>JAEQMT010000065.1 GCA_016722945.1 Desulfofustis sp. PB-SRB1 | reverse complement strand
AAAAACAGCTTGATGCACCACGCAATGTGGATTCTCAGACCTGGGTGGCAAAAATTGTGGAACTGCTCAAAGACGAACGCTATCCAAACCTCTACACCGATATCTCGTATACAATCTTTACTGTTTCTGAAATGTTCCCTATCTCAACACCTTGTTACAGAATACAAAAATATGTGAAAAGGTACTGTTCGGATCTGATTTTTATATGGCGGAGTGTGAGAGTTTTTCTGAAAAGAGGCTCTCCATATACCTGCGTACCGTTTTAGGCGAGGATGTATTCTGGACAATCGCCAATGAAAACCCCCAAAAATATCTCTTTCATTAGGGAGCCTTGAAACATGAGAATTTTCGTTCAAGATCAAGGCGCGAGGAAAATTTTACCGCAGGCATATGATTGATATTCCGAGGATAAAATTTTTTGAGCAACGATGAGATTGGGCGAAAAGGCCATTTTGCAAGGCTCCCATTAGCTCGGGGGACAGTTATGGACGAACTCGTCTGGGATGATACAGAAAAACTCGAAGCCTATCTCAAAGAAATTGTTTCAACACTATCGCAAACTCCCGACGGCGCCGGTGGAGTCCGATACAGGTACCGTAATGTATGGAATATCGATACTTTGCGTGAGGTCCGTGAAGAAATTACCAAGAGCTTTAGCGAGTTGGGCTACGAGGTGCGGTCGGTTCCGTTTCAGCCTCCTTTGGATATCGTGGCGAACAGATACAGGAGCAGCGTGTTACCAATCTCATGGTTGAGATTCCAGGTTCCGCGTTGTCGGAAGAAATCATCATTGTCGGCGCCCATTACGATTCCCGGACGGCCATGAAAGGGGATAATGATCTTGAAAAGCAGCGGGGGCGGATACCCGACAACTGTGTCGACCCTCAACAAGATTCGCGCTGGAACACGCCGGGGGCAAATGACAACGGCTCCGGTGTCGCCGCGCTTCTGGCGCTGGCGCATGCGTTCAAAAAAAGAAAGTTCCAACGGACGCTCCGTCTCGTGGCCTGGGTAAATGAGGAGTTTCCCTTTTATGCCAACACCTTTGCAGCGGATAAGAGACATCAGCGTTACCATGCCAGCGGGATGGGCAGCTACCACCATGCCCTGCATTGCGCCACCGGTTCAGACAACTCAGGGATACAGGAAAATATTGTCGGGGTAATAACCCTTGATACCATGGGCTGCTATCCTGGTGACGGCTACATCTATCCGGGAAAAAGCCTTCGTGACCTGTTCATGAAATGGATTTTGAGAATGCCTGAAACTGGAGATTTCGTCGGCTTTCTCTCAGATGCGCCCTCAAAAACATTTATGAGAAATTTTGCTGGCCATTTCAGCAGAGAAAGTGAAATCGACACGTTTTGCTTTTCCGCACCCCGTATTCTCAATGTTCTGCTCAAAAATGGGGCCTGGTCGGATGACTGGTCTTATTGGCAGTTCGGCTATCCGGGGTTTATCGTTACCGACATGGCATATTTGCGTTCTCCACAGTACCATCGCAATGACGATACCGTGGAACATATAGATTTTCCTGAATTTGCCAAGGTAGTGTGGAGGCTGCGCGAGAGCGTGGAAGCCCTCGCCGAAAAACAGATTTGATGGTCGTAATTGCTGCGCTGTAACCCCAAGAGACTGGTGGATGGTACTGCTCAGCTCGGGTAAGAGGGTGAGGCCGACGCTCAGCTTTTGCAGGTAGGCCGTTAAACGAATGAAAGGATTGGAGATATGGTGGAAGGAACAGAAAAGGGGATCAACAAGGTAGAGATGGCAAAACGGCTGCAAACAAGCCGCTCACAGCTTGACCGCCTGCTTGACCCGGAAAACGAGAATATAACTTTGGCCGCACTCTCCCGCGCCGCGCAAGCGGTTGGGCGGACGCTTCACCTTGAATTGCGCTGATTGTTTGTGGAAAAGATCAATATAGTGGATCCCGAAAATGGGACAGCACTGTTATCCAGGCACTATCAACTCGGCCTGTGGTAAAACTATTCTCGCGCCCTAGTCTTGGATAAAAATTCTCATTTCTCAAGGCTTCCTTCAGTCAGTTTGGTCGAAGAGAAAAGGCATGCGGGAGCTGTGCGTTCACCCCCCTAAAATGACAGCCTCGGGTATTTCATAGCGTTCATTGCCTACCCGGATCAAGAACCGGTCTTGTTGCTTTATTGTCTCGAACTCCGGATAACCGTCCGCCTGGCTGGTGTCGGCGCCCACGGCCCGGCCCAAACGGAAGAAAAGTGCACGCTTGCTCCCGTCTGGTTTGGTGATCACTACCGTTGCATACCCTCCTCCCTTCCGGGCAACGCCGAATTCGCACATAGTCATGGGCTGCCCCTTAAGCAGGGAACAGGGAATTTGTCCCGTGGCATCGAAATCTCCCTGGCCGGCCCGCAGGGCTGAATCGTCAGGTCCTTGTATCACGGTGCCATTGGGTGAAACAGCTCCCGTCAGATATTTAGCTGCAACATAGCCGACCTCTCCCCCGCCGAACTGCTGAACATTGCACCACACCCGGTACTCGACCCGCTGGCAGCCAAAATTGTCTAACAGTGTCCCGGCGGGATAATGTGCCAGAATTTTCGCGGAAGTCGATGGCGCGGCCCGCAGGTTGAGACCGCCGGTAACCTCGCTGACCTGCCAGTTGATCGGCCCGCCATCCTCTGCTGAGGCAGGCGCCTCTTCTTCCCCCGCACGCGGCGGGTTTGAATCCCGATCAAGGGGGGATGGTTCCCATGGCGGTTTCACAAAAACCTGTTGCTCTTCTTCACTGCCGCGTGGCAAAAACGAATGGATGGAGTCGTCGGTGAAATAGCGCCAGAATTTCTCGGCCATGGTTGTATCGTATATCGTAAAATCGCCGGCGGTTTGTGCCGCTTCGAGGAAATGACGGTACGCATCCAGCGGTTCAGGGCCGAATTGCTGGGAAATTATGCGACCGCCATACTGGTGGTACAACGCCTTATTGAGCTTCCACTGTCTGATTATCGATCGGCCCATGGCACGCTCCATTTTTTCTGCCTGAGCAGCCTCCTCGGGGGTCAGATTATCTTCAGCGGTTAATCCGGCGGCGCGTTTTTCCTGACGCATGTTCTCGACGAATGCGTCAATCTCAGCATCCGTAGCCTCTATGCCTTGTTGCCGGGCATACTCATCAAACAACAGGTTCAATACCTTCGCCTGCATCTCCTCTGGGTCAGCGGTGCGGATCTCTGTTCCATAGACGGTTGCGACCAGCGGCGCCGATTCGAATTCGGTGATCGAGCCGTCGGCCATCGTCGCCAGGAAGAGGTTCCCGTCACGGATGACATAGCTGCGCACCCAGACAAACTGGTCCATGAAGCGATCATGCAGCGAGCCCGGCGGACAGAGTGCTTTGGTGGAGGCAATCTGCCTAAAGGTCAGTGAGTTAGGTTCAGGCGATACCCATTCGCCGGTGCCGCTGTTGCAGTCCGCGCGTATTTGCACCTTGCCGTCCGTTGAGAAAACCAGGATATAGCGCGAGGGATCGTCGGGCGTATAGGTGGTGTCGTCCATCGACATGATACGCACCAGACGCCATGAGGTTCCCGCCAGAGAATCTGCCGGATCAGCCGCTGCCTGGCCCATATTGGCCTGGACGAACACAACAAGCATGAACAGCAACACCGTTATTTTTTTAACTGACTTCATAGCCTCGTCTCATGTAATGTGATACATGTCTCGTCAATTGGGGAAATGTTATAACGACCCGTCGCACATCGCAACTAATGATGATCATATGGCAAGAGAGCATACACCGAGGGCAATGCGCGTCTGGGCAACCGCGTTTTCACTATTTGTGCTGGTTATCGCCCCTGTTCATGGTGCGGCGGAAGACCGCTTTGTCTCTAAACTTACCCTTCCAACCGGTGCAACGGTAGTTGTCGCCGAGGGTGATTTCGAGGCCCGGTCCATTGGCAGTTTCAGCGTACGGCTCTATGAGGCCGCCTCGGCTGAAGACGAAACCACATTTTTTGTTTCCGGGCTCATTCACTCGCGCGATGGGGTTGTCGAAGACCTTACGCTTGCGGATGTTGATGGAGATCTCCACCAAGAAATAGTCGTTATTGCGCGTTCCGTCGGCACCGGAAGCTACCTTTCGGCATATGCGTTCTCGGCTGCAGGGGACAAACTGATCTTCCGTGCCGAGGTGGAGGGATTAGCCCCAGATGCAGACCCGGTCGAAGCCCTGCGCGCACGCACGAAAGAGCAACAGTGATCTTACTTTTTACGGCTTAATCTTTCATTCGCTGCTCTCTGTTTTTGTGGAAAGAGTACTGCCGCTAAATCGGTGTTCCCAGGCTCACAAGAAAGGTGTCCTCTGAGCTTTTGCGTGGTTGCATGTATGGTATGAATCGGCTATAGTTGTGTATAAAGTTGTGTAAGCTATATGGGAACCTTGCAAAATGCTCTTTTCGCCCAACCTCATCGTAGCTCTGAAAAATTATATCCTCGGGATATCAACCATATGCCTGAGGTAACATTTTCCACACGCCGTGATTTTGGACGAAAATTCTCATTTTTCAAGGTTCCCATATGATGTTGATAGCCTCAATTCGTGATGGCGTAGTAAAACCCATATTCTCGTAATACCGGAATTGACCCGACACCCATAGTTAGCTGAAATCACTGGATTCCCGCTTTCGCGGGAATGACGGCAGCAAGCAATTTTGAGGTTTTTACGAGCCCATCAATTCGTTACTTGGAGGTGTGTTATGCAGGCAGCCAGGAATCTTGTCAGAAAACAGTATATGATGGGACCGCGGCAGGTCAAAAAACTGGAGCGGCTGGCCAAGCGAGACAAAGTATCAGCCGCCCATATTGTTCGGACCGCGGTTGATTGCTATGACCCGGAGCATGATGCGGATGGCGCAACAGCCGAGTTGTTTGAACTTGTGTCTGCTCAACTCAACCAGGCAATCTCAGAAACCCGCACCATGCGGGAGCGGCTCGAAGCAACCCTGGCGCGTCTTGAGGGCTCGTGATGGCAGGCTGGAAAGAGCTGTTACTTGACATACTCAAACTGACTGAGGAAACAAAGCGGCTCAACGAAACGGTGGGCAGGCTCGAACGCCATGTGCTGGAGGTGGATAAGCGGATAGTGCGCCTGGAGACTCTTGTTGAGGTGGCGAAAATCCAGCACCGGTTACCAGATGAGTAGGGTGTGGCTGATTTCCGTATCAGCCGAACCACCTCGGTAACATATCCGTATACTCAGTGGTGTGGAAGGATTCCACAGCAATGGAAAGGCCTATTCCGATTGAGCGTCTTTTGTTGGCGGGCTTAGGTGCTCAAAATCAATGGAGAATACTGGCGACCCATTTTTCAAACCCGCAAGGGTGTAACGCTGAATCGATCCCACTCGGGCCACAAGAAGATCGCCCTTTGCATCCCATGTAGCCCAATCGACCTCAGGATCGAGGATGTCGGAATCCTCAAGACGGAATTCAAACGTGTAGCCATGAACTAAGTATCCCCGGTAATACATCCTCAATACCGGGTGCTTCGGGCTGGGTTGCCAAGACCATCCAGGATCGTCTACACAAAGCTTCGAATAGGAGCTATGCTTCAGGGATATATTTTGGTCTTCACCGAAATCACCCTCTCCGCTTCCAACCGTCACGCTCCAGCCGATGGAGAGAATCGGAAAAACCTCACCTCCTGATTCCATGTGCTCGATTGAGAACGGAAATTTCTTGGACTTGGAGAACTCGCTCAGTGACCTGTCGTGGCACCAATTGTCGGTTTGATCGAAGTGTCCGTGCATCAGGAAAAAATCCACCCCCGGCCCAAGTGCCCATATTGGGGACGTCGGCAACAGTGCGCAGCCATGGGGGTGCGCAGATTCCATTCCATGTGTCGCCTCCCGAACCCATGGCCAGGTATACCATCCAGTGCCCGTCCCAGGAAAGATCGCACCTCTCAGAGTAAATCCGACCACTGAACCATGATCCATACTCTAAAAGCGTCAGATTTAGTATCCCACGAGATGATGTGCACGCACTTGCTGGGCTTGCGTCTGATGATGACTGCCTTCGATGACCCGTGAGCGCGGAGAATATGCAGCCGCGCCGTTGTTCTGGGCTTGATCCATATTTCCGGCAGATCTTTTGCCGCGCTACTGACACTCATTTTTTTGTAATGAATGAACTTACCGGTGGCGGATTATATCCCGGAAATTAGCATCTGTTGTTATTCCATCTGGTTCAGAGTTATCCCGGCACGCCCAGAGATTGATGGATGATTGCGGTTACCTGGGGCGATAGATTGAGCGCCGTGGAGAGTTGTTGCAGATAGTGTCGTTCGGCGTCCGGTATCCACCTCTATTGCCAGCAGGGAGGCGGCGTACACCTGGGCTGCCAGTTCGGCATCACCACGGGCGGGGCGGCGATGCTTTCAATGTCGATTGGTTTGGCGGCCTCAGTCTGGAAGAATTGCTTTTCTTCCTCGGTCAAGCCCATCTTCCTGCATCTTGCCGATGATTCTCTCAATCTCACCTTCATCAATATTACCGTCGGCCTTGGCGGCGTTTATCATTGCCTTGACGATCAGTTCGGCATCGTTTTCCAGGGCCTGGCTCTCCTGTTCGTTTTTGCGGCTCAAGCAGTCCACGCGGGTATCGGCGGGTTGCTGACCAGCTTGTTGCAAAGCAGAAAACGCCAGGGAGGCAAGCATGGCAAGACCGCCGCCGCCGACCGCGCCTCGCGCCGCACCGCCGCCGCCACCACCAAGCAGGGCTCCGGCCAGAGCGCCGAGACCGCCGACCGCCATTTTGTTGTTGGCTAATTGACCAAGTATATCCGGCAATGCTCCACCCCGGCCGCCGGCCGCGGATGAAGACGGCGCCCCGGAGCCGCCGCTCATCATGGCAGTCAAATTGCCCATAATATCATTGAGGTTGCCGTTGCCGCCCAGCGCACGAGATATGCGTCCCCGTCCTGTTTGAGACATCCCCTGGTTGATCATACTGCCCAGCATATCCATAAAACCAGCCATGTTTTTCCCCTTTGTTTGATGGCTTCGTAAGAACCACAATTACGGTCATTGCGGAGTTGAACCACAACCCAAAATCATTTGAAATTACTGGATTCGCGCTGCAGCCTGCCCTTGAGTGTTGTTATCGAGGGCGGGAATGACGGCAGCAAGCAAATTCAAGGTTTTTTACGAGTTCATCTTGTTTAATGTGTGGTTAATTGTTCTAAACAGTACAGCCACCTGCGACAATAAGATCTAATCCCGCTCAGACAACATGACTGGGCAAAAGGATGGTTGAAGTCACTATATGGTTCCCCCCGCTCACTCCAGCACCCACGCCATCGATGCTTTGCAGGCAGGCGGCACCGTCAGGCTCCATGTTGTTGGTCAGAATTTTCTGTAACGGCACGGTAATGACGCTGCTGACGAATCTGAAGGCGGTGCCGATGACACTGCCGGCGCTCACCCCGATATGAAAATCGCGGATCGTCCCGGTGATGTTAATCGGCGTGGCAAGGCTGAAAAATTGTGGAGATTTGGGTGTCGGACGCATTTTAAAGTTGATTGATTGATTTTTGAGATCGATTTCACCCGTTCCCTGCACCCGCATCTTGAGTGGTATCGAGCAGAAACGCCCGCGGTGTCATGAGCCCGTCTTCAAGGGCAAAATCGGTGACCAGGCAGTTGATCTTCGATGGCTTCCCTTGCTCAGCGCCGGCAGGGCGGCTGCCAGGATATTGACCGCCCAGATATCCAGTATACCTGAGGCCATATCCTCCGGAACAACGCCGAGCCGCACATTGCCGCTCAGATGTTCGCTCAACTGGGACGTATTCGGCGCGGTGGCGGAAAGATCGACGGAGACGTTCATGATCCCCTTGACACCGCTCTGTGGTGAGAATCTTCTCACCAGAACGCCGTAATCGAACTGTTTCATGTCCAGGGTAAAGCTGGTCGCCACCCCATCATGGAGCGGCTGATAAAAGCCATCCATATCAACGTACCCACGGGTACCTCGATGCGCATGGATTCGATGGTATTTTTCCCACCGACGTTGTTGAATTTCAGCGTGCCGCTGCCGAGGCTGGTCGGTGCCGGATACTACCTCATTGACGGCAACTTCCAGGTGCGTTTCAACTTTGGAGGCAAATTCAGGCCCGAGCAGATTCGCATAGGTCCCATTCCGGTTTCCTCTGGTGACTCCGTAGGAACCTCTTTTTCCGTTTGAGAAGCTGCGGCGGGATCTTTGCCATGATGTGAGATGAAAATCGTCGAGTTGCAGGGATGGGCGATTTGCAAATCGATGGTAACCGGAACCGGCAAAGCAATCTTGCCTGCTTCATCGGTCTCGACGGTGATCCGTACCGATCCCTCAAGCGACGAAGAGCCGACCTCCGCGGTCAGCGGCCCCAGGCTTATGACCCCATTTTCTACGTGCAGGGCGCCATGGAGGCGATATGGCCAATCGGCGGGAAGTCATAATTCAGCACCCGGCTCATTTTATCCAGGCGGCTGCCGGAAATATGTGTATCGAGAAGAATAGCCTTGCCGGAGCCCTGCTGCCGCTGGATTTCACCTGAGAAACTCATGGACACGTCACCCACAAAGCCGCGCACGTCGATTTCAGATGGGGTCTTCGGATCCGGCTGTAAAGATGCCGTTCTGGCGGATATCCAGGGTGACCGGTTCTTCATTGGAGAGAGCCTTCCAGAGATATTTTCACCGGTTTATCCGCTTCGTTTACTAAATTACCGCTGGAAACCGATACGATAATCGGTTTCTGCAACTCTTTTGTGCCAACCTTCCAGACCCCGTTAGTAATCGAAACCTTTTGCGAACTGTTTTTGATCATGTCCAGCAGGGTGGAGCCCTCTAAATCGATTTCCACATCAATGGATTGGGCGGAGACATCCGGCAGGTCGGTGAGCCCAAAATTTTTGAAAATATGGGCAAGGACCGCGTTCGAGGCGGTCGCCTGGATCACGCTTTTGGGGGTATCCGAGGTCAGGTCGAGAGCAAATGAACCACTGAGATCAACACCGCTCATCCGGGCCGAAAAGGGGGAAGGAGCGATTGTACCCTCACGTACCCGCATGTTGAGGTGGATATCGGAAATATCGCCGTCATTATAGAATACTTCACCGATGGTAAGATTAAGATCGGCATTGGCCCAGGTGAGCAATTTCAATTCGGGAAGATCTTGTGACAATCGTTCCATCGCTGTTTCAATGAGCGCCTTTACTCGATCCGCGTCAGCCTCCTCAGCCGCCGTATCCGCCCCTGAGGCCAAAGATGGATCAGGGGTGGTGGCCGCGGTTAGCTCGTTAAGATTGAGGCGGGGGATCAATACGTCGACGGTCATAAATACCGCTTCAGCATCGGTTTGCTCGAGCGCTACCGATGCCGATCCGGATAGGGCGTTGACCTGCAGGGTGTCAAAAATCAGCGTGCCGTGAGTGTTGTTGAGTGTGCCGGAGCCGGATACGGAAAATGAGGATGTATCGCCCAAAAATCGGGTGGCTGGTTTGAGCACGCCACACAGGTCCCCACCCTGTGCGGCGAAACTCAGAAGAGCAGCGGAAGGTGTCGACTGCTTTTCAAGAAACTCCAGATCAACATGGGAATCGCAGACATCAAGAGCCATGCGCAACCCTTGTGCTGGTTGTCCGTGGCCGTCGTCAAGGCTGCCCAGTGAGGTAGTGGTGGCAAATGACTTGTTCCGCACCCGGCCGGTGCCTTCAATCACCCACGGTGTGGCACGATGGTGGGTCACCTGCAATGAATCGATAAACAGCAGTTCGCCAAGCTGCTCGGAGGACACTATCGTCGGGTCGATGGAAATATCAGCCTGCAGGTTGCGCAAAAGATCGGGCACTGTGGAACCGGAGGATTCCGCGGCAAATGAAAATCCTCCGGTCTCGCCGGTAAACCGATCTTCTCCGGCAAACGCGGTGAGCAACGACGATACATCGGCCTGACCAACCACGCCGCGAACGTTTATCGTGGGGATCACGTCGCTGCCGTCAATACTCACCTGTGTGTCCACCGGTACATCCATAATCGTAGCGGCGACGGGGACGATCAGAGCCCCATCCACGAGCGAGATCAGGGCGCTGATATCATCAGAGGAAACCGTGCCGATGTGTATCGGTTTTGCGGTGATGCGGATATCGGCATCGAGCAGTCGCAACATATCCAGTGAAATCTCTGTGTTGAAACTATCGGCACCAGGCACGGCCTCAGTGGAAACAGAGGAGGGTGATTCATCCTGCTTTGTACGCAGCCGGTCAATAGAAAGCTGCTCGACCAGCAGCGAGCCCATCAGAAGCGGGCGGTCGCCGGTAAGCCACAGGGAGAGATCCGAGTTCAACACCATGGCGTCACTCTCAAAAGTGATATCGGTGGCCTGGATGGCGGCAGGCGAGACGCGCACCCTCGAGTGAAGACTGAAGGTGCCGATGTCGGGCAGTGATACGTCAAAGGAGTTACCCAGAACAGGCAGATCGGCGCCCTTCAGGGCGATATCCATAAATCCTGAGAACATCCCCGGATCTTTTGCGACCCTGCCCGTAACCGAAAACGTGGTATCGGCAATGGTGACGGTGCCGTCTTTCAGTCGCCACGGTTCTTCAGGAAGGCTCAGCTTGTTCAGCTCATCGCCGGTGAATGCCGCGTCCACGGGCACCTTGTTAAATACGCCACGTATGCTGCCGGTCAACTGAGCCCCGGCCGGGGCCGACGCGGTGGCCTCGGCAATGGTGAAATCGTAGGAGGTGCCGCTGAATTCGTCATGATAGGCAAGGGAAACGTCGGTAAGATGGACGTTGTCGATGTCGGTCAGGGTGAAAGTGGCGGGATCCTTGGGTGCCGTGTTCGTCTCATCTGCTTGAGATGGTGTAGAGAACGTAAAGTTATTGTCGTTGTTTTTGTTTTTGATCAGGTTCAGCCGCGCTGCTTCCATATGGAAATCGACAATTCTGATGGCGCCGCCAACAAGCGCCATCGCGTCTATTTGGCCGGTGCCGTGATCCGCGGAAAAAAACGGTGTCGTCTGAGGCCAGCCGGCCGGATTGCCAACGGTGATCCCGTCCAGGGTAATGGCCGGCTGAGGCGACAGGCTCAGAGAAATATCGCCGTCAATAGTTACTGGACGGCCGATAAATTCGGTGGCAATCTTCTCGATTCGTGGTGCAAAAGAGGTGAGCGGCACCCTGATCCCGACGGTTGCAACGATCAAGAGCAGGGCAATGACACCTATCAGTGTTGCGGCAAGCGCTCGTCTGACTGGTCGTTTCATGGCGGATTAACAAGAGGTAGAGGTAGAGCGCCGGCCATGGGTAACAATTACACTATGTGATATGCCCACTCAGCAGGTAATTGCAATACAGGCAAGCAGATAGTATTTGCGCGAAACATACTTATTATGCTCGGGTCTTCGGTGTTAAATAGACGCGAACCCTGAAAAATGGCTTTTTGTCCACCTTCCGTGCTGTCCAATAAACTTTATCCTCGGGTGCAACGAGGCCTGAGACACAAATTCTTTCACGCCTTGAGTGCGAACGAAAATTCTCACTTCTCAAGGCATCCATTTTATCAGAAGATATGGAGAAACCCATGAAAAAAATAGTTCTGATGTTTTGGCTTCTTGTGCTTGGAGCCTTACCACTGCAGGCAAAAACCGAAATCTACGGTAAGGGGGTATCGATTCAGGAAGCCACCCCGGTTTCGGCGATTCTCGACGACCCTGACGCCTATGTCGGCAAAACCGTACGGGTTGAAGGACTGATTATTGACGTGTGCGCTAAACGGGGATGCTGGGTCTATGTTGCCGGAGATCGTCAGGGTGAAAAAATACAGGTAAAAGTGACGGATGGCGAGATTGTCTTTCCCATGAGTGCCTCGGGTCGGATGGCGGCTGTTGAAGGGGTCGTGGAAGAACTCAAACTCTCACGCGAGCAGATGATTTCTTACCTCCAGCACCTGGCCGAAGAGAAAGGGCAGCCATTTGATCCAGATACGGTCACCGATGAGAGAATGATCCGACTCAGGGGCATTGGTGCCGAAATAGAGGGATAGCGGGGAATCACTCGCCATGAAGTGGCGTAAATTCAACATTATCATTCATCGCGACCTCGGCTATCTTTGCTTTGGACTGACCATCATCTATGCCATATCCGGGGTCGCCGTAAATCACATCCAGGACTGGAACCCAACGTATGTTTTGGAAAAAATTGTCTCATCCGTCAATTTAGCGGGAATCGAGTCGGCGGATAATGAGGCACTCACCAGTTCGGTGCTGGAGCAGTTAGGGGAAACGTCAGAGCTGAAAAACGTCTATCGGCAAGATGCGGATACGCTGAAAATTTTTGTTGTTAACAACAATATCACCGTTGATTTGAATACGGGGTCTGTTTTTCAGGAAAAATCCACTAAGCGTCCTTTTCTATACGAGGCAAATTTTCTCCACCTCAATCACCCCAAGAAGCTGTGGACATGGTTCGCCGATCTTTATGCGGTCAGCCTCGGGTTGCTGGCCGTGAGTGGGCTTTTTATCTTGAAAGGAAAAAAAGGGTTGGCAGGCAGAGGGAAATGGCTAGTGGGAGTCGGTTTTGTAATACCTTTGTTTTTCCTCTGGCTCTACAGTTGATGGCTTCGTAAAAACCCCAATTACGGTCATTGTGGAGTTGAATCGAAATCAATAATCATTTGAAATTACTGGATTCCCGTTGCAGCCTGCCCTTGAGTGTTGTTATCGAGGGCGGGAATGACGTTAGCAAGCAAGTTCGAGGTTTTTACGAGTTCATCACAGTTAAACGAAGAACACGGAGCTTTTGTTGCAAAAAAGCCACCTGCCGGTAACCTTTGTTTTCTCCAAATTATCAATTACCTCTGCCAAGAAATCGAAGAGATTGATCATTTGATCGATCGGGGTCAATCTCTTCGTTCGGTCAGTGGGTTGTTTGGATAGGCATAAGCTATTGTTCTCCTGGATCAATCAGCTTATTTTCGCCCGCTGATCTACATGTTCTTCAGCTCTTCGAGCAGTTGATCGTTGTTGGGCACACCTTCGCTGATGAACCTGACAACGCCTTCTTTATCGATCAGGTAAGTGATTCTGCCGCCCGCGTAGAGATCTCTAACTGCCGTATCCATATCCGACACCAGGGGAAACTCGATGTTTTCCTGGGTGGCGAATTTTTCCAGTGCTTCCATCTTATCGGGGCTGACGCCGATGATCACTGCATCGTGCTTTTGAAATTCTTCCAGATCACGCTGGAATGCGAGTACCTCGTTGCTTCAGACGGGGGTGAAAATGGCAAAGTAAAAGGCCACGACAACGTTGTTTGTGCCTTTGTAGTCCGCCAAGGAAATCTCGCCTTGGGTGGAGGTGGCGGTAAAGGGTGGCGCCATATCACCCACTGAGACGCTGTGGGATACGGCGGCGGTTAACAGGATCAACCCCATGGCCGCTGCTGACAGGGTGTGTTTTATATGGTTCATACATGCTCCTTTTTGCGTGCTGACAGGTGGTTGCCGGCGGTTTGCGTTACGGCCGGCAGTGGTGGCTGTTCTATGAGGCAGCCCGATTTGATTTACTAATGTAATCACCGTAATCAGGATTGCTCACTACTGTTTCCTGATACACGTATCATGTATCTGTCAGATTGCCGTTTCCCGGTTACCCGTTCCGATCCTTTTTCTTGATGAAGTCGTAAAAAGTCAGACTTGCAGGCTAAGATGGCTAAGTAATAAGTCTACTAGGAGTGGTGGTCGTTTTGACCTCGCAGGCGTACATGTGGTACGTCGAGAAGTCAAAACGATCCCACGACGACGTAGAGCGAAGTTTTTACGACGCCATCTCTCTTTACCGATGAGGAATCGGAATCACCATGGTGTCGACGATGGCGAAGCAGTGGTCGCCGGGACCGCGGCTGATGGGCGCCACACCGGTGAAACCGCCAAAAGCGGGTAGAACACCAATAGTTTCGGTAAAATGAAAGCAGGGCAGGTAGAGTTTGTTACCAGGAAAGTCGGCGAGCGCCACCCCGGGGTGAAGATGGCCGGCAAGGGTGTAAAACCCGCTCAGAGGCTCGGGGTAGTGAGTAAAGGCAAACGGCTCCGCGGTCATCACCATGCCCTGCTCGGTGATTCGCCACTGAGCCGGGATGGTACCGCTCCAGCGGTCATGACTGGCGCTGGTGAGTTCGATGGCCAGTTCGCGGTGCGCTCGGCGCCAGTCGGTAAATACATCTGCCAGCGCCTCGATGGAGCCGGCCCCGTGAAAGAGATCGCCAAGAACTATAAGGCGGCCGGCACCCGTTTTTCGTAAGGCAACCGTCAGCCTGCCCAGGGTTTCGGTGGTAGGGCCTTGAGGCACTGCAATCCCGGCGGACTGCAAGGTGCCCTCTTTGCCCAGATGCAGATCCGCGGCAAGCAGGGTATCTTGTTCGCGCCAGTAGGCGCATCGCGCAGCCATCAATTGCAGGGTCTGACCGGCGACCGTGTGAAGGTAATCCGTTTGCTCCCCCATAGATCAACGGTCAGCCTGTTTTTCCAGCTTAGCCAACATCCGGGCTATACGATCCTGTAACTTTTCCGAGGTGAGTTTTTCGCGCAGCCGGTCAACCATGAGCGGAAAAGCAAGCGGCGTCATCCGCGCCGGTTCCGTCACCAGCAACTCCGATGATTCAATGTTCTTCAGCGTCTGCATCAGGCGGGAGTGTTCGAGTTGGCGATCGAGCACCTCCCGGTACGACTGTTTGAGCAGGGGATGATCCGGATCGTATCGGGAAAATACATCAAATATCAGTGAACTGGTGGTCTGAATCTGGCGGGCGGTTTTTGATTTGCCGGGATATCCCTCAAATACCAGACCCGCTATCCTGGCGATCTCCCGAAACCTGCTTTTGGCAAGCTCGGTGCCGTTGAGGCTGGCCATGATATCGGCGCCCAGATGTTCTGATGAAAAGAGCCCGGATGCCAGTGCTTCGGTAAAGGGCGGTTCGGTGGAGCAGAGCAACTCGATTCCGTAATCGTTGATCGACCAGGAGATAGTGAGCGGTGTGCGTGCCGCCAGCCGGTGGGCGAGCAGCGCCGCCAAACCCTCATGGACAAGACGGCCGCCAAAGGGATAGAGAAACAGGTGGTGGCCTTCCCGCGATGTGATCCGCTCGCAAAGGATCTGTCCCAGTCGTGGGATGGCGGACCAGCGGCGTTGTAGCTCGAGAATCGGCTGGACGAATTTCATTTCGGGATCGCGGTAGATATCATTGGCCGCTTCGTCCAGCTTTTCACACACCGCCTGGGCAAGTTGGGAAGAAAGCGGCATACGGCCGCCGTACCAGACGGGAACCTTGCCGCTCCTGGTGGTGGAACGGACATATGCCACCATGTTATGTACCCGCACCAGTTCCAGGGATTTGCCGCCAAAGCTGAACCGGTCACCGGGAAAGAGCTTGGCGATAAAACTTTCTTCAACGCTGCCGAGACTGCCGCCGCGGGCATATCGAACCTGCACCATGTTGTCGCTAACGATGGTGCCGATGGACATCCGGTGCCGGCGGGCGATGGTTGCATCCTCTACGACATAGCGACCATTGCGGCATACCAGTTTATGATACTCGGAGTAGGCCGCTAAGGTTTGGCCGCCGCTTACCAGAAAAGTAAGCAGCCACTGCCACCGCTCTTTAGGCAGATCGTGATAGGCAGCGGTTGCCGTGATTTCACCATAGAGCTCATCGGGATCGAAACCGCCGCTCAGTGCCATGCTGACGGCGTGCTGGACAAGCACGTCAAGGGGCGCCTGATAGACCATTCTTCCCTCTATCTGCCCGGCCAGCGCCGCGGCACGGGCGGCGGCGGCCTCGATCAGTTCAAACGCGGATGCCGGTACACAGGTGACCCGGCTCGTTCGGCCCGGCCCGTGGCCGCTGCGGCCGGCACGTTGCAGTAATCTTGCCACCCCTTTTGGGCTGCCCACCTGCAACACTCGATCCACCGGGGAAAAATCAACCCCGAGATCGAGGCTGGAGGTGCAGACCACCAACTTCAGACTGCCGTCTTTCAAGCCCTGTTCGGCCCGGGTGCGCTCGCCCGTCGATAATGAACCGTGGTGCAACCGATGGGCCATTGCGGACGTGCCTCGCTGATGGCCTGATACCAGAGTTCGCACTGGGATCGGGTATTGGTGAAGACGAGCGCGGTTTGGGCATCTTCGAGTTCGGCCAGCACCGCATCCACCATATTCAATCCCAGATGTCCGGCCCAGGGAAAACGCTGGGTGGAAGCCGGCAGCAGCGCATCGATGACCATTAGTTTTTCAACGGCGGCGGAGATGAGGCGACCCGGACGCGGCTGTTGCTCGGGGCCGGTGCCAAGCAGGTGAAAAAGTGCCTCATCAAGATTGGCCAGGGTTGCCGATAGCCCCCAGATCAAAAGATCGGGAGCAAAAAGGCGCAGGCGGGCAAGGGCCAGTTCGGTCTGGATGCCGCGCTTGGAGCCGAGCAGTTCGTGCCATTCATCAACGATCACAACCTGCAGGTTACGCATGGTCTTGCCGGCGTGCGTCCTGGTGAGCAGCAGGGTGAGACTTTCCGGGGTGGTAACCAGAACCTCCGGCATCTTCTTTTCCTGCTTCTGCTTGCGATGGGCCGAGGTGTCTCCAGTTCGTACCTCGACGCGCGGGCTTACCGTGCAATCGGGCAAGACTTCGGTAAGCGCCGCCGCCGTATCGGCAGCCAGGGCACGCAGCGGGGTCAGCCAGACCACGCTTAGTCCGCTGTAACCGCTCTGTTCCAGCCTTGTCAGGGTTCCAAACCAGACGGCAAGGGTTTTGCCCATGCCGGTGGGGGCGTGCAACAGACCCGACTCTCCGGCGGCCATGGCCTGCCACACCTCTTTCTGGAAATCAAAGGGCTGCCAGTTGTGCCGGGAAAACCAGTGGTCGCGGCGGATAGAAAGGTCAGAATCCACTATTTCAGCGCTTCGGTGACGGCAGCAGGGCCATAATGGTTTCTATGGTGTCGGCATCGGGAGGTTTTTTGTCGCGACGCCATCTGCTGATCCGTGGAAAGCGCACGGCAATGCCTGATTTGTGGCGTGACGAGCGCTGAATTGCCTCAAAACTGAGCTCCATCACCAGGGTTGGATTCACAGAGCGTACCGGTCCGAATCTCTCTATGGTGTTTTGCCGCACGAACCGATCAACTTCTCTGATTTCAGCGTCGTTGAGACCGGAATAGGCCTTGGCGATGGTGATGAGCTGATCATCCTGCCAGACCCCAAAGGTGTAATCGGTGTAGAGACTGGCACGCCGGCCGTGGCCGCGCTGGGCATAGAGCAGCACCGCGTCGATGGTGTAGGGATCAACCTTGAATTTCCACCAGCTGCCGCGCCGACGGCCGACCCCATAGGGGGATTGTCTGTCTTTGATGACAAATCCCTCCACCAGCCGTTCCCTGCTTGATTGATGCAGGGTGCTGAACTCATCCCAGCTTGCCCCGTTCACTTCGGCGGAGATGCTAATGGTGTCGTCTTGATTGATGTTCCGCACCAGCACCGCCAGCAGGTTTCGCCTGTCGCTGCATGCCGTGCCGCGAATATCGATGCCGCCATGTTCCAAAAGATCGTATGCCAAAAGCATCACCGGTACTTCACCAAGCAGTTTCTTTCCCACCGTCTTGCGGCCAAGCCGTCGCTGCAGTTCGTTAAAGGGCAGAACTTTTGGGTGGGGGGAGCTTTCTTTTGAGTACGCGCAGATCTCTCCATCAAGTACGGTACCGTTGGGTAACGCTCCGGCGGCGGCTACCAGTTCGGGGAACTGCTCCGACACCAGCTCCTCTCCGCGCGACCAGATAAACACCTGATCACACCGCTTGATGATCTGGGCGCGAATTCCGTCCCATTTCCATTCCACCAGCCAGTCTCGGCAATCTCCCAATGTTGCCAGGTCCTCTTCCAGTGGGGAAGCCAGGAAAAATGGATACGGCTTGCCGGCCTCGGCATCGCGGGTATCAGATGCGGTGAGCCGTTCATAAAACCCATCATCAGGCTGCCATCGCCCCATCAACCGGTGCGCTACGATATCGACCGGCAAATCAAAGGTTTGTGCCAGGGCGCGGGTTATCAGCCGCTGCGACACGCCCACCCGCCAGCCGCCGGTAATCAGCTTGGTCAGAACGAATCGGCCCGATTGATCAAGCTCATCCCACCAGCCACGAAGGGTGGTGACTTTTTCCTGGTCATCGGCGGTTGTGCGGGTAATCAATCTATCCTCGATCCAATGGCTCAGAGTGCCGGAGGTCGTTCTGTCCTGATCGTCCAGGAGCAGGGATACCGTTTCCGCCAGATCACCAACCGCCTCATAGGATTCCTCAAAGAGCCAGGGTGGAATCGAGGCGGCCTCAATGGCGGCCATTCGTACATGTTTAGCGGTGATGGCGGTGCGTGGTCGTTTACCAATGAGATAGGTGACCACCCAGGCAGCGTCACGCGGCGGCGCATCCTGAAAATAAGATATCAGAGCAGTCTCTTTGCGCGAAGTCTTGTTGGTGGAGTCCAACTCCAGGTAGAGCTGGATAAAGCGTTTCATTGGACTTGCTCCTCACCTTCAGGCCACTCTTTATCCGTCCAGGCCTCGGCACATACGCCCTGTTCCACAAGAAAGCGGGTGAGGGCAGAGCCGTTGCCGTGGGTAGCAATTACCCGTTCGGCGCCGGTTTCGGAGATGGTAGTAAGCAGGGCCGGCCAGTCGGCGTGATCAGACATGACAAACCCCTTGTCCAGTGCCAGGCGGCGCCTTCGGCCGCGAATCCGCATCCAGCCCGACACCCGGCCAACCGCGCAGCCTTTGAATCGTTTGAGCCAGCTGGATGATTGAGCACTGGGCGGCGCCAGAACCAGGGCAGTGGTAAAAACATCCGTGTTATTTGCCACCGACACAGGATTTGGTGCATCCATTAGCGCAATACCGGCCCGCCGGTAGGCCTCGTTCATCTGCTGGAGGGCGCCATGGGCATAGACGGGACCGGGCAACTCGTCATATTCGCCGAGCATGGCCAGAATCCTCTGAGACTTGCCCATCACGTAACTCAACAGCACCGACGGGCGGCCCGCCGCTGCGTTTTCACTCCACCACTCATATATCTGGGTGATTACGCGCTCTCCCGCCGGCCATCGGTAGACCGGCAACCCAAAGGTCGATTCGGTAATGAAGGTGTGGCAGGAAACGACCTCAAACGGTGCACAGGTAGGATCAGGTTCACGTTTGTAATCGCCTGAAACAACCCATACCTCGCCTTTCACCTCCACTCTTACCTGGGCGGAGCCCAGCACATGCCCGGCAGGATGCAGTGAAACCCTGACCCCGTTGATACTGATCTGCTCACCATAACCAATGAGCTGGATGATTCCTTCCACCCGCAAAGAAAGCGGTTCTACGCCCGGCGCCGCACAGAGATACGAATCGCAGCCAAACCGGGCATGATCACCATGGGCATGGGTAATAACGGCCCGAGGAACCGGCAGCCACGGGTCAATATAAAAATCACCGGCCGGACAATAAAGCCCGCGTGAGGTGTGCTGGATAAGCATGGAGTAGTGCTCTGGCTGATTCAGGAAAATTATGAGTCAGGAAAATAGATATCGTCGATTCTTACTGGGAAAATTGGTCTTACAGTATCGGAAAAGGTCTATAAAACGGTTATTCTTCGTCGGCCGAGTAAAGAAAATATATAGGAACATGAATAGAAGAACAGATTGACTATGATAATGTATAACAAAATACAAACCAGTTCTGTTTCAAACATATTGTAGGTTTCAGAAATAGCAATTCTAGTTGATTTCGTAAGTTCAGAAATTGCGATATAGGCTAAAAGCGAGGAATCAGCAAAAGATGAAGGTTAGGATTAAGATGGTATTAACCGATTTGTTTTTTTTTTTGCCAGGCGTGCGTTGATCACGAATGTGGCAATTATCAAAAAAATTAGCTCCAGATACAGCCACAACTTCCGTTATGGTGAGATCTAGCATGTGTCAGTCTTACTGGCCATTCACAGGTGAAATGTCGGTCGATGGTCTCTTTTTGAAATTATAGATGAAGTGAGCAATAAGGCAGACGGCGGCAATCAGGTGGATGGTGACGGTGGTTGGTTTGAGCAGGAAGAAGGCGAGTACCAGCAGAAGCAATCGTTCAATAAGGGTGATCCGCTGTTCCATATGACCCTGGATGGCGCCGGTAAAGGAGTAAAGGCCGAGGAGGGCGAAGGTGAAAATGAGCATAATCTCGCCCCAGCTGCCGCCGATAAACGGGGTATAGGCAAAGAGCAGGGGGACGATGTAGAGGCCCTTGGCAATTTTCCAGGAGTAGAACCCGGTGGCCATGGGCGGGGTTTTGGCAATGGCGGCTCCGGTAAAGGCGGCCAGACATACCGGCGGGGTGACGTTGCTGTCCTGGCTCAGCCAGAAGATGATGAGATGCGCCGAGAGCAGTGAAAACATGGCGGTTTCCGCGCTCAGCGCCATATCGCGCACGGTGCCCATAAGATCAGGCGGGATCGAGGCAAGCAGCCCGCGGGCCTGCTCCAGCGGTATGGGATTGTTGAGCAGTTCCAGCTGATCGGGGATGGCTAGCATCAATATTGCCTTGGCCTCATCAGAAAGCGCACCGGCGGCGATGATGTCGATCAGCTTGGTATCGACGATCAGGTTATACAGGGCCGGGGCGGAAAGGGTTCCCAGTACGATATAGGCGGCGGTAACCGGCAACCCCATGCCCAGAACCAGTGAGGCCAGGGCAATGAGGCTGATGGCGATCAGCATATTGGAACCGGACCAGTTGGTGATCATCAACGAGAAGGTGTTGCCGATCCCGGCGGTGGCAATAACGTTGACCACCAGTCCGACGCTGCACAGCAGGATGGCGGTCATTACCATGTTGCGGGCGCCCAGCGCCAGCGCCTCGATAACCGCTTTGGGCCCCATCCGGTTGGGCGTCAGCCAGGACGATATGATCACCGCGATGATACTGATGCCCGCCGCATAGGTCGGGGTGAACCCATAGACCAGCAACCCGATCAGACAGCTCACCGGCAGCAGAAAGGGAAGTCCCCCTGATTTCAGCACCTCGATGACGCTCGGCTGTTCACCTTCCACCGTCTGCAGGCCGATGCGTTTTGCCTCGATACGGACAAAAAAGCCCACCGTGGCGAAATAGAGGATCGCCGGCAACACCGAGTAGAGCACGATGGTGGTGTAGGAGATCTGGGTGTAGCTCGCCATGACAAAAGCGCCCGCCCCCATGATCGGCGGCATGAGCTGGCCGCCGGTGGAGGCTGCGGCTTCGACACCGGCCGCGAATTTGGGCTGAAATCCCGCTTTTTTCATGAGCGGGATGGTGATGACTCCGGTGGAGGCGGTGTTGGCCACGGCGGAGCCGGAGATAGTGCCGGTCAGCCCGGAGGCGAACACCGCAACCAGCCCGGGGCCGCCCACGAAACGGCCGGCCATCGCCTGGGCCAGGTTGATGACAAAGTCGCCGGCGCCGGAGCGCAGCAAAAAGGCGCCGAACAGGATAAACATGAAGACAAAGGTGGACGAGATCCGGGCGATGTTGCCGAAAATTCCATCATCGCCGTAAACCGAACGAAACAGGATGGTCTCGGCCGTCAGGCCGCCGAACTTGAACACCCCGTCGATCAGACTGCCCCACCACCCCACGTAGGTCAGTGCCACGATGATGAGGATAGGGATGATCCAGCCGGTGGTACGGCGGGTGAATTCGATGGCGGTAAGGATCAGGGTGATGCCGGCGATCCACTCACTGGTGTTGAGCCGGACGCCGCGCTCGTAGATGGCGTCCTCCATGCCGATCAGATACAGGGCGCAACCGGCGGCCAGCAGCCCCAGACAGATATCGACAGTGAGGCCGATCCGGCCTCTGGCGCCGATATCCCGGCCCCGCATAGGGTAGAGCAGGGCGCACAGTATGGCGAACCCGCCATAGTGCAGGGCGTTTTGCAGGAGGGTGGGAAGGACCGCGTAGATGTTGAAGTAGATGTGCAGCAGGGAAATCCCCACGCCGATCACAACTACCAGTCGATCGATTCCTGGCGTGGAGGATCGCGCTTCTTTGGTGCTCACCACGAAGTCCGGGTAAATGCATGATACCGGCTTCCATCCTCGGGATGGAAGCCGGTGGAAGTTATTGCTACGGCATCAGCCGTTCGGGGATGGTCAGGCCCGCTTCCTGATAAAATCTGGCGGCACCGGGGTGCAGCGGCATGGGCAGCCCGGCCAGCGCCTTTTCCAGTGCCATGACGGTGGTTGCCTTGTGAATGGCGTTGAGAAACGGCAGGTTTTCGTAAATGGTCTTGGTGATCAGGTAGACCGCTTCCTCGTCCACATCGGCCCGCACCCCGAGAAAGTTGGGCTGGGCGATGGTGGCGATATCTCTGGCCTGGCCAGGATAGGTTCCCTCGTTGATTACATAGCGGGTCCACAACTCGAGACCGCCGTCGGCCTGCTCTATCTGCTCATCGGTAAACTCTAGCATCTTCACATTGTTTCCCATGGCGGCAAAGGCACGGGTAACGGCCGAGGTGGGCGTGCCGGCCGGGGTCGACATGCCGGCGATCTGGCCGTTCTGCAGCGCGTCGGCACTGGGGCCGTAGCCTACGTAGACCAGTTCGAACGCCTCATCGGCGTCGATACCGAGATTGTTGAGCAGAAAACGGTTGGAGCCGAGGGTGCCGGAATTCTTGCCGCCGAGAGACATCCGTTCGCCGCGCATGGCCTTGAGGTCTTCGATAGTACCGGTTTTCGCTTTGTCGGCCAGGACCACGAACTGCTCGACGTTCTGCCACAGCATGGAGACGGAGCGCAGTTCCTTTTGCGGACCTTCCTGCGCCAGCGGGCCGACCCCGTTCCAGGCGTAATATCCGTAGAGTCCCTGGAGAATGGCGAACTGGGCCTCGTTGTCACGTAGCAGCTTGATGTTTTCACCGGATCCGGCCGAGTTGATGGCCGACATGCCGATTTTTTGAGTTGGCTGCAACTTAACTTTGGTGAGCGTTGCTATGGCCACCCCCACCGGATAGTAGGTGCCGCCGGTACTGGCGGTGGCAAGCAGGTAGTTGCGTTCCTCAGCCGCCTGGCTCTGGGCGGCGAAAAACAGGCCGACAAGAAAAAGGGTGACGGTAATAAGAGACGTTGATCTCGGCTTCATAACTCCCTCCTTTTTTGCTGGTGCGGTTGTGCTGGCCCCGAACGCCCCATGCGTACGCGGGAAGTGGGTAACAGGAGAAAAAAGACAGCGCGTTGAAAAAGGCGCTAACCAACTTGTAAATAATTTATACGGAAAAACAAGGGGAAAAAGGGATATTATCTATATTTCAAGCGTCCTGGTATTCACCAGCAGGCCGGCGTTGGGCAGACAGCCGATTGTTCCCTTATATGCTCTCACCATGCGCAGCGCCTCCTCTCCACTGATCTTTGTAACCCCGATTGTGGTGCATATATCGATAGTAAGCTCAGTCACCAGATAGATTGCGATACGCGCCGTCTTGTTCATCATGGCCAGGGCGGTGCCTCCATTACCGCTGTAGCTTTCGCTGAGTTTGGCAAAGGCTCCATCGTAGCCGCCGCATCCGAACCAGGGGAGAAAGGTGTCTGAACCAAGGCCGTCTGAACACTGGGTGAATACGACAAGGCTACCGCCATCCCGGACGAATCCGGCCGCGTTGTGAATGGCCTTGTGCGCCTGAATAAAATTGATGTCTTTGGGATAGCCGCCACATGATGCCACCACCAGGTCAAAACCATGGGTCGATAGCTCGTAGATACGTGCATGCAGTGAGCAGGCTTCAAGATAACTCCGGCGGTCGGTACCGATAACAAGATCACAGATGGCGCCGTCCACGTTTTGCACACCGTGAATAGCCAGTGGGGGACTGATATGACCGATCACTTCAAACAGGTCATCGGCAACCGGGTTAGCGGTGAGATTACCCGGCCTGCAGCCGGTGGCAAGGCGACGAGTGGTGCGATCCAGGTAGAGCCCGTGGTTGTGATAGATGGCATCGCGTTCACCGCAGCCGGGAAAGACAAGCTTGCGGCCGCCGCCGTACCCGGCGAAGTAATGATGGCAGATCGGCCCAAAGGTGATGATTGTGGAGGCGTCCAGCAGATCGGCGCGGATACGCACCGGTGTTCCGGCTGAGGTGCGGCCCAATTGCCTGAACAGGAACGCATCAGTGCAGTCGTGGTGAACAAAGGGCCATGCGTTATAAAGCTCGCCATATATTTCGTACGATTCCGCATCGCTCTGGCGGGGATGGGTGCCGTATGCAATGATAATGGGAAAAGGTTCATCGCTGCCGCGCCATCTGTTGATGGTAGCGGTGAGGGCGGGCAGAAGTTCGGGGTAGCCGCATCGTCTGGTTTTATCGGTGACGATCAGGATAGGACGGCTCAGATCCAGAGGATGATCTTCAAGATATTCGTTCAGCCGGGTGCTCAACTTCTCGGCCGTTATGGATTGTGATGGGCTGTTCGGGGCAAGGATGTTGTCGTTATGATTGAGGCTGACGGTAACATGGTCTTTGCCATAGCCGAGATCGATGGTGCCTGGTGCGGTGTCTGGGGTGGCCATAGATCGCCTAATTAAAGATTGTTGACGGGTGAGGCTATGGATGGTTTTATCTCCGTTCCGGATCGAGGTTATGGGTGTGAAACACGTATCTCTCGCCTCTTTTTACCACAAATCTCCATGAAAAGGTTTATGCATGCCTAGAAATCTCTATATCACCGCCCTTGAAGAACGGTGCGGTAAGTCGTTGGTGGTGCTCGGCATCATGGAGTTGCTCAAAAAACAGGTAAACCGGGTTGCCATCTTCAGGCCCATTATTGCCAATCTTGAATTTGATAAGCCGGATCACGACATCAGTCTGATCATCGAGCATTTCAAGCTCGAACTCGACTACGAAGACAGCTACGGATGCACCATGCGTGAGGCGTTCAACCTGATCAATATCGGCCGGGAAGATGACCTCCATGACCTGATCCTGAAAAAATACAAAAACCTGGAGGAGAATTACGACTTCGTGCTCATTGAGGGAACCGGTGTTCAGGGACAGGAAACCACCTTTGAAACGGAACTCAACTGCGATATCGCCGCCAACCTCGGCGCCCCGCTCATACTCGTTGCATCCGGGCGCAGGAAAACGGTGCAGGGTATCAATCAGACCCTGCAGCTCAGTGTTGAAAGCCATGAAGAGCGCGGTGTTTCGGTGGCGGCGGTGATGGTGAACCGGGCCGCCCCCGAGGTGCATAAACATAAGCTTATCCAGCCGCGGCATATCAGCCAACCCTTTAGTAAAATACCGGTGTTCGTCATTCCGGAACGGTCGGAATTATCGAGCCCATCCATCGGAGACGTGGCCAGGTGGCTTGACGGAACCATCATTTTTGGCCAGGAGCGGGTGAACAGTCTGGTGGGCGAGTATGTAATCGCCGCCATGCGGGTGGAGAATTTTCTCAACTATATTACACCGGGCTGTCTGGTCATTACCCCGGGTGATCGCAACGACGTTATTCTGGCCAGTTTTTCGGCCCGATCCTCAAAAGCGTATCCTGAGGTTTCGGGTATCGTCCTGACTGGTGGGTTGATACCTAATGATAATGTGAAGAAACTCATCGAGGGATGGTCCGGCGCGCCGATTCCGATTATCTGCGTGAAAGGCCACACCTATCTGGTTATCCAGCAATTGCACGATCTCTACACCCGCATCGACCCGCGAGACACCCAGAAAATCGCCAGCGCCCTGGGAACCTTTGCCGCTCATGTGGATGCTCAGACCCTGCGCGATCAGGTGGTTGCCAGTGTTCCCACCCGGGTTACCCCGAAAATGTTTGAATATGTCCTGCTCGAACGGGCCGCCCGCAATCGTCAACGCATTGTTCTGCCGGAGGGCAATTGCGAGCGTATTCTGCGTGCCGCCGATATCCTGCAGCGACGCGGGGTTGCCGATTTGACGGTGCTGGGCAAGGAGGACGAGGTACGTGGACTGGCAACGTCATGTGGTCTTGACACGACCCATCTGGTAATCATCGATCCGCTCACCAGTTCTTTGTTGGAACCGTTCGTTGAGAAATATGTAGAGCTGCGTAAACACAAGGGAATGATTGCAGACGTGGCCCGCGACCGGATGAGCGATATCACCTATTTCGCCACCATGATGGTGCATATGGGATACGCCGACGGAATGGTCTCCGGGGCCCTGCATACCACCGCCCACACGGTGCGGCCGGCATTTGAGTTCATCCGCACCAGGCCGGGTGTCTCCATCGTTTCTTCGGTTTTTCTCATGCTGTTGCGCGACCGAATTCTGGTATATGGTGACTGTGCCGTCAACCCCAACCCCAATGCCCGGCAGCTGGCTGAAATTGCCCTGAGCTCAGCAGAGACCGCCCGCACCTTCGGGATAGAGCCGAAAGTGGCGATGCTCAGCTACTCCACCGGCAGTTCCGGCAGCGGCGAGGATGTAGATAAGGTGGCGGATGCGACCCGGATTGCCAAAGAATTGATTGGCGAGCGCGGCCTGGACATTGCCCTGGAGGGCCCGCTGCAGTATGACGCGGCCATCGATCCCGAGGTGGCCCGTACCAAATTATCAAATTCCGATGTAGCCGGCCATGCCACCGTATTTATCTTCCCCGATCTCAACACCGGCAACAACACCTACAAGGCGGTGCAGCGGGCCGCCAACGCCATTGCCATCGGCCCCATCCTGCAGGGCTTGAACAAACCGGTCAACGACCTCTCACGCGGCTGCACTGTTGATGATATCGTCAATACCGTGGCCATTACCGCCATCCAGGCGCAGGCGCTCAAAGAGTAACTGCTGCCGCCAGGCCCCAGCAATGGTATTACATTGCAGTATCTGCTCAGGTATCGTATCCTAGTGCCACGGTCTACGGACAATACCTACATGTAACTATGCAAAAGGAGGTGCCATGGCGCCCATTGAAACTGAATTGGCCGTTTCGTTGCGGGAGCGGTTTATGGAAAAAGCGCGGGCGGCGGCGGCGGTGGTGACGGAGATCAGCAGTCTCGATGAGGCGCTTGCCTACACCGTTGATATGTGCGGCACCCGCGGCGCCTGCCGGCTCAAGGTCTCCGGCTGCGAGGAGCATCTCTCCGAACCGGCCGAGCAGCTCTGCGAAACCAAGCACGATAAGATTATCGCGGCCCCCGGTTTAGATGAGCATACCTATGGTCTGCTTGCCGCCCGTTGTAACGAAAACGGTTTTGCCTGCCTCTCTTCCGGTCTTCGCGGCCAACTGGCTGGAATCGATATCGGCTTCACCATTGCTGATGCGGGTATTGCTGAAACCGGAACCCTGGTGCTCAACTGCCCCGGCGAAGAACTGCGCCTTGCCACCATGATCTGCGAATATCACGTCTGCGTAGTGAAGGTCCAGACCATCGTTGCCGACAGTTTTGCCCTTACCGACCGGCTGAGAGCCTGGTTCAAGAGTGGACCCGACTATACCGCATTCATTACCGGTCCAAGCCGCACCGCCGATATCGAGCGGGTATTGACCATCGGCGTGCATGGCCCGCTGGAACTGCATATTTTGTTATTGGGAGATGTATAATGCAAGACGCAACAAGTTTTAGCCAGTATCGCAAACAGTGCCGGGAATCTCTGGACAATGAGTATCTGCGCTCCGCGCTTGATAAATTCGCGGTGGCGTATCGCACCAGCAGGGGTAACGCCTTTGCTGAATTTGATGTTGACGCACTCATTAAAGATGTTGCCGATCTGAAGGATGTGGCGGTTGGAGAACTCGATACTCTCATCGACACCTTCAGGCAACAGGCCGAATCCGTCGGGGTGCAGGTGCATATGGCTGCCGACGCCGAGGAGGCCAACCGCATCATCTGCGACATCGCGGCACGAACCGGCACCACCAAGGTGGTCAAGGCAAAATCGATGACCGCCGAAGAAACTCTGCTCAACCACGCCTTCGAGGAGCACGGCATTGAGGCCACCGAGTGCGATCTGGGCGAGTGGATCATCCAGCTTCGCCATGAGGGGCCTTCGCACATGGTGATGCCCGCCATCCATCTGTCCCGCTATCAGGTGCGTGATCTCTTTACCGAAGTGACCGGTTCCGAGCAGGATGAGGATATCGAGAAACTGGTAAAGGTAGCCCGCCGCGAATTGCGCCAGAAATTCGCCGAGGCCGACATGGGGATCACCGGCGCCAACGTCGCCATCGCCGAAACCGGCACCATCGCGTTGGTCACCAACGAAGGTAATGCCCGGTTGGCCACTACCCTGCCACGGGTGCACGTGGCCCTGATGGGGATCGACAAGCTGGTGGAACGTGTCGACGATGCCCTCAAAATAATCCAGGTGCTGACCAGAAACGCTACCGGGCAACCCATCACCTCCTATGTCACTTGGATCGGCGGAGCCAATGAGTGTGCGGTCGGCGAGGACGGAAAAAAGGAGATCCACTTCGTCCTGCTCGATAACGGCCGCCGCGAATTGATCGAAGACCCGCTTTTCAGCCAGGTCTTTCGCTGCGTGCGCTGCGGCGCCTGCGCCAATGTGTGCCCGGTGTACCGGCTGGTGGGAGGCCACAAGATGGGACATATCTACATCGGCGCCATCGGTCTCATCCTTACCTATTTTTTCCACGGTACCGATAAGGCCAAACACCTGGTGCAGAACTGCATCAATTGTGAGGCGTGTAAGGATATCTGTGCAGGCGGTATCGATCTGCCGCGCCTGATCAAGGCGGTGCAGGTGCGTATCCAGGAGGAGGAGGGAGAACCTTTGGCCAGCGTCCTGCTGGGCAAGGTGATGCGCAGCCGCACTCTCTTTCACCGGCTCCTGCGAGCCGCCAAATATGCTCAGAAACCGCTTGCCACCAGCGAGGGGTTCATGCGTCATCTGCCGCTGATGTTTTTCAAAGAGCACAATTACAAGGATCTGCCGGTTATAGCCGATAAAGCGTTTCGTGATCGCTGGCCGAGTCTCAAGCCCACTGTTGATAATCCGGTGGTGCGGGCCGGGCTTTTTTCCGGGTGCGTGCAGGATTTTGTCTATCCGGAGCAGATGGAGGCGGCGGTGGCGTTGTTCGCCGATCATCAGGTTGAGATGAAATTTCCCATGGAGCAGTCGTGTTGTGGTCTGCCGGTGCAGATGATGGGCAATATGGCGGTGTCCAAAGAGGTGGCGGCTCAGAACGTGCGTGCTTTCATTGATGAAGAGGTTGACTATATCGTCACCCTGTGTGCCTCGTGCGGCTCGCATCTCAAACACAATTATCCGGCTCTGCTGGGTGATGACCCTGAATTTTCTGACACGCTGCCGGGCTTTATCGACAAGGTGATCGATCTTTCCTCCTTCGTCCACGATGTGCTGAAACTGAACGAAGATGATTTTTCAGGCGATGGACTGGCCGCCACCTTTCATTCTCCCTGCCATCTGTGCCGCGGCCTGGGGGTGCATGAAGCGCCACGTAACCTGATCAAGGCGGCCGGCATGGATTATCGTGAGGCAGTGGAATCGGAGGTGTGCTGTGGATTTGGCGGCACTTATTCGGCCAAATTCCCGGAGCTTTCCGAACAATTGCTCAAAAACAAAATAGACAATGTTGAGCAGACCGGCGCTGAACTGTTGCTCACCGATTGCCCCGGCTGTGTTATGCAGCTGCGTGGCGGGCTGCACAAGAAGGGCTCAAAGGTTACGGTGAAACACACCATCGAGGCACTGTCGGAGCGGCGGAAAAAATAAAGCGGCAGGATCAGTGGCGAATATAACCGTCCGCATGTTCCGGCAGACTGATACGGAAGCCGTTATCGGCTTATGGCGGCGGTGCGGATTGGTAATGGACTGGAATGACCCGTATCGCGATATCATTCGTAAAGCGACGGTGCAACCGGAACTTTTCTTGGTGGGCCTGGTGTCTGGCAGGCTGATCGGTAGTGCCATGGGCGGCTACGATGGTCATCGCGGTAGTGTCTACTATCTCGCCGTTGATCCTGATTTCCACAATCGTGGCTATGGCCGATCGTTGCTCAACGAGGTCGAGAACCGGCTGCTGGCCATGGGGTGTCCCAAAATCAATATTATGGTGCGGCGAAGCAATACCCAAGTGCGCGATTTCTACACCTCGGTGGGATATGGTGATAATGAGGTGTTAAGCCTTGGCAAGCGACTGATACCGGATTGCTGATTATCTATATTCGTGCTGGACTGACAGGGTCTTGACGACCAGCTTACAGGATAGGAAAAACATCTGGAGGGTGTTGTTGTGGATACTTTTTTCGATATTGTCAAAGGGCGTCGATCCATCAGACGTTTTACCGCGCAGCCGGTGGAACAGGAAAAACTTGACGTGCTGCTGGAGGCGGCCCGGTGGACTCCCTCCTGGGCCAATACCCAATGCTGGGAGCTGATCGTTGTGGCCGATGCGGATACCAAAAAAGAGATATCTGGTCTGGTGTCACCAAAAAATCCGGCCACCCTTGCCTGCGCCAATGCGCCGCTGCTGCTGGCCGTGTGCGGGGCACTTGGTAAGTCAGGATTCTACAAGGGCGAGCAGACAACCATCCTGGGCGATTGGTTTATGTACGATTGCGGCCTGTTTACCCAGACTATCAGCCTCGCCGCTCATAAACTGGGATTGGGAACGGTTATTGTCGGCCTGTTCGACCACCATGCGGTAAAGAAACTGTTAGCGGTGCCCGACGGATATGAAGTGGTGGCACTGCTGCCGCTTGGCTATCCCGATCACGCCCCGTCAGCGCCCAAGCGAAAAGCGGTAGGCGAGTTCGTTCATCACGAGCGTTTTTCTCTGTGAAATCGATTTTCATCATCATTGTCGCGGGTGTCCTGTTTTATCTGGCGCTGTGCGCGGTCATGTATGGGAGGCAGCGCGCCATGCTCTATTTTCTCACCCCGGAATCGCATTTGCCCGGCGCTGATATATTGTGGCTGGAGCATGATGATCAGCGTATCAAGGTGTGGAAGCTGGCGGCACAGAAAGATCAGGCGATTATCTACTTCGGCGGAAACGCCGAGGATGTGGCTAGCAATGGGACCGATTTTATCAGACTGTTTCCCGATTACGATCTCTATCTCATGAATTATCGGGGCTATGGCGGCAGTTCCGGCTCGCCCAGCGAGCAGGCCCTTTTTTCAGACGCCCGCGCCCTCTACGACACGATAAAAGACGAGTATGACACTATTGCCGTTATCGGCCGCAGTCTCGGTACCGGGGTTGCCGTGCATCTGGGTGCCGAGCGCCCGGTAGCGCGGCTGGCGCTCATCACCCCCTTTGACTCCATGGCCAAGGTTGCTGCCGCCCACTATCCCTGGTTGCCGGCCGAGCGACTGCTCAAGGACCGCTACGAGTCCGCCGTCCGCGGCCCTGATCTCGACATGCCCACTCTGGTAATTGTCGCCGAGCATGATGAAGTGATTCCCCGGAGGCGTACCGACGCCCTCATCGAAACCCTTGATATGGACAACCTCGAAGTGGTAGTTCTCAGCGGTGCCGGCCACAACAACCTTGGCGCCTATATGGAGTATGAAGAGGCACTGCGCCGGTTTTTTGCACCTCAAGGAAGCCTTGCAGAATGAGAATATTCGTTCGCAGTCAAGGCGTGATGGCATCGTAAAAACCCCAATTACTGTCATTGTGGAGTTGACCCAACATTCATAATTAATTGGAATCACTGGATTCCCGCTTTCGCGGGAATGACGGCAGCAAGCAATTTTGATGTTTTTACGACTTCATAAAGGCATGAGAGAGAAAATTTGCCGCCGGCCGGTTCGCCTGCCAGGATAGAATTCCTTAAACAACAAAGAGACTGGACGAAAAGGGTATTTTTCTGGGTTCCCCGCAATCGGTTCAGTGTAAGATGTAATGCAAGGTTTCAATACTTTTTCTGGTGTATGATGTCTACTTTCTAGGTTCCGCATCATACGCATTGGTACTCTGACTAAACTTTACTGACTATGAAGATTCTAATTATCGGAGCGACGCGCGGTATCGGCAAAGCGCTTTGTGAGGAAGCGTTGGCGGATGGACATCAGGTACGGGTTCTGGCACGAGATCCCGCCAAAATGACAATGCAGCACGACAATCTCGAAGTGGTTCAGGGAGATGTACGTAGCGATCAGAGTGTGCGGGAAGCGGCCCGTGACCAGGAGGTGGTGTGCTCGTGCATTGGGGTACCCATTACCTTCTCGCCGGTGGATCTCTTTTCGGTGGCGGCTGCCACCCTGATTGGGGTGGTGCAGGAAAGTGTCGGCCAGAAACTGATCGTGGTAACCGGCATCGGCGCCGGCGACTCCAAGGGGCACGGCGGTTTTCTCTACGATAAACTATTCAAACCGCTTTTTCTCAAAACCATCTATGAGGACAAGGATCGTGAGGAGGAACTGATCATGGCCAGTGGGCTTGACTGGCTCATCGTTCGTCCGGCCGGGCTTACCAACGGTCCCCGTAGCGGAACCTACCGGGTGTATACCGATCTTGCCGGGGTGACTTCGAAACGAATTTCGAGGCGTGATGTGGCGGATTTCATCCTCAAGGAAACGGTTGAGCCGGCTCATTTCGGAAACGCCGTGCTGCTTACCTATTAGTGCCAATGAATGCAAAGAACATAGCTTCCATGCTGCTGCTGGCCCTGCTGCCCGGCTGCAGCACCGGTGTGCCGGACGGCATTGAACCGGTAAAGGATTTCGACCTGAGCCGCTACCTGGGAAGCTGGTATGAAATTGCCCGACTCGACCACTCGTTTGAACGCGGTCTTGACAATGTGCGGGCATCTTACGAGATGCGCGAAGATGGCGGGGTGCGAGTGATCAATAAGGGGTATGCAAAAGAGAAGGGAACATGGAAAGAGGCTGAGGGCAGAGCCTATTTTGTGGGCGGCCCGGATGTCGCCCATCTCAAGGTTTCCTTTTTCGGCCCGTTTTACGGCTCCTACATCGTTTTTGCCCTTGATGATGACTACCAATACTCGCTGGTGTCCGGCCCGGACCGATCGTATCTGTGGCTGCTGGCTCGTCAACCCGAACTCGCTCAAGAGACGGTACAACGCCTTGTCGGACTGGCCAGGGAGGCGGGATTTACGGTTGATGAACTCATTTATGTGAAACATGATCTTACCGATGAAGAAGGCGAGCCTAACGGCAGTGCATAACAATGGAAATAACGACCAAACTCATTCGTGATTATCTCACCAGCCTGCGGGTGATGAGTGGTGATGACAGCGGCGCCACCATCTCCATGCATGAGGTGGGCGCGGCCATCGGGCTGGCCCGTGATGATGCCGGACAACTGGCTGAGGAGTTGATGGTGGAAGGGCTGGTGGAGCTGAAAAACCTCGCCGGCGGCATCGCCATAACCGCCCAGGGACGTCAGCTGCTGGGTGCTGATACTGGTGAGGTAAGGCAACCAGCCGCGTTTACCCTTGGTGGTGATGAAATTCTCGATACGGCGCACCAGCAAGGGATTGCCGAGCTGCTTGTTGCGGTAAAAGCGGTGGCAGGCGAGATGAAGGGCGGCTATGAGGCCATTGAGGAAGTGGTGCTTCATCTCAAGACCCTTGAAGTGCAGCTCCTTAATCCTCGCCCCAGAACGGGTGTGGTGCGCGAGATTCTGCGTGCGGTAGCGGCAAGTATGGAGAAAAACAATCAACCCGAGCAGGCCCAGGCAATCCGCCGGGTAATCGGGTAGTAGGGCGCTCAGATAGAGGAAAAACCGCTATATTGCTCCAGAAACGGTTTCATCCCGAATTCAATAAACTGCTTCGGATCCCACTCATGATCGGCGGCGATGGAGCGGTAGCCATCCTTGAGTACATACACAAAGGCGGCGATCATGCTGCTATCAGAAAGCTCAACTCTCTCGCTGGTACGCCGATAGTAGATGCCCTCAAACTCATCCAGCACCGCCAGGTTATCATTGCTCACGCCGAAATAGACAATACCTTCGACGCAGTTTTGCCGGTTGGCCGGCAGTACAACCGGATAGTGCTGGCCGACAACCGCCCGGCGAACGTAACCGTGCAGGGTTGCCGGTGCGGTTTCGTAGACTTCCCCCACTACCTGACTCCAGATCGGCGCAAACATCAAGGTGCCGTAAGCAAACAGCGTAGCCATGGCAATTTTAGCGGTGCTGAATTATTGATGGAATCGTAAAGATCTCTATCACCATCATGGTGGAGCTGCCCCGAAATCTGTTATTATTTGAAACTACTGGATTCCCGCTGTAGCCTGCCCTTGAGTGTTGTTATCGAGGGCGGGAATGACGATAGCAAGCAATATCAGAGTTTTTACGAATAAATAAATCATTACGGTGCTAGAATTTCTCGTCGATATATCTCTGTTTGACATACTCAAGAAAATGGGTCGGGTTGGTCTGCTCGCCGGTACTATCGGCCATGATCTGTTGTGAGGAGGCGCTACTGGCCCGCGACCAGATGTGGGTGTGCAACCAGGAAAAGACAAAGTCCAGTTCTCCCGTCGCAAAATGATTTTGCCAGTGCGGCTGGTCTCTGGTGAGGGTGGTAAAGAGCTGCACGCCGTTGAGCGCCCCCATGGTGTAAGCGGGAAAATAACCAAACGAGCCGTCCGTCCAATGAATGTCCTGCAGACATCCGTTTCGATAATCGTTTTCGGTGCGCAGGCCCAGATACGCCTGCATTTTTTCATCCCACAGGGCCGGGATGTCGGCGGCCTCGATCGTACCGTTAATAAGGTCGCGTTCGATCTCAAAGCGCAGAATGACATGCAGAGGATACGACACCTCGTCCGCCTCGATCCGAATCAAACCCGGCGCAACCCGGGTGGCGCCGTGCCAGATATCATCGGCGCTGTATCTTTTCGTTTCTGGGAGCAGCGAGTGGATGGTGGGCACGAAAAAGCTCAGAAACGGCTTGGCAAGAAAAATCTGTTTTTCAAAGAGCAGGCTCTGAGATTCATGGATACAGATGTTGCATGCCGTACCAATGGGCAGTGAGGACCATTTTTGAGGCAATCCCTTTTCGTAGCCGGCATGACCGGTCTCATGGGCGGTGGCCTTGAGCGCATCGATAAACTCGTCGGTGCGATAGCGCGTGGTAATTCGCTGGTCGCCTCGATCGCCGGTGGAAAACGGATGGTTGGATTCATCCAGCCGGCCACCGGTGAAATCAAACCCCAGAATAGTCATCAGTTTGGTGCTGAGCTTTTTTTGCCGGTCGATGGGAAAAAAACCGGCTAGCTTCGCGGTCTGATCGCCCCGTGCGGCAACAATTTCGGAAAGCAGTGGTGGCAGTTTCTCTTTAAGCTCATTAAAGGTGGCGGAAATAAATTCGCTTGATTCGCCGGTGCAAAAGAGATCGAGCAGGGCGTCATAGGGCGTCGCGTAGCGCCCGGGTTGCGCTGCCTGACGGGCGTGGGCCTCGGTGCGTGAGAGATTGACTACTTCCTTAAAATTGGTGAGAAACCCGGCCCAGTCATTGTTCGTACGCTGAGCGCGCCAGCCATGTTCACATACGGAGGCGGCCAGTGATTTTGCCGAAACCAGATCATCTGGTAAACAGGCGGCCCGTTGCCAGGTTTTGAACATCTCATCGCGGCTGATGTTTTGTTCATGAGAAAGTGATTGCCCCGCCGCTTCATCAAGCAGACCCTCAACGGCCGGATCGGTAAGCTGTTGGTGGTGAGCGGTGGTGAGTGCGGCGATGGCCTCGGCCCGACTCTTCCTGCCGCCGGGCGGCATCATTACCAGTTGATCCCAATGAAGAAAGGTGAGGGCGTGCTCGAGACGGGAGAGCTGAATAAAACGCTCTACCAGTTTGTCATATGCGGATGCCATGGAGTTTTATGATTAATTATGGATTTTCAGTAGAGAAAATCTCTCCCACCACAATAATAATTGAACGGCTCTTTGTCCCAGTAAAACAGCTCCAAGGTATTGGAAATGGTACCGTTATAAGTTCAAGCCTGCTTTAATGATTAACTATTTCCATTTTTTCATAATCTGTGTTACTATTTTCCCGCCTCGCAAAGAGGATGGTTAGAGGATCGCGCTACATCACAATCTCTCAACATGGAGGAAATTATGAAACTCGTGTATCGGTTGACTGTTGTCCTGGCGGTTGTTGCCGTTCTGGCCACGCCGGTGCTGGCCGCTGACAAGAAAGTACGCTGGAAACTCGCCATGACCTGGTCGTCCACCCTGACCCCGTTTGCCACGGCACCGTTCAACCTGGCAAAAATGGTCGAAGAGATGAGCGGCGGCAACTTCGTGATCAGAGTGGAAGGTGCGGAAAAACATAAAGCAGCACTTGGAATCCTCGACATGACCAAGGGCGGTCAGTACGAGATGGGGCATTCCGCCTCTTACTACTGGAAAGGCAAGGATATTTCCACGGTGTTTTTCTGCACGGTGCCGTTTGGCATGAACGTCGACGAGCAGAATGCCTGGTTCTATCATGGTGGCGGCATGGAGTTGATGCAGGAGACCTATGACAAGTTCGACGTTTTGAGTTTTCCCGGCGGCAACACCGGCGTGCAGATGGGCGGCTGGTTCCAGAAGGAGATTAACTCGCTTGAAGATCTGAAGGGATTGAAGATGCGGATTCCCGGACTTGCCGGCGAGGTGTTCGCCAAACTGGGCGTTAACGTCACCAACATTCCCTCCGGTGAACTTTACACCTCGCTGGATCGCGGTACCATTGACGCACTGGAGTGGGTGGGGCCGGCCATGGACATAAAGATGGGTTTCCATAAGATAGCCCCCTACTATTATACCGGTTGGCATGAGCCCGCCACGGAACTTCAGTTTTTGATCAACCAGAAGGCGTTCGAAGAACTGCCGCCGGAATATCAGACGATGCTGGTTACCGCCATGAAGGCGGTGACCGCCGATCTTTATACTGATAACTTTGCCGGCTCGGTTGAAGCGTGGAGCCAGATGAAGAAGGACTACCCCAATATCGTCGTCAAGACCTTCCCGCCTGAAGTCCTTGCGGCGATGAAGCAAGCGGCGGATGAACTCTATGATGCATATGCCGCCGAAGATCCCTTCTTCAAGAAGGTGTGGGAATCTCAGAAAGAGTACATGGAAAAAGCCAGGACATGGACGCAAATTTCTGAGTATAACTACATAAACACGGTAAACCAGCTCTCTGAATAGCCGCTTTTCGGCTCATCCGCCTTGCATTGCCCCAGCCGTTTTTTCCCGGGGCAATGCAAGGCATCTTTTTTTGACAAGGCCCCCCTCTTTTTGACTTTGTCCATGAGGTCATCATGCTGCACAGAACGGAACAATTCATACATCGTCTGGTCAATTGGGTCGGCTACCTGCTTGCCGTACTCCTGTTTCTCATGGTGCTCAATGTTACCTTCGACGTGATGATGCGCTATGTTTTTCGGGCAAGTTCCGTCGGCATGCAGGAGATGGAGTGGCACCTGTTTAGTGTGATCATTCTTTTTGGCGTGGGCTATGCCCTGCAGCACGAGGCTCATGTTCGGGTTGACTTCCTGTATGACCGGATGCGTGAGAAAACGAAAGCAATTATCAATATCATCGGCACACTGTTCTTTTTGGTACCGCTGAGCCTGTTGATACTGTTCGGCTCGTTTTCTTTTGTTGGTGACTCTTACCTGGCCCGGGAGATTTCCGAAGATCCGGGCGGTCTTCATTATCGCTGGCTCATAAAGAGTATGATACCGGTTTCATTTGGGTTTCTCATATTCAGCGCGATCGGTTACATCATTGCCAACATCAATCGATTGAGGAGCTGACGATGACCGGAATAATCATGTTTATAGCCGCCCTGCTGCTGCTGAGCGTCGGTTATCCAGTAGCCTTCACCTTTGGCGCGGTGGCCCTGTTTTTCGGCCTTATCGCCGCTTTTGTCGAACTGCTCCCGGACCCAAGCGTGGCCATGGTGGCCGATGAATTCTTCAGCATGTTTTCGATGATGCCCTTTCGTATCTACTCCATCATGACCAATACCATTTTGATGGCGGTTCCCCTGTTTATCATGATGGGTATCGTGCTGCAGAAATCGGAGCTGGCGGAGCGACTGCTGGAGTCAATGGGTGTTCTGTTCGGCAGCCTGCGCGGTGGTCTGGCGATCAGCACGGTATTGGTGGGAACCCTGCTTGCCGCGTCCACCGGCGTTGTGGGCGCCTCCGTTGTGGCCATGGGGGTGATTGCGCTGCCGGTTATGCTGAAATATGGCTATTCAAAAAAACTCGCCACCGGCACAATCTGCGCGGCGGGCACCTTGGGACAGATCATTCCGCCTTCCATTGTGCTGATCATTTTAGGTGATGTATTTCAATTACCGGTGGGCGATCTTTTTAAGGCGGCGCTGGCGCCGGGGCTGGTATTGGTCGGATGCTATATTCTCTACATCGCGGTGGTTGCTCTGATCAATACAAAGGTCGCTCCGGCCATCGTTATTGACAGTGCGCACAAAAAAGGCGCGGTCAGGCGTGCCTTGTTCTCCATTATCCCGCCTTTGGCCCTGATAACCATGGTTCTTGGCTCCATCTTCATGGGAGTGGCAACACCTACCGAATCGGCGGCGGTGGGAGCGCTTGGTGCGATGGTTCTCGCGGCGATGTATAGAAAGCTGAGCTGGCAGGTGGTGATGGACGCCTCTTTGGATACGGTTAAGATCACCGCCATGGTTTTTGCCATTCTCATCGGCGCTACCGCCTTTTCCATGGTCTTTGTCTATACCGGCGCCGACTATATCGTAGAGGACTTTATGACCAGTCTGCCGGGTGAAAAATGGGGCTTTCTGATCCTTTCCATGGCAGCGATACTATTGCTTGGTTTCTTTATCGATTTCATTGAGATTTCCTATATTGTCGTCCCGATTCTGCTGCCTATCTCCGAAATAATCGGGATTAACCCGATGTGGTTTGCCATTCTGATCGCCATGAATCTGCAGACCTCGTTTCTCAGTCCGCCGTTTGGCTTTTCGCTTTTTTATCTCAAGGGGGTTTCTCCTCCGGAGATACGCACGGTTGACATTTATAAAGGAGTTGTCCCCTTTATCATGATTCAGATGCTGGTATTGGCTTCTATCGTCATATTCCCACACCTCTACGGTTTTTCATGATGTCTCTCAAGCATGCTTCCCCTGATAATTGGAGCATTGGTTCTTGATTGAGCTGCACGTATGGTTGGCCTTTGTGGTGGCTGCTTCGGTGCTGCTGGTAATACCGGGGCCCACTATTTTACTGGTGATCGGCCAGGCCGCTCGCCATGGGCGCCGGTCGGTGGCGCCGCTGGTGATTGGCGTGGTGCTGGGTGATGCTGTCGCCTTGTCCGCTTCGCTGCTGGGCGTGGGAGCGGTGCTGGCGACCTCGGCGACGCTTTTCAGCCTGCTGAAATGGCTCGGTGTCGGCTATCTGTTATGTCTGGCGGTGCGCATGTGGCGCCGGGATAACGCTGCCAGAGATGGCAATGAGTACCCAGACAAAGAGCGGCTCAACCTGGCTCGTGATGCCTTTGTGGTCACTGCCCTTAATCCCAAAAGTATCACTTTTTTTATTGCCTTTCTTCCCCAGTTTATCAGCCCTGAACGGCAGGTGGCGCCGCAACTGGTAATTCTTGGCGTGAGCTTTTTAATACTGGCGGCAATCAATTGCGGCGCTTATGCGATGAGCGCCGGAACCTTTTCTCATCTGCTCACCCGCCCCGCCAACCGGTGTCTGCTTAACCGTATGGGGGCGGTAACCCTGACCTCCGCCGCCATTATGAGTGCCCTGCTGAGAAGGTAGATGTGGTGCTTGCTCAGCTGGTTGCGATGGTTTTTGGCCGATCGTTATGCAGGTCAAGTTCGATCAGCTCAGCGTAGCGGCCCCGGTTCACCATGAGTTGTTCGTGGGGGCCGGCTTCGACGATAACTCCCTGTTCCATGACAATGATGTGGTCGGCCCGGCGGATGGTGGAGAGACGGTGTGCGATAACAATGGAGGTGCGGTCGGCAAAGCTGGTGGCTATTGCCTCTTCGAGGATTGATTCCGATTCCGAATCGATGGAGGCGGTGGCTTCATCAAGCACCAGAATGGGGGGATTGCGGCACAGTGCCCGGGCAAAGGAGAGGAGCTGCTTTTCACCGGTGGAGAGTTCTCGGCCGGCCTCGCCGATGATGGTATCGAGCCCATCGGGAAGACGCCGAACGAAGCGGTCGATACCGGTGTGTCGCAAAATGGTGCGGACTTCGTCGCGGCCGCGGCCACTGTCTAAGACGATGTTAGCAAGCAGGGTGTCTTTGAGAATGAAGACGTCCTGGAGAATTACTCCGACATGGCCGCGAAGTTCAGCCAGCGGCAGCTGGTCAATGGTGACGCCGTCGATAGAAATGCGCCCCTTTTGCGGTTCGTAAAAGCGCAGCAGCAGATTGATCAGGGTGGTTTTTCCCGAACCGGTGGCGCCGACGATGGCCACCGTCTCGCCCGGCTCAACGGTGAGCGACACGCAATCTAGAATAGGGGTTGTGCCGTCGTAGGAAAAGCGCACTTCGGCAAATTCTATCCGCCCGGCGATTTCTTTTAGGTGTTGCGGGCGGGGTGGATCGACGATAAGCGGTTTCACATCGAGCATGGCAAAGATGCGCTCGGCTGAGGCCAGCGCCGACTGGACGATGGAGTATTTTTGCGACAACTCCCGCAGCGGCTGAAAAAACAGCCGCATATAGGCAAGAAAGGCAACCAGTTCACCGATAGTGAGCTGGTTTTTCAGGATAAGGCTGCCGCCGAACCAGAGGATAATAGCTATTGCCGTCGTGCTGAGCAGTTCGGAAAGCGGCATGAATGCGGCAAACAGACGAATCTGGCTGAGGGTTCGGCGTAAATACTCATCGCTTAAATTCAGAAAATCGCGGGCAAAACGCGACTGTGCGTTAAAGAGCTGGATGATGGCGATACCCGACACCGATTCCTGAATATAGGTGTTGATACGCGAAAGTTGCGCCCTGATAGCACGAAACTTCTCCCGCGCCATCTGCGAGAATACCCAGGTCATCACAAAAGCCAGGGGCACATAGAGGCTCATGATGCCCCCCAGCTTACTATTGAGCACCAGCAGCACGATCAGGATGCCGAATATCCGCAATATATCGTTAAACAGCGTAACCAGCACCGAGGTGAACATCTCATGCATATTCTGCACGTCGTTGGTGAGCCTGGTTACCAGCCGTCCCACCGGCTGTCGGGTGAGAAAGGAAAGATCAAGGTTAACGATATGGGCGAAGAGTTCCTGGCGAATCCGGTGCATAACTGATTGGCCAACCCATTCCAGCAGTACCACCTGGGTAAACATGAGCAGGAAATTGACCGCAATGAGCGCCGCGAACCATAAACCGATGGTGGTGATGCCGGCAAGCCGCTGCTCCATGGCAAGCTGATCGGCGGTGATATAGCCGTCAATGGCGGTTTTGAGCAGATACGGCAGCCCCAGGGTGGCGCCGGTGACGCCCAGCGACAGAATAACCGCAACGCCGATGGGAAGCCGGTAGTCGGCACTGTAGCGCAGAATCCGACGCCACAGGGCAAGATCGGCGACGGTGACGCTTTGGCCTTTTTCCGAGTAGCCGAAATCGCGCATCTCAGTCCCGCGGCTCGCTGTTCATCTGTTTTTCATGCATGGCCCGATAAAAATCGTTGGCTGCCAGCAACTCCTCATGGCTGCCGGAATTGACCAGTCGGCCACGATCAAAAATCAAGATGATATCGGTCATTGACAGCAATTTAATGCGGTTGGAGACGATAAATACCGTTTTCTCATTAAAGCGCTCGCGCAGGGTGGCGAGGATACGATGTTCGGTCTGGGTGTCTACCGCCGAGAGGCCGTCATCGATAACCAGCACCGGTCGGTCGCTGAGCAGGGCGCGGGCCAGGGCAAGGCGCTGGCGCTGGCCGCCGGACAGGGTGACGCCGCGCTCGCCGATAATGGTCTGGTAGCCGTTGTCAAAGCCCATAATATCATCATGCAGCACCGCATCGCGGGCCGCCTGCTCGATCTCACTGCTGTTCGCATCTGCTCTACCGAAACTGATATTGGCGCCGATGGTGTCGGAGAACAACACCGGCTCCTGGCTGACGTAGGCGATGCGGTTACGGACTTCGTCCAGGGGCAACTGGTTGACATCGATGCCGCCGAAGTGATAAGCGCCGTCGGCAATATCATGAAGGCGAACAAGAATCTTGCAGAAGGTCGATTTGCCACTGCCGGTGCGCCCGGCGATGCCAACGATCAAGCCCTGGCTGACCTCGATGGAGATATCTTCCAATTGTGGGCTGGAGGTACCGGGATAGGTAAAACTGAGCCCTTGTAAGGTGAAGGAGGGTGCGGTTATGTGGCTCACGGTATTTTCCTGGTGATCCGGCAACAGCGGTTCGGCATCCAGCAGGAGATAAATACGTCTGAGCGAGGTGGCGCCCCGCTGGAAGAGATTGGCCACCCAGCCCACCGCCATCATCGGCCAGATAAGCATCTGCAGATAGGTGATAAAGGCGACGAAATCACCCATGCTGATTGTTTCATCGATGGCCAGGCGGCCGCCGAACACGACGATGGCCAGCAGACCCATATTGCCGATCAGGGTGGCGGCGGGAAAAAGCACCCCCTGAATCCTGGCTACCTTGATGTTGGCGTCGACATAGGTACGGCCCATCTTGTCGAACTCGCCGGTCTGCAGACGCTCCAGGGTGTAGGCCTTGCTCAGTTTGACCGCAACTAGGGCCGAGCGGGCAAATTCGGTGAGTACCCCAAACTGTTCCTGAACCGTGTTGAACCGGTGGTGCAGCTGGGCCGAGAGCACCCTCGTGGCAATGGCCAGGATCGGCATGGGCAACAGCGCGAAAAAGGTCAGAGAAGGACTGATATAGAGCATAAAGCCGATCGCTGCCACCGACATGACCAGGGCATCGGCGGCGGCAACCATGCCCATCCCGCAGGCCATCTGAACAGCGGTAAGATCGTTGGTGACATGGGCCATAATCGAGCCGGTGGAACGGCTTGAAAAGAAATGCTGATCCATGGTGAGGATATGGCTGAATACCCGGTTGCGCAGAGCGCGTTCGAGATAACGGGAAAAGCCGATGATCAAGGTCCGCCAGACAAAACGAAGCAGCACCACCAGAACCGCAATCGCCACGATGGCCAGCCCGAGAAGTGCCAGCATGGATGGGGTGGCGGTACCGGCGCTGAGCCCGTCGATCCCCCGTTTCAGCAATTGCGGGATGGACAACTGTAACAGATCAACGATCAACAGAGCGGCAAACCCCACCGCGAGCCGCACCCGGTGGCGCTTGAACTGCGGGACAAGCAGGGGCAACAGCGATGAGAGCGGGGTGGTGGTCTCAGATGATCTGGTTTCGGCGGAAGTAGATCGCTGCTGGGCAACACGCTGCACGGGGTAATGGTTCCATATAAAAGGTGAAGAATTGGTGGTCACGAAAATAGTATGGAGCAGACAATAACATCAAAACCACGCATTGCGATGACTGATCGGCCCGTGCTGTCAAAGGATCATAATTATTGCACAGGATTGAGTTGTGAAACTAATGTACCGGGAATCGAATCGTATTTAAGAAATTCGGGCTACCGCGCAAACGTGAGGGCTTCGACCCCCCTTTGGTAGGTTTGCTTATGGATTGGTGAGAAGATAATCGCGAATAAAGGCGAGGACGTCTTTGTTACAGGGGTGCCGTATCGTGCATCCTGGTGTGATTATGACATTTTTTCCGCCGGATAAGGCAAGTGTATCATCGATCTGTCTTTTTATCTCATCCCGATCATCATTGGTAATCGACCATCGGTTGATCCCACCCACCAGACATTTGTCGGTTATGGTTGCCGCTGCCGAGACAGTGGGTAGTGTTTCCCAGGCATGCCAGTTTATCGCGTGTACCGGGTAGTGTGCCATCTCGATAAAGCGAGGTGAATCGCCATGCAGGTGCAGGATGTTGAACCTGCCGTCCCGTGCCCCGGCAAGTGCCTCATAGTCATAGGGAACAACAAAGTCTGAAAAAATATCTGCATCCACCTTGCTCCGATCGGTGTCCTGATGGGCAAAGAATATCCCTGTTGCGCCCAATCTTATGGCCTCCCTGGACAATGCGGCGACGTCCGCGGCGATCAGGGCGAGGGCGCGATGGATGAGCTCTAACTCTGTTCCGGTGCGTATCTGATGGTATATCTTGCCTTTTGATAATTTACCGGCAATCGTCATAGGGCTGAATACGGTGAAAATCACCGGGACGGCGCCGATTTCAGCAAGAATGTAACTGAGCGAATCAAGCTCACGTCTCAGGGCGCCACGGCCCAGATGTACCTCCTCAATTCCGGCCCAATCTTCAACTTCTGAAAATGGGGTGAACTCAATAGTTGCCACACCACCCTGGGAAATACCTGAGTAATCGATTTCGCATCCATAATCCTCCACACCATACATCCCGTTTGGCATCGTCTTTAAAAAATCAGGCCGATACGTGCGGCAAAAATCCAGCGATGCATCGGCAAGTATACGGGCGTTGAGATCATCGTTGGGAAAGTGCGTCCAGAAAGAAAAGAGTGGTCTTGTTGGATCAGAAACCCGCAAAGCCTTGCAAATGTACTCACTGTAGAACATCGTTGAGCGTTTGGTAACCGGGGTAGCAAAAAGAGGGTGTTAGTGCGGAATAAATGAGTCCAGTGCGGAACAAACCTCTGTAAGTGCCTCATTCATCCCGGCAAGCCCTTCCATATCTTCGTACTCAAGCCGCTCTCTGCTCCACACGACCTTTGGCCAGGCCGGGTCATCGAGCTGGCGGGCGACAATATGAATATGCAGTTGCGCTACCCGGTTACCGATATCGGCGATATTGATCCGGCAGGGGTTGAATTTCGTAGTCATGTGCCGGGAAATAGTGGAAATCTCTTCCATCAGGGTAATTCGGTCATCTCTGTTCAGGGCAAATATCTCTTCTACTCCTGTTCGTTTTGGAACCACCAGTACCCATGGGTAACGGCGATCATTGATCATCAAGATGATAGAGAGGTTCGTCTGCCCCAGTGGTGCCGTTGCATCGATTAATCTTTGATGAAGGGTAAACTTCTCAGGCGCTCTCATATCATCTTTCACTGGTTGATTGTTTTTTTATCTTTCTTCGTATCATGCCGAGCAGCGGCATTGACAGGATGGTGAGGGTCAAGACGATTAAGATCTGAGAAAGCCGGTTCTGGAATAAGCTCCCCCAGTCACCCTGGCTGAGCAGGAGACTGAGCCTGAGGTTGTGTTCCGCCATCCCACCAAGGATCAGGCCGAGAACGATCGGCGCCAGGGGAAAATTAAGGCGGTTCAACACGTAGCCGAACAACCCGAAGCCAAACATCAGCCATACCTCGAACATATTGTTGCCAAGCGAATAAATACCAACAAAGGTAAGGCACAGGATCATCGGCGCCAGCAGGGTTTGCGGCAGTCGCATGACCTGGGCGAACAGCCGGATGGCAATCTGCCCGCCAAAAGCGATCAGCAAGATCGAAGTAAAAAACATCTGCCACATGAATCCGTAGACAATGTCCGGGGTGTCTCGAAACAGGCTCGGGCCGGGTTGCAGCCCATGCACCAGCAGCCCCGCCAGAATTACCGCGGCGACCCCGCTGCCGGGAACTCCCAGCACCAGCGCCGGTATCATTGCCGCGGCATTATCCGCGTTGTTGCCACATTCGGCCGCGGCAACACCCAGTGGGTTGCCTTCACCGAATGTCTGGGGCTCTTTGGAAACCCGTTTTGTTTCGTTGTATGATATGAATGCGGCCATGGAACCACCGGTGGCCGGTAAAATCCCTACAATGATACCGATTATTCCGCCTCTGAGCCAGACCGGTATAAATGAGCTGAGATTGTTTAGTATCGAATCTTCCGGATTGAGCTTCAGGCTTGCCGCCGTGAAACCCTTAAGTACCGCTTTTTCCAGCATTTGAATGGCGGGTGGTATGGCGTAAAGTCCGGTGAGAATTACCAGCAGATCGATGCCGTCTATCAGGTATTTAAAGTCCCAGGTCAGGCGCTGATGGCCGGTAACAACGTCTGAGCCGACCGTTCCAAAGAGCAGGCCAAGACAGGCGGCAATGATGCCCTTTACCGGGTCCTTGCCCAATAAAATGGCAATGCTGGAGAGCCCGAACATGGCTACCCAGAAATATTCGGCCGGCCCGAACAAAAGAGTCAGTTTAACCAGAGGCGGGGCGAAGAGCATCAACGATATGGCGCTGATCACACCGCCGATGGCAGACGACCAGCAGGCAATCTTCAGGGCGTATGCCGCTCGGCCCTGCTGGCCCATTGGATAACCGTCAAAGGTGGTGACGATGGATGGTGGAGTGCCTGGAATTTTCAACAGGATAGCGGGCACCGCTCCACCATACATGGCGCCGTTGTAAATTCCCGCCATCATTCCCAGCGCCACCAGGGGCTGCAGGGAAAAGGTCAAAGGAATCAAGACGGCAATGGCAAGGGTTGCGGTTAAACCGGGCAGGGAACCGACGATCATTCCCGCCGTCACCCCGACAACCATGCCGATGAGATTTTCCAGCTCAAAGACGAGCGGCAGGGCATTGAACAGCGGTTCGACAAAATCAAACATGGTACCGCACTAAGGCTATGTGGCAGGTGTCGGTAGCGGCGAGGAAAAACTCTTTGGGCAGCGGCCTTTCAAAGACAAGAATAAAAACCAGGTAAACAAAGGCCAGAAAACCTATAAGTGACAGGGTGAGGTGCAGGTAGTTTCTGTAACCGACAAAGGTTGCCATGCAAATAATCAGCAATCCACTGGAGGTAAAAAATCCTACCGACTCAATAGACAGCAGATAGATCGAAAAAACGATAACGCTGATGATAAAGCGTTTCGGGTTGGCAAAAAAATGCCAGTCGGCAGCCTTAGCTCCCTGGGTTTTTTGAGAGATTCCCATGACGGCGCGAATCAGTGCCACGCCTACAAAAAGTGACATCACCGCCAGGATGAGGTTGGGAAACATCTTGGCATCGGTGGGAAGATGCCTGATCGAGATAAAGGCAAACAGGCAGCAGCCAAGCAGGAAGATGCATACGACGATCTCAGTTTTCTGATAGGAAGAAAACATGGGGAAATTACGCAAGGTGGAAAATAGTGACACTTTATCTGGGTACTGAGGCAGGGACGGAGTCTGGTTCAGCATAGGTTGAGCCTGAATCCGTCCCTCGAATCAGTGCGGGTTTAAACCTCTTGCGGTACAATTAGTACCGCTGTGGTGCTACTTCACCCACGGGTCGTTCTTCCAGGCCTCGGCCAATCCTTCATCGGTGGTTTTCAGAAACTCACCATACTCTTCCGGGCCCATGTATGAAAGCGGGACACCGGCCTGCTCGGCTTTTGCCACATACTCAGGATCAACCATCGCCTTTGCCACGGCTTCACTGACTTTGGCGACAATTTCCGGGGGCACGTCTGCCGGGAAGGCAAGGCCACGGGATGAGCCGGAAATGAGATCGATGCCAACTTCCTTGAAGGTGGGCACGTTGGGTGCGGTATCACTTCGCTGGCTGTCCATGACGCCGAGAATGATAATCGCCCCTTCATTTTGATACTCCACCGCCTCGCTCAGGTTGAAAGCGGCAACCGGAACATGCCCGCCGAGCAGCGCTGTTCTTAATGTGGAGGTGCTGCCGAAGGGGACATGATTGAATTTGGCGCCGGTTTTGCTTTCCACCTGGAGAATTGCCAGATGCTCGCTGGAACCGACCGATCCACTGGTGCCGATGGGCAGAGCGCCGGGATTGTTTTTACCGTATTCGATAAGCTCTTCAAGGGTGGTGATCTGCGAGCCCTCTCTGACCGCGAAAATACCCGGATCGTAGACCAGATTGGCGATCGGTGCGAAACTTTCCCTGCTGTATTGGGTTTCTCGCGCATACGAATAGGCAAACATGGCGGGCAGGTTGATGAATCCCATGGTATAACCATCAGGGTTTGATGCCGCCAACAGCGAAAAGCCCACTTCACCGCCGGCACCTGGTTTGTTCATGATGACCAGGTCTTCATCAAGATATTTTTCAATAAACGGTTCAATAGTACGGGCGGCAACATCGGTGCCGCCGCCCGGCCCGAATGCCACGATCACCTCAATGGGGCGCTCGGGATACTCTTCGGCAAGTACTGGTGTGCTCATTACGCCAACCATGACAAGACTTAACAGCATGAGGTTGCGCATCGTTGAAAAACTCATCTTAGCTCCTCCTTGGCTCAAGTTTTTGATACATGGACTCACCACCTGCGCGGCCAGGCTTTTTCCGGCCCGCTTCATCCTTGTCCTCTGCCACAAAACCTCTAAACATATTGTTTACTTACAGCAACGAAAAAATAGTGTCATGCAGCAATAAAAGTACCCATCCAGCCAACGGTTCCCTGCTTTTGGTGGTTTCAAGCGATAAGGGCGCCTTGAAAAATGAGAGTTTTCGTTCAAGATCAACGCGCGAGGGAAATGTTACCACAGACATATGATTGATATTGCCAGGATAATATTGTTAGAGCAACGATGAGATTGGGCGAAAAGGCCATTTTGCAAAGTTCCCATAAAGACTTGATCAAAACCACGGTCTTATCCTAAGCTTTTCAAGGAGATCGACCATACCGCTGCCCACCAGAAAGTCCAGACGAGTCGATCTGATCGATGATGTCTACTCATGTCAGGATATGGTCATCATGCGGATTCAGCTTTGATCTGGCCGACCTGCTGATGGAAGATCTAAAACGGTGTCTCGCTTATTTTGACAAACATCCGGTGAGCCATGCGGCAGGCGAAGCGGATTCCAGGCATTTAACCACACCCAGGATCAACATCCGATAAGGGAGTGGCATTATGACTGGTTCCCCGATAACGGCAACAGAAAGGCGAGGGCAATTTCACATTCAGGGTAAGTACCGGGTGCTGTATTTGGCAGTGGCGGCGGTACCGTATCCTCTGACCCATACCTTGACCACGGTATTGGCACTGATCGGCGGTTAGCTGGCGATGATTCTCTCCTAGACGGTCACCTTACTTGTCAGCATCAAGTCGAGTGCCTATTATCGTGGAGCGTATGGCGGCGGTATACAAAACGGTCAATCGTGAGGAAATAGGAAAAACCATTAGTAATTAAAACTTTTAACGTGGAGGGAAGAATATGAGCAGTAATCTGGTAGTGATTGGTTTTGATGACGAAAACAAGGCGTTTGAGTTGCGGGCGGAGTTGGGTAAACTGCAGAAGGAATACCTCATCGACATGGAAGATGTGGTGGTGGTTACCAAGGATGACAAGGGGAAGGTAAAACTCCACCAGGCCGTCAATCTGACCGCGGCGGGTGCGGTGGGCGGCACCTTCTGGGGCATGTTGATCGGCCTGCTTTTTCTCAATCCGTTGCTGGGCGCAGCGGTGGGCGCCGGCGCCGGGGCATTGAGCGGCAAGCTCAGCGATATCGGCATCGATGACAAATTCATGAAAGAGCTGGGTGATGCATTCACCCCCGGCACTTCGGCTCTTTTCGTGCTGGTGCGCAAGGCGACGCCGGACAAGGTACTGGATCGTTTGAAGGCCACCGGCATCCATGGCAAGGTTTTGAAGACCTCACTCACCAAGGATGAGGAAACGCAATTGCGCGAGGTAATCGAATCGTAATATGCAATCTATTGGCGGGCGGTATGCTTTGTGACAGCCGCTCGCCGATTCTTAACTGCCGGTAAATGTTAATTGTATCCCCATAAAACACTCCCCCAGAGTACAAACATGCGTTTAGCCGTCGCTCCCATCATGCTTATTTTGCTGGGTATCGTTTTGCAGCTTGATAATCTTAATCTGCTGCCGGCCGGTGAGCCGGAGCGTTTTTTCTCACGATGGTGGCCGCTTGGCCTGATTCTCATCGGCGTTGTTCAACTAAAAAAATAGCAGACGTAGTAACAAATACGATCCGCTCAGCGGCGGCTGCCAAAAATTTCGGCAATATCCGCAGAAGAAAGGGTGATCGGGTGATTTTTGTGGCCGGCGTTCCGGCATAACCAGCTTATGTCATCTTCGCTCAGCTCCCAGCCGGATGGATGCACCAGGCCAAGATACTCGTGATACCGATACAGGGTATCGATAAATGTTTTTTGGTAATACGTTTCGCTCTGATTGTCCCGGTCGCTGAAGATTCGTCCCAGCACGCCATACTTGTGTAGGGTCGTGGGCGAGGTTTGCGTGGTTTCCAAGCGCTTTATGGTGGCCTCGTTGACCGGCGCCATCAAGGCGCCGCACACCACCCCATGGGAAATGGCACAGCGGCTGCCGATCAGCGGCGCCAGCCCGTGCACCAGGCCAAGCCCGCTGTTGAGCAGCACGATCCCTGAGCACAGCGCCCCGTATGCCATATCGGCTCGGGCACTGAGATTTTGCCCGTCATCAGCAGCAATCAGCAGAGAACGAGCCACCGCCTGGATACCACTCAAGGCAATGGCATCGGTAAACGGGGTTGCCTGGGAAGAAAGATAACCCTCCACCAATTGGGTAAAACAATCCATACCGCAGGCCGCGGTAATGGCCGGCGGGCAGGGGATCGTCAATTCAGGATCGATTACCGCGGCAGTAGGAATGTAGGCATCGTGACGCAGCGATTTTTTATAACCGTTTACGCCACGTTCACCGATTACCGCATTACTGGTTGCCTCGCTGCCGGTGCCGGCCGTGGTGGGCACCCCAATAAAGGGAAGGGTCCGGCCACTTACCGAAAGATCACCCACCCCTTCCAGAAACCGAGCCACCGGCTCCGTCTCACACAGCATGGCCGCTGTTGCCTTACCCGCATCCAGGACGCTGCCGCCGCCGATGGCGATAACCATCTCGATCCCACGATGTCGATGCGCTGCCACTAAAGCGTCGATATCACTGGGTCGTGGTTCCGAAGAAACGATCGCATAGCTGATGGACAGGGAACGTTTTTCGAACTCAGCCACCATCTCTTGCCAACGATCATGCCGCGTGGCCGTCTGGTTGCCGCTCACCACCAGGGCATGATGAATCCCGTAGCCATCGGCAAGCGAAGCGATATCGACAATCTTCCCAGCGCCAAAATGGATATGCGGCATCGGTTTGTGGTGGAATGGGCTGATCATGGATCAATACTATACAATCTACCGCAATACTGCTACCTTATCGGAAGAGACTGCAAACTTCCTTTTCGTTGTGGTTGCTTTGCAGATGCCGAACGGTACAGTGGTTGTCGTGAACTATTGTTGAGGAGATGAGCGGTGAACGAAGAATCAGCAACGGCGGATGCACTGGCGGGTCAGCGAAGTGCAATTGATTTTAGCGGAAAAACGCACAGCCCTTTCGGTACTGCGCATTGGTATTGCGGTTCTGGCTCTGCCGATGTCAGTGACGAGTTTTCTGATCGCCACATCAAAATACTATGATGTGCTCCATGTCCTGCATTTTCTCATACCGCTGGTATCACTCAATATCGCGTTGCTTATCTTTGGTTTCTATCTGATTGTCCGCTCCATGCTTAGAATGCGAGGCTATGAACGGCATATCCATGAAATCAAAGTGAAGTATAGTGTCATCGGAGAGTTCATCGATTTGATGGTATCGTAGCAACTTTTAACTCTTCTTCTTAGCCCAACTTTCCACAAATAGCTCTTGAAGATTGTTAACACTTGCTAAAACAGGACTTCTTGAATGCAATAAGCACCATAAAACAGTAACTTAGTTTTTGGATTGTTATTGTAGTGACATAATATAGTAAATAGTTCTTGACACGCCTGGTTTTGTCTGACATACTCGCCCGTATGTATATCAGAAGAGCCCAAATCAAAAGCAGAAAAGATGGCGGAAAGTATTATACCTATCGCCTTGTTGAATCCAAGCGAACCGCCACCGGTGTCAAGCAATATACCCTGCTCAATCTTGGCACTGATTTCTCCCTGCCGCGCGAGCAGTGGCCCGATCTGGCCAGGCGCGTTGAAGATATCCTGAGCGGCCAACAGTCATTGTTTGAAATCGATAGTGATATAGAAAAAACAGCCCAGGATATTGCCGCAAAACTGATCGTATCACAACATAATACCAGCCAGCCAGGTGGTACGGATTACCGCGAAGTCGATCTTGATACCATTGACCTGAGCAGACCCCGCAGTGTTGGCGCGGAACATGTCAGTCTGGAAGCACTGCGCATGCTTGGACTTGAAAAGAAGCTTGCCGAACTGGGGGTTCAACGCACCACAAACAGCCGCTGCCATCGGGACGATCATCGGCAGAGCCTGCGAACCCGGCAGCGAGTTGGCAACCCATCGATGGCTCCGGGATCGCTCCGGACTGGGGGAGCTCATCGGCTATGATTTCGCCACGCTAAAATTGCATGAAATGTACCGGATTGCCGACCGGCTCCTTGCTCGCAAGGCAGCTCTTGAAGAGCATCTTTTTCGCCGAGAGCAAAGCCTGTTTGGTCTGCAAGAGACCATTACATTATACGATTTGACTAATACCTATTTTGAAGGGCAAAGCCGGGGCAATGCACTGGCGGCCCATGGTCACTCCAAGGAAAAAAGAGCCGATTGCCCGCTGGTTACGCTTGGCCTGGTGCTCGATTCCAGTGGTTTTCCCCGGCGCAGCCATGTCTATAAGGGTAATGTGAACGAGCCCGGTACGCTGGCTGACATGATCTCCGGATTAGAAAAAGGCTCCTCTTCTTCCGGCCACAAGCCTACCGTGGTGATGGATGCCGGCATTGCCACGGAAGATAACCTCAGCTGGCTCACAGAGCACCACTACCCCTATCTTGTGGTGAGCAGAAAGAAGCACCGTGAGTTTGATGAGGCTTCATCGGTTGTCGTAAAACAAGATACGGAGTGTACGGTGCGGGTTCACCAGGTGTTTGACGAGAACTCCGGGGAAACACTGCTCTATTGCCATTCCACACAGCGTGAGAAAAAGGATACGGCGATCAGCAATCGTTTCGTCAGCCGATTTGAAGAAGCGTTGGAAAAGCTGCGTTCCGGATTGCACAAAAAACAATGTCTGAAAAACTATGACAAGGTGATGGTGAAGATTGGCCGCATGCGACAAAAGTATGCCCGCGTCTCCAGACAATTCACCATCTCCGTGACAAAAGATGAAGCCGGCGGTAATGCGACTGAGATTACCTGGAAACGACATCCAGCAGCGGCGACAACCGACACCCATCCAGGAGTATATTGTCTGCGAACCAGTCAGACCGGGTGGGATGAGTCCAGATTGTGGAAGACCTATACCATGCTGACCGATCTTGAGGCGGTATTTCGTTCGCTGAAATCTGAGCTTGGTCTTCGACCAGTGCACCACCAGCTGGCAGAACGTGTTTCATCTCACCTGTTCATTACCGTATTAGCCTATCACCTTATCCACACAATCCGGATAAGACTGCGCACGGAAAAGATCACTTACAGCTGGTCGCGGTTGCGGAAATTGTTATCCAGTCAGGCGCGGGTAACGGTGTCCATGCGGTGCTCCAATGGAGACACGGTTCATGTGAGGAAAAGCACCCGTCCTGAACCGGCTCAGCAGCAAATATATAGCGCTCTAGGAGTGGCAAGCCAGCCTGGGCAGGTAATAAAGACGATCATATAAAACGACAAAAGTAGTGACATAAAGAGTATGTGGTGGGGACTAAATTACCGAAATTACTTGAATTTATAACTTGACCGTGCAAAGTTGGGTTAGCGTTCTTGCCCCTCACCGGTATTTCTGGGTGTTAGAAGATGGTGAGCTTTTCTAACAGCCTCTACCAATCATTGATCCATGATAAAAAAACAAGGAGTTGCGGGATGACCCGCAACTCCTTGTCTCACTGGTCGGGATGAGAGGATTTGAACCTCCGGCCCCCTGAACCCCATTCAGGTGCGCTACCAGACTGCGCTACATCCCGGTTATTGTGACGAACTCTTTCTTTACCATGGCCTCGTGGCAACGTCAATCATTGCGCACGGGAATGCTGAGGCGACGGTGAATCTCCTCCAGTTCGTTTTTTATCTCCCGCAGCTTATCACCATCAGGTGCGGCAGATGCTGACTCGCTATGCTGTTGTGCCGTTGGTACAGTGCCGCCGGCAATTCGCTTGCGGGCGCCGGCGATGGTATAGCCTCTGGTGTAGAGCAACTCTTTAATGGTGAGGATTAGCTCAACATCGCTGCGCCGGTAGAGGCGTTGCCCGGCTTGGGTGCGTTTCGGGCTGATCTCGGCAAACTCGGCTTCCCAGTAACGCAACACATGCGGGGCGACGTCAGCTAATCTGGCTACTTCGCCGATTTTGAAATAGATCTTGTCCGGAATTTCTTGTTTCATTATCACCGCTGTGAGCCGGCGACTGCGTTTTTTAGAAATCCTTACTCTGTTTCGTTGATCTTGGCGCGTAATTTTTTGCTTGGTCTGAAACTGACGATGTTACGTTTAGTGATGGTGATGGATTCACCGGTCCGGGGATTGCGGCCGGTACGCGGCTGCTTTTCGCGCACCGAAAAGGTACCGAAGTGGACGAGCTTGAGTGTATCGCCGTTGAGCAACCCATGTTTGAGAGAGGCGAAAAAAGTGTCGACGATGTCGATGCAGGTGGACATGGGATAGCCAAGACGGCTGGCGACTTCCTCAGCAAGTTCCCTGCGGGTGACGTTGTCCTGCTTCATATGATTATGCCTCTCGAATGGCTCCGCCGTAGGTGCGGCTGAGCAGGGTTATCAGCTTGGCGTGGGTCTTCTCCACCTGTTTTTCAGTGAGTGTTTTGGTGGCGGAGCGGTAGGTGATGCTCATGGCGACACTCTTATGACCCGGTTGAATGTGTTCACCTTCATAGATGTCGAACAGTTCGCACTGTTTAACGAGTTTTTCGCCACTGCCCATCACCGTTTCCACCAGATCCTGGGCTGGTGTTGAGGTGGGAACCACCAGCGCCAGATCACGCTTGACGTGTGGGTAGACCGGCAGCGCCTGAAATGATCGAGGTGTGCCGACCATGGCGGTGAGTGACGCGAAATCGAGATCAAAGTAGTAGACTTCTCGCTTGATGTCAAAGCTGCGCAGGATATCGGCGCTGATTTTACCCAGCGAACCAATAGCTCTATTTTCGTAGACCAAGCTCAGGCAGTAGTGCTGGTCGGCAAAAGGTTCACGGCTCTGCTCATCCGGCACCACAAAGGTGATACCGTCGCTGTCTTTGTCCGTGCTCAGTCGCAGTTGGGAAAGCAGTGCCTGCACGGCGCCTTTGGCGTCAAAAATATCAACCGGTTCGGCCTTGAAATAGAGCGGTGCGTGGGCGCCATAGCGATTACCGGCCAGCAGCCCGGCGATGTGGGTGGTTTCGGTGGGCAGTGTGGTTTGTTCGGTGGGGAAAAAAACATCACCGATTTCAAAGAGTTTGCAGCTGCTCTGCTGAAAATTAAAATTGCGCCTGATCGATTCCAGCAGACCGGGGAGCAGGGAGGTGCGCATCACATCCTGATCCTCGGTCAGCGGGTTGAGAATGCGAATATGGTTACGGCGTGGGTCATCGGCACCAAGGCGCAGCCAGTCATCGGCGCGCCGTGCTCCGAAGCTGTAAGTGATTGCCTCGGAGAAGCCCGCTTTGGTCATGATGGCGGCCGCTTCTAACCGCAGGATGCGACTATGATCCTGGGTGGGAAAGTCAAGATGTACGGCCGGCAGGGTTGAAACAATATTGTCGAAGCCCACCAGGCGGGCTATTTCCTCGATCAGATCGACCTCTCGTTCAAGGTCGACGCGAAAGCTAGGCGGGCTGACGGAAAGTGTGTTGTTGGGAGCGGGTGTGGCGGGTATTTCAATGGCCTCGAGCAGCTCGCTGATCTCAGTTGCGCTCAAGGTTATGCCCAGCAGTTGCGAGGAACGATCCGCCCGCACCACAATTGGATTCGCAGGTTGTTCTTCAGCTCGCACGTCGATACCTCCATCTTCCGCCGTGCAGCCGGTAAGTTCCACCAGCAACTGGGTAGCCCGGGCCAGGGCATCAAGGGTGCCGCCTGGGTCGACGCCTCGTTCAAACCGATAGGCTGCTTCCGATGAGAGGCTCAGGGAGCGGGCGGTGCGTCTGATCGAGACGGGATTGAAACAGGCGGCTTCCAACAGTACATCGACAGTTGCATCGGACACCTCGCTGTCGAGACCGCCCATGACGCCGCCCACCGCCACCGGCTTTTCCCCATCGCAGATCATCAACATATCATCAGTCAGGGTACGGGTGACGCCGTCCAGGGTGGTGAATTCTTTTTCATCCGGTCCCGGTGTCCGCACCACAATAGCCTTTTCGGTCAGGGTGTTGAAATCAAATGCATGGAGGGGCTGCCCATACTCGAGCATAACGTAGTTGGTAACATCCACGACGTTATTGATCGGTCGCATACCCACCGCCAGCAGATACCTGCGCAGCCACCATGGGCTGGGTCCGATGGTGATGCCGGTGAGAAGCTGGGCCGCATAACGGGGGCAGAGATCATCTGCTTCAACGCGGACGGAAAATGATGTTGACCGGCGGGCAAATGCCGCACCGGCAATCGGTTTTACCAGATGCTGGCGGGAAAGCCCGGCCACTTCACGGGCAATGCCGATAACGCTGGCGCAGTCGGGTCGGTTCGGAGTGAGATCAACTTCGATCATGGTGTCGTCAAAGCCCACCGCGTCACGAAATGCAATACCGTGCGGGGTGTCTTCGGCCAACTCCATGATGCCGGTGTGTTCATCTGATATGCCGAGTTCGCGTTCCGAGCAGATCATGCCCTCGGAGTGGACGCCCCGTACCTTGGTCTTTTTAATCTTGATTCCACCCGGAAGGGTAGTTCCCGGCAGAGCGACGACCACGGCCAATCCAGCTCTGACATTTGGTGCGCCGCAGACAATGCGCAGATCGAGTTCCCCCACCGAAACCCGGCAGAGGCTTAAGAGGTCGGCCTGGGGATGAGGCTCCACTTCGGTGACCAAACCGGTGTGTAAACCAGCCAGTTCTGGATATAGTTCAGTAACGGCTTCCACCTCCAGGCCAAGCATGGTGAGAGAGTCGGCCAGCCAGGAAGGATCGGTTACCGGGGTGGGGAGGTAAGTATTGAGCCAGTTGAGGGTAAATTTCATGAAAGAACCATCCCTCGGCTAAAATTGATTGAGAAAACGCAGATCGTTTTCATAGAACAGCCTGATATCGTCGATCCCGTACTTGAGCATGGCAATGCGCTCCACCCCGAGCCCAAAGGCAAACCCGCTGTAGCGTTCGGAGTCGTAGCCGACCATGGCAAAGACCTCGGGATCGATCATCCCTGAGCCAAGGATCTCGAGCCAGCCGGTTCGTTTGCACACCCGGCAGCCGGCCCCTTCGCAGATAACACAGGCAATGTCGACCTCGGCACTGGGTTCGGTAAAAGGAAAAAAACTGGGTCTGAACCGCAGGGGAAGATCCTTTTTAAAAACCTGTCTGGTAAACAGAGCGAGAACCCCTTTGAGGTCGGCAAACGATACCCGTTCATCCACCAGAAAACCTTCAACCTGATGAAACATCGGGGTGTGGGTAATATCTGAGTCACAGCGGTATACCTTGCCCGGGGCAATTACCCGCAACGGCGGCTGTCTCGCCTCCATAATGCGGGCCTGCATCGGTGAGGTATGGGTGCGCAGCAGGATTGAATCGTTGATATAGAAGGTATCGTGCATATCCCGGGCCGGATGATGCTCGGGGATGTTGAGGGCCGCGAAGTTGTAGTGATCATATTCGATGTCGGGACCCTCGGCGATGGAAAAACCCATGGAACTGAATACCGTGCAGATTTCTTCCATGACCCGGGTGATGGGGTGCAAAGAGCCGAATACCGGTTGCCGGCCCGGCAAGCTGAGGTCTGGTGAGGGCTGTGAAGAGACTTCGGCGGCCGCTGCCAGTTCCTGCTGCCTGCTTCTATAGGCCTGCTCTACTTTTCGTTTCGTATCGTTGGCAAGCTTGCCCAGGCGTGGTTTATCCTCTTTGGATACCAGCGGCAGCCTTCGCATAATGGCGCTGATGCGGCCGTTTCTGCCGAGAAAGTCTATTCTGAACCGTTCGAGCTCCGCTGCATCGGTGATGGTTGTCAGCAGTGCGGTAGCCTCGTCGTGGAGCTCGGCTAGATCCTGTTCCATGGTCCTGTCTTGAGTGGTTGGCCGGCTATCAAGGATAGCAAACAAAAAAGTGCCGGTCGCGAATTTTTTGTCGCAACCGGCACCGAAAAGTAAGGGTTACTACTAACCGTTTGCCTGATCGGCGACGGTTACCACCTCGTGAAAGGCACGGGGATCGAGAATGGCCATATTGGCAAGTATCTTGCGATCCAGGGCAACACCTGCTTTTTTCAAACCGCCCATTAACCGGCTGTAACTTGTTCCGTTGATGGCGGCGGCGGCGTTGATACGGGTGATCCATAAACGGCGCATATCGCGTTTGCGGGTGCGCCGGTCGCGATAGGCATAGACCAGTGCTCTATCCACCGCCTCGGTGGCGGTGCGGTAGAGCCGGTGGCGACCACCCCGGTATCCCTTGGCCAGTTTCAAGACCTTGTTGCGGCGGCGACGCGCCTTAAAACCTCTGGTAACTCGTGGCATGGTTGTTGCTCCTTAAGGATTGATCCAATTACGCATAGGGGAGAATTTTACGAATCGCCTTGCTGTTGGCCGAGTCGACGATATCGGATTGACGCAGGCCACGTTTGCGCTTGGTGGACTTTTTCGTCAAGATATGACTGCTGTAGGCCTTGTTTCGCTTTATTTTACCGGAGCCGGTGAGGGAAAAACGCTTGGCGGCGCCCCGGTTTGTTTTCATTTTGGGCATTGTCTAATCCTCTGTAAGTTTGATGGGCTCGTAATAACATTTAATTTGCTTGCTAACGTCATTCCCGCGAAAGCGGGAATCCAGTAATTTCAAGTGACTATGGATTTCGGTTCAATTCAACAATGACCGTAATTGGGGTTTTTACGACGCCATCATGTTTTGTCCTGTACTATTTTTAAGGTTTTTTACTATTTGCCGGCCTTGGGACCAACAACCATCACCATCTGTCTGCCTTCCATCATCGGTTCCTGAAGGATGATAACGTCTTCCTGCAGAGTCTCGGCGATTTTATTCATCGCCTCCAGGCCGATAGTGTCTGAGTAGACTATTTCACGGCCCCTAAAACGCATGGTTATTTTCACCTTGTTTCGTTGACCGATGAATTTTTTGATATTTTTGATCTTAAAATTGAGATCATGCTCTTCAGTTTTTGGGCGGAACTTGATCTCTTTTGTTTCAATAACGGTCTGCTTCTTTTTTGCTTCCTGCTGCTTCTTTTTAAGCTCGTAGCGATACTTGTCGTAATTCATGATCCGGCATACCGGCGGATCCGCGGTGGCGGAAACTTCCACAAGATCAAGGCCCTCATCCATGGCATGACGCAGCGCCTGGTCGTTGCTGACGATACCAAGCTGGGAACCGTCGGCGCCGATAAGTCTTACCCGAGGGTGGGTGATCGCTTCGTTTATGACTGCCTTTATTTCACGCTGAACGGGAGTTGGCCTGCTTTTTCTTTTAATGTTCAACCTCCAGAGTTTCTATTTATCCTGTATGATCAGGCGATGTCGTCCACACACTGCCCGTTTACCTTATAAACCACGGCCCTCGGCGCTTTCGCTGAGAACCTTTTCAACGAACTCGACAATTTTCATGGGGGGCAGGTTTTTGCCATCTCGCAGACGTACGGTAAGGGTGCCGTTTTCTTTTTCTTTCTCGCCGACGATCAGCATGAATGGGATCTTCATCATCTGCGCTTCGCGAATCTTATAATTCAATTTTTCATTGCGCAAATCTTTTTCAACCCGAATCCCCGCTTTTCTCAGCTGATTATAGATTTTCTCGCAATATTCAAGCTGGTCATCGGTGATGTTGAGAATGCGGGCCTGCACCGGTGAGAACCAGAGCGGAAAGGCGCCGGCGTAGTGTTCGATGAGAATTCCGACGAATCGCTCCAGAGAGCCCATCAGCGCACGGTGGATCATGATTGGCCGGTGTTCGGAGTTATCGGTGCCGGTATAGGTCATATCGAAGCGTTGCGGCAGATTGAAATCCACCTGAATAGTGGAACACTGCCATGAGCGACCGAGCTGATCTTTTATCTTAATGTCTATTTTGGGGCCGTAAAACACCCCTTCACCGGGATCGATCTCGTAGCCCAATCCCTTTTTTTCAAGGGCCTGCTTGAGTGCGGCGGTGGATTTTTCCCAGATGTCATCGGAACCAACCGATTTTTCCGGCCGAGTGGAGAGATAGATGTCATACTCGGAGAACCCAAAGGTTGCGAGGATATGGAGGTTGAGGTTGAGGATATGAAAGATCTCTTCCTCCAGCTGATCTTCGCGGCAGAAAATGTGAGCATCGTCCTGGGTGAACCCTCGTACCCGCATGAGTCCATGCAGCGCCCCGGCACGCTCGTAGCGATACACGGTGCCCAGTTCAGCCCAGCGGATGGGAAATTCGCGGTAGCTGCGTTTATCAGTTTTGAAGATGCCGATGTGGAACGGACAGTTCATTGGTTTGAGCTGGTATTTCACCTCATCGATTTCCATGGGGGCGTACATATTCTCCGAATAGAAATCGAGATGCCCGGAGGTTTGCCACAGATCCTGGCGGGCAATGTGCGGGGTGTAGAGCAGCTCGTACCCATGTTTATAATGCTCGTCCTTCCAGTAATCCTCGATCAGCCGTCGCAGCTGCGCCCCCTTGGGCTGCCAGAGAATGAGACCGGGACCGATCAGATCGCGGCTGGTGAAGAGTTGCAGTTCCCGGCCCAGCTTGCGGTGATCTCGTTTCTTGAGCTCTTCGAGGTTGTTGAGATATTTTTTCAGTGATTTTTCATCAAAGAACACGGTGCCGTAAATACGCTGCAATACATCCTTGTGTTCGTCTCCCCGCCAATAGGCGCCAGCCACGCGAAGCAGTTTGAAATCTTTGACCCACGAGGTATCAGGCAGGTGCGGGCCACGGCACAGATCGATAAAATCACCCTGCTGGTAGAGACTTACCTGCTCGTCTTCTAACTCTTCCAGCAATTCAACTTTGTATTTTTCTCCCAATGCGGCAAAATGGGTGATGGCCTCCTGCCGATCCATGGTCTTGCGCGTAAACGGCAGTCCGTCGCTGCTGATTTGCGCCATACGCTCTTCGATTTTTTCGAAATCCTCGGGGCTGAAAGGCTCTTCCCGGTAAAAATCGTAGTAAAAACCGTTTTCGATGGCGGGGCCGATGGCAACTTTTACGTCGGTACCGAACAGATCCCGTACCGCCTGGGCCATGATGTGCGAGGTTGAATGGCGTAGAATTTCCAGGCCCAGTTCACTGTCCGTCTGGATGGGGGTGAGTTCGGTGTCTTCAGTGAGTTCCCGGTGTAAATCAACCGCTTCCCCGTTTGCCAGTGCGGCAATCGTCTTTCTCTGCTGCTTGCCGGAGAGCAATTGCCTGACGGCATCGCCGACTCGGCTGGCCATGGGCATGAGCACCGGCTCCGAACCTACTATGTTTACTGATATTTCCGCCATAACATGCAACGAATTATTTGCGTTTTCAATGTACCTCCTCACAGAGGGGTACAGCTGTTAAAGAAAACAGAGGCTAAAGGGCAAACGATACGCTTGATCGTTCTACCTTTAGCCTCGTTATCTGGTAGGCGCGGGCGGGATCGAACCGCCGACATCTACCACGTCAAGGTAGCGCTCTCCCACTGAGCTACGCGCCTGTACAACCTGGTACCCTGTAATGCTTAAAATACCGTATACAGTGTGCACTTTTACGATATTTCAAACTTTCCATGGTACGAGTTTTACCTATACACGGGCGACGTATCAACCAATAAACCCGTGTTGCAAAACACAATCACGTACTCTTAACACCAATGCATGTACGAGTCAAGATTATTACTGATCATCGTCGCGGCATGGCGCGACTTTCGATGGCGCGGGCCAGGGTATGTTTGTCGGCATATTTAATATCCATGCCCATGGGAATGCCGCACGCCAAGCGGGTAAGCAGCACCGGCTGATCCTTCAGCCGATCAAGAAGATACGAGGCGGTGGCCTCACCGGGCACGGTTGAGCTGGTGGCAATGAGTACCTCCGCAACCCGTTCGTCCCCCAACCGCTGGACAAGCTCATTGATTTTAAGTTCATCCGGGCCAATCCCATCTAATGGGGAAAGGACGCCATGCAGAATATGATAATGACCGCGGTATGAGTCGGTTTTCTCAATTGCCACCAGATCGGCGGGCTGCTCAACCACGCAGAGCAGGGAACTGTCACGCCGCGGATCGGCGCAGATGGGGCAGGGGTCCTCTTCCGAAAAAGTCAGGCAGTGCGAGCACAAGCGCACGGCGCCGTGCAGTTCGGCAAGCGAAGCCGCCATCTCGCGGGCTTCTGATATCGGTCTTCGCATAATCGTCAGGGCAAGGCGGGTGGCGGTTTTCTGGCCGATACCGGGCAGCGATGAAAAATTTTTGATGACCCGTTCCAGGGCCGGAGGCAAGACGTGCAGGCGGTCCACGAAGTTCGCTTAACTCAGGTTGGTGAGACCGGGTATCTGAATACCGCCGGTGAGGGCGCCCATTTTTTCTTTGCCGAGTTCGCCTGCTTTGCGCAGCGCGTCATTGGTGGCGGCGGCAATAAGATCCTGCAGCATCGATTTGTCTGGCTCACTGAGCACCACATCATCGATGGCCACTGAGACGATCTCGCCTTTACCGGTGGCTACCACCGAAACCATGCCGCCTCCGGCCTGCCCGACAACCGTTGTCGCGGCCAGTTCCTGCTGAACCGTTGCCATTTTTTCCTGCATTTCTCTTGCCTGCTGCATAAGTGCGGAGAGATCCATCGCTAATCCTGTGTTGGTTTGAGGGAATCTTGAGGGTCTGGTACTGTATGTACGCGGATGTCGCTGACATGGCCGCCGAAAATATCTTCCGCCATCCGTACTGCTGGGTGATTGGCGAGTTTTTTATAAGTCTGGGTGGTTTCGGCGCCGTTGCTGCTGCCGGGCTCAAACTCAAGGTGCTGGGCGGTAAAGCAAATTTCGTACTCTTTACCGGTAAGATCATGAAGGTACCGTTTCAGAGCGGCAACGTTAGCGCTGTTTTTAAGCAGGGTAAAATCGCTCGGGTGGGCGAAGGTGAGGGTTATCTCCTGTCCCTGCACGTCGATCTGCTTGGCCTGCTCAAGATTTTGCGCCATCCATCGTTTTTTGCCGTGCAATTGTTTGAGAAAAGCAGGCCACCACGCATCAATATGTTCTGGTTCCGGTGCCGGCTTGGTGAGCTGTGAACCCTCGACACCCATGTCGGCGACGGCCGCTGGTGGCGGTGAGGTTTCGCGTGGGGCGGGTTTTGTTTCTTGCCGGGAACGATCTTCGCCTTTCTTTTTTTTCTCAGGTTTGACCGTCTCAGATGAGGCAGTTTCATCATTGTCTGATGGGCCTGCATCATCAGCTGGCGAAGCATCTGGAAGGGCGCCGACGATACTGTCAATCTCACGCAAAAGCGTCTGAACATCAATCATCGAATCCGTCTCGGCCATGGCGAGAAAAGTTGTTTCCAGCAGTAACCTGGGCTGCGTGCTGAGACGGATACGATCCGCCGTGTTCATAAGAATACGTAATTGATGATGAATAACCTGGGCAGGGTAACGGGATGCCACCGCTTTGCATGCCTCAATATCATCTGCCGGCAGATCAAGCAGTTTTTCACAGCCGTCCAGCCGGACAAGCAACAGGGCACGGTAGTGACTGAGCAGGTCGGCGACAAAGCGCTTTCCATCGAGGCCGAAATCGGCGGCCTCACCAAGTATGGAAAGAGCCCGTTGCCGGTTGCCGCTGAGCAGGGCCTCGGCAATGGTCGCCAGGATGGTGCGGTCAACCAGGCCGAGCACTTCCACCACGTCATTCTCCGTAACCGGCGACGAACCGTAGGCAAACACCTGATCAAGCAGACTGAGCCCGTCTCGAACCGAGCCCTCCGATTCGCGCACGATGAGATTAAGCGCCCCTTTTTCAAGGATAATGCCTTCAGCCGCGGCCAGCTTTTCGTAGTGCTCGGCAAGTTCGGTTGAAGTGATTCGGCGCAATTCAAAGCGCTGGCAGCGCGATAAAATGGTGATGGGGATTTTATGCAGCTCGGTGGTGGCAAAGATGAAATAGACGTGTTCGGGCGGTTCTTCCAGCGTCTTTAACAAGGCGTTGAATGCCTCGTTGGTGAGCATATGTACTTCGTCGATGATGACGATTTTATGCGGCGCCGCTGCCGGCATGTACTTGATGTTGTCCTTGAGATCCCTGACTTCCTGGATGCCGCGGTTGGAGGCGCCGTCAATTTCGTGCAGATCAAGCGAGGCGCCGGTGTTGATCTGGGTGCATGAATCACATGTGTTGCACGGGGTCGGGGTGGGGCCTGTAACGCAGTTAAGGGCCTTGGCCATAATCCGGGCCAAGGTTGTCTTGCCCACCCCGCGAATGCCTGAAAAGAGTATGGCATGGGCCACTCGACCGCGGGTAAGACTGTTGACAAGGGTTGTGACAACGGGCTTCTGGCCGACGATGTCGGCAAATGTTTTCGGGCGGTATTTGCGGGCGAGGACGAGATAAGACATATCTGTAAAACATGATAGCCGGGCACCCTGCATCACACAAAGAGTTTCACTACCGCTGCTTCCTCCCGGACCTGACGGGGTTCGTGATTCTTTGTTGCACAGGACCCGGCTATCAATTCCGAGTCAAACACTAAGAAGTTCATGCCGGAAAACCGGTCACAATCATTTACCTAAACTTCACAGACTAGTACACTTCCTGTGTGGTCACGTCAAGTGTATGGGTACGGGGAGATAAAAGAAACCATGGCGGAGAGGGTGAGATTCGAACTCACGGTACTTGCGTACACACGCGTTCCAGGCGTGCACCTTAAGCCACTCGGTCACCTCTCCAGCTCGTGGTTTATACGGTGTATCAACCGGTTTACATAAACCTTTATCCCTTACTTTTCAACGAGAAAATGAGCGGGCTTGACGCGTATCGTTACGGTATTCACATCTCCGCTGTTGCTTGAAAAACTTCTGAAGCAGCAAGCCGGACCGATGATCTGCCCACCGGGCTCAACCGCAAACCAGCCCTTCAATTTTCACCGAATACCTCTACGACGCCGCCGGCCGGAGGGTGGAAAGCACACTGGCCCGTCGTTTAACGGAATGCTTGAGGGCACCTTGGTCGATGTACGCTTTGAACTGGTACGCTATCTCTACGACGGCCTCGAGGTCCTGCACGGACATTCCAGCCGCCAGGATCATCAGATAAAGGCCTTCTATCGGGCCGGCAGTCGTCTGGTGGCCCAGTTCAGTTCCGCTATTCCACATCAGACAATTTCAGTGACGGCCAAATCCCGCGTATGTATCTGAACTATTACAGCCATGACGGGCTTGGTTCTGTTGCCACGCTGACGCATTATGAGGATTACGAGAACCACCAACCCATTCGTTACCGCTACTCCACCTTCGGAGCCATCGTCCAGGGTGATTTAACCAAAAATCCGTACGGTTACACCAGCTGACGCTTTGATCATGAAAATGGGTTATATCACTATCATTTCCGCAACTATGACCCTTTACCGGGAACTGGCTTAGCCCTGATCCTATTGGGATTGGTGGCGGCATCAATTTGTATCGCTTTGTTTCCAATAGTCCGGTAAATTATCGAGATTGGTTGGGTTTGGCTATTGAAGCAGGGACAGGCATTCCTGATGACAGCGATTATCATGACGGTGATGGGGTATCTAGCGAAAACGATTCAAATCCTTATAGCTATGATTATGATCCTCTCGCTAGCATAATGAGTGGTGCAGTTGATTTTGTTGAAGATGCATTTGACTATCTATATAGTGGGGTTAAAGATTTTTTCAATAGCATGTGAGATAATGCCACTACTGTTGACAAAGAAGCTATAAAAAAAAGGCAAGACCTAGGGCGGAAGCACTTGCTGATGCACAAAAGTTATACACGAAGTACCCAACATCTACGGGTGATATAATTGGTTTGGGATTCAATGAAAGTAAGTAACCACCGGCAAAGCCGGTGGATAATTACTAGAATGATAGGTATTTGTAATGCTCTGCTACGTCTTCTACTGACATTATGATGGCTTTGTAGTTGGATGGCAGATGGGAAAATTTGTGATGGCAAATGCAAATCAGTAATGATATCTCAGTTGGGCAATGAGAAGTGAATCGTCTGTTACTTTGTACACAAATCTGTGCTCGTTGTTTATCCGCCTGGACCAATACCCTGATAAGGCATGTTTTAACGGTTCGGGCTTGCCGATACCCGTAAACGGGTCGCGTTTCGTTTCCTTGATGAGCGTGTTGATGCGGCGAAGTGTTTTTCTATCGGTTTTCTGCCAGTAGAGGTAATCTTCCCAGGCATGCTCTGAAAACACGAGTTTCACTCCATAAGCTCCCTCTCGTCTCCTCCGCCATTTTCGAGCTGGAGGATAGATTCAACAAGCCGTTTGGTGTTCTTTGGTGAGCGTAAAAGATATGCCGTCTCTTCAAGAGCTTCGAAATCCTCAAGAGACATAATGACCACTGATTGCGAAGATTTTCTTGTGACAATTAATGGAGCACGGTCTTTGCAGACCTTTTCAATTGTTTTGGCAAGGTTTTGTCTTGCCGCTGTGTAGGTAATTGCTTCCATATCAAAACCTCCTGTACAAGATATTGTACAGAAAATAGAAAAATGTCAATATTTATCAAGGAGGGTCAAGCTTTGTGTCATATCTTTAACCTTGACAATGTGCCAATAAAGAAGGTTTACACCTTACTTTTCAACGAGAAAATGAGCGGGCTTGACGCGTATCGTTACGGTATTCACATCTCCGCTGTTGCTTGAAAAACTTCTGAAGCAGGGCGCCGCAGGTGTCGGCCAGCAGACCGCCTGCAACTTCAAGACGATGGTTGAGCAGGGTATCGGAACCGATCTGGTAGCAGGAGACGGCGGCCCCGGTTTTGGGATCAAAGGCACCAAAGACGAGGCGGGTAATCCGGGCGTGAATCAGCGCCCCCATGCACATCAGGCATGGTTCCAGCGTAACGTAGAGGGTGGTGCCGGGAAGGCGATAGTTCCGCTGGGTGGCAGCCGCCTGGCGCAGAGCAAGGATTTCGGCGTGAGCGGTGGGGTCGTTGGTTGTGATGGGCTGATTATATGCCTCGGCCAGCACTGTTTCGTCTACCACCAGGACCGCTCCCACCGGCACTTCGCCATTCTTTTGCGCGGTCTGGGCCAGTGCTATGGCGTGGCGCATCCATTGATGGTCAAGGGTGGAAAATTCCATGGGTGAGACGGCTGTCTACAGGCAAATCAACTGATCAACAAAGGCGGCCGTACCTTTGATATTAGCTGGTATTGGTGATGCTTTCGTTAAAACCATTATTCCAATCATACCGGAGTTGATCAGGCTTTCATAATTTAATTGAAATCACTGGGTTTCCGCTTTCACGGGAATGACGGTAGCAAGCAAATTCAAGGTTTTTAGGAGTCCATTATTGTTGGTGCTATTCAACTTCGGCAACCAGGGCTTCAATAACCTCCATTCCCTGTTGCCAGAATTTTGCATCGGAAAGTGAAATGCCGAAGGCAGAGAGCAATTCCTGAGGCGTTGCCGAACCGCCTGCCGCCAGCAGATCAAAATAGGCGGGAATGAAAGAGTCTCCCTGGCGCTGATAGATGTTGTACAGCGCCAGCACCAGCAGCTCGCCGAAGGCATATGAATAGACATAGCCGGGGGTGTGCAGAAAATGGGGAATATAGCTCCACCAGATACGGTATTCGTCGCGTAGGGTTACGGCATCGCCGAACATTTCCTGCTGGGTCTGTAGCCAAAATTCGCTGAGCGTTTCACTGCTCAACTCTCCACGTTCTCGCCGCCCTTCGTGCATGAGGTGTTCAAATCGATTCATTGCTACCTGCCTGAAAACGGTGGCAAAGATGGATTCGAGTTTCTGGCAGATGAAGGCGCGTCGCTGGTGGTCATCGTCGATGAGCTTGAGCTGGGCCTGAAAGACGAGAAACTCAGCAAATACCGAAGCGGTTTCCGCCAGCACCAGAGGTGTGTTGCCATTGTAATACCCCTGTTCGGCGGCCAGCACCTGATGGACACCATGGCCCAGTTCGTGGGCAACGGTTGACACATCGCGGGCGGTGCCGGTGTAATTCACCATGATGTAGGGGTGCACGGACGGCACGCAGGGATGGGCGAAAGCGCCGCCTCTTTTGCCCTGTTGTACCGGTGCATGAATCCAGGATTCAGTGAAAAAACGATCGGCGGCCCCTTCCATGCGCGGTGAAAAGGCGCCAAACCCTTTGAGAACGATAGCGCGGCATTCATCCCAGCTGAATTTTTTATCCGGTAAACCGGGAACGGGGGCATAGCGATCATAGTCGAAGAGGGTGTCCAGCTCCAGCAGGTCCCGTTTTACCCGGTAGTATCGCTGCACCAGTTCATAACGGCCGGTAACCACCTCAATCAGGGTGTCCACGGTTGCATCGTCCACCTGATTGCTCAAATTCATGGAACTGATCCAGGAGGGGTAAGAGCGCAACCGGTCGCTGATCATTTTATCGGCGGCCAGAGTGTTGTAAATATGGGTGAGGATATGATTGTTTTTTCCCAGACCGTCGGTGAGATCCCCGGCGGCCTCTTTGCGCACCTCTCGGTCCGGGTGGTACAACTCACTGAGCAGTTCCTCTTCGGTACGTAGTTTATCGCCGAAGCGAAGATGGCCGATAACTTTTTCAAACAGGGTATTCCAGCCGGAGCGTCCCACCAGGTTGGTTTCGATGAGGATTTTCTCTTCCCCTTCGGCTAATTGGTGCGGACGAAAACGGCGCATGGAGGTGAGGTAGTGGCGATAAGGTGCAAGTACCTCATCCCGCACAAGCGCCTTAGCCCGGTCTTCATCGATGGTGTTCCACTCCAGCTTGAAAAATATGGTCTTGGTGGCGCACGCGTTGGCCAGTTCCTGAACCATTTGATAGAGGGCGGAGGCGGCGGAATCCCCGACCTGGGTGATGAAGTTGAGAAACCCATAGGTGGCAAGGGAGCCTATTTTCACCTCAAGCTCCTCGAGTCGTTTTACCAGCGCGAAGATTTCGCCGGCCTCCAGGGTTTTGACCCGGCCGCGGAATTCATCGTGGATGGCTGTGGCCTCGGTTTCGCACCAGGTGCGGTCATCTTTCAGCAGCTTACTGTCGGCGGCAGGGTAGAGATCGCTGAGGCGCCAGACGATGGAGGATACGCCAAGTTGTTCGTTGAGGTTTGGTGTATCGCTCATGAAACCGGCTCCAGCAATGATTTGATATAAGGACCGGCTCCGTTAACCCCTTGTTCATCCACTACCCTGATCATCTTCGAGCCGATGATGGCGATATCGGCTTTGCCGAGCAGATGAACCATGTCGCCTTGATTCTGGATGCCGAAACCCACGGCGATGGGCAGCCGGGTGGCGGCCCGGCATGTGGCCAGGTATTCATCAAAGGAGGAATCAAGTGATGAATGTTTGCCGGTAACCCCGCGTCTAGCGGTGCAGTAAATGAAACCGCTTCCGTGTGTGGCCAATTCACGCATGCGCTCCTCGCTGCTGGTGGGGGCAAAAATCATGATGGGGGCGATGTCATGCTCTTTTGCCTGCTTATAGAAAAGATCACCTTCTTCCGGGGGCAGGTCGGGAATAATCAGTCCGGTAATCCCGGCCAGCCGGGCGCGTTCGAGAAATCGTTCTACCCTGAACCTGAAGATGATGTTGAAATAACTCATAAACAAGAAAGGAATGGGATGGGCAGCGCTTATTTCCGCGGCAAAAGTGAGGCAATCTTCGACCGTGGCGCCACCGCCGATACTTGCCTGGTTTGCCTTGAGAATCACCGGCCCATCGGCCATGGGCTCGGAAAAGGGAATCTGCAATTCAATGAGGTCGGCGCCGTTTTCCACCATCTGACGGATTACCTCCCGGTTTGCCTCAAAAGAGGGGTAGCCGAGGACAATGTGGGTCATCAACTGCAGGGGTTTTGCTTTTTTTTTGGCGATGATCGCCTGCTCTAATCTGCTCATGGTCATGTTAATTGCGTGTAGTATCGTATTGTTTGGCCCGCTTGATGATGAACTCTTTCCATGAAGGGTCGTCAAAGGCATGGGCGATGGTGAAGATGTCCTTGTCGCCCCGACCTGAATTATTGATGATAATTGCCTGATCGGCAGTCAGTGAGGGGGCATCCTTGAAGGCCTGGACAAAGGCGTGGGCTGATTCAAGAGCGGGGATAATGCCCTCTTTTTTCATGGTGAGATCCAATGCTTCGATGACCTCCTGGTCGGTGGCCGCGGTGAACCGTACCTTCTTCTCTTCCCAGAGATTGGCCAGGATCGGCGATACTCCCACATAGTCAAGGCCGGCTGATACCGAATGGGTGTCGAGCATCTGGCCATCTTCGTTTTGCAGAAACATGGTCTTGTAACCCTGGGCGATTCCGGCGCTGGCATCGTTGCCGCACAGGCGAGCGGCATGACGGCCCGATTCGAGACCGAGACCACCCGCTTCAACGCCGACCAGCTCAACATCCGGGTTATCCAGAAACGGACCGAACATGCCCATGGCATTTGAGCCGCCGCCGACGCAGGCATACATCCTGGCGGGCAGTGAGCCGTGTTGGGCGATGATCTGCTCTTGGATTTCGTGGCCGATGATTGCTTGCAGCCAGGCCACCATTTCGGGAAACGGAGCGGGGCCACAGGCGGTGCCGAATACGTAGTGGGTGGTGTCCATGTTGGTCACCCAGTCGCGAAAGGCCTCGTTAATGGCATCTTTGAGGGTTTTCGAGCCGTCCTGTACGGGAACCACGGTAGCGCCCATTTTTTCCATCCAGAATACGTTCGGACGCTGCCGGTTCACATCTTCCTCGCCCATGTAGACGGTGCAGTCGTACCCGAACTTGGCGGCCATGGTGGCGGTAGCGAGGCCGTGCTGACCGGCGCCGGTTTCGGCAATCACCCTGGTTTTTCCCATCCGCCTGACGAGCAGTCCCTGGCCCATCACGTTGTTGGCCTTGTGGGCGCCGGTGTGATTGAGATCTTCTCTTTTGATAAAGATCCTCGCACCGCCGAAATGAGATGTGAGATTTTCCGCCTCGGTCAGCGGCGTCGGCCGGCCTGAGTAGGTTGCCATGAGGGATTTGTATTCCTCCCAGAACCCGGGATCCTCTTTTATCTCACGAAAGGCGCGGTGGAGCTGGGCAAAGGTCTCATGCAGCACTTCAGGGATGAAACTGCCGCCCCAATTGCCAAAATAGTTGTTTGATTTCATCATATAGCCCTAGATAATTCATTAAGCTGGAGGTGTACCGTGAAATATTTAGGCAGGATGGTAAGATGCCTGACTCGTTTTTTTATCTCATATTTTGCTTGATTGAACGGTGTTTCTTCAAATGTATATCCGTTCTCTCAATTGACTACCACTATTTGGTTGAAGACGTATCGATTTCAGCCAGGGAGCCGCGGCAGGCTGCCGCGAAATCCTCCGGATAGTGACCACAGATAAAGCGCAACTGTGCCTCGGTAAAAGCGCCGGGGGCAAAGGGCAGCTTCGGTAGTAACAGGTAGAGCAGCGGCTGGTTGATGTGGTCGGTAAAGAATCTGGTGCTGTATTCTATCGTGGTGACCATCCGCGCACCACGGTGGGCAAGCACCTGCTGGGCGATCAAGAGCGCTGTATCAAGAGAGCGCCGTGTGTAAGCGTCGGTCTCAAGGATGTTTCCCGGCCAGGTGCCGTCCGCTTGCGGCTTGGTCATGATCTGAAGTTCCCAGGCCGATGATTGCGCCTTGGGAACAAAGAGCATGACTTGTTCATCTTCCCAGACAACAAGGCTGGCCGGCAAATCGGAACGCCCGTCAATCCTGCTGTTGGTGGTGATGGCTTGCAGATAGTCGGCGAAGTAGTCCCGCCCGCGGGTTTGACGGTATTGCTCCACCGCCTCTCTTACCATGTCTCCGCTGGAAAACGGCCGGAAATCTGCATCGGCTTCAGTGATCTCCCGAGATTGGCCGGGGGTCATTGCAAACTGCTGGTGCACCTGCTGATGAGAGGCGTGCAGACGATAGCCCGAGGGGGTGAAATCAAAACCAAAATTCCAGCCCCAGAGCGTGGCGCCGGATGTAATGCGATGCCGATCGGGGTGGGTTATGATCAGTACCCGCAGTTTCTCCAGATCGTCCTCGCTTAATGGCGAAGAGCCGCTTTTGAGCTCCATCTCTTCTGCCAGTCGTCCATAGGTGCGCTGATAATAGAGATGACGCAGGGCGACCATGTCATCGATGGACAGTGTTCGGATGTCGTAACGGATCGCGTCTTCGGCCATGTTGGCGGCGTAGTGACCGCCGCCGATGTATGAGTTGGTGCGCAGGTATTCGTAGACGTGCGTGGTGTCTGAACGGACATCGCCGACGATGGGGTTTGGCCCTTGAATGCCTGGTCGAATCAGCATGGCGATGCGATACGGTTCCGGCAGATGAGGATTGTTGGCCACTGCCTCGTAGAGCTCATGATCATGTACCACGGGGGTGAGCTGATTATTTGTGGTAAGATGGTGAAGGATTCCGGTGGGTTCACCATGTTCTGTAGCAGTAAACGAGCAGCAGTGTTCGGCCAGCACCATGAGATCGGCCGGATCGGTGGAGCTGGTTGCCAGGGCCAGCAGAAGCGGGCGGGGCAGGGTGGTGATGGCGGTTGCGTTCAAACCCTGGCCGGCAAGCCATTTACCCAGTGAAGTTTCCGGTGGGGAGGGCAGCCGCATCCGTGACGGATCCAGGCGGCTTTCATCCGCCCATGACCTGAGGATATAGGTGGAGCCCTTGAACGGCAGCGGGTTGGCGATTTCATATATCCAGTCAGCTTCATCGATGCTGAGATCTCCGTGTGGAAAATTTTTGGTGTTGAGTACCGTGGAGCCGGATGGATCAGTTCCCAGTGCCTGGATGTGGGACTCGTCACGGAGGTTCAACACGCAATAGGAGGGCTTGTGGATTATTATTCTAAAGGTTCCCGGGGCAGCGATGCAGGTTCTCATATGTATCAAATCAGCGTTTGTTCCAGATGTGCAGGGCCCGCTGGTAGACGGATGTGCGCCCGACTCCAAGCGTCTCGGCAACTTCTTTACAACTATCTTTCATGCTGAGCTCTCCTTGCTCATAAAACTTCTCAAGCATTTTTTCTATCGTGTCAGAAGAGGGCGGCAAGACGGTAGGCGGGTAGATGATAAAAACCGATTCTCCCCGTAGTTTTTCCGTGTTAAGTGAGGCGAACAATCCACCAAGGGTTGCGTGAGTTATTTCCTCATATTTCTTGCTCAGCTCGCGGGCCCAGAGTATTTCACGATCTCCCAGAATTTCCAGACAGTCTTTGAGAAAGCGTTCGATTCGATGCGGCGCCTCATAGAAGACCAGCGGATAGAAAAGATCGCGCAAAGAGCGCAGCAGGGTGCAACGCTGAGTCGATTTCGGTGGTGCAAAACCCACAAACAAAAACTCGCCGGGAATCAATCCGGCGCAGCTCACTGCCGCGGTGAGCGCGGACGGGCCGGGAACAGGAACGATGGGGATGGACGCCTGCCGCGCCATGTTCACCACGATCGCGCCTGGATCTGAAATTGCCGGGGTGCCGGCGTCGCTGATCAGCGCGATGTTCGTGCCGGCGTGCAATTTGGCTATCAGTTCTTCGGCGCGCTGCTGCTCTTTTTCCCGGTAGTAGCTGATGAGCGGGGTGGCAATATTGAAATGATGCAACAATTTTTTGCTATGGCGGGTGTCTTCGGCGGCAATCAGGTCAACCTCGGCCAGGATTCGCAATGCCCGCCTGGTAATGTCTTCGAGATTGCCGATGGGGGTGGCGACGATGTAGAGTGTTCCAGCCATAGATCACCGAAGGTATAAAAGATAGTCGAGCTTATTGCAATCATTCCGGGAACCTTGCGGGATTGCCTTTTCGCTCAGACTCATAGTTGGTTCAAACATGGTATCCCGGCAGTATTGATGCGCTCGTAAAAACCCATATGCCCGCTATACCGGAATTGACCAGACATCCATAATTAATTAAAATTACTGGATTCCCGCTTTCGCGGGAATGACGCCAGCAAGCAATTTTGAGGTTTTTACGACTTCATCAATATTAGTTGTTTTCCTACGGTCACATGCCCCTCGCGCCTTGATCTTGAATGAACATTATCATTTTGTAAGGCTCTTCTCGGTATTGACATTTTTGAGCTTTTTATTTAGCTCACTACGGCGAGAATATCGGAGCAAGGATTTTTCACCTAACTAATCGAGACAAGCTGTATGGATAAACATATCGGCATTTTAACGGCGGGCGGCGACAGCCCCGGTCTGAACGCGGCCATCCGGGCCATTGGTAAATCCGCCATGGATACCGGCCGAATGGAGGTGGTGGGGTTTCGCGACGGGTTTCGGGGGCTTATGGAAAACCGGCTACTGCGCCTTGATCGGGCCATGCTCTCCTCCATTCTGACACTGGGCGGCACTATTTTAGGCACCAGCCGTGATAAACCGCACAAAATGCCCGTGGGAGGTGAAAAGCTCGATATGACCGAGCTGATCTGCGATAACTATTACCGTCATAACCTTGACGCCCTCGTCTGTATCGGTGGCGGCGGCACCCATAAAAACGCCTTTCGTTTGTCCGAGCAGGGAATCAAGATTCTCACCTTGCCCAAAACCATCGATAACGATGTATACGGCACCGATGTCACCTTTGGTTTCAACACCGCCATGGAGATCGCCACGGAGGCCATTGACAGGCTGCATTCCACCGCCCACAGTCATCACCGGATTATCGTGGTGGAGGTAATGGGCCACAACGCCGGCTGGCTTGCGCTGGGGGCAGGAATTGCCAGTGGCGCCGATGTTATCCTGATCCCTGAAATACCCTACGATATCGAAACGGTTGCCCGTGCCATTCGTCACCGCAAACAGCGTGGCTATAATTTCAGTATTGTGGTGGCCGCTGAGGGCGCGCTTTCCCAAGCAGAAAAAGAAGAAGAGCAGCAGATAAGGGCGGAAAAGGCGGCCGCTAAAGAGAGTGGGGAGACAAAAAACAAGAAAAAGGTCCAGGAGGCGTATGAGCGTTTTGCCAAGAAACGCTCCGGCCACACCCTGCAACTCTCCCAACTGCTGGAAGAGATGACAGGTCTTGAGTCGCGCCTGACCATTCTTGGTCATCTGCAGCGTGGCGGTACGCCGTCGGCCATCGACCGAGTGCTGGCCACTCAACTCGGCAGTGCCTGTGTACGGTATATCGACGAGGGGATCTCCGGGGTCATGATTGCCGTGCGTGGTGACGGCACCGAACCGGTTCCTCTCAAAGATGTGGTGGGCAAGCGCAAGGTGGTGCCGCTTGATCACTGCTGGCTTGATTGTGCTCGCAGTGTCGGCACCTGCCTGGGGGACTAGCGATGATACATCGAGACGATACGGTTTTTCCGCCATGGCGTTTGCTGGGGCTTGCCTTTGTGGTGATGGTGCTCGGTTCATGCGCCGGCAGCAGGCTGACCGCTACCTGGTCTGATCCCGATTTTAATGATCCAGATTTACTGGATGAGGTCTTGGTTGTCGGGATGTTCAGAGACGAGACCATCAGGCGGCTGTACGAAGATTCTCTGGCCGATCACTTGCGTGAACTATCCATCCAGGTAACACCGAGTTATCGGTTGCGCTTTTCAGAGATTGAACCCACCAGGGAGGGGCTGCGGCAGGCAGTGGAAGAAGCCGGTGCCACCTCGGTATTGATGACCAGGTATCTGCGCACCAATACCAAAGAGCGCTACTACCCGCCCACTTATTTTTCCACGTATCCTCACTACCGCACCATGTATGGCTACTTCCCGCTGGCCTATAGTGAGGTCTACCAGGCCGGCTACACGGAAACGGTGAAGACGGTGGTGCTTGAATCCAATCTCTATTCGGTACAAAATGAAAATCTTGTCTGGTCGGCCCGCTCCGAGTCGATAAACCCGGTGATGACAAGGAGTTTTGTGGATGAGCTGGCCCAGATCATCGTCGACGACCTGCGCACCAACAATATACTTCCCCAGTAACACCGCCGTTGTCTCATTAAACCGACGCCACGGTTTTTTACAGGAACAATCATTGTCCAGCCCCACTTCCTCACTGACGGCAACCATGTTGGCTGTGTAAATCAGGTAACATCATAATGCAGCGACATCGGCGGTAGCCTCTTTAACAGCCATAGAAAATCTGGTCAGGCCAGTGGTAAACGCTTTGAAATTTATATTCAGAGCAGATATAGTGGCCCCGATCTTTAAAATATTTTGAATCGCTGATCACACCTGATCGCTTAGCTCAGGTGAGCCAGCCAGACCCAAAGGAGCAACACCGATGGAAACCGTTATTGTCCTGTCGCGGCTGCAGTTTGCCTTCACCGTCATGTTTCATTACATCTTTCCGCCGCTCACCATCGGGCTGGGGATCATTCTCGCCTATCTGGAAACGCGTTACTACTTCACCAGAAAACCGATCTTTGCCGCCGCTACCCAGTTCTGGATGAAAATTTTCGTGCTCAATTTCGCCATCGGTGTGGCCAGCGGCATCGTTATGGAGTTTCAATTCGGTACCAACTGGGCCACCTATTCACGCTTCGTGGGTGATGTGTTCGGCAGTGCCCTGGCCGCTGAGGGAATTTTCGCTTTTTTCCTCGAATCGGGCTTTCTTGCCGTGGTGGCCTTTGGCCGCACACGGGTCGCTCGCGGTTTTTATCTGTTCAGCGTCTATATGGTTGCGCTTGGCTCTATTTTCTCGTCGGTCTGGATCGTCGTGGCAAACAGCTGGCAACAGACCCCGGCAGGCCATCACGTGGTTGAAATGATGCGCGAGGGAATCGGTCCCGACGGAGGAAGCGTGCTGGTGCCGTGGGTCATCGACGGGGTGGTTCAGCGCCGGGCGGAAATTGTCAACTTTCTCGAGCTTGTTTTCAACCCCTCCACCGTTCAGCGCCTCAGCCATGTGCTGCTCGGCTGTGTAGCGGTTGGGGCCTTCTTCGTATTGAGTGTTTCGAGTTTTTTCATTCTCAAAAAGCGTCATCTGGAATTTGCCCGCCACTCCATGAACGGCGCTCTGATCCTCGGCTTGGTTTCCTCGCTGGGGCTGGCCATTAACGGCCACACCCAGGCCCAGAACGTCTATCGCTATCAGCCGGCTAAACTGGCCAGCTTCGAGGGCCATTTTGAGACGGGGAAGGCGGATCTCAACCTGATCGGCTGGCCCAATGCCGAAAAAGAGCGCATCGATTTTGATATCAGCATCCCCGGCGGTTTGAGTTTCATGGTGTTTGACGATCTTACCTTTTCAAAGCCGGTGGTCGGCCTGGATCGGTTTCGTCCCGAGGATCGGCCGCCGCTGCTGCTTTCCTATCTGAGCTGGCGGGTGATGGTCGGGATCGGCGTACTGATGATTGCTGCCTGCGCATTGGGCATCTATTACAACTGGCGAAAAACGCTGCCGGAGAAACGGTGGTTGCTCTGGTCTCTGGTGGTCGGCATCGTCTTTGTGATGGCTTCCAATCAGGCCGGCTGGATCGGGGCCGAAGTCGGACGGCAGCCGTGGATCGTTCATCCACCGGTCATCTGGAATGAAGACAGCACCGACCTGGTAGTGGGAGAAGACGGCTTTTACCAGTACGACGAGGCGGTCGGACTGCGCACCGTTCATGCGGTAAGCCCTTCAGTCAATGCCGCCGAGGCGACCACCTCGCTGATTTTATTTTTAGTGCTTTACCTCAGCCTGGCGGCCGTGTGGATTATGGTGCTGGACAGTAAGATTCGCAAGGGGCCGGAGGAGTATGTGATACCGGAGCAGGGTGATGAGCATGGCGTCAAAAAGGCATCGGCGGCGCGGCAACATGCCCGTCTCGACAATGCATAGCAAGAGAGAAGGAGAATGGTATGAGTTTTGAACTATTGGTCATCATCTGGTTTATCCTGCTCAATGTCCTGCTCATCGGCTACGCGATTTTAGACGGGTTTGATCTGGGCGTTGGTATACTCCACCCCTTTGTCGCCAAAGACGATACCGAACGACGGCTGGTCATGAACAGTATCGGCCCGCTCTGGGATGGCAACGAAGTCTGGCTGGTCACTTTTGGCGGAGCGCTGTTTGCCATGTTTCCGGAAGCCTACGCCTCCATCTTTTCCACCTTCTACCTGCCGTTCGTATTGCTGCTGTTCGCACTCATTTTCAGGGCCGTTTCTCTGGAGTTCAGATCCAAGCGGATCAGCCCTAAATGGCGCTCATTTTGGGATGTGATGTTTTTTGCCGGCTCCACACTGGCAGCGCTTTTGTTCGGCGTTGCGGTGGGAGCGCTGATGCAGGGGGTGGCGATTTCCGAGCGTGGGGATTTCCTCGGCTCGATGCTTGATCTGATCAGCGGCTTCAGTGTTGCGGTGGGGCTTTTCACCGTTGCCCTGCTGGCTATGCACGGCTCGATCTATCTCTATATGAAGACCGAGGGTGAGCTGCAGCAGCGCCTCTATGGCTGGATGAAAGGCACCTGGTACGTCTACCTTGCACTGTTTGTCGTGGTTACCATCTGGTCGACCCTGTTCGTTCCCGCTTCCCTGCAGCATTTCCGGGATACCCCGGTGCTCTGGGTCGTGCCGCTGTTAAACATCGTGGCAATTGCCAATATTATGCGGGCGATCAAACAGGAACGCCCCTTTTACGCCTTTATCAGCAGTTGCCTGACGATCGTAGCCCTGGTGGTCCTGTTCAGCGCGGCGCTCTTTCCTAATCTGGTGCCGGCGGTGAACAACCCGGCCTACTCGATCACGGTTTTCAACGGCGCCTCCAGTCCGCTGACCCTCAAGATCGGCCCTGATCATCGTGGTCATCGGCATGCCGCTGGTGTTGTCCTATACCACCATTATCTACTGGATGTTCAGGGGCAAGGTGACGTTAGACGCGGACAGTTATTAATTGTAGATTTTGAGATGTAAATCCAGGTGGAGGGCCTTTACATGGGCCCCTCTACCAAAGAATTATCATAGTTTATTGGGTAGTACATAGCAGCAATTCAAACGAGAGCGGTTTGTATTGCCTCTCATTTTGTTACCACGTTTTCCTTTACACCCTTATACCTCTCGTAGAGATCGTGGAGCCGATTGCGAAGGTCACGGATCTTTTGTGAATCGCTGGCATCGCTGAACCGTGGCTCACTGGATCATATATATTTCGTTGTGTAGATCGTCTATGTTGCGCTCTATCGCTACGCACCACTCATCGGTGCAGATTGAGTCCATCTCTTGAGCTTCGTTCAGGTCACGATCCAACTCATCTAGTGTTGCCGTCAGGTTGGCGAGGAACTCTCCACTGTCTCGCTGAAATGAATCAACCATATCTTTTTGCTTTTCCATCGTTAACCTCCTGAGGATGTCATACCCTTCTACAGGTAAGAGGGATTGTGTCAATTTACTAAAATCCCCCTCAGTTATTTGTAAAATACGATACACAGGATGTCAGCTGTGTACCACTTTGTAATAATGATACGCATTTTTAATTTGATGTGCCATGTTTTTCAAAAGCCTGAGGACAGGGGACAGGGGACAGGGGACAGGGGACAGGGGACAGGGGACAGGGGACAGGGGACAGAAAAGCGGAAGAGAGAAGGGTGTAATACAACAAACCCCCGTCCGGGTATGGCCCAAACGGGGGTTTGTCGTATAAATAATTCGGCGGCGACCTACTCTCCCACGCAGTTGCCCGCGCAGTACCATCGGCGCTGGAGAGCTTAACGACCGTGTTCGGGATGGGAACGGGTGGGGCCTCTCCGCTGTGGCCACCGAAAATCAGAAATCAGAAATCAGAAATCAGAATGTCAGAGGACAGAAGTCAGAACATCAGATGTTTCTGAACCGCAATCCTCATGTATACCCGATAATTAAATAGCAAGGTAACCCGTTTTCAGTAACTGTGCTTGGTATCACACGAATCAGATCGAACCGGAAGCAGGGGCAGGGAACAGTTTTTTCATAACGCGCGTAGCGCCTCACGACTCTGTCTTCCGTCCTCTGTCTTCCGTCCTCTGAGATATGGATAAGCCGCACGGCCCATTAGTATCGGTCAGCTCCACGTGTTGCCACGCGTCCACCTCCGACCTATCAACGTGGTAGTCTCCCACGAGCCTTCAGATGGCGACTAAGCCATGGGATATCTTATCTTGGAGTGGGCTTCCCGCTTAGATGCTTTCAGCGGTTATCCCTGCCGAACATAGCTACCCAGCGATGCTTTCTGGCGAAACAACTGGTACACCATCGGTTCGTCCACCCCGGTCCTCTCGTACTAGGGGAAGCTCTCCTCAAATATCCTGCGCCCGCAACAGATAAGGACCAAACTGTCTCACGACGTTTTAAACCCAGCTCGCGTACCACTTTAATTGGCGAACAGCCAAACCCTTGGGACCTGCTTCAGCCCCAGGATGTGATGAGCCGACATCGAGGTGCCAAACCTCCCCGTCGATATGGACTCTTGGGGGAGATAAGCCTGTTATCCCCGGAGTACCTTTTATCCGTTGAGCGACGGCCCTTCCATGCGGAACCGCCGGATCACTAAGACCTACTTTCGTACCTGCTCGAGATGTCTCTCTCGCAGTCAAGCTCCCTTATGCCTTTACACTCTGCGGTTTGGTTTCCAATCAACCTGAGGGAACCTTCGCGCGCCTCCGTTACGCTTTTAGGAGGCGACCGCCCCAGTCAAACTACCCACCAGACACTGTCCCGGACCCGGATCACGGGTCGCGGTTAGATTCCTAAGACAGCAAGGGTGGTATTTCAAGGGTGGCTCCATGAACACTGGCGTGCCCACTTCATCACCTCCCACCTATCCTACACATGCTGCCTCAAAAACCACTGTCAAGCTATAGTAAAGGTTCACGGGTCTTTCTGTCTTGTTGCGGGGTAAACCGGCATCTTCACCGGTGCTACAGTTTCGCTGAGTCCCTGGTTGAGACAGTGGGAAATCGTTACGCCATTCGGTGCAGGTCGGAACTTACCCGACAAGGAATTTCGCTACCTTAGGACCGTTATAGTTACGGCCGCCGTTTACCGGGGCTTCGGTTCAAAGCGTTGCCGAAGCTAACTCGTCCCCTTAACCTTCCGGCACCGGGCAGGCGTCAGACCCTATACCTCGCCTTACGGCTTCGCAGAGTCCTGTGTTTTTAGTAAACAGTCGCTCCCCCCATTTCACTGCAACCCGACCAGGCTCCGTCCGCAAGGGACTTCACCACGCGGGTACACCTTCTCCCGAAGTTACGGTGCTATTTTGCCGAGTTCCTTAACCAGAGTTCTCTCAAGCGCCTTGGTATACTCTACCAGCCTACCTGTGTCGGTTTACGGTACGGTCGCTTTCATAACTAGATACGAGGCTTTTCCTGGAAGCAGGGAATCAACCGCTTTGCAGTCCTACGGACTTCGTCATCACGCCTCAGCGTTGACAACCCGGATTTACCTAAGTTGTCCGCCTACACGCTTAAACCACCTATTCCACCAGATGGCCGGCCTATCCTTCTCCGTCCCCCTTACCATAGCATTATGAAATCGGTACGGGAATATTAACCCGTTTCCCATCGACTACGCCTTTCGGCCTCGCCTTAGGGCCGACTAACCCTGAGCAGATTAACTTGACTACAGGAAACCTGAGGCTTACGGCGACAAGGTTTCTCACCTTGTTTTTCGCTACTCGTGTCAACATAAGCGCTTGTGGGGTCTCCAACGCTCCTTACGGTACGCCTTCGCAGACCACCACAATGTTCTCCTACCAACCAGAAGTCAGAAGACAGAGGACAGAAGTCAGAAAAAAAAACAGCTACTTCCAGCTCCTGTATAAACGGCCAGCATTTTCGAGATTTCTTGATATCCATCCCGTAAACGGTGCCAATCCTCTTCTTCTAAGTATCCCAGATCGTGACAGTATCGTAACCAGACCCTCATCTCATCGCTGGAGCCCACGGCAATCATCACATACCGCTTAAACTCCTGACTTGAATACCGTTGTTTGGC
>JAEQMT010000016.1 GCA_016722945.1 Desulfofustis sp. PB-SRB1 | reverse complement strand
GTTGATATTAGCGGTGGAATAGGGCAAGGGTCTGGTTTTAGTGTGATTCTTGTCGAAACCCACCTATGAAATTACTTGGCGGCGAACTAGGATTTTTGTTTTTGAAGGTGGAATATCGGTAGGCGCCGATGGGTCAGGTATTGGCGGAACTGGTGCAGGTAACCTAGGATTAGGTATAGAGGTGTAAAAGCGACTGCTTGCTTTTATTTTTATATGAACACAGAGTATACAGGTGAAAAGTGCTGTGATTAACATAATAAATAATAACTAGTGAAAGAGCTAATCAATCAAATCACAGATTTTTCATTCCCCGGTCTATTTGTGACGACAATAGTAATGCTGCTATACGTCTACAATAAAAACAAGAAAAAATCATTAATTGATTATATGGTTTACTTTCCAAACATTTTAAATGATTACAAGGAGATAACAAGGAAAAGGGCGGGTAAGGTGGGGCCACTTTACTATATTTTTTTCTTTTTTGTATTCCTCTCTTTCATCTCAATTCTATCGAGTTTATTTTATGTAATATAGAGCCAAAAAAAGGGGGAAAATTGTGACGGTAAAAGAATGACAGGGGGTCAAATTTCGATCCTTGACACTGATCGAAACTTAGTTCACTGCTTGAGTTGCTGTTTGCGAAATACAGTGAAGTGAATTGTTCCCTCCCACCATTGATTTAATTTTCTGAAAGCTCTCTTGTCTTACCAAATTTAGGACATATTTCCCGAATTGGTTCAATTTTCACTTTAGTAACTCTCATTTCTGTTTCCCAACTATTTCCTTTTGTGTCATAAACAATGACTTTTGTTTGAACTTTCATGTCAGGCTCCAGGTAAGGATATCTATCACCAGTACTTCTTTCTTGTTCAAAATAGACTAAACCGTTAGTGAGCTCACCAGCAGAGAATACGTATTTATTTGATTCTCGATTAAAAAGTTTCTTTGCTTTAGGAATGGAATAATTTTCTTTCCATCTTCTCCAAGTGGTACCCAGTAGTCTTCAAGCATAACTGTTTCTTCTTTAAGCCAGTACCAGCTGTCAATATCATCATTTTCCATTGACTATAGCCTAGGTGAATATCACCTATTTGGACTGGAGTATATCCTGTATTAGTCAACTTTAAATACAATAAAAATGCAGTACGGTGGCAGTTGTTACCAACCGGAAAAACTGCTGCACAGTGTTGCATTTTCGATGATTTCGATGGAAACTGCAGGCTTCTTCGCAATTCTATTTATTCTTGAACGTATTAGCCAGATAAGAAACGGTGTGGCAAACCCTACAAAGGGAAAGACGGGGGTCAAATCTCGATCCTTGACACTGCTCAATGAAAAGTTCACCGGCTTGTCCGGTGTAATGGCTGATTGGAATCATCCTAACTCAAATACTGCAGCCTTGAGCTTGGAATTTTGTGGTCAAAAGACGGGGGTCAGATCTCGATCCTTGACACTGATCAATGAAGAGTTCACCGGCACGCCCGGTGCAACGGCTGATTGGCACTTTCCTTATCGGCTACGTTCCGACCGTCCACCGTTTGGCCTCGTGTTTCAGGATCAATCCTTCGAGTACTTCTTTGAGCGTTTTTTGTTCTTCCGGAGTGAAGTTGGCAATGGCTTCAAACTGAATTGCCAGTTTTTCCGGTGGCTTTCGCTCATCATCATCAAATAGCAGCTCATCTCCCGGCACGTTCAAGACAACCGCCAACTTACGTAACACCTCAAGGGTGGGTTGCGACTCGCCCTTCTCGTATCGTCGCAGCTGGGTAGAATGTATGCCTATTCTTTCGGCAAGCTCTGCGAAGTCGAGCTTCTTCTCCTGCCGTAACCTTTTCAGCCTTTCCGGGAACCCCATGATCGCCTCACCATATTTTTTGCACAAAATATACCATGGGGAGATTTTATGCTTGCAGCGTTTTAGATAATACGGTACGAATAATTGCATATGTTCTTCTTGACAGGTTTTTGAACAGGCCTGTCTGAACAAAAAAAGCCCGTCACCTTCCGGTCTGTGGCAAGAGCGAGGGTGACGGGCTGGTACGACCCCGGCGAGATACCGAAGCGTCTTTCTCTTCTCCCATATCTCCCGGAAAAAATCAATCATGGCGACCCAAAGGAGGTGATGAGCCATCGCCACCTACGAGACCACGGACATCTATGTCGGCGCCTTTTTCCTGTGCAAGGGCGCCGCACTGCGCGGCATCAGGATCAAGGACGCGGCCAGAGGGATCGCCGCCTTTGAGATCAGCGGCGCCGACCTGGAGCAGGTTGGAGCGGCAATACCGAAGCGGCACCGCCCTGGTAAACCCCGTTCATCTACGAGAATCACTGAACCTGCTCAGAGATATGCTGTTTGACCTGCGAGATATGAGGAGAGAGAACCATGATCAATCAAGACGACATCGACGCCATCAAACACGGCGTTGAGCTGGTTTCTTTCATGAAGGCCCGCGGCATCGAGCTGCACCAGGTCGGCGGGAACTACCGGGGGCCTCTGTCCCTTCCATGAAGATACCACCCCATCACTTACGGTCAATCCCAAGGAAAACCTGTGGAACTGCTTTGGCTGTGGGGCGGGCGGCGATGTGATTCGCTTTGTTGAGCTAATACATGGAGTCGATTTCAAAGAAGCTGTCAGACGGCTGGCTGAGAGACCGCCCTCAGAAGTCAGAAGTCAGAGGACAGAAGACAGAAGTCAGAAGTCAGAAATCAGAAGACAGAGGACAGAAGAGAGAAAAACAGCAGTTAAAGAAAAAAAGAAAGAGATCAGCGTAGCCGACAAGAAGCTGCTGGCCCGGGGGAACAGAAGTCAGAAGACAGAGGACAGAAGTCAGAAAAGACCGGGTAAGAAAGTGCTGAGTGTGGCCGAGAAGAAGTTACTGGCCCGAGTAGTGAGGTATTATCAGCACAGCTTCACGGAAGATCAGAGAGGCCTGGATTACCTCAAGAACCGGGGCATTACAACCAATCAGACGTTCACCGACTTTGGCGTTGGCTTTGTGAATGGCAGCCTCAAAAACATCCTGCCTGATGATCCGGCCGTCATCAAGACGCTGAAAAATCTCGGCATCCTCAATGCCAAAGGCAACGAAATCTTCTACAACTGCGTCGTCTTTCCCATTTATGACACAGATGGAACCATCGTCAATCTCTATGGCAGAAACATCGACCCGGCACATGGGGTCAGCCACCTGTACCTGGCCGGTTCACGCTCCGGGCTCGTCAACCGCCAGGCGGTACCACGAAGCGCTTCCATCATCCTTACCGAATCGATTATCGATGCGGTAACCCTGTACGACCAGGGTTTTACCAATGTCATTCCCGCCTATGGGGTTAACGGGGTAACCGAGGATCATCTTGTTCTCTTTAACGGCGCGGTAACAGAGGTGTATCTCTGCTTTGACAGCGACCAGGCCGGCAAGGACGGAGCAGCACAGGCGGCGGCGCAGTTACAGAAGAAAGGAATCACCGTCTACACCGTCGAGCTGCCGGATAAAGACATCACCATCTACTTCAACCGCCACACTCCCGAAGAGTTCGAGCAGCTGCTGAAAGACGCCAACCCGGCATCGGTGGAGCAGTCAGATTCGCTGAACAAGCGCAAACAAACCCTATACCAGCAGGAAGAACACGGCTTCACGGTGGGCTACGCCACACGGCAGTACCAGGTGAAGGGTATCCAGCGGGGCGATACCCAGCTGAAAGCCACCATCAAGGTCAGTGAGGACGTTTCATCATCCAAACCCTTCGAGCTGACTACCATCGACCTCTACTCTTCGAGATCGAGGCACTGGTTCGCCAAGCTCTGTGCCGATCTGTTTGCCGAACCGGAAGCGCTGATCAAGGAAGACTTGGCCAAACTGCTGCAGCTGGTGGAACAGTGGCGGCCGGAGAAACAAGAACCAACAGCACACCCGAGATCAGCACAGGGAGATAAGGAGCTGGCCTTATCCTTTCTGAAAAGCTACGATATCTTCGCGGCGCTGCTCACCGACTTCGACACCCTCGGCGTCACCGGTGAGAAGATCAACAAGCTGGTGGGCTATCTGGCCGCCACCTCAAGGAAGCTGGCCGAGCCCTTATCGGTGCTCATCCAGTCCCGCTCAGCCGCCGGCAAATCCACCCTGCAGGATGCCATCATCTCGCTGATCCCCGATGAAGAGTATATCAAATACACCCGGGTTACCGACCAGGCCCTGTTCTACAAAGAAGAAGACTCGTTGGTGCACAAGATCCTGGCCATCGAGGAGGCCGAAGGGATGGGCGGCGCCGCCTACTCGATCAGAACGATCCAGTCGGCCAAGAAGATCACCGTGGCCGCCACCGGCAAGGATGCCAACGGCAGGATGAAGACCGAGGAATACACGGTAAACGGCCCGGTCTGTGTGATGATCACCACCACCGCCACCGAGATCGACCAGGAGACGGCAAGTAGGTTTATCTTCCTCACCATCGATGAATCGGCCGCCATGACCGGGGCCATCCATCAGCGGCAGCGGGAGGCGGAAACGCTGGCCGGGCTGATCCGGGAAAAGAAGCAGCACACCGTTACCAGAAAGCACCATGCGGTGCAACGAATGCTCAAGCCCCTGGCGGTGGTCAACCCCTATGCCGAATATCTCAGTTATCCCAGCCACTCGCTCCGGGCCAGGCGGGACCACAAGAAATACCTCGGCCTCATCCGGGCGGTGGCCTTCCTGCACCAGTATCAGCGGGAGATACAGACCGTGGAGGTGGACGGCACTCTGGTTGAGTACATCGAAGTCACGCTTTACCGACATTGAGACAGCTAACCGCCTTGCCAATGTGGTTCTCGGTCAATCCATGGATGAACTGGTCAAACCTTCCAGAACCTTGCTATCGAAGATCTACGAAATGGTGAAGGAACAGGCGGAGCAGAACAACGCCCCCATAGATGAAATCTTCTTCACCCGGAGAATGATCCGGGAGTACACCGGCTGGAGTGACTGGCAGGTCAGGGCTCATATCAAGCAACTTGAAGAAATGGAGTACATCCGGTGTCCGCACCAGCTCCAGAGGCAAGGAGTACAGCTATATCCTCACCTATCAGGGCCAGGGGGAGGAGCATCAAGAAAGGTGTTACCTCAACCTGACCAGCGTTGAGCAGATAGAAGCGTTGATGAACCGTGAAGATGAAGCGTTACCCCGAGGGTAAATACCCTGACCCCGAGGGTAAAACGTGCTACCCCGAGGGTACTCCGAGGTTCGAAAAAAACATAGATAACTCCGTGCAGGTTAAAGAAAAAAAGACAACAACCCCGAGGGTGAGGCAGGAGAACAAGCCCCAGGGGTACCAGAAGACAGAAGACAGAAGACAGAAGACAGAAGACGGAGGGCAGAGACGGAAAACCAGCGACGCTGCCTGGCTGTCACGGGCAAAGGTAATCGATACCGCAATGAAGCCACCATGCACCGGGTCTCTGACGAGAACCGCCACCAGAGGAGGGATACGAAGAATATGGATATCGATACAGCGAAGATCAGGTTCAAACACTACCTGGAAAGCAGTGGCTATGCCGCTTCAACCATTGAATGTTACTCGGTCTATCTCGGTTACTTTCTGGACTATCTCAGGAAAATAGAGGTGATGGATCTCAAGCAGGTCACCCATGAGACGATCAGAAGCTATCAGCTCCTGGTCATGGATATGGATATCGCTGAAGAAACAAAGGGAATGCGGCTCAGACCGGTAAAGCGGCTGTTCGGCTGGTTGCTGGATACGCACCGGCTCCTGCTTGATCCCACCGAGAACATCCGGGAGACTAGCCGGCAGAACCGGACCGTGCCGGAGGTGCTGACAGTCGCGGAAATGCGGCTGCTGCTGGAACAGCCCAACCTCTCGTTACGGATGCAGATCAGAGACAGGGCTATCATGGAAACCCTGTATTCTTCAGGAATACGGCTCAATGAGCTGGTGCAGCTCACCGTTCATGACGTTGATCTCAAAGATAAGGTTCTGCATATCAGAAAAGGCAAGGGCAACCGGCAGCGGGTGGTTCCTATCGGTAAAAATGCAGCCACGTATCTGCAAGAATATCTTGAAAACATCCGGCCCCGGTATGCCCGGAAGAACAAGCAGCAAAGACGGCTCTTTCTCACCGATCAGGGCAGGCCGGTGACCGGCAACAGTATCAGGACATCGCTGTTTCACTACAAAAAAGCCGCCGGAATCACAAAGACCGCTTCACCGCACAGCTTCCGCCGAAGCTGTGCAACCCATCTTCTCCAACAGGGGGCTGATATTCGCTATGTCCAGAAGCTGCTGGGGCACCGGCATATCCGGACCACCAAATCTATACCCGAGTATACCCGATCGACCTCAAGAAAACTCATACCCGGACGCATCCAGGGCTATGAGGATCAGAGCGCTGATACCGGGCTATCTGGAAGAACTGAAGATCCTGAACCGTTCACCGTTGACGATCCGCAACATCCGGGGCGCCTTGAATGCCA
>JAEQMT010000019.1 GCA_016722945.1 Desulfofustis sp. PB-SRB1 | reverse complement strand
CATCACCATCTACTTCAACCGCCACACTCCCGAAGAGTTCGAGCAGCTGCTCAAAGCGGCCAACCCGGCATCGGTGGAGCAGTCAGATTCGCTGAACAAGCGCAAACAAACCCTATACCAGCAGGAAGAACACGGCTTCACGGTGGGCTACGCCACACGGCAGTACCAGGTGAAGGCATCCAGCGGGGGCGATACCCAGTTGAAAGCCACCATCAAGGTCAGTGAGGATGTGGCCTCATCCAAACCCTTCGAGCTGACCACCATCGACCTCTACTCCTCTCGTTCCCGCCACTGGTTCGCCAAGCTCTGCCGCCGACCTGTTTGCCGAGCCGGAAGCGCTGATCAAGGAGACCTGGCCAAACTGCTGCAGCTGGTGGAACAGTGGCGGCCGGGAGAAGAAAGAGCAGCAGCACACCGAGATCAGCACAGGGGATAAGGAGCTGGCCTTATCCTTTCTGAAAAGCGACGATATCTTCGCGGCGCTGCTCACCGACTTCGACACCCTGGGCGTCACCGGTGAGAAGATCAACAAGCTGGTGGGCTATCTGGCCGCCACCTCAAGGAAGCTGGCCGAGCCCTTATCGGTGCTCATCCAGTCCCCGCTCCGCGGCCGGCAAATCCACCCTGCAGGATGCCATCATCTCGCTGATCCCCGATGAAGAGTATATCAAATACACCCGGGTCACCGACCAGGCCCTGTTCTACAAAGAAGAAGACTCGTTGGTGCACAAGATCCTGGCCATCGAGGAGGCCGAAGGGATGGGCGGCGCCGCCTACTCGATCAGAACGATCCAGTCCGCCAAGAAGATCACCGTGGCCGCCACCGGCAAGGATGCCAACGGCAGGATGAAGACCGAGGAATACACGGTAAACGGCCCGGTCTGCGTGATGATCACCACCACCGCCACCGAGATCGACCAGGAGACGGCAAGTAGGTTTATCTTCCTCACCATCGATGAATCGGCCGCCATGACCGGGGCCATCCCATCAGCGGCAGCGGGAGGCGGAAACGCTGGCCGGGCTGATCCGGGAAAAGAAGCAGCACACCGTTACCAGAAAGCACCATGCGGTGCAACGAATGCTCAAGCCCCTGGCGGTGGTCAACCCCTATGCCGAATATCTCAGTTATCCCAGCCACTCGCTCCGGGCCAGGCGGGACCACAAGAAATACCTCGGCCTCATCCGGGCGGTGGCCTTCCTGCACCAGTATCAGCGGGAGATACAGACCGTGGAGGTGGACGGCACTCTGGTTGAGTACATCGAAGTCACGCTTACCGACATTGAGACAGCTAACCGCCTTGCCAATGTGGTTCTCGGTCAATCCATGGATGAACTGGTCAAACCTTCCAGAACCTTGCTATCGAAGATCTACGAAATGGTGAAGGAACAGGCGGAGCAGAACAACGCCCCCATAGATGAAATCTTCTTCACCCGGAGAATGATCCGGGAGTACACCGGCTGGAGTGACTGGCAGGTCAGGGCTCATATCAAGCAACTTGAAGAAATGGAGTACATCGGTGTCCGCACCAGCTCCAGAGGCAAGGAGTACAGCTATATCCTCACCTATCAGGGCCAGGGGGAGGAGCATCAAGAAAGGTGTTACCTCAACCTGACCAGCGTTGAGCAGATCACAACGTTGATGAACCGTGAAGATGAAGCGTTACCCCGAGGGTAAATACCCTGACCCCGAGGGTAAAACGTGCTACCCCGAGGGTACTCCGAGGTTCGAAAAAACATAGATAACTCCGTGCAGTTAAAGAAAAAAGACAACAACCCCGAGGGTGAGGCAGGAGAACAAGCCCCAGGGGTACCAGAAGACAGAAGACAGAAGACAGAAGACAGAAGACGGAGGGCAGAGGACGGAAAACCAGCGACGCTGCCTGGCTGTCACGGGCAAAGGTAATCGATACCGCAATGAAGCCACCATGCACCGGGGTCTCTGACGAGAACCGCCACCAGAGGAGGGATACGAAGAATATGGATATCGATACAGCGAAGATCAGGTTCAAACACTACCTGGAAAGCAGTGGCTATGCCGCTTCAACCATTGAATGTTACTCGGTCTATCTCGGTTACTTTCTGGACTATCTCAGGAAAATAGAGGTGATGGATCTCAAGCAGGTCACCCATGAGACGATCAGAAGCTATCAGCTCCTGGTCATGGATATGGATATCGCTGAAGAAACAAAGGGAATGCGGCTCAGACCGGTAAAGCGGCTGTTCGGCTGGTTGCTGGATACGCACCGGCTCCTGCTTGATCCCACCGAGAACATCCGGGAGACTAGCCGGCAGAACCGGACCGTGCCGGAGGTGCTGACAGTCGCGGAAATGCGGCTGCTGCTGGAACAGCCCAACCTCTCGTTACGGATGCAGATCAGAGACAGGGCTATCATGGAAACCCTGTATTCTTCAGGAATACGGCTCAATGAGCTGGTGCAGCTCACCGTTCATGACGTTGATCTCAAAGATAAGGTTCTGCATATCAGAAAAGGCAAGGGCAACCGGCAGCGGGTGGTTCCTATCGGTAAAAATGCAGCCACGTATCTGCAAGAATATCTTGAAAACATCCGGCCCCGGTATGCCCGGAAGAACAAGCAGCAAAGACGGCTCTTTCTCACCGATCAGGGCAGGCCGGTGACCGGCAACAGTATCAGGACATCGCTGTTTCACTACAAAAAAGCCGCCGGAATCACAAAGACCGCTTCACCGCACAGCTTCCGCAGAAGCTGCGCAACCCATCTTCTCCAGCAGGGGGCTGATATCCGCTATGTGCAGAAACTGCTTGGTCATCGGCATATCCGGACCACCCAAATATATACCCGAGTATACCCAATCGACCTCAAGGAAACCCATACCCGGACGCATCCACCATGCTGATCAGAGAACTGATACCGGGATATCTAGAGGAACTGAAGATCCTGAACCGTTCACCGTTGACGATCCGCAACATCCGGGGCGCCTTGAATGCCATGGTTCTCTTTCTGGAACATGAAGGGATAACCGAGCTGGTGCAGTTTAACCGGGATGCCTTGCATCTGTTCCAGGAAGACCTTGCCTACCGGCTGACTGCCAAAGGTAAGCAACTGTCGGTCAGTACCAGGGAAAAGTATCTCTGCTCGGTTCGCGGCTTTGCCCGGTATCTCTATGCAACGGATTATCTTACCGCTGATCTCAGCAAGACGATCACGTTGCCGAAGCAGCCGAAACGCTTACCAAAGGTGATCCTGGAGCACGCTGAGATAACAAAGATCATGGCCGCCCCGGACATGCGGACATCTGACGGCTATCGCAACAGGATCATCCTGGAAATCCTCTACGATACCGGCATACGAGCGGCGGAGATGGCGGCGGTCAAGACCGGTGATCTTGATATCGTGCATGGGTATCTGACGATCAGATCCGGCAAGGGAGCAAAAGACCGTGTTGTACCGATAAGCGCACGGGTGTGCGATATAATAAAGCAGTATCTTCTCATGGTCCGACCGGCCATGAGCCGGGGAAAGGATACAGGGTATCTGGTGCTCAATCGCTGGGGAGCGAAGATGACGCCCACCGCCGTCTGGGCCATCGTTAAAAAGGCGGCTCACCAAGCAAAGATCACCAAAAACGTGACCACCCACACCTTCCGTCACACCTGTGCGACCCATATGCTGAAGAACGGGGCGCCCATCCGCCATATCCAGGAGATGCTGGGCCATGCGTCCCTGGAGTCCACCCAGATCTACACCAGGGTGACCATCAACGACCTCAAGGAGATCCACGCCAGGTTCCATCCGGGAGAGAAGCTGTAAAGACTTGGATCAGTGGGGCCCGCGGCCCTTTGAACTGAGAACCCCCGCCCGCCCGGGCACGGCAGCAGCGAAGGTGGCGCCGAGTTCCGGGCAGTGCACCTTCCGCCACTCCGCTCCCGGCGGCACGTCGCACAATAGCGCTATTATGCGACGTGCAGTCCGTCATCCCGGCTGCATAAACGACAAGCAGCCGGGCCGCCGGCCTGTTCCCTTGTCCGCTCAACATAAGTTCTTATGTTTAGTGGCGAAAGGCACACCACCCTCCACCCGCCACCCACCTACCGCCGCTGCCGTGCCCACCCGTCCGCCCCCTGCTGCGCGGGGGCTCCCCCAGAAGTATCCCTACGGTCGGCTGTGACCATCATCTGCCGCCTTTCTTTTTTCTTTAACCGCCTGCTGGTGCTTGTCTTGTCAGGCGATCTCGGGTATTACTGAACACTGCTCTTTGAATCTGCGTGATCCCCCACGAAAAACAGCTCTTTGGGGGGAGAAGGCGCATCGTGAAATCTTGGCACAGATTCTATGATCCTGCTACCGGCAGGTATATCTCGGCTGATCCTCTCGGTTTTTTTGGAGGTGATTTCAATTTATATGCGTATGTGTGGAGCGACCCATTGAACTGGTTTGATCCGTGGGGATTGAGACGTCGAGGTAGGAATAACCCCCAAGAGTATGGTAATCACGGCAAGGGATATTTCCCCGCAGATTCTTTTTCACTCACTCTCCCCTTAAGTAATTTTGAGTGGGTGAGGGATAACAATGGATGTTTGTATTTATGCTATAGTTTAACTACAGATTTGATAGGTTTTGGGTATAGTTGGTCGCTATCAAACTCATCGAATGGATCACCGGTCACAAATAATTTTGGTGCCGGAAAAAATTTCTCTTTATCGGTTGATGTTGCTGGTGCGATAAACAATGGCTCGTTCCCCTCTACATCATTGAATGTTGGGCCTGGTATAGGTCTTCCAATAGGGACTACTGCTAGGTTTAGATGTTTTCTGCTATCAGAAGTAGGTGATAATGGTTGTCCATGTGAAGAAAATGGTGGTCCAAGCTCATTCTTCTAAAATATTTAGTTGCCCAGTTTGTAATAAGGCAATTATAACACCCCTTAATTTGGGAAATATTTTCTATTTTTTTCAGAAAAAAAAATGCCCATCATGCAGTGTCCTGGTTAAGCTTAACTATCTAGTACTTTTTGCATTATTAATGTGGGCGCTATTTTGGTTCGTTTTACTTGGATATATCTTGGGTTTTATATATAAAATAATTATTAACTTTCTTTTCTATATGGATATCGACTTTTTTGTATCGATATTTTTAATTATTGTTTTGATTATCATACTTGTTTCTTTATCTATTAAAATTACAAGAATGTTGTCAAATATTTTTAACTTTCGCCTGTTTATTAAGAAATCTGATCAGCCTCTTCGTCGTTTCAAGTGGAATTGATGAGATTGCCTATTGGTCAGATCTCGATCCTTGACACTGATCAATAAAGAGCTCACCGGCTTGTCCGTTGTAACGGCAGATTGGCATTCGTTTTACCAGCAATACTCTGGTCTTGTTTGTTAATTTTATGGGATCTCGAATGGCTTGAAAAGGGGTTGTTGTTTTTCTTTTGGTGGAGGAAAAACCCCGATTATGACAAAAGGGTTCGGTGCTCGTAAATGGTTTGCAAGGGTAGTCCCTAGGAAAAAATGTAAATCCTTGGTCAAGAATTCATCCCAGTATTTTAGCCGAATTTTTTGGATAGCTAATTTTTCATCATTGTTTGAATCTTTGAGGCAATTCCAATACAGGGATCCGATTTCCCAATCTTCAATCATCAAGGTACTTTCTCTGCCGTTTATGTCCTCGAAATGGTACGAAAATTTATAGGGAAGCTTTTTGACAACCTGAAGTTCTTTCTTGATTTCTTCATGCGTCTGGATGAGAGATAGTTGTTTCGATCTATTTTCGAGTGTTTTTAATTTCTTCTCGTCCCACTCTCGTTCAGTGGGTTCGACAATTAAATCAATAATTCGCGTTGGTTTAAATATCGCCAATGAGAGTTTGTTTTGCTTAGCAAGTTCAATAAGCGCAGTAAGATCTTGGTATACCGTGTTTTTGGCAAAGACTATATTTCGTCTACTTCTCCAGGAATCCTTCGTGCTTAATACATTCCCAAGCAATCGTATTTTAGGCCAGTCCACCACCTCAAAGCTTTCCGGTCGATAGTCTGAAGTGCTTTTTCTGATTTGGAGCTCAATCCACTGATACTTTTTATATTTCTGTTCAAATTCTAACTTTCGAAATGGCATGGGAAAAATACGCACCCACGTTCCATCATCTAAGATACCAGCAGTGCAAACCAACTCGGCGTATTTTGTGGAAAGGGTCGGATAAGTCTTGACAGTAATGAGTACTTTTCTGTTCTCAATCATAGATGGTTAACGTTGACGGAATATTTTTTCTCGATAAAACCAGCGACATGGCTGCGGTGACAAAATCTTGGTTCATGCTCATAGCAAGTTAATGCGACATTTTTCTTTTTATCAATTAGATCATGAATGATAGACACGAACTTCACTTTTGAGGGAAGTGATTTTTTGTATGTTATAAAAAGCTCATCGTAGTCTGAGGGGACACGTAAATCTATTCTTTGACTTGATACAATACCAAGTTCAGGGATGTGTATATAGCTGATATCGAGGCAAGGCAACAGTCGTGCCATGACCCCCTTAGAGAATCCAAATTTTCTACTAAGAGGGTTTTTCCGGACATCACAAAGAACGTTGATACCGTTTTTAATCAGCCTGTTTACAAACGCTTCAAAAGATCTACCCTCGTAACCTAGGGTATAAAGTGTTTCTCCATCTCCGTATTTTTCGAGAGCGGGAGGCTTATCCATAATCTGGTATGCGATTTTACTTTTTGTCGCATAGTATGGAAATCGCTCATAAACATACTTGATTAACCGGGTGCCACGTAATCTCTTATGCTCGTTGAAAAATCTGCGTATCTCTGCTTTTTCACCTTTCTTGGTAAAACCATCTCGATCAACTGATTGCTGCAGTTGAATATCATTCTTTGTGGTTCGTATCCAGCCGGTTTTTTCCAGAATCTCTAAATCGTGGGCAGCCTGAAAAGAATAGCACCCGTAATGATACGGGACAAAGTCAAAGTAATTTGCTTTCCCTTGCTGTTGGGCAAGAAAAAGTAATTTTTGCAGATCAATTTTAGTCACCCTCTCGCCAGCATATTCAATGAATTGCAGAAGATATCGCTGGCGATAAAACCTTGGTAGTATTGCAGAAATCATAAAACCTTGTCTGTTTGGCTTGGGGGCAAAAGAGGTCACCCATTAAAAGGCCTCTTGTCACCCATTAAAAGGCCTCTTGTCAAGGAAAAGACTTCGCCATCCAAGAAAAAATAGATTTTTCTTACCAGAGCAATCGTGCCGGGTTTTATACGCGCTGATTGTCAGTACTTTCCCGCACCCGTTATTTCGGTGCTTTTGTGGGGAGGTAGAGGGTCGGGAGGTAGGGGGTCAATCTTGACATTCCAGCGAGCAACCCCCGCACCACCAGCTTCACCTACGATATACACGGCAACCGGGGTTTCGGTCACCGACCCGGTGGGCAACACCACCTCCTACAACCACGACGAGCTGGGCCGGGTGATCAGCGAAACGGCACCCGATGGCGGTCGCACTACCTATGTCTACGACACCCGCGACAACCTGGTGGAACTTATCGACGCCAACCGGCATACCACCGTCTTCACCTATGATCGCAGCAACCGGCAGTTAAGCGAAACCAGGCCCGGCGGCCAGCGCCTGAGCTACACCTACGATGGCGCCGGCAACCTGAAAACCCAGACCGACGGCAACGGCCGCCACACCATCCACAGCTATGACGACCGCACCCGTCTGACCCGCACCGATATCTATGAATTTACCGGCGCCGGTGCTCCGTTCAAGTCCATCGACTATTTCTATAACGAGGCGGACAGCCTCACCGGCTATGATGACGGCGCCACCAGTGCCGTCTACTCCTATGACGATCTGCAGCGCCGCACCAGCGAGACCATCGATTACGGCCCCTTCAGCCTCAGCCATTCGTACGGCTACTATGCCAACCATCAGAAACAGAGCTATACCGACCCGGCCGGCCGCACCCGCACCCTGAGCTACGATGAGGGCGGCCGTCCCACCGGCCTCGATCTGGGTGAGGCGGTGGGCGAGGTGGCGATCACCGCCTATGAATGGCAGCGACCCACCCGCATCGTGCTGCCCGGCGGCGGCTCGATTACCGTCGGCTATAACGGGTTGCAGCAGCCCGTCAGCATCGACGCCCGTGATCCCGGCGGCCGCCCGGTGATGCAGCGCACCTACCAGTACCGACGCACCGGCGCCATCCAGTCCCAGACCACGGCGGAAGGGGCAGATCGGCTACAACTATGACCCGGTGTGGAACGGCTGCGCGGCGCCACCTCGCCCGCCCGTGGATGAACGCTTTGTCTATGATTTCTTAGGCAACCGCTCGGCCTGATGACGGCGCCCCGGCCTGGGGCTATAACGAAAAACAACCAGCTTACCGGCACCGGAACCATAACCTACGACTATGACGATCACGGTAATATGGCCGTCAAACGCCGGGGAACCAGTGAGATGTAACTTCAGCTATACCCCTGATAACCGGCTCGCCTTTCTAACTGACGAGGCGGGGCGCCCACCATCGGCGCCTACGGCTACGACCCCTTTGGCCGACGGCTGTTCCAAGAGGTAAAACGGCACCCGCACCCTACTTTTTATACAACGACGAGGGCTGGTGGGTGAATATTCCGCCACCGGCGCCGAGCTGCGCACCTACGGTTACCATCCCGGCGCGCCCTGGTCCACCAACCCGCTCTTTGTGCAGGAAAACGGTATCTATTACTACTATCTCAACGACCCATCTGGGCACCCCCCAGAAGATCATGAGCGACAACGGTACCGTGGTCTGGGCCGCCACCTATGAGAGTTTCGGCACTGCCACCATCACCACCGCCACCATCACCAATAACCTGCGCTTCCCCGGCCAATACTTTGACAGCGAATCAGGATTACAGTACAATTGGCACAGATTCTATGATCCCTCAACCGGGCGATACATCTCCGCTGATCCTATTGGATTGGATGGGGGATTAATTTGTATGGGTATGTTAATCAGGATCCGGTTAATTTGGTTGATTCATTTGGGCTTAGAATGTCTGGCAGAAATAACCCTTATGAGTATGGCCGTAATAAAAGGAAAAAGACGTAATATAGATGGCTTAACAACTAGCTTTGAAGCGCATTTTGTAACTTGGTGGAGGCCAACATAAAATTCGTTGTTGTGATAGGCAGTCTGATGAGATACTTATTCATAAATATCGCAAAATTTGCTATGGAGCTGCGGTTGATATTAGCGGTGGAATAGGGCAAGGGTCTGGTTTTAGTGGTGATTCTTGTCGAAACCCACCTATGAAATTACTTGGCGGCGGAACTAGGATTTTTGTTTTTTTGAAGGTGAATATCGGTAGGCGCCGATGGGTCAGGTATTGGCGGAACTGGTGCAGGTAACCTAGGATTAGGTATAGGAGGTGTAAAAGCGACTGCTTGCTTTTATTTTTATATGAACACAGAGTAATACAGGTGAAAGTGCTGTGATTAACATAATAAATAATAACTAGTGAAAGAGCTAATCAATCAAATCACAGATTTTTCATTCCCCGGTCTATTTGTGACGACAATAGTAATGCTGCTATACGTCTACAATAAAAACAAGAAAAAATCATTTAATTGATTATATGGTTTACTTTCCAAACATTTTAAATGATTACAAGGAGATACACAAGGAAAAGGGCGGGTAAGGTGGGGCCACTTTACTATGATTTTTTTCTTTTTGTATTCCTCTCTTTCATCTCAATTCTATCGAGTTTATTTTATGTAATATAGAGCCAAAAAAAGGGGGGAAAATTGGTGACGGTAAAAGAATGACAGGGGGTCCAAATTTCGATCCTTGACACTGATCGAAACTTAGTTCACTGCTTGAGTGCTGTTTGCGAAATACCAGTGAAGTGAATTGTTCCCTCCCACCATTGATTTAATTTTCTGAAAGCTCTCTTGTCTTACCAAATTTAGGACATATTTCCCGAATTGGTTCAATTTTCACTTTAGTAACTCTCATTTCTGTTTCCCAACTATTTCCTTTTGTGTCATAAACAATGACTTTGTTTGAACTTTCATGTCAGGCTCCAGGTAAGGATATCTATCACCAGTACTTCTTTTGTTCAAAATAGACTAAACCGTTAGTGAGCTCACCAGCAGAGAGATACGTATTTATTTGATTCTCGATTAAAAAGTTTCTTTGCTTTAGGAATGGAATAATTTTCTTTCCATCTTCTCCAAGTGGTACCCAGTAGTCTTCAAGCATAACTGTTTCTTCTTTAAGCCAGTACCAGCTGTCAATATCATCATTTTCCATTGACCTATAGCCTAGGTGAATATCACCTATTTGGACTGGAGTATATCCTGTATTAGTCAACTTTAAATACAATAAAAATGCAGTACGGTGCAGTTGTTACCAACGGAAAAACTGCTGCACAGTGTTGCATTTTCGATGATTTCGATGGAAACTGCAGGCTTCTTCGCAATTCTATTTATTCTTGAACGTATTAGCCAGATAAGAAACGGTGTGGCAAACCCTACAAAGGGAAAGACGGGGGTCAAATCTCGATCCTTGACACTGCTCAATGAAAAGTTCACCGGCTTGTCCGGTGTAATGGCTGATTGGAATCATCCTAACTCAAATACTGCAGCCTTTGAGCTTGGAATTTTGTGGTCAAAAGACGGGGGTCAGATCTCGATCCTTGACACTGATCAATGAAGAGTTCACCGGCACGCCCGGTGCAACGGCTGATTGGCACTTTCCTTATCGGCTACGTTCCGACCGTCCACCGTTTGGCCTCGTGTTTCAGGATCAATCCTTCGAGTACTTCTTTGAGCGTTTTTTGTTCTTCCGGAGTGAAGTTGGCAATGGCTTCAAACTGAATTGCCAGTTTTTCCGGTGGCTTTCGCTCATCATCATCAAATAGCAGCTCATCTCCCGGCACGTTCAAGACAACCGCCAACTTACGTAACACCTCAAGGGTGGGTTGCGACTCGCCCTTCTCGTATCGTCGCAGCTGGGTAGAATGTATGCCTATTCTTTCGGCAAGCTCTGCGAAGTCGAGCTTCTTCTCCTGCCGTAACCTTTTCAGCCTTTCCGGGAACCCCATGATCGCCTCACCATATTTTTGCACAAAATATACCATGGGGAGATTTTATGCTTGCAGCGTTTTAGATAATACGGTACGAATAATTGCATATGTTCTTCTTGACAGGTTTTTGAACAGGCCTGTCTGAACAAAAAAAGCCCGTCACCTTCCGGTCTGTGGCAAGAGCGAGGGTGACGGGCTGGTACGACCCCGGCGAGATACCGAAGCGTCTTTCTCTTCTCCCATATCTCCCGGAAAAAATCAATCATGGCGACCCAAAGGAGGTGATGAGCCATCGCCACCTACGAGACCACGGACATCTATGTCGGCGCCTTTTTCCTGTGCAAGGGCGCCGCACTGCGCGGCATCAGGATCAAGGACGCGGCCAGAGGGATCGCCGCCTTTGAGATCAGCGGCGCCGACCTGGAGGGTTGGAGCGGCAATACCGAAGCGGCACCGCCCTGGTAAACCCCGTTCATCTACGAGAATCACTGAACCTGCTCAGAGATATGCTGTTTGACCTGCGAGATATGAGGAGAGAGAACCATGATCAATCAAGACGACATCGACGCCATCAAACACGGCGTTGAGCTGGTTTCTTTCATGAAGGCCCGCGGATCGAGCTGCACCAGGTCGGCGGGAACTACCGGGGCCTCTGTCCCTTCCATGAAGATACCACCCCATCACTTACGGTCAATCCCAAGGAAAACCTGTGGAACTGCTTTGGCTGTGGGGGCGGCGGGCGATGTGATTCGCTTTGTTGAGCTAATACATGGAGTCGATTTCAAAGAAGCTGTCAGACGGCTGGCTGAGAGACCGCCCTCAGAAGTCAGAAAGTCAGAGGACAGAAGACAGAAGTCAGAA
>JAEQMT010000053.1 GCA_016722945.1 Desulfofustis sp. PB-SRB1 | reverse complement strand
CTTCCATCATCCTTACCGAATCGATTATCGATGCCGTGACCCTGTACGACCAGGGTTTTACCAATGTCATTCCCGCCTATGGGGTTAACGGGGTAACCGAGGATCATCTTGTTCTCTTTAACAGCGCGGTAACAGAGGTGTATCTCTGCTTTGACAGTGACCCTGTCGGCAAGAACGGAGCCACACAGGCGGCGGAGCAGTTACAGAAGAAAGGAATAACCGTCTACACCGTCGAGCTGCCGGACAAGGATATCACCATCTACTTCAACCGCCACACTCCCGAAGAGTTCGAGCAGCTGCTCAAAGCGGCCAACCCGGCATCGGTGGAGCAGTCAGATTCGCTGAACAAGCGCAAACAAACCCTATACCAGCAGGAAGAACACGGCTTCACGGTGGGCTACGCCACACGGCAGTACCAGGTGAAGGGTATCCAGCGGGGCGATACCCAGCTGAAAGCCACCATCAAGGTCAGTGAGGACGTTTCATCATCCAAACCCTTCGAGCTGACTACCATCGACCTCTACTCTTCGAGATCGAGGCACTGGTTCGCCAAGCTCTGTGCCGATCTGTTTGCCGAACCGGAAGCGCTGATCAAGGAAGACCTGGCCAAACTGCTGCAGCTGGTGGAACAGTGGCGGCCGGAGAAACAAGAACAACAGCACACCGAGATCAGCACAGGGGATAAGGAGCTGGCCTTATCCTTTCTGAAAAGCTACGATATCTTCGCGGCGCTGCTCACCGACTTCGACACCCTCGGCGTCACCGGTGAGAAGATCAACAAGCTGGTGGGCTATCTGGCCGCCACCTCAAGGAAGCTGGCCGAGCCCTTATCGGTGCTCATCCAGTCCCGCTCAGCCGCCGGCAAATCCACCCTGCAGGATGCCATCATCTCGCTGATCCCCGATGAAGAGTATATCAAATACACCCGGGTTACCGACCAGGCCCTGTTCTACAAAGAAGAAGACTCGTTGGTGCACAAGATCCTGGCCATCGAGGAGGCCGAAGGGATGGGCGGCGCCGCCTACTCGATCAGAACGATCCAGTCGGCCAAGAAGATTACCGTGGCCGCCACCGGCAAGGATGCCAACGGCAGGATGAAGACGAGGAATACACGGTAAACGGCCCGGTCTGTGTGATGATCACCACCACCGCCACCGAGATCGACCAGGAGACGGCAAGTAGGTTTATCTTTCTCACCATCGATGAATCGGCCGCCATGACCGGGGCCATCCATCAGCGGCAGCGGGAGGCGGAAACGCTGGCCGGGCTGATCCGGGAAAAGAAGCAGCACACCGTTACCAGAAAGCACCATGCGGTGCAACGAATGCTCATGCCCCTGGCGGTGGTCAACCCGTATGCCGAATATCTCAATTATCCCAGCCACTCGCTCCGGGCCAGGCGGGACCACAAGAAATACCTCGGCCTCATCCGGGCGGTGGCCTTCCTGCACCAGTATCAGCGGGAGATACAGACCGTGGAGGTGGACGGCACGCCGGTTGAATATATCGAAGTCACGCTTACCGACATTGAGACAGCTAACCGCCTTGCCAATGTGGTTCTCGGTCAATCCATGGATGAACTGGTCAAACCGTCCAGGACCTTGCTATCGAAGATCTACGAAATGGTAAAGGAACAGGCGGAGCAGAACAACGCCCCCATAGATGAAATCTTCTTCACCCGGAGGATGATCCGGGAATACACCGGCTGGAGTGACTGGCAGATCAGGGCTCATATCAAGCAGCTTGAAGAAATGGAGTACATCGGTGTCCGCACCAGCTCCAGAGGCAAGGAGTACAGCTATATCCTCAACTATCAGGGCCAGGGGGAGGAGCATCAAGAAACGTGTTACCTCAACCTGACCAGCGTTGAGCAGATAGAAACGTTGATGAACCGGGAAGATGAAGCGTTACCCCGAGGGTAAATACCCTGACCCCGAGGGGAAAACGTGCTACCCCGAGGGTACTCCGAGGCTCGAAAAAACACAGATAACTCCGTGCAGTTAAAGAAAAAAGACAACAACCCCGAGGGCGAGGCAGGAGAACAAGCCCCAGGGGTACCAGAAGACAGAAGACAGAAGACAGAAGACCAGAGGCAGAGGACAGGGGACGGAAAACCAGCGACGCTGCCTGGCTGTCACGGGCAAAGGTAATCGATACCGCAATGAAGCCACCATGTACCGGGTCTCTGACGAGAACCGCCACCAGAGGAGGGATACGAAGAATATGGATATCGATACAGCAAAGATCAGGTTCAAGAACTACCTGGAAAGCAGTGGCTATGCCGCCTCAACCATCGAATGTTACTCGGTCTATCTCGGTTACTTTCTGGACTATCTCAGGAAAATAGAGGTGATGGATCTCAAGCAGGTCACCAATGAGACGATCAGAACCTACCAGCCTTCTGGTAGCCGATATGGCTATTGCCGAAGAGACCAAGGGAATGCGGCTCAGACCGGTAAAGCGGCTGTTCGGCTGGCTGCTTGATACTCACCGGCTCCTACTTGATCCGACAGAGAAAATACGGGAAACCAACCGCCAGAACCGGACATTGCCGCCGGTGCTGACGGTTGGCGGAAATGCGGCTGCTCCTGGAACAGCCCAACCTCTCGTTACGGATGCAGATCAGAGATAGGGCTATCATGGAAACGCTGTATTCTTCAGGGATACGGCTCAATGAGCTGGTACAGCTCACCGTTCATGACGTTGACCTGAAAGACAAGGTTCTGCATATCAGAAAAGGCAAGGGCAACCGGCAGCGGGTGGTTCCCCTCGGCAGCAATGCGGCCACGTATCTGAAAGAATATCTGAAAAACATCCGGCCCCGGTATGCCCAGAAGAACAAGCAGCAAAGACGGCTCTTTCTCCACCGATCAAGGCAGGCCGGTGACCGGTAACAGTATCAGGACATCACTGTTTCACTACAAAAAATCCGCCGGAATCACAAAGACCGCTTCACCGCATAGCTTCAGGAGGAGCTGTGCGACCCATCTTCTCCAACAAGGGGCTGATATCCGCTATGTCCAGAAGCTGCTGGGTCATCGACACATCCGGACCACCCAAATCTATACCCGAGTATACCCAATCGACCTCAAGGAAACTCATACCCGGACGCATCCACCATGCTGATCAGAGAACTGATACCGGGATATCTAGAGGAACTGAAGATCCTGAACCGTTCACCGTTGACGATCCGCAACATCCGGGGCGCCTTGAATGCCATGGCTCTCTTTCTGGAACATGAAGGGATAACCGAGCTGGTGCAGTTTAACCGGAATGCCTTGCATCTGTTCCAGGAAGACCTTGCCTACCGGCTGACTGCCAAAGGTAAGCAGCTCTCGGTCAGTACCAGGGAAAAGTATCTCTGTTCGGTTCGCGGCTTTGCCCGGTATCTCTATGCAACGGATTATCTTACCGCTGATCTCAGCAAGACGATCACGTTGCCGAAGCAGCCGAAACGCTTACCAAAGGTGATCCTGGAGTACGTTGAGATAACAAAGATCATGGCCGCCCCGGATATGCGGACACCTGACGGCTACCGTAACAGGATCATCCTGGAAATCCTCTACGATACCGGCATCAGGGCCGCTGAGATGGCAGCGGTCAAGACCGGTGATCTCGATATCGTGCATGGGTATCTGACCGATCAGATCCGGCAAGGGAACAAAAGACCGTGTCGTACCGATAAGCTCACGGGTGTGCGATATAATAAAGCAGTATCTTCTCATGGTCCGACCGGCCATGAGCCGGGGAAAAGGAAACAGGGTATCTGGTGCTCAATCGCTGGGGAACGAAGATGACGCCCACCGCCGTCTGGGCCGTCGTTAAAAAAGCGGCTCACCAAGCAAAGATTAGAAAAAACGTGACCACCCATACCTTCCGTCACACCTGTGCGACCCATATGCTGAAAAACGGAGCGCCCATCCGTCATATCCAGGAGATGCTGGGCCATGCGTCCCTGGAGTCCACCCAGATCTACACCAGGGTCACCATCAACGACCTCAAAGAGATCCACGCCAGGTATCATCCGGGCGAGTCTGTATAAAACAGCTACGTGGATCAGTGGGGCCCGCGGCCCTTTGAACTGAGGACCCCCGCCCGCCCGGGCACGGCAGCAGCGAAGGCGGCGCCGAGTTCCGGGCAGTGCACCTTCCGCCACTGCGCTCCCGGCGGCACGTCGCACAATAGCGCTATTATGCGACGTGCAGTCCGTCATCCGGCCTGCAAAAAAAAAACGCAGGCCGGCCGCCGGCCTGTTCCCTTGTTCGCTAAACATAAGTTCTTATGTTTAGTGGCGAAAGGCACACCACCCTCCACCCGCCACCCACCTACCGCCGCTGCCGTGCCCACCCGTCCGCCCCCTGCTGCGCGGGGGCTCCCCGACAAAAACCACTTCCCGGATATTCCCTTTCTTTTTCTTTAACCGCCTGCTGGTGCTTGTCTTGTCAGGCGATCTCGGGTAATACTGAACACTGCTCTTTGAATCTGCGCGAACCCCCACGAAAAACAGCTCTTTGGGGGGAGAAGGCGCATCGTGAAATCTTGGCACAGATTCTACGACCCTGCCACCGGGCGCTATATCTCTGCTGATCCGATTGGGCTGAAGGGGGATTAATTTGTACGGGTATGTTCAAAATGATCCGGTTAATAAAGTTGATCCGTTGGGGTTGTGGTCTATTGGGATAGGTGTATATATAATAGCTGGTGGAGAATTAAATTTATTCTAGTGTTGAGTGTTGTGAAGGTCAGAATCTATACAGAGTTAAATATTTTACTGTTTGTGGTGGTGCTGGTGCATCCGCTTCGGTAGGGAAAGCACCGCTCCCTTCTGTTAGCCCATTTGGAAACAGTATCAAAGGAGGTTGTCCAAGCACGAGAACATATTATCTAAACCAAACAGATAAATTACTGTACTCAGCAAATGTTCAATGGGATCCAAAAATGGTTGGGACGGGGGAGCCGTGTTAGGATGGGCAGGTGGTATTGGTGGAAAGTGGTCGATTTGTGGTGATGTTATAGTTTCCAAAAAAAATTGGATGCTGTTCGGACTAAATAACTGATATATGATTTGATTGTTTACAATAAAAACTATTTTGATCTGTCTGGTCTATATACAGGTAAAGAATACTTTCTGGAATGTTGTAAATGCGATAGTTATCCTTTCTCAAATTATTTGAGCCACTAAGGCGTTAAAAAAAACATGCCTAAGTCAAACAAACCAGGCCCAATTCTTACTGCCATTGCTTGCCTGGTTCATCTGTCGGGATACTTATAGTTACAACATCTATACTATTAGTAACTGGAATAATGCAATATATGGTCAACATTGGCTTTACAAATTTTCCTTTATACTATATGCTCTTTTTTTCATAATTTGTATACCAGTATCTTTTGGTTTTTATGGCCAATTTTTTCAAAACGTCTAACACCAATGTAAAGCAAGGAAGGAAAGTAGGGGGCACCCATTAAAAGGCTTCTGAGGAAAGACGGGGGTAAATCTCGATCCTTGACACTTGTCAATGAAGAGCTCACCGGCGTAGTCCGGTGTAGCGGCTTATTGGTGTTTATTTTTTGTTCAGGAAATCGTCAGGCGAGATACCGGCCTGTTGAGAATCGCACGAAGAGTGCCTCTGGCATGTCGCCGGGATGATTGGGAATGGTGGTGTATCGGTCAGCTTGTGCGTTGTACCAGATCTCGTGACTACCGGCAGCCTGGCGGTCAAAGGCAAAGCCAAATGCTTTAAGACGCGTGGTTATCTCCCGGTAACGAAAACCTGCCAAACGCCCCATTCACCCTCCTACCACCAGGGCGCAATCAAAAGCATCTCCAACGATCTGTAGTGACGGGCTGGTACGCCTCTCTGCTTGTGCTTCCAGAAGTTTCCTGGCGACATCGCGGGCAATTTCCATGGTCTCAGTAACTGTCCGCCCTTGGGCTACCAGTCCGGGGACATCGTCGGAAGTGGCGAGGTACACCCCTTCCGGCAATTTCTCGACATGGATGTTGATGAATCTCTCCATAAGCGTTCTCCTGAGCCTT
>JAEQMT010000014.1 GCA_016722945.1 Desulfofustis sp. PB-SRB1 | reverse complement strand
TCCCTTGCTGTTGGGCAAGAAAAAGTAATTTTTGCAGATCAATTTTAGTCACCCTCTCGCCAGCATATTCAATGAATTGCAGAAGATATCGCTGGCGATAAAACCTTGGTAGTATTGCAGAAATCATAAAACCTTGTCTGTTTGGCTTGGGGCAAAAGAGGTCACCCATTAAAAGGCCTCTTGTCACCCATTAAAAGGCCTCTTGTCAAGGAAAAGACTTCGCCATCCAAGAAAAAATAGATTTTTCTTACCAGAGCAATCGTGCCGGGTTTTATACGCGCTGATTGTCAGTACTTTCCCGCACCCGTTATTTCGGTGCTTTTGTGGGGGGTAGAGGGTCGGGAGGTAGGGGTCAATCTTGACATTCCAGCGAGCAACCCCGCACCACCAGCTTCACCTACGATATACACGGCAACCGGGTTTCGGTCACCGACCCGGTGGGCAACACCACCTACAACCACGACGAGCTGGGCCGGGTGATCAGCGAAACGGCACCGATGGCGGTCGCACTACCTATGTCTACGACACCCGCGACAACCTGTGGGAACTTATCGACGCCAACCGGCATACCACCGTCTTCACCTATGATCGCAGCAACCGGCAGTTAAGCGAAACCAGGCCCGGCGGCCAGCGCCTGAGCTACACCTACGATGGCGCGCCGGCAACCTGAAAACCCAGACGACGGCAACGGCCGCCACACCATCCACAGCTATGACGACCGCACCCGTCTGACCCGCACCGATATCTATGAATTTACCGGCGCCGGTGCTCCGTTCAAGTCCATCGACTATTTCTATAACGAGGCGGACAGCTCACCGCTATGATGACGGCGCCACCAGTGCCGTCTACTCCTATGACGATCTGCAGCGCCGCACCAGCGAGACCATCGATTACGGCCCTTCAGCCTCAGCCATTCGTACGGCTACTATGCCAACCATCAGAAACAGAGCTATACCGACCCGGCCGGCCGCACCCGCACCCTGAGCTACGATGAGGGCGGCCGTCCCACCGGCCTCGATCTGGGTGAGGCGGTGGGCGAGGTGGCGATCACCCGCCTATGAATGGCAGCGACCCACCCGCATCGTGCTGCCCGGCGGCGGCTCGATTACCGTCGGCTATAACGGGTTGCAGCAGCCCGTCAGCATCGACGCCCGTGATCCCGGCGGCGCCCCGGTGATGCAGCGCACCTACCAGTACCGGACGCACCGGCGCCATCCAGTCCCAGACCACGGCGGAAGGCAGATCGGCTACAACTATGACCGGGTGGAACGGCTGCGCGGCGCCACCTCGCCCGCCCGTGATGAAACGCTTTGTCTATGATTTCTTAGGCAACCGCTCGCCTGATGACGGCGCCCGGCCTGGGGCTATAAACGAAAACAACCAGCTTACCGGCACCGGAACCTACGACTATGACGATCACGGTAATATGGCCGTCAAACGCGGGGAACCAGTGAGATTAACTTCAGCTATACCCCTGATAACCGGCTCGCCTTTCTAACTGACGAGGCGGGCGCCACCATCGGCGCCTACGGCTACGACCCCTTTGGCCGACGGCTGTTCAAGGAGGTAAACGGCACCCGCACCTACTTTTTATACAACGACGAGGGGCTGGTGGGTGAATATTCCGCCACCGGCGCCGAGCTGCGCACCTACGGTTACCATCCCGGCGCGCCCTGGTCCACCAACCCCTCTTTGTTTGTGCGAAAACGGTATCTATTACTACTATCTCAACGACCATCTGGGCACCCCCCAGAAGATCATGAGCGACAACGGTACCGTGGTCTGGGCCGCCACCTATGAGAGTTTCGGCACTGCCACCATCACCACCGCCACCATCACCAATAACCTGCGCTTCCCCGGCCAATACTTTGACAGCGAATCAGGATTACAGTACAATTGGCACAGATTCTATGATCCCTCAACCGGGCGATACATCTCCGCTGATCCTATTGGATTGGATGGGGGGATTAATTTGTATGGGTATGTTAATCAGGATCCGGTTAATTTGGTTGATTCATTTGGGCTTAGAATGTCTGGCAGAAATAACCCTTATGAGTATGGCCGTAATAAAGGAAAAAGACGTAATATAGATGGCTTAACAACTAGCTTTGAAGCGCATTTTGTACTTGGTGGAGGCCAACATAAAATTCGTTGTTGTGATAGGCAGTCTGATGAGATACTTATTCATAAATATCGCAAAATTTGCTATGGAGCTGCGGTTGATATTAGCGGTGGAATAGGGCAAGGGTCTGGTTTTAGTGGTGATTCTTGTCGAAACCCACCTATGAAATTACTTGGCGGCGAACTAGGATTTTTGTTTTTTGAAGGTGGAATATCGGTAGGCGCCGATGGGTCAGGTATTGCGGAACTGGTGCAGGTAACCTAGGATTAGGTATAGGAGGTGTAAAAGCGACTGCTTGCTTTTATTTTTATATGAACACAGAGTATACAGGTGAAAAGTGCTGTGATTAACATAATAAATAATAACTAGTGAAAGAGCTAATCAATCAAATCACAGATTTTTCATTCCCCGTCTATTTGTGACGACAATAGTAATGCTGCTATACGTCTACAATAAAAACAAGAAAAAATCATTAATTGATTATATGGTTTACTTTCCAAACATTTTAAATGATTACAAGGAGATAACAAGGAAAAGGGCGGGTAAGGGGGGCCACTTTACTATATTTTTTTCTTTTTTGTATTCCTCTCTTTCATCTCAATTCTATCGAGTTTATTTTATGTAATATAGAGCCAAAAAAAGGGGGAAAATTGTGACGGTAAAAGAATGACAGGGGGTCAAATTTCGATCCTTGACACTGATCGAAACTTAGTTCACTGCTTGAGTTGCTGTTTGCGAAATACAGTGAAGTGAATTGTTCCCTCCCACCATTGATTTAATTTTCTGAAAGCTCTCTTGTCTTACCAAATTTAGGACATATTTCCCGAATTGGTTCAATTTTCACTTTAGTAACTCTCATTTCTGTTTCCCAACTATTTCCTTTTGTGTCATAAACAATGACTTTTGTTTGAACTTTCATGTCAGGCTCCAGGTAAGGATATCTATCACCAGTACTTCTTTCTTGTTCAAAATAGACTAAACCGTTAGTGAGCTCACCAGCAGAGAGATACGTATTTATTTGATTCTCGATTAAAAAGTTTCTTTGCTTTAGGAATGGAATAATTTTCTTTCCATCTTCTCCAAGTGGTACCCAGTAGTCTTCAAGCATAACTGTTTCTTCTTTAAGCCAGTACCAGCTGTCAATATCATCATTTTCCATTGACCTATAGCCTAGGTGAATATCACCTATTTGGACTGGAGTATATCCTGTATTAGTCAACTTTAAATACAATAAAAATGCAGTACGGTGGCAGTTGTTACCAACGGAAAAACTGCTGCACAGTGTTGCATTTTCGATGATTTCGATGGAAACTGCAGGCTTCTTCGCAATTCTATTTATTCTTGAACGTATTAGCCAGATAAGAAACGGTGTGGCAAACCCTACAAAGGGAAAGACGGGGGTCAAATCTCGATCCTTGACACTGCTCAATGAAAAGTTCACCGGCTTGTCCGGTGTAATGGCTGATTGGAATCATCCTAACTCAAATACTGCAGCCTTTGAGCTTGGAATTTTGTGGTCAAAAGACGGGGGTCAGATCTCGATCCTTGACACTGATCAATGAAGAGTTCACCGGCACGCCCGGTGCAACGGCTGATTGGCACTTTCCTTATCGGCTACGTTCCGACCGTCCACCGTTTGGCCTCGTGTTTCAGGATCAATCCTTCGAGTACTTCTTTGAGCGTTTTTTGTTCTTCCGGAGTGAAGTTGGCAATGGCTTCAAACTGAATTGCCAGTTTTTCCGGTGGCTTTCGCTCATCATCATCAAATAGCAGCTCATCTCCGGCACGTTCAAGACAACCGCCAACTTACGTAACACCTCAAGGGTGGGTTGCGACTCGCCCTTCTCGTATCGTCGCAGCTGGGTAGAATGTATGCCTATTCTTTCGGCAAGCTCTGCGAAGTCGAGCTTCTTCTCCTGCCGTAACCTTTTCAGCCTTTCCGGGAACCCCATGATCGCCTCACCATATTTTTTGCACAAAATATACCATGGGGAGATTTTATGCTTTGCAGCGTTTAGATAATACGGTACGAATAATTGCATATGTTCTTCTTGACAGGTTTTTGAACAGGCCTCTGAACAAAAAAAGCCCGTCACCTTCCGGTCTGTGGCAAGAGCGAGGGTGACGGGCTGGTACGACCCCGGCGAGATACCGAAGCGTCTTTCTCTTCTCCCATATCTCCCGGAAAAAATCAATCATGGCGACCCAAAGGAGGTGATGAGCCATCGCCACCTACGAGACCACGGACATCTATGTCGGCGCCTTTTTCCTGTGCAAGGGCGCCGCACTGCGCGGCATCAGGATCAAGGACGCGGCCAGAGGGATCGCCGCCTTTGAGATCAGCGGCGCCGACCTGGAGGGGTTGGAGCGGCAATACCGAAGCGGCACCGCCCTGGTAAACCCCGTTCATCTACGAGAATCACTGAACCTGCTCAGAGATATGCTGTTTGACCTGCGAGATATGAGGAGAGAGAACCATGATCAATCAAGACGACATCGACGCCATCAAACACGGCGTTGAGCTGGTTTCTTTCATGAAGGCCCGCGGCATCGAGCTGCACCAGGTCGGCGGGAACTACCGGGGCCTCTGTCCCTTCCATGAAGATACCACCCATCACTTACGGTCAATCCCAAGGAAAACCTGTGGAACTGCTTTGGCTGTGGGGGGGGCGGCGATGTGATTCGCTTGTTGAGCTAATACATGGAGTCGATTTCAAAGAAGCTGTCAGACGGCTGGCTGAGAGACCGCCCTCAGAAGTCAGAAGTCAGAGGACAGAAGACAGAAGTCAGAAGTCAGAAATCAGAAGACAGAGGACAGAAGAGAGAAAAACAGCAGTTAAAGAAAAAAAGAAAGAGATCAGCGTGGCCGACAAAAAGCTGCTGGCCCGGGGGAACAGAAGTCAGAAGACAGAGGACAGAAGTCAGAAAAGACCGGGTAAGAAAGTGCTGAGTGTGGCCGAGAAGAAGTTACTGGCCGAGTAGTGGGTATTATCAGCACAGCTTCACGGAAGATCAGAGAGGCCTGGATTACCTCAAGAACCGGGGATTACAACCAATCAGACGTTCACCGACTTTGGCGGGCTTTGTGAATGGCAGCCTCAAAAACATCCTGCCGAGATCCGGCCGTCATCAAGACGCTGAAAAATCTCGGCATCCTCAATGCCAAAGGCAACGAAATCTTCTACAACTGCGTCGTCTTTCCCATTTATGACACAGATGGAACCATCGTCAATCTCTATGGCAGAAACATCGACCCGGCACATGGGGTCAGCCACCTGTACCTGGCCGGTTCACGCTCCGGGCTCGTCAACCGCCAGGCGGTACCACGAAGCGCTTCCATCATCCTTTACCGAATCGATTATCGATGCGGTAACCCTGTACGACCAGGGTTTTACCAATGTCATTCCCGCCTATGGGGTTAACGGGGTAACCGAGGATCATCTTGTTCTCTTTAACGGCGCGGTAACAGAGGTGTATCTCTGCTTTGACAGCGACCAGGCCGGCAAGGACGGAGCAGCACAGGCGGCGGCGCAGTTACAGAAGAAAGGAATCACCGTCTACACCGTCGAGCTGCCGGATAAAGACATCACCATCTACTTCAAACCGCCACACTCCCGAAGAGTTCGAGCAGCTGCTGAAAGACGCAACCCGGCATCGGTTGGAGCAGTCAGATTCGCTGAACAAGCGCAAACAAACCCTATACCAGCAGGAAGAACACGGCTTCACGGTGGGCTACGCCACACGGCAGTACCAGGTGAAGGGTATCCAGCGGGCGATACCCAGCTGAAAGCCACCATCAAGGTCAGTGAGGACGTTTCATCATCCAAACCCTTCGAGCTGACTACCATCGACCTCTACTCTTCGAGATCGAGGCACTGGTTCGCCAAGCTCTGTGCCGATCTGTTTGCCGAACCGGAAGCGCTGATCAAGGAAGACTTGGCCAAACTGCTGCAGCTGGTGGAACAGTGGCGGCCGGAGAAACAAGAACAACAGCACACCGAGATCAGCACAGGGGATAAGGAGCTGGCCTTATCCTTTCTGAAAAGCTACGATATCTTCGCGGCGCTGCTTCACCGACTTCGACACCCTCGGCGTCACCGGTGAGAAGATCAACAAGCTGGTGGGCTATCTGGCCGCCACCTCAAGGAAGCTGGCCGAGCCCTTATCGGTGCTCATCCAGTCCCGCTCAGCCGCCGGCAAATCCACCCTGCAGGATGCCATCAGTCTCGCTGATTCCCCGATGAAGAGTATATCAAATACACCCCGGGTCACCGACCAGGCCCTGTTCTACAAAGAAGAAGACTCGTTGGTGCACAAGATCCTGGCCATCGAGGAGGCCGAAGGGATGGGCGGCGCCGCCTACTCGATCAGAACGATCCAGTCGCAAGAAGATCACCGTGGCCGCCACCGGCAAGGATGCCAACGGCAGGATGAAGACCGAGGAATACACGGTAAACGGCCCCGGTCTGTCGTGATGATCACCACCACCGCCACCGAGATCGACCAGGAGACGGCCTCACGCTTTATCTTCTGACCATCGATGAGTCCGCCGCCATGACCGGGGCCATCCATCAGCGGCAGCGGGAGGCGGAAACGCTGGCCGGGCTGATCCGGGAAAAGAAGCAGCACACCGTTACCAGAAAGCACCATGCGGTGCAACGAATGCTCAAGCCCCTGGCGGTGGTCAACCCCTATGCCGAATATCTCAGTTATCCCAGCCACTCGCTCCGGGCCAGGCGGGGACCACAAGAAATACCTCGGCCTCATCCGGGCGGTGGCCTTCCTGCACCAGTATCAGCGGGAGATACAGACCGTGGAGGTGGACGGCACGCCGGTTGAATATATCGAAGTCACGCTTACCGACATTGAGACAGCTAACCGCCTTGCCAATGTGGTTCTCGGTCAATCCATGGATGAACTGGTCAAACCGTCCAGGACCTTGCTATCGAAGATCTACGAAATGGTAAAGGAACAGGCCGAGCAGAACAACGCCCCCCATAGATGAAATCTTCTTCACCCGGAGAATGATCCGGGAGTACACCGGCTGGAGTGACTGGCAGGTCAGGGCTCATATCAAGCAACTTGAAGAAATGGAGTACATCGGTGTCCGCACCAGCTCCAGAGGCAAGGAGTACAGCTATATCCTCACCTATCAGGGCCAGGGGGAGGAGCATCAAGAAAGGTGTTACCTCAACCTGACCAGCGTTGAGCAGATAGAAACGTTGATGAACCGTGAAGATGAAGCGTTACCCCGAGGGTAAATACCCTGACCCCGAGGGAAAACGTGCTACCCCGAGGGTACTCCGAGGTTCGAAAAAACATAGATAACTCCGTGCAGTTAAAGAAAAAAGACAACAACCCCGAGGGCGAGGCAGGAGAACAAGCCCCAGGGGTACCAGAAGACAGAAGACAGAAGACAGAAGACAGAGGGACAGAGGACAGGGGACGGAAAACCAGCGACGCTGCCTGGCTGTCACGGGCAAAGGTAATCGATACCGCAATGAAGCCACCATGTACCGGGTCTCTGACGAGAACCGCCACCAGAGGAGGGATACGAAGAATATGGATATCGATACAGCGAAGATCAGGTTCAAGAACTACCTGGAAAGCAGTGGCTATGCCGCCTCAACCATCGAATGTTACTCGGTCTATCTCGGTTACTTTCTGGACTATCTCAGGAAAATAGAGGTGATGGATCTCAAGCAGGTCACCCATGAGACGATCAGAACCTACCAGCTTCTGGTAGCCGATATGGCTATTGCCGAAGAGACCAAGGGAATGCGGCTCAGACCGGTAAAGCGGCTGTTCGGCTGGCTGCTGATACGCACCGGCTCCTGCTTGATCCCACCGAGAACATCCGGGAGACTAACCGGCAGAACCGGACCGTGCCGGAGGTGCTGACAGTCGCGGAAATGCGGCTGCTCCTGGAACAGCCCAACCTCTCGTTACGGATGCAGATCAGAGACAGGGCTATCATGGAAACCCTGTATTCTTCAGGATACGGCTCAATGAGCTGGTGCAGCTCACCGTTCATGACGTTGATCTCAAAGATAAGGTTCTGCATATCAGAAAAGGCAAGGGCAACCGGCAGCGGGTGGTTCCTATCGGCAAAAATGCAGCCACGTATCTGCAAGAATATCTTGAAAACATCCGGCCCCGGTATGCCCGGAAGAACAAGCAGCAAAGACGGCTCTTTCTCACCGATCAGGGCAGGCCGGTGACCGGCAACAGTATCAGGACATCACTGTTTCACTACAAAAAAGCCGCCGGAATCACAAAGACCGCTTCACCGCACAGCTTCCGCCGAAGCTGTGCAACCCATCTTCTCCAACAGGGGCTGATATTCGCTATGTCCAGAAGCTGCTGGGGCACCGGCATATCCGGACCACCCAAATCTATACCCGAGTATACCCGATCGACCTCAAGAAAACTCATACCCGGACGCATCCAGGGCTATGAGGATCAGAGCGCTGATACCGGGCTATCTGGAAGAACTGAAGATCCTGAACCGTTCACCGTTGACGATCCGCAACATCCGGGGCGCCTTGAATGCCATGGTTCTCTTCCTGGAAGAACAAGGGGATAACCGAGCTGGTGCAGTTTAACCGGGATGCCTTGCATCTCTTCCAGGAAGACCTTGCCTACCGGCTGACTGCCAAAGGTAAGCAGCTCTCCGGTCAGTACCAGGGAAAAGTATCTCTGTTCGGTTCGCGGCTTTGCCCGGTATCTCTATGCAACGGATTATCTTACCGCTGATCTCAGCAAGACGATCACCGTTGCCGAAGCAGCCGAAACGCTTACCAAAGGTGATCCTGGAGTACGTTGAGATAACAAAGATCATGGCCGCCCGGACATGCGGACACATGCCGGCTACCGTAACAGGATCATCCTGGAAATCCTCTACGATACCGGCATACGAGCGGCGGAGATGGCAGCGGTCAAGACCGGTGATCTCGATATCGTGCATGGGTATCTGACGATCAGATCCGGCAAGGGAACAAAAGACCGTGTCGTACCGATAAGCTCACGGGTGTGCGATATAATAAAGCAGTATCTTCTCATGGTCCGACCGGCCATGAGCCGGGGAAAGGAAACAGGGGTATCTGGTGCTCAATCGCTGGGGAACGAAGATGACACCCACCGCCGTCTGGGGCCATCGTTAAAAGGCTGCCCACCAAGCAAAGATCACCAAAAATGTGACCACCCATACCTTCCGTCACACCTGTGCAACTCATATGCTCAAGAACGGGCGCCCATCCGTCATATCCAGGAAATGCTGGGCCATGCGTCCCTGGAGTCCACCCAGATCTACACCAGGTCACCATCAACGACCTCAAAGAGATCCACGCCAGGTATCATCCGGGCGAGTCTGTATAAAACAAGTACGTGGATCAGTGGGGCCCGCGGCCCTTTGAACTGAGGACCCCCGCCCGCCCGGGCACGGCAGCAGCGAAGGCGGCGCCGAGTTCCGGGCAGTGCACCTTCCGCCACTGCGCTCCCGGCGGCACGTCGCACAATAGCGCTATTATGCGACGTGCAGTCCGTCATCCCGGCTGCATAAAGGACAAGCAGCCGGGCCGCCGGCCTGTTCCCTTGTCCGCTCAAACATAAGTTCTTATGTTTAGTGGCGAAAGGCACACCACCCTCCACCCGCCACCCACCTACCGCCGCTGCCGTGCCCACCCGTCCGCCCCCTGCTGCGCGGGGGCTCCCCAGACAAATAACCACTTCGCTGTGACATATTCCCTTTCTTTTTCTTTAACCGCCTGCTGGTGCTTGTCTTGTCAGGCGATGTCGGGTATTACTGAACACTGCTCTTTGAATCTGCGTGATCCCCCACAAAAAACAGCTCTTTAGGGGGAGAAGGCGCATCGTGAAATCTTGGCACAGATTCTACGACCCTGCCACCGGGCGCTATATCTCTGCTGATCCGATTGGGCTTGAAGGGGGGATTAATTTGTACGGGTATGTTCAAAATGATCCGGTTAATAAGGTTGATCCGTTGGGTTGTGGTCTATTGGGATAGGTGTATATATAATAGCTGGTGGAGAATTAAATTATTCTAGTGTTGAGTGTTGTGAAGGTCAGAATCTATACAGAGTTAAATATTTTACTGTTTGTGGTGGTGCTGGTGCATCCGCTTCGGTAGGGAAAGCACCGCTCCCTTCTGTTAGCCCATTTGGAAACAGTATCAAAGGAGGTTGTCCAAGCACGAGAACATATTATCTAAACCAAACAGATAAATTACTGTACTCAGCAAATGTTCAATGGGATCCAAAAAATGGTTGGGACGGGGGAGCCGTGTTAGGATGGGCAGGTGGTATTGGTGGAAAGTGGTCGATTTGTGGTGATGTTATAGTTTCCAAAGAAAAAATTGGATGCTGTTCGGACTAAATAACTGATATATGATTTGATTGTTACAATAAAAACTATTTTGATCTGTCTGGTCTATATACAGGTAAAGAATACTTTCTGGAATGTTGTAAATGCGATAGTTATCCTTTCTCAAATTATTTGAGCCACTAAGGCGTTAAAAAAACATGCCTAAGTCAAACAAACCAGGCCCAATTCTTACTGCCATTGCTTGCCTGGTTGCATCTGTCGGGATACTTATAGTTACAACATCTATACTATTAGTAACTGGAATAATGCAATATATGGTCAACATTGGCTTTACAAATTTTCCTTTATACTATATGCTCTTTTTTTCATAATTTGTATACCAGTTATCTTTTGGTTTTTATGGCCAATTTTTTCAAAACGTCTAACACCAATGTAAAGCAAGGGAAGGAAAGTAGGGGGTCACCCATTAAAAGGCTTCTGAGGAAAGACGGGGGTAAAAATCTCGATCCTTGACACTTGTCAATGAAGAGCTCCACCGGCGTAGTCCGGTGTAGCGGCTTATTGGTGTTTATTTTTTGTTCAGGAAATCGTCAGGCGAGATACCGGCCTGTTTGAGAATCGCACGAAGAGTGCCCTCTGGCATGTCGCCGGGATGATTGGGAATGGTGGTGTATCGGTCAGCTTGTGCGTTGTACCAGATCTCGTGACTACCGGCAGCCTGGCGGTCCAAAGGCAAAGCCAAATGCTTTAAGACGCGTGGTTATCTCCCGGTAACGAAAACCTGCCAAACGCCCCATTCACCCTCCTACCACCAGGGCGCAATCAAAAGCATCTCCAACGATCTGTAGTGACGGCTGGTACGCCTCTCTGCTTGTGCTTCCAGAAGTTTCCTGGCGACATCGCGGGCAATTTCCATGGTCTCAGTAACTGTCCGCCCTTGGGGCTACCAGTCCGGGGACATCGTCGGAAGTGGCGAGGTACACCCCTTCCGGCAATTTCTCGACATGGATGTTGATGAATCTCTCCATAAGCGTTCTCCTGAGCCTTTTACCGGGCCAATTCTTGAATGTGTTTTTTTGTTAGAAAAGCATCTATCAGTTTTTGACTACTTGCTTGTCCTCTTCTTCCAAGTTTTTCAACTTCCTGGAATTGCAGAAGCAATTCTCTGTCTTCAAACTTCGCTTTCGCAGCATCCGCCGTTGTCCCCTCTATGAGGTAATCACTGGAAACACCGAGGGCATCGGCCATTCTTTTTAAGGTGTCGGCTGCAGGTCGAGATATCCCCCGTTCATAACGTCCGATATGGGAATAATGGACATTCTACAATCTTCCCCCAATTCTGTCTGGGAAAGATTTTTCTGTTTACGTAAGGACAAGAGCCTTGCGGCGAAACCTGCCTCGGTTTGGTTCTCTTTGTTTTCCATAAAGCAAGTTATAGCCATATTGCACCACATGTTCGAGAAAAATAATGCTTTATGGGTGCTTCATGGATCATTAACGCTTGACACTTATCCGGCATGGATGCTATATTGTGCATCATTGATGTTTTATTCATTTTTTTATGAAAAAAACCCGTCACCCTCCGGTCTGTGGCAAGAGCGAAGGTGACGGCTGGTACGACCCCGGCGAGATACGAAGCGTCCTGCTCTTCTCCCATATCTCCCGGAAAAAATCAATCATGGCGACCCAAAGGAGGTGATGAGCCATCGCCACCTACGAGACCACGGACATCTATGTCGGCGCCTTTTTCCTGTGCAAGGGCGCGGCACTGCGCGGCATCAGGATCAAGGACGCGGCCAGAGGGATCGCCGCCTTTGAGATCAGCGGCGCCGACCTGGAGGGGTTGGAGCGGCAATACCGAAGCGGCACCGCCCTGGTGAACCCGGTGCATCTACGAGAATCACTGAACCTGCTCAGAGATATGCTGTTTGACCTGCGAGATATGAGGAGAGAGAACAATGATCAGTCAAGACGAAATAGAGGCCATCAAACACGGCGTTGAGCTGGTTTCTTTCATGAAGGCCCGCGGCGTTGAGCTGAAACAGGTCGGCGAGAACTACCGGGGCTTCTGCCCCTTCCATGAAGATACCACCCCATCACTTACCGTCAATCCAAGGAAAACTGTGGAACTGCTTTGGCTGTGGGACGGGCGCGATGTTATCCGCTTCGTTGAGCTGATACATGGAGTCGATTTCAAAGAAGCTGTCAGGACGGCTGGCTGAGAGACCGCCCTCAGAAGTCAGAAGTCAGAGGACAGAAGACAGAAAGCAGCAGTTAAAGAAAAAAAGAAAGGGCTCAGCGTGGCCGGACAAAAAGCTGCTGGCTCGGGGAACAGAATTCAGAAGACAGAGGACAGAAGTCAGAAAAGACCGGGTAAGAAAGTGCTGAGTGTGGCCGAGAAGAAGTTACTGGCCCGAGTAGTGGGGTATTATCAGCACAGCTTTACTGAAGATCAGAGAGGCCTGGACTACCTCAAGAACCGGGGATTACAAACAACCAGACATGCACCGACTTCGGCACGGGCTTTGTGAACGGCAGCCTGAAAAAGATCCTGCCCGAAGATCCGGCCGTCATCAAGACGCTGAAAACGCTCGGCATCCTCAATGCCAAAGGCAACGAAATCTTCTACAACTGCGTGGTCTTTCCGATCTATGATACAGATGGGGCAATCGTCAATCTCTATGGCAGAAACATCGACCCGGCACATGGGGTCAGCCACCTGTACCTGGCCGGTTCACGCTCCGGGCTCGTCAACCGCCAGGCGGTACCACGAAGCGCTTCCATCATCCTTACCGAATCGATTATCGATGCCGTGACCCTGTACGACCAGGGTTTTACCAATGTCATTCCCGCCTATGGGGTTAACGGGTAACCGAGGATCATCTTGTTCTCTTTAACAGCGCGGTAACAGAGGTGTATCTCTGCTTTGACAGTGACCCTGTCGGCAAGAACGGAGCCACACAGGCGGCGGAGCAGTTACAGAAGAAAGGAATAACCGTCTACACCGTCGAGCTGCCGGACAAGGATATCACCATCTACTTCAACCGCCACACTCCCGAAGAGTTCGAGCAGCTGCTCAAAGCGGCCAACCCGGCATCGGTGAGCAGTCAGATTCGCTGCACAAGCGTAAACAAACCCTATACCAGCAGGAAGAACACGGTTTCACGGTGGGCTACGCCACACGGCACTACCAGGTAAAAGGCATCCAGCGGGGCGATACCCAGCTCAAAGCCACCATCAAGGTCAGTGAGGACGTTTCATCATCAAAACCCTTCGAGCTGACTACCATCGATCTGTATTCTTCGAGATCCCGCCACTGGTTCGCCAAGCTCTGTGCCGATCTGTTTGCCGAGCCGGAAGCGCTGATCAAGGAAGACCTGGCCAAACTGCTGCAGTTGGTGGAACAGTGGCGGCCGGAGAAGAAAGAGCAGCAGCGCACACCGAGATCAGCACAGGGGATAAGGAGCTGGCCTTATCCTTTCTGAAAAGCGACGATATCTTCGCGGCGCTGCTCACCGACTTCGACACCCTGGGCGTCACCGGTGAGAAGATCAACAAGCTGGTGGGGTACCTGGCCGCCACTTCCAGGAAACTGACCGAGCCCTTATCGGTGCATCCAGTCCGCTCGCGGCCGGCAAATCCACCCTGCAGGATGCCATCATCTCGCTGATCCCCGATGAAGAGTATATCAAATACACCCGGTTACCGACCAGGCCCTGTTCTACAAAGAAGAAGACTCGTTGGTGCACAAGATCCTGGCCATCGAGGAGGCCGAAGGGATGGGCGGCGCCGCCTACTCGATCAGAACGATCCAGTCGGCCAAGAAGATTACCGTGGCCACCGGCAAGGATGCCAACGGCAGGATGAAGACCGAGGAATACACGGTAAACGGCCCGGTCTGCGTGATGATCACCACCACCGCCACCGAGATCGACCAGGAGACGGCCTCACGCTTTATCTTTCTGACCATCGATGAATCGGCCGCCATGACGGGGCCATCCATCAGCGGCAGCGGGAGGCGGAAACGCTGGCCGGGCTGATCCGGGAAAAGAAGCAGCACACCGTTACCAGAAAGCACCATGCGGTGCAACGAATGCTCATGCCCCTGGCGGTGGTCAACCCGTATGCCGAATATCTCAATTATCCCAGCCACTCGCTCCGGGCCAGGCGGGACCACAAGAAATACCTCGGCCTCATCCGGGCGGTGGCCTTCCTGCACCAGTATCAGCGGGAGATACAGACCGTGGAGGTGGACGGCACGCCGGTTGAATATATGTAAGCGCTCAACAAAACCCCTTCTTTTTTTATCCCTCCCCCATGCTCTGTTGTGCTGAACTTTTTCAAGGAGGCGCATATGGAGCAGAACAAGCGATCCGGCAGAGATGCAAAACGCAGCTACTGGGGTGATCACATCGCAGGCTGGAAACAATCAGGATTGAGTCAGCAGGCGTACTGCCGCAAGCACCAGCTTTCCCTCTCGAGTTTTGGCTATTGGCGGAGCCGGCTCAAGAGAGGCGGGGACGACCAAGCACGCTTTCACCCGGTAATGGTCGGCACCGGTACTCGGACAATCTCACCACAACCAGAGCACCCCGACTCAGGCCTGGGG
>JAEQMT010000070.1 GCA_016722945.1 Desulfofustis sp. PB-SRB1 | reverse complement strand
ATTGTAGATGTCCATTATTCCCATATTCGGACGTTATGAACGGGGGATATCTCGACCTGCAGCCGACACCTTAAAAAAGAATGGCCGATGCCCTCGGTGTTTCCAGTGATTACCTCATAGAGGGGACAACGGCGGATGCTGCGAAAGCGAAGTTTGAAGACAGAGAATTGCTTCTGCAATTCCAGGAAGTTGAAAAACTTGAAGAAGAGGACAAGCAAGTAGTCAAAAAACTGATAGATGCTTTTCTAACAAAAAACACATTCAAGAATTGGCCCGGTAAAAGGCTCAGGAGAACGCTTATGGAGAGATTCATCAACATCCATGTCGAGAAATTGCCGGAAGGGGTGTACCTCGCCACTTCCGACGATGTCCCCCGGACTGGTAGCCCAAGGGCGGACAGTTACTGAGACCATGGAAATTGCCCGCGATGTCGCCAGGAAACTTCTGGAAGCACAAGCAGAGAGGCGTACCAGCCCGTCACTACAGATCGTTGGAGATGCTTTTGATTGCGCCCTGGTGGTAGGAGGGTGAATGGGGCGTTTGGCAGGTTTTCGTTACCGGGAAGATAACCACGCGTCTTAAAGCATTTGGCTTTGCCTTTGACCGCCAGGCTGCCGGTAGTCACGAGATCTGGTACAACGCACAAGCTGACCGATACACCACCATTCCCAATCATCCGGCGACATGCCAGAGGGCACTCTTCGTGCGATTCTCAAACAGGCCGGTATCTCGCCTGACGATTTCCTGAACAAAAAATAAACACCAATAAGCCGCTACACCGGACTACGCCGGTGAGCTCTTCATTGACAAGTGTCAAGGATCGAGATTTTACCCCCGTCTTTCCTCAGAAGCCTTTTAATGGGTGACCCCCTACTTTCCTTCCTTGCTTTACATTGGTGTTAGACGTTTTGAAAAAATTGGCCATAAAAACCAAAAGATAACTGGTATACAAATTATGAAAAAAAAGAGCATATAGTATAAAGGAAAATTTGTAAAGCCAATGTTGACCATATATTGCATTATTCCAGTTACTAATAGTATAGATGTTGTAACTATAAGTATCCCGACAGATGCAACCAGGCAAGCAATGGCAGTAAGAATTGGGCCTGGTTTGTTTGACTTAGGCATGTTTTTTTTAACGCCTTAGTGGCTCAAATAATTTGAGAAAGGATAACTATCGCATTTACAACATTCCAGAAAGTATTCTTTACCTGTATATAGACCAGACAGATCAAAATAGTTTTTATTGTAAACAATCAAATCATATATCAGTTATTTAGTCCGAACAGCATCCAATTTTTTCTTTGGAAACTATAACATCACCACAAATCGACCACTTTCCACCAATACCACCTGCCCATCCTAACACGGCTCCCCGTCCCAACCATTTTTGGATCCCATTGAACATTTGCTGAGTACAGTAATTTATCTGTTTGGTTTAGATAATATGTTCTCGTGCTTGGACAACCTCCTTTGATACTGTTTCCAAATGGGCTAACAGAAGGGAGCGGTGCTTTCCCTACCGAAGCGGATGCACCAGCACCACCACAAACAGTAAAATATTTAACTCTGTATAGATTCTGACCTTCACAACACTCAACACTAGAATAATTTAATTCTCCACCAGCTATTATATATACACCTATCCCAATAGACCACAACCCCAACGGATCAACCTTATTAACCGGATCATTTTGAACATACCCGTACAAATTAATCCCCCCTTCAAGCCCAATCGGATCAGCAGAGATATAGCGCCCGGTGGCAGGGTCGTAGAATCTGTGCCAAGATTTCACGATGCGCCTTCTCCCCCCAAAGAGCTGTTTTTTGTGGGGGATCACGCAGATTCAAAGAGCAGTGTTCAGTAATACCCGACATCGCCTGACAAGACAAGCACCAGCAGGCGGTTAAAGAAAAAAGAAAAGGCGGCAGATGATGGTCACAGCCGACCGTAGGGATACTTCTGGGGGAGCCCCCGCGCAGCAGGGGGCGGACGGGTGGGCACGGCAGCGGCGGTAGGTGGGTGGCGGGTGGAGGGTGGTGTGCCTTTCGCCACTAAACATAAGAACTTATGTTGAGCGGACAAGGGAACAGGCCGGCGGCCCGGCTGCTTGTCGTTTATGCAGCCGGGATGACGGACTGCACGTCGCATAATAGCGCTATTGTGCGACGTGCCGCCGGGAGCGCAGTGGCGGAAGGTGCACTGCCCGGAACTCGGCGCCGCCTTCGCTGCTGCCGTGCCCGGGCGGGCGGGGGTCCTCAGTTCAAAGGGCCGCGGGCCCCACTGATCCACGTACTTGTTTTATACAGACTCGCCCGGATGATACCTGGCGTGGATCTCTTTGAGGTCGTTGATGGTGACCCTGGTGTAGATCTGGGTGGACTCCAGGGACGCATGGCCCAGCATTTCCTGGATATGACGGATGGGCGCCCCGTTCTTGAGCATATGAGTTGCACAGGTGTGACGGAAGGTATGGGTGGTCACATTTTTGGTGATCTTTGCTTGGTGGGCAGCCTTTTTAACGATGGCCCAGACGGCGGTGGGTGTCATCTTCGTTCCCCAGCGATTGAGCACCAGATACCCTGTTTCCTTTCCCCGGCTCATGGCCGGTCGGACCATGAGAAGATACTGCTTTATTATATCGCACACCCGTGAGCTTATCGGTACGACACGGTCTTTTGTTCCCTTGCGCGGATCTGATCGTCAGATACCCATGCACGATATCGAGATCACCGGTCTTGACCGCTGCCATCTCCGCCGCTCGTATGCCGGTATCGTAGAGGATTTCCAGGATGATCCTGTTACGGTAGCCGGCATGTGTCCGCATGTCCGGGGCGGCCATGATCTTTGTTATCTCAACGTACTCCAGGATCACCTTTGGTAAGCGTTTCGGCTGCTTCGGCAACGTGATCGTCTTGCTGAGATCAGCGTAAGATAATCCGTTGCATAGAGATACCGGGCAAAGCCGCGAACCCGAACAGAGATACTTTTCCCTGGTACTGACCGAGAGCTGCTTACCTTTGGCAGTCAGCCGGTAGGCCAAGGTCTTCCTGGAAGAGATGCAAGGCATCCCGGTTGAACTGCACCAGCTCGGTTATCCCTTGTTCTTCCAGGAAGAGAAGCCATGGCATTCAAGGCGCCCCGGATGTTGCGGATCGTCAACGGTGAACGGTTCAGGATCTTCAGTTCTTCCAGATAGCCCGGTATCAGCGCTCTGATCCTCATAGCCCTGGATGCGTCCGGGTATGAGTTTTCTTGAGGTCGATCGGGTATACTCGGGTATAGATTTGGGTGGTCCGGATATGCCGGTGCCCCAGCAGCTTCTGGACATAGCGAATATCAGCCCCCTGTTGGAGAAGATGGGTTGCACAGCTTCGGCGGAAGCTGTGCGGTGAAGCGGTCTTTGTGATTCCGGCGGCTTTTTTGTAGTGAAACAGCGATGTCCTGATACTGTTGCCGGTCACCGGCCTGCCCTGATCGGTGAGAAAGAGCCGTCTTTGCTGCTTGTTCTTCCGGGCATACCGGGGCCGGATGTTTTCAAGATATTCTTGCAGATACGTGGCTGCATTTTTACCGATAGGAACCACCCGCTGCCGGTTGCCCTTGCCTTTTCTGATATGCAGAACCTTATCTTTGAGATCAACGTCATGAACGGTGAGCTGCACCAGCTCATTGAGCCGTATTCCTGAAGAATACAGGGTTTCCATGATAGCCCTGTCTCTGATCTGCATACGCAGCGAAAGGTTGGGCTGTTCCAGGAGAAGCCGCATTTCCGCGACTGTCAGCACCTCCGGCACGGTCCGGTTCTGCCGGTTAGTCTCCCGGATGTTCTCGGTGGGATCAAGCAGGAGCCGGTGCGTATCGAGCAGCCAGCCGAACAACCGCTTTACCGGCCTCAGCCGCATGCCCTTGGTCTCTTCGGCAATAGCCATGTCGGCTACCAGAAGCTGGTAGGTTCTGATCGTCTCATGGGTGACCTGTTTGAGGTCCATCACCGTGACCGCTTTCAGATAATCCAGGAAGTATCCGAGGTATACGCAGTAACATTCGACGGTTGAGGCGGCATAGCCGCTGCTTTCCAGGTAGTTCTTGAACCTGATCTTCGCTGTATCGATATCCATATTCTTCGTATCCCTCCTCTGGTGGCAGTTCTCGTCAGAGACCCGGTACATGGTGGCTTCATTGCGGTATCGATTACCTTTGCCCGTGACAGCCAGGCAGCGTCGCTGGTTTTCCGTCCCCTGTCCCCTGTCCCCTGTCCTCTGCCCTCTGTCTTCTGTCTTCTGTCTTCTGGTACCCCTGGGGCTTGTTCTCCTGCCTCGCCCTCGGGGTTGTTGTCTTTTTTCTTTAACTGCACGGAGTTATCTATGTTTTTCCGAACCTCGGAGTACCCTCGGGGTCGGGGGGTTTACCCTCGGGGTCAGGGTATTTACCCTCGGGGTAACGCTTCATCTTCACGGTTTATCAACGTTTCTATCTGCGCAACGCTGGTCAGGTTGAGGTAACACCTTTCTTGATGCTCCTCCCCCTGGCCCTGATAGGTGAGGATATAGCTGTACTCCTTGCCTCTGGAGCTGGTGCGGACACCGATGTACTCCATTTCTTCAAGTTGCTTGATATGAGCCCTGACCTGCCAGTCACTCCAGCCGGTGTACTCCCGGATCATTCTCCGGGTGAAGAAGATTTCATCTATGGGGGCGTTGTTCTGCTCGGCCTGTTCCTTTACCATTTCGTAGATCTTCGATAGCAAGGTCCTGGACGGTTTGACCAGTTCATCCATGGATTGACCGAGAACCACATTGGCAAGGCGGTTAGCTGTCTCAATGTCGGTAAGCGTGACTTCGATATATTCAACCGGCGTGCCGTCCACCTCCACGGTCTGTATCTCCCGCTGATACTGGTGCAGGAAGGCCACCGCCCGGATGAGGCCGAGGTATTTCTTGTGGTCCCGCCTGGCCCGGAGCGAGTGGCTGGGATAGCTGAGATATTCGGCATAGGGGTTGACCACCGCCAGGGGCTTGAGCATTCGTTGCACCGCATGGTGCTTTCTGGTAACGGTGTGCTGCTTCTTTTCCCGGATCAGCCCGGCCAGCGTTTCCGCCTCCCGCTGCCGCTGATGGATGGCCCCGGTCATGGCGGCGGACTCATCGATGGTCAGAAAGATAAAGCGTGAGGCCGTCTCCTGGTCGATCTCGGTGGCGGTGGTGGTGATCATCACGCAGACCGGGCCGTTTACCGTGTATTCCTCGGTCTTCATCCTGCCGTTGGCATCCTTGCCGGTGGCGGCCACGGTGATCTTCTTGGCGGACTGGATCGTTCTGATCGAGTAGGCGGCGCCGCCCATCCCTTCGGCCTCCTCGATGGCCAGGATCTTGTGCACCAACGAGTCTTCTTCTTTGTAGAACAGGGCCTGGTCGGTGACCCGGGTGTATTTGATATACTCTTCATCGGGAATCAGCGAGACGATGGCATCCTGCAGGGTGGATTTGCCGGCGGCTGAGCGGGACTGGATGAGCACCGATAAGGGCTCGGCCAGCTTCCTTGAGGTGGCGGCCAGATAGCCCACCAGCTTGTTGATCTTCTCACCGGTGACGCCGAGGGTGTCGAAGTCGGTGAGCAGCGCCGCGAAGATATCGTAGCTTTTCAGAAAGGATAAGGCCAGCTCCTTATCCCCTGTGCTGATCTCGGTGTGCTGTTGTTCTTGTTTCTCCGGCCGCCACTGTTCCACCAGCTGCAGCAGTTTGGCCAAGTCTTCCTTGATCAGCGCTTCCGGTTCGGCAAACAGATCGGCACAGAGCTTGGCGAACCAGTGCCTCGATCTCGAAGAGTAGAGGTCGATGGTAGTCAGCTCGAAGGGTTTGGATGATGAAACGTCCTCACTGACCTTGATGGTGGCTTTCAGCTGGGTATCGCCCCGCTGGATACCCTTCACCTGGTACTGCCGTGTGGCGTAGCCCACCGTGAAGCCGTGTTCTTCCTGCTGGTATAGGGTTTGTTTGCGCTTGTTCAGCGAATCTGACTGCTCCACCGATGCCGGGTTGGCCGCTTTGAGCAGCTGCTCGAACTCTTCGGGAGTGTGGCGGTTGAAGTAGATGGTGATGTCTTTATCCGGCAGCTCGACGGTGTAGACGGTGATTCCTTTCTTCTGTAACTGCGCCGCCGCCTGTGCTGCTCCGTCCTTGCCGGCCTGGTCGCTGTCAAAGCAGAGATACACCTCTGTTACCGCGCCGTTAAAGAGAACAAGATGATCCTCGGTTACCCCGTTAACCCCATAGGCGGGAATGACATTGGTAAAACCCTGGTCGTACAGGGTTACCGCATCGATAATCGATTCGGTAAGGATGATGGAAGCGCTTCGTGGTACCGCCTGGCGGTTGACGAGCCCGGAGCGTGAACCGGCCAGGTACAGGTGGCTGACCCCATGTGCCGGGTCGATGTTTCTGCCATAGAGATTGACGATGGTTCCATCTGTGTCATAAATGGGAAAGACGACGCAGTTGTAGAAGATTTCGTTGCCTTTGGCATTGAGGATGCCGAGATTTTTCAGCGTCTTGATGACGGCCGGATCTTCGGGCAGGATCTTTTTCAGGCTGCCGTTGACAAAGCCCGCGCCGAAGTCGGTAAGCGTCTGATTGGTTGTAATCCCCCGGTTCCTCAGATAATCCACCCCCCGGCTGTCTTCAGTAAAGCTGTGCTGATAATACCCCACTACTCGGGCCAGTAGCTTCTTGTCGGCCACACTCAGCACTTTCTTACCCGGTCTTTTCTGACTCCTGTCCTCTGTCTTCTGAATTCTGTTCCCCCGGGCCAGCAGCTTCTTGTCGGCCACGCTGATCTCTTTCTTTTTTTCTTTAACTGCTGTTTTTGGTTTTCCGGGTTTTGGATGGTTCGCGGATAACCGTTTCACTGCTTGCGTGAAGTCAACTTGGTCGATCAGCTCAACAAAGCGAATCACATCGCCGCCCGCCCCACAGCCAAAGCAGTTCCACAGGTTTTCCTTGGGATTGACCGTAAGTGATGGGGTGGTATCTTCATGGAAGGGACAGAGGCCCCGGTAGTTCCCGCCGACCTGGTGCAGCTCGATGCCGCGGGCCTTCATGAAAGAAACCAGCTCAACGCCGTGTTTGATGGCGTCGATGTCGTCTTGATTGATCATGGTTCTCTCTCCTCATATCTCGCAGGTCAAACAGCATATCTCTGAGCAGGTTCAGTGATTCTCGTAGATGCACCGGGTTCACCAGGGCCTGACCGCTTCGGTATTGCCGCTCCAACCCCTCCAGGTCGGCGCCGCTGATCTCAAAGGCGGCGATCCCTCTGGCCGCGTCCTTGATCCTGATGCCGCGCAGTGCGGCGCCCTTGCACAGGAAAAAGGCGCCGACATAGATGTCCGTGGTCTCGTAGGTGGCGATGGCTCATCACCTCCTTTGGGTCGCCATGATTGATTTTTTCCGGGAGATATGGGAGAAGAGCAGGACGCTTCGGTATCTCGCCGGGGTCGTACCAGCCCGTCACCTTCGCTCTTGCCACAGACCGGAAGGTGACGGGCTTTTTTCGTTCAGACAAGCCTGTTCAAAAACCTGTCAAGCAAAAAATATATCAAAACAGAAATAATTTCTGTGTCTATAAATATAGTATATTACTATATCTGTCAAGGGCAAAAACCGTGCTTTCGTAAAAGGGGGTGTATACTGCGTGCCATGGCACGGAAAACAAAAAAGACAGATATGGCAACGATGGTACTCCCTGGCCAGGAAACACTTGGCCGGCGAATCGCGCGATTACGCAAGGAAAGGGGCTATACTCAGGTTGAACTAGCCGAGAAGATAGGGATTATACAAGTGTTGATCTCGGATTATGAACGGGACAAGCTGCGGCCTCATCCGGAAGTGATCGTCAGATTTGCTCACGCACTTAATGTGACCACCGATGAGCTTCTCGGCCTCACAGTATCGCCCACTGCCGGGACAAAACCTAGCCTGAAGACCCTGCGTCGGCTGAACAGAATTGAAAACCTCCCGCCATCACAGCAAAAAGCTCTTTTCAAGACGATTGATAACTTCCTCAAAGGGGCGGAGAAGGAATAAGAAAAGCGGTTGAGATCTATTTCTCAGCCGCTTTTGTCGTGGCGTGTTAGATATGCCAATCAGCCGTTACACCGGCCGTGCCGGTGAACTTTCTATTGATCAGTGTCAAGGATCGATATCTGCCTCCCTTCTTTTGCTTATCTTTGTTGCAAAAAAGTACCCCCCAAAAAAAAGACCAATTGATAGTAGAAAACTGAAAAGGGCAAGTGCTGCAATTATAGATGACTCAAAAATAAACCTCATACTGAAACTAGAAAGCGTTATTAAAATCGAAAAAAATATAACTATTAAGAAATTTCTATAAAGCATATTTTTTTTAGAAAAGAAACCCGCAATGATTCCAGTAAAAAAGAAAACAATTAATAGCGAAATAGAAATATCAAAAATTATCTCCTCTATATTACCATAAATATATCTCTCGACAGACTCAATTAATGTACTGTCATGGAGTCCTGGAAATGAAATTTCTGAATTTTGGTTTGGATGCCAGGAAAACAGTAGTGACGCTATAACAAAGAAAAAACAAAATGATAATACCACTATAGTATAATATTTAATGGCATCAAATTTGGCGTTTTTCATGTAAGAATATTTGTTGATTTTTGTGAATCATATTTGTCCTTCTGACGGCGTAGATATGTTTTGATAGGGTAAATTAGTTCAGCTGCTACGCCTAGTTTATTAGCATGGTTTTCGTGTAACCACCTTAACGGGAAACCTCCCGCACGGAATGGTAATATCATGTGATTCCAGATAAATAAGAAAAACATAAGGAAGGAGAATTAAATTGATACCAGCATATACACAATGTTACAGATTGTAAGTGTAATTATATTTCAAAAATACCGTTGCTTTAGATAATTGCCAAAATGATCACAATCCGCTCTCCTCTCATATTGTAATTTAGCGGTTAAAACTGCCAAAATAAACGTTAGAAAAATTGTGATACCACACGTCGTATGAAATCACTTGTCTTACACCATATATCAGGATCACGTGCCATCTTTCCAAGCTCAGAATTATAATATTTTGTAGCTTTCCGTGCTGCTTCTGATGTTGAATATATCCAGCCCCATGGAAGAGACCACAGTGGGACTGGGATTTTAACATGTAGCTGAGGAAGATATAGAGTTTCGTCAATTGTCCATTCTTCATTTTCTTCCTCACATTCACAGACTTTCTTGCAATTAATAACAAAATGAGCATCAGCATTTACAAGAAAATTAGCGTGGCCTTGATATACTCCTGGAGGCACAAGATCAATCCAAAAATCCCATGTATTACCGGTATGTTTGACTGACAAATTTACTATTTCTGCTGATACCCACTCGCCACTAATCGTGCAATCAGAGAGCCCCCACGGGTCAATCCAATAAATCGGATTTTGGAGAGCATACCCATAAAGATTAATCCCCCCACCAAGCCCAATCGGATCAGCAGAAATATACCGCCCGGTGGTAGGGTCATAATATCTGTGCCAAGATTTCACGATGCGCCTTCTCCCCCTAAAGAGCTGTTTTTTGTGGGGGATCACGCAGATTCAAAGAGCAGTGTTCAGTAATACCCGAGATCGCCTGACAAGACAAGCACCAGCAGGCGGTTAAAGAAAAAGAAAGGGAATATCCGGGAAGTGGTTTTTGTCGGGGAGCCCCCGCGCAGCAGGGGGCGGACGGGTGGGCACGGCAGCGGCGGTAGGTGGGTGGCGGGTGGAGGGTGGTGTGCCTTTCGCCACTAAACATAAGAACTTATGTTTAGCGGACAAGGGAACAGGCCGGCGGCCCGGCTGCTTGTCCTTTATGCAGCCGGGATGACGGACTGCACGTCGCATAATAGCGCTATTGTGCGACGTGCCGCCGGGAGCGCAGTGGCGGAAGGTGCACTGCCCGGAACTCGGCGCCGCCTTCGCTGCTGCCGTGCCCGGGCGGGCGGGGTCCTCAGTTCAAAGGGCCGCGGGCCCCACTGATCCACGTACTTGTTTATACAGACTCGCCCGGATGATACCTGGCGTGGATCTCTTTGAGGTCGTTGATGGTGACCCTGGTGTAGATCTGGGTGGACTCCAGGGACGCATGGCCCAGCATTTCCTGGATATGACGGATGGGCGCCCCGTTCTTGAGCATATGAGTTGCACAGGTGTGACGGAAGGTATGGGTGGTCACATTTTTGGTGATCTTTGCTTGGTGGGCAGCCTTTTTAACGATGGCCCAGACGGCGGTGGGTGTCATCTTCGTTCCCCAGCGATTGAGCACCAGATACCCTGTTTCCTTTCCCCGGCTCATGGCCGGTCGGACCATGAGAAGATACTGCTTTATTATATCGCACACCCGTGAGCTTATCGGTACGACACGGTCTTTTGTTCCCTTGCCGGATCTGATCGTCAGATACCCATTCACGATATCGAGATCACCGGTCTTGACCGCTGCCATCTCCGCCGCTCGTATGCCGGTATCGTAGAGGATTTCCAGGATGATCCTGTTACGGTAGCCGGCATGTGTCCGCATGTCCGGGGCGGCCATGATCTTTGTTATCTCAACGTACTCCAGGATCACCTTTGGTAAGCGTTTCGGCTGCTTCGGCAACGTGATCGTCTTGCTGAGATCAGCGGTAAGATAATCCGTTGCATAGAGATACCGGGCAAAGCCGCGAACCGAACAGAGATACTTTTCCCTGGTACTGACCGAGAGCTGCTTACCTTTGGCAGTCAGCCGGTAGGCAAGGTCTTCCTGGAAGAGATGCAAGGCATCCCGGTTAAACTGCACCAGCTCGGTTATCCCTTGTTCTTCCAGAAGAGAACCATGGCATTCAAGGCGCCCCGGATGTTGCGGATCGTCAACGGTGAACGGTTCAGGATCTTCAGTTCTTCCAGATAGCCCGGTATCAGCGCTCTGATCCTCATAGCCCTGGATGCGTCCGGGTATGAGTTTTCTTGAGGTCGATCGGGTATACTCGGGTATAGATTTGGGTGGTCCGGATATGCCGGTGACCCAGCAGCTTCTGGACATAGCGGAATATCAGCCCCCTGTTGGAGAAGATGGGTTGCACAGCTTCGCGGAAGCTGTGCGGTGAAGCGGTCTTTGTGATTCCGGCGGCTTTTTGTAGTGAAACAGCGATGTCCTGATACTGTTGCCGGTCACCGGCCTGCCCTGATCGGTGAGAAAGAGCCGTCTTTGCTGCTTGTTCTTCCGGGCATACCGGGGCCGGATGTTTTCAAGATATTCTTGGCAGATACGTGGCTGCATTTTTACCGATAGGAACCACCCGCTGCCGGTTGCCCTTGCCTTTTCTGATATGCAGAACCTTATCTTTGAGATCAACGTCATGAACGGTGAGCTGCACCAGCTCATTGAGCCGTATTCCTGAAGAATACAGGTTTCCATGATAGCCCTGTCTCTGATCTGCATCCGTAACGAGAGGTTGGGCTGTTCCAGCAGCAGCCGCATTTCCGCGACTGTCAGCACCTCCGGCACGGTCCGGTTCTGCCGGCTAGTCTCCCCGGATGTTCTCGGTGGGATCAAGCAGGAGCCGGTGCGTATCCAGCAACCAGCCGAACAGCCGCTTTACCGGTCTGAGCCGCATTCCCTTTGTTTCTTCAGCGATATCCATATCCATGACCAGGAGCTGATAGCTTCTGATCGTCTCATGGGTGACCTGCTTGAGATCCATCACCTCTATTTTCCTGAGATAGTCCAGAAAGTAACCGAGATAGACCGAGTAACATTCAATGGTTGAAGCGGCATAGCCACTGCTTTCCAGGTAGTGTTTGAACCTGATCTTCGCTGTATCGATATCCATATTCTTCGTATCCCTCCTCTGGTGGCGTTCTCGTCAGAGACCCGGTGCATGGTGGCTTCATTGCGGTATCGATTACCTTTGCCCGTGACAGCCAGGCAGCGTCGCTGGTTTTCCGTCCTCTGCCTCCGTCTTCTGTCTTCTGTCTTCTGTCTTCTGTCTTCTGGTACCCCTGGGCTTGTTCTCCTGCCTCACCCTCGGGGTTGTTGTCTTTTTCTTTAACTGCACGGAGTTATCTATGTTTTTTCCGAACCTCGGAGTACCCTCGGGTAGCACGTTTTTTACCCTCGGGGTCAGGGTATTTACCCTCGGGTAACGCTTCATCTTCACGGTTCATCAACGTTGTGATCTGCTCAACGCTGGTCAGGTTGAGGTAACACCTTTCTTGATGCTCCTCCCCTGGCCCTGATAGGTGAGGATATAGCTGTACTCCTTGCCTCTGGAGCTGGTGCGGACACCGATGTACTCCATTTCTTCAAGTTGCTTGATATGAGCCCTGACCTGCCAGTCACTCCAGCCGGTGTACTCCCGGATCATTCTCCGGGTGAAGAAGATTTCATCTATGGGGGCGTTGTTCTGCTCCGCCTGTTCCTTCACCATTTCGTAGATCTTCGATAGCAAGGTTCTGGAAGGTTTGACCAGTTCATCCATGGATTGACCGAAACCACATTGGCAAGGCGGTTAGCTGTCTCAATGTCGGTAAGCGTGACTTCGATGTACTCAACCAGAGTGCCGTCCACCTCCACGGTCTGTATCTCCCGCTGATACTGGTGCAGGAAGGCCACCGCCCGGATGAACCCGAGGTATTTCTTGTGTCCCGCCTGGCCCGGAGCGAGTGGCTGGGATAACTGAGATATTCGCATAGGGTTGACCACCGCCAGGGGCTTGAGCATTCGTTGCACCGCATGGTGCTTTCTGGTAACGGTGTGCTGCTTCTTTTCCCGGATCAGCCCGGCCAGCGTTTCCGCCTCCCGCTGCCGCTGATGGATGGCCCGGTCATGGCGGCCGATTCATCGATGGTGAGGAAGATAAACCTACTTGCCGTCTCCTGGTCGATCTCGGTGGCGGTGGTGGTGATCATCACGCAGACCGGGCCGTTTACCGTGTATTCCTCGGTCTTCATCCTGCCGTTGGCATCCTTGCCGGTGGCGGCCACGGTGATCTTCTTGGCGGACTGGATCGTTCTGATCGAGTAGGCGGCGCCGCCATCCCTTCGGCCTCCTCGATGGCCAGGATCTTGTGCACCAACGAGTCTTCTTCTTTGTAGAACAGGGCCTGGTCGGTGACCCGGGTGTATTTGATATACTCTTCATCGGGGATCAGCGAGATGATGGCATCCTGCAGGGTGATTTGCCGGCCGCGGAGCGGACTGGATGAGCACCGATAAGGCTCGGCCAGCTTCCTTGAGGTGCGGCCAGATAGCCCACCAGCTTGTTGATCTTCTCACCGGTGACGCCAGGGTGTCGAAGTCGGTGAGCAGCGCCGCGAAGATATCGTCGCTTTTCAGAAAGGA
>JAEQMT010000029.1 GCA_016722945.1 Desulfofustis sp. PB-SRB1 | reverse complement strand
TTCTCTCCCGGACTCGCCCGGATGAACCTGGCGTGGATCTCTTTGAGGTCGTTGATGGTGACCTGGTGTAGATCTGGGTGGACTCCAGGGACGCATGGCCCAGCATCTCCTGGATATGGCGGATGGGCGCCCCGTTCTTCAGCATATGGGTCGCACAGGTGTGACGGAAGGTGTGGGTGGTCACGTTTTTGGTGATCTTTGCTTGGTGAGCCGCCTTTTTAACGATGGCCCAGACGGCGGTGGGCGTCATCTTCGCTCCCCAGCGATTGAGCACCAGATACCCTGTTTCCTTTCCCCGGCTCATGGCCGGTCGGACCATGAGAAGATACTGCTTTATTATATCGCCACACCGTGCGCTTATCGGTACAACACGGTCTTTTGCTCCCTTGCCGGATCTGATCGTCAGATACCCATGCACGATATCAAGATCACCGGTCTTGACCGCCGCCATCTCCGCCGCTCGTATGCCGGTATCGTAGAGGATTTCCAGGATGATCCTGTTGCGATAGCCGTCAGATGTCCGCATGTCCGGGGCGGCCATGATCTTTGTTATCTCAGCGTGCTCCAGGATCACCTTTGGTAAGCGTTTCGGCTGCTTCGGCAACGTGATCGTCTTGCTGAGATCAGCGGTAAGATAATCCGTTGCATAGAGATACCGGGCAAAGCCGCGAACGAGCAGAGATACTTTTCCCTGGTACTGACCGACAGTTGCTTACCTTTGGCAGTCAGCCGGTAGGCAAGGTCTTCCTGGAACAGATGCAAGGCATCCCGGTTAAACTGCACCAGCTCGGTTATCCCTTCATGTTCCAGAAAGAGAACCATGGCATTCAAGGCGCCCCGGATGTTGCGGATCGTCAACGGTGAACGGTTCAGGATCTTCAGTTCCTCTAGATATCCCGGTATCAGTTCTCTGATCAGCATGGTGGATGCGTCCGGGTATGGGTTTCCTTGAGGTCGATTGGGTATACTCGGGTATATATTTGGGTGGTCCGGATATGCCGATGACCAAGCAGTTTCTGCACATAGCGGATATCAGCCCCCTGCTGAGAAGATGGGTTGCGCAGCTTCTGCGGAAGCTGTGCGGTGAAGCGGTCTTTGTGATTCCGGCGGCTTTTTTGTAGTGAAACAGCGATGTCCTGATACTGTTGCCGGTCACCGGCCTGCCCTGATCGGTGGAGAAAGAGCCGTCTTTGCTGCTTGTTCTTCCGGGCATACCGGGGCCGGATGTTTTCAAGATATTCTTGCAGATACGTGGCTGCATTTTACGATAGGAACCACCCGCTGCCGGTTGCCCTTGCCTTTTCTGATATGCAGAACCTTATCTTTGAGATCAACGTCATGAACGGTGAGCTGCACCAGCTCATTGAGCCGTATTCCTGAAGAATACAGGGTTTCCATGATAGCCCTGTCTCTGATCTGCATCCGTAACGAGAGGTTGGGCTGTTCCAGCAGCAGCCGCATTTCCGCGACTGTCAGCACCTCCGGCACGGTCCGGTTCTGCCGGCTAGTCTCCCGGATGTTCTCGGTGGGATCAAGCAGGAGCCGGTGCGTATCCAGCAACCAGCCGAACAGCCGCTTTACCGGTCTGAGCCGCATTCCCTTTGTTTCTTCAGCGATATCCATATCCATGACCAGGAGCTGATAGCTTCTGATCGTCTCATGGGTGACCTGCTTGAGATCCATCACCTCTATTTTCCTGAGATAGTCCAGAAAGTAACCGAGATAGACCGAGTAACATTCAATGGTTGAAGCGGCATAGCCACTGCTTTCCAGGTAGTGTTTGAACCTGATCTTCGCTGTATCGATATCCATATTCTTCGTATCCCTCCTCTGGTGGCGGTTCTCGTCAGAGACCCGGTGCATGGTGGCTTCATTGCGGTATCGATTACCTTTGCCCGTGACAGCCAGGCAGCGTCGCTGGTTTTCCGTCCTCTGCCCTCCGTCTTCTGTCTTCTGTCTTCTGTCTTCTGTCTTCTGGTACCCCTGGGGCTTGTTCTCCTGCCTCACCTCGGGTTGTTGTCTTTTTTCTTTAACTGCACGGAGTTATCTATGTTTTTTCGAACCTCGGAGTACCCTCGGGGTAGCACGTTTTACCCTCGGGGTCAGGGTATTTACCCTCGGGGTAACGCTTCATCTTCACGGTTCATCAACGTTGTGATCTGCTCAACGCTGGTCAGGTTGAGGTAACACCTTTCTTGATGCTCCTCCCCCTGGCCCTGATAGGTGAGGATATAGCTGTACTCCTTGCCTCTGGAGCTGGTGCGGACACCGATGTACTCCATTTCTTCAAGTTGCTTGATATGAGCCCTGACCTGCCAGTCACTCCAGCCGGTGTACTCCCGGATCATTCTCCGGGTGAAGAAGATTTCATCTATGGGGGCGTTGTTCTGCTCCGCCTGTTCCTTTCACCATTTCGTAGATCTTCGATAGCAAGGTTCTGGAAGGTTTGACCAGTTCATCCATGGATTGACCGAGAACCACATTGGCAAGGCGGTTAGCTGTCTCAATGTCGGTAAGCGTGACTTCGATGTACTCAACCAGAGTGCCGTCCACCTCCACGGTCTGTATCTCCCGCTGATACTGGTGCAGGAAGGCCACCGCCCGGGATGAGGCCGAGGTATTTCTTGTGGTCCCGCCTGGCCCGGAGCGAGTGGCTGGGATAACTGAGATATTCGGCATAGGGGTTGACCACCGCCAGGGGCTTGAGCATTCGTTGCACCGGCATGGTGCTTTCTGGTAACGGTGTGCTGCTTCTTTTCCCGGATCAGCCCGGCCAGCGTTTCCGCCTCCCGCTGCCGCTGATGGATGGCCCCGGTCATGGCGGCCGATTCATCGATGGTGAGGAAGATAAACCTACTTGCCGTCTCCTGGTCGATCTCGGTGGCGGTGGTGGTGATCATCACGCAGACCGGGCCGTTTACCGTGTATTCCTCGGTCTTCATCCTGCCGTTGGCATCCTTGCCGGTGGCGGCCACGGTGATCTTCTTGGCGACTGGATCGTTCTGATCGAGTAGGCGGCGCCGCCCCATCCCCTTCGGCCCTCCTCGATGGCCAGGATCTTGTGCACCAACGAGTCTTCTTCTTTGTAGAACAGGGCCTGGTCGGTGACCCGGGTGTATTTGATATACTCTTCATCGGGGATCAGCGAGATGATGGCATCCTGCAGGGTGGATTTGCCGGCCGCGGAGCGGGACTGGATGAGCACCGATAAGGGCTCGGCCAGCTTCCTTGAGGTGGCGGCCAGATAGCCCACCAGCTTGTTGATCTTCTCACCGGTGACGCCCAGGGTGTCGAAGTCGGTGAGCAGCGCCGCGAAGATATCGTCGCTTTTCAGAAAGGATAAGGCCAGCTCCTTATCCCCTGTGCTGATCTCGGTGTGCTGCTGCTCTTTCTTCTCCGGCCGGCCACTGTTCCACCAGCTGCAGCAGTTTGGCCAGGTCTTCCTTGATCAGCGCTTCCGGCTCGGCAAACAGGTCGGCGCAGAGCTTGGCGAACCAGTGGCGGAACGAGAGGAGTAGAGGTCGATGGTGGTCAGCTCGAAGGGTTTGGATGAGGCCACATCCTCACTGACCTTGATGGTGGCTTTCAACTGGGTATCGCCCCCGCTGGATGCCTTTCACCTGGTACTGCCGTGTGGCGTAGCCCACCGTGAAGCCGTGTTCTTCCTGCTGGTATAGGGTTTGTTTGCGCTTGTTCAGCGAATCTGACTGCTCCACCGATGCCGGGTTGGCCGCTTTGAGCAGCTGCTCGAACTCTTCGGGAGTGTGGCGGTTGAAGTAGATGGTGATGTCTTTGTCCGGCAGCTCGACCGGTGTAGACGGTTATTCCTTTCTTCTGTAACTGCGCCCGCCGCCTGAGCTTGCTCCATCTTTGCCGGCCTGGTCGCTGTCAAAGCAGAGATACACCTCTGTTACCGCGCCGTTAAAGAGAACAAGATGATCCTCGGTTACCCCGTTTACCCCATAGGCGGGAATGACATTGGTAAAGCCCTGGTCGTACAGGGTTACCGCATCGGATAATCGATTCGGTAAGGATAATGGAAGCGCTTCGTGGTACCGCCTGGCGGTTAACGAGCCCGGCGCGTGAACCGGCCAGGTACAGGTGGCTGACCCCGTTTTCCGGGTCGATGTTTCTCCCGTAAAGGTTGACGATTGGCTCCATCCTGTATCATAGATCGGGAAAGACGACGCACTTGTAGAAGATTTCGTTGCCTTTGGCATTGAGGATGCCGAGCAGTTTTCAGCGTCTTGATGACGGCCGGATCTTCGGGCAGGATCTTTTTCAGGCTGCCGTTGACAAAGCCCGCGCCGAAGTCGGTAAGCGTCTGATTGGTTGTAATCCCCCGGTTCCTCAGATAATCCACCCCCGGCTGTCTTCAGTAAAGCTGTGCTGATAATACCCCACTACTCGGGCCAGTAGCTTCTTGTCGGCCACACTCAGCACTTTCTTACCCGGTCTTTTCTGACTCCTGTCCTCTGTCTTCTGAATTCTGTTCCCCCGGGCCAGCAGCTTCTTGTCGGCCACGCTGATCTCTTTCTTTTTTTCTTTAACTGCTGTTTTTGGTTTTCCGGGTTTTGGATGGTTCGCGGATAACCGTTTCACTGCTTGCGTGAAGTCAACTTGGTCGATCAGCTCAACAAAGCGAATCACATCGCCGCCCGCCCCACAGCCAAAGCAGTTCCACAGGTTTTCCTTGGGATTGACCGGTAAGTGATGGGGTGGTATCTTCATGGAAGGGACAGAGGCCCCGGTAGTTCCCGCCGACCTGGTGCAGCTCGATGCCGCGGGCCTTCATGAAAGAAACCAGCTCAACGCCGTGTTTGATGGCGTCGATGTCGTCTTGATTGATCATGGTTCTCTCTCCTCATATCTCGCAGGTCAAACAGCATATCTCTGAGCATGTTCAGTGATTCTCGCAGGTGAACGGGGTTTACCAGGGCCTGACCGCTTCGGTAGTGCCGCTCCAACCCCCTCCAGGTCGGCGCGCTGATCTCAAAAGCGGCGATCCCTCTAGCCGCGTCCTTGATCCTGATGCCGCGCAGTGCGGCGCCCTTGCACAGGAAAAAGGCGCCGACATAGATGTCCGTGGTCTCGTAGGTGGCGATGGCTCATCACCTCCTTTGGGTCGCCATGATTGATTTTTTCCGGGAGATATGGGAGAAGAGAAAGACGCTTCGGTATCTCGCCGGGGTCGTACCAGCCCGTCACCCTCGCTCTTGCCACAGACCGGAAGGTGACGGGCTTTTTTTGTTCAGACAGGCCTGTTCAAAAACCTGTCAAGCATTTTATGTGCTATGCATCGTATAGCACATATGCTATATATTGGTCAACAGAAAAATTACGCCAAAAAAAGAAGGAGTATACTGTGGTAAATTCATCACACCGGATACTCGATATTGGAATTCCCGCAACGGTTAAGTGCTATCAGAAAAGAAAAAGGACTGACCCAACAGAAGCTGGCGAAGCTTGTCGGGCTCCATGTCGCCCAGGTGCGGAGGTACGAGGGCGGCACATCACAGCCGACTTTGGAGGTGATACGAAAAGCTCGCCGTTGCGCTGAGCGTGAGCGCGGATACGTTATTATTTGATAAGGATGAAAGAGGGCCCTGATAATGACCTCAGATTGCAATTTGAAGCGATATCTCGATTTGAGCCCGAAGAGAAACAGATCGTCAAAACTGTCCTTGACAGTTTGATCTTAAAGCATGAAGCAAAGCGATGGTCGGCGGGGACATGACAGACCAGAAAAATGCCAACTCAGCCGTTACACCGGGCGTACCGATGAAC
>JAEQMT010000042.1 GCA_016722945.1 Desulfofustis sp. PB-SRB1 | reverse complement strand
CTCAAAGGTAAACCAGCCAGCGGGAGCAAGCCAAGCCTGAAGACCCTGGCGGCTGAAAAAGATTGAAGAGCTCCCGCCATCACAGCAAAAAGCTCTTTTCAAGACGATTGATAACTTCCTCAAAGGGCCGAGAAGGAATAAGAAAAGCGGCTGAGATCTTCTTCTCAGCCGCTTTTGTCGTGGCGTGTGGGATATGCCAATCAGCCGTTACACCGGGCGTGCCGGGTGAACTTTTCATTGGCGGGAAGGGGAAAAAATCGTTCCGTCCCCTTTTTTGGGACCCCCGTCTTTCCCTAGACCCCTTTTTCTTTTATTTTTTCCCCTCTTTTTTTCCCTCTATTCTTTCCTTCTGTAGATTTTTCATTATACTTATCAACAAGATAAGCAAACAAGTATACAATGCAAATAGTAACTACATGAAAACTGTAGTTAATAAACTCTTTGAGTAAATATTTCTCCCAAAGCAAGATGATTTTTTATAAGTAACGCCCACTTCCAAGCAGAATAACTTCAACTAAAAAAATAAAATTTTTAAGAAAATTCATGGACTTTTATTCACAACACTCGACCGAACACTTAATCAATCCAAAAACAGACCAATAAGTTACAGCTTTTAACCCCTGCTCGAACTGCTTTAGACGCTCTTGATGATAATCTATTAGCAATTTTCTTATCTACAGATTTTTGCAAATAATCGCCTATAAAATATTCCAACCAGCATATGGCAACACAATTACCATATTCTGCTGTTTGGGCTGGAAAGCCTCTCACGGCTCCCTCAAATCCACGTACGGCGTTTGCAAACTGTGGGGATTGCCACATTCCTGGTGCTAATGGGCCGTAATTTGATAACCCCAACGGATCAACCTTATTAACCGGATCATTTTGAACATACCCATACAGATTAATCCCCCCTTCAAGCCCTATCGGGTCAGCGGAGATATAGCGCCCGGTGGCAGGATCGTAGAATCTGTGCCAAGATTTCACGATGCGCCTTCTCCCCCCAAAGAGCTGTTTTTTGTGGGGGATCACGCAGATTCAAAGAGCAGTGTTCAGTAATACCCGAGATCGCCTGACAAGACAAGCACCAGCAGGCGGTTAAAGAAAAAAGAAAGGCGGCAGATGATGGTCACAGCCGACCGTAGGGAGACTTCTGGGGGAGCCCCCGCGCAGCAGGGGGCGGACGGGTGGGCACGGCAGCGGCGGTAGGTGGGTGGCGGGTGGAGGGTGGTGTGCCTTTCGCCACTAAACATAAGAACTTATGTTGAGCGGACAAGGGAACAGGCCGGCGGCCCGGCTGCTTGTCGTTTATGCAGCCGGGATGACGGACTGCACGTCGCATAATAGCGCTATTGTGCGACGTGCCGCCGGGAGCGCAGTGGCGGAAGGTGCACTGCCCGGAACTCGGCGCCGCCTTCGCTGCTGCCGTGCCCGGGCGGGCGGGGGTCCTCAGTTCAAAGGGCCGCGGGCCCCACTGATCCACGTAGTTGTTTTATACAGACTCGCCCGGATGATACCTGGCGTGGATCTCTTTGAGGTCGTTGATGGTGACCCTGGTGTAGATCTGGGTGGACTCCAGGGACGCATGGCCCAGCATCTCCTGGATATGACGGATGGCGCCCCGTTTTTCAGCATATGGGTCGCACAGGTGTGACGGAAGGTGTGGTGGTCACGTTTTTTCTAATCTTTGCCTCTTTAGCCGCCTTTTTAACGACGGCCCAGACGGCGGTGGGCGTCATCTTCGTTCCCCAGCGATTGAGCACCAGATACCCTGTTTCCTTTCCCCGGCTCATGGCCGGACCATGAGAAGATAGGTCTTTATCAGTCCACAGACCCGTGAGCTTATCGGTACGACCCGGTCTTTTGCTCCCTTGCCGGATCTGATCGTCAGATATCCATTCACGATATCGAGATCACCGGCTTGACCGCCGCCATCTCAGCGGCCCTGATGCCGGTATCATAGAGGATTTCCAGAATGATCCTGTTGCGGTAGCCGGCAGGTGTCCGCATGTCCGGGGCGGCCATGATCTTTGTTATCTCAGCGTGCTCCAGGATCACCTTTGGTAAGCGTTTCGGCTGCTTCGGCAACGTGATCGTCTTGCTGAGATCAGCGGTAAGATAATCCGTTGCATAGAGATACGGGCAAAGCCGCGAACCGAGCAGAGATACTTTTCCCTGGTACTGACCGACAGTTGCTTACCTTTGGCAGTCAGCCGGTAGGCAAGGTCTTCCTGGAACAGAAGGCATCCCGGTTAAACTGCACCAGCTCGGTTATCCCTTCATGTTCCAGAAAGAGAACCATGGCATTCAAGGCGCCCCGGATGTTGCGGATCGTCAACGGTGAACGGTTCAGGATCTTCAGTTCCTCTAGATATCCCGGTATCAGTTCTCTGATCAGCATGGTGGATGCGTCCGGTATGGTTTCCTTGAGGTCGATCGGGTATACTCGGGTATAGATTTGGTGGTCCGGATATGCCGGTGCCCAGCAGCTTCTGGACATAGCGAATATCAGCCCCTGTTGGAGAAGATGGGTTGCACAGCTTCGGCGGAAGCTGTGCGGTGAAGCGGTCTTTGTGATTCCGGCGGCTTTTTTTGTAGTGAAACAGCGATGTCCTGATACTGTTGCCGGTCACCGGCCTGCCCTGATCGGTGAGAAAGAGCCGTTTGCTGCTTGTTCTTCCGGGCATACCGGGGCCGGTTTTTCAAGATATTCTTGCAGATACGTGGCTGCATTTTACCGATAGGAACCACCCGCTGCCGGTTGCCCTTGCCTTTTTCTGATATGCAGAACCTTATCTTTGAGATCAACGTCATGAACGGTGAGCTGCACCAGCTCATTGAGCCGTATTCCTGAAGAATACAGGGTTTCCATGATAGCCCTGTCTCTGATCTGCATCCGTAACGAGAGGTTGG
>JAEQMT010000034.1 GCA_016722945.1 Desulfofustis sp. PB-SRB1 | reverse complement strand
GCCGGTAGCAGGATCATAGAATCTGTGCCAAGATTTCACGATGCGCCTTCTCCCCCAAAGAGCTGTTTTTTGTGGGGGATCACGCAGATTCAAAGAGCAGTGTTCAGTAATACCCGAGATCGCCTGACAAGACAAGCACCAGCAGGCGGTTAAAGAAAAAAGAAAGGCGGCAGATGATGGTCACAGCCGACCGTAGGGATACTTCTGGGGAGCCCCGCGCAGCAGGGGGCGGACGGGTGGGCACGGCAGCGGCGGTAGGTGGGTGGCGGGTGGAGGGTGGTGTGCCTTTCGCCACTAAACATAAGAACTTATTTGCGGACAAGGGAACAGGCCGGCGGCCCGGCTGCTTGTCGTTTATGCAGCCGGGATGACGGACTGCACGTCGCATAATAGCGCTATTGTGCGACGTGCCGCCGGGAGCGGAGTGGCGGAAGGTGCACTGCCCGGAACTCGGCGCCACCTTCGCTGCTGCCGTGCCCGGGCGGGCGGGGTTCTCAGTTCAAAGGGCCGCGGGCCCCACTGATCCAAGTCTTTACAGCTTCTCTCCCGGATGGAACCTGGCGTGGATCTCCTTGAGGTCGTTGATGGTCACCCTGGTGTAGATCTGGGTGGACTCCAGGGACGCATGCCCAGCATCTCCTGGATATGGCGGATGGCGGCCCCGTTCTTCAGCATATGGGTCGCACAGGTGTTGACGGAAGGTGTGGGTGGTCACGTTTTTGGTGATCTTTGCTTGGTGGAGCCGCCTTTTTAACGATGGCCCAGACGGCGGTGGCGTCATCTTCGTCCCCAGCGATTGAGCACCAGATACCCTGTATCCTTTCCCCGGCTCATGGCCGGTCGGACCATGAGAAGATACTGCTTTATTATATCGCACACCCGTGCGCTTATCGGTACAACACGGTCTTTTGCTCCCTTGCCGGATCTGATCGTCAGATACCCATGCACGATATCAAGATCACCGGTCTTGACCGCCGCCATCTCCGCCGCTCGTATGCCGGTATCGTAGAGGATTTCCAGGATGATCCTGTTGCGATAGCCGTCAGATGTCCGCATGTCCGGGGCGGCCATGATCTTTGTTATCTCAGCGTGCTCCAGGATCACCTTTGGTAAGCGTTTCGGCTGCTTCGGCAACGTGATCGTCTTTGCTGAGATCAGCGGTAAGATAATCCGTTGCATAGAGATACCGGGCAAAGCCGCGAACCGAGCAGAGATACTTTTCCCTGGTACTGACCGACAGTTGCTTACCTTTGGCAGTCAGCCGGTAGGCAAGGTCTTCCTGGAACAGATGCAAGGCATCCCGGTTAAACTGCACCAGCTCGGTTATCCCTTCATGTTCCAGAAAGAGAACCATGGCATTCAAGGCGCCCCGGATGTTGCGGATCGTCAACGGTGAACGGTTCAGGATCTTCAGTTCCTCTAGATATCCCGGTATCAGTTCTCTGATCAGCATGGTGGATGCGTCCGGGTATGGGTTTCCTTGAGGTCGATTGGGTATACTCGGGTATATATTTGGGTGGTCCGGATATGCCGATGACCAAGCAGTTTCTGCACATAGCGGATATCAGCCCCCTGCTGGAGAAGATGGGTTGCGCAGCTTCTGCGGAAGCTGTGCGGTGAAGCGGTCTTTGTGATTCCGGCGGCTTTTTTGTAGTGAAACAGCGATGTCCTGATACTGTTGCCGGTCACCGGCCTGCCCTGATCGGTGAGAAAGAGCCGTCTTTGCTGCTTGTTCTTCCGGGCATACCGGGGCCGGATGTTTTCAAGATATTCTTGCAGATACGTGGCTGCATTTTTACCGATAGGAACCACCCGCTGCCGGTTGCCCTTGCCTTTTCTGATATGCAGAACCTTATCTTTGAGATCAACGTCATGAACGGTGAGCTGCACCAGCTCATTGAGCCGTATTCCTGAAGAATACAGGGTTTCCATGATAGCCCTGTCTCTGATCTGCATCCGTAACGAGAGGTTGGGCTGTTCCAGCAGCAGCCGCATTTCCGCGACTGTCAGCACCTCCGGCACGGTCCGGTTCTGCCGGCTAGTCTCCCGGATGTTCTCGGTGGGATCAAGCAGGAGCCGGTGCGTATCCAGCAACCAGCCGAACAGCCGCTTTACCGGTCTGAGCCGCATTCCCTTTGTTTCTTCAGCGATATCCATATCCATGACCAGGAGCTGATAGCTTCTGATCGTCTCATGGGTGACCTGCTTGAGATCCATCACCTCTATTTTCCTGAGATAGTCCAGAAAGTAACCGAGATAGACCGAGTAACATTCAATGGTTGAAGCGGCATAGCCACTGCTTTCCAGGTAGTGTTTGAACCTGATCTTCGCTGTATCGATATCCATATTCTTCGTATCCCTCCTCTGGTGGCGGTTCTCGTCAGAGACCCGGTGCATGGTGGCTTCATTGCGGTATCGATTACCTTTGCCCGTGACAGCCAGGCAGCGTCGCTGGTTTTCCGTCCTCTGCCCTCCGTCTTCTGTCTTCTGTCTTCTGTCTTCTGTCTTCTGGTACCCCTGGGGCTTGTTCTCCTGCCTCACCCTCGGGGTTGTTGTCTTTTTTCTTTAACTGCACGGAGTTATCTATGTTTTTTCGAACCTCGGAGTACCCTCGGGGTAGCACGTTTTACCCTCGGGGTCAGGGTATTTACCCTCGGGGTAACGCTTCATCTTCACGGTTCATCAACGTTGTGATCTGCTCAACGCTGGTCAGGTTGAGGTAACACCTTTCTTGATGCTCCTCCCCCTGGCCCTGATAGGTGAGGATATAGCTGTACTCCTTGCCTCTGGAGCTGGTGCGGACACCGATGTACTCCATTTCTTCAAGTTGCTTGATATGAGCCCTGACCTGCCAGTCACTCCAGCCGGTGTACTCCCGGATCATTCTCCGGGTGAAGAAGATTTCATCTATGGGGGCGTTGTTCTGCTCCGCCTGTTCCTTCACCATTTCGTAGATCTTCGATAGCAAGGTTCTGGAAGGTTTGACCAGTTCATCCATGGATTGACCGAGAACCACATTGGCAAGGCGGTTAGCTGTCTCAATGTCGGTAAGCGTGACTTCGATGTACTCAACCAGAGTGCCGTCCACCTCCACGGTCTGTATCTCCCGCTGATACTGGTGCAGGAAGGCCACCGCCCGGATGAGGCCGAGGTATTTCTTGTGGTCCCGCCTGGCCCGGAGCGAGTGGCTGGGATAACTGAGATATTCGGCATAGCGGGTTGACCACCGCCAGGGGCTTGAGCATTCGTTGCACCGCATGGTGCTTTCTGGTAACGGTGTGCTGCTTCTTTTCCCGGATCAGCCCGGCCAGCGTTTCCGCCTCCCGCTGCCGCTGATGGATGGCCCCGGTCATGGCGGCCGATTCATCGATGGTGAGGAAGATAAACCTACTTGCCGTCTCCTGGTCGATCTCGGTGGCGGTGGTGGTGATCATCACGCAGACCGGGCCGTTTACCGTGTATTCCTCGGTCTTCATCCTGCCGTTGGCATCCTTGCCGGTGGCGGCCACGGTGATCTTCTTGGCGGACTGGATCGTTCTGATCGAGTAGGCGGCGCCGCCCATCCCTTCGGCCTCCTCGATGGCCAGGATCTTGTGCACCAACGAGTCTTCTTCTTTGTAGAACAGGGCCTGGTCGGTGACCCGGGTGTATTTGATATACTCTTCATCGGGGATCAGCGAGATGATGGCATCCCTGCAGGGTGGATTTGCCGGCCGCGGAGCGGGACTGGATGAGCACCGATAAGGGCTCGGCCAGCTTCCTTGAGGTGGCGGCCAGATAGCCCACCAGCTTGTTGATCTTCTCACCGGTGACGCCCAGGGTGTCGAAGTCGGTGAGCAGCGCCGCGAAGATATCGTCGCTTTTCAGAAAGGATAAGGCCAGCTCCTTATCCCCTGTGCTGATCTCGGTGTGCTGCTGCTCTTTCTTCTCCGGCCGCCACTGTTCCACCAGCTGCAGCAGTTTGGCCAGGTCTTCCTTGATCAGCGCTTCCGGCTCGGCAAACAGGTCGGCGCAGAGCTTGGCGAACCAGTGGCGGGAACGAGAGGAGTAGAGGTCGATGGTGGTCAGCTCGAAGGGTTTGGATGAGGCCACATCCTCACTGACCTTGATGGTGGCTTTCAACTGGGTATCGCCCCGCTGGATGCCTTTCACCTGGTACTGCCGTGTGGCGTAGCCCACCGTGAAGCCGTGTTCTTCCTGCTGGTATAGGGTTTGTTTGCGCTTGTTCAGCGAATCTGACTGCTCCACCGATGCCGGGTTGGCCGCTTTGAGCAGCTGCTCGAACTCTTCGGGAGTGTGGCGGTTGAAGTAGATGGTGATGTCTTTGTCCGGCAGCTCGACCGTGTAGACGGTTATTCCTTTCTTCTGTAACTGCGCCGCCGCCTGAGTTGCTCCATCTTTGCCGGCCTGGTCGCTGTCAAAGCAGAGATACACCTCTGTTACCGCGCTGTTAAAGAGAACAAGATGATCCTCGGTTACCCCGTTTACCCCATAGGCGGGAATGACATTGGTAAAGCCCTGGTCGTACAGGGTTACCGCATCGATAATCGATTCGGTAAGGATAATGGAAGCGCTTCGTGGTACCGCCTGGCGGTTAACGAGCCCGGCGCGTGAACCGGCCAGGTACAGGTGGCTGACCCCGTTTTCCGGGTCGATGTTTCTCCCGTAAAGGTTGACGATTGCTCCATCTGTATCATAGATCGGAAAGACGACGCACTTGTAGAAGATTTCGTTGCCTTTGGCATTGAGGATGCCGAGCGTTTTCAGCGTCTTGATGACGGCCGGATCTTCGGGCAGGATCTTTTTCAGGCTGCCGTTGACAAAGCCCGCGCCGAAGTCGGTAAGCGTCTGATTGGTTGTAATCCCCCGGTTCTCAGATAATCCACCCCCCGGCTGTCTTCAGTAAAGCTGTGCTGATAATACCCCACTACTCGGGCCAGTAGCTTCTTGTCGGCCACACTCAGCACTTTCTTACCCGGTCTTTTCTGACTCCTGTCCTCTGTCTTCTGAATTCTGTTCCCCCGGGCCAGCAGCTTCTTGTCGGCCACGCTGATCTCTTTCTTTTTTTCTTTAACTGCTGTTTTTGGTTTTCCGGGTTTTGGATGGTTCGCGGATAACCGTTTCACTGCTTGCGTGAAGTCAACTTGGTCGATCAGCTCAACAAAGCGAATCACATCGCCGCCCGTCCCGCAGCCAAAGCAGTTCCACAGGTTTTCCTTGGGATTGACGGTAAGTGATGGGGTGGTGTCTTCATGGAAGGGGCAGAGGCCCCGGTAGTTCCCGCCGACCTGGTGCAGCTCGATGCCGCGGGCCTTCATGAAAGAAACCAGCTCAACGCCGTGTTTGATGGCGTCGATGTCGTCTTGATTGATCATGGTTCTCTCTCCTCATATCTCGCAGGTCAAACAGCATATCTCTGAGCAGGTTCAGTGATTCTCGTAGATGAACGGGGTTTACCAGGGCCTGACCGCTTCGGTATTGCCGCTCCAACTGCTCCAGGTCGGCGCCGCTGATCTCAAAGGCGGCAATCCCTCTGGCCGCGTCCTTGATCCTGATGCCGCGCAGTGCGGCGCCCTTGCACAGGAAAAAGGCGCCGACATAGATGTCCGTGGTCTCGTACGTGGCGATGGCTCATCACCTCCTTTGGGTCGCCATGATTGATTTTTTCCGGGAGATATGGGAGAAGAGCAGGACGCTTCGGTATCTCGCCGGGGTCGTACCAGCCCGTCACCTTCGCTCTTGCCACAGACCGGAAGGTGACGGGCTTTTTTCGTTCAGACAAGCCTGTTTAAATAACCTGTCAAGCATTTTATGTGCTATGAATCGTATAGCATATGTGCTATATAGTGGTCAACAAAAAAATCACTCAAAAAAAGAAGGAGTATACTGTGGTAAATTTATCACACCGGATACTCGATATGGAATTCCCGAACGGTTAAGTGCTATCAGAAAAGAAAAAGGACTGACCCAACAGAAGCTGGCGAAGCTTGTCGGGCTCCATGTCGCCCAGGTGCGGAGGTACGAGGGCGGCACATCACAGCCGACTTTGGAGGTGATACGAAAGCTCGCCGTTGCGCTGAGCGTGAGCGCGGATACGTTATTATTTGATAAGGATGAGAGAGGCCCTGACAATGACCTCAGATTGCAATTTGAAGCGATATCTCGATTTGAGCCCGAAGAGAAACAGATCGTCAAAACTGTCCTTGACAGTTTGATCTTAAAGCATGAAGCAAAGCGATGGTCGGCGGGGACATGACAGACCAGAAAAATGCCAACTCAGCCGTTACACCGGGCGTGCCGGTGAACTTTTCATTGATCAGTGTCAAGGATCGAGATCTGACCCCCGTCTTTCCTGGCAGCCGTCCCGTCCACTGATTGGCACTATCTTTGCTGCCCATGCCTGAACCAGCAACGGGTTGGTATATAACCATGGAATTTGTCATCACCGAATCAGTGGAACTGGCATGGTACCGAAGATTTTCTGGGTCCGAAGCGTCGGACAGGGGGATGTGGCCCGAGCTGAGACGAGCTTCACGACGAAGCCTTTTGAGGGGTTCTTTGTTACGCTCGTCTCAGCTCTACCGCAACCTTGATCCTGATGGGTGACTGGGTGCAGCAGGAGTGATCGCTGACACAAAAGCGCCGAAATAACGGGTGCGGGAAAGTACTGACAATCAGCGCGTATAAAACCTGGCACGATTGCTCTGGTAAGAAAAATCTATTTTTTTCTTGGATGGCGAAGTCTTTTCCTTGACAAGAGGCCTTTTAATGGGTGCCCCCCCCCCTCCTCCCTTTCTGATTTACCTGTCTTATCTCACCAAGAAAATGCAGGATGAGAAACTGTTCAAAGACTTTACCATGCATGAAGTCCTGGACGAGTTGGATGTGATTGAATGTTTTGAGCGTCCTGGTAAGCGACTTGAAGTTGGCGAGATGACGATTCGGCAAAAAGAACTCTATGCTAAACTAGGCGTCGAGCCGCCTGCCTCGTTACAATAACTCGGGAATTCAGGTTACAACGGACAAGCCGGTGAACCTTTCCTTGACAAGAGGCCTTTTAATGGGTGACCCCCGTCTTTCCCCTTGTCAAGGATCGAGATTTGCCCCCATCATTCCCCCTACATAATTTTCATATTATGTGAGTCGTTTTCACTAACATATATTTCTATATCATAGATACCGCCTGCTTCACCATTATTATTTGTTAAGTGAAAATGGCTTGAAGATCCATTGTGTAAAAGCCTAAGTCTTTCAATCAACTGTTCAATCTCATCATTTTTTAAGCCAATAGATACACCAAACCATCCAGTTTTAAAGTCCTCTATTTCAACAAACATAATATTAGCCTTACCTGTTAGGTTCTATATGTATTTCTGGAAAACGAGAATCGTGCCAATGCGGCCCCCTCTGTTTACCGTACTCTCTTCCTTCACGGTCCCAACGTCTCCATTGGTCTTTATTTTTTGGGTTTCGCCATTGTCTGTGCTTCCCATCCGAATTTTCACCCGCTGGCGTCTCCTCCCATCCATCAGGAGGAGTCCAGTCATCTGGGTCGGCAGGATAATCATCTAAACATTTATCTTTTTTCTTGCACTTACATATCCCTCCAGGGATGTATTGTGAAACCGCTAAATTGCGATCTGCACAATACTGAAAGCATCCTTTCATAGAGTCTGGGTACTCTGGCGCAATCTCAATAGGGGGCATGCTGCCCATCAACCCAGCCGGATCAATCCAGTTAAGTGGATCGCTGTTAGCATACCCATATAGATTAATCCCTCCCCAGAGCCCAATCGGATCAGCGGAGATATACCGCCCGGTCTCAGGATCATAATACCTGTGCCAAGATTTCACGATGCGCCTTCTCCCCCTAAAGAGCTGTTTTTTGTGGGGGATCACGCAGATTCAAAGAGCAGTGTTCAGTAATACCCGAGATCGCCTGACAAGACAAGCACCAGCAGGCGGTTAAAGAAAAAGAAAGGGAATATCAGGGAAGTGGTTTTTGTCGGGGAGCCCCCGCGCAGCAGGGGGCGGACGGGTGGGCACGGCAGCGGCGGTAGGTGGGTGGCGGGTGGAGGGTGGTGTGCCTTTCGCCACTAAACATAAGAACTTATGTTTAGCGGACAAGGGAACAGGCCGGCGGCCCGGCTGCTTGTCCTTTATGCAGCCGGGATGACGGACTGCACGTCGCATAATAGCGCTATTGTGCGACGTGCCGCCGCAAGCGCAGTGGCGGAAGGTGCACTGCCCGGAACTCGGCGCCGCCTTCGCTGCTGCCGTGCCCGGGCGGGCGGGGGTTCCCAGTTCAAAGGGCCGCGGGCCCCACTGATCCACGTACTTGTTTTATACAGACTCGCCCGGATGATACCTGGCGTGGATCTCTTTGAGGTCGTTGATGGTGACCCTGGTGTAGATCTGGGTGGACTCCAGGGACGCATGGCCCAGCATTTCCTGGATATGACGGATGGGCGCCCCGTTCTTGAGCATATGAGTTGCACAGGTGTGACGGAAGGTATGGGTGGTCACATTTTTGGTGATCTTTGCTTGGTGGGCAGCCTTTTTAACGATGGCCCAGACGGCGGTGGGTGTCATCTTCGTTCCCCAGCGATTGAGCACCAGATACCCTGTATCCTTTCCCCGGATCATGGCCGGTCGGACCATGAGAAGATAGGTTTTTATCAGTCCACAGACCCGTGAGCTCATCGGTACGACACGGTCTTTTGCTCCCTTGCCGGATCTGATCGTCAGATATCCATTCACGATATCGAGATCACCGGTCTTGACCGCCGCCATCTCAGCGGCCCTGATGCCGGTATCATAGAGGATTTCCAGGATGATCCTGTTACGGTAGCCGTCATGTGTCCGCATGTCCGGGGCGGCCATGATCTTTGTTATCTCAACGTACTCCAGGATCACCTTGGGTAAGCGTTTCGGCTGCTTCGGCAACGTGATCGTCTTGCTGAGATCAGCGGTAAGATAATCCGTTGCATAGAGATACCGGGCAAAGCCGCGAACCGAACAGAGATACTTTTCCCTGGTACTGACCGACAGTTGCTTACCTTTGGCAGTCAGCCGGTAGGCAAGGTCTTCCTGGAACAGATGCAAGGCATCCCGGTTAAACTGCACCAGCTCGGTTATCCCTTGTTCTTCCAGGAAGAGAACCATGGCATTCAAGGCGCCTCGGATGTTGCGGATCGTCAACGGTGAACGGTTCAGGATCGTCAGCTCTTCCAGATAGTTTGGTATCAGCGCTCTGATCCTCATAGCCCTGGATGCGTCCGGGTATGAGTTTTTTTGAGGTCGATCGGGTATACCCGGGTATATATTTGGGTGGTCCGGATATGTCGATGACCCAGCAGCTTCTGGACATAGCGGATATCTGCTCCCTGTTGGAGAAGATGGGTTGCGCAGCTTCTGCGGAAGCTGTGCGGTGAAGCGGTCTTCGTGATTCCGGCGGCTTTTTTGTAGTGAAACAGTGATGTCCTGATACTGTTGCCGGTCACCGGCCTGCCCTGATCGGTGAGAAAGAGCCGTCTTTGCTGCTTGTTCTTCTGGGCATACCGGGGCCGGATCTTTTCCAGATACTCTTTCAGATACGTGGCCGCATTGCTGCCGAGGGGAACCACCCGCTGCCGGTTGCCCTTGCCTTTTCTGATATGCAGGACCTTGTCTTTGAGATCAACATCATGAACGGTGAGCTGCACCAGCTCATTGAGCCGTATCCCAGAGGAATACAGGGTTTCCATAATGGCTCTATCCCGGATCTGCATCCGTAGGCAGAGGTTGGGCTGCTCCAGGAGCAGCCGCATTTCCGCGACTGTCAGCACTTCCGGCACGGTCCGGTTCTGCCGGTTAGTTTCCCGGATGTTCTCGGTGGGATCAAGCAGGAGCCGGTGCGTATCCAGCAGCCAGCCGAACAACCGCTTTACCGGCCTCAGCCGCATGCCCTTGGTCTCTTCGGCGATATCCATGTCGGCTACCAGGAGCTGGTAGGTTCTGATCGTCTCATGGGTGACCTGTTTGAGATCCATCACCTTTATTTTCCTGAGATAGTCCAGAAAGTAACCGAGATAGACCGAGTAACATTCGATGGTTGAGGCGGCATAGCCACTGCTTTCCAGGTAGTTCTTGAACCTGATCTTCGCTGTATCGATATCCATATTCTTCGTATCCCTCCTCTGGTGGCGGTTCTCGTCAGAGACCCGGTGCATGGTGGCTTCATTGCGGTATCGATTACCTTTGCCCGTGACAGCCCGGCAGCGTTGTTGGTTCCTCTGCCCCCTGCCCCCTGCCCCCTGCCCCTGTCCCCTGTCCCCTGTCCCCTGCCCTCTGTCTTCTGACTTCTGACTTCTGACTTCTGTCTTCTGTCTTCTGTCTTCTGTCTTCTGACCTCTGTCTTCTGTCTTCTGACTTCTGTCTTCTGACTTCTGTCTTCTGGTACCCCTGGGGCTTGTTCTCCTGCCTCGCCCTCGGGGTTGTTGTCTTTTTTCTGTAACTGCACGGAGTTATCTATGTTTTTCCGAACCTCGGAGTACCCTCGGGGTAGCACGTTTTACCCCTCGGGGTCAGGGTATTTACCCTCGGGGTAACGCTTCATCTTCACCGGTTCATCAACGCTTGTGATCTGCTCAACGCTGGTCAGGTTGAGGTAACACCTTTCTTGATGCTCCTCCCCCTGGCCCTGATAGGTGAGGATATAGCTGTACTCCTTGCCTCTGGAGCTGGTGCGGACACCGATGTACTCCATTTCTTCAAGTTGCTTGATATGAGCCCTGACCTGCCAGTCACTCCAGCCGGTGTACTCCCGGATCATTCTCCGGGTGAAGAAGATTTCATCTATGGGGGCGTTGTTCTGCTCCGCCTGTTCCTGCACCATTTCGTAGATCTTCGATAGCAAGGTCTGGAAGGTTTGACCAGTTCATCCATGGATTGACCGAGAACCACATTGGCAAGGCGGTTAGCTGTCTCAATGTCGGTAAGCGTGACTTCGATATACTTCAACCAGCGTGCCGTCCACCTCCACGGTCTGTATCTCCCGCTGATACTGGTGCAGGAAAGCCACCGCCCGGATGAGCCGAGGTATTTCTTGTGGTCCCGCCTGGCCTGGAGCGAGTGGCTGGGATAACTGAGATATTCGGCATACGGGTTGACCACCGCCAGGGGCATGAGCATTCGTTGCACCGCATGGTGCTTTCTGGTAACGGTGTGCTGCTTCTTTTCCCGGATCAGCCCGGCCAGCGTTTCCGCCTCCCGCTGCCGCTGATGGATGGCCCCGGTCATGGCGGCCGATTCATCGATGGTCAGAAAGATAAAGCGTGAGGCCGTCTCCTGGTCGATCTCGGTGGCGGTGGTGGTGATCATCACGCAGACCGGGCCGTTTACCGTGTATTCCTCGGTCTTCATCCTGCCGGTGGCATCCTTGCCGGTGGCGGCCACGGTGATCTTCTTGGCGGACTGGATCGTTCTGATCGAGTAGGCGGCGCCGCCCATCCCTTCGGCCTCCTCGATAGCCAGGATCTTGTGCACCAACGAGTCTTCTTCTTTGTAGAACAGGGCCTGGTCGGTAACCCGGGTGTATTTGATATACTCTTCATCGGGGATCAGCGAGATGATGGCATCCTGCAGGGTGGATTTGCCGGCCGCGGAGCGGGACTGGATGAGCACCGATAAGGGCTCGGTCCAGCTTCCTTGAGGTGGCGGCCAGATAGCCCACCAGCTTGTTGATCTTCTCACCGGTGACGCCCAGGGTGTCGAAGTCGGTGAGCAGCGCCGCGAAGATATCGTCGGCTTTTCAGAAAGGATAAGGCCAGCTCCTTATCCCCTGTGCTGATCTCGGTGTGCTGCTGCTTCTTGTCTTCTCCGGCCGCCACTGTTCCACCAGCTGCAGCAGTTTGGCCAGGTCTTCCTTGATCAGCGCTTCCGGTTCGGCAAACAGATCGGCACAGAGCTTGGCGAACCAGTGGCGGGAACGGAGAGGAGTAGAGGTCGATGGTAGTCAGCTCGAAGGGTTTTGGATGATGAAACGTCCTCACTGACCTTGATGGTGGCTTTCAACTGGGTATCGCCCCGCTGGATGCCTTTCACCTGGTACTGCCGTGTGGCGTAGCCCACCGTGAAGCCGTGTTCTTCTTGCTGGTATAGGGTTTGTTTACGCTTGTTCAGCGAATCTGACTGCTCCACCGATGCCGGGTTGGCCGCTTTGAGCAGCTGCTCGAACTCTTCGGGAGTGTGGCGGTTGAAGTAGATGGTGATGTCTTTGTCCGGCAGCTCGACCGTGTAGACGGTTATTCCTTTCTTCTGTAACTGCTCCGCCGCCTGAGTTGCTCCATCTTTGCCGGCAGGGTCGCTGTCAAAGCAGAGATACACCTCTGTTACCGCGCTGTTAAAGAGAACAAGATGATCCTCGGTCAGCCCGTTAACCCCATAGGCGGGAATGACATTGGTAAAACCCTGGTCGTACAGGGTTACCGCATCGATAATCGATTCGGTAAGGATAATAGAAGCGCTTCGTGGTACCGCCTGGCGGTTGACAAGCCCGGACCGGGAACCGGCCAGATACAGGTGGCTGACCCCATGTGCCGGGTCGATGTTTCTGCCATAGAGATTGACGATTGCTCCATCTGTATCATAGATCGGAAAGACGACGCACTTGTAGAAGATTTCGTTGCCTTTGGCATTGAGGATGCCGAGCGTTTTCAGCGTCTTGATGACGGCCGGATCTTCGGGCAGGATCTTTTTCAGGCTGCCGTTGACAAAGCCCGCGCCGAAGTCGGTAAGCGTCTGATTGGTTGTAATCCCCCGGTTCCTCAGATAATCCACCCCCCGGCTGTCTTCAGTAAAGCTGTGCTGATAATACCCCACTACTCGGGCCAGTAGCTTCTTGTCGGCCACACTCAGCACTTTCTTACCCGGTCTTTTCTGACTCCTGTCCTCTGTCTTCTGAATTCTGTTCCCCCGGGCCAGCAGCTTCTTGTCGGCCACGCTGAGCCCTTTCTTTTTTTCTTTAACTGCTGTTTTTGGTTTTCCGGGTTTTGGATGGTTCGCGGATAACCGTTTCACTGCTTGCGTGAAGTCAACTTGGTCGATCAGCTCAACGAAGCGGATCACATCGCCGCCCGTCCCGCAGCCAAAGCAGTTCCACAGGTTTTCCTTGGGGTTTACGGTAAACGATGGGGTGGTATCTTCATGGAAGGGGCAGAGGCCCCGGTAGTTCTCGCCGACCTGGTGCAGCTCGATGCCGCGGGCCTTCATGAAAGAAACCAGCTCAACGCCGTGTTTGATGGCCTCTATTTCGTCTTGACTGATCATGGTTCTCTCTCCTCATATCTCGCAGGTCAAACAGCATATCTCTGAGCAGGTTCAGTGATTCTCGCAGATGCACCGGGTTCACCAGGGCCTGACCGCTTCGGTATTGCCGCTCCAACCCCTCCAGGTCGGCGCCGCTGATCTCAAAGGCGGCGATCCCTCTGGCCGCGTCCTTGATCCTGATGCCGCGCAGTGCCGCGCCCTTGCACAGGAAAAAGGCGCCGACATAGATGTCCGTGGTCTCATAAGTGGCGATAGCTCATCACCTCCTTTGGGTCGCCATGATTGATTTTTTCCGGGAGATATGGAAGAAGAGCAGGACGCTTCGGTATCTCGCCGGGGTCGTACCAGCCCGTCACCTTCGCTCTTGCCACAGACCGGAAAGTGACGGGCTTTTTTCGTTCAGACAAGCCTGTTCAAAAACCTGTCAAGCGTAAAATGCCGCTAATGCAAAATAATTTCAAGAACTAAAATATAACATAATGTTATAATATGCAAGCGCTAAAGCCGGAAAATGGAAATCGTGATGTATATTGGGTGCATGGCACAGCAAACGACACAGAAAGAAAATCGTGAGACGCTGGGGGGAAGGCTTGCCAGATTGCGTAAAGAACAAGGGCTGACCCAGATCGAACTTGGAGCCAAGACAGACCTCAGCCAGGTGTTGATATCTGATTATGAGCGGGGACGGCTGCAGCCAAGCCCCGATACCCTCATTAAAATGGCGAATGCTTTGGGAGTGGCGACCGATGAGCTTCTCGGCCTCAAAGGTAAACCAGCCAGCGGGAGCAAGCCAAGCCTGAAGACCCTGCGGCGGCTGAAAAAGATTGAAGAGCTCCCGCCATCACAGCAAAAAGCTCTTTTCAAGACGATTGATAACTTCCTCAAAGGGGCCGAGAAGGAATAAGAAAAGCGGCTGAGATCTTCTTCTCAGCCGCTTTTGTCGTGGCGTGTGGGATATGCCAATCAGCCGTTACACCGGGCGTGCCGGTGAACTTTTCATTGGCGGGAAGGGGAAAAAATCGTTCCGTCCCCTTTTTTTGGGACCCCCGTCTTTCCCTAGACCCCTTTTTCTTTTATTTTTTCCCCTCTTTTTTTCCCTCTACTTCTTTCCTTCTGTAGATTTTTCATTATACTTATCAACAAGATAAGCAAACAAGTATACAATGCAAATAGTAACTACCATGAAAACTGTAGTTAATAAAACTCTTTGAGTAAATATTTCTCCTCCCAAAGCAAGATGATTTTTTATAAGTAACGCCCCACTTCCAAGCAGAATAACTTCAACTAAAAAAATAAAATTTTTAAGAAAATTCATGGACTTTTATTCACAACACTCGACCGAACACTTAATCAATCCAAAAACAGACCAATAAGTTACAGCTTTATTAACCCCTGCTCGAACTGCTTTAGACGCTCTTGATGATAATCTATTAGCAATTTTCTTATCTACAGATTTTTGCAAATAATCGCCTATAAAATATTCCAACCAGCATATGGCAACACAATTACCATATTCTGCTGTTTGGGCTGGAAAGCCTCTCACGGCTCCCTCAAATCCACGTACGGCGTTTGCAAACTGTGGGGATTGCCACATTCCTGGTGCTAATGGGCCGTAATTTGATAACCCCAACGGATCAACCTTATTAACCGGATCATTTTGAACATACCCATACAGATTAATCCCCCCTTCAAGCCCTATCGGGTCAGCGGAGATATAGCGCCCGGTGGCAGGATCGTAGAATCTGTGCCAAGATTTCACGATGCGCCTTCTCCCCCCAAAGAGCTGTTTTTTGTGGGGGATCACGCAGATTCAAAGAGCAGTGTTCAGTAATACCCGAGATCGCCTGACAAGACAAGCACCAGCAGGCGGTTAAAGAAAAAAGAAAGGCGGCAGATGATGGTCACAGCCGACCGTAGGGAGACTTCTGGGGGAGCCCCGCGCAGCAGGGGGCGGACGGGTGGGCACGGCAGCGGCGGTAGGTGGGTGGCGGGTGGAGGGTGGTGTGCCTTTCGCCACTAAACATAAGAACTTATGTTGAGCGGACAAGGGAACAGGCCGGCGGCCCGGCTGCTTGTCGTTTATGCAGCCGGGATGACGGACTGCACGTCGCATAATAGCGCTATTGTGCGACGTGCCGCCGGGAGCGCAGTGGCGGAAGGTGCACTGCCCGGAACTCGGCGCCGCCTTCGCTGCTGCCGTGCCCGGGCGGGCGGGGGTCCTCAGTTCAAAGGGCCGCGGGCCCCACTGATCCACGTAGTTGTTTTATACAGACTCGCCCGGATGATACCTGGCGTGGATCTCTTTGAGGTCGTTGATGGTGACCCTGGTGTAGATCTGGGTGGACTCCAGGGACGCATGGCCCAGCATCTCCTGGATATGACGGATGGCGCCCCGTTTTTCAGCATATGGGTCGCACAGGTGTGACGGAAGGTGTGGGTGGTCACGTTTTTTCTAATCTTTGCCTCTTTAGCCGCCTTTTTAACGACGGCCCAGACGGCGGTGGGCGTCATCTTCGTTCCCCAGCGATTGAGCACCAGATACCCTGTTTCCTTTCCCCGGCTCATGGCCGGCCGGACCATGAGAAGATAGGTCTTTATCAGTCCACAGACCCGTGAGCTTATCGGTACGACCCGGTCTTTTGCTCCCTTGCCGGATCTGATCGTCAGATATCCATTCACGATATCGAGATCACCGGTCTTGACCGCCGCCATCTCAGCGGCCCTGATGCCGGTATCATAGAGGATTTCCAGAATGATCCTGTTGCGGTAGCCGGCAGGTGTCCGCATGTCCGGGGCGGCCATGATCTTTGTTATCTCAGCGTGCTCCAGGATCACCTTTGGTAAGCGTTTCGGCTGCTTCGGCAACGTGATCGTCTTGCTGAGATCAGCGGTAAGATAATCCGTTGCATAGAGATACCGGGCAAAGCCGCGAACCGAGCAGAGATACTTTTCCCTGGTACTGGACCGACAGTTGCTTACCTTTGGCAGTCAGCCGGTAGGCAAGGTCTTCCTGGAACAGATGCAAGGCATCCCGGTTAAACTGCACCAGCTCGGTTATCCCTTCATGTTCCAGAAAGAGAACCATGGCATTCAAGGCGCCCCGGATGTTGCGGATCGTCAACGGTGAACGGTTCAGGATCTTCAGTTCCTCTAGATATCCCGGTATCAGTTCTCTGATCAGCATGGTGGATGCGTCCGGTATGGGTTTCCTTGAGGTCGATCGGGTATACTCGGGTATAGATTTGGGTGGTCCGGATATGCCGGTGCCCCAGCAGCTTCTGGACATAGCGAATATCAGCCCCCTGTTGGAGAAGATGGGTTGCACAGCTTCGGCGGAAGCTGTGCGGTGAAGCGGTCTTTGTGATTCCGGCGGCTTTTTTGTAGTGAAACAGCGATGTCCTGATACTGTTGCCGGTCACCGGCCTGCCCTGATCGGTGAGAAAGAGCCGTCTTTGCTGCTTGTTCTTCCGGGCATACCGGGGCCGGATGTTTTCAAGATATTCTTGCAGATACGTGGCTGCATTTTTACCGATAGGAACCACCCGCTGCCGGTTGCCCTTGCCTTTTCTGATATGCAGAACCTTATCTTTGAGATCAACGTCATGAACGGTGAGCTGCACCAGCTCATTGAGCCGTATTCCTGAAGAATACAGGGTTTCCATGATAGCCCTGTCTCTGATCTGCATCCGTAACGAGAGGTTGGGCTGTTCCAGCAGCAGCCGCATTTCCGCGACTGTCAGCACCTCCGCACGGTCCGGTTCTGCCGGCTAGTCTCCCGGATGTTCTCGGTGGGATCAAGCAGGAGCCGGTGCGTATCCAGCAACCAGCCGAACAGCCGCTTTACCGGTCTGAGCCGCATTCCCTTTGTTTCTTCAGCGATATCCATATCCATGACCAGGAGCTGATAGCTTCTGATCGTCTCATGGGTGACCTGCTGAGATCCATCACCTCTATTTTCCTGAGATAGTCCAGAAAGTAACCGAGATAGACCGAGTAACATTCAATGGTTGAAGCGCATAGCCACTGCTTTCCAGGTAG
>JAEQMT010000027.1 GCA_016722945.1 Desulfofustis sp. PB-SRB1 | reverse complement strand
CCAAGCCCCGATACCCTCATTAAAATGGCGAATGCTTTGGGAGTGGCGACCGATGAGCTTCTCGGCCTCAAAGGTAAACCAGCCAGCGGGAGCAAGCCAAGCCTGAAGACCCTGCGGCGGCTGAAAAAGATTGAAGAGCTCCCGCCATCACAGCAAAAAGCTCTTTTCAAGACGATTGATAACTTCCTCAAAGGGCCGAGAAGGAATAAGAAAAGCGGCTGAGATCTTCTTCTCAGCCGCTTTTGTCGGCGTGTGGGATATGCCAATCAGCCGTTACACCGGGCGTGCCGGTGAACTTTTCATTGGCGGGAAGGGGAAAAAATCGTTCCGTCCCCTTTTTTTGGGACCCCCGTCTTTCCCTAGACCCCTTTTTCTTTTATTTTTTCCCCTCTTTTTTCCCTCTACTTCTTTCCTTCTGTAGATTTTTCATTATACTTATCAACAAGATAAGCAAACAAGTATACAATGCAAATAGTAACTACCATGAAAACTGTAGTTAATAAAACTCTTTGAGTAAATATTTCTCCTCCCAAAGCAAGATGATTTTTTTTAAGTACGCCCCACTTCCAAGCAGAATAACTTCAACTAAAAAAATAAAATTTTTAAGAAAATTCATGGACTTTTATTCACAACACTCGACCGAACACTTAATCAATCCAAAAACAGACCATAAGTTACAGCTTTATTAACCCCTGCTCGAACTGCTTTAGACGCTCTTGATGATAATCTATTAGCAATTTTCTTATCTACAGATTTTTGCAAATAATCGCCTAAAATATTCCAACCAGCATATGGCAACACAATTACCATATTTCTGCTGTTTGGGCTGGAAAGCTCTCTCACGGCTCCCTCAAATCCACGTACGGCGTTTGCAAACTGTGGGGATTGCCACATTCCTGTGCTAATGGGCCGTAATTTGATAACCCCAACGGATCAACCTTATTAACCGGATCATTTTGAACATACCCATACAGATTAATCCCCCCTTCAAGCCCTATCGGGTCAGCGGAGATATAGCGCCCGGTGGCAGGATCGTAGAATCTGTGCCAAGATTTCACGATGCGCCTTCTCCCCCAAAGAGCTGTTTTTTGTGGGGGATCACGCAGATTCAAAGAGCAGTGTTCAGTAATACCCGAGATCGCCTGACAAGACAAGCACCAGCAGGCGGTTAAAGAAAAAAGAAAGGCGGCAGATGATGGTCACAGCCGACCGTAGGGATACTTCTGGGGGAGCCCCCGCGCAGCAGGGGGGACGGTGGGCACGGCAGCGGCGGTAGGTGGGTGGCGGGTGGAGGGTGGTGTGCCTTTCGCCACTAAACATAAGAACTTATGTTGAGCGGACAAGGGAACAGGCCGGCGGCCCGGCTGCTTGTCGTTTATGCAGCCGGGATGACGGACTGCACGTCGCATAATAGCGCTATTGTGCGACGTGCCGCCGGGAGCGCAGTGGCGGAAGGTGCACTGCCCGGAACTCGGCGCCGCCTTCGCTGCTGCCGTGCCCGGGCGGGCGGGGGTCCTCAGTTCAAAGGGCCGCGGGCCCCACTGATCCACGTAGTTGTTTTATACAGACTCGCCCGGATGATACCTGGCGTGGATCTCTTTGAGGTCGTTGATGGTGACCCTGGTGTAGATCTGGGTGGACTCCAGGGACGCATGGCCCAGCATCTCCTGGATATGACGGATGGGCGCCCCGTTTTTCAGCATATGGGTCGCACAGGTGTGACGGAAGGTGTGGGTGGTCACGTTTTTTCTAATCTTTGCCTCTTTAGCCGCCTTTTTAACGACGGCCCAGACGGCGGTGGGCGTCATCTTCGTTCCCCAGCGATTGAGCACCAGATACCCTGTTTCCTTTCCCCGGCTCATGGCCGGCCGGACCATGAGAAGATAGGTCTTTATCAGTCCACAGACCCGTGAGCTTATCGGTACGACCCGGTCTTTTGCTCCCTTGCCGGATCTGATCGTCAGATATCCATTCACGATATCGAGATCACCGGTCTTGACCGCCGCCATCTCAGCGGCCCTGATGCCGGTATCATAGAGGATTTCCAGAATGATCCTGTTGCGGTAGCCGGCAGGTGTCCGCATGTCCGGGGCGGCCATGATCTTTGTTATCTCAGCGTGCTCCAGGATCACCTTTGGTAAGCGTTTCGGCTGCTTCGGCAACGTGATCGTCTTGCTGAGATCAGCGGTAAGATAATCCGTTGCATAGAGATACCGGGCAAAGCCGCGAACCGAGCAGAGATACTTTTCCCTGGTACTGACCGACAGTTGCTTACCTTTGGCAGTCAGCCGGTAGGCAAGGTCTTCCTGGAACAGATGCAAGGCATCCCGGTTAAACTGCACCAGCTCGGTTATCCCTTCATGTTCCAGAAAGAGAACCATGGCATTCAAGGCGCCCCGGATGTTGCGGATCGTCAACGGTGAACGGTTCAGGATCTTCAGTTCCTCTAGATATCCCGGTATCAGTTCTCTGATCAGCATGGTGGATGCGTCCGGGTATGGGTTTCCTTGAGGTCGATTGGGTATACTCGGGTATATATTTGGGTGGTCCGGATGTGTCGGTGGCCAAGCAGCTTCTGGACATAGCGGATATCTGCTCCCTGCTGGAGAAGATGGGTTGCGCAGCTTCTGCGGAAGCTGTGCGGTGAAGCGGTCTTTGTGATTCCGGCGGCTTTTTTGTAGTGAAACAGTGATGTCCTGATACTGTTACCGGTCACCGGCCTGCCTTGATCGGTGAGAAAGAGCCGTCTTTGCTGCTTGTTCTTCCGGGCATACCGGGGCCGGATCTTTTCCAGATACTCTTTCAGATACGTGGCCGCATTGCTGCCGAGGGGAACCACCCGCTGCCGGTTGCCCTTACCTTTTCTGATATGCAGAACCTTGTCTTTGAGATCAACATCATGAACGGTGAGCTGCACCAACTCATTGAGCCGTATCCCTGAAGAATACAGCGTTTCCATGATAGCCCTATCTCTGATCTGCATCCGTAACGAGAGGTTGGGCTGCTCCAGGAGCAGCCGCATTTCCGCAACCGTCAGCACCTCCGGCACGGTCCGGTTCTGCCGGTTGGTTTCCCGTATCTTCTCTGTCGGATCAAGCAGGAGCCGGTGAGTATCCAGCAGCCAGCCGAACAACCGCTTTACCGGCCTCAGCCGCATGCCCTTGGTCTCTTCGGCGATAGCCATGTCGGCTACCAGAAGCTGGTAGGTTCTGATCGTCTCATGGGTTACCTGCTTGAGATCCATCACCTTTATTTTCCTGAGATAGTCCAGAAAGTAACCAAGATAGACCGAGTAACATTCAATGGTTGAGGCGGCATAGCCGCTGCTTTCCAGGTAGTTCTTGAACCTGATCTTCGCTGTATCGATATCCATATTCTTCGTATCCCTCCTCTTGTGGCGGTTCTCGTCAGAGACCCGGTGCATGGTGGCTTCATTGCGGTATCGATTACCTTTGCCCGTGACAGCCCGGCAGCGTCACTCGTTTTCCGTCCTCTGCCCCCTGTCCCCTGTCCCCTGTCCCCTGTCCCCTGTCTTCTGGCTTCTGCCTTCTGGCTTCTGCCTTCTGCCTTCTGCCTTCTGCCTTCTGCCTTCTGCCTTCTGCCTTCTGCCTTCTGTCTTCTGCCTTCTGTCTTCTGTCTTCTGTCTTCTGTCTTCTGGTACCCCTGGGTCTTGTTCTCCTGCCTCGCCCTCGGGGTTGTTGTCTTTTTTCTTTAACTGCACGGAGTTATCTATATTTTTCCGAACCTCGGAGTACCCTCGGGGTAGCACGTTTTACCCTCGGGGTCGGGGTATTTACCCTCGGGGTAACGCTTCATCTTCCCGGTTCATCAACGTTGTGATCTGCTCAACGCTGGTCAGGTTGAGGTAACACGTTTCTTGATGCTCCTCCCCCTGGCCCTGATAGTTGAGGATATAGCTGTACTCCTTGCCTCTGGAGCTGGTGCGGACACCGATGTACTCCATTTCTTCAAGTTGCTTGATATGAGCCCTGATCTGCCAGTCACTCCAGCCGGTGTATTCCCGGATCATCCTCCGGGTGAAGAAGATTTCATCTATGGGGGCGTTGTTCTGCTCCGCCTGTTCCTGCACCATGGCATAGATCAGGGACAGCAAGGTCCTGGACGGTTTGACCAGTTCATCCATGGATTGACCGAGAACCACATTGGCAAGGCGGTTAGCTGTCTCAATGTCGGTAAGCGTGACTTCGATATATTCAACCGGCGTGCCGTCCACCTCCACGGTTTTTATCTCCCGCTGATACTGGTGCAGGAAGGCCACCGCCCGGATCAACCCGAGGTATTTCTTGTGGTCCCGCCTGGCCCGGAGCGAGTGGCTGGGATAACTGAGATATTCGGCATAGGGGTTGACCACCGCCAGGGGCTTGAGCATTCGTTGCACCGCATGGTGCTTTCTGGTAACGGTGTGCTGCTTCTTTTCCCGGATCAGCCCGGCCAGCGTTTCCGCCTCCCGCTGCCGCTGATGGATGGCCCCGGTCATGGCGGCCGATTCATCGATGGTCAGAAAGATAAAGCGTGAGGCCGTCTCCTGGTCGATCTCGGTGGCGGTGGTGGTGATCATCACACAGACCGGGCCGTTTACCGTGTATTCCTCGGTCTTCATCCTGCCGTTGGCATCCTTGCCGGTGGCGGCTACGGTAATCTTCTTGGCCGACTGGATCGTTCTGATCGAGTAGGCAGCGCCGCCCATCCCTTCGGCCTCCTCGATGGCCAGGATCTTGTGCACCAACGAGTCTTCTTCTTTGTAGAACAGGGCCTGGTCGGTGACCCGGGTGTATTTGATATACTCTTCATCGGGGATCAGCGAGATGATGGCATCCTGCAGGGTGGATTTGCCGGCCGCGGAGCGGGACTGGATGAGCACCGATAAGGGCTCGGCCAGCTTCCTTGAGGTGGCAGCCAGGTAGCCCACCAGCTTGTTGATCTTCTCGCCGGTGACGCCCAGGGTGTCGAAGTCGGTGGAGCAGCGCCGCGAAGATATCGTCGCTTTTCAGAAAGGATAAGGCCAGCTCCTTATCTCCTGGCGCTGATCTCGGTGTGCTGCTGTTCTTGTTTTCTCCGGCCGCCACTGTTCTACCAGCTGCAAGCAGTTTGGCCAGGTCTTCCTTTGATCAGCGCTTCCGGCTCGGCAAACAGATCGGCACAGAGCTTGGCGAACCAGTGGCGGGAGCGGGAGGAGTAGAGGTCGATGGTAGTCAGCTCGAAGGGTTTGGATGATGAAACGTCCTCACTGACCTTGATGGTGGCCTTCAACTGGGTGTCGCCCCGCTGGATGCCTTTCACCTTGGTACTGCCGTGTGGCGTAGCCCACCGTGAAGCCGTGTTCTTCCTGCTGGTATAGGGTTTGTTTACGCTTGTTCAGCGAATCTGACTGCTCCACCGATGCCGGATTGGCCGCTTTGAGCAGCTGCTCGAACTCTTCGGGAGTGTGGCGGTTGAAGTAGATGGTGATGTCTTTGTCCGGCAGCTCGATCGTGTAGACGGTTATTCCTTTCTTCTGTAACTGCTCCGCCGCCTGAGTTGCTCCATCTTTGCCGGCCTGGTCGCTGTCAAAGCAGAGATACACCTCTGTTACCGGGCTGTTAAAGAGAACAAGATGATCCTCGGTTACCCCGTTTACCCCATAGCAGGGAATGACATTGGTAAAACCCTGGTCGTACAGGGTTACCGCATCGATAATCGATTCGGTAAGGATAATAGAAGCGCTTCGTGGTACCGCCTGGCGGTTGACGAGCCCGGCGCGTGAACCGGCCAGATACAGGTGGCTGACCCCGTGTGCCGGGTCGATGTTTCTGCCATAGAGATTGACGATTGCCCCATCTGTATCGTAGATGGGAAAGACCACGCAGTTGTAGAAGATTTCGTTGCCTTTGGCATTGAGGATGCCGAGCGTTTTCAGCGTCTTGATGACGGCCGGATCTTCGGGCAGGATCTTTTTCAGGCTGCCGTTCACAAAGCCCGTGCCGAAGTCGGTGCATGTCTGGTTGTTTGTAATCCCCCGGTTCTTGAGGTAGTCCAGGCCTCTCTGATCTTCAGTAAAGCTGTGCTGATAATACCCCACTACTCGGGCCAGTAACTTCTTCTCGGCCACACTCAGCACTTTCTTACCCGGTCTTTTCTGACTTCTGTCCTCTGTCTTCTGAATTCTGTTCCCCGAGCCAGCAGCTTTTTGTCGGCCACGCTGAGCCCTTTCTTTTTTTCTTTAACTGCTGTTTTTGGTTTCCGGGTTTGGATGGTTCGCGGATAACCGTTTCACTGCTTGCGTGAAGTCAACTTGGTCGATCAGCTCAACAAAGCGGATCACATCGCCGGCCCGTCCCACAGCCAAAGCAGTTCCACAGGTTTTCCTTGGGATTGACGGTAAGTGATGGTGGTATCTTCATGGAAGGGGCAGAAGCCCCGGTAGTTCTCGCCGACCTGTTGCAGCTCGATGCCGCGGGCCTTCATGAAAGAAACCAGCTCAACGGCCGTGTTTGATGGCGTCGATGTCGTCTTGACTGATCATTATTCTCTCTCCTCATATCTCGCAGGTCAAACAGCATATCTCTGAGTAGGTTCAGTGATTCTCGCAGATGAACGGGGTTACCAGGGCCTGACCGCTTCGGTATTGCCGCTCTAACTGTTCCAGGTCGGCGCCGCTGATCTCAAAAGGCGCAATCCTCTGGCCGCGTCCTTGATCCTGATGCCGCGCAGTGCCGGCGCCCTTGCACAGGAAAAAGGCGCCGACATAGATGTCCGTGGTCTCGTAGGTGGCGATGGCTCATCACCTCCTTTGGGTCACCATGATTGATTTTTTTCCCGGGGAGATATGGAAGAAGAGCAGGACGCTTCGGTATCTCGCCGGGGTCGTACCAGCCCGTCACCTTCGCTCTTGCCACAGACCGGAAGGTGACGGGCTTTTTTCGTTCAGACAAGCCTGTTCAAAAACCTGTCAAGCATTTTATATGCTATGCAACGTATAGCACATGCTATATAGTGGTCAACAAAAAAATCACTCAAAAAAAGAAGGAGTATACTGTGGTAAATTCATCACACCGGATACTCGATATGGAATTCCCGGAACGGTTAAGTGCTATCAGAAAGGAAAAAGGACTGACCCAACAGAAGCTGGCGAAGCTTGTCGGGCTCCATGTCGCCCAGGTGCGGAGGTACGAGGGCGGCACATCACAGCCGACTTTGGAGGTGATACGAAAGCTCGCCGTTGCGCTGAGCGTGAGCGCGGATACGTTATTATTTGATAAGGATGAAAGAGGCCCTGATAATGACCTCAGATTGCAATTTGAAGCGATATCTCGATTTGAGCCCGAAGAGAAACAGATCGTCAAAACTGTCCTTGACAGTTTGATCTTAAAGCATGAAGCAAAGCGATGGTCGGCGGGGACATGACAGACCATAAAAATTCCAACTCAGCCGTTACACCGGGCGTGACGGTGAACTTTTTATTGATCAGTGTCAAGGATCGAGATTTGACCCCTATCTCGATGGCTCACCACTTCCGTGGTGTTGCCGATATGGTTTGTGCCGGGAAGATATGGCAGAAGAGCAGGACGCTTCGATATCTCGCCGGGGTAGTGAAGCCATCAACCTGGTACCGTGGTGAGTTTTGCACCAATAGAGCTGAAGCCAAATTTGTCGTGCTGTGTTATAGTTCGTACAAACGAAGGAGGGCTTTATGACTATTGGAGAAAAAGCTGAAAAGGCTGAGAAATGAAAAGGGGTTATCCCAACTCGCCCTTGAACGGCTCTCAGGTGTTCACTGCAAACTGCTGAGCAAGTATGAGAACGGAAAGGTTGAGCCAACGGCCGATACGCTCCGCAAGATAGCTCAAGCGCTAGGGGTTACATCAGATTACTTGATTTTTGACAATGCCCCTCGACGGGATTAGTCAGCTGAAAGATTTAGAGCTTCTTGAGAAATTCAAAACATGTCTGTAGAGAAACAGGACGATGATTAAAAATATGATCGATGCGTTACTGATAAAAAGCAAAGTGGAAAGCTTCATCAAGCCTAATGGCCAGAATGAGCCGTGGGAAACAAGGATGCAGGCCACCCTTGATTGCCTTCGTTCAAGAAACAAAGACTATTCAGAAAACGACATACTGCAGATAGTAAATAAGGCTGTTGAGGAAGTCCGCAGTGGGAAAAAAG
>JAEQMT010000066.1 GCA_016722945.1 Desulfofustis sp. PB-SRB1 | reverse complement strand
GTACGAAAAAATGGCTGCATTTCAGTAAGTCATTTTTTGCTTCTGTATGCTTGGTCATGGGTGTGTTTCTTGAGAAGAATTATTATTGCTAGGGTATTGAGTTGATTGCTGACTTGGCGGTATATCTGGCCGGTCTTGGCGCCGTATATTACGCATTATGCGTCAATGCCCTGACGGGCTACCGGGGGAAGTTTTTTGCTCTTTTGGCAATCATTTTACTGGGCTCTATTGCAGTGTTCAGAGGAACTGTTGGAACGGATACCGCCAACTACGAACAAATGGTTGCCATACTTCGCTCACCTGCTGAATGGTATGGGGTGGAAACAGGTTTTGCATTACTGGTTTGGTTACTTGGGTTGACCACCAGTTCGGATGTAGTTGTAGTGCGTTTGGTTACAGCATTTTTTGTGCTGAGCATTTCTATTTACATATGCCAAGCAGACCCTGATGAGTTGTTTTTTTTAATTGTATATTTTATACCATTTATCTACTACCAATATGCGATGAACGCTATGCGCATTGGAATTGCTTCGATATTTCTACTCTTCTCGGCACAATCATTTCGAAGAAATAAAAATTTTGCTGGTATTATTCAGCTTATAGTAGGGTGGAGTTTTCACTATTCACTTATATTTTCTTCATTGTATCTTTTATTTGTTGGAAATGTAATTCAGCGGAGAAAAATATTATTGCTTTTAATTGGGGGGATATTTACATTTTTAACATTGTATTTTTATGGTGAATATCTTGTCACAAGGATAATATCTTACAAAGATTTTAAATCTCCACACGTATTGTCTGGTTTGAGCAAGGTGATTTGTATAGGAATTATTCTCACTGGAGCCTGGAGATCAGGGCTTACCTATAAGAATCGCTCAATGATTATCTTGACGGCTTTTATCTTAACAATAATTTTCTGGGTGCTTGGCCGCTATACTTATATGGGGCTCCGGTTGCTCGATCTATTGACCGTGATTGTACCTCTGACCTTATTAGTAATGCTCGGGCGTGAAAGGCTTGCACTGAATCAGAGCGCAAAAACGAGTTTTTCTTGTAGCCGGCTTTATTGGGGCTGTATTTGTTTTAAGAGGTTTTATAAACTCTGCTGGTGTTGGTCGGTCGCCATGGGTTCCTTACGAATTATTGTTTTAATTGCTATCATTTGTCATATTTTAGCAATAATTATAGAATATAGCATCGCGGCTGGGGACTCATTTTTCAATAAATCGCTCAAATTAGGTATAAATACAGATCAGGGCAGCCAGTTCACCTCAGAGAAATGGCTTGAAGCCATGCGATCTCAGCAGATTAGCTCAGTATTGATGGTCGGGGACGCTGGCTGAACAATGTTGCCATAGACTTGGGTTTGCGGTCTGTAAGTACATGAATCACCGCAAACCATTGCTGTTGGTGGTTTTGCGATGCATAGCAAAATTCGGCGTGTGTCTACAAATTCAAGCTGTTTTTTCCGCGTGGATGAGCTGCTTTGGTACCTTTATCTTTAATGATTTTAATATGTTTCTTGCCTCTGTTGTCACTTCGTTGCGCATAAGCACACGATACTTTAAATCAAAAAATTCTGTGATCTGCAGTGTCTCCAAATTTCGCTGGATATGGTGCCACGACATACCGCAGGTCATTTTTGCGATCCGTTCGATAAGCAAGGCCAGTACGCAAATTTTGACATGACTCACAATCCTTCGGGAGGCCCAGTGGTACATCGGCACCATCTTTATCTGGGTACGTTTCAACGAGCGGAAACAACGCTCGATCACCATCAGACTCTTGTAACCGCACGCCGCATCCTCGAGACTAATGGTATCGTCGTTGGTTTCAATTACCCATTTTCCATCATACTTTGCCGCCTTACCAACGGCAGCCCGGTCAATACGAATGAGGCCACCTTTGGTGGTTCGCAGATATTTCTTGAAACGGCGTGATGCCAACAATTCAATAGCCCACTGGGCAGTTGCTGAGTGATCCTTGTGCGTGGCCAACTCAGCTTCAAGCAGCTCGATTATTAGCTGTCTGTGGCTCCGCTGCCTTTGTGCTTGTTTGGGGTTATAACAGAGGATGTAACGCCTCCGCCTCTCACCATCGCCGACGATGATCTCCTTGGCATAGAGGTTATCCTTAAATTTGGTGTAGCGGCCACGTTTACTGAGAACCTTCAAATTGATTTCAGAGATACTGGCCATACGACAGGCCAGAAGATATTTCCCACAAGCTTTGGCCAGTTCAACGCGGTTATCTTCGGAGTTCATCCCCGCATCGGCGACAAACATTGCCCGACCCAGGTTCCAGCCCCTGAGATCGGCGCGAACTTTTTCTACTGTTGTGACATCGGCGGTATTACCCGGCAACACCCAACTACGCACCGGGATACCATCGCGAGTCACCGCCAGAGCAACGACGACCTGCGGTGCCCAACCGCCTTCTTTACAACGGCCAAATTTACGTAATGTGGCGTTGGGGTCGGCTTCAGAATGGTCTTCAGCATCGATCTGGAAAGAAGCGGTCGTCGTATCGTAAAAGATCAGATCGACCTCCAGGTTGAAAAGGTTAGCCGTGTTGAAAAACACGGTTTGTTCAATGGTGTTGAATCCCAGATTATCTAAAATAAAACCAGCCTTTTTTGTCAGAATCTGTTAGCAGTGGGTGGTGACACTGCAGATTATTTTGATTTCTCGTAACGTTATTGTACACCCCTCGTGAGTGGTGGCTGCCGGGGCCGTGGACACGGCCCCGGCAGCCCTCCAGGCAGGAAACCTACTTCCTGAAAGGAGTTGCCTTGTGGTACTGTTTGTTGCCGCATCCGTCAAGGAAATTGCTCGTCTCGGCACCGCCTACCCCTGGAATAAACCATCGTGCTGTCCCCGGTGCGGTGGACGGTTGTGGTGGCATGGATTTGTTGTCGCCTGGTTTAGCTGCCTTTCTCATTGTGTCTATCTTCGACGTCTGTTCTGTTCGCAGTGCCGCGCCGTTCATCGGTTGAAACCACAGGGGTATTGGCCCCGGTATCGCAGTTCCAGTGCTGAGATTCACCAGGCAATTACCCACCGACAGAGCACAAAACGCTGGCGGCCCGATCTGCCGCGTTCGCGCCAACGCCAGTGGTGGCGTCGGCTAGGTCGGATGATTCGGCTGGTCTTCGGGATGTCCACTCAGCTTACCCACCGGGAAGGATTCACTCGACTCATTGCACGAAACATCATCCCGGTCACCCAAGCAATACACCATGACAATCGACACATCCATGACCCACCCTACCGTATTGTAGCTCTGCCCGGCGGCCTCTGAGCATGGTATCGGCAGACAGACTCGGATAACCCGACTCTGATACCCCATACCCAGGAGGACGCCCATGGAAGACGAAGCCTTACGTACCGAAGTTGCCCTGTTTCGCTTCGGAGTCATCAGCGAGTTGGTTGCATCACGACTCGAACCCGGTGAGTTGACCGAACTCATCTATCAAAAAAGTGAGCAGCACTGGCATATCCCCGGCTCTCATCGCACCCGGGTGTCGGCAGCCACCGTCAGGCGCTGGCTGCGACTCTATGAGCGGGGCGGCCGCGAGCTCAGTGCCTTGATGCCGGCCAGGCGGTGCGACCGGGGATGCTCTCGCACGGTCGATGATGAGACTCGCGGCGCCCTGATCCGGTTGCGCAAAGAACAACCAGGTTGGCCGGTCTGGCGGCTGGTGCAAGCACTTGCTGAAAAACAAGTAATCACACCCGGCACGACCCTGAGTCTCTCCACCGCCTATCGCATCCTCACCCAGGAAAAGCTTGACAGCGCCGCTCTGCACAAGCGAGCCCCGGTGGATCGACGGCGTTACGAGGCCGAATTCCCCAACGATATCTGGCAATCAGATATCATGCACGGCCCGCTGGTAAAAGGCACCGGCAAAAGGCGCAAAGCGTATCTGATCGCCATTCTTGACGATCATTCCCGGTTCATTACCCACGGCGAGTTCTTCTCTTCGGAAAAACTCGAATCCTGGCTCCAGGTCTTTCGCCAGGCCCTGCTTACCAGAGGACTGCCGCGTAAACTCTACGTGGACAACGGCGCCGCCTTTCGCTCACGCCATCTCGAACGAATCTGTGCCTCGCTCGGCATCGCCCTGATCCACAGCCGCCCCTATACCCCACAGGGGCGCGGCAAGATCGAGCGCTTCTTTCGCACCGTCAGATCCCGGTTTATCTCGCGCCTCGATGACCAACCCGACACCCTTGCTCAGCTCAATGAGCGGTTCCAGCACTGGCTGGAAACGGACTATCTGCATCGGGTTCATTCGGTCACCGCGATGACCCCGTTCAACCGCTTTGCCGCTCATCTTGAAATGATTCGCGAAGCACCCGCTGATCTTACTGATCACTTCCGTAAAGAAGTGCGGCGCCGGGTCAGCAAAGACCGGGTCGTCACCATCGACGGACGACTCTTCGAAGCCCCGGTTCAATTGATCGGTGAACGGGTCACGCTCTTGTTCAACGATGATCGGCCGGAACGGGTCGAAATCTTCTGTAAGGGGCAGTCGTGTGGTCTGCTCAGGCCGGTTGATCTGGTGGTCAACACCCTGGTGAAACGAACCAAAAACGGCGGTGAAGAGATGCTCGCCGAAACCTCGACATGCCGGCCGGGACGGCTGCCCTTTGATCCTAGCGCCGACGGAGGTGGATCATGAGCTATCGAACTTTCTTCGGCCTCAGTGCGGAGCCCTTCAGGGCTGATCTCGCCCTTGAGCAGGTGCTCACCACCCCGGAATTGCTCGGCGTCCAGCAACGCCTCGACTATGTCTTGCGTCTGGGCGCCATCATGCTTGTCACCGGCGAAGTCGGCGCCGGCAAATCAACCGCCGTGCGCTACAGCTGTGGAACGCTTCATCACTCTCGGTACAAGACCCTGTGGGTCACCGCTTCAGCCGGCTCTATTCTCGAACTCTACCGCCAGCTCCTGGCCGAGCTTGACATCGCTACCGCATCGTCCTCACGGGCCGTATTGACCCGGCTGATCAGAGCACAGATCGACAGCCTGGTCGCCGGTAAAAAGCAGCAACCCCTGCTGATTATCGATGAGGCCTCACTGCTGCGCCTCGATGTCTTTGCCGAGCTCCATACCATCACCCAGTTCGAAGCCGACTCCAAACCGTGGCTGCCCATGGTGCTGGCCGGCCAGAATAACCTGGCGGAAAACCTGCTCTACCGTACCGCCATACCGCTGGCTTCTCGCATTGTTGCCAGAAGTCATCTGCCGGCGGTCACCCGCCAGGCGATGGGTGAGTATCTGGACCATCATCTCACCATTGTCGGAATAAAAAACTCACCCTTTACCGAACAGGCGGTAACCGCCATTCATCAGGGCTCCGGCGGGCTCTTTCGCAAAGCCAACCATCTTGCCCGCGGCGCCATGATCGCCGCTGCCGCCGAAAAAACACAAGAGGTAACAGCGGAGCATGTTCGGTGTGCCGACTCGGAGCTGCTGTAATTCAACCATCAAACACAAGGAGCACATCATGAAACCTGAACAGACCATCCAGTTTCTTGCCGAATTGCTTGAACTGGCTGAAGAACTAAACCGTATCGTCAAACAGTATTGCCGACTCGTAACCACTGATCAATCTGGACACGGACACTACGCAGAGAAGAAGGACTCAGAATATGATGCATTGTTCTGAGTAAATCTGTACTCTAGTCGTGCCGAGATGCTCCCCCCGGGCGGCGCTACGCGACGCACGCCCGGGGGGGACGCCTGCAAAATATTCTGATATCACTGGTAAGATATTCAGACAAATGCTGTGCATTTAATGTGAGAATCAACAAATGGTATCGATATTGTCGTGAAGCAGGTCCATCGCTTCATACATATGCCTGAGCCTGAGGCTTGCACAAGAAGGCAGGTAGACGGTGGACAGCCAGCGGTCCCATACCCCGAGTTTGGATTCGGGGTCACATAATCGGTTAGCGACCATGGCCAGAAGTGCTCGTTCGTAAGGAACTTGACTACCGGTTGCCTGTTCAATATCATTGAGCGCCTTTTTCAAACCGAGCCGTTCCCATAGGGCCTCGATGGCCAGCGGGCAGCCCAAAGCAAACGTTTGCTTAATCTTCAGATCAGGCGGTATATTGATCGCTTCTCCCTCTGGCAGCAAAACGCCTTCAGCCAATGGATCAGAGATATGCAACCCGCAGACCCTGTGTTGAATCCCAGATTATCTAAAATAAAACCAGCCTTTTTTGTCAGAATCTGTTAGCAGTGGGTGGTGACACTGCAGATTATCTTGAATTCTCGTAACGTTATTGTACACCCCTCGTGAGTGGTGGCTGCCGGGGCCGTGGACACGGCCCCGGCAGCCCTCCAGGCAGGAAACCTACTTCCTGAAAGGAGTTGCCTTGTGGTACTGTTTGTTGCCGCATCCGTCAAGGAAATTGCTCGTCTCGGCACCGCCTACCCCTGGAATAAACCATCGTGCTGTCCCCGGTGCGGTGGACGGTTGTGGTGGCATGGATTTGTTGTCGCCTGGTTTAGCTGCTTTTCTCATTGTGTCTATCTTCGACGTCTGTTCTGTTCGCAGTGCCGCGCCGTTCATCGGTTGAAACCACGGGGATATTGGCCCCGGTATCGCAGTTCCAGTGCTGAGATCCAGCAGGCAATTACCCACCGACAGAGCACAAAACGCTGGCGGCCCGATCTGCCGCGTTCGCGCCAACGCCAGTGGTGGCGTCGGCTAGGTCGGATGATTCGGCTGGTCTTCGGGATGTCCGCTCAGCTTACCCACCGGGAAGGATTCACTCGACTCATTGCACGAAACATCATCCCGGTTACCCAAGCAATACACCATGACAATCGACACATCCATGACCCACCCTACCGTATTGTAGCTCTGCCCGGCGGCCTCTGAGCATGGTATCGGCAGACAGACTCGGATAACCCGACTCTGATACCCCATACCCAGGAGGACGCCCATGGAAGACGAAGCCTTGCGTACCGAAGTTGCCCTGTTTCGCTTCGGAGTCATCAGCGAGTTGGTTGCATCACGACTCGAACCCGGTGAGTTGACCGAACTCATCTATCAAAAAAGTGAGCAGCACTGGAACATCCCCGGCTCTCATCGCACCCGGGTGTCGGCGGCCACCGTCAGGCGCTGGCTGCGACTCTATGAGCGGGGCGGCCGCGAGCTCAGTGCCTTGATGCCGGCCAGGCGGTGCGACCGGGGATGCTCTCGCACGGTCGATGATGAGACTCGCGGCGCCCTGATCCGGTTGCGCAAAGAACAACCAGGCTGGCCGGTCTGGCGGCTGGTGCAAGCACTTGCTGAAAAACAAGTAATCACACCCGGCACGACGCTGAGTCTCTCCACCGCCTATCGCATCCTCACCCAGGAAAAGCTTGACAGCGCCGCTCTGCACAAGCGAGCCCCGGTGGATCGACGGCGTTACGAGGCCGAATTTCCCAACGATATCTGGCAATCAGATATCATGCACGGCCCCTTGGTAAAAGGCACCGGCAAGCGGCGCAAAGCATATCTGATCGCCATTCTTGACGATCATTCCCGGCTCATTACCCACGGCGAGTTCTTCTGTTCGGAAAAACTCGAATCCTGGCTCCAGGTCTTTCGCCAGGCCCTGCTTACCAGAGGACTGCCGCGTAAACTCTACGTGGACAACGGCGCCGCCTTTCGCTCACGCCATCTCGAACGAATCTGTGCCTCGCTCGGCATCGCCCTGATCCACAGCCGCCCCTATACCCCACAGGGGCGCGGCAAAATCGAGCGGTTCTTTCGCACCGTCAGATCCCGGTTTATCTCGCGCCTCGATGACCAACCCGACACCCTTGCTCAGCTCAATGACCGGTTCCAGCACTGGCTGGAAACGGACTATCTGCATCGGGTTCATTCGGTTACCGCGATGACCCCGTTCAACCGCTTTGCCGCTCATCTTGAAATGATTCGCGAAGCACCCGCTGAGCTTGCTGATCACTTCCGTAAAGAAGTGCGGCGCCGGGTCAGCAAAGACCGGGTCGTCACCATCGACGGACGACTCTTCGAAGCCCCGGTTCAATTGATCGGTGAACGGGTCACGCTCTTGTTCAACGATGATCGGCCGGAACGGGGTCGAAATCTTCTGTAAGGGGCAGTCGTGTGGTCTGCTCAGGCCGGTTGATCTGGTGGTCAACACCCTGGTGAAACGAACCAAAAACGGCGGTGAAGAGATGCTCGCCAAGACCACGACATGCCGGCCGGGACGGCTGCCCTTTGATCCTGGCGCCGACGGAGGTGGATCATGAGCTATCGAAGTTTCTTCGGTCTCAGTGCGGAGCCCTTCAGGGCTGATCTCGCCCTTGAGCAGGTGCTCACCACCCCGGAATTGCTCGGCGTCCAGCAGCGCCTCGACTATGTCCTGCGCCTGGGCGCCATCATGCTCGTCACCGGCGAAGTCGGCGCCGGCAAATCAACCGCCGTGCGCTACAGCTGTGGAACGCTTCATCACTCTCGGTACAAGACCCTGTGGGTCACCGCTTCAGCCGGCTCTATTCTCGAACTCTACCGCCAGCTCCTGGCCGAGCTTGACATCGCTACCGCATCGTCCTCACGGGCCGTATTGACCCGGCTGATCAGAGCACAGATCGACAGCCTGGTCGCCGGTAAAAAGCAGCAACCCCTGCTGATTATCGATGAGGCCTCACTGCTGCGCCTCGATGTCTTTGCCGAGCTCCATACCATCACCCAGTTCGAAGCCGACTCCAAACCGTGGCTGCCCATGGTGCTGGCCGGCCAGAATAACCTGGCGGAAAACCTGCTCTACCGTACCGCCATACCGCTGGCTTCTCGCATTGTTGCCAGAAGTCATCTGCCGGCGGTCACCCGCCAGGCGATGGGTGAGTATCTGGACCATCATCTCACCATTGTCGGAATAAAAAACTCACCCTTTACCGAACAGGCGGTAACCGCCATTCATCAGGGCTCCGGCGGGCTCTTTCGCAAAGCCAACCATCTTGCCCGCGGCGCCATGATCGCCGCTGCCGCCGAAAAAACACAAGAGGTAACAGCGGAGCATGTTCGGTGTGCCGACTCGGAGCTGCTGTAATTCAACCATCAAACACAAGGAGCACATCATGAAACCTGAACAGACCATCCAGTTTCTTGCCGAATTGCTTGAACTGGCTGAAGAACTAAACCGTATCGTCAAACAGTATTGCCGACTCGTAACCACTGATCAATCTGGACACGGACACTACGCAGAGAAGAAGGACTCAGAATATGATGCATTGTTCTGAGTAAATCTGTACTCTAGTCGTGCCGAGATGCTCCCCCCGGGCGGCGCTACGCGACGCACGCCCGGGGGGGACGCCTGCAAAATATTCTGATATCACTGGTAAGATATTCAGACAAATGCTGTGCATTTAATGTGAGAATCAACACCCTGGCGATAGATCGACACAGTCGTACCAGTTCAAGACGGTCAAGCTGGTCGGATCTACCAAAGTTATGGATGATTTTAGCGACCGGTTTGCGAGTCTTTGGATGGCGCTCGTTGTGGGCAAGCTGAAAGTACTCGACGACCGAGCCATCTTTGTTGGTACGTTTTGTTGTTCTCAGGTACATGCTTACATAAATAGCATGTATATAAATTGAATGCAAGGAAATAAATACAATTCGTGTGCCTACATATTTCAGTTCATACCTGACCTTTAGCTTGACATATGTTGTTGAAATTTAGCGATTTTGACTTATCTAATGGAGTGAATTCAACCGATTTTGTGCCTACCGACCGCAAACCCAAGATAGAGTGCTTTTGGCGGAAAAGACAGTTTGAAGATGTGTATTTGAAGATTATGAAACACCTCGGGAGCTTGAGCGCGGAATAGAGAGTTTCATGCTAAGATATAATAGAACCCGACTGCACTTTGCTTTATCTAGCTCGACTTCTGATGAAGTGTATTTCGGGAAAATTGAAAAATTGCAGCTTAATACGAAGCCAGCTACCATGGGGATTGAGGAAAAACCTGGGGGCAGATGGTCAATTTTAGGTTGTCATTTTAACACTTCTTAAAAATCCTTCATCTGCATATTGATTGCGGTTTGCTTATCAATTATAAATACATAATGATTATATAATGACGTCCATACTCTTTATTTTCATTTTATCCTTCATTGTAGCTCTTATTATCATACCATTCTCTCGTATTTTTGGAATACGATTTAATGCTATTGATCACCCCAATGAACGAAAAATGCACACAAACCCAATTCCACGAACAGGAGGGCTTTGAATCGTTATTACTTGGCTCTTCGTCGTTTCAAGTGGAATTGATGATATTGCCTATTGGTGAAGCGATCAGATAAATCATTGCAATGAACGTCATGGGGTTGCGATATCCTCGTGCTCTGGCGCGGGCAGCCTGGAACAGGCTGTTGAGCCCTTCAAGACGTGCCGTACTGTGTTGTGATTGCCAGCGTGCTTCAATGGCCGGGCGATGACGGATGACTGTCTCAATAGCCTCGATCACCGGCTGTAACAGGGGGGAACGGTGCAACTCCATGCTCGACACATTCAGTAAGAAATGGCTCAAGCGCCACGTGGCAGCTCGAGGGGTGGCAGCTTTTCGTATCCACCGGAGTTTTTCCTTAACCCGCCAGGCAATCGCCGTGAAGAAGTCCATTCGCTCCAGTTCGGCAAGCGCTTCTTTCTGGTTTTCCGTTAAGGTGCCGTCAGCATTTTTCAAAGTGGCCCAGCGCGTATGTTTGGGAAGTTCCTTCTGTTTGGATTCAAGTACCCGAACTTTATTGACCGCCTCGGTGAATGTTTGTACCACATGGAACCAGTCAACGGTCACCGTTGCCTTGTCAAAGTATTCACCAACCCCGGCAAGAAAGGCTTTAGACATGTCGCACACAACCTCCACGATCCGATCAGCGTGACCTCCATGACGATGCAAAAACTGTTTGAATTGGCGAAGCACCTCTTTGCCTTTACCGACCGTGGCGAAGATAACGGGCTGTTTTTCCTTGTCCAGGTCGATAAAGACGGTCACATAGTTGTGCCGTCTTTTTGAAGCAGTCTCGTCAAAGCCAATGGCGGTAAGCGTGGAGAGGTCGAGTTTGTTCATACTGACGGAGATATAATAAAAGACGATGCGCCACAATTTCTTATCGGTGATGCCGATGATCCTGGCAGCAGAGCGTACCGGCATCTCTTTCACCAGGCTTAGTGCAACCTGCTCGAACAGCAAGGTAAATTTGCTGCCCCTGCGTGCCCATGGAACCTCTATTTTCTTAACGCCGTGCTCCTCACATCTGATTCGTGGAACGGCGGCGGTGATGTAACAATGATGTTGAAAGAAATTGAGATGGCGCCAGGTATTTTCTCTGAAATCGTGGGCTTTGCAGGGTTTCTTGCACACTGGACAGGGGAAGGATGCGCCCCGATCAGTGCTGAGCGAAATCCGCAATTCATGAGGGGTGCTCTCTTGGTTCAAGGTCTGCCCGCTAATTTTCCAAGGTGATTCAATGCCCAGGCCTAAAGAGATGATGTCATTACCGTTCATGAGAACCTCGTGGTTTGGAGTGGATTTGGCTCATCATAACCAAATCCACTCCAAACGACGAGGAACCTATTACTTTTTTTCTTGTAATCGCTCTTATTCCCTTTATTGGAACTGAGATTTCTGAACTAATTGTAATAAATAAACGAGTCTTGGGGCTTGTAATAGGGGCAACGTTATGCTTTTTTATTGGATTTTTAGATGATTGTATAGGCGTTCATGCAATTATAAAACTTGGATTGCAAATTTTGGCTGCATCGATAGCCTTTTATTGTGGGCTATCATTTAGCAAATTCACCTTGTTTGAACTTTCATTTCCTCTACTATCTTTGCCATTTATAAACTACATTTTAACAGTTTTCTGGTTTACTCTTTTTTTGAATGCGATTAATCTAATTGATGGACTTGATGGACTTGCAGGTGGAATATGTCTTTTTACATGTTTGGTCATGGTTATGCTTCTTGTCCTGCAGAACGATCTACAACTTGCAATATATTTTACAATTTTATCTGGATCTATCGCCCCCTGTGTCAGAGTAGTTGTCGCCTCCACCTGAGGAGTTTATTAGAGCAGGGGATAGACAAACCAGGTGCCGCGTTGTTTGCCTTTTTCTGATTGAATAAATTCGTTTTTGAGTTCGGTGAGTATAGTGGTGTAGTATAGACATGCGGGGTCCCTCCGGTTTCTTGTTGGTGGTAAAACATAGTATACCATGAGTGGGCCTCACATTCACTATTAACCTACTGTTATTGTTGATTATTTTGTCATTCAGGTGAAAATTTTCTTAATTTTATCGAGTAATATCAAGTGCTTAGCGGTCTCAAAATTTCTCCTCATAAGTTATTGATATTACATCATAAATATACCCTCCCCGGGATCATCCAAACCATATTCATGCTCTGATATTGTCAGGATTGTGTCGTCCTCGCTTCAAAAATGGGAAACTTTAGATTCTAAACAGTTAAGAACTATTTTCAGCAAGCCATGCCTGAAACATTAGAATGCCCCACAGGTGGTACTGCCAGTTCCGTCTACCCGAAAGGTGTTCTTCCATTTTTTCCGGACAGGTATAGGATTTAGATTGCCCTCCCGGCGTATTCTCGACTCAGCCAACAGCTCCTCAGCCCAGTCACGTAGAGGACCTCGAAGCCACCTGTCAATCGGAACCCCAAATCCCATTTTGGGACGCTCGACCAGCTCTTGTGGTACATATTTGTGCAGAACCTGACGAAGGACCCACTTTCCTGCTCCATATAACTTAACAGTATGTGGCAATTGCCAGGCGTATTCAACGACTCGGTGGTCCAAAAAAGGAATACGTGTTTCAAGACTCACTCCCATAGCCGCTCTATCCATCTTTACCAGAATATCATCAGGGAGATAATTGATTGTATCAAGGAACATCATCTCTTCAGCAGGCTCTTTGTTCATCGGCCAGGTATACTGTCCTGTATAGTTAACATGAGTTTTCCCGCAGCCTGGGCATATATCTTCTGGATGTAGCCAAAATGATGTAAGAACCGAATACAACTCTTCAGTGTTAGAGCAGGGCAGGATCGAGGCAAACTTGTGCAGCCTATCTCCTAGCATATTTAACCTGTATTTCTTCGGAATTATCGGAGCAGCTATAGCAAACAGTGAATCCCAGGTTTTTGGAGCTGCACCGCAGAGTATGCTCCTCACAACCTTTCTGGCCAACGGCGGGATATGGGAAACTTTACGCCATTTCTGTGCAAGAAAATGACGATTATACCCACCGAAGAGTTCGTCTCCACCATCGCCAGAAAGTGCAACAGTTACATTTTTCTTTGCCAACTCGGCAACCAGGTAGGAAGGAATCTGGGATGAATCTGCAAAAGGTTCGTCATATATGTGTGGAAGCCTCGGAATAACATCCATAGCCTGCTCTGCGGAAACATAGAGCTCGGTATGATCCGTCCCTAAATAGCGCGCAACTCTCAAAGCATGTGCTGCCTCATTATATGTGCCTTCGTTAAAGCCGATGGTGAAGGTTTTAACTGGCCTGGAGCTGGTGGCCTGCATAAGTGCGACCACAGTTGACGAATCAATGCCACCGGAAAGAAAAGCACCCAACGGCACATCAGAAATCATTTTGTCCCGGATTGTTTCTAATAAAAGGTTGTTCAAACCTTCAACTGCTTCGGTATCTTTTCCAGTAAATGGATTTTCAATACCGCTTCTTATTACCTGTTCAAGTTGCCAATATGCAATTGGCTCTAGAGGACTACCGGGGTTGACACTCAGAGGAGCAATCTGGACATATGACCCGGGAACTAACTTATTGACCCCAGCATAAATAGTCTTCGGAGCAGGAACATAATTGTATTGCAAATATCTCCCCAGAGCGTTCAGATCAAGTTGGCCGGAAAAGGATGGGTGCTGACGCAGAGCTTTTAGCTCTGATCCAAAAAGAAAATTGTCGTTTTGCCATCCGTAATAGAGTGGCTTTTCCCCTAATCTATCACGAGCTAATGTGAGGGTTTTCTTTTTCTTATCCCATAAAGCGAAGGCAAACATGCCAACCAGCCGTTTCAACGAATTCTCCACGCCCCATATCTCAATAGCAGCTAGTAAAACTTCAGTATCAGAGTTGCCATAAAACCTGATTCCCAAACCTTCAAGCTCTTTTCTCAATACAAGGAAATTATAGATCTCACCATTAAAGGCAATTACAAAACGTCCACTGGATGAAAGCATTGGTTGACGGCCAAGGCTTGACAAGTCCTGGATAGATAGGCGTCTATGCCCTAATGCGACCCCATCTTGATGATCTATCCAAACGCCAGAATCATCTGGTCCCCTGTGCTGGAGTGATTTCGCCATCTTCTCACAGATAGCGGCATCAACATTGCCTTGTTGGGAAATATATCCTGTAAATCCGCACATTTTAGCAACAAATAAAATAATTAAAATTTGTATTCAAGCTGATATTAATATACACTGTGCCTGCAATCATTTTCCGCAACGCTCTTTCTCCAAGGAGGCAGGCACGCCATGGCACGACCGGCACAACTTACCACGGAAATGTAGCAAGAAGCAATGCGCCTTGTTAAGCATGCAAAGACCGCCAGGGAACTCCGTACCGGACTCAGCGTCTTGCTCCCCAAACAACATGGACTTACCAATGCCGGCATGGGTGAATCGCTTGGCGTGAGTATCGCTACAATTCTCAGGATGCAAAAAGAGATTTGCCAACGAATCAACAGCACTGCCGAGAAAAAAGAAAGTGGGGTGGCCGGCGCCGACAACTCATGACGGTTGAAGAAGAAAAAGCGTTTCTTGAACCACCAGTCTTTGACTGGTTGGGAATGGATATTAAGCGCATCTTGAGCGCAAAATATAATTACAAATCAAATAAGCAATCAATCATCTGTGTGTTAATCACTTCTACGTCAAATCGTTGCTCGGCTAAGGAACGGCTGGCGAGCCCCATTGTCCTAATAAGTTCCGGCTCAGTTATGAAACGAAGCATTGCCTGCGCCAGTGCCTCGGAATTGCGGCAAGGAACAAAAAACCCGTTTACTCCTTCTTCCACCGTTTCCCGACAACCGGGAACATCAGTCGTAATCACTGGTCGGCCCATCGCCATTGCTTCTTGGGTACTGCGTGGAACTCCCTCACGATAAGAGGGTAGCACGAACACACTGGCCTGCGCAATCCACGGCTTAACATCGACATGACCCGGCCACTCCAGAATCTCTTGTTCAACCCAAGCATGGACCTGCTCTTCCGGGAGGCCTCCCGGGTTGCTGTCCAGACCTCCTAACAGGATAAACCTTGCAGTGCTATGTTGCAATTTCACCAGACGAGCCGCTTCCGCGTATTCAGTGATACCCTTTTCCAGGAGCAATCGAGCCGCAAGCAGAAAGGTCACGGGCTCCATCACTGGCGGAGAAAACGGCCATTGGTCAAGATCAACTCCAATTCCACCAATTTTGGTTACTTTACTGGCGCTGACAATGTTTCTTTTTGTAAATTCTTCGATATCATCTGAATTCAGGAAAATAACCGCATGTGCACGGCGTAGAGCAACTCTATAGAGTATGGAAACAATACTTCTTAAGAGCCTTCTCTTGAATGAAAAATAGCGGTTTCCCGGTGTAAACACATACCCAAGTCCCTCAATTAGGGCGACCCTCCTTGGCACCCCCACAAACCAAGCGGCCAAGGTTGCAAAGATCACTGGTTTAATGAAATAGGCAAGGGTGATACAGGGCTTTAATTGCCGTAGTAGGCCGGCAAGCCGAATGGTATCGGCAATATCCAACAAGGGGCTCATACCCGTACGAGACATCGAAAAGTCAACGGGAGTGGCGCCTAATTCGTTGATTTGCCTACGAAGTGTATCGTCAAAATCGGGAGCTAAGGCGTACACTGTATTACCAGATTGGACCAATTTTTTTATCAATGGCCCTCTGAAATTTATCTGAGAAAATGCTTGACTGCTAATAATAGTTATTGTTTGTTGCACTGGATATTACCTGGATAGTGAAAAACGATAGCGCATATGGGAACCTTGAAAAATGAGAATTTTCGTTCAAGATCAAGGCGCGTGAAAAATTTTACCACAGGCATATGGTTGATATTCCGAGGATAAAATTTTTAGAGCAACGATGAGATTGGGCGAAAAGGCCATTTTGCAAGGTTCCCATATGACATGAATGATAATTTCACTCAGTGAGTCAACTATGACTACAATGCCTTGCGGATACGGGTATCAGAAGAAGACTCACCATAGCAAACGAAGCGCTCAAGTGTCATCAAAAAAGTCGGCATCACAAGTACCGCCGGTGGCTTTGCTTTACAGGCCGGACTGTGATTTCCTTGTGTGTCTTCTCATACCGCAACAGTACCGCTTTGATGATATATGATATCCCTTAGCCTACGAGCGTTTCATCAATACCCTTCGTTACCAAGCAAGTACTCTGGTTCTGACTACTATTTTCACCACCTGCGGTGGCGCCCGTTTCCTATGTGAGAAGGTACATTTGCAAACGGTTGGGCACCGCCGGGTCTGAGGTGGCGGTGTTGTATTACAGGCAACAGGGAAAATTCTGGAGAAGCGTATTGAGTAGTGTTAGATCGACCATTGCCATGTAGTCGTGCCGCGTCATTGGCAATGATTGCGTCAAGTATAGGAGTAAATCCATGAAGGTTCTAATCACCGGCGCAAACGGGTTTATCGGGCAGGCGCTGTTTCAGGCTTTGCAAGGTAACAATATTGCCGTTCGCGCCTCGGTCAGGGATGCTACAACTAGCCATTTGGCCTGTAGTTCCCAATCCGAAGTGATGGCAATCGGCGATATCGGCCCAAAGACTGATTGGTCGCGCTCTCTTACCGGTGTTTCCTGTGTGGTTCACTGTGCGGCACGGACTCATGTAATGCACGAAACGGAGGCGGATACGTTAACCGCTTATCGTGGTGTGAATGTCGACGGCACTCGATGTCTGGCCGAACAATCGGCTCGCTCAGGTGTAAAACGGTTGGTGTTTTTAAGTTCAATTCATGTAAACGGTATGGCTACCGACGAAGTTGGTTGTTTTGCTTACGACGACACGCCGCAGCCTCATGAGAGCTACGCCGTTTCTAAGTGGGAAGCTGAGCAGGTGTTGTTGGAGGTAGTTGAGAAAACAGGTCTTGAAGTTGTTATAGTACGCCCTCCTTTAGTGTACGGTCCGGGGGTGAAAGGCAATTTTCTTCGCTTATTGCAATTGGTTGGGCGGGGAATCTGGCTACCATTAGGAGCGGTTCGCAACCAACGATCGCTGGTGGGGCTGGATAATCTCATCGATGTGTTGGTTCGGTGCATTGATCACCCCAATGCGCCGGGCAGTATATTTTTAGTCTCTGATGGCCATGATATATCGACACCTGCTCTCATCCAAGCGCTGGCGCGGGCCATGAATAAGCCTGCCAGGCTCTTGCCTGTACCGCTATGGATGATGCGCCTGGCGGGTCGCGTCACCGGCAAAAGCAATGAGCTGAAACGGCTGACGGGATCGCTTCGGGTGGACATTAATCACACCCGTGAAACTCTATGTTGGTCGCCACCCGTGAGTGTCGATGAAGGTCTGAAAAAAACTGTAGAGTGGTACAAGAGCACATGCTGATTCGTCTGTTTGATCTGCTGTTTTCCGCCATCGGCCTGGTTCTCCTTTCCCCGCTTATCCTGTTTGTGATGTGGTTGTGCTGGCTCGATACCCGTTTACCGCTCTTTACACAAGAGCGCGTTGGACGGGGAAAAAAACCGTTTGTGCTGGTGAAATTTCGTACGATGCGCCCCGATACCGACTCGGTTGCCTCACATCTTGCCGATGCCGTGGCAATTACCACGCTTGGCCGGTTTTTGCGTAAAACTAAGTTGGACGAATTGCCGCAATTATGGAATGTGTTGCGAGGTGAAATGAGTCTTGTCGGGCCGCGCCCCTGCTTATTCAGCCAAGAAGAGTTGATTGAAGAGCGCTCCAAACGTGGAGTGTTGCGTGTTCGTCCCGGTATTACAGGCCTTGCGCAAATTCAGGGCATTGATATGTCGACTCCGGAGTTACTGGCGGAGATCGACGCGAAAATGCTGGAATCGCTGAACATACCAAACTATTTCAAGTATCTATTTTTGACGGTTCTTGGTAAAGGCGTCGGTGATCGGGTGAGAAAGAAGTAACATGATCAGCGGGGGAGGGCGCCGCATGCATCTCCAGTCCAAGCGGCTATAGAAGCCGTTCAAGAAATTACTTCAGGGGGTCCTGAGCAATGACCTTTCCGCCAACACTTCGCTGCCGGCACGATAGCAGGCACATTTCATTGTAATCGCCATGTATCGCCAGCTGACCAATCCCAAATTTTACCTGATGATTCTGCTGGACCTGATCATTTTTGGCGGGTCACTGTGGCTTGCTTTTCTGCTGCGCTTCGAGTTTCGCCTTGCGCAAGTGTATATGCAGCAACTTGAGCAGTTATTGCCCTATAGCATAGTGGTGAAGACCGTAAGTTTTTTTGCGCTTGGCATGTACATGGGCATGTGGCGTTACACCAACATACGCGATTTCTGGCAACTATTGCTGGCCTCGGCAGTAGGTTCGCTGGCGTTGATCAGTCTGGCCGCGTTCTGGTTTCGCTTTGCGGGTTTTCCCCGTTCCGTTTTCGTTATGGATTTTGTCTTTACCTTTGTTTTCTGCGGCGGGCTGCGGGTGTGCATTCGGACCCTGTATCTGCTGCGGGGAGACATCAGGCAGCCATTGCGTCTCTTTGATGCAGTGCGGGCGAAAAAAGCGAGTAACCCCGACAAAACATTGATTGTCGGCGCGGGTGATGCCGGAGAGAAATTGCTCAGGGAAATTATCGAAAGCCCTCACCTGCGCTATCAGGTGGTCGGTTTCCTGGACGATAATATCGCCAAGCGGAACCGGAGTATCCATGGGGTGCGTGTGCTTGGCGGCATATCCCAGCTGCACGAATTGGTCGAAGAAGGTTTGCGGATCGATCAGGTGTTTATCGCCATACCCTCGGCCACCGGCCCTCAAGTGCGCCGGATTGTCGAGCTATGTGAACGGTGTGCGGTGGCGTACAAAATTCTTCCGGGCCTCACTTCCATCCTCAGCGGCAAGGTGAGTGTGCAACAGCTTCGAGAGGTGCGCTACGAAGATTTACTTGGCCGGGCGCAGGTACGCCTGGAGACCGATGCTATCAGTTCCATGCTGCGGGGCAAATCCATCCTGGTAACCGGGGCGGGCGGCTCCATCGGCTCGGAACTCTGTCGCCAGATTGTCCGCTACGAGCCTAAGCGGCTTATTTTGTTGGACTCTTCCGAAGCCAATCTCTATGCCATCGAGATGGAGTTTCGTCATGAACTCAATTTCCCTTCCCATAGGGCACTATTGGCAACGGTGCAGGACCGTGAGCTGGATGGCTAAGCTATTTGCCGAGCATCGTCCGCGGGTGGTGTTTCATGCCGCTGCTTACAAGCATGTGCCGCTTCTGGAAGATAACCCCTGGCAAGCGGTGGAGAACAACGTGCAGGGATCCCGTGTGGTAATGGAGGCGGCGCTTGCGTACGAAGCGGAGCGTTTTGTCCTGGTCTCCACCGATAAAGCCGTTCGGCCAACCAATATCATGGGGGCAAGCAAGCGAGTCGCCGAACTGCTCCTGCAAAATATGGATGGTGAACGGACGATTTTTTCCGCGGTGCGTTTCGGCAATGTGGTTGGATCATCAGGTTCGGTTATTCCGCTTTTTCGTCGCCAGATCGAGCGTGGTGGTCCGGTGACGGTTACCCATCCGGAGGTGACTCGCTTTTTTATGAGCATTGAGGAGGCGTGCCAACTCATCCTGCAGGCCGGCACACTGGCCAAAGGTGAGGAAATATTTGTCTTGGATATGGGAACGCCCATAAAAATTGCTGACATGGCTAACGATTTAATCCGATTGTGCGGTAAAGAACCGGGTGAAGATGTGGAGGTTCAGTTTATTGGGCTTCGTCCGGGTGAAAAATTGTATGAAGAATTAATTGCCTCAGGTGAAGACGTGATTCCAACTCATCATGAAAAAATTATGAAGCTCAGGCCCCATTCCCAATCATTTGACGGGTATGGCGGGACGGTTGGGCGTGGCTTGCTCAATGATACAATAGAAGAATTGCGCAAACGGGCTGCTGCGCACGATGTGGCGGGTATTCGGGCGTTGTTCCGAGAAATTGTACCGGAGTATGCGCCTGATAATGACAACGAAGGGAAGTAATAATAGACAGACCAGATTATCACCAATTCAGGTGGATTGGAGATGGTACTTGAAGGGGCCAAAATCCGATACCGATGAAATGTAAGATTCCCTCATGATTGATGGCGTCGTTAAAACCCATTTTTTCGTCATACCGAAATTGACTCGACACCCATAGTTAATTGAAATCACTGGATTCCCGCTGCAGCCTGCCCTTGAGTGTTGTTATCGAGGGCGGGAATGACGGCAGTAGTCAATTTTGAGGTTTTTACGAGAGCATTATGATAAACTTTATTGAGAAAAGATGGTAACGGCAATCTTTATTGCCATGGCTGGCTTGTATACTCTATCTCATATAGTGGGGTATCTTTTTAATTTAAGCCCACTAGGGATCCTCTATCTATATTTTTCGGTATTACTAATATTTCTCTTATTATATTTTCTATTTGTACGAATAGACTGTAAATTTAAGTATCATTTACTAGACAAAAAAGAGCTTTATTTTGTTGGTTTTTTTATTGCATTTTCGGTGGTTTTAACACTATGCTTAAATCGACCGGATGCCGATGACCAATACTACCTAAACTCCGCCATTGAATATCTTGCTAAAAACACTCATCCAATCTCTGAAAGCAAGTACGTACACCAAAGACGGGCTGCACTAGCTGCTTATGAATCGTTGCGTGCGAATGTATCGTCACTATTTAACATACCAATCTTAATTTCTTACTATCTGCTTGTTCCTGCTATCTTCTCAATATTTGTCGCGACAATTCACATAAAGTTGCTTCGACTTACCATCCGCGATGATTGGGTCTATGGCATGTTGTTTTTCTTTATAGTCATGCTTGTCTGGGGTGATATTCATCGAACTCATGCAAATTTCGGTTTGGTACGATTATTTCAGGGAAAAGCGGTATTCGTTTCTTTAATTATTCCTGCAATTATATATTACTACTTTAAATATTTCCAGACAGAAAAACAAAAGTATATGCTATTACTATCAGCTTGTATTGTTGCTGGTGTTGGTTTTACGCCGACAGCACTTGTGGTTGAACCTTTATTGTTGCTTGTACTTTATATTTCTGGGATCTTTAGTTTTAAAAAATCGGATAAATCCTATTTTTTTACTCTATTTTCAGCAGTATTTATGTTGATTTTACTAGGACTTCTATTTAAGCAATACTTTAACATTTCAAATGCTACAGTACACACACCTCGTGGTACTGTCGAGCATACTACAAATCTTGAGATGATAACTTATGTGATAGGAAGTGGCTTTCGCGGCTGGTTTGCATTGTTCTGTTTCATTATTAGTCCATTTTTTATCCGAAATACCAGTATTAGAAAGGTCTATTTCAATTTCACTATTATTTGTTGCTTATTGATGGCTATACCATGGACCTCTGAATTTATCGCAAAAAACACATATAAGACGGCTTCGTGGCGCTGGTTATGGATGATTCCATTTCCATTTGCAATGTCTGTTGTGATGGGTTCTATTCCGCGCAAAGTATCGGCTAGAATGTTCAATATTCCAATCGGTTTCTACGTCTATTTTATTATTTGTCTGATATTTATATTGTCCTCGAAAAGAAATGTACTTTCAGAAGAAAATTACACGACTTTTTCTCTGCCAAAACCAAAAATTGAATCCAACAAAATGTGGCTAAGAAACTATGGCGAATATGGTCTCATTGAAGGTAATCGTATTTGCGTTGAGAGTTTAAATCAGTGCTATTGATTACGTATACCCATTAGAGGGAACCTTCCGATATGGAGTCTTCGGCCGAAATCATCGCTGTTCACAAAATTGTATCCTGGAAGCATCAGTCATATGCCTGGGATTACATTTTCCTCACGCCTGGATCTTGAATGAACATTCACATGTTGCAAGGCTTCGCTCATAAAAGCCATAGGTCGCGAAATACTACACCCCCTGTCCGCTGGCCCAGTTGAGTTTGTTGCGGATGATGCTGAAGTAGTCGCGTCTGGTAGAAGTGATCAGGGTGAGGCGGTCGTCTGCCATTTTTACCTCCAGGGTGTCGCCTGGATTCATTTCCCACGCCTGTTGGCCGTCCACAATTACCATTGCCGTTACGTCGCCTTCATGGGCGAGGTAGTGGGAGGTGATGGTGGCGGCGGGGGCAGTATGATCGGCCGGCTGCTCAGCATGAACGGGCAGATCGGGGTTACCAGGATGGCGGCCAGATCCGGGTGCACCAGCGGTCCGCCCGCCGATAGATTGTAGGCGGTGGAGCCGGTGGGGGTGGAGAAGACCAGGCCGTCGGCGCGATAGGTGGTAATGTGGCGGCCATCGGCGCCGGTAGCCAGGTAGAACAATCTATCCACCGCGTTTTTACTGATCACCACATCGTTGAGGGCATATCGTGGTGCACTCCAGGATGAGCCGCTTTTAAGCCTGGTAGAGAGCAGCGAGCGATGTTCCATATTGGCTGTGCCGGCAAGGATGGCGGCAAGGGTTTCGGTACTTTCGTCTTTGGTGAGTTCGGTAAGAAATCCCAGGTTCCCGAGGTTGATGCCGATCACCGGAATCGAGAGTCTGGCGGCGGTCTCGGCGATTCGCAGCAGGGTGCCGTCCCCGCCGAGGATGATGAGTATATCCAGATCGGCTTCGATTGCACTGGCCAAACACTCGATTCCCCGCTCGGACAGCCAGGCCATCAGGGCGGTGGCATGGGCTGCGGCATCGGTATCACCGGGTTTGCTGATAATTCCCGCTTTTTTCACCGTGAAACCTGGCGGAGATGATGAGTCCATGTGGGTACCTTGGGATATCGCGTTACCTGTTGGCGAGTTCTTCGGCACGGCGCCATGATGCCTCGACAGCGTCCATGACAACGCTGTGAAAACTTCCTCTTTCAAGGGCATGCTGTGCGCAGATAGTGGTGCCGCCCGGAGAGCAGACCCGGTCTCGCAGCAGGGCCGGGTGCTCATCGGTTCGCGCAAGCATCTCGGCGGCGCCCAGCACCGTCTGGATCGCCATGGTGCGGGCGGTGTCGCGAGGCAGTCCAATTTTAACGCCGCCATCGATGAGTGCTTCGACGAAAGAAAACAGATAGGCGGGGCCGGATCCACTGACCGCGGTTATCCCGTTCATGGCCGATTCGTCAACCAGGGTGGTAACGCCGACTGCATCGAAAAGGGCGCGCACCTGCGCATACTGCTCTTCGCTTACCGACTCGTTGCAGCATAAGGCGCTTGCTCCCTTAGCCACCAGGGCAGGGGTGTTGGGCATGACCCGAATGATCGGGTGCTGGTAATTGTCAATACACCCTGCGATAAAGTCAAGCGATATTCCGGCGGCAATGCTGATGATCGGTTGATCCTGAAGATGCTCTTTTACCTCACTCAGCACCGATGTGATGATCTGCGGTTTGACCGCAATCACTATGCGGGCCGACTCCGGCACAACCATGGTCGCGGATGGGCGGCAGTCGACGCCGTATGTGTCGGCCAGGAACTGCCGGCGGGCGTGGTCCGGCTCGGCCACCAGAATGCTATGGGGGGAAAGAATACCGGCTTCGAGAATGCCGGCAATCAGGGCCTGGGCCATCTGACCGCCGCCGATAAATGCGGTGGTGGTTGACATGGTAGTATTCCTCTCAAACCTTATTGAAGCGTTGCATGGCAAGCGATACCTCCATTGACTACCATTGCCGTCCTCATTTGCCAAGAATTCTCATGCAATGAATTTATGAAGGTACCGGTATGATCCGCAAAGAACTGCTTGATATTCTGGCCTGCCCGAAGTGTAAAGGGCCGGTGGTTGCGCACAACGATCCACCCGGGCTCATCTGTGGAAAATGTTGCTTATGGTATGAAATAGTGGACGATATCCCGGTTATGCTTATCGATAAGGCTAAAAATATCCAAGACGAGAACGAACATGGACATTGAACAAGGCTACCCTGATCTCTACAATCGCTATGTGACGACCGGCAACCACCGGACCAGTGACTATTTTGGTTTGATTCGCGCCCTGCTTGAGAAAAAGCATGACGGCGATAAAGATGCTGAAGCGGCAATTTCCCAGGCTTATGAGCTTGTCCGTGATGAAATAATACACAATTCCGAACCGCCTGTTCAAGAAATTTCCTTCGGCACTTCAGGGTGGCGGGGGGTGCTTGGTAAAGACGTGTGTGTCACCTCGGTACAGGCGGTAACCAGAGCACTGATCGGTCTGTATGAATCGCTGGCGACTTATCCCGAGCGGGCTGATTTTCTTGGCGTAGACTCCCTGGATGAGGCTCGCCGGCGCGGTTGTCTGCTTGGCTATGACAACCGTTTTGGCGGTGAAATACTTGCCAGAGCTATCGCTGAGGTGCTGGTGGAACACGGGTTCAAGGTGTACTGGGCGGGGGAATCCGCCACCGGAGTGCTTTCCGCGGCGTTGTTGGAATTGGGCGCCGCCTTTTCCGTCAATCTTACCCCCTCGCACAATCCTCTGGAATATGGCGGCTATAAATACAATGCAGCCGATGGCGGACCGGCCGCCGGCGAATTGACTACGGTGCTCACCGATCTGGCGAGGCAGGCCGTGGCCGGCAAAGAGGTGGTGGGTAAGAGCGTGGGCGCCCCGGTGGGTGAGATCCTGGGTATCGATGCTCTGGCGTTGTGGCAGCGGCGGGTGATAGCACACAAGAATACCCACGGAATCGATTATCAGGCTCTGATTTCACACCTTGCAAGTCGCGACGATCTGACCCTGGTAATCGATTCGGTACATGGGGCAAGCCGTATTCACCTGAGAACATTGCTGGCAGAGGCGGCTGTCCACCTGACGCATCTGCGGGCGGAGCCCGATGTAAGTTTTGGTGGTATTGGTCCGGAGCCTTCGTCCGAGAATATGAGCAAGGTTACCGCTACCCTGCGGGACAGCGATAAAGCACTGAAGGTCGGTGCGATTATCGACCCGGATGCTGATCGTATTCGTTTTACCGATGGTAGTCAGGAGATCAGCATGAACCAGTTCGGCGCCATGGCTTACTACTACCTCCATCAATACAAGCATAAACGCGGGATGGTGGCGAAAACGGTGGCGACTTCCAACCTGGCCAATGCGGTGGCTCGCGGATTGGATGAACAGGTGTATGAAACCAAGGTAGGTTTTAAGGAGTTCAAGCCGGTCATCGGCAAAGCGCTTGTCTGTTTCGAGGAGTCGGACGGCATTTCCATTATCGGTCATACCCCGGAAAAAGATGCCTATATCGGATTGCTTCTGGCACTTGATATGGTGGTGCATACGGGAATGAATCTGGGCGCTCTTAAAGAAGAGATCGAGCAACGTTTCGGTGCTTTCTATCCCGTCCGCGATGGGGTGGTGGTGAGCAAACAGGGGGCGGAACTGCTTGAAAGCCTGGCCCTTCTTGAAAAGTATCGAGAGGGATCAATGGTTCGGGTCGGCACTGAAGAAAAAGAGATAAAAGAGGTCATCGATATTGACGGAAGAAAAATGATTTTTGCCGATGATTCATGGATCATGATCAGAGCATCGGGGACCGAGCCGAAGGTTCGATTTTACGTAGAGTCTCGCACCGAAGACGGTGCTCAGGTGCTGGTCGATACCGCCAGGATGATGATGGCTGAGGCAGGTCTGCTCTAAGCCCGGCTTCATGTACTGATATGGCTAGCCGGGTATTGCAATCAACCAGTGCGGTATTAAATTGTTCTCAGGCTTTTTTAAGTACAATAATTCTCTAATTGGAGCTTTTAAACATATGTGGGAATACACTGAAACAGTTACCGAACATTTCCAGAATCCACGCAATGTCGGGGAAATAGATAATGCTGACGGGGTTGGCGAGGTCGGTTCACTTGCCTGTGGCGATGCCCTGCGACTCACCCTGAAGATCGAGGATGGTAAGATTGTCGATGCCAAGTTCAAAACCTTTGGCTGCGCCAGCGCCATCGCTTCTTCTTCGGCCCTTACCGAGATGATCATCGGCATGGATGTCAGCAAAGCCGAGACTATCACCAACGAAGACATTGCCAGCGCACTGGGCGGTCTGCCCAAGGAAAAGATGCACTGTTCGGTTATGGGCAGAGAGGCGCTGGAGGCGGCCCTTGCCGATTTTCGGGGGCTCAGCCTTCCGAAGGCGGACGGCGAGGTGGTCTGTGAGTGTTTCGGGGTGACTGATGTGGAGATCAGGCGAGTAGTAAGTGAATCGAATCTTCACTCAGTTGAGGAGATCACCAATTTCACCAAGGCGGGTGGAGGCTGCGGCAAGTGCGAAGAGAAACTGGCTGAGTTACTTCACAAAACCCAGTCGGACGGTTTGCGGGTGATACCCTTGAAACAGCCGTCAAAACGGATGACCACCCTGCAGAAAATAAAAAAGATCGAAGAGGTGCTTGACCGTGAAATCAGACCAGGCCTGAGGCTAGATGGCGGCGATATTGAGCTGATCGATGTAGAGGGCGATACAGTCATGGTTTCCATGCGGGGTGCATGTACCAGCTGCTTTAAATCACAGACGACCATTAAGGAATTTGTCGAGCGGAAATTGCGTGAACAAGTGCTGGAAACATTGGTCGTGGAGGAAGCGTAGTGAATAACGAGATGCCGGTAATATATATGGACAACAACGCCACCACCATGGTGGCGCCGGAGGTAATGGCGGCGATGGAGCCCTATTTCGGCGGGCTCTACGGTAACCCTTCGAGCATGCACAGCTTTGGCGGCCAAGTCGGCAAAGCGGTTGCCAATGCCAGGCAGCAGGTGGCGGAGCTGCTTGGCTGCGATGAAGATGAGGTGATATTCACTAGTTGCGGCACGGAGAGCGATTCCACGGCGATTTTATCGGCCCTGCGGGCCAACCCGGAGCGTCGCCACATTGTCACCAGTCGCATCGAGCATCCGGCGGTAAAAAACCTGTGTGAAAATATTAGTATTTTCACCGGCCATCCCTACCGGGTCACCATGCTCAAGGTGGACGAGGAGGGGCTGATCGACATGGACGAATATGCTGAGTCATTGCGTGACGATACCGCCATTGTCAGTATTATGTGGGCCAACAACGAGACCGGTGTTATCCTTCCGGTTGAAGAGATGGCGGTGATGGCCAGAGAGCGTGGTATCCCGTTTCATACCGATGCGGTACAGGCGGTCGGCAAAATTCCCTTTTCTCTGCGTGACAGTGAAATTGATTTTCTTTCGCTCTCCGGCCATAAGCTCCATGCGCCAAAGGGCATCGGTGTCCTCTATGTCAAGCGTGGCACTCCCTTTGCGCCGTTTCTGACGGGCGGCCACCAGGAAGATGGGCGACGTGCCGGAACCGAAAATGTTGCCTCGATCGTTGGAATCGGCAGGGCATGCCAACTCGCCGCGGACAAAATGGATGAGGAAAACGGTCGGGTAAAAGCGCTTCGCGACAAACTGGAGAACGGGTTGTTAAGCTCGATTCCCCGCTCCCTTCTCAACGGCAACAAAGAGCTGCGCTTACCAAATACCGCCAACATCAGTTTCGAGTTCGTGGAAGGAGAGTCCATTCTTCTTCATATGGATCGCTATAATATCTGCGCATCATCAGGTTCCGCCTGTACTTCGGGCTCCCTTGAACCATCTCATGTACTGCGGGCGATGGGGGTGCCGTTTACCGCTGCGCACGGATCCATTCGTTTTTCCCTCAGCGTCTATAACACCGAGGAAGAAATAGATACCGTTTTAGAAAAACTTCCACCGATAATCGCGTCGCTGCGTGAGATGTCACCGTTCTGGCCGAAAAAATAGTTTTATTTCACCTGGTATGACAAGCAAAAATTCATGAATTTTTGCTTGCTTTTACCATTTTTCCCGTGGGTTACCCGGTAATAAATGAAACACCGGGATTATCTTTCTTCAGGTACAATTCCTTTCTATTTTATTCAGTAATATCGATTTCTTGACAGCACGCTGATTTGCTGGTTAAAAAGAGTGTTGGTAAGTGGTGTGGTGAAATGGTCACCGATCTATCTAAAACCAGTATGAGGGAGGGGGAACATGGCACTTGATCCGACCAAACACGCAGATTGGGAAATCGCTCAGGAAGCGGAAACCCGTATGAAAACCGTGTATCAGCTCAGCGAGGAACTTGGTCTTACCAAAGAAGAGCTGTTACCGTACGGCCACTATGTCGCCAAACTTGATTACCGCAAGATCCTGGAGAGAACGGCAGCCAAGCCAGACGGCAAATATGTGGACGTCACCGCCATTACCCCCACTCCTCTGGGTGAGGGTAAATCAACCTGCGCCATGGGGCTGGTGCAGGGGCTTGGCAAACGCCAGAAAAGCGTGGTCGGCGCCATTCGCCAGCCTTCCGGTGGACCGACCATGAACATCAAGGGCTCGGCGGCCGGCGGCGGGCTTGCCCAGTGTATTCCGCTCAACGAATTTTCCCTGGGCCTGACCGGCGATATCAACGCCATCATGAATGCCCATAACCTTGGAATGGTCGCGTTGACGGCCCGGATGCAGCATGAATCCAACTATACCGATGAACAACTCGCTCAGCGCAACCTCAAACGTCTGGACATCCATCCGAAGAAGGTTGAATTCAGATGGATCATCGATTATTGCGCCCAGGCACTGCGCAATATAACTATCGGTATTGGTGGAAAGCTTGACGGCTATACCATGAGCTCAAGTTTTGGTATCGCCGTTTCTTCGGAGATCATGGCAATTCTGGCCGTCGCCAAGGACCTCACCGATATGCGTGAACGCATCGGTAAAATTGTGGTTGCCTATGACAAGCAGGATCGGCCGGTAACCACCGCCGACCTGGAAGTGGACGGCGCCATGACCGCCTGGATGGTACAGGCCATCAATCCCAACCTCATGCAGACTCTCGAGGGTCAGCCCGTGCTGGTGCACGCCGGGCCGTTTGCCAACATCGCCATCGGCCAGTCCTCGGTAATTGCCGATCGGGTGGGGCTGAAAATAGCTGACTACAACGTCACCGAATCGGGCTTTGGTGCTGATATCGGTTTTGAAAAATTCTGGAACCTCAAATGTCGCTACTCGGGCAATATCCCCAACTGCGCGGTTGTGGTTGCCACCATCAGGGCGCTGAAATGCCACGGCGGCGCCCCTATCCCCATTCCCGGCAAACCGATGCCGACGGAATACAGCACCGAAAATGTGGGCTGGGTCGAAGAGGGGACGAAAAATCTCCTGCACCATATCGAAACCGTCAAGAAGGCGGGTATCAACCCGGTGGTCTGTATCAACGCCTTCTACACCGATACCGATAACGAGATCGCCGCGGTCCGCGGGCTCTGCGAGGCAGCCGGCGCCCGGGTTGCCCTGTCACGACACTGGGAACATGGCGGCGAGGGGGCGCTGGAGTTTGCCGATGCGGTGATTGATGCCTGTGAGGAGCCAAACAATTTCAAGTTTCTCTATGAACTCGATACTCCCCTTGAGCAGCGCATCGAACTGATCGCCAAAGAGGTCTATGGGGCCGATGGCGTCTCCTATTCCGGAAATGCCGTCAGTGCCCTCAAGCGGCTGGCCGATGACCCTGATATGGCAAACCTTGGCACGTGCATGGTTAAAACCCACTTATCACTCTCCCATGACCCGAAGCTCAAGGGAGTGCCCAAGGGCTGGACCTTGCCCATCAGTGATATACTGACCTACAAGGGGGCCGGCTTTGTCGTGCCGGTTGCCGGGGCAATCAGCCTGATGCCGGGCACCGGATCGGATCCGGCCTATCGGCGCATAGATGTGAATACCGAAACCGGACGGGTTACCGGGGTATTTTAGAAAAACCCAGCTCATGAGCGTGCGGGATGACACCCGCACGCTCCCAATAGAGGGTATAGATGGCTATTGGCAGAAAAAAAGAAGAGTTTGCTTCGGCCGGCAAGAAAAAGACAATTAAGGATCGAACCGGCGCTTCCAAACTTCGGCTCGGCGAAATGCTGAGCAAGGCCGGCTACATTACCACCCGGCAGTTTGAAGATGCAAAAAGTAAGGTTAAAAAAAGCGGCGAGCGGATGAGTTCGGTGCTGCGCCAGCTGGATTACATCGAAGAAGACACCGTCTATAATTTTTTAAGCCGCAGCCATGGTTACACCGCGGTCAACATCGCAAGTGAGCCGCCGAGCGGTGACGCAATAAAGGCAATGCCGTATGAAACCGCCAAGAAATATCTAGCGTTTCCTTTGCGAATGGCCGGCAATACCCTGCAGATCGCCATGGCCGAGCCCACTGACTCACTGGCTGTTGAGGAACTGCAGGAGGAGATCAACAAAGAGCTGGACGTCTGTGTCGCCATCGATCGTGATATCATTGAGGCGTACAGAAAATACTACAAGATTGATGACGAAGAGGCAAGTTCCTTTTTCTCTCAAAAAGAAGATGAGAGCGAGGAGACTTTAACGATAACCGAAGTGGATGATTTCGGTGCCATCGTTTCCGAAGCGGCGGATGATTTTGAAATTGAAAGCGGCGGTGAAGATGAGGGATTTGATCAGTTCGCCGCCTCCGATGCCCCCATTATCAAACTGGTGAACGGTATCCTGGTTAAGGCGGTGCAGGAAGGAGTCTCTGATATTCACATAGAGCCCTACGAGAAATCCATGCAGGTTCGGTATCGTAAGGACGGCTCTCTCTTTAAGTCAATGAACCTGCCGCTCACCATAAAAAATGCCCTGGTAGCCCGGGTAAAGATTCTCTCCGGTCTTGATATTACCGAGCGCCGGGTTCCCCAAGACGGGCGCATCAAGATGCGTCTGGGCAAGCAGCGCTCCGTTGATTTCCGGGTGTCAAGCCTGCCGACCCTGTTCGGCGAGTCGGTGGTCCTGCGTATCCTCGATAAGGGGTCGCTCAATGTCGACCTGACCATGCTCGGTTTTGAGGTGAGCACCTTTGAAATGCTCAAGCGATGTCTGTCCCTTCCGCAGGGGTTGCTCTTGGTTACCGGGCCCACCGGTTCCGGCAAGACCGTTACCCTCTATTCGGCGCTTAACTCACTTAACAGTGAGGATATTAAGATTCTCACGGCCGAGGATCCGGTGGAATTCAACTTCAAGGGGATCAATCAGGTCAATGTCCATCAGGAAGTGGGGATGACCTTTGCCGCGGCGCTCAAGGCGTTTCTGCGGCAGGATCCCGATATTATCATGGTGGGTGAGATACGAGATATTGAAACCGCCGAGATAGCCATCAAAGCGGCCATGACCGGTCACCTGGTATTTTCCACCCTGCATACCAATGATACCGCCGCAACCATTGGCCGCTTGGTCGATATCGGCGTACCCTCCTACATGATTGCCTCCTCGGTGAGCATGGTATTGGCTCAGCGGCTTGGCAGGCGTTTGTGCAAGGAGTGCAAGAAAGAGAAAGATTATGAACCGGAGGAGTTAATCAATGCCGGCTTCAAGGAAGAAGAGATCGCTTCCCTTACCCTCTATGGACCGGCAGGGTGTAAAACGTGTAACGGTCTTGGCTACAAGGGCCGGGTGGGCTTTTTTGAGTTGATGGAGGTGACCAGTGAGGTGGCCCAGGCGATCAACTCTCAGGTTCCTGAAGATCAATTACGCAAAATCGCCATCAAGGAGGGAATGGTGCCATTACGCCATGCCGCCCTGGAAAAAGTGCGTCAGGGGGTAACCAGCGTGGAAGAGGCGATTCGGCGCACAACCATCCACCAGGACAGAATGCCCGCCTATCTGCTCAACCCCGATGTCGAGGAATATGAGGATGGTGATTCGATCATCCGTGAAGGAAATGTGGACAATGATTTCTTCCGGCTCGTGCGCGGCGCCTGCAGCATCGTTAAGGGCGGCAAAAAGATTGGCGAAATCAGTGAACCGGGGGAATATTTCGGCGAGCTTTCAGCCCTGCTTGAAGTACCTCGGGATGTCTCAGTCGTGGCCCACGGCAGATGCACGGTCAAGCGATTTCCCGGCGATAAGTTGGGAGAGATTTTAGATAAGTATCCGGAAATCGCCAGTCAGCTCTATAAGCTTTCCGCCACACGATTGCAAAAAAGCAACAAGATTATCGTCAAGCTGGCTGGAGGCGGAATAAAGCGGCCCGCTCCGGCAACGGCGCAGCGGGCGGCCCATTAGCCCTTTACCCTTCAACAAATGATGTCGCTGGGCGTCACCGGCGATCGGCTAACAGGCTACTTTCCTGCGCCTGAATTCTTCAATCTTCCCGGCTCTATTTCACGGATGCATAAGCGATGACTCTGCTGCACGCTCTCCTGCTCACCGATGGCAATCCCGGTCACGAAAAGCAGTCTCGAGCAATTCTGCGTGCTCTGAACCGCTATGTTGATCTTGAAACAGAGCAATGTGCGGTTGAGGCAGTGCAACCCCGATTCCGTGCCGATATTGCCATCGGTACCGGTCGTACTACTCATTATCCGCTGGTGAAGGTCAAGATGAGGTGCGGGGCCAGGATAATTACCTGCATGAGTCCTCATGTTATATTCAGGTACCTCTTTGATCTGTGTTGCGTGCCCCTGCATGACTCCATTACTGGGAAAAATATATTTACCACCATGGGGCCGCCCAATTTGTCTTCGCCTTCCAGTCAGCACAATAACAAGGCGGGATTGATTGTTGTCGGCGGCGCCGATGATACGTCTCACTACTGGAACGATGTAGAGATACTTGATACGTTATCAGAAATACTTAACAAGTCTGATATCAGTTGCTGGACGGTGGCCGGCTCACCCCGAACCCCGGCCCAGACTGAGGACAAAATTATCCGATTACTCGGTTCTCATCGCCACGCCAGCTACTATAGCTTTAACCAGACACCGCCGGGGTGGATCGAAGAGCAATACCAACGAAATGCAACGGTGTGGGTGACCGCCGATTCTATAAATATGATCTATGAGGCATTAACGGCGGGGTGCAAGGTTGGCGTTATCCCGGTCAGGTGGAAAAAAAGAAGAAAAAAATTCGCCATCAATGAACGGTATCTGGTTGAGCGTGATATGATTCTTACCTTCGACCAGTGGCGGCTAGGCGATGAACTTCCTGAACTGAGCGCTCCTTTAAACGAGGCAGATCGCTGTGCGCGTGAGATAGTACGAAGATGGTGGCCAGAAAACTTACCGTAATGCAGGTTGTCCCCGAGATGGACGAGGGCGGCGTCGAAGGTGAAACGCTGGACTTCGCCATCTATCTCGCCCGGCAGGGGCACCGTTCAATTGTAGTGTCGGCCGGTGGCCGGATGGTCAATCGTCTTGAGCGCGAGGGCGTGTATCACCTGCGTTGGAAATACATTGGCGAGAAGAGTTTCCGTTGCCTACCTTATATAAAGTCATTCCGGAGTTTTTTTCTTGAACAGGGGGTAGATGTTGTCCATCTGCGCTCACGGTTGCCCGCCTGGCTTGGGTATCTTGCCTGGAAAAGCCTGGATCCCCTAAAACGTCCGCTTCTGCTTACCACCTTTCATGGGTTTTATTCGGTCAACAGCTATTCCACTATTATGACCAGAGGTGAGCGGATTATTGCCGTATCCGCGGTGATTCGAAATCACATCGTCGACAATTATCAGGTCGATCCAGGTTGTATCGAAGTAATTCATGGCGGCTATGATGAGTTTCAATTCAATCCCACTGCCGTTTCTAAACAGCGAGTGGAAGCTCTGCGGACGCAATGGGGGCTGAAACGTAATGGACAAGCGGTAATCATGCTTCCCGGTCGATTGACGGAATGGAAGGGGCATGAGGTCTTTATCGAGGCCTTGGATAAGATTAGAGAGTTGCCCTTTATCGCGTTATGCGTCGGGGATACCAGTGAACATCAGAATTTTGTGGGTAAGCTGAAAAACCGGATCACATCTCTGGGGTTGACTGATAAGGTGATACTTGTCGGTCATTGTAATGATATGCCCGCTGCTTATCTACTGGCCGATATTGTCGTTTCGGCCTCATCATCACAGCCCGAAGCCTTCGGTAAAGTTGCCATCGAGGCCATGGCAATGGGTAGACCGGTGGTTGCCACCGCCCATGGCGGCAGTATCGAGACAATACGAGATGGTGAAACGGGATGGCTGGTAAATCCTTCTGATCCCGATGACCTGGCTGCCGCCCTGAAGAATGGGGTCATGCATCCGGAGAAGTTATCGTTATTTGGCAGCTCCGGCGCCCGCTGGGCTGTACAACATTTTACCGCACGCCGGATGTGTGAAAAGACCCTGTCTTTGTATCAGAGATTACTGGAGGAGCGTGCTCGGAAAGGACGAGGAGAATTTCTCTCGGTTGTGCAGATGGTGCCGGAGCTTGAGAGCGGGGGAGTGGAACGGGGAACCTTGGAGGTGGGTAAGTATCTGGCCGAATCCGGCCATAGATCCATCGTTATCTCGGGCGGGGGGAGACTGGTGTCGCGGCTGGTCGATGAAGGCAGTACTCATATACACTGGAAAGTGGGGTCAAAAAATCCTATCACCCTTCGTTACCTGTTGCCGCTTCGCAGGCTGCTTATAAATGAACAGATTGATATACTTCACCTGCGTTCCCGGATGCCTGCATGGCTCGGCTATGTAGTGTGGAAGTCTCTGCCCCGGGCAAAACGGCCGGTGCTTGTCACGACATTTCACGGGTTTTATTCAGTTAATCGCTATAGTGCGGTCATGACCAAGGGGGTGGGCATCATTGCCATCTCGAAAAGCATTAGGAAGCACATCCTTGATACCTATAAGGTTGACAAACCGATCCAGCTTATTTTCAGAGGTGTTGATAAAGAGAAATTTGATCCCGCGCTGGTCTCCCGAGCACGCATCGAAACCTTACGCCGGCAATGGCAGGTGCCGAAGAATCGATCGGTCATCATGCTGCCGGGCAGATTAACCCGCTGGAAAGGGCAGAACGTATTCGTAGAGGCTCTTTCGCGGTTGGATCGCGATGATTTTTTTGGCGTGATTGTTGGTGATTTGTCGGAAAACCCTGTGTACGTCAAGGAAATAAAGGAGTTGATCAAGACCCTCAATTTAGACGATAAAGTAGCCTTGGTCGGATATTGTGATGACATGCCGGCGGCTCTTATGCTGGCCGATTTGGTCATATCCGCTTCCTCTGATGAACCGGAGGCGTTTGGCCGGATCACCATAGAGGCCATGGCAATGGGCAAACCGGTGATTGCCACTGCCCATGGCGGCAGTCTGGAGACGGTGCGGGCGGGCAAGAGCGGATGGCTGGTTGAGCCGGGCAATCCGACGGATATGGCCCGCGCTCTGGGTGAGGCGCTGGCTGACCCTGAGGTGCTTGTTGAATTTGGCAGGTATGGCAAAGATGTGGTTGATAGGCAGTTTACCTTACAGTCAATGTGTGAGATGACGGTCAGTTTCTACAAACAATTGTGGAATACCCATCGAAAACCGTATCGGCTCTATGCAAATGGGAGCCTTGAAAAATGAGAATTTTCGTTCAAGATCAAGGCGCGAGAAAAATTAACCGCAGGCATATGACTGATATTCCGAGGATAAAATTTTTTAAGCAACGATGAGATTGGGCGAAAAGGCCATTTTGCAAGGTTCCCAAGTATCGACACAGCTGATTGAATAAAACTATGGATACAGCAAATGAGGTTAAACGGATCTCCGTCATCATACCGATTTTCAATGAGGAGGATAACGTTGATCCCCTTTACTCAGAGCTCAAGCCGATACTCAAGGAGCAAGAGCGGTATGAGCATGAAATTATCTTTATTGATGACGGCAGCACTGATGCATCGCTTGCGAAGTTGGAATCAATACAGCACGAAGACAAGGATGTTATACTGCTTTCATTTCGCAAAAATTTTGGCCAGACGGCTGCCATGTCGGCAGGTTTTGATTATTCTTCCGGCGACATCATTATCACCATGGATGGTGATTTACAAAATGACCCTCATGATATACCGCTGCTGTTGGAAAACATCGAGCAGGGGTATGATGTCGTAACAGGGTGGCGTTACCAGAGAAAAGATCCGTATTTCAGCAGGAAATTACCTTCAATTTTAGCCAACAAAATAATATCTCTGACAACCAGTGTCGCGCTGCACGATTATGGCTGCACCCTCAAGGCATTTCGCAGTGAGGTAGTAAAAAACATCAGGCTCTACGGTGAAATGCACCGATTTATCCCGGCCATTGCCTCAGGAATGGGGATTTCATTTACCGAGGTTCAGGTCAACCATCGGCCACGTAAGTATGGCACCTCAAAATATGGGATCTCACGGACGATTCGGGTTATTCTCGATCTGATCACGGTGAAATTTTTATTGAGCTATGCCACCAGACCGATTCAGGTGTTTGGTCTTCTTGGCTTTGTCAGTGGGACCATCGGGTTTTTGATCGCACTGATTATGACAATTCAGCGCCAATTTTTTAGCATCCCGATGGGCGACAGACCGCTGCTGCTGCTTGCCGTTTTATTGATATTTATCGGTATACAACTTATTTCCATCGGCCTGATCGCAGAACTGCAGGCGCGCACCTACCATGAATCTCAGCAAAAGCCGATATATTTTATCAGAAATGTATACAGATCGGGCGACCTAGAATAATGAATTTTTCCGTTCAAGATCGAGTCAAGGAACTTGGCACCGTAGGCATATAACTGATATTGACAGGATAACATCTATTGAGTGACGATAAGGTTGGGTGAAAAGCCCATTTTTTAAGGTTGCCATCATCTTAACAGATAAGACTTTTTGTTATGCAGGAAAAGAAGCGTGAAAATCTCACCGTAGTCATCCCTAATTGGAACGGTAAGGATTTTCTTGCTCCCTGTCTTGACTCCCTGTTGCGGCAATCCGTTCCATGCCCGCCGATCATCGTTGTCGACAATGGTTCAACGGATGATTCCCGCGCTTTTTTGCAAAAACACTACCCGCGGGTACAGATTGTCGCCTTGCCAGATAATCTTGGATTCAGCGCGGCGATAAATGCCGGTATTTCACATGCCGACACTGCCTGGGTTTTTTTATTAAACAACGATACCCAACTCCATCCGCGTTGCCTGGAAACTATGAATGAAAGATGTTTCCGGCAAAATGAATATGACATGTTTGCCTTAAAAATGATGTCGTATCATGATCGTACTATGATCGATGGGGCTGGCGATTCAGTATTGCGCGGAGGCGTCGGCTACCGGTTGGGAACAGGCGAATATGACAAGACACCATATGCTATGCGGCGTGAAGTGTTCGGCGCATGCGCGGGCGCCGGCCTCTATCGTCTTTCACTGTTTAATAAAATTGGTACCTTTGACGAAGATTTCTTTGCCTATCTTGAAGATGTTGACTTCAATATACGGGCCAAAAGAGCGGGGGTTAAATGTTGTTATATTCCGGATGCGGTCGTCTATCATATAGGCAGTGCAACGTCCGGATCAACCATAAACCCCTTTACCATACGTCTTTCGACCCGAAATAATGTGTTTGTTATTATCAAGCATGTTTCTGTCCGCCTGTTTATATGGTTTTTACCGGCGTTTCTTGTGTATCAGTTTTTCTGGTTGGTTTTTGTGATCAAAAAAGGTCATTTCAGCTCATATATCGCAGGGATTGTCGAAAGTATTCGGTACCTGGGCGCGATGATAGGCAAAAGAAAAAGCATCAAGTCTACATCGATACTAAGCAGCAGGCAACTGGTGCGCGCCTGTATTGATGCGGAGCGAGAGGCAATCTACTCGATTATGATGAGAAGGCGGCAGCACAACCGTACAAATGTTCTGTTACACCTCTATCTGCGGATCTTCTGCTGATGTCCCCGGCCTCTGCCATCCACCATAGAGATACTGAAAATTCCATCAATATCATCATCGTTACCCATGAATCGCATGCGGTTCTTGAGAGATGTCTACAGTCTCTCTATGCCCAGTCGCTTTCTCCATCGCGCATTATAATAATTGACAGCGGATCTTCTGAGTGCGGCTATCTTGAAAGATATGAAAACGATCACCTTCACCTGGTCAGACGCTATGACAATATCGGTTACGGGGCGGCTAATAATTGTGGTATTCACTACCTCAGCGCGGATGCAGGCTATGTTGTATTTCTCAACCCTGATGTCTTTCTCGAGCCTGCTTGTCTGGCAATCGGCAAGAGCCTGCTAGAAGAAAATTCCCGCATCGGCGTATGCTCGGGGCTGCTGATGGGATATGATATTACATCGGATAGGGAGACGGGCCGGATTGACTCAGCCGGTATCTATCGAACCTGGTACGGCCGCTGGTATGATCGGGGACAGGGGAGCAAAGAGGTGAACAGGTATGGTGAAAGCGCCGATGCCCCGGCTTTATGCGGAGCATTTCTTTTCTGTCGCATCAATGCCGTCAGGTCATATTTTCCAACGGTCTTTGACGAATCGTTTTTTATGTACAAAGAAGACATCGATTTATCCCTGCGCTTGCGCAGAAACGGCTGGCGACTGCGTTATGAACCAACGATGAGGGGGTTGCATTGTCGGGGCTGGTACCCCGACCGAAGGCAGGTTGGCCGCGCCTGGCGGCTGCTGGCGGCAAGAAACGAACTCCTGCTCACAGGTAAACACCGTTCCCCCTATGTTGTCTATGCTCTTTTCAAATATCTTGTGGTAAAACTTGGTGATCAGTGAGTAACAACTGATACCAACGAGTGTTTTTATCCGTGCGCCTGTCAATCATCATACCTACCCGTAACGGCGCCGCCACCCTCCGGGATTTGTTCGCATCCCTGTCGATTCAGACGGTACTGCCGGATGAAATGATGGTGGTTGATTCTTCATCTTCAGATGAAACGGTTACCATCGCTGAACAAACCGGCGCCAAGGTAACGGTGATCGATCCCGACGAGTTTGATCATGGTACGACCCGGACTGCGGCGGCACGGCGGGCCGCGGGAGATATCGTTTTGTTTGTGACCCAGGATGTCGTTTTTGTTGGGGATCAGGTGGTCGAGCACCTCATCAAGTCATTTACCGAAGATGACAAGATTGTCGCGACATATGCGCGGCAGTTGCCGGCACCGGGCGCCACCACCATAGCCTCGCATCTGCGGCTGTTCAATTATCCCCCCAGGACTGAAATCAGATCACTGGCTGATTGTGAAAGGTTGGGGCTGCGAACCATATTTCTCTCAAATTCATGTGCCGCCTACCGCAAAAAAGCGTTAGAGAAGGTGGGGTATTTCAAGGAAAATCTCATTTTCGGCGAGGATACCCATGCTGCTGCTAGGCTCCTGGCAAGGGGAGGAAAAATTAAATATGTGGCAGATGCTCACATCTATCATTCTCACAACTATACCATTGGTGAAGAGTTCAGGCGCTATTTTGATATCGGCGTCTTTCATCAATCTGAAAGCTGGCTGCTTAAGACCTACGGCGGGAGCGGCGGTGCCGGTAGCGCATATATCATCTCAGGTATCCACTATCTTCTCGGTTCGCGAAATTATGGCGTGATTGCCGAGTTCATAGTAAGAGTGGCGGCAAAGTTTGGCGGATATCGGCTGGGAAGGTTATATTCGTACCTGCCTACATCTCTTGCCGTCCGGCTCAGCTTAAACAGAGGCTGGTGGCGAAAGCGGTCATCACTAAAAAAAGGTGAGTCCCACACCTAACCCATCATGATCAATACCAGTCTACGCGAGCAGAGCTCTTTTATCGCCAAGTTGCTCTACCTTCTGGATTGCCTGCTTGTCATCGGCTTTCTCGCCTTGCTGGTCGGCTGGTATCACGTTGAATGGAATATCTATTACACAAGACTGGCGGCCATCACCTTTGTCTTGTGTCTCATAAGTTTTCAGTCATTTCAGCTCTACCGGTCATGGCGGGGCTGGCAGCTGTACATGGAATTTATCGCCATTGCCAAGGCATGGGGGGCGGTGATCGGCCCGCTGCTCTTTTATTTTTTCATTTTCAAGATTTCCATTGCTTATTCCCGGGCGGTTTTTCTCATCTGGTCGATTTTTACCCCGCTGCTCATTTTCTGCGTACACATCATCGCCCGCAAAATTCTCAGGTATGTTCGAGCACGGGGGAAAAATATTCGTCGAGCAGTCATTGCCGGGGCAGGTGATTTAGGCATGAACCTGGTAAAGGAGTTGGAGACGATTCCCTGGGCAGGCATTGAAATAATGGGTTTTTTTGATGACAAAATCACCCATTCACCCGGTCTTTCGGTTATGGACAAACCGGTGCTGGGGGAGATTTCTGAATTGGCCCAATACCTCAAACTCCATGATGTAGATTATGTCTATATCGCCCTGCCCATGCGGGCTGAGAAGAAAATTTTCACTATTTTACGTGAGTGTCGATCTCTTGGCGCCCGGATTTTTCTCATTCCCGATCTCTATCTCTTCGGTCTCCATCATGCCGAATTACAATCTCTGGGAAAGCTGCTGATTTTGAATTTTAACCCCAATACTGACTGGAAACGTGGGTTTGATATTGCCTTTGCGGGTATGGTACTTTTGTTCAGCTGGCCATTACTGGCACTTATTGCCTTGCTGATAAAGGTTGAGGACGGCGGCCCGATAATTTATCGACATACCCGAGTCACCGCCGCCGGCAAGACGTTTAATTGCCTCAAATTTCGCACCATGCGAGTCAATGCCGACCGGGAGTTAGCGGATCTGCTTGCCGACAACCCGGCACTTAAAGAAGAGTGGGAGCGTACCTATAAGATAAAAAATGATCCACGGGTAACGCGTATCGGCCGTTTTTTGCGACGTACCAGTCTCGATGAGTTCCCGCAGTTTATCAACGTTCTGCGAGGCGAGATGAGTGTCGTCGGGGCTCGCCCTATCGTGGGAAAAGAGCTTGAGTACTTTTATCGGGAATCAGCCGGTCGATATTGCTCCATGAAGCCGGGAATAACGGGTCCGTGGCAGGTGGGCAGGCGATCCGACATCGATGATTATCAGGAGCGTGTGGAGCTTGACGACTGGTACATTCTGAACTACTCGCTGTGGACCGATATTAAGATAATTGCTCGGACTATCTACATCATGTTCAGCCGAAATGGAGCCTATTAGCACCAACCTTAAATATAATTGGATGCCATGGCCCACTCTTTTTCGAACAAACATATCGTCATTGCGGTAACCGGCGGCATAGCCGCCTACAAGGTGGCCGGCTGGGCAAGTTCACTTGTTAAAGAGCAGGCGGTGGTCGATGTTGTTATGACCGAGGCCGCCAAGCAATTCATCTCTCCTTTGACGTTCAGCAGTTTGACCGGACGCGCCGTGTTTGACGATATGTTCACGGCCGAAAGATCGGGCCGAATCTCTCATATAAGTCTTGGCCGGGAGGCGGATTGTCTGCTGGTTGCACCGGCCACCGCCAATACCATCGCTCATCTTGCCGGCGGCCAGGCCGATAACCTTGTTACGACCTCGATTCTGGCGGCGACTATCCCGATCATTGTCTGTCCGGCCATGAACGTCAAAATGTATGAACATCGAGCTACCCGCAACAACATTGCCCTCTTACGCGAGTATGGTTATGAAATTGTTGAACCGGAAACCGGGGCTATGGCCTGTGGCGATTTCGGTCCCGGTCGTCTGCCGACATGGGAGATTGTATCGAAGTATGTGCTTCGAATACTTACCGACAGCACGCTTGCCGGGCACCATGTTCTGGTAACCGCCGGCCCCACACGTGAGCATCTTGATCCGGCTCGATATCTGAGCAACCGCTCCTCAGGAAAGATGGGCTATGCCCTGGCGCTGGAGGCGTTTTATCGAGGAGCTGCCGTTACCCTTATCAGCGGGCCAACAACTTTGCCCTCTTTTCCCGGGATCGAATTGGTCGAGGTGGAAACGGCGCAAGAGATGCATGACACCGTCATGTCGCGCTACCAGCAGTCGTCGATTATCATCAAAGGTGCCGCGGTGGCTGATTTTCGTGCCAAACATCAATCTGCTCAAAAAATAAAAAAACAAGATGCGACATATGTCGTTGAGTTGGAGCCGACAGCAGACATCCTTGCCGAACTTGGTCGACGCTGTGACATGAACCACCAAATATTGATAGGCTTTGCGGCTGAGAGTGAAAATCTTGAAAGCGAAGCAAGAAGAAAATTAGTCCAAAAAAACTGTCATCTTATTGCGGTTAACAGTATTGTTTCTCCGTCCACCGGGTTTGGCGCCGACACCAATCAGGTTACGCTTGTCCACAAAAAAGGGGCGACACCGCTTCCTCTTACCTCCAAAGAGAAGACGGCTGAATTGATGTTTGACTACATTGAAGATCATTTCCTGCCGCTGCAAACAGGCTGAACCCCTCGGCATGTCAAAGAGTTATAAGGGCCGGCACTCTCTGGTTCTTTAAGGTAACCCTCAAAAGTTAGCAACACCCTGATAAACAGATAGGTATCTTTTCGTAATGGACAGACAATACCGGGCCTATCTGTATGCTTTATCGGCAGTCTTGATGTGGTCGACGGTTGCCAGCGCCTTTAAGCTGAGCCTTGTCTATCTCTCCCCGGTTGCATTACTCTTTTACGCCAGTCTGTTTTCGTGTGCGGCCCTCTTGCTGGTGGTTGTATGCCAGAACAAGCTCATACTGCTCAGAAGGGCGAACCTTGGAGAGTGGCGTAAGGGGCTTATGTTTGGTTTTCTCAATCCATTTCTTTACTATCTGCTTCTTTTTAAAGCCTACGATCTGTTACCAGCCCAGCAGGCGCAGCCGATTAATTATACCTGGGCGGTGACCCTTTCACTGCTCTCGGTGCCTCTGCTTGGTCACCGGATCAGTCGTATGGAGCTCATTTCCATTCTGATCAGCTATAGCGGCGTGTATATCATTGCAACCAAAGGAGATATCGGCTCATTCTCCTTTACCAATCCCGGCGGTCTGATTCTGGCACTTGCCTCCACACTGGTCTGGGCACTGTATTGGCTGTTCAATACGAAAGATGGACGTGATCCGGTGGTCGGCCTGTTGATGAATTTTATCTGTGCACTTCCCGTTGCCGGGATAGTGCTACTTTTGACCGGTGAAGCAAGTTTTGTTTCATGGCAGGGATTGGCAGGCGCATGCTATGTGGGGTGCTGTGAGATGGGGTTTGCCTTCATTTTGTGGCTGCTCGCCATGAAATCCACAAGGTCGACCATCAAAATTGCCAATCTCATTTTCTTCTCACCCTTCTTGTCACTGATTTTTATCCATTATCTCGTCGGCGAAGATATTCTTGGTTCTTCAGTTATCGGTTTAAGCTTCATTGTTGCCGGAGTAATTTTACAATCGACACTTACTCGTTCTCGCCGTAAAGACCCGGCAGGTAGCAGCTAGGACTATCTGATAGATCATGACCAAGACTCATTCCGATACCACGGGTACATCCTCACTGCCACGTCGCGCCATGGTCTTTTCTCCATGGCTTTTTGGCGCCGCGTGCGGCTTGCTGGTTGTTATTATCGGGGTATTTGCCTTCAACAACGTTCGGCGTGAACAGTCCCTGATGAAGAGAACCCTCTCCCAGGAGGGCAAGGCTATTCTCAATGTGGTGGCGGCCGGGGCACGGGCCGAATTGAGACGCTCACTGATGCGCCGGGATAGTGAATTCGGCAACTGGTCCGAGTCAATTCAGCGGGTTATTGCAAGCAGTGCCGAACATGATCAGATCAGAGCGCTCTTTCTGGTAGAAGAAACAGGAACCGTCATCGCCCACAACGATCAATTGCCGTCGGCAACAGATTTCAGCCTGCAATCGCTGCTGCCGCTACTGGAATTGAATATGGCGCCGGGTAAGATTATTGCGGAGGGTATGGATAGAGATGCTAAGACAGGTGAGCAGTTTTATCGGATTGTATCTCTTTTTTCCCCGCTACCAATAAGACGTGAGCTCCGACCATCACCGCCAAACCCTTATATGCGTGGCAGCCGTATGAGCGGGCGAGACGATATGGCAGCGGGTACTGAACGGTTCCGCAATTACCTGGCCGATAAACGTTTTCTGCTTGTGGTTGAACTGGAAGCTGATGGTCTAGTCGAGGCTCTGCGTCGCCAGTATTTTCAGATTGGTATCCTCTCCCTTGTCTTGCTGCTGGTGGGGGCCGGCGGGATATTATCACTCTTTACCTTATCCGGCTGGCGTGGTTCACAACGGCAGCTCAGCCATATGAGGAGTTTTACCGAAGAGTTGCTCAACGCCTTACCCCTTGGAGTACTTGCAACAGACAGTGGCGGTTTAATCAGAACTTGCAATAAAAGTGCGCGTTTGCTGCTGAGGCTGCCTGAAGAGGGTTTCATAGGGAGTATTGCTGCAGATGTCCTGCCGCCTGCTCTAATGGATTTTGTGGAAAAAGCACATAGAACACCAGTCATGCTGGAAAAAAACCTGGTTGTCGACCATGAAGATATCGGTTCAGCCTTTTTACATCTTACCTGTTTTACGGTGGATACCCATCCCGCTTCACCATCCACGAAGGTACTGATGATTCAGGATCTGAGCAGAATACGAAGTTTGGAGGATGAGTTGCGACGCCTTGAGCATGCCGCATCTCTTGGCAAGGTGGCGGCTGGGGTTGCCCATGAGTTGCGTAATCCATTGAGTTCTATAAAAGGCATAACCCTGCTCCTGAAAGAGCGTATTGCAGACGATGAGAATGCACTGCAGACTGTTTCCCTGCTTATATCCGAGATCGACAGACTAAACCGAAGTATTGATGAATTGCTGTCCTATGCCCGTCCATCGACACTCTCTCTGCAGACAATCGATGTCAGAGATGTTCTTCTCCAGGCCGTAGAGCTGGTTTCTAACGATGCGGTGGCAGGGGGGATAGAGATGGTAAAAAGTCTTCCTGGGGCTGAGTGCACTATTGAAGCGGATAAGGATAAGTTGCTTCAGGTATTTCTCAATGTATTGCTTAATGCGATTCAGGCTACCGGCAGCGGCGGAACGATCCGGACATCTATACAGATCGTCGATGAGCGGGTGTGCATAGAGTTCAGTGATAGCGGTTGCGGAATTGGTGCCGAGGTGTTGCCAAAAGTCTTCGATCCTTATTTTTCCACCAAAAAGGAGGGTACCGGGCTCGGCTTAGCCCTTTCAAAAAAGATAATCGAAGATCATAACGGGAACATTTCCATAACCAGTAAGCAAGAGCACGGAACGATCGTAACTATTGTATTCAGACGCCCTCAATCGCATGAGCCGTGAGTACTTCCTTCACCATCATTGGCTGCCGGATCTCCACTGAACCTGGTTTCGAGAAATTCACACTCCCTGGGGGTCAAATCAAATTTGCTCTCGATTTCCCGTATTAAAGTTTTTCGCTCTTTCTCGGGGTGCTGGGCGACAAGCTCGGCCAGGTTGGCAACCGCTTTTTTCAGTTTGCCGGAGGCCAGTGGCGTCGCTGGGGTAAAGCTCATATCAACCCTCCCTTATTGCAGTGGTCGTAATATAATACCGCCCAAAGGCGGGACGGATACCGTGGTATGGCAGGGTGCCCGGGCAAAAGGCTGGTCAATTGGTTCCAGCTGTTCGTAGCTGCCCGAGGTGGTTCCGCCATACTCGGTGTAATCGGAATTAAATACAATTTCATAGGCGGTGAGACGGGGGATTCCCAGCTGGTAGTGGTGCCAGGTCTGCGGAGTGAAGTTGAGCAGGCAGACAAGATGATCATCACCATGTTGTGCATATCTGGCAAAAGAGATAATTGAACGCTGTTGATCGGCAAAATCGAGCCATTGAAACCCGTTGTGGTTACAGTCCTGTTCCCAGAGGGCACCATTGTCCCGATAAAAATGATTGAGCGATCGAACATATTGATACATTAGAAAATGGCGGGAATCATCTTCCATAAGGTGCCAGTCCAGACTTTGCTTGCAATACCACTCAGATATCTGGGCAAACTCTGAACCCATGAAGAGCAGCTTTTTACCGGGATGGAGGTACATGGACAACAAGAGCAGGCGCAGGTTGGCAAACTTCTGCCAGTCATCACCGGGCATTTTTTGCAGCAGCGAATGTTTGCCGTGCACCATCTCGTCATGAGAAAGGGGCAGAATAAAATTTTCGGAAAAGGCGTACATCAGCGAGAAGGTGAGGGCATTGTGGTGGTACTTGCGATAGATGGGGTCTTTGGCAAAATAACTCAGGGTATCATTCATCCAGCCCATATTCCATTTATAGTCAAATCCAAGCCCGCCCTGATCCGTTGGCTTGGAAACCCCGTAGAAGCTTGTCGATTCCTCGGCAATCATCAGGGCATGAGGAAAGCGCTGAGAGATAACTGAGTTGAGGTGTTTGAGAAATTCAATTGCCTCAAGATTTTCCTTGCCGCCGTAACAGTTGGGTATCCACTGCCCATCCTCTCTGGCGTAGTTGAGGTAGAGCATTGAGGCCACCGCATCGACCCGTAAGCCGTCTATGTGATATTTGTCCAGCCAGAACAGGGCGCTGGCGATGAGGTAGTTGCTTACTTCACGGCGGCCGTAGTTATAGATCAAGGTGCCCCATTCGGGATGCTCTCCCAGCCGGGGGTCTTCATGCTCGTACAGGGCTGTACCGTCAAACCGCATGAGACTGTGCGGATCTTTGGGGAAATGAGCGGGCACCCAATCCAGGATGACGCCGATGTCGCTGGCGTGGCACTGATCCACAAAGTACATGAAATCATCGGGTACGCCATAGCGGCTGGTCAGGCCAAACGATCCGGTCACCTGATAGCCCCATGACTCATCCAGGGGATGCTCCATCACCGGGAGCAACTCGATGTGGGTGAAGCCGAGATCCTTGACATAAGGGATCAACTGGTCGGCCAGTTCGATAAAGCTAAGGAAACGATCAGGTTGGCCGGGGTCGCGCCGCCATGAGCCGGGGTGAACCTCATAAATGGCCATGGGACGCTGATGAGAAGGGTGTTGTGCACGCTTTTGCAGGTAGGAATCGTCCTTCCAGTTATAACGGTTGATATTTCTGATGACGGATGCAGTGTGTGGTCGGATTTCACCGTAGAATTGAAACGGATCAGATTTCTCCAGGAAGTGTCCCGATGTTGTTTTAATCTGAAATCGATATAATTCGTTTTCGACAAGTCCGGGAATAAACAGCTCCCATATACCGGAACTCCCGAGAACCCGCATCTGGTGTACCCGGCCGTCCCAGCCGTTGAAATGGCCGATCACCGAAACTGAACGCGCATTGGGGGCCCAGACGCGAAAAAGCGTGCCGCTGATATTTTCTATGCTGACAAGCTGCGCCCCCATCAGGTTGTAAAGGCAATAGTTGGTGCCCGAATTAAAGAGATATTGATCAGTGTCCGACATTTGGACCGGGAAGCGATACGGGTCGTTGATCAGTTTACTATTGGCATCAAAATAAGTGATCTCATACCGGTAATCAAATGGATCAAGATTTTGGTAAGGGAGTTCACCACTGTTAATCCGTATTTCAAAAATCCCTTCGGGGTGAATCCGTGACATCTCAAACTTCTTATCGCCGGTGACAAGCATTACCTGCGAGGCGTGGGGCTGATAGGTACGGAGGATCCGGTACCCACGATTCACTTCATCGACGTGGAGACCGAGTACTGTAAAGGGATCGTAACAGTCGCGGGAAATAATTGTTTTCAGTAAATCTTCCATGAATTGTAAGATGTGGTTATGATTGATGCTGGAATCACTTTAGAACACACACTAGAATACCGAGAGAAAAATGGCATCAAAATACTTGATCACCACCTTGAACACCAATTATCAAGCTGATCTATCTAACCGGACGCACTGAATTTCTTTTGGGGATATCATGGCTGTTACACTTTTCATAGCGGTACGGAAATGAATATGGATGAGAAACACACCCCGGTCATCGACAATCTTACCGGTTCTTTTTTATTGTCTACCCCGAAAATGCCGGATCCCCGGTTTATGGAGCAGGTGATATTGATTTGCGCCCACGGACAGGAAGGCGCGATGGGGGTGGCGGTGAATAAACCACACGAGTCCTTGCGGGTCAGCGATATTTTAAACAGTTCTAAGCTGCCTCTCCCCGATGGGCCGTTGCCACCGGTCTATATTGGCGGACCGGTCGACCTTGAAGCGGCGTTTATTTTATACGGCAACGATTTTGATACGGACAACAAGGTCGAAATAAATGAACATCTGGCAATATCCAGGGAGATCAAACTTTTAGAGGAAATTTCACGGGGGCACGGACCCAAGCAATATCTTCTGATCCTGGGATACGCCGGCTGGGGACCGGGGCAGCTCGAGGCTGAACTGGTTGCTGATGGATGGCTTAGTTTGCCAGGAGATGAGCAGATTATCTTTCAGGTGGAAGATGATCTGAAGTGGCAGCGAGCCGCAATTGCCTATGGCATCGATATAGCGACCTTTGGTGATGTTGTCGGTACCGCATAGGGGAACCTTGCACAATGGCCTTTTCAAGGCGCCTTCTATTTTTAGTTGATTCTGCTGACGGAATTAAATGAGCAACGATAGTTCAGATTCAAGTCACTCCAAGGAGGTCTTGGTCGGTGAGCTGTTTTGCTGCACACGATGCGGTTTTTGCTGTCAGGGTGAAACCACCGTTTCCCTGAACGAAGATGACCAGAAACGGATGCTTGCTGCTCTGGCAATAAGCAGGGAAGAGGCGGAGAAACAATACTGGCGGGTGACGGGATCCACCGTGCAGATGAAAACCGTGGACGGGCACTGTATCTTCTACCGGCGCCACGGCTGTGAAATCCACCATGCCCGCCCCACCCGCTGTGCCCAATGGCCGTTGATTGAACAACTGGGTGATCCGGACAACTTCGCGATCATTTCCTCATCCTGCCCCGGCCTCAACAAATCTCTTCCGCATGCACTGTTTTGTCGCTATTTTGACTGTCGTAACAAATCGGGCCAGAGATGAGTGAAAATCTGCCTGATGGGTGATCAGCCGTGGTGAAGATTGAGATCCTCGCGCCGGGCAAGGTCAAGCATGGCTACCTGGAAGAGGCACTTGATGATTATCTTGGTAGACTCAGAAATTATGTAACGGTAAGTCTTCGTGAAGTGAAGGTGCACTCTTCCCCCACAATACAAGAAAGACACAGGCAGGAGGTAGAATCAGGACTTCTTCTGAACCGTGTAAATCAGGAGTCGTTTCTCATTTTTCTTGATCAACGGGGAAAACAGTACAGCTCTCAGGGGCTGGCGGATTTTCTAAAGACTATGGAGGAACGAGGAAGGAGGCTGCTCAGTTTTGTTGTCGGCGGTCCCCTTGGCTTTACCGATAGAGATCGGAAACGGGCCGATTTGCTATTGTCGCTTTCTCAGATGACATTCACGCACGATATGTGCCGGGTGTTACTGGTTGAGCAACTCTACCGTGCCTGCACCATCAATCAGGGGGGCAAGTATCACAAGTAGGGTTGATGTGGACATCATATCTGAGTTGCTTGCTGGTTACGGCGAACGCGGGTGTTTGGCTGCCCAGCGAAGCTATGGTTCGTCCACGTTTGACGACCACGCGCTTAACCGGCGAATTTAGTGCAGTTTGGAGAAGATGAGGCGCGTCATAGTCGTCGCCGGCCACTATTCGCAGCAGTCTGGCATGCAGCTTGGCACGTGCTGATTTTTTGACGAGTGGATACATGGGGTCGAGATAGATGGTGTCATAATCCGGTTCCGTGGTCTCGATGAAGCGGGCAGCATCCATATGGTGGATGCGAATTCTCTCGACACCGGCCCTCAGGCGATCTATTTCAGCGGCTCTGCGGAGTCCATCTCTGAGCAGCAGATAGAGCGGCAAACATCGCTCAACCATTGTTACCCGGCAGCCAAGAGCCGCCAGTACCATACCATCGGTGCCGAGCCCGGCGGTAAGATCGCATACCAGCGGTCGAAAACCGCGCTTGACGCCAACCGCCCTGGCCAGCGGCTGGTTGATGCGCATGCTGGTGTTGAGACGGTGGGAAAAGGATGGGGAGGAGAAGTCGACCACCAGCGTACCGCAAAGAGCGTTGTCTTTATAAACGCTCAAATGCAGAATAGTGCCTTCGTAGTGGAAGCGGAAGGGGGTTGTTGCATCAGCATCGTCAAGCAGTGTGACCTGAAGCTCCTGAGCAAGTTGCCGCGACAATGCTTTGTTCTCAGGTGAGCTAAAAAGAACGCAAAAGAGGTGAGAGTGGTCCATAAGCAAAAAAAAAGTGATTCTAACGCACATCAAAGCCTGACTAAAGGTGGTAATGATGTCGTCGGTCTCATTCCCGCCCGCTACGAGTCGTCGCGCTTCCCCGGCAAACCGCTGGCACTTCTTGGCGGCAAGCCGATTATCCAGCATGTCGTGGAACGAGCCTGCCGTACCGCCTGTTTGAGCAAGGTCGTTGTTGCCACTGACAGTGAAGAGATCGCCATGGCGGTCCAAGGTTTTGGCGGCAGCTGGGTGATGACCGGTTCACACCATCGTTGCGGTACTGATCGGTTGAGTGAAGCCGCCAACCTGCTGAAACTCGGAGATGATGATATTGTCGTAAACATTCAGGGTGACCAGCCCCTTTTCAATCCTGAGATCGTTGCGCTCATCGTGTCACTGCTGCATGCTGACCCTGGAATTGTCATGACAACAGCGGTGTTTAAGGTGGTGCGAGAGCAGGAGATAGGCGACCCCAACCATGTCAAGAGTATAATCGATCGCCGGGGAAACGCCCTGTATTTTTCCAGATCTACCATTCCTTACGTTCGAAATGGATCGGATAGCAAGCCCGATTATTTTAAGCACCTCGGCTTTTATGGGTATCGCAAACATTTTCTTGACACCTTCGCATCGCTGCCGGAAGGGGAGTGGGAGCGGTGTGAAAAACTTGAACAGCTGCGGGCTCTGGAACACGGCTATCCCATAAAAGTGGTGATCTCCGAGCATGATTCAATTGAAATCGATACTCAGCAGGAACTCGAACGGGCCGGTGAGATTCTTATGGCTGATCATTGCCTGAGGTCGTAACGGGCGGAATTGGTGCACCATGTATTTTTCTGAGCAAAAATAATCCATGATCGACCATCGTTTTGCCCACGACAATGCAGAGCTTTTTGCGGCGCTGAGCAAACCGTACCTGGCTCCCTTTGATCTGGTGGGCCAGGACAGTTTTTCTGAAAAACTCGTCAATCTGGTGTTGTCAGGCCCACCACCGGTGGTGGATGCTCATACCCGCCTGCTGCTCGCTGAGGTTGCCGAACGTATCAGGCAGGCAGTGGTGGCGGATACCAAAGTGGTGGTATTTGGCGGTGGAACCGGTCTTTCCAATGTGCTGGGGGGCGACAGCAGGCAGGGCTGGTGGGTGACTCACCCCTTTGCCGGGATTAAAGCGGTATTTCCGTGCACCACGGCGATTGTCTGTGTAACCGATGATGGTGGAGCGACCGGTGAATTGCTGAAAGACCTGCCAATTATAGGGATTGGCGATATCAGACATGTATTGCTCTCTTCGGTTCAGAAGAACCTGCTCATGCAGCGCTATGATCTGGGCGAAGATAGTGCCCATCAGTGTGTCGAGGCCTTGGCCTACCTGTTCAATTTTCGCTTTACAAAACCGCCTGAGTCCATTGACTCACTGCTTGAAAGCGGGGTGGTCACGGGCGATTTCCTGCCGGCACAGATACATACGTATCTCGGGGGACTGTTCCATGTTCTGCGGACTGACTCGCGTTTTAAAACAACGTTGTCCCGCCCGCACTGTCTGGGAAATCTTCTTATCTGCGCGGCCATGTATCAGGCGCTGCCGGATGATGTTTTCACGGACGCCTCGTTAGATCATATTCATCGGTATGAACCTCAGATACTTGATGGTCTTGCCGGGTGTGCCGAGATTATCGGGGCGCCGCCGCAGGCTGTTATGCCGTCTTGTCTCATCCAGGCCCAACTTCGGTTTCGCTATACCAATGGGGTGGAAATCCGTGGAGAATCAAAATCGGCAAACGCCCGGCGTGGGTTTCCCGTTGACCGTGTATTTGTAGATTTTGCCGGTGAACCAATAGCACCCGCTCATTTGCTGGAGATTATTTCGGCTGCCGAAATTATTTTGTTCGCCCCCGGCAGTCTCTACAGCTCGATTATCCCTGTGTTACAGGTACCGGCAATTGTCGAAAAATTACGGGAAAACCGCCGGGCCCTGAAGTTGCTGGTGGCAAATATATGGGTTCAGAGCGGAGAAACGGATAGAAGTGTGCTCGATCCGGAGCGCAAGTTTCATGTCTCTGATCTGATTAGAGCATACGAGCGTAATGTGCCGGGTGGAATCGGCTCCCTGGTTGACAGGATTTTGTGCCTTAATCTGAGCGATGTTCCGGCCTCAATCATTGAGAATTACGCCTTGGAAGACAAAATCCCCATTTATCTGGACCGCGATGTCCTGACCAGGCAGGGGTTTGCTACCATTGCAGCTCCTATTTTCTCAGAAAAGGCAATGCGTGAGCGCCATGTGATCCAGCATGATCCGGGTAAGGTCGCAGATGCGGTAAAGACGCTTTTTCTGACCCGCAAACTTGACAGAATAGATTCGGCTGCAGTCGATAAATCAGTTGTGTGCCAATCTCAACCTGCCCAAACAGGTTTGCGCTTTATTGAACACTCCGCCCGAAAATATCGTACTATAACCGATTGGGTAAACCGGCTGCCGATCGTCAGTGCATACGATACGGGACCATTGAGTGGATCAACCATACGGCACACCTTAATCGATATAATTTGGAAACATCAGGACATCTCATATTCTCATCTGCATAACATTTCTGGAGTCTGCTGTGTTGATGAAAGCCAGTGGAATCGTGACCAGCGATGGGACAGGGTATTTTCTTTTTATGATCCGGCCGACCGGCTGGTCAAGATCCGCCGCGATCGTTTTTTTGACCCTACCCACCTTGAAATTGCCTTTCTCATCACCGTTGGTCAGGCCCTTCTCGGCAATTACGCGGATAAAAAAAGTCTCAGCCCCATTTTTCACGAAGGCCTGCAGACCGGACTGATTTACCAGTTGTGGCTTGTCACTGCCGACCAGCGGAATTGTTTTCTGACTGATAATGATCTTCGTTATTATCTGCGTTTGGCGAGAATGGTTGAGCAACATCCCACTCATTTCACCAGGATTATCAATGGTGAAGAAGGTTTCACCCCCCCCGGTCTATTAATGGGACTCCTCTATGCGTGGTATCTGGATAATCGGTTTGCCCATCACATTGAGTATAAGATGTCGGTGCTTACCGTACCCAAATCCGATCTCATTCCTGAGTTGATGAAAACAAGAGATGGTCGGCGGCGACTGATTGATTTTTTCCGGGACAAGATTTTTGCTCAGAATAAAGTTCGGTGAGGCCTGGCGTGTTGCGTTCAACCGCCGATTTCTGGTCTGCCGGTACACTGCGTCTGGACCTCCTTCCATAGATTAAGCAGTTTTTTCTCCGACACTTTCCATTTTGTCTTTACCTCGGGTGAAAAGACCGCGATACGCAGTTCGGCAATAGCCTCTTGAAAACCCTGTAGGTGTTCTCTACACTCATCACGATTGGTCGCAGAAGTACCGGAGACTGACCTCAATTTACTGATGAAGGGATTGATAATGGCTCGCTTTTGCCCATCTTTCGCAGGATTGGCAAAGCCTCTTTCAATGCGCAGGAAAAGTGCCTGCAGGCGGCGTTTCATATCTTGCGCGGCTGTACTTGATATAATGGAGAAAAAATCATCGGGCAGGATCTCGTGAAGATGGCTATGAAAGTCCTCAACCATCTCGCCCGTATCGGCGCCGATTGCTTTGGCTTTGCTTGATAATCTGACGATAAGGCTGACTGCCTCCTCGCGCATTCGTGCCAGCTCAAGAATTGCGTCAATGAGGTTTTTGCCTTTGTTGTATAGGTTGTGAGCCCGTGCTTTTTCCACTGCTTCAGCAAACTCCTTTTGGCTAAGTTCAGGATAGCGGTGGGTGGTGAAATTATTCCTGGCAACGGCGATGAGTACCTCATCGACAAGGCCTGTGGGCTGGGAGCTTAGTTGTTTGAGCCATTTTGCTGAAGGGCCGCTCAGATAAATCTTGGCATATTTTCTCAAGGGTACGAATACCTCTTTCAGGTAGAATCTAAACAGCAGCAAAGTTCCTGAATCGTTGAGGTGATCGGCCTCTTCCCGGCTATCTACATAGATCAGTTTGACACCTTGCTGACCTGACGCCAAATCAAGCGCCGCATATCGCATGCCGGTGATCTCTCCAACTTCGTTGCGCAGGCATAAGTGGTTCGGATAATGATCAAACTGGTAATCGGTAAAAATCTTCTCCGCCGCCTGATCGATTATCTCCTGCGCTTTCTTATCGATGCTGGCCTGCTCGTGCGGATTTTTACCATGCATGGTTTTTCGCAAAAATCCAAGGTCTCGGCCAGAGGTTATTTCCTTATCCGTGCCATCGACGATTACAAAACGCATTCTCAGGTGGTCGGGGATGTCTCGGAGCCAGTCGTCCGGTTGGATACCCAGCTTAAACAGGGTAAATATACGTCCAGCCAGTTGTTGATAGTAGTTTCCCTGGTAGGGGGTCATTCCGTCAAGCAGACGTTCAGCCGAATGGTTCAGTGGAACCAACTGTTTGCGTATTCTTTTAGGGAAACCTTTGAGAATGACGAGAGTTTTTTCCACCAGCAGACCCGGGACAAGCCATTCAAAGAAATCATCTCGTACCGAGTCCAGCAAATCTACGAATATCGTGACGGTGACCCCGTCATCAGGGTGTCCCGGTTCAAAATGATAGGAGAGGGGCAAGGTGAGGTTGCCGTAACTTAAATGGTCTGGATAGTCGAAAAATTCTGATCGATCCGGTATGCGGCCGAGGATATCCTCTTCTGTCATTGTAAGCCTCTTGCCACCCTCTCTTTTAAGGTATCGGTGTAGGGTAGCGCTGTCATAGACGTCAGCGGGCAGACGATTATGGTAGAAGCCAAACATTGCCTCATCGTCGATGATGATGTTTTTCTGCCTGATTTTATCTTCATACTCGCGGTAGGAGTCCACCAACGCCATATTGCTCTTTAAAAAAGTGGGCGGCTTGTAAAGTTTGCCGGCAAGCAGCCCCTCTCTGATGAACAATTCGCGTGCCTGATCGATATTTTGAGGATCTCGATGGGGGTAGTTGACCCGCCTGCCTGATATAAATATCAGGCCGCGCAAACTCACCTGTTCATCGGCAATGACCCGGCCGCTCTTTTTGTCCCATTGTATGTTTGTCCAATGATACGAGCACCATCGCTCAGCAACGTTTTCGAGCCATTGCGGCTCGATCTTGGCCACGGTGTGGGCAAAAAGTTGACTGGTTCGCAGAAAATGCGCCGCCATGATCAGATCGCCGCCTTTTTTACACTGGCTGGAGGACGGGTGTATTACTACCTCCCGTGAATTGGTGGCACTGTATGTTGAGGATTTTTGACGGCTTGCTGAGAACATGAAGAGCCCAGTGAGCAGGCTCTGGTGAATGGCGTCGTAGGGAGCGGCCCGGGTATTGAGTCTGTATTTAAATCGTTTGGTGAGCAGCATCCGGAGTTGATCGTGCAGGTCAATCCATTCACGCATACGCTGAACAGAAAGATAGTGAGTTTTACAGAAACGCTTGAGGGCAGACCATGAAAAAGGTTTCATCTCTGAGAAACAGTGGTCCCAGAGATTGATATAGGCAAGAAAATCTGAGTGTGGATGATGCCATGTGGCGTGGGCATTGTCCGCTTCGCTGGTCTGTGCCGGAGGCCGAACACGCGGATCCTGAATAGCCAGAGCAGCGGCGATTATGGTAATTTCTCGCAAACAGTCGCGTCTGGAGGCCTCGATCAGAATACGGGAGATGAGGGGATCGACCGGGAGCCGGGCCATGATTGAGCCGGTTTTAGTCAGTTTCTGCATGGGGTTTAAGGCGTCGAGTTCTTCCAGCAATCGATACCCGCTACGAATTGACGCCGTTGACGGCGGATCGATAAAATCGAACTCAGCCGGCTTGCCAAGTCCCAGATAGATCATCTGCAAGATGACTTCGGCAAGATTGGCACGCTGAATCTCCGGCAATGAGAATTGATCTCGATCGAGAAAATCCTCGTAGCTGAACAGGCGCAGGCACAACCCGGGGCCAACCCGCCCGCAACGGCCGGCCCGCTGGTTGCAGCTCGATTGCGATATACGGCTTACCGGCAAGCTGACAATGCGCTGGCGATGGTTGTATCTGGAAATACGGGCCAGACCGGAGTCAATCACATAGCGAATACCGGGGACCGTCACCGATGTCTCCGCTACGTTGGTGGCAATGACGATCTTGGTCTTGTTTGTATGGGTAAATATCCGCTGTTGATCCTTAAAGGGCAGCCGTCCATAGAGCGGAAGAACGAGGTGGTTGGGGCCGAGGTCGGAGAGCATTTTACCGGCGAGGTGAATGTCGTTTTCCGTCGGCAGAAAGACCAGAGTATCACCGGGGGGTTCATTGGCTATCAGGTGTTTAACCACTCCGACACAATGATCAAGATAGTTGTTCTGATCATCATCGTCCGGGATGGGCTCGTAGCGAATGTCAATGGGGTATGAACGACCCTCGATCAGCACCACCGGAGCATCGTTGAAGTGGCTGGAAAACCGTTTGGTATCGATGGTGGCGGAGGTGATAATTACCGACAGATCCTCTCTTTTTTTAAGAAGTCTGGTAAGATAGCCGAGAAGAAAGTCGATGTTGAGGCTTCGCTCATGGGCCTCGTCGACAATAATTGTCGAATAGTTCTGAAGCATGCGATCCTGTCTGGTTTCCGCCAGCAGGATGCCGTCGGTCATAAATTTGATGCGGGTGTGGGGGGTGGTTTTATCGTGAAAACGAACCTTGTGACCGACCAGATGGCCGTATTTTCCCAATTCCTGACTAACTCGGACCGCTACCGATGCGGCGGCGACCCGGCGGGGTTGGGTACAGCCGATGATACCCGATGTGTCGAGATGATTAGTGAGACAGAGCTTCGGCAGTTGCGTTGTTTTGCCGCAGCCCGTCTCTCCGGCGACGATGAGTACCGGATGCTTTTTCAGCAGGGAGGAAATTTCATCGCAATAGGGGGCGATGGGAAGATGTGATGGGCAGGAAAATTCCATAAATCGATAGCTGATAAAAGCTATTTGTGGTTAAATGACCGGTTTGATACTCTACAAGTCAATTTAACGGGAGCCGCTTAAAATCGCCTTTTCGCCCAACCTCCTCGATGCTTTAAGAATCTTTTCCAGGCATTTGTAGGTATATACCTGCGGCAACATGTTTCTGGCGCTGCGATCTTGAGCGGAAAGTCTCATTATTCAAAAAACCCAAACGTTTAACGAGAAGAGAGAAGCAATGAAAGTAAGAAAAGCAGTGATCCCTGTTGCCGGTCTCGGTACCAGATTTTTACCAGCCACCAAGGCGATTCCCAAGGAAATGTTGACCATAGTGGATCGGCCGACAATCCAATATATCGTCGAGGAGGTGGTTAACTCCGGTATTGAGCAGATCATTTTTATCACCAGCGATGGTAAATCGGCTATCGAAAACCATTTCGATTATGATTACCAGCTTGATGCGATCCTCAAGGAGAAAAAGAAAACGGCGCTGGGTAAAGAGCTCGATATGATATCAAATCTTATTGATATCGTTTCGGTTCGCCAGAAAAAACCGCTTGGTCTCGGCCATGCCATCTGGAGTGCTCGTCACATCGTCGGCAACGAACCGTTCATGGTCTGTCTGGGAGATGATCTGGTACTCAGCACGGTACCCTGCGCCAAGCAGATGCTTGATCTGTATGAGGACGTCGGCGAGTCAATCGTTGCGGTACAGCGAGTGGCTCCTGAGCATAGGCAGCGTTACGGTATTGTCGAAGGCGAACCGAACGGGCGCGACAATACCTTTCGGGTCGTCCGCATGGTTGAAAAACCGGCCCCGGGAACTACCGATTCCGATCTGGCCATTATCGGCCGCTACATATTGAAACCTGAAATTTTTGAGATCTTAAGCGGGACCACCCCGGGCCACGGAGGCGAAATCCAACTGACCGACGCCTTACTGGCGCTCAGCAAGCAACGGTCGATGTTCGCCTATGAGTTTACCGGAACCTGCTATGATGCCGGTGATAAATTCGGCTTCTTACAGGCGGTGGTGGCATATGGGATGAAGCACGCCGAGATCGGCGCCCAGTTCAGGCAGCACATCAAGGAGATCGCCGCCACATTATGATCCAACTGGAGGTGGCGGTTTCCGCCCCCGTCCGCGAAACCTATAGCTATCTGCCACCTCACTCTGAGTGCGATGATGGTGATACCGGTGAGACGTTTATCGGCAAAAGGCTAGAGGTTCCGCTTGGCCGCCGATCATGCATCGGTTATGTGGTCGGTGCCGGACCTGTCAGGAAAAGTAAATTCAAACTCAAGCCGGCTCTTGAGTGTATCGATGATAGCCCGCTCTTTCCCGCTTCCATGGTTGATCTTTTTAGATGGGTGGCGGACTACTATCACTATCCCCTGGGACTGGTTATCCGTCAGGCCCTGCCGTCCGGGTTGACCCGTAAGAGTAGCGTGTGTCTGTGCCTCAGTGATGGCGAGGGTGCTCGCCTTGCCCTTAAACAATACCGGGAACAATGTAGCTGGGTGCAAGCCCTGTTGGCTGGAAACGTCCTCACCGGGTCTGAGACAAAGCGGCTTTTACAGAGCAGCAAAGACCGGCGCCTCATCGATGAGCTTGTTGAGAAAAATGTGCTGGTACTTTCGCGGGAGGCTGTCCCTGACCGAGTAGCAAAGCGTTATGAGACCTGCTATCGCATGCTGGCGGGTACGTACCGTATGCTTTCTGAATTAGAAGTTTGCCATGCAACATGGCCAGGCGAGATCAGCTCGCTGCGCGACAGGTTCAAGACGTATGGGATCAGCGCGGCGGAGGCAAAAACCCTTGTGGCGCTCTTGTTTCTTCAGCACCGAATCAATAGAGACGAGGTCCCCAAGAAAGAGCTGGCCGATCTCTATCCCCATGGAGTTCGCATTGTTTCCAGGCTTGCCCACAAGAGATTAATTCACATTGACCAGCGCCGTATGTATCGCGGCCCACTGGGTGAGCTGCTGCCTCTGTATAGTGAACCTGCTGAACACACCGCTGAACAGTTGCATGCCATCAGCCGGATCACCTCTGCGTTACACGCTCGAGAGCCGGCCACGTTTTTGCTCCATGGGATAACCGGAAGTGGAAAAACCGAGGTGTATCTGAAGGCGGCAGAAGTCTCTTTGGCACAAGGGCGGGGGGTGCTGATCCTGGTGCCGGAAATTGCCCTGGCCACCCAAATCGAACCGTATTTTATCTCCCGTTTTGGCGAGAAGGTGGCAGTGCTTCATTCCGGCTTAAGCAGAGGCGCCCGCTATGATGAGTGGGGTCGTGTACTTGATGGCGATGCAAGGGTGTTAATCGGCGCCCGCTCGGCTGTTTTTGCTCCACTTGACTCACCCGGTTTGATAATTGTCGATGAAGAACATGACGGCGGTTACAAGCAGGAGGAGGGGCTGCGCTATAACGGGCGCGACGTTGCCTTGATGCGCGCCAGACAAGTCAATGCCACGGTAATTCTCGGTTCGGCTACACCGGCCGTGCAGAGCTACTACCACGCTAAAAGCGGTAAATATCAGCTTATCACCATGGCCGGCCGGATCGGCGGCCAGCGATTACCTCACGTGGAGGTGGTTGATCTTAGAAAACCTGCCGGTAGACTGCTTCGTGACCGTATTTTTCATGATAGATTGAAAACGGAGCTGCTGGACAACTTTGCCAATCGATATCAGAGCATGTTGCTGCTCAACCGGCGTGGATTTGCCTCTTCGGTTATCTGCGTTGAGTGTGGTCGGCAGGTTGAGTGTGTTCATTGTAACATTGGTTTACATCTGCATCATCATAGTCGGACATTGTTGTGTCACTACTGCGGCTTTCGACAAGCTGCTGATAGCGCGTGTCCCACATGCGGCTCGACCCGGCTTCACCCAATCGGCTTTGGTACCGAACGGGTGGTCAGCGAGCTGGAAACTCTCATGCCGACCGCGCGGATCGGCCGACTGGATTCAGATACCGCAACGGATCGCACTCAGGTGCTGGATGTGATCAACCGGATGAAAAACCATGAGATCGATGTTCTCATCGGCACCCAGATGATCGCCAAAGGGTTGCATTTTCCCCGCGTCACCCTGGTGGGTATAATCTCGGCAGACACCAGTTTGTCATTTCCAGACTTCCGGGCCGCCGAAAAGACCTATCAGCTCATATCTCAGGTAGCGGGGCGGGCCGGTCGCGGCGATGAAGCCGGTCGGGTAATCATTCAGACAATGCAGCCTAACCATTATGCGATATCTATGGCCACCCGCCATGGTTATGAAGAGATGGCCGAATGCGAACAGCAGATCAGGAAAAGTGTCGGCTTCCCACCGTTTTCCCGTCTGGTGCTCATCCGCATCGAGCATAAAGATCTCAATTCCGCCCGCCTGGGCGCCCATCAGTTACTGGAGGCGGCACAATCGTGGTGCGCTCGCCATGGGCAGGTTACATCGGTTCAGCTTTTAGGGCCGGCGCCGGCACCTCTGGAGAAGTTGCGGGACTATTACCGTTACCAATTTATTATAAAGTCGATGGATCTTGGGGTACTGCACGATTTGGTAGATTTTGTAGACAGAAATAGAGCTGTCGCCAAAGCCGGAACCGTCATAATCGATGTTGATCCGGAAAGTATGCTCTAGAACTTGTAATGCTCAGCATGGTTTGTCAGCAGAGTCCTTAGGTCATTGATAGTGGATGATTCATTGATCCGGCGGCGCCATGTGGAGGCTCCCGCAAAACCCTTGAAGTAACGACTGATCTGATTTTTGATAAGGCCGGGACTATGGGTCAGATGACCATGAAACCGGCTGATCAGATCAAGGTGGTGCAGTGCCGTAGCGGTTATTGCCGCGGATTCGGGAGGGGTGCCCGAGGGTGAGAAAACCCACGGGTTGCCGATCGCGGCCCGGCCGATCATCACCGCATCACACCCCCACTCGCTGAGGGCCGTCGCTGCCTGGTGATATGAGGTGATGTCGCCGTTGCCGATGACCGGAATTGATACGCTTCGCTTGACGCGGCGGATAATATCCCAGTCCGCCAGACCGGAAAACCCCTGTTTCCAGGTGCGGCCATGCACGGTGATCGCGGCGGCACCGAGTTTATCTGCTTGGTGGGCAAGGTCAAACACGGTAATCTGGTCATTGTGTACCCCGACCCGTAGTTTGACGGTAACCGGTTTACTGGTAGCGGAGATAACGGCGTCGATAATCTCAGATGCCCGGGTGATATCTGCCATAAGGGCGGCACCGGCGCCTCGTTTGGTAACTTTCTTTACCGGACAGCCCATATTTATATCGACGATATCGACTTTATGTGAATTCAGCACAGTGGCTGCTTCAGCCATTATGGAGGGTTCGGCCCCGAAAAGCTGGGCAACGAAGACGTTCTCGTCGGCACAGGTTTGCAGTAAGTTAAGCGTTTTCTTCTGTCCATAGGCGAGGCCGTGACTGCTGATCATCTCAGACACCGCCAGACCGGCGCCGCACTGCAGGCAGATCAAACGAAAGGCGAGGTTGGAATAGCCGGCAAGCGGCGCCAGTACTAACCGGTTTCCCAGCGTGATAGTGCCGATGGAAAAGGGTCCGGATGCCGCTGCCGGGCAGCGGTTTTCCTTAGTACCGGCAGAAGAAAAAGAGTCGGTTGAGCTGGGCAAATGAGAAAAAATGCTGGGACGGCGGCGTGCTATCTTTGGGAAAACTCAAGCAGAGAGCGCTGGTAGATACTCTGGGAGAGTTCGTCGATAATGGTTTCCAGCGCTTCATCTTCATTATCGCGCGTCCGGGTTGAATCGGCACCGACGCGGTATGGTTCGATCCACTCCTCCGATGGCTGTTCGACAACGATTTCATCGGAAACGAGATCCTTGAGAACATAGCGAACACGCAGACGTAAATTTACCTGAGTGGTGGTGTTTGTACCGCGAAACGTAAGGCTTGGACGGTCAATGGAGATAACTTCACCAGCCAGGATATAGTCGGCGCCTTCTTTGGTTTTGGTAACTCGAAGGGAACCTGATTTCTGATACCATCTTAGCAGCGCCTGGTATATTTTCGCATCCAGAAGGAGTTCACTGGTGCGATTTGACCAGGTGGTGACGTAGATTGATTTTGTCGGACCAGTGTACACGTAGGGGTTGTGATAGCCGCATGCCGAGAAGAGCAGAGCACCAACTAGAAAGGTGGTCAAACCTAGTACTAAGTTATTCACCGGTTACTCCTATAATCGAGGTTCCCGCAAGATTCACGGGAACCTTGCAAAATGGCCTTTTCACTTAAAATTTTTGTTATCAAAAAATTTTATCCTGACAATATCAAGTATATGCCAATGGAAACATGTTCCTCGCGCCTTGATTGGGAACGAAAATCCTCATTTTCAAGGCTTCCGCATAGGTATAAATATACCCGCCCCAACACTAAACAATACGTTCTGATTACACAACCACATTAACCAGTTTGTTTTTGACGACGATTACCTTTCTAATCGGTTTATTGTCGATAAAACGCTGTACGTTGGCATCGGCCAAGACCATTTCCTGTAGGGTGTCATCACTGATACCAGCAGGAACCTGAAGGCGGGAGCGAACCTTGCCGCATACCTGGGCTACGATGGTCAGTAGTTCCTCACGTGCTGCTTCATCATCATATTCGGGCCACGTTTGCTGCTCAAGTTCTGTAGTGTTGCCCAGCAGATGCCACATCTCCGAGCAGAAATGAGGCACCATGGGATAGAGCAAAACAAGGATGGTTTGGTAACATTGGCGCAGGGCGGGGCGGCTGAACCGATGGGTAGTGCGCTCCTCACTGGTGAGATTGAACAGCTCCATTATGGCGCTGATGGCGGTGTTGAAATGAAAATTAGCTTCGATATCAGACTGAACTTTCTTGATGGTTTGATGCATTTTTCGATGGATGATTCGGTCCGATACATCCGTTGTTTCAACCACTTCATCTTCCGCTACTTTCTGAACGCAGATGGTGATGGCTCGATACAGCCGGTTTAAAAAACGGTGGGCTCCCTCGACGCCCTGATCGTTCCATTCCAGATCCTTTTCAGGAGGGGCGGCAAACAGGCTGAACAACCGCACCGTGTCGGCGCCGTATTGACTAAGAAGATCGTCAGGGTCGACGACATTGCCTTTTGACTTGGACATTTTTGCCCCGTCTTTGATAACCATTCCCTGGGTAAGCAGGTTGGCAAATGGTTCACTGACGTTGATATAGCCGAGATCACGCAATACCTTGGTAAAGAATCGGGCATAGAGTAGATGCAGAATGGCATGTTCAATGCCACCGATGTATTGATCCACCGGCAACCAGTAATCTGCTTGCTGTGTATCGAGGGGTTCTTTGCTCAACGGACAGGCAAAACGGGCAAAATACCAGGACGATTCGACGAAGGTGTCCATGGTGTCGGTCTCGCGCCGGGCCGGCTCTTGACATCGAGGACAGGTGGTTGCAATAAAATCAGGACGCTGGCTCAGCGGTGCGCAGTCACTTTTTGAGTGTGGTTCGTCATCGGGCAGGGTTATCGGCAATTCCTCCAGGGCGGCGGGTACAACCCCGCAGGAAGGGCAATGGATCATGGGAATCGGCGCCCCCCAGTAGCGTTGCCGTGATATTCCCCAATCCCTGAGTCGGTAAGTTACCTGGGCGCGGCCAAAGTTTTTTTCCTGGGCATGGGCAACAATCCTGTGCTGAGCGGTAATTGAGTCAATCCCGTCAAAATGGCCCGATTGGGTTAATATGCCGGGTTCGGTGCGAGCTTCATCCATTTGATCGGTATCGATGGTATTGCCGTCTTCGGTGATTACCGCTCGTATTGGTAATTGATACTTTCTGGCGAACTCAAAATCACGCTGATCATGGGCCGGTACCGCCATCACCGCACCGGTGCCGTATTCGATCAGAACGAAGTTGGCCACATAGATAGGTATCTGTTCATTTGTGAAGGGGTTGATGCAGTAGCGTCCGGTAAAAACCCCTTCTTTTTCCGGTTCTTCACTGAGATTGCGGCGAATTTTTTCGGTTGTGGTCTTTTCGACGAATGCACGCACTGCCTGTTCATACTCGGAACCACTGATCAGTTCATCAAGCAAAGGATGCTCACAGGCAATCGACATGAAGGTGACCCCGAAGATGGTGTCGGGGCGGGTAGTGAATATTGCCAGGCTGAGTTCACTGTCAACAATGGGAAATTCACAGTGCAAACCAGTGGATTTGCCGATCCAGTTGCGCTGCATGGTAATAACTTTCTCCGGCCAGCCGGAGAGGTTATCGAGTTCATCGAGCAATTCTTCAGCGTAATCGGTGATTCTAAAAAACCATCCGCTCATACTGCGCTGAACAACCGGCAGGTCACAGCGCCAGCAGGCATCGTCCACTACCTGCTCATTGGCAAGCACGGTCTGACACGATTCACACCAGTTAACGGTAGTTATTTTTTGATACACCAGCCCCTTTTCGTACATCTCGATAAAGAGGCGCTGCTCCCACCGATAGTATTCCGGTAAACAGGTGGCGAGTTCGCGGGACCAGTCATAAGAGAAACCGAGGAGCTTAAGCTGATCACGCATGTAATCGATGTTGCTCAGCGTCCAGACAGCTGGATGGGTATTGTGCTTAATTGCCGCATTCTCAGCCGGCAGCCCGAACGCATCCCAGCCCATGGGGTGGAGGACGTTATAGCCGCGCAGTCTCTTGTAGCGTGCCACCACATCGCCGATGGTATAGTTTCTCACATGGCCCATATGGATCCGGCCGGAGGGATAGGGGAACATTTCAAGGACGTAATATTTTTCTTTATCGGACCGTTCTTCTACCCGATAGGTCGCTTCTTGTTCCCATTTTTTCTGCCACTTTCTCTCGATGGCGGAAAAATCATATCGATGTTCGGAGCCCTGTGCCATAATATTGTGAAGTATCTTGAGGGGAAGGTCTTAGGTTTAGGTGCCCTGGTTAATGCGGCTCTTCCAGCGGAGTGTAATTCTCAAACATGGTGTACTCCTTGTGAAAAAAGAGCTTTACAACTCCGGTGGGACCATTGCGTTGTTTGCCGACAATGATTTCAGCAAAACCTTTTTCCGGATTGTCCTCAGCTTTATTGTAAACCTCGTCTCGATAAATAAAACAAATGACATCAGCGTCCTGTTCGATGGCGCCGGATTCCCGCAGATCGGCCATCACCGGCCGTTTGTCCGTTCTGCTTTCAAGGCCCCGGTTTAACTGCGACAAGGCGAGCACGGGAATATCGAGCTCTTTGGCAAGGGCCTTGAGAGAGCGGGAGATATCACTGATTTCCTGGGTACGGTTTTCTGAACGTTTGCTCTGCATCAACTGGAGGTAGTCAAGCACTACCAGCCGTATTGTGGTGTCACTGAGCTGGGTGACGAGACGGCGGATTTTAGAGCGCATTTCCGGTACCGAAATAGCGGGGGTGTCGTCAATATAGATCGGTGCGTGTTCCAGGATCCCCACCGATCTGATCAGCTTGGGCCAATCTTCTTCATGCAGCCTGCCGGTACGAATTTTCTGCGAATCGATATGGCCCACTGAACTGAGCAGCCGCATGGCGAGTTGTTCGCGGGACATCTCGAGACTGAAAAAGGCGACCCCTTCACCTTTTTCGATGGTCACATGCTGAACAATATTGAGGGCAAAGGCGGTTTTACCCATGGAAGGTCTGCCGGCAAGAACAATCAGGTCGGAGTCTTGAAATCCGGCGGTATATTTATCAAGGTCCACAAAGCCACTGGAAACGCCGGTAATCGATGATTTTGCCTCGGCAAGCTGCTCAATGCGAGCGAAACAGGATGGTAAAAAGAGGCCGAGCTGTTCGAAGCTGCGGCTCTTACGAACCCTGGCTATATCAAAAATTCTTTTTTCGGCGTCGTCCAGCAACTCCTCTATTTCGTCTTGTTCAAAGTAGCAGCGATCGGCAATATGGTGTGAGGCGGAAATAAGATTGCGTAGCAGGGCTTTCTCTTTGATGATCTTCGCATATGTCCCGATATGGGCGGTTACCGGTACAATGGAGGTCAGTGAGGCAATGTAAGCAGCTCCGCCTGATTCTGCCAAAATATTGTTATCATTGAGAAATGAAGTGAGAGTGAGAATGTCGAGGGGGTCGTTGCGGTTGTAGAGCGCAACCATTGCCGCAAAAATCGTTTGATGATTCTTGCGATAGAAATCTTCGGCGCTGATTACCTCGACAACCGGGCTGAATGATTCGTTGTCAAGCAGGATAGAGCCCAGCACCGATTGCTCGGCCTCATAGTTATGAGGCGGTAACCGACCACTGTTTTTCTTTTCCGCATCATGGCTCATAGCAAAGACGAATAGTAGGCTGAACTACCCGTTTACCTTGTTGGCTGTGGTGTATCACAGAATAATAATGTCCGTCCTGACCCGAGAGACAGATAAAGAGGTTCAAACCTTACCACGACACATCAGGTAAAAAAGTAGAGGGTAACGGCCCCATCATTCATCAGTACGGGCAACGACATGGACGACAATCTCGGCGAGCATGTCAAAGCCCACTTTTATCGAGATACTATGTTCGCCTAGATTTTTGATCGGTTCATTGAGCAGGATGCTCTTTCGCTCTATCACCACGTCTTTTTGAGAGAGTTTTTCATGTATGTCATGGGCGCTGACCGATCCGAACAGGCGCTCGTCTTCGGCGGCCAACTCCTCGAAGATCACCGTCATATTATTGAGCTTGTTAAAAAGTGACTGAGCCTTTTGACGCTGAGCATCAAGCCGGGCCTCGATCTCGGCCTTATTTTGTTCGAGAATTGCGAGATTTTCAGCGGTTGCCTGCACCGCCTTGCCCTGGGGGAGGAGAAAATTTCTTCCATAGCCGGGTTTGACGTTTACGATATCTCCTTCTTGTCCAAGGGAATCAATGGTTTCTTTGAGGATGAGTTCCATGAGTGTGCCTCTACAATATCGTTATTAGTTTTTATGAAGCCGGGTTGTGCGGTGACCCCGGTGGGGATGATGTGGGTTTTCTCAAGGTAAGCCAGGTATCAGCCACGCCGACGACGATGAGTAGCAAGATAGATCCAAACAAAGTGAACAGCATCATGGTATAAATCATAAAGCGGGGAACCACGGGAACTTTCCACTTGTTTATGAAGTATATAACCACTGAAAATCCCTGAAAAAAATAAAGCAGGCTGAAGACGAGGCAGCCGTTTATCCCGAGTATCTTAAGGGTTGCGCTGGGCAGCAGGACGCAGACCACCGATACGATAAATCCCCAGATAAAACGTTCAGGCAGATGCCATGAGGAAATCGGTGGCCATGGACGGTATGGGGTATACCGGGTAACGAATCGATTTGACAGCATGAGACTGATCCAGATTATGAACAGCATGCTGTTTACTATCAGCGAAGGAAAAATTTTTACCGCCAATTGGGTAGCCGCGGCAAAGTTCTGTTCCTCAAATATGGCTGGAACCGGTACATTTCTTGATGCATAAAAATCGATGATTGCTTCACGATCGAGTTCAAGGGCTACCACCTGTTCGGAAAACGGGTTGGTTCCCGTTATTACCATTATTCCGCCTAAAAGAACGAGCCAGCACAGCCCCAAGGTAAAAAAACCACGCAGCCCTGAGTATATCACCGAGTGTTGGGCAAAAGCCGCGTATGCCAGCGAAAACCCGCAGGGGATAAGGATTGCTGAAAAAAGCAGGGCGGGGAGGGTGCCCGTGACCGCGCTGAGAACAATGGCAAAAACAAGCCCACCGCCGATGTAGCGCCCACCATGAGGCCACTTGTAAAGATAAAAGACGACTATGGCGGGGATGCAGAAATGCAGCAGCGTGAACAGGCCGATGGGAATTGTCGGGAGAAAAAAGAGCACACCACAGGCGGCAACCGCGATCAAAACGGTATTGTTCGTCCCGCGCATGGCTCGGTGTAGTGCCATGGTTCCCAAGAATCTGTACTCCTAACTTTGCACAGTGCCGGAGTAAGGCAGCAAGGCTATATGGCGGGCTCGCTTGACGGCACTGCAGAGCTGTCGCTGATGAGTGGCGCAGGTACCAAGAATACGCCGCGGGATTATCTTGCCACGCTCGGTAACACAACTTCTCAGAGTTTTGTAATCCTTGTAATCAATTGTCTCAATCTTATCGGCGCAGAAACGACAAACCTTTTTTCTGCTGAACAGTTTTTTTTGTGGGGGGCGCGTAGCCATATGAAATTCCTCTCTATATTCTTGCTAAATAGCTTACGATGTTAGTGCCGCTGACTGGTCGACATCAACAGTCGCTCCAGCCACCATAGCATCACGGTCAGGGGGTGATGTTGATTCCGGGGTGCGATCTTCTCTTTTCGGCAGCAGGCATCAGGCTTCAGCGTTGTCGTCCGGAGATCCTTTGTCTTCGTCGTGGTCGCCGTCGTCTTCTTCAACCGCGGGTCTTTGCTCGGGTTTTTCTTCTGGTTCCCACGGAGCTTTTGGTTTCGCTTCGGCTTGGGCCGAGGCTATTTCTTCATCGGTTATCGAATCTTGAAGTTTAACGGTGAGGTACTTGAGAACTGAATCGTCAATTCGAAATCTACGCTCAATTTCCTTAACTGATTGGGGTATGCCGGCAAAATCGGTGTAGACGTAGTAGCCCTGGATCTGCTTCTCAATTGGATAGGCAAGCTTTTTCATTCCCCACTTGTCATGGAAAATGATCGTTCCCCCGTCGTTTGTGATGATTTCGTTGACCGCGTTGAGTAACGCGTCAATTTCTTCCTCACTGAGCGTCGGGCGCAGGATGTAGATCTGCTCGTATCTACGCATGTGGTCCTCCTCATGGACAGTTACCTCGGCAGCTAGGCTGCCATGTGGCCCTCGCTTCACGCTGATCACCAGAGAGCGAGGAGGTATGTGATGAAGGGCTTGTGCCTTCAGATTATAAATTAACCTTTAAGCATATCGATAATTTGAAAATAGTCAACGATTTTGCATTGCCTTTTCCTGTTTTTTTATAGATTCCCACTGCTTTTTCAAGGCATCGTCGTCAAGTGGTTGCGGGGTTTCGAAGACATGCGGGTGGCGCCTGATCAATTTTTCATTGATCCGGCAACATACTAATTCGAAATCAAAGCTCTGTTCTTCCTCGCCGATCCGTGAGAGCATCATTACCAGGTAGAGAACATCACCTAATTCTTCGCAAATATTTTGTCTGTCTCCGCTTTCAAGGGCCTCGGCGAGTTCCTGGGTTTCTTCCAGCAGATAGCGTTTCAGGCTGATCAAGCTCTGTTTCCCGTCCCATGGGCAGCCACCAGGGCCACGGAGGGTGTCGATTGTGTGGATCAGATCGTTTACGGCACTGAGAGGAGCATTCATTATGTGTGTGGTGATAATGGTGAATATGGCGGTGCCTGCAAACATGAGGCAGTAAAAATACGTTGACAATTGTTACCTGACTAACTACCTACTTGTGATGCCGACAATTTCTTGACTCTTAGATGAAAGGATACTTCTAAGGTGCCATTTGCAAAATTGTCCATTATAAACAAATCAAAACAAGAGGGGAAGGCAGATGAGTGAAAACGCTGAACAGCAAAAGCTGTTAAAAGAAAAGCATAAGGATATCGCCAGAATTGATCAAGAGTCCAAACGCACCCATGGGTGGTACGTGCGCGTCAGGTTCAAGGGTAAGACTCATTCTAAATTTTTCTCCGATCGTAAATGTGGGGGGCGCTATTCAAGCCTGCTCTCAGCTATTTCATGGCGCGATCAGACCGAAAAGAAACTGGGCAAAGTTCGTACCAACAAACACATGGTCACGGTGAGCAATTCTAAAACCGGTGTTGTGGGAGTTCGCCTTAACGAAAAGTTGAACCGTTATGAGGTGAGCTGGGTTACGCCTGAGGGGAAACAGGGCAAGACATCAGTTTCCATCAATAAACACGGCAAGAAGGCCGCTTTTGAAAGAGCCTGCTCCATCAGAAAAGAACGCGAGGACCTTCGTTTGAGCTCATAAATCAGTCAATGTGCCAGCAATCTCATAAGCGACGGTGAATCAATCGACGCTCCGCCGGGAGCTTTGAGAAATGATGGGGACCTTGCAACGTGTAAATATTGGTTGAAGATCGAGGCGCGAAGAACGCGTTAGTGGAGGCCTACCTGGTATTGTCAGGATAAGACTTTCTGAGCTACAATGGGGTTAGGCGATAAGCCATTTCACAAGGTTATCGTATATTTTTTGTTCAGTATTAGGGGGCTAACTTAATTTACCGCACCTCAGTTGATCCCACCTCAACCCGCATAATATTTGGTAAGCGATAAAGAGGAGGGTGGAAACCCTATCTCTCAAGCTCTTCCGATGGCACTATTTACTCTTTGGATAGGTGTTGACGAGAAGGGGTACGTTATGGTTAACTATGAGATTGCTTAAATATCATTGAATTATAACAATTACTATATGCAGGTGAATGCACTATGTACGCTATTGTAAAAACTGGCGGGAAGCAGTACCAGGTTGCCGTGGGCGACCGGCTGCGGGTTGAGAAGTTGTCCGGCAATGTGGGTGATCCGGTCGAACTGGATCAGGTCCTTTTGCTGGCTGACGAAGAGACGGTTTTCGTGGGACGGCCTGTTCTGGATACGGCCAAGGTAACGGCGACCATTGCCGAGCAGGGCAAACGGAAGAAAATTCTGGTCTTCAAAAAGAAGAGAAGAAAAGGGTATCGCCGTATGCAGGGACACAGGCAGCATTTCACGACTCTGCTGATAAATGACATATCCGCATAGATTGCTCCATCTTCACATGAATACATTGAAATAGGAAAGGGAAATGGCTCATAAGAAAGCAGGAGGAAGCTCGCGTAACGGTCGGGACAGTGCCGGACAGCGACGTGGGGTCAAGAAATTCGGCGGCGAAGGAGTGCAAGCCGGCAATATCCTGGTCAGGCAGCTTGGTACGAAAATCCATCCCGGCGCCAATGTCGGGTGCGGAAGGGATTATACCCTGTTTGCCAAAATCGATGGTGTTGTCAGCTATGAAGAGTTTGGTAGGAACAAAAAACGGGTAAGTGTGTATCCGGCCGGTTGAGCATCCTACCGAAGCGCGGTTCCACCGCGGTTTCCCCGTGATTAGCTCGGTCTCATTACACTATGGGGCCGAGTTTTTTTTATGCTTCAATTACCCATCATCAATGTCTTTTGTTGACCGAACCCATATTCACGTCACGGCCGGTGATGGCGGTAACGGTTGTGTAAGTTTCCGCCGGGAGAAGTATGTCGCCAGAGGCGGCCCTGACGGCGGCGACGGTGGGCGCGGAGGAGATGTCATCCTGCGGGCATCGGCCGGGGTGCGAACCCTGGCGGAATATGGCAGAAAACACCATTTCAAAGCCGCGCCTGGAGGCCACGGAAGCGGTGCCGACAAACATGGCAAAAGTGGTGCCGATTGCATCCTTGAGGTTCCGGTGGGGACCACAGTCTATGCAAAAAATGATGAAGCACGTGTGCTCGCCGACCTGGTTTCGGACGGGCAATACTATGTGGCGGCAAAGGGAGGAAGGGGCGGAAGTGGCAACAGACAGTATGCTGGAGGGGCTCGACGGGCGCCCAAATTCGCCGGTAAGGGCAAGGCAGGCGAACAACGATGGCTTACCATTGAGTTAAAACTGATTGCCGATATCGGTTTGATCGGCATGCCCAATGGTGGCAAATCCAGCCTGCTGGCGGCCCTTACGGCAGCGACTCCGAAGGTCGCTGATTACTCGTTTACAACTTTGGCCCCGCAATTAGGGGTATTGCAGCACGGCTTCATGGAACCTCTCATACTCGCTGATATACCCGGGTTGATAAAGGGAGCCCATGCCGGCAAAGGGCTTGGCCACCATTTTTTGCGCCACGTTGAGCGAACATCTATTCTGGTGCATGTGGTGGACTGTGCATTAGGCGATTTTGAGCGTAACTACCATGCCATCAATGAAGAATTATCAATCTACGATAGATCTTTGATCGGCCGGGTCAAAATTGTCGTATTAAACAAAATTGATCTGCTCGACGACCGGCAACGAGCAGAGGTGTATGAGAAGGCAGGTCATTTTGCTGCCGGTGTCGTCGGTGTCTCCGCACGTACCGGAGAAGGGATCGATACATTGCGTGGTACGCTTATTGAGGCGGCTTCGGAATCCAGTGATGACCGTTCAGGTGTGTAGCCGGCAACACCCCACGCCATGAGTAAAAATATCCAGTCATCCACCCCGCTTGCCGAGCGCGTCAGCCTGTTGTCCAGAGCACGGCGAATTGTCGTTAAGGTAGGCAGTGCGGTGCTCACTGATCATACTACTCTGGCGATCTCGGCAATCAACAACATTGTCGAAGAGATATCGTATTTGACCAACCGGTCAAAGCAGGTGGTTCTGGTCAGCTCCGGTGCGGTGGCGGCTGGGCGCCGCAAGCTCCCCCGGCTTGCCTCGGCGGAGTTGAGTTTGCCGGAAAAACAGGCGGTAGCAGCAATAGGCCAGTCCTATCTGATGCAGAGCTATGAAAAGGCGTTCGCGGAGAAAGGTAAGACAATCGCGCAGATACTGCTCACCCACTCTGATCTGGCCAAGCGGGATCGTTACCTGAATGTCCGCAATACCCTTTTTACCCTTTTGCAGCACAATGTAATTCCCATTGTCAATGAGAATGATACGGTATCCGTCAAAGAGCTCCGTTTTGGTGACAATGACATGCTGGCGGCCTATATCTGCAACGTAATCGATGCCGATCTCTTTATCTGTCTGACCGATGTTGCCGGATTGTTTACCGAGAATCCACGCCTGCATAGTGATGCGAAAGAGATCTTGATGGTGGAAAAAATATCATCTGATATCGAGGCGATGGTGGACAATACCACCAGTGCGCTTGGCTCTGGCGGGATGCTGTCCAAGATCAAAGCGGCACACATGGTGGTATCGGCCGGCGGCTGTGCGATAATCGGTGGAGGTCGGGAATCTGGCATAATCAGGCGCCTGTTTGAAGGCGAGCCGATCGGCACCTTTTTCTTGCCTGATAAAGACAAACGATCCAGCCGTAAGCGCTGGATTGATTCTATCCTCAAAACGCAAGGCACCCTGATTCTTGATGAGGGGGCCTGCCGGGCATTGCTGGATCGTGGCAAGAGCCTTCTGCCCAGCGGTGTTGTCGGGATTGAGGGGCATTTCGTGGTAGGTGATGCGGTGCGATGTGTTTCCGCGGCCGATCAGCTTATCGCCATCGGCCTGATAAATTACGATGCTCATGACACCTCCAGAATAATGGGGCGTCGCTCTGATGAGATAGCGCCGATCCTGGGGTATAAGGATAGTGATGAACTGATTCACAGAGACAATATGGTGATTAAACAGGAGAGGGTATGAATGATTCGGCGGCGATATATGAGGTGATCGAGGCTGTCGCCAAAAAGGCGCGGGAAAGCTCGACTCGGCTGGGCACGGTTGATACACAGACGAAAAATTCGGTTCTGGGGGATTTGCTCACTCTGCTGGAAGATAACAAAAGTACGCTGCGCCTGGAAAATGAAAAAGATCTGGAAAATGGCCGTAAACGTGGTCTCAGTGGCGCAATGCTGGACAGGCTGGCGCTCAGTGATGGCGTAATTGAGGCCATGAAAAGTGGGCTGCGTGAGGTAATCGCCTTGCCGGATCCGGTGGGCAGCATCGAAACCTTGACCAGGCGGCCCAATAACCTGCTGGTGGGCAGAATGCGCGTTCCCCTCGGCGTTATCGCCATGATTTACGAATCGCGGCCAAATGTTACCGTTGATGCGGCCGCACTCTGCCTTAAGGCCGGCAACAGTGTTATCCTGCGCGGCGGCTCCGAGGCGTTTCATTCAAATATGGTGCTCGCGAAAGTGATCAGACGTGCCTTGTCCCAACATAATTTACCCACTGACTGCGTTCAGGTGGTTCCCACCACTGATCGGCAGGGAATTCACGCGCTGCTTCAGCATGATGAATACATCGATCTGGTCATTCCCCGGGGTGGCGAAGGGTTGATTCGCATGGTAGCCGAAAACTCCAGAATTCCGGTGCTCAAACATTACAAAGGGGTCTGCCACATCTATGTTGACAAGATGGCCGACTTAGAAAAGGCCACGCCCATTATCATCAATGCCAAAACCCAGCGGCCAGGCGTTTGTAACGCACTGGAAGGACTTCTTATCCATGAAGCTGTCGCCTCTCACTATCTGCCGGAAATTGCAAAAAAATTACGCGAAGCAGAAGTGGTGCTGGTGGGTTGTCCGCGGTCTGTTGCCTTTTCCTCACTGATCTCTGACGCTCAACCCGACGACTGGGGGCGAGAGTTTCTCGATCTTAAACTCTGTGTCAAGGTGGTAGATTCGATGGATGAGGCGAAAGACTACATAGCAACCTATGGCAGCAAACATACCGAGGCGATCATCACCGAGGATCATGCCGCGGCCATGGCGTTTCTCGCCGGGGTTGATGCCTCGGCGGTCGTGGTTAACGCCTCGACCCGTTTCAACGATGGTGGGGAGTTAGGTCTTGGCACCGAAATCGGGATAAGCACCAGCAAGCTTCACGCTTACGGCCCGATGGGACTGGAAGAGCTGACCACCCGGAAATTTGTCGTCTTCGGCGACGGTCAGATCCGGATTTGATGGGCACGGTCGGCCTTCTTGGCGGCACCTTTGACCCAGTGCATGTGGGGCACATTCAACTTGCCAGGGCGGCGTTTGAAGAGGTCTGCCTGGATGAGGTCGTCTTTATTCCGGCCGCTCACCCGCCGCACAAAGATCAGCATATTACCGAGATCCAACATAGATATACGATGCTGGAACTGGCGCTGGCGCCTTATCCCGTATTTTCGATTTCACCGGCTGAGCGTAACACCGACCGAGTCGTTTACTCCGTTGAAACGGTACGAAGTTTTTTACAAAGTGGGGGGGACAAAGATAGGTATTACTTTATCGTCGGTGATGATGCGTTTCTAACCATCAAATTGTGGTATTGCTGGCGTGAACTTCTGGCGGAGATAGATTTTTTAATCGGCATGAGACCTGGATATGAAAGACACGGTATAGGCGCAATTCTGGAACAAAACGACTACTCATTTAACTTGGAAGATGGTATCGCCGTATGGACTGACGTTCTTCGCAGCCGCAGGGTACGCCTCTTACAAGGTGCGATTGATGATGTCTCTTCAACATCAATCCGGCGGAAGGTGGCGCACCAGAGAAAATGGCGCCATATGGTTCCCGGTCCAGTCGGCGATTACATTGCGGCACATCAGTTGTATGAAATAACCCAGCGGGAGCACTCGCCAGGCGAAAACCACCTCTCATCGTGGCACAATCGACTATGAGCACCACTTCTCTTCATCTATCCCAACCGCCGCCGGTCAAAATTATGGTAGCAGTTCGATCTGACAGGTTCAGAACACTTGTCCGTGAGAGTATCGATCCTCATCAGGGTATTGAACTGGCCGGAGAAGCCACGGACGGTTTCGAGGTCCTCAGTGCAGTAAGAAACAACAATTTCGACCTTATTATACTTGGGATGGATATTGGGCTGGTGGACGGAATGACTGTTCTGGCACAGATTATGGAACACCAGCCAACGCCGATCATCGCCGTGATTGATTCCGCCATAGATGGAAGTAAAACATCGTGTTTGCTCACCATCAAAAATGGTGCGATTGATTGTATTGATCAGCGCGACTGGATTACACGTTCTGGTAATCCGGCAGTCGGTCTTGAACTCATCGATAAGATCATTCATGGTGCGGCAATGGCGGGCCGCATACAACAGCCGGCTGGTGATGAGGAGCACAGAGTGGTTGAATCTGAAAGACGGGTTCACCAGCATGCACTATTTTGCGAAGAGTGCGGTACTCGTAATAATTTTACCACCACTTCAACCAGCGGGTCGATTGAACTTACCTGTAAGGGTTGTGGCGACAAACTGACGGTGACACTGAGCGCAAAGAACCGCCCAATTAATTCCATCTCAGTCATTGGGTGTGGATCCGGCAGTTATCCGCTACTTCTTGATGTAACTGCCCGTATCCACCATGACTATGTCGGTACTAACATCATTTTCATCCATGATAAGAGTGATTACGTCAGTTCGTTAAGAGATTACATCAATAATGTCTGCGGTATACAGGCCACCGCAATAGAGGATGGCGTTTCCATTGAACAAAATGGTTTCTATCTGGGGGTTACCGACGAATATATGATCGTCGAAAAAGCTAGCGGCGCCTACCGATTCAAAAAAGTTGACACCGCACCTAAAGGGGGACCGGTTGATCTATTAATGACTTCGGTTGCCCGCATTTTTAGCGAACGGACGATCGGTATTATTTTGTCGGGAAAAGAGCCTGACGGCGAACACGGTATCACGGCAATAACGCAACATGGCGGTACCGTCGCCGTGCTGAATTCGGCGTATTGTGTATATTCTGAAATGAGTGAAAATATTCTGCGAAAATGCAGTATTGATTGGATCATCGACAAAAATGATCTTGTCTCATTATGTTCCGGGCTGATTCCCGAACGATTTTTGCAATAATATCATCCGCGCCTTTCGCCCACTTTCACCATTGTTTTCAGCGACTGGGAAACATATTCGTCAATTAAGGTGCCCAGCAAAAAAGATGTGATAATTTACTCAGTAGCGATATATCCGTTTTCATGAATGGTGACCAAGAGGTTCTCTGGGAAGAGGCGGTTCCGCTTCTCAAACAGGGATATCACAGAACTTTGCGCGACACCGCCTACGGTCAAGAGGCGCACGGCAGAGAGGTCTATCCGCCACGCGGACAGGTATTTAATGCCATGCGTTTGACCTCGTTCAACACCGTCAAGGTCGTCATTTTAGGGCAAGACCCCTACATCAACAAACATCTGAAACATGGACCGGAAGCACATGGGTTGTCTTTTTCAGTCCGCAAGGGCATACCGGCGCCGCCTTCGCTGCAGAATATTTTTTCAGAAATAGATCGCTCGGTCTATAGCGGCAGGAAAAAATCAGTGGATACCGATCTTACCCGATGGGCACTTCAGGGGGTGCTGCTGCTCAATGCAACCTTGACGGTGCGGGCAGGGCAATCAAATTCGCATGCCCGCCTGGGATGGCAGCGCGTTACCGATAATATCATAGAGACGCTTTCACAAAAGAGGAATCACCTCGTTTTCATGCTGTGGGGTGCGTTCGCCCAAAAAAAATCCGCTCTGATTGATCATGCACGTCATCTTGTTCTAAAAACCTCGCACCCATCACCGCTTTCCGCCCATCGTGGGTTTCTCGGCTCCGGTATTTTTGTTACCTGCAACAGCTATCTCGTTGAGCATGGGATAACACCGATCGAGTGGTGAATGCTCCTACAATATAATTGTGCGAATAATATCTTTTTTCCCAATAATGCCGACCATTGTACCGTTGTCATCAAGCACCGGAAGAGTATGAACGTTTTGCTCAATCATCAGGGTCGCTATTTCATCCAGTAAGGTGTCGGCGGTTACCGTTACCACCGGTCTTGAACAGATATCTTTTACGAAGGTTGCACCAATTTTCTGTATTTCACGATTCATCTTTTCAGGTGAGTCTAGAAAGAAAAATGAATCGAGGATGGTAACTACCGCCGGCGCCTTGATCCGTTTATTCTGAAAGAGCAGATCGTTTTCGGTGACAATACCGAAAAGGTTGCCTGTTTCATCCAGTACCGGCAGGCCATTGATGTCTTTATCGATAAAGATCTGGGCCGCTTCCTGAATGGAGGTTTCAGGGGTAACGCTGATAATGGTGCTGGTCATGATGTCACGCGCAGTTTTCATATGCTGATTTCCTTACAATGTTTAACGCAAAACGGTACCATATCGGCGACTTCACCGGCGTTGTAGCCGATACCCGATGTTTCCAGCAGCAAATCGGCGCTTCTGCCGTGAAAAAAGACTCCGTGTTCCACAGCTGTTGCCGGTGGTATCGCTTGACAGATATATGCGCCGATAATACCGGCCAGGACATCACCCATACCTCCCGTCGCCATCCCGGGATTACCGGTGGTGTTGATCGCTATTCTTTTCCTGGAAGCGATGACGGTGCCGGCCCCTTTCAGGGCAATGATTACCTCATGTGCGGCTTGACCGTAGATCTCAAGGCAGCGCAGTGCCGCCGCCATCCGGTCATTCTGTACATCGGCTGTCTCGCATTGCAGCAGGCGGGCCATCTCTCCCGGATGTGGGGTGAGGATACGAATTCCGGCGGGCGGCTTAAGGGTGTGCTTGACGGCGGCAATGGCGGTGAGCGCGTCGGCATCCACGATCATCGGAAGCGGACATCGCTCATACAGGGCGATAACCAGTTCGGCGGTCTGGTCGTCGGTGCCGATCCCCGGGCCTAGGACGACGGCCTTTTTGTTTTCGCACAGGGCACCGATCAAATCATACTCACTCATGGTGAGTTTTGGCTGCTGGGTGGGAAGAACACTGGTCATTGCTTCGGCTACCGCTGTTTCAAAAATAGCGTGCAGCTGCTGTGGACTGGCAATGGTGACCAGCCCGCAGCCACTGCGCAGAGCACCGCGGGCGGCAAGGATAGTGGCGCCGGTTTTGCCGACACTGCCGGCCAGTATGAGCAAGTGTCCATTATCTCCCTTGTGGGTATCGTATTTTTTGTTGTGGGTATCAACCGTGGATCCGATTTCCGAAAGGGTAAGGGCGGTGCGGGTAATGTTTTTTTGGGGTGCGATGGTATGCGGGATGCCGATGTCAAGCACTACGAGTTCGCCGCTCATCTTCGGGCCGAAACCGCTGAAATGGCCAATCTTGGGGTAGCAGAGGGTGCCGGTCAAAGATGCTTTGATACAGGTGTTATGGATCTGCCCGGTATTACCATCTAGCCCGGAGGCAATATCGACCGCAACAACTTCTATGTTATGGTTGCGCGAGAAGCTGTTGATGGTTGTGATGGCTTCGGCGAAATGGGAGCGAATGTCTCGGTCAAGGCCGGTTCCAAAAATTGCGTCAACCATCACCTTGATAGAGTCAGCGGCCGCAACCTGAATGAGCAGTTGAGCAAGTAGCTGAACCCGTGAACTATCGGATATGATGCATGCTTCAATGGGGAGCTGATCGACAATGCGCTGATTAATCAAAGCGTCACCTTGCAGTGATCCAGGGTCGATGAGGTAAAATAGTATTGGCCGACACTGCTGCTGCAAAAGATGTCTGGCGATAACCAGCCCATCGCCGCCATTATTGCCGGGCCCGATAAAAATAGGTATGCATGCGCCCTTAGGCAGATCATAGCGCGCCGTCATCAAGCGGACGATCTCGCGGCCGGCATTTTCCATCAGAACGATGCCGGCAATCTTGTATTGATCGATGGCGGTACGATCAATTGCCGCCATCTCTTCACGGGTTGTCACTATCATTGGGGATTTGAACCTAAGTAGGCAATTGTATAGAAAAAGGGTGTCGGTTTGAAGTTTCTTTATCTATTAAGCGATTCGTATAAATCATCTATCACTTTTCTTTATCCATTATGTGCCGGCAGCGAGGGCAGGGCGTAAAACCGGCGTCAAGCGCCATCGATACATTTTTGAACTCGATGGTGTGGCTCAGGTGATAGTAGGGACAACTGGGAAAATGAAAGACGCGAGTGGCAACATGCCCATGCAGATTGTTCGGCGAAGGCGGTGATGACTCAAAATCGCCCGCCTGGTAGGTGGGCGGTGGGTCTTTACGCCTGGATGGAAAAACAAACGATACTGCCCGATGAAACAGTGATTGGATGATACTGACCTGAATCGCCAATATGGAGCTGATCACCGGCGGCACGAATTGTTGTTCATGGGCAGTTTGCCGAATCAATACAACGGCGAGAGCAAGAAAGAAAAGATTGGGCAGCCACATGGTTGTGGTCATTGCCGCCACTGTGCCACCGTTGCTGGCTATACCCCGGGCGATGGAAAAAACGACATAATAGATGATATAGATCCCCAACCCCAGCGGTATGCCAATGGCCCGTTTGCCGGGGCCGGCCTGCAGGCCAAGGGGGAGACCGAAAAGCGCCAGCGTGAAACAGCCAACCGGCAAAACCAGTCTGCTTAAATATTCGGTAAAATAACTTCCTCCTGCTTCTGTATCGGCCCCCACCTTTTCTGTCTGAGCCAGTAGTTCGGAAAGGTTCATGGTGCCTCTGGTTTGCCGCAGTGTTGCGTTGGCCAACGGTTTGAGGGGTATATCGAGGATGTAGCGATCAAAGGTGATGATTTGCGAACTTGTCGGTTCGGGAACGTGCATGCTGCCGTCGTTGAGGATGAGGGTTGCCTTCATCTCTTCCACATCACTTCTCATGGTGCCTGAATTCGCCATGGTGATGGCGGGAATGGCGCGCTCTCGATTATCAGATACCCAGACATTATGCCATGTTCTGTTTTCACGATCGATGGTGCCGACGTGTACGACCAGATCGCCAAGGGCCTCGGTAAAGGTCTGTTCGCGGATGCCCCGATCGATTTTTTCCTTGGCCAGCTGGTACATCATTTTTTGGAGGGAAATATTGCCGGCCGGAATAAGACTGACGGAGAAATAGGCGGTAACAGATGCCACCAGGAATGAAAAAACAAGCAGGGGCGGCACCACCTGGTAAATGCTGATGCCGCTTGCTTTAAAGGCGAGCATTTCCGAATCGTTTGCCAGTCTGGAAAAGCCGATGGTGACCCCGAGCATGGCGGCCATCGGGATGGAATATGAAAGCATGGTGGGAAACAGATACGAGAAAAGACGAATGAAATCGGCCGGGCTGATATCGTATTCCAGGACGGTGTTGAGAAAGGGAATGAGTCTGACCAGAAAAGAAACTCCGTTCATGATGATGAAACTGGCCAGAAATGGCGCCATAATTTCACCGGCCAGATAGCTGTAGAGCAAAAATGGTGGCCGTTTTACGGTGAGAGATGTTCGCATAAGTCAGATCGGGTGGGCTACCTACCCACAAAATCTTGGGCGTGCGGCTTCGTTACTGGAATCTGATTTCAGTCAGGGGTTCTTCTATGGTTACATCGATCCAGTGTTGATCCCACCATTCAACGGGGGTGACAAAAATTCCGTTAACCAACATGGAGAAATGGAGATGATCCCCCCCCGCCATTCCGCTCGTACCGGTGAGGCCAAGGACATCACCCTGATTGAAAGTGGCGCCTACTTCCGCATTGAGCCGGCTTAAATGCGAATAGAGGCTGAACACCCCCTGGCCGTGATCGAGAATCACCGAATTGCCGTAAATACCGAGATAATCGGCAAATATGGCAATGCCGGTTGCCGCCGCCTTTACTTCGGCGTGTCTGGTGGAGGCGATGTCGATGCCAAGATGCACCTGATTATCAATTGCGGCGCCCTGGTAGTAATAGGTGCGCTGATCGGCGAACCCTGCCTTGGTGCTGCCGGCCATCCGGGTAAATCGTCCTTCCCATAATCTGTGATGGTGGGGATCCGCGCATAGCTCGCTGATACGTTCATTGTTAAGCCGACGTATCTCATTGTTGGCAAAAAGATACTTGTCAACTGCAGAACCTTGCATGTCAGGGTAATATTGGGTGAACTCAGGCATCTTGGCGGAGAGAAACCCATCGCCGACATTAATCCGATCCTCTTTATACTTTTGCGCCCTGTAAATTGGCTGAAAACTATGAGAGGCTATATTTCCTGCCTTATCAGATACCTCAACCACCGCGGAACTGATTTCAGAAGCATCAAAGGGCAGGGCAAAGTAGGCTATGTAGACATCGTCGAGGGTTTCATCCACAAGAAAACCGGGGTTGAAATGGTCATTGATAACGGCGCCGCCTTCTACCTCTTCATCAACTCGATACATCACGATGCCGCTGCCGCCGGGATTGATGTATCGTTCGCTATGGAGCATGGTAATGCGGGGCGGCTTGGTATCGATGGTAATCTCTTTGTCTAAATTTGTTTCATTTCCCCTTAAGAAATTGCCTAAGCTGAAGTCTCTGGTGATGATCCGCAACCGTGCGTCACCATCGTCAAAACCAAGATCAGGCGGCGAAATCTCAACGGTATGGTGTTTGTCGGGCAGGCCCACCGTTCCGATAAACCCGTTTCGAGCCACCTCGAGTCGATAGATTTCTTTTTCCAGATCGCCCTGGCTCAGGGTTACGATAATTTGTCTCAAGCCGCTTTCTCCATCCCGCGCGTGAAAAGAGACGGCACCCTGTTTACCCAGGTAGATGGTGGGGCCGGTGAATTCCACATCCGGTTTGGTGCTCTCAAAAAAGAGCAGATACGCTGCTACCGCGGAACCGGCCAGCAGGAGAAGAAAAAGGATGAATATGGTACGCCTGGGGCTTGATGACCTTCTCAATCTTGTCATGGTAGTAGACTCAACGTTGCCAGATTATTTCATATTTTTCGATATGCAGATCCTTGGCCGGAGCGATGATGACTCGCTTGCCGGTATCGCTTTCAAGAAGACTCAGGGTGGTGATTTCTTCTTTCTGCAGCATTTCGGCAATTCGCGGATGCACCCGTATGGTCACGGTGGAGCCGCCGGCATGATCGGAGCTGCGGGCAATTTTTCTAAATATTTCGTAGCAGATGGTGCGACGAGACTTGAGAACTCCCTCTCCCAGGCAGTAATGGCACGGTTCGCACATCATCTGGTTGAGATTCTCACTGTTTCGCTTCCTTGTCATCTGAACGAGGCCGAACTCAGATAATTTGAGAATATTGATTCTGCTTTTGTCTTTCTGTACCGCATCCTTGAATACACTGAACAATTGTTCGCGGTGGGCCTCGTCTTCCATATCGATGAAATCGATGATAATTATCCCGCCGATGTTGCGAAGACGCAATTGATAGGCGATCTCCTTGGCGGCCTCCAAATTGGTCTTAAAGATGGTTTCATGCAGGTCGTCTTTACCGACAAACCGACCGGTATTCACATCGATGACGGTCAGAGCCTCGGTGTTTTCGATAATGATGTAGCCCCCCGAACGCAGCCACACCTTCTTTTCCAGGGCCTTGGCAATTTCAACATCGATCCCGTAAGCCTCAAAAAGCGGCAACTCCCCCCGATACAGAGATATCTTGTTTTTCAGGTGAGGGGTGAAGGTATTGACGAAGTGCGTGAGTTTTTCATAGGATTTCAGATCATCGATGATCAGATAATCGACGTCGCTGGTGAAAAGATCCCTTACCGAACGGAGAACGATATCAAGATCCTCATATAAGAGAGAGGGGATATGCGCCGACTGGGCGCGATCCTTGATCTCTTCCCACAACAACATAAGAAACTCCATATCCGCTTCAATTTCTTCGTCTCCCAAGTTTTCGGCAACGGTGCGGACGATGAAACCGACGTTTTTCGGTCGGAGTCGCTCGATCATGGCGCGGAGCGCCTCTTTTTTCTCCTCGTCCTCAATTTTGCGTGAAATACCGATGTGCTCAGTGTAGGGGATGAAGACCAGATTACGACCGGGCAAGGTTATCTGGCAGGTCAGCCGTGCCCCTTTGGTGCCGATGGGGTCTTTGCTGACCTGGACGATAAGCGGCTGACCTTCACGGAGCAATTCTTCTATGGTATATTGCGGTCGACGTTTGTCCGCGGATGATGCAACATCGACACTTCCATTGCCGACACTGTTGCCGTCTGAGTGCGTGTCGGGCAATTCGGCGGGCGGTATGAATACATCGTCAACGTATAAGAAACCGGTTCGTTCGAGGCCGATATCCACGAAGGCCGCCTGCATCCCGGGCAGCACCCGAACAACGCGCCCCAGATAGATATTTCCGGTAAAGCCTTTTTCGGTGGGCCGCTGTAGGTGGAATTCGGTTAGATTGCCCTGCTCAACAAGGGCAATTCTGGCCTCATATCTTCTTGAGTTTATGAGGATTTCAGTTGTCATCTAGAGAGTATATAATATATCCGACCATACTACGGGTGGTTTGGAAAATACAGTTCATCGGGTAAGAAGAAACCGTTGTGAAACCGCGCCGGAGGGTATCGGGAGCTAAAGTAGTTGTATGCGATCCGCTACTATACCTGAGCTTTTTGAAAAATCATACAGTTGATTACGATTCCAGCACCTAAATCAGATGGCGCCGATAACCGTAATCATACCCACGTATAACCGCGGCGTTCGAGTCCGAGATGCCATCGAATCGGTTCTGGCCCAAAGACTGCCGGCAGCGGAACTAATTGTCGTGGATGACGGATCATTAGATGATACCGCCACTGTTGTTGAGTGTATGCAAAAAGACACACCGCTGCCGATTTTCTATCTTTTGCATCCAAACAGGGGGCCGGCGGCGGCTCGAAACGCTGGTATCCAGAGGGCGACATCACCTTTTATTGCATTTCTCGATTCTGATGACAGTTGGCGGCCAAACAAATTGGCGCTTCAGTTCGAGGCGATGCGGGCGGCGCCGGCGTATCTGATCTCACACACCAATGAGTCGTGGATATATAAGGGTGGAAATCGCAACAAGAAATCTATTCACTATCCACGCCATGGTGACATTTTTGCCTATTGTCTGCCGCTTTGTTGCGTGGGCATGTCAACCGTGATAGTGCATCGGGATTTGTTTGAACGTTACGGGTTGTTTGATGAGACGCTTCGCTGCTGCGAAGATTATGATATGTGGCTTAGAGTTGCCAGCCATGAACAATTTTTGCTGGTTGACGAACCGCTAACCATAAAAAACGGGGGACGACCAGATCAGGTATCGGCCCAATACCGCATCGGTATGGATCGTTTTCGTATTCAGGCACTGGCCTCCCTGCTGCACTCCGGTGGACTTGATGATGAGCACTATTGCATGGCCTTGAAGGAGCTGCGGAAAAAATGCGAGATATATGGCAATGGCTGTATAAAGCATGATAAAGAGCTGGAAGGCAGCTATTATGTATCTCTTCCGAAACTATTCGATTTCTAGCTAGCCCGGTATCTCCAGCGTGAACCCGTCCGACCCGTCGCATGCAATCAGCCGTATTCTGGTAGTCAGAAGTTGCCAACACCATCCTGAGATAGAACGAATCCTCACCCGGAGTCGGCTGCCTCACGAGGTTATCGATGATGGTGCGGTGGATGAGGTGCTTAACAGGCTGACGGCCGGCTCTCTGAGCGCCGGGAAAAAAATATTGCTACTGAGAACCAATAAAGGCGGTTTTATCAAGCAGTGCCCGGCGACGCGCTGTTATCGGTGCTGTCGCTACCGAATTCTATACATCGGCGGCGGTTGTCCGATGGATTGCAGCTATTGCATATTGCAGGCGTATCTGAACCAGCCGTGCATTACCAGTTTTGTCAATGTTGAGGATCTCACCACCGAGTTGAAAGGTGAGTTGAACGCGGATATGCAGCTCTTTCTGCGATACGGCAGTGGTGAATTCACCGACTCTCTGGCACTTGATCCGATCACCAATCTTAGTAGTGTCCTGGTTCCATTATTTGCATCCCAAGACCGGGCGCTGCTCGAGCTGAAAACCAAATCGGCCTCGATTGATGGTCTTAAGGATATTTCTCACCATAAAAACACCATTGTCTCGTGGTCGCTTAATAGCGAAAAGATAATCGCCTGTGAGGAACATGGCAGTGCATCCCTCGGCCAGCGCCTTGCGGCTGCTGCTCAATGCTCTTCATGGGGGTATCCGCTCGCATTTCATTTTGATCCTATCATCGCCCATCACGGCTGGCGTGAGGGATATGAAAATACCATCGAACAACTCTTCGCAGCAGTCCCGGCAAACTCTATTAAATGGATATCAATGGGGGCATTTCGGTTCATGCCGAAGCTGAAAAAAATCGGCGGCGAACGATTTCCATACTCAGAGATTTTCAGCCATGAATTCATCACTGGACTTGATCAAAAAAAACGATATTTCAGATCACTAAGGGTAGAACTTTATAAACATGTTTATGATTTACTTAAAGCCTATGCTGATCCACGAACATGCATCTATTTTTGTATGGAAAGTGATGAAATCTGGCATGAGGTTATGGGCTTCGTGCCATCAGATCGAAACGGTTTGCAGGCAATGCTTGATGCTGCTGCCATGGATCGTTCCATTGGCTAGAGCCATGGAGTCCGGATAAGTGGATAAGAGGGTTGGCGAAAAGGCCAATTTGCAAGGTTCCCATATGGTACCTGGAGACTTATTGAAATGCTGAGTAAAAATATCTGGTGCGCCATCGGCTAAAAAAATGTTTTGTTTCATACGGGAGCCTTGCAAAACGAGATGTTTCGTTCAAGATTAAGGCATGGGAAGATTTTCCCGATGTCAATATGAGTGAGAAAGAGAAAAGGAGGGTAAAAAATCATGATTAACAAGGCTATCATCGTCGGCAACCTAGGCTCTGATCCGGAGATTCGCTACACCAAAAACGGCGCCCCGGTGGCAACTTTCAGTGTTGCCACATCGGAGCGCTGGCGAGACCAGGAGGGTCAGCAGCAGGAATCAACGGAATGGCATCGGATTGTGGCGTGGCGTAAATTAGCGGAAATTTGCGGTGAGTATCTTCACAAGGGATCTAAGGTATATATCGAGGGCAAGATCCAGACGAGGAAGTGGCAGGACAACAACGGAAATGACCGATATACCACTGAAATTGTCGCCCGGGAGATGAAAATGCTTGATCGGCGCGAGTCCGGCGCCGGCTCATACGAGCAGGAACCACCACCGCCCAACTACGAAGAATCTTCATCCAGTTATGGGGGAGTAGGCGACGACGTACCGTTCTAGACGGTATGGCTGGATAAAGGACTTCTTATATTTTCAGGGCGGGCCGCGGCGTAAATGATGCACGCCGTGTAAGGTTCAATTTTTTAATGCTCTGTACCCGGCCAATCTTGACTGAGCCCCCGTCGCACCCTATTTTTGTGATTGTCATGGCATCAGTTGATGCCTGCGCTGTACATCACAGAGGTTGAGACGCGATATGGATTACTATAACGTTTTAGGCGTTGATAAGAGCGCGAAAGGCGATGAGATTAAAAAGGCCTACCGGAAACTTGCGCAAAAATATCACCCCGACAAAAATAACGGAAACAAGTCCGCCGAACAAAAATTCAAAGAGATCAATGAGGCCTATGCGGTCCTCTCCGATCAGAACAAAAAATCCCATTACGATCGCTACGGATCAGATAACTTCCATAAGCATTTCAGCCAGGATGATATCTTCAGGAATTTCAACCTAAACGATATCCTCAATCAGTTTGGTTTTAGAACGGGCGGGTTTGACGGTGCGGCATCGTTTCGCACCATGGGAGGGAATCCCGGGGCGCAGCCATTTGGTTCCTTTTACACCAGTCATCAGCAGGGGGGATGCGCCGGGGGCGCATGTGCACAACCCGCAAAGGGACCCGATCTTACTTACCAGATATCGGTAAGCCTCAATGATGTGCTGCATGGCGCCGAAAGGGAAGTGACCCTGCGCACCAACGGCAGGGCCAACAATGTATCGGTAAAGATCCCCAGAGGTATCGAAGAGGGGAAAAGACTGAGGCTCAAGGGAAAAGGCGGTGAAGCCCCCCCCGGCGGTGTTCGCGGTGATCTCTATCTAAAGGTGCACGTGGAAGATGACCCTTCGTTCACCCGGCAGGGCGACGATCTGGTGTATCATAAGCTGATTCCATTTAGTGACGCCTGCCTTGGCACGACCATTGAAATAAGCTCAATCGATGGGAAAACCTTTAAGGTGAACGTTCCACCCGGCACGGATTGTGAGTCACGGTTGCGGATTAAGGGGCAGGGACTGCCCCAAGGCCCGATCGGTGATCGTGGTGATCTTTTTGTCACTATTGGCGTGCACGTTCCCGCCTCGCTCAGCCAGGAGCAGTCTAAGATAATTCAATCACTCAAAGACGCCGGCTTGTAAACAAAATACTCGCCGGCACCCGCGCATTTTCATTTTTCCGGTGAGCAGGCGTTTTGTGCAAAAAAGCTCTCATCAACGACCGTCCGAGCAGACAAGTAATATATCATAGACTTGGACACGATCTCCGGCAACAAGTTTGCGACCGCGTCTTTGTTCGACGCAATTGTTTACCAGCACCATACTGCCTGCAATAAGGTATTTCGCCTCAATGCCATCAGCGGTGACCTCAGCGAGTTTTAAAAACTGGCCAAGCTTGATAGGAAACTTTTCTACAACAATGGTCTTGACGGTCATGAGGGTGGTTTTTTATCTTTAGCTTCGGTATAACGGTATTGATTACTATAGGGGGCCTTGCAAAATGAGAATTTTCGTTCAAGATCAAGGCGCGAGAAAAATTTTACCGCAGGCATATACTCAATATTCCGAGGATAAAATTCTTTTCGCAACCATGAGGTTGGGCGAAAAGGCCATTTTTCAAAGCTCTCTATACTATGCCTCGTGGTGCGGGGCGACATCTTCTCAATCTTATCAGAGATAACCTTTACCAAGAGAGAGCCGACAATGAAAAAACAAAATCCACTGTTATTGATTGCCTGCCTGTGTGGGATGACGCTTTTATTTGCTGGCTGTGCAACGCAAAAAACCTCTCAGCCAGCCGAAAATAGCCAGTCGCTTGGCAACCCGATGACAGCGTTTGAAGATATTGAAGTTCCCGCCGATATGAAATTTAATCAAAAGCAAAGCATCCAGATTACCACCGAATCATTTCGTGGTGGCGCTTTGTATTTATCCGGCAAAGTGGAAGTTAATTCTCTGCGTGATTTCTTGGTGGCGTCAATGAAAAACAATAAATGGCAGCATGTCGGCGAGGTCTATTCCGACAGGATGATGCTTGCCTTCGTCAAGCCGAATAAAACCTGTATCGTCATGGTAAAAGAAGGTTTTGGCGGATCACTGGGTACGACATATATGGAGATGTATGTCACGGTAGACGTTAAAGCAGGGCTGAGGCTCAATCCGTTTGGTGAGCCGGTGAGCCAGTAGTTCCGTCTGGCGACCATTTTTTTTTGAGGTGGTGCGGCAACGTTTTGACGGTTGAAGAACAGTTTCCTGTCAGATGGATTTTCAGACAATCCCGTGGTTAACAAAAAACGATGAGATATACGGGGGTCTTGAAAAATGAGAATTTTCGTTCAAGATCAAGGCGCGAGGAAAATTTTACCGTGGGCCGGGCTGATATTGTCAGGATAAGATTTTTTTTGAGCAACGATGAGATTGGGCAAAAAGGCCATTGTGCAAGGTTCCCATACAGTTAAGGGAAATATCTAGATAATTATGGAGAAAAATGATGATTGAACTGATGAAGAAATCGATGTTGATCGGTATTGGTGTCCTGTCTCTTACCAAGGATAAAGTGGAAGAGGTTGTCGGCGAGCTCATTGACAAGGGAAACATGTCTCAGAAAGAGGGCGAGAAGTTTGTCGATGATGTGCTCAAACGTTCCGAGGAAACTCGCAGCGTGTTGGAAGAGCAGATCAAGGCTGTTGTCAAGAGTACCATGGCTAAAATGGATATTGCCGGAAAGTCCGATATCGAGGCGTTGCGCAGCGAAATTTCCGAGCTTAAGGAAAGGCTGGCGCAGGCTGAGCCATCAGCCGAACCGGAAAACTAATCATCTCCCAAATCGGCTTCTGATTCGTGTGACCAGCATCATCACCTCTTCGAGTTTGATGAGGTGAAGGATGGTGATGTAAGACAGCAGCGCGGCGATAATCACCACAGCAAGCGAAACGGCTCCCCATAGGGTCGATTGTGACAATGTCTCTAGAGCCACTTCTTTTGCAAGAACGACGCCTCCCCCCATCAGGGCCACGGCGCCTGCTATCTTGATCCCGCTGGTAACGAGATAGCGCACTGAGAAACCGCCAATTTTCAGATACAAGATAGTAACCAGCAAGAGACTGTTGAGCGTCATCGTGATGGAGACGGAAAGGGCAAGGGCAAGATGTTGCAGCCGATCAATGGTCATCAGGACAATGGTGAGATTGACGGCGATGGCGATAAAGCTGGCGATTACCGGGAAACGAGGCGCCTTGATGGCGTAGAAAACCGGCACCACAACCTTATTGGCGGCATAACCGAACAGTCCCACCGCATACAGAGATAAGGCCATCGCGGTGGCGCGGGTATCGGCGCTGGTAAATGCGCCATGTTCGAAAATCACCGCGATGATGGGCTCGGCCAGGATAATCAGGCCAATGGAGGCCGGCAGGCACAGCGCCATCACCATAGTCAGAGCCGAAACGAAGGTCTGCCTCAGTTCGTCAATCTTGTTTTGCGATGCCTGTTTGGCAAGAAGAGGCAATGAGGCGATGGAGATCGCCACCCCGAACATACCGATGGGAAGTTGAACGAGGCGGAAGGCATACTGTAGCCACGAAACGGAACCTTCGGCGCATGAGGCGGCAAATTGTGTGTTTATGAGAATGTTGATCTGAGTGGCGGAAAGCCCGATAACGGCCGGTACCATAAGCAAAAGAACCCGCCTGAGTCCCGGATCCACAGGCACCAGTCTGAGTTTGAAGCGAAAACCGGTGGCCCGCAATGACGGGAGCTGAACTGCTAACTGCAATATACCGCCCAGAAGGGTGCCGAACGCCATCCCCATGATTGCCTCATGCCCGTAGCGTGGCAATATCAAGGCCAGAGTCGTGCCGCCCACGATGGAGCCAAGGTTGAAAAAGCTCGAGGCCAGGGCCGGAACGAAGAACCTGCCTTTTGTATTTAGTATGCCCATGACAACCGCCGCCAAAGAGATAAAGAGCAGGAACGGCATCATGATTCTGGTGAGGGTAGTGGTCAGTTCGATCTTGCCTTCGACGCTGCCGTAGCCTCCGGCCAGCAGCGAGACGATCTCACCTGCAAACAGGATTGCCAGCAGGGTTATGAGCGAGACGATAATGGTGATAAAACAGAGCACCTGTGAGGCCAGTTGCCAGGTCTGTTCGCGGCCGCGGTTGGCATCATAATCTGAAAAAACGGTGACAAAGGCGGCGGAAAGGGCGCCCTCGGCGAACAGGTCTCTCAGCAGATTGGGTATGCGAAACGCCACGACGAAGGCATCATAGGCATAGCCTGCGCCGAACATGAAGGCAAATACCTGCTCTCGTATCAGACCGAGTATTCTGCTGATAAAAACGGCGACTGATACGGTCGCCGCGGAAGCGGTGAGCCGAGCTGAGTTGTGCTGGTGGCGGTTCACGAAGATGTGTTTGTGGATTTCGACTCCGTCTGGAGGTGACGTCAGTGTCTTAGCTTACCTGAAACGACGGACTGGCGCCACTGCTGAGGTATACCACCATGTACCAAGACTTCATGAAAAACAAATCAAAAGATAAAATAGTTGCAAAACCGCTCATGAGTAACGTATTGTCCAGCGCTTGCTTTTTGTGCAAGCGGTGAGCCGGTTATTACCTATCCATCATTAATTTGCCAAGGAGAATCAGATGCAGGATACCGCCATGGTTAGAAATATTGCCCTCATCGGTCACGGTAACAGTGGCAAAACTTCACTGGCCGAGGCCATGCTCTATACCGCGGGAAAAATTAAGCGGCTTGGCCAGGTGGATGACGGTACCGCCTCGTTGGATTTTGATGGTGAAGAGATTAAACGGAAAATTACCATTAACGCCTCGTTTCAGAATTACACCTGGAACAAGGTTGAAACATATTTTATCGATACCCCGGTGATGATTCATTCTTTAACGAAACGGTTTTTACCACCGGTGTCTGTGACAGTGCAATTCTCACCATCGGCGCGGTTCTCGGTGTAAAAGGCCAGACCAGAAAATTTATCGATCTTATCGCCGAAAACCAGACCCCGGCCATGCTGGTCATCACCAAAATGGATAAGGAACGGGCCAATTTTACCAGTACACTTGACCAGATCAGTGCTGAGCTTCCGGTTAAAACGGCCGTTTTACAGATACCTATCGGCGCTGAGGATGGATTTTCCGGTGTTGTCGATATCATCCACCAGAAAGGGTATGAGTTTGACTCCGGGCAAAGCGGCAATCTCAAAGAATGCGATATCCCTGCCGACCTCGTCGATGAGGCTGTGAGGCTTCGTGAGGCGATGATGGAGGATATTGCCGAGACCGATGATGAACTGATCGAGAAGTTTCTCGAAGAAGGCGAATTAAGCATTGCTGAGATGCGGGAGGGACTCCGCAAAGCGGTTTGTGACGGACAACTCATTCCGCTGTGCATTTGCAGTGGCACGATAAATAAAGGTACCGCCCATATTCTGGATAGCATCAACGCATACATGCCGGCGCCATCCGATCTGCCCGGTAAAAAGGCTCAGAAGGTATCAGACGGCGAAGAAGTTGAGTGCGCGCCCAGTACAGAGGCACCCTTTGCCGCCCTCGTCTTTAAAACCATGGCCGACCCCTATGCCGGTCGTCTTACGATTTTTCGTGTTTATTCAGGCACCCTCTCAGGTGATACCTTTTATAACGCCAATAAAAAAACAAGTGAGCGGTTCGGCCAGCTTTTTCTTATTGAGGGAAAAGAACAGCGGCATATCGATCAGGCCGGTCCCGGCATGATCGTAGCGGTTGCCAAGCTCAAGGAAACAACCACCGGCGACACCCTCTGCGGTGCCGACACCCCCTTGATTATCGATCCTCCCGCTGCCCTTAAGCCGGTTATTTCTTATGCGGTATCAGCGAAAAAAGGCGACGAGGAAAAGGTATTCGCGGCCATCAACCGGATGCTTGACGAGGATCTGTCCCTACGTCTTTCCCGTGAGCAGCAAACCTCCGAGACCATTATTTCCGGTATGAGCCAGGTACATCTGGAGGTAGTCGGTTCCCGGATAAAAGAGAAATTTGGGGTTGAAATGGAACTTGAACTGCCCAAGATCCCCTACATGGAAACCATTAAAGGTTCCGCTAAAGCCCAGGGCAGGCACAAAAAACAGAGTGGTGGTCGAGGCCAGTTTGGTGATTGCTGGATCGAGGTTGCGCCTATACCCGGCGAGAAGTTTGAATTCGTCGATCAGATCGTCGGCGGCGTCATTCCGCAGCAGTATCGGCCGGCGGTGGAGAAAGGGATTCTGGAAGCCATGGAAAAAGGGGTACTGGCCGGTTATCCGGTAACCGATGTTAAAGTTACCCTGTATGACGGCTCGTACCACACCGTTGATTCATCCGAGATGGCGTTCAAGGTGGCCGGCTCACTTGCTTTCAAAAAGGCGGCGCCGGAGGCCGGGCTCGTTCTGCTGGAGCCGATTATGGATATAGAAATAACCGTGAGCAAGGAGCATGTGGGCGACGTTATGGGCGACCTTAACTCGCGAAGAGGAAGAGTTCTGGGAATGGACTCGTCTGCCAAGGGAGAAATCATTACCGCTAAAGTACCGATGGCGGAGATTCAGACCTATGCCAATGAGCTGACCTCGATGACCGCCGGACTGGGTGCATTTACCATTGGTTTTTCCCATTATGAAGAGGTGCCGGGCAATATCGCCGAGAAGATAGTTGCCAAACGAGTCGCACAATAAAGGTGCCGGAGAAGCAATGTTCACCTTTGCGGTTATCACTATAAGTGATAAAGGTGCCAGCGGCAAACGGATAGACACCAGCGGAGCTGGCCTGAAACAATTGCTCGAAGGTGAGGGTTTTACCCTCGTCCACTACGAAATAGTGCCCGATGAACAGGCTCAGATTGGCGCCGCGACAATCAGAGCTGTTGATGATATGAGTGCTGATCTGGTGCTTACCACCGGTGGAACCGGGGTTTCGCCACGGGATGTGACTCCGGAATCAATGGATCAGGTTTTTGCCCGGGAAATACCCGGGATTGCCGAGGCAATGCGGGCCGCGAGCCTGAAAATTACCCCGCATGCCGTATTGTCCAGGGGCCGGGCCGGTATCAGAGGACAATCAATGATCATCAACCTGCCGGGCAGCCGCAAGGGAGCACTGGAAAATCTACACACCGTCTTGCCGGCCATTCACCATGGATTGCTGAAAATCAAGGGCGATGATGGCGACTGCGCGGCTGTATCGTAGCGACCGTTAAGCAAAAGCCGCGAATTTAACCCTTTATTTCGACGATGGGGAGGTTCTCGTCGCGTGGTTGTACGGAACCGATAATGTACGGGCTTTCGCCAACCGCCCGCAGCTGATGACAGATATCATCCGCGTCAGCGGCGGCCACGATCAGGATAAAGCCGATACCCATATTGAACACGCGAAACATTTCATCATCGGGCAACGCGCCGGTGCGGGCGAGAAAAGTAAAAATCGGCGGTGTCGGCCACGTCCGACGATCAATGGTGACCCGACAGCCATCGGGCAACACACGTGGTATATTATCAAAAAATCCGCCACCGGTGATGTGAACCATCCCATTAATACTGAATCTCTTAATGATGTTGAGCACCGGCTGTACGTAAATCCTGGTGGGGGTAAGTAAAACCTTGCCCAATGGGTCGTCTAAATCCTCCAAAGAGCTCCTTAAGGTAAAGTCGTTATCCTCGAAGCAGATTTTTCGCACCAGGGAGAATCCATTTGCGTGCAGGCCGTTGGAACCGAGACCGATGAGGACATTGCCGACGCTGATATCAGAACCGTCGATTATTTCATTGCGCTCTACAATTCCCACCGCAAATCCGGCGACATCATATTCACCGGCGTGATACATGCCTGGTAGCTCAGCAGTTTCACCCCCAATCAGTGAGCATTTGGCCTGTTGGCAACCGCTGACTATGCCTTCGACAATTGCTGCAGCGGTATCGATTTCCAGGTGGGAGGTGGCAAGATAATCGAGGAAGAACAGGGGTTGTGCCCCACAGACGATGATATCGTTGACGCACATGGCAACGAGGTCAATCCCGATGGTGTCGTTGATGCCACTCATGACGGCTACTTTAAGCTTGGTGCCGACGCCATCGGTGGCTGATACCAGGACCGGTTGTTCGTAGCGGTTTCCATCAAGGGCGAAAAGCCCGGCAAAGCCGCGCAGATCACTGAGTACCCCTCGTTGATGGGTTGATTTGACCAGCGGCTTTATGCGATCAACAAATGTGTTGCCCTTATCAACGTCCACCCCTGCCCGACGATAATGTTCACCTGCGTTTTGATTCATATGGAGATTATCCGTGGATTCGTAGTTATGGAAATTCGGAATAGTGAGATTGTTCGTCCAAAATTGATGGCTTCGTAAAAACCCCAATTACGGTCATTGTGGAGTTGAATCGAAATCAATAATCATTTGAAATTACTGGATTCCCGCTTTCGCGGGAATGACGTTAGCAAGCAAGTTCGAGGTTTTTACGAGTTCATCAAAATTAACTCATCAGGAAAAAATTTACCCCAGAGCGGGTTGGAAGTGTCTGGATGAAAACTTCTCTATCAACCATGAGATTTGGCGAACAGACCATGTTCAATTATTTGCGCTAATCCCCGCCGCAGTCTATGATATGACCCGAATATGCGGTGTGCAAGTGTGCCTGTCAACCTGTTTGATGACATAAATTCGTCCAGGGCACAAATACTTGTAATGCTATCATTATTTTCCTTTTTTGCAAACATATACTATGAAACTCTTACTTCTCGTATTCGGTATGGTGCTGGTTGTGGAAGGCCTTCCCTATGCCGCCGCACCGGAAAAAATGCGACAATGGCTTCTTCAACTTACCACTGTTGATCCAAAAACGTTACGAATCATGGGCTTTGTCTCGATGGCCGCTGGCATTTTCATCTGCTGGCTGGTCCAACAATCTTCTCTATTTAGTTGACGGATGTACATACCCCCATCAGGCCGGCCACCCAGGTTCCGCCCTGAAGTCGAAGATCAACCTTGTCCAAGGCCTCTATCTGCCAGCCGGAGAGCTCGCACACACGGTGCAGGTAAGGCATGCTGTGCTGAAATCTTGCGGTGGTGGCAAGGCAGATATCAGCCTGCTGATCGATACCGTGTTCCACGGTAAAAAAGAGCATACCATCGGTTTTACTGACGCGTCTTGCCTCGGCAAGCACGGTATCTAATGCACCAACATAGTTGAACACATCGGCGGCAATGATAAGATCAAAATGATTGCTCTGTGTTGATCTGAGAAAGTCTGCTATTTCAGCAACGATGAGCTGGTCGTAAACATTTTTCAGGGCAGCCAGTTCCACCATCCTGGCTGACAGGTCAACGCCTATCAACCTGCACTGGTAGAGCTGCCGGACGATTTGCCCGATGATCCCCGAGCCGCAACCGAGATCAAGGATCAGCGGCCGTTTGAACCGCACATATTGTTTCAGATACACTTGTAAAAGTACCGGGACCTGGTACGACAGTTTTTCCGCCATACTTGCCTCATAATGAGGGGCATAATCATCAAAAAGTTCCTTTATGTACCCGGCGGGGGCAGCCTGTCTCACATTGCCTTCCAGGGCGTCGACCATGTGTCGGGCGCCTTCATCGCCTGGGTCGAGAGCCAGCAGGCGGGTAAAACAGGTGTGTGCCGAGATAGTATCGTTCAGCTTGAGCAGGACAATGCCGAGATTTTTCAAACCACTGGCGTGATTGGGATTGAGGCGCAGAACCTGCTCATACCAGTGGCGGCTTTTTTCGAGGATGGTGAGCCGATGGTAACAGCCGGCAAGGTTATAGCATATATCGACATCATCGGGAGAGTGCATGTGGGCCTGTTTATAAATAGTGACGGCATCTTCAAGCCGCCCGCTGGCTGAGAGGCAGAGAGCATAGTTGAAGAGCAGATCACTATCTGTATGGTCGTGCGCCAGAGCCTTCTGATAATAGTTTATTGCCTCCTCGTATCGGTTTTGATGGAAAAGAATCAAGCCAAGGTTGTAATTGAGCGACCATGCCTCAGGAAAATGGGTGAGCAAAAGGGTGCAAAGATGCTCTGCATCACTAAACTTGCCATTGTCGCACAGCTCGGAAATATCGTGCAACCGGGCAGCGATATCAGATGGTGAAGGGGTTTCGGTAGAAGATGACAAAATAAACAACACTGTTATGAGACGATGAGAAAGGTCGTGCAATTACAAACGATTGTAATATAAATGCGGAACCGTTGCAACGGATCGAGCCGGCAGTGTGGGAAAACCAACTGAGTATAGATGAGGCGCTTTTATGCGAAATGATCACACCAAACGCGAGATGATAGGCCATGAGGGTATGGTGCTGCTGGATATGATCAGGCGTTTGAATCGCAAGGGCGCCTCCGGTCCGCTCGGCAAGGTGATCGAAAAGACTCATCCGGCGGATACCGCCTGGGTCTTTCGTCATCTTAATGAAGAGGAGCGGGAAACGATATTCAACGTGGTTGTCACGACCACAAAAATCGGTGATTTTCTCAGTGAACTCGATGATGCCGTCATGATCCAGCTTGTTGGGCGCATGGAACCGCGCCAACTGGCTGATATCGTCGTGGAGATGCCATCTGATGATGCGGTGGACCTGCTTGAGACCATCGGCGAGGAGCTGGCTGCTCAGATCAGGCAGTTCATGCAGAAGCAGGATCTGGAAGAGGTTGACGGCCTGCTCAAATATCATCCTGAATCGGCCGGTGGCCTGATGTCTACTGATTTCATGAGCCTCGATCAGCAACTCAGCGTGGGTGAGGCCATTGCCATCATCCAGGAGAAGAGCAGCGAGATGGAGATGGTATTTTATCTCTATATCACCACCGAGGACGACAAGCTCGCCGGGGTCATTTCTTTGCGTCAGCTGCTGATGAACAGACCGGAGCGTAAACTCAAAGATATAATGAATCCCCATGTCATTTCGGTGAATACCGACACCGATCAGGGGGATGTAGCACACGCCGTATCGCAATACAATATTTTGGCGGTACCGGTAGTGGATAGCAGCTATCGCCTGGTCGGCATTGTTACCGTAGATGATATCATCGATGTCATTCGTGAGGAGGCGACCGAGGATTTTTTGCAGATGGCCGGCGCCGGCAAGGATAGGGAGATCCTGCTCAAGTCGACCTTGGATAATGCCATGCTCAGGGCTCCCTGGCTTTTTGCCTCCTGGGTTGGCGGTGTGCTGGCAATGTTCATTATCACTGCGTTTGAGTACGAGCTTGCCAAGGTGCTGGCCCTGGCGGCGTTTATTCCGGTTATTATGGGAATGGGAGGAAACATTGCCACCCAGTCGTCCACCATTATCGTGCGTGGTATCGCCACCGGCAGGGTGAACATGAACGAGCTGCTGCGGGTTATCTTCAAGGAGATGCGGGTGGGCATCCTGCTCGGTTTTGTCTATGGTGTGTTTCTCGGTATTCTCTGTACGCTTATTTATCAGGAACCACCGCTGCTTGGTCTGGTTGTGGGTTTATCCATCTTTGTCATTATGGCTATGGCGGCAACCATCGGTACCTTCGTTCCGCTGGTGTTGAAACGTTTTGGATTTGATGCGGCCATAGCCACCGGTCCCTTTGTCACCACTTCCATCGATATCTTAGGGGTCATGCTCTACTTCTACACGGCACGGTTCATTTTAGGGCTGTAATCACGGTGGAAAAAGCACGATATCAAGATCAGCGGACACTGCTATGAAGGTCCCCCGACTCAATCCTTTTTTGTTGCTCCTGCTGCTGGGTATTGGTGGCTGGCTGCTTTTTGGCGATACCAGTTCGCTGGTGGTAAATCGTCGAGTGGAGGTACGCGCCGTCACCCCACGGGGAGATTTGGCGGCCGATGAGCAAAACACCATCGATATATTTCGCAATGCGGCGCCATCGGTGGTCTACATCGACAGCATCGCCCTGCGTCGAGGGTTTTTCTCGCTCAATGCCGTTGAAATCCCACAGGGTACCGGTTCCGGCTTTGTCTGGGATACCTATGGCCGGGTCGTTACCAACTATCATGTTATCTCCAATGCCAACCGGATCCAGGTCGGCATGGCTGATCAATCGGTGCATAAAGCAGTTTTGATCGGCGCCGATCCGGACAAGGATATCGCCGTGTTGCAGGTAGACGCCCCCGCCCATCTATTGCGGCCCATTGCGATAGGCGAGTCCGGCCCGCTGCTGGTTGGGCAGAAGGTGTTTGCCATCGGCAACCCATTTGGTCTCGATCAGACCATTACCTCAGGCATTATTTCAGCCCTTGAGCGTGAAATCAACGCTATTACCGGGCACACAATACGAGGCGTTATTCAGACCGATGCTGCCATAAACCCGGGAAATTCAGGTGGCCCCCTGCTGGATAGCGCCGGCCGCCTCATCGGCATGAATACCGCGATCTTCAGCCCTTCCGGGGCGTATGCCGGAATTGGTTTTGCGGTGCCGGTAGCGGAGATAAATCGGGTTGTGCCGGAGCTGATCGCTCACGGCAGGATGATCAAGCCGGGTCTCGGCGTCAGTTTAGTGGATGAACGGGTAGCCAGACGATTAGGCATCGAGGGGGTAATCATTCTTGATATTGAAAACGGTTCACCCGCCGAGCAGGTCGGCCTGCGACCAACCGTTCAGGCAGGAGGTGAAATCAGTCTGGGCGATATCATTGTCGGTCTGGATTCATATGAAATCGGCTCGTACGATGATCTGCGCACTGCTCTTCAGAGGTATCAGGTAGGAGATGAGGTAGCACTGCGTTTCATCCGAGACGGTGAAACGATGCAGGTGCGTCTTCGGCTCATAGCGATCTAAGCGACTCGTCACGGACGGTTTTGGTGGTGTTAGAGAAACCGATGGGCAATCCGGATGCGTCGGTTTCGGCGGCGGGCCAACTCCCGCATGTCTTTGGTCAGATCAGATTCATCGATAATTTCCTCGCCGACGATTTCCTCCAGCACGTCCTCCATGGAGATAATCCCGGTAACCGCGCCGTACTCGTCAACCACCACGAACAGGTGTTGTCGTTTGTCGAAAAAATCGATCAGCACAACATGCAGCGGCATTGTCTCGGGGACAAAGTGTACCGGGCTTTTCAGTTCTTTCAGGGTAAGCTTGTAGTTTTGCTGGGCGGCGGCCAATAACACGTCCTTGCGCATGATGATGCCGGTGACGTTATCCGGTTCGTTTTTGTAAATCGGCACTCTGCTGTGACTTTGTAATTTCTCGATCATGGTCATGGCGTCATGGACACTGAGATTTTCTTCCAGGAGAAAAGGTGACGGTGCGAGGCGTCATGACCTGACGGATGGTTTTCTGTTTCAACTCAATGATGTTGGAAATTACCCGCTCCTGCACCTCCTCAAGATGCCCGGATTCGCGGGACAAAGCGGCAATGGTCTGCAACTCCTCGGCCGATATGGTGTTGTCGGCATTGTCTTGGGGGATAAGGCGGGTAATGGTGCGGCAGACGATTACGATAGGTTTCAGGGTGACAACCATGAGCTGGATGGGGAGTGCGATAATCGGCGCCAGTCGTGAGGAGTATGAGACCCCTAAGGTTTTTGGAATTATCTCGGAGAAAATGAGTATTGCCAGAGTAAACGCGATGGAAAAGAGATACACATTGTGTTCAGTGAAAAGATGAGCAGCCGCCGCCCCAGCTATGGCCGCGCCGATGGTGTTGGCAGTCGTATTGAGGGTGAGAATAGCGGTGATCGGTTCGTCAATGTCGGCTCTGAGCTTGGTGAGAATCAATCCAGATTTTGCTCCCGATTTCCTGAGCATTTCCACCTGAGAGGCGGTGATGGAGTAGAGAACCGCCTCGCATATTGAACAGAGCGCTGATACGACGATTGCAAGAGATACCGAAATTACCAGAGTTTGCAGCATGATTGCTCTCCAGGATCGTGAACAAATAGTGATTTTGTCGAAATAAGCCGATCAAAGACAGGTAAAGGCGCTTCTTTTACACCACCAAAGCTGCCCAGTACTGCCGAATCGCCGTTCCTCATTCCTGCATAATAGTAAAGGGAGAAGATTTTTGCCATGATAGGCGATGAACATGCTCCATTGAAATGCTCAGCAGGCCACCTTATTGTCTCTATGTGTTACAGGAACAACATCTTACAGGGCCCATGCCAATACCCACATAAGGAGAGATAATGAGTATAACGAAAATACAGTTTTCAGGAAAAAAAATAGAGAACGACACCAGTCCGTTGATCGTCTTTGTTGTCGGCATCAGTGCCAAAAAGAAACCGATTGGTGATGCCGCAATTAAAAAAAGTCTCGGTAAACTGTCACGTTTGGGAGATTTTTCCGGCAAAAAAGATGAAACCCTGCTGTTTTATCCACCGGCTCATGAGAGCACATCGCTGCGTGCCGAGCGGGTATTGCTATGCGGTATCGGTGCGATTGAGAACAAAGAAGATAAGCAAGTGCTGGCCGAGCGATTGCGCAGCGCCGGCGGCAGCATTGCCAAGCAGGCGGGCAAGGTGAAAAGCTCTAAGATTTCCATCGTTGTTCCAGGTTTTCTTGGGGAGCCCCCGCACACCATGCTCAAGCCGCTGCTGGAGGGCGTATTGCTTGGTGATTACCGGTTTTCGGCATATAAAAAAGAGGACAAACAAAACCCGCCCTTTCCAGGAATCGGCCAACTCACTCTGTATCAGGTGAAAAAAACGGCGGCGGTGAGCAAAGCAATCGCCGAAGCGCGCAATGGGGCGGATTCTGCCTGCCAGGCAAGATCGATGGCGAATGAACCGGGAAATATCTGGATACCCCAGAAATTTGCCGATTTTGCGGAAGAACTAGCCGGCCAGTATGGTTTCACCTGCGCTGTTCTAGATAAAAAGCAGATCAAACAGGCCGGTATGGGCGGCATAATCGCGGTTAATCAAGGCTCCACCACACCGCCGAAACTTGTAATCCTCGATTATCGACCAGAATCGTTCAAAAAAACAATTCTTATCGTCGGCAAAGGCATTACCTTTGATTCAGGTGGAATCTCTATCAAGCCGGCGGCCGGCATGCATGAAATGAAGTACGATATGTGCGGCGGCGCCGCCGTCTTGTCGACGATGATTGCGGTGGGGCGAGAAAAACCCAAACTCAGGGTCGTTTGTATAGTGCCCACAACCGATAATATGTCCGGTGGAGGCGCCATAAAACCAGGAGACGTCATTACCCATTATAACGGCGTAACCGGTGAAATTCTCAATACCGATGCCGAAGGCAGACTAATCCTTGCCGATGCACTGGCCTACGGGATTGAGCAGTATGAGCCGGATGGCGTCATTGATTTGGCCACCTTGACCGGTGCGGTGATTATCGGTCTTGGCCATCATCGTGCCGGCCTGATGAGCAACCACGACGGTTGGGCCGAGACCGTGCTGCGGGCCGGAGAGAAGACCGGTGAGCGGCTTTGGCGTCTTCCTCTTGGTGAAGAATACAGCAAGCAGATTGAATCTGACGTGGCCGATATCAAAAATATCGGCGGCAAGGGAGCAGGTACCATTACCGCCGCGGCTTACCTGCAGAATTTTGTCGGCGATACCCCATGGGTTCATTTAGACATTGCCGGAACCGCCTGGGAGTATACTGAAAAAACGTATATCCCCAAGGGGCCGTCGGGAATCGGTGTACGGTTGTTGCTGGAAATTATCAGGGATTGGAAAAATACATTGCCGTAACCACCGGCAATAAAAAAGGCCCCGCTTCACAGCGGGGCCTTTGCATTTGCTGAGCGAATGCTCTACAGCTTCTCAACCTTATCGGCGGCTGGACCCTTGGGCCCATCTACAATGTCAAATCGCACTCGAGCTCCCTCGTCGAGGCTTTTGAAACCATCGCCGGCAATTGCTGAATAATGGACAAACACGTCCGGCTCTCCCTCTCGCTGGATGAATCCAAACCCTTTTGCATCGTTAAACCATTTTACTGTGCCCTCTTCCATACTCATACTCCTCTCTCGGTTACCTCCTGGGTGTGAACAGATTTTGCGAATTGTGCAAAAACACTAAAACGCGCTACTTCCTTTACCAAATAATACGTGATTCGGGGAAAAAGGTAGAAAAAAATCTTACTATTTTCACCCCGAATAATAGTTTGACTGTTAGCATAGTAAGCCGATTAAGGCAAACATTTTCTTGTTTTTCTTGTCACATGGATATGAAGCAGACGTCTTTTGCATTATCGATTCCGGCGGTGTAAGAGAGACTATGACCTTGAAAAATGAGAATTTTCGTTCGAGATCGAGGCGCGAGGAAAATCTTACCGCAGGCCGACCTGATAGTGTTAGAATAGAATTTTTTGAGCAACGAGGAGTTTGGGTAAAGTGCCCATTTTACAAGGTTCCCAGAAGCTGTGCCAGTATCTATAATTGATGGTGGCAACATGTGGATGACTCTATAAGATTCAAGATGAGCAGCGGAACAGAATGTCGCAATGACCACACTTCCAGATTACCCATTTTCCTCCAACTTTCTGCAATTACCGGAGGGCAGACTGCACTACGTTGACGAGGGCACCGGACCAGCTGTTTTACTGGTGCATGGCAACCCAACCTGGTCGTACTATTTTCGCCATCTGATCAGCGCGTTATCTGAGAACTTCAGGGTGATTGCCGTTGATCATCTTGGCTGCGGCCTGTCAGACAAACCGCAGCGCTATCCGTACAGACTGCAAAACCATATCGACAATCTAGAATCACTGCTGGAGGAACTGGAAATCAAAGAAGCCTCCCTCGTGGTGCACGACTGGGGCGGTCCCATCGGATTGGGGTATTTTACTAGAAACATTGAACGGTTGCGGCGATTGGTAGTGCTCAACACGGCTGCCTTCCACGCGCCTTATGTACCGTGGCGCATCAGGGTATGCGCCATTTCTTTCATCGGCGCCCTGATTGTCCGGGGGCTCAACGGATTTGCCTGGCCGGCCACCTGGATGGCGGTAAATAAACCGCTGGCGCCTTCCACCAAAAAGGCATATCTGCTGCCGTATAACTCCTGGCGCCACCGGATCGGGGTGCATCGATTCGTACGTGATATTCCACTCTCAAAACAACATCCGACCTATTCACTGATCAGCACCATAGAAGCTGGCCTGCCGCGTATCAAAGAACACGAGGTACCCTTGATGATTGTTTGGGGAGGCAAAGATTTTTGTTTTAACCGCTACTATTTCGAACAGTGGCGCATCCGCTTTCCCGATGCCCACACTCATTATCTGGCCGAAGCCGGCCATTATGTACTGGAAGATGGTCATGGAGTGGTCGAGCCAATAATCAAAGATTTTTTTTGTGCCGATGGTCGCGAATATCGCTGAGACCCTCTCCGGGGTGGCCTCTTTACATGGCTCCAGAGTCGGTTTGATCGAGGCCGCCACCGGCAGGTCATTTACCTTTGCCGAGGTTCATCAGGCCTCAATGAGCTATGCCGCATATCTTTATGGACAGGGGGTTGAGAAAGAAACCCGGGTCATGCTCATGGTCAAGCCGTCCATGGATTTTGTCGCTTTGACGTTTGCCTTGTTTACCATCGGTGCCACGGTCATCCTGATTGATCCTGGTATGGGATTCAGCAATTTGCGCCGCTGTATCGCCCATGTAAAACCCCAGGTGTTGATCGGCACGCCGCCGGCACTGGTATTTTCATGGGTGTATTATCGTCGGTTCAGAAGTATAGGCAAGCGATTCTGCTGCGGTAGGGGATTTGGCAACGATATACGAGCACAGCTTGATAGAGGGCAACCCCCATGCACATTCAGCAAAACCGATTCCCAGGATTTGGCCGCCATCCTTTTTACCACCGGATCGACCGGGCCGCCGAAAGGTGTCTGTTATACGCATGCAATATTTGCCGCTCAACTGGATCTGATAAGACACTATTACGGGATCGGACCCGATGACATAGATCAGCCGGGTTTTCCACTTTTTGCCCTGTTTTCTCTCGCCCTTGGAGCACGGGTAATAGTTCCGGATATGAATCCAAGCCGTCCGGCCCTAGTTGACCCTGAGAAATTTACCACCTCCATCGAGCAGCATCAGGTAACCTACTCCTTTGGCTCACCGGCGATCTGGCGGGTTGTCAGCAACTATTGTCGGAGAAAAAACAAAGTACTGAGCAGTCTGCGAAAAGTGTTGATGGCCGGCGCCCCGGTGCCCGGTGATCTGATAGAGCGGGTGGCGGCCATTCTCCCGGCCGGCGCCCAGATAGATATTCCCTACGGGGCCACCGAAAGCTTGCCCATCGTCTCCATTACCGGGGAGCAGGTAGTGGGTGAAACCTGGGCGCTCACAAAACAGGGCAAGGGGGCGTGCGTCGGTCTTCCTTTACCGGGGATTTCAATCTTGGTGATTGAACCGGTTGACGGGCCAATTGAAGACATATCTGAGATTACCGTCAAAGGTGCGGGAGAAATCGGTGAAATTATCGTCAGCGGCTCCGTTATCACCGCTTCATATTATCAGCGCGACCAAGAGACCAGAGGTGCGAAAATAGCAGATGGCCATCGACTCTGGCACCGTATGGGAGACATGGGTTACCTTGACGATACGAACCGGTTGTGGTTTTGTGGGCGCAAGGCCCACTGCGTGCATACCCCGGCAGGTACAATGTATCCCATTTTGTGTGAGGCGATATTCAACACCCACGAGGCGGTATTTCGTTCCGCTCTGGTTGGCGTGAGGGGAAAAAACGACATCACCCTGCCGGCTATTGTAGTTGAAAAAGAAAAAACGAATACTATTGACGATACTCTGCTCATTACACAATTACGAGCACTTGCCAAAACCAGCACATTGACCAGGACAATCGATACGATATTTATTCATCCTTCATTTCCCGTTGATATCCGTCACAACGCCAAGATATTTCGTGAACAGCTGAGCATCTGGGCTACCAAACAGTCCGGGGGCGTTTTATGAAGCGGGTCGCGGTCACCGGCGGGGGTGGATTTATCGGGCGGGCATTGGTTGCGCAACTCATCGACAAGGGGTGCTCCGTTGTCGTTATCGGTCGTCGTCATTATCCCGATCTTGAGAGTTCCGAGGTTCAGTGCGTGCAAGTCGACATCAGTGATGGCACTGGCCTGAGGCAGGCGTTTCAAGGGGTTGATACGGTTTTTCATGTCGCCGCCAAGGCGGGAATCTGGGGCGACCCGGGTGACTACCTGGCAATCAATGTGGCCGGCACCCAACGGGTAATTGATGCCTGCCGATACAACAGGGTCAACCGCCTGGTCTACACCTCAACCCCTTCGGTGGTGTTCGATGGTACCGACATTATCGATGGCAATGAAGAGCTACCCTACGCCGACCGTCCTCTGTGTGCGTACGCAAAAACGAAAATTGCGGCGGAACGAATGGTTTTGACTGCTAATTCCAACTCTCTCAAGACCTGCGCCATCCGCCCTCATCTGGTATGGGGGCCCGATGATCCGCATCTCATCCCACGTTTAATCGAGCGGGGTATGTCGGGAACATTGCGGATAATCGGATCTGGCAGTAATATAGTTGATATCAGCTATGTTGAAAACGTCGCCTTTGCCCATGTGCTGGCGGGTGAAAATCTTACCCATTCCGGCAGTGGTGCGGGTCAGTCATATTTTATCGGCCAGGAAAGGCCGGTCAAGCTATGGGAGTGGGTCAATGAGATGTACCGGGAGTTGGGTATCGCTCCGATCACCAGAAAAGTACCGCTGTTCGTCGCCTATACCATCGGCTGGTTGTTGGAGGGGGTGTATCGATTGGCTAAGATTGCCGGCGAGCCGCCCATGACCCGTTTTGTCGCCTTGCAGCTTTCGCGGTCGCACTACTTCTCACACCACAAAGCGGCCCAAGAGCTTGGCTATCGCCCCCGTATTTCCATTGCTGAAGGACAGGATCGGATGTTAACCGCTTTAAAAAAGAGCTAAGAAGAACCATGAAACGATTTTTTACCTATATCCTTGCCGCCGTGCTGATTGTTTCATGGCGACCAGCCACTGTTCAGGCCTTCACGGTGGGTGAGGAAAAGGAAATCGGCGAAAAACTACTCTATGCGGTTCGATCCAGCTTTCCCGTGATCGATGATCCGGACCTGCAGCAATACATCAATGAGCTTGGCAAGGAGGTACTGGAGGTAGCCGGTATTCAGTTTTTCGATTACCGTTTTTACATTGTCGAGAGCAATCAGTTCAACGCCTTTGCCGCCCCGTCCGGGATGATATTTTTCTATACCGAGCTGATTAAGGCGATGAATAGTGAGGATGAGCTGGTATCGGTTCTGGCCCATGAGATCGGGCATGTGGTCAAACGACATCTCTCCTCGCGTGTCCAAAAAAGCGCTGCCATCAATATCGCCTCACTTGGTCTGGCCCTTGCCGCCCTTGCCCTGGGTGGTGGCGGCGCGGCAGCGCAGACGGTGATGACCGGTTCGCTGGCGGCGGGACAGAGTGCCCAACTCCATTACAGTCGGCAAGACGAGATCGAGGCGGATGCCCTTGCCTACCAATGGATTAGAGAGCTCGACCGCGATCCGGAGGGACAGCGAAAAATGCTGCAGACCATGCGCCGGATTACCCGTTACCGGATGGGGCAGGTGCCGCAATATCTGCTTACTCATCCCGATCCGGAAGCCCGTCTTGATTATGTCGACTCCATGATCCTGGCTGAAAAGGTCATCGACGTAAACGATGATGCCAACAAGGATTTTGCGTTTCTACGCTTCAAATATCGAATCATGGCAATGGAGAAGGATAACCGCGCCAACCGCGCCTATCTGGCCAGCATTCTTGGCGACGCAAACGCCGAACAAATGGCCAGGGTTATGGCAAAATATGGGCTTGCCCAGCTCAACCTGGCGGAAAATAATCTCAAGCAGAGTCTGGCATTTCTCGACGAGGTCATTGCGGCGCTGCCGCATCAGCAGATTCTGATAATTGACCGGGCTGTTATTCTCACCCAAATGGGCGAATTTTCGCAGGCTCTGGAGATTCTCGAAGAACACTACCGGAAAAACCCTTATGACATGTATGGGGCCTATGAGCTGGCACAGGTGTATGAGCGAGTGGGCGACAAAGAAAAAGCTGAGCGGTTGTATCGTGTTGTTATTGCTGAAATGCCCGAGTTCTCGGAGGGGTATTTTGCCCTCGGCCGGGTTCTCACCGATCTGGGCAAAGAGATTGAACCGCGGTTCTATCTTGCGACCTATCATCTCTATGAGGGCAAACTCAAGCTTGCTCAATCCGAATTCAAGCGGGTTGCCGACCATCCCGGGGTCAGCGAGGAGATCAGGGAAGAGAGTCTGGCTCGTATCGAGTTGATCGAGCGGATCCAGAAAGGCTAATGAAGTCAGGTTCACCGCTCATATAGATCAGATATTCCTGATTACCCTTTTTCCCTTTCGTTGTGCAGGCGAGCGGTTCGCTTACCGCCAGTCCCATGGCCTTGAAAAAATCACGAATTTCGCGGATGGCGGCCAACCGTTTGGCAGCATCTTTGACAATACCGCCGGTGTCCACGTCTTTAGGGGGGAGTTCAAACTGCGGTTTTATGAGGGCGACTATACGCACTGTTTTGCGAAACAGGGGAAGAACGGGAACCACCACTTTTGCCAGCGAAATAAACGAGGTATCAAACACCGCTAAATCCAGGCCCATGGTGATGTGGTCCGCGGTTATGGCCCGGGCATTGACCCGCTCGCATACCGTTACTCTTTGGTCAGTGCGCAATTTCCAGGCGAGTAATCCATAGCCCACGTCAACCGAAAAAACATGAGCGGCGCCGTGCTGCAGGAGGCAGTCGGTAAAGCCGCCGGTAGCGGCGCCGATGTCGGCACATATCCAGCCGGTGGGATCAAGCGTGAATTCCTGTAACGCCTGCGCCAGTTTAAGCCCGCCGCGAGAGACATAATCAGAACGGTTCTTGATGCGAATTTCTGACGCCGCCGGAACCGCGGCGCCGGGTTTGTCAACCCGCCTGTCTGCCACCAGGACCAGACCTGCCCGAATGATAGCGGCGGCCTGAGTGGTAGAATCAGCCAGCCCGCGGCTTACCAGGATGGCATCAAGCCGCTCACCACGGACAGTCTGCCGGCGACCACTCACCACCTAATTTAGGGCATCAAGTCGCTGCTGGGCCTGGCCCGCCTCCGGTGATCCCGGGTAGGTGGCAAGCAGTTTTTTGTACAGGATCTTTGCCGTTTCCTTGTCGTTGAGCTTTTCAAATGACATGGCCTGTTTAAACATGGCCGTAGAGGCCATGGTGCTGGCCGGATGGCCGGTGATGATGGTCTGGTACTCGAGAATGGCCTGGTCATATTCACCCTGGGCGTAACGGCTCTCTCCCATCATGAATAAGGCGTCGATGGCGTCGTCGCCGGCCGGCTCTGAGTTGGCGATGTTTGCATAGGCCTGGTAGGCCTGACGGTACTCTCCCTGATCATATAGATCCCTGGCATTGGCCAGGGAACCTGTTGCCGTTGCCGCCGGTGCCGCGGTGGATGGGGCTTGACTGGTGGTGGGAGGCGGGGCCTGGGCAGCGGGATCGAACAGCTTCTTATTTTGCGTTGCCGTTATTTTTACAATCGTACCATCGGTTGATATCTGCGCGGCGGCCTGCGCCTTGGCCCGTGCCTCCTGAGCTGCCCGGGCTGCTTCGGCCGCTTTGCGCTTGGCGTCTTCAACCCTTGCCTGCTGTATTTCCTCGAGATTTTTTTCCTGCATCTGCAACTGCTGAGCAAGCACTTCAAGCTGTCGGTCTTTCTCGGTAATCTCAGCTTGAAGTTGTTGCATGTCACTGGCCCTTTTCTGCTGTTCTTCCGTGGTGTATTGCTGAAAGGCAACGGCAAGTTCCTTGTTCTGCTCGGAAAGCTTCCGATTGAGATAACCGGTTTCCTCCAGGCCGTTGCGCAGGGCAATCAGGTCGCGCTCGAGGCTATCCACCTTATTGGCAGTGGATGCCTGGCGCTTTACCAGGTCTTCTATGGTGTTGTTTTCCAGATTAGTGACGCGCTGATTAACCCGGTAAATCTGGTTGTTTATGGTATTGATATCGTCTTGCGCGGCGCACTGAACGAGCAGCGGCGAGGTCAGGAGAAGGGCGGTCAGGTTAAGTGCGGATCGTTTCATAGGATGCTCTTGGGTGGTGGCGGTTAGTACGATTTTCTCGCCCATCGCGGATAGGACTGAGAACCGGGAAATGAAAAGAGTATTCGCTCGAAGGCGCCGTTTTTCAGGATAGCTGAAATTTTATGATTGGCACCGTCACGTTTGGCAAAAATAATCTGGTTGCCGTCTGGGGAAAAGGCCGGCATCTCATGATTAGACCTGGTCTTGGTTATCTGTTGAATTGAGTCTTCATCGAAGGGATTCATGGTACATAACTGGTAGATGCCACCGCGCAGACAGGTGAAGACGAGCCGGTCTTCAGTAGGTGACCAGTCGGGTTCGACGTTTTCGCTGCCTTCAAAGGTGAGCCTTCGTACCTTGCTTGTCTTCAGCTCCGTCAGGTAGAGATTGGGCTTGCCGCTTCGATCGGAGACAAACACCATGTGCGTCCCATCCGGTGAGATAGTGGGTGATACGTTGATGCCCGCGTCTTTGGTCAACTGCCCTTCAACTTTGCCGTCTCGGTTTAATAAAAAGAGATCGGGATTACCAAGATAGGAAAGGGTGAGAACAAAGCGGGAGTCGTCCTGGTACCAGGCGGGCGCAAGATTCATACCGCGCCTTCGCGAGAGTGCCTGCGTCGTTTTGCTCTGGCGAAGATCGGTGATATAGAGATTCGGGTTACCCGAATGATATGAGGTGTAGGCCAAAAAATTGCCGTCTCTGGTAAAGCGCGGCGACACCACCAGCGATCTGTGGCGGGTTACCTGCCTGAGCTTTGACCCAAGGATATTGGTAGTGAAAAGTTCACGTTCCCGGCTGTTTGCCGGTTGCGAGACAAAGGCGATCTGGGTGGAGGCAATGCCGGGCACACCGGTCAGCTCGTTTATTACCGCATCGGTAAAGGTAAAGATCATCTCCTCTGCCTGACTCAGAGCCCCCTGATACTCCTTGCCGAACAGCATGGCGCCCTGACTCAGATCGTAAAGCCGAAGCTGTATGGTGATCGCCTCATCAATAACGGTGTAGCGGCCAAGCACCCCATAATCGGCACCTGCCCGCTGCAGGGCCTCAACGGAGTTTTGCCCGGCCAAGGTCGGCACCGTTTCGATGATGCCGTGAAACTCAAGAGATTTAGTCAGGGTTTGGGTCAGGCCGAAGCCTGGTGCAATGCTCCCGCCGGCAGGGGAGGTATCGGTAAACTCCGGTACCGCGAATTTTATTTTCCGCGCCTCCGCGGAACCGATCGTCAGGTAAACCCGTTGGTCGGCTGCGTATAGCGACGATCCAGTCAGGGCAGCGAGCCACAATGAAATGAGCACTAGTGTTATGGATTTTCGATTCATAATATCAGCGAATGGTTCCTGGTAAGAAAATAAAACCTAATTCAATGTCATTTTTTGCCAATGCGGGTGGAATGGGGGGCACTGGGCTGGCGTCCGCCAAAGTTCTACTGACAAATTGATCAAAGGTCGGGTCGCCTGAGCGTTGTTCGATCTCATGCTTTCTGATGGTACCGTCTTTTGTGATATAAACGACCACCTTTGCCTGGGTGCCTTCATCCCACACTTTGAAATTGGGCAGTGTCCAGAACTGGCTAATATGATTGATGATGGCCGCATAATACTGTTTTTCAATCAGGGTGGGGCCACCTCCTGCCGGTCCCGTCCGGCTGGCTGGTCGGCTGGTGGAGCGTACCTTATCCTTGAGCAGCGCCAGCTGCTGTTCCAGTAGTCGCTGTTGTCGTTGAGCCTCAATTTCAGCCAGTCGCGCCTGTTCTCTCGCCAGTTGCTCGGCTCGGAGTGCCTCGGCCAGCATTTCGCGTTGTTGCTTTTCAATATCTTGAATCGCCGGTTTCGGCTCAACTACCGGCTTTATTATCTTGCGTTTGAGCGGCTTTATGGACACCGGCTTCACCGGCTCCTGCTTTATCTCAATCTGCGGCGTCGGGGTCGGCTCTATCACCACTGCTTCGGGTTCTACTTGTTCCGGGGTAACGGGTGGTGGTTGCTCCTCAATCACCGCCGGTTCCGGCTCGGCAGCGACCGGGCTGCTCATCTCGATAAGACTTACCGTATAGATGTCCTCATATTTAGGTGCGGATCTGAACATATCCGGCAGAAAGATAACGGAGGCGCCAATCAGAAGGTGGGCGGCTATCGCCAGATTGAGCGCCAGAGGCCAGTTATCATAGCCGCTGTAGGTGTTGAAATACTTCACTACCGGTTATTTTTTTTCGTCTGATGGTTCCGTTATCATCCCCAGTTTATCAAATCCCGCCCGTTTAATGTCGGCCATAATTGAGACCACTACGCCGTAGGCTACATCCTTGTCCGCCTTCAGGTAGATGGGTTCTTCTTTATCGGCTGGATTATATCGGTATAATTCATCAAACAACACGTTTTGGCTGAGACTGATTTCGCCCAGACTGATAGTGCCGTCTTCGGCAATCGTCACGATGATCGGATTCTCCTCCTGGCGCAATGATTTGCTGGTGGTTTTCGGCAGATCCACGTCGAGGCCCTGGGTCATCATCGGGGCGGTTACCATGAAGATAATCAACAGCACCAGCATTACATCAACCAGCGGTGTGACATTGATATCGGCGACCAATTTGCGCCGCCCGTTTCCGGTTTGCATACCCATATTATACCCTGCTTAGCAGATCACGTTCCACCAGATTAAGAAAATCAGCGATAAAACTCTCGATATTATCTTCGATATGGGCAAGTTTATTGGCATAGTGGTTGAAAAAAATGACCGCCGGGATGGCCGCTGCCAGCCCAGCCGCGGTGGCCACCAAAGCCTCGGAAATACCAGGGGCGACAACCGCCAGGGAGGCGGAGCCGCGCTGACCGATGTCATGGAAGGAGACCATAATTCCCCAAACGGTTCCAAACAGTCCAATAAAAGGGGTGGCGCTGCCGGTGGTGGCCAAAAAAGGAAGCTTACTGCCAAGTTGGTTGATCTGCTCCTGCTGGGCCTTGCGCATCGCACGCTTGAGGTTGTCCAGGGTGGCCATCTGCATTTCAAGGGTGTCGGGGCCGGCCTGCTCACGGGTACGCACCTTGTTTATTTTCTTTAACTCAGAAAATCCGGTGACAAAGACCCGTGCCTCCGGACTGAAGTTGAATTCCCCAGCGGCCTCATTGGCTTCATTGAGATTGCCCGACGACCAGAATGTCTCAAGAAAGTCCTCCGAATCCAGCCGCACGTTGCGAAACAACCGTGCCTTCATGATGATGATTGACCAGGATACGACGGAGAACAGCAGCAAGAGCAGCAGGACGAACTGGCCCACCGGTCCCGCATTGAATATCATCTGAGTTATGGATAAATCCATGATTGTATTTCCTTACGCGATGTGCCGAAGTTAGGTAAAAGTGGGAGAGAGATTACCAGGATTTTTCCAGATGTAAAGCAATGGTAGATAATTTGTGTTGACCGGCACGATCAGTTCACGATGACTGCAAACGCGGGGCGAGGGCAGTGGTGAAGTCAGTTTTTACACAGAGTTCATCACCCACATGAGCCGATCCCTTAAAATGTGAAACATGACCATAGGTTTCCACCAGGGATACCGATATAAACAAATTCGCCCCCGGCATGACCGGTCGCTTGAACTTGGCATGATTTATTTTTGCCAGGACCGGCACCTTGTCACCGTCTACCTCCTGTCTGCCCTGGTGAAGAATACCGTATAAGAGCGCTCCTGCCTGAAAAATCGCCTCACACACCAGTACCCCAGGCATGATGGGAAAATCGGGATAATGCCCGGAAAAGAGGTCAAGATTTGCATCGATATCTTTTTCGCAGGTGAGGGTGTCCCCGGTAATATCAATGATCCGATCAACCCACAAAAAAGGAGGGCGGTGCGGGATCAGGGCTGCAATCCGCGAATCAATCATTATAATCCACCAGTTATGTCGAGCACCGCGCCGGTGATGTAGGAGGCATACGGCGAGGCTAGGAAAAAGGCTGCCTCGGCAACCTCGGCGGGGGTGCCGAAACGGTTCATCGGCACCATCTTCCGGTAGCTCTCCCGCAGTTTTTCGTCGATGGAGTCGATCAGCTCAGTTTCGATAAAGCCTGGCGCCACACAATTGACGGTGATCTTCTTGCGGGCCACTTCCTTTGCCAGTGAGCGCATCAACCCGATCTGCCCGGCCTTGGCGGCGCCGTAATTTGTCTGTCCAGCAATCCCAAGCCAGGCCACCGGTGAGGTGATCATGATGATACGTCCGTACTTCTGTTTGAGCATCAGCGGGATGGCCCCTTTCGCCATATAAAACGAGCCGCCTAAGTTAATATCGATCACCGAACGCCACTGATCGCTGCTCATGAGGGCGGCAATTGCATCGTTGCGTATTCCGGCGTTATTAACCAAAACATCTATAGTACCGTGTGTTTCTTCAAGTTCTTTGTAAAGCTTTGAAACCGCATCGGGATCGGCAACATCGCATTGATATAGGGTAAGATCAGCGCCCTTTGCCTGATACTGCTCGCTCATCCGGGCGGCAGCCTCATAATTGGCGTGGTAAATGCCGATTATGGTGGCATTATGGGCGATGAATTTCTCGGCGATTGCTTTGCCGATGCCTCGCGTGGCGCCGGTAATAACAACTTTTTTATGTGAAAAATCAATCATGAGCAGCCCAATCAATGGCAGGCTCTGAGATATGCATCAACATCATTGGCGACAATAACCCCGTAGTTTATGGCGCCCAGCCAGCCGGACATAATAATACCCACTGAGCCCACATGAAATAGCCCGCCGATATGTTTGTGCAGTGAACGTGAAATGTCCAGCCCCTCAAATTTCGTGCCGAACGATGTTCCTCCGGTATGCAGGGTATAGCGCTTGAAGGTAAGCGGTGTTGCCGCTTCGAGCCAGTCAATTTTCTCCCTGACATCGGGAATATAGCGGCACAGATCGGTCACCGTTTGCTCCATCATGGCCTGTTTTGCCTCCTCATAGGCGGATGGCGACAGGGCATGCCAGGCGTCATAGTCGGCATTCATGGAGGCGACGATGGTGTAGCGGTCGTGGCCGGGCCGGGTCTTCGGGTAATAGATGGAAAATGTTTTCGATCTGGTTGCAAAGTCGAGCAGTTCGGCTGAATCAAATTGCGGTGCATGGGAAAAAAAGATCAGATCTCCAATGGGATCAATTTTCTCACCGGCGGCTATCCCGATGTATACCTGGCAGCTTGAATTATTGACCCGGACACCACGGTGCCTGCGTAAAAATGAGTGATCGAAATGAGTGGGGCCAACCATCTCGTCTATGGTCTGGACAATGTCGCCGTTTGATATTACTGATCTGGCGCCGATAAAAGAGTCGTCCACGACAACACCGGCAACCTCTCCCTGTTCTACAACAATTTGAGATACGCGTGCCCTGGTACGGATTTCGACTCCGTTTTCCTCCAGCTCTTCTTTCATGAGTCCGATGAGTCTGTCTGTTCCCCCTTTGAAGGTGAATACACCTTTGCTCATAAAGTTTGAAAACACGATACCGTATGAAATGGCCGGGTCGTCAAGAGTGGAGCCGTTAGCATAGGTGATCGGCTCCATCAGCAGACGATGCACGTCTGAGCGTCCAGGGAAAAAATCTTCAAACAACTCCCGGGTGGTCTGACGCTGATCGTCATAGAAGTTCATGGCACTGACATGGGAAAAAAACTTGTCAATGACGGCCCGCTCAATTCCAAAATGATCCTGCAGTAGCCTGGTGAAATCTTCTTTATCGAAGCTTGTTTTCAAACTGAACTGCGGGTTGTCAAAGACGATTTCTTCAAGCTGAACGATGGATTCGGTGATGGCACGGTTCCAGTACTTTTTACAGGTTTTTACCATCCCGTGAGGAAAGCCGTGCAATGATATATCGAAGATATGACCCTTTCGCTTAAACCAGGTGGCCAGACCGCCAAGCCGGTGATGATGCTCCAGAAGCAGTACCCGATGGCCGGCACGGGCAAGCCGGTTGGCGGTGGTCATACCGCCCAGCCCGGAGCCCACCACGACCGCGTCATAGGTGTGTGATGAAGAAGAATGCATAGCAACCCGTATCTAATACTTATGGGAACTTTGTATAATACTCTATTCGGCCAATCTCAGCGTTGCTCAAAAAAATATTTTCCAGGCAAAATCTGTGAGATGGTTGCGGTACCATGTTCCTCGCGCTTCGGTTTTGAACGAAAATCCTCGTTTTTCAAAATTCGCCTATCTATTTTGCCAGTTTGGGCAGGATGTGTCGATTCACCATGAGCACCCCGCTGAGCATCGCCCCGATGATGCCAAGGTATCCCTGGTCGGTACCGGCCAGAAACATGTTGGCAAAACCGCAGGCGCCGTCGGTGTGTTTGTTAGGGCTGCCGTAGACCGCACCTTCAATTTTCCCGGTATAACGCTGCACTGTAAGCGGGGTAAAGCTGTCCTGGTAGGTGATTGCCTCAAAAAAGGAGCCGACGTATGCTTCCGCGACCCGGGCCGACTTGCGTGCATATGCTGCTTTCAGATCATCGTAAGAGGAGGCCGATGCCGCCCTGGCATCAAACCATTGCTGGTAGTTTGCCAGGTGTGTTATCCGCACATCACGCATAGTGCCGGCCTCACGCCCACTAAAGTTATCAGGCAGGGAAATAACCCCACTTTTAAGATCAACCGGGGTGTTGGGCTTGCGATACCGTAACCTGTTTTGCCGGCAGAAGAAAATGCAGGTCGCATCCTTTGAAACAGCGGTTTTGCCGGTCGAATCAACGGTGAAGATCGACTCAAAAAAGCTGAGCCGGACAATATCTGTCTTGTCTATGTTTTTTCCCGCAAGTCGGCGAGTCTCGTCGCTCCCGATGGTGCTGATAACGATATTGCAATCCAGTTCTTCACCATTTTCCAGGATCACCGATTCTACCCGGTCATCGACAACTCTCAGGTGTTCTACGCCGGTGCCGGTAATAATCGTGGCGCCGCGCTCGATCAAGGTTTCGGTAAGCAGGTCGAGTAAATCTTTGATTGTGCCGGCAGGCCTGAAAAACCCGTCCTGATAAATTGCCCGGAACAATATGGTAAACTGGTTAAAGTCGATATCGTCTTGCCAACTGGAGCCATAAAAAAGCAAGGGACAGAGCAGCATCTCAATAAGCTGCTGGTCATTGAGAAACGATGAGAGTATCTCTCTGGTGGCGGTAAACGGGGCGGGAGCAAAGGGGTCGTGGTGATCGAGCCTCTGCACCAATCTGTCAAAACCGGCCAGAGCGTGCGGGAACACATCATCTATTGTGTCCCGCAGCAGCGAAAAGTCATTTGAAAACAGCAGCGGCTCAGTGCCGGGAAAGTGAATTTCACTACGTAACTGCTCACAGATGGATAGATCATCGCGTGATAGTTGCAATTGTTTCAACAACTTGTTGAGCGGGGCGTGGCGTTGCTTCCGAGGGGCGAAGTTACTGATGGCATGCAAGCCGGTTTCATACAACCGACCGTTGCGGGTGTAGTAGGAGTTGAGGCCACCAAGCCGGTTGTGCTGTTCGATAATGACAACCGGTTCTCCGAATCTGGCCAGCCGAATGGCCGCGGCCAAGCCGGAGAGCCCGCCACCGATAACGATATGAGGGGCTCCCACGGATTATGTGTTATGCGTTGTGGAGCAACGGCTCGAGATAATTCACACAGCTGTTGAGAGTGGCCAATTGCGGATAATCTTCTTCAGGGATCTGTAGTTTGTGACGCTTGCGCAATTCCATGACAATATCGAGGAAATCCATGGAATCAAGGTCAAGCTGATCACGGAGTGGCTCATCGGGACTGACATCGTCAAATTGAGCTTCGTCATCGATGTCTTTGATGATTTCTATAATTAAATCTCTGATTTCAGCGCGAGTCATGAATATCTCCAACTTCTCTAACAATTATTGCAGGTGCCTGATCTGGGAGTTGTTTTGGGCTTATAGGTTAAACCGCAAATCCTACCATAAGAAATGTAAAACTTCATGCCTTTTCGTATGTGTTGATGCGAATACCAAGCAAAGTTTGCTTAAAACTTCTTCACGATAACGGTAGAATTGATACCCAGCATGCCAAACGAGTTATTGAGTATGGTGTGCACCGATACGTCGTGCACCGGTTCGTTCACAACCAGATTGGGTAATGCACAGGCGGGATCGAGAGTGTCGATATTGATGGTAGGGTGAATTGCATTGTCGTCAAAAGAAGGGAGGTTGCCCGCCAGTTCGAGGGCGCCGGCCGCTCCCATGGCATGACCGATAATCGACTTGGTATTGTTAATGTAGGTGTGTGAACCTTGGCTGAACACTTCCCTGATGGCCTTGCATTCTTCAACATCGCCCTGTTTGGTGCCGGTGGCATGGCTTGAGACGAGATCGATATCGGCGGCCTGCATCCCGGCCCTTGCAATTGCCTTTGCCATGCACTGGGCCTGTCTCTCTCCCAGAGGCAACACAAAATCACCGGCATCGGAATTCATGGCATAGCCAACGATTTCTCCATATATCCTGGCCTTGCGGGCAAGAGCTGCATCGAGCCTTTCCAAAACAAAGACGCAGCCCCCCTCTGATACCACGATGCCGTTGCGCTGTTGATCGAAGGGGCGGCACGCCTTATGGGGATCATCATGGGTGGCCAGGGCATTTTGTGATTGAAAACTGGCAAATATGCCAAACGATTCGGTGGATTCGGAGACCCCGCCGACCAGCGCTATATCAACCTCGTCCAGCTGCAGCATCTGGGCGCCCTGGATCAGGGCCGCATTGCCGGCCGCACACGCCGCTCCGATGCTATAGTGGGGGCCGGTAATACCAAGACTGACGGTGATCTCGCCGGCCGGGTTGTTCAGTACGGTGCGCGGATTGTGGTGATGGCTCCAGTACCGAACATCGTAATCGTATCCCTTGATATTGTAAATTTCATGTTCGGTCTCAACGGTGCCGTGTTCGGTAAGCCCAAGATAAACCCCTGTTCTATCCCCAGCGTAATGGGTTTCATCAATCTGTGCGTCGAGCATCGCTTCGTGGGCGCAATATACCGCGATACAGCCGGCCCGAGTCCCTTTCTTGTTTTCCTTTTTCTTTCGGTAGCGGGTCGTGTCAAAATCGCAGCACCCGGCCGGCGCCCTGCCGAAATAGCGGTGCTCAATGTGGCTGATCCCACTTTTGCCGGCCAGAAGGTTGGCCCGAAATTCCTGAAGATTGTTGCCGTTGGGGGCGATCAAACCCACGCCGGTAATAACTATGCGGGTGGCAGGGACAACCATTGAGAATGCAGATAAGGTGTATACATAGTGGATAGCGGTGGATCAGACAGGCTGATCGTTCAAAATCCAACACCTCTATGACATATCAGTGAGAAAAGCAAGTTATTCTCACCGTTCAGGTTTGGAAAACATAAAATTTTCATGCACATCCAATGGGGAGCTAGAAAAGTAAGAATTTTCGTTCAAGGTCGAGGCGCCGGGAACATCTTACCTCAGGCGGCGTATGACCGATATTGCCAGGATGAAAGTTTTTGAGCAACGTTGAGACTGGGCGAAAAGGCTATTTTGCAAAGTTCCTTTAAGTATCCACCGGTGACAAGTGGTATTTTGCGGTGTAGACTGATACGATGCGGTTTCGGATGAGCTGTCTGCCTGCGAACAGGCGTCAGGAGAACATAACAGGGGAGAACCTATGAAGAAAATCACCGTCCACAATCCCGTCGTCGAGTTGGATGGCGACGAGATGACAAGAATCATCTGGGCATTTATCAAAAAGAAGCTGATTTTGCCCTACCTTGATATCGATCTGAAGTATTTCGATCTCTCCATTCAAAACAGAGATAAAACCGATGACCAGATCACCGTGGATGCAGCCCATGCCATCAAGCGCTATCAGGTTGGCGTTAAATGCGCCACCATAACGGCGGATGAGGCGCGGGTGGAAGAGTTCGGCCTGAAGAAGATGTGGCGCTCACCCAACGGCACCATTCGCAATATTGTCGGGGGAACGGTATTCAGGCAACCTATTTTGTGCGCCAATATACCGCGGCTGGTGCCGGGCTGGAAGAAACCGATTGTCATCGGCCGACACGCCTTCGGCGATCAATATCGGGCCACCGATTTTCTCATTCCCGGGCCGGGAAAACTGCGCATGAGTTTTGAGCCGGCCGATGGTTCAGCACCACACCACTACGAGGTCTTTGATTTCCCATCAAGCGGGTGCGCCCTGGGTATGTACAACCTCGATGATTCGATCAGGGGGTTTGCCCGGGCCTGTTTCAATTATGGATTACAGCTTAAATGGCCGGTGTATCTGTCAACCAAAAACACGATTCTTAAGGCATATGATGGCCGGTTCAAGGATCTTTTTCAGCAGGTGTTTACCGATGAATTTGCCGATGGTTTCAAGGAGGCGGGCATCATCTATGAACACCGACTCATCGATGATATGGTTGCCGCCGCGCTGAAATGGGAGGGCGGTTTTGTCTGGGCATGCAAGAACTACGACGGCGATGTGCAGTCGGATACGGTGGCGCAGGGGTTCGGCTCGCTGGGCTTGATGAGTTCAGTACTCATGACCGAAGATGGTAAAACGGTGGAGGCGGAAGCGGCACACGGTACGGTAACCAGACATTATCGTCAGCATCAGCAGGGGAACAAGACATCAACAAACCCTATTGCCTCGATATTTGCCTGGACAAAAGGGCTGCATCACCGCGGCGTATTCGACAACACGCCCGATGTCGTTACATTTGCCGCCACCCTGGAAGAGGTATGCATAACCTGCGTGGAGCAGGGCAAGATGACCAAGGATTTAGCCCTGCTCGTGGGTGATTCTCAACCATATCTCAGCACCGAAGAGTTTCTCGATGCCATCGATAGTCGATTGCAGGCGGCAATGAACAAATAGGCGGGCCGGAGTATGCGGAGTTATCGAAAAGAGTTGTGGTTTGAGGTGCCCGCCAGGCGTGGCTTTATCAATATTACGAAAGAGGTGGAAACCGCTCTTGAGCAGAGCGGAATCGTTGAAGGACTGCTCTTGTGCAACGCCATGCACATTACCGCTTCGGTATTTATCAACGATGATGAAGCCGGTCTGCACCACGATTATGAGGTGTGGCTGGAAAAACTTGCCCCCCATGAGCCGGTGAGTCAGTATCGCCACAACGGCTACGAAGACAATGGCGACGCCCACTTGAAGCGGCAGATCATGGGGCGGGAGGTGGTAGTGGCGATCACCGACGGGGCACTGGATATTGGCCCCTGGGAACAGATATTTTACGGCGAGTTTGATGGCCGCCGGAAAAAGCGGGTGCTGATCAAGATTATCGGCGGTTGACTACTAGAGAGAGGCGAAACTCCCTGAACTTGCTGTAAAAGCTTCGAGACGAAGCGCACCGCTCTTGCGCGGCTTACGAGGCCATTACCAGCGTCGGTTGGGTAACCTTGGGCGGCTGGACAATAAGGTTTTTCCTGTCAAGTACCGCTTGGTAACCGTCGGCGCCAAATTGTATCAACTCCCAGCAGTCGGGATGTTCGGTTATTTCCTTGAGGAAGGCAATGTGTTGGGCATGTCCGGCTTTAAGGGCATGGACATGACCGAGCAGCGGGTAGCCGATTAGACTCAAATCACCAACCAGATCCAGTACCTTGTGCCGGATAAACTCGTCGTCGTAGCGCAGGCCATCTTCGTTGAGAATTGACTTGCGGTTCCAGTGAATAGCAATCACGTTTGCCAGGGATGATCCCAGTGCCAGGCCGTTTGCCCACAACTCTTCAACCTCTTCCACGTAGCCGAAGGTACGTGCCCGGGAGATATCCCTGGTAAACTGCTCGGTACTGATCTCGTTACTAAACGATTGCGTTTTGATCAGTGAATCGTTGAAGCGGATCTTGGCGCTCACCTTGAATCCGTCGTGCGGCTCGATCCGAATTGTGGTGGCGCCGGAACGATAACTGATCGGTCGTTTGATGCGCAGATAGGTGCGCAGGTAGGGTTGGCGCTTGATACCCGCCTGTTTGATCAGTTTGATAAAGGGCTCGGCACTGCCGTCCATGATGGGAACCTCGGCCGAGTCGACCTCGATATCGACGTTATCGATACCGCTGCTGTGCAGGGCGGCAAGCAAATGCTCCACGGTGGAAACCCTGGTTCCATTGTAACCGATGGTAGTGGCCAGGTGGGTGCCGCTGACCATACCGATATGAGCCTTGATCTTTCTGCTCTTGGTCGGCAGGTCGGTGCGATAAAAGGTGATGCCGTTGGCCGGCGGCGCCGGCTTGATGGTCAGATGCGCGGCTTTTCCGGAATGAAGTCCGGCCCCGCAACAACTGACCGGTTTTTGAATGGTATGTTGATATGCTATGATATGAGGCATGGATGCGCCTATTTTGTAAAATGATAAAATGATTTAGCGCTAGTTCTTTGCAAGATTTGTGCTAACCAAACTTCTTATCACTGTGTCTCAGATATATATAATGTTTCCAATATGTTGAGAATAATCGCTATCTATTGCCCGGCACCCTGTGGTGTGTGTTTTTCCACACTATTTCAGTGTTGACAGGCAAATCACACACGTTCAACGGCAGTGATCACCCGGAAATTCACTTGCTGGTACGAACCGCGATCATACGCAAAATATAGTCGTCAAGTGCATGACTGGAGCCGATTTTCAGTCGTGGAACAAAGAATTGTGCCGTGCCCAGATTAAGATCGGCCAACTTTACCATATCTTTTTCAGTGGTGATGAAGTTCGCTCCCCGGTGATTCGCCGCCTCCTCCCACAACATGGCCAGATCACTATGTTGATAGCAATGGTGATCGGCAAAAACGATGTATTTACCAAGAGTAATACCATTTCTTGCAAGCATCGCCTCAAATCGAAGCGGCTGCGCGATTCCGCAGAAACCGACAAGATCATCGGGCAGGGAGTCAGACGGTACCTGCTCAACAACCATTTCCCCGTCTTTCTGAGTGTACCGGTACATCTCGTCAAAGCCGGCGGATAGGGTAAACAGGGCAGTATTGGGGAACCTTTTGTGCAGTAATGTTTTACATTTTTCAGCTCGATCCCTGTTTTGTTCGTGCAGCCCGGTCAGCACGAATGTATCGGCACGATTCAAGGCGCTAACCGGTTCGCGTAAATCGCCGCCGGGAAATACACGGCTGTTGCCGGCAAAAAAATCAATATCGAACAGCACCAGATTTATATCCCGTCCCACCGAGATATGCTGAAAACCGTCATCGAGGACGATGACGTCGCAACCGTAGCGCTCAATTACCGCCCTGCATGGGTGGATACGCCGCCTGCCGGTAGCTACTACGATTCCTTTTTTGTGGTGGGCGATCAGCGCCGGTTCATCCCCTGCCTGTGCTGAGGAGAGCAGTCTGGTGGTGCCGTCGCTGACTATATTTACCTCAGAGCGTGCCGTTCCCCCATAGCCGCGGCTCACCACCGCCGGAGCATAGCCGTTGTCGGCCAGCAGACCGCTCAGGTGAATTACCAGCGGGGTCTTACCGGAGCCGCCCATGATCAGATTGCCCACCGATATCACTGGTACCGGCAACTGATGAACAGGCATGGCGCCGTAACTATAGAGGCGGGCACGAAGCATCATCAGAGCCGAGTAAAATGGGGAAAACGGCCGTCCGATGACAAACAGCCCCCTCTTGTGTGACTCTAGCCACCGGCGGGCTTTTACTGAATGTGATATCATGCTGCTATGGTAGTGTCCGCCTAATGTATTTCAAAATTTTGTGATTGATCATAATCCTGCGTTTCTTTTTTGCAAATTGCTACGGAAATGACTAATATCGTCTGCGTTTACGCCTCGACCCCGACGGTATGGGAACGAGCAGGGGAGTGTACTATATTTTTACAACTGAACAAATCATCACAGGTAAAAGGAGGAAATTATGAGTAAACGTGTTCAATCACTGGTGGTCTGCCTGGTGGCAAGTGTGGCGTTCGCCACCGCGGGATTTACCGCCGATACCATTAAAATCGGCGTTGCCGGCCCGCACAGCGGCGATCTCGCCTCATACGGCCTGCCCAGCGTCAACGCTGCTAAACTCGTTGCCGAAGAAATCAATGCGGCCGGCGGTATCAACGGCAAAATGATCGAACTGCTTATTGAAGACACCGTCTGCAAACCAGAAATTGCCACCAATACTGCCACCAAGCTGGTATCCGATGGCGCTCAAATGGTGCTCGGCGGTATCTGCTCAGGCGCCACCAAGGCGGCGCTGCCCATCTATCTCGATGCGGGAATTCTGGTCATGTCTCCTTCCGCCACCAATCCGCCGCTGACCCAGAGCGGAGATTATCCCAACTTCTTCAGGACAATCGCACCTGATGATGCCCAGGCCCAGCTCGATGTCGATTTTGCCATTAATAACTTGGGCCTTTCAAAAATCGCTGTAATTCATGACAAACAGGATTACGGTAAAGGGTTTGCCGAATTTGCTAAGAAATTCATAGAGGAGTCAGGAAAGGCGGAAGTGGTTCTCTTTGAGGGAATAACTCCGAATGCAATAGATTACTCTGCAATAGTACAGAAAATAAAAAGATCGGGTGCAGATTCTGTTATCTATGGTGGCTATCATCCTGAAGCATCAAAAATAGTAACAACTATGAAAAAAAAGAAAGTTGACGCTGTTTTCATCTCTGATGATGGGGTGCAAGCTCAAACATTCATAGATGTTGCTGGTGATGCCGCGGAAGGCGTTTATGCCTCGGGGCCAAAAGATACATCTACAAATCCACTAGCTAAAAAAGCAATAGAGCAACACAAGGAGAAATATGGCACAGGCCCAGGGCAGTTTTTTGACAATGCCTACTCAGCCATGCTGGCCATGACCAACGCCTATGCCAAGGCCGGTTCAGCCGATCTCGATGCGCTGAAAAAGGTATTACAGAGTGAATCGGTAGACACCCCGGTTGGCTCCATCTCTTTTGATGAGAGAGGCGATGCCATCGGCGTCGGCTTTTCCGTCTATCAGGTGAAAGACGGCGTATTTGTCGAGGTTGAATAACCCGCGTCGTTACCGCCTTTTTAAAACTGGGGCTTAAGCATCGGCTTTTGCCCCAGTTTCTCTTATAGCGCCATGGAATATTTTATTGAACTCTTGCTCAGCGGTTTGACTCGCGGTGCAATCTATGCCCTGATCGCCTTGGGCTATACCATGGTGTACGGTATAATCGGGCTGATTAACTTCGCCCATGGCGAGATTTACATGATCGGCGCCTTCACCTCGTTTATCGTCGCTACCATTTTATCTATCTACGGATTCCCGCTGCTTGCCATTATCGTGTTGGCCGGCCTTGCCGCCGTTATCTGGTCGGCCTCATATGGCTACACCATCGAAAAAATCGCCTACAAGCCGCTGCGTAAGGCACCGCGACTGTCCGCGCTGATCAGTGCCATCGGCATGTCCATTTTCCTGCAAAACTATGTGCTGCTGGCGCAAACATCGGAGTTTTTGCCCTTTCCGCAATTGATCCCGGATTTTCCCTTCATGGAGCCCATCGCCCATATCGTCGGTTCCACCGATCTGGTGATTCTGGTAACCACGACCATCGCCATGCTGATTCTCACGGTGGTGATCAAATATACTAAAATCGGCAAGGCCATGCGTGCCACCTCTCAGGATCGAACCATGGCCATGCTGGTGGGTATCAACGTCGACCGGATTATCTCCGTCACCTTTATTATCGGCTCCTCCATGGCCGCCATCGGAGGGTTGCTGATTGCCTCTCATATCGGCCAGATCAATTTCTCCATCGGTTTTCTGGCCGGTATCAAGGCATTTACCGCCGCCGTTTTAGGCGGCATCGGTTCGGTGCCGGGGGCGGTGTTGGGCAGCGTCGTGCTTGGCCTGACCGAGAGCTTTGCCACCGGCTATGTGTCCAGCGATTATGAGGATGTATTTGCCTTCTCACTGCTGGTCCTGATCCTCATCTTCAAGCCTTCCGGCCTACTCGGTAAGGTCGAGTCGCAAAAGGTGTGAGGCCGTGATTTCCGCGGGTGAATTAAAAAAATCACTGGTCGTATCGCTGTGGTTTGCCTTTCTCACCTTTCCCATCATGGTGGTGCGGGTTGATCCGGTGGAGAGCACGGTATTGTGGCGTTGGCACAATATGGTCTATGTCATTGTCGGCAGCTTTTTCCTCTCCATCATATTCAGATACCTGCTTCACAGAAGAGATATTCAAACCAGTAGAAAAGAGAGCGGCCAAAGTAACCCCGACCAGACCCTTATCCACCGCTGGTTGAGCAATACCCGCTCACGAACTATCATCTTTGTAAGCCTGCTGGCGGTTGCCCTGGCCTTTCCTCACATGCCTTACCTCTCCTCGACCTATCAGGTAAACATCATGACCACGGCACTCATGTACGTGGTGCTCGGTCTGGGGCTCAATATCGTGGTGGGGCTTGCCGGTCTGCTCGATCTCGGCTACGTCGCCTTTTATGCGGTTGGCGCCTACACCTATGCCTTGTTGAATTATCATTTCGGGCTCGGTTTCTGGGTGGTGCTGCCCATCGGTGGTATTCTGGCCGCCCTGTTCGGCATTATACTGGGTTTTCCGGTCCTGCGGTTGCGTGGTGACTATCTGGCCATTGTCACTCTGGGCTTTGGCGAGATTATCCGTCTGGTTCTGGAGAACTGGGGGGACTTTTCACAAGGGCCAAGCGGGATCTCCAACATCTCCCGGCCCGGTTTTTTCGGCATCGATCTTACCCTGGATCAGGCCATCATCTACATTTATTACCTGATGGTACTGTTTGTGGTGGTTACCATATTTTTTGTCAATCGGCTGCAGGATTCCCGACTGGGCCGGGCCTGGATCGCCCTGCGTGAAGACGAGATTGCCTGTCAGGCGATGGGCATCGACAAGATGAAGACCAAGCTGGCGGCCTTTTCCCTGGGCGCCTTCTGGGCCGGTATCATCGGCGTGGTGTTTGCCGCCAAGACAACCTTTATCAATCCCGCCAGTTTCACCTTTCTTGAATCGGCAATCATTCTTTCCATCGTCGTGCTGGGCGGTATGGGCTCCATCATCGGCGTTATTTTCGGCGCCCTTGTCTTGATTCTGCTGCCGGAATATCTGCGGGCGCTGGCCGAGTATCGCATGCTTGCTTTCGGCGCCGTTCTGGTGCTCATGATGGTGTTTCGCCCGCAGGGACTGATCGGCAGTATTCGACGGGTGTATACCTATACCCCGACCAAAAAGGGTACCACTTCCTGACATGAACGGGCGAATTCTCGAGGTAGTCGGTCTCACCATGGACTTTGGCGGGATACGGGCCCTCAACAACGTTGATCTTGATGTCAAGCAGGGCGAGATCGTTGCCCTGATCGGTCCCAACGGGGCCGGCAAAACCACATTTTTTAATTGTATAACCGGTCTTTATCGCCCAACCAAGGGTGATATATTTCTGTATCGACAGGGTTCTTCCCGGGCAAGTCTGAAAGGCATGAAGCCGAATCGGGTAACGGAGGTGGGACTGGCCAGAACCTTTCAAAATATCCGGCTTTTCCCGCAGATGACGGTGCTGGAAAATGTTATGATCGGTCGCCATTGCCGCACCAGTTCAACCATTTTCGGGGCTCTGGTACGAAATACAAGTACCCGGATGGAAGAAGACAGCATCATTGAGAGCAGCCATCGTATGCTTGTCAAGATCGGGCTTACCCAGTATGAAAATGAGATTGCCAAGAATCTTCCCTACGGCGCCCAACGGCGGCTGGAGATTGCCCGGGCCCTGGCCACCGAGCCGGAACTGCTGCTGCTGGACGAGCCGGCTGCCGGTATGAATCCGCAGGAAACCAGCGAGCTGGTCAACCTCATTCAATCCATTGCCGCCGAGGGCCAGTCGATTCTGCTTATCGAACATGATATGAAACTGGTGATGAATCTGTCCGAGCGGATATTTGTTATGGATTACGGTAAAAAAATTGCCGAGGGCACCCCCGAGCAGATTCGCAACAACCCCACCGTAATCAAAGCCTATCTTGGGGAAGAGGTCGATGCTTAAGCTCGAGACCGTGCAGTCGGGCTATGGTAATATCCTGGCGGTAAAGGGGATAAGCCTCGAGGTCAACCGCGGCGAAATCATCACTCTGATCGGCGCCAACGGAGCCGGTAAATCCACCACGCTGCTCACCATTTCCGGCATTGTTCGCTGCCGAACCGGAAAAATTCTGCTTAACGAGGAAGAAATTCAGGCCCTTGCCACCGATGAAATCGTCAAAAAAGGGGTGGTGCAGGTTCCTGAGGGAAGGCATATCTTTCCAGAACTGACGGTTCAGGAAAATCTCGACATGGGCGCGTTTCTGCGAAACGACACCAGAGAGGTGAAAAAAGACCTGGAATACGTCTTTTCCCTGTTTCCGATCCTGGCCGAACGCCGCCATCAGGACGGCGGCACGCTCAGCGGTGGCGAACAGCAGATGCTCTCGCTTTCCCGGGCGCTCATGGCCAGACCGAAACTTCTGCTGCTGGATGAACCATCCATGGGACTGGCGCCGCTTATCATCAAACAGATATTTGAGATCATCAAGAAAATAAACCACGACAACGGCACCACCATCTTTCTTGTGGAGCAGAACGCCCACCAGGCACTGCAGGTTGCAAATCGTGGCTATGTATTGGAAAACGGCAAGATCGCCACCACCGGCAGTGCCGAGACATTGCTGAACAATCCGGAGGTACAAAAGGCATACCTCGGCATGTAGCAGGTGGCGCCACGTATAATTTCAGGTGAGCACGGGAAAAAAAATACAAGCCGGGGTGATTGGCGTCGGGTATCTGGGGCGGTTTCATGCCCAGAAGTATCAGGCGCTGGCCGATGTCGAGCTTGTCGGTGTTGTCGATATCGACCAGAAGCGGGCCCATGAAGTAGGGGAGGAATGCGGTTGCCGGTCATTTACCAACTATCACGAACTGCTGCCGCTTGTTGACGCGGTTTCCATTGTCGTTCCCACCAGCGACCATTTCCCCGTTGCCCTAACTTGTCTTGAGCAAAACATCGATGTACTGCTGGAAAAACCGATGACCGTCACCCTGGCACAGGCCGATGAGCTGATTGATCAGGCCGATGCCCGGCAGGCGATTCTTCAGGTTGGCCATCTGGAGCGGTTTAATCCGGCGGTGATGGCGATCAAACCATTGCTGACCAGCCCGGTATTTATCGAAAGTCATCGGTTGGCCCCGTTCAAACCACGTGGTGTGGATGTCGATGTGGTGCTGGATCTGATGATTCACGACATCGATATTATCCTCACCATCATCGAATCACCGCTCAAAACCATCCATACCGTAGGCGCCCCGGTGGTAACCGCCACCACCGATATCGCCAATGCCCGGCTGATTTTTGAAAACGGCGCCACCGCCAATATCACCGTTTCCAGAATTGCCATGGCCACCAGCCGGAAGATGAGAATTTTTCAACCCGGCTCGCATATTACGGTCGATTTTGCCAACAAAAAGGTTATGACCATTGATCTTGGCGACGAGTTACAGGAAAACGGCTTGCCCAAACAGACCACCGAGGTGCGTTCGTTTCCAGGCGGCGACGCGCTCTACAGCGAGATTGAACAATTCATCCACCATGTCCGCACCCGGACCAGACCGGATGTCTCCGGGCGCGAGGGGCGCAATGCCCTGGATGTAGTGCTCCAGGTAATCGATCAGATCAAGGCCCACCAGCAACTGGAATTGTTTCAGCACCTGCGATCCCCTCGCACTCATGGGTGATGAGATTATGATCGTCGCCGGTGAGGCGTCCGGCGATCTGCATGGCAGCCGATTGGTTGCCGAACTGCGTACCCTGGTTCCCTCGATTCATTTTTCCGGGATGGGGGGCCAAGAATTGGACCGGGCAGGCGTCGAACTGCTCTGTGATGCGGCAAAAATATCGGTGGTGGGAATCTTTGAGGTGATCTCTCATCTGGGTGATATCCTCGGTGCCCAGAGGGTTCTTCGCCGCCGCCTTTCCCGGGGAAATATAAAATTGCTTATCCTCGTCGATCTGCCCGATTTTAACCTTCTGCTGGCCCGTCGGGCAAAAAAACTGGGAATTCCCATTTTTTACTACATCAGTCCGCAGATCTGGGCATGGCGCACAGGCCGGGTGAAAACCATGGCCAATCGAATCGACCGCATCGGTGTCATCCTGCCCTTTGAGGAATCTTTTTACCGCTCCCATGGCGTCGATGCCCACTATGTCGGTCACCCGTTACTGGACTCGGTAGTAACGCAATTCAGCACGGAAGAGTTCAAATCCCGTTATGCCATCGCCCCCGGTGTCCGGGTGGTGGGCTTGCTGCCGGGCAGCCGGGTAAAGGAGGTAAAACGGCTGTTACCACTGTTTCTGGATGCGGCCCGAGAAATCAGTGAAAAACGGTCTGAGCGCTTCTGCTTTGTCATCCCCCGGGCCTCAACCATCAGCGAGGATGAACTTGATCGCTGCGGTCTTGCCGGTTATCGCGATCTGCTCGATATTCGGGTGGTGTCGGATCATCGCTATGAGCTGATGGCCTCCTGCGAGGCGGTGATTACCGCCTCGGGCACGGTAACCCTGGAACTGCTCTTGCTCAATACGCCGATGATCGTTACCTACAAACTCAGCCCGCTTACCTACTGGCTCGGCCGTATGCTGGTCAGAATCGACTACTTCTCGTTGGTTAATCTCATCGCTGGTAAACGAATTGTTCCCGAGTTGTTACAGCATGAGGTCACCGCCCCTGCGCTGGCAAAGTGGCTCGACAAGCTGCTGTACGATGAGCACACCGCGTATTCCACACGACAAAATTTTATGACCGTGCGTAAACTGCTCGGCAAGCCGGGTGCGTCCCGCCGCGCTGCTCAGGTTGCCCGGGAGCTATTGCAAGAAAATGGATAACCCCATGGCAGAGGATTTCCACGAACCGGTTGTTCTGGCCATAGACGGTACCCTGGATTTGCATCACTTCTCGCCCAAAGATCTGAAACATCTGATTCCAGACTACCTTGAAGAGTGCCGCGGCAAGGGGATTCTTACCGTCAGGATAGTGCACGGCAAGGGTAGTGGGGCGTTGCGCCGTTCAGTCCACGCAATCCTCAGCCGGATATCCTGGGTGGCTCACTTCCGCCTGGCCGATGAAACCGGCGGCAGCTGGGGAGCGACTCTGGTTGAGTTGAGAAGAGACGACGCCTAAAGAGATCCGTCAATAAGCGTCGGCGGTAGAATCCCCTTCACGTCAAACAGCACGGCGGGAGTTTTGAGCAGGCCGCGCCAGAATTCCGGCGGGCGACTGGTGAATTCTTCATGGGCAACGGCCAGCACCACCGCCTCAAAGCGCTTTCCGGCGGCAGATTGGAGCGTTTTGATATGGTATTTTTCCCACGCCTCGTGGCTGGATACCCACGGGTCATGCACCGAAATCGTGAGCCCATACTCGCTGAGCTCGTTGATGATGTCAATCACCCGGGTATTGCGCAGATCGGGGCAATTTTCCTTAAAGCTCAGGCCAAGCACGAGTACCTCGGCCCCCTTCATCTCGATATCTTTTTGCAGCATCAACTTGATGACCCGCTGGGCAACATATGATCCCATGGCATCGTTAATGCGCCGGCCGGCCAGGATCATCTCTGGGTGATAGCCGATTTCCTGGGCCTTGTGGGTAAGATAGTAGGGATCGACGCCGATGCAGTGACCGCCCACCAGGCCCGGCTTGAACGGCAGAAAATTCCATTTGGTGGCGGCCGCCGTCAATACCTCCGCGGTATTGATGTTCAGCCGGTCGAAGATTAGGGCAAGTTCATTGACCAATGCAATGTTGACATCACGCTGGGTATTCTCGATCACCTTGGCGGCCTCGGCTACGGCGATGGAGCCGGCCCGGTAGGTACCGGCGGTGACGATGGAGCCGTACAATTCATCCACCCGGTTGGCGGTCTCTTCAGTGGAACCGGAGGTGATTTTGACGATATCCGTCAATCGATGGGCTTTATCGCCCGGGTTGATACGTTCGGGGCTGTACCCGCAGAAAAAGTCTTGATTGTAGCGCAGCCCGGATACTTTCTCTAAAATGGGTACGCATACCTCTTCAGTGGCGCCGGGATACACCGTCGACTCATAGATGACGATATCTCCCGGTTTTAGAAATTCGCCTACTATCTCCGAGGCTGAGCGCAGTGGGTGCAGATCAGGCCGCCGCCAGGCATCGATGGGAGTGGGTACCGCCACGATGAAGCAGGTACAATGGGCAAGATCTGTTTTTGTATGTGAAAAGCGAAGCTGACGTGCCTCGGCGAGATCATCTGACTCAACTTCACGGGTGACATCGATCCCAGCGTTGAGCTCGGCGATGCGTGTTGCATCGAGATCAAACCCCACCGTCTGATAGTGTTTGCCGAATGCAACGGCAAGGGGCAGCCCGACGTAGCCGAGACCGAGAATACCGATATGTGGCGCGGTCATCTATTTATACCAGCAAGCGGTTACGGTCGGTCGCTTTTTCCATAGTAGATAAGACCGGCACTGTCCGTTTCATGTACACTGACGCTGAAGAGATGGTAGCGGGCAGTGGCGAGCGGGGCCTGAAGCTGTTCGAATATGTAGCGGGCGATATGTTCAGACGAGGGATTTACCGTGGTAAAGGGTTCCATCTCGTTGAGGTTGCGGTGATCGAGTTGTTCGATGACCACCTTGACATGCTGTTTCAGCACCTTGAAATCGATTCCCATGCCGACCTCGTCCAGTTCGTGGGCCCGCACCGTGACCCGCACCTTCCAGTTATGGCCGTGAGGGTACTCACAGGAGCCGGGGTAATCACGTAAATGGTGGCCGCTGGAAAAGTGGGTATTGATAAAAATATCGTACATATCCCTTCCGTGTGGTTAAGTGAGAGGAACACCCTGAACGAAATTCATATATTTCAAGGTTCCTGGAAACTGTTCTGGTCCTTGTCCGCGAACAGGGAAGATTCATGGACATCGTTTCAGCCCTTATCATAGTGCATTGCAGCCAAACCCTCAAGGGTTCCGCTCTCATGCAATGAGACGGCACACCGAATTTTCTTGATGGTGATGAGAAGACACCATTGTATTTCAAGGTGAATAACCCAGTCCCCCACCTGAGCCGTGATACCCTTTTTGCTGAACGGCTCATCTATTATCAATACCGCAGCGGCTATCGATTTTCCCTTGATTCGGTGATGCTTGCCCATTTCCCCGAGATCAGGGGCCGACACCGGGTGCTTGATATCGGCGCCGGCGGCGGTATCCTCGGCCTTATCCTTTTGTATCGGCATCAGAGTGCAATTGAGCGGGTAACCGGGGTGGAAGTGCAGCCGGAACTGGCGGAACTTGCCCGGTTAAACATTCGGGTAAACGGATACATGAACCAGTTTGAGGTGATTACCGGCAGCGTTACCGACCATCTCGGATTGTGTGAGAAAAAGTGCTACTCGCTGGTAGTGTGCAATCCTCCTTACTATCAGATAGGAGATGGCAGAAACAGTGGTAACCGGCAGCGCCTGCGTGCCACCCGTCGCCTCGACTCATCTTTACACTCTTTTGTTGCGGCTGCCCGCTCTACCCTGTGCATTGACGGGGCCGCCTATTTCATATATCCTGCCCACCTGGTGATGGAGCTTTGTGAGGTTTTGAAGCGTCATGATGTATCCGTGTTCAGGCAACAATTCATCTACCCCTATCCGGAGGCGATGAACCCGGTGAGAGTGCTGATCGGTGCTACCAGACGTGCAACGGTAACGGCCATCACCCATCCGCCGCGCTATCTGTATACCCGCCGGGGAGGAGAAGAGTGCCACTGGCTGCATCGCTGCTATCAGCCGTGAACCGTAAAGAGAACAGACGGCCACATGAGAGACAATGCTTGCTAGGGTAACCAGTGGCGCCATCAAGGGAATCGACGGGGTGCCGGTGCTGGTGGAAGTCGACGTAGGCAACGGCCTGCCCAGTTTCACCACGGTGGGGCTGCCGGATCATTCGGTGCGGGAAAGTAAAGACCGGGTGAAGGCGGCCATCAAGAATTGCGGGTATAAATTCAGATCGCGCAAGGTAACCGTTAACCTTGCTCCCGCCGATCTGCGCAAGGAAGGCCCGCTGTATGATCTGCCCATTGCCCTGGGAATGCTCATTGCCTACGGGCTCCTCGATCAAGAAAGTGTCAGCGGGCTTTTCGTGGTCGGCGAACTTTCTCTGGATGGTTCAATCAGGGCTGTTCCCGGGGTATTGCCAATGGCCCTGGCGGCGACGCAGGCGGGCTACAAAAAAATGATCGTGCCGGTGGAAAACGGTGGTGAGGCGGCGCTGGTGAAAGATGTTGAGGTGATTGGCGCTCATTCCCTCTATGAGGTGGTGGAAATACTCAAAGGGGTACGCCAGGCTGATTGTATCAGTACCGATGCCGATCTCGACAAAAGCTCCAGTTATCGCTGGGATTTTGCCACGGTCAAAGGCCAGGCACAAGCCAAAAGGGCCCTGGAGATTGCCGCCGCCGGTATGCATAATGTGCTGCTCTCGGGGCCGCCTGGATCCGGCAAATCGCTGCTGGCTAAATGTCTGCCATCTATTTTGTCGGATTGGAGCTTTGCCGAACGACTGGAGACCACCAAAATATACAGTATCGCTACCAACGGCTACGATGCCTTGATCGAGGGGCGGCCGTTTCGCTCACCGCACCACACCATATCTGATGCCGGGCTCATCGGCGGCGGTTCGATACCGCGGCCCGGCGAGGTCTCTCTGGCCCATCATGGGGTGCTCTTTCTCGATGAACTGCCCGAATTCAAAAAACATCTTCTGGAAATGCTTCGTCAGCCCCTGGAAGATGGGGTAGTAACCGTTTCCCGGGCGCAGTTAAGCGCTACCTTTCCGGCCCGATTTCTTCTTATCGGCGCGATGAATCCCTGCCCCTGCGGATATCTCGGCGATCCCGCCGCCTCCTGCATGTGCAATGAAACCCAGATCCAGCGTTATACCGGCAGGATTTCCGGCCCGCTGCTCGATCGAATCGATATGTTCGTGGAGGTGCCGCGCATCGATTTTCAACAACTCAGCTCCAGCCGGCCGGCGGAATCATCCGCGGAGATCCGAAAACGGGTTAACGAAGCAGGCACCTTGCAAAAAGCCAGATTTGCCAGTTTTCCGGCAATCCATGCCAACGGACATATGGGGCCAAAAGAGATTGAGCAGATCTGCTCCATCGATGAGCCTGCCACAAGATTGCTGGAAAAATCGGTTACCAGTTTCGGCCTCTCCGCCCGTGCCTATCATCGAATTCTTAAACTGGCCCGCACCATCGCCGATCTTGACGCCCGCCAAACCATCGAATTTCATCATGTGGCCGAGGCGGTGGGGTATCGTCGCGGTCTCCATGAGCGGTTCACCCAATGAGAGGGAACGTGGAAAATCAGCTCACCTGCACAAGATGGCGTTTCATTGCTCTGTTGTGCTGCGGTTCGATGGTGCTGCTCTGTTCATGTGAGCGTCGTCCCAGCTATTATGAGATGGAATCGTTTATCTCGGAAGATGCCCCGATCATCTATTATCACCACCGATTGTCCGATGATCTCGTCGCCCTGGCCGCAAGCCCGCTGGGAAGCCGGCTGGAAACGATTCAGCCAGAACACCTGAGCGCATTTATCAGCATGGATCAAACAGATACCGACAGTCTCAACGATCTGATGCGGGCGCTTGCGCTCATCAGAACCGATCCGCTCTGGTTTACTATGTTTAACAACGATGTATTAGTCGCCTTCGAACCGTATAAGGATATGACAGCGGCTGGCCCGAGAATTTCGGCCGGCTCGGCGCTTATCGTACTGCGCCCAACTAACCGTATGTATCTGAGCGGGATTGGTCGAGCCTTGGGAGTTGACAAAAGCAAGCGGGAAGAGGTTACTTACGGCGTCCACCGCATCAAACGATTTCAACTCGATGACCGACACACCCTGGCTCTGGCCCGGGCCAGGGATTACCTGCTGCTCAGTTTTTCAGAACCATTGGTGAGACGAGCGCTTGATCGCTTCGCCAAACGTCCGTCCGGTGTAGCGGTGCACCCTCACTTTGTCGAACTGCGAGAACAGCTAACCACGCCACAAGCATGGTGCTATGTCGACGGCAGGCTGCTGTGGCCCATGCGGCAGACCGGCGGCATAACCGCCTATGTATCCTCGCTGCTCAAGACCCAACGAATGATAGCCGCCACCACATCTACTGAGCGTTCCGTTTCTTTCAGCATGACAAAAACTCTGCTCCGATCATCATCTTCTCGTATCGGCCGGGCCCCTATATTAAAAAACGAGGCCGCATCTCCCGTGTATCAGCGACTTGGTGACGATACGGTTGGTTTTATCTGGGCCAGACACCTGCATATTTCACCATATATCATCGGTCTGTTCAACGCCGATGTGGATGCGGATTCAGGGCTTGCCGCACTGCCTTTAACAGAAGAGCTCCTTACCCTGGTGGGACTCAACACCGATCTGTTTGACCAGATCGAGAACAGTGAGGGGCTGATTGCCTTCAAATCCTTTTCCGACGGGTATACCATACCGTTGCCCCATGTCTTGTTGGCGGTGGGCATTGACGATGAGACAAGATGGCAAGAGATCCTCGATGGTATCATTGCAACTCATGATATTCCCGTCTTGCGCAGCCGTCTGGGCACCCACCAGGTGATCTCCTGGGGAGGGGTCTGGTCACGCGCCGATCTGCAGCCGGCGGCCGCCCTGGTGGATAACTATCTGTTGCTGGCCAGCAGCAGGCGACAGATTGAAGAATTCATCGTCATGAAAGAGAACGACGGGTTAACAACAATTGCCCACCAATCAGGTGAGCAGCCGGTTGCCGAAGAGGGCCGGCAGGCGCAGCTGCGAACTTATCTGGATGTATCGAAATTCAAAGCCATGGTACAGCCAATGGTAACCTGGTGGATCGGCTCTATCTTCTCCCTCAAGGACAGGGAGATAGCGGGCCGGGTTATGATGCTCAACAATACCGTGGTGGCCCCGCTTGTGGATATGATCAGCAGGATCGAGCAGGTGGACGGCAGGGTGTATCAATCAGATAAGACGATAAATATAGAACTAACCGCTCATGGCACACACTGACACAATGGAAAAGCTGGTGGCCGAGTTGCGCACCGTTATGCCGTTTAAAAAGACCACCGCCAAAGGTGATGTCGTCCTGATCGCCGCCGAAGACCCGCATATGCTGCTCTATGCCATGGTCACCGATATCGTCCGTGACGCCAACAAGCGGGATGAATGGTGGAATATCAGCCTCACCCTGCTCACCGTTCCCTTGCAGAAGGCGGTCTGGACCCTGCGCACCGAGCAGATGACCGGTCGCGAGATCTTCACCATGGGCGGCAAGGAACGTTTCTTCCAGGCCCTCGATTTGAGCGAAGGGTCCAGTCCGGGCGAACAACCGCCCGATGATTCTTCGCCACCGCCCTCCAAAGCACTGCTGCGCCGGGTGAAATGAAAGCCCCGCACAGAGTACTACGTCTCGTTGAAACCTTCGGCTGTAATGTCTCGGCTTATAAGAGTGGGAAATACAATGAAACCCAGGTGAGGCGTGAGTTTATTGATCCGCTTTTTTAAGAACTGGGCTGGGATGTTGCCAATAAAAAGGGATATGCCGAGGCATATAAAGACGTTATTCATGAAGATGCCATTAAAATCGGCGGTTTCACCAAGGCGCCCGACTACTGTTTCAGAATCGGCGGTACCCGTAAGTTTTTTCTTGAGGCCAAAAAGCCGGCGGTCAATATAAAAGAAGACTTTCATCCTGCCTTCCAGTTACGGCGCTACGGCTGGAGCGCCAAATTACCGCTGAGCATTCTCACCGATTTTGAAGAGTTCGCCGTCTACGATTGCCGGGTCAGGCCGACAAAAACCGATAAGGTTTCGCATGGCCGCATTCTCTATCTCACTTTTTCCGACTATCTTACTCGCTGGGAGGAATTGGCCGCTGTTTTTTCTCGTGAGGCTGTCCTGAAAGGGTCTTTTGATAAATATGTTGAGTCAAATAAAACCAAAAAGGGCACCACCGAAGTTGATGATGAATTTTTGCGGGAAATAGAGCGTTGGCGTGAACTGCTTGCCAGAAATGTCAGCCTACGCAACCCGTCTCTTACCCAGCGCGAACTCAATATCGGCGTTCAGCGCACGATTGATCGAATTGTGTTTCTGCGCATTTGCGAGGATCGCGGTATCGAAGAGTATGGACGCTTGCTCAGCCTGGGCAATGGCGTACAGTGTTATGAGCGATTGCTCCATCTGTTCCGACAGGCCGATGACAAGTACAATTCCGGTCTCTTTCACTTCAGGGCGGAGAAACATCGGCCTGATCATGATAATTTTACCCCCCATCTTAAAATTGACGACAAGGTCATCAAGGATGTTGTCAAGAACCTCTATTATCCGGATAGTCCATACGAGTTCAGCGTTCTTCCCGCTGATATACTCGGACAGGTCTATGAGCGTTTTCTGGGGAAGGTCATCCGTCTCACCGCCACACATCAAGCAAAAATAGAGGAAAAACCTGAAGTTCGAAAAGCCGGCGGCGTCTACTATACCCCCGGCTACATCGTTGACTATATCGTAGATAACACCGTTGGTCGGTTAGTTCGCGGCAAAAAACCGGGCCCGCGCGGAGCGGTGAGTCGATTAAAAATCGTAGACGCTGCCTGCGGTTCAGGATCGTTTTTGTTGGGTGCCTACCAGTTTCTTCTTGACTGGCATCTTGAAAGCTACCTGGAAGATGACCCCGAAAAATGGGCGAGCGGCAAAAACCCGGCCCTTTATCAGGGTATGGGCGGGCATTGGCGCCTAACTACCCAGGAGCGCAAGCGGATATTGCTCAATAATATTTTTGGGGTTGATAGAGATTATCAGGCGGTGGAAGTCACCAAGTTGTCACTCTTGTTGAAGGTTCTTGAGGGCGAAGATGAGCAAACCATCGGCACCCAGCTCCGTCTTTTTCAGCAACGGGTTCTGCCTGATCTGAGCGGCAACATCAAATGCGGTAACTCACTGATTAGCAATGATTTTTATGACCATCAACGGTCTTTCTTTGCTGATGAAGAAGTGCTTCACCGGCTCAACGTATTCGATTGGGAAGCAGAATTCAGCTCAATAATGGAGGAGGGCGGTTTCGATGTGGTAATCGGAAATCCACCCTATGTCAGGCAAGAAGGGTTAAAAGAGGCTAAACACTATTTTAAGACGCACTATGCGAGCTATCACGGCATGGCGGATCTGTACGTCTATTTCGTTGAAAAAGGTATCTCTCTTTTGAAAGAAGGTGGTCTCTTTTCCTATATTGTCGCCAACAAGTGGCTCCGCGCCAACTACGGTACCGCGTTGAGACGCTGGCTCAAGACGCACTGTATTGAACAGATAATCGATTTTGGTGATCTGCCGGTATTTTCCCAAGCCACGACCTACCCCTGTATTCTGGTGGTTGGAAAGCGGCCGCCACGGCCAACCTTTGCCGCCGCAAGGCTGATGCGTTTGCCCGTTCAAAACCTTGCGGATCATATCAACAATCACCGGTATGACGTCCGCCAAGGATCGCTCAGCGACGCGGGCTGGGCGCTGGTGAGCCGGGATAAACAGGATTTGCTGGACAAACTATATGAGGTGGGAATTCCCCTCAGTGAATATGTCGGAGGGAAAATTTATTACGGTATTAAAACCGGCTTAAACGAAGCCTTCGTGATCAGCGAGCAGATGAGGGATCACCTGATCACGCAAGACCCGGCAAGTGCGCAGATTATCAAACCGTTTCTGGCCGGGCGTGATATAAAACGGTATCAAGCCCTGTCAACCGTTAAGTATTTGATTCTTTTTCCTCGGGGGTTTACCACTGTCCGATGCCCGCATGAACGACAATGGCAGTGGCTCAAAGAGCAGTATCCGGCCATAGCCGATCACCTTGCGCAGTTTGAAGAGAAGGCCACGCTCCGCTATGACAAGGGTGATTATTGGTGGGAATTACGCGCATGCGACTACTACCGTGAATTTGAAAAGCCGAAAATACTCTATCCTGACATATCGGAACGAGGAAGTTTTTCGTTAGATAGAGAGGGCGGAAAATATTTTGCAAACACAGCCTATATGATTCCTAACTCTGAATTTTACCTTTTGGGAGTCCTCAATTCCTCGCTCATTCATTCATATTATAAAAACGTTTTGTCCGTATATCGTGGGGGATACTTACGATTTTTTGATCAGTACGTAAAACTGACACCCATAAAAGCTCTTTCATTGAAAAGCAGTTTTGGGTCTATTCAGCATAATGATATAGAGGAAAACGTCGAACACATGCTCGACCTGCAACAACGTTTTGCCGTGGTCAAGACCCGACATGATAAAGCCGTTCTATCCCGTGCCATCGGTGCCGCCGATAGCCGCATCGACCGTTTGGTATACGAACTCTATGGTCTAACTGAAAAAGAAATCCATATTGTTGAAGAGGCCGGCAGCTAATTATGCCTGTTCTCCCAGGGCCTTGATATGATCCGGGATGCGCTCGTTGTCGCCGTACATGAAGTGGTTGTGCATGGTCTCGGAAAAGCGACTGGCCTCGGGGGTGCGGCCCACCGCATGGCTCTCTGGTGAGCGTCAATACGGCATAATAAAAATGAGAGGATTTCACCTTAACTCTGCCGCTACACTGTCCAACAAACAGAAACCACCTCAGAATTCATCATATTTACTTATTATATTTTTCGGCTAATCTTAATCCTAACATGATATAGCTCCGCAAATGGAGTAAAATCTGAAAAGTTGGGCTCAGTTCAATCTTCCGGTATAATTAATGGGATGACGTCCCGTCTGTGTTTGCGGTAGATGGCAAAATCACGATCAATCGTACAGATAACGCTTTCAGATATTTGCTCCGAAAGTCTGACCAGACATGCGTCGGCAAACGACATCGGCACAGTGCGATACTTTTCCATAAGTTTTCGTATTGATGATGCTTCCGCCTGCGGATCAAAGGGAAAAACGATTAGTTCTCGTTCGATTAATTGCACAATGCGAGTTGGTCCGTTGGCGCTCTTACGGAGTAAAAAACATGTTTCAGATATGACTGATTCGCACGAGATGAATGGTGGAGTAATAAGGGAAAATTGAGTTTTGGCCCACTGATGGTGGGCGTCACTTTTGTTGATAAATGCGACCAAGGGCCCGGTGTCGACAATGACCCGCTTGCGGTTCACGCTCCGTAACCCTCTAAATAGGCTTTGTTCGCGGAAAGATCGGCTGGGGCTTCGACACTACCCGCCAGGTCTTGAGCGAGATCATAAATAGATGCACCACGGACCCCCGCTTCTTGTGAAAAATAATTTTGCAGTGCGAGTCGGACGATTTCAGATTTACTTAAGCCCTTTTGTTTTGCATACCTGTTGAGCCGTGTATGCAACAATTCCGGTACTTTCAATGTAAGTGTGTGCATGACCACCTCATTGGTATTATTAAAGTTACTAAATGGTAATACCTTTGCTGGGCTAAGGCAAGAACCAACATTTTTTGTTCAGTAATCAGAATGAGACCATCCACCCATATTGAGCGATTTGTCGAAACCTTCGGCAATTGACTCGATACATATAAACAGCATATAACGACACTGAGGGGCGAAGCGAGCTATTGGACCTGTTATATGAGCAACAAAGAGGGTGGGCAAAAAGGCCAAGGCCATAGTACACGTTTGCCATACGGATTACGCCTGCTCTCCCAGTGCCTTGATATGATCCGGGATGCGCTCGTTGTCGCCGTACATGAAGTGATTTTGCATGGTCTCGGAAAAGCGGCTGGCCTCGGGTGTGCGGCCCACCGCCTCGGCCACTTCGCGAATATGGATGGGGGCGGCGCCGCAGCAGACGCCCAGGTAGCGGATATCCATTTCCCAGGCCTGCTCGGCAAAGGCACGAATCTCATAGCGGTTGCACAGCATCGGATCCAGCGCGGTGGGGAAGGGCCGACCGTGCGGTGACGGGCAGCTGCACCGGTTGTTGTCGGAGAGGTTGAAGATGGTCGGCTCTTTTTCGTGGGTGCGAAACGGCACCGGCAGGGCGGCCACCGGGCAGCTTAGCGCGGCGCGAATTTCGGCAAGATAGGGCAGCATGGTGGCGGGGCCGCGAAAGCAATTCATCCCCACCACGTCGGCCCCCCGTGCTTCCAGTTCCCTGCAGGTTTCAACGATTCCCACCCCATCCATCATGGTGTTGCCGGCCATCGGCGCCAGGGTCACCACTACCGGCACGTCCGCATCTCTCATCACCTCCAAGGCGGCATAGGCCTCACCTGCGAAGTAAAAGGTTTCGCCCACCAGAAAATCGGCCCCTTCCTCCATTGCCCAGCCCACCATCTCACCAAACATGGCACGCACTTCGCGCTGTTTGTCTGGATCATCCGGGGCCCAGATATTGGTATTGGAGATATTGCCCGCCATCATATCGCCGACCCGTGCATCCGCCACCTTTCTGGCAATGCGCAGGGCGGCCCGGTTGAGGGGTTCGAGCAGTTCTTCCTTGCCGATCACCCGCATTTTTTCCCGATGTCCGTTATAGGTGAAGGCGAGGGCCACATCGGAGCCGGCCCGCTGAAAATCACGATGCAGGTTCTCCAGCACATCCGGATATTCCAGCGCCACCTCCGGAACGTACGAGCCGGCGCTGACATAGCCGCGCCGCTCAAGCTCAAAGAGAAACCCTTCGGCAACGATCACCGCGCCGCTGTCCAGACGATCAAGCAGATTGGTCGAAATGGTCATGTATATCTTCGTGGTATGATGGCTGGGTAAGATGCCGGCACATGATGCCGACACTGATTCGCTCAGCAAACAGAAAATACGCTAAGAAAATGAAAGTGTAATCAGACTCCGTGATGATGCAAAGGGGCGATAGCTGATATGGTCGCAGATATCGATCATTCGCTTGGCTGCCTTGGTCTGATCGGTATCGGCATAGGTGTCGTGCAGGTAGATGATCTCGGCAATGCCGGATTGAATAATTACCTTGGTGCACTCGTTGCAGGGAAACAGGCTGACGTAGATCCGACAGTGGCGCAGATCGGTGGAGATGGCGTTGAGCACTGCGTTGAGCTCAGCGTGGCAGACATATGGGTACTTGGTGTTAAGATAATCGCCCTGACGCGCCCAGGGCAGTTCGTCATCGGAGCAGCCGATGGGAAAACCGTTGTAGCCGACGCCGACAATTTTGTTTTCCCGGCTGGCGATACAGGCCCCTACCTGGGTATTGGGGTCTTTGCTGCGTTGCGCCGAGAGCAGCGCCACCGCCATAAAATATTCGTCCCAACTCAGATAATCGGTACGTTTGGCAGCCGCCGTGTTCATGAAGCTGTGCCCGCGGCTTTGAATTTTCTCCGCTTGTCACGCCAGGTATTGCGCCCCGTGATCTGATTGATGAATCTGGTTAAGCCGGCTACGTAGAGCGATCCGGCACGTTCCGCGATGGAAAAATGAGTGGCGCCGGGCACGATATAATATTGTTTGTTTTTGGCGATACCGGCCAAGTGCAGAGCCTCTGTTTCAAGAGCTCCGACATATTCATCACGCTGGCCGTATATGATAAGCAGCGGAACATCCAGCTTTTTAAGCACTGCGTGCGGATCGATGGCAACCGATGGCGGTAGAGTGTATGCGGTGTGCGTGGTGCCTGCATCGCTAAGAAATGAATCCAGATCGATAACCGGGCTTTCCAGGATGATGCCGGTAACATTATCAGCCGCCTGCTGAATGAAGTGCAAGGCATGCAGGCTGCCGATAGATTGGCCCATCACGAAAAACGGCGCCGGGGTTTTGCCCGGATGGGTCAGGTCAATGGTTCGTGCCGCATTGTTTGATGGTGCATCAGAATCCGACTCACACCCGGGGTAGGCTAGAAAAGCGGTATTGATGTTCTCCGCGGCTAACTGCTTGATCAGTGGATAGTAGCTGTCCGACGGGCGGCAGTCAGCGGGAAACAGGGCAATAAGCGGGTTATCGTTGCCACTGTCGTGAAGCACACCGGTGAACCGTACATCCGGGCCGGCGGTAATGGTGAGACTGGTGAGGTGCTGGAGGTCCATCATATATCCAGGCTAATCGATGAATTGGGGGAAAGATTGGGGTGAGTGAGGGGACTCGAACCCCCGACCTTCTGGGCCACAACCAGATACTCTAACCTGCTGAGCTACACTCACCACCCGACTGGAAACCCTTACTTTTATGACATAAGAGCGCTGAGTGCAAGAAAAATCACGGGCCACTCAAGCAAGATCACGCTTGCAATGCATACACACTATCGCCCGCGCCTTGATTATCTCCGCGCAATGCGGACATTCTTTCTTGAAATTGCGCTCCAGCACATGGCTTGCCGCGTTGTTGGCCTCCATGCCGAGACCGGTATTGCGAAAGGTGTGGTTGCGGATGGCATCGACGCATGCAATATCATTCAACTCTTTCAGCAGGACCACCGCCCGTTGTCGACTGGCCAGCGTCGCGGCCTCATCAAGTAGTACGCGCAGCAGCGGGGCCATGTTTTTATCGGCTACGGCGGTGTCAAACTGGGCAACGGCGGCCTTTTCTTCCTGAAAACGCTTGTTCTGACTTTCCACCTCCGCCAGATCGATGATGCTGCCCTTGAAGGCATCGGCGGTACCCACCATCATCACGTTGGATTCGTTGCTGCCGGGAATGCGCATATACCGATACGATGAGTTGTGGCCAAATTGCTCCTCGATCTGTTTCCAGCCGTTGACAAAAACCTTGCATTCGTCGTTGAGGCAGATGTAGAGCACCTCGGACCCCCAGCCGAGCCCGTCGCCCACGTGGACAGGCGGCGCCTCGCAAACGCTGAGTTCCGTCTCACAATAGGGACAGGTGGGGATATTTTCAAAAAATCTGCGGTAATCTGTAGCCATAATTCATTCACACAATAGAGATTACAAGCGCTTATTTGCGCTCAAAAAAAAGTGCTATTTGTGCAAGATTTTAGTCATCTTTGTAACCGATGTCACTGAGAGCGGTATCGATTGAGCGTGCCTGCTGCATCTTTTTTCGTAAGAATTTATCACCGATCGTCGTGGTGTTGCGATCGATAAGATCGGTGAGCTCATCGATTCGCTTTTCACCGGCCAGTTCAGCAATCTGCGTAAGATTTTCAATGAATTGGTCGACGACTTTTTGCCCCGCCCCTCCCGCCGCCATAATTTCCGCGTAGGTGCGGGCCCGCTGGTTATGCACCCGGGCCATGGAAAGCACCGAATATAGGGAGGTGAGGGTCGAGTGACGATCCAGTTCTTCCGCCTCGATACCGAGTTGGGGAAGACACATGGCCAACGCAACCGAAAGCGAGGTCGGCAGCTTCTGGCACATGCCCATAAGCAGGTCGTGTTGGTCGGCGCTGTCGTTGTGTATTTCAGCCCCGAACTTGTAGAGAAACGACTCAAATTCGTTGCACAACCGGCCGCTGCGGGGGGTGCGCACCACCGCCACGTTCTTGTCTTTCATGGTCGCCGCCTGTGGCCCCCAGAGATTGTGCACCAGCATCACCTCGACCCCGTCGGTACACCTTTCAAGGGCGGCGGCAAGCGGCGCCCGTGCTTCGCCCGCCAGGATAATGAGGGCCTGGCCATCGCGCAAAAGCGGGGCATAGCGGTTGATTGTTTCGGTGGTGGCCGATATCGGAACGCAGATGGCGACGACATCGACGGTGCCGATCATGTCTTCCGGAGCAATCGCCGAGCTGCGACCGGTGATGATCGTTTCATAGCCGTCACTGCGCAATTGCTCGGCAAACCATTGGCTCATCTGGCCGGAACCAATAAAGCCAAACGATTTGATATGTTTGGCCCGCATATCGACACGGGGAAACGAACCGAGTATCTTCAGACAGCCGGGTTGCTGAATCACCTTGTTTTCGATATTGGTAAGGGCCTCGGCCATCAGAGGATGGTCGCGGTGACCTTCGGCCTCCAGGTAAATCTGCAGTTTCTGTGTTTTGACATCGTTTTCCGAGTGCAGATTGATAATACTGATACCACGTTTGGTAAATTCATTAAGGGTGTCCACTAACAGTCCCACCCGATCCGCCAGTGGCACCGTGATGATCGAGGTGGCGTCGTAGCCGGTATGCTGATGGGGGGTATGAGCGAGAACGGCAAATCTGGTGCGATTGTGCGGCGCAATATCTCGCTGAACAATTTTCAGTCCATGGCTTTTGAGCAGCGGTTCCGAGTCGATGATGAGGTGCCGGGCATGACGTCCCCGTCTTGTTTCATCAATGGCGGTTTCAATGGAAGGCGTTGCAACCAGGGTGGCCTGGGGCAGGGTGGTGGCGAGAAAATCGTCGCACTGGCGTAAAACGGTGGTACGGGCAATAACCTTGGTTACCCCGCGCAGATCGACGTTGTCGTCAAGGGCGCCGATGGAGAGGTTGATGGGCACAACGACGTTGTCGTGCCAATACCCGGTGGTCAGTGCATCCATCAGCCGAAAGTAGTGCTTACCTTCACTCTCACGGGTATTGTAGACGGGGATGATGGCAAGATCCGCCTCCTTTTCCACAAATGAGCTCATGGCCTCACTGCTGTGGCCATACAGCACTACCTCCGCCTCCGGGCGGTAGATGCGGGCGGCGGCGGCACTGTCGGAACCGGCCGGACCCAGAGTTGCGATACGGGTCATAATAGACATATGGTGAGGGAAAAATATTCGACGGCTGCGACCGCCGGCTTCACGTAGCGCGGCACCATATCTTTTTTAGTGATGAAAGGCAAATTTCAGCAGAGATTCACAAAGGTTTTAGACGAGAGAGACGAGATCGATCGATTTATCGATGATGTTCGTAACTCGAATGGATTTTCCACGCAGATATCTCACCACACCACGATACCACCAAAAAATCCACGCTTCGGGCGTCCGAGCACTCCTCTTCCCAAACCACTCGCGGGCGCTCTGCGGGCAATGAGTATAGAGCGGCTCTATCATCATCAGGTGCAGGCAATTGATGCAATCGAGGCCGGCCACGATGTGCTGGTGGCTACTCCCACCGCCTCGGGTAAAAGCCTTATCTACAATATACCGGTGGCGAAGATGCTGCTGGAGAGAAAGGGGGGCCATGCCCTTTATCTTTTTCCTCTCAAGGCGCTGGCCCGTGATCAACAGCGGGTTATTGCACAACTTGCGGCAAACATGTCGCCTCACTGGAGAAATGAAGCGGTGGCCGGTGTCTACGACGGTGATACCTCCGCCTTACAACGCCGCCGACTGAGGGAAAACCCGCCGCCGGTGCTGATCTCGACGCCGGACATGATCCATGCCGGGATTCTCGCCCATCATCAGCTCTGGCGCTCCTTCATGACAGGGTTACGTTACGTGGTGCTTGACGAGGTGCACGGCTATCGAGGCCTGTTTGGCTCCCATATCGCCTGGGTGCTGCGCCGTCTGCTTCGCCTTGCCCGCCATTACGGCGCCGATCCGCGATTTATCATGCTCTCCGCAACCATCGGCAATCCGGCCCAGATGGGGGAAAAGCTGATCAGTAGACCAGTCCGGGTGATCACTACCAGCGGCGCCGCCGCCGGCGCCAAACATGTACTCTTCATCAACCCGATGGAAAACCCGGCCTACTCGGTCTGCACCCTGGTGCAACAGGCCATGGCACAAAGGATTCGGACAATCGTCTTTTCCAAATCTCGCAAACTCACCGAGCTGATCAGCATGTGGACGAAAAAACGTCTCGGTACGATGGCCGGGCGATTACGATCCTATCGGGCCGGATTCACCCCGGCGCAGCGCCGCGAGATCGAGTCTAAACTGGCGGACGGTGAGCTCCTTGCGGTAATTACCACCTCGGCACTGGAAATGGGCATCGATATCGGCCATCTCGATCTGTGCATCCTGGTGGGCTACCCCGGCTCCATCATGGCTACCTGGCAACGCGGCGGCAGGGTAGGGCGGCGTCAAACCACCTCGGCAATCATCATGGTTGCCGGCGAAGACGCCCTGGATCAATACTTTATGCGCCACCCCGATAATTTTTTCAAACGACGCCCGGAACATGGCGCCCTCAACCCCGAAAACGGCGCCATTATGGCCCAGCATCTGCTCTGCGCCGCAGCCGAGACGCCGCTTTCTCGCGACGAACCTTTAGTTTCGAAAAACCCGGCCGTCATCCGCACCCTGCGTGAACTTACCGCCAGTAAATTGCTTGTCGCCCCCAACAAGGATAAACGCTGGTTCAACCCGGAAACATATCCGCATAAAGATATCGATCTGCGCGGTGGCGGGCGGCTCTTTTCCATCATAGACGGGGCCAGCGGTGAGATTATCGGTGAAATCGAGTATGGTCGGGCGCTCAAGGAGACCCATCCCGGCGCCGTTTATCTGCATCAGGCCGTCACTCTGCTGGTCAATAAGCTCGATCTGGAGGCGGGTGAGGTGGTGGTCAACCAGAGCCGACTGCCGCACTACACCCGGCCGACCATCGACAAACACACCGAAATCATCGAGCGGCTGGATGATGCTGAGGTGTTGGGAACGATGGCCTCATACGGCCGCGTTCGGGTGCGGGAAAAGGTTACCGGCTTCCAGCAGGTGGAAATTCGCGGCGGCACGGTAATCGCGCAAAAAGCGCTTGATCTGCCCGAGCGGGAAATCGAAACGGAAGGTATGTGGATAACCATCTCAGCCCCGCACCAGGAGGAGATTGAAAAGCGCCGGATGCACTTTATGGGCGCCATTCACGGCCTTGAACACGCCATGATCGGTATGATGCCGCTCATTGTGTTGTGTGATCGCAACGATATCGGCGGTATCTGCTATCCCAGTCATGACCAGACCCAGGCGGCCACGATCTTCATCTACGACGGGTTTCAGGGCGGCGCCGGTCTCTGCCGTGAGGCCTTTGCCAGACTCTCCGAACTGCTCACCCATACCGGCGAAACGGTGGCGGGGTGCGCCTGTGACCACGGCTGCCCCAGTTGTGTTCATTCCCCAAAATGCGGCTCAGGCAACCGTCCTATCGATAAACAGGCAACCGCGCTGCTGCTCAACTTGATCGGGTGTTGAAAAATTGTGGGAAAAAGTTCCGAATCAGTACAGCTAAATATAAAAAGAACAAACAGTTAAGCGTCAAATAACGCCTTTCAACTTACCAAAATGAAACCTACGGCCAGAGCAGTGGTTTGTACATCCAGCCGATGACGCCGGTGGCGTGTTTGACCTTTAGCCAGCTGCCGCGTGATTCAAGCGTGGTAAGCACCACGCCGCGGTCGACGCTGGCGATAACGGCACTTTGCGTAGAGGGCTCGGCCCGCATATTGACGCTGGTTTCGCCATTGACGATAACGGTGTTATCATTAGTTACCAGTGAGTTGTGCACCCATCCTTCGTCGTTTTCAAAGTCCACCACCTGCAACCACTCGCCCTGGGTGGTTACTACCTTGAGCGGGTAACCGTCAAAGAGCTCCATTTTGATCGGGTAATTGGTGCCGGGGCCGCTGCGTACGTTGACCGCGTCTCCCGTGATGCTGACAAATTCGGCAGCGACGATTGATTGGATGAAGATCAGGGAAAAAAACATGCAACAGGCAAAGGAGGTGAAGCGTCTTGATGTCATTGGTCTCGTAATGTAATGGAATTTTGAAAGAGTAAAATTGTCCGATCCAACCAAACCGATAGTAACCATTACAATCGCGGTTCGTCAATCTCGATGGTATCTAAAAATCAAAACCGCAGACATGGTCTGGCACTGTCCATGGTAACCTGGCAGCCGATGGGCATGGCGATAAGACGGCCGTCATGACCGCAGGGAAATTTTCCCCAGACCGGGGTTTCGTAGGGCCTGGTCAGCTCAAGTACCCGCTCCCAGACAAATTCCTCAATATGAATTTTTGTGTTGTTGGCGCTTACTTCAGGGCCACTGAAATCTCCCAGGATAATCCCGCTGAGATTGGCAAACACACCTGTATAGGCAAGCTGGGTAAGCATCCGGTCAAGCCGGTACATCGGTTCGCCTACCTCTTCGAGAAACAAGATCGCACCGTGTTGGATTGGAAACCACTCCGTTCCCAGCAGGCTGAGCAGGCTGGTAAGGTTACCTCCCATACAGACGCCCGAAACTGGGGTACCGCCTCTGAGTATTTCCACCGGTTCTCTGATCAGGTTGAAAACGCCTTCCGTAATGCAGCGGTAGAGCCGTTCGTGAGCGGAACTGCTTAACTCGCTAAGTGTAGAGACAACCGGGCCATGCAGGGTGACGATTCCGGTTCGCTGGGTGATGACGTTGAGTAAGATCGAGATATCGGAAAAGCCGATCAGCCAGGTTGGGGTAGCGCTAATCAGATCAAAATCAAGATGAGGCAGCAGTCGCAGGGTACCGAAACCGCCGCGAGCGGCGATCACCGCCTTGATGGCGGGATCGCGCAGTACCCGGTGCAATTGTGCACATCTGGTTGTATCGTCGGCGGCCAGGTGGGAGTCTGAGGAGCTCGGGGTGGCTTCATTGATAACCTCAAATCCCATTTCGGTAAGAATGGCGCAACCCCGTGCCAGACGCTCCTGACTGGAAACGGGACCGGCTGGAGTAATAACGGCAATGGCGTCGCCCTTTTTGAGCGGCGGTGGAACTCGTGCAGGGCGATTCATTAATTCGTCAATCGCTGGTATATTATCTGTAATCCTTCCAGCGTCAGGTCGGGTAGAACCTCATCGATGGCGGCGACGTAGGGTTTAAGAATCGATGCCATGCCGCCGGTTGCGTATACCACCGGGGTGAGATTGTCACGATTGTGCATCTCTGCCTTAAGCTGCTCAATGAGACCGGCAATCATCGTACCATACCCGTGCAACACCCCGCTTTTCATGGCGGAAACGGTACTCCGTCCAATAAATTCGGTGGGAGGTGTTGAAAAATCCACCTTGGGAAGCTTTGCCGCCCGCTGTGTCAGACTGTCCAGGGCAAGACTTAAGCCGGGAATGATAAGGCCGCCCAGATATCTGCATCCAACTGCAATACAGTCAAAGGTAATGGCGGTGCCAAAATCGATAATGATTACATTTTTAGCGCATCTAGTGTAGGCGCTGATCCCGTTCACCAGACGATCGGCGCCGACTTCGGCCGGATTTTCCAGATCCACTTCGATGAGACCGGCTACCGAATCTGCGGTAACATTAAGAGAGCTGAATTGATGCTGCCCGCCAAACAGTGATTGCATGCACTCTTTGTATACCGTATCCAGAGACGGCACTACGCTTGCCACAATGGCGCCGGAAAATAGCTTTGCATCAATGGCGGAAAGATTAAATAAATTATGATAGATTACCGCCAGTTCCGCGGCCGGACGTTCGCCATCAGACTTGATCCGCCATTGCGCAATCAGCCGATCGTGGGTAAACACCCCGGCCACGGTGTGCGTGTTGCCGATATCCACTGCAAGAAGGTTGCTCATAGATTGACCTCTGAATGATGGGAGTTCTACATACCATGAAACCGCTCCTGGTTACCACTACTTGCGAAACATTAGAAGATGCAAAAGCAATTGCCCGCGCCGTGCTTGCCCAAAAATGTGCTGCCTGCGTCCAGATTTCCGCCCCCGCAACCAGCATGTACTGGTGGAACGATGTTATTGCCGAAGAACCTGAATTCATCGTCACCATGAAAAGCGAAGCAAAGTGCTTTGATACACTCTGTCTTACCATTAAAGAGCATCACCGCTATGAGGTACCGGAGATAATCGCCACCGATATCGTTGCCGGCGATAAGGCGTATCTTCAATGGCTGGCGGAAACGTTGGCGGTGAATTCAGGTGAGTAAGAGAACAGGCTATAGACGCAGGCGCATCGGCGAGTATAAGTGTAGTTGCTGCCAGAAGAAAAAAGAGTTTTGCTGGATTTGTCCCTGTGGTTTTCAGATTTGTCCTGAATGTTTCCAGGAAAATGCGTGGGGTATCACCAATGGCCCTACCTGGATATGTCCAGACTGTGAGCGGGTAATGCGAATCTGAAGGAGAGCTTGAAGTTACCCATGCGATGGCTCCTCATTATCATGATGACTGTATTTTTCACTAACGGCGCCAGAGCTTCGTTGCTGATGAATGTGCCGGCCGAGGAAAAGGTGTTGCAGGTACATGGCGGCGCCGTTCAGGAACTGCACGCCGAGCGCTGGTATCGCCTGTTGGTCTGGAATGTTCTCAAGGGGACACGTCCCGGCTTGATGGGTGATTTGCGGCGGCTGAGCCGGGAAGCCGATCTGGTATTGCTGCAGGAGTCTCTGCTGGGCGGCGCCATGTATGATTTTTTCACAGAGCATGAATCAATACAGTGGACAACGGCGGTGAGCTATGAAAATTGGGAAAACAAGGCTACCGGTGTCACCATCGGCAGCCGCTGGCCGCCCGTGTGGCGCTCGTTTACCAGAAGCAAGGCTCGCGAGCCGCTGATCAAGACGCCAAAAATGATTGTCTACAACCGCTTTGCGATTACCGGACATGAACACGATTTGCTGGTCGCCAATATACATGGGATAAATTTTGTTTCAGCGACCTCCTTTGCCAGCCAGTTGAATCAGATGTCAGATGTGGTTGCTCATCATCTGGGGCCGCTCATCGTCGCCGGTGACTTCAACACCTACAACAATGCCCGGTGGGATCACCTCTACGGGTTTGCCGACCAGCACGAGCTTGAGCTGGTGGAATTCTCCGATGACCAGCGTTTTCTGAGGCTGGATTCAATTTTGGTGCGCGGCATAAGGGTTGAAGATGGGAAAATATTGTCCCGGGTCGATACATCCGATCATCGACCGCTGACCGTGCGGTTCTTTCTACCTGCTGATTGATGACGGGTAAACGCAACCCCAACACGCATGAGCAGAAGTGTTGGTAAACTATCAGGCTGCTTCTTTCTTTTAATGGCCAGTTGCGATGTATGATGTAATGAAATAGTATGGCCGCGCTTGAAACTCATCGACCTAAGAGATGATAGCATCGTCACAACTTGCAATTACTTCCTTACCTCATTCCAGCGAAAGCGGAAATCGAGTAATTATGGATTTCGGTTCAACTCCACCATGGCGGTAATTGGGGTTTTTACGAGTACATCGAAAATTGAAAACGGTAAAAATAGATGGCTGTATCCGTCCAGGAATATGATGAAAGCAAGATAAAGACGCTTAGTTCGCTGGATCACATCCGGCGGCGTCCGGGTATGTACATCGGGCGTCTCGGTGACGGTTCCCACCATGACGACGGCATCTATATTCTGCTTAAAGAGATCGTCGATAATGCCGTTGATGAGTTCATCATGGGGGCCGGTAAGCGCATCGATCTACACATCGAAGAAAATGGCGTCACCACGGTGCGCGACTATGGGCGTGGCATCCCGCTGGGAAAGCTTGTCGAATGCGTCTCGGTGATCAATACCGGCGCCAAGTATAACACCGATGTCTTTCAGTTTTCCGTCGGCCTGAACGGGGTCGGCACCAAGGCGGTGAATGCGCTTTCGGAGTGGTTCCGGGTGAGTGCCTTTCGTGAAGGCAGGTTTGCCCGGGCCGAGTTCAAGCAGGGGTTGCTTGTAAATCAGGAAAATGGTGAAACCAGCGAAAAAAACGGCACCCTTATCGAATTTTTGCCGGACCATGATATTTTCCCGGATTTCACCTATGATCCCAATTTTCTTGCCAAGCGTCTGTGGCGCTATGCCTATCTCAACGCCGGGCTGAAGATTCAGTTCAACAAAGAGATCTTTCATTCAAAAAACGGGCTTTTTGATCTATTGGCCGAAGAGTTGCAGGGTAATTATCTCTACGAGCCCATCTACTTTAAGGATCAATCCATCGAGTTTGCCTTTTCCCATACCGAGGCCTATGGCGATTCCTACTACTCGTTTGTCAACGGAACCTATACCAGCGAAGGGGGCACCCATCTTTCCGCCTTTCGGGAAGGGATTCTCAAGGGCATCAACGAGTTTTCCGGTAAAAAATTCATCAACAAGGATGTGCGCGACGGAATCGTCGGTACCCTGGCCATTAAACTAAAAGACCCGGTTTTTGAATCCCAAACCAAAAACAAGCTGGGCAATACCGAGGTGCGTTCCTGGATCGTTGCCGCGGTGAGGGATGCGGTTTCCACTGAATTATACAAGCATCCCGAAACCGCTGAAATCCTGCTCGATAAGATCACCAGAAATGAAAAGGTGAGAAAGGAGCTGCAGAGCGTGCGCAAAGAGGCGCGTGCCAAGGCCAAGAAGGTGGCCTTGAAGATCCCGCAGCTCAAAGACTGCAAGTATCACCCTTCTCGTAACAAGCCGTCCAAGCCGGGCCAGGAAAATATGATCTTCATCACGGAAGGGCGATCCGCCGCAGGCTCCATCGTCTCATCACGCGATCCCATGACCCAGGCGGTGTTTTCCCTCAAAGGCAAGCCCTTAAACGTGCTTGGCCAGTCCATGAGCCTGCTCTATAAAAACGAGGAGATGTACTCGCTGATGCAGGCCCTTGATATCGAGGAATCCATTGCCAACCTGCGTTACGACAAGATAATCCTGGCCACCGATGCGGACGTGGACGGCTTGCATATCAGAAATCTTCTGCTCACCTTCTTTCTGCACTATTTTGAACCGCTGGTGAAGCTTGGCTATATTCATATTCTGGAGACCCCCATCTACCGGGTTCGTACCAAGGCGGAGACGATTTACTGCTATTCTGAGCACGAGCGCGAACGGGCCGGCAAGAAACTGCAGGGTAGGGCGAAAGTTAAAAAACAGGTGGAAACCACCAGATTCAAAGGGTTGGGAGAGATCAATCCGCGTGAATTCAAGCAGTTTATCACTATCGATGATATGCGCCTTCGGCAGGTAAGCGTGGACAGCGTCAGCGAGGTGGTCAAGGTGCTCAGTTTTTATATGGGCAAGAATACCCCGGAGCGGCGCGACTACATCATGGAACATCTGATTTAGGTCGGCACAGGTGAACTGGCATATGGTGAGAGACGGCAGGATAGCATGAACGAACAGATGGGCAAACTGCACCGGTTGTTTGATTCCAACTTTCTGGAATATACCTCCTACGTTATCAAGGAACGGGCCATTCCCGCCATCGAAGATGGGCTCAAGCCGGTGCAGCGCCGTATTCTGCAGACCCTGCACAATATGGATGACGGTCGGTTTCACAAGGTGGCGAATGTGTCGGGGGACACCACCAAGCTTCATCCTCACGGTGAGGCTTCGATTTATGCGGCCCTGGTAAATCTTGCCAACAAGGGGTATCTGATCGAGCGGCAGGGGAATTTCGGCAACATCTTTACCGGTGATCAGGCCGCTGCCGCCCGCTATATCGAGTGTCGATTGTCGCCGCTGGCCCGCGAAGTTATGTTCAACAAGGATCTCACCACCTTCGTGGAATCCTACGATGGCCGCGCGCAGGAACCGGTGACCCTGCCCGCCAAGATACCCGTCCTGTTGCTGCAGGGCGCCGAAGGCATCGCGGTGGGCATGGCCACCCGCATCCTGCCCCATAATTTTCAGGAACTGCTCACTGCCCAAATCGCCATCCTCAAAGGCGAGGAGTTTGCCCTCTATCCAGATTTTATCCAGCGCGGCCAGATAGATGTCAACGATTATCGAAACGGTAACGGTAAGATACGCTGCCGGGCGAAAATGGTGGAAACGGATGAGAAGACCATTACCATCACCGAGATTCCGTTTGGTACTACCACCACTTCTTTGATTGAATCAATCGAGAAAAGTGCCCGGTCCGGCAAGATTAAAATTGCCTCCATCAACGATTTTACCGCCGAATCGGTGGAGATCGAGATAAAGCTTCCCCGCACTATCTACGCCAAAGAAACCATCCGTGCCCTCTACGCTTTTACCGATTGTGAAATCACCATCAATACCAACCTCACCCTGATCAGAGAAAACATGCCCGCGATCAGCAGTGTTGATGAGGTGGTGCGGTTCAATACGGAAAAGCTCGTCAATGATCTCACCAGAGAGCTGGAAATCGAATTGGAGCGCCTGTTGGCCAAACTCCACGCCCGCCTGCTGGAGCAGATTTTTATCGAGCAGCGACTCTATAAAGAGATTGAGGAACAAACCAGCTACAGCGATGTGGTGGCCACCGTCGAGCGTTCGTTGCAGCCGTTTCTTGAAGAGCTTGAACGACCGGTGATGAAGGAGGATATCGAGCGGCTGCTGGAGATCAGGATCAAGCGGATCTCGCGCTACGACATCGACCGGCAGGCCAGGGAAATCAGCACTATTCGCAAGGATATCGATGCCGTCAGGAAGAATCTGGCCGATGTTGTCGGCTACACCATTGATTATCTGCAAACCCTTCTCGATACATACGGCTCCTCGTTTGAGCGGCAAACGGAGATCACCTCTTTTTCAGAGGTGGTGGCCAGTGCCGTGGCCCTGTCCAATCTCATTGTCGGGTACGATCACGACAGCGGTTTCTTCGGAACCACCATCAAAGGTTCAGACACTGATGCAAGTTTTTCTTTTGCCTGTTCGGAGTACGATCGTATTCTGCTTATCTTTGCCGACGGCAGTTTTAAGGTGATCACCGCCCCGGAAAAGCTTTTTGTCGGCTCGGATCTGTGTTATGCCGGAATATTGAAAGAAGATGATATATTTAATGTAATATACCGTGATGGTGAGGAAAATATAACCTATGTAAAACGGTTCGGAGCCCCCAAATTCATCCTCGATAAAGAGTACCATCTCTTTCCCAGCCATGAACGATCGCGCATCCTGCTGATTTCCACCGGCGTCAACAAGCATGCCCGGGCATCGCTGGTTCCTGCCCGCCGGGCCAAGTCAAACATCGTGGAGATTGCCTTTGACGACCACCTCATCAAAAACAGCGGCGCCAAAGGCAAGCGGGTTTCCTCCCGGGTGGTGCGCCGGGTAATCGACACCACTGAAAGGGTGCTTAAAGAGCAGGGGAGTACGGAAAAAAAAGAGCCGGTTCAGGAGTGAGCAGGCGCCACGGCCCCACGCAGCGCATGCGGACCGGCATGGGTGATACGCAGGTTGACCAGTTCACCCGGAGAAAATTGGGTGTCGGTGGGGGCAATGTGGACAATATGATTGGTGCCTGTTCGTCCCATCAGACTATCTTGCCGGCTTGATTCAACCATCACTTCAACAATGTGGTCTATGTATTTCTGATTGTGTTCAAGGCTGATCTTTTCCTGGCGGTGTTGAAATGTACGGAGCCGTTCTGCTTTGATAGTTTCCTCCACCTTGTCGGGCATACTCTGCGCCGAGGTTCCGGCTCGATCGGAATACTTGAATGAAAAGGAGCCGTGAAAACGAGCCGATTCCAGCAAGGCCATGGTGTCGGCGAAATCGGTTTCGGTCTCACCGGGAAAACCCACAATAATATCGGTGGTGATGGCGATATCCGGTCGGGCAATTTTGAGTGTTTCCACCAGAGCAAGATACGCTTCGCGGCGATAGCGCCGATTCATCAGAGTGAGGATCCGGTTCGAGCCTGATTGAACCGGCAGGTGCAGGTGCGGGCACAGGGTTGGCAGTTCGGCAAAACATTGTATCAATTCGGGTGAGAGATCCTTAGGGTGCGAGGTGGTGAACCGAATTCTGCGCAATCCGGGAATCTTCGCAACATCGCGTACCAAGTGGGCAAAAGAGTAGGGCGATCCATCGGCGGTCACCGGGTTCGTGCTGCCGTATGAATTGACATTCTGGCCGAGCAGGGTGATCTCTTTGACGCCGCGTGCGACATGCTGCTCAATTTCATCAATAATGTCTTCTTTCGCCCGGCTTTGCTCGCGGCCTCTGGTGTAAGGTACCACGCAATAGGCGCAAAAGTTATTGCAACCCTGCATGATGGTAACGAAGCGACTCGCGGAGGGTGGCTGAGTTGAGGGGTGATCCGGTTCCGTTTCCGGGCTGACAATCTCAGGAATGGCAAAGTCTTCCAGGAGTTCTACAGCAACACGATTGCGGGGATCTTCGAGCAGCGAAGGCAATTGATACAATTGCTGGGTGCCTACCACCAGATCAACATGGGCCATGCGTTTGGTGATGGTATCGCCGAGTTGCTGGGCGACACAGCCGAGAACACAGATCTTTACATCCGGATGTTTTTCTTTGTGGGTGCGCAGTGAGCCCAGAAAGCTGAACATTTTCTGTTCCGCTTTGGCGCGTATGGCGCAGGTATTGAGCACAATCAGGTTGGCCTCGGAAATTTCCGGTGCGGGCCGGTAACCTTGCTGGGTAAGCAGTTGGGCAACGATCTCGCTGTCGCGTACATTCATCTGACAGCCAAACGTCTTAATGAAAAAACTTTGTGTATCCACTTAATTTATTATTTTATCGTTATGTCAATTGGTCTTTTCTGATAACTGGAGCAAGTCGTGTGAGCAGCTCCATAAGTTCTTGCAATTCGGTTTCGGCGCAGCGAATGCGAATCAATCCGGTGTCCGGTTCAACCGCGGAGATGATCGCCAGGTTATCGTATCCTTCAAGAATTGATTTGAGGAAATGAAAGGTGTGCGGTGCAATCCAATAGAAGGTTTCAACCATCGGCGCTACTGGGTTCACCTGATTCATAAGGGAACCTTGAAAAATGGCCTTTTCGCCCAACCGCATCGTTGCTCTAAAAATTTTATCCTGACAATATCAATCCGGCCTGTGGTAAAATTTTCCTCGCGCCTTGATCTTGAACGAAAATTCTCATTTTTCAAGGCTCCCATAAGATTTGCGAAGTTTTTACAACGCCATCAGACGGTAACATCACTGGTTATCCGTACCATGGTATTCTTGTTATTATGCAGGACCGGGTAGACATGTTCATTGAGAAACTCAACGGTCTGTTGGGATGCACGACCGGTAAATGCCCGGTAATCGGTGGTCATGTCACACAGTTCATCATAGGTGAACGGAATATTCTCATCATCGCCGAGCCGCTTCAGCAAATCGTTGTCTTTCGCCTCCTGTTTTACCTTTACCCCGGCCGCCACGGCGTGATGTTTAATTATCTCATGCATCTCCTGGCGACTTTTTCCCCTGCGAACCGCCTCCATGAGAATTTTTTCGGTGGCCATGAAAGGCAATTCCAGATTGAGTAGTCGCTCAATCTGTTTGTCGTAGACGACCATGCCCGATGAGATGTTGATATATAATCTCAATATTGCATCGGTTAACAAGAATGCCTGGGGGATATCCATGCGCCGGATTGCTGAATCATCCAGGCTTCGCTCAAGCCACTGGTTGGCATAGGTGGCGGCAGCGTTTGCCGGAAGGCCCATGAGCTTGCGGGCAAGCCCGGTCATCCGTTCAGAGCGCATGGGATTTCTTTTATACGCCATGGCGGACGAGCCGGTCTGGTTGGCCGCAAACGGTTCTTCAAGAATCTTGAGATTGGCGGATAAGCGAAGATCTACGCCAAATTTATGAGCAGTGGCGCCGATCCCGGCAAGAATTTCCAACAACTTCATGTCCAGTTTTCTGCTGTAGGTCTGACCGGTTACCGGCAAAACACGGGAAAACCCGAGTTTGTGTGCCACAAGTTTATCTAACTCCCTGACTTTGCCGTGATCATTGTCAAAAAGCTCCAGAAAGGTTGCCTGCGTGCCTACCGTACCTTTGGCGCCACGAGCTGCCTGCCTGTTGAGAAAATCATCGATTGAAGTGAGATCGATCAGCAAATCGTAAATGTAGAGGCACATCCGCTTGCCGATGGTGGTGGGCTGGGCCGGCTGATAGTGAGTATAGCCCAGGGTGGCCAGATCTCTGTGTGTATGTGCAAAAGTGGCAAGGCGCTCGATTGTATTGAGCAGATCGTTTTTGATGAGATGAAGTGCCTGTCTCTGGATGATCTGGTCGGTGTTGCATACCACAAACTGCGAAGTAGCTCCCAGATGGATAATTGGCGCAGCGGCAGGGCACTTGAGACCGAATTCGTAGACATGGGCCATCACGTCATGTCTGATCTGTGCTTCTTTATCTCTGGCGACCGCAAAATCGATATTGTCTACATTGCCACGCATCTCATCGAGCATCGCCGGAGTAATGAGATCCGTCAGCCCCAATTCATATTGAGCCTCGGCTAAAGCCAGCCAACATTTTCGCCAGGTTGAAAATTTAACCTGTTCAGAGAAGAGTCGTTGCATTTCGTCACTGGTATAGCGACTTACCAGCGGCTCTTGATAGCGATCCGTATCCATCTAATCTCCAGACTATCTGAATTTTATTTTCTAAGATACCGTATTTAGATATTTATGAAAGAAATCAATGGATCCATAAATCCCGGGAAAATTTGTATATATGTTTATGTCGCATAATATATATTATGTTAATTTATGCGATGAGATGCCAAAATGAGGTGATCGTGGTCGGTTTGTCCTACCAGATATCGATCACCTTGAGCTTCCAGCTTGCCCTGCCGTTAAAATGATCACGCATGTGAGAATAGACAATCCGACACGGCTCCGAAATATCTTTTGAACGAATCACGCTACCGAGATTAAACCCGATCAGCTCTACATTTCGAAATGTGCCACGTGCTTGTGCCCGAAAATGGCAATTGTTCTTGCCAAAATAGACTATTGAGATCAACCGGGCCTGACTATCTAAAAATTGTGGCCGTGGATTCGCCTCTCCCACTGGTTCAAGCAATGTAAGTGCCTTGAGCAGATCCGGTTCCAGTGCTTCGGATACCGGAAGTTCAATAGACTCCGGGCGAATCTTTTTTTCATCAGAATTTGGCGCCTGGTTGAATTGCTGGCAGGCCTGGGTGGTAAAATGTTTCCGAAATAATTCAAAATTATCCTCAGCTAATGAAAATCCCGCGGCCGCGCGGTGCCCGCCAAAACGTTCAAGCAGATGATCACATGCTGAAAGTGCCGCAAAAAGATCGAAATGTTCGGGCGCTCGACCAGAGCCTCGCAACAACTGCCCACCGGCACGATTACTGCAAACAAGCGATGGTACACCAAACATTTCGGTCAGCCGCGATGCGGTTATGCCAAGCAAACCATCGTGATAGTCACCTTTGATCACAATGCATTTACCATGTTCTACGTGTGTCTTGCTGATTATTTTTAAAGCATTTTCTAGATCAGCCGCACCAATCTGCCGGCGAGTATCATTGCAACTACTCAAAGATTTTGCGGTCTCGGCAACCAGCTGAAGATCGGTTGTGGTAAACAATGAAAAAGCGATTTCCGCCTTGCCGAGCCGTCCGGCGGCATTGATCGCCGGCGACATCTTAAATGATATACTTTCACCATCGATGTCTTGTCCTGAAATGGAAAGATACTCAAGCAGTGCGCTGATACCCGGCAGGGTTTCTGTTCGGTACGTCTCCAGCCCCGCCTTGCACAAAATGCGGTTCACCCCGGTGAGCGGCACAACATCAGCAATTGTTCCCAGGGCAACTAGACCGAGAAAATACTTAAGGTTAATCGTATTAATTATTGATTTATAGGTTAAATCATTGCGCAACCCACTTCTGATACCGGCCGCCAGGTAAAAGGCAAGGCCAACGCCCGCCAGATCATTGCGGGGAAATCGGCAGCCAATCTGTTTCGGGTTGATAACGGCATCGGCAGAGACCGGCGTTGATGATATCTGATGATGATCGGTTACGATCACCGAAAATCCACACTCCTGCGCCACTGTAATTTCCTGGTGATTGGCAATGCCGCAATCCACTGTGATCAGCAGTGCCCCCTTCCCCAGTTGCCTGGCAAATTTCTTAATTTTTTCGCAGTTTAGACCGTATCCGTCCGTTAATCTATTTGGGATATGCGCATGTACCTGCTTACCCACCGCCCTGAAGAAGTTCGCCAGCAATGCCGTTCCGGTAATGCCGTCTACATCATAATCGCCCCAAATCAGAATCGGCCGATTTTCATGCAGGGCGGCAATCACCAGTGCCACCGCCTTATCCATATCCTTAAACTGAAAAGGTTCCGGCAACTGGGTCAGGGTTGGATAAAGATAGTCTTGCAGCGCATCATCACCGGTTATTCCCAGGCGAGCCAAATGAATCGCTATGGCCGGGTGAAGATCCGTTGTGGAATGGATGTCCATCAGTTGTTTTTGGCCAGAAAAGATTCAACCGCACCAATCAATCCGTCACGGTCGGTTCGGTCAAACCATGTTACATCAGGTTCCTTGTTGAACCAGGTAAACTGTCTTTTGGCGTAATGTCTGGTGTCTCTGGCCAGCAGTTCAATGGTCTTGTCCATATCCCACCGGCCACTGATATGGTACACCATATGTCGATAGCCAAGCGCCTGCATGGATTTCAGCTCAGGTGTATATCCCATGTCCAGCAAGTGACGGACCTCATCTTCCAACCCATCTTCCATCATCTTGCTGGTTCGCTGGTTAATGCGCTCATACAGTATCGTTCGTTCACAACTCAGTGCACAGCAGAGAAAATTTGTAAGTATCCCGGTATCAGTGCAACCTTTATGCCGGTCATGATGGACTCGAATGGACGCCCCGGTAAGCTCAACAATTTCAAGTGCTCTGATAATCCGGCTGGTGTCGTTGGGATGGATGGATTCCGCCGCATCGTGATCTATCTTGGCAAGCCGACCATGTAAGGCTGCACTCCCCAGCCGCCGTACATCCTCTTGCAGTCTGGATCGAAGTGCGGGGTCGCTTGCCCCGTCTTCAAACAACCCGAAACGTATGGCTCGCAGGTAGAGCCCCGTTCCTCCCGCCAAGATCGGCAGCGCTCCCCGGTGGTGAATAGCATCGATGGCCGCGGTACAATCGCGGACAAAAGAGGCGGCATGATACATCTCATCCGGATTTACCACGTCGATAAGATGATGCGCAACCCGGCCTTGCTGGTGAGCAGTAGCCTTGGCGGTTCCGATATCCATGTGACGATATACCTGCATGGAATCGACACTGATGATCTCACCGTTAAAACGCTCCGCCAGCTCGATAGCGGCTGAAGTTTTGCCGACCCCCGTCGGCCCCATCACGGCGATAACCGGGTTCGTAATGGGTCGGCGCCGATGTGGGGGTGTTTCAATCAAAATGAATATGGTGCGCCAAGTTTTGCGAGCGCTTGGGGCCGATGCCGTCGACTCTCATAAGATCGTCCTGATCGGCAAATGGGCCTTCACGTAAGCGGGAGTTAATGATTTTTTCCGCTCGTTTCGGCCCGATGCCGGGGATGGTCTGCAACAACGCACTATCTGCCTGGTTAATGGGTATTTTTTTAAACCGAAACGGCGCCGTGATCGGCGGCACATCGCCCACATACGTATCGCTGCCTGCCTTCCGGATAACAAATCCGTTGTCCTGCCAATCAAGCACAAGTGGTTGCTCCGTTTCTTGTTCCGTCGGCGCATTGATCCAGGGATTATGCACAACCACTATGGTGATGGCAACGATCAGCAGAACAATCACTCGGCTGTCACGTGGCGGCTGGGATTTGTGGGTGTCCATTGGTGGATCAGGAGGTTTGCGCGATATAGTTTCTCATTGTATATGCATTTCTACAATACTCATGCACCGCTGCCAAGGTTCTGGCAATGTTGAAACACCACCAATCGCTGGAAGATTTCCAGCATTATCCGTTAACCGCTGAGTAAAAGGTATAAAGAATAGATACTTCATATTTTAATATAGTCTTGGTTGAGCCGGAAATACCACCCAATACCGGCTCCATTGCCAGGCTGTGCGGGGCCACCAATGCAATCCTGCATCTCGTTCATCCCCTTGGCTTTTCCATTACGGACAGGCAGCTGAAACGGGCCGGTCTGGACTATTGGCGCTTCGTCACCATCAGGCAGTGGCATAGCCTTGAAGAGTTTCTTGGCGCCCAGCCCGAACACCAGTTGAAATTTTTCACCACCAAGGTTGCCCGCCCCTACACCGAGGCTGTCTACAGGCCGGGCGATTTTCTTATTTTCGGCAAAGAAACCAAGGGCTTGCCCGAGTCGATCATCACCCTCTACGAAGAGCTGTGCTACACCCTGCCCATGGCCAACCCCAATATTAGAAGCCTCAATCTTGCAATGGCGACCGGTATTGTATTATATGAGGCGCTTCGTCAGCAACAAGGCTGAATAACGATGTAGCTACCATTAATTTTATGGAGATATTCATGACAGCATCGCGCGTCTTCAATTTCAATCCGGGCCCCTCCGCCCTGCCCCTGGATGTTCTCAAACAAACCTCCGTCGATGTAGTCAATTATCAGGAGACCGGCATCGGTGTTGCTGAAATGAGTCATCGTTCCGCCGAGTTTACCGGAATCATCCAAACGGCGGAAGCGCTACTGCGCGAATTATTGGGGATACCAAAAAACTACCATGTACTGTTCATGCAGGGCGGCGCTTCCTCGCAGTTCTTCATGGTTCCCATGAATCTGCTGTCTCCTGGCCAACGCGCGGCCTACCTCAATACCGGTACCTGGTCGAAAAAGGCAATCAAGGAAGCGAACGCTTTTGGTGAGATCGATGTTCCCTACTCCAGCGAGGATCAGCAATTCAACCGGGTACCGTTACATGATGAATATGCTGTTTCAACCGATACCCGGTACCTCTATTTTGTCTCCAACAATACCATTTACGGCACCCAGTTCGGTACTATGCCGGATAAAGGCGTGACCCTGGTGAGCGATATGTCATCAGATATACTGTCGCGGCCAATCGATGTCTCGCAATTCGGCATCATTTTCGCGGGAGCCCAGAAAAATCTCGGCCCGGCCGGGGTTACCGTGGTGATTATCCGCGATGATCTGTTGGACAAAGCACCTGACACCCTCCCCACCATGCTGCGCTATAAAACCCATGCCGATAAACAATCCATGTTCAATACACCGCCCTGTCTGGCAATTTATATGGTGGGCGAGGTATGCAAATGGCTGCAAAAACAGGGGGGGGTTGAGAAAATTGAGCAGGTCAACCGTGCCAAGGCGGCCAGTATCTATGAGCTGATCGACGAGGGTGAGTATTATCGCGGCCACGCCGAACCCGGCTCACGCTCCGTGATGAATATCGCCTTCAACCTGCCCAGCGCGGAGCTTGAGGCAAGATTTATCAAAGAAGCGGCCGCTCAGGGGCTGGTGGGACTCAAAGGTCATCGCTCCATCGGCGGCTGTCGCGCCTCCATGTACAATGCGTTTCCACCGGAAGGCGCAGACAAACTGGCTACATTCATGCGTGAGTTCAGAGCGGCGCATAAGCCCTGATTGGTTTTCAGGGACTAGATGGCGTCGCGGGTGGCTGATCGCTGATCGTGGCGAACGTGTTGGCCGCTGTACCAACTTGAGTATTTCGGCACACCCCTGTTTAAGTGCGACGAAATCTTCAACAGTATTTAGTCGTGAGCAAGTGTTCCGGCGATAAAGTCAACCATCTCAGAGACATATCTGTCGCCCCACCCGGCAGTATCGGCTGCGTTCAAGACGCTTTCCACCGATGGAGCGATGAAGCTCGAAGCGTGCAGGTCGCCGGCCATTTTCGTGTAATAGCCGACGTCTTTGCGGCCATTGCCGATGCTGAACGCAAGTTGTTCCGGCTTACCATCAACGGCCGCCGCCTTGATAAAGTCCATCATACCGGACTTATTGGGACCGGCAGCCATCACCTCATAGAGCATCTCACGGGTGAGTCCGGCACGATCGGCCATGGCAAAAGCCTCGGACATGGCGCAAGCGGTGGTCATGGCGAAAAAATTATTGATGATTTTCAAGGTATGTCCGGAGCCCACCGGCCCCACATAAAAAACATGTTCCCCAAGATCTTCCAGGATCGGTTTGACCCGTGCAAAATCCTCCGGGGTTCCTGCCGCCATGATATTTAACAGCCCGTCAACCGCATGGGCCGGCGTCCTGCCAAGAGGCGCATCCATCATGGCAGCTCCCTGATCCCGGCATGATGCTGCCAGAGCAGTGGTTGAGGAAGGCAGTGAGGTGCCGAAATCGATTACCAGCTGATGAGTGTCGAGGGTGCTCAGCACGCCGTTCTCCCCGCGCATAATTGCTTCCACGGAGTTCGAATTGTCCACGCAGAGCATCACGATCTCGCTTGCTGCCGTCACCTCACCGGGCGTCTGAAGTTCAACGGCGCCCTGTCCAACGGCGGCATCAATTGATGCCCGCTGACGGTGGGCGACAACATTCAGCGGATATCCCAGCGCTTGCAAACGCTGAACCATGGCCGATCCCATCAACCCCAGGCCGATAAAGCCAATCTTTGTCCGTCGATACTCATTCATTAAGATGCTCCGTGAGTGTCCATCATCAGTTACCGGTCGCCGTAAATCCTCAGGGCAAGCTCAGTGGCAGCCCTGGCCGACGCTCCCGAGATAAACGGTTCCCTGTTTTCTTGTACCGCGCTGATAAACTCTTCGATTACCGCCTGGTGTCCTGAGACGTCCTTCACGACCGCGCTCGCCCCCGCTGAATGAAGCGGCTGGTGGAGCTGACGGGAAGGGTTCTCCATTTCTCGAATATGCCATCCGGTGATCCGCCCATTAGTCATCAGGACCGTACCCCTTTCAGTGTGCATGGCCAGAGAAGGATCAAAGCCGGGATAGGCTACGGTTGAAGCGATGAAACTCCCCACCATTCCGTCGGCATGACGAAAAATCGCGACCCCATGATCTTCGACCTCGATGGTGTGTCCATAAGTTCCGGTAAAGGCAACAACCTCCTCCGGCATCCCGAAGAACCAGGTATAAAGATCAAGCTCATGGCAGGCCTGTTGCATAAAAGGACCACCTCCGTCCACCTTCCAGGTGCCCCGCCATTGCCCGGAATCATAGTACTCCTGGTCCCGCCAGCAGCGTACGGCAAAATCGGCGCAGTAGATGCGGCCAAATGATTTCGCCTCAAGCAGTTTTTTTATGCTCAGGTAGTCAGGGCTCAGACGATGTTGGTAGACGACCCCGAGTTTTACCTTGTGAGCGGCGCAGGCTCCAATCATCTGATCCATGTTGGCGGCGGTGATATCCAGGGGTTTTTCGGTCAGCACATGCTTTCCACGCGCGGCCGATGCGATTGCGCCCTCGTGATGGAGCCCGTTTGGCGTCGCTATAATGACGGCATCAAATTCTTTGCTAATCCTGGAAATATCGGTGGCAACCTCGATATGCGCGGGTATATGATCCGCCCCGGCGCCTGATCTGCTTACTACTCCGACAATTTCGGCGGCATCTATCTTTTTCATGGCCTGAAAATAGTTGCGGCTGATCATGCCGGAGCCGATAATAACAAAGGTAAAGGTCTTCCGCATTATTTTCTCCCGCCATGAAAGTTGTTCGACATGGCCTGTATCACGAGTTCCACCCACAAACAAACTCCACCGGATCAAAACTCGTTTTCCGTTACATCACATCTAGCGTATCGTGCTTGCCCCTTTGGCTTCCCGCCGGCACCGTTGAGTCGGCTGCAGAGGCTGCCATGCGTGGTTTTTCGCCCCTGAAGGTGCGCTTTTGCCAACAACTAATTCTATTTTGCATTCAAGATGATATTAATATATACTGTGCCTGCAACCATTTTCTGCAACACTCTTTCTCCAAGGAGGCGGGCACGCCATGGCACGACCAGCGCAAATTACCACGGAAATGGAGCAAGAAGCAATGCGCCTTGTTAAGCGCGCAAAGACCGCCAGAGAGCTCCGTACCGGACTCAGCGTCTTGCTCCCCAAGCAACATGGACTCACCAATGCCGGCACGGGTGAATCACTTGGCGTGAGTATCGCGACAATTCTCAGGATGCAAAAAGAGATTCGCCAACGAGTCGACGGCACTGCCGAGCAAAAAAGAAAGTGGGGTGGCAGACGCCGACAACTCATGACGGTTGAAGAAGAAAAAGCGTTTCTTGAACCATGGGTGGCCGAAGCGGAAAAAGGCGGCGTGTTGATTGTGCCACCGATCCATAAAGCACTTATACAAGCATGTGGGCGTACCATAGCTCCTTCTACCGTATATCGGTTACTCGCCCGGCATGGTTGGCGCAAGATTGCACCCGACACCTACCATCCAAAACGTGATGCGGCAGCGCAAGACGACTTTAAAAAAAATTCTGCCAAACAGTGGCGGAAGCAGCGGGGAAAAACACCACAGACTTACCGGTACGCGTAATGTTCCAGGACGAGGCTCGGTTTGGGAGGATAAACGACCCTCGTCGCTGCTGGGTGCCCTTTCCCATGCGGCCATTGGTTGCATCATCTTTGGTCAGGGAATACGTATACGCCTATGCCGGGGTAACACCGGCGGATGGCAGCCTTGATTGGATGGTGGGCTCATCAATGAAGACGGAGACCATGAATGTTTTTCTTGATCAAATAGCACGGAAGTATCCTCGGGAATTCATTATCATGGTATTCGATGGTGCTCCCTCGCATCGCTCTAAGGATCTGGAACTCCCCGCTAACATGGCGCTGGTTCGTTTACCACCGTATTCACCTGAGTTAAACCCGGCCGAGCGGCTCTGGGATGAGTTACGCGAGAAAGAATTTGCCAACAAACTATTTGATTGTCTTGATGCTGTCATCGCACAACTGGCGCTTGGCCTGTGGCGTATGGAAGACTCGCCAGAAGCACTCCAGTCTTTGACTGGTTGGAAATATATATTAAGCGCATCTTGAACGCAAAATTGAATAAGATGTGAGGGCACCTTGATTGTAACGTGGGTGAGCAACGCCTCTTTTCGGCGGTGAATCGCATCATAGAAACAAGGGGGTCAGATGCTTGTCAAAAAGATTTGCAAAGACATTTGTACCGATAATCTCCTGGTGATCGCTCAGGGCCTTTAGATAGGGATCACCCAGCTCCGCGGCAATCTTGAATCCGACATGTAACAATTGCCTGATGTTTTTGTCATACTCGGGACAGAGACGATCATGGCGGATGGCCCGGGCAACCCGCGGGCCGTGCCATCGGCTGAACGTTTCCGGAACCGGGAGCCGCTCTTTGTCAATGTCGATTACCGAAACGTAAGGAGCGCACAGTTCGTCAAATCTGACCCAGGCCCTTGAATAGATCTCTTTGACCAGATCAAGGGCGGATCCCCCTGCCTCGGCAAGCCCGATCAACTCCTCCAGCCAGGTGGTTCCCGCGGTTTTAAGGTGTATTCCTGCCTGATGCCGTTCCATGGCTTTGCGAATGACCGGGTAGATGGAGAACTTGTCGCTGCCGGTATGAACGCTTAATTTCAGATTTGCGGGCAGATTGAAACTACCGGCGGCATTGCGCAGCACGCAGATATGTTGATTGAATTCAGTGGCAAAAGAGGCAAGGTCTCCCTGATAGTCGACTCCTTTGTTGAACCTGCCGGTAAATTTTGGCGCTATTGTCTGAACGGGTACCCCGTAATCGCTGAGTGCGGCGAGGATAAACAACAATTCTTCCGGAGTCTGCGGGTCGGCGGTTTCATCCATGGAGACTTCGGTGATAAATTGGTCGGATCCCTTCTTGTTTTTAATGTAGAAATAGATATCAGCCGCGTGCTTGGTCGCAAAAAGGTATTTTTCCGCGACGTGGCGGAGCTTTTCTTTTGATATCGCAAGCGGTGCGGCGATTCCGTCAATCCATAATTCACCACACTGCTTTTCATATTTTCCAATAAACGTTGCCAGGTCGCGGTCATCGCCCCGCTCGCCGATGAAGTCGGCCACATCTATCGTAAAAAAGTCGCTATAATCAAGAAAGGCGTCAACGGTGGCCATACCGATATGATCAGCATCAACATGATATGCACCGGTATAGCCGCGACTCTCAACCGCCGCATCAGCCTCCCTGCGCACGTCAGCCTGGCTGGTTCCGACAATGGTATGTTCGCGGTACGATTTATTCCAGACAATGGCGATATTCACTCCTCTTTGTTGTGCCGTGATGAGCGCATCAAGTTGAGCCCTACCCTGTCGACCGAATCGATCGCCGGTTCCGAATGAAAATTTTTCAAGCCTCATTGCCGTGGTATCCGTTGAAATAGTTTATTTCAGGCGCCGCTCCGCGTACAAAAATTGGAGGCCGTATTTACTTACGGGGCCTATGCAGTGCACCGAGGAGACCCAACGATCAGCCAATGCATCAGAGCGAGATTTTTGCGGCACCATCATAACGTTTTTCCTCGCACTTCCCAGGTGAGGCTTGCTTGGGAACAGTGGACAACCGTTCTCGACAGCACCGGACGGAGCAGCGGCACCGATGGCTGCTTTCATTTCGCGCCGGTCATCGCAAAGTAGTTGACGGCGTTATGGTAACAGATATCCTGAATGGTCGAGCCCACCAGCTCAAAATCGCCGGGAAGCTCCCCGTTTTCCATGTCGGTACCGAACAGGTTGCAGAGCACCCGCCTGAAATACTCGTGACGGGGATAGGAGAGAAAACTCCTCGAATCGGTAAGCATGCCCACGAACCTTGAGAGCAAGCCCATATTTGAAAGGGCGTTGAGGTGCCGCTCCATACCGTCCTTCTGGTCATTGAACCACCATCCCGAGCCGAACTGCATTTTACCGGGGACACTGCCGTCCTGGAAATTTCCGATCATGGTCGCGATCATTTCATTGTCGCGCGGGTTGAGGATATAGAGGATGGTTCTGGCGAGCTTTCCCCGGGCCTCCAGGCTATCAAGCATGGCGGCAAGAGCCTTACCCATAGGAAAATCACCGATTGAGTCGTAGCCGGTGTCCGGGCCGAGTGCCGTGAAAGCCCTGCTGTTGGTGTTTCTCAAAGCACCGAAATGGTACTGCTGGGTCCAGCCTCGCTCATAGTCCATGATGCCGAACTCGATCAGCATGGCCGATTTAAACTGCAGCTTTTGTTCTACCGTAATTTCCCGGCCGGATCTGATCCTGGCAAAGGCACCGGCAACCTGGTCGCCGGTGAACGCGACCGCGGAGGGCTGCTCAAGGCCATGGTCGGAGAGTCGGCAGCCCATGGCATGAAAGTAGCTGTGACGCGCATGCAGAGACTCGAGAAATTCCGCGTAGTTGCTTATATGCACATCAGCCGCCTGCGCCAGCCTGTCGACGTATAGGTTAAAAGCGGCCGGATCCTCCACCGCCATTGCCTTGTCGGGTCTGAAGGCGGGGAGAACGTCTATGGTGAAGCTTGCATCGGCGGCGATTGTCCGGTGGTGCTCAAGCGAGTCCACCGGGTCGTCCGTGGTACAGATAACCTTGACATTCATCCGCTCGAGGATCGCCCGGGCGCTGAAGCCGTCCTCTTGGAGCAGTTCTGAGCACCGTCGGTATATGTGTTCACCAGAGTGTTCATTAAGCAGCGTGGTGATGCCGAATGGTTTTTTCAACTCCAGGTGGGTCCAGTGATACAGCGGATTGCGCAGGGTCTTGGGAACGGTAACCGCCCAAGCCATGAATTTTTCCTTATCAGAAGCCGTGCCGGTAATCCGGTTTTCATCCACTCCGTTGGCCCGCATTGCCCGCCATTTGTAATGATCCCCATTGAGCCAGATGGCGGTAAGGTTGGTAAACACCTTGTTGTTGGCGATCTCTTCGACGGGCAGGTGACAGTGATAGTCGAAGATCGGCATGGGGCCGGCGAACTCATGATAAAGCCGGCGCGCACTTTCGTTGTGCAGGAGGAAATCATCTGAAAGAAAGGGTTTCATGGGGTGCTCCCGACTTAAATAATTAGTGCAGGCGATGCAGAATTTCACCGGCTTGTTCGACAAAAAGGATGCCCTCCTGCTCACGATTACGGTAATCATCCGGGTTGATTGCATTCGGATCCAGATATCCCAGGTTGATTGTGCGGCACATTTCTTCGGGGATGCCCGAGGCGAGGATAACCTCGATCCGTGGTCGCTCAACGCCGTCAATCATGGCTCCAATGCCGCGCACATGGGTGGAGTGCGCCAACACGGCCCGGGGAATGTCGGCGAAGGTATCCATCCGGGTCAGGAAATAATCTCTCACATGGTAGCCGATCCGCTCCATGTGGTGGCCCCATGTTCTTGATATCTGCGTTATATGCGGAGCATAAATGATCAATCTGCCACCGTCGGCAACTACCTGTTCAAGCTTGTACATCACCTTGCCACCGGTCCAGATTTCATCGTACATGGAAGGGCAGATTCCGAATACGGTATGGTAGGGACGCTCGGTAACGATAATATGGACTTTTGCTGAAACATCCGCCGCGCGCGCCCAAGCCTCTTTGACATCGCCCGCGAATAGTCCGTGCAACTCATTTTGATTTTTAACCACCATCGCCAGGCACTGCACCTCGATTTCGACAAACCGCATGGCTCGATCAATCACTTCACGCACCGGGGTATTTTTGATTCCGATGGTGCCCGGACAGGTAACCACCGCTCCCAGCCAGTGGAAAAAATGGAGAAATTCACCGCCGGATATGCCGGGAAACAAATACTTGGCACCGCCTGAAAAACCGACCACCTCGTGGGGAAATACCGGCCCGATTACAAGGATCATGTCGTAGTTAAAGACAGCCCGGTTGATATCAACCGGCACCCGTTCTTTGAGTCTGCCCCGGGAAAGCTCGGCGGTCTCCTGCTCGCCAATCCAGCCGATGCGCGCCAGAGTATCCTCCCGGTCCCAGCGATGGTTCAGAAAATGGGAGTTGGCGAAAACAGTTCTTTTCTGCTCGGCGCACACCCCATATAGCGCAAGAATCGCTTCATCGCTCAACGGAGTATGAGTGCCGAGGGCCACCATGTAGTCAATACGGGCGGCGGCTTCACCGAGGTATTTTTGAACCAGCCTTACCATCCGGGGCAATGGGCAGGTTCGGGTGGCGTCCGGCGTCAGAACCAGAATCTTCTTATCAGCCACCAGCTCGGGAGTATAGGCTTGTTCCACGATGGCATCGATTTCCCACTCTGTCAGTGCGTGCATCACAGCCTGGCCGGTAGGTGTATTATTTTAGATGTTATGGATCAGATAGCCGCCGTCAACCGGTATGGAGACCCCGGTAATGAACCCCGACGCCTTGTTGTTGGCCAGAAATACCGTTGCGCCGGCAAGCTCTTGCACTGCTCCGAACCGCTTAAAGGGGGTTCGGTTGATTACCGCCCTGCCCCGCTCGGTATAGTCGCCGCTCTTTTTATCGATCAGCAGTGATTTGTTTTGCTTACCAAGAAAAAAGCCCGGAGCGATCGCGTTTACCCGGATGTGATGGGCGGCAAATTCATTGGCGGCGGCCATGGTCAGGTTCAACACCGCCGATTTTGCCGCATCATATGCCCAGACACCTGACAGGGGGGTGTACGAGGTCATTGAGGTGAGGTTGATAATCGACCCGGGAACGGATCGCTCAATCCAGTGCCGGCAAAAGACCTTGGTCGGAACCACCAGCCCGGCGATGAGGTTGAGATTGACAACCTCCGTGAACTCCTTGATCTCAATATCTATAAAACTGCGCTTACCACGATTGCCGCCGACACCGTTAACCAGAATCTCAGGCATGGTAAAGTGTTCGGTAGCCGCGGAGAGCGCCCGCTCCACGTCGTCCTCGTCACCGGCATCAACTACGGCGGTGGAGAGCCTCGTGCTAAGATCGTCGTTGTCGCGGTATCGTTTTAAAAAGTGTTCAAGTGATTTATCGGTTCTGCTCCAGACAACGACATTGGCCCCGGCCCTCAATAAGGCATCGGACATGACGGTTCCAATGGCCCCCGCCCCACCGGAGACGACCGCGGTACGCCCGGTAAGACTGAACATCTCTTCAAGGTACTCCATACTCTTCCCCTGCTGTGTACTCGGCCTTTTTTTCGTAATCCTGATGAATTCGTAAAAAACTGGAAATCGTCACTATTGGTTCTTTATGGGTACGATTAAACCTATTCATTTCAGCACGTTATGGATTCCGAAACGCGTCTGTCATGACGCAAAACGGACATCTGGTGAAGTCGCCCCGCAATCGAGTTCGTTCTCGTCAGGATGGGAAGCCCTCGGCGCCCTGGGCAAACAGTTTCCGGCACCGCCTGAAATGACTTTATTCGCCCAACGAACATACAAATCCTAGGATATCGATTCCACGGTGTCAAGAATTTTGTTTTGTCCAATAATTTCGTTTTCCCACATATCTTTATGATGTAACGAGAAATATCTACAATGAAAATGGTGTGAAAGACGACCTTCAGACCGTGTGCAGGGAAAATTAACAATTGACATCACATAATAATTACGACATTAATTTTGCCATCGAATTAATTCAACCATCACTTCACCAGCGATGTTTGTTGCCAACCGAGATCTCATGCGGGCGATCAATCGGTTCGCCATACTGCACACCATTCGCGACGCCGAATCAATCTCCCGGATTGACATTTCCCACGCAACCGGACTGAGCCGGTCAACGGTAACCGGAATTACCGCCGAGCTCCTGCGGGAGGGAATGGTGCGTGAGCACGATCGGGCAAAATCAGAGGGCGGCAGGCGGCCGGTCCCGCTCTCTCTGAACCCTGACGGGGCCTATACCGTAGGAGTCCATCTCTCGGTTAATCGGATTACCGTTGTCCTCATGAACCTGCAGGCGGCAATCATCAATTCATATTCAGAGCTGCTCGACCCTGGTAATCTTGCCGTAGAACCGGTTGTAGAGAAACTTGTCCAGGCGGTTCGGTCCTGTCTGTGGGATTCAAATTACTCCAGAACGAAAATCTCAGGCATCGGAATCGCCCTTCCCGGTCTGATCGAATCGCGCCGGGGCTATATCTATTACATCCCGAATTATGGGTGGAAAGATGTCAACCTCGCCGAACGTCTCACGCAACGGTTGAAGACCCCCGTTTATGTTGAAAACAGCGCCAATACCCTGGTAGTATTTGAGCAGTGGTTCGGATTTGGACGCGGTGTGGATAATTTCGTACTGGTCACCACCGAACATGGCATCGGTATGGGCATGGTCTTTGACGGCAAGATATATCGTGGCAATCGGGGCATTGCCGGAGAGCTTGGCCATATGGTCATCGACAGCGACGGTCCGCTCTGCAGGTGCGGTGAACGAGGATGTCTCGAGGCGATATGCGGCAACAATGCAATTCTGCGGGACAGCGAAGCCGAGTTACGCAACGGGACGTGGGCCCGCATACAAGAAGGTCCACTGAGAATTGAAGAAGTGCTGGAGGTTGCCCGGCGTGGAAACGAGGCGCTCAGAGCGATCTACCGGCGCGTCGGGGAGAAACTTGGGATAGCCTTGAACAGTCTCCACACTCTGCTCGATCCGGAAAATATCATCATATCCGGCAAAGGGGTGCTGGCCGGAGAGTTACTCTTTCCTTATATGATGAGAACCCTCCATCAAGGTATCTCTTTTGATGAACCGTCACCGACCAGGCTGCTGATTCAACAGTGGGAGCCGACGAATTACGCCCGCGGCGCCGGTGCTTTAGTGCTCCAGGAGATTTATAATTCGCCGGCAAACAGAATCGTCCCGATGCTGTAATGATCCGGGCACTGGCACGCAACCCCGGAAAAAATCATAAAATGTCAATAGTAAAGCAAGATAACGCGGAAAAAGAGAAAATAGGTAAAGGCCGGGAGCGCTATCTCACGCACACAGACACCTTGATGATGGTGGTTATCGATTTGAGCGATGGGCCGACTCAAGAACCTGACCCTCCTCACTCGCACCCCCATGAGCAAGTGAGCTATGTGGCGGCGGGAAGGATCATGGTGCATATCGGGAACACCGAACAGGAACTGGGTCCGGGCGACATGTTTACCGTTTCGCCTGATGTTGAACACACTATCATGCTGTTGACAACACATGTACGACTCATTGACTGTTTTACACCACTGCGCGAAGACTTGTTAAGGCCATGACCGATCACGATGGTTTCGACATCGACACCCCCATGGCTCACCCAGGCTGACTGGCCCGCCCGGCTGTATTTTTACATGAGGTTGTTGTCTGAACGGAGCAATGGTGCTCTTTTCAGTGTTCATTCATCACCAACCAGATGACCAGGAGGAGAACCATGAAGAGAAAAACCACAGGATCAATTGTCGCAGGTCTGCTGTTTCTGATGATTGCCTTTCCAGTCTTCGGCACCGGCAAGGTATTTCGCAGCGCCGATACCCACGCCGAAGATTACCCAACCGTGCAGGCGGTCATGCACATGAGTGATCTGCTTGAACAGTGGACCGACGGTCAGATGAGCATAAAAATTTACCCGGGCCGCCAGCTTGGCGAAGAAAAAGCCACTATAGAGCAGACCATTGCCGGGGCCATTGATCTCAACCGTGTCAATCTCGCGCCCCTGAATTCCATCATCCCGGAAACCGCTATCCCCGCCCTTCCCTACATCTTCCGTTCAACCGAGCACATGCACAAGGTTATGGATGGTGAGATCGGCCGGGAGATTCTCGATGCGATGATCCCCCACGGTCTTGTTGGCCTTGCTTTTTATGACTCGGGAGCGCGCTCTTTCTACAATTCCAAGCGTCCTATCATGTCGCCCGCCGATATGGAGGGAATGAAAATCAGGGTACAGAATTCAGATCTTTTCGTGGCGACCATGGAGGCGCTCGGCGCAAATGCGACGCCGATGGAGTTCGGTCAGGTGTATGAAGCGCTCAAGACCGGTGTTATCGACGGCGCTGAAAATAACTGGCCCTCCTACGAGTCAACCCGTCATTTTGAGGTTGCCACCCATTACTCACTGGATCAACATTCCATGTCACCTGAAGTTCTGGTCATGTCCAAGAAATCGTGGGACAAGCTGAGCGCGGAAGAACAGGAGATGATCCGCAAAGCCGCCGTTGAATCAGTCCAGGTGATGCGGGATCTGTGGAACGAGAGAGTTGAAAAATCAAAGAAAATCGTCATGGAAAACGGCAATGAGGTAATCGAGGAGATCGACAAGCAGCCGTTCATCGATGCCATGGGCCCGGTCTACGAGCGCTTTGCCAATACGCCGGAACTCAAGGACATGGTTAAGCGCATCCAGGCGGTCGAATAACCAGTTCTCTTATATTGTCATTTAAATAGCAGGATTCTGGTAACCGGATCGGCCCGCTGGGACCCTTGCCGTCCAGTGGGCCGCCTTTCAACGAAATGTCACTATTTCTGATTTTCTCCTCATTTAACCGGACCATTGCCCGGGCATGCCTGTGGTTCAGCGGCATCGGCCTGGTGCTGATGACGGTGGTCATTGGCTGGCAGGTATTTGCCAGGTATATCCTCAATGACACCCCCCACTGGTCCGAGCGGTTCTGCCTGCTGTTGATGATCTACTTTATCCTGTTCGCCGCAGCCGCCGGGGTTCGCGATGGAACTCATATCGGGCTGGTGGTGGTCAAGCAGAGGCTGCCCGACATCCCCCGGAAAATCGTCCAGGTTACCAGCTGTTTCATCGTTCTGGCCTTCGGGGTGGGGATGGTCTGGTATGGAACGGACATGGTGCGCTCAACCTGGACCCACGTCATTCCCACTCTCGGGGTACCCACGGGAGTAAGTTACCTCCCGTTCCCGCTTGCCGGGGGATTATTTATCCTCTTTTCCCTTGAGCACATTCTTTCCATCGTTTTTGGGTGGAAAGAGCGGTAGCATGGAACTGGTCGTTCTTTTTTCCACCTTTACGCTGCTCCTTCTTCTGGGAGTTCCGATCGCCGTGACCCTGGGTGCGTCGGCAATGGTAACGGTGGTGTATATGGACATTCCACCGATGGTCGTGTTTCAGCGGATGGCTTCGGGGATGAATGTCTTTTCGCTGATGGCCATTCCATTTTTTATATACGCCGGCGAGTTGATGCAACACGGCGGCATATCCGTCCGACTGGTCCGGCTGGCCAATGCGATGATCGGCCATATCCGTGGCGGCCTCGGCCTGGTAAACGTGCTCTCGTCAATGCTTTTTGGCGGTATTTCAGGATCGGCGGTAGCCGATGTCTCGGCGCTGGGCTCGACCTTGATCCCGATGATGAAGGAAAAAGGCTATGATTCGGATTATGCTGTCAATGTGACGGTAACCTCGGCAACCATCGGGCTGATTGTCCCGCCAAGCCACAATATGATCATCTATTCGATCGCCGCCGGCGGCACCGTCTCGGTCTCTACCCTGTTTATGGCCGGGTTTCTTCCCGGCATTCTGACCGGGGTTTCGCTGATGATAGCAACCTATCTGGTAGCGCTGAAGCGCGGCTACCCGCGCGAGACATTTCCCGGCTTTAAAATGCTGCTCTTGTTTTTTGCCAACGCGCTTCCCGGACTGTTCACCGCCGTCATTATTGTCGGTGGGGTTCTCTCGGGGATATTCACGGCCACGGAGTCGGCGGCTATCGCCGTTATCTACGCCTTGCTGGTTACCGGGCTTTTTTATCGCAGCATGAAATGGGAAAATTTCATAGCCGCAACCCTCGGCGCCGTCAAAACTACCGCCATGGTTCTGTTAATCATCGGTACGGCGGCTTCGTTTGCCTGGTTACTGGCGCTTAACCAGGTGCCGGACAGACTTTTTGATATACTTCAGGCCATTTCAGACAATCCCTACGTGATCATGCTCATGGTGAACATTATCCTGCTGTTTCTGGGGACATTCATGGATATGTCACCGCTGATCATTATCTGCACGCCGATTTTTTTACCGGTCATGGTGCAGTTGGGGATGGACCCGGTACAGTTCGGCATCGTCTTGATGATTAATCTGGGTATCGGCCTGGTAACGCCGCCGGTCGGTTCCGTTCTCTTTGTCGGGTGCGCGGTGGGCAAGATCACAATGGAACAAACCGCACGAACCATATGGCCCTTTTATCTAGTGATGGTGATCACCCTGCTCTTGGTGACCTACATTCCGGCCATCAGTATGCTGGTACCGAATCTTTTTTCAGGGTAGTACCCTTCTCCGAGTGGGCTCGTTCCAGGCACAGCCGGTCTCTTTACACTTTGATTCCCCCGAAGGCGGCGAAGCATGAGTTCTTATGGAGGATGTCCACCCGCCGGAAGCCGACCCGTTTCATCAGATCAAGCTAGTAGGTTACCGGTCTGGGCGAGTCTTCTTTATCTATATAGTCAAACACTTCCTGCTGATACCGACGCCCCCCCTGCTCAATCAAGTACCCGGCATAGCGTGACCACATCAACTGATCCACGCCGCGATGTTCATGGCTGATCAGATCGGTGATCCACAGTGAGCCGCCCGGCCTGAGCAGTGAGAAGATTTTGCTGAAGGTGGCCTCCCAATCTTCATCGTTACGGAGATGATGCAGAACCGCCGCCGCCAGAATGACATCATAGCTTTTCTCAGAAAGCGGTAAATACCGTATATCACCCTGAAACGTACGAATGATTCCGGTTGTCTCAGCGGCGACCCGCTCTTGTGCCCTGATCAGCATCGGCTCACTCAAATCACAGAGATCGCAGTCAACATCGAGGCCAATTTCCGTGAGCAGCCTGATGCTATTGTTGCCCGCGCCACAGCCGATATCCAGTACGTTTCTCATGCCCGGGGGTGGCGGCAATGGCGGCCCGTGCGATAAGCTCCATTGCCAGCGGTGCGTCAACGGTGGCGCTTTGGCCCGTCTCCAGATGTGAGAACCGTTCTACGTCGCCGTCAAAGCGTTTTCGAATCTGCTCGGTGGTTGATTTTTGATTCAGCTCTGTTTTCATAACGGGGTCGATCCAGACTACGCGTAATTACCGATGAGCGACACACTTTATTTCGATTTTTAATTCCGGCTGAACAAGAGCCGCGACCTGTACGACTGTTTGACACGCTTCCGGAGCGCGTCCGTAGGCCGCCTCGCGCGCGCCATAAACATCTTCAATGTGAGCAAAGAGCTCACTCATGTCGGTGACATAAAGCGTTTCGTCAACAATGTTGCTCATGTCTTCTCCGAACCGTGCGAGGATAGACTGCATATTCGAGTAGGCAATTTTTGTTTGATCACCAGTGGTTGTTGGAGTGTTCCCATCCTGGTCAGTACCAATTTGACCGGACAAATACAGAACATTGCCGACCTGAGTTGCTTCACAGTAGAAATCTTGATACGGGCCGCTGCGATACGTCTTTTTTTCAATTCCCATGTCCTTTTCCCCCCATTATTTCAGCGATGATTAATCGCTGAAATGAAAGTGGCGGTGACCGACGCCGTACCCTACCACATCGGATCAGTAACCGCACCCCCTCCGTCACGGGTCATGTCAAGCCTCGTCTGTGGTCGGGCTAGTGTCCTGTCAATCCTCATCTGTTCAATCTTGCTTGTCCTTTTGGCTTTCCGACTTCTTTGCTCAGTCGGTTACAGAGCGCTGCTATGTCCTCTCTTTCGCGCCTTGCGGGAAACAAAAATCATGGCGCAATTTAGTAACATCTGAAGCTTGACATGACACTAAGGCGTTGCCGGCACTGCAATATCATGTTTAATCAGGGCCTGATATCGTGGTGTTTCAAGAGTCGTGGCGGTGTTGATATAGGCCGTTATGGCCTGAATAAAGCGCACCGGCCATTTCTGCTGGATGATGTTTTTTACAAACCCGGGTATCCAGCCGCCCAGATCGCCAATAAAGATGAAGGAAATTCTGGTTCGCTCGAGCGACAGCGGAATAACCGCCACCTCAAGCTTGCCGATATTTGCGACCAGATGATCATCGTCGGCCAACTCCGTATTGCTCGAGTTCCGGGCGGAGAACACCACCCGATCATCCAGGTATTCCACCCTGCCGTCAAGCAAAAACTCCCGGTCGAAAAACGGCCAGGGCGTCTCGTAATATTCGCTGTACTCAAACCGGTTGGGTGAAATTTCGTTATGAATGGTGATGGATTTCAACTTGGGCGCCCAGCTACTTTTGTTCTCGGCATCCACCAGTGCCATGACGATCTTCTGATAGGCGATGTCCACCTCGGCGACCGCTTTGAAAGGCAGCAGATCACCTTCTTCATGTACTGAGCGAAACAGTTCAACACCGTCCACCGTGTCAATTTGTACCCATTCATCAGACGTTTCCGCCCCACGTGCATTGGTGCACGTCAACATCAGCAAAATGAGAAAAAAGATGTAAAAACATGACAGCTTACAGATGATGGCGTCGTAACATAGAGCGGTGTTGTTTCTAAGCCACCCTCGGCTGCTTGGCTGACTTTTTTCGAGTTTATCAAGAAAACCATTCATAGATTTTTGTCTCGTTACCCTGACCGGTAGTGCACCGTTGTTCGGTATTCTACATCCTTGGCAGCAGTGCTTTCCATTGTTGTTTAAAACTAAGCATGGAAAGATAGACGCAGCAATCAGGATAATGGGAGTGTAATGACCGCAGGCTTTCCGCCGGATTAAACCCCTTCTCTTCCGTGCTGTCTTTCTTGCCGACGCTTTTGTACAAAAGCTCAACGTTTTGCGACATCCATGCCTCCACCACCACGGTGGTCTCGAGTTCTTTCAACATGTCAACGTTTTTATCCGGTCCAGGAATCGGCTGGGTAATGAAATAGCGGGCGCCGGCGTCTATTTTCTGCCGGGCTCGATCAAGCTCAAAGTCAGCGGGTTTGTAGGGGTTGAATGCGGCGCCGGTAATGAATCGGCTGGGATAGGCCGTGTTGATATAGCGCAGTAGATCGATGGAGGTAGCAACGCTGAATCTACCGCCGATACTTTCCGGATCAAGCGTGGGCAGCAGCGGTCCGCCGTCGCCTCGCACCACGAGGATGTATTGTAACCGGGCGGCGTCGGCCTTTTTCAGCAGCGCATCGAGTTCATCTTTTTCATGAAAGGTGTTCAGGTTCATCACCGTCTTTTCAGGATCCAGTGAGAGACCGGTTAACTCAATGGTTTCAAGGGCGCCCAGCCGTGGCTGCCCCATGGGGTTATCGGGAATCGACACTCCCCACCCGGCTTCCATCACCTTTTCAAAGCGCTCGGCAAACCTGGCTAGCAGGTTTTTCGTGTCAGTTTCGGGTGAGCGCTTGGGTGAAAGTAGCTCGACGATATACGGGTAATTAAACATAAGCGACCTCTTCACATCCCATGATACGAGGTTGAAACCGGAGTGCTAATTGACAAACTGGGTGAAATACAGCGCAATCTCCGGGAAGATAATGAGCAGCACGATCATGACGCCGATCATCACCACAAATGGTGCGGCGCCCACCATGACGTCGCTGATCGAACCGGTGCGACGGACCCCCTGCACCACATACAGATTGAGACCGACCGGCGGGGTGATCAGCGCCATTTCTATAAGCAGGATGAGCAAAATGCCGAACCAGATAGGATCAAATCCCATGCCGATCAGGATCGGCGCAATGATGGGAATGGTGATCACCATCAGCGACAGGGTCTCCACGAAAAAGCCGAGCACGATATAAAGCGCAATGACCACGAGCAGGGTCTGCATGGGGGAAGCGCCGAGATTGATGATAAAATCGTTGAGCATGTCGGCAAGGCCGATGGAATCAAGGACGAAGTTGAGAAAATTGGCCGAGATCAAAATCAGCATAATCATCGAACTCGTCCGGATCGTCCCCTCGAAAACCTGCTTGAAAAAACCGATACTAACCGCCCGGTAGCGAAACGCCAGGCACAGGGAGGCGAGCACCCCGAGGGCCGCCGACTCGGTGGGAGTGGCCAGCCCCGCATAGATGGATCCGATCACGATCACAAAGATAATCAATACCGGTATCAGATCCTGCAGGCTTGTAAAACGTGTCCTCCACCTTACCCGCTGCTTGCCACCGCTCAGAGCCGGATTTACCAGGCAGGCGATGCTCAGGCAGAGCATGAACAACAAGGCCAGCAGGATGCCCGGTATGATGCCGGCCAGAAAGAGCCGCGGAATTGAGGTGTTGGTCAGAAATCCATAGACGATCAGGTTGATAGACGGCGGGATAAGGATGCCCAGTGTACCGCCGGCGGCAATTGAACCGGCGAACAGTTTTTCCGAGTAATGAAAGCGTCTGCCCTGGGGCAGTGCGACGGTCGTGATGGTTGCCGCGGTTGCCACCGATGAACCGGAGGTGGCGGCAAACAGCGCCGAGGTTCCGATATTTGCCTGCAAAAGCCCGCCCGGTAGCCAGGACAGCCAGTTATTCAGGGCGTTGTAGGTCTTCTCCGCGATTCCCGCCCGCAGCAGTATCTCGCCAAGCATCACAAACAGAGGTATGGACAGCAGAAGGAAATCGGTGGATGCCGACCAGGTTATTTCACCCATGGCCCGGTAAAACGGAAAATCGGTAAAGAGCGTGCCGACCGACAGCCCGAGAAAACTCAAGGCGGCGGCAACCGGCACGCTGAGCACCAGCAGAAGCAGTAACAAAAAAAGGGTGACGGCGATGATCATCTGGTTCCGTCCGATGTAACCTTCACATCCGCTGTTTCCTCGATCTCTTCATCGAGGGTGGAGATCGCCGAAAACTCTGATGCCAGCTGGTGATTATTGCGGAGCCGGTAATAAATGGTTGCGATCAAGATGGCAACGATCATCATACAGAACCAGACCAGGCCCAACAGCCACAGTGACTGGGGAATCCACATCGGGGTAGCCAGCGGGGTGTTGGCAACGGAGTGCCGGACAACCGATGTTTTGACCACCAGAAAACCAAAATAGCAGAGCGTGACAATGTAAAAGGCGAGCAACCCGTAAGCGAGGATGTCCAGAAACGGTCGAACCGTGGTGGGGATTCTGCTGTACACTACATCGATGCGGATGTGCGCCTTTTTAAACAGTGCGTAGCTGAAACCCCAGGTGCAACTGATCGCCAGGGCATAGCTCGAGAGCTCATCGGCCCCGCCCATTGAAACGGCAAAGGCCTTGCGGAGCACAACCTCGATGGCGATCATGATCGCGGCAGCAAACAGCAGAAGCCCCGAGCACCATGCCACCCATTGAGATATTTTTTCCGATGCGCGTAGCAGCCGAATCATGAGAGCGAGCAGTTAGACAGTGATGGAAAGCAAAAACGGGGCGCCGCAATGCAACCGACGCCCCGGACCTAGTGTTACCTGCTCTGAATACCGACAACCTGTCCGATGGTATCGTTCCAGGTAGTAATGGTTTCCGGGCTGACCTTTTCGGCCCACGCCGGTAAAACACTGTTCACCAGAACCTCCTGGACTTTTTTGCGGTCCTCATCGGTGATCGGTACTTCGGTGAGATTTTGCGGATCGCCATGGGGGCATTCTTTACCGGTGAGACATGCCACCCCTTCCAGCGTCTCTTTCTCGGTTACCGCCCACCCTGGTGTTTCCAGCTTTTCGACGATCAGGGTTTGCAATGTTTCCTGCTGTTCGGCGGAGAGCTTGTTCCAGGTGTTCATGGAAATAACCCCGATGGTATAGTCCCAGCCGCCAACCGGCAACGGATATATATAGTTGGAAACTTCACCCCATCCCGCCGAATAACCCGAGAGTGACCCGGTAATTCCACAATCCACCACGCCTCGCTGAAGCGACTGCGGTACTTCGCTGAATGACATGGTAACGCCGGTGGCGCCAAGCGCGGTGACGAATTCGGAGGTGGTCCAGCCGGAGGCGCGGATTTTCTTTCCTTTCAGATCATCGAGTCCGCCAATTTCCACCCGGCAGAACAGCACCTGGGCGGGATATGGCACAACACTGAGCAGCTTGACGTTGAAGTCTCGGGCCAGATACTCCTCCAGTGCCGGTCGGTAGGCCTCCACGGTTTTCTTGGCGGTGGCGATATCGGTTGTGACACCGGGCAGATCGAGCCCTGACAGATCGGGTGAATCGGAGACGATGTAGTCGGCCACTGTATGGACCACATCAAAAACCCCCATATCCATCTGACGTACAACGGCGGGCCCCTTGAGTTTGACTTGCCCCAGTGAGGTCATGGTGGTTTCGATGCCGAGTTCCTGAGGAACCGTCTCCGTCCAGAACGGTTTTTCAAAATTTTTAAATAGGGTCAGGCTGCTCCACGTTCCAACCACCCGGAGTTTGTCAACGTCGGCATGAACGCCGCTACAGGAGAGAACAATCCCCAGCCAGGTAAGCAGGGTAATTTTCATCGTCAGTCTCATAATGCCTCCTCTAGTTATGGTTTGCACGGATTACTTCCACCTCTGTGCGGTGCGGCGGCTTGAACCGCCGTTCAGCAGACGGCATAGCTGCTGTTTTTTCGATCACTGATAAACATGTAACCTGGCACATGACTGACCGCCAGCGGCAGCCGCGCCCGCTGAATCACCTGTTGCGGGGTTACTCCACAGGCCCAGAAAACCGGTGTTTCGCCTTCATGTATCTCGACATACTCACCGTAATCGGGCCGCGTTATGTCGGCAATGCCGATCTCGGCAGGGGTACCGATGTGGACCGGAGCGCCGTGCACATCGGGATATCTACCGGTGATGGCGACCGCATCCTCTACCCGATGGGTGGCAATCGGTCGCATGGATACCACCATGGTGCCCTGAAACACCCCTTTCGGTACTAGCGGAATTGAGGTGCGATACATGGCCACGTTTTTATGTTCATCAAGGTGACGCAGATGAATACCTGCATCAACAAGGGCCTCTTCGAAAGAGAAACTGCAACCAAGCAGAAAAAAAACAACATCGGTGGTGTCGATGCCGTGCAGTGATGGTACCGTTTCAGCGCATTCACCATCGAGCCATATATGGTAACGAGAAATGGTATCTTTGATGTCCGCTCCCGGAGCGAGATGCTGTGACAAAGTGTTTCCCGGACCGATAATTTCAAGCAGCGGGCATGGTTTGGGGTTGGCCCGGCAAAAAGAGGCAAAATCTTCGGCATAGACACTGGGAAACCCGGCCAGATTCGCCTGCACATAACCCGGACAGAAACCGGCTGTCGGCTTGTCAAATTTATTGGCGGTCACCAGTGCACGCAGTTCTGCCGGAGTCATAACTGTTCTTTTTAGTAGATTTCCGGGCGCCGATCCCTGAACACCGGGACGGCTTCTCGGATCTGGTTGACCGGCCCCGGGTCTATCTCAGCGATGGCAACGCCTTGTTGGAACTCAAGCCGGCACAGGGTGGCACCATCCGGGCCCAGCGCCTGAGAATGACCGGCAAACGGTGCACTGCCCATGGCCGTGTTGTTGGCGGCAAGCACGTAGCATTGGTTTTCAATGGCACGGGCTTTCAGCAGGGCCTGCCAGTGGCTGAGCCGAACCAGCGGCCATTCGGCCGAGACAATCAATGCCTGAGCGCCGGAAAGTGCGAGTTTTCGGATAAATTCGCAGAATCTCAAATCGTAACAGATCGCCAGCCCGAAAGTCATATCTTCGATGGTGTAGACACAGCAGCTGTTACCGGCAACGAGATATATGTGCTCGTCAAGCATCGGCACCAGATGCACCTTGTCATAGGCTGCCACCAGGGCTCCGCTCCGATCGATAATCTGCGCCCTGTTGACGATGCCCCTCTCCGTTCTGGCGGCAACGGAGCCGCCGGCAAACCAGACGCCGTAGCGGCCGGCCAGCTCACCCAGAAACGCGGCTTCCTCCTGCCCCTCATCCGATGCCAACTCAGTGAAATCGGTTAGGGCATACCCGGTGGACCACAACTCAGGCAGGACGATAACATCAGGAACCGTTTCTGGGAGGGAAATCGCTTCTGAAACCAGTTCCGAAACGCGAACGTAGTTTGCCTTCTTGTCACCGGCGATGATCGATTGCTGAATCAGAGCAATTCGCATAGACTCAACTTCTGTCCGGCAGACCGATGATGCTGTAGGTCTTGCTGATAGAACGTTTCAGAACAAGGTCATTCATCCGTATCTCACAGGCAGTTGCAAACACGGTTTCACTCCCGATTATCGGCAGCGTGCCGCTGAGCAGGCCGGGGCTGCTTTTTTCTGGATTATCTTTTTTTACGAGTGTCAGCAGGTCACTATAATGTAATATATCTTTAAGCGTTCCGGCCTGATATTCAACCCAGGTGGTCTGATCATACACTCTGGAGGTAATTTCTATCTCATCCCAGTGATCTGCCACATCATCAACCACCCAGAAAATATCGCCCACCACCTTATCGCAGACCTGTTTCGATTTACTCACTGAAACGGTCTCCAGCTCCCGGTCGGTGTGGTCGCTGGCTATTGTCACGTAGCGGGTGCCGGCTCGATCGGCAGCCATGAAAAATTCCACTTCCGGGCTGGTCTTTTCACCAACCACCTCGATCTCAGCGTACCGGTTCAATCGATGGACGCTGATCCAATAGAGGGCGGGAATCCGGTAAGGGGTGGTGACCCCCAGTTTTTTTAACTCCTCGATATGGGTATGCACGGATGCCTGATCGCGGCCCGTAAAACCGGCTGCTACGCAGCCGTCCAGGAGCAGCGAAGTGGAGGTCTCGCTGCCGTCCACCCGCGCTACAACGACCTCAAAGCTGTACATATCTGCTCCTTGAAAGAGATGATGGCATCGTAAAAACTTCGCTCTACGTCGCCGTGGGGTCATTCTGAAGTAGTGTTAACTCCTGCGCCTGCAAGGTAAAAATGATCTATACTTGCAAGAAAATGCGCCGTACACAGCCATTTGGAACCGCGGACTAAACCTCAGTAATCAGGTGATTTTCGGGAATCCAGGTAGTCTGTATCTCAGCACCACTATCATTGTAACCATAAAGCTGAAAGCGCATGTGCACAAAAACAACACCCCCGCCGCTTCATCGGAAAAATTTTCCGCGAGTTCTTGACTGTAGATATAAATTCCTAGAAAAATACCCATAAAAATGAGTGCCCAGATAACGAGAAAAAAAACCAATATTATCAGAGATAGGGCCAGCGCTCGCTTAAAGCTCATTCCACCAGGATGAATGGTTCCGCACGTGGGGCATCTTTGTCCCTTCTTTACCGTTTCACAATCTGTATTCGGTGGATGATATATGTCGATATCCATCTTCCTGGTATTTGCGATATGGCGACGAAAACGTCAAGGGTGCCTAGAACACGGGTCTGGTCGCTCAATTTCTTTGTTTTCTATGAAATGGTGTTTTCGCACGCAACTCGGCCCGCGGCAAAACTTCTCTCACGCATTGATATTGAATGAAAATCCTCATTTTTCAAGGCTCCCTTATATCATCCGTTTGTACCCGAGGAATCACTTCGGTGATAGAATGTTTCATGGTGAGCATCGAATCGCGTTTTTGCCAGACGATCAATAGAGCGACGCCAGTTAGCGCATAGGTATCGTACGGTTGGGCATCAGGAAAGATCGGGTTCATTAGAGAAAAATGGAAGCACGCCGACAACAGGATACTGCCGCGCGAGCTGTTGAAAAGTTCCGTAACGATGACACTTATTGCCAGGCAGCCGACAAAAAATGCGGTGAAAGACCACTGACTTTGTTGAGTTCCACTGAGCAGAAAAGCGGGAAAATGCCATATTCCCCATATACATCCGAGAATCAGCCCGGCCCATAAAGGAGCCACCTTGCGCTGCAGAAGAGGAAGGCAAAGACCTCGCCAGCCGAATTCTTCGACGGGGCCCTTTCCTGCCGCCAGGAGCAGCGCACCTAGCAGTGCGGGAAAGGATTCAAAGGGGAAAGGCTCCGAAAACAAGGTTCCTTTCAGTGCCGCACCACAAATAAAAATCACCGGTATCCCGATTATGATAAAGACATACCAGCCGGCACTGCAGCGCCAGAGAAGAAACCTGCCCAGAAAACGCCGCAAACCTGCAATGTCGCCAAAACGTATGACCTGGATAAATGCGGAGATCGCCGGTGCGTAGACCGCAAGATAGAACAGCGGATGGGTACCGCTGAGTTGGCCAAACATCCTTTCCATCGGGTTCGGGAGAAAAATATAGAGCCCGAGGATACCCCAGGCCAGCCCGAAAGAAACCAGCAAAAATGGTGTAATTGCTCGAAAAGAGACAACATAATTCTCATTCATGTCCATCTTCATGATGAATGACTGGTGCAGTACCACACCGCTACGTAAAAGGTTCGCAGACAGTACTTCGCGGACAATAGGCTTGTTTCATTCAAATGGGGCATAGCGATACTTTGATACTTTCTGTGTCATCCACTTTTCCTGCCGATATACTGAACTACTGATGCTATCCCGGTATGGTATGTGCCCTCGATCACTTCACGGACACGTTCTTGCAACATGATGGGTTCGAGATGTGGAAACTCCCGCAGGATTTTACTTTCACTCATCATAACGTCGGGGTCCCGGGGGCCACCGGTATCGCGGGTAAGCTGCTCTTCGGTATAGGCCTCCAGGAGCAAAATGCCGCCTGGTTTGAGGCACTTCTCAAGCAAAGGATAGAGTCTGCCGCGGGTAGAAGCGGGTACATGCACGAAGATTGAAATAACCGACCCATAGCTCCGGTGTTTCGGGACAAAGGTATTGAGATCGGCAACCTCTGTTTCAATTGTCACATGCTCCGCGCGCGCCAGTGCCATCGCCTTGGCAAGTCCGATTTCCGACAGATCGACGCCATGCACCCTGAATCCCAAAGAGGCCAGAAAAACCGCGTTTCGCCCCTCACCTTCGGCCAGCGACAAAACAGGATCTTCAAGTATCTCGGCGTGTTCAGCAAGAAACGAGTTTGGTTCGGTACCGAAAATGTATTCATCTACACTGTATCGTTCATCCCACATATGCAGCCTGTACGTATAGGTAATAGAGGGGGTATTGTTGTCTGCCGTGCCCGGCCGGCCATCGGTTGCCGGCTCAATAAGATAATCTCGTTACCGATGCCTTGCGATGATGACGCGTCTATGAACGATTCTGTTCGTCGGGCGTAGACATCTCCTGACAGCGGCGTCTGCGAATAACCGGCAATAGTGTTGATCATCTTGTCCCCGCTGATCCACGACTCGCCCGCAAAGCGCTGACTCTCGCCGATCGACCAGTTATACCGATATTCACCAAGCGTTTCCAGCCGCCGGATGCACTCGGTCACTCGATTCATGGCAGGGGTGAAAAACTCAAAGGACAGGGCCGCAACAGCATGGGACAGCCCCCGCAATGCCGCGGCCTCAAAATCTTCCACGTCGATTTTACAAAAATCCGGAACGCCGTGGCACCTGATCAGTTCATCGAGGGTGATAACCTCCACCGGAATAGTTTTATCCCATCGTATCTTATAAGGAGTAGCGTCCTGAATTGACTGCTGCCAGTCAGTGCCGGCAAGCGTGGTGAGCGTTGGCGTCTTTTCACTGATGTGCAGATTCATCAGCCCGGATCGTTCTCCGATCGCTTTTTTGATCAGCGTAAAACGTGGGTGGTCGCCGAATTGTTTCTCTAGATATTGGGTGCAGGCAGGTTGCGGTTCCACCGCTACCACTGCAGCTCCCAACCTCAGCCAGGCTTCAGTGCGGTTGCCGAGGTGCGCCCCGATGTCGAAACACAGAGCTCCGGGCCTGACAAACTGCTGATAAAACCTGATCAGCCGCCGCCGGTTGAACGGTTTACCGTAATAGATCAGGCGGGACCGAAGAAGGCCCAGATGCTCTGAAAAATTTTTCCTGGTGGTCATTTTTTGATGCTTTCGTAAAAACCCATATGCCCGTCATACCGGAATTGATCCGACATCTATAATTACTTGAAATCACTGGATTCCCGCTTTCGCGGGAATGACAGTAGCAAGCAATTTTGAGGTTTTTACGACACCATTATTTTTTGATAAACTCGTAAAAACTCTGTTACCGTTATGGTGTAGTTGACTCGAAATCCATAATAAATTGAAATTACTGGATTCCCGCTTTCGCGGGAATGACGAAAGCAAGCAATTTTAAGGTTTTTACGACGCCATCATTTTTTATCTTTCGATTGCCTCAATGAATTTTTCCCGGTAAACCCCATCCATCACTGCTCCCCATGCACTCATTGTCGTGGGGGATTCGGTTTCATTCGATGCTGAAACACAGTTATGCCCGCCGCGTCATCAGACGGGTACCGGGGTCGGGCCGGGCAAGAATATCGAGGTGTTTGGCGACAAGCGAGAGAGAGCCCGCATCGATCTGCCGGCGGCGAAGATCTATCCAAGTGGTGTACAGGTGCCTGTTCTCCTCAATATCGGCAACTTCTTTTTCAATCAGTGAAAGAAGAGCCCCCAGAAATTCTCTCTGGGCAGCGCTATAGCCCTGACTGCCGGGATGAATCACCCAGTCCGAGCTGCCGGCGGCCATAACCTGGGCGTGGTTTTCAAGAAAATAACCAAGCAGCCTCCGACCGGTATATCGCGCCGTGGAGGATCTTTTTGCCATGGAACCGTGATAGTGATCAAGTATCCTCCGATCATCCGGCAACTCAGGCGAAAAATACGTCTCACCATCGAAATTGCAGGTGAAGTAGCACAGCCCACCACTCCCGAGGCAGCCGGTAAATTCTTCCACTACCGGCGATAGTTCAAAAAGATCCAACACTCCGTGGGCGATAAGCAGATCAAAATAGCAGTAAAAGTCAGGTCTTGAACTGATATAACGTATATCAACCGGTGCCAGGGAAATGGTGATCTCGGTTGCTCCAGTAGTCAGGTGAGCGGTGTGGTCGGGGTTCCAGGTAATGCTGAAATTGTGTTTGCCCGCCCACCCGGTAAGGTAGTTTCTGGCCTCGGCCAGAAGGCTGTGGTCAGTGTCGGTCAGCCAATACTCCACTGTACCCGTAAATAGTCCCCGTTCAACGAGCCGGGCACACATCGAGCCGATACCCGCCCCAACTTCCAGAACCCGCCGGGGCCCTGCCCTGTTTTCGGCTGAAAGACAGGCGGTGAGGGTGTCCAATACGTGAGTATTGAGCGCCCTGTCATCAATTTCTCTTTTGGCGGCCAGATAGCCGGCCGTAAAGACATGCCCGTTTGAATCCATACCGGTGTGATTGTTGCTGTCCGGGGTGACTTTAATGCATGATATAACGAAAAGAGGCGATTAAGCGGCTAGTGTTCCAGGTGCTGGTTGAAAGCCGGGCGTGCCGACGAGGGTCTGTAAAAAATTCTCTACGGCATCGGCCGTATCCTGCCAATCCGGGGCATCTTCATAGCTGGATCTGGCCGAGATACCGAGCTGGGTGAGATTTGTGCGGTCGTGGTACAATCCGATGAGTGCTTCAGAGACGTCATTTTCATTGCCTGGTGCGATGATATAACCGTTTTCACCGTGCCGGACCATTTCAGGGGCGGCTCCCTCGGAGCTGACGATTGGTATCTGGCCGCAGGACATGGCCTCGAGCATGGCAATGCCGAAACCCTCATAGGCAAACGGCATGCAGAATACCTGGTGTGTTTTGAGCATCTCGACCAGTTGATCATCATCCACGGCGCCGAGAAAATCGACCTGCTTTTCCATTTGCAGTTCGTGCATGAGGGTGATGACCGTCGCACTGTGGCCGGGGTCGAACTCGGTGCTACCCACCACCGTCAACCGCCAATAGCGGGATTCTAAGGTACTCAATGCATAAAGGAGCGGCATCAGCCCCTTGCGGGCAATGATATTTCCCATAAACAGCAACCTAAGTGGACCGGGTTGTCGTGCCCGTCGGCCAATCTCTTCGTCGCTCATGATGAAATTAAAACGGCTGCCCGACGGCGAGGCGATCACGTTCGGTTTGTTGCGCAACAAGACGGAATTTACCAGAGCCCCGGTCGTGGCCGAGTTGTAGATAAAGCCGTCGACTGCACGAAGATAGCGATTTTCAACTATCGAGAACAAGGTGCCGAGCAGGCGATGGTGACGCTCACGGCTGAACAGGTGATGCACCAGGGCCACCAAATACGGCCGGCGGCGCCGGCGCAACATCCGGTTGAGTAAAAAGAGGCTGGGATGGCACAGCTCATCCTGAATGATGACGTCAAAGTTTCCCCCCAAGAGCTGCGTGGACAGTTTCGGTGAAAACCCCTGCGCCACCTTGTGCAGATAGGTGCCGGGGGTAAGGCTGATTATTTCAAGGTCATGACCGCGCCGACGCAGATTGTCGATGAGGAAATCATCATAGAGATTACCGCCCGTCACCGTATCCAGACGCCCGTAGATGACAAAGCCGATTCGCATTAAAAAGAGGCACGATAGGAGGTCCAGGCAATGTCATCCTCCCAGATGACAACGGTGAGCGAGCTCAGGTCATAGTCGGCAAAACGGAAACGGAAACATTCATGTATGACGGCCGCCAGTCGTTCAATGCTGGGGTTTGCACCGGTGAAACCGGGCAGATCGTTCAGGGTCTTGCCGCGAAACTGGGCGACGACCTGATCCAGATGATCTTCAACCTCGACAATATCAACCAGAAAGCCGTGCCGGTCCAGCTGGTTTTTTCCCAGGATTACTTCAAGCCGGTATTCATGAGAATGTTCAAAGTTTTCCGCCCCCCAATCACCACCAATCAGATAGTGAGTGGCTGAAAAGCTTCGCCTGATGCCTAGTTCATACATGTTATCCCTCGTATGCCGGATATGACTATGAGCCATCCCGGTAATCAAAAATGACCTGGATGGATGCACCCGGATCACGGTCAATGATGGCATAGGCCCGCGCCCCATCCTGGAGCTCAAAACGGTGGGTTATGAGTGAGGCTGGAGATATCGTGGCAAGCATATCCCAGGCCGTCTCCAGTCGCCGCCTCTTATTCCAGCGCCCGCTTAACTCAGGTGGCAGGTTGCTCACCTGGGAGCTGATCAGGGTGATCCGGCCACGATGAAAAAAGGAGCCCAGATCGAGCGCACCGGTTTTTGTCCCGTACCAGGATCCCACAACCACTCTGCCGGTATAGCGGACGAGGGCGAGGGCATCATTGAGACATTCTGGGTTGCCGGAAAGCTCATAAACCAGGTCACTCTCCCCTCCTCTGCCGACAACCGCTCCCAACCGCTCAAAGAGGCCGGGCTCTTCAGGGTCGAAACTGTCCCGGGCGCCCAGCCGCAGGGACGCTTCTCGCCGCAGCGGGTATCTGTCCAGCGTTGTCAGAGAGTGTAAAGGAAACCGGCACAGCATGGCGGTGGTCAGCAGACCGATAATGCCCTGGCCGATGACCACGACCGTTTCACCGATAATGGGCCTGCCATCGAGCATCAGGGTGATTGCCGTTTCCATGCCCGGCAAAAACAGCGCTGTTTCATCGTCGATATCGTCGGGCACGATCTCAAGCGAGGATATCGGCGCATGAAAATGACTCTGGTGCGGCTGGAAGGCGAAAACGCGCCGGTCTATCCAGTCGGAAGAGACGCCGGAGCCCAGTTCCACAACTTTTCCCACGGCGCAATATCCATAGGCCACCGGATAGGAAAATGAGCCGGTAAGCGCTTCGATACTGCTGTCCAGTGAAACACCTTCCGGCCATTGACCACGGTAGACAAGCATCTCCGTACCCGGGCTGATGGCCGATACGGTGGTCTGCACAGTTACTTCATGTTCGCCCGGCCCGGTCATGGGGGAGCACTGTACCTCCATCCTGCCGGGTGCCACACATTCCAGGAAATACCGTTTCATCACTCGTGCCAGCGCGGCGTGGCGAAAAAAACGATATCCGGACCGCAGCAATGGTAAAAGCCATCCGTAAAAGAAAGAGGTGCCGCTGCCAGGCGGCCCAGGGCCGGCAGCCCGCCGACAAATCGCGGCGCGATGGTGAGCACCAGGTGATCAGCCAGCCGGGACTGCAGAAAGCTGGTGATGACCTCGCCGCCCCCTTCGACCATCACACTTTGGATGCCACGCCGGCCCAACTGGTGCAACAGGTGGACAAGATCGACCTTGCCGCATGGATCAGGCCGGCAGTGAATCACCTCGCCGCCCAGCTCCTCCAGCTCGGCGACCCGCTCGTGACTGGGGCCGATGGTTCCGGCCACCATGCACCGGTGTCCACGACGCCGTAAAACACGAGACTGGGCTGGGATGCGCAGCCTGCTGTCGAGTATGATGGGGCACGGGTTGTTTCCTTCCACAAGCCGGACGGTAAGCAGGGGATCATCGATAATAAGGGTATTTATACCGATAAGGATGGCGTCTGAGACGGCGCGCAGGCGATGGGTCAGAACCATTGAGTGATGACTGCTCAGTGGTATCGGCTTTCGGTCGTAGGTGGCGATACTGCCATCGAGGCTCTGGGCGTACGACACAATGACCAGAGGACGCTCAGATTGTTTGAAAAAGCGAGCGGCGCGCTCCGGCATCTGGTCAAACCATCTGCTGCACCGGTTTTCACCTGCCTGATCAATGCCATCCATCGTGTCACCACCGCTGCCCGCGGTCAACAGATCATGGTGTCTGTTCACGGGAGCCGTCATGTTCCGGGTGCCTCGGATTTACGACGATAGAGGATATCTTCTTCCGGTCTCCAGAGAGAAAAAGGGCCGCTGCCGGCCAGCAGGAGAACCGTCGCACTGCTAAAGCAGAGGGTAGCCGCGGCCGTGCCACCAAAAGGGGAGGCGCTGAGGCCAAGCACAACAAGCAGCAGCAGGGCAGCAACGCGGCCTATTAAACCCGCCACGGCAAGGCCGGCCAAGGCTCCGCATGCAACGATCCAGCCCACCCCGATACCTGCTGCCGAGCCTGCTGAAACAAGAAAATAAGCGGAGCCCCCGAGGACCAGGCGAGCCCCCAGAGACAGCGACCGGCTCACTGAATCGTTAAACAGATCATCGAGACGGCAGCGCTGATTGTCATCTGTTGCAACCCGGCAGGACACCACCAGCCAGTCTCTGCTAAAGCCTGCCAGAAAAGGAATCAAGAAGATTACCGCTGCCAGCCGGGTGTATGTGGTATCGAAAACGGGAAACAGAACCATGCTGAACAACCCCATCTGAAAGCCTGCAATGATCCGACCATAAGGCCTGTATCTCAGCTCCGCAACCGGTAATCCACGGTACTGGCGCCACCACTTGCCGACCACGAAAAGATAGTATGCCATTCCGACCAGTATGCAGATTGCCGGAACACGGCCCAAGAAAAACGCAATCAGCGAAGCGGCCAAAAGGCCGGCGCCATCGGTTGCAATGTCAAGTGCTGCGCCAAGTTCCGTTACCCGCCCTTGTTTCCTGGCGACAAAGCCATCCAGCAGATCGGCAAGGCAGACGCTCAGATACACCCCTCCCGCCAGCCACCCCGTCAGATAAGCCCACCAGCTACCATGGTATAAGGTCACCGGCACCAGCGCGGCCAGCCCGCCAACCAGCGCCGCTCTTGCCATGGTGATCCAGTTTCCGGCGCCAAGAGTGGGAAACAGTGGCTGCGGCTCGCCGATACGGTGATTGTCACCAAGGCGCGATGACAACACAGCGCTTATATGAACGACAATTCCCAGGCCGGGGATAAGTAACAGAAAAGCTCCGATTCTCTCTTCCGCGCTCACCAGCACAAGCACGGAAAAAGAAAGCCAGATCGCGGCAAGCAATACTACCGCCACCCTGCCCTGCCGGCGCAGGCCGGCCGGTATGGGCGGATTGCATAAATCGTTTTCAGGTGAAGATTGATAGCACCGCGGCGAAGACGACGATGGCCGATTCATCGTGTCTTTCTCGTCTCAGAGAGCTTCAAAACGGCACTCTCACTTGGGTACAAGTCAAGAAGATGAGAAGGGGTGCTCCCGCCGCACCGGGCAGGAGCACGGCGCTGTTCGCTACTTGCTGAGAACCTCAAGGGTAACGAGCAGCTCCACGTCTTTGCCGACTACGCCCATCTCATAATATTTACCGCTGCCGACCCCGTACTCGAGGCGATCCAGGGTTACCTCACCATTAAAGCCGGCCACCCGTGCACCCTTGACCATGGGATGGTCGGTAACCCCGGCCAGAGTGAGCGGCAGGGTGAAATCGTAGGCTTTGCCCTTGATGGTGAGAACCCCGTCGACGTTATAAACCGAGTTACCGGCAGCCGTTACTTGATTGCTCTGAAAGGTGATGGTCGGGTACTCATCTTCATCAAAAAAGTCCTCCGAGCGCAGGTGTCTGTCTCTTTTACCGAGATAGGTATTGATGCTGTCCACTTCAATCTCGAAAAAAAAGCTGCTTTCGGCAAGGTTATCCGGGTCGAAGTATATTTCAGCGGAAAAGTCCTCAAAATGTCCTCGCACCTTGGAAAAGATATGATCGATTGTAAAGTAAATGTAGGCATGCGCCTCATCCACCTCCCAGGACGTTGCCTTGCTGAAACCCTGCGGGGCGCCGGCACAAAGTGTGAAAAGCAGTGCTAGAACGGCTATTTTCTTCATAGTCCTCTCCTTGATTACATATATGTAAATTAGTTGAACCCGCTGATCTCGATGCTGTTTACCCAGCCGCGGTTCACCCTACATGGTATTGTCGCAGCCGGAAAACACAAGCCATGCCGCCGTTACAGGATGGGTAAAAGAACCAGCCCCCGCCTTTTTTTAGAGTGAAAAACGTTCCCAGAAGATAGATTTTCGTAAATAGCGTAATTGCTGCAAATGACCGCGGATATCCGACATCATCGGTTCCGGGCCACAGATGTAGAAGTGGCTGTTGTCCGGAACATCCTTCAGCAACGCACTCAGTGACTCTTCATGGAGCCGGCGCCCGCCCTCTCCACCGGTATAGATGATGTGGGTGTGCAGAAAAGGGAGCCGGCTCTGCAACTCAGTCAGTTCCTCGCTCAGAAACATATCCGATTTTCTGGTCACACTCCATACCAGCATGAGCTTGGGCGCGTCTTGTTCGGTGCTCAACTGACGAATCATGCTTAAAAGCGGGGTGATGCCGATTCCCCCGCCTATGCAGACAATCATCGGCGGCAGTGGCCGGGCCTTGTAGCTGAACAGGCCGAACGGTCCCGTCAGCGATGCCTGAAGTCCTGTTTCCGGGGTGATGGTGCTGGTCCAGTCGCCACATTGTTTGATGAAAAATTCAATCGAAGACGATCGCTTCGTCGGGAAATCTGGTGCCGAAGAGATGCTGAAGGGATGTGTCTCTGGTGCGATGCCACCGCCATGCAGGCTAAGAAACGCGAACTGCCCGGGGGCATAGCTGAATGAAGAAGGAACCTCGATCCGTAACCCGACAACCCCCTCCCCTGCCTGCCTGCCGGCGGAGACCGGCAGTTGCTTCAACGTCATTCTGGCGGTCAGATATTTTGCTAGGATGATAGTGAGTACGATAGCGCCGATAAAAACCCAGAGCCCGCCTCGTGGCACACCGGTTTCAAATGAATCGCTGACGTTGAAGATATGAATTATCAGAACCACCGCCAGCAGGTAGCCCACCGGCCGATGAACCTTTCGCCATACATCATAGGCAAGCAGTCGGCGCCGATAGAGAGCGACTGCGATAAAAAACGCCAGCGTGATAACCAGCGCCGCCCCCACCATCTCCGGCCAGAATTCCCGGCCGATCGGCAGGTTATCGAGTCCTTCGGGAAGTATCACCAGCCCGCTGTGCGTTATGGCCAGGGCGAGAATGAGAAAACTATTGATCCGATGAAAAAAAGAGAGTCGATCCAGACCCCAGATTCGATCAAAGATGACCAGGCGCTGGACAAGAAGTATCTGCACGAAAAACAACACCGCCGCGCAGAGCCCGAACACTTTGCCGATCTGTAAAACCAGCTTGTCCGATCCGGTCTTATACCACAGCGAAGTGGATGGCCAGACAAAGGGAATGGTAGCGGCGCACCCTAAAACCGCCACGACCAGAAGGATGGAGGCAAAGGAGAAAATTGTTCGCCGGGTCGGAGAAAGAAGACGCATGGTCACCATCACATCAAAACTCTGAATAATCCTGACTATTCTCCGCTCTCATCCTCTGCAATCTTGAGCCTCGTAAAATTCTACTTCCCTGCAAGCGTGTGAGTGTGCCAACCGCATGTTCCTGGTCTGCCGCCGTGTACCGTACGCTCTTGAATCTTATAGCGCACTGGCCGCACTCCATAAACGGTTTTTTCCGGTCCCCTGAAACCAGTCATCAAATGTATGCCGATGTTTCTGCCATGGTTCAGCCAATTGCTGGCGAGGATCTTCGCTGAGAGAATACGCCATTCCTTCGATCAACCATTCCGGATAGAAAAATGGTGATAGGAGACCGAGTTCTTCCGCTTGTCGGTGATGAATCATCTCATGGCGCAGGTAATGAGCCTTCCATCCTCTTGGGCTTACGACGATCCCGAAGGTACCGACAGCAGAAGCTGAGGACCTCTCAAATCCAAATGATTGATAGCAGGCTTGCGTAGTGCAAAATACCACGCGAGGATTCTTCTTGAATGGACCAACAACATCCGCCACGAAATGCAACCCATTCTCATAGAGTTCGAGCGCTTCCAATGATCGAGATTCATTGTCTATGCAGACGTTCTGGTTGACACATAAAACATCCGGCACCAACTCTGGTGTAAGAACCCTGACTGGTTTATATATCGCCCATGCAGCAACAGGAACCAGGGATATGAGAAGAACCGCTATCAGTAATGCCTTTTTCATGTGTTTTCTCCTCTCGCCAGGACGCTGACGCTTGTTACCTGACAAGTTCGGGGTTTTCCTGCATCGTTGTACTTGGAACAGGGATGGATATTAGCTCAGCCTGATATCCTAAACACTGTGCCGGCAGGTGTATAGTTGAGCTTCTCATAAAAAAGATCTTCATCGGAAAGCGCGTACACAGTTAATTTCTTGAAATCATTTTTCACTTTTTCAAGAAGAGATCTGCCAATTTTTCTGTTCCTCCATTCAGGAACGACAAAAAGCTCACTGATGTAGACTGCAAAATCATCATCGAGAAGCGCCCGCACATATCCACAAAACACCCCATTGTCTACACAAACATATGTAAGACTTTCAAGAAGCCGATCTTTGTAGCGCTCTATGACATTCTCGTGCGTAAACATATCCCAATCAGGATCTTTGTTTATTGCTGATATCACAGCATCTTCATATTCACGCGTGTATCGCAGTATTTCCATATGTGAGATGGTCTCATGGTATGTTCTTGGAATCGCGGCTAGCTTCCAGCAGAGTCATGTATTTGAAACATACACTCAGCGACGAACTGGTTGAAGTAATTGACCTGCAGGATGTTGTCAGTCCGTTCGCATCGTCCGTACTGGCCAGAAGCTACAGGAATGAAAGGCATCAGAAGCCGGAACGCGTTCCCAAATATGAACTTGCTTTCCCGTCCGGCGAGTCGCTGCCGGCATGCTGGACGCAGAAATCATTTCATCAAAGGATTGTGGCCTAATGCTCACCGCAGTGCAGTGCCGCATGTATGGCTCAATCCATCCCGAACTCGGCGGCACGAAGTTCATCGGCTTAAATGTCTTCAATATGTAGAAGATGAATCCGGATCCGTACATGGATGACCTGAAACATGCGGTCTTCGATTGAAGATTATCAAAGGTGCAGTCATCGATCCCGGCTAAGCATACATCTACTGCCCATCGATTCCGAAATTGGGATTATAGGGCCCGTAGAGCAGCCCCTGGCCGCTGGTGGTCAGCAGTTGAGTATTCGCCTGGGCTGCGACACCATGGGCCTGATCCGTACTGGAGGCGACCACCTGGTTGACTGTGGCGGAAACCAACATGCCGATAAGACCGCCACCGTAATTCTGGCTGGCGCTAACCCGCACATCGACGTGGCCGTCCCACAGCAGATTGCCGGTTTCGACATCCACCAGCCGCGCGTTTAAGCGCACAATAGTCGAGCTGTCGAGAATGATATACTTGGTTCCGTATTCCTCCACCGACATATAGAGCACCGCGTCGGCATCGATGATGTCGTGAATTTTGCTGAGCGGAATCTGATGCATCTCGCCGGCGGTCGGCAGACCGTTTTCTTTAAGAAACTGATCGATAACAGCGACCGGAAATACATAGTAGCCCATCTCCGACAGCGGCCGGGTGACGGTGGAGAGCACGCCGTAGGTGGCCTTGACATCCAGACTTTCGTTGAGTGGCGGCAGCACGAGCACCGACCGGGGGGCGTGCTGCCTGAAAGCGGTGTAGTCCTTCGGTGTGGCGCATCCGCTGAGAAACGCGAGGACCAGGACGTAACCAATAAATACAACCGATCTACGCATGGCTAGCCCTCCAGTTTCTTGATAAAACGGTCCATAAGCACCGCGGATTCGGGGAATGCAGCCTTCTCTGATTCGAAGGAACGGCGGGCGAGGTCGAACTTACCCAATTGAAAATAGAGGAAGCCAAGGTGCGCCTGAAACCCGGGATGCAAGGGTTTCCCGGCGGCGCGGGCATTTTCGAAGTCGGCCTCCATCTCTTCCACCTGCGCCTCGACCGTGGCGTTGTCGGGCGCGATGTACATGTCATAAAGGTTCTCCTCGTAATGGCCCCAATAGTAGATGCTTTTCGAGCCCGCACAGCCGCTCAAGACCAATGTCGCCGCCAGGCCGGCATAAAGAATCGCAGACTTCATGGCTAATCCTAAACCGGCTTCCAGGCGCCTGCTTCGACCCCCTCCACGAGACGGTTAATGGCTTCGCGCACGGCCAGGTCGAGCACCTTGCCGTTGAGGGTCGAGTCGTAGCCGGAGGTGCCGCCAAAACCGACCACCTCACGGTTGCTCAGCTCGTATTCCCCCCCACCCTGCACGGAAAAGACAACGGTCGATGAGAGTACATCCACAATGTTGAGGGTTACCTTGGAATAAGCGATCTGCTTTTTACCGGAACCCAGGATACCGAATAACTGTCTATCCCCCGTTACCTTGCGCCCGAATTCAGTGACCTGGCCGGTCACTATGAAATTCGCGCCTTGAAGTTTCTGTTCAACGCCCTGAATTGAAGCCTCTTTAGCGATCTCTTCCATATTCCCGCGATCCACCACGATGAAGCGGCCGGTCTGCTGCAAATGACCGATCAGGATGGTCTTGGCCTGTCCACCGAGCCGATCGGCTCCATCGGAAAAGAGGCCGCGCATATAGCCGGTGCGGTTTTCGAAGTTGCCCACCGCCAAGGTGCTCTTCGGTCCGGAGTAGAATGTTCCTGCCGATTCCACCTTTTTCGGCTCGATCGTACGGTTCGATTCCGTTGCACATCCCGACAGCACACCCGCCATCACCGCGCACATAACCCATCTCCACGATAACACCGTCTGCTTCATAAGAATCTCCATTTTATGTTCGCCATAAAAAGAAATACCACTCCCACTCTTTTCAGCAAGCCCAAAGCATACGAACCACCGGTGTCGGCCATCTTTAGAATACGTCCCGCTTATGGGAAGCACTGTGAAACACCGGCACCCGTCTTCGGCGCAGCGCTTCCTGGAAAATACTGCGATATACGCGCCTCGTGAAGGAGGGCCCGGCGGCAGCGTACGGGAAGCATAAGCACCCAATTTCCTGATTTCAAGCAGTACTCAGAGCTGCTCCAGCTCCGCCCTGACCCGTTTCCGAGGCCTCCACAGCTTCCCAGCAGGCCGCACCGAAGGTAGCCATCAAATGCTTGGCTTTGTCATAGTGGGTGTGGAAGTGAATGTTGAGGTTCAGCGCCGAGCCGAAGCGCTGAATCAGCGTAACTGCACCGGCGCGGGCGCTCTGCTGGGTGTGCCCGGCCTGCCGGATCAGGTATGCGGCGATGACGCGGTAGAGAATGCCGAGCACCCGGGCTCATACGCTTACTTTATAAATAGTTTTCAGGTTATTCAAATTTATTATTCGGGCAGTCCTTCATAAGCGCGATAGGTCTCCCAATCTCGTGAGGCGCGCCTCACTGAATCCTCAGGATCCTCACTCGTGTTTATCAGGCGCAAAGCCCTTTCGGCGATCTGCAATGTGGTATTACCCCCTCCACCATCCAATTCATCCGGGCCCTCAAAACATATCTCAACTTTCGGCAGGTCATCTAGTATATAAATCCACATCCTCTTTTTCTCGTACTTCACCATCAACCAGGCCCTAGCGCCTGCATCGACGCCCTCCGATGAATTGGCCGGCGGCAATTCAGTCAGCCGCCGAAGTACCTTCAGTACCTCATCCAAGGTGGTATCTCGAGGATTGTTCCATGGAATTGAATCATTTAACTGCCTTTTGCCGTTGCGAAAACCGCGTCAAAACCGATCTTCATCCTTGGTAACTGCTCCAATCTCAGCTATTCTCATTGGGTGAAGCACCCCGCGCGCTATGTTGAATTGGTTAATCAGCGCATCGATTTCGCGGAGTACAAACAACAGGTTTTCTGTATCGAATACCCTCAACATTTCCTTTGGAATCGCTTTCATCCGTTCGCGGTGAGTCGTGATAAGGAAGTCTGGTGAACTATCGGGAAAATGTTGGACATTAGGGAGTATTGAAAAATGAGAATTTTGGTTCAAGATCAAGGCGCGAAGAAAATTTTACCGCAGGCATATGACTGATATTCCAAGAATAAAATTTTAGAAGCAACGATAAATTTATTTCCCTGTGGTCTTTTGTGGCCCAGCTTGAGTGGCTCGTCATACCGATGTGAGCAAACGCCCCACATGATGCAATTCCTCAGAGGAAAGCTCAAAATCAAAGATGCTGAGGTCCTCTACCATATGGTGCTTGGAGCATGTGCCGGTAAGCGGAACGATACCAAGCTGACTTAGATATCGGAAAAATATCTGTGGTTCGGTCTTGTTATGCTTCGTGGCAATGTCCTGAACGGTATTGCTGGCTATAATGTGTGGATTTGCGGTAAGGGTCCAGAAACTCTGATAGATAACCCCATTATCAGTGCACCAGTTTCGCAACTCTGTATCATAGCCCGTTTCCCGGTAAAACCGGTTTTGTACAATAGCCGGCTTAATGGTGGCATCACCATAAAGCCGCTTCAGCACCTCACTATTGTAACAATTGCTGATCCCGAGCTGAAGCGCTCCGCCAGCCTGGTGAATTGCCTCCATTGCCCCCCACGCCTTCATCAAACGTTCGTGAGGTTCCAATGGTGAATGCAGCACCAGAGAATCTATATAGTGTGTCTGGAGGTTTTTCTTCGATGTATCAAAAGACTGGGTGATCTGCGACTCTATTGGAGAATTCTTGTCGTAGGGCACCTGGCGCGGATCCTGGCCGGCAAGCGGGGTGAATTTGGTTTGCAGAAAGATGGAATCGCGTTCGATACCGTGGTCTTGCAATCTACGAAGAGCCGCTCCAACCAGGGGCTCGTTGTAGTGCTTTGGCTGACAGGCAGTATCAATCCCCCTGAATCCAGCTTGGATGGCCTGCACAACCAGGTCTGCCGTGCGCTCTTTTTTCCAGGCTGTACCATAAATCAGCCGTGGCATGTGAACACCGGCGGCAGTGAGTATCCATGCTTGATCTTCTTTATCTACCATTACAGAACCCCGTATTTTGGAACCTTGCAAGATCGTCTTTTCGCCAATCTCATCGTGGCACAAAGAATTTTATCATCAAAATATCAGGTATATGGATGCGGAAACATGTTCCTCGCACCATTATCTTGAACGAAAACTCTCATGTTTCAGGATGCCCTTATGCTTTCTAAAAGTCATTACAGGTGAAGTTCCATGTCAATCCGGTGCAGTCCGATACCCCAGCCGTTTTTCGATTCACGCACAGTCACTGCACCGAATGTTGCAAAAAAAGGTGCGGAGAGATGGCTGGCAGCAATATGTATCTGTGCTGACCCCGCCATTTTTGCCAGGCTCAGAACCTTTCTCATGATGGCTGAACCTATGCCTGATCTCTGTGTCCGCGGCGACAGCAGAATCCAGCTCAGATTCTGCCGGGCTGCCCCATTTCCCGTCAGTCCGTAGGCGCCTGCAATAGAGCCATTGTACAGGCAAAGTTCATAGCCGACCGGATCAGAATCAAGAAACCGCTCATAATCGATGCGTTCACTCACCGCAAAGAACTCGGGACAGTTTGCATAAAAGATCGCAAGGCAGATATCTCTGTCTGCTGAAGAGTAAGGTCTGAAAGTAATCTGGGCTGTCATTACGCCTTCCGAAACATTTTCGTAATCGTCAATATAGACACAATTGCACGAACAACACTTTCCGCACATAAATATCCAGATGAAAAGTACTCTTCGGCTGGTCTTCGGACTTCAGGTAACAGGGAACCTTGAAAAATGAGTATTTTCGTTCAAGATCGAGGCGCGAGGAAAATTTTACCGCAGGCATATGACCGATATTCCGAGGATAAAATTTTTTGAGCAACACTGAGATTGGACGAAAAGGCCATTTTGCAAGGTTCCCAACAATATTATTTCCACGGGTCATATAAGGTTACATCACTGATTTCCATATCTGTGATATTTCTTGTTGCAATTGTAAGATTGTTATGGATACCCGTTGCTACAATTTGACAATCAATAATCGGCATTGACTTGCCTGCCATTTCCGATTGTGCTTGTATTGTTCCCCACAAGGAGGCTGTTGCTCTGTCAAAACTTAAGATTCTATTACGAAATCTTTCCGGAAGGTCATTAGCCACCCAAGTTTGTAACAAAATTTTTCTTGAACAACTTGGCATTTTTTCAATGCCTTTATATATCTCACCTATCGTTATTACGCTGAGAAATACATTGTTTTCATCAATATTTGAGATCCAACTTGTTACTTTTTTATCTGGTTGTTTTTGACAAGCTCCGAGATTACGCAGGTGTCTAATAGAAACTTCATAGAATTATATCTCTTGATTTTTCCCTGCTTCTTTCAAGTGAGATGTCTTCTTGCGTTAGAGGGGAATCGTGGAAAAATTGAACCAAGTTGTTTTTGGGCTTGATTAACTTTTTATACTCCTCAATGGAAAGTACAACAACAGCGTCTTTCCCGTGCTTTGTGACTATCTGTGGGCCGTGTTCCTGAGCTTGATTTACCAAGTTGCTGAATTTGTTCTTTGCGTCTTGTAACTGCCAATGATTTTCTATCATAATTGCCCCTCCTTACCTTTAGCTCTAGCCAGTCTAGACAATATTTGTATTTGTTGGATTTGTCAAGGAGGCCAACGCTGCAAAAAACAAATCTACATCCCTCATTCATGCGGGCATCGGTTCTGTCCGCATTGTCAGAGCCATGAAAGTCAGCAGTGGATTGACAACCAACGAGCAAAGCTTCTGCCGATGCCATGTTACCTGGTAACGTTTACCCTTCCCCGCCACCTCCTAGATCTGGCGTATAAGAATCACCGGCACATCTATGCATGTGTGTTTCAGGCCGATCAGACACTACTCAAAACGATCACCACACATGACACCAAGCTCGGCGGCGATGCCCGATTTACCGCCATGTTACATACCCATGCACGAAACCTTGACATCCACCCACACATTCATGTGGTAACCTTGAAAAATGAGAATTTTTGTTCAAGATCAAGGCATAAAAGAAATGTTACCGCAGGCATATAGGCAATATTCCGGGGATAACATTTATTGAACAACGAAGAGATTGGGCAAAAAGGCCATTTTTCAAGGTTGCCGTAAAATTGTCCCGGCCGCACACAACGTCTTAAAAACCAATTACGGCAACAAAACCTTGCTTTCGCTCCTGACCAATCCCGTTAGTAATGAGCTTTTTAAAATAATGTTGAATAATTACTTTCCTTGATGTACAATAAGTACGAAATGTACATCTAGGAGATAATCATGGCTACCAAAGTAACAACAGCAGAAGCAAGGAAAAAACTTGCTGATATCGTTAATAGCGTTGCCTATGGTAAAGATACCGTTGTCCTTACAAGGCGAGGTAAAGAACTTGCAGCTTTAATCTCAATTGAAGATCTAAAGCTTTTGCAACAATTGGAAGAAGAGAAAGACATCAAAGATGCCTGGCAAGCAAAAGAAGAACCTGGTGAAAATATTAGATTTTCTGACCTGAAGAAAGAGCTTGAGCCTTGACATACTCAATTGAATTAAAGAATTCAGCGGCCAAAGCTCTACGAAAACTTCCCAAGGCAGCTCAAAAACGAATTGTTGCTAAATTGACTGAATTTGAAACTTCACTACCTTCCACTGAAGAAACTAAATTGAAAGGGAATAACCCTTTTCATCGTGTTCGTGTTGGTGATTACCGGATTATCTATGAAATCCAAAATGATATCCTTGTGATATTGATTCTTAAAATCGGTCATCGTAAAGATATCTACCGACAAATCTCCTAATTCCCCTCACCATCAAATTTGTTCGGACTCTTCCGATTCCCGCCGAGACGCCTCGAAGGCGTTCACGGCCTTTTTCACCCGGCGGGCGGCCCGCTGTGAGTCCAGGTCCGTAATGTCGACTCGCAGATCGGCGCGTTCGTATGTCTTGCGGAAGTAGGTGATGTCCTTCTTGATCTCTCTCAGGTACAGACGCTTCTCCTCAACCGTCAGGTTCTTCTGGATCAGCTTTGAGTCAATATCATAGAATGTGAGCCGCTCAACGATGTTCGCAGGTGTTGATTCTCACATTAAATGCACAGCATTTGTCTGAATATCTTACCAGTGATATCAGAATATTTTGCAGGCGTCCCCCCCGGGCGTGCGTCGCGTAGCGCCGCCCGGGGGAGCATCTCGGCACGACTAGAGTACAGATTTACTCAGAACAATGCATCATATTCTGAGTCCTTCTTCTCTGCGTAGTGTCCGTGTCCGGATTGATCAGTGGTTACGAGTCGGCAATACTGTTTGACGATACGGTTTAGTTCTTCAGCCAGTTCAAGCAATTCGGCAAGAAACTGGATGGTCTGTTCAGGTTTCATGATGTGCTCCATGATAAAGTGGTGAATGGATGGTATCAGACGAGCTCCGAGTCGGCACACCGAACATGCTCCGCTGTTACCTCTTGTGTTTTTTCAGCGGCAGCGGCGATCATGGCGCCGCGGGCAAGATGGTTGGCTTTGCGAAAGAGCCCGCCGGAGCCCTGATGAATGGCGGTTACCGCCTGATCGGTAAAGGGTGAGTTTTTTATTCCGGCAATGGTGAGATGATGGTCAAGATACTCACCCATCGCCTGCCGGGTGACCGCCGGCAGATGACTTCTGGCAACAATGCGGGAAGCCAGTGGGATGGCAGTGCGGTAGAGCAGGTTTTCGGCCAGGTTATTCTGGCCGGCCAGCACCATGGGCAGCCACGGTTTGGAGTCGGCCTCGAACTGGGTGATGGTATGGAGCTCGGCAAAGACATCGAGGCGCAGCAGTGAGGCCTCATCGATAATCAGCAGGGGTTGCTGCTTTTTACCGGCGACCAGGCTGTCGATCTGTGCTCTGATCAGCCGGGTCAATACGGCCCGTGAGGACGATGCGGTGGCGATATCAAGCTCGGCCAGGAGCTGGCGGTAGAGTTCGAGAATAGAGCCGGCCGAAGCGGTGACCCACAGGGTTTTGTACCGAGAGGGATGAAGCGTTCCACAGCTGTAGCGCACGGCGGTTGATGTGCCGGCGCCGACTTCGCCGGTGACGAGCATGATGGCGCCCAGACGCAAGACATAGTCGAGGCGCTGCTGGACGCCGAGCAATTCCGGGGTGGTGAGCACCTGCTCAAGGGCGAGATCAGCCCTGAAGGGCTCCGCACTGAGGCCGAAGAAACTTCGATAGCTCATGATCCACCTCCGTCGGCGCCAGGATCAAAGGGCAGCCGTCCGGGTTGGCATGTCGTGGTCTTGGCGAGCATCTCTTCACCGCCGTTTTTGGTTCGTTTCACCAGGGTGTTGACCACCAGATCAACCGGCCTGAGCAGACCACACTATAGTGGACCCCAAAAATGGGACAGCAAATTAAGTTATTTTCCTCACCATAACGGGGATACTGAAAAATGACAGAAAAAAGGCGCAGGACCTACACCGCGGCATTCAAGGCAAAGGTTGGCTTGGAGGCGATCCGTGGGGTACAGACTACTAACGAAATTGCCCAGGCATACGGTGTCCATCCGGTGCAAGTCGGCCACTGGAAAAAGGCGATCACCGAACAAGCCGGGACACTGTTTGAAACCAAGCGGGGACGCAAAAAACGCGACGAAGCCACTGAGCCGGATAGATTATACACGGAAATCGGCCGGTTGAACATGGAGCTGGACTGGTTGAAAAAAAAGTCCGGACTGAGCCGATGAGCGTTCGACAAACCTGGATAGAGCCTGCTCCAGCAGGCGAATCCTCAGCTCTATCGCTGAGTCGCCAGTGTGAACTGGCCGGAGTAACCCGCTCAGGGGTCTATCGGTGCTGGAAGGGTGACACTCCGGTCAGCGAGCTGGATCTGAAACTGCTGAGGTTAATTGATGCCGAGTACACCCGCCGTCCCTTTTACGGCAGCAGGAGAATGGTCTTATCGTTACGTGATGCTGGGTATCAGGTCAACCGTAAGCGGGTACAGCGTTTGATGAAGGTACTCGGACTTGCCGGCATGCTGCCCGGACCTCATACCAGCAAACCGCATCCCACCCATAAGATCTATCCTTACCTGCTGCGTGGTGTGGCCATTACGCGACCAGACCAAGTGTGGAGCGCCGATATCACCTATATCCGGTTGGCCCACGGGTTTGCCTATCTGGTGGCGATCATGGACTGGTATTCTCGTCGGGTCTTGGCCTGGCGGTTGTCAAATACACTTGATTCAGGCTTCTGTATCGACTGCCTGGAAGAAGCACTCCGTACGTATGGTGCGCCTGAGATATTCAACACTGACCAGGGGGCTCAATTTACCAGTACGGCTTTTACGAAGGTGCTTACGGATGCGAAGATTGCGATCAGCATGGATGGACGGGGCAGGGCATTGGATAATATTTTCGTCGAGCGGTTGTGGCGCAGCGTCAAATATGAGGATATTTACCTCAAGGGGTACGAGTTCTTTGCCGAATTGTACCGTGGCCTCCGAGCGTATTTCACCTATTATAACGACGAGCGCCCCCATCAGGCGTTGGGCTATCTTACGCCCACATCAGTCTATCGAGCGGGCACGGGCGGGGGTGCGGAAATAAAGGATCATTTCAACACGGATAGCTCCGGTACCATTTCGGCTCCGCTTCGCTCCACCGAAATGGTACCGGAAAGAGGAACTGGGGCAGCGCTACTCCGCTGCGAATAAAGGAAAGGGAAATAACTTAAATTCAGGGGAAAATTGTCCTTGACTTGGGGTCCACCTCACACGACTGCCCCTTACAGAAGATTTCGACCCGTTCCGGCCGATCATCGTTGAACAAGAGCGTGACCCGTTCACCGATCAATTGAACCGGGGCTTCGAAGAGTCGTCCGTCGATGGTGACGACCCGGTCTTTGCTGACCCGGCGCCGCACTTCTTTACGGAAGTGATCAGTAAGATCAGCGGGTGCTTCGCGAATCATTTCAAGATGAGCGGCAAAGCGGTTGAACGGGGTCATCGCGGTGACCGAATGAACCCGATGCAGATAGTCCGTTTCCAGCCAGTGCTGGAACCGCTCATTGAGCTGAGCAAGGGTGTCGGGTTGGTCATCGAGGCGCGAGATAAACCGGGATCTGACGGTGCGAAAGAACCGCTCGATCTTGCCGCGCCCCTGTGGGGTATAGGGGCGGCTGTGGATCAGGGCGATGCCGAGCGAGGCACAGATTCGTTCGAGATGGCGTGAGCGAAAGGCGGCGCCGTTGTCCACGTAGAGTTTACGCGGCAGTCCTCTGGTAAGCAGGGCCTGGCGAAAGACCTGGAGCCAGGATTCGAGTTTTTCCGAAGAGAAGAACTCGCCGTGGGTAATGAACCGGGAATGATCGTCAAGAATGGCGATCAGATACGCTTTGCGCCTTTTGCCGGCGCCTTTTACCAGCGGGCCGTGCATGATATCTGATTGCCAGATATCGTTGGGGAATTCGGCCTCGTAACGCCGTCGATCCACCGGGGCTCCCTTGTGCAGGGCGGCGCTGTCAAGCTTTTCCTGGGTGAGGATGCGATAGGCGGTGGAGAGACTCAGCGTCGTGCCGGGTGAGATCAGTTGTTTTTCAGCAAGTGCTTGCACCAGCCGCCAGACCGGCCAACCTGGTTGTTCTTTGCGCAACCGGATCAGGGCGCCGCGAGTCTCATCATCGACCGTGCGAGAGCATCCCCGGTCGCACCGCCTGGCCGGCATCAAGGCACTGAGCTCGCGGCCGCCCCGCTCATAGAGTCGCAGCCAGCGCCTGACGGTGGCTGCCGACACCCGGGTGCGATGAGAGCCGGGGATATGCCAGTGCTGCTCACTTTTTTGATAGATGAGTTCGGTCAACTCACCGGGTTCGAGTCGTGATGCAACCAACTCGCTGATGACTCCGAAGCGAAACAGGGCAACTTCGGTACGCAAGGCTTCGTCTTCCATGGGCGTCCTCCTGGGTATGGGGTATCAGAGTCGGGTTATCCGAGTCTGTCTGCCGATACCATGCTCAGAGGCCGCCGGGCAGAGCTACAATACGGTAGGGTGGGTCATGGATGTGTCGATTGTCATGGTGTATTGCTTGGGTGACCGGGATGATGTTTCGTGCAATGAGTCGGGTGAATCCTTCCCGGTGGGTAAGCTGAGCGGACATCCCGAAGACCAGCCGAATCATCCGACCTAGCCGACGCCACCACTGGCGTTGGCGCGAACGGGGCAGATCGGGCCGCCAGCGTTTTGTGCTCTGTCGGTGGGTAATTGCCTGCTGGATCTCAGCACTGGAACTGCGATACCGGGGCCAATATCCCCGTGGTTTCAACCGATGAACGGCGCGGCACTGCGAACAGAACAGACGTCGAAGATAGACACAATGAGAAAAGCAGCTAAACCAGGCGACAACAAATCCATGCCACCACAACCGTCCACCGCACCGGGGACAGCACGATGGTTTATTCCAGGGGTAGGCGGTGCCGAGACGAGCAATTTCCTTGACGGATGCGGCAACAAACAGTACCACAAGGCAACTCCTTTCAGGAAGTAGGTTTCCTGCCTGGAGGGCTGCCGGGGCCGTGTCCACGGCCCCGGCAGCCACCACTCACGAGGGGTGTACAATAACGTTACGAGAATTCAAGATAATCTGCAGTGTCACCACCCACTGCTAACAGATTCTGACAAAAAAGGCTGGTTTTATTTTAGATAATCTGGGGTTCAACAGCAGGCTTGTCGCTGAGTGCAACGGTAATGCCGCTGGACTTCTTTATGGCTCGAAGATACCCGCCCATCAGACCGCTCGGTTGCAGCGCTATGACACTGTGCTGGCTCGCGGGGCGGTTCAGCAGATACACCAGAGCCTTCGCTGCCTTGTTGCGGTAGGAATGAGCCGTAAGGAACTTGCTCTGAAGTCGTTCGATGCTGGTACCGAAGAACCTCTCTATCTCATGGTCTAGATCGAAGAAGGCGACGCCCAGAAGCCGTGCCAGTTCACTCCCCACAGTCGTCTTGCCAACGCAGCCGACTCCTGTCAGGAAGATGCGCATTGCTGTTCCCCGATGCTGAATCATCTGCTGTCCGAACGTTGCCCATAACCGGCTGCACAAAGCGGTGCGAGGAACGAGTGGTGCTTTTGGTGTCTGAGTTTATGGGCTTGTTTTGCCATTTTTTGCTCTAAGAGGAAATCTATCAGGGTGCTCAATTGATTCAATACCAAGATCTACATCAAGGTCCGGCCAATAAAAATGGCCGGGCGTAGGTTCTTCGACGTTCAGGATCTTTCCAATGGGGGCATCTTTAAACCAAGGGAAGTCATCATATGACATAAACAGCTCCTTTCCTGCCGAAAGAAGCCATACACCATGACTTGATATGTTAGTTACTTCAGTCTGAAAAGTAATTGCGCCAAGCATTTGTGAATTAATGGTAATGCTCCTCAATAATGCTCTCTATCTGTTTTAATTGAATTCTAGAAAGTCTATGATTTTTAGCCAATTCAATTTCCGGTTCTAGCCAGAACTTCGCTTCACCACCTCGAGAATATATATGCACATGCATTCTAGATTCTTCTCGTGAAAAGAAGAAGAATCGATAGCTTCCATCTCTATAAATTGTTGGGCTCATCACCTGTTCTTTTGGTTGATTCCTGGCATAACGCCAATGTTCACCGGATTGGCCTAGCGCGCGGAGCGTGCCTTGGCACATTCAGGTAGAACTAGCTGTTGGTGGACGAAGCCGCTCCGCGGCAGGTCTTTGATTCACGCTCCTGTTGAAATTACTACCTTCCTGGTATTTTCTTACTCAAATCACGCCGGCAGTGCAATACCGCATCGCCGGGCCCTAGAAGCGCTGGAGTACTGCCGGCACCAGCACGGTACGCACATGCTGGCCCAGTGCCCTGAAAAACAGTGTAGACACGTACTCTACATCCCTCACTCATGCGGGCATCGGTTCTGTCCGCATTGTCAGAGCCATGAAAGCCAGCAGTGGATTGACAACCAACGAGCAAAGCTTCTGTCGGCACCATATTACCTGGTAACATTCACCCTTCCCCGCCCACTCCGAGATCTGGCGTATAAGAATCAGCGGCGCGACTACGCATGTATGTTTCAGGCCGGTCAACAGGCACTCAAAACGTTCACCACACATGACACCAAGCTCGGCGGTGATGGCGGATTTACCGCCATGTTACTTGCGCCCCCGCTGCGGAGCCCCGATGAAAATTATCATGACCATGCTGCCACAGCCACCACCCGGAAAAGCCGTGTTGTTTACCTGATCCTAAACGGAGGGCCGCCTATACAAAACTCGACATCATTGGCAGTGCAAAAAAACCGGTGTAAACCGGCGCTGGATACGTGCGCCCTCAAAAGCGCCGGCTGGCTCCGGTGTGCTCTGATACTTGCTGAGTCATGCCTTAAAAACCAATTACGGCTTCCAAACCCTGCTTTCTCTTCTGCACAATCCCGATAAAAAAACACTCCCTTAAAAAGCTATTTTCTAGGTGGCTGCCGGGTTCGTCCAACAAACGGTTCAGATCGTGGCTCGTTCCTCGCACGATCTAACCTTATTCGTTATGCAATATCACTACTGTCCGGGTGTTTTTCTCTGAGCACAGTATAACCTTTTAATATTACATGCTATACGCGTCAAAATGGCCATAATCGACTTGAAATCACATCCTTTTCTGAGGATGATCCCCGGTAAAACCCTTGGGGGGGACACAGATGTTTACCGGTCGATTGATTTTCAAGCAGGTTATGGACTTCATACCGCTGTCAACCTTTCATCGTTGCGTTGCAAAGTACCAGGGCAACTCCAACGTAAAAACATTTACGTGTCTCGATCAGTTTCTCTGCATGGCGTTTGCCCAGATCACCCACCGGGAAAGTCTGCGAGATATCGAGATTTGCCTTCGCTCCCAAAACAAGAAACTCTACCACATGGGTATCCGCGGACGAGTCTCCAGATCAACGCTCGCCGATGCCAACGAAAAGCGCGATTGGCGCATCTATGCCGAGCTTGCTCAACACCTCATCGCTATTGCCAGAGACCTCTACCGGGAAGATCAGTTTCTCGAAGAGTTAGACGAAACGGTATATGCTCTGGATTCAACCACCATCGATCTGTGCTTGTCAGTGTTTCCCTGGGCGGTTTTCCGCAAGAAAAAAGGTGCTGTCAAACTGCACACGTTGTTGGATCTACGGGGAAACATACCCACATTTATCCATATTTCCGACGGCAAACTGCACGATGTCAACGCGCTCGATTTGTTACCGTTGGAAACAGGCGCATATTATGTCATGGACCGGGGTTACCTGGATTTCCAACGACTCTACACCTTCAACCGAGTGCCTGCTTTTTTCGTGACTCGCGCCAAAGCAAATACGCAATACAAAAGGCGATATTCACATACGGTCGACAAAACGACAGGCCTCCGTTGCGATCAAACAATCACGCTGAGTGGTTATTATACCAGCAAGTATTATCCAGACATTCTGCGTCGCGTGAAATTTCACGATGCGGCCACCACACAGACACTTGTTTTTCTCACCAACAATTTCTCTCTACCCGCATTAACAATAGCTCAGCTGTATCGAAGCCGATGGCAGGTCGAGCTGTTTTTCAAATGGATCAAGCAACATTTGAGGATAAAACGCTTTTTGGGCACCTCAGAGAATGCGGTGAAGACTCAGGTCTGGATAGCAGTCTGCGTTTATGTCCTGGTAGCCATTATGAAAAAACGGCTCAACCTCACCGAGAGCCTCTACACAATTTTACAGATTTTAAGTGTTACCTCTTTCGAAAAAGTACCCTTTTATCAACTTGTTACAGAGATGAACTACAAAAACCCAGACCAGACTGACTATAAGCAACTGAAATTATTCTAATATTAACCGGACACTAGTGATGCAATATCTAAATTTTCCTTTCAGGTCAGTTCGTTTTGTAACTTTCCAGAATAGGGACAATTTCTGAATTCTCTCAAATTTGCTGTACATTTGCTTGCTACAAACAAATCACAACTTTCAACCTTTGGCTCTGTCTTTATTCTGTCATCAATGTAATTCAGCGTGAGTACAACCTTTTCATTAGTAACAGTACATTGAAGTGCTTTGTCTATTGATTTAATATTTACTGACATTTTCACTCCTTTTTGATTTTTTTAAACCATAACGTCCGCCAATGAGCAGCGGCCCAAATGAGTTTCTATTCCGCACGGCCTTTACGTAAAACCGCTCTCTTTACGCCGTCTGCTCCAGTGGAATTGTTATGACAAGATCTGCCAGCATACATAAAAAGTAAGTTTCTGATTTACCAGCTTTACTCAAATGGATTATATCCCGGTTCTTTGTAAAGGCTGCTTTTTCTATTAAGAATATCGGGCTTATAAACTTTTTCGGCCCAATTTTCCTTTTCAATTTCCTCGAAGGCCACAGAAACTGATTTTTTCTCACACTTTGCAATGGCAACAACGTCTTTGACTATTTCGTTTGCAAGTTTTGTCTTTTGTTCCTCAGATCTTCCGGGGTAAAGTTTCACAATTACATGTGGCATAGTGGACCTCCGATTCTTAGTCGGCATAACATTCGCATAACCGGCATGGCTGGAGCGCTAGCGGTAGCCGCGTCCGTGTTGATGCGATGGTTATGTGGCTGTCTTTATGATAATTTCATTCATTATTTTTTTCTTTCCATGGAAAGAATACAAGTAAAAATGTACCTAAAAATACTGATAATGCAACATTTATATACTCTCGTTTTGGAAATTGGTCAGTGGTAATTAGAAAAACATATGTCAAAGCAATAGAAAAGGAAAAGACGATGAGGGTGATTATCATATGCCTATTTCTCAGAGGATCCAATGCAGAAAATATCATAAGCAGTACGGGGATTATTCCAGTTGTTCCAATAATCTTTACCATATTGTCTTGATAACTACCTATTTTGAAACCGAGCAGTTGATGGTAAAAATTTGAATAGAACCAGTGAGAAAGTGGCCACCAAAATAGCAGAAAAATTCCAACTACCCACAGAAAAATCTTGATGATTCTTAATTTCATTTCATTGTTCAACATTGAGGCCTCCTTACCCTCAATATATTGAGCCACATAACGGCCGAGTTGACGTGTAAATTGCGTTAATAATGGCAGCGGTAGCTGCCGATTATTGGGGCAATTTGCACCGTCCAACGATTGGTTTGCGCAGCGCAGCGGAGCAAACCACTTATTATCAGTGCAATTTGCCCTGATAACTTGATATTAACCCCTAAAACAGGTCAATTTGCCTTGATAACAGTTAAAATTCATGTTATCGATGCAATTTGTCTTGATAATTGCAAGTGCTCTTCTGTTGTAACGTGCAGCACATGCCTATATTAAAAGCCCACAGCATAACTCCAACAACACTACAGGAAATAGTTCAGCACGGCAAGAAAAAACTTCTTGAAGAAGTGGCTGAGTATATGCGCCTTAAGCACTACTCCATTCATCCCGAACGGCAGTATTGTGACTGGATTGCCAAGTATGTTTGCTATCACGGTATGTGCTCACGAGAGGACATGCGTAACGGCGCACAAAAGATTGAACAGTTTCTTACCCATCTTGCCACTCACAAGCATGTTTCCGCCGCCACCCAGAATCAGGCCATGAATGCTCTGGTTTTTCTGTACCGCCATATTCAGATGGCTTCGACAAGAACCATGTTCCCTTCATACGGGAATTGACCCGACATCCATAATTATTAGAAATTACTGGATTCCCGCTTTCGCGGGAATGACGGGAGCGAGTAATTTTGAGGCTTTTACGAGTTCATCATATTCTGATGGTGTCGTAAAAACCCATGTTCCCGTCATACCGGAATTGATCCGACATCCATTAGCAAATGAAATCCCTGGATTCCCACTGCAGCCTGCCCTTGAGTGTTGTTATCGAGGGCGGGAATGACGGGCGCAAGTAATTTTGAGGTTTTTGCGAGATCATCGAACAATGATGGTGTCGTAAAAACCCATGTTCCCGTCATACCGGAATTAATCCAACATCCATTAGTAATTGAAATCCCTGGATTCCCGCCGCAGCCTGCCCTTGAGTGTTGTTATCGAGGGCGGGAATGACGGCAGCAAGCAATATCACGGTTTTTACGAATCAATCACACAATGGTGATGGTAAGCTTCTTTTCTATTTGCAACTCGGTGACATATTTGAACGTGTAAAAACACGGGGATTTCTTGTTTCAATGTTTGTGAGATATGTTCGTGCCGCAAGCCGCGGCTTATTACACGTTTAGCGGTGCCAATTTCGCCGCAACTTGTTATCCTTTCCGCATGTCTTTGGTTGATTGCAAAAATCTTGATCGCAAAGGGCTTGAGCGCTTTGCCGAGAGGCTTGGCCAGTCGGCGTTTCGCGGCCGGCAGATTATGGCGTGGCTCTATCGGCCGGGGGTGGTGGAGTTTTCTCAGATGAGTGATCTGGCCAAGAGTTTTCGGGCATTGCTGCCGGAACATGCGACGATCTCCTGCTTTGCTGCGCCGGTGGCGGAAACATCGGTGGACGGTAGTGTCAAGTTCGCCTTCACCCTTTCGGACGGCGCGATCATCGAGTCAGTGCTCATTCCCGAGCAGGAGCGCAACACCCTGTGCATTTCCACCCAGGTGGGGTGTGCCATGGAGTGCGCCTTCTGCAAGACCGGCGCCATGGGGTTTGGCCGCAACCTCTCACCCGCCGAGATGATAAACCAGCTCTGCGCGGTGCGCGATTATCTGGCGCAGCACGATGATTCCAATTTTATTGGGCCGCCGTCGCTCTCCAATATCGTCTTTATGGGGATGGGTGAGCCGCTCAACAATCTCGACAATTTGCTCACCACCATCTCGATCATGACCGACCAGTTGGGCCTCGATCTGGCCAGCCGGCGCATCACCGTCTCCACCTGCGGGATCGTGCCGAAGCTGCGCATCTTAGGCGAGCAGACCAGCGTCAATCTGGCCATTTCCCTGCACGCCGTCGACAACGACACCCGCACCAGGCTGATGCCCATTAACCGGCGCTATCCCATCGAAGAACTGTTGGCCGCCTGCCGGGAATACCCCATCCAGCGGCGCAAGCGCATTATGTTTGAATATGTGATGCTGGCAGGCGTCAACGACGGTGATGGGCAGGCGCGGGAACTGGCGAAGCTGCTCAGGGGGATTCCCTGCAAGATCAACCTGCTCGCCTTTAACGAGTGTGAGGGGATCGGCTACCGGGCCTCACCACCTGAGCGAATTCTTGCCTTTCAGGAAATTTTGCGCAAGGCCCACTATTCGGTATTTATCAGAACCAGCCGCGGCGCCGATATCGACGCGGCCTGCGGCCAGCTGGCGGGTCGGGTGAGGGCTGATGTCGGGGGCGCTACAGCTCCCCTTCTTCAAAATCGTTGATAAAGGATCGGGGCAGCTCGGCCAGGTTGAATTTCTGAGCCTCTTCGATGCCTGCCTGCAGCGCTTCTCTGTTCATCTCCTCGGTGCCTTTGGGAACCCGGGCAAGCAGCGCCTTTTCCAGGTTCTGCAAAATCACCTGGCCACAGAGAAAGCCCACCGCCCCCAGCGCCACCATGTTGGCCACCATCTCGCGGCCGATATCGTGACGGGCGATATGGGTAAAGGGAATGGCGATGGCGCGGCTGGTGGGAAGCTGTTCCACCAGGGTTTTGTCTACCACCAGCAGGCCGTCCGCCTTGATCCCGAAGAAATAGGCGTCGCAGGCGGCCTGGGTCATGGCCAGGAGCAGATCGATGTGCAGGGCCTTGGGGTAATCGATGGGCTTGTTTGAGATAACCACCTCCGCCTTGGATTTGCCGCCGCGTGCCTCGGGGCCGTAGCTCTGGGTCTGGCAGACGTATTTGCCGTCCAGGGTACCCACCGCCTCGGCCATCACCACGGCGGCGGTGATGATGCCCTGGCCGCCGGAGCCGGAAAAGCAGATTTCGTATCGATAGGCTGATTCTTGTGGGGTTGACTCCGCCATGAATTGGGTTCCTGTGTTATGTTTTGGGTGCGGACTGGGGGGATCAGTAATCCTGGTCATCCTCATCGTGAAGCTCGCCGGGCAGCTGGCACGATTCGTGCCTGATGCGGGCATACTCCTCGGTGGAGATGGGTTTTTCCACATCGCAGAGTACCCCGATGGTAAATTTGCCTTCCATTTCCTCGGCGCTCATCTTTTTTGCCTTGGCAACGGGCACCGCCTGGTCGCGAAAGGTGTTGATCATCTGGATGGCGCCGCCCAGTTTGTTGCGCCGGCCGTGCTGGACATGGCAGTTGGAAATCACCTCCACCACCGCAAAGCCGCGCTTGACGATGGCCTGCTCGATCATCCGATCGAGATGGGCGGCATGATAGACGGTGCCCCGCGCCACAAAGCTGGCGCCGGCGGTAATGGCCAGTTCGGAGATGGAAAAGTCGTGCTCCACGTGGCCATACACCGAGGTGGTGGAGCGGCTTCCGTACGGGGTGGTGGGCGAATATTGGCCGCCGGTCATCCCGTAGGTGGAGTTGTTGACGATAATGGCGGTGATATTGATGTTACGCCGGGCGGCATGGATGAAATGGTTGCCGCCGATGGCGGTGGCGTCGCCGTCGCCCATCACGGTGATTACCCGAAGCCGCGGTTTGGCCAGCTTGACGCCGGTGGCAAAGGTGAGCGCCCGGCCATGGGTGGTGTGCAGGGTGTTGAAATCGATATAGGTGGTCATCCGGCTGGAGCAGCCGATGCCTGAAGCCACCACCACATCGTCCTTGTCGTAGCCCAGCGAATGGATGGCGCGCAGCAGCGAACCGAGCACGATGCCGTTGCCGCAGCCGGGGCACCAGACGTGGGGAAATTTCTTGTTGTGGCGCAGGTAATTCTGTCTGATTACTTCAGCTTCGACAACCATCTTGTATCTCTTTGCGTTGTTTATTTACCAGGGCGTGAGCGGTGCTCAGCCTCCGCGACCGGTTACCGGTCTCAGGCACAGGAAAGAATCTGTTTGGTGATTTCATCAGGGGTTATCATCTGGCCGTCGTAGCGGCTGTGTTTGATTACCCGGCAGTCGTACTGATTCACCCGGTTGACCTCACGAGACATCTGTCCCATGTTCAGCTCCGAGACAATTGCCGCCTTGCATTGCCGCAGGGCGGAGTCAATCGCCTTGCGCGGAAATGGAAACAGCGTGACAAGCTGCACCAGGCCCACTTTGACCCCGTGCTCCCTGGCATTCTTGACGGCCATCCGGGCGGCGCGGGAGACGCAGCCGTAGGTAATCACGCAGATATCGGCATCGGCCATGTCAAAGGTCTTGGTCATCATGATCTCGGGAAACCCTTTGGTAATCTTGTCATGCAGGCGGTTGTGAAAGCCTTCGATCTCCTTAGGGTTCTGGGTGGGAAATCCCCATTCATCATGCACCAGTCCAGTCACATGATGGTGATAACCGTCACCGAATATGGCCATATCGGGTACCCCCCGATTATTGGTGGCATAGGGTTTGTACCACTCCGGCGGGGTTTTCGGGGCGATCCGGTCCACCACCCGCACCTGCTCGGTTTGTGGGAGGGTGATACACTCGCGGGTATGGGCCACTACCTCGTCTGAGAGCAGGATGACCGGCACCCGGTATTTTTCCGAAAGGTTGAAGGCCTTGACGGTGATGGAAAAGCAGTCGGATACGCTGGACACTGCCAGCACAATGATGGGGTGATCACCATGGGTGCCCCACCGTGCCATCAACACATCGCCCTGGGCGACATTGGTGGGCAGCCCGGTGGAGGGCCCGCCGCGCATGACGTTGACCACCACGCAGGGCACTTCGGCGATACAGGCATAGCCGAGGTTTTCCTGCATCAGCGAGAAACCGGGGCCGCTGGTGGCGGTCATCGATTTGACGCCGGCAAGGGACGCACCGATAATTGCCCCCATGGAGGCGATTTCATCCTCCATCTGGATAAAGGTGCCGTTCACCTGGGGGAGCTTCACCGAAAGCAGCTCGGCGATCTCGGAGGCGGGGGTGATCGGGTAACCGGCATAAAACCTACAGCCGGCCGCCAACGCCCCGTAGACGATTGCCTCATTGCCCTGGAGAAGGAGGCGCTCGCCCGGTTTACGCGGATCCATTGGTTCTTCTCCTTTTTGGGTAGCGATCTTTTACGGTGACGGCAAAATCCGGGCAGTGAATTTCACAATTGCGGCAACCAATGCATCCATCCATATCGTCGATGTAGGGTCTTCCTTCCTCATCCAGCAGGATCACCTTTTTAGGACACATGGCCGCACATAAGCTGCAGGTCTTGCACCACTCGTAAAAAAACTTTACGCAGTAGTACTTCTTCTGCCTGCCTTCCGGCGGGGTGCGCGGTTGCTGGTCGGGGTCGTCTTCGGGTTGGTCGGAGAGGTTCGGAGAGGTGGCTTGTTCGGGAGGTTCCGTCTGTTCGGGTGCCATGATTTTTTGTGTAATATTTCAATAAGACCGTTTTGTCGTTCGCGGATATCTGTATCCGGGGTAAAAACGGTATAACTTCGCCCAGTTATACTTCCCCCTTTATCGCTATGAATTGGCCGTGTCAAGGCAAATCGTCAGCATATTCGATAATAATGGTAACGCACTGAATCTGTCCTGAATGTGCCCCAGAAGGATTCTACTTTTTATGGGGTCGAACGAATCTAAAAATTACTTTCTTTCGTCATCAATGCGAATGCGAGAGTCATGTGATTTCAATCAGTTATTGATGTTTGATCAATGTAAAATGGGGAAAAAAAAGAAATCTCACCGCACCATCACTGATTGATGATCTCGCAAAAACTGCAAAATTGCCTACTATCGTCATTCCCGCCCTCGATAACAACACTCAAGGGCAGGCTGCAGTGGGAATCCAGTGATTTTAATTAATTATGGGTGCCAGGTCAATTCCGGTATGACAGGAATATGGGTTTTTACGAGTCTACCGTTTATTGCAGCAGGATCAGCACCAACACATTCACACAGCCAATGGTAAAACCAAGTATCGCGCCAAACAGGTTTATGTATTTGAACTGCTCCTGCATGATAAGCAGGAGAAGCCGTTCGATCCGCAGCAGATCAAAGGTGTTTATCCGGTCGGTGGCAATTTTGGCGATGTTGATGGTGGCCAGAACTCCCGGCAGCTCAGCGACCAGCAGCGTGGTGGTCTGTTTCTGGAGAAAACGATAGAGCCCGTTTCGCAGTCGCCGGGGAACCAGCGCCCCCAGCTTACCCGCCGGGGCGCTGCGCAGTGAGTTGATGTATGAGTAAAGCAGCTTTTCGATACCGTTACGCGCTTTATCGGTGCGCAGATAACACAGGAGGCTGGCTGATACGGATTGGCCGATATGATGCAGCAGGTCAGGATTGCCAAGTGATTTTTGCAACCCGCCGATGGAGGTGGTTTCAGGCGCGTAGAGCTCGGTAAGGTGGGTGCGGATGGTTTGGGTGATTAAAGCGGCGGTTTGCTCCGTGTGCACCAATTTTGTGATGGAGTCGGCAAGGGTGTGAGCCAAGGTGTCCTTGCCGGTTTCAGTCAGGCCGCCGCACAACTCCGCCAGCGGTTTTGCCAGCATGGCTCTGGCACGTTCCAGCAGAAGCGTTCGAACTTTGGTAACGATTGTATCGCCGGCAAGAAAGTCGGCGACCTGATCTTCTCGCTCATTGAGAAACCCGGCAATGTGTTCACGCAGGGTATCCACATTGATGAACCCCTTGAGCATGGCGCCGCGCGGACCCAGCGATTCGATGAATGTGTCGATCGCCGCGCAGATGGTGTCCACTGCCTGGGCCCGCATGGAATCGGTACGCAATGACAAGACCCCGCTTTTCACCAGAGGCTCGGCCTGATCGCCAACCGACTCGGCAATCATCCGGGCCCCTTCTTCGCCGATGAGATCAGTCACCGTCAATTGACTCTCGAAGAGGTCTCGGATGGTTCCGGTAAGGTAGGTGTGCAGTGCGGTGGCGGTGGCCGGGGATGCACACAGACGGTGCACAAAGGTCTCAAATGTCTGCCAGCTCAGGGTTCTGGTCCGTTCGTCAACCAGTGCATCTATTGGTGTCTCGGCTACAGAGGCGAGAAACTGCTGGGTATTGTGCTCGATCAACTGCTCAACCTGGGTGGTGTGCAGCAGGTCTTGTATGCCGGCGGCTGTCTGCCGGGAGACGACCCGAATGAACAGTTCAACGGCCCGCTCATAGGGGGCCGGGATAAGCGATGCGGTACCGGCTTCCGCACTGTTCAGATACGCTTCCACCCGTGAACTGATCATGACAAAGAGGTGGGCCTGAAACTGGGGCTGCTGCACGGCAATGTTCACCTGATCGGCGGTAATCAGATGCTCCCCCACCATCTCGCCGATATTTTCGGCCAGCTCGTAACGTTTGGATGGAATCACCCCCGGCGTCAACGGCACCGGAATTGGCCCGATGCGCCACTTCTTGAGGGGCCGAAACAGCATGCGAATGGCAATACGGTTGGTAAGATAACCGATAAAGCCGCCAACCAGCGGCACAACCAGATAGCTAAACCAGGAAGATGGGATAAACAGGATTTCATTCATATTTAAGGGAACCTTGCAAAATGGCCTTTTCGCCCAATCTCATCGTTGCTCCAAAAATTTTATCCTGGCAATATCAACCATATGCCTGCGGTAAAATTTTCCACGCGCCTTGATCTTGAACGAAAATTCTCATTTTTTTAAGCTACCCATAAACCTTGCCGACTTTCAAGGCTGTTGCGGGAGCATCATGTATTGATGAATTCGTAAATACCTCAAAGTTGCTTTCTGCCGTCATTCCCGCGAAAGCGGGAATCCAGTGATTTCAATTAACTATGAATATCGGGTACACTCCAGTATGACTGGGATATGGGGTTTTCCGAAAGCCTCATGTATTGCTCCGGTGATTTTTTTCGAAGATGATGGGAAAACGATGAGGAAACTGTTAACAAGTACTTTTCTTTTTTGTGCGATTGTATCACAATACGGGCTGCGACAGGAGACCACCGTTTTACATTCAACTCAAGCATAAGGACAAAGGGTATGTGGTTTTTCAACTTCTGTAAATCTTCTATCGGCAGAAAATTCTTCATGGCGCTCAGCGGATTGCTGCTGTTGGCTTTTCTGGCCGTGCATGCCTTTGGCAACGCGGCGATCTACGCGGGCAGTAAATATTTCCAGTTCTACGCCGATTTTCTCCACAATTTTCCGGTGCTGGTGTTGCTGGCCTCTGTCGGCCTCGGCTCGGTACTGGTGCTGCACATCGTGCTCGGCCTCAGCCTCTTTCTGGAAAAACGGCAGCGTACCGGTCGCTACGAGGTGTATGCACGGCTCACGGAGAACACCTTCGCGTCGCGCACCATGGGCTACACCGGACTCTTTATCCTGCTGTTTCTGATTATCCACGTAACCACCTTTGTCTTCGCACCGGGTTCCGACACCCCCATTTCCGTGGTGGTCATGGAGCGGTTCAGCTCATTTTTCTTCAGCCTCTTCTATCTGGTCTCCTTTATTGCCCTTGGTGTTCACCTCAACCATGGTTTTTTTTCCATGATGCAGACTTTCGGGTTCAATCACCCACGCTACGATAAAACCATCAGTGTCCTCACCGTTGCCGTACCGGTGGCTTTTCTGGTGATATTTGGCGGCATCCCGCTCTACTTCATGAGCGGCGCCGGCGCCTCGTTTATGCATCATTGAGCTGACCCACCTCATTAGGCTTAAATAGAAAAACCTGGAATCAAACAAATAAGAAGACTATCATGGATCTTACCGCAAACATTCCGGCCGGGCCCCTTGCCGAAAAATGGGATAACCACAGATTTTCGTCAAAACTGGTCAACCCCGCCAACCGGCGTAAATTCAAGATCATCGTCGTGGGCACCGGTCTTGCCGGGGCCTCGGCGGCGGCGACTTTGGCCGAAGCAGGCTATCAGGTGTCGGCCTTTACCTATCATGACAGTCCGCGCCGGGCTCACTCCATCGCCGCTCAGGGAGGGATCAACGCCGCCAAGAACTACACCAATGACGGTGATTCCATCTTTCGTCTGTTTTACGACACCATCAAGGGCGGCGATTTTCGCGCCCGTGAGGCCAACGTCTATCGGCTGGCTCAGGTCTCCAATAACATTATCGACCAATGTGTCGCCCAGGGGGTGCCCTTTGCCCGAGAGTATGGCGGCACCCTGGCCAATCGATCTTTTGGTGGCGCCCAGGTGGCGCGAACCTTTTATGCCCGCGGTCAGACCGGCCAGCAATTGCTACTGGGCGCCTACAGCGCCCTTTCCCGGCAGATCGGCAAAAAAACGGTGACCATGTACAATCGTCGGGAAATGATGGATGTGGTGGTCGTCGACGGCCGTGCCCGTGGTATTGTCGTACGTAATATGCTTAACGGCTCGCTGGAAACGTATCATGCCGACGCCGTGCTGCTCTGCACCGGGGGCTACGGCAATGCCTATTTTCTCTCCACTAACGCCATGGCCTGCAACGTCACCGCCGCCTGGCGAGCCTGCCGGCGCGGCGCCGGTTTCGCCAACCCCAGCTTTGTCCAGATTCACCCCACCTGCATCCCGGTGCATGGTGAGTATCAGTCCAAGCTTACCCTGATGAGTGAGGGATTGCGCAACGACGGTCGTGTCTGGGTGCCCAGCGCGCCCGGTGATTCGCGGCCACCCTCGCAGATTCCCGAAGCCGAGCGCGACTACTATCTGGAGCGCCGCTATCCCAGTTTCGGCAACCTGGTGCCTCGTGATGTAGCCTCGCGAAACGCCAAGGATCAGTGTGACACCGGCCGCGGTGTGGGTGACACGGGGCTGGCGGTATACCTGGATTTTGCCGAGGCAATCAGACGTGATGGTGAAGACGTTATATTCAGGAAATACGGCAATCTCTTTCAGATGTATGAGATGATCACCGATGTCGATCCCATGAAAGAGCCGATGCTCATCTACCCAGCGGTCCACTACACCATGGGCGGGCTCTGGGTTGACTACAATCTGATGACCACCATTCCCGGATTGTTTGCCCTGGGTGAATGTAATTTCTCCGATCACGGCGCCAACCGGCTGGGCGCCAGTGCCCTGATGCAGGGTCTGGCGGACGGTTATTTCGTCATCTCCACGACGGTGGCCAACTATTTCGGCTCCACCAAACTCGATCCGGTTGCCACCGACCATGTAGAATTCAGCTCAGTAAAATCGCAGGTCAGTGATCGTTTATCCCGCATCCTTGCCAACAGTGGCAAGCGCACCGAGAGTTCGGTATCAGTCGATGAGGTTCATAAAGAACTTGGCAGGTTGTTGTGGGATAATTGCGGGCTTGCTCGCAACGCGGCGGGGCTTACCGAGGCATTGGAGAAGCTGCCGTCGATCCGCGAATCGTTCTGGAATAAAGTCTATATTCCCGGTGATGCGCACGATATTAATCAATCGCTGGAGCGGGCCGGCCGGGTTGCCGATTTCCTGGAGTTTGGCGAATTTATGTTGCGCGACGCCCTGGCCCGCAACGAGTCGTGCGGCTGCCACCTGCGTGAGGAAAGTCAGACCGAGGACCATGAAGCCCTGCGCGATGACGAACACTACTGCCACGTCGCCGTATGGGAATACAAGCAAGACGAAGAGCCGGTAATGCACCAGGAACCACTGGTGTTTGAAAATGTCACGCCTTCTCAGCGCAGCTATAAATAACACATCAATTTTATACATAGATATTTGTTATGAAAACCATCGATCTTACTCTCAAGATTTGGCGCCAGAAAAACAACGATGCCCTGGGCGGGTTCGAGACCTACCTGCTGCGCGATATATCCACCGATATGTCGTTTCTGGAGATGCTCGACGTACTCAACGAGCAGTTGACCGCCGAAGGAAAAATACCGGTTGCCTTCGACCACGACTGCCGGGAGGGCATCTGTGGCTCCTGCGGGGCGATGGTAAACGGGATCGCCCACGGCCCGGTGAAATTAAACAACCTCTGCCAGCTTCATATGCGCGCATTCAACAGCGGCGACACTCTGGTGATCGAGCCGTTTCGCTCACGCGCCTTTCCCATTCGCAAAGATTTGATGGTGGACCGATCCGCCCTGGACCGCATCATTCAGGCGGGCGGGTATGTCTCCGTTAACACCGGCGGTGGCGTGGACGGCAACGCCATTCCGATTTCTTCGGAAACTGCTGAACTGGCGATGGATTCGGCCGCCTGTGTCGGGTGTGGGGCATGCGTGGCCAGTTGTCCCAATGATGCCGCCATGCTCTTTACCGGCGCCAAGATTACTCAGCTTGGACTGCTGCCGCAGGGTCAGCCGGAGCGCAAAGAGCGGGCCCGCGCCATGGTGACGCAGATGGACAAGGAGGGATTCGGGTTTTGCTCAAACGAGCGTGAATGTCAGGCCCAATGCCCCAAGGGCATCTCCATCCGTTCCATCGCCCGCATGAACCGCGACTTCTTCAGGGGCAGTCTTTTTGGTGAATAGCCTACCGGCGTGGTGCGTCATCAAGGCGATATCGACTTGCTAATTTTCGCCGATTTTACTCCCGCGCTTCATTTTCCCGCCCTTTACGGGTGATGAGCGACACCGTCGTTGTGGTTGGCGGCGGGCCTGGCGGGCTGCGCTGCGCGAAACTTCTGGCTGATTGCGGCGCCCGGATCGTTCTTCTTGAAAAAAATAGCCGGATTGGGCCAAAAGTGTGCGCCGGCGGCATTACTGAAAAGGGTCTGCTGGCACATATCCCCCGACAGCTCATCGAAAAGAGCTTCACCGACCAGGTTATCGAAACACATCGTCAGCTCTGTCGCTACCACAACGATACCCCGCTGATCGCCACCGTCAACCGGACTGCTCTTGGCGCCCATATGGCCCGCGAGGCCACCACCAGTGGTGTTCGGATTATCAAATCGGCGCGGGTTACCTCGATAACCAACCACTCGGTTCACTATGTCCATAATAACAAAGAACATGAGTTGCGGTACCATTTTTTGATCGGGGCGGACGGTGCCTTGTCACCGGTTCGCTCTTTTTGCCGGGTGCCCAGCAGACATTTCGGCGTCGGCATCAAGTTCACCATCGAGGCTGCATTCCCGGAAATGGTCTGGAATTTCGATCCATATCGTTTCCAGAGCGGCTACAGTTGGATATTTCCCCACGCGGCCACCGCTTCGGTGGGGGTATATCGGTGCGGTACAGGGCTCTCCCCGGTCCAGCTGAGGGCACGGCTCAGCCAGTGGTTGGCTGATAAAAAGATCGATGTTGGGAACAGCAGTCTAAAGGCGGCACGGGTGAATTGTGATTACCGGGGATTTCAGTTTGGTCGTTGTTTTCTGGTGGGAGAAGCGGCCGGTCTGGTTTCACCGATTACCGGTGAGGGCATCTATCCGGCCCTGGTGTCGGCTCAGGAGGTATCTCGCCTGATCGTTGATCCACACTATGAACCGAAACTGTTGTGGGCCATGGTGAAAAAATACCGGATGCACCGGATACTGCACACTATCGCAAATCTACATACCGGTTTGACCTTTGTGTTGTCGGAGTGTTTCGTCCAGGCGCTCAAACGTCGGGTGATCTCCCCTGCCGCGCTTGAAATGGCAACCGGCTAACCCGACGGGCTCAGCAAAAAAACTTCGCTCAACGGAATTAACGGCTCGTTTGACCATCAAAGGGTGATGGCGTCATAAAAGCTTCGCTCTCCGTCGTCGTGGGATCATTTTGACTTGTCGACGTACCACATGTACGCCTGCGAGGTCAAAATGACCACCACTCCGTAGACTTATTACTTATCCATCTTTAGCTGCAAGTTCGACTTCCAACGAGGTCACCGTGAAAATGACTTCGTTCCCTTTAGGATGACGCCATAAGGCCCCATTGGTTAGCTTTTTACGATTTCATCAAAGGGTGATGGGCTCGTAGAAACCTCAAAATTGCTAATTATCGTCATTCCCGCGAAAGCGGGAATCCAGTCTTTCCAATTAAGTATGAATGTCGGGTCAACTCCGTTATGACTGGTATATGGGTTTTTACGACGCCATCAAGGATACTTGTTATTTTAGTGAAAAGTACAACAAGGTGGATCGCTCACATTGACAGAGACATGAGAATTGTTGTACACATTGGCGCTGTTAATTCTCTTACCCACTACCTACTATTTCAGACTTCCGGGACATCTCCATGATTACCATCAACAAGCACTACAAGAAGTTGCAAACCTCGTATCTCTTTGTCGATATCGCGAGGCGGGTGAGTGAATATCAGCGGCAAAATCCTGACAAACATGTCATCAAGCTCGGTATCGGTGATGTTACCAAGCCACTGCCCCCTGCCTGTATCAAGGCCTTTCACCAGGCGGTCGACGAGATGGCCGATGAAAAGACCTTTCGTGGGTATGGCCCGGAAAAAGGATATTCGTTTCTGCGTGAACTGGTGGCGCTGCACGATTTCAAGGCGCTCGGCGCCCCCATTTCGGCTGATGAGATTTTTATCTCAGACGGCGCCAAATGCGATACCTCCAATTTTCAGGAGCTGTTTGGTTCCGACAATTTTGTCGCAATTCCCGATCCCGTTTATCCGGTTTACCTTGACACAACAATCATGGCCGGCCGCACCGGTATTTTATATGAGGGCCGCTATGGCGGGGTCAGCTATCTCGAGGCCACGAAAGAAAACAACTTCATTCCCGCTCTGCCCGAAGGCCGGGTGGATTTGATCTATCTCTGTTTTCCCAACAATCCCACCGGTGCCACCATATCAAAAAAACAGCTGGCCGAGTGGGTCGCCTTCGCCCATGAGAATAAAGCGCTGATTCTCTTTGATGCCGCCTATGAGGCCTTTATCAGGGATAAAGATATCCCCCACTCCATCTACGAGATCGACGGCGCCCGCGAGGTTGCGGTGGAATTTCGCAGTTTTTCAAAAAGCGGCGGATTTACCGGCACTCGTTGCGCCTACACGGTGGTGCCCTCCACCTGCCGCGCCTTCAATCTCGATGGTGAGGAAGTATTTCTTCATCAATACTGGAACCGGCGCCAGTCAACCAAATTCAACGGCGTTTCCTATCCGGTACAAAAGGCGGCGACGGCACTCTACAGTATCGAGGGGAAACGTCAGGCAAAGGAACTGGTGGATTACTACATGAACAACGCCCAGATCATCCGCCAAGAAATGACCAGTCTTGGCTATGATTGCACGGGCGGAGATAATTCACCCTATATCTGGATAGACGGCAAATCTGATTCGTGGGAGTTTTTCGATATGCTGCTCAACAAGGCTGGTGTTGTCTGTACTCCGGGCGCCGGTTTTGGTCATTGCGGCGAAGGCTACATCAGGCTTTCCGCTTTTAACTCGCTTGCCAACGTGACTGAGGCTATGGAGCGCATTAAAGCGGCACTCTGATTGATCGCGAAATTTCAGCGTAGCTTTCAGGAAAAAAACCGGAGGTGTCTCGTGAGACACCTCCGGTTTTGTTTTATTGGGTGACGATCTCAGGCCCCATCAGGGCATACGGCAGGACGGTGGAGATCCACGGCACGTAGGTAACAATGACGAGAAAAGCCATGAGCACCAGCATAAACGGCAGCGCCGCTCTCACCACCCGGGTCAGACTCATCCCGGTTATACCTGACGTCACGAACAGGTTGAGGCCGATGGGCGGCGTAATCATGCCGATTTCCATGTTGACCACCATAATGATGCCGAGATGAATCGGATCGATTCCCAGTTCCATGGCAATGGGAAATACTACTGGCGCAACGATAATAAGAAGGCCGGACGGCTCCATAAATTGTCCGCCGATCAGCAGCAGGATATTAACGGCTATGAGAAAGGTGAACCAGTTGAACCCGGCCCCCAGCATCCATTCGGTCACTTCCTGAGGGATGCGTTCGGCTGACAGGGTATGGGCAAACAGGAGCGCGTTGGCAATGATGAACATCAGCATTACCGTGGTCTTGGTACCTTCCAGGATGGTGTTGCGGGTATCCACCCCGAAGATTGCCGGTAAAAATTTCCTGACCATCAATACGATGTTGCGGCCCCACACGGCAATGCCCGCACTGATGCATGGACCTATGGTCAGTTGTTCCTTCCGACTTATACCGAACAAAAATGTTGCGGTAATTGCCCCGCAGATCAGTACTCCGGCCAAAAACCGGTCGGTCAGGGAAATTGACTCGTTGCTGGCGGTGGCAAAGAAGGAGAGAATCATCCAGAACAGAAAGATGGAAATCCCGTACACCGAACTCATGAATCCGGCCCGGGCCTCCCGGCTATCACCCTCCATGAGCCACGGGGTCTCTTGCAGCGGCCCCATATCGCGGTAGATAAACAGGGCCACGAATATGGAGTAGACCGCCGCCACCACGGCGGCCTCGGTGGGGGTAAATACCCCACCGTATATGCCGCCCATGATGATAACAATTAAAAACAACCCCCAACTTGCGTCTTTGGCGCCGTCAAAAAGCGGCCCGAAGCCCTGCCATTGTTCGGCTGGCAGATTTTTTATGCGGGCAACGATGTAAATGGTGAGCATCAGCATGGATCCTGCCAGCAAACCGGGAATGACCCCGGCCAGAAACATCCGCCCCACCGAGACATCGGTGGATGCGGCATAGACCACCATGACAATTGAGGGTGGGATGAGAATCCCGAGAGTACCCGCATTGGCAATAACGCCGGAGGCAAATTCCTTTGAATAGCCCACCTGACGCATACCGGCAATTGCGATGGTACCGATTGCCACCACCGTTGCCGGCGATGAGCCGGAAAGAGCGGCAAACATCATACAGGACAATACCGAGGCCATGGCCAGACCGCCCTGAAAATGGCCGACGCTGGCAATGGCAAATTTAATCAGACGCCGCGCCACTCCACCGGTGGACATAAAACAGGAGGCAAGCACGAAAAACGGAATAGCCAGCAGAGTGTAATGCTGACCGGCGCCAAACAGATGCAGGGCAACCGATGAGAGCGAATCGTGCGAAAAAAACGTGATGAACAGGATCGACGACAACCCCAGCGAAATGCCGACGGGGACGCCGATGAACAGAAAACCCAGAACCAGGGCAAACAGAATTAATGATTCCATGGAAGTTCCTCGGCTCCTAGTCGTCTTTCAGGACATCTTTATGCTCCGCCACCAATTCTTCCGCCTCGTGACCGCTGATAAGCATGGCACGCTTGTTCGTGGCGATATCGACAAAGGCCTGAGCGCCACGAAATACCAGCATGGCGAGGCTCATGGGCAGAACAAGCAGGGTTATCCAACGGTGAAACCGCGGCTGCAGGCCAAATGCCTCCTGCATGAATTGCGGATAGCGCAGCTCCTCCATTCCGATGCCCACCTTGTACATCTTCAGCCAGTATTCGATGGCGCCGCCTCTGACATCAACGCCAAGCGCGGCGAACCAGGCCGAATCGAGCAGCAGCAGTCCATAGACCATGGCGCAGGTAGCGCCGAACAGCGAAAGCAGCTTGGTGATGGGTTTGGGTACCGCGTTGAGCAGCAGATCGACACCTAGATGTAGACCTGTCTTGATGCCGTAGCTCATGCCGATGAGAATCAGCCAGGAAAAGGCCACCGTGTTGAACTCCAGGGCGGCCGCCCAGCCGGTATTGAACCCGTAGCGTGCTACTACCTGACCGAAGGAGACGACCATGATGGAGGTGATAATCAGGACGAGAAAATTTTCCTCGAACCGTTCCATAAACTTGGGGAAGAACTTTTCGAGCACCCAGATGATCGCAATAAAAATCAGCAGATAGTAGTGTGGCCATGCCATCTGAATATCCTCGCGCCTGAGAGATGATTATTGGGCCGTCGGAAAAACGGCCCCATAATAGTTTTCGGTGATATCGATTAGGAGCTGGCAGCCGATTCGATGATCTCGACGCCGATGTCTCCTTCAAACTGATCCCACACCGGACGCATGGCCTCAACCCACTCGGCCCGTTGTTCGGCGCTCAGTTCATTGATGGTACCGCCTGAATCGAGAATGTTCTGACGATTCTTGGCCTCGGCCGCCTTCACATCGAGATTGGCCTGCTGGGTGACCTCATCGGCGATGATGAGCAGTTGGTCGCGCACGGCCGGCTCCAGACTGTCGAGAAAGTCGGTGGAGGTCATGAACAGATAGGCGAGCAGCTGATGGTTGGTCTCGGTAACACTGTCCTGGACCTCGAAAAATTTCTTGGTGTAGATATTGGACCAGGTGTTCTCCTGACCGTCAACGACGCCGGTCTGCAATGCCCCGTAAACCTCGGCAAAAGCCATCGGCTGGGGAGAGGCGCCCATGGCTGCGATCATCGCCTTGGCGACATCAGAGGCCTGAACGCGAAACTTCAGACCGTTGGCATCACTGGGGACGATAAGCGGCTTGTTGGCGGAAAAATACTTCATGCCGGACATCCAGTAGCCAAGACCGACAAAGCCTAGATCGCTCATGTCATTGAGCAGGGCCCGGCCGGTATCCGACTGGGTGAAGCGAATGGCGGCGTCGATATCTTCGAAGATAAAGGGCAGATCAAATACCCCGTATTTACGGGTGTATGATCCGAACTTAGAGAGAGACGGAGCGAGAAACTGAACATCGCCCAGAAGCAGGGCTTCCAGCTCCTTGCTGTCGCCGAACAGCGTAGAGTTGGGAAATACCTCCACGCACATGATGCCGTTCATTTCCTCGTTGACCCGAGCGGCGAAGTTGTTTGCGGCAACCACTTTCGGATGGGTGGTACCACCGGTTACGTGGCTGAACTTGGCGACAATCTCGCCATCATCACATTGCGCCAGGGCGGAAGAGGCACTAAAGGTCAGCGTCAGAGCGGAAAACGCCAAAACACCTTTTCTGAACAGTGAATTCTTCATGCTGTACGTCTCCTTTTTATGAGTTGGATGAAATAGCTTTGCCCGTGCACACGGTGGGCCGAATTGCACCACGAAACCGTTATCCCTCAAAAAAGGGCAAAGCCAGATCGCAGCACCTTAGCAGACTTGGCTTGGAAGCAAAAGAGGTTTTTCTTTGCCGCGGGAGATATATCCTGGAGCAATCTTTTACAAGCGCACCACGATACCGCGATTGATGAGTTCCTGTTTGACTTCTTCGATACTCACTTCGTCCCGGTGAAATATACCCGCCGCCAGTGCCGCCTCTACGTCGGTGACGACGAACACATCACTGAAGTGAACCGGCGCTCCGGCGCCGCTGGAAGCGATTACCGGGATAGATACCGCCGCCTGAACATGCTTGATCAGCTCAAGATCAAATCCGTTTTTCGAACCATCCCGATCTATGCAATTAAGCAGAATTTCACCCGCTCCTAAGGCTTCGCAGCCGCTAACCAGCTGGATAACGTCGAGATCACGCCCCTCCCGGCCGCCTTTAACGGTGCACTGATACCAGCAGTAGCATTCTCCATTGGGACCGGGGTCAGCTGTTTCGATGGTAGCGTGGTGGGTTTCATCGGGAGCACTCACATACACACGACGCGGATCCACCGAAATAACCACTGCCTGGGCCCCATATACACCGCTGATCTGTTCGATGGAACTTTTGCCGGAGGCGGTTCCGCTTGCTAAAAATTTTTCGACGGTAGAGACCGCGTCACCGCCGATGGAAACCTTGTCGGCACCGGAACGAAAATAGGTAGATGCCACCTCCAGGGCCGAGTATTCCACCCCGTTTTCATCTGTAAATCCACGGATTCCGCCACCAATGGTGAGCGGTACGAATACCTGCTTCGAGGTCTCTTCGAGAAGTCTGAGCATGGGCTGGTCGGCCAGGGGGAAATCACGAAAACCGGTGATATTGAGAAAGGTGATCTCATCGGCTCCTTCTTCATAATAGCGATGCGCCATTGCCGCCGGCCGACCGAGGTTACGGACCGCGCCCTGTTCGCGGACATCGTACTGGTCACCTTTGGTTACCACCAATTCGCCATGATCATCGCTTCTGACGTCGAGGCAGGCGATAATCCGTTTGGCCAGGGTTGTGCGCTCATGTTTTTTTTGAGTAGTTGGTGAGGTGATTTCATAAGTGGGCGGCTGGATAAAGTTTTTGAGCAATTGCAGACCGGCACCGCCGCTTTTTTCAGGATGAAACTGCAGCGCCAGGATATTTTCCTTGCCCAGCGCGGAAACAAACTCCTCGCCGTAATCGGTGGTCGCCACCAGCCACTCATCGGGCACCTGATTTTTGGCGGCGCAATATGAGTGGACGAAATACATGCGCTCGTCCTGGTATTGGTTGAGCAGAGAACAGGCTTTATGCACCTTTAATCCATTCCATCCCATATGCGGGATGGAGGCGCAGCTATCGGGAAATTTCGTGACCGCGCCCCTAATGATCCCCAGTCCACGGACACCGGGGCTTTCCTCGCTCTGCTCGAAAAGGGCCTGCAATGCCACGCAAATGCCTAAAAACGGTTTCTGCATCTCGATGCGTTTGATAAGCGGTTCCGTATATCCCTGATCGCGCAGTCGCTGCATAACCAGACCGAAGCTGCCTACTCCGGGAAATATCAGTTTATCCGCATCGATAATGTCTTGTGGAGAAGTAACGTCAACTATTTCGGCGCCTAAATGATTCACCGCGTTTCTGACGCTGCGCACATTGCCGGCGCCATAATCTAAGAGCGTTATCATGGTCTGTTCCTTACCACAAATCGATCATGTATCGTCCCCCGGTTGGTAGCGGTGGGAGAAATAAGACATTTTTCATGTTGCAAGGCTCCCTTGTGACGGAGCCGAGAAATCAGCGAATCAAGTTAATTCTTCACAGCTTGCCGACTCAGATTGGTTTTCATCAAACTAAAAAAGCCGCTTCCCTCAGATCCCGGGAGCGGCTTTTGCTGACTGATGGGCGAGCTGGTCGGTGAGTTGCGTTATATCGTGATAAAATGGAAATGGTCGGGACGAGAGGATTTGAACCTCCGACCCCAGCGTCCCGAACGCTGTGCTCTACCAGACTGAGCCACGTCCCGACATCAACTCTAAGAGGATGAGCTGTTAGTTTACAACATCGGCGAGCTTGCTGCCCGCTTTGAATTTGACCACTTTGCGCGCCGGAATCTTGATTTTTTTGCCGGTTTGCGGATTGCGACCGGTGCGAGCCTCACGCTTGGAAACGGAAAATGTTCCGAATCCAACCAGAGTAACCTTGTCATCACCTTTGAGAGAATCGGCAATCGCCGCCAGGGTGGCGTTGAGGGCCTTCTCCGCTGAGGCTTTGCTGATATCGGCGGCTCCAGCAATACTTTCGATCAATTCCTTCTTGTTCATTAATGCTCCCTCCTGATCATTATTGAGCGAAAACAGGCTCTACGCGCTGTTCCCAGGTTTCTATAGGGTAGATGCTTTAACCAAAGCAAAACCAATTGTCAAAAGAAAAAATCCCTTATTACGCAAGAAAAAACCTCCCATTTTGAATATTACAAAAAAGTTAGGAATTACTACGGACTCCTGAGTATGAAAACAGCGATCCATTCAAGGGAGCCTTGAAGCATAAGAATGTTCGTTCAAAATCAAGGCGCGAAGAAAATGTTACCGATGGTCGGACTGATATTGCTGGGGTAAAATATCTTGAGAAACGATGAAGTTGGGCGAAGGGACTATTGTGCACGGAACCCTCAACTCGCCGGTCTCGGTTGTAAATCCAGCAGAACCGTGGTGAATCCGTGGGACAAGAAATAGCTTCGGATGGACTCTCGATCCTGCCCGGCACAACGGGCAATATCCGCTGCCCGCAGCTCCACGATAATGGTCGTGCCTCGCGGTCGCAGTCGGCACCCGACATAGCCCATATGGCGAAAATGCGCCTCCATGGTGTCGACCAGCTGGAGCACAGCCGGGGATAGCCTAGTGAACGGTGCGATTCTGGTAGCCAGACATGAATCGGCAGGGGTGTCCGCCTGCGGCAGACCCAGATACCTGGCAAGGGCGCGGACATCTGCCTTGGTCAGTCCAGCTTCGGCCAGCGGCGTGTGTACCCGAAGTTCTCTGATGGCACGCAAGCCGGGCCGATCCTGTTGCAGATCATCGAGGTTGGTGCCGTCCAGCAGCTGTTCTATGTTTTCTTTCTCAATTTCCGCCTGAAATGCCTGAAATATTATTTTTTTGCAATAGTAACAGCGATCAGCATCGTTTGTCGCAATACGGGGCTCATGCAGTACAGAGAGAGTGAGGTGTCGAATGCGGACATCGGGTACGACCATTTTTATCCGGGTGTCCGCCTCTTGGCTAACCCTTTCGCCGATCAGACAACTGGCGCCATGCACCAGGAGCACGTTATCCGGGCCAAGGGTGCGACAGGCAACGACTGCCAGGGTGGTGGAATCCACCCCGCCGGAATAGGCTATACCAACCGTTTTGTAGGCGGAAATAAGTTGGGAAAGACACGCCAGTTTATCGCTTATCTCGCTCATTACCATATCAACTGGAAGGGCCGGGAAGCGTAACAACCGGCTCGGTGATGAGAAAATCCCCAGCCTTGATCCAGCTTTTTAGTATTTCGGCTATTTCGCGTGCCTTAAAGATGCTTGACAGAGGTGCCGTCGGCACCGTTTTGCCAGCCACCTCGATTTCGCCTGATTTCAATTGTGCGTAACTTACTTCGCCGTAATCACGGCTGATGCAATTGGTATAATCATGGCCATAATCGATTACCTGGGTAAACAGTTCAGCATCGCTTACTCCGGTATAGCAGGCCATATCTTCGTTGAGTATGGGAATGGCGGTTCCCAGCCCCACCGCCAACGATGTACCATAGCCGAGAATTGATAACCCTTTCAGCCACTGTGGACTCATCTGCTTCAGATCTCCCTGCACCATTAGGGTGCCGGATGGTCTGGTAGGGGCGCCGCCTTTTGTTCGAGGCGCATCGGGATTGTGCTGGGTGCCGTGCCAGGTAACATAGCCGATGCCGCCGCCAAGAAATATGCGGCTGCCAAGCCCGATGGTCTTATAGAGCGGGTCATTGAACAGCGGGCTCAAGGAGCCGGCACTGCAATAGGTTGCGTTCTGACCACGCGGCTTGAGCATACCCATATAGGTGTATACCGTCTTTTCCGAAAGATTTATGGCGCAATTATAGTTCTGATATCCATTGCGGGGATTACAGAGCAGGGCAAAAGGAAGTTCATCGAGACGTACCTCCTTTTTACACTTTCGTGATGCATAACAGTCAGTTCCGTATGCCTTGGATTCGAAAAACACGGATTCTCCCCTGACCAGATCCTCAATGACGTGGCCGCCGCCATAGGTGAACTGGCCGGGATATACCTTGTTTAACGGATCATCCTCGGCTGGTTCGGTGGCACCGAGATAGCAATCCACCGCGGCAAGGCCACCATATCCCGGCACCTTGTTGAACCACACCTTTGCTGCCTTGATGGTGGGAACGCTCTGACCAAAATTGATGAACGCTCCGGAGGAGCACATGGGGGCAAAGGTGCCGGTGGTCACCACATCCACCGTTGCCGCTGCATCTTTCGCCCCTTTTGTCTTGACGATGCCAACCATCTCTTCGGCGGTTACCACCACCGCTTCACCTCGTTTTATCCGGTTATTTATCTGTTCGTATGTTTTTCCTGATTCATCCTGTTTCGCCCTTTGCAGCGGTGCTATTGAACCTGAATCGGCGCCTTTGGTAGATATTTAGCGATGCTGCCAGTCTATACCAGCCTTTTCCCGCTTGACATACTTTTTTCTTCTTCCTACAAAGTTGGTATCTGAAATAATTCTCCTCTCATCAGCCGAAATGTCCATGGATCAGATCGTGTTGATGGGTACACACCATGAGCCCAGCATAATGAGTGATAACAAATCTTCCATAACGGATCTCAGAGACCGTATCGATACTATCGACAGCGAGGTGGTTGGCCTGCTCAAGGAGCGGCTTGAATGTGCCGTTGCCATCGGTAAACTAAAGGATGCCGGCAAGCGCGCGGCCTGGGATCCCTATCGTGAACGTCAGATCTACGAGCGGTTGGCCGAGATCAATGACGGGGGTTTCCCCGAAAACGCTTTGCGCTCGATTTTTCACGAAATAATAACCACCTGCCGGCTTTCTCAAAAAAAAATCGAGATATCATATCTCGGCCCGGAGGCCACCTTCACCCATCTGGCGGGGGTAAGCTATTTTGGTCAATCGGCCGAGTATCGGCCTCTTGAATCCATTGCCGAGGTTTTTGCCGAGGTGGAAAAGGAGCGCACCACTTACGGAGTGGTACCAGTGGAAAATTCTATCGAGGGCGCCGTCTTCTCCACCCTGGACTCGTTCATGAAGTACAAGGTGAAAATCTGTGGGGAAGTACGCCTGGAGATTAGCCACAATCTGGTCTGCAAGTCGGGCAATATCAACGATATCCAAACCGTCGCCTCTCACGACCAGCCCCTTGCCCAATGCCGTGAATGGCTGCGCAAGAATCTTCCTGCAACCCCCACCCTGCCGGTCTTTTCCACCGGCGCCGCCGCCCAGATGGCGGCCAATAATCCCAACATCGGCGCCATTGCATCATCGTTGGCGATCAAGGCGTACGGACTACAGGTAGTAGTGAAAGGCATAGAGGATTATCGCGGCAATACCACCCGTTTTCTCATTATCGGAAGCAAGTCTCCCCCATACAGCGGCAATGACCGCACCTCTTTGCTGATCGGCACCCGCGATCGGCCGGGTGCACTCAATGAAATTTTGACCGTGTTGTCGCGGCGCCACATCAATCTGGCGAAAATCGAATCGCGGCCGATTAAGGGTAAAAATTGGCAATATGTATTTTTCATCGATATGATGGGGCATATGAGTGAGGATCATATCAGGTCAGGGTGTGAAGAAATTCGCGATATCTGTTCTTATTATGAGTGGCTCGGCTCGTACCCGAGCAGCAATGAAGTTCCATCGTATCTCTGATACCGCCACAGCAAGGTTACAATACCTATAATTTAGCTGATGATTACGCTGGGCATAGAAACCTCCTGCGATGATACCGCGGCGGCACTCATCAGTGACGACAAGGGTGTGCTTGCTCATGTGAGCCAGAGTCAGGACGCGGTGCACCTGCCCTTTGGCGGTATCGTTCCCGAGCTTGCCTCGCGGGCTCATCTTGAAAATCTTATTCCCATCATCGATGCCGTTTTTTCCCGGGCGAATCTCTCCCATGAAGAAGTGGATCTCGTTGCGGCAACCCAGGGGCCCGGTTTGATCGGCTCGCTGCTGGTTGGCTATTCTTTTGCTAAATCATTTGCCTACGCAAAAGATATTGCCTTTGTCGGGGTTGATCACCTGGCTGCCCATGCTCTTTCCATTTTTCTTGAACGCGAAACACCTCCCTTTCCCTACCTCGCCCTTATTGTTTCCGGCGGTACCAGCGCTATCTACCGGGTAGACGATTTTATCCGCTGCACCCTGCTTGGCTGCACCCGTGATGACGCCGCCGGCGAGGTATTTGACAAGGTTGCCCGTTTGCTTGATCTCGGCTATCCCGGCGGCCCGGTTATCTCCCGGCGCAGTACCGAAGGTGATAAAACCGCCTTTTCGCTACCGCGCGCGAAACTCTCTGAGCATTCATATGATTTCAGCTTTAGCGGTTTGAAAACCGCCGTTTCCCAGATTGTCAGAACATATGAAAAAGATGGTCGCGATCTCCCCGTCGACGATATCTGCGCATCATTTCAACAGGCGGTGATTGATGTACTGGTGGAAAAAATCATACGAGCGGCACAAGATACAAGGATCGATTCAATCGTACTGGGCGGCGGCGTGGCGGCAAACGATAGACTGCGTTCACAATTAGCTCAGACTGGAGCGGCGCACGGGAAGCGCGTTTACCTCCCGGCCCGTGAGTTTTGCACCGATAATGCGGCAATGATTGCCTTTGCCGGGGCAAAAAAGATGGAGACCTTATTTAAGATCCACCATGAAGATGACGTCTATTCGCGTTCCTCGCTCGGTCGATAATCCGTCGTGAATTTTGCCCGCACCACTAAGTTTCATTACTACAAGTTGCTGCGTCTGAAGGGCAGCCCCCACTCCCTGGCGCTGGGTGCGGCAATTGGCGTATTCATCGGGCTGACGCCAACAATCCCCCTGCACACCACGGCGGTACTGCTGATCACCTTTCTCACCAGATCTTCCATTATCGCCGGGATAACCACCAGCTACATCATCAGCAATCCCTTTACCTTCATTCCCCTTTATTCTGTCTGCCTGATCCTGGGAAACATTGCCACGCCGTATCATCTCGATACTCGCTATCTCAATAAAGTAACCAATTTACTGGAATCTGATCGCGGGTTTTATGAGATGATGCAGGCAATAGCAGGCCTTGGCTATGAGGCGGTGGTCGTATTTCTCGTTGGCGGCCTTATCCTGGCGTTACCGGGCGGTCTGCTCAGCTACTTCGGTTTCTATCATGTTATCGTTGCCTTTCGTCGGAAGCGAAGAGAAAAACAGGTGTTAAGCTAGCATCCAGAGAGCGACGTGTGAATGTAAAAAAGATCCTGGCGACGCATGGCTTATCACCGTCGAAGCAGCGCGGACAAAATTTTCTGGTCAATCGCCGCTACGCCGATGGTATCGTCGCGGCCTCCACCTGCGGTGCCGAAGACACCGTTATCGAGGCCGGGGTCGGGCTTGGCATTCTTACCTGTGCTCTGGCGCCGCGAGTAAAAAATGTTATTGGGGTTGAAATCGATGGCGGACTCATCGAGTACCATCGGCTTGCCCGGATTTTACCGGAAAATGTCGAGCTTATTCATGGTGACATCCTCACCGTGGATTACCAATTGTTGTCATCGAGGTTTGGCCGGCTGAAAATTGTCTCGAATCTGCCCTACTCTATCTCTCACCCGTTTTTATTTACGATTGTCGATCATGCCCATTGCATAGAGCAGGTAACGGTGCTCTTGCAAAAAGAGGTGGCCGAGAGGCTCAAGGCATCTGTCGGTACGAAATTATACGGCATCAGTACTGTTCTGCTTAACCAGGTTGCCGTGGTGGAAAAGTTGTTCACCATAAGACCGGAGGCGTTTCACCCCCGCCCAAAGGTGGATTCAACCCTCGTCAGGCTTACCATTCGCCCTCAGCTGCTGGGCAAGGACGAACATGCCCAACTGTGCCGAATCGTCCGTGGCGCCTTTGCAACCAGAAGAAAGACATTGGTCAACAATCTCGCGGCCCTGGCGGGAACCAGTACGATCGGCCACGGGTCAACTAAGGAGGTTATCAAACAATGTCTCAGTTCCATCGGTATCGTTGTCGACGTGCGTGCCGAACAACTCACCATTGATCAATTTATCGCTTTGAAAGTGCAGCTGAGCCAAGCAGGTTACCCCCTCTGATCGATGAAATAACCTATTTACTTGACTCTCAGCGGGTTATTATTATTATTTTATCGCTTTTTACATGGAAGTAATTGCCAGGTAGCCAACACGGATGGTTTTTGCTATGGTAGAAAATTTGATGAGCCCGTAAAAACCTTGAATTTGCTTGATAACGTCATTCCCGCGAAAGCGGGAATCCAGTAATTTCAAATGATTATTGATTTCGATTCAACTCCACAATGACCGTAATTGGGGTTTTTACGACGCCATCAAATTTCGGAACAAGACAAAGGAGTAGTGGATATGACGTTGATGGAAGGGATCTTGTGGCTCACCCTAAATATATACCATGAGGCTCGTTCAGAGCCGCAAATAGGCCAGCTTGCGGTGGCCCACGTAACCCTGAATCGCGCTTCCGAGCAAGAAATGTCGGTAAAGGACGTGGTTACCCAGCCGTATCAGTTCAGCTGGACATTTCAGAAGCAGAACTACATCCCCGATGATCCGGAAACCTTTTTCAAGTGCATGGAAACAGCGGCGATAGCCCTTAAAACCCCTGATTTTACCGATGGTGCAACACACTATCACCTTGAATCAGTGGAACCGGAATGGGCCGATGGCCTCACCTACGTCGCCCAGTTCGGCTCCCATAAGTTTTATCGTCCTTAGTTCTCTTTGTTTTCTCCGTTAAGTTCGCTCCACTATACTGACGCAGCTTTTCGTATCGCCGCCTCGATGAAGGCAAAGCGATTATCGTCCATGTTCAGCATGACCGGATAAACCAGAGTGCGTTCAAGCAGCTGCATGGAATCAGGAAGCTGGTCTTGGCTGTAGGTAATCCTGCCGGCGGAATCCTCACGATTAAAAGGCCAGCCGTTTGCCGCCTGCGTCGCACCAGCTAACAGATGCTCCCATTGAGGAAAAAAGTGCCAGCTGTTTTCTCCAAAGCAGACCGCACCGACACCTTCTTCCTGCAGCACTGCATTAACCCGGCGTCGCTGCTCACTGTCAGCCAGCATAAAAGCCAGGTGTGAAGCGGAATCACCAGCCTCGTCGGGAAGATGGCGAAAACTGACATTGGGGAGCAGGCTGACGATTTCGCGTAAACGGTCCTTGTTACGTCTCTGGGTAGCGACAAAATCATCAAGCTTTGCCAGTTGCGCCAGCCCGATCGCCCCCTGCAATTCCATCATCCGATAGTTAAAACCGATAAACCGCCGTCCTTCCCCTCCCCTGCCGCCGGGATTGGGCCGATGATCATGGCCATGATCCTGATATTCCGACATGGACTGCCAGAGCTCATAGTCGTCGGTGACGATCATCCCGCCTTCACCGGTGGTCATCGTTTTTACCGAATCAAAGGAAAACGTGCCGCATCTGCCGATACTGCCCACATGCCGCCCCTTCACCCGGCAGCCGGCAGCCTGGGCGCAATCTTCAAGAACGGCAATTCCGGCAGCATCGCCGATAGCGACGATTTCATCAATACGGGCGGCGGAACCAAGCATATGGACCGGCATGATGCATTTTGTTTTGGGGGAAATTTTGTTGGCGAGATCTTCAGGATCCATATTGAGCGATTCATCTATTTCGGTGAATACCGGAATGGCGCCGACCTCTAAAATTGCCTCCCAGGTGGCGACAAAGGTAAATCCCTGGGTGATTACCTCATCACCAATGCCGACCCCAAGCGCCTTAAGTGCCACTTTGACCGCGGCAGTGCCTGAGGTTACCGCCTGGCCGTAGGCGGTACCGGTATAGGCGGCAAATTTTTCCTCGAACTCCTTTACCTTATAGATCCCGTTGCGCTGATCGCCGAATTCATACCGAAACAGCACGCCGGTATCCAGCACATCCAATATTTGTCTTTTTTCTTCCTCACCCAATCGTTCAAATCCAGGCATTGTCTCATTCCTCACTGGTGTTTCTTATGGAAAGCTTGAAAAAAATTGGTCGTGTAGGAAAGACCTCATGTTTCACTACTTCCTAAATATGCTCACTGAGCGATACATTATCAATCAGTCTGACGGCGCCGCCGACACGAATGGCCCCCAGCACCCGGAAGTTGGGATGAGCCACTTGTGAGGGGGCGAGGGTATGCGGATCGACGATGGCGACATACTCGACACTCACCTGTTCGATAGCCTCCAGTGTGGCCAGAGCTTCCGCCAGAAGCGGACCGCTGTCGACTGGTTTGTTTTCAGAAGCATGGGCAGCGGCAGCCACCTTGGTTAGGGCGCGGAAAAGCACCGGCGCAGCTTGCCGCTGCGTTTCATCAAGATAGGCGTTGCGCGAGCTCATGGCCAACCCGTCGATCTCTCTGACGATCGGGTGGCCGATTACCGTGATCTGATAATTGAGGTCTTCCACCAGTTGCTTGATAATAACCAGCTGCTGATAATCTTTTTCCCCGAACACGGCGAATTCAGGCAGCACCAGATTGAAGAGTTTTGCAACGATAGTGGTAACACCGGAAAAATGAGTGGGCCGGTTACGACCACAATAGCGCTCACTTAAATCATCGACGATTACCCTGGTGCGGTGAGTCGGGCGGTACAGCTCATCCGAGTGCGGTGCAAATATTGCATCAACCCCGTTTTTTTCAGCCTTTTCCACATCTCCGGCAAGGTCGCGCGGATAGTTGCTCAGATCTTCGTTCGGGCCGAATTGGGTGGGATTGATGAACAGACTGACGATAACCCGTTGGGCCACGGTTTTGCCATGGCGCATGAGGGCGCAGTGCCCCTCGTGGAAAAAGCCCATGGTGGGCACCAGACAAATGGTCTCTCCCCGCCGTCGCCACTGCCTGAGCTGCTTTCGCAGCGTTGAAATGTCGGAGATAACGATCAAGGCAGCGCCTTTAACTGGGCGATCTTTTCCCTGATGATACTTCCCATGAAGCGCTCTTCTTCGCTGCTCATGGCGCCCAGATACTGCTCGTAAGCGGTCAGCGCCAGGCCAATTTCCATCTCTTTTTCGTGAATGCGGGCGACTCCCTCATAGCCAAAACCGCTGTAGCCGTCGATGCTTTGCAGGATCTGATATTCGGCCATGGCCTGCTGGTTGTTTTGCAGCGCCTCGTGGGTTTGCCCGATTGCCAGGGTGAGCAGTGGATAGAGCGGCGATGACTGCTTCAATCCGGTGCGCACATCCTCATACACCTCAAGTGCCTCAGAGTGCTTATTCTCCGAAGTCAAGGCGTGGGCCAGTTCAATGCGTGCCCAACTCTGGGCCGCGGTGGATGCATACGACTCGGCAACCGCGGCCAGCGCCTCCGGCTGTTGTTCAACGGGAAGCTTCATTGCCGCGTACAATTGATTGCCGCCCTGTTCGATACGTTTGTCCCGATACGAACTGTACAATGCCCAGAAGACAATGATCGCGATAGCCGTCACCAGCACCACGTAGATGGTACGTTTATGTTTTTTATAAAATGCTATGACGGCGGGAGGCAGGTTGAGCTGCTCCAACACCCCTTCCACGTTGTTTTTTTCACGCTCGTCGACAAATTCTTTTTCAAAAACACTCTGATCCGACATTGGCAAGCACCTGCTTGTTGTTTAGGTTAAGATTTCACAATGATTAGATATTTGGTCGTTATAGTACAAAAGAGGGTTTATAATCAATCGTTAAGACCCTTTAGTTTTGATGGTATCGTAAAAATCCATATACCAGTCATAGCGGAGTTGATCCGACATTCATAATTAATTGGAATCACTGGGTTCCCGCTGCAGCCTGCCCTTGAGTGTTGTTATCGAGGGCGGGAATGACGATCTCAAGCAATTTTGAGGTTTTTACGAGTCCATCACTTTTGATGCTCTCGTAAAAAGTCCTCGACAAACCACATTTACACTACTTGTTGTATATACTTGAGAATCAAACACTCTATATGTTGAACATCAAAGTTAGGATTTAGGGTTTTTACGAGTGCATCACTTTTGTAAGGTAAAGAAATGAGTCAAACCGACCCTCAGGTCTACACGGTGACCGAGTTCACCACTTCACTTAAATACATTGTTGAAAAAAGCTTTCCATTTATCCGAATAATCGGGGAAATTTCAAGTTTGCGCCGGCCCCTTTCCGGCCATGTCTATTTCAACCTTAAAGACGATTCTTCCTCACTGCGGTGCGTTCTCTTTAAGTCGCGCCTTTTTTCAACCCGTGATGAACTGGCCGACGGCACCTCGGTTATCTGCTTTGGGCGCATTTCCATTTACGAGCCCCGCGGCGAATACCAGCTTATCGTCGATACCGTTGATATGCGTGGCTCGGGATATTTACAGGCCGCATTTGAAAAACTCAAGCAGCAACTGCTGGCTGAAGGACTCTTCGACCAGCACAGAAAAAAACCGATTCCCCCCCATATCTGCGACATTGCCGTGATCACCTCAGCTACCGGGGCCGCCCTGCATGATTTTCTCACTATATGCCGACACCGCCAGGCCGATGTTCGCGTTCGCCTGATTCCAGCCACCGTGCAGGGAGCCGAGGCACCCGCCGAGATCTGCGCGGCACTGGCCATCGCCCAGCGCCTAGAACCCCAGGTTATCGTCTTGTGCCGGGGCGGTGGCTCGCTGGAGGATTTGTGGTGTTTCAACGACGAGCGGGTGGCACGGGCCATTGCCGGCTGCACGGTTCCGGTGGTTACCGGGATCGGCCATGAAACAGACTTCACCATTGCCGATTTCTGCGCCGATCAACGCACTGCCACGCCCACCGCGGCAGCCGAACTGCTGATCCCCGATGCCCGCGTTCTGCGAGCACGGATCGGGCAGCTCAACCGTCAGATCATCAGGATGATGCTCTCTCATCTCGACACCGCACACCATCGTATTGTGGCACCAAAACGTCTGCTGGCGAGCTTTGATGCGCCTTTTTACCGCGCCATGCTCAGCCTTGAAACTTCCCATCGCAACATGGCACAATCGTTTCTGCGCACCATTGAGCAACTGGAAAAACGGACGTCACGGGCTATCGCATCACTTACCAGACATTCGCCGATCCATGTTCTGCGGATGCAACACAATCATTGTGCGCAACTGCATGAAGACCTGATTCGAGCCATAACCACAAAAATTCTCCGGGCCGAGGCTTTACTCAGCCGTCATAACGCGGTTCTTTCGTCGTTAAGTCCGCTGGCGGTTCTGGCTCGCGGCTATGCCATCGTTTCCATGAACCGGCCGGACTCCCGACAGCCGCACATTGTCAGTGACAGTCGTGATGTCAGCCTGAGTGAGCGGCTCAATGTTACCCTGCACCGGGGGAGCTTGGAGTGCGAGGTGCTGGGCAAACGTGAGGCCGAAGACGAGACCGGTCAGCCCAGCAGCTCCATTGCGGAGAAAAAATAACCAATCTCAAAAGCAGCCGTATCGACACCATCGGAGCCGTGTGTTGCGTTTTGTTCGATGTTGGTGCCGAACTGTCTGCGCAGGGTAGATTCATCGGCCTGTTCCGGGTTGGTGGGCCCCATGAGATCGCGCCATTTTTTAATGGCATTATCGGCTTCCAGCACCATGACAATACAGGCGCCGCTACTCATAAAATCCACCAGATCGGCAAAAAACGGCCGCTCCTTATGGACATAATAGAACCCCTCGGCCTGGCGTTTTCCCAGCAGGATTTTTTTCAGACCGACAACGGTAAAGCCCTCGGAGCAGATCCGTGAAATAATGGCGCCTGCATGTCCGGCCGCTACCGCATCGGGCTTAATGATGGCAAGGGTGCGCGTCATATGATTTCTCCTTTTTCTTTTCTGGTATGGGTAAACAGTACAACCGCATAGTACTGGTGTGCTCATTCTCTGTAGAACGGCATAACCTTGTAATAATTACTCAGCCAAACGCAAGTGCCTTAGGTGCTCGCATTGTTTGCAGTGGGGGTTTCGGCGAGTTTGATAGCCATGGTTTCGGCAATAGCGGGATGAGAACAAAAATGGATATGGACATAGCTGGCCAAGGCGCCATCTATACGGTAGCCGCCGCCACGATTTTCAGTCTGATAGATATCCTCGAGGGCGCCGTCGGCCGGTTTTTGGTCGAGCTTAAGGAGCTCTGAGTAATGAAATTCATGGCCGGCGCAGGTCGTTGCTTTTTTCCCCAGCAGACAATCATCCATAAGGGTGATACGGCGATACCCCAGCGCCTGCAGTCGTGGTCGCATGGCCGTGGTAAAGGGAAAGATATTACACATCTCATGGCTGATCCCGGTTGCATCCAGCAGATATGCACAAAGATACATGAATCCGCCACATTCTGCATACAGCCATCCGCCTCGCCGGTGAAACGATCTGATATCGCTGCGCATTGTCCCGTTTTCAGCAAGCTGGACCGCATAGATCTCCGGGTAGCCGCCACCGCAATAGATACCGTTGAGGTTCGGCGGTAGACGGGTGTCGTGCAACGGACTGAAATAGACCAGTTCGATGCCTGCTGCCTGGAGAAGTTCAAGATTCTGCCGGTAATAAAAACAAAACGCCTCATCCAGCGCCACTCCGAGCCGGACGGTTCGTTTGTGTATCGCGCTGGGCCGCGGTGAGTCGGTGTCAATTCGCTGTGACAATGATATAAGTGCGTCAAGCTTGAAACTTTCCTCGATACGCTCAGCCAGGATAGTGAGGTTTTCTTCCGTCAGCGGCCGTTCGTGCCCCATGCGCAGACCGAGATGTCGGGATTCGATGGTGAACCGGTCATCTTTGCCAAAAAAGCCAAGAATAGGCGATGTACAATGGGTAGTTACCGCCGTTTCTATCAGTACTCGATGACCAGCGCTGCTGACCTTGTTAAAGATCACCCCGGCTATATCTATTTCCTGGTCAAATGCTTCAAAGCCGAGCAACTCGGCGGCTGCGCTCTGCGCCTTGGCGCCGCCATCGACAATCAAAACCACCGACAATCCCAGCTCTTTAGCCAATTCTGCGCCGCTTGCCTCACCACCGTCAAAGAGCCCCATAACACCTTCCACCACGATGATATCGGCATCATAGCTGGTGCGGGCGACAAGGTCACGGCATGCCGGTTTCCCCATCATGATGATGTCAAGGTTATATGAGGTGCGACCAGTTATCCACCCATGTAAACTTGGATCGATAAAATCAGGGCCGCACTTATATGGTTGGACAACGAGGCCGCGCATCATGAATGCCTTCATGATACCAAGCGTGATAATGGTTTTCCCGCTACCGCTTTTTGTTCCGCCGATAAGAATGGCAGGTACTGATTTCATGCCCATAGCCTGGTGATACCCAGATGGGCGCCGAGTAAAACAAGGAAAAATACCACTGCAGCTGCTATCAGCAGTCGGTTGGCCCGTGGAATATCTTCAGCCTGGGGTGGGGGAAATCCCGCTCCAATTATTGCTTTTTCGTGGACAACCGACTGGTAGGTGGACGGCCCACCCAATTGCCGACTCAACGCCCCGGCAAATGCTGCTTCGGTATGGGCGCTGTTGGGACTAGGCGACTTGTGGCGGTCGGCGAGATACGTCCGTACACTGAGCCGACACGAAAACCCTGGTAAAAGAGCAGCGGCGACCACGCACCACCCGCTTATCCGGGCGGGAAGGAAATTGACGGCATCATCTAGTTTTGCCGCATACCTGCCAAACTCAATATAGCGCTGGCTGGTATACCCCCACATGGAATCCATCGTATTGATTGCCTTGTACGAGATTGCTCCGATTACCGCGCCGTAAATAGGATCAAGCGCTATAAATAGGGAAACGAGTGAGCCGGCAAAGGCCCAGAACAGCGGTGCGGTAATTCCGTCAACCAGGTTCTCGGCAACTGATTCGATGGTTGCCCGGCTGATATCAGACTCGTTTAGATGAGCGGTATCCCGGCCAACCATCATTGCCGCCGCCTGTCGTGCTTGAGCCATATCTGCCGAGCTGAGTGGGCTAAATACCGCCTTGCTGTGGCTGACAAGATCTCCGGTGGCGACACTGCAGTAGAGCAGGAAAAATCCAACCGCGGCCAGTAAAAACGAATTGATTAGATCGGCAAGCAGCAGCAGACCAGTGCAGGTCATAGCGGTTGCACTCACTACCAGAAAAACCGATAAAAGGCCTGCCCACCGCAGCGGAATTGAGCCTGAGAGTTTCCTTGATCTGCTCTCAATAATGTCGCACAAGTAGCCGATTAACCGTACTGGATGGGGGAGCCAGCGCGGATCACCAGCCCATCGATCCAGCACCACGGCACCAATCATGACGCTATAGAATAGTTCATACATGGATGGTACGATCCATGAGGTCGTAGATCCGGTTCATATCAAGGCAGTCCCTCACCCGGCCTGCCAATGTATCAAGCTGGGACTCGAGATCATACGGCTGTCCGCTGGAGTTGAGCGGGACTAGGTTTTTTCGCCGTCGCTGTGAATCAATGAACCATCTTCGAAATTGATCATCATCAAACAGCCCGTGCAGGTACACTCCCCAGATTGTTGCCGTATCATTCATCGCTCCGCAGGTCTCGCCATCGGTAAAGCGCAGAACAGGACGTGTTTTTTTGACACTGATGGTGTGGCCATGATGAATTTCATAGCCTTGTACCGTCAAGCCAGATTCGATGTGGGTGCCGACCCGAGGCAGCAGGGTCTTGTGGGCCCGTAACTCGGTCTCCACGGTGAGCAGTCCAAGCCCCGGTACGGTACCGGAATCGCCTTCCAGTCCCAAAGGATCACGCATGGTTACGCCAAGCATCTGAAAACCGGCGCAGATACCGATTATCATTGCCCCGCTGCGCGCAAATCTAAGGATATCAGCGGCCAGTCCGGTGGCATGTAAAAAAGAGAGATCGCCGGCAACGTTTTTCGAGCCGGGAATGATGATGACATCGGGACGAAGCAGATCCCGGGTGGACGCCACAAAGCGCAGGCTCACTTCCGGCTCACCTTCAAACGGCTGAAAATCGGTAAAATTTGCAATATGAGGCAGCTGCATGACGGCAATGTCGATCTCTTTTATGTCAGTTGCTCGATGACCGCCCCGATCACCCAGGAACACCGAATCTTCTTCGGGAATATTGAGATCTCTGAAATAGGGAATGACCCCATATACGGGGCGGCCGGTATGATCGAGAACGAATTCATGGGCAGCGGCCAGCAATGACTGGTCGCCACGAAATTTGTTGACGATGAATCCGGCAATCAGATTGCGCTCCCACTCCTCCAGAACATCCATGATGCCGGCAAAAGAGGCATAAACCCCGCCACGGTCAATGTCGCCGATAAGCAGCACCGGCGCCCTGGCGTAGCGAGCCATGGCCATATTGACGATGTCGTGGGATTTCAGATTGATTTCGCCCGGTGAACCGGCACCTTCCAGAACAATCACCTCATACCTTTCAGCAAGTGCGTCAAAGGCCTCGGCAACCTTTTTCCATGCCGTTTCTTTAAACTGGTGGTACTGATGGATATCCATATTTCGCACCGGTTTGCCATTGACGATTACCTGACTGCCGGTTTCGCTGTTCGGCTTGAGCAGTACCGGATTCATCATGGTATGGGGCTCGACCCCGGCACCAAAGGCCTGCAGGGCCTGGGCCCAACCGATCTCCCCGCCATCGGGAGTAACGTATGAATTGAGCGACATATTTTGCGCCTTGAACGGTGCAACCGCTACTCCATCCTGCTTGAGAATCCGGCATAAGGCGGCGCCGAGCACTGATTTTCCGGCATGAGACGATGTTCCCTGGAACATAATGGTGCGAACGGATGGATCCTTTGTTCTCCGGGCTCGCGATGCCACTTTATGGCCGTGGGTCATCGATTGCAGGGAATCCACCAGAATTTCATTGGCGGATGAATCCCGCACCGCCACCCGGAAGAAGGAATCATCGAGACCCGGATAGTTGGCACACCGACGAATGGCGATGTTTTGCTCCAACAACCCTGTGTAGATCTGATTCACGGAGCCGCCGTCACGTTTTCTGAGCAGCAGATAGTTGGCATGTGAGTCGTATACCGTGAAGGCGCCGATATCCTTGAGAGCTTGTCCCAACTCTTGGCGCAAACGGCGGCACTGTTTTCTGCTTTTCGCGCAGTAATCGTCATCGCCAAGCGCTTCGGTAGCGACGCTCTGGGCAAGAGTGTTCACCGACCAGGGCGGCAGAAACTCCTTTAATAGTTTGGTGTACGGCGGCGGTAACGTGGCAAAACCGATACGTAAGCCGGCAATAGAGAAAAATTTCGTCAGTGAATTGAGGGTGATGATATTTTCGTGAGTACCCCCGACGGTGGAGAATGGAACGACGAATTCATGAAAGGCCTCATCCACCACAAACCACACATCTGGGTTTCGTGCGGCCAATCCGCGGATTACCTCATCGTCGATATAGGTACCGGCCGGGTTGGCTGGGTTACCGAAAATTACTAGATCTTCGCTTGTCACCTCTTTTTCGATAACAAGCGGATTAAGTCTAAATCCATCGCTCTCGGTTAAGGCAATTGATACAATGGGAATGGCGGCCCGTGCAAAGACTTTCCGATACTCAAGGTAGCTGGGCTCAGGAATAATCACCCGCTTGACGGATACGATATCCGGCAGAAAAAAGAGCAGCTCGCTGCTTCCGTTGCCGGCTACGATCCAGTCTTGCGCTAGCCGATACCGGGTTGCAACGGCAGCGATCAACTGGCTGCAATGTGGATCGGGGTAATGTTGGACATAGCTCAACCGGCGATTGATGTGTGAGCGCAACCATGGCGGTGGCCCCAGCGGATTGAGGTTGGCGCTGAAATCAAGAAAATCACCAGCCGATTCGTTATGTGCGTCAAAAAGTTGATAGATGTTACCCCCATGTACTTCCCCACCGGCATCGACGGTGCGATCTGCCGGCGGTTTTCGTTGCCTGCTGTTCATGATGCCATGATCGTCATTGTCACTGCACCCACCCGCACAAACCGACGAGAACCGCTAACTCACCAAGCTCACAGGATGAGCCTAAAGTATCACCAGTAGCACCACCAAATACTTTTTTGCACGCCACCAGAAACAAAGTGAGCACCACACCAAAGGCTATCAGAACATAGAGCGTCGCCCCCGGTCTGAGCATTATCAGAGCCACGATCAAGAGCAGTCCCGCGACACCGGTAGCTGGTCTGGGGTTTTCCCGGTAAAAAAGTGTTGCCAGCCCGCCGTCGGGACGTGCGTAGTTTAACACTGCCATTGAAATAACTATCGCCAACCGACCGCCGATGGGAGCAAGGATCAGGCCCGTGAGGATATGTTCCGTTCCCATGCCGAGCAGCGCCGCTGATTTCAGCAATACGACAAAGATCAGCGCGGCCGCGCCCATGACCCCGATTCTGCTGTCTCGCATTATTGCCAGTCTTCGCTTCCTGTCACCGGTACCAAGAAGGCCGTCCATCGTATCGGCAAGCCCATCCAGGTGGATGAATCCGGAAAACGCGGCAAGTGTTACAACACCCAATACCACCACCAGTACCGGCGGAAAGATGAGAAGCAGCATCCAGATAAAAAAGGAGCTGATCAGCCCGATCAGCAGCCCCACCGGACCAAAATAGAGCAGTGATCCGGAGAGATACTGTTGTTCCTTGTCGATTCCGAAGCGAACCGGAAGAATGGTTAAAAACCTGATGGCAGCACAAAAACGGCCAGCCTGAGTGGCCAAAGTCCCGGCACCTGTTTCCTGTTTCCCGGCACCTGTTTCCTGTTTCCCGGCACCTGTCCCCTGTCCCCCGGCACCTGTCCCTTGTCCCCCGGCACCTGTTTCCCGTCCCCCGGCACCTGTCTCCCGTCCCCCGGCACCTGGTTCCTGTTTCGCTGTTCCCGCCGCCACAATATTTCCCTAGCGCCTGCTGACGGATGCTTCTTCAAAAGTGGCGACGTTGGCAAGAACGGCGGCAGCCGCATCGATCAGCGGTAACGCCAAAACCGCCCCGGTTCCTTCCCCCAGCCGTAGCCGCAGGTCAAGCAATGGCCTCTCACAGCCAAGGATATCGAGCATCGGCTGATGGCCCGGTTCCACCGAGCGATGGGAGGCGATGAGGTAATCGCGGACGAATGGTTCAAGCAAATAGGCAACCAAGGCGCCGGCGGTGGATATCAGACCATCGATTACCACCGGTACCCGCCTGGCGGCGGCGCCGATGATCAATCCGGCAATACCGCCGATCTCATACCCCCCAACCTTGGCCAAAACATCGAGCCCGTTCTTGGCATCGGGTCGGTTACGGGCAAGTGCTTCTTCGATAACCGCTGTCTTGTGGGCCAGTTGTTCATCATCGATACCGGTACCACGACCGATTATTTCCGCTATCGGTTTGCCGGTAACGACGGCGGCGATGGCAGTGCCTGCCGTGGTGTTACCGATACCCATCTCGCCGGTGGCAAGAATGTCGTATGAAGCTGCTAATTCTTCGGCAACCTCTATTCCAGCCTCCACCGCTTTTCTGGCATTGCCGATACTCATTGCCGGCCCCCTGGCAAAATTGCCGGTGCCGAAACCGATTTTTTTATTGATGATGGAATTGGCTCCGCCGGTCTCTGCAAAGCGGTGGTTCACCCCCATATCCACCACACGGACAGCGGCGCCGACACTGGTACCGATGGCATTGATGGCGGCCCCGCCATCAATGAAGTTATAGACCATCTGGGTAGTTACCTGGGCTGGAAATTTACTCACCCCTTCCGCCGTCACCCCGTGGTCGGCCGCCATGACGACCACCGCTTTTTTGGTGAACGAAGGCTTCATGGATCTGGTGATGCCGGCCAGATCAACGGCCAGATCCATCAGATCACCCAGGGCCCAGTGGGGCATGGTCAACTGCTCGAGCCGCTCTACGGCCATATCCCGAAACTCGCTGTCTTGCGGATATATAGTCGCACCGGTCTTTTCCAATAGGTTCATCGCAGATTATTGTTTGAGAGTAACGGGAATACCGCAGGAAACCAGAATTACCCGGTCGGCATGAAAAGCCAGAAGCTGGTTGCAGGTACCCACAAGATCCCGATAGCGCCTGGCCAGCGCATTATCCGGAACAATGCCCATGCCAACCTCATTGGTCACCACGATAAGCGAGCCCCTGTGTTCATGGTATGCCTGGACAAGTTGATCCACCTTGGTACGCATCTGCTCTTCGGCGAACAATTCACCCTTTTGCTCGGCAGCGAACATGATATTGCTGACCCACAATGTTGCGCAGTCCATAAGAAAGCAGCTACATAGTTGGTGCGCCCGAACGACCGAGCAGACATCCAGCGGTTCCTCCGCCGTCAGCCATCTCGTGGCATCCCGCATTTGTTGGTGGGCTTCGATGCGAGCGATCATTTCCCCATCGCCGCCCTCGGCGGTGGCGATAAAACAGAGATCTCCGTTCATTGACTCGGCCATATCCTGGGCGTACCTGCTTTTGCCGCTTCTTGAGCCGCCGGTGACGAGAATGAGTTGTTTCATACCATATTATCGAGCTTGATCAAGCGCCCGTAACCCTGTTCATATTCAACAACGGCAAGGCCTGCCTCGGCCACCTTAAAAGCTTGGGCACTGCTGGTCTGGATACCGAGCAGATGGCACAAGCCATGGCGGATTACCCCGCCATGGGAGACAATGAGAACGGAACGCCACTGCTGCCGGGCCAGATCGTCAAACCAGCCGCTCACCCGGTTATTAAATGAGGGGATCGATTCACCTCCGGGAAAATGAAACTGCTCTGCTTCTTTATGCCAGCGGCTGAGGCCGGCCGGGTCAACCCGCTCTATTGCAGATGCACTCAAGCCCTCCCAGTGGCCGAAATCAACCTCTCGCAGATCCTCCGCCTCGATAATTTCCTGATCAAGAGCCAGACAGTCCACCGTCTGCCGGCAGCGTAGCAACGGACTGCAGTAAACCCGATCAAAAAAAAGCGGTGAGATGACAAAGCACCGTTTTTTTGCCTGGCTGATTCCCTCCTCGGAAAGGGGAATATCAGTTGTCCCGACAAAATTGCCTGAAAGGCCGGTGGCGCCGTGTCTAAGCAAATATATGTTCACTTTCCAAGTCGGTATGTGGCGGCGTGCCCATTTTGCATGGTTCCTATTGGGTTTTGCCCTGCAATTGGTACAAACGCTCGCGGGCAAAATCAAGGGTGCCGTCAAGATCGACTGCCAGGCTGTAATAGTGGATGGCCTGCTCGGTGTTGCCCAGCTTCTGGTGGTTGACCCCGAGATTGGCATAATCCATGGCCGATGCGGGGTTCAGTGAAACCGCCTGTTCAAATTGATGAATTGCCTGCTCAAATTGATTCTTCTTGAAATAACAGACACCCAGGGTGTTGAATAGGTCGGCCCGCTGGTCATCACTGTTAATGCCCTCATTAAGCACGGCAATTGCCTCATCGTAGCGCTCAAGCTCTCTCAGTGTGTAGCCATGGTAGCTGCATAAAGAAGCCAGGTCTTCTTTTTCCGGTTCCAGATCGCGGCACTTTGTAAAGTGAGAGATTGCCTGCTCGTGTAAATTCCAGTCAAAATAGTGTCTGCCCCGGTAAAAGCTCAAATAATATGTAGCCCCGATCAGCTCTTCCATCTCCTGAAATTTAGCCAGTTTCTCGTGGGAATCGACAATGAGTTCATCAGCCAGTTTCGCCACAAAAAGTCCGCATTCGTTGCGTGATGATCGTTCACGAAACCGGGCGCCGGGGACAATGGAGTAGACGGCGGGTATTTGCAGCTTTGGGTGGGTAATGTCAAGCATGATGACATCCATCCCTCGCTGGGCAAGGGTGCCGATGCAGTTGATGAGCTCGTTTTTCATATTTACATCGGCGTGGTTGCTCATCTCTGCAATCGTTGTCCGTGCAGCACTCTCTACAAAATAGCCTACCTCGGCAAGGCTGGTCGGTTTTGGCAGACCGGAGGCAACGTAGCGTGAGGTTGTGTTGAAATCACCGGCCAACTGGGCGATCTCGGTAAGGGTTCTGATAACTGCTTTTTCTGGATCCGTTGCCGTTCCCGCCGTAAAGACGATCTCGCTTGCGGCGGGAAAGGTGGAGCGATCAATGGCAAGCCCACCGACTGTGCTGATTCCGGTATCCAGGCTGAAATCACCGAGATACAGTTCGATGTCAAGTTCTTCAAATCTCTGCAGCAGTTCCCGTGCCGCCGGATCAGCTATTGAATCTTTTTCGATTATCGGAACGGTGATTCTCTTGGATGCCACCAGGGCACACACATGGCGCTCGACAACCTCACATAGTGACTGCAGGGCCGCCTCTTCAAGAGTATTGCCGGCCGCCGGGCCGTTAAATTCGTTGATCGCATAAAACCACGAAAAGGGTACCAGGTATTGGCTTTTTTCTGTCTGATGAGTGGCCCAGCACCACTGCTGCGGAATGTTGGCGAGTAACCGGGCTAATAGTTCCGGGCTGGTTTGCTGATCGTTTACGGAAAGGGGAAGGTAGTCAAGGGGAAGAATCTGCTCAGAAGAGGAGATAAGCTGTTGGTAATCACCGCTGGTAAAATGTTGATCATTGTTCATGAAAGAGAAAAAAGAGTATCGTTCGGCCAACTCCATGCAGGCTGAAGCCTGGGCCTGGGCTTCAGACGCCCCCTTTCCCATCTGTTTTTTAGTGCCGATAACCTCTTCTGCCTCCTGGGTACAGACGCTGAAATAGACCGGGATACCGAGGCGCCCGCTATCGATGCGTTTGACCTCGGAGATGATATTGATACCGGCCTCCCAGAGGCGGTGGTAAAAATATTCAATGGTCTGTTCCGGGCTGATCGTTTTATCAAGATCTCGGGTAAAGCCTTTAAAACAGTCTTTGAAGCGTATTTGATCAGGTTTTTTCATAAGTAAGTTTCTAAGTTAGGTTTTTCGAAGGGGGCTTTAGCGTTGTTTCAGCTCAATCGCACAAGAATCGTCTGGTATATGCTAACCAATAATGTTCACCGCTGACAGGCGACGCTCCCACGTATCATCACCATAACACCGTATCGTTCTGGTTGTGTCGCCGGTTATCTCCAGATCAAGCAAAAGCGAGGTCGATGGCATCAAAGAAGCCCCTCTTTCATACCATTCAATAAGGCAAATTCCCTGCCTGAAAAAATATTCTCTCACCCCCAACGTCTCAATATCGATCTCGGATGAACAACGATAAAAATCCATATGAAACAGGGCGATGGCAGAGTCATACTCATGAATTATTGCAAAACTCGGACTGCTTACGTATTCACCCTCGGCAAGTCCGATCCCTCCTGCAATGGCAGCAGCCAAGACGGTTTTGCCGCTGCCGAGGACTCCACCAAGACCAAGGACGTCATCAGGTTTAAGCAAACCGCCGATTAATTGACCAAAGGCAATTGTTTCAGGTACTTTCTTGAGTGTTTTAATTGATAAAAGCGAGGGACGCTTCACAAGGAAAACTCACAGAGTAACAGGTAAGCAATCGGTACAAAAAAGCCCGGCTCCTTTTCGGGAGCCGGGCTTTTGTTTCACCTGTTTATTGTCTATCTAGCAGCCGAATGCGTTTTGCAGGTTGGGTACGGTCTGCTTTTTGCGGCTCATCATGCCGTCGATCCACATCGAGCTATTCTCCAGTTTACCACTGAAAGCCCCCTCGATCAGAGCGGGATCATCGGACAATACCACCAGGTCGGTACCTTCCTTGACCACATCGGTGAGCATGAGCAGAACCGAATGACGTCCCTCGGCCTTGACCGCTTCCATTGCCGCAATCAAATCGGCCCGTACATCAGCTACCTGATCGATTGTTGCCAATTCGAGCTGGCCGATTCCGACCTTGTTGCCTTTCATATCAAAATCCTTGTAGTCACGGAAGAGCAGATCCTTGGCCGGTACGCCGGCGACGGCGGATTTGGCCTTGAGCATATCCATGAACAATTCATCGGTATCGGTGACGCCGGCAACTCCTTTGAGGTCGGCAACGGCAGCCTTATCTTCAGCGGTGCAGGTGGGCGACTTAAAGTTGACGGTATCGCTCAAGATAGCCGCCAACATACCGCCGGCCACGTTTTGTGGAATTGCGACGCCGGCTTCCTTGTACATCTTGTTGAGTACCGTTCCGGTACAACCGACGGGCTCGGCCCGAAACAGTATCGGGCTGTTGGTGGTAACATCACCGATCTTATGGTGATCAACTACCGCCACCACCTCGGCCTCGCCCAAATTAGCAGGGCCCTGAGCCAGGTCACTGAAGTCAACCAGGGCGAGCTGCTTACCGGCAGCATCACTGATCTCCGCGGGGGTCGGCAGGCCGAAGCGCTCCAGTACCACTTTTGTCTCGGGATTCAGGCCATCGGCACCACACTGCATACAGGGCTGGGCATCCTGGCCTTGGGCCTGCAGCAAGGCGGCAAAAGAGATCGCCGAAGTGACTGAATCGGTGTCCGGGTTTGAGTGTCCAACGACATGTACGGTCATTACATTCCTCCAATCGATAATTGATTTTCTATTAACTTCACTCAGATGCGAGCTACCTTCGCTGGTTTTCTACAGCTTGATTTCGGAGACGGATAAGCACCGCCCATGCCAAGCTGATCACCTCATCATACGCAAGGTCTCATTAAATTTTGACGAGTCGGCCATCATAGTAGTTTGCTGTTGTTGCGTCAAGGGCAAAGAGAGGCTAAAGAGTGGGAGCAACCCGGCCAGCCACAGATGCAATTCATTTTCTGGAATTCCGAGTTCGCATACAAAGGTGCTCTCGTAAAAACCTGAACTTGCGATTGACGATGGCTAAGTAACAGGACTACTCAAGATGGTCCTCGCATGCGTACAGCGTTGAGAGGTCGAATCGATTCTTTGATACCGCAGGGCAAGATGTTTCAGCGCCATCAGTAAAAAATCGTACGTGACTTGCCGTGTTAACCAAAGTATAGTTTTTCGTGAAATACTGGTCAGTTATCGTGGTGCGGAAAAACCCTAACAATATAAAACGTATGAGCGAACAAAACTCATCTCCTCGAACAACCCGCGGAAGCGGAAAAACACCATGGAAATCCATTTTCATTTCGATTTTCATCATCGCCTTTCTTGGGGCTGGAGGGGTGTATTACATCTTTCCAGAATGGCTCGAGCAGTATCGTCCTCCCGCGCAAAGCGCAAATGAAACAAGCCGGGCCGAACCACTTGCGTCAACTTCTGATTCCAACAGTCAGCTCATTATTTCGGAGCCTTCACCTACCCTGCCGGATGAACCGATACAATCGCGCCTTGCCGCGGATAATCAGAGTTCGGATCCTGCTATTCAGATCGAACCGGAAACAGCCCCTTCACCACCAACTGGAGAGATAAACACAGCCCAGGCGACCACTGTTTCTCAAGGAAATTCCCAGGCCGACGCTGATAATAATCGGCAACCAGTGACTTTCACCGCCTCCGACGATGTACCCGGTGAAATCTCATCGTGCCGGAAAATGGCTGCTCCCATCGAAGAATTTTTCACTACGCTGGATGAACGACCATATATGGTTGAATTCGACCTGCCGGAACCCAGCGACATCTATTTTCCAAAACTCATGCAGCGGCTGGCGGACAACCCTCCTCTGGTCACCGGCGAGACTGACGACCTCTATACTATCCTGAAAAATACGGCCCATTTTTTCCGGATTATCGGCAAAGATAATATCCTCATTATCAAGGGAATACTGGATCGGGAAAAGCCTACCTTTGAACAGATTATTGCAAATTTTTATGTGCTTCTTGATGATCCTGACTGCCTTGAAGATCAATTCAATCTCTCCATCAGCAAAGATTCCCTGTATCACTATGCCGGTTTTTTTCTCGATACGATGGGAGGCCGCCTCTACCTCTTCCGGCGTGACTCCATGTCACGCATGGTGGTGAACTACTATGCCGTTCTCATCATCGACCGGGCCAACCGGGAGGGGCGCAACAAATATGGCATCGATCTTGGCGGGCCGATTGACGACCTGATCGATGAAATTGAATCCAGCAATATCGAACTCAGCTACCGAGAACAGTACCTCGATGATCTCTATGATCTGAAGGAGCGATACCAATAGGGTCACTGTAAAGACCCTGCCGATTACTTTACGCCGTGATGGCCGGGAGGGACGGAACATCATGCCTGCTTGCCTTGCTCTGGAAAAAAGGTTCATGAAACCTCTTGAAGCACTTTCTTCCCCCATCTTCGCCCTGTGAGACGCCAGTCGCCGGAGACTGCCAGAAGACCAGCACTGGAAACCTTGAACAATGAAAATTTTCGTTCAAGATCAAGGCACGAGCACCATTTTACCGCGGAGCTATGACCGATATTGCCGGCATAAGATTTTTTGAGCAAAAACAGAGTTTATGCGAACAGGCCATTTGGTAAGGTCGCCGGCAATTTCAGCAGGCTCGAGATGAAGGATCAGTTCCGGCAGGATACCCATGGTGTTTTGCCGGCAACTGAAGTGCTGGTTCAACAGGTGATTGAAGGTTGACTTTCGGGCTTCTGTAGGGTAGCTAAAGAGTGAGCGTTCATTCATTTGCCGCGTTGTAACCGGGTTGCCATGGTATCAATATCCCCCATCTTCAGCTGTTTCACCAAACACGCCAGCGCTTTTGTTTTCAGCAGATTCCTCTCGGTTCGTCTGCTGTTCTCTAAGCATCTACAGATTTTCGTCTCACTATCAGATAAAAGCAAAGACTCAGAGGAAGCGAGCTTGGCAGTTAAGCTGCTAACCGGTATGCGCACAAACCAATTATTTTCGGATATACCGGCGCCTGCCAAAGTATCAGGCAGGTGTTTGCCGCATAATCTCATTTTACAGGAGGAGTTATGAAACACATTGTGATAGGAGGTCTAGCCTGCCTCGCCATTGCCGCGGTAGCAATAACGGCGCAGAGTGCGGGTGGACCAAAACCCGAACCACCTCCTAAGGCAACTTCGATTGCTGAGCTTGCCGAACGGTACGATTCGAGCCGCTGCATCGATTGTCACGAGGAGATCTACTATGAATGGGAGGAATCACTGCACGCCAGATCTGTCCTGGGATCGCCGCGTACCGCTCCGACCATAATCACAACCATTGAAAAAGGGCTCAAACTTTTTGAATATTCCGGCGTCAAGGAGGATTCCGACATCACCGTTGAACACCTCATGATGTGCATGAAGTGTCACCTTCCCCAGCTCGACGAGGCAACCGACGAGGTTGCTCAGGAAATCGTCGCCACCATCCGTGGCTGGCAGCAGGCCTATCGCGAAAACGACTGGGACACCGTTGATGAGCTTGAAGATACCTTGGTCAGCCTCAATATCGGCTGCATGGTCTGCCACCAGAAAGTTGCCCTGATCCACAAGTATCACGATGGTTATCCACAGCCGGATACGGTGTATGGGGGGCTGGAAGGAGACCATGATGACGAGGAATACGTCAATATGGCCGTGGCGCCGGCCATTGGCGAATCGATCTTCTGCGGCCAATGCCATGGACAGGGCCCGAGTTTCGAGCTCGATCATCCTTCCCAGTGCGCCACCGCTTACGGCAGTTATCTCTTTGCCTACGTAGCGCACGGCGGTAGTGAATCGTGCCAGGACTGCCATATGTATCAGTCGGAACTGGGTCATAACATGCAGGCCTATCGTGACCCGACCATGATTGAAATGGCTCTGGATGTCAAAGTTGAAGGTCGTTCGATATTCTGGCGGAAAAACAGGGAAGAAGGGGTTATTCCCATCGGTATCATAGATGTGGAGATTTACAATAAAACGGGGCATGCCATTCCAGACGGCTGACCGACCCCCAACAGGCTGGTCCTGGAAGTGACCGCCACAACCCCTGATGATGAAGAAGTGTACCGCGAAGAAAAAATCTATATGCCGTTTCCGGCCCGCATGGGACGCGGCAAGGAAATGGGTCGCGGACCCTACGAAAAAAGCGGCATTCTGCGTGAAACAAGCATTGGTCCGTTGGCCCGCGTCCATGAGACCTTTGAGATTGCCTACCCCTATGAGGATATGGAAAAAGACGGTGACACCAGACGGGAATTGCTCAACGACGAGTTGAACGTATCAGTTGTCCTGTGGTACGTGCCTTTTGGTGAGTTCGACGGAAGTGAAGTGGTCTTTTATGAAGAGGAAAAAACCCTCGATCTCAAAACCGAGTGGATTTGGCGGTAGCACCGTAATTCCACCCTATTCTCCGTAACAATCCGGCCCCGCCCGAGCCTTGTGCCCAAGCGGGGCTGATTGTTCTGGGCCTTCATAAATCTGAAGAATCCGTAAAAATTCGGTCTAGCAGCCTAAGATGGCTAGAAGCAAAAACATAGCTAAATTAGAAGTGATGGTCGTTTTGACCTCGCAGGCGTACAACTGATACGTCGAGAAGTCAAAACGATCCCACGACGACGGAGAGCGAAGTTTTTACGGCGCCATCAAATCTTCAGCCAATGATTTTCGAAGTTCAGCCTCCCGGTATCGACTCAAAATAATAGGAGTGAGACCCCCAAATATAATGAGCCCAAGCAGGCCGGCAAAGCCGAGACCATACCAGACCCCATACGGCTGACCTGATACCAGAGCATAAAGGCCCGCACCCAGCAAGATGGCGCATGTCGCTAGAATGGTAAACACAAATCCCAGCACCAGCCCCTTGAGTTTTCCTCTACCGGCACAGATACCGATAAGTGGTCCGCCGATCCCACCACCGATAACGCCAAGCAGGGTACCCGGTATCCATCCATATATGTTTGCATCAAACCACGGTTCCGTCATGTTTTGTTGCCTCCCGCTTTATGTACCGCGATTATCTCTTTTGCATCGGTGGCAGAGAGCCTTCCATCAACCACCAATGTTCTGATTAACAGTATGAAAGGATCTTTGCCGATGGGATCCTCCGCCAAACGAATTTTCTCGATCAGGCGATTAAGACGAATTCGCAACGTTGGATATGAAACCCCGTATTTCTGAGCCATTTGTTTGAGTGAACCGGAGGACAAGACAAACCGCTTCACGAAGTGGACATCCTCTTCGGAAAGCACTTTTAACCACTCAATTTCTTTGTTGCGATCGTCAGCAATCATTAATTATATTTAATACGAATTTAATATTATTCAAGTGTGTTACAGGTTCGCGCAACAAAAATCACCTGGCGGCAACCTTGTTCACGATATTTAAAATCCCTATACTTGATTTGTAGGCGCGGTATGGCCTTGCTGTTTTGAATTGAATTTAGGTATTTCATTTATTTTTAAATTATGCTATATGAAAAACCTATCACCTAAACCTCAACAATCAAACATTATGGAGGAGTTTATGCGACACGCAAGAAGTGCGTCCCGTCTGTTCTGTGCCGCATTGGCGGCAGCTTTTATTTTTACGGGCGTCGGAAATGACTTCAGCCCATTCGGCCAGACGGTATCGGCGGCTGAAGAAGCTAACAAAAATGTCTACCAGGGACCGGTTGTGGGCCGCTCCAACAAGGCAAAAACAATTTCCATCACGGTGGGCAGAGGCGATGACGCCAAGACTATGATGGTACGGTTCGATGACGACACCCAAGGTCTTGAGTTTGCCCAAAAAGGCGAAGCAGCCATCATCAAGTGGGAACAGCGCGGTGATGATCGTTTCGCCACCGTCATTGAACCCAAGCTGGCAAAACTTCCCGAGGGAGTTACTGAAATCCAGGTTGAAGAACTCAACGAACTTATCCAGAATGGTACGCCGCTTACCCTGGTGGATGCCCGTCCCGAGATGAGATTCAACCAGGCCCACCTGCCGGGTTCAATCAACATCCCGGTACCGATGCTCAAAGAAAAAGGAGCAGCGGTGTTGCCCGAGGACAAGGACAAGCTGCTGATTTTCTACTGCGGCGGCTACACCTGAGGCATGACCTCACAAAACGCCAGTATGGCGAAGAAATTTGGATACACTAACGTGCGCGGTTTTCTAGCAGGCGAGCCCGCCTGGTCCAAAGCGGGACTTCCCCTCTATGCCACCGATGAATACGTGACCAAGGGCAATATCGTGCTGCTTGATATGCGCGAGGACGGTGTCGCCGTTGAAGGCCGTATTCCCCGCTCCATTCAGATCACTTTTGATGACCTCTACGACAGAATTGATGATATTCCGCGTAATGCTCCGGTTGTTATCTATGCCAACGACGAGGAAGAGGAAATGGAGGCCTTGAACGAGCTTCGCGATGAAGGGTTCAAGCATGTTGCCATTGTCATCGACGGTTTTGATGGATGGGTTGCCCGCGGCGGTGCGGTGGAGACCGGCCCCATCTTCACCACCGAGATCAGTTGGGTGAGACAGCTCGGTAAGGGAGAGGTTTCGGTCGCCGAGTTCCGTCAGGCAGTTATGGGTGAGTTGCCCGACACCTACGTGATCGACGCCCGTACTGCGGATGAGATTGCCGAGCTCGGCATCTTCCCCAATACGGTAAACATCCCCCTGGATGAAATTCCCAAAAGACTCGATGAGCTACCCAAGGACAAGCGGATCTTTGTCCACTGCTCCACCGGCGCCCGCGCTGATCTTGCTTATCGGGAATTGATCAACCATGGATTTGAGACCAAATTCCTGCTGCTGGATATCAGCGATCCCGAGTGTGACTGTCCGATCCTGATGCCCGAATAAGTTATCCTTCAACGCTGAGTTAACAGGGACAGCCGGAATCTCCGGTTGTCCCTTTTTTATTGCCAAAAGGCTCGAAGAACTCGTACAACAAAAAAATCCTGGGTTAATCTATCGCTTTGACCATGAGGGCAGCCGAGTCAGTTGGGCGGACGACTCCCGGCCCTGAGAAAAAATTCATTAATTTCAATAACCATCGACAATGAGACACTACTGCTATGAGCCATGAAGATGAAAAGATCATCTATTCGATGATCAAGGTAAGCAAGCTGTACAACAACAAACCGGTTCTCAAGGACATATCCCTGTCGTATTTCTATGGCGCCAAGATCGGCGTGCTTGGGCTCAACGGCTCCGGTAAAAGTTCGTTGTTGCGGATTTTGGCAGGCCGCGACCACGATTTTAACGGGAAAATTGTCCTTGCACCCGGTTATCGTGTCGATCTACTGGAACAGGAGCCGGTTCTCGATCCAGACAAGACGGTGTATGAGGAGGTCAAACAGGGCCTGGGTGAGGTTTTTTCCCTGCTCGATGAATTTAACGCGATTAACGAAGCATTTGGCGAACCCATGGACGACGATGAGATGCAGGCTCTCATCGAGCGCCAGGCCGGGGTCCAGGAACAACTCGATATGGTTTCAGCATGGGACGTTGAAAGCAGGCTGGAGATGGCCATGGATGCCCTGCGCTGCCCTCCCCCCGATACCCTCTGCCGGGTACTGTCAGGAGGAGAAAAACGCCGGGTTGCCCTGTGCCGTATACTGCTGGCCAAACCAGATATCCTCTTGCTCGATGAACCCACCAACCACCTCGATGCGGAATCGGTGGCCTGGCTCGAACGCCATCTGCGCGACTACGAAGGTACCGTTATCGCCGTTACCCATGACCGTTATTTTCTTGACAACGTGGCCGGGTGGATTCTTGAGCTGGATCGGGGAGCGGGTATTCCCTGGAAGGGAAATTATTCTTCCTGGTTGGAGCAGAAAGAAAAACGTCTGGCGGTGGAGGAAAAACAGCAGAGCGAGCGTAGAAAGACCCTGCAGCGCGAACTGGAATGGATCCGCATGACCCCAAAGGGCCGGCGCACCAAAGCAAAATCACGGATCAACGGCTATGAGCAGCTCCTCCAGGTGGATACCGACACCGCAATCCGGGACATGGCGCTGTTTATCCCACCGGGTCTCCGTCTGGGCGACAAGGTGATTGAAATCTCCGGGGCCGGCAAATCGTTTGACGACCGGGTTATCTTCGAAAATCTCAATCTTTCCATACCGGCCGGAGCGATCATCGGCATTATCGGACCAAACGGCGCCGGTAAAACCAGCCTCTTCAAACTTATCACCGGTGCTCTACAGCCGGACAGCGGCACCATTGAGATCGGCCAGTCCGTCTCTCTTGCCCATGTCGATCAAAGTCGCGAACAATTACGCGATGAAGATACCGTCTGGCAGGCCATATCGGGGGGAGCGGATACCATTATCCTGGGCAATCATGAAATGAACAGTCGTGCCTATGTTGCCCGTTTTAATTTCAGCGGCGCCGACCAGCAAAAGAAGATTAATACCCTGTCGGGCGGACAGCGAAACCGGGTTCATCTCGCCATGATGCTTAAACAGGGCGCCAATGTATTGCTGCTCGATGAGCCGACCAATGACCTTGACGTCAATACCCTGCACGGACTGGAACAGGCGCTGGAACAATTCGGCGGCTGCGCTCTGGTGATCAGCCATGACCGGTGGTTTCTCGACCGGATTGCCACCCACATCCTCGCCTTTGCCGAAGATGGCGCCATCGACTTCTTCGACGGCAATTACAGTGAGTATGAAAAAGACCGGAAAAAACGGCTGGGCTCGGCCGCCGATCAGCCGCATCGCATGAAGTATCGGCATCTGAGCAGGTAACACATTACCCATTTGATGCCGGGTCACCTATTATATGATTTTAGATGTTGGTTCCCATACAGCGGAATCAGTTCATTCAGCAATGCGACAAGACGTTTAGAGCTTTACCACCAGAAAACCGGAAAAAATGGCAGGAAAGGCCAAGTGGACAGGTGAGGCTTGATTGGGTACTACATGAAACCAGCGTTGGGTAGGCAAATATCGGTGAAATCGATTGCCCCGCCGCGATGTAAAACAAGTTCGCCGTTCTTCACACCTACAATAGTTGAACTCTGGGCAATGGGAGTATAGGTGGCGGCATCGAAGATATAGTCCACTTCATCACCAAATAATTCAGCAACCTTGTGGGCCGAAAACCTCGGCGGTTCTCCGGCGAGGTTTGCACTGGTTGCGGTCAAGGGGGATCCATACAGGCTACTCAGCGTGGTCGGCGCCGGATGTGAGGATATGCGCACGGCAACGGTACCGTCTGCTGCCCTCACTAAGGGGTGGATATCAGCCCTGGCCGGAAAAATAAGGGTCAGGGGCCCCGGCCAGAACCTTTCCATCAGTGGTTCATAGCAAGGCGGAATAGTTGTTATCACCTGGTAGAGCTGGTTGGTATCCGCCGCCACAAGTGATAGCGGTTTATTTGGGGGTCTCTTCTTTAGGGCATACAGCCGCCTGAGCGGTGCCTCCTTGCCCGGATCAACCGCCAGCCCATAGCTGGTTTCGGTGGGCAGCGCAACCACGCCGCCTGCCGCCAGAACCGCGGCGGCGGCGGCAAGCGAATCTCCAATTGCAGGCATCCGAAATTATTGTGCCTCCACCCGTGCCGCTTTTGCCATCACGGAGCGGTTCATCTCGGCGCGGTATTCATGTAACTTCGCGGCAAGCTCTTCGTCATGCACCGCAAGTATTTCAGCGGCGAGAATTGCCGCATTTTTTGCCCCGGCGCTGCCGATACCCATAGTGGCCACCGGAATACCCGGCGGCATCTGGGATGTTGACAAAAGCGCATCCAGCCCGCCAAGTGTCGACGAGCTCAGCGGCACACCGATGACCGGAACGATGGTATGAGCGGCCACCACCCCGGCCAGATGGGCGGCCATGCCGGCGCCGGCAATAATAACCTTGATATTGTTACGTTCAATCTGCCGACAATAGTCCAGTACCCGTTCCGGGGTGCGGTGGGCCGAGGCCACCGTCATTTTATAGGGAATCTTGAATTTGGTGAGCAGTGCGGCGGCTTCCTTCATAACCTCAAAATCAGAATCGCTTCCCATCAGGATGCCAACGGCGGCAAGTTTGATACTCTTTTGGGTATGGAAAAGCGCTTTGTGACCGATGTCGCCGCGGTAGTAACAGCCGGTCCAGCTGATTTGTTCAACGGCCGCGTAAGCTGTGTCAATGGCCGTCTGTAAATCTTTGCCGATGGCGGTAATACCGAGCACCCTGCCTCCGGCGGTAACGGTTCTGCCGTTTTTGACCGCGGTTCCGGCATGAAATACCTCCACTGAATTAAGAGCCGCTGCCTTACTTAATCCCTTGATTCTCTTGCCGGTCTGATACGAGCCCGGGTAACCGCCGGAAGACATGACCACACATACCGTCGGTCGCGGGTCGATCTTCATGTCAATTTCGTCCAACCGACCATCGATTGCCGCCTCGAAAATATCGATGATATCACTTTTCAATCGCATAACAAGCGGCTGCGCCTCGGGATCTCCGAAGCGGCAGTTGAATTCCAGGACATTGACCTCATGATCGGTGATCATCAGGCCGGCGTACAACATTCCTTTAAACGGCCTGCCTTCGGCTGCCATGCCACGTATGGTTGGCAGCATGACCCTATCCATGACAAACCGGTTAATTTCATCGGTAACGATGGGTGCCGGTGAATATGCCCCCATACCGCCGGTATTAGGCCCCTGATCATTTTCATATACCGGCTTATGATCCTGGGAACTTGGCAGGGGCAACACCGTTTTGCCATCGGTGAAGGCAATAAAAGAGGCCTCCTGGCCGATCAAACATTGCTCGACGACCACACAATCACCGGCATCACCAAACTCCTTCTTCTTCATAATGCGGTCAACCGCCTCGAAAGCATCGGCGACATTGGCCGCGACGATCACCCCTTTGCCGGCGGCAAGCCCATCGGCTTTGACAACGATCGGCGCACCGCATTTCTCGATGTATTTTTTGGCCTTCTTGGCATCATCAAAAACCTTGAAAGGGGCGGTTGGTATCTCATATTTTTTCAGAAAATTTTTGGTGAAAACCTTGCTTCCCTCGAGAATGGCGGCGTTCTGGCGCGGGCCAAAGATGCGTAGTCCGGCATCTTCAAAGGCGTCGACAACGCCCTCCACAAGGGATGCCTCCGGGCCGACGATGCTCAGATCAATATCGTTTTCAGTGGCAAAACGAACCAGCGCTTCCACATCCGTTGCGCCTATGTCGACACAGTGTGCCAGCTCTTTGATGCCGGCATTGCCGGGGGCGCAAAATATCTTATCCACACGTTTTGATTGCCTGATTTTCCAGACCAGTGAATGCTCTCTCCCACCCGAGCCGATTACCAAAACGTTCATCTGCTTCCTCCTCTATAGTGTTGGTCACTGTGGTGTTTGGTACCTCCTTACCCCTAAAGCTCTTAATAATACCCAGCTGATTTTGCAATGATTAGATGCTCGGTTGAACATTGCTGAACACCATTCCGTATCATCTTTTTACGACTCGTAAGATATTGACAAATGGTGCGGTATCCGGTAGTAAATGAGTGATTATTCATTCATAATTGTGACTTATCCCGGCCTCGATGGATGAAATCTCCTGACAAGCACAAAAAGATAATATCCGCGGCAACCAAGGTTTTTGCCAAGAAAGGATTTTTCAACGCCCGTATCGCCGATGTAGCCAAAGAAGCAAAGGTGGCGGACGGTACCATTTATCTCTATTTCAACAACAAGTTCGATATTCTGATCTCTTTACTGGAAGAAGAAATCGGCAAGATCATCGAACATATTAAATACACCATAGAACAGGAAACAGACCCCCGGCAGATGCTTCGGATCTTTGCTCAAAAGCATCTGGCAGCAATGAAACGCAATCGGAATCTAGCCGAAATCATCCATATCGAACTTCGTCAGAGCGATCGTCTGGTCAAGGAGTACCGAAATCAGACCTTTCGCGAATACCTCGACCTGATCTCATGGATTATCGAACAGGGGCAGAAAGAAAATATCTACCGACAGGACATTTTGCCGGATATCGCCAAACGGGTATTCTTCGGCGCACTCGATGAAGTTTCGCGGGTGTGGACGGATCAGGACTCGCCTTCCTACACCCTTGAACAGACTACCGAGCAGGTATTGGAGATCTTCATGAGCGGGTTTGTTTCGCCAGACCAATAGGGAGAAATTTTAAAGGTTGATACACTCGCAAAACCCAAAACCGCTTTTAACCGTCACCCCCCGTAAGAGGGAATCCGGTAATTTCCATTAACTCATGATACCGGATCAGCACCTGCATCACGGATGCAAAGGTATCAACGGGAACATCACGACTCGTTTCCCGCGGAGCTGATCCGGAGAATCTCAAACTCCCTGGTGCCGCCGGGGGTTTTTGCAAAAACCTCATCGCCGACCTCCTTGCCGAGGAAACTGCGGCCAAGTGGTGATAACACCGATATTGATCCCTTTTTCACATCGGCCTCTTCTGGGCCGAGCAATTGATAGGTCAACTCTTCTTCGGTTTCCAGGTCCAACACACTTACCACCGTGCCGAAAACCGCCCGTTCGGTGGAGACCTTCGTACAGTCAATGATCTCAGCACGGCCAAGTTTGTCCTTCAGCTCAAGAACTCGTGCCTCAATCATGCCCTGGCGCTCTTTGGCGGCATGATATTCGGCATTTTCCTTGAGATCACCATGGCCACGCGCCACCTCTATCGCCTTAACCACGGCTCTGCGATCCACCCGTTCAAGCTGCTCGAGTTCTGCTTTTAATTTTTGATAACCATCTTTAGAAATGGGAATTCTTTCAACCATCAAAAATCTCCTGAAAGTGTCGGCAATGAAGCATCAGCCGCGCGGTGTTATAAAAATTGAAAAGTGTGACCAGACTGGATAAAAATCAATGGATCCGGATGGCTTCGCGGAGAGTGTCACCCGGCTGAGAATAAAATGTTACGGCAACCCCCTCACCCAAAAGGCTTTCGACCTCATTAACCCGCTCGGCAAAGTATGGCTCGCCTGGAAACAGTGTGCTTAGTTCCCGGTAATAGTGCAATGCCTCCAGGTAACGAGCAGTTGCCTGAGCAGAGTCGGCAAGGAGGTAGAGAATACGCGAAGATTCAGGGTATTCAAGAACAATTTCTTGAAGCAGAGAATAGGCCGCATCGTAGTAGTGTAACGCCACCAGTTCATTGCATATTGCAATTGCAGAGGAAACAGGCGATCTGCCAAGCAGATCTTGCAGTATCGCCCGCGCCCTTTCAATCTGGTTGTTTTCACTCAATACCCGGGCAATGACAGCAATGGCGTGCAGTTCGGGCCTCCTTGTCAGGTTACCTCGAAATTTGGCGGCCACTGTTCCACATCTGGCAAAATCTTCTGTACTGAGAAGTTCCCGTAACACCAAAAGAGCCAGATCCATCTGCTCCGCATAAACCGGCTGCCAGGAAAGGTTTTGCTCTAGATAGCCAAGCATCAGGTCAATACCTTTGTCAAATCGGCCAAGTCCCGACAAGAGCAAACCCTTGCTCTTGGTAAGGCGTGCCAATGTTTTTTCTTTTGCTTCACCATCCGCTAGGTCATCCAGCATGGCTGCCAGATTGTCGATGCTCAGAGCAGCGAGAAAATAGTCTCCATCTTGAAGTGACTGCTCGATCAGGGCCAAGAGAATTACCGGTGAAGCACTATCTTCTCTATGTAATCGGCGCAGCAGTGACCGTACCTTTTCGTCTTCGCCGCGCTGCCGGTAGATTTCAATACGCAATTCGGCACCCTCTGCACCGAAATAATCATCAATAGATTCAGGCAAAGTATCGAGGAAGACTTCGGCGGTCTTGAATAATTTGTTATCCAACAGAGCCTGGAAATAGGTTTCCGTGATTATATCGGATTCTTCTCCGTGCTGTTGAATATAGTCATTCACCAGGGGTGTAATCTCTTGCAGGAGATGAGCATCTCCGATATCACCAGCCAGCCTGATAGTGTCATAAACAACCGGATACTCTAGTGCTGCACGGGAGGATCGCCCGATATATTCTGAATAAGAGCGTATGAGACTCTGTTCATCACCAGCCATGCGATCGCATTGCGCTTTGAGCAAAAAAACGGATTCAGGAACGTTCTCATATTCATGCGCATCACCCAATAAGAGCTGGCACTCCGAATAGGACTGCTCGTCCAGGTGCATGCGAGCAAGTTTTTCCCGATTGGCAAAATCATCGGGTTTATGCATGGTGATAATGGTGAGCACTTCTTTTAGATCTTCGGTTTTTTCCAGTTGCTCCAACAATTGCGCCATGGCCTGATATATCCCTAACCTTCCGGGAGTGACGTTGGACAAATCGATCCATAATTTCCAGGCGCCATCGTTTTCTATGATGGCCAGCAGATCGTCGGCAAGGATGAGCCGCAATTGTCCAATGAGTGACAAAATCTCTCTCTCATCTGGATGTTCGATATGGTACCGCTCATAAAAATTGAGAGCTTTATCGATTCTTCCCATTCGGTACAGATAGATATCGGCGGCCTCCAGCAGATAACGAGGCTGGCTTACTTCGCTTTCGATAAGAAGCAGCAGGTGCGGCAGAGCTTCCGTATACTGTTTGGTGGCAAGCAGATACTGCACCAATTTTTCTCTAAAAACGTGATAGGTTGGATGTTCATCAAGGTAGCGTTGCCACTGTTTGGCCGCCAGGTCATGTTGACCCGCATCATCAAATGCCAAGGCCGCCTCATGACACACCTCAATGCTTACTCTGTATTTTGTGATCAGTTCATCGAAATAGCGGGCAGAGCCCTGAATTGAACCGGACCGATAATAGAGGCGTGCCAGCGCCAGCAGGGTTTCTTTGTCCAGATCATCACGCAGGTAGACCTGCTGCCAGAGCGGTGTGGTAATCTCCTCCAGACCCAGTCCGCTGAGGGCATTGATCATGCCGTGCAGGGCGGCAACGCTATCTTCTCCAAGGGGGTCATACTCATAGAGGGTGCTGAAATAGTCCAGCGCTTTAGAATAGTTGCGATTATTCAGCGCAACCGTGCCACCATGGATCAGATATGGTGGATGCATGGGATGAGCAGCAAGCAGTGTATCGATGAGCAGCTCAGCTTCGGTAAAACGCTCACTTACCAGCAGCACATTGAAGTATTCCCACTGAAGCTCTTCACTGTGTGGCTTTTGCTCGGTTATTTCTTCATAAAGCAGGGCGGCCTTTTCATATTCCCCTGACTCAACGTATCCCCTCGCCTCATCCCATTTCGTTTTCCAGTCGGGCTTTTCCGCGGTTTCATCTACCACATCGATCCGCGAACTTTCAGGTACCGCGCCATATATTTGAATCGGAGCGCACCAGAGACAGGACAACAGCGCCATACTAAGAAGTGTGCGGATAGCAACCGGTTTACTCATCAACGATAAAACTCTCTGATTTTCTCAACCACATATTCCTGCATAGTGCGGCTGAGCCCCGGATAGATAGGCAAAGCCAGGCTGCCATCCGCTGCCTTTTCGGTATGCGGCAGTGGCATGGTCGCGGTGTTTAAATGGGAAATGCATTGTTGCTGATGCAATCCAAGGGGATAGTAAATTTCCGAGGCAACGCTGTTGTTCCGCAGGTGTTGTCGCAAAGCGTCGCGTCTTTCAACACGAATAACGTACTGGTTGTATATGTGATAATTGTGGGTGGCGCTATTGTCGCACCGTTGATAGATGGCTTGCGGGGTTATGACGGGAAGTTCCGTACCAGCTTCTGTAAATAGATCGTTATAGACCTGGGCATTTTGCCGCCTCATGGCGTGCCATTTTTCCAGATGCTTGAACTTGACGCGAAGCAGAGCGGCCTGCATTGCATCAAGACGGAAATTACCGCCGATCAGAGAGTGAAAATACTTGGGATGTGCTCCATGATTGCGCATCAGCCGCAACCGATGGGCCAACGACTCTTCACGGCACACCACCATGCCGCCATCCCCCATGGCGCCAAGGTTCTTTGACGGAAAAAAAGAAAAACAGCCGGCATCGCCCAACGATCCAGCCTTATACCAGGTAGTGGTGCCGTTAGCGGTATCGGGAAATTCAGCGCCGATTGCCTGAGCAGCATCTTCAATAACGTCAATATTATGTCGTGCACCCAATTGTCTGAAATGGTGCATATCGGCACATTGTCCGAACAGGTGCACGACAATGATGGCCTTAATCGGCTTGTCGCGGTTCTCTGCCAGAACAGCCTCTACCTGGGTAGCGTCACAATTGAAGGTAACCGGATCAATATCGGCAAACAGCGGAGTGGCGCCGACCCGAAGAATGACCCCCATGGTAGCAAAAAACGAAAATGGGGTCGTTACAACGTAATCGCCGTGGCCGATATCCAGGGCCATCAGGGTCGCCAGCAGGGCATCCGTGCCGCTCGATACGCCGATACCATGGGCAACCGTGCAGTATTGAGCGACCTCGTTTTCCAGGGATTCAACTTCCGGTCCCATGATGTACCGGGTGGAATCCATCGCCTCAAGAAGTGCCGTAGCTAATTCATCTCTCAGTTCATTGAGCTGAGGTTTTAGATCAAGCAGGGGTATGTTCATTAGTGCTGAGAATTGGTATGTGAAGGAACCCTGGAAATAAAAATCAGTCGTGGGCGTTGACAATGATTTTTTCACCATCAAAGAAATCCACGATATCAGGCATCTCCGCTTCCAGATATTTTTTCATTTTGGCAAGCAGATTAACCTCTATCTGGCGTACCCGCTCGCGCGAGATGTTAAACTTATCGGCAATGTTCTGCAGGGTGAGTGGTTCATCGGTAAGGAGTCGATCTTCTAAAATCATCCGCTCTTTATCGTTAAGACTCGTTTTCAACTCTTCCAGAAGTTGACCAAGTCGCCGTTTCATCTCCTTCCCGGCGATCTTAGACTCGATATCAGGTCCATCGCTGGGAATAAAATTCTTCTGCTCATCGTCGGAGTCGTTCTTGACCGGGCTTTCCAGAGATACGTCCCAGCTATCCATCCGCTGGCTCATCTCCACTACTTCTTTTTTCTTGACGTTGAGGCGCTCGGCCAGCAGCTTGGGCTCCGGTTTAAAGCCTTGGGCCTCGAGCAGTTTCTTCTCCTTGTTCAGACTGAAAAAGAGTTTTCGCTGGGCCTGGGTGGTGCCGATTTTCACCAGCCTCCAATTGTCCATGATAAATTTCAAGACATAGGCACGGATCCAGTAAGCCGCATAGTAAGAAAATTTCACCCCCCGATAAGGGTCGAACTTTTTGGTCGCCTGAACCAGCCCAACGTTGCCCTCCTGGATGAGATCCATAAAATTTTGCATCCAGTACTTCTGGAAATCCATTGCCACCTTCACCACCAGCCGAAGGTTGGCGGACACCAGTCGATACGCCGCGTTTGGATCACCAGTCTTTCTGAATTTAATAGCTAATTCCTCGGTTTCCTCACGAGAGAGCAATTCATACTGACTGATTTCCTGTAGATACCGATGCAAGGCAGGGTTACTGAGAACCGGAAGGTTTTCGTCATCGGAGAGGGCCACCAGAGGATTTTGCATCTTCTCCTCAGTGGAAACGATTGAATTATTTTTAGTGTCCATCTATAGTGCTCTCATTGAGGTAATTCACGAGATACGCAGCTTCGCATAGCAAACTATTGAGCAGGCGTAAACCATCCGACGCGGATGGGCTAGGTGCTTCTCATAAACTCATACCATACCATATTTCGTCCGCACTATCTAAGATTATTTCATCACGTGAATGTGAAGCGGTGGCCGCTGCTTGCCGCTCTGCTGAATGTCGTGCTGAATTGATTCCCTGATATACATGAAAAACATCAGAAATTTCAGTATAATCGCGCATATCGACCATGGCAAATCAACCCTGGCCGACCGAATAATCCAGCGCTGCGGTCTGCTCTCCACACGTGAATATCGCGACCAGGTTCTCGATAACATGGATATTGAGAGAGAACGGGGCATTACCATCAAGAGTCAGACCATTTGTCTATCATATACCGCACGCAACGGTGAATCCTATATCTTAAACCTGGTCGATACCCCCGGTCATGCCGATTTCAGCTACGAGGTCTCACGTGCACTTGCCGCCTGCGAGGGAACCTTGCTGCTCGTTGACGCGGCCCAGGGGGTCGAGGCGCAGACGCTTGCCAACCTCTATGTTGCCATGGAAAATGATCTGGAAATTATTCCGGTTATCAACAAAATCGACCTGCCCTCGGCGGAGCCTGATAAAGTCTCAGCTCAGATAACCAACGATCTCGGTTTGGATCGTGCAACAATTCAGTTTTGCTCGGCAAAAACGGGTGCCGGCATCGATGACCTGCTCGAAGCGATTATCGCCCTGCTTCCCCCCCCCACCGGCAGTCCCGATGCGCCCCTGCAGGCGCTTGTGTTCGATGCGCATTACGATTCGTTTCGCGGCACCGTCACATCGTGCCGAATCTTCAATGGTTCGGTCCGCCCCGGAGATACCATCACATTCATGTCCACCGGCGCCGTCCACAAGGTGGAAGAAGTCGGTGTATACCGGCTGAAAAAACAGAGTACCAAAATTCTTCAAGCTGGTGAGGTCGGCTACATCCTGGCCGGCATCAAAACCATTGAAGACGCCAAACCAGGCGATACCATCACCCTCAGGGCAACCCCCGCTAAGGAGCCGCTGCCCGGCTTTCGCGAGGTGCAGCCGGTGGTTTTTTCATCGATATATCCCATTGCCTCAGATGAATACGAAGATCTTGCCGTCGCCCTGGAAAAATTAAAGCTCAATGATGCCGCCCTATTTTTTCAGAAAGACTCTTCCGCCGCATTGGGTTTCGGATTCAGATGCGGGTTTCTCGGCTTGCTGCACCTCGAAGTCGTCCAGGAACGGCTTGAGCGTGAGTTTGACATGTCGCTTATTCTGACCGTGCCTTCAGTACGGTACCGATTTATTCTCAGCAATGGGGATGAGCAATTTGTTGACAACCCATCCCATTTTCCTGATCCTTCCGCCATAAGAACCATTGAAGAGCCGTATATAAAGGCCACCATTCTCATGCCGGAACGATACATGGGGGCGGTAATGACGCTGTGCATGGAACGACGGGCGGCGAATACCACCTACCTCTATCCTACTCCCGGACGCATCGAACTTATCTGTGAACTGCCACTGGCCGAGGTGATTTACGACTATTATGACCGGCTTAAATCCATCACCCAGGGATACGGCTCTTTTGATTACGAACTCATTGACTATCGGCCAAGTGATCTGGTCAAACTCGATATTTTAATCAACGGCGATCCAGTGGACGCCCTTTCTCAACTGGCACATCGTTCCAACGCCCGGGCCCGTGGTCTCGGCGCTATCGAACGGCTCAAAGAGGAAATTCCCCGGCAGATGTTCAAAATCGCCCTGCAGGCTGCTATCGGTACCACCATAATTGCCCGCACGAACATCTCGGCCCTGCGCAAGGATGTAACATCTAAGTGCTATGGCGGCGATATCACCAGAAAACGTAAATTGCTGGAAAAACAGAAGGCGGGCAAGAAACGCCTCAAAACCGTCGGTAATGTAGAGATCCCGCAGTCGGCATTTCTCGCCGTGTTAAAAACGGAGCGCAGCTGATAACGATCTCAGCCGGTGGCCGCACGGTCATCATCAATCAGCGGATTCTTACATGCCAGGAAATTTCTGTGAGCCATGATTCTCTCAATTTCTTCCATGGGAAGAGAGGAGTCTCCCCGGCGGGCAATATAGACGAGACAGTCTCGGCAGATATGGGTTGAGCGGGGATCGGCCTCGCAAAAAATATCCCAACAATTTTTTTCCGGATGTTCTTTAGCCGGGCACCGCTTATCCTCGGCACACCGCATGATTTCCCAGCACGGCAGGTGACTGTATGGGGACATATATCCTCCTCGTAAACACGTTTTGTGATCCTCAATGGGCAACTAGTGCCGGTTTTTGTGCCTGCAAAAACGGTTTGTGATAACCATGTAACCTTCTGTTAGTATACAAACCTTGAGCATCGGCATCAAACGCCCTGCTTTATGCCCACTGTGTAGTAGTCGATACTAGCCTGCCTAGAAAAGTACGGCAAGGATTTTTTGACATTGAAGATGTCGAATTTTGGGCAAGATAGGCAAACACTCAAACGACAGTCGGCTGGCTTCACGTTATCAGTGAAGCCAGCGTGGCCGATAATGCATCTCTCCCCTGCCCGTTTGCCGCCGAAAATATGAACCGCTGATCTTTTGCAAGTCCATGGCCTCTATCAAGAACCGCCGCATTTTGTTGCTGTTTGTTATATGAGAGCTTGTCCGCCTTGGTATAGACAGCGAGAAATGTTCTTTTTTCCAACCGCAGCCAGTTGAGTAATTCCATATCGAACCGTTTTGGTTCATGACGCAAATCGATGATTACCACAACACAGCGCAGCTGCTTTCTGGTTCTCAGATATGTTTCAATCAAGCTCCCCCACTGTGCCCGCAGAGACTTTGACACCTTGGCATAGCCATATCCCGGCAAATCGACAAAGTGGCAGATATCATCTACCAAAAAAAAATTAATAGACTGGGTTTTTCCAGGTCTGGAACTGGTTTTTACCAGATTTTTCCTGCTCAGCACGGTATTGAGCAGGCTTGATTTGCCCACATTGGAACGACCGGTAAAACATATTTCAGGCAGATTTCCAGACGGCATCTGGCTGGTGCGATACGCACTCAGAACAAATGATGCCGTTGAAAACGGTTTATTTTTTCCCGATGACATCAGCCCGCATTAAACCTTTGATTGGCCTCAGATTATCTTATTGAGCGGATACTCGATAATTCCCTCGGCACCCCGCCCCATCAGTTCGGGAATCAGGTCACGAACAATATCTTTTGAAATTACCGTTTCCACCGAAAACCAGTCGGTCTGATAGAGCGAGGCGATGGTCGGTGCGTTCAGGCTCGGCAGGATGGAGACAAGCTTATCGAGATCACTGTCTCTTACGTTCATTTTCAGCCCGACAATCCGATCGGCATTTAATGCTCCCTGCAAAAGCAGCGAAATATTGCTGATCTTCTGTTTCTTGAATGGATCCTCCCACGCTTCGGTGTTGGCAATCAATTGTACGTTCGATTCCATCAACTCGTGAATGATTCGTAACCCGTGCGCCCTGATGGTGGTCTCTGTTTCAGTGACCTCAACAATGGCATCGGCCAGCCCGGTCACCACCTTGGCCTCGGTAGCTCCCCAGGAAAACTCAACCTCCACATCAATATTTCGCTCCGAGAAAAATCGCCGGGTGACTCCCACCAATTCGGTGGCGATCTTTTTGCCGCGCAGATCTTCAATGGTATGTATGGGTGAATCGCCGGCCACCGCCACCACCCATCTGGTTGGCCGCTTGCTCACTTTGGAATAGATCAGATCGGCAACAATGATCGCCGTTGACTGATTTTCAAGAGTCCAGTCCTTGCCGGTTATACCAACATCGAGCATGCCGCTTTCAATGTATCTGGACATCTCCTGTGGCCGGCAAATAAAGCAATCAAGCTCGGGATCGTCAATTTTCGGAAAGTAGTTCCGGGCCGCCGGTTTAATTTTCCAGCCGGCTTTTTCAAATAACTCAATGGTGGCAGATTCAAGACTGCCTTTGGGTAGTCCTAATTTTACCGTAGACATAGATCTCTCCGCTTTGTTACGCCGGCCCGGCGGTGTGCATCAATAGACATCATCGGGGTTAAACTGGCGCTCTTCATGAATTTCCAGGCTGTCACCCGCAACTTTTCGATAAAAACATGAATGATAGCCCATGTGGCAGGCCCCCGGCCCACGTTGTTCAACAAGATAGATTACCGTGTCTTCATCACAGTCCACATAAATGTCCATGATCCGCTGAATATGGCCCGAGGATTCACCCTTGAGCCAGATTTTCCGCCTCGATCTGCTCCAATAATGGGCTTTTCCTGTCTTCAAGGTCATCTCCCACGCCTGCCGGTTGATGTAGGCAAGCATCAAAACAGAACGGCTCTGGTAATCCTGGGTAACTACTGGCACCAGTCCATCATTGTGTTTATCAAAAGCGAGATCAATCATTGGTTTCAACTCCAAGTAAAGCGGGCTGAGCGGAGGCAATAAAGGCGGCGAACATAATGAACAAGACCGATGTTTGTCAAGCGCACTCGTTGACAAGGCAATGGCCATTCACTAGACTGAAGGCAGCAAACAACCCGCAAACCACTTCATTCCATAGATTATTACAGTTTCAAACCCATGCACACGATACAAGAGCAGGATCAGATACAAATAGCGGTAACCGGAACCCTGGATAACGGCGCCGTTTTCATGGAAAATGGCGTCGACGACCCTTTGGTCATCACCGTTGGCAGCGGTACCTTGCCGCCTTCAGTGGAAGCACGGCTCATCGGCAAGAGCATCGGGGATATCGTTAAAGCACGGGTCTCGCCGGACGAGGGGTTTGGCCCCAGGCTGAAAGATTTACTGCACAAGATTCCCCGTTCCCATTTTCAGGAACGAACCATCCCAAAACCCGGCATGCTGATTTCCCAGAAGGTGACCAAAGACGGAATCGAGCACACCGTGCCGGCAACGGTTCTCGAGGTTGATGAGTCAACAGTGCTGGTGGATTACAATCATCCGCTTGCCGGACATCATTTGTCATACACCGTGAACATCATGGCAATCGAAGCGCCGCGGGGTCAAACCATCAATTACGGCCAGCAATGATGACGCCGCCGGCCCTCGCCAACCCCTTCGTTGTCTTATTGTCCAGTTTGTTACTGCTTCTGGTGGTATTGCCGATATTTCAAGACGGGTCGATTGTTTCGTTCCTCATAAATATCTTTTTCAGCTATATTCTGCTCTCTTCCATTTTCACCCTGAACCGGGATCGTAGAAATCTCTTTACAGGGCTACTGCTTGTTGTCATCTCTTTTTTATCGAGCTGGCTGTATCTTCTCACCGCACATCCATTAGTTCAGATCGTCTCCCTGGTGGCAAGCGCGATCTATTTTCTCTTTTTGGCATTTTCCATGGTCTACTTCCTCTTAAGAAAACAGAGCACGAGGTAAATCACGAGACAATTGCCGCCGCCTTGTCATCGTATCTATTGATCGGATACGGGTGGAGCTTTATTTACGCGATTATCTATAGTTACATCCCGGAGTCTTTTGAGGGGATGATACTCGCGTAGACGGATGCCCGCCTGCGCTTTATTTATTTCAGCTTTGTTACTTTGACTACACTGGGGTATGGAGATATATCACCGACTGCGCCCATTGCCGAAGTCTGGGCTATTCTTGAGGCAATCGTAGGACAGAATTACCTGGTAGTGCTGATATCAGGGCTGGTGGGGAAGTACATTTCAGACAAATCAGCCCGGAAAAAGATGTAATGATCCCTACCTGGAACCTCCATAACCGGCGGCGCCGGTGAACACGGCCCCATCTACTTCAGCATCTTCGAAATCGGCATCAGACAGATTGGCGCCGGTGAAATCCGCCTTATACAGATCGGCCTTCTGAAATTTTGCACCCCGGGCATCGGCCCCGCGAAACAATACTCCTTTTAAATTTGCCCTGCTGAAATTGGTACCGCGCAACGTGGCGCCGCTGAGATCGGCACCCTCGAGGTCCGCCTTTCCCAACCTCTTGCCGGAAAGATCCACACCCCGCAGGTCGCACCCGTAACAACGATCGGTATCCAGTAAAGTTTCGCGGTTACCCAGCCGGATGGCTTCCATGTCCGGTTCCAGAAATACCAGAGCTTCAGCTTCCGATACCGTTGTTACAACTTCCTCGGAAATCACAATTTCCTGAGATGGCTCAGTTGTAAGCTCGTTTTCGGTGAATTGGCCGGCAGGAGTCGATCGTTGCACTTCAACTTCAGGAGCAGCTGGTGGTGACGGCTCAACTGGTGGTTCGGAACTGGCGGTTTGATTGTCAGCTCCAGCAACCATAGACGATCCGGATCCTGTATCCTTTTGGTCACCGCGAACAGCGGCGGGTGCGGGAGTCGTGGGCGACGGCGTTTCAGCTTTTCTGCCGGGTACTTGCGCCTCTGTTGCCGCCACGGTTTCTTCAGTCACCGTTGATAATGGTTGAGGATCGCCGCTCTGGCCATCCGCGGCAGGTTCTGTTTGTGCCGTCTCCTGCTGTTTTTCATTCTCATCACTGCTGAATAAACCGGCAAACCGGGCAAAAAGGCCGGGGCTCTCCTGGGATTCATCCTGTTTGTCAAGATCAGGGGGAGCCGAATCACTTGGAGCCTCAGCCAGATCTGCGGAAGGGGTATTTTCTTTTTCAGCAGGTGGGGGCATCGGTGTTTTCGCAGGTGTTTCGCTGATCATTGCAGTGGTGAGCGGTGCCGGCTCTTTTTTGGCGGGTTCATGGCGGGTAGCAAGCAAGGTGGCCGGGCCGCTCCCCGCCACTTTCTGAACAGCCTGGCTATCCACCGTGTCGACGCTGCCGGTATCCGGTTCAATGGCAACATCATCCTGGGTAACGACTGATTTACTTGTCGACTCATCCGGAACATATACCGTTTCCGTGGCGGAACTATCTTCATCAAGCGGCGCCTGCACGATGGCCCCATCCATTTTACTGCCCACCATGTACGCCCCGGCAAATAGGGCGCCACGCAGATCGGCCCCGCTGAAATCAGCATTGGACAAATCGGCACCGCCGAATTGGGCCCCGTGCAAAATTGCCCCGGAAAAATTCACATCCGTTAAATCAGCCAGAAAAAACCGTGCGTCGCGCAAATCGGCATTGCTTAGATCAGCACCAGTGAGATCAAGACGATTCAGATCAGCACCGGCCAGATCACAGCCGACACAGGCATTGGTACTGATAAGCGTATCGATGGCAGTCTGTATCTCCGCATTATTCTCGCAGCGTACTGATGCAGAAAAGAATAGAGTTCCTGATATAGCTGCAGCACCGACAAGGCAGCGGGTGAATGTTCTCATATCATGCATGGTAGAGAGGAATCAGCATTTTTAGTTATTGAGTAGCAGCGTACCTTTCAAGTTAACTGCCTATGAGTCGCAATAACAAGAAATTTTTAGATACCTGACTATTTTAATCAAGGGATTGCTTCGCGTTCAAAGAGAGGACACTATTGCTGCCCAACGAAAAAAGAGAAAATATAATTGATGAAAACGTCTGTGGACGGCAAACACTGCCACCATTGGGCAGTGTGAGGAGAAGTGAAAAACAGTGGCGGAGCGGACGGGACTCGAACCCGCGACCTCCGGCGTGACAGGCCGGCATTCTAACCAACTGAACTACCGCTCCAGTGTAACTGTTGCGTGGTGGGCGGAACAGGGCTTGAACCTGTGACCCTCGGCTTGTAAGGCCGATGCTCTCCCAACTGAGCTACCCGCCCATGTCAGATAACTGAAGTGCGCCTTTTACCAACCGGCGTTCTGCCAGTCAAGCGAAATATCACTGTGTTGTGTTGTGCTGGCCAATGCTTATTTCGGTAAAGACACTGCTGATCGGCACATCCTTGAAAAGACTTTCCCCTTCTTCGGTGATAACAGAATGGCCGAGCACATCATCCATGTGTTCTACCAAGACGATATTGAGGCTTTTTCTAATCCGGGCCGGTACATCGTTCAGGTCACGCTCGTTGTCTTTAGGGATCAACACGCTGGTAATGTTGCCTCGCTTTGCGGCCAGCAGTTTTTCGGTCAGCCCCCCGATGGGCAGAACCCGTCCGCGCAAGGTGATTTCTCCGGTCATGGCAAGTTGCCTTCGTACCGGCTTCTGGACAAGAGCGGATACGATCGAAGTGGCAATGGTGATTCCCGCCGAAGGCCCGTCTTTTGGAATAGCGCCTTCCGGTACGTGGACGTGAATATCGAGTTTCTGGTAAAAATCGGGATCAAGACCGAGCCGCATGGCGCGCGAACGCACATAACTCAGGGCGGCACGGGCGCTTTCCTGCATCACATCACCAAGCTTGCCGGTAATGATCAATTTGCCGGAACCGCTCATCAAGGTGGCCTCAATCAGCAAGAGGTCTCCTCCCACCTCCGTCCATGCCAAACCGGTGGTGAGACCGATTTTATCCTGTTCCTCCGCCAACCCGTAGCGATACCGAGGGGTACCGATAAACTTAAAAACCGAGTTAACGCTGAGCCGATACCGTTTATCGGGCTGTTCCCGTTTGAGCCGATCACGGGCGATCTTCCGGCATAATGAGGCAATGGTGCGTTCCAGTTCGCGCACCCCGGCCTCCTTGGTATACCTCCTGACGATCTCGAGGATAGCGCCATCGGTCATACCGATATCACCCGCCTGAAAACCGTTTTCTTCAAGCTGCTTGGGAAGCAGATATTTCTGAGCGATTTTAAGTTTGTCTTCTTCCGTATAGCCGCTTAAATGAATGATCTCCATGCGGTCCTGCAGCGGTATGGGAATGCCGTGCAGGTGGTTGGCGGTAGTGATGAAAAAGACCTGGGAAAGATCATAATCGAGATCAAGGTAGTGATCGTTAAAGGCACTGTTCTGTTCCGGATCGAGCACCTCCAGCAGGGCCGCGGATGGATCGCCGCGAAAATCCATGGACATCTTATCCACTTCATCCAGGCAAAAAACAGGGTTAGTGACGCCGGCACGCTGCATGGATTGAATGACTTTGCCGGGCATCGCCCCGATATACGTGCGCCGGTGTCCCCGAATCTCCGCTTCATCCCGGACACCGCCCAGAGAGAGGCGGATAAAGGTACGGTTCAAGGCACGGGCCACCGATCGGCAGATGGATGTTTTGCCCACCCCGGGAGGCCCCACCAGGCAGATAATCGGCCCTTTTATTTTCTTGGCCTGGGCCTGTACGGCCAGATATTCCAGGATTCGCTCTTTTGGTTTTTTCAGGCCGTAATGATCTTCGTCAAGAATTTTTTCGGCCTTATTGATGTCCAGGGTACTCTTGGTTTTTTTATGCCACGGCAGACTGAGAATACAGTCGATATAGTTACGGACGACGGTGGTCTCAGCCGACATGGGCGGCATATTCTTGAGTTTTTTGAGCTCTTTGGTGATTTTTTCGCGAGCCAGACTCGGCAGTTTTTTCTTGGCGGCGGCCTCTTCCAGTTCGGCGATGTCGTCAAGCCCATCCTCGCCCTGCCCCATTTCGGATTGAATTTCCTTTACCTTTTCACCCAGGAAATAGTTACGCTGGGTTTTGCCCATGCGGGTCTTGACCCGCTCGTTGATCTCTTTTTCAAGCTCGGCAAGCTCGATCTCACGGCTGATGATAGCGAGAATAGCCTCGATCCGCGCCATCAGTGTCGGAGTTTCCAGAAGCTGCTGCTTTTCACCGGCTTTCAGGGGCAGGTGGGCACAGATCACATCAACGAGTTTGCGGGGATCGTCAATGTTATGAAGCGATTTCACCACTTCTTTGGCAATTTTTTTGTTGATCCCGGCATACTCCTCAAACGATTTTCGCAGTTCCCGCTCATAGGCCAGGATATCGCTTGAGATCACCACATCATCGAACAGTTCCCTGACTTCCACCTGGATATATTCGTCGTGCGGTACAAATGAATCGATTTCAACCCGTCTTTTCCCTTCCACCAGGGCCTTAATCGTTCCATCCGGCAGACGCAGCAACTGCATCACGCTGGACAAGGTGCCGACCCGATAGATGTGCTCCCGGGTCGGCTCGTCAATCGAGGCATCTTTCTGGGTTACGAGAAATATCTCGGTGCGCCGCTCCATGGCATCTTCCAGGGCCTCGATCGATTGTTTACGGCCAACCACCAGCGGCGCCACCATATGCGGGAAAATGACAATATCCCGCAATGGCATCAGCGGGTAGACGTTGCTCTTGGATTTTGTACTCATGATATCTTAGATGCGTCCTCAGGCGCTTTTGCGTTCGTCGTTGGGGGTTATGTTCTGATACAGCAGAACCGGATAATCTCCATTGGTAATGACCTGCTCCCCCACCACACACTCCTGGACATTTTCTTGCGAGGGGAGATCATACATCACATCCAGCATGGCTTCTTCGAGCACGGATCGCAAGCCACGCGCCCCGGATTTACGCGCCAGTGCTTTTTTGGCGATGGCCTGCAGCGCAGTATCGGTAAATCTGAGTTGAATATTTTCAAATGAGAAGAGCTTTATATACTGCTTGGTCAGGGCATTGCGCGGTTCCTTAAGGATACGCACCAGATCGTCCTCATCAAGCTCTTCCATGGTGGCAATGACCGGCAGGCGGCCCACCAGTTCCGGGATCAGTCCGAATTTCAGCATGTCTTCCGGCTGAACCGTACGCAACAATTCGCCAAGCTGTCTTTTTTTATCGCTGACGATGGTTGCGGTTAAACCGATGGATTTAGCTCCACTCCGTCGCTTGATAACATTTTCCAACCCCACAAAGGCACCGCCGACAATGAACAAGATGTTGGTGGTGTCAATTTTGATCAACTCCTGCTGAGGGTGCTTTCTACCCCCTTTGGGCGGGATGGAGGCAACCGTCCCCTCGATAATCTTGAGCAGAGCCTGCTGCACCCCTTCACCGGATACGTCACGGGTCAGCGATGGGCTGTCTGACTTACGGGCAATCTTATCGATTTCATCGATGTAGACGATCCCGCGCTCCGCCTTGGCAATGTCATGATCAGCCGCCTGGACAAGATTTACCAGAATGTTCTCCACGTCCTCACCGACATATCCAGCCTCGGTAAGGGTGGTGGCATCGGCAATGCAGAACGGTACTTGCAATATTTTGGCCAGGGTCTGCGCCATCAGGGTTTTCCCCGAACCGGTGGGGCCAACCAGGATGATATTTGATTTCTGCAGTTCAACCTCTTCATCGGGCGGGGCGTCGATACGCTTGTAGTGGTTATGAACGGCTACCGAAAGTACTTTCTTGGCTCGCTCCTGGCCAATGACATACTGGTCGAGATGCTCGTTTATCTCACGGGGGGTTAGTGAGGCAGGCGTTATTCCGGCACTCCCCTTGCTAGATGGCGAACGGTTGTCTTCTTCCAGGACGATTTCGTTACACAGCTCGATACATTCATCGCAGATATAGACATCAGGTCCGGCAATCAGTTTTTCAACTTCATCCTGACTCTTGCCGCAGAACGAGCATTTGCAATCTGGTTCCTTGCGATCTGTATCACTCATGATCCGGACTCCTCGCTCACATCTTTTCGTTTGAACAGCACCTCATCAATAATACCATATTTCTTGGCCTCGGTGGCATTCATGAAGTGGTCTCTATCCGTATCAAGGCCAATCTGTTTCACCGATTTTCCGGTATGAGCGGCAAGAATCTTGTTCAAATCTTCGCGCATCCGAAGAATTTCCTTAGCATGAATTTCTATATCGGTTGCCTGGCCCTGGAATCCACCCATGGGTTGATGAATCATTATTCTTGAGTTGGGCAGGCAATATCGCTTTCCCTTGGCTCCGGCGGCTAGCAGCAGGGCCCCCATGGAAGCAGCCTGCCCCATGCACAAGGTGGCGATATCACACTTGATAAATTCCATGGTGTCATATACCGCCATGCCGGCCGTTACCACCCCGCCCGGTGAATTGATGTAAAAAGTAATATCCTTGTCAGGGTCTTCCGCCTCCAGAAAAAGCAGTTGGGCGATGATGAGGTTGGCAATATCCTCATTGATACCTGAGCCTAAAAAAATGATACGGTCTTTAAGCAGACGGGAATAGATATCATAGGCCCGCTCACCGCGCGGGCTCTGTTCAACCACCATGGGAACGAGGTTCATATGAGCTCCATTAATTCGAATAAGAAAGTGAAAAGGTTTAATTCATCAATGGCCAAACAGTATGGCCATTCAGCAATTAATCAACCGACCCGATATGGGGCTAGAAGGCACGGAATGGTGAATTCGACTCACCTCATTACACACCAGCCTGGCACAGCTATTTGTGGGTAAGAGTGGCTAATTCTACGATGCAGAGAACGTAAAAATATACAAACCTGAAGAATCAGATAGAAACCTGTTGTCTAGAGAGGCAGGTTCAAGTTTTTTATCAGGCTTGCAAACTACGCGGATCCCCTAAGGCGAAACCGGGTATCAGTTGGGGATGCGGAACCTTTCTCTTTTCACCGATGGTGGCACATGACCACTGGTCTATGCCGGGGTATCTCCTGAATCAGCGTTCGCAGGTTGGCTTTCAGTTTCTTGCTCCTCACCTTCAGCGGCTGCCTCCGCCGGCTCTATCAGTACCGCCGACTGCTTGAGAAAGGTGAGAATCTTATCATTGAGCACCTCATTCATCAGCGGCAGCAGGTCATCCCGGTTCTGAAAATAGGATTTTACCTGTTGCGCTTCCATATTGTATCGGGTACCGATCTTAGCAAATGTCTGGTCAAGATCCTCATCAGTTACTTTAATTTCTTCCACCTCGGCGATCTTCTTGAGAATAAAATCGCCGCGAACCCGGCGCTGAGCAACCGGTTCGTTTTGTTTGGCAAGTTCTTCCTTATTCAGCCCGGCTGATTCCAGGCTCATGTTGTTTTTCTCAAGCTGCTCTTCGGTATTTTTTATCATTTCCTGAATTTCATAACGCACCAGCCGCTCCGGCACCTCAAAATCATGACGTTCAAGCAGTTTGTTCATGATCCGGTCGTTAAGCTCACCTTCAGCAGTCGACTTTTTATCAACCTCGACCTTGCCTCTGATCTCCTCTTTAAGCATTTCCAGCGAGGTAAAATTTTCGTTTACATCCTTGGCAAACTCATCGTCTATCTCGGCAAGCGCCCGCTCTTTGACATCTTTTACCACCACCTGAAACTGGACACGCTTGCCGGCCAGTATCGGGTTTGGGTGTTTTTCAGGATATTCGATTTCATGTTCGGCCTGCTGCGATTTGGTCATGCCGATCAGCTTTTCCTCAAAATCCTTGTCCAGCATGCCGGCGCCCACATCCACGGTGACATCGTTGTTTCGCACGTGCTTCATGGGGTTGCCTTTGTAGTACCCCTGATAATCGATGACCACGAGGTCTCTTTTAGCCACGGGACGATCATCAACGGTGCGAAGCGGGGCGAGTTCACGCTGAATTCTCTTGAGCTCGAACTCAATATCGCCTTTCAGTCACCGTTGTGTCCGATCTTTCCACCTCAAGCCCGGTATACTCGCCTAATTCAAACACCGGCCGCACATCGATCACGGCAACATAGGAAAATGACCCGTCTTCATTAAAGACAGGGTCTTCGAGCTGAGGATGAACAACGGGATCGAGATCCTCTTTTTCAACAATGTCAAAATAGGTGTCCTGCACCAGTTTCTCGGCAACATCGGCCTGGACCTGTTCACGATAGCTCTTTTCGATCACCGAACGGGGTACCTTACCCTTCCTGAACCCTTTGAATTTGGCATCTTTTTGTATTTTCCGGTATTCCTTGTCCAGAACCGGTGTAACCATTTCAGGCTCAAGGGTGATATGCAGTTTTCGTGTCAGTGCCCCGGTCTGCTCTACTTTGACATCCATTGTTCTCTATCCTTTGTATGTGCTGGTAAAAATTGTCATTTAAGGGACTATACACTATCCCCGATATCTGCCATGGTGCGAGAGGAGGGACTCGAACCCACACATCATCAGATACTGGTTCCTAAGACCAGCGCGTCTACCAATTCCGCCACTCTCGCAATCTAAACGCCAGGTAATACAATACAATCAGGCCAACCATGGAACACCACAAGTTTGGCCGATCAAACGTCACAGCATACCATTTGTTTGGCAAGAAGGCCATACTATTTGCATCGATGCAGCTGATTATCTCATATTGTAAATTGACGAAAACATGGCTACAATCAGCAGATAATCAAGTCCGCAACACTAAGTAACCACTTTATTTCGAGGTAGCTATGAATGTCAGAATTGGCCCATTGTTGTTCGAGGTGCTGGTCTGCACCGCCCTTGCCTTCAGCACCGCCACCGCCGGCGAAAACCTTCTGGTCGAGCAGGTAGCCGGCTGGCAGATACCGGAAAAACCGGTCGATATCGTTCAGGCGGTGGACGGCTCAGCCATCTTCGTGCTCACCGAGCAAACATAACATTTTGATTTATGAGCCCAATGGCAGACTTAAAGGCACACTTCAGGGTCGATCCCAGGCGTATCACTGCCATTGACGTTGATGCACGCGGCGAGGATTATTTTGCTGGTAAACGGTAACGATCAGACGTTTACCGCCCTTACCATCGATTTTATCAGCACTATTAACACCGCCGGTTCACCGGTGTTGGGTAACCCAGAGGCACCGGTTAACCATCGCGGTATTCACGGATTTTGAATGACCTTACTGCGGCCAACTGGCGCCGCTTCTCGAGCAGGTGTTCGAGCAAAATCACGATACTGTTAAAATAGTTTTCAAAAATATGCCCCTTCGCTTTCATAAATTTGCCGAACCGGCCGCACGCGCCGCTCTTGCTGCCGGTGAACAGGGGAAGTTTTGGGAATTTCATGACAAATTGTTTGCTTCGCCAACACTGAGTGACGAGGTAATCGATGCCATCGCGTTTCAACTTGAACTGGATATCGACCAGTTTGAACAGGATCGAAACTCTGAAAAAGTCATCCAGCAGATCAACCAGGATCTGCGAGACGCCCAGCAGGCCGGAGTTACCGGCACACCCACCATCTTCATCAACGGCCGTAAGCTCAAGCAGCGTTCCATGCAGGGTTTTCAGCAGCTCATCGATGAGATGGCGGCACAGTCTGCCTCATAGCCACCCACCATGGAGCAGAAAAGGGCAAGCCGGGATGTTCAGTTCAGCAGCAACGAACATGCCGGCACCCTGTATGGAGATCTGAACAAGAATATACAGCTGATCGAGGATGGCGCCCGGGTTCACATCAACGTTCGTGGCGCCGCGCTGAAGGTAAGCGGCGCGGAGCATGACGTCAGCCTCGCGGTCAACCTGCTCGAACAACTCTATGGGCTGATCAGCACCGGCTATCCCATCTATACAAGTGATGTCGCCTTCGGCCTGAAAATTCTGCAGGGTAACCCCTCCGCCCGTTTAGAGCGCATATTTCTCGACAAGGTCTTTGTAACCGCAAGAAACCGGGTTATCTCGCCGAAAACGCCTAATCAGAAGCTCTATATCGACGCCATACGCGGCCATGATATCGTCTTCGGCATCGGACCGGCCGGCACCGGCAAGACCTACCTGGCAGTTGCCATGGCAGTGGCGGCGCTTGCCGACAATATGGTGCGCACCATCATTTTAACCCGCCCGGCGGTAGAGGCTGGTGAACGGCTTGGGTTTCTACCGGGGGATCTCACCCAAAAGGTAGACCCTTATCTGCGGCCGCTCAACGATGCCCTGCTCGATATGCTGGGTATTGAAAAGGCGCAGGATCTGCTTGATCAGGGAATCATCGAGATTGCCCCGCTGGCGTTCATGCGGGGGCGAACATTGAGTAATGCCTTTGTCATCCTCGATGAAGCGCAAAACACCACGCGCGAGCAGATGAAAATGTTTCTCACCCGCATCGGCTTTGATTCACGAGCCGTGATCACCGGCGATATTACTCAGATCGATCTCTCCTCCCGGAGAAAGTCAGGTCTCATCCAGGCGGCCGACCTGCTTGGCGCCATCGACGGCATCAGCTTTTGCCGGTTCACTAAAAGAGATGTAGTGCGCCATCCTCTCGTACAAAAGATTATCCAGGCGTATGAAGGCGATACACAGCTGGATGAAACCGATCCCTACCCCTAGTAACTGGTTCCCAGCTTATGCCGGCAACTATCATCAATCGCTGCCCCCAGTTGCGGCAAGCCGTCATTCCACGGCTGAAAAAAGAGGCGGACAGGCTGCTTGCCGCACATCACCAACCAGGCCGCCACGTCAGCTTTGTGCTGGTATCTGATCAAGAGATACAAACACTGAACAGAACCTATCGTAACAAGGACTCAGCTACAAACGTGTTGAGTTTCAGCAATGACGCGCAGCGTGACCCCATGCTCGCCGTCACCGGTTCCCATGAGCTGGGCGAAGTCATCATTTCGGTTGAAACCGCCCGTCGCGAGGCAACCGAACTGAACCAGCCGTTTCTGCTTTATCTTGTTCGGCTCATGGTGCACGGGTTTGTTCATCTGATCGGCTACGATCATGAACGATCACCATCAGCGGCACAAGAGATGACGGCCATGGAAAAAAAGCTTCTTAGCACCACCATCACATCATTTGGGAGGAGTCACATGATCAAGCTTGCCATTAACGTAGATCACGTTGCCACCATTCGCCAGGCCCGGCTGGGACGTGAACCCGACCCGGTCATCGCCGCCGCCCAGTGTGAGTTGGCCGGGGCGGTCGGCATTGTCGTTCATCTGCGTGAAGACCGCCGCCACATTCAGGATAGAGATGTCCGCATCCTGCGAGAAACGATCCAGACCAAGCTCAATCTGGAAATGGCCGCCACCGAAGAAATGATTGCCATTGCCCGTGACATCAAACCCGACATGGTTACGCTGGTGCCGGAAAAGCGTGAAGAGCTGACCACCGAAGGCGGCCTCGATGTGGTTTCCTTTGCTGATTCACTGGATCGTGCCATTGGAGAATTACAGGATTCTGAAATCCCGGTGTCGCTGTTCATCGATCCTCTGGAAAGCCAGATTGAGGCTGCCGATGACGTAGGCGCCACCTTCGTCGAGTTGCACACCGGGACATACGCCGATGCACAAGGTGATGATGAACGGGAGGAGGAATTGGATCGCATTGTCGAGGCTGCCGCCACCGCTTTTGACTTCGGTCTGCGCGTTAATGCCGGCCATGGCCTCAACTATGTCAATGTCGGCCCGATTGCGGCAATAGAAGAGATAGAGGAACTCTCCATCGGCCATGCGATTATCTGCCGGGCGCTTTACGTGGGGATCGATCAGGCGGTGCGGGAGATGCGTGAACAGATTGGCTACGGCATAGAGTTGTAACACCGCAACCCTCAACCACCTGCTGATATGGTCAGAGGGTACCGTTTTTCCGCGGGAAAATAGTGTTTGAAAATGTAAGACGGCTGTGTAAAAACAGAACCCTACAGACGATGTGGTGCCGTGCCGTTATGCCTCGGTGGTGGAACAGGTAGACACCAGGGACTTAAAATCCCTTGGGCCATTGCGCCCGTGCGAGTTCGACTCTCGCCCGAGGCACCATTTCCGTGTATATTACATCCTGATTAATTCGTAAAAACCCTGATTTTGCTTGCTTTCGTCATCCCCGCCCTCGATAACAACACTCAAGGGCAGGCTGTAGCGGGAATCCAGTAATTTTAAATAATTTAGGATTTCAGGTCAGGCAATAGGGAGTTATAGAATTCTATCAATCCTTCTTACGCCCCAAGAAGTTTGGATGTGTTCTCCTGGGGCGAAAAAACCATGAACTATGTTTAAATCACTGCTATCACTGTTTCGCTCAGATAATAACAATCCTGAAGCACGGGCGGCATCGGCGCGAATCGACCGGCTGGTGGACATTGCCGATCCCGCTATCCGCCAGGCTCGTCGCTTTCACTCCGCCCTGGTTGATCCGGTCGAAGCTGCCGCCTCATATTGCAATTCCATGACGGAGCAGATTCCCGGCCCCCTGGTACTTGATCGAAATACCTACTACAACGACCCGTCGGTAAAGCCGCTCTTTGCCTCGTATGATGAAATGCAACTTCTGCTGCATCACCATCAAAATACAAAAGCGGACTTACCCACCGGCGAAAACGGGAAGGCAGTCGCCCTTCTCACCATGATACAAGAGGAGAAAACCATATTTGCTCCCCGGCAAACCGGTGATCTTATCGAAAAAGACGTCATGCAGAAAAGCGTTAATTTTTCCGATCACCGTCTCGTTGCCGTCTCCGACTCGCTCGCCGATGCCAAGGGTTGGGTTACCGATCGCGGCCTCGATGTGCTTGCAACGTACGCCATGGAACATATTACCCAGCTCAAGACGAAAAAAGCGGAACTACGTGAAAAAATTGCGTATCTTCGCGGTGCTTCCACAATAGTTTCAGGAAAAATTCGTGCCCACGGCGGATTTGGTGTACCCGATCCGGCTCTGGAAGAAAAACTGGACACCATTCGCACCACTCTGGCATCGGCTGAAAAAGAGCTTGCCGAAACCAATGAGTTGTTGAGCTACCCTGATGATTCGTTGAAATACCTGATCAGGGTATTGCAGACGGCAGCCGATCTGTTAACCGTGGATCACAGAACCTTCCGACTGGACTGGAAAAACGTTGTGGTGGATGACTCGGACGAAACCGGCAAGGACACAATACTTGCAAAATTCAGCCTCTCAGACGAGCTCACCCGCTATGCCGTATTTGTGACATTCACCCTCGATACATAGGTTCCACACCCATGCAGCTTGCTATTGAAACCTATGCCCGACAACAACCAGATGTTGTTACCGGACTGTTTGAGTGGTACCGGGATTGTGCCAAAATGTTATGGCTGGGCAGCGATCTCCTGGATGGATTTGTCAACTATTGTCAGCACGCCCATCCCGAACTGATTGACTCACCGCTGCGTGAATCCATTATCAAGAGCCAGGAAGCGGCGTTTTCCGGCAACCAGTTTTATCTGCTGATCAGACCGCGGGTGGCGGAGCAGATCTATCTCAGATACAGCTATGACGATCATCGCCTCACCCGTTGTGAGGCATCCGAGTTTCTCAGTTTCAAGGAGAAACTGATTACCGGTCGGGAACATTCCACTAATCTCGAGATTGATCTGGCGCCGTTTGAGCGTGATGTGCCGAAAATGAATCAGACCCGCTCCATCGGCAGCGGTGTCGAATTTCTCAATCGCCGTTTTTCCAGCCGCCTCTCCAATGCCCTGCGCTACGGTGATGATCTGCTGTTGCCCTTTTTGCAGGTACACGCCTACGGGGACCAGACCTTCCTTATCAGCCCTGCGATAAAAAACAGTACGGAACTGCGTGCTGCCCTGGCTGATGCCCTGGAATATATCAAGGCGCAGGACAGCGATCTTCTCTGGGGTGATGTTGAATCCTCATTGCGACTATTAGGGTTTGAGCCGGGCTGGGGGCGCACCATCAAAGATATCAGGACGACCATGGAGCTTCTGGCCGATCTTTTGGAAGCGCCTGATTATTCCAACCTGGAACGGTTTCTCGACCGTATCCCGATGATTTTCAACATCGCGATTTTATCACCGCACGGCTATTTCGGGCAAAAAAACGTTCTCGGCCTGCCGGATACCGGCGGTCAGGTTGTCTACATCCTGGATCAGGTGCGTGCCCTGGAGCGCGAAATCAAGAAGCGACTGTACGAACAGGGCCTTGCCATAAGCCCGCGCATCCTGATCATTACCCGGCTCATTCCCGAGGCCGGCGACACCACCTGCGACCAGCCCATTGAACCGGTGGAGGGCACCGATCATAGCCTTATCATCCGGGTACCGTTCAGGCGTCTCGATGGCTCCATCGTTACTGAATGGATCTCTCGTTTTGAGGTATGGCCCTATCTGGAACAGTTCAGCCGCGACAGCGAGCAGGCGATTGTAGAACAATTGGGACGGCGGCCCGATCTGGTTATCGGTAACTATTCCGACGGCAACCTCGCCGCCTACCTGATTGCCCAGAAATTCGGGGTCACCCAGTGCACCATCGCCCACGCCCTGGAAAAAACTAAGTATCTCTATTCGGCCCTCTACTGGCAGGACATGGAGGAGCAATACCACTTCTCCTGTCAATTCACCGCTGATCTCATCGCCATGAACAGCTCTGATTTCATCATCACCTCTACCTACCAGGAGATTGCCGGTTCAGATGATGTGGTTGGTCAATATGAGAGTTACGGTTCATTTACCATGCCGGGGCTCCAGCGGATTATTCACGGAATCGATGTGTTTGACCCCAAATTCAATATCGTCTCGCCCGGCGCCGATGACTCAATCTATTTTCCCTACCATGCCGGCAAACGACGATCGGAACAAGATGTGAGAGAAGTGCACAATCTCCTCTATGGGGAGCAATCAAGTAATTGCCGTGGTTTTCTGCAGGACAACAACAGACCGCTGATTTTTTCCATGGCACGACTGGATAAAATCAAGAACCTTACCGGCCTCGTCCACTGGTACGGATGCCACGAAACACTGCGGAAAACGGCCAACCTGGTGATCGTCGGCGGGGTAATCGACCCCACCCATTCACATGATGGCGAGGAACAGGAACAGATTCGGCACATGCATGAATTATTTGACCAGTACCAGCTCGACACCCAGGTGCGCTGGCTCGGCCGCCGCCTGGACAAATCCTTATGCGGTGAGCTCTATCGCTGTATCGCCGATCAGCAGGGCATCTTTGTGCAGCCCGCCTTTTTCGAGGCTTTCGGTTTGACCGTGGTGGAGGCGATGGCCTCGGGGGTACCCACCTTTGCCACCCGCTACGGCGGCCCGCTGGAAATCATTGAAGACAAGGTTTCGGGGTTTCATATCGACCCCAACCGTGGTGATGAAGCGGCGGCACGCATGGCCGACTTTTTTGAACGGTGCGAAACCGATAAAAAATACTGGCAATACATTTCCGCCAACGGCATCAAACGTATCGAGGCACGTTACACCTGGCGCCGCTACGCCCAAAGATTGCTTACCCTGACCTGTATTTACGGATTCTGGCGTTTTTCAAACGATCTTGAACGCCAGGAGACCAACAGGTATCTGCAGATGCTCTACCACCTGCAGTTCAAGCATCGGGCTGCTCTGATTGAGCCGATCAGATAATTGCAAAATGACGCAGACCATCGAGGATGCCCGCGGCGTAATGCTCCGGGCTGAAATAGATGTTTGGTCTGCCTTTCAGGTGATCGAGTTCTTCACTGTGATTTCCCACCACCAGGCCACGGGCATGGCTGGTGATCATATCCTCGTCGTTGCCCGAATCGCCCGCCACCATCACGTTTCTCGGCGAGAAATGATACTTATCCAGCAGAAACTCCACGGCTCGTCCCTTGGACGCACGCAGCGGCAGAATATCTAAATACTGACCATGCGAATAGATCAGCTGACAGCGTAATTTGGCCGCCGCCAGAGTTTCTTTCACCTGCATCAGCCGACCATCTTTTTCTTCCAGGTAAAAGCTGATTTTGTGGCTGCGCTGCCCTCCGCCTCCTGGAAATTGAGAAATTCCAACTGCTCCAGAGTGGTTCTGATACGCTCGGGTTTCCATTGATAGGAAATGTAGTGCTGCCAGCCCTTGTCGATTCTGAAATCGGGCCCGTAATAGATTTCCGTACCCACCGAGCAGACGAGGATATCGGGAACGGGAAATTCATATTCGGTCATTGCATCGATGGTCATCTCCAGACTTCGACCGGTGGCAACGCCCCATGCCATGCTCTGTTTTTTCTCACCGAGAACCGTGAATAACAACCGCATCTGATCATCGTTGCCCACCAGGGTGTTGTCGATGTCGGTAATCATCAGGTAACGGACCTTGTTGAGGCGTCTGCCAAACGAGGGTGTGGCGGATTGACTGTGCGACAGCCTGGCCGCCTCTCCTTGCAGCTCCATTTTCAGTTGCGGCACACTATTTTTCAGGCAATCGAGATACGATTCACTAAAAGCCTGCCATGAGTACCGTGAACGGGCGCCGTTGATGCCGTTATTGGAAAAGCGTCGCCACAATTCATCATCAAAGAGAATCGACTTTATCGCGGCGGCAACCGATTCGTGATTGGTAACGTCCACCAGAATACCGTTCTCACAATGGGAGACGATTTCGCGCGGGCCGCCGTCATCAGTGGCAACGATGGGCACCCCACAGGCCGATGCCTCGATCAGGGTAAGCCCAAACGGCTCCACCAGGGCGGGGTTGACGAACACCCCGCCGCTTTCGGCGCAGAGGCGGTACAATTCTGGTACTTCGGTGCCGAAATCATGTTTTTTAGGGATGGCAAGTTTACCGTACAGATCATAACGATCCATATCCAAGAGCATATCGGTGAGCACCGCCCGCTCATTGTCTTCCATTTCCGCTATATCGCTTCTGATACCGGCGAAAACAGCAAGATTGGCAATGGCCTTGAGTTCTTTATCAGTTCCGTAGGCACGCAGCAGCCCACCAATATTTTTCCGGTGATCCGGGCGACACAGGGCGAGAATAAAGGGCTTTTCTGGGCTTACCCAGAACCGGTGCAGCTCGGTCAGCAGGGTTGTTCTGATCTGTTTAACCTCGGCGTTCAGCAGATCCGGATCAAACTGGGGATCATAGTAGGGGTAAAAGGTAGTCGGATCCAGGCCGGGCGGGATAACCTGGTAGGTGCCCGCCGGGCCGTTTTCATAGAGCCCGTATTGCTCATCTATCTCCTGAGATGTGGAGCAGATGATCAGATCAGCCGCCTTGATAATCTTTTCTTCCGCCTCGATGCGGGTGGAAATCTTGTATTGGTTCTCAATTCTTTTAGTGCTGAGCCCTTCCTCTTTTAGCTTGGCCAGTTTGTTTCTTCCCAGCGAATGGCCGGTAAAGATAAACGGCACATCAAAGGCGGCGGCAAGTTCCATGGCCACATAGCCGCCATCCGCGTAATGGCCGTGAAAAAGATCCGGGCTGCGCTGCTGTTGGTTGATATATGAGATGGCCCGGTCGATGAAGCGTTCGAGATGCGGCCATAACAACTCTTTACGGATATACTTTTTACCCCCGCAAAACAGCCTGACAATACGGGCATGATCGGCGATATCTTCCGTTTCTGATTATAGATTGGATCAAGAGCCGGATCAGCAATGCGCCGGGTCAGCAGATCCACCTGCGCCACCGGCACCATTTCGCTTAAAGCCCGGGCCATTTCCAGTACATATTTGATCTGGCCGCCGGTATCCGCGTCTTTTCCCAATTCCGGGGCCATGCCGCGAATAAGGCCATGGACACTGATTGATACGATATACAACCCTTCTTCTTTCATTACATTGTCCTTGCTAGATGGAGAAAATCAGGAGCTGGGATTCAGGGAACCGTTGCAAAACAGGGTGATTAATTCTGACAAAACGCTAACTGCATCGATTAGTTGGCGGGTAAGCAGTAAAAAATTGTGCTGCCATGGTAGCAGGAAATCATTTTTTTATCTACAGTAAGGGTTCAGATACGGTCATTGTCAGATTTTTGTCAGATCATCGTGGTACCCTTCACCTATTTTCATGAATAACTCGCCGTTCTTTCTTCAGTTTACAGTTAGACGGCGGGCTACGCCGGATCAGGACAACCAAGGCCCATAAGGCACTGGCTACGGTGATTGTCTTTGCCGCCAACGACGTAACGGCACGGAGCCGGGCCGGTCGGCTGATCGGGGCAAATCTGCTGGAGATAGAATCGTTTGACCGCATCCAACGTATCCATGAATCGCGGGTGCCGACCCTCGACAAGGTGCTTCGCGATCTCTTCAGCAAGGCTGAATTCTTCGGCGGCGCCCTGCATCTCGACTTTTATCCCGCCCGACCGTTGGACCAACGGTAATCATTCACCCATCGCCGGCCGCACCGGTTTTGCTGCTTCAATGCGGCTAGCCGCATCCTGCCGTGCAGCCTCATTTTCCATCTTCAAGCCAGGAGCAAAGAGGTGAAAACCACTCTACGTGTAAAGAGATCCGTCCACCCATGTTACGCTGAGGCAGCCAGAAACTCGTGGCCGATTTTCATGAAAATAGAGCAAACGATTCACCCCCAGGAGACGGAGACCGGCAAGAAACAGTTTCCCAATCCTATCTGATCGGCCGCTGTTACCACCCTGAAAATCGTATAAAGCGTACACTATCAATCCATTCCCAGATACTCCAAGAACAGCTTGTCTCTGGCCACTGATTCGGTGGACCATCGATATTCGGCCATGACCGTCTTAACTTTTGTGGTTTCAATGCAGTCGAACCAATCCAGGATTTGGGCAAGAGAGCGTTGTGAAAGCCAGGTGTCGAGTTTCTTTTCGAGTTTACTAAGTGATTTGGATTTTTCGGGTTCTTTTTTTCCTGAGCCTGGCTTGCACTTCCTTGATCTTTTTAGTGAGGAAACAATGATAGCCCAGTGAGATAAATTGCGCGAATTGTCTTCGCGCAGATTATCCGGGTACCATGTGCGTGGTCGAGCACCGTCGAGCCGTCCTTTTTGCACAGCAAAGAGCTCTTCGATTTTTTCTCGCAACCGATAGTTTTCCAAAGGTAAATGTGTCCATAGTCTGATTGCTGACCAGAGCGAAATAGCCGAAGTACTTCATTGCCTCGGCAATGGCTTCGTCATTAAATCCAACCTTCAGTCGTCCTCCTCGCCTCTTTCTGGAGCAGGTCAAGTACTTGTCGATCTTCTTTTGCACCGACTCCGTGAACTCGGCGTACCCTGCTTCTACGTGCGCCTTCAGTTCAAGCAGATCCCTGCGAAAGGCAAGTTCTTTCTTGGCTTCGTTGTCAGGGGAATAATACACATGCACATACAGGCGTCGTGAGATCGTTTCTTTTTCTCCGGCAACTGTGCCGTTGCGTGATCGCCTGCGCATACGACTAAATTGGTGCATTCTACGTACTGTTGCTCCGCAGATGGTTGGGTCAAACGGACACGTGCTGGCCATGCCGGCAATTGTTGTACGAAGCTCGTCAATTGTTTCACGAACCCAGACAATAGTCGGGTCTGCCAAGGTCAGGAATTTCATATTGCGTAAGGCGAATTCCATCATATTCTTCTGGCTATAATAGCCGTTATCCGTGACAATCAGGGGCTTTTCCAGGCTGAGGCACTTGAGTTGTGTGAGCGTATTTTCAATGGATATGACATCAGGAATATTGCCGGGTTGCTTGGAGAACGCTATTGGCTCACAAGCCTGCACGGCATATAAGGTCAAAAGCTTGATCGTGTTGAGCCCGTTCCCATCCTTATTGAATCCCCGCCGGGCCTCCGACTGATTTTCAGAATAGGTCGAGATGGTGGTTGAGTCGAACGCCACCACAGCAGACTCTCCCAACCGAGCAGCCCGAGCTGAAAAATAACTCTGAACACCTTCCTCATTGCGGCCAACGTCCTTAAACAGCTTACCATACACGTCTTCAGTGATTGCTTCGCGGTACGGAAGAGGATGCATCACTTGCCAACTTTCAAGGCGCGGCAGGGTGTTACCACCTGAACCAATCAATAGCGAGCGATAGAAAGCATCTTCTCCGCATCA
>JAEQMT010000011.1 GCA_016722945.1 Desulfofustis sp. PB-SRB1 | reverse complement strand
GTTCATCGATCCTCTGGAAAGCCAGATTGAGGCTGCCGATGACGTAGGCGCCACCTTCGTCGAGTTGCACACCGGGACATACGCCGATGCCAAGGTGATGATGAACGGGAGGAGGAATTGGATCGCATTGTCGAGGCTGCCGCCACCGCTTTTGACTTCGGTCTGCGCGTTAATGCCGGCCATGGCCTCAACTATGTCAATGTCGGCCCGATTGCGGCAATAGAAGAGATAGAGGAACTCTCCATCGGCCATGCGATTATCTGCCGGGCGCTTTACGTGGGGATCGATCAGGCGGTGCGGGAGATGCGTGAACAGATTGGCTACGGCATAGAGTTGTAACACCGCAACCCTCAACCACCTGCTGATATGGTCAGAGGGTACCGTTTTTCGCGGGAAAATAGTGTTTGAAAATGTAAGACGGGTGTAAAAACAGAACCCTACAGACGATGTGGTGCCGTGCCGTTATGCCTCGGTGGTGGAACAGGTAGACACCAGGGACTTAAAATCCCTTGGGCCATTGCGCCCGTGCGAGTTCGACTCTCGCCCGAGGCACCATTTCCGTGTATATTACATCCTGATTAATTCGTAAAAACCCTGATTTTGCTTGCTTTCGTCATCCCCGCCCTCGATAACAACACTCAAGGGCAGGCTGTAGCGGGAATCCAGTAATTTTAAATAATTTAGGATTTCAGGTCAGGCAATAGGGAGTTATAGAATTCTATCAATCCTTCTTACGCCCAAGAAGTTTGGATGTGTTCTCCTGGGGCGAAAAAACCATGAACTATGTTTAAATCACTGCTATCACTGTTTCGCTCAGATAATAACAATCCTGAAGCACGGGCGGCATCGGCGCGAATCGACCGGCTGGTGGACATTGCCGATCCCGCTATCCGCCAGGCTCGTCGCTTTCACTCCGCCCTGGTTGATCCGGTCGAAGCTGCCGCCTCATATTGCAATTCCATGACGGAGCAGATTCCCGGCCCCCTGGTACTTGATCGAAATACCTACTACAACGACCCGTCGGTAAAGCCGCTCTTTGCCTCGTATGATGAAATGCAACTTCTGCTGCATCACCATCAAAATACAAAAGCGGACTTACCCACCGGCGAAAACGGAAGGCAGTCGCCCTTCTCACCATGATACAAGAGGAGAAAACCATATTTGCTCCCCGGCAAACCGGTGATCTTATCGAAAAAGACGTCATGCAGAAAAGCGTTAATTTTTCCGATCACCGTCTCGTTGCCGTCTCCGACTCGCTCGCCGATGCCAAGGGTTGGTTACCGATCGCGGCCTCGATGTGCTTGCAACGTACGCCATGGAACATATTACCCAGCTCAAGACGAAAAAAGCGGAACTACGTGAAAAAATTGCGTATCTTCGCGGTGCTTCCACAATAGTTTCAGGAAAAATTCGTGCCCACGGCGGATTTGGTGTACCCGATCCGGCTCTGGAAGAAAAACTGGACACCATTCGCACCACTCTGGCATCGGCTGAAAAAGAGCTTGCCGAAACCAATGAGTTGTTGAGCTACCCTGATGATTCGTTGAAATACCTGATCAGGGTATTGCAGACGGCAGCCGATCTGTTAACCGTGGATCACAGAACCTTCCGACTGGACTGGAAAAACGTTGTGGTGGATGACTCGGACGAAACCGGCAAGGACACAATACTTGCAAAATTCAGCCTCTCAGACGAGCTCACCGCTATGCCGTATTTGTGACATTCACCCTCGATACATAGGTTCCACACCCATGCAGCTTGCTATTGAAACCTATGCCCGACAACAACCAGATGTTGTTACCGGACTGTTTGAGTGGTACCGGGATTGTGCCAAAATGTTATGGCTGGGCAGCGATCTCCTGGATGGATTTGTCAACTATTGTCAGCACGCCCATCCCGAACTGATTGACTCACCGCTGCGTGAATCCATTATCAAGAGCCAGGAAGCGGCGTTTTCCGGCAACCAGTTTTATCTGCTGATCAGACCGCGGGTGGCGGAGCAGATCTATCTCAGATACAGCTATGACGATCATCGCCTCACCCGTTGTGAGGCATCCGAGTTTCTCAGTTTCAAGGAGAAACTGATTACCGGTCGGGAACATTCCACTAATCTCGAGATTGATCTGGCGCCGTTTGAGCGTGATGTGCCGAAAATGAATCAGACCCGCTCCATCGGCAGCGGTGTCGAATTTCTCAATCGCCGTTTTTCCAGCCGCCTCTCCAATGCCCTGCGCTACGGGATGATCTGCTGTTGCCCTTTTTGCAGGTACACGCCTACGGGGACCAGACCTTCCTTATCAGCCCTGCGATAAAAAACAGTACGGAACTGCGTGCTGCCCTGGCTGATGCCCTGGAATATATCAAGGCGCAGGACAGCGATCTTCTCTGGGTGATGTTGAATCCTCATTGCGACTATTAGGGTTTGAGCCGGGCTGGGGCGCACCATCAAAGATATCAGGACGACCATGGAGCTTCTGGCCGATCTTTTGGAAGCGCCTGATTATTCCAACCTGGAACGGTTTCTCGACCGTATCCCGATGATTTTCAACATCGCGATTTTATCACCGCACGGCTATTTCGGGCAAAAAAACGTTCTCGGCCTGCCGGATACCGGCGGTCAGGTTGTCTACATCCTGGATCAGGTGCGTGCCCTGGAGCGCGAAATCAAGAAGCGACTGTACGAACAGGGCCTTGCCATAAGCCCGCGCATCCTGATCATTACCCGGCTCATTCCCGAGGCCGGCGACACCACCTGCGACCAGCCATTGAACCGGTGGAGGGCACCGATCATAGCCTTATCATCCGGGTACCGTTCAGGCGTCTCGATGGCTCCATCGTTACTGAATGGATCTCTCGTTTTGAGGTATGGCCCTATCTGGAACAGTTCAGCCGCGACAGCGAGCAGGCGATTGTAGAACAATTGGGACGGCGGCCCGATCTGGTTATCGGTAACTATTCCGACGGCAACCTCGCCGCCTACCTGATTGCCCAAATTCGGGGTCACCCAGTGCACCATCGCCCACGCCCTGGAAAAAACTAAGTATCTCTATTCGGCCCTCTACTGGCAGGACATGGAGGAGCAATACCACTTCTCCTGTCAATTCACCGCTGATCTCATCGCCATGAACAGCTCTGATTTCATCATCACCTCTACCTACCAGGAGATTGCCGGTTCAGATGATGTGGTTGGTCAATATGAGAGTTACGGTTCATTTACCATGCCGGGCTCCAGCGGATTATTCACGGAATCGATGTGTTTGACCCCAAATTCAATATCGTCTCGCCCGGCGCCGATGACTCAATCTATTTTCCCTACCATGCCGGCAAACGACGATCGGAACAAGATGTGAGAGAAGTGCACAATCTCCTCTATGGGAGCAATCAAGTAATTGCCGTGGTTTTTGCAGGACAACAACAGACCGCTGATTTTTTCCATGGCACGACTGGATAAAATCAAGAACCTTACCGGCCTCGTCCACTGGTACGGATGCCACGAAACACTGCGGAAAACGGCCAACCTGGTGATCGTCGGCGGGGTAATCGACCCCACCCATTCACATGATGGCGAGGAACAGGAACAGATTCGGCACATGCATGAATTATTTGACCAGTACCAGCTCGACACCCAGGTGCGCTGGCTCGGCCGCCGCCTGGAAATCCTTATGCGGTGAGCTCTATCGCTGTATCGCCGATCAGCAGGGCATCTTTGTGCAGCCCGCCTTTTTCGAGGCTTTCGGTTTGACCGTGGTGGAGGCGATGGCCTCGGGGGTACCCACCTTTGCCACCCGCTACGGCGGCCGCTGGAAATCATTGAAGACAAGGTTTCGGGGTTTCATATCGACCCCAACCGTGGTGATGAAGCGGCGGCACGCATGGCCGACTTTTTTGAACGGTGCGAAACCGATAAAAAATACTGGCAATACATTTCCGCCAACGCATCAAACGTATCGAGGCACGTTACACCTGGCGCCGCTACGCCCAAAGATTGCTTACCCTGACCTGTATTTACGGATTCTGGCGTTTTTCAAACGATCTTGAACGCCAGGAGACCAACAGGTATCTGCAGATGCTCTACCACCTGCAGTTCAAGCATCGGGCTGCTCTGATTGAGCCGATCAGATAATTGCAAAATGACGCAGACCATCGAGGATGCCCGCGGCGTAATGCTCCGGGCTGAAATAGATGTTTGGTCTGCCTTTCAGGTGATCGAGTTCTTCACTGTGATTTCCCACCACCAGGCCACGGGCATGGCTGGTGATCATATCCTCGTCGTTGCCCGAATCGCCCGCCACCATCACGTTTCTCGGCGAGAAATGATACTTATCCAGCAGAAACTCCACGGCTCGTCCCTTGGACGCACGCAGCGGCAGAATATCTAAATACTGACCATGCGAATAGATCAGCTGACAGCGTAATTTGGCCGCCGCCAGAGTTTCTTTCACCTGCATCAGCCGACCATCTTTTCTTCCAGGTAAAAGCTGATTTTGTGGCTGCGCTGCCCCTCCGCCTCCTGGAAATTGAGAAATTCCAACTGCTCCAGAGTGGTTCTGATACGCTCGGGTTTCCATTGATAGGAAATGTAGTGCTGCCAGCCCTTGTCGATTCTGAAATCGGGCCCGTAATAGATTTCCGTACCCACCGAGCAGACGAGGATATCGGGAACGGGAAATTCATATTCGGTCATTGCATCGATGGTCATCTCCAGACTTCGACCGGTGGCAACGCCCCATGCCATGCTCTGTTTTTTCTCACCGAGAACCGTGAATAACAACCGCATCTGATCATCGTTGCCCACCAGGGTGTTGTCGATGTCGGTAATCATCAGGTAACGGACCTTGTTGAGGCGTCTGCCAAACGAGGGTGTGGCGGATTGACTGTGCGACAGCCTGGCCGCCTCTCCTTGCAGCTCCATTTTCAGTTGCGGCACACTATTTTTCAGGCAATCGAGATACGATTCACTAAAAGCCTGCCATGAGTACCGTGAACGGGCGCCGTTGATGCCGTTATTGGAAAAGCGTCGCCACAATTCATCATCAAAGAGAATCGACTTATCGCGGCGGCAACCGATTCGTGATTGGTAACGTCCACCAGAATACCGTTCTCACAATGGGAGACGATTTCGCGCGGGCCGCCGTCATCAGTGGCAACGATGGGCACCCCACAGGCCGATGCCTCGATCAGGGTAAGCCCAAACGGCTCCACCAGGGCGGGGTTGACGAACACCCCGCCGCTTTCGGCGCAGAGGCGGTACAATTCTGGTACTTCGGTGCCCGAAATCATGTTTTTTTAAGGGATGGCAAGTTTTACCGTACAGATCATAACGATCCATATCCAAGAGCATATCGGTGAGCACCGCCCGCTCATTGTCTTCCATTTCCGCTATATCGCTTCTGATACCGGCGAAACAGCAAGATTGGCAATGGCCTTGAGTTCTTTATCAGTTCCGTAGGCACGCAGCAGCCCACCCAATATTTTTCCGGTGATCCGGGCGACACAGGGCGAGAATAAAGGGCTTTTCTGGGCTTACCCAGAACCGGTGCAGCTCGGTCAGCAGGGTTGTTCTGATCTGTTTAACCTCGGCGTTCAGCAGATCCGGATCAAACTGGGGATCATAGTAGGGGTAAAAGGTAGTCGGATCCAGGCCGGGCGGGATAACCTGGTAGGTGCCGCCGGGCCGTTTTCATAGAGCCCGTATTGCTCATCTATCTCCTGAGATGTGGAGCAGATGATCAGATCAGCCGCCTTGATAATCTTTTCTTCCGCCTCGATGCGGGTGGAAATCTTGTATTGGTTCTCAATTCTTTTAGTGCTGAGCCCTTCCTCTTTTAGCTTGGCCAGTTTGTTTTCTTCCCAGCGAATGGCCGGTAAAGATAAACGGCACATCAAAGGCGGCGGCAAGTTCCATGGCCACATAGCCGCCATCCGCGTAATGGCCGTGAAAAAGATCCGGGCTGCGCTGCTGTTGGTTGATATATGAGATGGCCCGGTCGATGAAGCGTTCGAGATGCGGCCATAACAACTCTTTACGGATATACTTTTTACCCCCGCAAAACAGCCTGACAATACGGGCATGATCGGCGATATCTTCCGTTTTCTGATTATAGATTGGATCAAGAGCCGGATCAGCAATGCGCCGGGTCAGCAGATCCACCTGCGCCACCGGCACCATTTCGCTTAAAGCCCGGGCCATTTCCAGTACATATTTGATCTGGCCGCCGGTATCCGCGTCTTTTCCCAATTCCGGGGCCATGCCGCGAATAAGGCCATGGACACTGATTGATACGATATACAACCCTTCTTCTTTCATTACATTGTCCTTGCTAGATGGAGAAAATCAGGAGCTGGGATTCAGGGAACCGTTGCAAAACAGGGTGATTAATTCTGACAAAACGCTAACTGCATCGATGTTTGGCGGGTAAGCAGTAAAAAATTGTGCTGCCATGGTAGCAGGAAATCATTTTTTTATCTACAGTAAGGGTTCAGATACGGTCATTGTCAGATTTTTGTCAGATCATCGTGGTACCCTTCACCTATTTTCATGAATAACTCGCCGTTCTTTCTTCAGTTTACAGTTAGACGGCGGGCTACGCCGGATCAGGACAACCAAGCCCATAAGGCACTGGCTACGGTGATTGTCTTTGCCGCCAACGACGTAACGGCACGGAGCCGGGCCGGTCGGCTGATCGGGGCAAATCTGCTGGAGATAGAATCGTTTGACCGCATCCAACGTATCCATGAATCGCGGGTGCCGACCCTCGACAAGGTGCTTCGCGATCTCTTCAGCAAGGCTGAATTCTTCGGCGGCGCCCTGCATCTCGACTTTTATCCCGCCCGACCGTTGGACCAACGGTAATCGTTCACCCATCGCCGGCCGCACCGGTTTTGCTGCTTCAATGCGGCTACCCGCATCCCGCCGTGCAGCCTCATTTTCCATCTTCAAGCCAGGAGAAAAGAGGTGAAAACCACTCTGCGTGTAAAGAGATCCGTCCACCATGTTACGCTGAGCAGCCAGAAACTCGTGGCCGATTTTCATGAAAATAGAGCAAACGATTCAACCCCAGGAGACGGAGACCGGCAAGAAACAGTTTCCCAATCCTATCTGATCGGCCGCTGTTACCACCCTGAAAATCGTATAAAGCGTACACTATCAATCCATTCCCAGATACTCCAAGAACAGCTTGTCTCTGGCCACTGATTCGGTGGACCATCGATATTCGGCCATGACCGTCTTAACTTTTGTGGTTTCAATGCAGTCGAACCAATCCAGGATTTGGGCAAGAGAGCGTTGTGAAAGCCAGGTGTCGAGTTTCTTTTCGAGTTTACTAAGTGATTTGGATTTTTCGGGTTCTTTTTTCCTGAGCCTGGCTTGCACTTCCTTGATCTTTTTAGTGAGGAAACAATGATAGCCCAGTGAGATAAATTGCGCGAATTGTCTTCCGCGCAGATTATCCGGGTACCATGTGCGTGGTCGAGCACCGTCGAGCCGTCCTTTTTGCACAGCAAAGAGCTCTTCGATTTTTTCTCGCAACCGATAGTTTTCCAAAGCGGTAAATGTGTCCATAGTCTGATTGCTGACCAGAGCGAAATAGCCGAAGTACTTCATTGCCTCGGCAATGGCTTCGTCATTAAATCCAACCTTCAGTCGTCCTCCTCGCCTCTTTCTGGAGCAGGTCAAGTACTTGTCGATCTTCTTTTGCACCGACTCCGTGAACTCGGCGTACCCTGCTTCTACGTGCGCCTTCAGTTCAAGCAGATCCCTGCGAAAGGCAAGTTCTTTCTTGGCTTCGTTGTCAGGGGAATAATACACATGCACATACAGGCGTCGTGAGATCGTTTCTTTTTCTCCGGCAACTGTGCCGTTGCGTGATCGCCTGCGCATACGACTAAATTGGTGCATTCTACGTACTGTTGCTCCGCAGATGGTTGGGTCAAACGGACACGTGCTGGCCATGCCGGCAATTGTTGTACGAAGCTCGTCAATTGTTTCACGAACCCAGACAATAGTCGGGTCTGCCAAGGTCAGGAATTTCATATTGCGTAAGGCGAATTCCATCATATTCTTCTGGCTATAATAGCCGTTATCCGTGACAATCAGGGGCTTTTCCAGGCTGAGGCACTTGAGTTGTGTGAGCGTATTTTCAATGGATATGACATCAGGAATATTGCCGGGTTGCTTGGAGAACGCTATTGGCTCACAAGCCTGCACGGCATATAAGGTCAAAAGCTTGATCGTGTTGAGCCCGTTCCCATCCTTATTGAATCCCCGCCGGGCCTCCGACTGATTTTCAGAATAGGTCGAGATGGTGGTTGAGTCGAACGCCACCACAGCAGACTCTCCCAACCGAGCAGCCCGAGCTGAAAAATAACTCTGAACACCTTCCTCATTGCGGCCAACGTCCTTAAACAGCTTACCATACACGTCTTCAGTGATTGCTTCGCGGTACGGAAGAGGATGCATCACTTGCCAACTTTCAAGGCGCGGCAGGGTGTTACCACCTGAACCAATCCAATAGCGAGCGATAGAAAGCATCTTCTCCGCATCACCCTCGCTGAATGAAGCACGCACATCATCATCGATGCCGGAAACCTTACCAACCCATTCCAGGATGTCCGTGAGGCCGGTGTGCTGACGTGTTGTATCGATACCCCCTCTTTCACCGTTACGTTTTTTAGGACGAGTCGGTACAATCTCTTGGGTTCCTGCCTTGATTTTTCCTTTGAGCCTCTGACTGAGCGTGTAGGTCTTTCTGTTTTTTTCGTCGTAGGCCGTAATCCTTTCATAGACGTAAATGTCACCATTGGGACGCTTTTCACGCCGCTCACCGACATGAGTTTTTCCTGTTATTGGCTTAGCCATGCTTAATCCCCTTTAAGGTGTGCGTATAATATATAATGCGTACACGCGCAAAGGCAAGAAAAAAGCACGGTATTTCAATAATGCCGTGCTCTGAGAATGATATTTTCTGTTTAAAGTGTGCGCTTTAGACGATTTCAGGTTACCACGAGCCTCGT
>JAEQMT010000003.1 GCA_016722945.1 Desulfofustis sp. PB-SRB1 | reverse complement strand
TTCTTTTTTCCTGAGCCTGGCTTGCACTTCCTTGATCTTTTTAGTGAGGAAACAATGATAGCCCAGTGAGATAAATTGCGCGAATTGTCTTCCGCGCAGATTATCCGGGTACCATGTGCGTGGTCGAGCACCGTCGAGCCGTCCTTTTTGCACAGCAAAGAGCTCTTCGATTTTTCTCGCAACCGATAGTTTTCCAAAGCGGTAAATGTGTCCATAGTCTGATTGCTGACCAGAGCGAAATAGCCGAAGTACTTCATTGCCTCGGCAATGGCTTCGTCATTAAATCCAACCTTCAGTCGTCCTCCTCGCCTCTTTCTGGAGCAGGTCAAGTACTTGTCGATCTTCTTTTGCACCGACTCCGTGAACTCGGCGTACCCTGCTTCTACGTGCGCCTTCAGTTCAAGCAGATCCCTGCGAAAGGCAAGTTCTTTCTTGCTTCGTTGTCAGGGGAATAATACACATGCACATACAGGCGTCGTGAGATCGTTTCTTTTTCTCCGGCAACTGTGCCGTTGCGTGATCGCCTGCGCATACGACTAAATTGGTGCATTCTACGTACTGTTGCTCCGCAGATGGTTGGGTCAAACGGACACGTGCTGGCCATGCCGGCAATTGTTGTACGAAGCTCGTCAATTGTTTCACGAACCCAGACAATAGTCGGGTCTGCCAAGGTCAGGAATTTCATATTGCGTAAGGCGAATTCCATCATATTCTTCTGGCTATAATAGCCGTTATCCGTGACAATCAGGGGCTTTTCCAGGCTGAGGCACTTGAGTTGTGTGAGCGTATTTTCAATGGATATGACATCAGGAATATTGCGGGTTGCTTGGAGAACGCTATTGGCTCACAAGCCTGCACGGCATATAAGGTCAAAAGCTTGATCGTGTTGAGCCCGTTCCCATCCTTATTGAATCCCCCGCCGGGCCTCCGACTGATTTTCAGAAATAGGTCGAGATGGTGGTTGAGTCGAACGCCACCACAGCAGACTCTCCAACCGAGCAGCCCGAGCTGAAAAATAACTCTGAACACCTTCCTCATTGCGGCCAACGTCCTTAAAACAGCTTACCATACACGTCTTCAGTGATTGCTTCGCGGTACGGAAGAGGATGCATCACTTGCCAACTTTCAAGGCGCGGCAGGGTGTTACCACCTGAACCAATCCAATAGCGAGCGATAGAAAGCATCTTCTCCGCATCACCCTCGCTGAATGAAGCACGCACATCATCATCGATGCCGGAAACCTTACCAACCCATTCCAGGATGTCCGTGAGGCCGGTGTGCTGACGTGTTGTATCGATACCCCCTCTTTCACCGTTACGTTTTTTAGGACGAGTCGGTACAATCTCTTGGGTTCCTGCCTTGATTTTTCCTTTGAGCCTCTGACTGAGCGTGTAGGTCTTTCTGTTTTTTTCGTCGTAGGCCGTAATCCTTTCATAGACGTAAATGTCACCATTGGGACGCTTTTCACGCCGCTCACCGACATGAGTTTTTCCTGTTATTGGCTTAGCCATGCTTAATCCCCCTTTAAGGTGTGCGTATAATATATAATGCGTACACGCGCAAAGGCAAGAAAAAAGCACGGTATTTCAATAATGCCGTGCTCTGAGAATGATATTTTCTGTTTAAAGTGTGCGCTTTAGACGATTTTCAGGATATTACCGACAGTTATGAAGTAGGTTCAGGACTCTTGATCTGGGCTCTGAACCTAATATCAGGGTTTATGACTCAACTGCCTTAAATGCAAAGGGAAAAACACCGAACAATCTCAGAACCTAAACACTTGCCCAAGGAAAAGAAAAATGGCACCTTTCTCATAGAAATTACCAAAAAACAAAGAGGAGGAAGGTGCCACGAAACAGCAAATTATTTTACCATGTATTCCGATGGGCGCTACAGAAATCAACAGCCGTGTCGGAGTTTGGCGTGATGATCAGCAGTGGACCTATTTTTTGGGAGGTCACCCTGTTTATTCACATCGAGCTGATGACCGACGTATGTTCAGGCTCGTTACTGCCCAGCTTATTGAATCAGGAGGATGCCGGCAAGTCGATATCATACGAACCTTCGGAGTACCTAAAAGAAACGTAATCCGAGCCGTCAACAAACTTCGTCAAGAAGGAGTGGAAGGTTTTTTCAAGCCTCGTCCAGCCCGCCAAGGCGGGACAGTACTCACTCCGCCTGTTCTTGCGAAGGCACAATCGTTACTAGACGAACACCACAGCAGATCAGAAGTCGCCAAAGAACTTGGGGTGAAATATGACACTCTCCGAAAAGCAATAAATGACGGGCGGCTCAAAGAACCCACCCCCGCACCTGCAGTTTCAACCAAATCATCCCGTGATACGTTAGATACCAAAGCCGCGGAGCAATTGGGGACAGCCTGTACCAGAGTAGATGATCGTCTCGCTGCTGCCTTTGGGGAAAGTAGCGGAGCAATTATCCGTTTTGAGCCCTGCCTGGATGTGCCTAAAGGTGGAGTTCTTTGCGGCCTTCCCGCACTGCTTGCAAACGGTCTGCTTCAAGGTGCTCAATCCCTGCTGGGTGAGGTAAAAGGATATTATCGCAGCGTACATATTCTTTTGTTACTCGCTTTTATGTCGTTGTGCCGGATCAAAACAGTTGAGCAACTGCGTGGATATTCTCCCGGGAGTTCGGCAAGTTGGTCGGGCTGGATCGTGTACCGGAGGTTCGCTGTCTACGAGAGAAATTGGACCAACTCAGTCTGGATGATTCGGCTGAAAAATGGGGTGCACATCTCAGCCGGCAGTGGATGGAGGCCGACCCCGAAGCTGCCGGCACACTTTATATTGACGGCCATGTGCGGGTATATCATGGCAACAAAACAAAATTACCGAGAAAATACGTATCCCGAGACCGTCTTTGTCTTCGCGGTGTTGTGATTACTGGGTCAACGATGCCGTCGGCAATCCTTTCTTTGTTGTGGAAAAGACTGTCGACCCGGGGATGCTCACGACTTTGGAAAGCGATATTATCCCCGCCTGTTGCGGGATGTTCCTGGCAGCCCAGCCCGGAGGAACGAGAAGCAGATCCCCACCTCGGCAGGATCACCATTGTTTTTGACCGTGAAGGATACAGTCCCGCCTTTTTTAAGCGCATGTGGCGAGAATACAGGAATCAGCTGCATTACCTATCACAAATTCCCCGGCGGTGCATGGCCGGAAGAATGGTTTGATGAGCAAGAGGTTACCATGCCGCAAGGAGAAACACTCACTATGCGTCTTGCAGAAATGGGAAGCCTGGTCGGCTCCGGCAAAGATGCCGTTTGGATGCGTGAGGTTCGAAAGTTGACCGATTCCGGTCACCAAACCAGCCTGATCAGTACGGCCTATGCCTTACCACATATACAGCTAGCGGCGCAGATGTTTAGCCGGTGGTGTCAGGAAAACTTCTTCGGTTACATGATGCGTCACTTTGCCATAGACCTGCTTGCGGAATATGGCGTCGACGATTTACCCACTGATGAAAAAGTGATCAATCCGACCTGGAGGGATTTGACGAAACAGAAACATTCTCTGGTAAGTAAACTTCGATACCGTCAGGCTCGTTTTGCCGAAATGACGATACATCCAAAGGCTGCAGAAGACACCAAAAGATACCGCAATTGGATACGAAAAAAAGCTGATCTGTTGGAGCAAATTCAGCATCTTGAGCATGAGATTGGGGAACGCAAAGCCAAACTCAAAAAAACACCACACTATATCACCTGGGATGCCCTTGAAGGGACTGAAGCATTCCAGCAATTAGTTCCCGGCCGTAAGCGGCTGCTGGATACGGTTAAAATGATCGCATACCGAGCGGAGACTGCAATGCTACTATGTTGAAAGGCCTACCGTAGATACACCGGCAGCCAGACGATTGCTCCAGGATTTGTTATGACCGAAGCGGATATCTTTCCTGATGTTGATAATAAAATACTTCGAATACGGGTTCACTCCGCGTCTAGACCAGCAGCTAATAGATCATTGCAAGGTCTCTTTGATCAGCTCAACGATTCTGAGATGATTTATCCCGGAACCGGAATGCGGCTTGTCTATGAAAGGGGAAATTAGTTTGTTAAAAAGCTAACTTGAGTGTCACCTAAACTTCCCAGAAGTAAAGAGTTCTGAGGTTATTTTTACTACCAATCATCAAGTCTCAAAAAAATACGCGGAACCCTTGCAGTTATTTCAGCACCTTGGCTAACCTGTTAGGTTCGATACGGAAAAAACAATAATCAGCGCGGAAACGTCATCCACATAACACCTCACCTCCCACTCCCCTAGAAGCTGCTCTTTGAAGTCACTTCCGGAAAGCATTGCTGATAGTGGGCCGCGCTTGTGCAGTTTCAGCCAGAAATAAAACATAAGATCCTGTTGGTTTGATGTGTCCATGATGCGTTCATCGGTTCGCATCAGGCCCAGCCTGGAGTGAATCCAGTCTACCTGTGTGGTATGGCTCCCTTCGGTCAAATCCTGGCAGAGCACCCGGAGATAGATTGTATCATAAGGACTGAACTGGGTGCGGGGCTCTTCCGCTGCTATGCTTTCAAAAAGATCTCCCGAGCATGAAAGGGCATGTACATCGGTGATGCCGAATATTGATACCGATGTCACCATCACCGATATTGAACAAAGCACTACTACCCAATATCGAATAATACTTCTTCCAGTCATCGGTGGAAATTTTGAATTGTGAGGAGTTTCGTTCAGGATCTTCAGCTCTGCACGACGCAGGGATTCGCAACAATCTAGCTGTGTAAGCGCCTGCTTCGTTTGCACAACAAAGATGATCTGCTCAGCAGCGGGGGCATGAAACCCGCCGGACACCTCTTACCCGGCCATCTTCAAACCAGCCTCCGCTGATCGTGAAAGCGTAACCGGTCCCGTGAAATGGCGGAAGATGTCGCGCGGGCATTTCTCCACGCAGATCTCTTCGCACGACGGACCGTAGGCGATGCAGGCCTGATGATCGATGTGCACCCTGTTGTTCTCATAACGCACCGCCTGGGCCGGGCAGACCTTGACGCACAGCTTACAGCCGATGCATCCCACCTGGCAGATGGAGGTAACAGCCTTGCCGGTATCTTTGGTGGAACAGGGCACCCATACCCGGGCCCGCAGACTCTGGATTTCGATGATCTTCTTCGGACACGTTTTGACGCATACCCCGCAACTTACACACAAATTGGGATCAATAATGGGAAAGCCATCAACCATCTCGATGGCGTCGAAGGGACATGCAGCGGCACATTCACCCAGACCGACGCAGGCGTATTGACAGGCGACCGGGCCGCCGAAGCCGAGGTTTGCGGCGGTACACGTGTCAAAACCGATATAACGGTATTTATTGGCGACATTGCCTTCCGGCCGTGAACAGAGCACCAGGGCCATGGTGTCCTCAACCGCGGTCATCTTTTTGCCGGTCAGCGATGCCACCTTTTCCGCCACCGCTTCTTTGCCCGGATAACAGAGGTTTGGCGGCACCTCGGGATCGGTCACCACCTCGATGGCATACCCCTCGCAGCCGGCATAACCGCAACCGCCGCAGTTGGCCAGCGGCAACGACTCCAACACCTCCTCGATGAGCGGGTTTGTTTCGACGGCAAACTTATGGGCGGCAATCGCCAGCCCGATGCCGAAAAACAGGCCGATACATGCAAGCAGTACCAGGCCGCCAATTGCCAGTTTGACTAACTCAATGTCCATTGTGCTGCCTTACTCCATACCAGATAAAAGGTTCTTTAAAATAGTTGCAGGCCCGAAAACCCAAGAAAAGCCATGGCAAACTGGCCTGCCACGATAAAAGCGATGGGGAGCCCTTTAAAGGGTTCCGGCACCCGGGCCAGTTCAACCCGCTCCCGTACAGAGCTCATCAGATACAGAGCCAACAGGAAGCCACCGCCGGCGCCGAGGCTGAGCATCAAGGTCTCGAAGTAATTATACTCGTTGCTGGCCATCAAAAGCGGTACGGCGATCACCACACAGTTGGCAATCACCAGCACCAGGAAGACGCCAAATGATTTGAACAGGACCGGGTTTACCTTGCGCAGCACGGTATCCACCGCCTGCACGGTAAGCGAGGTGAGCCCGATAAAAACGACGATCTGCAGATAATCGAGATGGAAGGGTTTAAGTACGTATTGATAGAGCACCCAGCTCATGGAGACGGCAACCACCACCACGATGGTAAACACCACGCCCATCCCCTTGGCCGTTTCCTTACGCTTGGAGGTGCCGAAAAAGACGCATAAACCGAGATATTTGGTAAAGACGAAGTTTTTTATCAGCAGCGCCGAAATCAGCACCGTCAACAGATAGCCCAGATACGATTTACTTACCGTAAAGGTGGTACTCTCAAGCCCGCCGATTCCCTGGGCATTGACACATGAGCACTGGTGGTGTTGAGCGGGTCGGCAAAGCGCAGGGTCGCTCTGGTGCCGTCATCAGCGACCTCAACTTCAGTAACCGGCAGCAAAATATCCGGATCCGTCTCCTCGAATACCCGGTACCTCTGGGCTTCACCGGCGATAGCAACCTCCACCGGCGTGCGGAATTCAACGATGATTTCATTGTCCTCACCGAAACTGGTGGAAGCGACGATCCCCGCACCCCAGGCCGGAGAACAAAGCACCAGTGCTGATATTGCGGCCCAAAACCACACTGCCAGATTAAGACGATTTTTTATCATCATTTTTTACCCCGCTTTGCATAGGAGGCCTCAATCCAATTGAAAAAGCCCATCATCAGCCCCACCACGAAAAAACCGGCACTTGGCAGGATAAAGAATAGAAGGGGTTTGAAACCAAGTACGTCGTAGCCGAAAATGGCTCCTGAACCAAGTAGTTCACGGGACAAAGCCGATGACCACCATCCCACCAGAAATCCCAACCCCATACCCAGCCCATCCCAGAATGATGCAGGCACCGACTCCTTGCAGGCAAACATCTCGAGGCGCATGGTGATAATGGCAAAGGCCACGATTATCTTGACGAAAATGCCCATCTGGGCGTATGCCGCCGGAAAATAAGCGGCCAGGGTCAGGTCGATCACCGTTACCCAGGTGGCAATGGTTAGGGTGTAGGTCGGAATCCGGATGCGGGGATGGATAAAATCTTTTATCAGAGATATGGTCACACTGGAAAACACCTGTACGAAAAGCACCGCGATCCCCAACATCAGCCCGTTTACCACGGTGGTGGAAATACCTACCGCCGGACACATGGACAGCGCCAGCTTGAAGATCGGGTTCTCCTGGAGAATCCCGTTGGTGACCAGTTGCAGAGAATTCTTTATCGGTAGCCATGCTTTCTCCTGGTTAAAACGAGGCGGCAATCTGTTGATCGGCAAGCACTGCGTCAAGGGTTTCGATACGATAGGCGAATTTCTTGGTCATGGCCTTGATGCCCATGACCACCGCATCAGTTGAAATGGTCGCGCCGGTCAGGGCGTAAATGTCCTGGAGGTCGATACTTTTCCATGATGGCGGCGGCTGCCTCCTCCTCGGCAATGCGCCCCTCGAGGGCATCGAAATACTCCTGGGGCAGCGGCTCCTTGATTGTCCGCAGGGCCTTGATGGACTCAAACGACTTGTTCTCAAATTGTCTTCTGAAAAAGTCCCGTTCAATATCGGCGCCCAGCCCCGGGTCCTCCTCGTGTTCCATCACCTCAAAACCCGATAATCGAAAAAATCAGGGGCAAGGGCAAGAATAATGGCAATAGAGGTCTTGTAACCGGGAAACTTACCCGACAACAGAAAAGCGGAACGCTCGCCGTCATCGGTAACCACCAGTGTCTGATCGGCAAAACGGATGGTTTTGGTGGGCCCGAGCGCGGCTGCGATTTGCAGTGTCGCGCTCGCCGGATTCCAGCACCTGGGTTTCACTAAGCTGAACGGGAACGCGAGAGACAAAGCTGCCGTCCAAACCAATGGTGATGAACTCAAATCCGGTGGACAGAGGCAGCAGATAGCCGATGAACTGCTCTTCACCATCGGTGACGATATAGCGGAACAACTCATGCATTGCCATTGATTCGGGGTCTTCACCGCCTTCGTCGTGGCCCAGCAGGCTGTACATGACCTTTTTCTTCGCGGGCATGTTCATTGGCCTTTTTTGCCCGGTCGGTAAAGATGAAGGTGCCTCCCATGATGAGACCGGCAACGATACACGACAGGGTTAACCGGAAGATAATCGAGATAATGTCTTCATTGCTCACCTCGCAGGGGCGGTGCGAACCGCTTCGGCTTGAACCAGGTGTCAAGCACCGGGCTGAGCGGATTTCATGAGCAAAATGGCATAACAGATACCCTCCGGGTAGCCGCCCTTGAGCCGGATCAGTACGGTAAGGGCGGCCGATGCCCACACCGTACACCAGTTGGGCGCTGCGCATGGTCGGCGAGGTGACATAGCAGGTGGCCATATAGAAGGCGCCCAGCAAAGCACCGCCGGAGAGCACCGCCAGCAGGGGATCACCGCCGAACAATGATTCACCGCCGAATATCCAGGTAAGTATTGCAATGGAACCGATTACCGAGACGGAATATGCCAGGTGATGTAACGGCGATACATGAGATAAAGACCGCCCAGCACCACCAGCAGTCCCGAGGTTTCACCAATGCATCCGGGCCGCCAGCCAAGGAAAAACGACATATAGATATCTCGGGGCTCACCGAACCTCTCAATGAACGCCGCCATCCCCTGATCCTTGAGCACCGCCAGAGGCGTTGCCGTGGTCATCCCGTCGATACCGCTGAGATAGGTAAAGATGGCGCCATCGGTAATGGGCGGCAGCCAGGCCGAGGTCATCGCCACCGGAAAAGTGGCCAACAGAAAGGCGCGGGCCAGCAGAGCCGGGTTGAATATATTGTATCCCAAACCACCCATCAGGTGTTTACCGATGTAGATGGCCATTACCGCCTCCCAGAGCCGGCATCAGGATGGCACGCCGGGGGGAATGACAAAGGCGAGCAGCATGCCGGTCAGCGCCGCGCTGCCGTCGAGGTAGGTGGAGCGGCCGCCCCAGCATCTTCTGGCTGGCAGCCTCCACCGCCATGCAGCTGAGCACCGATACCGCGGCAATGAACAACACCTGCACGCCAAACACAAACACGGAGAGCAGCAGCGCGGCACCAGACAGCCAAACACCGTCCACATGATTTAGAAACCGACTCGGAACTTCGCACATGCGGCGAAACCGCAACTGAAAAAACGCGCTCCGAGTGATTCCTCGCTTACTTGCGATTCGATGACGACACCCCTTCCAAAAATAAAGTGATTACGAACGCTTGGCCTTCATTTTGGCCAACCGGATAAATTGCACCAGCGGCCGCTTAGCCGGACAGACAAAGGCGCAGCTGCCCGCACTCAAAACAGTCAAACACGCCGAACTGAGCCGTATCCTCGGCCCGGCCCGCCTCAACGTAAATGCCCGCCTCTTTGGGCTCAAGCCCCATGGGACAGGCATCCAGACACCAGCCGCAGCGGATACAGGCGGAGAGCGGCCGGGTGTCGATCTCATCTTCACGTAAAAACAGAATCGACGAGGTGGTCTTGGTGATGGGAACCGCCAGGGTGGAGACGGCAAATCCCATCATCGGCCCACCCAGCACCACCCGTTCGCACCGCTCGTTGACGCCGCCGCAAAACGATGCGATATCGCTGATCCGGGTGCCCACCTTTACCAGCAGGTTGGCGGGCCGCTCAATGCCGCCGCCGGATACGGTCACCACTTTTTCCAAAAGCGGCTTATCAAGCACTACCGCATCGTACACCGCCTTGGTGGTAGAGACGTTGTGAACCACCACGCCACCGCCGAGGGCAGCGCCATGGCCGGCACCTTCCGACCGGTGATGGCCTGAATAAGCTGCTTCTCCGAACCGGTGGGGTATTTCACCGAAAGCGCGGCAACACTGATGTCCATGCCATCGGCCGGCCGCGCCGCCACCGCCTCGCTCATGGCGCCAATGGCATCGGGCTTGTTGGTTTCAATGGCAATGACACAGGTGTTTATCCCCAGAACGGTGAGCAGAATGCGGGCGCCTTCGACAATCTTGTCGGTTTGCTCAACCATCGTGCGATGATCGGCGGGTAATGTAGGGTTCGCACTCGGCACCGTTTAAGATGAGGGTATCTATCTTCGCATCAGCCGGCGGCTTAAGCTTTACATGGGTTGGAAACCCAGCGCCGCCGATGCCGATAATGCCGCCGTCTTTTATCTTGCCAAGCAGGGCCTGGGCATCGAGGTGCTCCCAGCTCGACTGCTGCCAGACAATCGGCGCCGCCTCCTTATCTACCTTGATGGTGATGGCCGGGGCGCTCACCCTGATGGGATGGACGCAATTACCCACCCCTTGACCGTGCCGGATACCGGCGAATGGAGCGGCACCCCAAGGCCTTTCTCCACCGTACCACCAACGCCCCTTCCCCAATTTCCTGTTTTTTGGCAACG
>JAEQMT010000064.1 GCA_016722945.1 Desulfofustis sp. PB-SRB1 | reverse complement strand
GTCTAAAGCGCACACTTTAAACAGAAAATACCATTCTCAGAGCACGGCATTGTTGAAATACCGTGCTTTTTCTTGCCTTTACGCGTGTACGTATTATATATGATACGCACACCTTAAAGGGGGATTAAGCATGGCTAAGCCAATAACAGGAAAAACTCATGTCGGTGAGCGGCGTGAAAAAGCGTCCCAATGGTGACATTTACGTCTATGAAAGGATTACGGCCTACGACGAAAAAAAACAGAAAGACCTACACGCTCAGTCAGAGGCTCAAAAGGAAAAATCAAGGCAGGAACCAAGAGATTGTACCGGACTCGTCCTAAAAAACGTAACGGTGAAAGAGGGGGTATCGATACAACACGTCAGCACACCGGCCTCACGGACATCCTGGAATGGGTTGGTAAGGTTTCCGGCATCGATGATGATGTGCGTGCTTCATTCAGCGAGGGTGATGCGGAGAAGATGCTTTCTATCGCTCGCTATTGGATTGGTTCAGGTGGTAACACCCTGCCGCGCCTTGAAAGTTGGCAAGTGATGCATCCTCTTCCGTACCGCGAAGCAATCACCGAAGACGTGTATGGTAAGCTGTTTAAGGACGTTGGCCGCAATGAGGAAGGTGTTCAGAGTTATTTTTCAGCTCGGGCTGCTCGGTTGGGAGAGTCTGCTGTGGTGGCGTTCGACTCAACCACCATCTCGACCTATTCTGAAAATCAGTCGGAGGCCCGGCGGGGATTCAATAAGGATGGGAACGGGCTCAACACGATCAAGCTTTTGACCTTATATGCCGTGCAGGCTTGTGAGCCAATAGCGTTCTCCAAGCAACCCGGCAATATTCCTGATGTCATATCCATTGAAAATACGCTCACACAACTCAAGTGCCTCAGCCTGGAAAAGCCCCTGATTGTCACGGATAACGGCTATTATAGCCAGAAGAATATGATGGAATTCGCCTTACGCAATATGAAATTCCTGACCTTGGCAGACCCGACTATTGTCTGGGTTCGTGAAACAATTGACGAGCTTCGTACAACAATTGCCGGCATGGCCAGCACGTGTCCGTTTGACCCAACCATCTGCGGAGCAACAGTACGTAGAATGCACCAATTTAGTCGTATGCGCAGGCGATCACGCAACGGCACAGTTGCCTGGTTGTGCTAACCTAAAATTGACCAGCAAAACAGGGTAGTGATCACCGAAAACTGACCACCCTGAGCAATCAATTTTCTGCTAGAATACCATTTTTAGTCATTCAAGCAGGAGGTGAGGAGTTGCTCAACATGGATCAATACGAATACATCAGGACGGCCCACAGGGTCTACGGCAAGAACATCAGTGAGTTGGCAAGACAGACAGGCCATTCTCGAAACACCATCAAAAAGGCACTTCACGGTGAATCGTGGGGATACCGTGAACGTGAACAGCAATCGTTTCCAGTCCTGGGGCCATATCGTTCACTGATCGAAGCATGGTTGAGAGCGGACAAAGAAGTGCCGAAGAAACAGCGCCATACTGCCCGACGTGTCTACAACCGCCTGCGCACCGAGCAGGGATATCAGGGCAGTGAATCGAATGTTCGCCGCTATGTGCGGCTGGTGCGAATGGAATTGGGAATTGATCCTGGCCGGGAGGTTTTCATTGCATGTGAAGCTGATGCGGGACAGGAAGCGGAGATCGACTGGGGTACTGCAACGGCAGTTGTGGGCGGAGAGAAAGTCCGGTTGAAGTTTTTTTGCATGCGAAGCAAATATTCCGGCAAACACTTTGTCCGTTGTTATCCCTGTGAACGGCAGCAGGCTTTCTTTGACGCCCATATCAAGGCCTTCGATTTTTTTGGGGGGATTTTTCCGGTTCTGATCTACGACAACCTCACTACCGCGGTACGCAAAGTTCTCCAGGGTAAAAAGCGTATTGAACAGGAGAGTTTCAGCCGATTCAAAGGGTATTACAGTTTTACCGCACGATTTTGCAACCGGGATAGCGGCAATGAGAAAGGAGGAGTTGAAGGCTTGGTGGGATTTGCTCGCCGGAATTATATGGTTCCCGTGCCGGTGGTGGAAAGCTTTGAGGAACTCAATGAGAAGATTCTGGCAGACTGTCTGGCGTACGGTTCACACAAGATGGCTGGTCGCTCAGAGAGCGTAAATGAGCGCTTTGAAGCAGAGCAGCAACATCTTCTTGCTCACCCGGAGACAGCGTTTAGCACTATCCTTCCGGGTGATGCCCGGGTCGACAAATACGCCACGGTGATGATTGACAAGAACCGTTACTCAGTGCCCTGGCAGTACGCGGGGCGGCGGTTGAAAACAGTGGTGTATGTGGACCGGGTGGAGATTTTTGCGGACGGCGCCAAACTGGCTGTCCATGAACGATTGTTCGCCAACAACAAGTGGAGTCTTAATCCCGCACATTATCTGGAACTGATCCAACAACGCCCGATGTCGTTTTCCAGTGCTCGAGTAATTCGGCAATGGAAAAAACAGTGGCCCCAATCGCTGCATCAATTGCTTGCAAATTTCTGCCGTATCCAGGGAGAAACCAAAGGGATCAAGGATTTTATTTCAGTATTGATGCTCTACAGCCACTATGGAGTCGACGAGGTTGAGACTGCGGTGAAACGTGCCCTGGAGAGCAATCTTAACGGCAGTGAAGGGGTACGGCATGTGCTGATATCTTCACGAGAGAAGGACACCACGAGTGCCCGACTGACAGACTGGCCGAGTCTGCCATCTCCTGATGTAAGCGTCTACGGGGTATTGGGAGGTGTGCAATGAGCAGTGCACTCATGGTCGAATTGCGTGAAAATCTGAAGGCACTGAATCTTGCGGCCACGGCCCGGGGTCTGGAAACCAGCATTCGTCAGGCAAAAGAGAGCGGCCCAGGCTACGATGAGTTTTTACTGGATCTGACGACAACCGAGCTTGAAGCCAAAGCGGAACATAGACTCACCCGCCGAGTGCGCGAGGCGAAGTTCCCTTTGCTCAAGACCCTGGAAGGGTTTGATTGTGCCGCGGCACCCGAGCTCGACATCAGGGTTATACGAGAGTTGGCGGGATGCGACTATATTACAGAGCATAGCAATGTTATGTTTCTTGGCCGTAGTGGTACCGGCAAGACTCATCTTGCAACGGCACTGGGCATTGAGGCCTGCAGGAACAATTACCGGACCAGGTTCGTCAGTTGTTATGGGTTGGTAAACGAACTGATAGAAGCTCGGCAGGAAAGAGAGCTTCGCCGTCTTATTGGACGTCACGCTCGCTACGATCTGTTGATTCTCGATGAACTGGGCTATATCCCGTTTTCTAAGGAGGGCGGGGAATTGCTCTTTCAGGTTCTTGCCGAACGTCAGGAAAAAGGGTCGGTCATCATTACCACGAACCTTGGATTTGCCGACTGGACACAGGTGTTTGGTGATCCGGTGATGACCGCGGCCCTTCTTGATCGACTGACGCATCGAGCCCATATCATCACCTGTCAATGGGATAGCTTTCGTCTAAAACAAAGTCTCAGAGGGAGACCATCAAAGACAGAGAAATGAAGCACGATATCAACAACATAGTGAGACACCCCGGGATCTTTGCACGTGTCCATATGGCCACTAATCTTGACACTTGCCGGCAGATCTTGATCGACATAAGGGGGGAACCGTATTTGTTTATGATGTCTCAAGAAAGGGCATAGTGCAGCCGTAAAAAGCGGGAGAATTATGTAAGTAGGCACTGTTGCTGCATTGAATCGGTGCTGGAGGACACCTCCGGGGGGCAGGAGAAACTCCAGTCGCCTACGGCTCCCTCCGTTTCTCCTGCCCCCCGGAAACGACCACACTGGGGTGGTACCCAACACCCTTCTTTTTGTTTAATTCAGGGTGGTCAGTTTTAGGTAATCACAAGTGGTCAATTTTCGGTTGTCATTCGCAGTCGTGGTCTTGGCGAGCATCTCTTCACCGCCGTTTTTGGTTCGTTTCACCAGGGTGTTGACCACCAGATCAACCGGCCTGAGCAGACCACACGACTGCCCCTTACAGAAGATTTCGACCCGTTCCGGCCGATCATCGTTGAACAAGAGCGTGACCCGTTCACCGATCAATTGAACCGGGGCTTCGAAGAGTCGTCCGTCGATGGTGACGACCCGGTCTTTGCTGACCCGGCGCCGCACTTCTTTACGGAAGTGATCAGTAAGATCAGCGGGTGCTTCGCGAATCATTTCAAGATGAGCGGCAAAGCGGTTGAACGGGGTCATCGCGGTGACCGAATGAACCCGATGCAGATAGTCCGTTTCCAGCCAGTGCTGGAACCGCTCATTGAGCTGAGCAAGGGTGTCGGGTTGGTCATCGAGGCGCGAGATAAACCGGGATCTGACGGTGCGAAAGAAGCGCTCGATCTTGCCGCGCCCCTGTGGGGTATAGGGGCGGCTGTGGATCAGGGCGATGCCGAGCGAGGCACAGATTCGTTCGAGATGGCGTGAGCGAAAGGCGGCGCCGTTGTCCACGTAGAGTTTACGCGGCAGTCCTCTGGTAAGCAGGGCCTGGCGAAAGACCTGGAGCCAGGATTCGAGTTTTTCCGAAGAGAAGAACTCGCCGTGGGTAATGAACCGGGAATGATCGTCAAGAATGGCGATCAGATACGCTTTGCGCCTTTTGCCGGTGCCTTTTACCAGCGGGCCGTGCATGATATCTGATTGCCAGATATCGTTGGGGAATTCGGCCTCGTAACGCCGTCGATCCACCGGGGCTCGCTTGTGCAGAGCGGCGCTGTCAAGCTTTTCCTGGGTGAGGATGCGATAGGCGGTGGAGAGACTCAGGGTCGTGCCGGGTGTGATTACTTGTTTTTCAGCAAGTGCTTGCACCAGCCGCCAGACCGGCCAACCTGGTTGTTCTTTGCGCAACCGGATCAGGGCGCCGCGAGTCTCATCATCGACCGTGCGAGAGCATCCCCGGTCGCACCGCCTGGCCGGCATCAAGGCACTGAGCTCGCGGCCGCCCCGCTCATAGAGTCGCAGCCAGCGCCTGACGGTGGCCGCCGACACCCGGGTGCGATGAGAGCCGGGGATGTTCCAGTGCTTCTCACTTTTTTGATAGATGAGTTCGGTCAACTCACCGGGTTCGAGTCGTGATGCAACCAACTCGCTGATGACTCCGAAGCGAAACAGGGCAACTTCGGTACGCAAGGCTTCGTCTTCCATGGGCGTCCTCCTGGGTATGGGGTATCAGAGTCGGGTTATCCGAGTCTGTCTGCCGATACCATGCTCAGAGGCCGCCGGGCAGAGCTACAATACGGTAGGGTGGGTCATGGATGTGTCGATTGTCATGGTGTATTGCTTGGGTGACCGGGATGATGTTTCGTGCAATGAGTCGAGTGAATCCTTCCCGGTGGGTAAGCTGAGTGGACATCCCGAAGACCAGCCGAATCATCCGACCTAGCCGACGCCACCACTGGCGTTGGCGCGAACGCGGCAGATCGGGCCGCCAGCGTTTTGTGCTCTGTCGGTGGGTAATTGCCTGGTGAATCTCAGCACTGGAACTGCGATACCGGGGCCAATACCCCTGTGGTTTCAACCGATGAACGGCGCGGCACTGCGAACAGAACAGACGTCGAAGATAGACACAATGAGAAAGGCAGCTAAACCAGGCGACAACAAATCCATGCCACCACAACCGTCCACCGCACCGGGGACAGCACGATGGTTTATTCCAGGGGTAGGCGGTGCCGAGACGAGCAATTTCCTTGACGGATGCGGCAACAAACAGTACCACAAGGCAACTCCTTTCAGGAAGTAGGTTTCCTGCCTGGAGGGCTGCCGGGGCCGTGTCCACGGCCCCGGCAGCCACCACTCACGAGGGGTGTACAATAACGTTACGAGAAATCAAAATAATCTGCAGTGTCACCACCCACTGCTAACAGATTCTGACAAAAAAGGCTGGTTTTATTTTAGATAATCTGGGGTTCAACACCGCTGAAGAAACCAAATTGAAAGGGAATAACCCTTTTCATCGTGTTCGTGTTGGTGATTACCGGATTATCTATGAAATCCAAAATGATATCCTTGTGATATTGATTCTTAAAATCGGTCATCGTAAAGATATCTACCGACAAATCTCCTAATTCCCCTCACAATCAAATTTGTTCGGACTCTTCCGATTCCCGCCGAGACGCCTCGAAGGCGTTCACGGCCTGTTTCACGCGGCGGGCGGCCCGCTGGGGATCCAGGTCCGTAATGTCGACTCGCAGATCGGCGCGTTCGTATGTCTTGCGGAAGTAGGTGATGTCCTTCTTGATCTCTCTCAGGTACAGACGCTTCTCCTCAACCGTCAGGTTCTTCTGGATCAGCTTTGAGTCAATATCATAGAATGTTAGCCGCTCAACGATGTTCGCAGGCTTGTCGCTGAGTGCGACGGTAATGCCACTGGACTTCTTTATGGCTCGAAGATACCCGCCCATCAGACCGCTCGGTTGCAGCGCTATGACACTGTGCTGGCTCGCGGGGCGGTTCAGCAGATCCACCAGAGCCTTCGCTGCCTCGTTGCGGTAGGAATGAGCCGTGAGGAACTTGCTCTGAAGTCGCTCGATGCTGGTACCGAAGAACCTCTCTATCTCATGGTCTAGATCGAAGAAGGCGACGCCCAGAAGCCGTGCCAGTTCTCTCCCCACGGTCGTCTTGCCAACGCAGCCGACCCCTGTCAGGAAGATGCGCATTGCTGTTCCCCGATGCTGAATCATCTGCTGTCTGAACGTTGCCCATAAGCGGCTGCACAAAGCGGTGCGAGGAACGAGTGGTGCTTTTGCTGTCTGAGTTTATGGGCTTGTTTTGCCATTTTTTGCTCTAAGAGGAAATCTATCAGGGTGCTCAATTGATTCAATACCAAGATCTACATCAAGGTCCGGCCAATAAAAATGGCCGGGCGTAGGTTCTTCGACGTTCAGGATCTTTCCAATGGGGGCATCTTTAAACCAAGGGAAGTCATCATATGACATAAACAGCTCCTTTCCTGCCGAAAGAAGCCATACACCATGACTTGATATGTTAGTTACTTCAGTCTGAAAAGTAATTGCGCCAAGCATTTGTGAATTCATGGTAATGCTCCTCAATAATGCCCTCTATCTGTTTTAATTGAATTCTAGAAAGTCTATGATTTTTAGCCAATTCAATTTCCGGTTCTAGCCAGAACTTCGCTTCACCACCTCGAGAATATATATGCACATGCATTCTAGATTCTTCTCGTGAAAAGAAGAAGAATCGATAGCTTCCATCTCTATAAATTGTTGGGCTCATCACCTGTTCTTTTGGTTGATTCCTGGCATAACGCCAATGTTCACCGGATTGGCCTAGCGCGCGGAGCGTGCCTTGGCACATTCAGGTAGAACTAGCTGTTGGTGGACGAAGCCGCTCCGCGACAGGTCTTTGATTCACGCTCCTGTTGAAATTACTACCTTCCTGGTATTTTCTTACTCAAATCACGCCGGCAGTGCAATACCGCATCGCCGGGCCCTGGAAGCGCTGGAGTACTGCCGGCACCAGCACGGTACGCACATGCTGGCCCAGTGCCCTGAAAAGCAGTGCGGACACGGGGCGCGGTAGGAATGCCGGTTACCCGGCACCCCCCGCACAGATCCCAGCGTGCGCTGCTAACGCACTGGGCTCCTCTCTCGTGTTTTGGCGTCAAAACGATGCAAAGGTTGTGGGTGCATTATTCGCACGGGAGGAAAGAATCTTTCACAGATTTTGTTGAATCTCGTCCAGTTCATCCTCCGGCGCTGACTTCGACGGCAGAGTGCGCGATACCATAACCATCTCACGTGATATACAAATGAGCTGACGCTGCCAATATTATCGGGAACTGCATAGTATGCCATGTGTCCCCTAATAATCTGGCCCAACCATCGACCAGTTTCTGGCAATGGACGGTGCAGGCGACGACGCAACTCAGTCTTTACCTCCTGCAACTGAACCCTCATACGCCTGGCAACAGTCTTTCGCACAACTTTAAACCAGCCATTTTTTATGGCACGACTGCAGTAGTGAGTGAAACCAAGAAAATCGAAGGTTTCTGGTTTGCCCTTGCCGTTTTTGGCACGGCGTTCTTGGGCATACCGTCCAAACTGGAGTAATCGCGTCTTAGCAGGGTGAAGTGAAAGGCTAAAACCCGCCAGCCGGCTCTCTAACAACTTGAGCAAGCTGTCGGCATCACGCTTATATTGGAACCCCAGTATGGTGTCATCTGCGTACCGGATAACTATTATATCGCCGGTCGCATTGTGCTTTCGCCACTGGTTAATCCATAAATCATAAACATAATGCAGATAGATATTTGCAAGAATGGGTGAAATAACCGCCCCTTGCGGAGCCCCAATTTCTTGTTCTACCCGTTTGCCATCTTCTGCTACCCCAACTTTCAGCCATTTTCGGATCAGCCGCAACAATCGTTTATCACCTACCCGATGTTGCAGAAAGCGTAACGTCCAATCATGATCCATACTGTCGAAGGAACACACGACACACTACCCACCTCGAGGGGTATCCGAAAAAGGTCAAAATCATCAGGGAATATCACCCACTAAAAGGCAAACAACTGAACCTTTTCAGATGGCGATACCGAAACAAACACCTATATCTCACTTTGGTTTTCCCAGATGGAAGCAGGGCTGAAATCCCAGCTTCCTGGACCGATCTGCACAAAATCTGCCCACAAAAATTCTCGCTACCCGCCTTTACACAACATCCTGAACTTATTGCCACGGCATCAAGTTTGTTACTCTTACGCAACATTGTAGATTCTCTTCTTTCGGCAAAGCAAGAAACACAAACAGCTTCAAGAAAGGAGAAGGCCCATGCCAAAACAATTACCACTGTGGCCGACAGGAAAAGACAACAGACAAAAAATCTGGCAATCCCTGGACCCACAACTACAAGAACACATACAATCATCACTGGCCCACCTGATCCACAAAATAGTTGTTACAAGGAAGACGGAACCGACCAAGGAGGCTGGAAATGATCGATACTAATAAAATTCAACCAACCCACCTGCAGCGACAGGCATTTGTCTATGTACGACAATCCACAGCCTCACAGGTCGAATATAACAAAGAATCAACCCAGAGGCAGTACCAACTGAAAGACCGGGCAATTGAACTGGGGTGGCCCCACCAGCGGGTCAAAATTATTGATGAAGACTTGGCTCAATCCGGTGCCGACAGTATGCATCGCACAGGCTTTACCATGATGACCTCCGAAGTAGCTTTGGGTCGAGTCGGATTACTTCTATCTCTTGAAGTATCAAGGGTAGCGCGAAATAATTCCGATTGGTACCGGTTACTTGACTTATGCAGTGTCACCAACACCTTGATCGGCGACGGTGATGGGCTTTATCATCCCGGACTTTTCAATGACCGTCTCTTGCTTGGTATGAAAGGAACCATGGCTGAAGCGGAACTGCATGTTATCCGCGCTCGGCTTGACGGCGGTATACGCAATAAAGCGGCCAGAGGCGAGCTACGACGGGGTCTACCTGTTGGTTTTGTCTGGGGCGAGCAGGACGGCGAGGTTCTCATGCACCCGGACCAAGCTGTTTGCGGGGCAATTCAGACAATTTTTGATAAATTCCCTCAGGTTGGATCGGCTCGACAGGTATGGCTTTGGTTTCGCTCTCAACAGCTTTTGTTCCCATTGCAATCGAGTATGGCTCCAGAAATTCAATGGGTTACTCCTTCTTATCACGCTATCCATTCAGTCTTGACCAACCCGACCTATGCAGGTGTTTATACCTATGGTAAGACAAAACAAGATCGTTTCGTTGATGCAAACGGACAAGTAAAAAAGCGGGTAAAACGTAAACCACGATCCCAATGGTCGGTATTTATTCATGATCATCATGAAGGATATATTGATTGGGAGACTTATGAGATGATTCAAGAGAGATTAGCAAAAAATACACGACCCATCTCACACCATGAGTCCGGCGCAGTGCGTGAAGGAACTGCCCTGCTGCAAGGCATCGCCACGTGCGGTAACTGTGGGCGCCGGCTCAAAGTTTATTACCAGGGACGGAATTGCTCTCCAGGCTATTATTGCCCGGCAAATAAACTGATGGAGGGCAGAGGAAAATTCTGCATGCGAGTCGGAGGTGTTGCTCTTGACGCGGCTGTCGCTGATGCTTTTTTGGAGGCCATTAGTCCTGCTGCAGCAGAGGCAGCTTTACTTGCGGAAAAAAATATTGAAGCTGAACATGATCGCGCAATAGAGCAGTGGCGCCTACAGCTCGAGCGGTTTCGCTATGAGGCCGAACGAGCGGAACGACGATTCAAAGCGGTGGAACCGGAGAACAGGCTTGTTGCCCGCTCTTTGGAGCGCCAATGGGAACAGTCACTGAAAGCGCTTGAAGACGCAGAGAAAGACTTTGAACAACGAAAACGAAGATATCCAAAAACGTTAACCCAAGAACAAAAGGCTCTTGTCCAGATCTTAAGCGGCGATCTTCAAAAGGTCTGGTACGCACCCACCATCACTTCAAGGGACAAAAAAGAATTACTGCAAGTAGTATTGCAGGAAGTAAACATCACCGTAGATCGGACAAATGATATCGCTCATTTGCTTGTACGCTGGAAAACCGAAGCGGTATTGAAAATCGATGTTCCGCTTCCCCGTCGTAGTGCTCCCCCCATTCGCACCAAACAGGATACCATTGATCTTGTGCGTCGCCTTGCCGAGTATTATACAGACGCAATAATAGCCGGAATCCTCAATCGGCAAGAAAGACGTACGGCTGGTGGACTTGAGTTCACCGCCAACCGAGTAGGCAACTTACGTCGATATTGGAATATCCCCAATTTTGATGGCAACAAACCAGGAGATGGAGAGTTAGTAACGATCCAAAAAGCTGCGGAAATATTAGAGCTAGCACCTTCAACACTCCATCGATGGCTGAGTGACGGATTCATAGGTGGCGAGCAGATCACGCCAGGAGCACCATGGCAGATTCGAATAACGGACGAACTTCGATCAAAATTTATGGAACATCCACCTGAAGGGTATGCGACAATGAAGGAAGCTAAAAGCATCCTCGGTGTTTCTCGGCAAACAATATTAAACCGGCTAAAAACGGGTAAACTCTCCGCTGTTCATGTCCGTAAAGGCAAACAACTTGGCTTGTATATCAAAGTCTCAAACAAACAACTCAAACTCATTTAAACTGGAATTCTGGGGGGAACAGTTGCAACGTGTACAAGTTTCAAGACGGGAATTTAAAAAAATCGAAAATCTTGATTTTTACCAAATATATCTATTAGTTAAGAGGAAAAAGCAAAAACACATATCACGCATTAATGGAGGTGCATTATGACGAGGGTTCCAAGAATTTGCGAATATCTGCATCCAGAATCCAATTCACTTGTTTGCGATAGAGCGCAGCTTGTAGGGCATCCAACGCGTCGTGTTGCCCACGCCCTGGCCGAAATCCATAGGAAAAACCCATGAAATCAGTTTCGTAAATGGCTTGCAAAACTTCCACCACTGCCTGCTGGACGATTTTATCCTCAATACAAAGGATACTCAAAGGCCTCTGGCTGCCATCTGCTTTCGGGATATGTACCCGTCGCGCAGGCCTTGCCCGATAACTCCCCTGATGAATCTCTTTGTGTAACAGGATCAACCTCTCGTCAAGCTTCTCTCCATAGCTGGCCCAACTCAGTCCATCAATGCCCGGTGCTGCATTCCGCTTGAGTTTGTAGTAACACTCTTGGAGTAATTGAACATCGATATGATGCATGAGTGCAGTGAACTTGAGATTCTTGTTACTTTGCGCCGCACGGCGCACGGCCAACAATCTGATCGACGCAGCTACCCGGCTCTGAGTCCGGACTGCGGCAGGCTGCTGGACGTTCCACTTGAGCACAGCCCTTCCCTCCAGCCGCTCCGCAGAAGGAAAACCCTCCTTGTTCGCAGCCTTCTTCGGTACTATGGCTATGTCCGACTTCTCGTAAACGTTCATATTCCTCGTTCAACTTGCGTTTTCAGGAATCGGTCCGGGTACGATACCTGGACGTTTGCGAGATCTCCCCGGGTTCCGCACAAAGGACTTCGCCACATGCATGGGGTCTCCGACTGCGTAAGGCCTGGAATACGAACTCGCCCGATAACGCTCGCACCAGCATGGTCTTCTGTTTCGCTTAACAACATCGACACCTCAAACTTAAATTTCGCAGCTCAATACCCAGCCTATAGCCACCCCTGTCAACACTTCACGTTAGTCCTCACGAACCACCGCGCATGACTCGGGGCCAGATTGGTAGGCTACACCTTCATCTGTGTGGGACTTGCACCCACTATCCTTTGCCGGCTTATCCCGGCGTACTAAGCGCTCATTAATCAGCATCTTTTTTTAGTTTTGCCGATATGTTCCGTTGTGTCAAACCTTAGCTCGGGAGGCATCAATGGAACGAGATCAGATTAAACGACACGGTGACAAACACCGCTATTGGCAGCACCACCTCGATCAATGGCACCAATCGGGTTTGAGTCAACAGCGCTACTGCGCCGCCAACCAGCTCAGCATATCGAGTTTTCATTATTGGCGGGGTAAACTCAGTCAAGAAGATCCACAAGAGAAGCCTCGTTTTTACCCCTTGAGTATCGCTGAGCAAACGCCTCTTCCCCAAACCAAGTTGCATGACGCCAGTCTCCGGCTGCATTTAGGCGGCGATCGGTTCATCATCGCCATTGACGACTCTTTTTCTCCAGCGCTGCTGGGCACCGTGGTCACCACCCTGGAGCAGTTGTGATGGTTGGGGTGAACAAAGTCTATCTGGCATTGGGGGCAACAGATATGCGCAAATCGTTCAATGGTTTGTCTTTGCTGGTGGCTGAGCAATTCGAGTTGGATTTGTTTTCCGAGCAGCTGTTTGCTTTTTGCAATCGCCGGCGCACCATGGTGAAGCTGCTCTGGTGGGACGGTACCGGGTTTTGTATCTGGTTCAAGCGTTTGGAAAAAGATCGGTTCCGTTGGCCCGAGGATGAGCAGGAAGTGATGGCGATTAGTCCGGCGGCGTTGGGGTGGTTGTTGCAGGGTCTGGATCTGAGCCAAGCGCATCAACGACTGGACTATGACTTAGTAGCGTAAAAAGATCATATAATAATGATTTTATTGATTTTATCGTTGATTATCTTGCCGTTTTTTGGTAGTTTTGTCGTATGGATTCGGCCACGCTCACCACCCTGCCCGACGACCCTGAGATTCTCAAAGGGATCATCGGCACACTCACCCGGGAGCAGGAACGTTTCTGCCAAGAGATTGAGTTATTGCGTGAGCAGATTCATCTGCTCATCGCCAAGCGATTTGGTCCTTCAAGCGAAAAGACGGCCCCCAGAGATAACCCCCAGCTGCCACTGTTCGATCTGCCGGAACCGGCCGAGATCGAGCCGGCGCCGGAGATAGTAGAAGTCCCGGCCCATAGCCGGCGCAAGCGGGGCAGAAAACCTCTGCCGGCATCGCTGCCTCGGATCGAGGTGGTGCATGACATCGACGAAGCGCAGAAGCAGTGTGGCTGCGGTGCATCGCTGAGCCGGATCGGCGAGGAGGTAGCGGAAAAACTCGATATCATCCCGGCGACGATCCGGGTAATCCGCCATATCCGCCCCAAGTATGCCTGCAAGCACTGCGAGGGGCTGGATACTGATGGCGCCACGGTCAAGATCGCGCCGGCGCCGCCCCAGATCATTCCCAAAGGTATCGTCACCGCCGGGCTCTTGGCCCAGGTGTTGGTTGGCAAGTTCTGTGATGCCTTGCCGTTTTATCGTCAGGAAAAGCAATTTGCCCGGCTGGGAGTGGCACTCGGCCGAGCGACGATGTGCTCGTGGGGCGATGAAGGCGGCTGAGGCGTGCCGGCCGGTGGTGGAGTTGCTGCACCATGAGATTCGCTCGGGACCATTGATCAATATCGATGAGACCTCGGTGCAGGTGTTGGCCGAACCGGGTCGGGCGGCGACGACAAAATCGTATATGTGGGTCTGCCGAGGCGGCCCGCCCGATAAACCGGGGATACGCTATCACTATGCACCAAGCCGCTCAAAAGCGGTGGCCAAGCAGCTGCTTACAGAGTATACGGGGGTGGTACAGACCGACGGCTACAACGGCTATGACTTTCTCGATACTCAAGAGGGTGTTATCCATGCCGGCTGCCTCGCTCATGTACGACGCACATTCGATGAGATAAGGAAAGCACGCGGTAAAAAGCACCATAAAACCGGCAGTGCCGACGTGGCATTGAACTGGATAAAACAACTCTACCGGATCGAATCCGAGGCCAAACGCCAGGAACTCACTGGCGATGAGCTGCTTGCCGAGCGGCGAGGCAAAGCCAAGCCGATTCTGGACGATTTTCATGAGTGGTTGCGTGAAAAAGCGACGCGAGCAGTTCCCAAAAGCCTATTGGGCAAGGCGGTCAACTATACGCTGGGGCAATGGGATCGATTAGTGGTCTATCTTGACCATGCTGAAATGAGCCCGGACAACAACCTCGTCGAGAATGCCATCAGACCCTTCGTGGTGGGACGGAAAAATTGGCTCTTTTCCGGAACGCCTGAGGGAGCCTAAGCCAGTGCGGATTTATATAGCCTGATCGAGTCGGCCAAGGCCAACGGTTTGGAACCGTATCGTTATCTTCGCTATCTATTCGAGAAACTCCCGTTTGCTCAAAGCCCAGAGGATTATCGGGCGCTGCTGCCGATGCAGCTAAAACCCGAACAGCTCAGGCTGGACTACGACGCCACTGCAGTGTAATAAGTGCTTACCCTGAAACCGCTCCTGCTCCACCCGTTTCATCCATAAACAAAATCCATTACCGTCCCACTACACTATCTTCACCAGGTCGCGGCGGCGGTTGCAAAACGCAAAGAGTCTGCCGTCAAAAAGATTCAAGGCAAACTGTTCTTCCACCAGCAGGCCCAGCCCATTGATCGATTTGCGTAGATCTGTTACCCCGACCGCCACGTACACCTGAGACTCGGTGAACATACGATTCATTACACCTCCTCCAGTAGCCCGAGCACCGCTTTCAGTGTTGTGGGGCTAAACCGCGAAGATATGGCGATGCTGAAGTGGTGATGGGTGTGCACGACCCGCAGTCCTGAATCTTCAGCCGGTGGCTCTGGCACTGGTGGGGGATGCTTCCCGGCGATGACCACTGGGTGAAAGCGCGGACTGCTCTGTTCACGAACTCGCAGCCGGCTCCGCCAGTAGCCAAAACTTGACAGGGAGAGGTGGTGCTGCCGGCACTATTCGTGTTGGCTCAGCCCTGAGTGTTGCCAGCCTTCGATGTGGGACTGCCAATAGCTCCGACGAGAATCGCTTGCTTTAGGTTTCCGCGTTGGTTCCATGTACGCCTCCAATATGTTTTTGGTGCTAATGGAACATGGCCGGTTTACTTTGAAAAGATGGGGTTTATTGGACGCTTACCGGACACGTACTCTACAGCCCTCATTCATGCGGGCATCGGTTCTGTCCGCATTGTCAGAGCCATGAAAGTCAGCAGTGGATTGACAACCAACGAGCAAAGCTTCTGCCGGCACCATATTACCTGGTAACAGTTACCCTTCCCCGCCAACTCCGAGATCTGGCCTATAAAAATCAGCGGCGCGTCTATGCATGTATGTTTCAGGCCGTCAAGGAACTGCTTAAAACATTCACCAGAAATGACACAAAGCTCGGCGGCGATGCTGGATTTACCGCCATCTTACACACCCACGCACGAAACCTTGACTTCCACCCACACATTCATGTCATTATCCCGGCCGCGGCCATCAACCGCACAACCATGCGGTGGCGGGTTAAGTCAGGAAAATACCTCTTCAACCACACCGCGTTGGCACAGGTCTTCAGGGCAAAGTTTCTTCATGGTCTTCGCCGGGAAAACCTCTGTCCACCTCACAATAACCCTCAGCAGTGGGTTGTTGATTGCAAACATGTCGGCACCGGTGAAAAGGCGCTCGTCTATCTGGGCAGATATCTGTACCGAGGGGTGATCAGAGAACAAGATATCCTCCACTATACCGATACCACTGTCACCTACCGATATTTCCATGCTAAAACAAAAAAGTACCGCACCAAAACAGTTGCCGGCGAGCAGTTTCTTGCTCTGTTGATGCGCCATGTGCTGCCCAAGGGCTTTCGCAGGACCAGGGATTACGGCTTTCTGCACCCGTGCAGCAAAAAGCTGATCAGGTTAGTCCAACTGGCGCTGCGGGTGCCGGGCTACAAGCTGCTGCCGACTCTCAAAAAACGGCCGCCGATATCATGCCCCCGCTGCGGAGCCCCGATGAAAATTATCATGACCATGCTGCCACAGCCACCACCTGAAAATACGCTCTGTCTTGCCTGAAAATCAACGGAGGGCTGCCTATACAAAACAAGACATCAGTAGCAGTGCAAAAAACCGGTGTAAACCGGTAATGGATACGTGCGCCCACAAAAGCGCCGGCAGGCACCGGTGTACCCTGAACCGTGCTGAGTTATTTCATAAAAACCCGATACGGCTGCCAAGCCCTGCTCGTTCTTCTGCACAATCTCGTTAGAAAACAACTCCCTTAAAAAGCTATTTTCTAGGTAGCTGCCGGGCTCGTCCAACAAACGGTTCAGCTCGTGGCTCGTTCCTCGCACGATCTAACCTTATTCGTTAGCTTTCAACGGCTTTCTTCGCAAATGCAATCACCTCTGTGGCAAGTTTCTCCAGCGAGGAAGACTTGTTGCCGACTTTCCAGGCGGACTCATGAGCACGTGAAATCGCCAAAGGATTCTTCTTAAGACCGCCCGGCTGACCGTAGTGAGCAGCGGCAGCGCTGGTGTGAGTACTCCAGCTATCTCCTATCTCACCTTCTATCAATTTCGTGAGGTTGTGTTGCCACAAGACAAAATCTTTCTTCCAAATGTGGCCGTTTGGCCACTCGCTTTCCGTGCCGTAGCCCATTAGGGAAAGTAGCGCTTTGTTGTCTTGTTTGTGCTTTGTTATGTGCTCAGCCTGTTGCGTATCGGTATCTGCATCGGCAATAACGAATACCGGGATGTCCAATTGTTTTGCCATCGCCAAAGGCTTTATCAGCTCACTCTTTCCACCGACGGGAACCATGTGACAGCCCCACTTTCGAAAATTCGGCATGACGCCCAAAAGCGAGAGGTACGCGGACAAATGTGCCACGTCTTCGATGCCTTCCACGAGCACAAGCACTCGACAAAAGAACATCTCATTCACGCCCGGATTTAGCGACGGATAGAGCTTCGCCAGCATGCCCTGCTCTTTGAGGTGGTTTTGACCGGCACCTTGGAGGGTAGTAGCTAAGTTAGCGTATGAAAGTTGAGACACGTTTGAGCAAGAAGGCCTACCCGAATCTCGGACAACACGCACCGTTTCAAAATCGTCACCAGGTATGAACAGCGGACTGTGCGAGCAAACAATTATTTGTGAGTTCTCGCGAGCCAAGTCATGCAGCACCTCTGCCAAATAACGGGCTTGAGGAGGATGTTGATAAAGCTCTGGTTCTTCGATGGCCAAAATGAGAGTTGGCGCAGTAGATTCCCCGGCGCTCGCAATTTCTTGCAAAAGGGACAGCATGAACGAACGCTGCATGCCATGACCGAACCTCGCCAACTCTCCCTCAAAACCACGCTGTTGATTCTCACATTAAATGCACAGCATTTGTCTGAATATCTTACCAGTGATATCAGAATATTTTGCAGGCGTCCCCCCCGGGCGTGCGTCGCGTAGCGCCGCCCGGGGGGAGCATCTCGGCACGACTAGAGTACAGATTTACTCAGAACAATGCATCATATTCTGAGTCCTTCTTCTCTGCGTAGTGTCCGTGTCCAGATTGATCAGTGGTTACGAGTCGGCAATACTGTTTGACGATACGGTTTAGTTCTTCAGCCAGTTCAAGCAATTCGGCAAGAAACTGGATGGTCTGTTCAGGTTTCATGATGTGCTCCTTGTGTTTGATGGTTGAATTACAGCAGCTCCGAGTCGGCACACCGAACATGCTCCGCTGTTACCTCTTGTGTTTTTTCGGCGGCAGCGGCGATCATGGCGCCGCGGGCAAGATGGTTGGCTTTGCGAAAGAGCCCGCCGGAGCCCTGATGAATGGCGGTTACCGCCTGTTCGGTAAAGGGTGAGTTTTTTATTCCGACAATGGTGAGATGATGGTCCAGATACTCACCCATCGCCTGGCGGGTGACCGCCGGCAGATGACTTCTGGCAACAATGCGAGAAGCCAGCGGTATGGCGGTACGGTAGAGCAGGTTTTCCGCCAGGTTATTCTGGCCGGCCAGCACCATGGGCAGCCACGGTTTGGAGTCGGCTTCGAACTGGGTGATGGTATGGAGCTCGGCAAAGACATCGAGGCGCAGCAGTGAGGCCTCATCGATAATCAGCAGGGGTTGCTGCTTTTTACCGGCGACCAGGCTGTCGATCTGTGCTCTGATCAGCCGGGTCAATACGGCCCGTGAGGACGATGCGGTAGCGATGTCAAGCTCGGCCAGGAGCTGGCGGTAGAGTTCGAGAATAGAGCCGGCTGAAGCGGTGACCCACAGGGTCTTGTACCGAGAGTGATGAAGCGTTCCACAGCTGTAGCGCACGGCGGTTGATTTGCCGGCGCCGACTTCGCCGGTGACAAGCATGATGGCGCCCAGACGCAAGACATAGTCGAGGCGTTGCTGGACGCCGAGCAATTCCGGGGTGGTGAGCACCTGCTCAAGGGCGAGATCAGCCCTGAAGGGCTCCGCACTGAGGCCGAAGAAAGTTCGATAGCTCATGATCCACCTCCGTCGGCGCTAGGATCAAAGGGCAGCCGTCCCGGCCGGCATGTCGAGGTTTCGGCGAGCATCTCTTCACCGCCGTTTTTTGGTTCGTTTCACCAGGGTGTTGACCACCAGATCAACCGGCCTGAGCAGACCACACGACTGCCCCTTACAGAAGATTTCGACCCGTTCCGGCCGATCATCGTTGAACAAGAGCGTGACCCGTTCACCGATCAATTGAACCGGGGCTTCGAAGAGTCGTCCGTCGATGGTGACGACCCGGTCTTTGCTGACCCGGCGCCGCACTTCTTTACGGAAGTGATCAGTAAGATCAGCGGGTGCTTCGCGAATCATTTCAAGATGAGCGGCAAAGCGGTTGAACGGGGTCATCGCGGTGACCGAATGAACCCGATGCAGATAGTCCGTTTCCAGCCAGTGCTGGAACCGCTCATTGAGCTGAGCAAGGGTGTCGGGTTGGTCATCGAGGCGCGAGATAAACCGGGATCTGACGGTGCGAAAGAAGCGCTCGATCTTGCCGCGCCCCTGTGGGGTATAGGGGCGGCTGTGGATCAGGGCGATGCCGAGCGAGGCACAGATTCGTTCGAGATGGCGTGAGCGAAAGGCGGCGCCGTTGTCCACGTAGAGTTTACGCGGCAGTCCTCTGGTAAGCAGGGCCTGGCGAAAGACCTGGAGCCAGGATTCGAGTTTTTCCGAAGAGAAGAACTCGCCGTGGGTAATGAACCGGGAATGATCGTCAAGAATGGCGATCAGATACGCTTTGCGCCTTTTGCCGGTGCCTTTTACCAGCGGGCCGTGCATGATATCTGATTGCCAGATATCGTTGGGGAATTCGGCCTCGTAACGCCGTCGATCCACCGGGGCTCGCTTGTGCAGAGCGGCGCTGTCAAGCTTTTCCTGGGTGAGGATGCGATAGGCGGTGGAGAGACTCAGGGTCGTGCCGGGTGTGATTACTTGTTTTTCAGCAAGTGCTTGCACCAGCCGCCAGACCGGCCAACCTGGTTGTTCTTTGCGCAACCGGATCAGGGCGCCGCGAGTCTCATCATCGACCGTGCGAGAGCATCCCCGGTCGCACCGCCTGGCCGGCATCAAGGCACTGAGCTCGCGGCCGCCCCGCTCATAGAGTCGCAGCCAGCTGTTGATTCTCACATTAAATGCACAGCATTTGTCTGAATATCTTACCAGTGATATCAGAATATTTTGCAGGCGTCCCCCCCGGGCGTGCGTCGCGTAGCGCCGCCCGGGGGGAGCATCTCGGCACGACTAGAGTACAGATTTACTCAGAACAATGCATCATATTCTGAGTCCTTCTTCTCTGCGTAGTGTCCGTGTCCAGATTGATCAGTGGTTACGAGTCGGCAATACTGTTTGACGATACGGTTTAGTTCTTCAGCCAGTTCAAGCAGTTCGGCAAGAAACTGGATGGTCTGTTCAGGTTTCATGATGTGCTCCTTGTGTTTGATGGTTGAATTACAGCAGCTCCGAGTCGGCACACCGAACATGCTCCGCTGTTACCTCTTGTGTTTTTTCGGCGGCAGCGGCGATCATGGCGCCGCGGGCAAGATGGTTGGCTTTGCGAAAGAGCCCGCCGGAGCCCTGATGAATGGCGGTTACCGCCTGTTCGGTAAAGGGTGAGTTTTTATTCCGACAATGGTGAGATGATGGTCCAGATACTCACCCATCGCCTGGCGGGTGACCGCCGGCAGATGACTTCTGGCAACAATGCGAGAAGCCAGCGGTATGGCGGTACGGTAGAGCAGGTTTTCCGCCAGGTTATTCTGGCCGGCCAGCACCATGGGCAGCCACGGTTTGGAGTCGGCTTCGAACTGGGTGATGGTATGGAGCTCGGCAAAGACATCGAGGCGCAGCAGTGAGGCCTCATCGATAATCAGCAGGGGTTGCTGCTTTTTACCGGCGACCAGGCTGTCGATCTGTGCTCTGATCAGCCGGGTCAATACGGCCCGTGAGGACGATGCGGTAGCGATGTCAAGCTCGGCCAGGAGCTGGCGGTAGAGTTCGAGAATAGAGCCGGCTGAAGCGGTGACCCACAGGGTCTTGTACCGAGAGTGATGAAGCGTTCCACAGCTGTAGCGCACGGCGGTTGATTTGTCGGCGCCGACTTCGCCGGTGACAAGCATGATGGCGCCCAGACGCAAGACATAGTCGAGGCGTTGCTGGACGCCGAGCAATTCCGGGGTGGTGAGCACCTGCTCAAGGGCGAGATCAGCCCTGAAGGGCTCCGCACTGAGGCCGAAGAAAGTTCGATAGCTCATGATCCACCTCCGTCGGCGCTAGGATCAAAGGGCAGCCGTCCCGGCCGGCATGTCGAGGTTTCGGCGAGCATCTCTTCACCGCCGTTTTTGGTTCGTTTCACCAGGGTGTTGACCACCAGATCAACCGGCCTGAGCAGACCACACGACTGCCCCTTACAGAAGATTTCGACCCGTTCCGGCCGATCATCGTTGAACAAGAGCGTGACCCGTTCACCGATCAATTGAACCGGGGCTTCGAAGAGTCGTCCGTCGATGGTGACGACCCGGTCTTTGCTGACCCGGCGCCGCACTTCTTTACGGAAGTGATCAGTAAGATCAGCGGGTGCTTCGCGAATCATTTCAAGATGAGCGGCAAAGCGGTTGAACGGGTCATCGCGGTGACCGAATGAACCCGATGCAGATAGTCCGTTTCCAGCCAGTGCTGGAACCGCTCATTGAGCTGAGCAAGGGTGTCGGGTTGGTCATCGAGGCGCGAGATAAACCGGGATCTGACGGTGCGAAAGAAGCGCTCGATCTTGCCGCGCCCCTGTGGGGTATAGGGGCGGCTGTGGATCAGGGCGATGCCGAGCGAGGCACAGATTCGTTCGAGATGGCGTGAGCGAAAGGCGGCGCCGTTGTCCACGTAGAGTTTACGCGGCAGTCCTCTGGTAAGCAGGGCCTGGCGAAAGACCTGGAGCCAGGATTCGAGTTTTTCCGAAGAGAAGAACTCGCCGTGGGTAATGAACCGGGAATGATCGTCAAGAATGGCGATCAGATACGCTTTGCGCCTTTTGCCGGTGCCTTTTACCAGCGGGCCGTGCATGATATCTGATTGCCAGATATCGTTGGGGAATTCGGCCTCGTAACGCCGTCGATCCACCGGGGCTCGCTTGTGCCAGAGCGGCGCTGTCAAGCTTTTCCTGGGTGAGGATGCGATAGGCGGTGGAGAGACTCAGGGTCGTGCCGGGTGTGATTACTTGTTTTTCAGCAAGTGCTTGCACCAGCCGCCAGACCGGCCAACCTGGTTGTTCTTTGCGCAACCGGATCAGGGCGCCGCGAGTCTCATCATCGACCGTGCGAGAGCATCCCCGGTCGCACCGCCTGGCCGGCATCAAGGCACTGAGCTCGCGGCCGCCCCGCTCATAGAGTCGCAGCCAGCGCCTGACGGTGGCTGCCGACACCCGGGTGCGATGAGAGCCGGGGATATGCCAGTGCTGCTCACTTTTTTTGATAGATGAGTTCGGTCAACTCACCGGGTTCGAGTCGTGATGCAACCAACTCGCTGATGACTCCGAAGCGAAACAGGGCAACTTCGGTACGTAAGGCTTCGTCTTCCATGGGCGTCCTCCTGGGTATGGGGTATCAGAGTCGGGTTATCCGAGTCTGTCTGCCGATACCATGCTCAGAGGCCGCCGGGCAGAGCTACAATACGGTAGGGTGGGTCATGGATGTGTCGATTGTCATGGTGTATTGCTTGGGTGACCGGGATGATGTTTCGTGCAATGAGTCGAGTGAATCCTTCCCGGTGGGTAAGCTGAGTGGACATCCCGAAGACCAGCCGAATCATCCGACCTAGCCGACGCCACCACTGGCGTTGGCGCGAACGCGGCAGATCGGGCCGCCAGCGTTTTGTGCTCTGTCGGTGGGTAATTGCCTGGTGAATCTCAGCACTGGAACTGCGATACCGGGGCCAATACCCCTGTGGTTTCAACCGATGAACGGCGCGGCACTGCGAACAGAACAGACGTCGAAGATAGACACAATGAGAAAGGCAGCTAAACCAGGCGACAACAAATCCATGCCACCACAACCGTCCACCGCACCGGGGACAGCACGATGGTTTATTCCAGGGGTAGGCGGTGCCGAGACGAGCAATTTCCTTGACGGATGCGGCAACAAACAGTACCACAAGGCAACTCCTTTCAGGAAGTAGGTTTCCTGCCTGGAGGGCTGCCGGGGCCGTGTCCACGGCCCCGGCAGCCACCACTCACGAGGGGTGTACAATAACGTTACGAGAAATCAAAATAATCTGCAGTGTCACCACCCACTGCTAACAGATTCTGACAAAAAAGGCTGGTTTTATTTTAGATAATCTGGGGTTCAACACGCGTGAACAAAGCAGGGCGCCTTCCCTCGGGCAGAGTTATGCTGTCTCGTGCCCTCAAACGGTACTATGTGCCCCTCCGACTCCCGATGCGGCCCATGATGACTTCAGCGTGTGCCTTATACCTCATGGTTGGCAGCCCTGTGCCACCACCACACCGGGTCTCCCGCACTGCACTGTAGCTCTTCCATCACATGCCACCCCTGCTACCCCGGAGGATCCACCGGAATGCTTCCGTTCTCAAATTCCGGTGACTGCGGCCTTCCCCTTTAGACCAGAGGGTCGGCATCCTCAGCTTAAGTTACGAGGCTACACATAGGTTCGCGTGCGCTGCGGCCTGCGATTTTGCCCATGAGAAACTTACAACACCTGGTTGCCCAGACGCTGCTTCCCGGTACTAAGGAGGTGTACGGACAACTCCTCCTGCTGGACTTTAACCAGCTAGAACTACAGCCGTTACGGCATACGGTCAAATCTTTATCTTTGACACACGATTGCTGAAGAGATCACCTGCGTAGTCCGGTGCAGCGGCTTACCCGGTGTAGTGGGGGAAAACAAGGGCACAAGAAAAACGTATTCCTCCCGCAAGGAGTTTTTTTACTTATAAAAATTGTTGTTATTTCTCTTGACAACACATTTCTGTTGTTATTTAATCGTGTTAGGAGTGAAGGAGGTTTTACCTCTGTGGCGTCGTCTCACCCGCATCGACCGCCTATCATGATATACACCTTTCTTTCTGGTCTGTATTTGCCGCCCGTCGTCTATCGTTTTGTCCCTGTCTCAAGCAGTTGTGCCAAGTTTTGCGCCGTCATCTCATTGTGGAGAGAGTCCCCATGATTGTGCTCAGAAATCCTCTTGTACTGGTACTGTCCGTGTTCTTGCTGCTGGTGATAAGCCGGGAGCAGACCCATGCGGTGGACTCGGTGTGCGCCCGGGTCAAGATCGAGATCAAACAGGAGGTGACCTTTGAGCGGCAGGCCTTCGATGCCCACATGCATATCGAAAACGGCCTGACCACCATGGCGCTGGAGCAGGTCGGCGTTGAGGTTATGTTTACCGACGAAGATGGTGTGCCGGTATTTGCAACCAGCAATCCGGATCACCCCGATGCCTTGTTTTTCATCAGAATCAGCTCGATGGAGGGCATCGAAGATGTCAGCGGTTCAGGCGTCGTTGGTGCGGCCAGTGAAGCGGACATCCACTGGCTGATCGTGCCGGCCCCGGCCGCCGTCAATCCCGCCGTACCGACCACCCTCTATTTTGTTGGCGCCCGTCTCACCTACACACTGGGCGGTGAAGAACAGATCACCGAAGTCACCCCGGACTATATTAACGTCAAGCCGCTGCCGCTGTTTACCCTCGATTATTTTCTTCCCGACGATGTCTACGGCGACGACCCGTTTACCGATGCAACCGAGCCCTCGATTCCTTTTTCCCTGGGTGTCCGGGTGATGAATAACGGCCATGGGACGGCCTACAACTTCAAGATCGATTCGGCCCAGCCGCGGATCATCGAAAACGAACTTGGGTTGCTGGTGGATTTTCAGATTGAGGGCAGCGAGGTAGACGGGGTGCTCATTCCCAATACCCTGCTCATCAATTTCGGCGATATCGAACCGAATCAACCGAAGATCGGGCGGTGGCTGATGACCAGTTCATTGTCGGGCCGTTTTGTTGAATTTGTGGCACAATATTCCCACGCCGAGGAATTTGGCGGTGAGTTGACCTCACTTATCGAAGATGTCCGCACCCATGTACTGGTGCGCGATGTGCTGGTGGATGAACCGGGTCGCGATGAGATTCGTGATTTTCTCGCACTCGATGATGGTCAATACACGGTGTATGAATCAGACGCCGGCGTCACCGAGGTCACCGATCGTTCCTCAACCAGCGTACTCACCTTCGTCTCCGCCACCGGTCCGGAGATGACCTATTCACTCACCACCACGCCGACGGCCGGGTTCTCGTACCTTCAACTCGATGATCCACTCAACGGTACCAAACTCCTCATCGACGTTACCCGGTCTGATGGCAAGAAACTGTCGGTTAACAATGGGTGGATTTCCGGCAGGCGAGTTGAAGATCAATGGAGCTATTATCTCAACCTGTTCGATACCCACGGCACCGAATCCTATACCCTTACCTTTCTCGATCCATCGGCGGTGGACCAGCCGCCGGAGTTTCTCACCGATGAAATCCCGGTTGAGAAAGAGGGTGAATTGATCGAGGTACTTATCCGGGTAGGCGATCCAGACCAACCGGTCCAGCTGCTCTCCACCTGGGGTGCGTTAAGCATGGAGCAGGAGTGTGAGATCGAGATCAGCGTTGACCGGCTGCCGGTCGGAGCGGAATTTGTCGATCTGGGCAACGGCACGGGGATCCTGCGTTGGAATGCGGAGCCTGGTCAGGCGGGCGACTATCCGCTGGAATTTACCGCCCGCGATTGCAACGATCAGGAGTCGACGGCACGCTACCACCTGGTGGTGACGGATATTGACAATGTTCCGACCGCAACATTTTCGGCGACCCCGTTGAGCGGCGCGGTGCCGCTGGATGTCTTGTTTGTGGATGAATCGACATCAGTAGACGGTATCGCCACCAGAGTGTGGGATTTTGGCGACGGCGGCGGCTCGAGCCAGGAGACCCCTTTTTATACCTACACGGTACCCGGTACCTATCCGGTAACATTGACGGTCACTGAGCCGGATGGCGACACGGATACGCGCCGAGTAGAGGATTATATCCGGGTCACCGGTGTGGTGGACGGCCGATTGCGGGTCCTGTTGACGGACGAGTCAGGCACCCCCCTGCCGGATGTGCGCGCCCAGCTTTTTGACACAGACGGCAACGATCAGGGCCGGAGTGCCGTCACCACCAGCGAGGGGTATGCCGAATTCACCGCTAACGGCGGTACCTATCAAATCCGTGCTGAGTATCTGGGCTATGAGTTCTGGAGTGACCCGTTTGTCCATGCCACCATGGACACCACGGTGGATATGACGATTGCCCACCGCGAGGTAACAATACAGGTGGTTGCTGATGCCGGCGACGGGATCAGCGCCCCGCTTGGCGGGTTACCGGTGCACCTGTATCGACCAGACGGTGAGCCGATCGACCTGGAAGCAGTTACCACGGAGGAGGGCACTGCCCGCTTCCGGGTACCGCAACGCACCTACAAGGCGTTGACCACCTATGCTGACACGGCCTATTGGTCGGACACGCTGATGTGGCAGGATACGACCATTGCCATCGAACATGGTCTGGTGGATGTAGCGGTGCTCGCCGATGGCGAGGGGGCGCCGGGGATTCGGGTGGATCTGCTGGATGAAACAGGCGCCTTGATGCAGTATGCACTGTTCACCGACAGCGATGGCATGGCCCGATTTATGGTGGTGCCGGGCGCGTATCGTTTCCGGGCTGAATACCAGGGGTATTACTATACCGGTGATGTGGTGCAGGTAGCTGCCTTCGAGCAGTTGTCCACCACCCTAAATACCCGTGGCAGCGCCGTGGTGCTCACCTATACCGATCAGTTCGGTACCCCGCTGGCGGGGTTGACGGTAGCGGTGCTCGACGCCGAAGGAGCCGATTTTGGTGATGCCGGCATCACCGACGCCGCCGGCAGCGTCGGTTTTGATCTGCCCGACGGCAGCTACCGGGCGGTGGTTTTTTACCTGGGAACAGAGCAGCGGAGCGAACCGTTTGCAATTCCGAACACCAGCACCCTGTCCCAGGTGATCGACCACCGGCAGGTAACGATCACCCTGCAGACCGCCTACGATGCCCACCTCAGCTCTCTTTCCCAGGCGCCGGTTGCACTCTTGGACGGTTCGGGAGGCGAACTCGGGGTGGAGACCATGACCGATAGTGCGGGTGAAGCGCATTTTTACCTGCCGTACGGCTCGTTTCAGGTTCGGGTATGGGATTATACCACCATGTATGAGAGCGGCCCCTTCAGCAATGAGGCGCTTACCATGACGCTGCCGCGCGGCGCGGTGAGGGTATCGCTGCCCGATGAAGTGGAACCGCGCGATGGAGTACCGCTCCGGGTGATGGATGGCGCCGGTGTCGAGTTACCGCTCTCGCTTTCCACCAACGCCGAAGGCGCCGTGGAGCTTCTCCTGCCGCCGGGCGGGTACCGCTTTGAGGCAGATAATTATGCCGCCGAGCTGGACCTTGTTGCCGACCAGTATCGCGAAGCGGAGCTGGAACTGGTGATCGGGGGCGGAGATGTGACCATTTTGGTTACCGATCAAAACGGCAGAGCGCTGACAAATCTGCCGGTGACGCTTTTTGACCTGAACCGACAGCCCCTGGAGTTCACCGGGATAACCGATGAGCGCGGACTGGTCACCCTGACGGTTCCCACCGGCAGTTATCTGGCCGGGGTCGAATATCTCTATAAAACCTACTTCTCCGATCCGCTGGGTGTTGCAGGCGACACAACGGCGGTCATCGAGATCGAGCATCGGCCGGTGACGGTAAAAGTCGTGGGCCGGAGCATCGCCGGTGAACCGGCGCCACTGTTTAATTATGCGTACAACGTATATCTCTATGCGTTTGATGAATCCTTTTCTCCCCCTCGCGCCCGAATTTTGCCTCAGCAGTGGAGGAAGAGAACAGATGGAAATGGTGAAGCGGTTTTTATGTTGCCGGACGCCCGCTTCAAGGTGGCGGTTCGAGTGCCGTTTATCGCAGCGGCTCGACAGTACAGCGCCCCGTTTGGGTGGGAAGGTGTAGAACTGGAAGTCCCCGTGGGGCGTCTTGAAGTACGATTCACCTACAACGGCGGCCGGCCGGCCAGAAACATGGAGGTGTTTTTAAATATCCGCGACTACTCGATAGGTATCACCGATGATAATGGGGTGATTCGTATCGATGTGCCTGCTGCCAGGAACTATCGGCTGCGGGTGTACGATTCGCCTGCCAGGTGGCGATTCTTCTCATCCAACCGTTTTAATGTTGAAGACGGGCAAACCCTGCACCTCGATGTCAACCTTGATACGAGACATGGCTGGTAACCACCTGTGATGAAGAAACAGCTGCTTATCCTTCTGCTTGGCATGGTGGTGATCGGAGCTGGTGCAACCGGGGCATGGTTGTATCTGACTTCCGCTCGTCAGGATGAACACCCCGCCGTCAGCCTCCCCGCCGTTACCCGGCGCATCGCCTATGAGCTGGAGGTAACTAACACCGGCGGCAGCCCGATTCAGGAGGAGCGGCTCATGGTGCGCGCCCCGGCCTCCACGGGCCGCGGCCAAACCTGTACCGCCATCCAGGCCGGCTTGCCGTACGAGCTGAGCCGTGACGAGGCAGGGTACCAGGTGCTCTTGTTCGATCTCTCGATCCCGCCGTACGGGGTGAAGATCATCCCCTTCGAGGCTGAAGTGAGCTGGCGTCCGACGCCGGAGCCTGAAGGTGGTGCCACTGCCACCGACTATACACATGCTGAGAAGTACATCGAGCTGAACCACCCGGCCCTTCAGGCCCAGGCTGCATCGCTTCGCCGGGAGACCACCGCGGCGACGGTCACGGCCACCTTTTCCTGGGTTTCCACTCAGATCGACAAGACCTCCTACAGCCATACCCCCCGGGGCGCCGCCTATGCCATGCGTAAGAAGCGCGGTGACTGTACCGAGTTCATGCACCTGTTTATTTCCCTGTGCCGAATCAACGGGATCCCGGCCCGCGCCGTCAGCGGCTATGTGGCGCCCCGCGACATGCGCCTTACCGCCAACGATTTTCACGAATGGGCCGAGGTGTATTACGACGGCCGCTGGCACCTGGCCGACCCCTATTACGGCGTTCTGGACACGGACGAGGCGAGCTATCTGAGTTTTTTCGTGCAGCCGGGCAACGCTGATACAATTCCTTTTTACCGGTGGCACAGCGACGCGCCCGTGCTCCGGGTGCGGATGTTGTAGGAGGAGATCGATGACCCCGCCTTGTCTCGTAGTTCAGTGGCCGGTAAGAGCACTGCTGTTTCTTCTGACGGCGTTGATGGCGGCGCCCGCCTGGTCCGCGCAACCACCGCTGCTCAGTGTTAGCGAAGCAATTGCTCTTACAGAGCGTGATCCGCGCGCCATCTATGTGGATGTGCGCCGCCCCGATCAGTTCGAGCGCTTTCATATTCCCGGCTCCATCAATGTGGCCGCCCACTTCATCAAGACCAAGGCCTATCTGCGCACCATGAACCTTATCCTGGTTAATCAGGGAGACGCCCTTGGCCCACTGCTCAGAGAACGCAGCCGCCTGGCCGAGGACGGCTTTGAGGTGTCCATCCTGGCCGGCGGGCTGGCCGCCTGGGCGCAGCAGAACAGGAAGTTTTACGGAATCCGGCCGCGGCCGGGCATCCTTGCCGAGACCCCGGCCGGCACCGCCCTGGCCGAGCTGGCTGACGACACCTATGAGCTGGTGGTGGATATCTCGGCGGAGGCTGAAGACGCACCCGCCTGTGCGCCGGCCTCCCTGCCGGTGACCGAGTCAGCCGATCATAAGGATCTGCTTGCCCTGTTTGACGAGCAGGGGCTGGACGAGTCGGCCCGGGTGCTGCTGATAACCAGCGAAGGCGCCGGCCACTATGGTGATGCACTGCGTGCCGAAAGCCGTCCGACCCTGTTTTTCCTGGCTGAAGGCTGCGCCGCCCTGGCCCGTGCGCAGCGCAATCAGCATGCCATGTACCAGCCGGTGGTGGAGCGCACCCAGGTTATCGGCGCCTGCCCGAGTTGTCCGGATGAAACGATCACCCCTGAATCTGATGAATAGGTATACCGGGATCACGACACCTTTTTCACCCGAGTGGAGAGAGAACCATGTGTTCTAAACGGCTACTGAGTTGTATCTATTGTCTGGTGCTGCTGATCGGCACCCCCAGTTCGCTGCACGCGATCACCACATCAGGCTCATTGAGTGGCGATGAGACCTGGGACGGTGAGGTAGAGGTGACCGGTGATGTGAGGGTACCGGAAGGACTCAGCCTGACGATTGAACCGGATACGACGGTGCGGTTCCAGGGCACAACAGAGTTGTTAGTCGAAGGCAGCCTGGTCGTTGCCGGAGGAGTAGGTTCTGAGATCACCTTCACGTCGAGCAGCGAGAGCCCATCGTCGGGCGACTGGGGCGGTATCCGGGTAACGGGTCGGGGCACGGTTGCACTATCGCATACTATTGTGGAGTATGGGAGTTGGGGTGTTGCGGTGAACAGCAGTGAGGGATCCGGCGCGATATCCATCATCGAGAGCGTCTTTCGGCATGGCGGAGGCAATGGGATCGCGGTGACGATGAGTTCTGGTTCCGGTCGCACGGTGACGCTCGATGGCAATACGGTGTATGAGCATGGCGGCAAGGGTATCCGGTTGGTGATGAGCGGAGCGAGTACGCGGGTGAGTGGAAGCATCAGTGATAACGAGGTTCATGATGTGGGTGGCTGGGGTATCAGCTGGCAGACGGACAATGGTGCGCGCAGTGCCCTGAGTGTAGTGGGCAACACGGTGTACGGGGTGGGCACCTATGGTCTGTACGGGTATGCGGGGCATGCCAATACCGAGGCGGATGCGACGATCAGCGGCAATGAGGTGTATGATACGGGTACGGGGTTGTATCTGTACAATGGTGACGACGCAGTGTCAGACGAGCTGGAGATCAGCACCAATACGGTGCGTGATGTAGCAACGGGTATTGATTGTTATGTATACTCTGATCGGCATACGTACTCAACGAGCATGTCACCGGTGGTAACGGGCAACCAGGTGGTGAACAATAGTTCATGGGGCATCGATCTTCATACCGATTCTTATCGATATAGTAATTGGGCTTCTTCGCGTTTGGAGGCGGTGGCAGAGGGCAATGTGATCACCGGCAATGGCGGCGGTATTCGGGGTCGGCGGGCTGGCTATGGCACGACGGTGGTGACGCTTGCATCCAATGAGATCACGGGTAACGGCGGCCGTGGTGCGGAGTTAAGCGTATCGGGTTCACCGCTGGTTTCATCCAACACGATCAGCGGCAACGGTGGTGACGGTTTGTGGGTGAGCGCGCCCGGTTCGCCGGTGGTGTTGAACAACACGATCAGCGGCAACGGTGGCGACGGTTTGGAGTTGAGTTCAAGCGATGTGCCGTTGATTGCTTTCAATGAGTTTGGCGGCAATAGCGGCGTTGGCATTCGCGTAAGCAACAGTGTGCTGAGCCGTGTCCATTACAACAACTTGGGCAATGATGGCGGCCACGAGGTGTATAACGGCGGCGCCGGGCCGGTGGACGCGCGGTATAACTGGTGGGGCAATGAGACGACCGCTCAGATGAATCTGGGCGACAACCCCAGGGACATCAGCCGTATCCATGATATCTATGATGACGGCGCCAAGGGATCGGTGGCGTACGACCCGTGGCTGGATTCTTCGTTTGCAACACCTGCCGAGCCGTTTTCACGGCTTATCAATCCACAAGATGGGCTGACGGTAAAGCATCCTGAGTTGACAATCAGCGGGGTGGCTTACGCACCTGGCGGCATTGACCGGGTAGAGGTATCGGTGGATAACGGGGCCACCTGGCAGGTGGCGAGCGGCACCGAGTTCTGGAGCTACAGCTGGTATGCGCCGGGTGACGGCGACTACCGCATTCGTTCTCGGGTGATATCGGGCGACTATATCGAGGCGCCGGCACCTGCCCATCTATTTACGGTTAATTCGACCCTGCCGACCACGAGCGGGAGTTTGACGGGAGATGAGACGTGGGACGGCGAGGTGGTGCTGAGCGGTGACGTGACGGTACCGGAGGGGATGACGCTGAGCCTTGCGGCGGGTACGACGGTGCGGTTCCAGGCGTTGTCCGACGATACGGGTGGCGGTACGGACATATCACGTACCGAGCTGGTAGTAGCGGGTGATCTGGTCGTTGCCGGTAGTGTGGGTTCTGAGATCACCTTCACGTCGAGCAGCGATGCACCATCGTCGGGCGACTGGGGCGGTATCCGGGTAACGGGACGGGGTACGGTTGCACTATCGCATGCGGTGGTGGAGTATGGGAGCTGGGGTATTTCTGTGAACAGCAGTGAGGGGTCCGGCGCGATATCCATCAGCGAGAGCGTCTTTCGGTATGGCGGAGGCAATGGGATCGCGGTGACGATGAGTTCTGGTTCCGGTCGCACGGTGACGCTCGATGGCAATACGGTGTATGAGCATGGCGGCAAGGGTATCCGGTTGGTGATGAGCGGAGCGAGTACGCGGGTGAGTGGAAGCATCAGTGATAACGAGGTTCATGATGTGGGTGGCTGGGGTATCAGCTGGCAGACGGACAATGGTGCGCGCAGTGCCCTGAGTGTAGTGGGCAACACGGTGTACGGGGTGGGCACCTATGGGTTGTACGGGTATGCGGTGGGTACCAATACCGAGGCGGATGCGACGATCACGGATAATGAGGTGTATGATACGGGTACGGGGTTGTATCTGTACAATGGTGACGACGCAGTGTCAGACGAGCTGGAGATCAGCACCAATACGGTGCGTGATGTAGCAACGGGTATTGATTGTTATGTATACTCTGATCGGCATACGTACTCAACGAGTATGTCACCGGTGGTAACGGGCAACCAGGTGGTGAACAATAGTTCATGGGGCATCGATCTTCATACCGATTCTTATCGATATAGTAATTGGGCTTCTTCGCGTTTGGAGGCGGTGGCAGAGGGCAATGTGATCACCGGCAATGGCGGCGGTATTCGGGGTCGGCGGGCTGGCTATGGCACGACGGTGGTGACGCTTGCATCCAATGAGATCACGGGTAACGGCGGCCGTGGTGCGGAGTTAAGCGTATCGGGTTCACCGCTGGTTTCATCCAACACGATCAGCGGCAACGGTGGTGACGGTTTGTGGGTGAGCGCGCCCGGTTCGCCGGTGGTGTTGAACAACACGATCAGCGGCAACGGTGGCGACGGTTTGGAGTTGAGTTCAAGCGATGTGCCGTTGATTGCTTTCAATGAGTTTGGCGGCAATAGCGGCGTTGGCATTCGCGTAAGCAACAGTGTGCTGAGCCGTGTCCATTACAACAACTTGGGCAATGATGGCGGCCACGAGGTGTATAACGGCGGCGCCGGGCCGGTGGACGCGCGGTATAACTGGTGGGGCAATGAGACGACCGCTCAGATGAATCTGGGCGACAACCCCAGGGACATCAGCCGTATCCATGATATCTATGATGACGGCGCCAAGGGATCGGTGGCGTACGACCCGTGGCTGGATTCTTCGTTTGCAACACCTGCCGAGCCGTTTTCACGGCTTATCAATCCACAAGACGGGCTGACGGTAAAGCATCCTGAGTTGACGATCAGCGGGGTGGCGTACGTAGCCGATGGTATTGACCGGGTAGAGGTATCGGTTGATGACGGGGCCACCTGGCAGGTGGCCACCGGCACCGAGTTCTGGAGCTACACCTGGTATGCGCCGGGTGACGGCAGCTACCCGATTCGCTCGCGGGTGATATCGGGAGACTATATCGAGGCGCCGGCACCGGCCCATCTGTTTACGGTAGATTCGACCCTGCCGACCACGAGCGGGAGTTTGACGGGCGATGAGACGTGGGACGGTGAGGTGGTGTTGACTGGCGACGTGACGGTGCCGGAAGGACTCACCCTGAGCCTTGCGGCGGGGACGACGGTTCGGTTCCAGGCCTTGTCCGATGATCAGGGGAGTGGTTCCGATATATCGCGTTCCGAGTTGATGGTGGCGGGTGATCTGCTTGTTGCCGGCGGTGTAGGTTCTGAGATCACCTTCACGTCGAGCAGCGCTGCTCCGTCGGCGGGTGACTGGGGCGGTATCCGGGTAACGGGTCGGGGCACGGTTGCACTATCGCATACTATTGTGGAGTATGGGAGTTGGGGTGTTGCGGTGAACAGCAGTGAGGGATCCGGCGCGATATCCATCATCGAGAGCGTCTTTCGGCATGGCGGAGGCAATGGGATCGCGGTGACGATGAGTTCTGGTTCCGGTCGCACGGTGACGCTCGATGGCAATACGGTGTATGAGCATGGCGGCAAGGGTATCCGGTTGGTGATGAGCGGAGCGAGTACGCGGGTGAGTGGAAGCATCAGTGATAACGAGGTTCATGATGTGGGTGGCTGGGGTATCAGCTGGCAGACGGACAATGGTGCGCGCAGTGCCCTGAGTGTAGTGGGCAACACGGTGTACGGGGTGGGCACCTATGGTCTGTACGGGTATGCGGGGCATGCCAATACCGAGGCGGATGCGACGATCAGCGGCAATGAGGTGTATGATACGGGTACGGGGTTGTATCTGTACAATGGTGACGACGCAGTGTCAGACGAGCTGGAGATCAGCACCAATACGGTGCGTGATGTAGCAACGGGTATTGATTGTTATGTATACTCTGATCGGCATACGTACTCAACGAGCATGTCACCGGTGGTAACGGGCAACCAGGTGGTGAACAATAGTTCATGGGGCATCGATCTTCATACCGATTCTTATCGATATAGTAATTGGGCTTCTTCGCGTTTGGAGGCGGTGGCAGAGGGCAATGTGATCACCGGCAATGGCGGCGGTATTCGGGGTCGGCGGGCTGGCTATGGCACGACGGTGGTGACGCTTGCATCCAATGAGATCACGGGTAACGGCGGCCGTGGTGCGGAGTTAAGCGTATCGGGTTCACCGCTGGTTTCATCCAACACGATCAGCGGCAACGGTGGTGACGGTTTGTGGGTGAGCGCGCCCGGTTCGCCGGTGGTGTTGAACAACACGATCAGCGGCAACGGTGGCGACGGTTTGGAGTTGAGTTCAAGCGATGTGCCGTTGATTGCTTTCAATGAGTTTGGCGGCAATAGCGGCGTTGGCATTCGCGTAAGCAACAGTGTGCTGAGCCGTGTCCATTACAACAACTTGGGCAATGATGGCGGCCACGAGGTGTATAACGGCGGCGCCGGGCCGGTGGACGCGCGGTATAACTGGTGGGGCAATGAGACGACCGCTCAGATGAATCTGGGCGACAACCCCAGGGACATCAGCCGTATCCATGATATCTATGATGACGGCGCCAAGGGATCGGTGGCGTACGACCCGTGGCTGGATTCTTCGTTTGCAACACCTGCCGAGCCGTTTTCACGGCTTATCAATCCACAAGATGGGCTGACGGTAAAGCATCCTGAGTTGACAATCAGCGGGGTGGCTTACGCACCTGGCGGCATTGACCGGGTAGAGGTATCGGTGGATAACGGGGCCACCTGGCAGGTGGCGAGCGGCACCGAGTTCTGGAGCTACAGCTGGTATGCGCCGGGTGACGGCGACTACCGCATTCGTTCTCGGGTGATATCGGGCGACTATATCGAGGCGCCGGCACCTGCCCATCTATTTACGGTTAATTCGACCCTGCCGACCACGAGCGGGAGTTTGACGGGAGATGAGACGTGGGACGGCGAGGTGGTGCTGAGCGGTGACGTGACGGTACCGGAGGGGATGACGCTGAGCCTTGCGGCGGGTACGACGGTGCGGTTCCAGGCGTTGTCCGACGATACGGGTGGCGGTACGGACATATCACGTACCGAGCTGGTAGTAGCGGGTGATCTGGTCGTTGCCGGTAGTGTGGGTTCTGAGATCACCTTCACGTCGAGCAGCGATGCACCATCGTCGGGCGACTGGGGCGGTATCCGGGTAACGGGACGGGGTACGGTTGCACTATCGCATGCGGTGGTGGAGTATGGGAGCTGGGGTATTTCTGTGAACAGCAGTGAGGGGTCCGGCGCGATATCCATCAGCGAGAGCGTCTTTCGGTATGGCGGAGGCAATGGGATCGCGGTGACGATGAGTTCTGGTTCCGGTCGCACGGTGACGCTCGATGGCAATACGGTGTATGAGCATGGCGGCAAGGGTATCCGGTTGGTGATGAGCGGAGCGAGTACGCGGGTGAGTGGAAGCATCAGTGATAACGAGGTCCGCGATGTGGGTGGTTGGGGGATCAGTTGGCAGACCGATGGTGGGGCGCGCAGTGCTCTGAGTGTTTACGGCAACACGGTGTACGGAGTGGGCACCTATGGGTTGTACGGGTATGCGGTGGGTACCAATACCGAGGCGGATGCGACGATCACGGATAATGAGGTGTATGACACGGGTACGGGATTGTATCTGTACAATCGGTGACGACGCAGTGTCAGACGAGCTGGAGATCAGCACCAATACGGTGCGTGATGTAGCAACGGGTATTGATTGTTATGTATACTCTGATCGGCATACGTACTCAACGAGTATGTCACCGGTGGTAACGGGCAACCAGGTGGTGAACAATAGTTCATGGGGCATCGATCTTCATACCGATTCTTATCGATATAGTAATTGGGCTTCTTCGCGTTTGGAGGCGGTGGCAGAGGGCAATGTGATCACCGGCAATGGCGGCGGTATTCGGGGTCGGCGGGCTGGCTATGGCACGACGGTGGTGACGCTTGCATCCAATGAGATCACGGGTAACGGCGGCCGTGGTGCGGAGTTAAGCGTATCGGGTTCACCGCTGGTTTCATCCAACACGATCAGCGGCAACGGTGGTGACGGTTTGTGGGTGAGCGCGCCCGGTTCGCCGGTGGTGTTGAACAACACGATCAGCGGCAACGGTGGCGACGGTTTGGAGTTGAGTTCAAGCGATGTGCCGTTGATTGCTTTCAATGAGTTTGGCGGCAATAGCGGCGTTGGCATTCGCGTAAGCAACAGTGTGCTGAGCCGTGTCCATTACAACAACTTGGGCAATGATGGCGGCCACGAGGTGTATAACGGCGGCGCCGGGCCGGTGGACGCGCGGTATAACTGGTGGGGCAATGAGACGACCGCTCAGATGAATCTGGGCGACAACCCCAGGGACATCAGCCGTATCCATGATATCTATGATGACGGCGCCAAGGGATCGGTGGCGTACGACCCGTGGCTGGATTCTTCGTTTGCAACACCTGCCGAGCCGTTTTCACGGCTTATCAATCCACAAGACGGGCTGACGGTAAAGCATCCTGAGTTGACGATCAGCGGGGTGGCGTACGTAGCCGATGGTATTGACCGGGTAGAGGTATCGGTTGATGACGGGGCCACCTGGCAGGTGGCCACCGGCACCGAGTTCTGGAGCTACACCTGGTATGCGCCGGGTGACGGCAGCTACCCGATTCGCTCGCGGGTGATATCGGGAGACTATATCGAGGCGCCGGCACCGGCCCATCTGTTTACGGTAGATTCGACCCTGCCGACCACGAGCGGGAGTTTGACGGGCGATGAGACGTGGGACGGTGAGGTGGTGTTGACTGGCGACGTGACGGTGCCGGAAGGACTCACCCTGAGCCTTGCGGCGGGGACGACGGTTCGGTTCCAGGCCTTGTCCGATGATCAGGGGAGTGGTTCCGATATATCGCGTTCCGAGTTGATGGTGGCGGGTGATCTGCTTGTTGCCGGCGGTGTAGGTTCTGAGATCACCTTCACGTCGAGCAGCGCTGCTCCGTCGGCGGGTGACTGGGGCGGTATCCGGGTAACGGGTCGGGGCACGGTTGCACTATCGCATACTATTGTGGAGTATGGGAGTTGGGGTGTTGCGGTGAACAGCAGTGAGGGATCCGGCGCGATATCCATCATCGAGAGCGTCTTTCGGCATGGCGGAGGCAATGGGATCGCGGTGACGATGAGTTCTGGTTCCGGTCGCACGGTGACGCTCGATGGCAATACGGTGTATGAGCATGGCGGCAAGGGTATCCGGTTGGTGATGAGCGGAGCGAGTACGCGGGTGAGTGGAAGCATCAGTGATAACGAGGTTCATGATGTGGGTGGCTGGGGTATCAGCTGGCAGACGGACAATGGTGCGCGCAGTGCCCTGAGTGTAGTGGGCAACACGGTGTACGGGGTGGGCACCTATGGTCTGTACGGGTATGCGGGGCATGCCAATACCGAGGCGGATGCGACGATCAGCGGCAATGAGGTGTATGATACGGGTACGGGGTTGTATCTGTACAATGGTGACGACGCAGTGTCAGACGAGCTGGAGATCAGCACCAATACGGTGCGTGATGTAGCAACGGGTATTGATTGTTATGTATACTCTGATCGGCATACGTACTCAACGAGCATGTCACCGGTGGTAACGGGCAATCAGGTGGTGAACAACAGTTCATGGGGCATTGATATTCATACCGATTCTTATCGACATTATAATCAGGCATCTTCGCGTCTGGAGGCGGAGCTAGAGGGCAATGTGCTCACCGGCAACGGCGGCGGCATTCGGGGTCGGCGGGCCTATTATGGCACGACGGTGGTAAGGCTTGTATCCAATGAGATCACGGGTAACGGCGATCGTGGTGCGGAGTTAAACGTATCGGGTTCACCGCGGGTGTTGTCCAATGCGATCAGCGGCAACGGTGGTGACGGTTTGTGGGTGAGCGCGCCCGGTTCGCCGGTGGTGTTGAACAACACGATGAGCGGCAACGGTGGTAACGGTTTGGAGTTGAGTTCAAGCGATGTGCCGTTGATTGCTTTCAATGAGTTTGGCGGCAATAGCGGCGCTGGCATTCGCGTAAGTAACAGTGTTCTGAGCCGTGTCCATTACAACAACTTGGGCAATGACGGCGCCCATGAGGTGTATAATGACGGCGCCGGGCCGGTTGACGCGCGCTACAACTGGTGGGGCAATGAGACGACCGCTCAGATGAATCTGGGCGATAACCCCAGGGACATCAGCCGTATCCACGATATCTATGATGACGGCGCCAAGGGATCGGTGGCGTACGAACCGTGGCTGAGTGAATCGTTTGTTGCGCCTGCCGAGCCGTTTTCACGCCTCGTTAATCCAGAAGATGAGTTGACGGTAAAGCATCCTGAGTTGACGATCAGCGGGGTGGCGTACGCAGCCGATGGTATAGACCGGGTCGAGGTATCGGTTGATGACGGGGCCACCTGGCAGGCGGCCACCGGCACCGAGTTCTGGAGCTACAATTGGACTGCACCGGTGGACGGCACCTACGCCATCCGCTCGCGGGTGATATCTGGTGAGTATATCGAGGAACCCGAACCGGCCCGTTATCTGACGGTTGACTCCACCTCCTATACCAGCTTTGGTACCGTCCAGTCCGATGAGAGCTGGTCGGGTACGGTCGCGCTGCGCGGCGATATCATGGTGCCCGCCGGGGTGACCCTGACCATCCAGCCGGGAACGACGATTCTCGTACCACCCTTGCATGACAGCACCTACGGCGGCGCCGCCCCCTCCAAAACCGAATTGATTATCAGTGGCAATCTCCGCGCCCTGGGTACCGACAGCGCTCCCATCACCTTTGTTTCCAGCCACTATCGCGGCGGTGCGCCCGGTGACTGGGTGGGCATTCGCGGCAGCGGTACCATAGAACTTGAGCATACGGTGATCAGCGATGCCGAGTCCGGGCTCAGCCTGACCGGTGGTGCGCTGTCGCTCGCCCACAGCCGGCTCACCGGCAGCAGCACCGCCGGCATCACCCTGAGCAGCAGCGGCGGCGGTGCAATTGCGGCGGACATCAGCCAGAGCATGTTTGACGCCAACGGTGGAGCCGGCATCTCCTGCCAGACCAGCGGCGCCGACAGCACGCTCGCCATCACTATGCGGCAGAGTATGGTTGCAGGCAACGGCACCCAAGGATTGAGCTGCACGGCCACCAACCGGTCTCAGCTGGACGTCACCATCGGCGCCAGTTCCATCGAACATTACGGCCCCGAAGCAATCGCCCTGGCCACCAGTTCCTCGTCGGTGAGCAGCGTCACCATCGATGCTACCGAGATCCATGGGGCGGGTATCGGCGTTGCCGCCTCCTACAACACCAACGGTGCATCCAGCCTGGCTCTTACCAACAATACCATCTATCAAAATGCAACCGGAGTGCAGGTAACCGTTACCAACGGCGCCCTGCAACCGCTTCTCAGCCACAATGAGATCTATAGCAACGGCGACGGGATCGTCTTTGTGCCCAGCACCCACGCGGCCACCGAGCTGCTGCCGGAGATCAGTGCCAATACCATTTACGACAACCAGGGCCACGGCATCCACCTGGCGGTGACCGGCCCGATCAGTCTGACCAACAACGGTCTCTACGGCAGCGGGTATGACCTCTATAACCCAACCGCTCACGCCATCGATGCACGCGGCAACTGGTGGGGGGCTGATACCACCAACTTCATCAATTATACGACCAACCCCACCAACCTGCCGGCCATCTACGACCGCTACGACAACGGGTCGCTGGGCGAGGTGGACTACTCGGGCTGGCTGAGCCTGTATAATCCGCCCGCCCCGCCCACCGTCGATCCGCTCACCACCCCCACCGGCGCCACCACCGCCCTATTGACCGGCGGCAAGGATGCGGACACCGGTATCACCATTAACGGCTCGGTGGTTGTCTTGCCCAATGCCCTGGAATCGTGGTCATACGAGTATAGCCTGGCGGAAGGGGCCAATTCCCTTACCATCCGTTCACGCTCGGCGATCGGCCTGCTCAGCAGTCCGGTCACCACCCGCATTATCAAAGACACCACCGCCCCCCACCTGGGATCCTCATCACCGGCCGCCGATGCCTTTGTGGCCCGGCCGGTATCGATGGTGCAGCTGAGCCTGGTGGAGCAGAGCACCGGGCTGGATCCGGCGACAAGCGGCACCGGTACGGTGGTCAATCAGCTGGGTGAGCCGGTTGCCGGCAGCTGGGCGCTTGATGGTTCGGTGCTCACCTTTACCCCGGCAAGCCCGCTCAGCGACGGGGTCTATACGGTGACCATCACCCCCACCGATACACCGCTGGGCAACAGCCGTACGGAAACCGTGAGCTTCACGGTGGATTTCGCACCGCCGGCATCACCAGGCCTGGACCCGGTGACAACTCCCACTAAAGATACAACCGTAGATCTGGCCGGTGACAAGGAGTCGGGCACCGCCATCCTGCTCAGTGGCAATGAACTCGTTCCCCTGGACGATGCGCTGCGCTGGTCGGCCTCACTCACCCTCACGGAAGGTGAGAACAGCTATGAGTTGCGCAGCCGCGACCGGGCCGGCAACCTCAGTGAGCCGACCCCGTTTACCATCGTCCGTGATACCACCGCCCCGACCCTTATCTCCACCGCGCCGGCGAACAACTCCTACCACCAGAGCCCGCCGGCCACCGCCCGGTTCGTGTTCAGCGAGGAGCAGACCAGCCTTGACGAGCGTATCACCCTTGCCAGTGCGCAATGCTTTGACGGCGCCGGCCGTGATGTGGCGGGCAGCTGGGCGCTGGTGGACGGTGCTACCGTCGTGTTCACCCCGGCCCAGCCTTTTGCCGAAGACCTGTTCACCCTGCGGGTGACGGCCCGCGACCTGGTGGGCAACGGGGGTGAAGGGGCCTTTTCCTTCACCCATGACGGCACCGCTCCCGCCACCCCGACCCTGAATGCCGTCACCAGCCCCACCAGCTTCATTATCCAGACCCTCACCGGCACTAAAGAAGCAAACAGTTCCATCCGCCTCAACGGCAGCCAGGTTATCGAGATCACCGGGCAGACCGACTGGTCGCACCAGATCACCCTGCAAGAAGGGGATAACGTCCTGGAGATCACCTCAGGAGATCGGGCCGGCAATATCAGCGATCCGGTGCGTGCCACCATCGTCTACGATGAGACCCCGCCACTCAGCGTCGATACCCTGACCGTTGACGGTGAGGGCAGCGGCACCGCGGCGCTGCTTGACTGGAGCGGCTATGACGAGGCCATCCAGGGCGATGTGGCGGCCTATCGCATCTACTACCAGCAGTCGCTCTTTACCCAGCTGGCCGATCTCACTCCAGTGGCCACCGTCCCGGCGGGCACCTTCAGCTATCATGCCACCTCTCTTGACAGAGAGGCCCGCTACTTCTTTGCGGTGGTGGCGGTGGACAACAAGGACAACGCCCACACCTCGGTGACCCCGGTGCGTGCCACCCTGACCGACATCGAGCCGCCCGAGCCGATCACCCGCCTGCGCAGTGTCAACGAGGGCGATTCGCTTACCTTCACCTGGGTGGGCTCGGTTGACAGCGGTCTCGATCTGGCCGGCTATGAACTGGTGTTTGACGGCGGTGAGCCCATTACCCTGGCGCCTGGTACCACCAGCCATACGGAACACTCACTTACCCCGGCCACCGGCTATCCGGTTTCCATCACCGCCATCGATGAGACCGGCAACCGCTCCGCCACCGAGCGTATCACCGGCGTAACTGTTTTGGCCAATCCCGCCATCACCACGGCAACGCCCTATTCAGGCTATGTCGCCCTGGCGTGGGAGCCGATCACCCCGGCCCAGTGGGTAAAACAGTATCTGATCTACGTCTCCGAGTCGCCGTTCAGCTCAGTGGCCGAACTGGAACCACGCGCCGCCACCAGCGAGCCGCGGATCAATATCGCCCGGCTGACCAACGATACCACCTACTATTTCGCGGTACAGACAATCAATATCTCAGAAGGGACGGCCCCCGAGGTAGACGCGGTGGAGGCAACCCCCAGCGCCGATACCGAAGGGCCGGAGATTGTCGCGGTCTACGCCGACGACACCATCCTCACTACCGGGCTGCTGGTGAGCCGGGCGGTATCCATCAGCGTCCAGGCCACCGATCCCATCGCCGTGACCCGGGTGGAGTTTATCATCGACGAGGTGAAACAGGCCACCGATTATCTGCCCGCACCGCTCTACCGGTGGCGCTTTGATCCGGCCTCGTTCACCGACGGCGACCACACCCTGACCATAGCGGCCTACGATACCCAGGGCAACCGCAGCGAGGTGAGCTTTACCGCTGAGATCGGGCTGGCCGTCCCGGCCGCCCCGGAAATTCTCGCCCCTGAAGACCGATTGCTCACCAATGAACCACGCATCACCCTGCGCGGCAGCGCCGTGGTGGGCACCACCGCCGAGCTGCGTGTCAACGGCGCGGTGACCATAACCGGGCTGCCCGTCAGCCGGGACGGCCTCTTTGCAGCCGAAGTGGAGCTCGCCGAAGGAGACAACACCATCACCGCCATGGCCCGCAACCGGGCCGGGGTGAGCGACCCCAGTGCGCCGCTGCGGGTAAGTGTCGATACCGCCCTGCCGTCGGCGCCCATCAACCTCAGTATCGAGCCGCGCGCCAGCGGCCAGCTCAAACTGCGCTGGCGGCCGGCCGAGCTGGAACAGGTACGCGGCTATCATGTCTACCGGAGCGACACCACCTTTGCCGATCAGGCCGGGGCCCAGCGTCTTACCGATGAGCCTTATGACGATGTCACCTTCATGGATCTGACCCCTGAAGACACTACCTGGTTCTACCGGGTCAGCACCGTCGACAAGGCCGGCAACGAGGGGTTGCTCTCCGAAGAGATCAGTGCGATATCTGATCGTCTGCCGCCTGTCGCCGGCCCCATGGAATTCACCCACCACGGCGCCACCGATGGTACGCGGCTGGCTCCGGGACTGCTGGAGCTTACCGTGCAGGTGAACGAGCCGCTGCAGGCGGCGCCCTTTGTCTCCATCGTTCCCAGTGGCGGCACCCCGTATGCGGTGCGCATGCAGCAGGACGAAGAACTCATTTATCGGGGCAGCTACCCGGTGGAAGAGTTCACCCCGTCGGGCACCGCATCCATCCTGTTTTCCGGCCGTGATGCGGCCGGTAACCGGGGCACCGAAATCCAGGGCGCCCAGACCCTGAGCATCGATACCGACGGGCCCGCGGTGATTTCCCTGGATGTTATCCCGCCCCATCCCATCGACGCCGGCGCCCAGCCGGAGATCATCGCCCGGTTTGGCCTGAACGAGCCGGTCACCCCCGGCGCCACCCCGACGCTTTCATACCAGCTTTCCGGCCAGGGGCGGATGCCCGTTGAGCTGAGCGGTATAACCGAGGTGAGCCCACGCCCGGACGAGGCCCAGGCGTGGCAGGTGAGTTTTTTGCTGCCGTCCGACGCCGGTCAGCCGGCGGCTGAGACCCTGCGCTTTCTCTACCAGGGCAGTGATGACCTGGATAATGTCGCCACCGATATCCGGGCGGCCAATCAGTTTCAGATCTATCAGGACGAGTTGCCGCCGCTGCCCACCCCGTTTGGGTTTACCGCCGCCGCCCAGCCGGGCGGCTCGGTGGCATTGAGCTGGGAACCGGTGGCCGAGGCGGCCGGCTATCAGCTCTATCGGCGTCACATCGATGAGAGTGCGCCGACCCCGCTGGCCGAGGTCGACACCCTGGCCTCTACCGATACCCCACCCGCCGAGGGGAGCTGGTACTATTCACTGGCCACCCTGCGCCGGGAGGGTGATCGTCACTCCCTGAGCGGCCCCACCGCCGAGCGGCTGGTAATTACCGACGGCACCGCCCCCGGTGCACCCCGCGAACTTACCTTAAGCCTCACGCCCCAGGGCATTATGCTTGCCTGGCAGCCGCCGGCTGGAAATGAATCGATCACCTATGGTCTCTATCGGGCCGCCGGCATCGAGATTACCTCGGTGGATGGTCTGACCCCGCTGGTCACCGGTATTGCCCAAACCACGGTAATCGACCCGACCCCATCGGCCACCGATCACTGCTATGTGATTACCGCCTTTGACGCGTTGGGCAATGAATCGGCGCCGTCCAACTCAGCCTATCGCAACTTCGCGCTGCTGCCGGTCAACTCCCTGACCCTGCGCCAGGAGGGCATCGGGCTACCTGAACTGAGCTGGAACCATCCCAAACATACCAGCCTGCGCGGCTACAACGTCTACCTGCAAAGCGGCACGGCCCGCACCCTGCTCACCGATACGCCGCTCACCACGCAGCGCTACGTCGATGCGGGGTATAACGGCCTGGAACGCAGCTTCGTGGTGACCGCGGTGGATGCCAACGGTTTTGAGAGCCTGCCGCACACCATCACCCTGCCGCGCCTCTACGCCGAGCTATTGCCCGACAACGTGATCAGGCGCGGGGTGATGAATCATCTCACCTACCGGCTCAAGAACCTGGGCAGCACCCCGATAGCAAATATCGGCCTGAGCGTTGATATCGGCGGTCGCACCCATGGCACGGCGCCGGTGTCGTTGGAAGGTGGTGAGTTTGCGCTGCTGCCCGTCATCGTTGGCGGCTATGACGATCTGGATGCGCTGAGCAGCGCCACCGTCACCACCACCATCACCCCCGAGGTGGGGCAGACCATCGAGCTGGTGCGTGACGATGAGGTGGATGTCATCGACGGCATGCTGGTGCTGCAGTTCGGTAACGAGGAATTTCTGCGTGGCGGCAACGGTTCCGTCTGGTTCCGTCTGGAAAACAGCGGCGATGAGGAGATCGAGATCATCACCGCCACCAGTGCCGGCAACAAACCCTCCTCGACCATCCGCTGGCAGCTGCTCGACACCGACGGCAACCTGCTCAGCACGGCGCCGTTCCGTCAGTTCGGCGGCACTGACCAGGTAACCTTGAGCAACCAGAATGTGGTCACCCGGATCCCCGCCGGCGCCGCCTTTACCTCGGCAGCCACCGAGCTGCTGGTTCCGGCCGGGGCGCCCGACGAGGTGGTCGTGCGGCTGGTGATCGACACCGTCTCGTATCATCAGACCAGGGCCGACGAGGTGGTCATGCAGGGGCTGGCCGGTGAATTTGCTTTAAGCCTGGTGGACACCAGCTACTATGGCGATATCACCGGCGTCAACCCGGCGGTATCAACCGGCGATGAGGATATTATCATCACCGGTCATGCCATCGATCGGGACAGCGGCGTGTCACTGGCCGCCGTACCCCTTGATGTAACCATTACAGTGGATGGCTACGAGCGTGGCGGCCAGGTGTATACCAACGAGGTAGGCGGCTTTTCCTACACCTTTACCCCGCTGCCGGAGGAATCGGGCATCTACGAGGTGCGCGCCGTCCATCCTGATCTGCTTGATCGGTCGGTGCAGGCGAGCTTTGTGATCACCAAGGTGATCGTCACCCCCTGGGTGTTTGATCTCAACATCCCGCGTAACTACGAATACACCATCCCCATCCAGGTGCGCACCGGGGTCGGCACCGAGCTGACTAATCTGCGGCTGGTCTATGACCCCGCCGATCAGCCGGGAGGCGCCCTGCCGGAGGGCGTCTCCGTCACCCTGGAAAACCCAATCCCGCGGCTTGGCGCCACCCAGCGCATCTCCCTGCCCATTGACATCTGGGCCAATAACCGGGCGGACGAATCCGGCCGGGTGATCTTCCGGGTGGTGAGCGATGAATCGGGGCCCGAAGGCTGGGCGACGGTTACCGTGCATACCGCTTTTTCCACCGCGACCCCGGCCCTGTACTTCAGTCCGAACCGGGTGGAGAGCGGGGTGATTCAGGACGGCCTGATCACCGAGACCATCACCCTGACCAACAAGGGGCTGGCCGCCCAGGAACAAATCCGTCTGGCAATCACCGATCTTGACGGCCGACCCGCGCCGTCCTGGGTGAAGCTGGCCATTGCCCCCGAGCTGGGCGATCTGAAAGTGGGTGAAGAGCGTGAGGTGCCGATCATCTTCGCACCGGGGCAAACAATCGCCCCCGGCAATTACCAGTTCACCCTGGATATCACCAGCGACAACTACGAGGACACCCCGATCTATCTCTTTGTCACCGTCAATGAGGACGGTCAGGGCGGGGCGCTGTTCAAGGTGTCTGATATCTATACCGGCACCCGCGATGAGGCGGGCGCGCTGGTCGAAGGGCTGGCCGGGGCGAAGATTTTGTTGCAAAACGAGCAGACCCTTGCCTCCGAGCCGCTGGCAACCACTGATGGCCTCGGCGAGGTGGCCTACGAGGAGCTACCGGCCGGCTGGTATAAATACCGGGTTTCAGCGCCCAGCCATCAGGAAAAAATCGGCCGGATTCATGTCAAGCCGGGTCTGATTGTCAACCAGGATGTGTTTCTCGACTACAACCTGGTGACGGTCACCTGGGAGGTTACCGAGATCACCATCGAGGATCGCTATGAGATTATCCTCACCCTTACCTTTGAGACCGATGTGCCGGCCGCGGTGGTGGTGAGCGATCCACCCTCCATCACCCTGCCCGATCTGAAGACCGGCATGGTCTATAACGGGGAGTTCACCCTCACCAATCACGGCTTTATCCGGGCCGACAACCTCCAGTTCAAATTCCCCGGCGATGACGAGAATTTCAAGTATGAACTGCTGGAAGGGCTTCCCGACAGTCTGGATGCCAAGCAGTCAATCACCATTCCCTACCGGATCACCTGTCTCAAGTCATTGTCGCAGGAAGAGGAGAGCGGCGGCGGCTGTCACAGCTATCAGAAGTGTATCTGCACCGACTATGAGTATGAATGCATTAATGGCGAGTGGAGCGGCGGTACATCATGTCACTGCTTCTCCCGCAGTTGGGGTGAATGTGGCGGCGGCGGTAGCGGCGGCGGTGGTGGTGGTGGCGGTGGCGGAGGTGGTATTACCATCGGCGGTGGAGGCGGTGGCTCTTCCAAGCCCAAACCACCGCCGGCGCCCATTGTCGGAGGGGGCGAGTGCCTGCCTGACTGCGGCTGTGATGACGACCCTCCCTGACCGCCGGACGAATGCGAGGAGGATCCTCGCAAGAAAAATCAGAACACCTGTAACTAGAAGGGGACCACGATGAACATCACACGCTGCTGGTATCTCACACTCTTCGTGGTTGGCTTTATTTTTGCCCTGGGCTCGGCGGCACCGTCTGTGGCTGTGGCAACCGAGGTGCCGCCCAATCTGGACTACGAGTCACTGCCGCAGACCCATCTGGCGGTGAAGACCGGCTCCCAGGTCAACACCCTGGCCCGCGACTACCGGCGCGGCGTCATCGATCTGGAGACGGTGGTGCCGGCCGGCCGGTTGAAGGTGAAGCGCTCCTATCACAGCGTTGCCTGGCACTGGGATTTCAACAAGTACAACCTGGTGATCAACGCTATTCGTGGCGAGATTGCTGCCAGCGGCACCGCCTCCGCGGGAGCAGATGCCGCGCCATCGGTATCTGCAATCAACACCCAATCCGGTTCCGGAATAGAGCATTGGAGAATATTGTCTGTAAGTCGAGCCGGTGTGAAATTTCTGCCGTTGTACACCGGCAGACCTCGTCTTAACAACGAATCCAAAGTGTTCCTTTTCAAGAAACAGCGCATCACCCTGGAAGGCGATATCTTCACCTGGGAGGACGAAAAAGGCAACTGGCAGCGTTTCAACGCGGACGGCAAGCTGCTTTCCTACGGGAAATATAACCGCACCATCGCTACCGCACTGTATAGCGGCGAGCGCTGTACCGGCTGGCTCGACGGTGACGGCACCCAGGTCTTCTGGTTCGACTACGATCAAGACGATAACCTTCGTTTTGCCCGTGACCGGTTCGGCCGCCAGGTGGAGTATATCTGGGAGAACGGCAAAATGATCCAGTCCATTGATGTGCGCGGCTACGCCACCACGTATGCCTACAGAAACGGCGTTGGCGCCCTGGAACGGGCCGAGGAGCCCGGCGGCAAGGTAAGAAACATCGCATACAACCAGTACGGCGATGTCAGCTCGGTTACCAACGATGATGGGGTGGGCTTTAGCTTTTCCTTTGATTACGACAAGGGAACTCGTGAATACTACGCCTTTGTCCGCTACCCCAGCGGCAAGGCCAAGGAGGTCTGGTACGACCGAAAGGGTTATACCCGGCGGGTGGATATCAACGGCGTCACCATCGAAAGTGTCGAGGTCAGCGGCCGCCGCCAGTGGGTCACCAATGCCCGCGGTCTGATCACCGAGCAGGAGCGTGACGAGTGGGATAACATCATCCGCATCGTCCACCCGGACGGCAGCTGGGAGACCCGGGTCTACCGCCAGCCCGGCAATGTGCTCATCGAACGCAACCGCAACGGTATCATCACCACCTACGAATACAACGAGTTTTACGAACGCACCGCCGTCAACGAGGCGGTGGGCAGCGGTGTGGCGCGCCGCACCGAATATACCTACACCCCGGCCGGGCTGCTGGCCTCCATGACCATTAAGGGAACCAACGGCGCCGCCGACGCCACCACCAGTTATGACTACGACCTGATGGGCCACCTGGTGAGGATCACCGATCCGGAGGGACGAGCCACCGATTTTTCTGACTTTCACCCCTCAGGTAACCCGCGCATCATCGAAGACGGGCGCGGCAAGCGGCGCTATCTCACCTACGACAACGCCGGCAACCTGCTCACTATCGCCGATCACAGCGGCGCCGTTATCGCCACCTACAGCTACGATGAAGCGGGCAACCGGGCCACCGCCACCAACGCTTTCAACAAGACCTACACGTTCGGCTACGACACCGAGAACAACCTCACCACCATCACCGATCCCCTGGAGCAGACCGCCATCCGTGAGTATGCCTACCTTACCCAGCTGGTTGCCGTGGAGGATCAGGAGCAGCAGCGCACCAGCTACCGCTACGATCTGTTTGAACGCATCCAGAGCATCACCGACGGGACCGGCGCCACCATCACCTACGAGTATCTTGCCGGCGACACCTGCCCGTCGTGTTCCGGCGGCTCCGATCTGATCGAGCGGATCATCTATCCCACCTTTATCCGCTCGTTCACCTATGACGAGCGCGGCCGGCTGCGCAGCCAGACCGATACCGCCACCGGCGAACAACCCCGCACCACCAGCTTCACCTACGATATACACGGCAACCGGGTTTCGGTCACCGACCCCGTGGGCAACACCACCTCCTACAACCACGACGAGCGGGGCCGGGTGATCAGCGAAACGGTACCCGATGGCGGTCGCACTACCTATGTCTACGACACCCGCGACAACCTGGTGGAACTCATCGACGCCAACCGGCATACCACCCGCTTCACCTATGATCGCAGCAACCGGCAGCTGAGCGAAACCAGGCCCGGCGGCCAGCGCCTGAGCTACACCTACGATGGCGCCGGCAACCTGAAAACCCAGACCGACGGCAACGGCCGCCACACCATCCACACCTATGACGACCGCACCCGCCTGACCCGCACCGATATCTATGAATTTACCGGCGCCGGCGCCCCGCTCAAGTCCATTGACTATTTCTATAACGAGGTAGACAGCCTCACCGGCTATGACGACGGCGCCACCAGTGCCGTCTACTCCTATGACGATCTGCAGCGCCGCACCAGCGAGACGGTGGACTACGGCCCCTTCAGCCTCAGCCATTCGTACCGCTACTATGCCAACCATCAGAAACAGAGCTATACCGACCCGGCCGGCCGCACCCGCACCCTGAGCTACGATGAGGGCGGCCGTCCCACCGGCCTCGATCTGGGTGAGGCGGTGGGCGAGGTGGCGATTACCGCCTATGAATGGCAGCGGCCCACCCGCATCGTGCTGCCCGGCGGCGGCTCGATTACCGTCGGCTATAACGGGTTGCAGCAGCCCGTCAGCATCGACGCCCGTGATCCCGGTGGCAACCCGGTGATGCAGCGTACCTACCAGTACCGACGCACCGGCGCCATCCAGTCCCAGACCACGGCGGAAGGGCAGATCGGCTACAACTATGACCCGGTGGAACGGCTGCGCGGCGCCACCTCGCCCGCCCGCGATGAACGCTTTGTCTATGATTTTTTAGGCAACCGCTCCCCTGATGACGGCGCCCCGGCCTGGGGTTACAACGAAAACAACCAGCTTACCGGCGCCGGAACCATAACCTTCGGCTATGACGACCACGGTAATATGGCCGTCAAACGGCAGGGGACCAGTGAGATTAACTTCAGCTATACCCCTGATAACCGGCTCGCCTTTCTAACTGACGAGGCGGGCGCCACCATCGGCCCCTACGGCTACGACCCCTTTGGCCGACGGCTGTTCAAGGAGGTAAACGGCACCCGCACCTACTTTTTATACAACGACGAGGGACTGGTGGGTGAATATTCCGCCACCGGCGTCGAGCTGCGCACCTACGGCTATCATCCCGGCGCGCCGTGGTCCACCAACCCCCTCTTTTTGCAGGAAAACGGTATCTATTACTACTATCTCAACGACCATCTGGGCACCCCCCAGAAGGTCATGAGCGACAACGGTACCGTGGTCTGGGCCGCCACCTATGAGAGTTTCGGCACCGCCACCATCACCACCGAAACCATCACCAACAACCTGCGCTTCCCGGGCCAGTACTTTGACAGCGAATCGGGATTACAGTACAATTGGCACAGATTCTACGACCCTGCCACCGGGCGCTATATCTCTGCTGATCCGATTGGGCTTGAAGGGGGGATTAATTTGTACGGGTATGTTCAAAATGATCCGGTTAATAAGGTTGATCCGTTGGGGTTGTGGTCTATTGGGATAGGTGTATATATAATAGCTGGTGGAGAATTAAATTATTCTAGTGTTGAGTGTTGTGAAGGTCAGAATCTATACAGAGTTAAATATTTTACTGTTTGTGGTGGTGCTGGTGCATCCGCTTCGGTAGGGAAAGCACCGCTCCCTTCTGTTAGCCCATTTGGAAACAGTATCAAAGGAGGTTGTCCAAGCACGAGAACATATTATCTAAACCAAACAGATAAATTACTGTACTCAGCAAATGTTCAATGGGATCCAAAAAATGGTTGGGACGGGGGAGCCGTGTTAGGATGGGCAGGTGGTATTGGTGGAAAGTGGTCGATTTGTGGTGATGTTATAGTTTCCAAAGAAAAAATTGGATGCTGTTCGGACTAAATAACTGATATATGATTTGATTGTTTACAATAAAAACTATTTTGATCTGTCTGGTCTATATACAGGTAAAGAATACTTTCTGGAATGTTGTAAATGCGATAGTTATCCTTTCTCAAATTATTTGAGCCACTAAGGCGTTAAAAAAAACATGCCTAAGTCAAACAAACCAGGCCCAATTCTTACTGCCATTGCTTGCCTGGTTGCATCTGTCGGGATACTTATAGTTACAACATCTATACTATTAGTAACTGGAATAATGCAATATATGGTCAACATTGGCTTTACAAATTTTCCTTTATACTATATGCTCTTTTTTTTCATAATTTGTATACCAGTTATCTTTTGGTTTTTATGGCCAATTTTTTCAAAACGTCTAACACCAATGTAAAGCAAGGAAGGAAAGTAGGGGGTCACCCATTAAAAGGCTTCTGAGGAAAGACGGGGGTAAAATCTCGATCCTTGACACTTGTCAATGAAGAGCTCACCGGCGTAGTCCGGTGTAGCGGCTTATTGGTGTTTATTTTTTGTTCAGGAAATCGTCAGGCGAGATACCGGCCTGTTTGAGAATCGCACGAAGAGTGCCCTCTGGCATGTCGCCGGGATGATTGGGAATGGTGGTGTATCGGTCAGCTTGTGCGTTGTACCAGATCTCGTGACTACCGGCAGCCTGGCGGTCAAAGGCAAAGCCAAATGCTTTAAGACGCGTGGTTATCTCCCGGTAACGAAAACCTGCCAAACGCCCCATTCACCCTCCTACCACCAGGGCGCAATCAAAAGCATCTCCAACGATCTGTAGTGACGGGCTGGTACGCCTCTCTGCTTGTGCTTCCAGAAGTTTCCTGGCGACATCGCGGGCAATTTCCATGGTCTCAGTAACTGTCCGCCCTTGGGCTACCAGTCCGGGGACATCGTCGGAAGTGGCGAGGTACACCCCTTCCGGCAATTTCTCGACATGGATGTTGATGAATCTCTCCATAAGCGTTCTCCTGAGCCTTTTACCGGGCCAATTCTTGAATGTGTTTTTTTGTTAGAAAAGCATCTATCAGTTTTTTGACTACTTGCTTGTCCTCTTCTTCAAGTTTTTCAACTTCCTGGAATTGCAGAAGCAATTCTCTGTCTTCAAACTTCGCTTTCGCAGCATCCGCCGTTGTCCCCTCTATGAGGTAATCACTGGAAACACCGAGGGCATCGGCCATTCTTTTTAAGGTGTCGGCTGCAGGTCGAGATATCCCCCGTGATGAGCGACGATTATAATTCCCGAGTAACGACAATTAAAATTCCCGGTTAAACGAGGTTAGATTATTCAAATCCACGGAAGGAGGATTTGAATGATCACAGACAACCAGGTGAAGAAATTGAAAAGGGAATTACACCAAGATGCCAGTCTGGAGACAGCGGCGGCACAAGCAGGTATGGATCCTAAAACGGCACGGAAATACCGTGCCCTGGACACACTGCCCAGTGAAATCAAGGCGGCGCGGGTACGTGAGTGGCGCACCAGGGATGACCCCTTTGAAGAGGTATGGGGTACGGTCGAAGGATTTCTGGAGATTAATCCCGGCCTGAAGGCAAAGACGCTGTTTGATCATTTGCAAAGAAGTGATCCCGGCAGATTCAGTGACGGCCAGTTACGCACCTTTCAACGTAAGATGAAGTTCTGGCGGGCAACCAAAGGCCCCAGCAAAGAGATCTATTTTCCCCAGACGCACCATCCCGGCCTTTTGAGCCAATCCGATTTCACCTGCATGAATTCACTGGGTGTGACGATCGCCGGCCAGCCGTTCAACCATCTGATCTATCATTACGTGTTGAGTTACTCGAACTGGGAAACGGGCACGATCTGTTTTTCCGAGAGCTTCGAGAGCCTCAGTGAAGGATTGCAACATGCTTTGTGGACGCTGGGGGGCGTTCCCCAGGCGCATCAAACTGATCGTCTTACGGCGGCGGTCAATAAGCCGGATAATCCCGAGGAATTCACTCGGATGTATCAAGGATTATTAGATCATTACGGGCTCATCGGACGGCGCATCAATAGTAGGTGTGCCCATGAGAACGGCGATGTCGAGCAGCGCCACTACCGGTTTAAGGATGCGGTGGATCAAGCGTTGATGCTCCGGGGGAGCCGCGACTTTGCCACCCGTGCAGCCTATGAGGAGTTTCTCACGAAGCTGTTTTCCCAGCTCAACAGTGGCCGCACCGAGCGCTTCAGGCAAGAAGTGAAAGTGCTCAAAGCACTGCCGCCGACCCGCATGGATTCATGTACGAAGCTCATGGTCAGGGTTGGTCCGAGCAGCACCATCCGGGTAAAGCACAAAGTGTACTCGGTACCCAGCCGTCTGGTGGGTGAGCAGGTATGCATACGGCTGTATGCCGAACGGCTCGAAGTGTGGTACGGCCAACGTCACATAGAGACTATCGCCCGCCTGCGTGGCTCTGATCGGCACCGTATCGACTACCGACATATGATCGACTGGCTGATCCGTAAGCCTGGTGCGTTTGCGGCGTATCGTTTTCGCGACGACCTGTTTCCCACCAGCCGTTTCCGGATGGTCTATGATGCACTTGGTACGCAGCATGCACCGACCAAAGCGTCGCGAGAGTATTTACAGATCCTGCACCTTGCGGCCAGAGAAAACGAGGCCGCCGTGGATGACGTTCTGCAAACGCTGCTCGATGACCTCACCACGATCAGTGCACCGGTTGTTGCAAAGCATCTTCAGGAGCGTACCGCCCCAGCTCCGATGCCCTCCGTGGAAGTCGCCGCCGTGTCGTTGCACGGCTACGATCAATTGCTTGCACATACCCGGGAGGCGCGCACATGAAACCAGGTACTGAGGCGGTAGACAAACAGCTCGATCGCTCGCTCAAACAATTGCACCTGAGCATGGTCAAGTCGTGCTACCGGGATGAAGCCGCGCTTGCCCGCCGGGAATCATTGAGTTATGAGAGCTATCTCAACGAATTGATACACCGCGAATGTGAGCACCGTCGGCACAACCGTATCGCCAGATATCTGCGGGAGTCGAAACTGCCGGCGGAAAAGAATCTCACCTCGTTTGACCGCTCACGCCTGCCGGCCAAAGTCAACGCGGTGGTGCCGGTGCTTCTGGAAGGATCATTTTTAGCGCGTCATGAGAATGTGCTTGCCTTCGGCAATCCCGGCAGCGGCAAGACCCACCTGCTGTGTGCCATTGCCCGGGAGCTCATTGAACAGGGCAGACGGATTCTCTTTATCCCCTGCAGTCTGCTGGTGCAGCGGCTGCTGGTGGCCAAGCGGGATCTGGAGTTGCATAAGCTGATCAACAAGCTTGGCTGTTACGATGCCATAGTGATTGATGATATCGGCTATATCCAGCACAGCAGAGACGAGATGGAAGTATTGTTTACCCTGCTTGCCGATCGGTACGAGCGGGCCTCGGTGATGCTTACCAGCAATCTGCCGTTCTCGCAGTGGGAAAAGATTTTTAAAGATCCGATGACGACGGCCGCGGCCATCGACCGGCTGGTGCACCATAGCATTATCCTTGAGCTCAATGTTGAGAGTTATCGATTAACCGCGGCGCGGGGAAAAACTTCTGATCAGAGCGATACACCCCCGGAACCGGGCGCCGGTGAAGAAAAGGCGCCGGATCACAAGACACCATGAGCAAGGCATGCCCATACATCGCGGCGCCACTCGTGAGTAATGATGCCGTGTGGTGTGTGAGGGGAGTCATAACCAGTGGTGCGCTCAGTTCGGTGGCAGGTGTGAGAGCAGCGTCTACGTGTGCACATACCGGATTATGCCCGGCGGCGGCTCGGGATAGTGGACCCCAAACAGGGGACAGCAATGTAAGGTGTTTTTCTCACCATAACGGGGATACTGAAAAATGACAGAAACAAGGCGCAGGACGTACACCGCACCATTCAAGGCGAAGGTTGGCCTCGAGGCGAGCCGCAAGGTGCAGACGACGAACGAAGTTGCCCAGGCATATGGGGTACACCCACCGCCCCTTTTACGGCAGCAGGAGAACAGTACACCGTATCCCACCCATCGGGTCTCTCCATACCTGCTGCGTGGGGCCATTACTCGACTAGACCAGGTGTGAAGCGCCGATATCACCTCTATCCGGTTAGCCTACGGGTTTGCCTATCTGGTGGCGATCATGGACTGGTACTCGCGTCGGGTCTTGGCCGACGAGCGTGCCCATCAGGCGTTGGGCTATCTTACGCCCGCATCAGTCTATCGAGCGGGCACTGGCGGGGGTGCGGAAATAAATAACCATTTCAACACGGGTACTCCGGTACCATTTCGGCTCCGCTTCGCTCCACCGAAATGGTACCGGAAAGAGGAACTGGGGCAGCGCTAATCAGCTGCGAATAAAGACGAGGAACCCTTAAATTCAGGGAAAATTGTCCTTGACTATGGTGGGGCCACCTCACGGTGTCCGCCCGGTCTCCGGTCGCCCTACGGGCTCCCTCCGACCGGGCGGATGGAAAAGAATGACATCGTAACACGATGGATTATCCAACATGGTATAAAGAGATAGTAATGGTGAGGAATGTCGGGAAATATAATTGTCGTTGAGTGGGAAGAATAATTGTCGTTGATCACTCCCGTTCATAACGTCCGATATGGGAATAATGGACATCTACAATCTTCCCCAATTCTGTCTGGGAAAGATTTTTCTGTTTACGTAAGGACAAGAGCCTTGCGGCGAAACCTGCCTCGGTTTGGTTCTCTTTGTTTTCCATAAAGCAAGTTATAGCCATATTGCACCACATGTTCGAGAAAAATAATGCTTTATGGGTGCTTCATGGATCATTAACGCTTGACACTTATCCGGCATGGATGCTATATTGTGCATCATTGATGTTTTATTCATTTTTTTATGAAAAAAACCCGTCACCCTCCGGTCTGTGGCAAGAGCGAAGGTGACGGGCTGGTACGACCCCGGCGAGATACCGAAGCGTCCTGCTCTTCTCCCATATCTCCCGGAAAAAATCAATCATGGCGACCCAAAGGAGGTGATGAGCCATCGCCACCTACGAGACCACGGACATCTATGTCGGCGCCTTTTTCCTGTGCAAGGGCGCGGCACTGCGCGGCATCAGGATCAAGGACGCGGCCAGAGGGATCGCCGCCTTTGAGATCAGCGGCGCCGACCTGGAGGGGTTGGAGCGGCAATACCGAAGCGGCACCGCCCTGGTGAACCCGGTGCATCTACGAGAATCACTGAACCTGCTCAGAGATATGCTGTTTGACCTGCGAGATATGAGGAGAGAGAACAATGATCAGTCAAGACGAAATAGAGGCCATCAAACACGGCGTTGAGCTGGTTTCTTTCATGAAGGCCCGCGGCGTTGAGCTGAAACAGGTCGGCGAGAACTACCGGGGCTTCTGCCCCTTCCATGAAGATACCACCCCATCACTTACCGTCAATCCCAAGGAAAACCTGTGGAACTGCTTTGGCTGTGGGACGGGCGGCGATGTTATCCGCTTCGTTGAGCTGATACATGGAGTCGATTTCAAAGAAGCTGTCAGACGGCTGGCTGAGAGACCGCCCTCAGAAGTCAGAAGTCAGAGGACAGAAGACAGAAAAGCAGCAGTTAAAGAAAAAAAGAAAGGGCTCAGCGTGGCCGACAAAAAGCTGCTGGCTCGGGGGAACAGAATTCAGAAGACAGAGGACAGAAGTCAGAAAAGACCGGGTAAGAAAGTGCTGAGTGTGGCCGAGAAGAAGTTACTGGCCCGAGTAGTGGGGTATTATCAGCACAGCTTTACTGAAGATCAGAGAGGCCTGGACTACCTCAAGAACCGGGGGATTACAAACAACCAGACATGCACCGACTTCGGCACGGGCTTTGTGAACGGCAGCCTGAAAAAGATCCTGCCCGAAGATCCGGCCGTCATCAAGACGCTGAAAACGCTCGGCATCCTCAATGCCAAAGGCAACGAAATCTTCTACAACTGCGTGGTCTTTCCGATCTATGATACAGATGGGGCAATCGTCAATCTCTATGGCAGAAACATCGACCCGGCACATGGGGTCAGCCACCTGTACCTGGCCGGTTCACGCTCCGGGCTCGTCAACCGCCAGGCGGTACCACGAAGCGCTTCCATCATCCTTACCGAATCGATTATCGATGCCGTGACCCTGTACGACCAGGGTTTTACCAATGTCATTCCCGCCTATGGGGTTAACGGGGTAACCGAGGATCATCTTGTTCTCTTTAACAGCGCGGTAACAGAGGTGTATCTCTGCTTTGACAGTGACCCTGCCGGCAAGAACGGAGCCACACAGGCGGCGGAGCAGTTACAGAAGAAAGGAATAACCGTCTACACCGTCGAGCTGCCGGACAAGGATATCACCATCTACTTCAACCGCCACACTCCCGAAGAGTTCGAGCAGCTGCTCAAAGCGGCCAACCCGGCATCGGTGGAGCAGTCAGATTCGCTGCACAAGCGTAAACAAACCCTATACCAGCAGGAAGAACACGGTTTCACGGTGGGCTACGCCACACGGCACTACCAGGTAAAAGGCATCCAGCGGGGCGATACCCAGCTCAAAGCCACCATCAAGGTCAGTGAGGACGTTTCATCATCAAAACCCTTCGAGCTGACTACCATCGATCTGTATTCTTCGAGATCCCGCCACTGGTTCGCCAAGCTCTGTGCCGATCTGTTTGCCGAGCCGGAAGCGCTGATCAAGGAAGACCTGGCCAAACTGCTGCAGTTGGTGGAACAGTGGCGGCCGGAGAAGAAAGAGCAGCAGCACACCGAGATCAGCACAGGGGATAAGGAGCTGGCCTTATCCTTTCTGAAAAGCGACGATATCTTCGCGGCGCTGCTCACCGACTTCGACACCCTGGGCGTCACCGGTGAGAAGATCAACAAGCTGGTGGGGTACCTGGCCGCCACTTCCAGGAAACTGACCGAGCCCTTATCGGTGCTCATCCAGTCCCGCTCCGCGGCCGGCAAATCCACCCTGCAGGATGCCATCATCTCGCTGATCCCCGATGAAGAGTATATCAAATACACCCGGGTTACCGACCAGGCCCTGTTCTACAAAGAAGAAGACTCGTTGGTGCACAAGATCCTGGCCATCGAGGAGGCCGAAGGGATGGGCGGCGCCGCCTACTCGATCAGAACGATCCAGTCGGCCAAGAAGATTACCGTGGCCGCCACCGGCAAGGATGCCAACGGCAGGATGAAGACCGAGGAATACACGGTAAACGGCCCGGTCTGCGTGATGATCACCACCACCGCCACCGAGATCGACCAGGAGACGGCCTCACGCTTTATCTTTCTGACCATCGATGAATCGGCCGCCATGACCGGGGCCATCCATCAGCGGCAGCGGGAGGCGGAAACGCTGGCCGGGCTGATCCGGGAAAAGAAGCAGCACACCGTTACCAGAAAGCACCATGCGGTGCAACGAATGCTCATGCCCCTGGCGGTGGTCAACCCGTATGCCGAATATCTCAATTATCCCAGCCACTCGCTCCGGGCCAGGCGGGACCACAAGAAATACCTCGGCCTCATCCGGGCGGTGGCCTTCCTGCACCAGTATCAGCGGGAGATACAGACCGTGGAGGTGGACGGCACGCCGGTTGAATATATCGAAGTCACGCTTACCGACATTGAGACAGCTAACCGCCTTGCCAATGTGGTTCTCGGTCAATCCATGGATGAACTGGTCAAACCGTCCAGGACCTTGCTATCGAAGATCTACGAAATGGTAAAGGAACAGGCGGAGCAGAACAACGCCCCCATAGATGAAATCTTCTTCACCCGGAGGATGATCCGGGAATACACCGGCTGGAGTGACTGGCAGATCAGGGCTCATATCAAGCAGCTTGAAGAAATGGAGTACATCGGTGTCCGCACCAGCTCCAGAGGCAAGGAGTACAGCTATATCCTCAACTATCAGGGCCAGGGGGAGGAGCATCAAGAAACGTGTTACCTCAACCTGACCAGCGTTGAGCAGATAGAAACGTTGATGAACCGGGAAGATGAAGCGTTACCCCGAGGGTAAATACCCTGACCCCGAGGGGAAAACGTGCTACCCCGAGGGTACTCCGAGGCTCGAAAAAACACAGATAACTCCGTGCAGTTAAAGAAAAAAGACAACAACCCCGAGGGCGAGGCAGGAGAACAAGCCCCAGGGGTACCAGAAGACAGAAGACAGAAGACAGAAGACAGAGGGCAGAGGACAGGGACGGAAAACCAGCGACGCTGCCTGGCTGTCACGGGCAAAGGTAATCGATACCGCAATGAAGCCACCATGTACCGGGTCTCTGACGAGAACCGCCACCAGAGGAGGGATACGAAGAATATGGATATCGATACAGCAAAGATCAGGTTCAAGAACTACCTGGAAAGCAGTGGCTATGCCGCCTCAACCATCGAATGTTACTCGGTCTATCTCGGTTACTTTCTGGACTATCTCAGGAAAATAGAGGTGATGGATCTCAAGCAGGTCACCAATGAGACGATCAGAACCTACCAGCTTCTGGTAGCCGATATGGCTATTGCCGAAGAGACCAAGGGAATGCGGCTCAGACCGGTAAAGCGGCTGTTCGGCTGGCTGCTTGATACTCACCGGCTCCTACTTGATCCGACAGAGAAAATACGGGAAACCAACCGCCAGAACCGGACATTGCCGCCGGTGCTGACGGTTGCGGAAATGCGGCTGCTCCTGGAACAGCCCAACCTCTCGTTACGGATGCAGATCAGAGATAGGGCTATCATGGAAACGCTGTATTCTTCAGGGATACGGCTCAATGAGCTGGTACAGCTCACCGTTCATGACGTTGACCTGAAAGACAAGGTTCTGCATATCAGAAAAGGCAAGGGCAACCGGCAGCGGGTGGTTCCCCTCGGCAGCAATGCGGCCACGTATCTGAAAGAATATCTGAAAAACATCCGGCCCCGGTATGCCCAGAAGAACAAGCAGCAAAGACGGCTCTTTCTCACCGATCAAGGCAGGCCGGTGACCGGTAACAGTATCAGGACATCACTGTTTCACTACAAAAAATCCGCCGGAATCACAAAGACCGCTTCACCGCATAGCTTCAGGAGGAGCTGTGCGACCCATCTTCTCCAACAAGGGGCTGATATCCGCTATGTCCAGAAGCTGCTGGGTCATCGACACATCCGGACCACCCAAATCTATACCCGAGTATACCCAATCGACCTCAAGGAAACTCATACCCGGACGCATCCACCATGCTGATCAGAGAACTGATACCGGGATATCTAGAGGAACTGAAGATCCTGAACCGTTCACCGTTGACGATCCGCAACATCCGGGGCGCCTTGAATGCCATGGCTCTCTTTCTGGAACATGAAGGGATAACCGAGCTGGTGCAGTTTAACCGGAATGCCTTGCATCTGTTCCAGGAAGACCTTGCCTACCGGCTGACTGCCAAAGGTAAGCAGCTCTCGGTCAGTACCAGGGAAAAGTATCTCTGTTCGGTTCGCGGCTTTGCCCGGTATCTCTATGCAACGGATTATCTTACCGCTGATCTCAGCAAGACGATCACGTTGCCGAAGCAGCCGAAACGCTTACCAAAGGTGATCCTGGAGTACGTTGAGATAACAAAGATCATGGCCGCCCCGGATATGCGGACACCTGACGGCTACCGTAACAGGATCATCCTGGAAATCCTCTACGATACCGGCATCAGGGCCGCTGAGATGGCAGCGGTCAAGACCGGTGATCTCGATATCGTGCATGGGTATCTGACGATCAGATCCGGCAAGGGAACAAAAGACCGTGTCGTACCGATAAGCTCACGGGTGTGCGATATAATAAAGCAGTATCTTCTCATGGTCCGACCGGCCATGAGCCGGGGAAAGGAAACAGGGTATCTGGTGCTCAATCGCTGGGGAACGAAGATGACGCCCACCGCCGTCTGGGCCGTCGTTAAAAAAAGCGGCTCACCAAGCAAAGATTAGAAAAAACGTGACCACCCATACCTTCCGTCACACCTGTGCGACCCATATGCTGAAAAACGGAGCGCCCATCCGTCATATCCAGGAGATGCTGGGCCATGCGTCCCTGGAGTCCACCCAGATCTACACCAGGGTCACCATCAACGACCTCAAAGAGATCCACGCCAGGTATCATCCGGGCGAGTCTGTATAAAACAGCTACGTGGATCAGTGGGGCCCGCGGCCCTTTGAACTGAGGACCCCCGCCCGCCCGGGCACGGCAGCAGCGAAGGCGGCGCCGAGTTCCGGGCAGTGCACCTTCCGCCACTGCGCTCCCGGCGGCACGTCGCACAATAGCGCTATTATGCGACGTGCAGTCCGTCATCCGGCCTGCAAAAAAAAAACGCAGGCCGGCCGCCGGCCTGTTCCCTTGTTCGCTAAACATAAGTTCTTATGTTTAGTGGCGAAAGGCACACCACCCTCCACCCGCCACCCACCTACCGCCGCTGCCGTGCCCACCCGTCCGCCCCCTGCTGCGCGGGGGCTCCCCGACAAAAACCACTTCCCGGATATTCCCTTTCTTTTTCTTTAACCGCCTGCTGGTGCTTGTCTTGTCAGGCGATCTCGGGTAATACTGAACACTGCTCTTTGAATCTGCGCGAACCCCCACGAAAAACAGCTCTTTGGGGGGAGAAGGCGCATCGTGAAATCTTGGCACAGATTCTACGACCCTGCCACCGGGCGCTATATCTCTGCTGATCCGATTGGGCTTGAAGGGGGGATTAATTTGTACGGGTATGTTCAAAATGATCCGGTTAATAAGGTTGATCCGTTGGGGTTGTGGTCTATTGGGATAGGTGTATATATAATAGCTGGTGGAGAATTAAATTATTCTAGTGTTGAGTGTTGTGAAGGTCAGAATCTATACAGAGTTAAATATTTTACTGTTTGTGGTGGTGCTGGTGCATCCGCTTCGGTAGGGAAAGCACCGCTCCCTTCTGTTAGCCCATTTGGAAACAGTATCAAAGGAGGTTGTCCAAGCACGAGAACATATTATCTAAACCAAACAGATAAATTACTGTACTCAGCAAATGTTCAATGGGATCCAAAAAATGGTTGGGACGGGGGAGCCGTGTTAGGATGGGCAGGTGGTATTGGTGGAAAGTGGTCGATTTGTGGTGATGTTATAGTTTCCAAAGAAAAAATTGGATGCTGTTCGGACTAAATAACTGATATATGATTTGATTGTTTACAATAAAAACTATTTTGATCTGTCTGGTCTATATACAGGTAAAGAATACTTTCTGGAATGTTGTAAATGCGATAGTTATCCTTTCTCAAATTATTTGAGCCACTAAGGCGTTAAAAAAAACATGCCTAAGTCAAACAAACCAGGCCCAATTCTTACTGCCATTGCTTGCCTGGTTGCATCTGTCGGGATACTTATAGTTACAACATCTATACTATTAGTAACTGGAATAATGCAATATATGGTCAACATTGGCTTTACAAATTTTCCTTTATACTATATGCTCTTTTTTTTCATAATTTGTATACCAGTTATCTTTTGGTTTTTATGGCCAATTTTTTCAAAACGTCTAACACCAATGTAAAGCAAGGAAGGAAAGTAGGGGGTCACCCATTAAAAGGCTTCTGAGGAAAGACGGGGGTAAAATCTCGATCCTTGACACTTGTCAATGAAGAGCTCACCGGCGTAGTCCGGTGTAGCGGCTTATTGGTGTTTATTTTTTGTTCAGGAAATCGTCAGGCGAGATACCGGCCTGTTTGAGAATCGCACGAAGAGTGCCCTCTGGCATGTCGCCGGGATGATTGGGAATGGTGGTGTATCGGTCAGCTTGTGCGTTGTACCAGATCTCGTGACTACCGGCAGCCTGGCGGTCAAAGGCAAAGCCAAATGCTTTAAGACGCGTGGTTATCTCCCGGTAACGAAAACCTGCCAAACGCCCCATTCACCCTCCTACCACCAGGGCGCAATCAAAAGCATCTCCAACGATCTGTAGTGACGGGCTGGTACGCCTCTCTGCTTGTGCTTCCAGAAGTTTCCTGGCGACATCGCGGGCAATTTCCATGGTCTCAGTAACTGTCCGCCCTTGGGCTACCAGTCCGGGGACATCGTCGGAAGTGGCGAGGTACACCCCTTCCGGCAATTTCTCGACATGGATGTTGATGAATCTCTCCATAAGCGTTCTCCTGAGCCTTTTACCGGGCCAATTCTTGAATGTGTTTTTTTGTTAGAAAAGCATCTATCAGTTTTTTGACTACTTGCTTGTCCTCTTCTTCAAGTTTTTCAACTTCCTGGAATTGCAGAAGCAATTCTCTGTCTTCAAACTTCGCTTTCGCAGCATCCGCCGTTGTCCCCTCTATGAGGTAATCACTGGAAACACCGAGGGCATCGGCCATTCTTTTTAAGGTGTCGGCTGCAGGTCGAGATATCCCCCGTTCATAACGTCCGATATGGGAATAATGGACATCTACAATCTTCCCCAATTCTGTCTGGGAAAGATTTTTCTGTTTACGTAAGGACAAGAGCCTTGCGGCGAAACCTGCCTCGGTTTGGTTCTCTTTGTTTTCCATAAAGCAAGTTATAGCCATATTGCACCACATGTTCGAGAAAAATAATGCTTTATGGGTGCTTCATGGATCATTAACGCTTGACACTTATCCGGCATGGATGCTATATTGTGCATCATTGATGTTTTATTCATTTTTTTATGAAAAAAACCCGTCACCCTCCGGTCTGTGGCAAGAGCGAAGGTGACGGGCTGGTACGACCCCGGCGAGATACCGAAGCGTCCTGCTCTTCTCCCATATCTCCCGGAAAAAATCAATCATGGCGACCCAAAGGAGGTGATGAGCCATCGCCACCTACGAGACCACGGACATCTATGTCGGCGCCTTTTTCCTGTGCAAGGGCGCGGCACTGCGCGGCATCAGGATCAAGGACGCGGCCAGAGGGATCGCCGCCTTTGAGATCAGCGGCGCCGACCTGGAGGGGTTGGAGCGGCAATACCGAAGCGGCACCGCCCTGGTGAACCCGGTGCATCTACGAGAATCACTGAACCTGCTCAGAGATATGCTGTTTGACCTGCGAGATATGAGGAGAGAGAACAATGATCAGTCAAGACGAAATAGAGGCCATCAAACACGGCGTTGAGCTGGTTTCTTTCATGAAGGCCCGCGGCGTTGAGCTGAAACAGGTCGGCGAGAACTACCGGGGCTTCTGCCCCTTCCATGAAGATACCACCCCATCACTTACCGTCAATCCCAAGGAAAACCTGTGGAACTGCTTTGGCTGTGGGACGGGCGGCGATGTTATCCGCTTCGTTGAGCTGATACATGGAGTCGATTTCAAAGAAGCTGTCAGACGGCTGGCTGAGAGACCGCCCTCAGAAGTCAGAAGTCAGAGGACAGAAGACAGAAAAGCAGCAGTTAAAGAAAAAAAGAAAGGGCTCAGCGTGGCCGACAAAAAGCTGCTGGCTCGGGGGAACAGAATTCAGAAGACAGAGGACAGAAGTCAGAAAAGACCGGGTAAGAAAGTGCTGAGTGTGGCCGAGAAGAAGTTACTGGCCCGAGTAGTGGGGTATTATCAGCACAGCTTTACTGAAGATCAGAGAGGCCTGGACTACCTCAAGAACCGGGGGATTACAAACAACCAGACATGCACCGACTTCGGCACGGGCTTTGTGAACGGCAGCCTGAAAAAGATCCTGCCCGAAGATCCGGCCGTCATCAAGACGCTGAAAACGCTCGGCATCCTCAATGCCAAAGGCAACGAAATCTTCTACAACTGCGTGGTCTTTCCGATCTATGATACAGATGGGGCAATCGTCAATCTCTATGGCAGAAACATCGACCCGGCACATGGGGTCAGCCACCTGTACCTGGCCGGTTCACGCTCCGGGCTCGTCAACCGCCAGGCGGTACCACGAAGCGCTTCCATCATCCTTACCGAATCGATTATCGATGCCGTGACCCTGTACGACCAGGGTTTTACCAATGTCATTCCCGCCTATGGGGTTAACGGGGTAACCGAGGATCATCTTGTTCTCTTTAACAGCGCGGTAACAGAGGTGTATCTCTGCTTTGACAGTGACCCTGTCGGCAAGAACGGAGCCACACAGGCGGCGGAGCAGTTACAGAAGAAAGGAATAACCGTCTACACCGTCGAGCTGCCGGACAAGGATATCACCATCTACTTCAACCGCCACACTCCCGAAGAGTTCGAGCAGCTGCTCAAAGCGGCCAACCCGGCATCGGTGGAGCAGTCAGATTCGCTGCACAAGCGTAAACAAACCCTATACCAGCAGGAAGAACACGGTTTCACGGTGGGCTACGCCACACGGCACTACCAGGTAAAAGGCATCCAGCGGGGCGATACCCAGCTCAAAGCCACCATCAAGGTCAGTGAGGACGTTTCATCATCAAAACCCTTCGAGCTGACTACCATCGATCTGTATTCTTCGAGATCCCGCCACTGGTTCGCCAAGCTCTGTGCCGATCTGTTTGCCGAGCCGGAAGCGCTGATCAAGGAAGACCTGGCCAAACTGCTGCAGTTGGTGGAACAGTGGCGGCCGGAGAAGAAAGAGCAGCAGCACACCGAGATCAGCACAGGGGATAAGGAGCTGGCCTTATCCTTTCTGAAAAGCGACGATATCTTCGCGGCGCTGCTCACCGACTTCGACACCCTGGGCGTCACCGGTGAGAAGATCAACAAGCTGGTGGGGTACCTGGCCGCCACTTCCAGGAAACTGACCGAGCCCTTATCGGTGCTCATCCAGTCCCGCTCCGCGGCCGGCAAATCCACCCTGCAGGATGCCATCATCTCGCTGATCCCCGATGAAGAGTATATCAAATACACCCGGGTTACCGACCAGGCCCTGTTCTACAAAGAAGAAGACTCGTTGGTGCACAAGATCCTGGCCATCGAGGAGGCCGAAGGGATGGGCGGCGCCGCCTACTCGATCAGAACGATCCAGTCGGCCAAGAAGATTACCGTGGCCGCCACCGGCAAGGATGCCAACGGCAGGATGAAGACCGAGGAATACACGGTAAACGGCCCGGTCTGCGTGATGATCACCACCACCGCCACCGAGATCGACCAGGAGACGGCCTCACGCTTTATCTTTCTGACCATCGATGAATCGGCCGCCATGACCGGGGCCATCCATCAGCGGCAGCGGGAGGCGGAAACGCTGGCCGGGCTGATCCGGGAAAAGAAGCAGCACACCGTTACCAGAAAGCACCATGCGGTGCAACGAATGCTCATGCCCCTGGCGGTGGTCAACCCGTATGCCGAATATCTCAATTATCCCAGCCACTCGCTCCGGGCCAGGCGGGACCACAAGAAATACCTCGGCCTCATCCGGGCGGTGGCCTTCCTGCACCAGTATCAGCGGGAGATACAGACCGTGGAGGTGGACGGCACGCCGGTTGAATATATGTAAGCGCTCAACAAACCCCTTCTTTTTTTATCCCTCCCCCCATGCTCTGTTGTGCTGAACTTTTTCAAGGAGGCGCATATGGAGCAGAACAAGCGATCCGGCAGAGATGCAAAACGCAGCTACTGGGGTGATCACATCGCAGGCTGGAAACAATCAGGATTGAGTCAGCAGGCGTACTGCCGCAAGCACCAGCTTTCCCTCTCGAGTTTTGGCTATTGGCGGAGCCGGCTCAAGAGAGGCGGGGACGACCAAGCACGCTTTCACCCGGTAATGGTCGGCACCGGTACTCGGACAATCTCACCACAACCAGAGCACCCCGACTCAGGCCTGGGGGTCATACTCGGTAACGAGAGATTCCATATAACCATAAAGCAACACTTTTGCCCGGCGACCCTGCGTGAATTGATCGGGATTCTGGAGCAGCGATGATGACCGGCTCACCCGAGGGCTCGATGGTGTACGTTGCGGTGGGCGCTACGGATCTGCGCAAATCGATCAACGGGTTGGCACTGCTGGTGGAAGAGCAGTTCGAACTGAACCTGTTTGGTGGCAGCTTGTTTGCATTTTGCAATCGTCGTCGTGATCTGGTGAAGATCTTGTATTGGGACGGCAGTGGGTTTTGTCTGTGGATGAAGCGCTTGGAACAGGATTGTTATCGCTGGCCCGAGGACGGCGAGGAGGTCATGGCGATGAGCGAACGGGCGTTGAGCTGGCTGCTCAGCGGTCTTGATGTGAGCCAGGCACATGGTCGCTTGGGGTATGGCTCGGTATCGTAAAAAACATCACAAAAAATATGATATTATGTTGATTTTATTCGTGAAATAATTGCCCAATGGTGGTAGTATGTGAGCATGATTAACACTGCTCATACACCTCTGCCTGAGACGGTTGCCGAACTCACAGAGATGATCAATTCTTTGGTTCGGGAACATGAGCGCTCCACTCATGAGAATAATCTGTTACGGGAAGAGATTCGGCTTCTGCGTGCCAAATTATTCGGCAAGAAGAGCGAGAAGCCTGCTCTCTATGATGAGAGTCCGCAATTGTCATTGTTCGATATGCCGGAGCCCGCCGAGATCGAGCCAGAACCCGAGACCATCGAGGTACCCGCCCACACCCGTACAAAGCGAGGAAGAAAACCCTTGCCGGAGGAATTGCCCCGGGTTGAGCTCGTCCACGATATAGACGAAGCGGACAAGCAGTGTGGCTGTGGTGCACCCTTGTCAAAGATCGGCGAAGATGTCTGTGAGAAGCTTGATATCATTCCGGCGGTGATCCGGGTAATCAGACATGTCCGGCCTAAGTATGGATGCCGGCAGTGTGAAGGAATTGAGACCAAGAACGCGACGGTAACGATTGCTCCGGCGCCGAAGCAGATTATTCCCAAAGGTATTGCCACCGCCGGTTTACTGGCCCACATACTGACTGCCAAGTTCTGTGATGCGCTGCCGTTTTACCGGCAGGAGAAGCAATTTGCCCGATTGGGCGTGGAGCTTGGCCGGGCGACCATGGGAAACTGGGCGATAAAGGCGGCTACCGCCTGTGGGCCGGTGCTGGCACTGTTACATACTGAAATTCGTTCCGGCCCGTTGATCAACATAGACGAAACAACGGTGCAGGTGCTTGACGAACCGAACCGTTCGCCGACCACGAAGTCGTACATGTGGGTATGCCGTGGCGGGCCGCCGGATAAACCGGTAATTATCTATCGCTATGCACCGAGCCGCTCATCCACGGTGGCCCAGGCATTGTTACAGGGGTACAAAGGGGTGGTGCAGACCGATGGCTATGTCGGATATGACTATCTTGATCACCACCCGGACGTACTCCATGGCGGATGTCTGGCGCATGTCAGGCGGAAGTTCGATGAAGCCAAAAAAGCGCGAGGCAAGACGGCGACCAAGACCGGCGGAGCCGATGTGGCGTTGCACTATATCGGCGCCCTCTACCGGATTGAATCCGAGGCAAAGAAGGCCGAACTCTCGGCAGAGGAGCTGGTAAAAATACGGCAAGAAAAAGCCAGGAAAATCTTTGCCGAATTTTACGCATGGTTGGCCAAAAAGAAAACCCAGGTGGTTCCCAAGAGCTTGCTGGGTAAGGCGGTTAACTACGCATTGAGCCAATGGGCTCGGCTACTGGTGTATCTCGATCACGGCTCTATGACCCCCGACAACAACCGGGCCGAGAATGCGATCCGCCCCTTTGTGTTGGGCAGGAAGAACTGGTTGTTTGCCGGCACCCCCGAAGGTGCTCAGGCCAGTGGTGATCTGTTCAGCCTGATCGAAACCGCCAAGGCCAACGGCCTGGAGCCTTACAAATATCTTCGCTATCTCTTTGAAAAAATCCCGTGTGCAACAAGTGAAGATGATTACCGAGCACTGCTCCCCAGTCAGCTAAAACCCGCCGATCTCGACATCGGTGATCGGGTGACGGGTGTTTAATTAAGCGCTTACCGAAAACCTGCCAAACGCCCCATTCACCCTCCTACCACCAGGGCGCAATCAAAAGCATCTCCAACGATCTGTAGTGACGGGCTGGTACGCCTCTCTGCTTGTGCTTCCAGAAGTTTCCTGGCGACATCGCGGGCAATTTCCATGGTCTCAGTAACTGTCCGCCCTTGGGCTACCAGTCCGGGGACATCGTCGGAAGTGGCGAGGTACACCCCTTCCGGCAATTTCTCGACATGGATGTTGATGAATCTCTCCATAAGCGTTCTCCTGAGCCTTTTACCGGGCCAATTCTTGAATGTGTTTTTTTGTTAGAAAAGCATCTATCAGTTTTTTGACTACTTGCTTGTCCTCTTCTTCAAGTTTTTCAACTTCCTGGAATTGCAGAAGCAATTCTCTGTCTTCAAACTTCGCTTTCGCAGCATCCGCCGTTGTCCCCTCTATGAGGTAATCACTGGAAACACCGAGGGCATCGGCCATTCTTTTTAAGGTGTCGGCTGCAGGTCGAGATATCCCCCGTTCATAACGTCCGATATGGGAATAATGGACATCTACAATCTTCCCCAATTCTGTCTGGGAAAGATTTTTCTGTTTACGTAAGGACAAGAGCCTTGCGGCGAAACCTGCCTCGGTTTGGTTCTCTTTGTTTTCCATAAAGCAAGTTATAGCCATATTGCACCACATGTTCGAGAAAAATAATGCTTTATGGGTGCTTCATGGATCATTAACGCTTGACACTTATCCGGCATGGATGCTATATTGTGCATCATTGATGTTTTATTCATTTTTTTATGAAAAAAACCCGTCACCCTCCGGTCTGTGGCAAGAGCGAAGGTGACGGGCTGGTACGACCCCGGCGAGATACCGAAGCGTCCTGCTCTTCTCCCATATCTCCCGGAAAAAATCAATCATGGCGACCCAAAGGAGGTGATGAGCCATCGCCACCTACGAGACCACGGACATCTATGTCGGCGCCTTTTTCCTGTGCAAGGGCGCGGCACTGCGCGGCATCAGGATCAAGGACGCGGCCAGAGGGATCGCCGCCTTTGAGATCAGCGGCGCCGACCTGGAGGGGTTGGAGCGGCAATACCGAAGCGGCACCGCCCTGGTGAACCCGGTGCATCTACGAGAATCACTGAACCTGCTCAGAGATATGCTGTTTGACCTGCGAGATATGAGGAGAGAGAACAATGATCAGTCAAGACGAAATAGAGGCCATCAAACACGGCGTTGAGCTGGTTTCTTTCATGAAGGCCCGCGGCGTTGAGCTGAAACAGGTCGGCGAGAACTACCGGGGCTTCTGCCCCTTCCATGAAGATACCACCCCATCACTTACCGTCAATCCCAAGGAAAACCTGTGGAACTGCTTTGGCTGTGGGACGGGCGGCGATGTTATCCGCTTCGTTGAGCTGATACATGGAGTCGATTTCAAAGAAGCTGTCAGACGGCTGGCTGAGAGACCGCCCTCAGAAGTCAGAAGTCAGAGGACAGAAGACAGAAAAGCAGCAGTTAAAGAAAAAAAGAAAGGGCTCAGCGTGGCCGACAAAAAGCTGCTGGCTCGGGGGAACAGAATTCAGAAGACAGAGGACAGAAGTCAGAAAAGACCGGGTAAGAAAGTGCTGAGTGTGGCCGAGAAGAAGTTACTGGCCCGAGTAGTGGGGTATTATCAGCACAGCTTTACTGAAGATCAGAGAGGCCTGGACTACCTCAAGAACCGGGGGATTACAAACAACCAGACATGCACCGACTTCGGCACGGGCTTTGTGAACGGCAGCCTGAAAAAGATCCTGCCCGAAGATCCGGCCGTCATCAAGACGCTGAAAACGCTCGGCATCCTCAATGCCAAAGGCAACGAAATCTTCTACAACTGCGTGGTCTTTCCGATCTATGATACAGATGGGGCAATCGTCAATCTCTATGGCAGAAACATCGACCCGGCACATGGGGTCAGCCACCTGTACCTGGCCGGTTCACGCTCCGGGCTCGTCAACCGCCAGGCGGTACCACGAAGCGCTTCCATCATCCTTACCGAATCGATTATCGATGCCGTGACCCTGTACGACCAGGGTTTTACCAATGTCATTCCCGCCTATGGGGTTAACGGGGTAACCGAGGATCATCTTGTTCTCTTTAACAGCGCGGTAACAGAGGTGTATCTCTGCTTTGACAGTGACCCTGTCGGCAAGAACGGAGCCACACAGGCGGCGGAGCAGTTACAGAAGAAAGGAATAACCGTCTACACCGTCGAGCTGCCGGACAAGGATATCACCATCTACTTCAACCGCCACACTCCCGAAGAGTTCGAGCAGCTGCTCAAAGCGGCCAACCCGGCATCGGTGGAGCAGTCAGATTCGCTGCACAAGCGTAAACAAACCCTATACCAGCAGGAAGAACACGGTTTCACGGTGGGCTACGCCACACGGCACTACCAGGTAAAAGGCATCCAGCGGGGCGATACCCAGCTCAAAGCCACCATCAAGGTCAGTGAGGACGTTTCATCATCAAAACCCTTCGAGCTGACTACCATCGATCTGTATTCTTCGAGATCCCGCCACTGGTTCGCCAAGCTCTGTGCCGATCTGTTTGCCGAGCCGGAAGCGCTGATCAAGGAAGACCTGGCCAAACTGCTGCAGTTGGTGGAACAGTGGCGGCCGGAGAAGAAAGAGCAGCAGCACACCGAGATCAGCACAGGGGATAAGGAGCTGGCCTTATCCTTTCTGAAAAGCGACGATATCTTCGCGGCGCTGCTCACCGACTTCGACACCCTGGGCGTCACCGGTGAGAAGATCAACAAGCTGGTGGGGTACCTGGCCGCCACTTCCAGGAAACTGACCGAGCCCTTATCGGTGCTCATCCAGTCCCGCTCCGCGGCCGGCAAATCCACCCTGCAGGATGCCATCATCTCGCTGATCCCCGATGAAGAGTATATCAAATACACCCGGGTTACCGACCAGGCCCTGTTCTACAAAGAAGAAGACTCGTTGGTGCACAAGATCCTGGCCATCGAGGAGGCCGAAGGGATGGGCGGCGCCGCCTACTCGATCAGAACGATCCAGTCGGCCAAGAAGATTACCGTGGCCGCCACCGGCAAGGATGCCAACGGCAGGATGAAGACCGAGGAATACACGGTAAACGGCCCGGTCTGCGTGATGATCACCACCACCGCCACCGAGATCGACCAGGAGACGGCCTCACGCTTTATCTTTCTGACCATCGATGAATCGGCCGCCATGACCGGGGCCATCCATCAGCGGCAGCGGGAGGCGGAAACGCTGGCCGGGCTGATCCGGGAAAAGAAGCAGCACACCGTTACCAGAAAGCACCATGCGGTGCAACGAATGCTCATGCCCCTGGCGGTGGTCAACCCGTATGCCGAATATCTCAATTATCCCAGCCACTCGCTCCGGGCCAGGCGGGACCACAAGAAATACCTCGGCCTCATCCGGGCGGTGGCCTTCCTGCACCAGTATCAGCGGGAGATACAGACCGTGGAGGTGGACGGCACGCCGGTTGAATATATCGAAGTCACGCTTACCGACATTGAGACAGCTAACCGCCTTGCCAATGTGGTTCTCGGTCAATCCATGGATGAACTGGTCAAACCGTCCAGGACCTTGCTATCGAAGATCTACGAAATGGTAAAGGAACAGGCGGAGCAGAACAACGCCCCCATAGATGAAATCTTCTTCACCCGGAGGATGATCCGGGAATACACCGGCTGGAGTGACTGGCAGATCAGGGCTCATATCAAGCAGCTTGAAGAAATGGAGTACATCGGTGTCCGCACCAGCTCCAGAGGCAAGGAGTACAGCTATATCCTCAACTATCAGGGCCAGGGGGAGGAGCATCAAGAAACGTGTTACCTCAACCTGACCAGCGTTGAGCAGATAGAAACGTTGATGAACCGGGAAGATGAAGCGTTACCCCGAGGGTAAATACCCTGACCCCGAGGGGAAAACGTGCTACCCCGAGGGTACTCCGAGGCTCGAAAAAACACAGATAACTCCGTGCAGTTAAAGAAAAAAGACAACAACCCCGAGGGCGAGGCAGGAGAACAAGCCCCAGGGGTACCAGAAGACAGAAGACAGAAGACAGAAGACAGAGGGCAGAGGACAGGGGACGGAAAACCAGCGACGCTGCCTGGCTGTCACGGGCAAAGGTAATCGATACCGCAATGAAGCCACCATGTACCGGGTCTCTGACGAGAACCGCCACCAGAGGAGGGATACGAAGAATATGGATATCGATACAGCAAAGATCAGGTTCAAGAACTACCTGGAAAGCAGTGGCTATGCCGCCTCAACCATCGAATGTTACTCGGTCTATCTCGGTTACTTTCTGGACTATCTCAGGAAAATAGAGGTGATGGATCTCAAGCAGGTCACCAATGAGACGATCAGAACCTACCAGCTTCTGGTAGCCGATATGGCTATTGCCGAAGAGACCAAGGGAATGCGGCTCAGACCGGTAAAGCGGCTGTTCGGCTGGCTGCTTGATACTCACCGGCTCCTACTTGATCCGACAGAGAAAATACGGGAAACCAACCGCCAGAACCGGACATTGCCGCCGGTGCTGACGGTTGCGGAAATGCGGCTGCTCCTGGAACAGCCCAACCTCTCGTTACGGATGCAGATCAGAGATAGGGCTATCATGGAAACGCTGTATTCTTCAGGGATACGGCTCAATGAGCTGGTGCAGCTCACCGTTCATGACGTTGATCTCAAAGATAAGGTTCTGCATATCAGAAAAGGCAAGGGCAACCGGCAGCGGGTGGTTCCCCTCGGCAGCAATGCGGCCACGTATCTGAAAGAATATCTGAAAAACATCCGGCCCCGGTATGCCCAGAAGAACAAGCAGCAAAGACGGCTCTTTCTCACCGATCAAGGCAGGCCGGTGACCGGTAACAGTATCAGGACATCACTGTTTCACTACAAAAAATCCGCCGGAATCACAAAGACCGCTTCACCGCATAGCTTCAGGAGGAGCTGTGCGACCCATCTTCTCCAACAAGGGGCTGATATCCGCTATGTCCAGAAGCTGCTGGGTCATCGACACATCCGGACCACCCAAATCTATACCCGAGTATACCCAATCGACCTCAAGGAAACTCATACCCGGACGCATCCACCATGCTGATCAGAGAACTGATACCGGGATATCTAGAGGAACTGAAGATCCTGAACCGTTCACCGTTGACGATCCGCAACATCCGGGGCGCCTTGAATGCCATGGCTCTCTTTCTGGAACATGAAGGGATAACCGAGCTGGTGCAGTTTAACCGGAATGCCTTGCATCTGTTCCAGGAAGACCTTGCCTACCGGCTGACTGCCAAAGGTAAGCAGCTCTCGGTCAGTACCAGGGAAAAGTATCTCTGTTCGGTTCGCGGCTTTGCCCGGTATCTCTATGCAACGGATTATCTTACCGCTGATCTCAGCAAGACGATCACGTTGCCGAAGCAGCCGAAACGCTTACCAAAGGTGATCCTGGAGTACGTTGAGATAACAAAGATCATGGCCGCCCCGGATATGCGGACACCTGACGGCTACCGTAACAGGATCATCCTGGAAATCCTCTACGATACCGGCATCAGGGCCGCTGAGATGGCAGCGGTCAAGACCGGTGATCTCGATATCGTGCATGGGTATCTGACGATCAGATCCGGCAAGGGAACAAAAGACCGTGTCGTACCGATAAGCTCACGGGTGTGCGATATAATAAAGCAGTATCTTCTCATGGTCCGACCGGCCATGAGCCGGGGAAAGGAAACAGGGTATCTGGTGCTCAATCGCTGGGGAACGAAGATGACGCCCACCGCCGTCTGGGCCGTCGTTAAAAAAGCGGCTCACCAAGCAAAGATTAGAAAAAACGTGACCACCCATACCTTCCGTCACACCTGTGCGACCCATATGCTGAAAAACGGAGCGCCCATCCGTCATATCCAGGAGATGCTGGGCCATGCGTCCCTGGAGTCCACCCAGATCTACACCAGGGTCACCATCAACGACCTCAAAGAGATCCACGCCAGGTATCATCCGGGCGAGTCTGTATAAAACAGCTACGTGGATCAGTGGGGCCCGCGGCCCTTTGAACTGAGGACCCCCGCCCGCCCGGGCACGGCAGCAGCGAAGGCGGCGCCGAGTTCCGGGCAGTGCACCTTCCGCCACTGCGCTCCCGGCGGCACGTCGCACAATAGCGCTATTATGCGACGTGCAGTCCGTCATCCGGCCTGCAAAAAAAAAACGCAGGCCGGCCGCCGGCCTGTTCCCTTGTTCGCTAAACATAAGTTCTTATGTTTAGTGGCGAAAGGCACACCACCCTCCACCCTCCACCCGCCACCCACCTACCGCCGCTGCCGTGCCCACCCGTCCGCCCCCTGCTGCGCGGGGGCTCCCCGACAAAAACCACTTCCCGGATATTCCCTTTCTTTTTCTTTAACCGCCTGCTGGTGCTTGTCTTGTCAGGCGATCTCGGGTAATACTGAACACTGCTCTTTGAATCTGCGCGAACCCCCACGAAAAACAGCTCTTTGGGGGGAGAAGGCGCATCGTGAAATCTTGGCACAGATTCTATGATCCCACCACCGGGCGCTATACAGCGGAAGACCCGATAGGATTTGCGGGAGGTGATTTCAATTTATATGCGTATGTATGGAACGATCCGGTTAGATTTATAGATCCATGGGGTTTGGCAATCGGTGATCCACCGCCAAGATATCCACCAGGTTATGATCCTGGAACCTGGGTTGTTGATGGTGAGGGTTATTGGGATCCAAGTGGTAATCATTGGACACCTCACAATGAGGACGAAGGGCATTGGGCTCATTGGGATAAACAAAAACCTGACGGCAAGAAAGAAAGGTACCCCAAGAAGTCTAAAAAACCATGGCCTAATCAGAAAAAACCCCCTTATGGAGACCAATCGGCTGAACCACCTGATTATGCCGAAGACTGGGGGGATAAATCTGTCGGAGAATGCGATGAAGATTGCCAAGAGTTTACAATTGGGATAGGCTTTCTTCTATTCCTTATTTACAATATTTGTACTGGAGGAGCTGGAAGCTAATCACGAAATTTTCCGCCTTTTTATTTGTCATCAATACAGATAGGTTATGCCTTTGATAAGAAAAAATGAAATAAATAGCATAATTATGAGTCGGCGAACTCAGCTAGGTTTATCTCAAGACAGCATAAGTAGGTTTTGTAAACTATCAAAAGCTGAATATGGTGATATTGAGGGATATGAAGACGAGCTATACATGGTGGTACCATTAAGGGTGGCTCAGTGTATATGTATGGCCCTTGATATGAAACTTGAAGAATTGTATTGTTCTAATTCTAATCATAATATTCTACCTAGGAATATCATAGATATAAAATTAAAAGAGAAAAATCTATCTGTAGCAGAATTGTCAGATTTTGTTGGCATCTATGAGTCATCTATTGAAAAAATTATAGATGACATATTGAATATTGGCGATTGGGTTGTTGATCCAATTATTTCGTTGGCTGAAAAGCTTGAATTAGAGTTGGGTTCTGTTTTAAAAAGCTACTCAGCTTACTACGACGAAGAGAAAATGGGAAGTAGGGGGGGCAACCATTAAAAGCCCTCGGGCAAAGAAAGGGAGGCAAATCTCGATCCTTGACATGAACGGGCCGAGGAGCCGGGCGGCAAGGTAAGAAACATCTCCTACACAACCAGGGCCGGTGATGGGGGTCAGATCTCGATCCTTGAAACTGATCTTTAGGGAGGTAGAGGGTCAAATCTTTAATCTTGACATTCCAACGAGCAGCCCCGTACCACCAGCTTCACCTACGATATACACGGCAACCGGGTTTCGGTCACCGATCCGGTGAGGAAAGACGGGGGTCAGATCTTGATCCTTGACACTGATCAATAAAGAGCTCGTCGGCGCAGTCCGGTGTAGCGGCTGATTGGTCTCCTTCAGGGCAAATATCGCTCTATGTCCAATGCCCCATGGAAAACTCCTAAGATATCGATATAATTACCGCTGATTATGTAGGCAATGCGGTAATGGCCATAAAGGAGAATGCGGATATCTCCTTCCGGTTCTTCACGGTATTTATGGCCGAGCTGGGGAAAATCACCCAACTTCTGAGCCTTGTCATAGATGCCGGAAACGACTTTTTCGGCGGCGGTGGGATTATCTTCTGATATGTACTCATAGATCTCTTTCAGCCATTGTTCGGCTTCATGGGACCATCTTATTTTTGCCATGATCTTATCCGGTTGGCCATCTCGCTGTTTGAAATCACCCGACCAGATCTCAGATCTTCCAGCCCACGGTCAACCATTCTGGAAAAGGCCAACTCTCTTATGATCTCATCATACGTTGCATCTTCCGGCTGGGCCATAACAACCTCAGTGATTTTTTCCTTTATAGTCTGTGACTGCATAATGTCGTTATCCTTTTTTTAAGTATGCGGTGCAGGGAGAAAGAATGGGGTAAAATCTCGATTGACCTGGCTGCGTTACCGGACTGTAGTCCTCTCCATTGCACGGATAAAAGTTGCGGCGTCAACGATCTGAATGGTGTGAAAATGCTTCAGAGAAAGGAGGTGGCTGTCGCCGGAGACGACATAATTTGCCTTTGCCTCCAGGGCACAGCTGAGAAATTTATTGTCGTCGGGATCTTCAACGATTCTATCAGTCTTGTATCGATCCTTAGTCACGATAGATGCTTTTTCACGGATCAACTCCAGAACCCCGATCCTTTCTTCCGGTTTAAGTCGAAGCTGTTTCTGAATATACACCTTCTGCAGCGTTTCTCCGATCTCTTCAAGAATCTCCTCGGAAACAACCAGCTCAAATACTCCGGAAAGCCAGAGTTGCTGCAATTTGGCAACCGAACCAGAGGAAGAGAACAGACCGCTGATGAATAGGTTGGTGTCGAGTACTGCTCTAATGGGCTGCTTTTTTCCCACTGCGGACTTCCTCAACAGCCTTATTTACTATCTGCAGTATGTCGTTTTCTGAATAGTCTTTGTTTCTTGAACGAAGGCAATCAAGGGTGGCCTGCATCCTTGTTTCCCACGGCTCATTCTGGCCATTAGGCTTGATGAAGCTTTCCACTTTGCTTTTTATCAGTAACGCATCGATCATATTTTTAATCATCGTCCTGTTCTCTACAGACATGTTCTCGACTTCTTTGAATTTCTCAAGAAGCTCTAAATCTTTCAGCTGACTAATCCCGTCGAGGGGTGCATTGTCAAAAATCAAGTAATCTGATGTAACCCCTAGCGCTTGAGCTATCTTGCGGAGCGTATCGGCCGTTGGCTCAACCTTTCCGTTCTCATACTTGCTCAGCAGTTTGCAGTGAACACCTGAGAGCCGTTCAAGGGCGAGTTGGGATAACCCCTTTTCATTTCTCAGCCTTTTCAGCTTTTCTCCAATAGTCATAAAGCCCTCCTTCGTTTGTACGAACTATAACACAGCACGACAAATTTGGCTTCAGCTCTATTGGTGCAAAACTCACCACGGTACCAGGTTGATGGCTTCACTACCCCGGCGAGATATCGAAGCGTCCTGCTCTTCTGCCATATCTTCCCGGCACAAACCATATCGGCAACACCACGGAAGTGGTGAGCCATCGAGATAGGGGGTCAAATCTCGATCCTTGACACTGATCAATAAAAAGTTCACCGTCACGCCCGGTGTAACGGCTGAGTTGGAATTTTTATGGTCTGTCATGTCCCCGCCGACCATCGCTTTGCTTCATGCTTTAAGATCAAACTGTCAAGGACAGTTTTGACGATCTGTTTCTCTTCGGGCTCAAATCGAGATATCGCTTCAAATTGCAATCTGAGGTCATTATCAGGGCCTCTTTCATCCTTATCAAATAATAACGTATCCGCGCTCACGCTCAGCGCAACGGCGAGCTTTCGTATCACCTCCAAAGTCGGCTGTGATGTGCCGCCCTCGTACCTCCGCACCTGGGCGACATGGAGCCCGACAAGCTTCGCCAGCTTCTGTTGGGTCAGTCCTTTTTCCTTTCTGATAGCACTTAACCGTTCCGGGAATTCCATATCGAGTATCCGGTGTGATGAATTTACCACAGTATACTCCTTCTTTTTTTGAGTGATTTTTTTGTTGACCACTATATAGCACATGTGCTATACGTTGCATAGCATATAAAATGCTTGACAGGTTTTTTGAACAGGCTTGTCTGAACGAAAAAAGCCCGTCACCTTCCGGTCTGTGGCAAGAGCGAAGGTGACGGGCTGGTACGACCCCGGCGAGATACCGAAGCGTCCTGCTCTTCTTCCATATCTCCCGGAAAAAATCAATCATGGTGACCCAAAGGAGGTGATGAGCCATCGCCACCTACGAGACCACGGACATCTATGTCGGCGCCTTTTTCCTGTGCAAGGGCGCCGCACTGCGCGGCATCAGGATCAAGGACGCGGCCAGAGGGATTGCCGCCTTTGAGATCAGCGGCGCCGACCTGGAACAGTTAGAGCGGCAATACCGAAGCGGTCAGGCCCTGGTAAACCCCGTTCATCTGCGAGAATCACTGAACCTACTCAGAGATATGCTGTTTGACCTGCGAGATATGAGGAGAGAATAATGATCAGTCAAGACGAACATCGACGCCATCAAACACGGCGTTGAGCTGGTTTCTTTCATGAAGGCCGCGGCATCGAGCTGCAACAGGTCGGCGAGAACTACCGGGGCTTCTGCCCTTCCATGAAGATACCACCCCATCACTTACCGTCAATCCCAAGGAAAACCTGTGGAACTGCTTTGGCTGTGGGACGGGCGGCGATGTGATCCGCTTTGTTGAGCTGATCGACCAAGTTGACTTCACGCAAGCAGTGAAACGGTTATCCGCGAACCATCCAAAACCCGGAAAACCAAAAACAGCAGTTAAAGAAAAAAAGAAAGGGCTCAGCGTGGCCGACAAAAAGCTGCTGGCTCGGGGGAACAGAATTCAGAAGACAGAGGACAGAAGTCAGAAAAGACCGGGTAAGAAAGTGCTGAGTGTGGCCGAGAAGAAGTTACTGGCCCGAGTAGTGGGGTATTATCAGCACAGCTTTACTGAAGATCAGAGAGGCCTGGACTACCTCAAGAACCGGGGGATTACAACAAACCAGACATGCACCGACTTCGGCACGGGCTTTGTGAACGGCAGCCTGAAAAAGATCCTGCCCGAAGATCCGGCCGTCATCAAGACGCTGAAAACGCTCGGCATCCTCAATGCCAAGGCAACGAAATCTTCTACAACTGGCGTGGTCTTTCCCATCTACGATACAGATGGGGCAATCGTCAATCTCTATGGCAGAAACATCGACCCGGCACACGGGGTCAGCCACCTGTATCTGGCCGGTTCACGCGCCGGGCTCGTCAACCGCCAGGCGGTACCACGAAGCGCTTCTATTATCCTTACCGAATCGATTATCGATGCGGTAACCCTGTACGACCAGGGTTTTACCAATGTCATTCCCTGCTATGGGGTAAACGGGGTAACCGAGGATCATCTTGTTCTCTTTAACAGCCCGGTAACAGAGGTGTATCTCTGCTTTGACAGCGACCAGGCCGGCAAAGATGGAGGCAACTCAGGCGGCGGAGCAGTTACAGAAGAAAGGAATAACCGTCTACACGATCGAGCTGCCGGACAAAGACATCACCATCTACTTCAACCGCCACACTCCCGAAGAGTTCGAGCAGCTGCTCAAAGCGGCCAATCCGGCATCGGTGGAGCAGTCAGATTCGCTGAACAAGCGTAAACAAACCCTATACCAGCAGGAAGAACACGGCTTCACGGTGGGCTACGCCACACGGCAGTACCAGGTGAAAGGCATCCAGCGGGGCGACACCCAGTTGAAGGCCACCATCAAGGTCAGTGAGGACGTTTCATCATCCAAACCCTTCGAGCTGACTACCATCGACCTCTACTCCTCCCGCTCCCGCCACTGGTTCGCCAAGCTCTGTGCCGATCTGTTTGCCGAGCCGGAAGCGCTGATCAAGGAAGACCTGGCCAAACTGCTGCAGCTGGTAGAACAGTGGCGGCCGGAGAAACAAGAACAGCAGCACACCGAGATCAGCGCAGGAGATAAGGAGCTGGCCTTATCCTTTCTGAAAAGCGACGATATCTTCGCGGCGCTGCTCACCGACTTCGACACCCTGGGCGTCACCGGCGAGAAGATCAACAAGCTGGTGGGCTACCTGGCTGCCACCTCAAGGAAGCTGGCCGAGCCCTTATCGGTGCTCATCCAGTCCCGCTCCGCGGCCGGCAAATCCACCCTGCAGGATGCCATCATCTCGCTGATCCCGATGAAGAGTATATCAAATACACCCGGGTCACCGACCAGGCCCTGTTCTACAAAGAAGAAGACTCGTTGGTGCACAAGATCCTGGCCATCGAGGAGGCCGAAGGGATGGGCGGCGCTGCCTACTCGATCAGAACGATCCAGTCGGCCAAGAAGATTACCGTGGCCGCCACCGGCAAGGATGCCAACGGCAGGATGAAGACCGAGGAATACACGGTAAACGGCCCGGTCTGCGTGATGATCACCACCACCGCCACCGAGATCGACCAGGAGACGGCCTCACGCTTTATCTTCTGACCATCGATGAATCGGCCGCCATGACCGGGGCCATCCATCAGCGGCAGCGGGAGGCGGAAACGCTGGCCGGGCTGATCCGGGAAAAGAAGCAGCACACCGTTACCAGAAAGCACCATGCGGTGCAACGAATGCTCAAGCCCCTGGCGGTGGTCAACCCTATGCCGAATATCTCAGTTATCCCAGCCACTCGCTCCGGGCCAGGCGGGACCACAAGAAATACCTCGGGTTGATCCGGGCGGTGGCCTTCCTGCACCAGTATCAGCGGGAGATAAAAACCGTGGAGGTGGACGGCACGCCGGTTGAATATATCGAAGTCACGCTTACCGACATTGAGACAGCTAACCGCCTTGCCAATGTGGTTCTCGGTCAATCCATGGATGAACTGGTCAAACCGTCCAGGACCTTGCTGTCCCTGATCTATGAAATGGTGCAGGAACAGGCGGAGCAGAACAACGCCCCCATAGATGAAATCTTCTTCACCCGGAGGATGATCCGGGAATACACCGGCTGGAGTGACTGGCAGATCAGGGCTCATATCAAGCAACTTGAAGAAATGGAGTACATCGGTGTCCGCACCAGCTCCAGAGGCAAGGAGTACAGCTATATCCTCAACTATCAGGGCCAGGGGGAGGAGCATCAAGAAACGTGTTACCTCAACCTGACCAGCGTTGAGCAGATCACAACGTTGATGAACCGGGAAGATGAAGCGTTACCCGAGGGGTAAATACCCCGACCCCGAGGGTAAAACGTGCTACCCGAGGGTACTCCGAGGTTCGGAAAAATATAGATAACTCCGTGCAGTTAAAGAAAAAAGACAACAAACCCGAGGGCGAGGCAGGAGAACAAGACCCAGGGGTACAGAAGACAGAAGACAGAAGACAGAAGACAG
>JAEQMT010000012.1 GCA_016722945.1 Desulfofustis sp. PB-SRB1 | reverse complement strand
TCCTTTCTGAAAAGCGACGATATCTTCGCGGCGCTGCTCACCGACTTCGACACCCTGGGCGTCACCGGTGAGAAGATCAACAAGCTGGGGGGGTACCTGGCCGCCACTTCCAGGAAACTGACCGAGCCCTTATCGGTGCTCATCCAGTCCCGCTCCGCGGCCGGCAAATCCACCCTGCAGGATGCCATCATCTCGCTGATCCCGATGAAGAGTATATCAAATACACCCGGGTTACCGACCAGGCCCTGTTCTACAAAGAAGAAGACTCGTTGGTGCACAAGATCCTGGCCATCGAGGAGGCCGAAGGGATGGGCGGCGCCGCCTACTCGATCAGAACGATCCAGTCGGCCAAGAAGATTACCGTGGCCGCCACCGGCAAGGATGCCAACGGCAGGATGAAGACGAGGAATACACGGTAAACGGCCCGGTCTGCGTGATGATCACCACCACGCCACCGAGATCGACCAGGAGACGGCCTCACGCTTTATCTTTCTGACCATCGATGAATCGGCCGCCATGACCGGGGCCATCCATCAGCGGCAGCGGGAGGCGGAAACGCTGGCCGGGCTGATCCGGGAAAAGAAGCAGCACACCGTTACCAGAAAGCACCATGCGGTGCAACGAATGCTCATGCCCCTGGCGGTGGTCAACCCGTATGCCGAATATCTCAATTATCCCAGCCACTCGCTCCGGGCCAGGCGGGACCACAAGAAATACCTCGGCCTCATCCGGGCGGTGGCCTTCCTGCACCAGTATCAGCGGGAGATACAGACCGTGGAGGTGGACGGCACGCCGGTTGAATATATCGAAGTCACGCTTACCGACATTGAGACAGCTAACCGCCTTGCCAATGTGGTTCTCGGTCAATCCATGGATGAACTGGTCAAACCGTCCAGGACCTTGCTATCGAAGATCTACGAAATGGTAAAGGAACAGGCGGAGCAGAACAACGCCCCCATAGATGAAATCTTCTTCACCCGGAGGATGATCCGGGAATACACCGGCTGGAGTGACTGGCAGATCAGGGCTCATATCAAGCAGCTTGAAGAAATGGAGTACATCGGTGTCCGCACCAGCTCCAGAGGCAAGGAGTACAGCTATATCCTCAACTATCAGGGCCAGGGGAGGAGCATCAAGAAACGTGTTACCTCAACCTGACCAGCGTTGAGCAGATAGAAACGTTGATGAACCGGGAAGATGAAGCGTTACCCGAGGGTAAATACCCTGACCCCGAGGGGAAAACGTGCTACCCCGGGTACTCCGAGGCTCGAAAAAACACAGATAACTCGTGCAGTTAAAGAAAAAAGACAACAACCCCGAGGGCGAGGCAGGAGAACAAGCCCCAGGGGTACCAGAAGACAGAAGACAGAAGACAGAAGACAGAGGGCAGAGGACAGGGGACGGAAAACCAGCGACGCTGCCTGGCTGTCACGGGCAAAGGTAATCGATACCGCAATGAAGCCACCATGTACCGGGTCTCTGACGAGAACCGCCACCAGAGGAGGGATACGAAGAATATGGATATCGATACAGCAAAGATCAGGTTCAAGAACTACCTGGAAAGCAGTGGCTATGCCGCCTCAACCATCGAATGTTACTCGGTCTATCTCGGTTACTTTCTGGACTATCTCAGGAAAATAGAGGTGATGGATCTCAAGCAGGTCACCAATGAGACGATCAGAACCTACCAGCTTCTGGTAGCCGATATGGCTATTGCCGAAGAGACCAAGGGAATGCGGCTCAGACCGGTAAAGCGGCTGTTCGGCTGGCTGCTTGATACTCACCGGCTCCTACTTGATCCGACAGAGAAAATACGGGAAACCAACCGCCAGAACCGGACATTGCCGCCGGTGCTGACGGTTGCGGAAATGCGGCTGCTCCTGGAACAGCCCAACCTCTCGTTACGGATGCAGATCAGAGATAGGGCTATCATGGAAACGCTGTATTCTTCAGGGATACGGCTCAATGAGCTGGTGCAGCTCACCGTTCATGACGTTGATCTCAAAGATAAGGTTCTGCATATCAGAAAAGGCAAGGGCAACCGGCAGCGGGTGGTTCCCTCGGCAGCAATGCGGCCACGTATCTGAAAGAATATCTGAAAAACATCCGGCCCCGGTATGCCCAGAAGAACAAGCAGCAAAGACGGCTCTTTCTCACCGATCAAGGCAGGCCGGTGACCGGTAACAGTATCAGGACATCACTGTTTCACTACAAAAAATCCGCCGGAATCACAAAGACCGCTTCACCGCATAGCTTCAGGAGGAGCTGTGCGACCCATCTTCTCCAACAAGGGCTGATATCCGCTATGTCCAGAAGCTGCTGGGTCATCGACACATCCGGACCACCCAAATCTATACCCGAGTATACCCAATCGACCTCAAGGAAACTCATACCCGGACGCATCCACCATGCTGATCAGAGAACTGATACCGGGATATCTAGAGGAACTGAAGATCCTGAACCGTTCACCGTTGACGATCCGCAACATCCGGGGCGCCTTGAATGCCATGGCTCTCTTTCTGGAACATGAAGGGATAACCGAGCTGGTGCAGTTTAACCGGAATGCCTTGCATCTGTTCCAGGAAGACCTTGCCTACCGGCTGACTGCCAAAGGTAAGCAGCTCTCGGTCAGTACCAGGGAAAAGTATCTCTGTTCGGTTCGCGCTTTGCCCGGTATCTCTATGCAACGGATTATCTTACCGCTGATCTCAGCAAGACGATCACGTTGCCGAAGCAGCCGAAACGCTTACCAAAGGTGATCCTGGAGTACGTTGAGATAACAAAGATCATGGCCGCCCCGGATATGCGGACACCTGACGGCTACCGTAACAGGATCATCCTGGAAATCCTCTACGATACCGGCATCAGGCCGCTGAGATGGCAGCGGTCAAGACCGGTGATCTCGATATCGTGCATGGGTATCTGACGATCAGATCCGGCAGGGAACAAAAGACCGTGTCGTACCGATAAGCTCACGGGTGTGCGATATAATAAAGCAGTTCTCATGGTCCGACCGGCCATGAGCCGGGGAAAGGAAACAGGGTATCTGGTGCTCAATCGCTGGGGAACGAAGATGACGCCCACCGCCGTCTGGGCCGTCGTTAAAAAAAGCGGCTCACCAAGCAAAGATTAGAAAAAACGTGACCACCCATACCTTCCGTCACACCTGTGCGACCCATATGCTGAAAAACGGAGCGCCCATCCGTCATATCCAGGAGATGCTGGGCCATGCGTCCCTGGAGTCCACCCAGATCTACACCAGGGTCACCATCAACGACCTCAAAGAGATCCACGCCAGGTATCATCCGGGCGAGTCTGTATAAAACAGCTACGTGGATCAGTGGGGCCGCGGCCCTTTGAACTGAGGACCCCGCCCCCGGGCACGGCAGCAGCGAAGGCGGCGCCGAGTTCCGGGCAGTGCACCTTCCGCCACTGCGCTCCCCGGCGGCACGTCGCACAATAGCGCTATTATGCGACGTGCAGTCCGTCATCCGGCCTGCAAAAAAAAAACGCAGGCCGGCCGCCGGCCTGTTCCCTTGTTCGCTAAACATAAGTTCTTATGTTTAGCGAAAGGCACACCACCCTCCACCCTCCACCCGCCACCCACCTACCGCCGCTGCCGTGCCACCCGTCCGCCCCTGCTGCGCGGGGGCTCCCCGACAAAAACCACTTCCCGGATATTCCCTTTCTTTTTCTTTAACCGCCTGCTGGTGCTTGTCTTGTCAGGCGATCTCGGGTAATACTGAACACTGCTCTTTGAATCTGCGCGAACCCCACGAAAAACAGCTCTTTGGGGGAGAAGGCGCATCGTGAAATCTTGGCACAGATTCTATGATCCCACCACCGGGCGCTATACAGCGGAAGACCCGATAGGATTTGCGGGAGGTGATTTCAATTTTATATGCGTATGTATGGAACGATCCGGTTAGATTTATAGATCCATGGGGTTTGGCAATCGGTGATCCACCGCCAAGATATCCACCAGGTTATGATCCTGGAACCTGGGTTGTTGATGGTGAGGGTTATTGGGATCCAAGTGGTAATCATTGGACACCTCACAATGAGGACGAAGGGCATTGGGCTCATTGGGATAAACAAAAACCTGACGGCAAGAAAGAAAGGTACCCCAAGAAGTCTAAAAAACCATGGCCTAATCAGAAAAAACCCCCTTATGGAGACCAATCGGCTGAACCACCTGATTATGCCGAAGACTGGGGGGATAAATCTGTCGGAGAATGCGATGAAGATTGCCAAGAGTTTACAATTGGGATAGGCTTTCTTCTATTCCTTATTTACAATATTTGTACTGGAGGAGCTGGAAGCTAATCACGAAATTTTCCGCCTTTTATTTGTCATCAATACAGATAGGTTATGCCTTTGATAAGAAAAAATGAAATAAATAGCATAATTATGAGTCGGCGAACTCAGCTAGGTTTATCTCAAGACAGCATAAGTAGGTTTTGTAAACTATCAAAAGCTGAATATGGTGATATTGAGGGATATGAAGACGAGCTATACATGGTGGTACCATTAAGGGTGGCTCAGTGTATATGTATGGCCCTTGATATGAAACTTGAAGAATTGTATTGTTCTAATTCTAATCATAATATTCTACCTAGGAATATCATAGATATAAAATTAAAAGAGAAAAATCTATCTGTAGCAGAATTGTCAGATTTTGTTGGCATCTATGAGTCATCTATTGAAAAATTATAGATGACATATTGAATATTGGCGATTGGGTTGTTGATCCAATTATTTCGTTGGCTGAAAAGCTTGAATTAGAGTTGGGTTCTGTTTTAAAAAGCTACTCAGCTTACTACGACGAAGAGAAAATGGGAAGTAGGGGGGGCAACCATTAAAAGCCCTCGGGCAAAGAAAGGGAGGCAAATCTCGATCCTTGACATGAACGGGCCGAGGAGCCGGGCGGCAAGGTAAGAAACATCTCCTACACAACCAGGGCCGGTGATGGGGTCAGATCTCGATCCTTGAAACTGATCTTTAGGGAGGTAGAGGGTCAAATCTTTAATCTTGACATTCCAACGAGCAGCCCCGTACCACCAGCTTCACCTACGATATACACGGCAACCGGGTTTCGGTCACCGATCCGGTGAGGAAAGACGGGGGTCAGATCTTGATCCTTGACACTGATCAATAAAGAGCTCGTCGGCGCAGTCCGGTGTAGCGGCTGATTGGTCTCCTTCAGGGCAAATATCGCTCTATGTCCAATGCCCCATGGAAAACTCCTAAGATATCGATATAATTACCGCTGATTATGTAGGCAATGCGGTAATGGCCATAAAGGAATGCGGATATCTCCTTCCGGTTCTTCACGGTATTTATGGCCGAGGCTGGGGAAAATCACCCAACTTCTGAGCCTTGTCATAGATGCCGGAAACGACTTTTTCGGCGGCGGTGGGATTATCTTCTGATATGTACTCATAGATCTCTTTCAGCCATTGTTCGGCTTCATGGGACCATCTTATTTTTGCCATGATCTTATCCGGTTGGCCATCTCGCTGTTTGAAATCACCCGACCAGATCTCAGATCTTCCAGCCCACGGTCAACCATTCTGGAAAAGGCCAACTCTCTTATGATCTCATCATACGTTGCATCTTCCGGCTGGGCCATAACAACCTCAGTGATTTTTTCCTTTATAGTCTGTGACTGCATAATGTCGTTATCCTTTTTTTAAGTATGCGGTGCAGGGAGAAAGAATGGGGTAAAATCTCGATTGACCTGGCTGCGTTACCGGACTGTAGTCCTCTCCATTGCACGATAAAAGTTGCGGCGTCAACGATCTGAATGGTGTGAAAATGCTTCAGAGAAAGGAGGTGGCTGTCGCCGGAGACGACATAATTTGCCTTTGCCTCCAGGGCACAGCTGAGAAATTTATTGTCGTCGGGATCTTCAACCGATTCTATCAGTCTTGTATCGATCCTTAGTCACGATAGATGCTTTTTCACGGATCAACTCCAGAACCCCGATCCTTTCTTCCGGTTTAAAGTCGAAGCTGTTTCTGAATATACACCTTCTGCAGCGTTCTCCGATCTCTTCAAGAATCTCCTCGGAAACAACCAGCTCAAATACTCCGGAAAGCCAGAGTTGCTGCAATTTGGCAACCGAACCAGAGGAAGAGAACAGACGCTGATGAATAGGTTGGTGTCGAGTACTGCTCTAATGGGCTGCTTTTTTCCCACTGCGGACTTCCTCAACAGCCTTATTTACTATCTGCAGTATGTCGTTTTCTGAACTAGTCTTTGTTTCTTGAACGAAGGCAATCCAACGGGTGGCCTGCATCCTTGTTTCCCACGGCTCATTCTGGCCATTAGGCTTGATGAAGCTTTCCACTTTGCTTTTATCAGTAACGCATCGATCATATTTTTAATCATCGTCCTGTTCTCTACAGACATGTTCTCGACTTCTTTGAATTTCTCAAGAAGCTCTAAATCTTTCAGCTGACTAATCCCGTCGAGGGGTGCATTGTCAAAAATCAAGTAATCTGATGTAACCCCTAGCGCTTGAGCTATCTTGCGGAGCGTATCGGCCGTTGGCTCAACCTTTCCGTTCTCATACTTGCTCAGCAGTTTGCAGTGAACACCTGAGAGCCGTTCAAGGGCGAGTTGGGATAACCCCTTTTCATTTCTCAGCCTTTTCAGCTTTTCTCCAATAGTCATAAAGCCCTCCTTCGTTTGTACGAACTATAACACAGCACGACAAATTTGGCTTCAGCTCTATTGGTGCAAAACTCACCACGGTACCAGGTTGATGGCTTCACTACCCCGGCGAGATATCGAAGCGTCCTGCTCTTCTGCCATATCTTCCCGGCACAAACCATATCGGCAACACCACGGAAGTGGTGAGCCATCGAGATAGGGGGTCAAATCTCGATCCTTGACACTGATCAATAAAAAGTTCACCGTCACGCCCGGTGTAACGGCTGAGTTGGCATTTTTATGGTCTGTCATGTCCCCGCCGACCATCGCTTTGCTTCATGCTTTAAGATCAAACTGTCAAGGACAGTTTTGACGATCTGTTTCTCTTCGGGCTCAAATCGAGATATCGCTTCAAATTGCAATCTGAGGTCATTATCAGGGCCTCTTTCATCCTTATCAAATAATAACGTATCCGCGCTCACGCTCAGCGCAACGGCGAGCTTTCGTATCACCTCCAAAGGTCGGCTGTGATGTGCCGCCCTCGTACCTCCGCACCTGGGCGACATGGAGCCCGACAAGCTTCGCCAGCTTCTGTTGGGTCAGTCCTTTTTCCTTTCTGATAGCACTTAACCGTTCCGGGAATTCCATATCGAGTATCCGGTGTGATGAATTTACCACAGTATACTCCTTCTTTTTTGAGTGATTTTTTTGTTGACCACTATATAGCACATGTGCTATACGTTGCATAGCATATAAAATGCTTGACAGGTTTTTGAACAGGCTTGTCTGAACGAAAAAAGCCCGTCACCTTCCGGTCTGTGGCAAGAGCGAAGGTGACGGGCTGGTACGACCCCGGCGAGATACCGAAGCGTCCTGCTCTTCTTCCATATCTCCCGGAAAAAATCAATCATGGTGACCCAAAGGAGGTGATGAGCCATCGCCACCTACGAGACCACGGACATCTATGTCGGCGCCTTTTTCCTGTGCAAGGGCGCCGCACTGCGCGGCATCAGGATCAAGGACGCGGCCAGAGGGATTGCCGCCTTTGAGATCAGCGGCGCCGACCTGGAACAGTTAGAGCGGCAATACCGAAGCGGTCAGGCCCTGGTAAACCCCGTTCATCTGCGAGAATCACTGAACCTACTCAGAGATATGCTGTTTGACCTGCGAGATATGAGGAGAGAGAATAATGATCAGTCAAGACGACATCGACGCCATCAAACACGGCGTTGAGCTGGTTTCTTTCATGAAGGCCCGCGGCATCGAGCTGCAACAGGTCGGCGAGAACTACCGGGGCTTCTGCCCCTTCCATGAAGATACCACCCCATCACTTACCGTCAATCCCAAGGAAAACCTGTGGAACTGCTTTGGCTGTGGGACGGGCGGCGATGTGATCCGCTTTGTTGAGCTGATCGACCAAGTTGACTTCACGCAAGCAGTGAAACGGTTATCCGCGAACCATCCAAAACCCGGAAAACCAAAAACAGCAGTTAAAGAAAAAAAGAAAGGGCTCAGCGTGGCCGACAAAAAGCTGCTGGCTCGGGGGAACAGAATTCAGAAGACAGAGGACAGAAGTCAGAAAAGACCGGGTAAGAAAGTGCTGAGTGTGGCCGAGAAGAAGTTACTGGCCCGAGTAGTGGGGTATTATCAGCACAGCTTTACTGAAGATCAGAGAGGCCTGGACTACCTCAAGAACCGGGGGATTACAAACAACCAGACATGCACCGACTTCGGCACGGGCTTTGTGAACGGCAGCCTGAAAAAGATCCTGCCCGAAGATCCGGCCGTCATCAAGACGCTGAAAACGCTCGGCATCCTCAATGCCAAAGGCAACGAAATCTTCTACAACTGCGTGGTCTTTCCCATCTACGATACAGATGGGGCAATCGTCAATCTCTATGGCAGAAACATCGACCCGGCACACGGGGTCAGCCACCTGTATCTGGCCGGTTCACGCGCCGGGCTCGTCAACCGCCAGGCGGTACCACGAAGCGCTTCTATTATCCTTACCGAATCGATTATCGATGCGGTAACCCTGTACGACCAGGGTTTTACCAATGTCATTCCCTGCTATGGGGTAAACGGGGTAACCGAGGATCATCTTGTTCTCTTTAACAGCCCGGTAACAGAGGTGTATCTCTGCTTTGACAGCGACCAGGCCGGCAAAGATGGAGCAACTCAGGCGGCGGAGCAGTTACAGAAGAAAGGAATAACCGTCTACACGATCGAGCTGCCGGACAAAGACATCACCATCTACTTCAACCGCCACACTCCCGAAGAGTTCGAGCAGCTGCTCAAAGCGGCCAATCCGGCATCGGTGGAGCAGTCAGATTCGCTGAACAAGCGTAAACAAACCCTATACCAGCAGGAAGAACACGGCTTCACGGTGGGCTACGCCACACGGCAGTACCAGGTGAAAGGCATCCAGCGGGGCGACACCCAGTTGAAGGCCACCATCAAGGTCAGTGAGGACGTTTCATCATCCAAACCCTTCGAGCTGACTACCATCGACCTCTACTCCTCCCGCTCCCGCCACTGGTTCGCCAAGCTCTGTGCCGATCTGTTTGCCGAGCCGGAAGCGCTGATCAAGGAAGACCTGGCCAAACTGCTGCAGCTGGTAGAACAGTGGCGGCCGGAGAAACAAGAACAGCAGCACACCGAGATCAGCGCAGGAGATAAGGAGCTGGCCTTATCCTTTCTGAAAAGCGACGATATCTTCGCGGCGCTGCTCACCGACTTCGACACCCTGGGCGTCACCGGCGAGAAGATCAACAAGCTGGTGGGCTACCTGGCTGCCACCTCAAGGAAGCTGGCCGAGCCCTTATCGGTGCTCATCCAGTCCCGCTCCGCGGCCGGCAAATCCACCCTGCAGGATGCCATCATCTCGCTGATCCCCGATGAAGAGTATATCAAATACACCCGGGTCACCGACCAGGCCCTGTTCTACAAAGAAGAAGACTCGTTGGTGCACAAGATCCTGGCCATCGAGGAGGCCGAAGGGATGGGCGGCGCTGCCTACTCGATCAGAACGATCCAGTCGGCCAAGAAGATTACCGTAGCCGCCACCGGCAAGGATTGCCAACGGCAGGATGAAGACCGAGGAATACACGGTAAACGGCCCGGTCTGTGTGATGATCACCACCACCGCCACCGAGATCGACCAGGAGACGGCCTCACGCTTTATCTTTCTGACCATCGATGAATCGGCCGCCATGACCGGGGCCATCCATCAGCGGCAGCGGGAGGCGGAAACGCTGGCCGGGCTGATCCGGGAAAAGAAGCAGCACACCGTTACCAGAAAGCACCATGCGGTGCAACGAATGCTCAAGCCCCTGGCGGTGGTCAACCCCTATGCCGAATATCTCAGTTATCCCAGCCACTCGCTCCGGGCCAGGCGGGACCACAAGAAATACCTCGGGTTGATCCGGGCGGTGGCCCTTCCTGCACCAGTATCAGCGGGAGATAAAAACCGTGGAGGTGGACGGCACGCCGGTTGAATATATCGAAGTCACGCTTACCGACATTGAGACAGCTAACCGCCTTGCCAATGTGGTTCTCGGTCAATCCATGGATGAACTGGTCAAACCGTCCAGGACCTTGCTGTCCCTGATCTATGCCATGGTGCAGGAACAGGCGGAGCAGAACAACGCCCCCATAGATGAAATCTTCTTCACCCGGAGGATGATCCGGGAATACACCGGCTGGAGTGACTGGCAGATCAGGGCTCATATCAAGCAACTTGAAGAAATGGAGTACATCGGTGTCCGCACCAGCTCCAGAGGCAAGGGAGTACAGCTATATCCTCAACTATCAGGGCCAGGGGGAGGAGCATCAAGAAACGTGTTACCTCAACCTGACCAGCGTTGAGCAGATCACAACGTTGATGAACCGGGAAGATGAAGCGTTACCCCGAGGGTAAATACCCCGACCCCGAGGGTAAAACGTGCTACCCCGAGGGTACTCCGAGGTTCGGAAAAATATAGATAACTCCGTGCAGTTAAAGAAAAAAGACAACAACCCCCGAGGGCGAGGCAGGAGAACAAGACCCAGGGGTACCAGAAGACAGGAAGACAGAAGACAGAAGACAGAAGGCAGAAGACAGAAGGCAGAAGGCAGAAGGCAGAAGGCAGAAGGCAGAAGGCAGAAGGCAGAAGGCAGAAGCCAGAAGGCAGAAGCCAGAAGACAGGGGACAGGGGACAGGGGACAGGGGACAGGGGACAGGGGGCAGAGACGGAAAACGAGTGACGCTGCCGGGCTGTCACGGGCAAAGGTAATCGATACCGCAATGAAGCCACCATGCACCGGGTCTCTGACGAGAACCGCCACAAGAGGAGGGATACGAAGAATATGGATATCGATACAGCGAAGATCAGGTTCAAGAACTACCTGGAAAGCAGCGGCTATGCCGCCTCAACCATTGAATGTTACTCGGTCTATCTTGGTTACTTTCTGGACTATCTCAGGAAAATAAAGGTGATGGATCTCAAGCAGGTAACCCATGAGACGATCAGAACCTACCAGCTTCTGGTAGCCGACATGGCTATCGCCGAAGAGACCAAGGGCATGCGGCTGAGGCCGGTAAAGCGGTTGTTCGGCTGGCTGCTGGATACTCACCGGCTCCTGCTTGATCCGACAGAGAAGATACGGTGTTGATTCTCACATTAAATGCACAGCATTTGTCTGAATATCTTACCAGTGATATCAGAATATTTTGCAGGCGTCCCCCCCGGGCGTGCGTCGCGTAGCGCCGCCCGGGGGGAGCATCTCGGCACGACTAGAGTACAGATTTACTCAGAACAATGCATCATATTCTGAGTCCTTCTTCTCTGCGTAGTGTCCGTGTCCAGATTGATCAGTGGTTACGAGTCGGCAATACTGTTTGACGATACGGTTTAGTTCTTCAGCCAGTTCAAGCAATTCGGCAAGAAACTGGATGGTCTGTTCAGGTTTCATGATGTGCTCCTTGTGTTTGATGGTTGAATTACAGCAGCTCCGAGTCGGCACACCGAACATGCTCCGCTGTTACCTCTTGTGTTTTTTCGGCGGCAGCGGCGATCATGGCGCCGCGGGCAAGATGGTTGGCTTTGCGAAAGAGCCCGCCGGAGCCCTGATGAATGGCGGTTACCGCCTGTTCGGTAAAGGGTGAGTTTTTTATTCCGACAATGGTGAGATGATGGTCCAGATACTCACCCATCGCCTGGCGGGTGACCGCCGGCAGATGACTTCTGGCAACAATGCGAGAAGCCAGCGGTATGGCGGTACGGTAGAGCAGGTTTTCCGCCAGGTTATTCTGGCCGGCCAGCACCATGGGCAGCCACGGTTTGGAGTCGGCTTCGAACTGGGTGATGGTATGGAGCTCGGCAAAGACATCGAGGCGCAGCAGTGAGGCCTCATCGATAATCAGCAGGGGTTGCTGCTTTTTACCGGCGACCAGGCTGTCGATCTGTGCTCTGATCAGCCGGGTCAATACGGCCCGTGAGGACGATGCGGTAGCGATGTCAAGCTCGGCCAGGGAGCTGGCGGTAGAGTTCGAGAATAGAGCCGGCTGAAGCGGTGACCCACAGGGTCTTGTACCGAGAGTGATGAAGCGTTCCACAGCTGTAGCGCACGGCGGTTGATTTGCCGGCGCCGACTTCGCCGGTGACAAGCATGATGGCGCCCAGACGCAAGACATAGTCGAGGCGTTGCTGGACGCCGAGCAATTCCGGGTGGTGAGCACCTGCTCAAGGGCGAGATCAGCCTGAAGGGCTCCGCACTGAGGCCGAAGAAAGTTCGATAGCTCATGATCCACCTCCGTCGGCGCTAGGATCAAAGGGCAGCCGTCCCGGCCGGCATGTCGAGGTTTCGGCGAGCATCTCTTCACCGCCGTTTTTGGTTCGTTTCACCAGGGTGTTGACCACCAGATCAACCGGCCTGAGCAGACCACACGACTGCCCCTTACAGAAGATTTCGACCCGTTCCGGCCGATCATCGTTGAACAAGAGCGTGACCCGTTCACCGATCAATTGAACCGGGGCTTCGAAGAGTCGTCCGTCGATGGTGACGACCGGTCTTTGCTGACCCGGCGCCGCACTTCTTTACGGAAGTGATCAGTAAGATCAGCGGGTGCTTCGCGAATCATTTCAAGATGAGCGGCAAAGCGGTTGAACGGGGTCATCGCGGTGACGAATGAACCCGATGCAGATAGTCCGTTTCCAGCCAGTGCTGGAACCGCTCATTGAGCTGAGCAAGGGTGTCGGGTTTGGTCATCGAGGCGCGAGATAAACCGGGATCTGACGGTGCGAAAGAACGCTCGATCTTGCCGCGCCCCTGTGGGGTATAGGGGCGGCTGTGGATCAGGGCGATGCCGAGCGAGGCACAGATTCGTTCGAGATGGCGTGAGCGAAAGGCGGCGCCGTTGTCCACGTAGAGTTTACGCGGCAGTCCTCTGGTAAGCAGGGGCCTGGCGAAAGACCTGGAGCCAGGATTCGAGTTTTTCCGAAGAGAAGAACTCGCCGTGGGTAATGAACCGGGAATGATCGT
>JAEQMT010000030.1 GCA_016722945.1 Desulfofustis sp. PB-SRB1 | reverse complement strand
ACCTGGGCGACATGGAGCCCGACAAGCTTCGCCAGCTTCTGTTGGGTCAGTCCTTTTTCCTTTTCTGATAGCACTTAACCGTTCCGGGAATTCCATATCGAGTATCCGGTGTGATGAATTTACCACAGTATACTCCTTCTTTTTTTGAGTGATTTTTTTGTTGACCACTATATAGCACATGTGCTATACGTTGCATAGCATATAAAATGCTTGACAGGTTTTTGAACAGGCTTGTCTGAACGAAAAAAGCCCGTCACCTTCCGGTCTGTGGCAAGAGCGAAGGTGACGGGCTGGTACGACCCCGGGCGAGATACCCGAAGCGTCCTGCTCTTCTTCCATATCTCCCGGAAAAAATCAATCATGGTGACCCAAAGGAGGTGGATGAGCCATGCGCCACCTACGAGACCACGGACATCTATGTCGGCGCCTTTTTCCTGTGCAAGGGCGCCCGCACTGCGCGGCATCAGGATCAAGGACGCGGCCAGAGGGATTGCCGCCTTTGAGATCAGCGGCGCCGACCTGGAACAGTTAGAGCGGCAATACCGAAGCGGTCAGGCCCTGGTAAACCCCGTTCATCTGCGAGAATCACTGAACCTACTCAGAGATTATGCTGTTTGACCTGCGAGATATGAGGAGAGAGAATAATGATCAGTCAAGACGACATCGACGCCATCAAACACGGCGCGTTGAGCTGGTTTCTTTCATGAAGGCCCGCGGCATCGAGCTGCAACAGGTCGGCGAGAACTACCGGGGCTTCTGCCCCTTCCATGAAGATACCACCCCATCACTTACCGTCAATCCCAAGGAAAACCTGTGGAACTGCTTTTGGCTGTGGGCACGGGCGGCGATGTGATCCGCTTTGTTGAGCTGATCGACCAAGTTGACTTCACGCAAGCAGTGAAACGGTTATCCGCGAACCATCCAAAACCCCGGAAAACCAAAAACAGCAGTTAAAGAAAAAAAAAGAAAGGGCTCAGCGTGGCCGACAAAAAGCTGCTGGCTCGGGGGAACAGAATTCAGGAAGACAGAGGACACGAAGTCAGAAAAGACCGGGTAAGAAAGTGCTGAGTGTGGCCGAGAAGAAGTTACTGGCCCGAGTAGTGGGGTATTATCAGCACAGCTTTACTGAAGATCAGAGAGGCCTGGACTACCTCAAGAACCGGGGGATTACAAACAACCAGACATGCCACCGACTTCGGCACGGGCTTTGTGAACGGCAGCCTGAAAAAGATCCTGCCCGAAGATCCGGCCGTCATCAAGACGCTGAAAACGCTCGGCATCCTCAATGCCAAAGGCAACGAAATCTTCTACAACTGCGTGGTCTTTCCCATCTACGATACAGATGGGGCAATCGTCAATCTCTATGGCAGAAACATCGACCCGGCACACGGGGTCAGCCACCTGTATCTGGCCGGTTCACGCGCCGGGCTCGTCAACCGCCAGGCGGTACCACGAAGCGCTTCTATTATCCTTACCGAATCGATTATCGATGCGGTAACCCTGTACGACCAGGGTTTTACCAATGTCATTCCCTGCCTATGGGGTAAACGGGGTAACCGAGGATCATCTTGTTCTCTTTAACAGCCCGGTAACAGAGGTGTATCTCTGCTTTGACAGCGACCAGGCCGGCAAAGATGGAGCAACTCAGGCGGCGGAGCAGTTACAGAAGAAAGGAATAACCGTCTACACGATCGAGCTGCCGGACAAAGACATCACCATCTACTTCAACCGCCACACTCCCGAAGAGTTCGAGCAGCTGCTCAAAGCGGCCAATCCGGCATCGGTGGAGCAGTCAGATTCGCTGAACAAGCGTAAACAAACCCTATACCAGCAGGAAGAACACGGCTTCACGGTGGGCTACGCCACACGGCAGTACCAGGTGAAAGGCATCCAGCGGGGCGACACCCAGTTGAAGGCCACCATCAAGGTCAGTGAGGACGTTTCATCATCCAAACCCTTCGAGCTGACTACCATCGACCTCTACTCCTCCCGCTCCCGCCACTGGTTCGCCAAGCTCTGTGCCGATCTGTTTGCCGAGCCGGAAGCGCTGATCAAGGAAGACCTGGCCAAACTGCTGCAGCTGGTAGAACAGTGGCGGCCGGAGAAACAAGAACAGCAGCACACCGAGATCAGCGCAGGAGATAAGGAGCTGGCCTTATCCTTTCTGAAAAGCGACGATATCTTCGCGGCGCTGCTCACCGACTTCGACACCCTGGGCGTCACCGGCGAGAAGATCAACAAGCTGGTGGGCTACCTGGCTGCCACCTCAAGGAAGCTGGCCGAGCCCTTATCGGTGCTCATCCAGTCCCGCTCCGCGGCCGGCAAATCCACCCTGCAGGATGCCATCATCTCGCTGATCCCCCGATGAAGAGTATATCAAATACACCCGGGTCACCGACCAGGCCTGTTCTATCAAAGAAGAAGACTCGTTGGTGCACAAGATCCCTGGCCATCGAGGAGGCCGAAGGGATGGGCGGCGCTGCCTACTCGATCAGAACGATCCAGTCGGCCAAGAAGATTACCGTAGCCGCCACCGGCAAGGATGCCAACGGCAGGATGAAGACCGAGGAATACACGGTAAACGGCCCGGTCTGTGTGATGATCACCACCACCGCCACCGAGATCGACCAGGAGACGGCCTCACGCTTTATCTTTCTGACCATCGATGAATCGGCCGCCATGACCGGGCCATCCATCAGCGGCAGCGGGAGGCGGAAACGCTGGCCGGGCTGATCCGGGAAAAGAAGCAGCACACCGTTACCAGAAAGCACCATGCGGTGCAACGAATGCTCAAGCCCTGGCGGTGGTCAACCCCTATGCCGAATATCTCAGTTATCCCAGCCACTCGCTCCGGGCCAGGCGGGACCACACAAGAAATACCTCGGGTTGATCCGGGCGGTGGCCTTCCTGCACCAGTATCAGCGGGAGATATAAAACCGTGGAGGTGGACGGCACGCCGGTTGAATATATCGAAGTCACGCTTACCGACATTGAGACAGCTAACCGCCTTGCCAATGTGGTTCTCGGTCAATCCATGGATGAACTGGTCCAAACCGTCCAGGACCTTGCTGTCCCTGATCTATGCCATGGTGCAGGAACAGGCGGAGCAGAACAACGCCCCCATAGATGAAATCTTCTTCACCCGGAGGATGATCCGGGAATACACCGGCTGGAGTGACTGGCAGATCAGGGCTCATATCAAGCAACTTGAAGAAATGGAGTACATCGGTGTCCGCACCAGCTCCAGAGGCAAGGAGTACAGCTATATCCTCAACTATCAGGGCCAGGGGGAGGAGCATCAAGAAACGTGTTACCTCAACCTGACCAGCGTTGAGCAGATCACAACGTTGATGAACCGGGAAGATGAAGCGTTACCCGAGGGTAAATACCCCGACCCCGAGGGTAAAACGTGCTACCCCGAGGGTACTCCGAGGTTCGGAAAAATATAGATAACTCCGTGCAGTTAAAGAAAAAAGACAACAACCCCGAGGGCGAGGCAGGAGAACAAGACCCAGGGGTACCAGAAGACAGAAGACAGAAGACAGAAGACAGAAGGCAGAAGACAGAAGGCAGAAGGCAGAAGGCAGAAGGCAGAAGGCAGAAGGCAGAAGGCAGAAGGCAGAAGCCAGAAGGCAGAAGCCAGAAGACAGGGGACAGGGGACAGGGACAGGGGACAGGGGACAGGGGGCAGAGGACGGAAAACGAGTGACGCTGCCGGGCTGTCACGGGCAAAGGTAATCGATACCGCAATGAAGCCACCATGCACCGGGTCTCTGACGAGAACCGCCACAAGAGGAGGGATACGAAGAATATGGATATCGATACAGCGAAGATCAGGTTCAAGAACTACCTGGAAAGCAGCGGCTATGCCGCCTCAACCATTGAATGTTACTCGGTCTATCTTGGTTACTTTCTGGACTATCTCAGGAAAATAAAGGTGATGGATCTCAAGCAGGTAACCCATGAGACGATCAGAACCTACCAGCTTCTGGTAGCCGACATGGCTATCGCCGAAAGAGACCAAAGGGCATGCGGCTGAGGCCGGTAAAGCGGTTGTTCGGCTGGCTGCTGGATACTCACCGGCTCCTGCTTGATCCGACAGCAGAGAAGATACCGGTGTTGATTCTCACATTAAATGCACAGCATTTGTCTGAATATCTTACCAGTGATATCCAGAATATTTTGCAGGCGTCCCCCCCCGGGCGTGCGTCGCGTAGCGCCGCCCGGGGGGAGCATCTCGGCACGACTAGAAGTACAGATTTACTCAGAACCAATGCATCATATTCTGAGTCCTTCTTCTCTGCGTAGTGTCCGTGTCCAGATGATCAGTGGTTACGAGTCGGCAATACTGTTTGACGATACGGTTTAGTTCTTCAGCCAGTTCAAGCAATTCGGCAAGAAACTGGATGGTCTGTTCAGGTTTCATGATGTGCTCCTTGTGTTTGATGGTTGAATTACAGCAGCTCCGAGTCGGCACACCGAACATGCTCCGCTGTTACCTCTTGTGTTTTTTCGGCGGCAGCGGCGATCATGGCGCCGCGGGCAAGATGGGTTGGCTTTGCCGAAAGAGCCCGCCGGAGCCCTGATGAAATGGCGGTTACCGCCTGTTCGGTAAAGGGTGAGTTTTTTTATTCCGACAATGGTGATGATGATGGTCCAGATACTCACCCATCGCCTGGCGGGTGACCGCCGGCAGATGACTTTCTGGCAACAATGCGAGAAGCCAGCGGTATGGCGGTACGGTAGAGCAGGTTTTCCGCCAGGTTATTCTGGCCGGCCAGCACCATGGGCAGCCACGGTTTGGAGTCGGCTTCGAACTGGGTGATGGTATGGAGCTCGGCAAAGACATCGAGGCGCAGCAGTGAGGCCTCATCGATAATCAGCAGGGGTTGCTGCTTTTTACCGGCGACCAGGCTGTCGATCTGTGCTCTGATCAGCCGGGTCAATACGGCCCGTGAGGACGATGCGGTAGCGATGTCAAGCTCGGCCAGGAGCTGGCGGTAGAGTTCGAGAATAGAGCCGGCTGAAGCGGTGACCCACAGGGTCTTGTACCGAGAGTGATGAAGCGTTCCACAGCTGTAGCGCACGGCGGTTGATTTGCCGGCGCCGACTTCGCCGGTGACAAGCATGATGGCGCCCAGACGCAAGACATAGTCGAGGCGTTGCTGGACGCCGAGCAATTCCGGGGTGGTGAGCACCTGCTCAAGGGCGAGATCAGCCCTGAAGGGCTCCGCACTGAGGCCGAAGAAAGTTCGATAGCTCATGATCCACCTCCGTCGGCGCTAGGATCAAAGGGCAGCCGTCCCGGCCGGCATGTCGAGGTTTCGGCGAGCATCTCTTCACCGCCGTTTTTGGTTCGTTTCACCAGGGTGTTGACCACCAGATCAACCGGCCTGAGCAGACCACACGACTGCCCCTTACAGAAGATTTCGACCCGTTCCGGCCGATCATCGTTGAACAAGAGCGTGACCCGTTCACCGATCAATTGAACCGGGGCTTCGAAGAGTCGTCCGTCGATGGTGACGACCCGGTCTTTGCTGACCCGGCGCCGCACTTCTTTACGGAAGTGATCAGTAAGATCAGCGGGTGCTTCGCGAATCATTTCAAGATGAGCGGCAAAGCGGTTGAACGGGGTCATCGCGGTGACCGAATGAACCCGATGCAGATAGTCCGTTTCCAGCCAGTGCTGGAACCGCTCATTGAGCTGAGCAAGGGTGTCGGGTTGGTCATCGAGGCGCGAGATAAACCGGGATCTGACGGTGCGAAAGAAGCGCTCGATCTTGCCGCGCCCCCTGTGGGGTATAGGGGCGGCTGTGGATCAGGGCGATGCCGAGCGAGGCACAGATTCGTTCGAGATGGCGTGAGCGAAAGGCGGCGCCGTTGTCCACGTAGAGTTTACGCGGCAGTCCTCTGGTAAGCAGGGCCTGGCGAAAGACCTGGAGCCAGGATTCGAGTTTTTCCGAAGAGAAGAACTCGCCGTGGGTAATGAACCGGGAATGATCGTCAAGAATGGCGATCAGATACGCTTTGCGCCTTTTGCCGGTGCCTTTTACCAGCGGGCCGTGCATGATATCTGATTGCCAGATATCGTTGGGGAATTCGGCCTCGTAACGCCGTCGATCCACCGGGGCTCGCTTGTGCAGAGCGGCGCTGTCAAGCTTTTCCTGGGTGAGGATGCGATAGGCGGTGGAGAGACTCAGGGTCGTGCCGGGTGTGATTACTTGTTTTTCAGCAAGTGCTTGCACCAGCCGCCAGACCGGCCAACCTGGTTGTTCTTTGCGCAACCGGATCAGGGCGCCGCGAGTCTCATCATCGACCGTGCGAGAGCATCCCCGGTCGCACCGCCTGGCCGGCATCAAGGCACTGAGCTCGCGGCCGCCCCGCTCATAGAGTCGCAGCCAGCGCCTGACGGTGGCTGCCGACACCCGGGTGCGATGAGAGCCGGGGATATGCCAGTGCTGCTCACTTTTTTGATAGATGAGTTCGGTCAACTCACCGGGTTCGAGTCGTGATGCAACCAACTCGCTGATGACTCCGAAGCGAAACAGGGCAACTTCGGTACGTAAGGCTTCGTCTTCCATGGGCGTCCTCCTGGGTATGGGGTATCAGAGTCGGGTTATCCGAGTCTGTCTGCCGATACCATGCTCAGAGGCCGCCGGGCAGAGCTACAATACGGTAGGGTGGGTCATGGATGTGTCGATTGTCATGGTGTATTGCTTGGGTGACCGGGATGATGTTTCGTGCAATGAGTCGAGTGAATCCTTCCCGGTGGGTAAGCTGAGTGGACATCCCGAAGACCAGCCGAATCATCCGACCTAGCCGACGCCACCACTGGCGTTGGCGCGAACGCGGCAGATCGGGCCGCCAGCGTTTTGTGCTCTGTCGGTGGGTAATTGCCTGGTGAATCTCAGCACTGGAACTGCGATACCGGGGCCAATACCCCTGTGGTTTCAACCGATGAACGGCGCGGCACTGCGAACAGAACAGACGTCGAAGATAGACACAATGAGAAAGGCAGCTAAACCAGGCGACAACAAATCCATGCCACCACAACCGTCCACCGCACCGGGGACAGCACGATGGTTTTATTCCAGGGGTAGGCGGTGCCGAGACGAGCAATTTCCTTTGACGGATGCGGCAACAAACAGTACCACAAGGCAACTCCTTTCAGGAAGTAGGTTTCCTGCCTGGAGGGCTGCCGGGGCCGTGTCCACGGCCCCGGCAGCCACCACTCACGAGGGGTGTACAATAACGTTACGAGAAATCAAAATAATCTGCAGTGTCACCACCCACTGCTAACAGATTCTGACAAAAAAGGCTGGTTTTATTTTAGATAATCTGGGGTTCAACATACGGGAAACCAACCGGCAGAACCGGACCGTGCCGGAGGTGCTGACGGTTGCGGAAATGCGGCTGCTCCTGGAGCAGCCCAACCTCTCGTTACGGATGCAGATCAGAGATAGGGCTATCATGGAAACGCTGTATTCTTCAGGGATACGGCTCAATGAGTTGGTGCAGCTCACCGTTCATGATGTTGATCTCAAAGACAAGGTTCTGCATATCAGAAAAGGTAAGGGCAACCGGCAGCGGGTGGTTCCCCTCGGCAGCAATGCGGCCACGTATCTGAAAGAGTATCTGGAAAAGATCCGGCCCCGGTATGCCCGGAAGAACAAGCAGCAAAGACGGCTCTTTCTCACCGATCAAGGCAGGCCGGTGACCGGTAACAGTATCAGGACATCACTGTTTCACTACAAAAAAGCCGCCGGAATCACAAAGACCGCTTCACCGCACAGCTTCCGCAGAAGCTGCGCAACCCATCTTCTCCAGCAGGGAGCAGATATCCGCTATGTCCAGAAGCTGCTTGGCCACCGACACATCCGGACCACCCAAATATATACCCGAGTATACCCAATCGACCTCAAGGAAACCCATACCCGGACGCATCCACCATGCTGATCAGAGAACTGATACCGGGATATCTAGAGGAACTGAAGATCCTGAACCGTTCACCGTTGACGATCCGCAACATCCGGGGCGCCTTGAATGCCATGGTTCTCTTTCTGGAACATGAAGGGATAACCGAGCTGGTGCAGTTTAACCGGGATGCCTTGCATCTGTTCCAGGAAGACCTTGCCTACCGGCTGACTGCCAAAGGTAAGCAACTGTCGGTCAGTACCAGGGAAAAGTATCTCTGCTCGGTTCGCGGCTTTGCCCGGTATCTCTATGCAACGGATTATCTTACCGCTGATCTCAGCAAGACGATCACGTTGCCGAAGCAGCCGAAACGCTTACCAAAGGTGATCCTGGAGCACGCTGAGATAACAAAGATCATGGCCGCCCCGGACATGCGGACACCTGCCGGCTACCGCAACAGGATCATTCTGGAAATCCTCTATGATACCGGCATCAGGGCCGCTGAGATGGCGGCGGTCAAGACCGGTGATCTCGATATCGTGAATGGATATCTGACGATCAGATCCGGCAAGGGAGCAAAAGACCGGGTCGTACCGATAAGCTCACGGGTCTGTGGACTGATAAAGACCTATCTTCTCATGGTCCGGCCGGCCATGAGCCGGGGAAAGGAAACAGGGTATCTGGTGCTCAATCGCTGGGGAACGAAGATGACGCCCACCGCCGTCTGGGCCGTCGTTAAAAAGGCGGCTAAAGAGGCAAAGATTAGAAAAAACGTGACCACCCACACCTTCCGTCACACCTGTGCGACCCATATGCTGAAAAACGGGGCGCCCATCCGTCATATCCAGGAGATGCTGGGCCATGCGTCCCTGGAGTCCACCCAGATCTACACCAGGGTCACCATCAACGACCTCAAAGAGATCCACGCCAGGTATCATCCGGGCGAGTCTGTATAAAACAACTACGTGGATCAGTGGGGGCCCGCGGCCCTTTGAACTGAGGACCCCCGCCCGCCCGGGCACGGCAGCAGCGAAGGCGGCGCCGAGTTCCGGGCAGTGCACCTTCCGCCACTGCGCTCCCGGCGGCACGTCGCACAATAGCGCTATTATGCGACGTGCAGTCCGTCATCCCGGCTGCATAAACGACAAGCAGCCGGGCCGCCGGCCTGTTCCCTTGTCCGCTCAACATAAGTTCTTATGTTTAGTGGCGAAAGGCACACCACCCTCCACCCGCCACCCACCTACCGCCGCTGCCGTGCCCACCCGTCCGCCCCCTGCTGCGCGGGGGCTCCCCCAGAAGTCTCCCTACGGGTCGGCTGTGACCATCATCTGCCGCCTTTCTTTTTTCTTTAACCGCCTGCTGGTGCTTGTCTTGTCAGGCGATCTCGGGTATTACTGAACACTGCTCTTTGAATCTGCGTGATCCCCCACAAAAAACAGCTCTTTGGGGGGAGAAGGCGCATCGTGAAATCTTGGCACAGATTCTACGATCCTGCCACCGGGCGCTATATCTCCGCTGACCCGATAGGGCTTGAAGGGGGATTAATCTGTATGGGTATGTTCAAAATGATCCGGTTAATAAGGTTGATCCGTTGGGGTTATCAAATTACGGCCCATTAGCACCAGGAATGTGGCAATCCCCACAGTTTGCAAACGCCGTACGTGGATTTGAGGGAGCCGTGAGAGCTTTCCAGCCCAAACAGCAGAATATGGTAATTGTGTTGCCATATGCTGGTTGGAATATTTTATAGGCGATTATTTGCAAAAATCTGTAGATAAGAAAATTGCTAATAGATTATCATCAAGAGCGTCTAAAGCAGTTCGAGCAGGGGTTAATAAAGCTGTAACTTATTGGTCTGTTTTTGGATTGATTAAGTGTTCGGTCGCAGTGTTGTGAATAAAAGTCCATGAATTTTCTTAAAAATTTTATTTTTTTAGTTGAAGTTATTCTGCTTGGAAGTGGGGCGTTACTTATAAAAAATCATCTTGCTTTGGGAGGAGAATATTTACTCAAAGAGTTTTATTAACTACAGTTTTCATGGTAGTTACTATTTGCATTGTATACTTGTTTGCTTATCTTGTGATAAGTATAATGAAAAATCTACAGAAGGAAAGAAGTAGAGGGAAAAATAGAGGGAAAAAATAAAAGAAAAAGGGGTCTAGGGAAAGGACGGGGGTCCCAAAAAAAAGGGGACGGAACGATTTTTTTCCCCTTCCCGCCAATGAAAAGTTCACCGGCACGCCCGGTGTAACGGCTGATTGGCATATCCCACACGCCACGACAAAAGCGGCTGAGAAGAAGATCTCAGCCGCTTTTCTTATTCCTTCTCGGCCCCTTTGAGGAAGTTATCAATCGTCTTGAAAAGAGCTTTTTGCTGTGATGGCGGGAGCTCTTCAATCTTTTTCAGCCGCCGCAGGGTCTTCAGGCTTGGCTTGTCCCGCTGGCTGGTTTACCTTTGAGGCCGAGAAGCTCATCGGTCGCCACTCCCAAAGCATTCGCCATTTTAATGAGGGTATCGGGGCTTGGCTGCAGCCGTCCCCGCTCATAATCAGATATCAAACACCTGGCTGAGGTCTGTCTTGGCTCCAAGTTTCGATCTGGGTCAGCCCTTGTTCTTTACGCAATCTGGCAAGCCTTCCCCCCAGCGTCTCACGATTTTCTTTCTGTGTCGTTTGCTGTGCCATGCACCCAATATGTAAGCGCTCAACAAACCCCTTCTTTTTTTATCCCTCCCCCCATGCTCTGTTGTGCTGAACTTTTTCAAGGAGGCGCATATGGAGCAGAACAAGCGATCCGCAGAGATGCAAAACGCAGCTACTGGGGTGATCACATTCGCAGGCTGGAAACAATCAGGATTGAGTCAGCAGGCGTACTGCCGCAAGCACCAGCTTTCCCTCTCGAGTTTTGGCTATTGGCGGAGCCGGCTCAAGAGAGGCGGGGACGACAAGCACGCTTTCAACCCGGTAATGGTCGGCACCGGTACTCGGACAATCTCACCCACAACCAGAGCACCCCGACTCAGGCCTGGGGGTCATACTCGGTAACGAGAGATTCCATATAACCATAAAGCAACACTTTTGCCCGGCGACCCTGCGTGAATTGATCGGGATTCTGGAGCAGCGATGATGACCGGCTCACCCGAGGGCTCGATGGTGTACGTTGCGGTGGGCGCTACGGATCTGCGCAAATCGATCAACGGGTTGGCACTGCTGGTGGAAGAGCAGTTCGAACTGAACCTGTTTGGTGGCAGCTTGTTTGCATTTTGCAATCGTCGTCGTGATCTGGTGAAGATCTTGTATTGGGACGGCAGTGGGTTTTGTCTGTGGATGAAGCGCTTGGAACAGGATTGTTATCGCTGGCCCGAGGACGGCGAGGAGGTCATGGCGATGAGGCGAACGGGCGTTGAGCTGGCTGCTCAGCGGTCTTGATGTGAGCCAGGCCACATGGTCGCTTGGGGTATGGCTCGGTATCGTAAAAAACATCACAAAAAAATATGATATTATGTTGATTTTATTCGTGAAATAATTGCCCAATGGTGGTAGTATGTGAGCATGATTAACACTGCTCATACACCTCTGCCTGAGACGGTTGCCGAACTCACAGAGATGATCAATTCTTTGGTTCGGGAACATGAGCGCTCCACTCATGAGAATAACTGTTACGGGAAGAGATTCGGCTTCTGCGTGCCAAATTATTCGGCAAGAAGAGCGAGAAGCCTGCTCTCTATGATGAGAGTCCGCAATTGTCATTGTTCGATATGCCGGAGCCCGCCGAGATCGAGCCAGAACCCGAGACCATCGAGGTACCCGCCCACACCCGTACAAAGCGAGGAAGAAAACCCTTGCCGGAGGAATTGCCCGGGTTGAGCTCGTCCACGATATAGACGAGCGGACAAGCAGTGTGGCTGTGGTGCACCCTTGTCAAAGATCGGCGAAGATGTCTGTGAGAAGCTTGATATCATTCCGGCGGTGATCCGGGTAATCAGACATGTCCGGCCTAAGTATGGATGCCGGCAGTGTGAAGGAATTGAGACCAAGAACGCGACGTAACGATTGCTCCGGCGCCGAAGCAGATTATTCCCAAAGGTATTGCCACCGCCGGTTTACTGGCCCACATACTGACTG
>JAEQMT010000062.1 GCA_016722945.1 Desulfofustis sp. PB-SRB1 | reverse complement strand
CAGCATGGTGGTGAGGTCCGGGGTTTCCTGGTAGGCCTTGCTGATGCGATCCAGAAATACCGAGCGAATGATGCAGCCGCCGCGCCAGATGCGGGCAATTTCGGCAGCCTCGAGCTTCCAGTCAAATTCCCCGGGAGGCCTCCTGGATAAGACCGAACCCTTGCGCGTAAGAGATGATTTTGGCCGCATACAGCGCCTTGCCCAGATCCTCCAGTGTTTCCTGCCTCTCCCCGGTGAATGTATATGCCGGGCCGCTCAGCTCCCCGGCGGCGGCAACGCGCAGATCCTTGAACGCGCGGAGAGGCAGGGCAAACACCGATTCGCTGATAAGTGACAGGGGTACGCCAAGCTCAAGGGCGGCGTTTATCGTCCACTTGCCGGTTCCTTTCTGTCCGGCGCGTCGAGGATCGAGTCAAGCAGGACGGCACCGTTTTTCGTCCCGGTAGCCGGTAATGGCGGCGGTGATCTCGATAAGATAGCTCGACAACTCCCCGCCATTCCAGCGGCCAAACACCTCGTGTATTTCATCGGCCGACATGGCGAGCACCGCTTTCATGAAGTGGTAGGTTTCGCAGATCAACTGCATGTCGCCGTACTCAATCCCGTTGTGCACCATCTTGACGAAATGACCCGCCCCGCCCGGCCCAACCCACGTGGTACAGGCGGAGCCGTCTTCGACGCGGCGGCGATGGCGGTAAAGATGGGAGCAAGGTGCGGCCAGGCACCGACGGAGCCGCCCGGCATGATGGATGGGCCGGTAAGCGCCCCTCTTCGCCTCCGGATACCCCGGTGCCGACAAATAGGAACCCCTGTGATTCAAGAGCGGCCTGACGCGCCGCGCGGTATCGAGATAGTGGGAGTTGCCGCCGTCGATGACGATATCGCCGGGGGCAAGAAGCGGGTTCAGGGTGGCAATGAACGCATCCACCGGTGCGCCTGCTTTGAGCATCAGCATGATTTTTCTGGGTGATTGCAGCGCCTCGACAAACGCGCTGATCTCGGTATAGCCGGTAATCGACGTACCCTTTGCCCGGCTCGCCATGAACTGCTCGGTTCTAGGCGGCGGTGCGGTTGTAGACGGCCACGGAAAACCCTTTCGAGGCCATGTTGAGCGCCAGGTTTTCACCCATGACGGCAAGACCCACTACACCGATTTCATGTTTCATAATGTTACTCGTGTGTTGATGGGGTGCAGGCACCCACCCCGTTTAAGTGGCTGACAATCGCCTCGGCGGTTGCCTCCGGCGTCCCGGCGATGGAAACGGTGATGCCGTCCGTCGGTTCCTCAAGAGTCGCCAGCTGGCTGGCCAGAAGACTGTTATTCATATACTGGTGGGAACGTGCTGCCACCCGCTCCTCAAGCAGGGCCATATCCCCCTTGAGATATACGGTGATAACCCGCTTCTGGTCGACGCCAAGCGTCTTCCGATAGCTCTTTTTGAGGGCTGAGCAGGCCAGGATTATGGATTTTTCCTCGTCAAGGGCTGTGTCGATTATAGCTTTCAGCCGTGTCAGCCAGGGGTATCGATCGCGGTCGTTCAGGGCTATACCCCGCGCCATTTTTTCGATGTTTTCCGGGGGTGATAGTCATCGGAATCGATAAATTTGATCCTCATGCGCTGTGACAATATCTTGCCCACCGTCGTCTTGCCGCATCCCATCGGGCCCATCAGTACGATAACCACGGTGCCGCTCACCCGTGCTTACTTGAGATTGACCAGCCACAGGGCGATGCCCGGATTCAGCACCACCAGGGCCAGGGCAAGCAGCTGCATGAGAATGAAGGGCCAGACCGAGGCAAAAATCGTCATCAGGGTAATGTCCGGCGGTGCTACGCTTTTCAGGTAGAAGGCGGCCGGTCCGAACGGCGGGCTCAGAAACGACACCTGCATATTCATGCAGAACACCACCCCGAACCAGACCGGGTCGTAACCGAGCCCGGTGACGATCGGCACAAAAATCGGCATGGTCAGCAGGGCAATGCCGATCCAGTCCATGAACATCCCGAGAAAGATGAGGATGGCCATCATCAACAAGATGATGAGCAGCGGGGTAACATCGAGGCCGAGGATCATGCCCTGGACGAACCGGTTTGCCGCCATGAGGTTGTAGACGCCGATCAGAGCGCTGGCTGAAATGCCGATCCAGAAATCATGCCGCAGGTGCGCATGGTCTGGACAATGGCCTGCTGCAACACGGTTAATTTGAGTTCCCGGCGGATTAGTGCCAGACCGAGAACCGCGGCCACCCCAACGCTGGCCGCCTCGGTGACCGAGGCAATGCCGCCATAAATGGAGCCGAGCACAAAAAAGATAATCACCCCGGGGGCGGCGATATCCATGAAGATTTTTTTGATACCGCGATCCTCCATCTCGGGGTCGCGATTGTTGGGGCCAGTTCCGGCTGCAGGTGGCAGCGGACAAGGATATAGATGAGGTAAAAGCTGGCCAGCATCAGGGCCGGGACCACCGCCCCGGTGAACAGATCACCAATGGAGACGTTGGCGGTCAGCCCATAGATAATGAGCACGATGGACGGCGGCACCATGGTGCCAAGGGAGCCGCCGGCACACACCGTACCGATCGCCAGGTTCTTGTTGTAGCCCAGGCGCAGCATCTGCGGCAGGGCCAGCATCCCCAGTAAAACCGTTTCACCACCGATGATGCCGCTCATGGCGGCGAGAAACACGGCGACCACCAGAGTCTGCACCGCCACCCCGCCCCGGATACGGCCGCCGAAAAACTGCATGGCGTTATAGAGGTCCTTGGCGATATTGGTTCTATCCAGCAGCGATGCCATGAGCACGAACATCGGCACCGCGATCAGGGTGTACTCACTGACGAAGGAGTAGATCCGGCTGGTAAGCAGCGGCAGCACATTGGGTCCGAACCAGCCGATGGCAAAAAACATGGCACGAACCCGGTCAGGTAGGCAAGCGGTTTGCCGAGAATCAGCAGAACAATCATCATGACCGAACAGCAGCAAGGTTCCCCATTCGACGCCGAGGGCGGAAAGTTCAAACATCATCAACCTCCCTGCTGGTCATCGGCAATATCGTGCCGTTTGAAGGTCTTTTAGAGCCCTTATCCTGGCTGCCAGCTGCTGCACGGGCCTGGAGGGTCATCAGGATAACCACCACGAACAGCACCGTTTTCACCACCGCCGGCGCCGGCGAGTTGAAGGCCGAGCCGGTTCGTTGCAGTCTGAACATGCCGGTGGGATCGAAGAGCGCTTTCTGGGTCATCAACATACCCTGCCCAGGCAAGCCCCGGCGCAAAAGAGCAGATTGAGCAGACCGACGATAACATCGACGATCCGCCTCGTTTTTCTGCCCATGGGCGTCTCTGATCACGGTAACCCGGATGTGACGATCCTCGGCCATACAGTATGAGCCGCCCCAGAGCATGCCGATGCCACCAGCATCAAAGTTGTCTCGTGTGCCCAGGAGGGTGGGCCGGTTGAAGCCATAGCGCAGGACGACTTCGAAAACGGAGATCACCACCGCCGCAAAGTAGAGCCAGCCGATGACATTGCCCACCCGGACGATCCAGACGTCCAGAATTGACATGGGCTGGCCGTTGACGGTCCGGGGAACATTGTCTGCCGGTACGTTCCATGGTGCCGCTCCTGTTAAAAGCGGTCCGGGAGGTATTGTCCCGGACCGCTTTATGAGAACTACATCAAACCCTGGGATTGCATGAAGGTGACCAGGGCGTCGGCGTATTCTTTAGCGATAGGTGACTGGGAGGTGACGCTTTCCCACTGCTCGCGGGCGATGTTACGGAACTTGGCACGCTCTTCCAGCGACCAGTCGGAAATCTGGATACCCTCGGCGCGGGCCTGAGCGGCTGCCTCAAGATCCAGCATTTCATACTGGAAGTACACCTCGGTGGCGAGCCGCCAGACGCCGTTTCCATCATGGTCTGGATGGATTCGGGCAGCTCATTCCAGATATCTTTATTGATCGTCACCACCTGCAGCGGCATGGAATGAAAGCCGGGAAATACCGGATATTTGCCGATCTTGTGCATGCCCTGCTGCTGGTTCACCGAAAACAGGGTGTAGTCAGCCGCGTCGATAACCCCTTTTTCAAGAGAGGTGTACACCTCGGAGCCCGGCAGGTTGACCGGGGCGGCGCCGGCCGCCGCAAACACCTTTTGTACCATGCCCTCGGGAGCGGCGCATTTTCAGCCCTTTCAGATCATCGACCCCGTTCAGTGGCTTGGCGGGAGACAAAGGCCTCGACACCGGTAATAACCACGCCGATGAGATGGACATTGTACTTATCGTAGAGCTTCTGGAAAATCTCCTTGCCCGCCGCCGTAGTTGAGAAAACTTGAGTGCTTCCGAGGGGTGCCGAAGGCACCGACGGTGTTGCCGATCAAACCAAATGCCGGATCGAGGCCGGCAAAATAGGAGGGATCGGTAAATTCGCCCTGGAGAATGCCGCTGGTCACCGGCATCGAGGGTCTCGTTGTACTGCACCACCGAACCCACCGGGGCCACCGAGATTTTACCCGACCCTCAGACATTTCATCGACCCATTTCCATAATTCTCCGGCCATCTGGTACATGAAGATTCCGGCGTGAATCCGAAGACTGGAATGTCAACTCATAATCCTGTGCCAGAGCCGGGCTGCATGACAACCGCCATGGCTAGTGCCACACTTCCGGTAATTTTTTCAACATCTTTTGTTCCTCCTCCTTGTGTTGTTAAATGCCCGCCTCTTTTTGGTGAGACGGACCTTTCTACCGTCCTGCCGCCCATGATCTCCGTAGTGCGGCAGATCAGGTAACGTGGTTCCCGAACCGCTGGATAATGTCCTGCCGGACGGGATATTTGAGATTTTGCAAATCGACGATGGTCTTGGCCAAAACCTGTTTTGCCCGGCGGCGCGCCAGATCCGGCCGGCGTGCCTTGATCGCCTCGTACGCATGGTGTGGTTTTCAATAGTGGCGTGCACCGACTCCACATTTTCGTAGGTAAGGCGGATGATCAGCTCCACCGATACCATGCAGAGATCGCGTAGGCGGGCCAGAAAGATGTTGCCGAGATATCGAGGATTCTGTTGTGAAAGTCGATATCGCCCTGGACGCTTTCTCTGGTGCGCTTGGTCTTTCCCGCCGACATGCGGGCCAGGGCCTCCTGCAGTGCCATGAACTGTTCCATGGTGCCGCGGATGGAGGCGAGTGCCGCCGCTTCCGGCTCGATAATGAGCCCTAACTTCTAAAAGATGTTCAATGATAGAGCTAGCCATATCGGACTCGCGCAGCCAGTTGAGCACTTCCGGGTCCAGCAGCATCCACTGCGAGAGCGGCTGCACGGTGGAACCCTCACCCGGCTTGGATGCCACGATGCCTTGCGACAAGTACGCTGATCGCCTCCCGGGTGGCGGTGCGGCTGACCTGCAAGGTGTCGCATAACACCCCGGTGGGGGGGCAGTTGCTCGCCGACCTTAAGTGACTGGGAGAGGATTTGATGGATCCAGAATTCGATAACTTGGCGCGCACCCGGGGGTGTTATGATGGGCCTGATTCGAGAAGGGGTAGGAACCGCTGTCGGCCATGATCGTCACCTCTGCCGCCTACATTCGGCGATGGAGCCGTCCGCGTGGCGCCAGACCGGGTTGCGCCACCGGTGCCCGGTGCGGCCCGTTCGGCAACAACCGCTTCGTTGATCTCTATGCCCAGCCCGGCCCGGCCGGGATTTCCACAAATCCGTCTCGATAGATGAAGACTTCCGGATCAACCAGATAGTCCAGCAGATCACTACCCTGATTGTAATGGATACCCAGCTCTGTTCCTGGATAAAGGCATTGTGGCTTACCGCGTCGACCTGCAGGCAGGCTGCCAGGGCAATCGGCCCCAGGGGACAGTGCGGCGCCAGCGCCACATCGTAGCCTCGCCATGGTCGCAATTTTACGACACTCCGTTATGCCGCCGGCATGGGAGAGATCGGGCTGAATAATATCCACCGCCCCCGATGCAAACACCTCTTTGAAGTCAAATCGGCTGAACAGCCGTTCACCGGCCGCGATGGGAATGTTGCAGTGGGCTCTGACGGCGGCCATTTCATCGAGGTGTTCACTTAATACCGGCTCCTCGATGAACATCAGGTTGAAGGGTTCGAGTTCTCTGGCGACGATTCTCGCCATGGGCTTGTGAATGCGGCCGTGAAAATCCACCCCGATATCGAAATAGGGGCCGCAGCTCTCGCGGATGGCCGCCACCCTGGCCACCAGTTCGTCAATTTTGCGGCTGGTGTCGATGCACTGCATCTCTTCGGTGCCGTTCATCTTGACGGCGGTGGCGCCGCCGTTTTTGGCCTGTCGGGCCGCTTCGCCAACCGCGACCGGGCGGTCGCCGCCGATCCACTGGTATACCCGGATCCGGTCGCGGCAGGCGCCGCCCATCAGCTCATGAATCGGTGCGTTGAATTTCTTTCCCTTGATATCCCAGAGGGCCTGATCGATACCGGCCATGGCGCTCATCAGGATCGGGCCGCCCCGGTAAAATGATCCCCGGTACAACTCCTGCCAGATATCCTCGATGCGGGCAGGATCACGGCCCACCAAACAATCCATCATTTCATCCACCGCCGTCTGGACCGTGTGGGCCCGGCCTTCGACGACCGGCTCACCCCACCCGTCAATACCCGCGTCGGTTTCAATTTTGAGAAAACACCAGCGCGGCGGAACAATCCAGGTGGTGTACGAGGTGATTTTCATGGGGACGGTATATTATCACACATTGTTAATAATACTTTATGGGGCGCCAAATAATCTTTAATCGTGGCAACCTACGCCTGTCAATGAAAAAAGATGTTCTCGTAAAACGTCGAACTCTCGGGTACAGATGACTTACGAATGCTCATGTTACGATCAATAGGTCAAGACACGCGGCGAAGACTAAACAATCCACGAACACAAAGAGCGAAGCTTTACGACCCCATCAAAAAGAGGAGCAACACGGTGTCACAATCAGGCCGGATTATTGCGGTGGACTGGGGAACGAGCACGCTGCGAACGTATCTTCTTGATGAATCCGGCACGATCAATGCTGAGACCACATCGAAGCGCGGCATTCTCAAGGTATCGGACAAACGGTTTTGAGGACGTACTTGCGGATGAGGTGGCACAACTTGGAGTTGTCGCCCGGTGTCCGATTATCTGCTCCGGCATGATTACCAGCCGGCAGGGCTGGGTGGAGACCCCCTACGTCGGTTGTCCGGCCGAAATCTCTGATCTGGCCGCGCAAATGATGGTTCGAGACACTGAGCGGTTTGGCCCGATTTACTTTATCCCCGGCGTCATGCAGCACTCACCTGAACCGGACATCATGCGCGGCGAGGAAACCCAGGTCGTCGGTCTTGATCAGGATGATGGGCTCTGCCTGCTGCCCGGTACCCATTCCAAGTGGGTCAACCTCGAAGACGGACGGATACGCGGCTTTACCACCTATATGACCGGTGATCTCTACGGCGCTTTGATTGCCGAAACAATCCTGCGCGCCTTGCCTGACGAACATTGGTCGGCCGATGATTTTCTGGCCGGCATCCGTCGCGGTCACGAGGAACATCGGCAGGGCGTATCTCTGCTTACGAGCCTGTTTCGCACCCGAGCCCGAAGCATTCTTGGATTGGAGCGATCAGCCGGATCGCGAAGCTATCTTTCCGGGCTGCTGATCGGCGCCGAGATAGGCAATGCCTGTTCAATCTATGCGCCGGCGAGGCCGGTTACCGTCATCGGCGATGAACCGCTTACCACCCACTATATGGAAGGACTTGCCGAACTCGGTGTGGCCAGTCGAGTGGCGCCGGCCCGGTCTGCTCCCCGGGGCATATTTCAAATAGCTTTGATCAAAGGACTTATTTTATGATGCGCTCATAAAAACCCATATGCCCGTCACACCGCAGTTGACCGACATCCATCATTAATTGAAATCACTGGATTCCCACTGCAGCCTGCCCTTGAGTGTTGTTATCGAGGGCGGGAATGACGGCAGCAAGCAATTTTGAGGTATTTACGAACTCATCATTTTATTACCGGAGGCATAGATGATGGCCATCCACGAGATACTCTCCTCCTTTCCCTTTATTGCTATTACCCGGGGTGTCGAGCCACACGAGGCCGAGGCCGTCGGCGCCGCCATATGCTCCGGTGGCTTTAGGGTGATTGAAAACCCACTCAATTCGCCGGATCCCTGCCGGAGCATCGAGATCATGGGGCGGGTCCTGGCCTCGAGAGCGCTGATCGGCGCCGGTACCGTCACCACGGTTGACCAGGGTGGACATGGTCAAAAGGCGGGCGGCTCCCTGATTATCTCGCCGCATTGCGATCCCGCCATTATCCGGGCCACCAAAGAGGCGGGATTGATTTCCATACCCGGAGTCGCTACCCCCACGGAGGCGATGACCGCCCTGGCGGCCGGGGCGGACGCGTTGAAACTCTTTCCGGCCGAGATCATCACCGCTCAGGCGGTGGGCGCCTTCAGGGTGGTGCTGCCGCCCGAAACAGTGCTGCTGGTGGTGGGCGGTATTACCCCGAACAACTGGCAACCCTATCTGCAAAAAGGTGCATCAGGTTTTGCCGTCGGCTCCTCTTTGTATGCGCCTGGGCGATCTATCGGCGATATCACCGCGCGCGCCGCCGCGTTTGTCAGGGCCTGGCAAGTCCATACGGGCTGATTGATCGGTTCCCATCTCTGCGGGACACCTGAATTTACCGTCAAAGCACCCAGAAAAACGTGAAAAATCAGTGCTTGTCTGGTACTATTGAATCGTGCTGAATAAAACGATTGAATATCTCTGTTATGCCGGATTTTTGATCAAAAACATCGATTTTCCACGATACCTGCCTGCAATTGGATGTGTTCCCGGTTCTCTCGAGCGGTCATTTCGTTCAACTCACCACGTCACGCGAGGTTGCCATGAAACAAGATAACCCTAAAGACCCCGTCAGGTGGGAAGAAGAGGTGTGGCCCTCTCATCCGTTGATGGAGCGCTCAGGTATCAGGCGGGATACGTATCTGAACTGCTGGTGTCCCAGTTGCGGCGCCTCGCTCAACCAGAATGGCAAAGCGGTGTTTCACATTGTCAACCGCACTGGCGAAGAAGGCATCAGCCGGGTATCTCCCTATCTCAATATCCTGGATCGGGAGAGCACCATCCAGGTAGACGACGATGAGGAATTGATAGATGTCCGTTGCATTCACTGTGGCGTATCGCTTATCGAGCCCGGCCGGCTCTGCAGGCAGGACCAGTGCAAAATGGTCAGAGTACATTTTTCCGTTCAGGATTCAGGCAGATTGTCGCTGATCTTTTGCGTTCGCCGCACCTGCCGCTGGTACACCATGAGCGAGGAAGACAACGAACGGCTTATAATCGGCGAAAGTTATGAGTGGTAGTACCCCGAGGCGCAGAAACTGGACCGTGTCCATAACCGGTGCCCTGCTGGTCGCCATCATAACCGCTCTAATCGGTTTCATGAAAGATGAGGCATCGACGGCAACGGATAGATATTACCTGCGTAACACCGCCGGCAATGTCCTGTTCGACCATGGCAGACACAGTGAGGATGCCGATGCATGCGCCGCCTGTCATCACACACTGTTCGGCGCCGAGGTGGCAATCGGTTGTGAGGAGTGTCACGATTCGTTTGCGGCCGAAGAATTCGAACATGGTGAGCTGAGCGAATTTCATGGCTGGGATTGCGCCACCTGCCATGAGCAGGCGGAAGATGATGAGCAGGCCGCCTCGTGCCGAAGCTGTCATCCCGCCAATCAGGAGAGTGAGAGCCGGTTGATCGACTGTGAAGAGTGCCACGATGAGGGGTATGAAGCTGACATGATGACGCATGACGAATACCTGGAGATCGATGACCACTCCTGCCTCGGCTGCCATGTTCCCGGCTCGATTGCCGAGGTTTACCATCAGAGTTGCACGCCCTGTCACCTGGAAGCGGCCTATGAGAGATTTACCCGTGCCGACGGCAGCGTAAATTGCGGTGGCTGCCATTTACGATGAAAAAGGCCGCACCAATGAAAGCATTGCTGAATCTGATCGGAAAAAAAACCAGCCATGGCGGAGATGGTCGATTACGATCCCGTCATCCGTGAGATCGGCGATCCGGATCAGATTACCCTGCCGCTCGAATACACCGGGCAGGTTCGCTATACGCCTATCGTTACGGTCGGTGATCGAGTGCGCAAGGGGCAGGCAGTCGCCACCTCGAGGTACGGTAATACGGTCATTGCCTCCATCAGCGGTATGGTCAGCGCGATTACCTCCGGTCTGGACTCCGCAGTCCGGGTACATGCACCGGCAATCGTCATCGACAAGGATGAAAGTCCACCACTTAACCCGGAGGAGCTGTTTACCGGGCCGGCGCCCGCCGGGGACAGTGAGGCCGCTCTGCTGCGTCTGCGGGCGGCCGGTGTGGCGCCGCCCTGGGCATTGCCGGGCACGTGAGTGGGAAGAAGGTAAGATGATCGAACTGCCCCGGATTGAGACGGTTATCATTACCGGGGGTGCGTCAGGAGATAACGGTGCTCACTTCACAGCTTCTTGCCGACCAGCAACGGGACAAAGCGGCCGGCGGCCCTGACCCGGATCGGTACGCTGCTGCCCGGCGCCCGTATCTGCCTCACCGTGCCGGATACGTTTAAGCATTGGGCCGATGCATTCTTTGCGGGGATTGCGGAACCTGCATTATCTGCCGCCTCCTACCGTGGCCGAATCGAGCGTGAGGTGGTTGCCAAGATTCTCGGCTATAGAATTCCCAATCGCCTGAGCTATCGCGACCATGGGTGTGGCGGTGCTCGATATGGAGTATCTGCTAGCCCTGATCGATGCCTTGGACGGCAAAGCCGCGTTAACCCATAAGTGCATGACGATCAGCGGCGCCGGTCTGCCCCGGGCAATAACCGTGCGTTTCCCGCTGGGTAGCTCCCTGCGTCATATTCTGAACAGCCAGGGCCTGAGGTTTTCCGACTATACCCGCTCGGTGATCGACGGGCCCATGAAAGGGGTTGCCCAATTCACCGATCAGACACCCATCACCCATTATAACGGCCTGCACCTGATATCCGGCGATGTTGCGCCCTTTGATCCCATTGCCCCCTGCATAAATTGCGGCCGCTGCACCCGGGCGTGTCCGGTGGATATCCAGGTGCACCTGATCAACCGGATGGTGGAGTTTGACCAGATCGAAGCGGCCCCGCGGACTCAGCCCGGAGGCGTGCCATGAGTGCGGACTCTGCGCCCATGTTTGTCCGGCCCAGCGGCCCATTGTGCAGCTGCTCCATTTCTGCAACCGCGATATGATTCATGGTGAGCGCTATACCTGGACGCCGGGAGGTATCTCATGAAAGAACTCAAAATGTTCCGACCGGCGCCCATGGATGCCAGCCGGCTTGACCTTGCGGTGGGGCCCCACTACCGGCTTGGTACCGGACTGGCCCGGGGTTTATCAATGTTGGGTAATTGCCTTGATGCCGGCCGTGGCGGCAAGCCTGTTTATGGTGGGTCCTTCGGTTTTGCGGGTGTTTGGGTTATGCGTATGTTTTGCGGTGATCATCGACTATCTGTGTGAGAAATGGGCTCCTTCCCGAGATTTGACTTCCAACTGGAGCAGCGTCAGCCTCGCTCTGCTGCTGGCATGCATGCTGCCGCTCAATGCCCCCTGGTGGCTGATCCCTGGTGGGATGTCTGGTGATGATCGGGGTCGGCAAGAAACTTTTTGGCGGGGTGGGCGCCTACCCGGTTCAGCCCGCTGTGCTGGCCGTGGCCATGCTCCAGCTCTCCTGGCCACAGCGGATGGATTACACCGCCGCCATGAAAGATCTGGACTGGTCGGGTGGCAATGATCGAGCCGTTACGGCTGGCCCAAACAATGGGAGCCGACGGCGCCGCATATTACCAATTCTACGACCTTCTGGTCGGCTATCAGGTGGCCGGGATCGCCAACGGCATGGTCTTGTGGCTGTTCATCGGCGGTCTGTTTTTGCTTCTGACGCGTGAGATTCAATGGCAGGCACCGGTGGGGTTCATGCTTGGCATGGTGCTGTTCGGCTCCCTGATGCATTGGTACAATCCGGCAACCGTTGCCTCGCCGTTTTTTTATCTGCTCAGCGGCGGCACCGTTTTTATGGCGCTTTTTCTCATAAACCGATCACACCACCTCGCCGGTGAACCATCGCGCCCTGTTTATCTATGGACTGCTCGCCGCCCTCATCCTGATTCTGATCAGAGGGTTCAGCCGGCATGTGGACGGCATGGTGTTCGCCGTGCTGCTGGGTGAACCTGTGCACGCCATTGCTGGATATGATCAGACCCGAAAACGATAGGAGCCGGAGATGTCTGAGATCACCCGCATGGTTCTCGTGTTGTCGGTAATTGCCGGAGTCTGTTCGGCGGCATTGACCTCGGCCAACTACCTGCTTGCCCCCTATATTGACCAGCAGACCGATTTTTATGTGCGCGGCCCCGCTCTGGCACGGCTTTTTGATACCCCCGCCGAGGAGGTGCTGGGCAACAAGGTTGTCATTGCCCATGGGACGGGTGAGGTTCCGGTCTTTTTCATTATGGAGGATGACCAGGTTTCCCGGCTTGCCGTGGAGGCCGTGGGTACCGGCGGTTACGGCGGTGATCTGCTGCTGATGATCGGTATCGATCTCATCAACAACCGGCTGACCGGCATGGAAACGGTGAGCCACAGTGAAACGCCGGGGTTGGGAGGCCGTATCGAAGAGGAAGGATTCCGCCGCCAATGGCGGGGATTGTCGCTGGATCAACCGGTGGCGACCACCACTGAGGGAGGAACCATCGATGGTATCAGCGGGGCCTCCGTTACCTCCCAGGCGGCAACCAGGGGAACCAACGCGGCGCTGGATTTTGTCCGTGGCAACAGGGAGTTGATCCTGGCGGAGATTGCCGGATTATAGAGGAGAATATGGTGATGGCACAGCTCTATCTGGATACCTTGACCGGCGGCTTGTGGAAGCGCATTCCGCCGTTTCGCCTGGTGCTGGGGCTGTGCCCGGCCCTGGCGGTTTACCATGTCGGCGGAAAACGGCCTCGGTATGGGAGTGGCCACGGCATGCGTCATTATTCTCTCCAACGGAGTGATTTCGGCACTGCGAAACCTCATACCCCACAAGGTGCGCATCGCCTCCTATATCGCCATCATCGCCACCCTTGTTTCCATCGTGGAAATTGTCATGAAGGCCTTCTTTTTTCCGCTTTCCCAGCAGCTTGGCATCTACATTCCGCTCATCGTCGTCAATTGTATCGTTCTTGGCCGTGCCGAGGGATTTGCCGCCAAGAACCCACCGCTGCTGGCCATGGTCGACGGCTTGAGCATCGGTATTGGGTATGGGCTGTCCCTTACCCTGATCGGCTCCATCAGGGAGATATTGGGGGCCGGTACCTGGTTCGGCCTGCCGCTCTTTGGTGAGAGCTTTGAACCCATGAGTTTTTTTGTATCGGCGCCGGGCGCCTTTGTCACCATCGGCATCCTGCTGGCCGTGCAAAATCTTTACTCCCGCCGGCGCGGTGAGAAATTCATTCAGGGGTAACCAGGGCGGCCATGGATCTCTTCTACCTGTCGGTCTCGGCAAATATTTTGTAATAATATCCTGCTTGCCCAATACCTGGGAAACTGCCCCTTTCTCGGGGTTTCCAAAAAACTGGAAACCGCGCTTGGGTATGGCCATGGCGGTGGTTTTTGTGACCATCATGGGCGGCTATCTGTACCTGGGCCGTGTTCACTTATTTTCTCAAACCCTACGGCCTGGAGTTCCTGCAGACCTTAAGCTTTTATTCTGATTATCGCCTCGCTGGTGCAGCTGGTGGAAATAATCATGAAAAAGCAGAGCCGGGTGCTCTATAATCGCGCTGGGCGTCTATCTTCCGCTTATTACCACCAATTGCGCGGTGATGGGAGTGGCCCTGCTGGTTGCCAGGAAAGAGTATGGGTTTATCGAGATGCTGGTCTTTTTCCTCCATGAGCGCCGTGGGGTTTGGCCTGGCATTGATCGTGTTCGCCGGTATCCGCGAACGATTGATGATTTCAGCGGTTCCCCAGTCGCTGCGGGGAACCTCAATTGCATTGATTACGGCCGGCATTATGGCGCTGGCCTTTATCGGTTTTCAGGGAATGGCGTAGAACCCTGGCCCGAAGAAGCGTTATTTCAGGAGTTGTATCGTGTTTATCCCAGTAATTCTGTTAGTTTGTATCGCCGCTGTTGCAGCCGTTGTTTCTCGGCATCGCGGCCCGCGTATTTTATGTTGAAGAGGACCCCCGCGTCGCGGCCGTCACCGATCTGCTGCCGGGCGCCAATTGCGGCGGTTGCGGCCAGGCCGGCTGCAGCGCGGCGGCGGAGGCCATGGTAAACGGGAAAATCGAGGTTAATTCCTGTGTCGTCGGCGGTACCGAGACGGCCGAGGCAATTGGTGAATACCTCGGCTATGACGTCACCGGCGCTGAGCCGACATTGGCCTGCTCGAGTTGCGAAGGCGGCTATCGGGCGGCGAGAAAATTTGACTATTCAGGTCTGCGGGACTGTCGTGCGGCGCTGCAGCTCTATCATGGATTTCTGCGCTGCGAAAACGGCTGTCTTGGCCTTGGTTCCTGCGTGCGGGCTTGCAAATTTTCAGCCATTACCATCAACCCCGACAGCGGTCTGCCGATTTTTGATCCGGAGCGCTGTGTCGGCTGCGGCAGTTGTGTGGAGGTGTGCCCCAAGGGAATTGTCAAACTGGTGGGTGAGACCACCAAGATCCTGCACTGGAATCAGTATACCCAGTGCCTTTCACCCTGCCGGCAGCGCTGCCCCGCCCAGATCAATATCCCGAAATATCTGGGCCACGCCCGGCGTGGTGAATACGCTGCCGCCCTGCGTGCCATCAAGGACAACAATCCGCTGGCCGTCGCCACCGGCCGGGTCTGCCCGGAGCTGTGCGCCACCGAATGCCGGCGTACCATTAACGACGACCCTCTGGCCATTAACTCCATCAAGAGATTTCTATCGGACTGGGAACGCAATTCCGGCACCCGGCTGGCCATGCCGGTGGCCGCCGACACCGGCAAGAAGGTGGCGGTGGTGGGTGGGGCCCGTCCGGGCTGAGCGCCGCTTATTATCTGCGTCGTCTGGGCCATCAGGTTGATCTATTTGAACAGATGGAAAAACTCGGCGGCATGCCGTGGTACGGTATTCCCGAATATCGCCTCTCGGAAAAGCAGTATCAGTGGGATATCGACGGGGTCCTCGAGCTTGGGGTAACCGCTCATACCGGGGTCAAACTGGGAGAGGATTTTACCATTCGTTCCCTAAAGGCGATGGGCTTTGATGCAATATATCTCGCCCTCGGCTGCTGGTCCGGCCGGTTGCTGCCGTTTGAGGGTAAGGAACTGGCGGGAATTTACAGCGGCATCGATTACCTGCGCCGTTTCCATACCGACGAAGAGATAATCCGGGCAAAAACTATATCATTATCGGCGCCGGCAACGTGGCCATGGACTGTGCCCGCTCTGCCCTGCGCACCGGAGCGGCGAGCGTCGATCTGCTGTTTCGGTTCTCACGCGATATGATGGAGGCCAACGCCCATGAAATCATCGATGCCGAGAACGAGGGGGTACGGATGCACTGTCTGGTGTCACCCATGAAGTTTATCGGTGAGAATGGCATGCTGACCGGTATCCAGTGCAGGATGTCACCCTTGCCCATCAACCGGTAAGCTGCCCGACTGCATACCGGTGGCGGGGACGGAGCGGATAATTCCCTGCGATATCGTCATTCAAGCCGTCGGCCAGGGCGCCGATATCGATGCCATTGTTGAATCGGACGGGCTCGCGAAAACCAGATTCAGCACCATCGACGCTGATGAAGATACCCTCGAGACCAATATCCCCGGGGTCTTTGCCGGCGGTGACTGTTTTTCCGGACCGGGGCTGATGATCGAGGCGATTGCCGCCGGCCGCTTTGCCGCCCGCTCCATCCATTACTACGTGACTACCGGTGAGATTCCGCTGATCGAAGATCGGCAGCGGGAAATGATGCCGCCCTCGCTGGTGGACTCGCTAATCCATGTCTCACCACGCGCTTCAGCGGCCCACAACCCGGTAATTCCGATAGCGGAACGAATCGGAACATTTGCCGAGGTGGAGGGCACCATCAGTGAAGAGCAGGCTACCACCGAGGCTGAGCGTTGTCTTAACTGCGGTATTTATTGCTACGACCAGGATGATCTTGACGAAGACCAGATACGAATTTCCGCCTCATGCCCCAATGAGCCGCATATCGTCGAGAAGGTGGAGAAGATAACGGTTTCGGCGTGAGATGGTATCAGATAAATTTCTGAGAAGTGTTTGCGGGGACGTCCGGGTTCATCACCCCTCTCATCACTGTGTGATCGAGTACAATAAAAAAGGCCTGCCGGGTA
>JAEQMT010000022.1 GCA_016722945.1 Desulfofustis sp. PB-SRB1 | reverse complement strand
ACGAAGATGACGCCACCGCCGTCTGGGCCGTCGTTAAAAAGGCGGCTAAAGAGGCAAAGATTAGAAAAAACGTGACCACCCACACCTTCCGTCACACCTGTGCGACCATATGCTGAAAAACGGGGCGCCCATCCGTCATATCCAGGATGAGGGCCATGCGTCCCTGGAGTCCACCCAGATCTACACCAGGGTCACCATCAACGACCTCAAACGCCAGATCCGGGCGAGTCTGTATAAAACAACTACGTGGATCAGTGGGCCGCGGCCCTTTGAACTGAGGACCCCGCCCGCCCGGCACGCAGCAGCGAAGGCGGCGCCGAGGGCAGTGCACCTTCCGCCACTGCGCTCCCGGCGGCACGTCGCACAATAGCGCTATTATGCGACGTGCAGTCCGTCATCCCGGCTGCATAAACGACAAGCAGCCGGGCCGCCGGCCTGTTCCCTTGTCCGCTCAACATAAGTTCTTATGTTTAGTGGCGAAAGGCACACCACCCTCCACCGCCACCCACCTACCGCCGCTGCCGTGCCCACCCGTCCGCCCCCTGCTGCGCGGGGGCTCCCCCAGAAGTCTCCCTACGGTCGGCTGTGACCATCATCTGCCGCCTTTCTTTTTTCTTTAACCGCCTGCTGGTGCTTGTCTTGTCAGGCGATCTCGGGTATTACTGAACACTGCTCTTTGAATCTGCGTGATCCCCCACAAAAAACAGCTCTTTGGGGGGAGAAGGCGCATCGTGAAATCTTGGCACAGATTCTACGATCCTGCCACCGGGCGCTATATCTCCGCTGACCCGATAGGGCTTGAAGGGGGATTAATCTGTATGGGTATGTTCAAAATGATCCGGTTAATAAGGTTGATCCGTTGGGGTTATCAAATTACGGCCCATTAGCACCAGGAATGTGGCAATCCCCACAGTTTGCAAACGCCGTACGTGGATTTGAGGGAGCCGTGAGAGGCTTTCCAGCCCAAACAGCAGAATATGGTAATTGTGTTGCCATATGCTGGTTGGAATATTTTATAGGCGATTATTTGCAAAAATCTGTAGATAAGAAAATTGCTAATAGATTATCATCAAGAGCGTCTAAAGCAGTTCGAGCAGGGGTTAATAAAGCTGTAACTTATTGGTCTGTTTTTGGATTGATTAAGTGTTCGGTCGAGTGTTGTGAATAAAAGTCCATGAATTTTCTTAAAAATTTTATTTTTTTAGTTGAAGTTATTCTGCTTGGAAGTGGGGCGTTACTTATAAAAAATCATCTTGCTTTGGGAGGAGAAATATTTACTCAAAGAGTTTTATTAACTACAGTTTTCATGGTAGTTACTATTTGCATTGTATACTTGTTTGCTTATCTTGTTGATAAGTATAATGAAAAATCTACAGAAGGAAAGAAGTAGAGGGAAAAAAAGAGGGGAAAAAATAAAAGAAAAAGGGGTCTAGGGAAAGACGGGGGTCCCAAAAAAAGGGGACGGAACGATTTTTTCCCCTTCCCGCCAATGAAAAGTTCACCGGCACGCCCGGTGTAACGGCTGATTGGCATATCCCACACGCCACGACAAAAGCGGCTGAGAAGAAGATCTCAGCCGCTTTTCTTATTCCTTCTCGGCCCCTTTGAGGAAGTTATCAATCGTCTTGAAAAGAGCTTTTTGCTGTGATGGCGGGAGCTCTTCAATCTTTTTCAGCCGCCGCAGGGTCTTCAGGCTTGGCTTGCTCCCGCTGGCTGGTTTACCTTTGAGGCCGAGAAGCTCATCGGTCGCCACTCCCAAGCATTCGCCATTTTAATGAGGGTATCGGGGCTTGGCTGCAGCCGTCCCCGCTCATAATCAGATATCAACACCTGGCTGAGGTCTGTCTTGGCTCCAAGTTCGATCTGGGTCAGCCCTTGTTCAGTACCGCGAATACCCAGAGACCCAAACCACTACGATTTTCTTTCGAGGACGGCTGATTCGCATGTCGTAGCACAGCTGCATCCATCAACCGCACTCCGTAAGCGCTCAACAAACCCCTTCTTTTTTTATCCCTCCCCCCCATGCTCTGTTGTGCTGAACTTTTTCAAGGAGGCGCATATGGAGCAGAACAAGCGATCCGGCAGAGATGCAAAACGCAGCTACTGGGGTGATCACATCGCAGGCTGGAAACAATCAGGATTGAGTCAGCAGGCGTACTGCCGCAAGCACCAGCTTTCCCTCTCGAGTTTTGGCTATTGGCGGAGCCGGCTCAAGAGAGGCGGGGACGACCAAGCACGCTTTTCACCCGGTAATGGTCGGCACCGGTACTCGGACAATCTCACCACAACCAGAGCACCCCGACTCAGGCCTGGGGGTCATACTCGGTAACGAGAGATTCCATATAACCATAAAGCAACACTTTTGCCCGGCGACCCTGCGTGAATTGATCGGGATTCTGGAGCAGCGATGATGACCGGCTCACCCGAGGGCTCGATGGTGTACGTTGCGGTGGGCGCTACGGATCTGCGCAAATCGATCAAACGGTTGGCACTGCTGGTGGAAGAGCAGTTCGAACTGAACCTGTTTGGTGGCAGCTTGTTTGCATTTTGCAATCGTCGTCGTGATCTGGTGAAGATCTTGTATTGGGACGGCAGTGGGTTTTGTCTGTGGATGAAGCGCTTGGAACAGGATTGTTATCGCTGGCCCGAGGACGGCGAGGAGGTCATGGCGATGAGCGAACGGGCGTTGAGCTGGCTGCTCAGCGGTCTTGATGTGAGCCAGGCACATGGTCGCTTGGGGTATGGCTCGGTATCGTAAAAAACATCACAAAAAATATGATATTATGTTGATTTTATTCGTGAAATAATTGCCCAATGGTGGTAGTATGTGAGCATGATTAACACTGCTCATACACCTCTGCCTGAGACGGTTGCCGAACTCACAGAGATGATCAATTCTTTGGTTCGGGAACATGAGCGCTCCACTCATGAGAATAATCTGTTACGGGAAGAGATTCGGCTTCTGCGTGCCAAATTATTCGGCAAGAAGAGCGAGAAGCCTGCTCTCTATGATGAGAGTCCGCAATTGTCATTGTTCGATATGCCGGAGCCCGCCGAGATCGAGCCAGAACCCGAGACCATCGAGGTACCCGCCCACACCCGTACAAAGCGAGGAAGAAAACCCTTGCCGGAGGAATTGCCCCGGGTTGAGCTCGTCCACGATATAGACGAAGCGGACAAGCAGTGTGGCTGTGGTGCACCCTTGTCAAAGATCGGCGAAGATGTCTGTGAGAAGCTTGATATCATTCCGGCGGTGATCCGGGTAATCAGACATGTCCGGCCTAAGTATGGATGCCGGCAGTGTGAAGGAATTGAGACCAAGAACGCGACGGTAACGATTGCTCCGGCGCCGAAGCAGATTATTCCCAAAGGTATTGCCACCGCCGGTTTACTGGCCCACATACTGACTGCCAAGTTCTGTGATGCGCTGCCGTTTTACCGGCAGGAGAAGCAATTTGCCCGATTGGGCGTGGAGCTTGGCCGGGCGACCATGGGAAACTGGGCGATAAAGGCGGCTACCGCCTGTGGGCCGGTGCTGGCACTGTTACATACTGAAATTCGTTCCGGCCCGTTGATCAACATAGACGAAACAACGGTGCAGGTGCTTGACGAACCGAACCGTTCGCCGACCACGAAGTCGTACATGTGGGTATGCCGTGGCGGGCCGCCGGATAAACCGGTAATTATCTATCGCTATGCACCGAGCCGCTCATCCACGGTGGCCCAGGCATTGTTACAGGGGTACAAAGGGGTGGTGCAGACCGATGGCTATGTCGGATATGACTATCTTGATCACCACCCGGACGTACTCCATGGCGGATGTCTGGCGCATGTCAGGCGGAAGTTCGATGAAGCCAAAAAAGCGCGAGGCAAGACGGCGACCAAGACCGGCGGAGCCGATGTGGCGTTGCACTATATCGGCGCCCTCTACCGGATTGAATCCGAGGCAAAGAAGGCCGAACTCTCGGCAGAGGAGCTGGTAAAAATACGGCAAGAAAAAGCCAGGAAAATCTTTGCCGAATTTTACGCATGGTTGGCCAAAAAGAAAACCCAGGTGGTTCCCAAGAGCTTGCTGGGTAAGGCGGTTAACTACGCATTGAGCCAATGGGCTCGGCTACTGGTGTATCTCGATCACGGCTCTATGACCCCCGACAACAACCGGGCCGAGAATGCGATCCGCCCCTTTGTGTTGGGCAGGAAGAACTGGTTGTTTGCCGGCACCCCCGAAGGTGCTCAGGCCAGTGGTGATCTGTTCAGCCTGATCGAAACCGCCAAGGCCAACGGCCTGGAGCCTTACAAATATCTTCGCTATCTCTTTGAAAAAATCCCGTGTGCAACAAGTGAAGATGATTACCGAGCACTGCTCCCCAGTCAGCTAAAACCCGCCGATCTCGACATCGGTGATCGGGTGACGGGTGTTTAATTAAGCGCTTACGCACCGCCCACGGCGAAGATCTGCCTGCCGGGCTCAGCCGCAAGCCCGCCCTGCAATTCGTTACCGAATACCGCTACGATGCCGCTGGCCGGAGGGTGGAAAAGCACACCGGCCCCTCGTTTAACGGGATGCTTGAAGGCACAATAGACGATGTACGCTTTGAACAGGTACGCTATCTCTACGACGGCCTCGAAGTCCTGCACGAACATTCCAGCCGCCAGGATCATCAGACCAAGGCCTTCTACCGGGCCGGCGGCCGCCTGGTGGCCCAGTTCCGCTATGCCACCTCGGATGGTTTCGGCTCCGGTCAGATCCCGCGCATGTATCTTGATTATTACAGCCATGACGGCCTCGGCTCCGTCGCCACGCTTACCCATTATGAGGATGACGAGAACCATCAGCCCATCCGCTACCGCTACAGTGCATTCGGCGCCATCGTCCAGGGTGATTTTACTAACAACCCGTATGGCTACACCAGCCGCCGCTTTGATCATGAAAATGGTTTTTATCATTATCACTTTCGCAAGTATGACCCCGTTACCGGGAACTGGCTCACTCCCGATCCCATCGGGATTGGTGGCGGTATTAATTTGTATCGCTTTGTTCAAAATAATCCGGTAAACTTTGTGGAATGGTTGGGGTTGTATAGCAGTATGGGTGAAGGCTATGGTGGTGATCTTGGCGGAGGTGACGAAGTTGAGGGACCAGGTTCGCATCATGACCCGACACCTGGTGACCTCCGTGATGGGGGGTACGGTTGGGATGCAAATAATGGAGGATGGGGGTTTTTCGAAGGCCAGGGATCATTTCAATCCACCACAGTAAACCACTCAAGATTTACAATAAAGGTGCTTGGCGAGCATGGAATAACCGTATCCGTGCCGCCCGGTGGTTTTTATAGAGGACCAATAGATGGTTTCACTGGGCCTAATCGTAGAGGTGGGTTTGATGTAGTAAAAACAAGATCCATCTTTGGAAAATTCAGTATTACAATTAGTGATCATGGGTACAATCTTCCTGGGCCTGATTGGGGGAATGATGCAATTGGGGGTGGGGTAAAAGATAGAGACTGGCTAGAAGAGCGGCACAACCAAAACCCACCTGACGAAAGCTGGGACGAGCTATTTGAACATTGTGAACAATGAAAAAGAAAACCACTGCCATTTCATCAATAGCTTTTTTTTTCTTGGCACTTCTATCTTTTTTTTTAATATTGTATTTATCATTTGGATGGGAGACTTACTGTTGGTGGAACCCTACAATTGACACAAATTTTGCACCAAATTATAGCGAAGAAAGATTCTCTTTAATAAAACAGGGTATGACGGCCGATGAGGTAATTGGGCTAATTGGTGAACCATTAAAAAAATTCCCTTGGGAGGATAATATTGAAATTTGGAGCTATTCACAAGACGGAAAAAGCAAAATTGGGGATTGGGCTTGGATAAATATAGGTGTTCTCTTTGACACTAATCATCGTGTTATTAAAACAGCTTCTTCAATTGTTTACGATTAATTCTAAATTGTGGATGGCAGGGGGGTCACCCATAAGAAAACGGGGTCATCTATGATAAGTAAAGTCAAGAGGAAAATGGAGATTTCCTGGAAAAGGTGGGGTGTCGAAAAGGTGGGGTGTCAAATCTCGATCCTTGACACTTTGCAGTAATACCCAATTGCTCTATCTGCGATAGAGCTCCGGAAACACCGTAGAAGAAAACGGGTACAGACCACGTTTTTTTGTGTAGGCTCATCGCCTACACCGACCCGGAGGGCAACGAACGGCGCTTTGAATATGACGCCGCGGGCCACCTCACCGCCCGTATCAACCCCGAAGGCGGCACTTACCGCTATATCTATGACGATGAGGGCCGGGTTGCAGCCGAGATCGACGAACTGGGCTACCAGATCTCCTACAACTACAACATGGACGCCCGCGTTACCGCCAAGACCGACCGGCTCGGGCGCGACACCATCTACTATTTCAACGAGAACAACCGCCTCACCCGCACCGTCTACCCGGACGGCAGTGAGGTGCGCTACGAGTACGACGATCAAAACAACCGCACCCTGGTGGTGGACGAGCTGGGGCTGGCCACCCGCACCGCCTACAACACCAACAACGACCCGGTACAGATTACCGACCCGCGGGGCAACATTACCCAGATCACCTACGAGCCGCAGTTCAACAAGGTAAGCTCCACCACCGATGCCCTGGGCCGTACCACCACCATGAGCTACGACCAGTACGGCAACCTCACCACCATCACCCACCCGGATGGCGCCGTCAGCACCATCGCCTATAACGATCAAGGGCTACCCGTCTCCCGCACCGATGAAAACGGCCACACCACCCTGTTGCGCTATAATGAGTACGGCGATCTCGCCGAGCTGGAACACCCCGACGATGAGATCATCACCTACACCACCGATCTGGTTGGACGGCTGACGGCGGTGACCGATGAGACCGGCAACACCACCAGTTTTTCCTACAACAACCGCGACAGCCTGATCCAGACCACCGACCCCACGGGTGTTGTCACCACCCACGAGTATGACAGCCTGCAGCGCCGGGTGGCAACCGTGGACGGGCGCGGCCACCGTACCGAATTCGTCTATGACGGGCGCGGCGATGTGCTCGAGCAGATCAACGCCCTGGGCAACACCACCGCCTTTGTCTACGACGGCGAACGCAACCTGATCCGCCGCACCCATGCCAACACCACCGGGGTGGAACTGCAGCGTGACCAACGATTCCGGGTGGTGCGCGAAACCACCTTCCCGGCCAACCGGGTCACCGCCTACACCTATGATCTCAAGGGCAGACGTATTGCCACCACCGATGCGGCGGGCGTGGTGACCAGCGCCACCTACGATGAGCTGAGCCGGGTTATCACCGCCACCGATGGCGACGGCCACATTACCACCTACGACTATGATTCGGTGGGCAATCTCACCGCCGTCACCGACGCCAACACCCATACCACCGCCTATACCTATGATGCCCGCAACCGCCGCCTCAGCGAGACCAACCCGCTGGGCCAGGCAACCAGCTTCACCTATGACAGCGCCGGCAATCTGCTCACCAGACAAAAACCCGACGGCGCCACCATCGAGTACGTCTACGACACCCGTAACCGGCGTACTGAAACCCGCTACCCCGACGGCACCGCTGAGACCGCCACCTATGACGCGGCCGGCCGTATGATCGGCATGGGTAACGCCACCACCTCGGAAACCACAACCTATGATGCAAACGGCCGGCCGGTCTCGGTCACCGATCAGCATATGGGCGCAATCAGCTACACCTACGATGCAGTGGGTAACCGCACCAGCGTCACCGACCCTGATGGCGGTATCCAGCGCTTTGTCTATGACGAACTCAACCGGTTAAGCAGTGTTACCGATCCCACCGGCGGGGTGACCAGCTACCAATACGACGAACTGAACCGGCCCATCCGCACCACCCTGCCCAACGGGGTAACCACCAGCCGCGGCTACGATGATGACAACCGGCTCCAGCAGGTGCGCACCGTTGATCCCGCCGGTACCGTGCTGGCCCTGTTTGACTACACCTACGATGCGGTGGGCAACCGCACCACTATGACTGAAGAAGATGGCGGCGCCACCAGCTACACCTATGACAACCGCTATCAGGTGATCGAGGTGGACTATCCCGAGGGCCGGGTAGCAAATGCCACCGGTGCGGGTGAGATTAAACCGCTGCCGGGTTTTGAGCGGTTTATCTACGATCCGGTGGGCAACCGGCTCAGCCGGCAGACCGATACCACAACCACCACCTACGAGTATGACGCCGCCAACCGCATGACCCGCGGCGGTGATGCAATCTACCGCTACGATGCCAACGGCAACCGGGTTGCCAAAGAAGACGCCGGGCTCTATCGCTATCATACCGAGCACCCCGATGTCAGCTACCAGTACGATTACGAGGACCGGCTGATCCGCATTGTCGAGCAGCAGCTGCATCCCACCAACCGCACCGCCCACGGCGAAGATCTGCCTGCCGGGCTCAGCCGCAAGCCCGCCCTGCAATTCGTTACCGAATACCGCTACGATGCCGCTGGCCGGAGGGTGGAAAAGCACACCGGCCCCTCGTTTAACGGGATGCTTGAAGGCACAATAGACGATGTACGCTTTGAACAGGTACGCTATCTCTACGACGGCCTCGAAGTCCTGCACGAACATTCCAGCCGCCAGGATCATCAGACCAAGGCCTTCTACCGGGCCGGCGGCCGCCTGGTGGCCCAGTTCCGCTATGCCACCTCGGATGGTTTCGGCTCCGGTCAGATCCCGCGCATGTATCTTGATTATTACAGCCATGACGGCCTCGGCTCCGTCGCCACGCTTACCCATTATGAGGATGACGAGAACCATCAGCCCATCCGCTACCGCTACAGTGCATTCGGCGCCATCGTCCAGGGTGATTTTACTAACAACCCGTATGGCTACACCAGCCGCCGCTTTGATCATGAAAATGGTTTTATCATTATCACTTTCGCAAGTATGACCCCGTTACCGGGAACTGGCTCACTCCCGATCCCATCGGGATTGGTGGCGGTATTAATTTGTATCGCTTTGTTTCAAATAATCCGGTAAATTATGTCGATTGGTTGGGGTTAGCTATTGAAGCGGGAACAGGTCTTTCTGATGGTAGCCCTGACCATGACGGTGATGGGGTACCTAACGAAGTCGATTCAAATCCTTATAGCTATGATCCTCCCGGTGATGGAGATGAGGGTGGTGGTTTTTGGAGCGATATTCGTGATTTTTTTGGAAATATATTTGGCCCGCGCGATGCAAATGCAGCTCCTAATCAGGGCCTAACTGATCAAGAAATTGCTAACATAATTTTTAATGAAACCAGGTCTTTTTCAGGACCCGATATTGATAAGGCCAGAAGAAATATAGCACATGCTATAATAAATGGTGAACGTCTTCGTGGTTCAAAAAGACCTAAAACTGCACCTACAACTGCTAACGTTCCTCCTGCTGAGGCTGGAACTTATCAGGATATCCTTGAAAATGTAAGGGCTGCCCGACTCGAACGTGAGTGGGGAGACCCAACCAAAGGTGCAATACATTTCAATTTCAGAAATACATCTTCAAGGTCTCCTTTTCTTAATAGATATGAAAACAGTACTAGCTGCGGGCCGTTAAACAATAGTTATCCACAAGGAGGCTTAAATGCTACTGGAGTGTATGCGAATACATATTTACCATAAGGGGCTTTTCAGCTTTACTGTACTTGTATTTTTCTTCATTTTTTCTTCGACCAATTTATTTGCATTCTCAGATTTTTATAGTGATTATATTAAGGATTTAAACGAAGATAAAACACCAATTTTTGTATCAAAATGCAGAGCATTAAACGCTGAATATAAAGCAGCTATTTTTTTTAAGATTGGCGCAAATGAAGGTTACCTTTTTGAATCAAAAAATAATACTGTTATTAATGTGATTAACTTTTCAATGGTTAATAATAGTATTTCTTTACATGATCCGCCTGGTGGCATTTGGTCCCGTAACCATGCTTATGTTCTACTAGATGAAATTCTTGAGAAACCTTTCACTCTGGTTCGCTCTATTGACGAAAATAAATTAAATATGATTGATAGTGTTTGTTGTTGTTCAAGCTTGAGTGAATGAAAAAATAGGGTAGCGAGTCTTTGGAGGCTGTGTGGTAACACTCAGTGTAGGAGATTGGGGGTCACCCATTAAAAGGCCTCTTGTCAAGGAAAAGACTTCGCCATCCAAGAAAAAATAGATTTTTATTACCAGAGCAATCGTGCCAGGAGGCTAGGGGGTCAAATCTCGATTCTTGACACTTTGCAGTAATACCCAATCACACTACTGTCCGGGTGTTTTTCTCTGAGCACAGTATAACCTTTTAATATTACATGCTATACGCGTCAAAATGGCCATAATCGACTTGAAATCACATCCTTTTCTGAGGATGATCCCCGGTAAAACCCTGGGGGGGACACAGATGTTTACCGGTCGATTGATTTTCAAGCAGGTTATGGACTTCATACCGCTGTCAACCTTTCATCGTTGCGTTACAAAGTACCAGGGCAACTCCAACGTAAAAACATTTACGTGTCTCGATCAGTTTCTCTGCATGGCGTTTGCCCAGATCACCCACCGGGAAAGTCTGCGAGATATCGAGATTTGCCTTCGCTCCCAAAACAAGAAACTCTACCACATGGGTATCCGCGGACGAGTCTCCAGATCAACGCTCGCCGATGCCAACGAAAAGCGCGATTGGCGCATCTATGCCGAGCTTGCTCAACACCTCATCGCTATTGCCAGAGACCTCTACCGGGAAGATCAGTTTCTCGAAGAGTTAGACGAAACGGTATATGCTCTGGATTCAACCACCATCGATCTGTGCTTGTCAGTGTTTCCCTGGGCGGTTCTCCGCAAGAAAAAAGGTGCTGTCAAACTACACACGTTGTTGGATCTACGGGGAAACATACCCACATTTATCCATATTTCCGACGGCAAACTGCACGATGTCAACGCGCTCGATTTGTTACCGTTGGAAACAGGCGCATATTATGTCATGGACCGGGGTTACCTGGATTTCCAACGACTCTACACCTTCAACCGAGTGCCTGCTTTTTTCGTGACTCGTGCCAAAGCAAATACGCAATACAAAAGGCGATATTCACATACGGTCGACAAAACGACAGGCCTCCGTTGCGATCAAACAATCACGCTGAGTGGTTATTATACCAGCAAGTATTATCCAGACATTCTGCGTCGCGTGAAATTTCACGATGCGGCCACCACACAGACACTTGTTTTTCTCACCAACAATTTCTCTCTACCCGCATTAACAATAGCTCAGCTGTATCGAAGCCGATGGCAGGTCGAGCTGTTTTTCAAATGGATCAAGCAACATTTGAGGATAAAACGCTTTTTGGGCACCTCAGAGAATGCGGTGAAGACTCAGGTCTGGATAGCAGTCTGCGTTTATGTCCTGGTAGCCATTATGAAAAAACGGCTCAACCTCACCGAGAGCCTCTACACAATTTTACAGATTTTAAGTGTTACCTCTTTCGAAAAAGTACCCTTTTATCAACTTGTTACAGAGATGAACTACAAAAACCCAGACCAGCCTGGCTATAAGCAACTGAAATTATTCTAATATTAACCGGACACTAGTGACCCAATCACTTTATCTGCGATTGAGCTGCGGGAAAACCGTAGAAGAAAATGGGGACACCTATGATAAGTAAAGTCAAGATTGCTGCTATCTCCTCTGAAAATCTTTCATTTCCATGTGCAAAATTTCCGTTCGTTGCTTTTCTGGTCTAGTCTATCTCGCCAGGTCCCGGCACACCAAAATAATTCCCGGTACGCTTCCTTTCTTTCTACTCGACAGATCGTTGCCCCAGGCGCTTCGTGAGATCTCCAGCACTTTTGAATTATTGGCGTGTCAGGATATGATGGGCGTGATTGGTTATCAATACCAAGGCATGAACCGCACAACCTGCTCTCCGCGTATACTCTCGCAAACAATAAAGCCAAAATAGGTAATCACTATCTGCAAAGAAACATGCCTGGCGATTACTTCAACGGTGAATGGTGTGCAGAGATGTACCTGGCAGGAGGAGGCGGGGACGTCTTGGCATAGAAAACCAAATACTGTACAGTAGCTATGTCAACTTATTAAACGTGTTCTGTCCCCGATTTATTCAGGAGCAAAACTATGCCTTTCCAGCTAAAGATAGACTACCCGGAGACCTTTCCCGACCTGTTGCAAGAATCGCGGGAGCAGTTCGAGTGGGAGGCGAAGATGGCCATGGCGGTAAAGCTGTTTGAGATGAAACGGCTGTCCTCAGGTATGGCAGCGTCAATGCTGGGCATAGACCGGGTCTCCTTCCTGATGGGGTTACATCGTTATGACGTTGCCGCCATCAACCTTGAAGAAGATGAACTTATGGAAGACCTGCACAATGCCTAGCCCTGAAAAAATTGTCATTAATACCGGGCCTATTCTTGCTTTGGTCGCCGCTCTTGGCAGCTTGGATTTGCTGAGGAACCTGTACAAAGAGGTTATCGTCCCCTATGAGATAGGACAAGAGATAATGGCTGCCGGGAGCAGCGGTTTTGCCATCAAGGAATTTACAGAGGCCGCCTGGCTTACAAAACGAGAACAACCGGTTTGGCCGCACCCTTTTCTCAGCAATTCTCTGGATGTGGGCGAGGCATCAGTCATCCAGTTGGCCCTTGATGAGCAGATCGGCACCGTATGCATTGACGAGGCACTGGGCAGAAGGGTTGCTCGCTTGAATAACCTGAAGCTGACCGGCTCTGTCGGCATACTTCTGCGAGCCAAGAAGGAAGGACACCCTGTTTTGCTGAAAGAGTCTCTCCTGAAAATGCGAGGTAAAGGGATCTGGCTGGGGAAGCGTGTTGTTGATTTTGCTCTCAACGAGGCCGGGGAAAAAACCGAACTCTGAGTAGCTGTGGATAGTCTATAGCCGGCGCCTCTTTCGGCTGAGGTGCCGCACAGGCTATCTCACCCATTCCACAAGCGCGGGCGGCAACGCCTGTCAAAGGTGAGTGTCAAATGTTTATCCTGTTGCCTTGGGAGGCAGGGGGTCAAATCTCGATTCTTGACACTTGTCAATGAAGAGCTCACCAGCGTAGTCCGGTGTAGCGGCTAATTGGCATTTATTTTTTATTTAGGAAATCGTCAGGCAAGATACCGGCCTGCTTGAGAATCACACGAAGAGTGCCCTCTGGCATGTCGCCGGGATGATTGGGGATGGTGGTGTATCGGTCAGCTTGTGCGTTGTACCAGATCTCGTGACTACCGGCAGCCTAGCGGTCAAAGGCAAAGCCTAATGCTTTAAGACGCTTGGTTATCTCCCGGTAACGAAAACCTGCCAAACGTCCCATTCACCCCCCCACCACTAGGGCGCAATCAAAAGAATCGCCAACGGTCTGTAGTGACGGGCTGTTACGCCTCTCTGCTTGTGCTTCCAGAAGTTTCCTGGCGACATCGCGGGCGATTTCCATGGTCTCAGTAACTGTCCGCCCTTGGGCTACCAGTCCGGGGACATCGTCGGAAGTGGCGAGATACACCCCTTCCGGCAATTTCTCGACATGGATGTTGATGAATCTCTCCATAAGCGTTCTCCTGAGCCTTTTACCGGGCCAATTGTTGAATTTTTTTTTGTTAGAAAAGCATCTATCAGTTTTTGGACTACTCGCTTGTCCTCTTCTTCAAGTTTTTCAACTTCCTGGAATTGCAAAAGCAATTCTCTGTCTTCAAACTTCGCTTTCGCAGTATCCGCCGTTTTCCCTCTATGAGATAATCACTGTGCATTTTATACCAATTCTTCGTTGCTCTGTCTACGATCGAGTCGCGGGAACACCGTATTTTTCTTTCACCTGTAGTACCGGGAACACCAAGAGTTCCCTTTGATAAAGTAGTTTTAGCCTCCACCTGAGGAGTTTTCAGCCGGGAAACTGATACCACCACCACCTACGAGTATGACGCAGCCAACCGCATGACCCGCGGCGGTGATGCTATCTACCGCTACGATGCAAACGGCAACCGGATCGCAAAAGAGGACGCCGGACTCTACCGCTATCATACCGAACATCCCGATGTCAGCTACCAGTACGATTATGAGGACCGGCTGATCCGCATTGTCGAGCAGCAGCTGCATCCTGCTAACCGCACCGCCGATACCGATGATCTGCCTGCCGAGATCACCCGTAAGCCCGCCCTGCAATTTGTCACCGAATACCGCTACGATGCATCCGGCCGGAGGGTGGGAAAACACACCGGCCCCTCCTTTAACGGGATGCTGGAAGGCACCGTGGACGATGTACGCTTCGAACAGGTACGCTACCTCTACGACGGTCTCGAGGTCCTGCACGAACATTCCAGCCGCCAGGATCATCAGACAATAGCCTTCTACCGGGCCGGTGGCCGCCTGGTGGCCCAGTTCCGCTACGCCACCTCGTATAATTTCAGTGATGGCCGGTTCCCGCGCATGTATCTTGACTATTACAGCCATAACGGCCTCGGCTCCGTTTTCACGCTTACCCATTATGAGGATGACGAGAAGCATCAACCCATTCGCTACCGCTACTCCGCCTTCGGCAGCATTGTCCAGGGTGATTTTACCCAACAACCCCAACGGCTACACCAGCCACCGATTTGATCATGAGAATGGGTTTTATCATTATCACTTTCGCAAGTATGACCCCGTTACCGGGAACTGGCTTACCGCTGATCCCATCGGGATTGCCGGCGGCATCAATTTGTATCGCTTTGTTTCCAATAATCCGGTAAATTATCGGGACTGGTTGGGGTTAGAAACTGTCGGTGATGTGGATGATATTGATGACCCAGAAACATATAATGATATTGGTGATGGCTATATGGGTGAATTTCCCGGCCAGGACTATTATGACAGTAGTGGAAAATATCACTCAGGTTCTGACAACAGTGACTATCGTGATAATAATGGTAAAGTAGTAAATGAAGGTTCTGTTGATATTTATCTTAAATCTGACCTAAATTGAGCGATTCTTCTATTTCACACCTCTCAGGTAACTCCTTAAAGGTATTTTTCGGCTAATCAGCCCTTGCTGTTTGCGGTCACTTGGTTACCTGATGACTTCGACCAGCATGCTGGGCGCTTATTTGTGTCAGGCTTAGCTGGTTTCCCGTTCGCCGGGCGCACTCCACCCTTTGACAGGCTCTGCCGCCTTGTTTTAGCCGCCTGTTACGGTAGCGCTTGAACCTGCCGACAGCGATGTAACAGCTCAGCAAGATTAAGCTGAGCGGCGCATGCCGCGGACACCTTCAGTACCGTCTTGTGGGCGTGACGAACAATTTTACCGGCGATATCAATCAACCGGCGGCGGATTGTCGTCGCATACGCGCCAGTCGGCACCACGTCATAGGCGACATCATACTTGTAACACTCCAGCAGATTATACCCCAGTACCATCATGTAGTACCATGCCGCATTGGCGGTGAATTGCTTGAACGGCAGCTGCTCATGGCCAAAATCCTTCAGAGCCCGATCGTTCAGCTCATCGCTGCCGCGCCCGTGGTATACTGCCACGATAGAATGGGTGCTGGTATAGTCGGCCATGCCCGCACGCTCCAACAGCTCATCAATATAGCCGCCCTGGCTAAGATTGGTAACGATCACCGTATCCGGGCGGCAGTCAGGGAGATAGAGTTGTCTATGGTTGGCGAGAAAGCGACAATAGAGAGCTCGTCGAAAGCGCTTCCAGGTTTTACAGGCAGTGCCGAATTCAAGGTACTCCCAGCCAACTTCATCGTTCTTGTGTCTGGTATACTGCTGCCATGCGCCGGCAGGGGCGCTACAGGCCACCGCCTTGACTTCGTAATACATCTTGCCCCCACACACGTAGCCGATTTTGAGGTGCTCGCATAACTCAAAAATCTTCTGATCAAAAAACCCGCTGTCCATGCGGATGATGATCGGCACATCGTTACGGTAGTGGCGGCGAATACGGCGCACCATATCGGTGATCATCCGGCGGGCCGTATCACCGTGGTTACCGTGCACCTTGCCGGGGCGAAACTCGGCGTCGATAATCAATCTGCCCCAGTTCATCTGCAAGGGCTGGAATCCTTTTTTCTTCTGGTAGGTCGGGGTAACCCCGTTGCGGCAGCGGGCGTCATCATTATCCATCACCATGCTGTCCAGTCCCAGTTCGACGACGGCCGGTCTGGTTTCACCTAGACGCCGGATAAATACCTGTGCCAACAGGCGTCTAAAAACAAGCACGTGGATGAGGAAAAAAGAGCCGAACATCCGTTTGATCTGATGCGATGATGCGAGCTGTGTCGGGTCGGTTTCTATGGCGGCGCCATAGCCATGATCTGCGGCCAGTTGATCGAAATGGCTGACATGGCGGCTGGTGCCGTCGAACATGAAGCAGAGCACCTGCTTGAAGAGCTCGGCTAACGGCAACCCCTTTTTGCTTTTTCTCAGAGAGCCGAAATAACGCTCAAGCTTGGTGAATATACCGATCTGATTCATGTAGGCGACGCACGGGGCCAAACCAGCTCGGCTGGTCAGGCAGTCGGAGGTCACTTCAATGGCATCAATTTGGTGTTTCTTTTTCTGATTGTTGGCGGTATGTTTTTTCTTTGAGTCCTCCACCTGATGGGTTATGCTTCAATTGCTATCATTTGCGAGATTTTAGCAATGATTATAACATATTACATCGCGGTTGGGGACTCTTTTTTTCAATAAATCGCTCAAATTAGGTGGTATCATAAACACATAACGGCAATCTCAGCCGATATAGATGAGGATAGGCGAAATTTTTTGCTGTTAACTACACAACACCTTTGCAGGGAGTCATCCTTAATTCAATGGTCTGGACTTTTATACTATACCTGTTTTATGGACTGGCATTTTTTACCTTGGGCGTGGCTATCCTGTCCCGGGACATTCGCTTGAGTGAACTGGGCATTGCCCGCATTATCTGGCTGCTGGCTGTATTCGGTATAGTGCATGGATTTCATGAGTGGCTTGAGCTACTCGATCAACTCATCCCAACGGTTTCAACCGAACGATTCTTTATTTTTCGCCTTCTTGTGATAGGAATTTCGTTTCTATTTTTGTTCTACTTCGGATTGTTTCTTAATATCATCACCCTGTATGGTGACGAAGCATTGAAGAGCACACCAAAATTTGTCAAAATCCTGGTGGCGGTCTCGGCTCTAGCCCTAATTTTTGGGGCCATATTAATGGATTTTAACAGCGGCGCAGAGAATTATCTAAGAAGGATGGTGGCTTTCCCTGGCGGCATGCTCTCAGGAATTGGCCTGATCCTCTATTCACGCACGGTCAGCCCGTTTTCAGGAAAGGTTGCAACCAACTTTATCCTGGCCGGCATTTTCATGTGCGTCTATGCTGTCTGCACCGGGGTTATTCCATCTGTTTACATTCTACCAGTTGTCGAAACCACCATTATTCCTGTTCGAGGGATCAGTGCCTTCTTGATTATGTTTTTCACCATACGGGCTCTGTCGGTGTTCAGTATTGAGCAGCGAACTCTAATTAACGAGCGCCTTCTGCGTTTCTCTCAATCGGAAAAACTCACCTCCATGGGTGTTCTCGCCGCCGGCATTGCGCATGAAATAAACAATCCGCTGACCAATGCCACGTTAAACTTGGAAATGGTCAGGGATGCTGTCGGCGGAAAGGAATCCATTGACCGAAAGCTGGCATCGATTGAGCGCAACATCACCAGGGCTTCCAAGATAGCGGCAGAGCTACTCAATTTTTCAAGAGAACAAGACCCCCCTCTGGAAATGGTCGATCTCAACGAAGTCATAAAAAGTGCGCTTAATCTTTTACAGAGCAGGGAAGACAGATCGATCATAAAGCTCAAGCTGGGATCGATTGGGCAAATCAGAGGAGTCTACCATCGCCTGGAGGAGATATTTATAAATTTATTGCTGAACAGCCTCGATGCCTGCGAAAGAGATGACACTATAGAAGTTGAGACTTTTACCGACGGTGATAATATTGTGGTAATGATTACCGATACCGGCCACGGAATCGACGAGCAGAAAATATCCCAGGTGTTCGATCCTTTTTTTACCACTAAAGAGATCGGCAAAGGCACGGGACTCGGTTTATCGGTCAGTTACAACATTGTCAAGCAGCACAAAGGGAATATCTCGATGACTAGCAGCGAAGGCGGGGGATCGATTATTACTGTGACTTTGCCGGGAGCGGATAGCTATGAATGAGCTCATATTCGTCATCGACGATGATCAAGACCTGCGCGAGTCCATCTCGGAAATACTACAGCAAGACAACTTTGAGGTGCGTTCACTTGCGACCGCCGAAGCCGCGTTGGAGGAACTCAAGGCTGGTACTCCGTCTCTGGCTATAGTCGACAACATGATGCCCGGTATGGGAGGCATGGCATTTATGCCGTTGCTTAAGCAGCAGTGTCCCGGGGTGAAAATCATTATGATCACCGCTTTTTCGACCATCGATAACGCTGTTGCTGCAATGAAGAGCGGAGCCGACGACTATCTGGCCAAACCGTTTAAGAAGGATGAACTCATAGTGGCCGTCAGGAGAAATCTCGAAGAGCTGAAATTCCAGGAGAAATTTGCCGGACCGGCCATGGATGATACTCTTGCCTGCCTTGCCAACGAAATCAGAAGACAAATTCTGACTGCCCTGTCGAACAAAAGAAGCATGCGCTTTATGGATATCACCCGGCATCTTGGCATCAGCGATCATACCAAGGTCAATTTTCACCTGAAAAACCTCAAAACCAACAGCCTGGTCTCGCAAAGCGATGATAAAGTTTATAGCCTGACTCCTCAAGGCAAAAAAATGGTCGATGGACTGGCCCTGTTGTCAAAGAAAATATCCATTTGATTCCGTATAGATAAAAGCTACCTGTGTACTCCAGTTCACAAAACCCACAAGTATGTGAGTAAAGATTATCTGGATGTCCACCCCAATATCTCCTACAAAGTAGAAACGAAGGGGACCATACGTCTCCCATACAATTTTTTAATTGGAGGAGCCCATGAAGAAAATCACGATGTGTGCCCTGGCTGGAATTCTTGGCATAGGAACAACCGCGTATGCAGCAGATCAAACCCTGATAAGTACCAAGGCTAGTTCACCCATTGTGCTTGATGGTATGGCAGACAAGGCCTGGGGGGCCGCAGAAGAAATCGTGGTCACCGTTGATAATCTTCCCTATGAGCCTAACAACGGCTATGAGGGTATGCAAGAGACAGATGTTTCGATCAAATCGCTGTACGACGATAATTATGTGTACTTCTTAATTACCTATGCAGATCCTACCAAAAGTCTAGAGCGTTTTCCGTGGGTCAAGCAGGAGGATGGCTCTTGGAAAAAACTGGCCAACAAGGACAGTACCGGCCACGAAAATACCTACTATGAAGACAAATTAGCCATGTGGTGGAATATCAGTACCAAGGGTTTTGAGGAAGAGGGCTGCATGATTGCCTGCCACCTTAATGTGCCGGGTGATAAATCTGCAGGAAGAAAATATACCGCCGCAGAAGGTGAAACCATCGATATGTGGCATGCCAAGTATGTCCGTTCATTGCCGATGGGCATGTTCGATGACCAGTATGTCGATAACAATACCGATCCGAAGAAGAATGGCGGCTATGGACGTAAAGGAGATACTGGCAAAGGTGGCTACACGAACAACGACAATGCAGACCAGACTGCGCCGGCTTTTATGAACCTTAACCGGACGGAAGATGATAAGTATTTTGTGATACCAAGTAAAAAAGTTCCCTTTGTCGATACGTTCAAGGCGGGTGATGTGGTTCCCGGGATCGACATCATGCCGATGATGGGCGGTAGGGCCGATATTCTGGCTCGCAACCATCATGAGAATGGCATGTGGACTCTCGAGGTAATGCGTTCGCTCAAGACCGAAGGAGAAAATGCCGAAACCCAGGATGTCCAGTTTACCGATATGGGCAAGACCTACCCTTTTGGCGTTGCCGTTTTCGACAACTCCCAGATAAACCATCTGTACCACTTGGAAACACTTGAGCTGAAATTTCAGTAAGCACTGAGATAAGTTCGCTGGCTGTTAGAACAGCCAAGAAAAGGCGGGGATGGCTGTTATTGTCGTTCCCGCCTTTCTTATTTTAGGACGGTATCGTTCTCTCCAATCTCAATTCCTATCTACCTCTAAGCTTCCCAGAGATGCCATCTTTTGATCTGCTGTTACTAACCTAAATATTTCGATTGTGGAATGACAGATTAGTCTGAAGTTCCTTGACAGAATTCTTCCAGATTCCAATTTTTTGATTTGAATTAAGGTGGTTACCCTTAAAATGAGCCGTTTTGGGGTTCATTTTGTACCCATGTAAATGAGCATTTTATTGTTGCATATGATGTTTTTTATGGTATCATTTAACCCATGTATATCGATATCGTACCAAACAGGAAATCTCCCCCCGCTATCTTGCTCAGAAAATCGGTGCGGCAGGGAAAGAAGATTGTCAAACAGACCATCGCCAATCTCTCCAGCCTCTCCCTTGAGCAAGCTCACGCGATCCGCCAGATTCTCAAAGGAGAACAACTGGTGCGCCCCGAGGAACATTTCACCATCGTCTCATCGCGCGCACATGGTCATGTACACGCCTGCCTGAAGGCCGTTAAAGCATTAAAACTTGATCAGGCAATCAGCAGCCGACGCAGTCGAGAGCGGGATCTGGTCATCGCCATGCTCGTTTCAAGAATTATCGATCCGCAGAGCAAACTGGCGTTATCGCGAACGATCAATGCGACCACGCTCGGCGAAATGCTTACCGCGGACGATACAGACGAAGACGAATTATACCAGGCTATGGATTGGCTGCTTCAGAGGCAAGAGCGGATTGAAACGAAACTTGCGGGTCGCCATGTACACCACGGCGGGCATGTGCTGTATGATCTTTCTTCAAGCTATTTTGAAGGTACCTGTTGTCCGCTGGCCGCTCGTGGATACAACCGTGATGGGAAAAAGGGGAAATTGCAGGTAAACTATGGGCTGATGACGGATCGGCGCGGCTGCCCGGTTTCCATCTCGGTATTTCCCGGCAATACCTCAGATCCCCAGACCCTCATTCCCCAGGTAGAAAAACTCAAAGAACAGTTCAACCTTGACACGGTCGTGCTTGTTGGGGATCGCGGCATGATTTCTCAAACACAGATAAACGCGCTTTCTCACTATCGAGGAATCGAGTGGATTACCGCACTCAAAAGCGGGGCCATCAAGAAACTGATGAATAGAGGCGCCTTGCAACTGGGGCTTTTTGATGAACGTAACTTAGTTACCGTGAGTCATCCCGATTACCCTGGTGAGCGATTGGTGGCATGCCGTAATCCTGACTTGGCGGCACGGCGCACGCACAAACGTCGGGAATTGCTTGAGGCAACCTCCAGAGAGCTTGACAAAGTTCAAGCGATGATTGGCCGCGGGTATGTGAAACAAAAAGATAAAATCGGCGTACGAGTTGGCAGGGTTATCAACACATACAAGGTAGCCAAACATTTTATTATCGACATCGACGAATGCCGTTTATCGTATCGCATTGATGAGCAGAAAGTAGCTGAGGAAGAGTCCCTTGACGGTATCTATATTATTCGCACCTCGGTTCCTCTAGACGCCCTCTCGGCGGAAGACGCCGTGCGGCATTACAAAGATCTCAGCCACGTTTAGCAGGCGTTTCGCTCGATCAAGACGATGGATCTGTTGGTGCGGCCTATCCACCATCATGTGGAGAAGCGGGTTCGGGCTCATCTATTTATTTGTATGCTTGCGTACTATGTCAAATGGCATATGTTCGAGGCATGGAGGCCGCTGCTTTTTGCTGATGAAGATAGCGCGGCAAAAGATCACCGTGACCCGGTACACGCAGCCCAGCGCTCACCAGCAGCCGATAAAAAAGCACAGAGCAGACGATTACCTGATGGATCACCGGTGCAGAGTTTTCAAACGTTGTTGAAACATCTGGCAACCATTGTGCGAAACACGTGTCGAAAAAAAGATGCTCTGGACACCGATACCTTCACCATAGATACGCACCCATCGGAGTATCAACTCAGGGCTTTTGAGTTGGTGAAGAAAATCCAGGTGTAGACAAAACCGTGCACTTGATGTGATTGCTATATATCAGTAATTACAGATAAAAAGTACTTTTTTGTCGAGGAACTTCAGTTTAACGGGATGCTGGAAGGCACCGTGGACGATGTACGCTTCGAACAGGGGAAAGCTGGGTGTCGGGAAAGCTGGGTGTCGCGGGAAAGCTGGGTGTCAAATCTTTATCTTTGACATTTTGTACAAATACCAGGTGAATTTGCTCACGATGGGGTCGCGGGAACACCGAATTTTTCTTTCACCCGCAGTACCGCGAAGACCAAGAGCTCCAAACCCGTACGACTGCGAGCACCGGCTGATCCGTATCGTCGAGCAGCAGCTGCATCCTACCAACCGCACCGCCCACGGCGAAGATCTACCCGCCGGGCTCAGCCGTAAGCCCGCCCTGCAATTTGTTACCGAATATCGCTACGATGCCTCCGGCCGGAGGGTGGAAAAGCACACCGGCCCCTCCTTTAACGGGATGCTGGAGGGCACAATAGACGATGTACGCTTTGAACAGGTGCGCTATCTCTACGACGGCCTTGAAGTCCTGCACGAACATTCCAGCCGCCAGGACCATCAGACAAAGGCCTTCTACCGGGCCGGTGGTCGTCTGGTGGCACAGTTCCGCTATTCCACATCATACAATTTCAGTGACGGTCAGATCCCGCGCATGTATCTTGATTATTACAGCCATGACGGGCTTGACGGTGTCACCACGCTTTCCATGCCAGTTAAGCGTGATGCATGAGGTCTCCATCGTGATCATGCATTGGTTTTGCTACCAGCCGCACTCCCAGAGCGGCACAGACACGGTTGATGGTCTCAAAGCGGGGTTGTGCGATGGGCCGCAGCGCCTTGTAAAGGGCCTCTCTGGATATTCCAGCCGCTTTGGCTACCTCGCTCATTCCACGGGCGCGGGCGGCAACGCCTAGTGCGTAGGCAAGCTCAGAGACGTCTCCTTCCTCGATGACCATGGTCAGGTAAGCGGCGATTTCCTCTTCGTTGTTCAGATGACTGGCCATGTCGAATTCGGGCAATGTGGAGATATGAATTTTTTGCTCGCTCATGGCTTACTCCTTAATTGTTGCCGCAATAGCGGCGGCCTTTTTAATGTCGGTGGTTTGGCTGGACTTATCACCGCCACCAAGCATCACGATCAGCGTTTGACCCCGCTGCAGGTAATACATCCGCCATCCTGGACCGAAATGCTCGCGCATCTCATAGAGACCGTTCCCGATCGACTTTACGTCACCAAGGTTACCACGCTGTGCTTTATCCAGCCGTCTGGCCAAGCGGAGGCGGGTAGTATTATCCTTTAAATCAGTAAGCCAGGTCTCGAAGGCCGTGGTGAGCTTGACCGTATACATTTTTCTATTGTAATCGTTCGATTACATGTGGCAAGAGATTTCTTTTTGATGAAAATCAATTACGCCTGTTTTTTACGTCATCTGAATAAATTGCAGGCTGACTTTATCTACAACGAAGTTCATAGCCGTATCTTTACATATCGCTTTTTTAAGCGTCTAATAGCAAAAACCCGCCCAGGAAATTCTCGCCGTCTTTAACGGAGTGGGTCTGCGCCGCATCATTGCAGTCACTGTGGCCCTTATCTCTTCAATACGTTTACTTTGCTGGGCAAAATATAGCTTAGCCACCATATAAGGTGGGTGTCAAAGCTGGGTGTCAAATCTTTATCCTTGACATTTTGTACCAGTACCAAGTCGCAAGGCCCACGATAAGGTTCCGGGAACACCGTATTTATCTTTAACCTGTAGTACCGCAAATACCAAGAAACCCGCAACACCAACTCAGCAGCACCCTCTCACCCACCATTGCCGGGTAACCAGCTAAAACGGTTACTGCTCAAGTGTTTCAATGCGGGGATAGATGCGGGTAAGGTAGATATCGTCCATGCCCTGGTGATCATCGGGGCCAAACGACAGGGCTACCCCGCCGATATCCATGTTGCCCATCGTCTCCAGGGTGTGGATAAACCCCTCTCTGGTCAGTTCACCCTCAACCGCTTCCCCGATCTCGGCAAAGAGCCGACCGGCAATGTAGCCTTCCAGTGAGGTAAAGCTGAGCGGCTGATCGTGCTGATACGCATCCATATCGGCCCGGTACTCTCTCACCAGCGCGATACTGGTGTCTTCCGGGTGCGGTACCACCTGGGAAACAATGACACCCTTGCCATAGGCGCCAAGGGCGTTGTGCAGACTCTTGGTGCCGACAAAGGAAATATTGCCGAAGATCAATTGGTCGTCGTACTTGTTCTTGCCGAGTTTGATAAATTCGGCACAGGCGGCGTAGGCGCCCACAAGAATAACCGCCTCCGGCTCCGCCGCGAAAATCTCCCGTACCGCCCCCATTACGGCGATGGTATTGCGCTCGTAACTGCCGGTGGAGACCAGCTGGAGTCCCCGCGCCGCAAGTGCCGCTTCAATACCTTCCAGACCGGCAAATCCATAGCTGTCGTTTTGATAAAAACAGGCGATCCTGGTGATCCCTTTTTGGTCGATAAGGTAATCCGCAAGTCGCTCCATTTCCTGGGCGTAACTGGCCCGCACATTGATGATATAGCGGTGAAACGGGGCGCGCAGCAATTCCGCCCCGGTGAATGGCGCAAACAGCGGCACCTGATATGTTTCAATGATTGGGATGACCGCTTTTGTGGTGGGGGTGCCCACCGCGCCGATGAGCAGAAATACCTGGTCATCGACAATCAGCTGCCTAGTATTGAACAACGCCTTGTCGGGTTCATAGCCGTCGTCTTTGCTGATCAACCGAATCGGCCGGCCATGGACGCCGCCGTTCTCGTTGATCCGGGAAAATGCGGCGAGCAGCCCGGCCCGCATCTCCAGACCAAGATCCTTGGCCGGACCACTTAAGGCACATGATTGGCCAAGGACAATGGGGGGGTGCTGCTGAGCGTGCAGCGGGCAGGAAGCCCATAACAACAGTACCGATACAACGGCAAGGGTGAGACCGCGGATCATGCCCGCGGCCCGCGTAAAACAATACGCCGGTGTCGCCGTTGTTTTTATCTTAACGATGGATCGAACAATGAGGCACCCACCTGAAACTGAGCGTATGCGTTGTTTATGCACCCGAGTCAAAAAGCGCACGCTCAATATCGAGGTAGTCGGTCATAAAGGTAAAACAGGCCGAATAAAAGGCGGCGCTGCTCACCTCCCCTACACGTTTCCCCACACTCTGGGCGGTTGGCCGGAGATATTCGTTGAGAAGCCTGCTCTGCAGATGCTGCAGACGATCACCGTCCCGCGCATCCTTCTCGGCGCCGATCAGGGTCGCCATAAAATCGAGCATAACCAGCAGAGAGTCATCTTCGAGCATGGAAGCCCGATCAAAGGTCAGACCCGCCTCTTTAAGAAAAGCCCGGAACTCCACCAGTGACGGGCCGCCAATGCGGTCATCGCGGTAAAATGAACCATTGAGAATAACCTTGTCATCACTGAATGGATTGACAAAGAGTTCGTAATATTCCTCCTTTATATCGGCCAGGTTCTGCTCGGCAAGCAGGGCATGAATCGTTGCCGCGGACCGGTCAAGACCGGGAGATATCTGCTCGCGCCGCAGGGCGGAAAAAACCCCGCGCCAGCGGCTCAGTTTTTCGGCATCGGGTTCGGTATCGAGAAACGACTTCAAGATGTCATAAAAGCGAAGTCGCACCACCCTTAAATCACGCGCTGACAAATCATTCATGATCCTGCATCCTTTCAAATCTCTTAACAACCCGGCACTTTTCGCAATAGGCGAAGAGATCAGGCTGATCATCGAGCATCTTCTTTTCAGCCAGCACCGCCATCACCCGCTCGTAGCTTTTGACGGTGCCAAAGACCTTACCGCAGCCGGCGCATTTCATTTTTTCTGAACGGGCCAGTTCCTGGTTAGCAAAAAAAGCATCGTTCAGTGCAAGACCGGGTCGCAGGCTGAGGGCGTCCTCGGGGCAGATATGCACGCACACCCCGCACTGCACGCAGAGTGAGGCTCGCTGGGTCAGCGCAAAGGTATCGCCGTCGCCCTGCAGGCTGCCGATTTTGCAACCATTGAGACAGGCAAGGCAGAGGGTGCATGCATCCTGATCGCAGTCAACCGAACCGTAGACGGCAAAACCCCTGCCGGTAAAGGACAATTCCTGAGTGTGCGTTTTGCTCAGGGACCGCAGTATAGACATCAACTGCTCACGCCGGTTGATAAAGGAGCCAGTTTCAACATAAGGCACCGCTTCATTGCCGCTTGTTTCAGTCAATGTTTCCGCAAGTGTACTGCCATCGCCGGTGACAACATATTGTCCCGCCCCATACAGTGCCGAACATATTGCATTGGCAACAGGTGCGCCGGGAACGGGAAGCGCGGACTCCCCTTCTTTCGTCTCATCGTGGAGGATGAACAGACGCCGTACACCGCGGGCCAGCAGCATCATGCAGTGCATGGGGCTCAGCGCCCGGGGATTTGGATACTCAAGAAAAAATGTATTCTCATACGATGTGGTGGAATAGCGCCACCAGAACCGGTGCAGCTGAGATTCATCGCCCACCACCACGGTGTCGATGGTCATTGGAGCAAGTTCATCAAGGTATTGGAAAAACGCCCGATCGGTAAAGCGAAGGTACTGCATGGCCCCGGTGGGACATACGGCGACACAGGATCCACATTCAACACAGCGGCGATGATCGACCCTGATCCCCTGCTTCGTTTTGGCAATTGCATCAAAATCGCACGCCGAAAAGCATTTCGTGCAGCCCACCGCCATTTCCGGATGATACTGGCAGAGCCCCGGGTCGCACCCGATAATCTCTTCCACCTGATAGTCGGCAAGCGAGGCGAAATACTCCGCCAGTTGACTCTCATGAAAGACGTTCGGCAGAGTCTCGTCATACTCCAGTGAACTCCGTTCGAGTATGATCACTGCCGGGATCTCAAGGGTTCTATTTTCCGCCAGGTAAAGCTCGACGGCCTCATGTGGGCAGACAGCGACGCACTCGCCGCAATAGGTGCAGCGGGCAAGATCGATAAACATCGAGGGCGTAATACAATCCACCGGACAGACGGGACCGCACGCCCCGCAATAGGTGCACCGATCTCTATGGACCGGGGTACGTACCTGAAAACTGAGAAGCAGGTGCTCAGCTTGTTCGATAACAAGATTGGCAGCGGTGGCAAACTCAGGATGATAGCCATTCAGCAAAAGCGGCTCAATGTCGAGAACGCCTCCATATCTGTCGATAAATTTTTGCAGACGGGAAACATCACCGGCGACAACGGCGACCCGGCGATCCGCCTCATGGGTGGTTGTCCGCCATGAACCTCCGGTGTGGCGTCTGAGTTCGGCAGCGGCGATCGCCCGCAGCACCTCCGGGTCGTGGCCGGCCAGATCGCCGTTTAGCTGTAAGGTGGCGGAAACGGGTATGGCGTCATCGGCCATAATGGAGGTAAACCCGCCGGTGAGAAGCAGTGTCCCCCGCGCCGGCGCCTCGATGTGTGGGCTGGCAAGGTTGATCGGGACTTCAGCCACGTCCAGCACTGACTCGCCGGCCGGTGTCCGAATGTAGCGATACGCGGTAAATGAATGACTCATATCTATGTGTTGAATGGAATTTGAGATTCTTATTTGTGATTGAAGCTAATCCGCGGGTGGTTCGTTGTAACCACCACCTAGCCGGTTTCGGTAGTGTCCGGTTCATCTTCGTCATCGAAATCAAGCTGCTTGACCGAACCAATAGTATCGCCGGCAATGCCTTTGACCGAACCATACATGGTTGTGGTGGAAAGCAACACCTTTTCGAGCTGTTTTTCCCGTTTTTTCCAGCGCTGCTGAATGGCCCGTTTTTCCGACTGGAGATCCTCCTGCATCTGGGTAAATCCCTCGACAATCGCCTCCACCTGCTGGCGAAATTCGGTGCCGGTGAGATAGTCATAGAGCAACTCCATCTTGGAGCCGATATTTTCCCTTGCGCTGCTGATCGCGGCAATCTGGATGAGGGTTTCCCGGAGCACCGCGCAGAGCCCCTTGAACTCATGCAAACCGCAGACCCAGATACCGGATTTCAGCCCCATCCGACTCATGTCGGCAGGCATGGTTTCGGTGACCAGCACCCCGATATCCGCCTTTCTTTCGCGAATATCGTTTTTGAATTTTTCGATCCAGGCCGGCTGAAAACCTTTGGTCCGCTTACTCTCATAATAGATTGTTCCGCAGTTAAGCCGTGTTCTGGTGTTCACCGTTTGCAGACAATCGGCGCCGAGCGCCCCTTTTTTTATCTCTTCGATGGTATCCAGCGGATATGCCGTCCGCAGCCACTCCTCGATGACCAGCTCCTGCGCCTCACCCTGAACCTGGGTGGAACCCTGCTCCATCTTGCGCTGCGCTTCCGTCAACTGAGTGCGAAGCTGGTCGATCAACATCTCCTTTTCCGATAATTTGAGCAGGCTTCTATCCTCAATCTCCTTGCGGATTTTATCTCGCTCCCGGTGCAGGGTTTCGGTGAGTTTCTTCTCGCTTTCCGCTTCGATTACCCCTTTAAGCTCATCTTTTTCCCGTTTCAGCCGCTCCAATGCCGCCTGTACCGTGTACAACTCCTTTGCCTGGGCTGATTTTTCGGCCAGCTCGCGCTGTAATTCTTTGACTGCCTCGGCCTGCAGCCGGCTTGCCTCCTCCCTGGCTTTTACGCGGATATCCTCGGTGGCGGCCTTGATCCTGGTTGCCACCTCATCCTCGATTGTGCCCGCCAGCTCCTGCTTGCTTCGGCTCAGTTCTTCCCGCTGCTTGTCCAGCGCCGCGAGTTGTTCGGAAATTTCTTTTTTACGCTGCGCGTCGCGGGCATTGAACTCCTTGGTGAGTTTGTCCTCGAGCTGATGATAGACAATCTCATTGACGTCGATGCGTTGGCCGCAGTGTGGACAGGTGACGGTTTCAGGTTGCATTGCGGTATTGCCTTCCCTCATGATGTTCTATTTATCTGCCATCATATGGTAAAAGACTTCCATACGCCATAGTTTCCGTATAGCTGGGGTCTACGGCTGGGGTCAGGTCTTTTATTTTGGTGTTTTTTGCCAACTTGATGGCATATAAGTTCGAGCGTATTAAAAACACCAAAATAAAAGACCTGACCCCAGCGACCAGCAACTAAACCCCGTAGCGGTATATCGCCACGGCGTGGCACCCGGTTCCGGCACAGACAAAGAGGTGCCAGACGGCATGGCCGAATGGAACCCACGAAAGGCCCGCGTAGAACAGCACACCAAAGCTGTAAAACAGGCCGCCGGCCAGCAGCAAAATCAGTCCACTCAGCGGGACCATCTCAATCAGCGGCTTTATGGCAATGACGATCACCCAGCCCATCAACAGATAGGGGAGCGCGGTGCGCACCGGGTTATCCGATGCAGCAAACATTTTCAGCAAGATTCCGGCTGCCGCAAGTCCCCAGATCACCGCAAACAGGCTCCATCCCCAGGCGCCGCGCAATACCCCCAGGGTAAAGGGTGTGTAGGTGCCGGCGATCAGCAGGAATATGGCATAATAGTCCAGTGCCAGAAAAAACCGTTTTTCCCTGCCCGCGGGCAGGGCATGGTAAAGACTGGATGAGAAATACAAGATGATGGCGCTGGCGCAAAACACCCAGACCCCGGCAACAAAAACCGCATCACCAACCGCCGCCGCCCGTCTTATCAAGAGCGGTGTCGCGACCACCATGGCGACCAGACCAAAACCGTGCACCGCACTGTTTGCAATTTCTTCCGTCGGCGACTGTAGGCGGGATCGGGACACAATGGAGGGGGCAGGTTTTTTATTGTGGCGTTTTATCACCATATGTTACCAGCAAAACAATAAACCGGCAAATAAGATGAACTCGTAAAAACCCCAATTACGGTCATTGCGGAGTTGAACCAAAATCTATAATCATTTGAAAGTACTGGATTCCCGCTTTCGCGGGAATGACGTTAACAAGCAAATTCAAGGTTTTTCCGAGTTCATCAGAAAAACACCAAAATAAAAGACCTGACCCCAAGCAACTGTTTTGACTTTTATGAACGGGCCGATTACTTATTTGTGCTGGTGAACGAGCAATACTGAGAATCAGGGTCACTATACATAGCCGGGAGGGATAGCTCGTGAAGAAAAAGCTCACTCGATTTGATCTGCAGACAATGAAAGACGAGGGCCGCAAAGTGGTCTGGGTCACCGCCTACGATTATGTAACCGCACAGCTGGCCGAGGAGGCGGGGATGGACATGCTGCTTGTGGGTGATAGTCTCGGTATGGCGGTATACGGCTATTCCGGTACGGTACCGGTTACCATGGAGCAGTCGATATATCACACTGAAGCGGTTCGACGCGCCGCGCCCAACACCTTTGTGATCGGAGACATGCCGTTTGGCACCTATCAGGCCGGCATCGAGGAGGCCTGCTACAATGCCATCCGCTTTCACAAAGAATGTGGAGTGGATTGCGTCAAACTCGAGGGTGGTGTTCGGGTTGCCCCGGTTATCTCGGCAATCTGTGATGGCGGCATGCTGGTCATGGGCCACGTCGGCCTTACCCCGCAGAGTTCCGGCGCCATGGGCGGGTTCCGCGCCCAGGGACGCACCGCCGACAGTGCCAAAGCAATCATCGAGGATGCCAGGGCGGTTTATGAGGCCGGCGCTTTTGCCGTTCTGGTGGAAGGAGTACCGCCGGAAGTTACCGAGATTATCTGCCGGGAACTGCCCATTCCGGTATACGGCATCGGCGGCGGTCCCTGTGACGGCCAGGTGATGATCTGCTCCGATATTCTCGGCCTGTTCCAGGCATTCACGCCTAAATTCGTCAAGCGTTACGGCGATGTCGCGGGTGAGTATCGCAAGGTCTTCGCCGCCTACATCGATGAGGTACGAAACGGGGTGTTTCCCGGCGATGAACACACCTACAAAATGGTTGATGGAGAGGTTGAGAAGCTGCGGGAGCAGTGGAAATAACCTAAGCAGCATCAGAAATCAGTTCCCAGCAAACAGGAGGAATCATGAAATCCGCACGCATCCTTTCATTGTTTTTCGTTACGGTGGCTTTTCTTGTCTGGCTTGCCGGCCAGGCAACCGCCGTGGTGCTCGATGACAACGGCTTTCAGATCGATGTCGACTGGGGGCAGAAATCAAACAACCAGCTCTTCGCCTGGGGATCCGTTACCGGCGAACAGGAATGTCAACAGGTAAATATCACGATCAGGTTCAGTAATCGCTACAATTCATCGGCAACCGCCGTGGTTGAAACATTCGTGGAAAACTACAAGCCCGGTCACAAGGGTTCGTTCAAGGGAGCCGACAGAGTCCGGGCGGCATCTCCCAAAACAAGGGGACAATGGTTTGTGGAGAGTGCTTCCGCTTCATGTCTGAAATAGTAACCCTTCACGCAACCATGATGCGTCAATTTGAGCTTAAAATCGGTCGCACCACGGCCCGATTCTCTCTTCCCGAAAACCACCTGCTTTACAATCTGGTAGGTCGCAACGTAGAGCCGCCCGCCGACCTCGCGGGCGCCTATCGCAGAGCCCTCGATCACCCCATCGACAGTCCACCGTTGAGCGAGTTGGTAAAACCGGGTGAAACGGTGGTAATCACGGTAAGCGATATCACCCGGGCCTGGCAGCGTAACGACCTGACCCTGCCCGTTTTGGTGAATTATCTCAACGAGGCGGGCATCCCCGATGAAAACATCACCATCATCATTGCAGTGGGGGCGCACCGCCAGAACAGTGCGGCCGAGTGCGCCGAATTGTGCGGCCAGGAGGTGTATGAGCGGGTGCGGGTTATCAACCATAACGCCTGGGATACGGATAATATAGTGTATCTCGGCACCACCAGCCGGGGCACCGAAGTAGCCCTTAACAGGGAGGCGGTTGCGGCGGACCGGGTCATCCTTACCGGTGGCGTGATTTACCACTACATGGTGGGGTACGGTGGCGGTCGTAAATCGGTAATGCCTGGTATCGCCTCACTGCGTACCATCCAGCAGAGCCATATGTGGGCCATGCGCCCCACCGTCGGCGAAGGCACCAATCCCCTGGCCGCCAACATGAAAACCATCGGCAACCCGGCCCATGAAGACATGATGGATGTGGCCTCTTTTCTGAGACCTGATTTTATCGTCAACATGGTTCCCAATCTGGACGGTGATATCGCCGGCATTTTCGCGGGCAACTGGGTTTCCGCCTGGCTTGCCGCCACCCGCATGGTGGATGATACCTTCGGGGTGGATATCGAAGAACAGGCCGATATCGTTATTGCCTCGGCCGGCGGCTATCCCAAAGATATCAACCTGTATCAGTCTCAAAAGACCATCGACAACGCCCTGTACGCCATGAAACCCGGCGGCGTCATCATTTTGCTGGCCGAGTGCCCGGACATCACCGAGCCGCGCGAATTTTTCGACTGGTTCTCCTACCCCTCTTTCATCGAAATGGAACAGGCCGTGCGGGAGAACTTTTTAATTTCCGGATGGGTGGCGGTGCGCCAGTGGGAATACAGCAATCAGGGCACCACCATCATGGTGACCAGCCGGGAAAACATAGAGCTTGCCGCCCGTGCCCGGGTAACCGGCGTTACCAGCATTCAAGAGGCGTTGCAGTTAGCGTATGAAACATGCGGCACCACTGAGCCGAAAATCACGGTGATGCCGCAAGGCGCCAACACCTTTCCGATTTTACGCACTCAACCGGAAGGTGGCGGCAACCCGTAACAACAACAAAAAGGAGGAGATGGTATGCGTAACAAAGTGTATTGTATGGCCATTATTGCGGTATCAGTTCTACTGGCGGCAACTCCCGCGCTGTTTGCCAAAACGGTACTGAAGGTCGGTACCTCCACCCAGCCCAGTCATATCTACAATCTGGCGGTAGAGCGTTTTGGTGAGATTGTTGGTGAAAGAACCGGCGGCGAGGTGGAAGTACAGCTCTTTCCGGCAGCGCAGCTCGGCTCGGAACGCGATATGGTGGAGGGGTTGCAGCTGGGCACCCTGGAAATGACCCTGACCTCCACCGGGCCGCTGGGCAACTTCGTGCCCCAGGTTAAACTGTTCAACCTGCCGTTTCTGTTCAAAGATCGGGAAGCGGCCTACAGAGTGCTGGACGGCCCCATCGGCACCGGGATTGCCGATAAGTTCCAGAGTGTCGGCATTCGCTCTTTGGGCTGGTTTGAGAACGGCTTCCGCAATATCACCAACTCACAGGTAGCAGTAGAGCAGCCCGGCGATATGGACGGCATTAAAATCCGGGTTATGGAAGACGATGTTTTCATCCTTACCATGCAGTCACTGGGCGCCAGCCCGCTGCCCATGGCTTTTGGTGAACTGTATACCGCCTTGGAGCAGAAGACCGTGGATGCCCAGGAAAACCCCCTGGCCGTTATCCATTCCTCGCGTTTTTTCGAGGTGCAGGATTATCTTGCCATGACCGGTCACTTCTATTCGCCGGCAATGTTGTTGATCAGTGAAATCGCCTGGGCCAAGCTCACCCCCGAGCAGCAGGCCATCGTCCAGGAAGCGGCGACATTGGCCCGCGATTACGAGCGGGAACTCTCCATGAAGGCGGATCAGGAACTGGAAGCGGCCCTCAAGCAAGAGGGGATGACCATTACCTATCCTGAGAAAGAGGCTTTTGTCGAGGCGGTAGCCGCCGTCTATGAGAATCCCGATGTCATCAAGGCAATCGGTGGCGGCAACATGGAAGAGGGACAGCAGCTGATTGATGCGGCCCGCGCCGCGGCCCAATAGTTGGGTCTACAACCAAACTCATCTCAGAGCGGCCCGGGCCGGCCCGGGCCGCTCCCTTCGCTGAAGAACTGAGCCCGCGGATTGGATGGTTCCGCATATGATATTTCGATGGTTTGACCGGCTGATCAACTGGTTTCTGGCCCTGCTTATGGCCGCCATGGTGGTGATTATCGCCGCTCAGGTATGGTACCGGTTTGTCTTGAACGACCCACTCTCCTGGTCGGAGGAGGCCGGGCGCTATCTCTTTGTCTGGATTTCATTTGTTGGGGCGGCGGCCGGGGTACGCTATCAGGTGCATCTGGGCATCGATCTGCTCAGCAAGATCCTCCCGGCCGCCTATTATCGGTACGCCGTTATTGTCGTTAACCTGCTGATCCAGATATTTCTCGTCCTGATCATCTACTGGGGATTCAAGATCCTGGATATCATCCAATTTCAGCAATCCCCATCCATGAATATTTCTATGCGCTACCCCTACATGGCGGTTCCGGTGGGCGCTATCCTGATGCTGATTAATTCAGTACGGGTAACCGTCGCCACGGTGATGAATCGCCCCCTCGACAAGGAGGTACGGCTGTGACCGCGGTTCTGTTCGTCGCTCTGGTGATCTGTTTCGCCCTCGGCGTACCCATTGCCTTTTCCCTTGGCATCGCATCCGTTGCCACCCTGCAGTTCGCCTCCGATCTGCCTTTGACCCTGGCGGCACAGCGGCTCTTTACCGGCACCGACTCGTTTCCGCTGATGGCCATTCCCTTTTTCATGCTGGCCGGCGAACTCATGGAATCAGGGGGAATTTCGCGGCGGCTGTTTGATTTTGCCCACGCCATCGTCGGTTTTGTGGCCGGCGGTCTGGCCATGGTGGCAGTGGTGGCGGCCATGTTTTTCGCGGGCATCTCAGGGGCGGCGGCGGCCGATACGGCGGCGGTGGGGGCGGTATCGATCCCGGCCATGATCCGCAAAGGGTACCAGCGCGGGTTTGCAGCGGCGGTGCAGGCGGCCGGCGGTTCCATCGGGGTAATCATTCCGCCCTCTATCCCGATGATCATCTTCGGCGTAGTGGGCGGCGTATCCATCGGCAAGATGTTCATGGGCGGTTTTATTCCCGGTGCCCTGATCGGCGGCAGTCTGATGGTCATGAGCTACATTCTGGCCAAGCGGGCAGGCTATGCCGGAGAGGCTTTTCTCGGGATCAAGGAGATCATCCGCACCTTCTGGGGGGCCATCTGGGCCTTGTTGATGCCGCTTATCATTCTCGGCGGTATCCTCGGCGGTATTTTTACCCCCACCGAGGCGGCGGTGGTGGCCGCCATCTACGGACTTATGGTCGGGTTTCTCATTTATCGAGAACTGCGGCTGAGTGATCTGCCGAGAATTCTCGCCAAAGCGGCGATTTCAACCTCCACGGTGATGTTGCTCATCGCCACCGCCAATATCTTCGGCTGGATTCTCACCGCCGAGCGGGTACCGCAAAACGTGGCGGCCTACCTGGTGACCCTCACCTCATCGCCGGCGGTGCTGTACGGTCTGATCCTCGTCTGCCTGCTGGTGGTGGGCACTTTCATGGAAACCTCGGCCTCACTGATCATCCTGACCCCGGTCTTTCTACCGGTTATCCAGCAGTTCGGCATCGATCCGGTTCATTTCGGGGTGGTCATGGTCACCGCCCTGGCCATCGGCATGCTCACCCCGCCGCTTGGCATCTGCCTCTTTATATCATGTAATATCGCCCAGATTCAGCTCTCTGAAATTATCAAGTTCATTCTCCCGTTTCTGGTGGTCATGATCGGGGTGCTTTTACTCATCACCTACATCCCCGATCTGGTCATGTTCATTCCAAACATGCTGGACAGATAATTACCATGCCAACCATCGCCATGCCGTTTGCCGGCCAGAGCCTGACGTTTGATATTGATGAACGCAACCTCATTGAGGTGCTGGCCCCGGCCCCGGCCCAGACAATCACCGACCTCGACGGAGCCATCGCCAACGCCCTGACCGCGCCCATCAACCAGAAGCCCCTGAACACCCTGGTACAGCCGGGCCACAAGGTGGTCATCGTCAGCGATGACGTTACCAGACTCACCCCGGTTGACCGGATGATCCCGCCGCTCATCGACCTGCTGAACAAAGGCGGCATCCCAGACCATGATATTGTCTGTTTGATTGCTTTGGGCACGCACCGCTACATGAGCGAAGAAGAATTGATTACCCGGGTCGGAGAGACGGTGTGGCGTCGCATCGAGGTACGAAATCATTGTTGGCGCGAAGAAGAAAACCTGGTTGACTTGGGCATTTCCAGCCAGGGCACGCCGCTGGTGGTAAACAAAGAGGTGGTCGAGGCCGATGTGGTGATCGGCCTTGGCGCCATCGTTCCACACCATATCGCCGGTTTTTCCGGTTCATCAAAAATCATCCAACCAGGTGTCTCCGGGCCGCGCACCACCGCTGAAACTCACATGCTTTCGTGCAGCGGCGGTGATTCCCTGCTGGGTATTGCCGACAACCCGGTGCGCCGCGATATGGATGACATGGCCGCGCGGGTCGGCATGCAGACCATTTTCAACGTGGTCCTGGACTCACACGGCGCCGTGGCCGGCGTCTTTTACGGTGAGATGAAGGCGGCCTTTACCCGGGGAGTCGAACTGGCAACCGCGATCTACGGGGTTAACTATCACGAAACACCCGACATCGTCATCGCCAACGCCTATCCCTGCGAGCTCGATTTCTGGCAGTCCCACAAGGCGCTCTACCCGGCCCAGCGCATGATCAAACAGGACGGCACCATTATCGTGGTCACTCCGGCGCCGGAGGGCATCAGTCCGGTGCATACCGAGCTGCTCGATTTCGCCGGTTGGCCCTCGGTGCAGATCAAAAACGGCTATTACGACGGGCGCCTGGTCAACGGGGTTGCGGCGGCGCTGGCCACTGCCTGGGCGCTGGTGCGAGAAAAAGCCGAGGTGATCATGTATTCACCGGGAATACCCGCCGCTGACCAGGAAAAGCTGGGCTTTATCCATGCTGACTCTATTGAATCGGCGTTGGCCCTGGCCTATAAACGCCAGGGTGATAACGCTCGGGTAAGCATCCTGACCCATGCTCCTGATCTGCTGCCGATAGCTGCATTGTAATACATTTTGCAGCCTCGACAGCTCACCCGTATTGCGGTTATCGCCGACGATATGACCGGCGCCGCCGACACCGGGGTGCAGTTCTGCCCCCTGGTCGGCCCGGTTCTGGTTACCAGCGTAGACTCAGTACACCAAACGGTTGACACAGCCCCCGCGGCAATTGCCATCTCCACCGCAAGTCGAGCAGATCAACCCCACCGGGCGGCCACACGGGTGGCCGCCGCCTATCAGCGCCTGGCACCGTTGAGCCCGGATAATTTATATAAGAAGATAGATTCTTGTTTGCGCGGCAATCTCGGCGCCGAACTCGATATCCTGCTTGAGAAAAGCTCCGCCCGGGCCTGCTTCGTCGCACCTGCCTTGCCCACCCAGGGACGTACCACCGTCCACGATGTACAGTATATCAATAACATCCCGGTGGCTCACACCGAGATGGGCCGCGACCCGGTCAGTCCGGTAACCGAGTCACGAGTGAGCCGTCTGCTTGCTTCCCAATCCAGCCAAACGGTGGCGCATATCGATCTGGCGGAGGTAGAACAAGCTGGCCATGTGCTTACCACACGTGTTCAAGAGCTGTTGGCGCAAGGCTTTCGCCACCTGGTATTTGATGCCACGGAAAACCACCATCTGGAATCAATCGCCGGACTGCTCATGAAATTTCAGTCGATCATTGCGGTGGGCTCGGCCGGGCTGGCGGCGGCAATTGCCGGCACCCGCACAAAAGGGCAAAAAATAATCGCCCCGCCCCATCCGCGAATTTCATCCTGGCTGATGGTCTGCGGTTCACTGTCTGGAGTCATCAACAAACAGCTTACCGCCCTCCGCGGCGCCTATAATTTTGCCGAACTAAGGATCAGCCTTGCTCACCTGAATGAAAGCGGTTTGCCGGCAGCGACCGAGATGCTTGATCGTGCCGCCGACCAGTGGCAGCCGCCGGGCCTGATTATCCGCACCGATCCTGCTTCACGGCCCCCCACTCTCACCGTCACCAGTCGCCTTATCAGAACGTTTGCTGAGTTTGCTGCCGCTGTGGCAAGGCGGGTTCACCCGGAGGGGTTACTGCTCTCCGGCGGCGATACCGCCGATGCGGTGCGAACAGCGCTGGGCGCACAAGCGCTTATGGTGTATGAGGAGGTGGAACCGGGGGTGATCAGCGCCGCGCTGGTCGGCGGCGCCCATCATGGATTGCCGGTTTTCACCAAGGCGGGTGCCTTCGGCACGGTTGACACGCTGCAAAGAATAGTTTCAAAATATTGCTGACTGGGTGCTTCAAAGAGGAGAAGCTCGCCAACTAAACACAAAACCAGGGTACCATCATGTCTCAAGAAAATGCGTATCGCCCCTTGCTGGGCATCACCATGGGCGATCCCGGCGGCATCGGCCCGGAAATCTGCGCCAAGGCTCTAGACTCCCCCGAGATCTATGATCTGTGCCGGCCGCTGGTCATTGGTGAAACGGACATCATGGCCGATGCCGTTTCCTTTTCCGGCCTTTCTCTTGACATTGCCCCGGTGGACAACATAGAAACCGCGCCTTACCGGCACGGCGCCATCGACGTGCTCAGCCTGGGCATGCTGCGCCTCTCCGAGTTACAGCTGAAAACGGTGAGTGCCGCTCAGGGTCTGGCATCATTCACCTATATCGAGCGCGCCATCGAGCTGGCCATGGCAGGTACCATCGACGGCACCGTAACCGGACCGATCAACAAGGCCGCAATCAATGCAGCCGGTCTCAATTACGCCGGTCACACCGAGATTTACGGGGAGAAAACCGGCACCAGGGACTACACCATGATGCTCGCCGATGGGCCGTTCCGAGTGACCCATGTCTCCACCCATGTGTCGCTGCGCGAGGCCTGCGACCGGGTCACCAGCGCCCGTGTTCTGGCGGTAATCAAGCTCACCCACGATACCCTGCGCCAACTGGGCATTGCCCGGCCTCATATAGCGGTGGCGGGCCTCAATCCCCATTGCGGCGAGGGCAGGCTGTTTGGCGATGAAGATGAACTCGAAATCGCACCGGCGGTACAAGCCGCTAAAAAAGAAGGGATAGATGCCGATGGCCCGATCCCGGCCGATACTGTGTTCTCGAAGATGCGCGGCGGCTTCTATGATGCGGTGGTGGTGATGTATCACGATCAGGGCCATATCCCGGCCAAACTGGTTGGCTTCAACTACAACCACGCCACCGGCAGCTGGGATCAGATGGCTGGCGTCAACGTTACCCTGGGTCTGCCGATCATCCGCACATCGGTGGATCATGGCACCGCCTTCGGAAAGGCCGGAGAGGGACGTGCCAATCCGCAATCGATGCTGGAGGCGATCAAGCTCGGCGCGCAATTAGCCGCCGGCCGCCGCTAACCCCATCCACCCCTGGCTGCCATGACCACGCCGGTTTCCATGCTCTATCGCTCCACCATCATCACCCCCGATGATGTACGCGAAGTTGATGAGCAGGTTGCTATCGAAACTCCGTTCACGGTAATGCTCAACGAGGAGGAAATCGGCTCGTCCATGGTGTTGCCGGTTGATCTTGAAGAGTTCGGGGCGGGATTTCTCTTTGGCCGGGGATACCTCAGCAGTCCCGAAGAATTGGTGGAGGTCTGGGTCTGCGACGACGGCCGCATTTCGGTGTTTGCCGATGTAGCGGAAATAAAGGCACGGGACGTGATCATCACCTCGGGATGCGGCGGTACCGGGGCAATCCCGCGGGATATGCTGGAGGGCACCCTGACCCCGCCTCTAGACTATTCGATATCGTTTGCCGAAATAAAACCATTCATCCGCCAGGCGCTGCATGCCTCACCCCTGGGGCACCGTACCCACTGCGTACACGGCTGTGGCTTGTGGGCGGATGGGGAACTACAGGTTTTCTTTGAAGATGTCGGACGTCACAATGCGGTGGACAAGATGCTTGGCGCCATTCTGCTTGGCCGCGCCCCGGCTCGGGCGGCGGTATTTACCACCGGCAGGCTGACCTCTGATATGGTGCTGAAATGCGCCCGCATGCGCATTCCCATCCTGATCTCACGTACCGCACCTTCCAGTCTGGGTATTGCCATTGCCGCAAGAGCTGGTCTCACCCTGGTGGCGTATGCCAAACCAGAGCGGCTCAATGTGTTTTGCGGGGCTGAACGAATTGTCAGGGATAGCAAATAACTTACCGAATCAGAGGGCGTGAAATGAGATACGAAAAGGCCATTTTGCGAGGTTCTCTTATAGTTTGAACGTTTTTCTTACCGTAGTAGATATACGTTCTTTAATAAAAAGATATCCATAGGCAAGCATAAGCGTCAAAATCAAGTTAAAGATGAGAAGAAGTAAATAGAGAAAGACTGGGTTTACTGCCGGTATTAGATGATGCATGAAAAAATAGGGAATTGAGCAGGCAACCCCCTGCATAAGGAAAATGATAAATACCTGTCTGCCGCACCAGCGAAACAACCGCGCCGTCTTCCCGGTGCCGTTGTACACAATAGCCGGCAGATACCGCTTCAATATGACGAACAAATGCACCAGGGGCAGACTGTAGACAAGGTACCGGATCGTGGGCGGAAACTTGTATTTCTGGAGAGGGAGGTGCTGCTGGTCAAAGGAGAAAATCATCACACACAAAGCCACCGAAACAATGAAGGACAACACGATCATGTCGCCTTGTACATTATCCTCCGCACTTCTAAAAATAGCACCCAGTAGGAAGAAAAAGAGATAAAACGAAACAAACGCATAACTGCTGAACAAAAAATCCTGATCAGCATACCCTCGTGACAACAGGGTCGCGAAAAGCAGGATAAAAATCAGCAGCTGATACCGTATGTTGAACATCGAACGAATGCCCAGAAATAAAGGCACCACCACAAGCATTGACAGATATACCCGTAAAAACCAGAGACTTCCGCCATACACCCTGATAATCTCCCACAGTGCACCTTCCGGCGCCACGTCAAGCATTGAAGTCACCGCCTCCGCGACGTTATCGACGCCTCCTCCCGACAAGGTTTTAGTGAGAATGAGACCTCCAAGCAGGAGAAAGCTGATAATCAGGTAGGTGGCGTAGAGACGGGCAAATTGTTTCACCATCTTATACAGAGCCGAGAAAAATGGCCGCGGCCGGGAGAGATAGCCGGAAATGAAGAAAAATACAGGGATGTCAATAAGCAAAGTAACCTGCCGTGCCAGTTCAGGTAAATATGCGTAACCTGACCAGAAAACCGTATGAATATGAACAACCCACAGAATTATAAGCCCTTTGAACCAGTCAACAAATCCATCTCGACCGCCGCCTATTGAAGTTTTTGCACTGTGGGTGATATCTTCTAAAACAGTCTGCATCACTGTTGCCTGAACGGCTTGAAGTGAGAGCGGCCGGAACCGGCCAGTCTGAGCATGGGCAGGTCGCCTTTGGAGTCACCGTAGGCGGAAATCTGGTCATAGGATTTCAGATCGAATCGGGCGGAAATACGGACGACTTTCTCCTCTCCCCAGCAGTTGAGGCCGTGGATCTTGCCGGTAAGTCGCAGCTGTTCATCAACCTCCAGTTCGGTGGCGATGATATCAAGCCCCATGGTGCGGCACCACGGCTCCAGCACCAGACGAGGCGTTGCCGATACCACCACCACGGTATCACCCTCTTCCTGGTGGGCCCGAATCCGGGCCAGAGCCGGCCCCCGAACAATCGTGGGAAGTACATCTTTACAAAAGGCAGACGCTTTCTGATCTACCTCGGCGCGGGTTCTGCCACCATAAAGCCGGCCCAGGAAATCCTCCTTGAGGCGGTAGTTGGCATACCAGCCGCACAGATACCCACCAATGCGAGGGCTCAAGGCAATGGTTGCAAGCATAAATTTTTGCGGGTTGAGATAGCGCGAAAAGAGCACAAAACTGTCACGATTGCTTATCGTTCCGTCGAAATCAAACAGTGCAAGATTCATGTTAGAGCCAGATAATATGAGAACCCGCGTTCAGCGCGGCGCGGACAATAAGGATTAAAGAGGCGGCATGAAAGACTGAATATAGACTAAGAGATGTCCATTGATTATGGCACAAATCCCTCAAAAAAACACAATATCTTCAGCAATCTAGAGGATTTGACTCAAGAACAATTTGGTGCGATCATGGCGGGGATTGTCGAAAAACTCATTGGGTTCATTTTCCTCGACGATTTCACCAAAATCCATAAAAATCACGCGATCCGCCACCGTTTTGGCAAACCCCATCTCATGGGTAACCACCAGCATGGTCATACCCTGATGGGCCAGATCCACCATGACGTCGAGCACCTCCTTAATCATCTCCGGATCAAGGGCCGATGTCGGCTCATCAAAGAGCATGATCTTTGGTTTCATGCACAGACTGCGGGCAATGGCAACGCGCTGCTGCTGGCCGCCGGAGATCTGCCCCGGATATTTGCCGGCCTGCTCCGGTATGTGGACGATCTCCAGATAGTGCATGGCCAGTTCTTCAGCCTCTTTTTTGGGCATTTTGCGCACCCAGATGGGGCCCAGAGTGAGGTTGTCGAGGATGGTCAGATGGGGAAAGAGGTTAAAATGCTGAAACACCATGCCGACTTCCGTCCGCACCTTTTCGATATTCTTCAGATCACGGGTCAACTCAGTGCCGTTGACGATGATGGAGCCACGCTGATGCTCTTCAAGCCTATTGATGCAGCGGATCAGGGTTGATTTACCCGAACCGGACGGCCCGCAGATAACAATTTTTTCCTGCGGATGAACCTGCAGGTTGATATCCTTGAGGACATGGAAATCATCAAACCACTTATGCATCTCAATGATTTCAATAATCGGCTGCTGCCCAGCGGCAGCAGTTCCACTTCTCTGATACTCTTCCATGATCTCTCGCGGTTATACGTTTTAATCGGTATTCTTGTACTCCAGTTACTTTTCAATGCGGCGGCTGTATTGCGACATTGAAAAGCAGCAGAGGTAATAGACGATGGCGATAAAAATGTAGGCTTCGGTACTGAAGCCGGTCCATTCCGGGGTGTTGAGGATGGACTTGGTGGTATTGAGGATGTCGTAGAGGGCGATAATCACCACCAGAGAGGTGTCCTTGAAGGCTGATATAAGAATCCCCACGGTGGGCGGAATGACGATCTTCAGGGCCTGGGGCAGGATAATCAAGCGCATGGTCTGGTAATAATTGAGCCCCATGGACTCAGCCGCCTCGTACTGTCCCTTGTCCATTGCCTGCAGGCCGCCGCGCACCACCTCGGCAATGTAGGCGGCAGTAAACAGAATAATGGCGGCCTGGGCCCGCAGCACCTTGTCGATGGTCACCCCTTCCGGCAAAAAAAGCGGAAACATCACCGACGACATAAAGAGCAGGGTAATGAGCGGCACACCTCGGATCATCTCGATATAGACCACGCTCAACGAACGGATGATAATCATATCTGACTGGCGTCCCAGCGCCAGCAACACCCCCAGCGGATAGGAGGCGGCAATACCAAAAAACGACAGCAGCAGGGTCAGGGGCAGGCCGCTCCACTTCGTGGTTTCAACCGGTTCCAGTCCAAACAGTCCGCCCTTCATGAGCACGCCCATGACAAACAGGGCAAGCAGCCAGCCATAGCCGAGCTTTTTGTTCCACCGCTTCCAGTCGCGGCTGTAGGCCAGCATTCCCACCAGCAGCAGCATGGCCAGCAGCGGCCGCCACTGCTGATCGTAGGGATAGTAACCAAAAATGTTAAAGCGAATATTCTTGGTGACCACCGACCAGCAGGCCCCGGAGGCTTCGTGACACTCTTTGCCGGAGGTGAACCATACCGCATCGATAAAGGCCCACTGGATAAACTGCGGGACGACCCTGATCAGAACGGCAAGGACCACCAGGGTAATGATTGAGTTAAAGACACCGTTAAAAAGATTGTGTTTGAGCCAGCCGACCACCCCCACATTGTTGGAGGGGGGCCTGATTTCCCGGCTGGATTCCATAGTGTTCATCGACCGGTTACCGCTCGACAATCTTGATACGGCGGTTATACCAGTTCATAAAGGCCGATGTAGTGAGACTGAAACTCAGATAGACCATCATCATCAGGGCTACGCCCTCCACCGCCTGACCGGTCTGATTGATGGTGGTACCGGCCACCTGGACAAAATCGGGATAGCCGATGGCCACCGCCAGCGAACTGTTCTTGGTGAGATTGAGCAACTGACTGGTCAACGGCGGCACAATCACCCGCAGGGCCTGGGGAAAAATAACCAGCTGCAGGACAAGCCCCGGCTTGAGCCCGATGGACATGGCCGCCTCGGTCTGGCCGCGGTTGATGGACTGAATCCCGGCGCGGACGATCTGGGCAATAAAGGAAGCGGTATAAAGCACCAGGCCGATAAGCAGGGCGGAAAACTCCGGGCTGATATTGAGCCCGCCCTTGAAATTAAACCCGCTGAGCACCGGCACATCCATCTCGGTCGGGGCGCCGCCGGCGAGCCAGACAACAAGCGGCAGAAACAGAAGCATCGCCGTCGAGACCCAGAATACCGGGAACTGGCGACCGGTTGTGCGCTGGCGCCAGGTGGCCCAGCGTTTCAGTCCATAGGAAAGCAAAACGGCGCCGACAAGTACCCAGATAACCATACCCCAGACCGGATCGGCGGCCGGCACCCCGAAATCGATGCCGCGATTGGTGATAAAGAGACCGGGGATCGGGTTGAGGGCCTGCCGCGGACCGGGAAACGCCTCATAGAAAAGGGCATAGAAGAAAAAAAGTTGGAGCAACACCGGAATATTCTGAAACAGCTCCACATACATGAAGCCGAGACGGGAAACAAGCCAGTTTGACGAAAGCATGCAGACGCCGATAAAGGCGCCCAGAATGGTGGTCAGCACCATCCCGATAGCAGACACCTTCAGGGTATTGATAACCCCCACCAACAGTGCTCTGCCGTAGGTGTCGGCGGCGGAATAGTCGATCAGCGATTCACCGATCTCAAACGCCGCCTCTTTATCGACAAAGCCAAACCCGCTGGCGATGGATTGTTTGGCCATGTTTTCCTGAACATTGGATATCAGGTAATAGCCAAGGGCCGCCACCAGCAGGGCGGTGACAAGTTGGTAGATGACGGCGCGAAAACGCTCGTCGTTGTAAAAATGACTCTTGGCGGGATGGAGTTGTTCGGCGTTCATGAGATGGCGACGCCTTCAGGGCTGAGCGCACCCCGGATTAGAGAGAGCAGGGGTGCGCTCGTCACTTCTTTTCGATACAGACCAGGAAATGGGCCCGGGAACCGGAAACGACTGCTATTTGAACGGCGGCGAATACATCAACCCGCCATTAGTCCACAACGCATTGAGGCCACGCTCCAGGCCAAGGGGCGTATTGACGCCGACGTTGCGCTCAAATACCTCGCCATAGTTGCCCACCTGCTTGATGATGTTGTAGGCAAACTTCTCATCGAGGCCGAGGGCCTCGCCATTGCCCGGTGAAACACCAAGGAAACGCTGGATCTTGGGATTCTTGGAGGAGAGCATCTCGTCAACATTTTCCGAGGTGATACCAAGTTCCTCGGCGTTGATCATGGCCAGCACGGAGAAATTGACGATATCCATCCATTGGTCATCGCCATGACGCACCGCCGGGGCCAGGGGCTCCTTGGAGATAATCTCCGGCAGGATCATATAGTCGCCGGGATTGGGAGCACTGGCCCGCAGGCCGGCAAGCTGTGAGGCATCCGAGGTCATCACGTCGCAGCGCCCGGCGTAAAAGGCCTGGGCAAGCTCGGCGGTGGACTCGATGGTAACCGTGTTCCATTCCATGTCATTGGAGCGGAAATAATCAGCGGCATTCTGCTCGGTGGTGGTGCCGGGCAAGACACAGACGGTGGCGCCGGCCAGTTCCGAGGCGCTGCTCACCCCCAGCGCCTTGGGCACCATGAAGCCCTGGCCGTCATAATAATTCACCTGGACGAAATTAAGCCCCAGAGCAGTGTCACGGGTCAGAGTCTGGGTGGCGTTTCTGGTCAGGACATCAATCTCCTTGGACTGCAGGGCGGTAAAACGGGTCTTGGCGGTAAGCGGCACCCAGCGGATCCGATCGTTGAGATCACCGAACACGGCAACCGCCACGGCCCGCGCCGTGTCCACGTCGAGACCTTGCCAGACGCCTTTCTGATCGGCCTTGCCGAAGCCGAACAGATCGCCGTTAACACCCACCATCATGTACCCTCTCTCCTTGATAGCCTTCAGGGTATCGCCGTTGTCCGACCAGGCGGGGGCGGAAAAAACCGTAAGCAGAAGTGCAACCACGACTGAACTTGCTAGACGTTTCATCGTTTCCTCCTTTTTCTCAGGGTTGGATTAACTGCTGCCAGACGCGATATTTTCAGGATATCTCACTATCGCCCCGACGTGATACCACGTTGCGTATTAGTTGGCAACAGCTATGGGGAGATGATTAGCCCCACCCCACCAGAGATGAGCTATGAGTGAATGCAAGATCACAGACCAGACTGGCGGGAAAAGTTAAAGAAACTTGCTCAATGTTGCCGCGATCGACATGATCGTCAAAACTCACCTTCGCTCTTGCCGTTTTCCGGATCAAACAGCGAACCGCGGAACCAGGAAAAATAGATGCCGGCACTGCATAACAGGGCCGAGATCGCAAACACCAGGTGCAGACTGTCAAGAAATCGATCATACAGTGGCGGGGTGATGGCCCGGGAACCGATAAGCAGCGACAACACCACGGTGGCAATGGCCATGCTCGCCATCTGCCCCAGAAGCCGCATGGTTGCCACCGCACCCGAAGCCACCCCGTAGAGACGCTGTTCCACCGCTCCCATGATGGCGCTCATATTGGGCGAGGAAAACAGTGCGAAACCGGTGCCGAGTATGATCAGATTGGCGACAATAAGACCAACCGGGGTAGCCGTATCGATCATGATAAAAAACATCACGCCCACCACCGTCACACTCATCCCCGCGGTGGCCAGCAGACGCGGCTCGATTCGGTCGGACAGGCGACCCGCTACCGGCGACAACAGGGCCATCATTACCGGCTGTGCCATCAGGATGGAACCGGCACTTTGCGGTGACATGCCTTTTATATACTGGAGATAGAGACTGAGCAGAAAGGTTACGGCAAAGGTGGCGGAATAGTTGAGCAGCGCCGCCAGACTTGAAAAGGCGAAGGTCTTGTTGGCGGCAAAGAGCCGCACCTCGAACACCGGATACGATGCCCGCAATTGATGCCGCACAAAAACAATCAACAGAATAACACCGCCGCCGCCAAGCAGGGCGCCGATGATTGACGGCAACCGGGTGGCGCCATAGACCAGACAACACAGAGCCGTCCCATAGAGAACGCAGCCCGCCACATCCAGACGCTGGCCGGGCTCGCCGCGCCATTCCCCTTTGAGGTAGCCAAGGGTCAAGAGGATCAGGAAAACACCAAAGGGGAACACCAGATAAAAGAGCGCCCGCCAACCAAACTGCTGGGTGATGATGCCGCCGAAAAAAGGCCCCGCCGAGAGGCCGATATAGACCGCCGCCACATAGATGCCGATCACCCGACCCCGCCGATTTGGTGGAAAAACAGATGTGATGATGGCCATACCGGTGGTGACGAACATCGCCGCCCCCAGCCCCTGCCCTACCCGTGCCCCAATCAGCCAGCCGCCGCTCGTGGCAATAGCGGCGCCACCCACGGCAATGGTATACAGAAATAGACCGGCAACAAAGACTATCTTTCGTCCATAAATATCGGCCACCTTACCGGCCGGCACCAGTCCCACCGCCACCGCCAGCAGATAGGCGGTGGATATCCAGCTCAACTGCACCGCACCCAGATCAAAATCGGCCTGAATGGTCGGCAGGGCGACGTTGACCGAAGATATCATGAACGGCCCCATAAATGAGGTCAGCACCGCCACGATTAGAGCGGATCGTTCAAGGGAAGTAGTAGTGGCGGATGGGGCGCTCATAAGATGTTACTATAACATTGTTATCGCGTTGATACCATCGTTGATCAATCTCTTTCGATTGCAGTGGCGTCGCAAAAGCCCTGAATTTTCTATCTACCGTCATTCCCGCGGATGCGGGAATCCAGGAATTTCTGGTCAACTCCTGCTTGACTCAAAGAGGAATTTTCACGAGTCAATCAATCGCGCCAATACCAAAAAGTCTACGGGCATTGGCACTGGTAGCGGCCCCGATATCCGCGCCAGACTCAGAGCGGATGACACTGAGCGCTTCAAGAACAAGGGGCAGATTGGCCGGGCTGTTGCGCTCGCCTCGGCACCCGGCGGGGGCGATATCAGGTGCATCTGTTTCCAGTACCAGGTCGGCAAGGGGCATGGCGGCAACAACCCCACGCACCCGGGTGGCACGCTCATAGGTAACGGTACCGCTTACTCCAAGGCAAAAACCCAGTTCAGCGTAGCGGTGCGCCTGCCGCAGGCTGCCACTGAAACTGTGGACAATACCGCCGTGGGAAAAGCGCAGACGCCGTAACATCGCCAAAACCTGGTCGTGTGCCTTACGGACATGCAGGATAAGCGGCAACTTCGCCTGGGCGGCGATGGCAACCTGATCGGCGAACAATTTTCCCTGGCTTTCCGAATCAGCTTCTTTATCCCAGAAATCAAGCCCGATCTCCCCAACCGCACAAACCGGGTGAGTGGCGATAAGCCGCTCCAATTCGCCCAGATGTTCACCACAATGATCCCCGAGGAACAGGGGGTGAAGCCCCAGGGCGGGGTAGCAGCCGACCAGCCGCGTGCACAGATCGAGCAGCCGCCACCAGCCCCGGCAGCTAATCCCCGGCACCACCATGGTCGTCACCCCGGCACGCCGGGCCTGTTCATGGACGGCCTCATGGTCACCGGCGAATACGGCCGCATCCAGGTGGCAGTGGGTGTCAATGAGATCTTTGCAGGGTGTTTCCATCACCACCTTTTTTTATTGACAAAATATGCACCGTTGTTGTCGTGACTACTAGAGCCTTGGTATACTCGGCGCCGTCATCTAACCGCTGTTTTTTTATTACCACAGACTATGTGATCAGAACAGAATGGACCAGATCTTCCTCCAACTTTTTCAACCGGCTACCCTGCTCTATGCGCTCTTTATTTTCTGTGCCCGGATTATCGATGTATCGCTGGGGACGGTGCGCACCATCGCCATCGTGCATGGCCGCACCACCCTTGCCTTCTGGCTGGGATTTTTTGAATCAGCCGTCTGGCTGGCGGTGGTCTCCACCATCGTCCCCACAGTTGTTGAACAGCCATTGTTAGGGGTGGTCTATGCCCTGGGATTTGCCACCGGCAATCTGGTGGGTATCAAAATCGAACGGGTGCTCGCCCTGGGCAACCTCATTCTCAGGGTGATCAGCCGGTTCAACACCGCCGAACTGATTCATTCCCTGCGCGAGGCCGGCTATCGGGTCACCACCTTCACCGGCGAGGGGCGCTCCGGCCCGGTCACCGAACTCTACATCGTCTGCCGCCGCCGCGATCTCAGATCACTGCTGAAACGCATTGTCGCAATCGATAATCAGGCCTTCTACGTTACTGAACAGGCCGGCTCGGTAAGCAACGTCTACCGCCCGATCATGCAGCCGGTAACCGGCTGGCGCGCCATTATCAAAAAGAAATAGCCATCACTGTTGACATGGGAATACCAAGCCGATAGGCTCATAATCACTACTTGACTCCTACGAGATTTTCCTATGAAAAAGCTTATTGAGCCCCCGGCGGTGATTGTCCTGGCCGCCGGCAAGGGCACCCGGATGAAGTCAAACCGGGCCAAGGTGCTCCACTCCCTGTTCTATCGGCCCATGGTGCATCACGTAATGGAGACCGTCAAACCGTTGCAACCGCGGCCAACCGTGGTCGTTGTGGGCCATCAGCGCCAGGAGGTGGAGGCGGTACTGGCCGGATTTGAAGTGAGCTTTGCCATCCAGGCCCGGCAAGATGGTACCGGTCACGCGGTGGCCTGCGCCAGGGAGAGCCTCGCTGATTTTGACGGAGTGGTGATGATTCTCTATGGCGACGTGCCGCTGCTGGAGCATACAGAACTTTCCCGGATGCTGGCCCACCATCATGCCCACTACGCCCTGCTCACCATCATGACCACGACGCCCGCCGATCCCACCGGCTATGGCCGCATCCTCCGCGATGAATCGGGCCAGGTGGTGCGCATCGTCGAAGAAAAGGATGCCACTGCTGAGCAGCGTCTGATTGGCGAGATAAACGCCGGCATCTATTGTGTGGACAAGGGGTTTCTGTTCAGCGCCCTGGAGCGCATCACCGCCGATAACAGCCAGGGAGAGCTCTATCTCACCGATATTGTCGAAATCGCCATAAAAGATGAGCTCACCGTTGCCACCTATGAACACCCCCAACCGCTGCACGCTTTGGGCATCAATTCGCGGGCCGAACTGGCGGCGGCCGAAGCGCTCCTGCGGGCACGGCGCAACCAGAGCCTGATGCAGGAAGGCGTCACCATTTTCGAGCCGGCCACCACCTCCGTCGATCCTCGTGCCCGAATTGAAGCTGACTGCGTCCTGGGCGCGGGCGTCCAGGTTACCGGAGCATCACACCTGGGTAGAGGGTGCCGGCTGGAGCCCGGCGTGCTGGTGCACGAATCGATCATCGGCAAAAACGCCCAGCTCGGCGCCTACAGCGTCATCCGCTACACCAAGATAGCAGAGCATGCCACCATCGAACCACTTACCTATCTCGGCAATCCACAGAAAAACAAGCCCCCGTATACCTCCCAACCCAATGCAGGCTCATGACCGATATCAAAAAGATATACACCACCATTCTGGCCGATCAGTTCCCCGATAGTCTCACCATCTCTTTTGGTTCGCATACCCTGGTCTATCGCAAGCGCACCTGGGGTATCGTCGGCCCTGATGGCTCTATCGAGGAGCGAGGCCTGCGCTATGGCGAGAATCCTGACCAGGAGGCGGCCCTTTACGAACTTACCGGGGGCAATCTGGTACTGGGTGAGTGCGCCTATATCAATCCGGGCAACGGTCTGGTATCGGCTGTTTCGGTGGAAGACATGCTGCAGGTCGGCAAACATCCCGGCAAGATCAATCTCACCGATATCGACAACGGTCTCAACATCATCCGCTATCTGATGAATCAACCCGCCGCCGTGATTCTCAAGCACAACAATCCGTGCGGGGTTGCCACCGCCGACAGCCTTGCCGAGGCCTTTGCCAGGGCACATGAGGCCGATCGTATCGCCGCCTTCGGTGGTGCCGTGGTCTGCAACCGGGCCTGCGACCGAGATACCGCCGAATTGTTGGCCGGTAACTATCTGGAGGTTGTCTGTGCCCCCGAATTTGACGCTGATGCCCTGGAGATTATCAGGCAGCGCAAAAATCTCAGGGTGATCAGAATCGGTCGCATCGATCAGCTGGCCGCCTATGAAAAGGTTCGCTATCTCGACTTCAAAAGCCTCATGGACGGCGGTCTGATCGTCCAGCAATCAGCGGTGAATAACATCCGCACCGCCGCCGACCTGCTGCCGGCAGTCGCTACTCACAAGGGCAGGGAGTATCGCTGTTTCCGTGAACCCACCGCCGCGGAAACAGCTGATATGCTCTTTGGCTGGGCGGTGGAGCATGGGGTGACCTCCAACTCGGTAATCTACGTTAAAGACGGCTGCACGGTGGGGATTGGTACCGGCGAGCAGGACCGGGTTGGAGTGGCGGAGATCGCCGTACACAAGGCGTATATAAAATATGCCGACCGCCTTGCCTGGCGGCGATTCGGTATCCCCTACGCCGAGCTGAAAAAAGAGGTCTCAGACAGCACGCGACCCACCGGCGATCTCACCGAGATTGATCAACAGGTGCGCGAGGAAAAAGGTGGATTGATCGGCGCCACCATGATCTCAGACGCCTTTTTCCCCTTCCGCGACGGCGCCGATGTCGGCATCAGAGAGGGGGTCGGGGCAATCCTTCAGGCCGGCGGCTCCATGCGCGACTATGAGGTTATCGAGGCCTGCAATGAGGCTGAGCCGCCGGTGGCCATGCGTTTTACCGGTAAACGTTCTTTCAAACACTAACGGCGTCACAGAGAAACCGTAACCAGCTCAAAACACTATCAAAGCGATAGGTAGCCACCGGGCGAAGGAGGACGCATGGCTGGACTAGAAGCGCTGTTGCGCACCCACTATCCCGATCTGGCTGTCGGTGAGGATGAAATCACTATCCTGGCGGAGACGGCCGTACGATGTGAATATGAACAAGGTTACCTGCTATTTGATCTGCACTCTCCCCGTGACACCATTTATCTGCTGAAAAGCGGTTCCATTGATCTGTTCGCCAGGCTGGAAGATCAACTGGAACAGACGCTTTTGACGGTTCGCCCGGGCGGCTTCATAGGCCTGACTCATCTGGTGGGCGAAACGGTTGATGATGTGGCCGCACGGGTCGCCGAGAGTTGCGTACTGTACGCCTTTGAACATCAAAAAATCAATGATCTGATCGAAAAACATCAGGGGCTAGGGAATAAGCTGCTACGCTGCTTCATGGCGACAATTGCCCAGCGCAGGCGACTGCTTACCGACACCCTTCGACAAAATATCATGTGGACCATGCAGGTATCCGGTCTCGCCGGGTTGGACATTAGCCGGCTGATCATCGACCGGGCTGAAATCGAGATAGAGCTGGTCAACGGCAAACAACTCAAAGGTGTCATCATGAAGGCGGAAACGCACGATTCGGGTTTTGAGTTGTTCGTGGCAGTGCCTGACGGTCGTATATATTTCATACCCTACCATGCCATCGTCTCGGCCGCCCTGCCTAAAGGAGCTACACCGTCAACCATGGATGATGAAGGTAGATGAGGTAACGCATGGCTACGGTTGATAAATACCTCACTTTCATGGCCAAGGCGGGCGCGTCTGATCTGCATCTCAGCTCCTCGAGCCGTCCGTCGTTTCGTATTGACGGTACCATGCGCGCCACCGGTGGAGATTCGGGACATGCCCTGAAACCGGACCAGATCGAAACGCTGCTCAGGGAGATTATGCCACCGCGTAACAGTGAGGAGTTTGATACCAGGCGAGATACGGATTTTGCCTATGCCATCGAGGGGGTTGGACGCTACCGGGTAAATGTATTTCAGGATCTCAAAGGAATAGGTGCGGTGTTTCGCCATATTCCACAAAAAATCATGTCGATTGACGAGTTGGGCCTGCCGCCGGTGCTCAAAGAGCTCTGCCAGTTGAGCAAAGGGCTGGTTCTGGTGACCGGGCCGACCGGCAGTGGCAAGTCAACGACACTTGCCGCCATGGTCGACTACATCAACACAAAGCGCCATGATCATGTGGTCACCATCGAAGATCCCATCGAGTTTGTCCATGCCAACAAACGCTGCCTGATCAACCAGCGTGAAGTAAGCCGCCATACCGAGAGTTTTAAAAACGCTCTGCGGGCCGCCCTGCGACAAGACCCTGATATTATTCTGGTGGGCGAGATGCGAGATCTGGAGACCACCGAAATTGCCATTGAGACCGCCGAAACCGGCCATCTGGTGCTGGGCACCCTTCATACCTCCACGGCGTCCAGCACCGTTGATCGTATCGTCGATCAATTCCCCGCTGCCAGGCAGAGCCAGATTCGCATGATGCTCTCCTCATCGCTCAAAGGCGTTATTTGCCAAAACTTGCTGCGCCGCAAGACCGGTAAGGGGCGGATCGCAGCTTTGGAGATTATGGTGGTAAATGCGGCAGTGGCCAACTGCATTAGAGAGGGCAAGAGCCACCAGATTCCCAGCGCCATCCAGACCGGCGGCAGATTTGGCATGCAAATGCTCAACGCTCATCTGTTAGATCTGGTCCGCAAGCAGGTGGTCGAACCTGAGGAGGCGTATATCAAGGCAGCTGATATAGACGATATCAAAAACAAGCTGCAGGCGGCTGGATTCAAATTGTAGTTCAAAAAAAGATCCATGGATACAACTGAAATCGCATCATATGCAGTGTCTTTCATGCATCTCTTGCCATACCACTACGCCTGCTGTTCTGATACCAAGTCTAGCCGTCCACCGCATATCCCTGTTTTTCGCTGATCATTGATGCAGTTACCGTAAGCATGACCCCGTAAACCACCTTCGAGCTGATATCAGCGATGGTATAAATCACCTGCTGGCTGACAATGGTGAACTGGTAGGATACGCCTGCTTCCATAAGCACCGGTGCCGCATAGGCGATGGGATAGAGCCACCATGAGATATAAAAAAGCGGTAAAATGGCGGAGAACAGCGATTGCGCCGGGCCATCCATCTTCGCCGCACCCTCCTTGATAACGCGGGTGATGAGAATCAGTACATAGATGAAAAAGCCGGTTGAGGCCAATCCCCAGAACGCCCACCAGAATATGCTCTCATTTAGCCGACCGGGCTCGTAAAATTGACCGATGTAGCCCAGCAGAATCATCATACAGCCGGAAACTGAGAACCTGGTCATGTAGCGGACGCGGTCCGAACCCACAATCTCGGCAACAAAGAGTATCTGAATCAGCAGCATGGGCACGTCGATAAGCCAGTTGAGATAGCGGTAGCCATTGGTGAACAGATCGGCGCCGGGGTTCAGTACATAGGCCGCGCCGTTGAAGGCGTATGCCGCGGTCCAGCTCTCTTTCTGAATAAACAGGAGCAGGAATGCAGAAACCATTACCACCACCGAGATGACCGATGACATACGGTACTTGGGCAGGCAATTCTTTTTGGTGAGAATGAAAAAAAACAGGGCAGCCGCCATGGTGGCATAGCCCAAGGTGAGGATGTGATTGACTATCTCAAAGCCTTCAATCGAGATAGTAAAAAGTTCGGTATTCATATCATCTCCCTGTATGATGAGCTGAGATAAGTAAGATTTGAGATATCATGCATGTTAAACCAGTAGCTCGCTGCAAGCTAAATTGCACGAGACTAATGCTCTAATATCCTATCTTACAATTAATACCAGCATCACAAAATTCAAGGTATGGCCTAAAATTCAGGCGCTTTGGACATGGCGCCGCTGCATGCGCGGATCCTTAATTCCCCGCAGTTTACCGGTGATCAGAACCGCGGCGCCTGTTCCAGTAGGTGATCAATGCCATATGCGGCAGAGTCAGGGCAAAGAGTCCGATGAACAGCCAGCGAATGAGATTGGTGGAAAGCCCCGCGGAGGCAAATAGCCAATAACTCGCACCACCACATAACACGGTTAGAAACAGTATGGGCAGCGATTTGAGATAGCACTGCGCCAGTGAGAGATCAAGGAGCCGGGAGCAATCAAGCATGTGCCGCTGTGCATGAATCAGGCAGAAATAAAGGGCGAAATAGAGCACCGGCGACATGACCAGGGCGCTGATGCTGAGCAGGCTAACTTCCACGATCACCGGCCAGCGCCCCCGGTGCGACACCATCACGGTACCGACAACAAGCAGCAGTCCGATACCGGCGCCAAAGGCCAGGATGGTAACAAACATCGGAGCCAGAGGGGCGGGAATGAACAGCCAGGTCAATATCTGGGCAACCGCATCAGGCTGGCCGATGGCCGGAAGCCCCACTACCGCAACGGCCAGAGCCACACTCATGGGTCGGCCAAGTCTGCTCTGCCAGTCATCTGAGAAATGAAAGATGGAAATTACCAGAAACAGGGAAAGTGCCAGGGGCGGTAGCCACAACCATAATGCGATACCACTGAGGGCAAGCAGGACGTACCCCATAAAAAACAAGAACGCGCCTCTTATGGTGTGGGTCAAGTCAAGGAAGGTACCAATTTCCGCATCAAGGGCGCCATGTGGTAACCCACAAACCGCAATGAGCAGGACAATACCAATTAGCTGCACCTGGCTTGGCAGTGGTTCAGCGCTCACCAGCGCGCCGATGACCAGCAGCGAAACCGCACTGTACACCAGGGTAATGGTGTTACGATTAAACCGTGTTTTGCAAAAGCTTCGCCTCACCTCACCTCCCCACAAGCCGTGCCAGAAAGCGGGTGATAAAGGGTTGTGCCGGCATCGCCCGGATCACTCGCGGATAGTCGCGCCAGGTGCTCTGTTCCATCATGAAACGGGCAAAACAGTCGGCCGGCAGGTTTTGAGCCATACCCATAAACATCTGCCTTGCACGACCCGGCTTGACCGACAAAACATCCAGGAATAGCTGGTCGAGATAGTGCATAATCCTCCCATCTTCATGGTGCGGCAAAGCCGGCCGGCCGGCGCCCAGGGCCGCGGCACAGGCCGCCGCCCATCGCTGGGTACGAATAAAGGCATAACCCGTGGAGGCTCGCAGGGCGCCGCCGCCGATACCCGCTTGCAGCCAATGGTTCCCGTGCCCGGGCTTTAGCAACAATCCCATGGGCAATACCGCCCCCTCCCTTCGCACCACCGTATACCCACCAGTGCCGCAGAGCTCAGACACTGCCTGAGCACAGGCGTCATGGAGCTGCACCGGTACCATGAATTTCGTTGAGAACAGCGTGTATTCAATCAGTGCCGAGGTTTTTGTGTAGGGCAGCATATAGACGAATCTTAGCCCATCCCCGTCGCTTTTCATATCGGTCATCAACCACGCCGTGGTGGGATCGAAACAGGGCCTCTCAGTTTCCACCTCATATCCCAAAAACACCTGAAATATGGGGGTACCGGCCAGTTTCTCGGGTATCTGCCGGGCGGTTGCATCGGTCATCCCCACAAGGTATTCGGGATATGGCGGCCTCGTATCGATAACCCGCCGACAACGCAGCGTTCCCCGTTCTGTCTGGATGACGAAGCCGCCGTTCTCGTACCGGGTGATGGCATCCACCCGGCAGCCGGTAACAAGATGCACGGAATCGCTTGCCAGGATGCGCTGCCTCACCATCTGGTAGAAATCACCGGCGGCAATGGCACAATAGGGATGGGCGTGACTGTGATGGATCACGTGTTCACCCCCTCCTGAAAATAGCCAGCGGTGCCAGCGATGGCGGATCAGCCCCTGGAGTTCGCCGGTAATTTCGGCAAAATCCCAAAAACACCAGGTACGGTCATTTTCATATTTTGGCCGCTCCTCAAGAATGGTGACTGGCACGCCCGCTTCGTCGGTAATACAGTGATAAGCCAGGGCAAGCCCGGCAGAGCCACCGCCAACAACGGCAACATCGGTGTGCATTCCGGCCAACTCGGCCAGCTGTTCAGGAAGGGTTGACAAGATCATCGATATACCGATGCAAACTCCGGTCATGAACTGGTGGTGGGCGGTGCAGAAGAAGCACCTGAGAACATGCGGTGATGGCAGCCAGCCGTGTCTTCTCCAGCCCGGTGGTCGAGACGCGGCCCTGCCACCACTTACACCCGTGCCTGCGCAATTTCACCCCAATCTCACGATAGGTAGTGGCCGCCACCGCGATGCTGATCCGGCTGCGCAGCGGCAAATATACAAGGCCGTTCATACCGCTTGCATAATACACCTCAGCTAGATCGAGCAGACGCCTGATACCATCTATAACCAGAATCCGTTCCTTTGCGCCGGCGCTCACTATCTTTTCGGCACTGATTTCTTTTACCCACTGGCCAGGCAGATAGCGCCTTTGCTGCACGGCATCGGCATGTATGTCACGGGCAATATTGGTGAGCTGCATGCCGATGCCGAGATCCACCGCAAACGGCATGCCCGAAGGTGCCGCTCCGAGTAGCGGGCACATCATCAGTCCAACGGTTCCGGCCACATGAAAACAATAGCGCATCAGTTCGGGTTCGTCTGCAATCGTTACCGTATCCAGATCACCCATCACCCCCCTTACCAGTTCTTTGCCACGGCGCAGATCGAGCCCCCACTGATCGGCCAGGACAAGAAAATCCCGCACAATAGAGTCGTGGGCGGAACGGTTGTCGAGTTCATCCAGAAGAGAACCCAACTTACGCCGGGATACTTCCACATCGCCATGCTCATCGGCCAGATCGTCGATATAGCGACAGAAACGATACAGCCGGGCGATCGCACCACCGCGCCGCCTGCCGAGTAAACGCTGGGCATAGCGGAAGGTTTTGCCATGTCTTTGCAGAACCTCAACGGCTGATCCTTCATCCATTGATATTTTCTAATCTATGAGTTTTTCCACGACTTTCGCGGAACAGAGCACCCCGGGCAATCCCGCGCCGGGATGCGTGCCGGCCCCCACCAGGTAGAGATTGTTCACCCCCTCACCACGGTTATGAAACCGTAACCAGGCCGATTGGTGCAGCAACGGTGCAATAGAAAACCCGCTTCCCAGGGTGCTGAGGTAGCGCGTCTGAAAATCCGCCGGGGTCATCTGGAACCGGCACCGTATGCTTTCTCTCAACCCGGGCAGCACCGTGGCATCGAGAACCGAGACAATCCGATCAGCAAATGGTTCAGCCTGCTGCTGCCAGTTGATATCGGCACTGAGATTGGGGACGGGAACCAGCGCATAAAATGAGTCGTGACCAGCCGGTGCAAAACAGGGGTCGGTAGCCGTCGGGCGATGAAGATAGAGAGAAAAATCATCCGGCAGTACCTTCCGGGAGAATATGTCTTCGAGCAGCCCCGCAAAGCGTGGGCCAAGTACAATCGTATGATGGCAGACATCCGGATAGGTTCGGCTCGAACCAAAATAGAGCACAAAGAGCCCCATGGACGAGGTGGCAAAGCGCCGCTTCATCCTCACCATGAGAGTCTGTTCACGAGTGGGTATAAGGTCGCGGTAGAGTTGGACGGGATCGACATCGGCGATCACCGCATCGAGCTTTACCCTGGTGTCGTTGTCGGTGATGACCCCATGAACCCTTCCGGCCGAGGTTTGTATGGAGGTGATGGTGGTATCAAGACAAAGCTCAATCCCTTCTTCTCTCATCAATGCAGCCAGAGCGTCGATCAGGGCGCCGGTTCCCCCCATCACGAAGTGGATCCCCCACTTGCGTTCGAGATAGTGGATAAGTCCGTAAATACAGGTCGTATCTAGCGGGTTGCCGCCAACCAGCAGCGGCTGAATCGAAAAGGCCTGCCTGAGCCGATCATCCACCAGATGACGACAGACCAAGCTATACATGGAACGGTAGCTGCCGAGCCTGATCATTGCCGGAATCTGCCCAATCATCGTGCTCAGCCGATGAAACGGCTGGTCGGCGAGTTGTTCGAACCCCACCGTAAAAATGCGCCGGGATTCCTCCAGCAACCCTTTATACCCCGCTACATCCTGGGGAGATATGCGGGCGATCCGGGCCAGAGTATCATCAACCGTGCCACCGTAGTCGAAGACCTCTCCATCGGAAAAGACGAAGCGATACCATGGATCAAGTGGAACCATATCCAGGTAATCGGTCATACGTTTGCTAAAGAGCGCAAACAGTTCTTCAAGTAGAAACGGCGCCGTGATTACCGTTGGCCCGGCATCAAAACGGTACCCATCACGACTGAACACCTGGGCCCTTCCCCCCAGACGGCTGCAGCGATCAAACAGCACCACCTCGTGGCCTTTGCCTCGCATTCGCAGGGCCGCCGCAATCCCACCGAAACCGCCGCCTATGACACCAATTTTTGCCATAAATACTAACAATATAAGGGTTCATGCTCGCCTGGACATGCACCCCTGATCATTCAGCCAACCGCGGCAAGTTCGTTTTCCGTGCACCAAATGGCAATACAGATACGGTCTCTGTCTTACCGCACTGCGAATATCTACCTATTTACTATAGTAATCACCATAATTCCCCATGGAGCCACGGTGGTTGCGGGAGACAATAGAATGGCGGGGAAATTGTTGGGTGAACCCTTTTGCCAAGAAATAGGTCTGATCTTTCACCGCAGCTTGCACTTTCAGCACGAATAACTAATGGTGAGGGATCGATAGTAAGACGAAAAGATTAGTGTTTTCCAATCTTTTCGTGTAGATCTAGGACGTTTTTTTTAATACTACAGACCAGGAACCATTTATGACCGGCAAGACTCTTGTGCTTCGTGCCCTGAAAGACTTAGGCGTTCGCTATCTCTTCGGTTACACCGGCGGGGCGATCATGCCAATTTTTGATGAAATCGAAAGATTTGATGATATGACCTTTCTCATGGCCCGCCACGAGCAGGGGGCCGCCTTTATGGCCCAGGGACTGACCCGGGGAGCGCTCTCAACCGATAGACCTGAGCTGGGAGTGTGTCTTTCCACCTCCGGGCCGGGGGCGATGAATCTGGTAACCGGGATTGCCGACGCCCACATGGATTCGGTGGCCATGCTGGCGATCACCGGTCAGGTTGCCACCGGGGTGATTGCCACCGATGCCTTTCAGGAGAGCGATGTGGTGGGGGTCATGATGCCCATCTGTAAACAGACCTACATGCCGCTATCCCCCGAAGAGGTCGAATCTACCGTCCACGAGGCCTTCTACGTGGCCAAAACCGGTCGGGGCGGACCGGTGCTGATCGATATCCCGAAAGATATCCAGAACAACGAGACCCCCGCCGACTATGAATTTGCGGCCGAGAACTTCACCCCGCAGCTTCCCGGTTTTTTGTACAGTCCGAACCCGGAAACAGATGCCATCAAGCGTGCCGCCGACCTGATCAATCGCAGCGAACGCCCGCTTTTGTTCTGCGGGCATGGGGTCATCAACGCCAACGCCGGCGCCCTGCTGCGCAAATTTGCCGAGAAAATGAACATCCCAATTGCCTTCACCCTGCATGGGCTTTCCGCCCTGCCCCTGGATCATCCCTTAAGTCTGGGGATGATGGGCATGCACGGCACCGTCGAGTCCAATCGTGCCATCATGGAGGCGGATCTGCTGATTGCCCTGGGGATGCGCTTTGATGACCGGGTAACCGGTAAACTCAACGAATACGCGAAAAACGCCGACGTTATCCATGTGGAGATCGACTCCTCCGAGATTAACAAAAACGTGGCCACCAGCGTCGCCATCAACGCCGATGTGGCCCGCACCCTGGAGGCCCTGCTGGATGAGCCGATGCTCACCTATAAGCCACGGCGGCGATGGTTCTCCATGATCGAGGAGTTCCGCACCGTGATGGCGGCGGATCTGGAAGAGGAAATCAGCCGGGGCACCGGCAGCGGTGGCAAGCTTCTGATGAAGTCTATCGTTCACCAGCTCTCAGAGCTCACCGGCGGGCGCGATCTGATTGTTCCCGACGTGGGTCAGCATCAAATGATGGCGGCACGGTTCTACAATTATCAGACCGAGAACAGCTGGTTTGCCTCCGGCGGTGCCGGCACCATGGGAGCGTCCCTGCCCATGGCCATCGGCGTGAAGCTGGCACGCCCGAATGAGCGGGTCTGGTCGATCAGCGGCGATGGTGGGTTCCAGATGAATATACAGGAACTGGGCACCGTCATGGAGTACGGTATCGACATCAAGATACTGATACTCAACAACGGTCACCTGGGCATGGTGCGACAGTGGCAGACCTTTTTCTTTGACGAGCGCTACGCCGGCACCCCGATGCGGAGCCCCAACTTCGGTCTCATTGCCGAGGCCTACGGCATCACCTATCTGAAGGTAGAAAAGCTTGAAGATGTCAAGCCGGCGCTGGAAGCGGCGATAGCGCATACCGGCGCCATCGTCGTCGAATTTGTCTGCGAACCTAATGAATTTATTTTACCGATGATCCCGGCCGGCGGTGGTTTTAACGATATGATCACCTCATTTTCCATGAACAGTCCGGACACTGACGAAGCAGATCAGGGAGGTGCATCATGAAACGGCGAACTCTGCTGGCCTTCATGCTGGATCGCCCCGGCGTCCTCAACAAGGTATCGATGCTCATCCGCCGGAAGATGTACAACGTCGATACGCTGACCGTCTGCAGCTCCAGAATCAAGGGGATCAGCCGAATGACCATCACCCTGAAAGAGGACGATCCGCGCAAGGTGGAGCAGGTGATGAAGCAGCTTGCCAAGCTCGTTGAAGTGATCTCGGTTAAAGAGCTCGACACCAACAACAGCTATTGGCGCGAGGTGGCCATCGTCAAGCTGGAAATCGAGGCGGCCCGTCTGGACGAGTTTCACCACCGCTACAACTTCGAGGTCCTGGACAAGAAAAGTGAGGATATGCACATCCTTCAGGTGGCCGGCGCCACCGGCCACATCGACGGTTTCTTAGATGAAATCGGCAGGGAGAACATCATTGAGATTGCCCGCACCGGCGTGTCGGCCATGGAGAAATAGCTGAGAAATCAGGCGGAAAGGGCATCCTCCACCGCTTTAGGATTTATAGCGGCTATTTTCAAAAGTGCTCTTGCCGGGCCTTCTGGAGAGCGGCGCCCCTGTTCCCAATTTTGCAGGGTCGATACACTCACCCCAATCATCATGGCAAACTCAGACTGAGACTTACCAAGTTGACTCCGAATTGCTTTTACATCAGTTGCGGCAAACTCATGCACCCGACTCGCCTTTATCTCACCGCGCCGAATCCTGCCGGCCTGCTTAACGCTTTTAAGTAGATTGTTGAAGTCTTGCTCTTTCATTACAGCTCCTCTTTCACCAATTGACTCAAGATACGGAGCTGATCCGGAGTCAGGTCATCCTTTTTACTTTTTGGATACACATAAAGCATATAAAAAGACTCCGTTTTCTTGTCCCAATAATAAATAACCCTAAGACCACCTCGCTTTCCTGTTCCTCTTGCCGCCCAGCGGATTTTTCTAAGACCACCGGATTTTGTTATAATAACACCCTGTTCAGGCCTCAGCAGCAAGGCAACTTGCAGCGACTTGTATTCATCATCCTCCATTAAACCGAGGAGTATCTTGGTAAATAGTGGGGTCTCGATAAACTTCATCAACACAAATATACGCCATTGACGCAGTTAGCGCAAGGGCCAATATCCCGGTAACTACTTCGGGGACAGCTTATGCAACAACCACTCGGAAGAAAATTACATAGACCAGTGCCGTCAGCGACCCGGCCAGTAGCACGGTGAGCAGAAATGCCCAAAGAAGTTTTACCAATAGGGATCGGGAAGGAGTAAATATGCCAGTTTGCTTCTTCTTTGCAGGCCGGGACCGCCGCGTCTGAGTCGGACCTTTTTTTCTGATTTGTGAACGCGCCGCCATAATTATGCTATTTCTGTCTGGTGAGGATAAACTCACACAGTTCGGTAAGCATGGCGAGGCTCTCACTATCGGCGCCCACTTCACATTCACGCAGGGCCGCTCTGGCCCTGTCCACCTCACGCGCAGCAGCCTGCCGCGCCGCACCAAAACCGTCATAATCGTTGAGTATCCGAACCACCTCCGCAAAGTCGCGGCGACGACGATCCGGACTGGCGACAATACCACGCAGCTTGTCTTTATCATGCCGGTTTGCCCGCTGGTAGGCGCGGAGCAGGGGCAGGGTTATTTTGCCCTCGGCCAGGTCGTTGCCGACAACCTTGCCGGTTTTACCCGAGGTACCGATATAATCGAGAATATCGTCGATAATCTGATAGGCGCGGCCAAGGGTCAGCCCATAGCGGTACAGGGCCTCACTCTTTTTGGCCGTCGCCCCGGCCGCCAATGCTCCGATTTCGCAGGAGGCGCCGAGCAGAACGGCGGTCTTTGCGGTGATAACGGAAAAATAGTCCGCTTCACTCTGGTCGATATCACCAATCAGACGCTGCTGAGTAAATTCACCACTCACCATCGCCCTGGTGGCCCGGCTCAAGGCGGTAACACCGGCGTCCCCGCAATACTTACTGATATGGGCAATGGCAACGGTATGCAGGTAGTCGCCGGCAAGGATCGTCGCATTGACCCCATATTTGCCCGCCACCGGGATCTGCCCTCGCCTGCTCTTGGCGCCGTCGATTATATCGTCGTGAAACAAGGTGGCGGTATGGAGGTACTCAAACCCCACCGCCATGGCGTAGAGCCACGGCTGTTCACCGCCGCACAGACGCGCACTCAACACGGCAAGAACAGGTCTGATCCGTTTACCCGCGGAGAGCAGTCCATAGGCGCAGATCTCGGCCAGAATGGGCTCGCAGGTCTTCGACCAGTTATCGATATCCGCACGAATCAATTTCTCGATATGGCGGGTTTGGGCTGATATGTAGGTGGTAATATCCATGAGTGAGGCTGATCTTGTGAAAGTCTCGTGTGCTGATCTTGATGATACCTGATTAACTCAAAAGGGAACCTTGAAAAATGGCCTTTTCGCCCAATCTCCGCGTTGCTCAAAAAATTTTATCCTCGGAATATCAGTTATATGCCTGCGGTAAAATTTCCCTCGCGCCTTGATCTTGAACGAAAATTCTCATTTTTTAAGGCTCCCGACATACTCATGTTCACCCCAATACCAAAGTATCCCATCATCCATGAATAGTTGAAACTACCGGGTTACCGCTTTAACGGGAATAACGAAAACAAGCAATTTAAGTGTGTAAACGAATCAATCATGTAGTATCCGAGCCAAAAAACGAGGCCACCTGAGCCAGCTCACGCACCAGCGGCGCCGGCGGCATGCTCTTTCTAAAGATACTGCCATACCGTTTGGTATACAATCTACTGTCGAGCACGGCTATCATTCCCCGATCCCGGGTCGAACGCATCAGACGACCGACTCCCTGGCGCAGGGAAAGCACCGCCCGGGGCACCTGAAATTCCATAAAACCGTTACCGCCGGCCTGGGCAATGGCACGCAGACGGGCCTGCACCACCGGATCGGTGGGCACCTCAAAGGGCAGCTTGTCGATAATAACGGCGCTCAGCGACTCACCCACCACGTCCACCCCCTCCCAGAAGCTGGCCACCGCCAGCAGAACGGATTCGACATCGTCCCGGAAACGAGCCAGCAGACGCGAGCGCGACGCCTGCCCCTGGACAAGCAGCGGATAATCGAGCCTTGCCTCAAGATACTCGGCTGCCTCATCCATGGCACGCAGACTGGTAAAAAGCACCAGCGCCCTGCCCCGCGACATGGCGAGCAGCGTCTCGATACGACTGTGCAGCTGATCATTGTAACCAGGCACACCGGGTTCGGGAAAGCTTTTTTCCGGCACGTACAAAATGGTACGCCGTTCATAGTCAAAGGGTGAGTTGAGCTGCAGGGTCTCGACTTCACCAAGTCCCAGCCGCTCGCGAATATAATCAAAACTTCCGCCCGTGCACAGGGTTGCCGAGGTCATGATGCAATTGGCAACGGAAGCGTACAGACTGGTTTGCAGATCATCGGCCACCGTTATCGGGGTGGCCTGCAGGCTGACTGAGCGTTCCCGCCGCTCATACCAGCGGACATGGGTGGGCGGCGCCTCTTCATCGGGCGTCATGCCGATAAATGAGAGGGTTTCGGCCAATTGCGCGGTCCGGCCCGCCAGCACATCAAAGCCGTCGTGACGGCGCGACAACTCGACAAGTTCATCAGCCAGTTGATGCAGGCCATCCAGAACCGGCTGCATCCGGCGCGGCCAATCCGGTGCTTGAATCAATGCCTCAGCCGCACCGCGACCCCGCTCGGCCGGGAAGGCGGCGGCGAACTCATCGGTTCGATGGCGCAGACCACCAGTCAAACCAAAAAGATGATCTATCTGCTCAGCGGAACAATTCGGTTCAGCCTGCTGTTCGATATCGGCAACCAGATCAAGTACCTGATAATTCGAAAATGAGGCGCCGAAAAAGGTGGTGGCCACCGTCTCCAGATGGTGCGCCTCATCAAACACAACCGTCTCATGGCGCGGCAGCACCTCACCGTAACCGGCAAGGCGTACCGACAGATCGGAAAAATAGAGATGGTGATTGACCACCAGCAGGGTGGCCCGCGCCGCCCGGCGGCGCAGCCGGTTGATAAAACATTCGGCGGCGTCGGGACACTCGCTTCCCAGACATTGATAAGAGTGAGCCGAAATTTTCGGCCACAGGGGACTGCGCTCGGCGAGCCAGTCAAGCTCGGCCCGGTCACCGGTTTCACTGCTGTCTGCCCATGTTACAAGTCGATCGATGTCAGAGTCTTCGATAAGCATATCGGTGTGGGCGGCACGCACTTGGAAAAACCGATAGCGGCACAGGTAATTCTGCCTTCCCTTGACGCAGAGCGCATCGATTTCTCTGCCCAGAGCCCGCTGAAGCAATGGTATCTCATGCTCGATAAGTTGATCCTGCAGGTTTATGGTGGCGGTGGAGATCACAGTCTGCTTGCCTGACATTGCCACCGGAACAAGATAGGCAAGGCTCTTGCCGATGCCTGTTTCAGCCTCCACCACCAGCACCTTGGCATAGCCGGGATGACCCGGGATACCCTGATCAGGAGCGGCCAGCAGAGCGGCGATGGCCTCGGCCATTTTTGCCTGATCGGGACGCGGTTCATAACCCGTAAGGCAGGCGGCGAGAGCGCCCTGACGGGAAAAAAATTGCTTCACTTGGGTGGTTGCGGTCACGTGATCTCGGATGAGGGGGGCAAGGTGTGGATGTTATACGGTTTTTACTGGTATTTTTCAACCCGGCTCTGTAGGTATAGTGGTTTATCAAGCACTGATTACAAGGGACTCATCCGTATGGTAGCCATTCCGACACCCACTTTTTCCAGCTCCAAGACCTCTTCCACCTCTTTGCTGCGGCCGGAGGAGGTAATCCTGGTGGTGGACGGTTCCGCCCAATCTGGTGCACGGATCAGCGGTTACCTGAGCGAGAGCGGCATGGCGGTGGCATCGGCGGCCAGCGCCGCCGACATGTTTCAACTGATCGGCTCATACCATATCGCCTGTGTCATCCTCGACATGAAGCTGCCGGATCATTCCGGCGACGAGGTTCTGGCTGATCTGGCGACTAGTTATCCGGATTTAGGCATCATCATCGTAGCCGATGAGGCCGATTTACAAGGAGCGCTGCATTGTCTGCGCCGGGGCGCTGATGATTATCTCATCAAGCCCATCGACTACGCCCAACTCACCGAGAGCCTTAAAAGGACCCTGCACATGCGGCAGCTGGCCATCGACAACCGGGTTTCCCAGCAGCAATTGCACAACATGTATAAACAGGCACGCTTTCTGCACGGGCTCAACCTCAAGATGAACAACGTCTACCTGGGCGCCCAGGAACTGATTGACCAGGTCATGCGGGCCATTCTGGTGGGCATTACCTCTGATGACGGGCTCCGTTTCAACCGTGCCTTTCTCGCCCTGTTCAATGAGGATCAAAGTCTGCTCAAAGGGGTTCTGGCAATCGGGCCGGGCAGCCGGGAAGAGGCGGGGCGGGTATGGGAAGAGATGCGCGGCCGCGGTCTCGATCTGCATAATCTGTTCGGTGAACTGAACGGGACGCCGTGGCCGGGTGACACGGCGGTCAATGAAATCGTTCAGGGCCTGGTGGTGCCGGCCACCCATACCGATCACCCTTTTATCCATGCCTGCATCAATCGCACCTCCATCCTGGTAACCGGCGGCAAAAGTGTTATCGAGATCGCCCCCCAGCTTATCCAGACCCTGGGGGTGGATTGTTTCGTGATCGTACCGCTCTACTCGCCGCGCCGCGAGCATGGGGTTATTATTGCGGATAATTTCGTTACCGGCCGGGCCATTGCACCTTTCGATGTCGAGGCTCTGGAGATTTTCGCCGGTCAGGCAAGCCTTGCCATCGAACAGTCCCATCTCTATCGGGAGATGCATGACACCATCGAGGAATTGAAAACGGTTACCGACGAATTGGAGGCGGGCAAGAATCTGCTTGTGGAGACTGAGCGCTACACCGCCTTAGGCCAGATGGCCGGCCAGTTGGTGCACGCCCTGCGCAACCCGATCACCGCCATCGGCGGCACCGCCCGCCTGCTCGCCCGCCGGGCCGAGAACAGTCAGGACAAAAAATTCCTCGATTTGATCGCCGCCGAAGCGGCAACCCTGGAGGCCACCCTGGCCGATCTCTTCACCTTTGTCGATAGCAGTCCGCCAGACGCTTCTGTTCAGCCCCTCTTTGCACTGGTGCGGCGCAGCGTCATGGCCTTTTATACCACCATGAAAAATCAGGGGATCTACTATCAGCTTGATCTCACCGGCGACGACCCGCACCTGCCGCTTGACGAAGAGAAGATCCGCCAGGCATTTATGCAGATCATCAGAAATAGCATCGAGGCGATGCCTGATGGCGGGATCCTCAACGTCTCCAGCGCCCGCCGCGGCGACCGCATCGTGATCCGCATTTCAGATACCGGCAAAGGGATCACCGGTACCGATTTACAGCGGGTGACAAACCCCTTCTACACCACCAAGACATTCGGCACCGGCCTGGGCCTCACCCTGGTGGAACAGATCCTGGAGAGCCACGGCGCCCACCTGCATCTGAGCGCCAACACTCCGCACGGCACCATTGCCGCCATCACCTTTATCGAAAAACCTTCACCGGAGAGTCAGCCCACGCAAGGCGCGTAGCGGGAAACCTGCTCATCTCTACGCCGCGGTTGATGGGGTCGTAAAAACCCATGTTCCCGTCATACCGGAATTGACCCGACATCCATTAGTAATTGAAATCCCTGGATTCCCGCTGCAGCCTGCCCTTGAGTGTTGTTATCGAGGGCGGGAATAACGGCAGCAAGCAATTTTGAGGTTTTTACGAACTCATCAAACTTAGTGCATTCATTGTATCTCCCGCGGAAGCTCTTTTGGGGAAATGACCCGAATACTAAAGGCCTCGGCAACTCCCCTGAAATCCCTGATCTTATATGTTACCATAGACGGCGTGTGCGAGGCGACAGCTACTTGAGGCAGATAATCAGCGGCGCCACGACAGTGCCGCATTACCAAAGGATGCCGCCGCCGCTACCCAGAAGGTTATCTTCAGCGCCGTCATGAACGGTGGTGTCTGGAGCGCGGTAAAATCGTGCAGGTGAACACCGCCGCTGAGCTGCTGAAACAGTGCACCAAGCAGGACGGCGCCCACCGCGGCTCCCACCAGCATACCGAGATTACGTGCGGTTGCCAACAGCCCGGCGGTGATCCCCACATCTTCGGTGGATATGCCGCCGAGCAGTGAGGCGGAATTGGGCGCCAGAAAGAGCGCCTGGCCCATGCCCAGCAGAACCAGCCGCCAGCCGATAGCAAGAGGCGGATGGCCCGGGGACAGACCGGCCAGCAACATGCAGGCCCCGCCACAGAGCAGCAGCCCGCTGGTGGCGGGGAGGCGGGCACCGAAGCGGTCATGGAGGATGCCGGCCACCGGGCCGACCACACCGACGCTCACCGGTACCGCCATCATCACAAACCCCATGCGATCCGGTGCCAGCCCCTTGATCAGCGACAGATAAAACGGCATGATCAGCAGCACCATAAAGAGCACCCCGAAGGAAACGGCTGCGGTAATCAGCCCGATGGGGTAATAACCGGCGCAAAACAGATGACGGGGAATCAGATTCACCGCCCCGCTTTTCTCGGCTGTGTAAAAATAGGAGATCAGCGCGCCCAGCCACACCACTCCGAAGGTGCCGGAGATGACCCCAAAGGTGGGCGCCAGATCAAGAAAGACAACCATGGAGATAATGATTGCCGCCCACAGCAGAGCGCCTTTTAGATCAAGTGAGCGCGGCCGGGCAACGGGCGGTTTTGCACCTTTCAACAAGACAAAACCAGCCACCAGCATGATGAGCCCCAGCGGCAGGTTCACCAGAAAAATCGTCCGCCAGGAAAAATAGGTGAGCAGGATGCCACCCACCAGCGGGCCACTCATCAAACCAAGACTGGTGGCGATACCCACAAGACCAAGACCACGGCCAAGGTGGTTCGGGGCAAACAACTCGCGGATCAGCGCCGGCCCCGCCGCCATCAACATGGCCGCCCCCAACCCCTGGACGATACGGCAGGCGAGCAGCATATCCAGGCGAAAGGCAAGGGCAGAGGCCAGCGAGCCGCAGACAAATCCACCCACCCCAACCAGATAGATGGTTCCGGCGCCAAACCGGTCGGCTGCCATACCAAAAAAAAGCAGGCTCACGGTAATAGCCAGCAGATAGCAGAGCACCACCCAGCGGATATGATTGAAAGAGGCGTCAAATTGGGCCATCAGGGTGGGCAGGGCAATGTTTACCATGCTTGAATCCATGGTGGAGAGAAACACACCGGCGCCAACCAGGATAAAGACCTGACGGCGACGGCCTGTTGAGTTGTTACAGTGAGTGGATAGCGCCATCTACAAGCAGCAGGGGTGCGGGTTTATCTGTGCATGGTATCGCCTCACCTTAACAGGAAAGTGGAAGGTCTTACAGTATCATCTAATGTAAGGGGGGAAACAAATTGTGCTGAGGATGGCAAAGGCGGATGATCGTTATAATGAATGGTTCGTTGATGGTGGGAGGTTGGGTAATGGTCACTCTTATGAGCGGTCATCTTGGGTCTTGTATTGGAAGAAAGAGTAGGTAATTAAGGAAATTGTACCAGTGGAGTTATTATGAGAGTATCTATATTTTTGCTGATGGCCGCAGCTATCGTTATGAGTAGCTGCGCAAAAGGGAATTTCGGCACCATTCGGCAAAGCAATGAGGTGTCGACGATGTTTCGCGAAGGCGTCGTCAACCCCGACTACAACTACTTCTACTCCGGGGTTGGAACGGCGACCAAGGCCATTATCGGCATTGACAACAGCTATCAGGTAGTAAGTGAGTTCTGGACACCCATCGCCCTGAACTCAGAATATCTTAAAAATTGGGTGATCCGTCTGGATCGGATCCGTGGCGAGGTCTTTGCCCTGCCCTATCAGAACCGGTACCGGGGCTCCTATGTGCTGGATCCGGCAGGCACGAAAATCGGCGTCTGGTTCGGTCGATTTGACTGGGGAACGTTCGAATTCCCCGGTGACAGGGTTATCGTCCCTTACGTGCCGCGTCTCAAACCAGGCTCTGACCCGGTAAGATTGGGACTATGGAATGGTGATGATTAAAAAAAAAGGCGGACCCAAATGGGCCCGCCTCATAAACTACGTACCGCTGGTTACCTTATTAACACTGCTTAGAAGTCCACGTTAAAGGTAACGGCACCACCGTACGGGTCTTTTTCGTTTTCAAAATCGTCAACACTAAGCCCCAGATAACCGCCTACCACGTCGATGGAAGAATTGTCGGAGACAGCATAGCTTATCTCACCGGCGATCTCCCAGGCACTACCGTCAATCCCAAAGGTGTAGTCGGGTTTGTTGACCGTGCTGAAATTTGCGTAGACCAGGGTACCTTTCAAAGAGAGCTTCTCAGAGACCTGATAGCCGCCGATACCGCCGATCCACCAGGTGTCGCCGTTCTGACCAACTTGCGCGGAAACTTCGGGAGTGATGGCGGAGGCGCCACCGATCATGATGAAACCGAAGTCATCGTCAGCCACATAGCCGTCCGAGGTCCAACCGCCGTTCAGGGTAGCGGAAGCGGCGCCGAAATCCATGGAAGCTTGCAGGTAACCACCCCAGCCGTTTTCATCTGGGACCGCGCCGTTGATGCTGTCTTCAACAACCGACACCTCACCCACGATAGCTACCGGACCAATCGGGCCGGCAGCGTTGATGGTTCCACCCCAACCGCTAAAATCTCTGGCAGCTATTTCAGGAACTTCCGGAGTTCCAGGGGGATAGGAATCTAGACTTGTGGGCAGACCATCCTCGGTATAGACAAAAGCACCGGTAAAATTCCAATCTCTAAAGCCCTGCTTCCAGACACCCCAGATGTTCTGTATATCGTTATCATCACCGTCGTAATCGGCGCCTTGACCAGGATCAGACTCGAACCTCTTCTGCCAGATCAGCATCAACTCAGTGGCATCAAAACCGTACTTGACCAGCGCCTGATCGGCACGCGCATCCCAGACCGTCCACTTGGTAATATTAACCGGCATCGAGCCGCCTTCAAAGGTTACCGGACCAATCGGCATACCGATATAGGCCCAGTCGGTATAAATGGAGTTAGCCTTGTTTGTGCGGGTATTGCCGGTTCCCCAACGAGCATCAGCCATGCGGATACGGGTACGGATGTAGGCGCCGCCCTTGGTATCGGCATCGATCTTGACACGGACACGGCCGGACCAGTGCTCATCTGTTTTCTTAGCGTTGTCCCTACCAAGGTTACCGTCCTGATACTTCTCATAGTACCAACGGGCGCGGGCGTCACCGGACAGCGTGACGGCGGCGGCGGCGCTGACCGCTGAGCCGACCAGAAAGAGGCCGGCCGCTGCTGCAATTACTTTTTTCATGTGTCTCTCCTTGTTCAAATGATGCCCATATGGGCTTTGGTAACAACTGCAAGCCGCCACTGAATCAAGACGGCTTAATGCCTTAGCGCCCACTTTTAGAGCACCTTGAGGACCATGTCAAGAATTTTTTACAAAAAGTAAAAATTTTTTTACCGCGTTCTCTGATAGTGATCTGGTGAGAGCTATAAACATACACTTTGTGAGGAAACTCGCCGCACCGGCCCGCGGTTATTATCGCTCCATTGACGGCGTGGTGATTTTTTGGTCGCTCTGGAGAGCGGACCCTCCCGGGGGTAACGTGGTGGCCATGAAGAGATGCTTTGGTGACACGTATACGCTTCTGGATTCCTGCATTCGCGGTAATGACGTTAGCAAGCAAATTCAAGGTTTTTACGAGTTCACCAGTGATGGCGTGGCTTTTTTTGGTCGCTCTGGAGAGCGACCCTCCCGGAGAATACGCGATGGCGATACAGAGATGCCACGCTCAATGATGATCGCTGCCGGCCATTTCGTTGGGAAAACTGAGCAGCAGCCAGAGGTAGGCGGCCAGCAGGATCGCCACCCAGATCACCATGTAGCCGGTGGGCCGGGTGATGGCCATGCGGCCACCGGGATAGTGGAGTTGGGCAAGGTAGAGCATCAGCCCGTTGACCCGCTTCATCACGGCGGCCCGCAGACCGGAATCGCGGCCCCGTACCCAGGACATAACAGCGCCGATCAGGCGGCGGCCCAGCTTGCGATAGAGCCACTCGGCCCCCAGGTTGGTGGATACCAGCTCAGGCGGATAGATACCGGTCAGATTGAGATAGACAAAGGCCAGGGCGGCAAAACAGAGCAGCTGGGTCTGGGCCAGTACATGGGTGAGGTCGTACGGGTTATAAACGGCGTCAAATGGCAGCAGATCATAGAGCCATGCCGGATAGATGCCGAAAAACAGACACAGGGCGGCGGCCAGGGCCATGGCCGCCATCATGTTGCGCGGCACCGTGCTCACCCGGATACCGGAGTCATGGGCGAAAAAGGTAAAATAAGGAATCTTGATACCGGAGTGATCCAGCACCCCCGCGGAGGCGAGCAGCAGGGCCAGCCAGACCCAGTGGTGCCCCTCGTAGAGGGCGGCCGACATAATCATTGATTTGGCCACAAACCCGCTGAATAGCGGAAAAGCGGAAATCGAAGCCGACCCGATCATACAGAACAGGGCCGTGAACGGCATGGTCTTGTACAGCCCGCCGAGATCAGTGGCGCGTATTGTCCCGGTGGTATGCAGTACCGTGCCCATGGCCATGAACAACAATCCTTTGTAGATAACATGGACAAAGGCATGGGCCACCGTGCCATTGAGCGACAATGCGGTGCCGATACCGATCCCGCAGACCATGAAACCGAGTTGATTGATCAGGCTGTAAGACAGCACCTTGCGCAAATCGTTTTCAATCACCGCGTAAAAAATGGGGAAACAGGCCATCACCGCGCCCAGGTAGACGAACCACTCGGTGCCGGGGTAACCTCGGGCCAGCATGTAGATGGCCGTCTTGGTGGTAAAGGCGCTTAAAAATACGGTACCGGTGGCGGTAGCCTCGGGATAGGCGTCGGGAATCCAGGCGTGCAGCACCGGAAAAGCCGCCTTGATGCCGAAGGCCAGCAGAATCAGCCAGCCGGCAGGACTACCCGTGCCGATAAAGCCGAATTCAAGATCACCCACGCTATGGGCGTACATAAGGGTGCCGGCCAGCAGGATGACGCCGGAGACCACCTGGATGATGAGATAGCGCATGCCGGCCCGGAAGGCGCGGTCGGTGCGGCGCGCCCAGATCAAAAAGGCCGAAGACAGGGCCAACATCTCCCAGAAGACAAAAACGGTGAGCAGATCACCGGCAAAGATCACCCCGAGGGCGCTGCCGGCATAGATCAGCCCCCAGACATGCTGCATGGTGTCGCGCAGGTGCAGGGCAAAGAGCACCGAGATAAAGGCGGCGATATGAAAGACGTAGCCAAAGGCGAGGCTCAGCCCATCCACCCGGTAGGGGATGAGCTCGTACTCCATAAAAGAAACCCGCACCTCGATACCGGCCGGCACCAGCCACAGATGCAGGCCCGAAACCGCAATGATGGCCAGCATCAGCACCGAACGCAGCGGCCCCCGGGTGACCAGGGCGACGGCGGCGGCCACAAAAAAGGGTACGAAGACGGGAATTTCAGCCATCCACATGACGTCCCTCCCCTTCTCCATCTGACCTGGCATCATCACGCTCGTAATAGTCCTCATCGCGCATCACGATCGTTCGCAGCCATGTGGCGCCAAGCACGATGAAGACATAGCAGCTGAATCCATAGATGGCATAAAAACCGAGCAGTCCCTCCCACTCGTGGGTGATATGGCGATGAACGATAAAATCAAGCAGCACCAGCACGGCGCATATCGCATAAAGGGCGTATATGACCAGCTTGATGTTACGCGGATTATCAAAGAGATAGGGTTTCCTCTCAGCCATGATCGATCCCGGCGGCAGTTAACAATGACAGGGCAAGCTCATAGAGCGGTTGAGTAAAGAAAAACAGGACAATACAGCCCACTGCGGTAACGCTCAAGGCGAGCAGTGCGGGCAGCGGCGCCTCCTTGATCCCCTTCTCGGATTGAGTGCCATCGCTGCTGAGAAAACCATGCAGGGGGATGGGCAGCAGATAGGCGATATTGAGCAGCGAGCTTACCATCAGCACCACCATGATAACCCAGTGGTGGGTGTCAATGGCGCCCATCATCAGATACCATTTTGACCAGGTACCGCCGCAGGGAGGCAGGCCGATGATAGAGAGCGAACCGATGAAAAAGGCGGTCATGGTAATCGGCATCCGGCGGCCAAGCCCGCGCATCTGGCTGATCTCGGTTTTATGGGAGGCCACCATGATGGCGCCGGCACAAAAAAACAGGGTAATCTTGCCCACCGCGTGCATGGCAATATGCATGGCCCCGCCCACCACCCCGGCGGAGGTGGCCAGCAGGGCGCCGATGGTGATGTAGCTGAGTTGGCTCACCGTGGAATAGGCCAGCCGCGCTTTGAGGTTATCTTTGCGCATGGCGCTCAGCGAGGCGAGCACAACGGTGGCGGCGGCCAGGTACAACAAAAAATCGGTGGTGGGTAGAATGGCGAGCAGATCGATGCCGAAGGTATAGACGGATACCTTGAGCACCGCAAATACCCCCGCCTTGACCACCGCCACCGCATGCAGCAGTGCCGACACCGGCGTAGGCGCCACCATGGCGGCGGGCAGCCAGCGATGAAAGGGCATGATTGCCGCCTTGCCGATCCCGAAGATATAGAGCGGCAGAAGAATGGCGGCGGCGGTGACGTTGGCGCCGAAAATGCCGCCCGGCCTGAAGTCCAGGGTATCAGTGACGGCCCAGGTGCCGATGATGGCGGCCAGCAGAAACAAAATCGAGGTGGTAAGCAGGATGCCAAGATAGATGCGGCCGCCCTGCTTGGCCTCGGCGGTACCGGCGTGGGTAACCAGCGGGTAGGTGGACAAGGTCAGGATCTCGTAAAAGACGAACAGGGTAAGCAGGTTGCCGGCGTAGGCGATCCCCATGGCGGAGCCGATGGCCACCGCGAAACAGGCGTAGAACCTGGTCTGGTTCTGCTCGTGGTGACCACGCATATAGCCGATGGCGTAGATTGTGGTCACCAGCCACAAGATACTTGCCACCAGGGAAAAGAGCATACCCAGCGGTTCGATGGCAAAGGCCAGACGCAGGCCGGCAAACAGTGGCGCACTGGCAACGGCTACCACCACTCCCGCCGAGGTGAGACCATACAATTGTACCACCAGATAGATGAGGATGAGCGCGGTTACGATGGAGACCGCTTCACGCAGGTTGGCATAGCGGTGCGCCGCGACAATGGGAACCACCGCCGCCATCGGCAGCACCATGGTTGCAATCAGCATCATCTCGGCAGACATCATCATCAGGGCAACATCCCAAATAGAGCGGCGGCGGCAGCCTCGCTGACGCCGACGGTAAGGGTGGTATCGAGACCGAAATAGATATTGGCGCCCACCAGCAGCCACACCGGAATAAGCTGGCTCAGCGGCGCCTCCCGCACCTCATCGACGATAATACGCGGCGGCACGAAGTAGACCCACTCAATGATCCGCCATACATAGATAACTGCCAGCAGCGAACTGATCAGCACGAGTACCACCACCAGCCACCAGCCCTTGTCGATAAGTGCCACCACCAGGTACCACTTGGAGACAAAACCAACCGTCAGCGGCACCCCGATGAGGCTCAAACCGCCCACCACCAGGGCCGCCATGGTAAGCGGCATCTTTTTGCCCAGTCCGGCATAGTGATTGAGCTGGGCGCTGCCGATCCGATACACCACCGAGCCGATGGCAAGAAACAGGGCCGCCTTCATCAGGGCGTGATTGAACAGGTGGAGCATGGTGGCGGTGATGCCAAGCTCGGTGCCGATGGCAAGCCCGAGGATCATGTAGCCGATCTGGGCGACACTGGAGTAGGCAAAGAGCCGCTTGATGTTAAGCTGATAGATGGCGCTGATGGAGGCCGCAAAAATACCGGCCAGGGCCAGGACGATAAATATCTGCTGAAGCGGCAGAACGGTATCCACGAACTCGATGCCGAAAATCGAGAACATACAGCGGATGAGCACATACACCGCCACCTTGGTGGAGGTTGCCGCCAGAAAGGCGGTGGCCACCGAAGGCGCATAGGCATAGGCGTTGGGCAGCCAGAGATGGAGCGGAAACAGGGCCAGTTTGAGGCAGACGCCGACAATGAAAAACCCCACCGCCGAGAGCACCGTGCGCGAATTATGCACCTCCGGCAGCCGCTGAAACAGATCAAACATATTGAGGGTGCCGGTCATCATATACATCAGCCCCACCCCGATAATGATGAAGGTGGCGCCGATGGTGCCCATAATCAGGTATTGGTAGGCGGCGGTAAGGGCGCGCCGGTCGCTGCCCAGAGCAATCAGGGTGTAGGAGGAGAGCGAGGAAATTTCGAGAAAGACGAAGACGTTGAAGGCGTCACCGGTGGAGAGAATGCCCAGCAGACCGGTAAGGCAGAGCAGGTAGGCGGTGTAGAAATAGGTGTGGCGGTTTTCCTGAAGTTCGCGCCGGATGCTGGTCTGGGCCGGCACCAGAATAATGGCGCCCATGGCGGAGACCAGCAGAATCAGATAGGCGTTGAGATAATCGATCCGATACTCGATCCCCCAGGGCGCCGGCCACCCCCCCATTTCATAGATCAGCAGGCCGCCTGCGTTCTGCACCGCCAGCAGGAGCAGGCAACTGGCAATAAAGGAGAGCGTTGCCACGACAATGGCAAACAGACCCACCAGTCGCGGGATACGCAGAAGTATGCAGAGCGGGGCGCCGAGCAGCGGCACCACCACCGGCAGGATGGCTAGTTGAGTACTCACTCGTCCAGGGTTTTGACGCTCATCATACTATGTTTCTGATACCCGTATGCCTCGAGCTGGCACTCCATCTGATCCTGGGTATCCTGATCCTGAATTTCACTCTCCTCAATGGAACCGTAGGCCTCCTGAATACGAATCACCAGGGCCAGGCCAAGGGCGGTGGTGGCAATGCCGACGACGATGGCGGTGAGAATCAGGACATGGGGAAGTGGATTGGAATAGAGCTCAAAGTCCGGATCGAGAATCGGCGCCGTCGCCCCGGTGATTTTGCCGATACTGATGTAGAAGAAAAAGACGGCGGTCTGAAAAATGGACAGCCCCATCAGCTTTTTGATGAGGTTGCCGTGGGCGATGACGATATAAAAGCCGATCATCATCAGGATCACCACGATCCAGTAGTTGTAGTGGCCGATAATGTTCATTTTTCCACGCTATACTTGTGCTTGACGATGCGCCAGGTAAATTTAAAGAACATGTTCATCATCACCGCCGCCACCGTGATCCCGACCCCCAGCTCAACCAGCAGGATGCCATAGTGCTGGCCGTGCACCGGATCGTGGGCGAGCGCGTTATAGTCCAGAAAATTGTAGCCGAGCACCATGGTCACAATCCCGACGCCGGCATAGATCAGCACTCCCAGGGCGGTGAGCTTTTCAATGACAACCCGCTTGAATACCTGTTCGGCATTGGAAAGACCGAACAGCATGGTATAGAGGATGACACCGGCGGCAAAAATGACTCCGGCCTGAAAACCGCCGCCGGGCCCATAGTCGCCATGAAACTGGACATAGAGCGCGAACATGAGAATCAGCGGCATCATCATCTTGGCGACAACCCGGAGAATAACCTGCCCCTTCATTTCGGCCGGCACCCGGCCCTTTTCCAGCTGTTTTGTCTGTCTCGACACCAGCAGCAGCGACATGACGCCGATGCCGGCGGTGAAGACAACAATCACCTCTCCCAGCGTGTCGAAGCCGCGGTAACTGGCCAACACCGAGGTAACCACGTTGGGCACCCCGATTTCGTCCATGGAATCATTGAGGTAGCGCGGCGCCACATGCTGGTGGGCAGGTGCTTCCGGATCGCCGAAATAGGGCATGTCGAAGGTCCCATAGATGAGCAGTGATCCGGTGACCACCACCACTCCCAGGGCGAAGATGGGGCGATATCGATAGACCTTTTCATGACGACGCACCAGCTTGAGGGTGGCGATAAACAGCAGCGTCGAGATGCCGGCGCCCACCGAGGCCTCGGTAAAGGCCACGTCCACCGCGTCGAGATCGAGAAAGAGCGAGGCGGACAACAGAGAGTAGATACCAAAGATCATGACCACCGCGAACAGATCGTGCAGCCGGGTGATGGAGAGGGCGGTCAGGGCCAGGAATCCGAGCAGGACGATGTCTATGAAGGTTTCGATGACGATTCTCCTCGTTGCTGGGCCAGTTTCGCCGCGGTCAGCGGCCGCAGTCCACTTTTCAGCGCCGCTCTGGCAATGGCATGGCTGGCGGTGGTGCCCGCCAACAGGGAAAAGAGCAGGATGAGCATGAGCTTGACGAAGGTCAGCCAGCTGTCCACCTGCAGCATGAGCCCGATGAGAATCAGGCTGGCGCCCAGGGTGTCGGTGAGACTGGCGGCATGAATGCGGGTGAAGAAATCGGGAAAGCGCAGCAGTCCGAGCCCTCCGGTCAGGCAGAAAAAGCTGCCGGTAAGCAGCAGAATCCAGGAGCCGATATCTAGAATCATGGCCACCATCAATCTTCCTCCACATCTTTTCGGGTGGAGTACTCAAAAAAACGCAACACCCCGATGATGGCGATAAAATTTATCAGGGCGTAAACGATGGCAATATCGAGAAACGCCGGGCGGCCCCCCAGAAAATCCATGACCGCGATGAGCAGCACCGTTTTGGTGCCGAAGTTATTGACCGCCAGAATCCGATCGTACAAGGTTGGTCCGCCAAAAGCACGGGCCAGCGCCAAGCCCATGACCACTAAAAGAGCAAGTGAGGTTGCCGCAAACATCAGCGCTCCACCCGACATACCCGCCGATTCATTTCGCCGGTAAGCAGATCGGCGGCCGATTGCTCGGTGAGCGCATGGACACTGATCTGATTGCCCTCCAGATCGATGCTCACGGTGCCCGGAGTCAGGGTGATGGAGTTGGCGTAGATAACGATGCCCAGATCACTTTTCTGATCGGCCGTCACCATAATTACCTGTGGGCTGATGGAATCAACTCCCATCCAGACCCGGCGGGCCACGTCGATATTGGAAATGACTACCTGCCAGATCAACCACAGCCAGTAGGCGGGAATGGTAAAGGTGAGATTAAGCGGCTGCGATTCGCCGTCCACCACATCCAGGGCATGACAGAGGCCCACCACCAGCAAGACCGATACCACCATGAAAAACAGCAACAGGGGTTTGTAGTGGCCGGAATTCACCAGCCAGAACGCGCTCAACATGGTCGACAGGGCGAGAATGTGTCGCATCGGTAAAACCTTATGGTACGGCACGCTCGGTGCCAGAGAAAAAACGGGAAGCTGGTCGCTGCCTCCCCGAACTCCAGCCGGTTTAGTTACACTCATGATGGAGCAGTGTCAAGAATTTTCGGGCCGGATGGCGGCCCATACACTGCATTACCCGCGCTTTTGTCGGCCTGGAGGCCGGCAATTTTCTGAAAATATGGGTCGTTTCCGAAAGGTGGTCCTCTCGGGTGATCTTATCGTAGCGACCGGGTTGAGGCCGTTTCCGTGGATTGATTGTGTTGCCGGTGAAAAGCAAGTGCCTCGGCATAGGCGAAGGGACCGCCGAAAATATCAAGAGCACTGCCAACGGTGGCGTCGATTCTACCGCGCCCGACCCGGTTGATTGCCGCCAGGTCGTCGAGGTTGCGCACCCCCCCGGCATAGGTGGTGGCAATCGGGCTGTGCCGAGCCAGCAGGCCGATAAGCTCCAGATCGACGCCCGCCTGCCTGCCCTCGACATCAACCGCATGGACAAGAAACTCGGCGCAGAAACCGGCAAGATGAACAAGGCTTTGACCATCAACCCGCACCTTAGTGAACCGCTGCCATCGATCGGTAACGATCAGATACTCATTACCCATGCGACGGCAGCTCAGGTCGAGCACGAGTCGGTCTCTCCCGATCAGCCTGGTGAGCCTTGCCAATCTGCTCTCGTCGATGAGCCCGTCACGAAATACCCAGGAGGTAACAATCACATGGGAGGCGCCCCGGTTGAGCCAGGCAGCGGCATTGTCGCCGGTAATCCCGCCGCCGATCTGCAACCCGCCCGGCCAGGCCGCCAGGGCCTCGGTCGCGGCGGTTTCGTTGCCGGCGCCAAGCATGATGAGATGGCCGCCGCTGAGCCGATCTTTTTTATAGAGCCGGGCGTACCAGGAGGGCGGATGCTGAGCAATAAAATTTGTGCGCAGCGCCTCCGGGCTGCTCTCAGACAGGGTAGCGCCGACAATCTGCTTGACGCGCCCCTGATGCAGATCGATACAGGGGCGCAGCTTCATTTAAATGGGTTTACGTATTGTGGCACTCAGGAGCGCTGAATCAACATGGTGGAAGGATCCAGACGCAGGGCGGTGCCGGGGGTCACCTGACAGAAACTGCATTTGATGATGTCCAGATTCATGACGTTATCGGCGGGATTGATCAACAGAGCCGCCTCGAACAGATCGGCAATGGCGTGACAGGGGGCCGGAATGCCGTCACTGCTGATCCGGGGATCTTCACGGTGACACACGGCGGACAACCAGGCCACCGAAATCTGTAAGGTCGCCATGAGCTGTTTAAGCTCTTCCATGGCCGGCCGACTCTCATCGCTGAAATCATAGCCGTCGATGATCAGGCAATGCGGCTGAAACACATTCTGCTGGATCATATCGGTGAGCCGCTCCTCGAAGATGGCGCGAGAGAAAACATTCTCCTTGAAGGTCATGATCATTCGTTGCCGGGCCAGGGCCGTGCGGGTCTCGTCGGGTAAATCAGCGGCCATCATGGCCAGGATATCGTCATAGCGTTCACGGGTCTTATCCAGCGATTCGCCGATTGCCACATGCAGGACGTTCTGGCCGCGCATCATCGCATCCAGGGCAATCTGTACCAGAATTGCGGTTTTGCCCAGACCGGCCCGGGCCATAACCAGGCCAAGCCCCCGGCCTGACGCCTCGATTTTGTCGATTCCCAGCACCCGCAACGGGTTAGTACGGATCAGTTCTTGCGTATCCATTGTTTCCTCCCACGTATGATCGCACCACCTACCAAATGAACCATGACGGCAAGCGGTGCAATCAGCAATTATAATGAACTCATAAAAGTCCTGATGTACTGTTAATTATTCTTCTTTTCGTCCTGATACTTCTTGATCAATTCCTCGCTCACCGATTTGGGAACCTGTTTGAAGGTGGCAAATTCCATGGTGAATTCCGCCTTTCCCTGGGTGAGTGAACGCAGGGTGGTGGAGTAACCGAACATCTCGGATAACGGCACCTCCGCCTCAACCACCGTGTAATTCCCCTCTTCCGTGGTTCCAATAATCATACCCCGGCGTTGATTCAGACTACCCATGACACCACCCTGAAATTCGGTGGGACCTTCCACCGCCACCTTCATAATGGGCTCCATGATTACCGGCCTAGCCCTCGTGTAGGCCTCTTTGAAACCGCCCACGGCGGCGAGCTGAAAGGCGACATCGGAGGAATCCACCGAATGGGCGGCGCCGTCGTTGATCACCGCCCGTACCCCGGTAACCGCGGCGCCGCACAGGGTGCCTTTTTCCAGACTCTTCTGAAACCCCTTGTCACATGATGAAATGAACTCACGCGGGATAGCCCCGCCGACAATCTGATCGACAAACTCGTATTCACCCTCATCCAATGGCTCGAGATAACCCGCCACCCGGCCGAACTGCCCGGAGCCGCCGGTCTGCTTCTTGTGGGTGTAATCAAAATCGGCACGGCTACTGATGGTTTCACGATACGCCACCTGCGGCGCCCCGACCTCAACCTCGGCCTTGTATTCCCGTTTCATCCGCTCGATGTAGACATCCAGGTGCAACTCACCCATCCCAGAGATAATGGTTTCCCCGGTTTCATGATCCACATAGGTGCGAAAGGTGGGGTCTTCCTTGGTGAATCGATTCAGGGCCTTGGACATGTTGGTCTGGGCCTTGTTGTCGGTGGGCAGTACGGCAAGCGAGATAACCGGCTCGGGAACCTGCATTGAGGTCATGGAGGCGGATATTCCATCGGCGGTAAAGGTATCGCCGGAGGCGCAGTCAATACCAAAAAGAGCAACGATATCACCGGAACCACACCCATCGATCTCCTCCATCTCATCGGCGTGCATACGCACCAGACGACCGATCTTCACCTTCTTGCCGGTGCGGCTGTTAAATACCGTATCCCCCTTGTTGAGAGCGCCCTGATAGGTTCTGACGTAGGTCAGCTGCCCGTAGCGGCCGTCCTCAAGCTTGAAGGCCAGCATGATAAGCGGCTCCTTGCTGTCGTTGGTGACCTTGAACTCGGTCTCTTCGCGATCAAGATCAAGGGCATAATTGGTGACATCAGTCGGGCAGGGAAGATAGGATTCAACCGCATCGAGCAGCGGTTGAATACCCTTGTTCTTATAGGCGGAGCCCACCAGCACGGGGGTAAACTCAAGGGCGAGCGTGCCCTTGCGAACGGCCGCCATGATCAGCCCGTTGTCGATATCTCCTCCCTCGAGCACCGCCTCCATGAGTTCTTCGGAGAACATGGAGATCTCCTCCAACAGCTCCTCTCTCCGAGTCTCGGCCTCTTCCATCATCTCCGGCGGGATCTCATCTTCACGAACATTCTCACCGCTGTCACCATCGAAATAGAGCGCCTTCATGCTGATCAGATCAACCACACCGGTGAAATCACCCTCCAGACCAATGGGCAACTGGAGCAGATGGGCATTGAGCCCGAGCTTCTCGCGAAGCTGCCGGGTAACCCGCTGGGGATTGGCGCCGGTACGATCACACTTGTTGATAAAGGCAATACGCGGCACGTTGTAGCGTGCCATCTGGCGGCTTACGGTGATTGACTGGGACTGTACGCCGCCCACCGAACAAAGCACCAGAATGGCGCCGTCCAGCACCCGCAGGGCGCGTTCCACTTCGATGGTAAAATCGACGTGGCCGGGGGTGTCGATGATATTGATGTCGATATCTTTCCAGGTGCAGTAGGTGGCGGCGGACTGGATGGTGATGCCGCGCTCCTTTTCCAGCTCCATGGAATCCATCTTGGCGCCGACCCCGTCCTTGCCCCGCACCTCATGAATGGCATGAATGCGCTGGGTGTAGAAGAGGATGCGCTCGGTCAGGGTGGTCTTGCCGGAATCGATATGGGCGCTGATCCCGATATTTCTTACCTTGCTCAGATCTCGTTGCATAATGGTGTTCCTTTACGGCTCATAACCTGCCATGGCGGACGCCTCGCCCGCCTGGCCCTATAAAATAGTTCTCAATATCCCCGTGATGGCGTCGTAAAAACCCATATTCCCGCAATATCGGAATTGACCCGACACCCATAATTAATTGAATTCACTGGATTCCCGCTTTCGCGGGAATGACGGCAGCAGGCAATTTTGAGGTTTTTACGAGTTCGTCTCCCGTAACACTTAAAAAACAAAGAGGCTGCAGTACCCCGCAACCCCTAAAACAACGCACGTCCGTTATTAATTGAGAGGCAAATGGCAGGCAGCCACTCTGTATAGCACGCGTGGCGCCGCCCGTGCGTTAAAATTTGGTTAAAAACCTCTCTTTATAGCATGCCCAATAGAAATTTCAAGAGTAATTTGCAAGAAAGGGTACCGTGCATCGTACACCGGTGAGCAGCTGTTTTTATAAGAGAAGTGGACGCGGAGTAAATGCCGGAGAAAAGCAATTGCGTATGGTTATGCCGCCCTGAGCGGTGAAGAGAGGTTCCGGGTACCCCCCGGAACCTCATCAACTGATAAATTAGTGACCGCCGCTGCCGAAGATGCCGGTCGCTGCCGCGGTGAGCACGATAACCTCGAGAATGGCCAGCACCGCATAGATGGTGTCGTTATTTTTCAGAAGGGTGGGAACGATTGCAATATAGCAGATAATCGAAACGCCGGCGAGAAAGGCAATGCCGATGAAATTGAGAAAATCGGAATACTTCAGCATGCCGATCCAGGCCCAGCCGGCGGGGATATGCAGATCGTGCAGGTAGTCGCCCACCCCCTTATTCCAGTGACTGGACAGCTCATCCAGCGGCACGTAGGGGGAGACAATGCCGAGCACGTAGATGGCAAACGTGACCAGCAGCACCAACAGGCCGATCAGCATACCCTTGTTGAGTATATTTGCGTAAAGGACCTGTTCGGGACTCGGTCCGAGCTTTACATCTTGTGTTTCCTGACTCATGGTAAATCTCCTTTTCTTTCTCCTTTAGCAATCATCGACCCGTAAACAGTCAAACTGTACGCTCAGATGGCTAAGTAAAAACAAAGCAAGTTTTTTCGACGCCATCAGCCAATACCCAGGCCCTTGGTCAATGCCTTGAGACCGGCAAAGGCGAGAATGCCGATAACCATCCAGCGGACAAACGTCGGTTTGATGACGCGCAGAATTCGTACCCCGATGAATGAACCGAGCATGATGCCCACCAGTGACGGCACCACCATCATGGGGATGACGCAGCCCTGGTTCATATAGATCCAGGCGGCTGAGGTATCGGTGATGGAGAGCAGGAACTTGGAGGTTGCCACGCTGATTTTCAACGGCGCCCCCATCAGCAGGTTGAGTACCGGTACGTTGGCCCAGCCGGCGCCCAGACCAAACATCCCGGCCATGACGCCGATGCCCACAAAAAGCAGCAAGCCAAGGGGGGTGCGATGCACCTTCCAATTGATGGTCTCACCGGTGGATTCCTCCCGGTAGACCCCGTAAATTTTCAGGACGGAGGAGAGTTTATCGGACTGCGGGACATCCGGTACCGTTGATTTTTTGGCGGTAAGCATCAATACGCAAATACCTAAAATCGTCACCCCAAGAGCAATCTGCACGATATTAGTGGGCAACGCCAGTCCCACCATGGCGCCGACAATGGCGCACGATGAGGCGATCAGCGCCACCGGAATGGCGAGTCGCAGGCTGGCAAGGCCTGAACGGAGCAATCCGGGGCCGGCTGCAAGGGCGCCCGCCAGAGCGACGAGCAGACCGGCGCCGCGGACAAAGTCCAAATGAAAGGGGAAAAAACCACTGATGATGGGGACAAAGAGAACACCGCCGCCGACTCCGCCGAGCACGGCGATGATCCCCATAATGAAGGTGACGACAAACAAGACAAGCGGCCATACCCACCATGCCGTGCCGTCTTGCGGCATCCCCGTAACCGCTTCGGCGGTGGCCGTCTCGCCGCTTGCGGCGCATGCAACCCCGGCACACAGTACAAGGATCACCCCCGAGAGCAATCCTGCTCCTACCATCCTGCGTCGATTCATCCGGTTCTCCTCATCGGTAGATTGAACCGGCACGGCCCCATGGAGTTTCGTGCCGGGTAAAACGGTGTAACCATCCTAAAATCGCGCCGGAACGTAGTAAAATAGTGTAGAAGTGTCAAGATTTATCACCAGCAAATAACTTCGCCCCTGCGCTTGACAAAAAAGGCAATAGGTTGGAATAGCTGAAAAAAGAGGGAGGCTGTCGCTGTTAAAAAAAATGAATGAAGACTCATTTTTTTGCTCATATACAGTGAAACAAATTGCCTGATAGTGATTTTTCGGCTAGTATCGCTGGAATTGTCCGCAAAGGATAACTAATCTTTCACTCGAAGTCGTTTTCTACTACCACTTACATAAGAGGATCACCCATGCCGCTGAGAAGAAAAATTCGTGACATCATGGTTCCCATCACCGACTTTGCCACGACCCGCCCTGATAAATCGTTGAAGGAGGCGGTGCTTGATCTGCGCAAGATATATTGTGAGGTGGAAACCGGCGAGTGTACCGAAGCGGGCCATCGCACCTGCTTTGTGGTCGATGAAGCCGGCACCCTGGTGGGCATAATCGATTTCCAATCAATTCTCAAGACATTGATCCCTGAAATAGCCGGCTCCCTCGGCGATCGCCTCTCAGCCATGGGCATGTCGGTTGCCTTTGCCGAAGAGGGCGCCGCTGATCTGGACGAGACGCACGCCGGACTTGTTCAGCGTGCCATTACTCATGCAGAAAAGCCTGTGGGTGATATGATGCTGAAGGTACGAGGCAAAGGACTCCAGGCTGAAGACCGGCTGATCGACGGGTTAAAAACAATGACCCGCCTCAAGGTAACCGTCATGCCCGTATATGATGGTACCACCCTGGTAGGCGCCCTGCGCGACTCCGATCTCTTTCTGGCTGTTGCCAATATCCTCAACGAGTAGCAGGTGGATGTCTGGACAAGACGCCGTCCTGTCCAGGCTTTTTCGCCAACCGGCGCCACATTCGCTCAGACCCGATGCCCATGATACGCAGTTCCTCGCTCCACGGTGTTGCCCGGAAGGTTCAGGGAAAATGAAGCCGGACTTCGACTAATGATGGCCGCCATCTTCACTGAGCTGCAAACGTTTTTTGATCCGACTGAGGGCAACCGGGGTAATCCCGAGATAGAGGGCGATATCGTTTTGCGTTACCTGTTCGATCAAATCAGGGTCTTCCGCGCATAATCTCTGGTAGCGTTCGGCCGCCGGCAGACTCAAAAGCTCATATTCACGCTGTTCCTTTTTCATATACAGAGCAAGTAAAAATTCAATCACTTCCCGAGCAATCTCGTGTGACTTGCGGGCTCCTTCAAGCAGGACGGTAAAAGGGAGCTGACTCAGCCTCGCGTCTTGCAGCGCGACAAGATTGAAGGTGCATGCCCCGCCGTTATAGTTGGCACTGAGGCTACCGATCATACTGCCCGGCTTGAGGAAGGTCTTGATGCTCTCTTTTCCGTCAGGCAAAATATAGTAGGCCTTGAGAAGTCCGGTTTGGACGACATACAAGCTCTCATCTCGGTCCCCCTGCCTGAAAGCATGGGCGCCTTTGACCAGGGATTTGGTTTGGGCATGTTCCTTCAGCAATTGGTCAATACTCATTTTTATCGCTCCTCTTAACCCGGGTTAATGCGCATTGATTTTCCTCTCACTATTATTCGATCGAGACGATATACAAGAGAGCGGAGGACGCTATGAATGTACGTGATAAAACGGTGGTCATCACCGGCGCCACATCGGGAATCGGCTATGAACTGGTGCGGCGGCTTGCCGGCGCCAACACCATCGTGGCGATTGCCCGCCCATCAGCGAAGCTTGACGCGTTGAGCGATGAATTCCCATCATGTGATACCTATCCCGCCGATCTTGCAATACCGGACAATTATCAAGCGGTGGGCGACCGGATTATGAGGAACCACCCGCATATTGATATCTTGATTAATAATGCGGCGGTGCAACATACGCCAACATATCTTGATGATGATTTTGCCTACGAGACAATTCTCTACGAAATACACCTCAACTTCGCGGCCGTCTGCGCCCTGAGTTATCTGCTCCTGCCCGCTCTGCTTGATGATAAGCGGGAGGCCGTGATCGCCATTATCAATTCCGGTCTGGCACTGGCTCCGAAAACCGGTTCGGCCGTCTATTGCGCCACCAAGGCGGCAATGAACAGCTTTTCCCAGAGCCTGGAGTACCAGCTTGAAGAGACCAACATCAAAGTCATACAATCCTTCCTGCCGTTGGTTGACACGCCGATGACCAAAGGACGCGGTACGGGCAAGATGTCCGCACGGCAGGCGGCGGCCAAAATAATTGAGGGCATCCAAAAAGGGACCAACCCGACAAATATCGGCAAAGTCAAGTTGTTGCGTCTGCTGCTGGCGCTTTGGCCGGGCCTGGCTCGAAAGATTATGAAAGGGTATTGAAAAGAGATGAAAAAACTGCTGCACATGACAATCGCCGGAAGCCTGATCATGGCCCTAACACCCGCGCATGCTCTTGCTAAGGAACTGACGGTGAGCATCACGGCTATCCAAAAAGAACGCCCGGGTCAGATTATGGTCATGCTTTTTGGCAAGCAAGGATTCCCTAAAGACCATGGCCAAGCCATCGAAATACAGACCAAGAAAACTGAAAATGGCACGGCAACCATGACGTTTCGCTTTACAGTCGAAATCGAGGAATTCGCATTTAAGGTGCTGCATGATGAGGATATGGATGGGCAGGTCGGGAAAAACTGGACCGGTATAATTCCGGCCGAAGGACTTGGATTTTCGGGCGGTGCGAAGCTGGGCCTAACCGGCCCGCCGTCATTTAAGCGGGCGAAACTCAGCTTAGCGGAAATAGAGGACGCCATCGAGATTCCAATCATCTACCCCTAACCGAATAGATAAAAACAACAATACCATGAAATCGCTGCTGAAAATCATGCTGACGCTGGCGCTGGGCTTTGCCGCTACGTTTATCGTGATCAAATCAACTGGGCTCATTACCGTTGAAAAGATCCGGGTTTGGCTTGATGCGGCGCAGAGCGCCAATCCGCTTTATGTGAGCACGGTTGTCACGGCTCTGCTTTTTGCCGACTTGTTCATTGCCGTACCAACCTTAACCGTCATGATTCTGGGCGGGTATTTTCTGGGCCCGTTGCTCGGGGCGGTATCCGCCATAACGGGTTTGCTTCTAGCCGGGGTCTGCGGCTACTGGATTAGTCGTAGGTATGGCTATTTACTGGTTAATTTTCTTATAAAAGATCCAGACAAGCGCCGCGAAGCTATCGAGACCTTTCAAAACCACGGCGCCGTAGTGATTCTGCTTGCCCGCGCCATGCCAATTTTACCTGAAGTTTCCGCATGTCTGGCCGGTATAACGCGTATGAGGTTTGTGAAATTTCTGGCGCTGTGGCTCATCAGTTCAGTTCCATATGCAATAATCGCCTCCTATTCCGGGGCCATCAGTACACTGGAAAACCCGACCCCGGCGATTTATAGCGCTATCGGCCTGACCGCCTTCTTCTGGATTGGCTGGCTGACGTTTAAAAAGATGAGGTTAACCAAATAAAAATGACTCTTCTGAAAACCGCTTCAAGCTTGGCATAAAACGGCTATTGAAAGAAAGAAATGGTTTTCGGATTTGCTCCACGCTTCATCTCGAAGCCGGCTGACAGATGCAGGCAATCACGCAGCGAATGAACCAAAAAGCAATTATGAAACACATTAAGACTCCACCTGAAGGCCCCGGCGCGTTGATTCTCTCGGCATATGGCTTTCTCGCCTTTCCTCTTGCCGCCGCGTTCATTGCACTGCAGGTAATAGTGCCCACGCACTATGCTGAAGCAACGGCAATGAGCCTTTCTACCATTGGGGCAATAATGCTTGTTGCCAGGTTATGGGACACCGTAACTGATCCGCTTATCGGCTTTTTATCCGATAAGACGCCTCAACGATTAGGACGAAGGCGTATATGGATCGTGGTCAGCGTTCCACTTATCTGCATATCTGCTTACGCCCTGTTTAATCCCTCCGGTGATTCGGATAAGTCCTATCTTCTTGTCTGGACGCTTGCCATATATATCGCTGGAACCATGGCGATTATTCCCATGAATGCATGGGGGGCGGAGCTTTCCCCGGACTATCATCAGCGCAACAAGGTGACGGGCACACGGGCGGCCTTTGGTCTCGCGGGAACCATTGCAGCTCTGTTAATTACCGCGATAACCGGGCAAGCAGGATCAGACGCCCTCACCAATGCTCTCTTTTTCATTACCTTGTTGGTAATGTGTACCTTTACCATTGCGGTGATTTTGCTTTTTTGGGTTCCAGATAACACCCCCACTCACCTGCCCTCAAATCAGATACGAGACGGCATAAAACTCATTGTTACGCCCTCACCTTACAGAACACTTCTGGTAGGTTTTCTGCTTAATAGTGCCGGCAATGCCATACCCGCCACCCTCTTTCTGTTCTACGTTTCCTACTTCCTTCAAGTACCGGAGAAAGCTGGGATGCTGCTGTTTATGTATTTTCTTTTCGCCGCTTTTTCGGTGCCATTTTGGGTATGGCTTGCCAAAAAAGTCGGCAAACACAAAACCTGGCGCTGGTCGATTTTAACGGCGTGCCTTCTCTTTGCCTGGACACCATTTTTAAACCCTGGAGATATTGTCATCTATACCATCATAGTCCTGGCAACTGGGTTTACGACCGGCTGTGATCTTATGATTCCGACATCCATGAACGGTGACCTGGTGGAGTGGGATGCAGCGAAAAATGGCTATCGGCGCCCAGGACTGCTGTTTGCCATTTGGGGAACCACGACAAAGCTTTCTTTCGCTCTGGCCATCGGGATTGCCTTTCCGCTTCTTGACCTGTGCGGCTTCACCGCCGGGCCCGGTAACAGCACGCAAGCACTTGCCGCTCTGGGATTCATGTATGGATTACCATGCATATTTCTTAAGTTGCTGGCGCTTTACCGCATGCGCGGCTATGAAATAACCGAGTCGCGATATGAGCAGCTGCTCAAACGCAATCAAAATATTTCAAAGATTGCTCAGTAATGCTTCTTGGAAACTAAAGAGTAGAGAGATCAGGGCTCAGAACAGACGGACATAGGGGAAACGTCGAGCTTTTTTCTTCCCGCTATTTGGGACAAAATTGTATAATGTCAAGCTTGGCATGACACCAGCGTTGCCGATAAAGAAGGGAAGGATTTTTCTGATTCGGCGTATTTTTGACGGTTTTTGCTACCATAATGTTTGTGATCACTTACTATTGCTATAGGTCAGTTAACCAAAGGGTAGCGGACAAGATATTAACAATAATTAACAGTATGCCATGAATAATGTAGCTGTAAAACTTGCACTTTTTTTGATCCTGACAGCGGGCCTCGCCGGCTGCTCCACCATCGACGTTCGGCAATACGCCGCCAACAAACCGCCGCTCGATCTCTTTGCCTATTTCACCGGCACCACCAAGGGGTGGGGTATCGTTCAGGACCGCGGCGGTAAATTGCTGCGGCAATTCGTGGTGGATATTGAGGGAACCATCGATGAGAATGGCAATCTGGTTTTGGATGAGGATTTCTTCTGGAGTGACGGAGAAGAGACCAAACGGATCTGGACGATCACTAAAACCGGCACCACCACCTACAGCGGCACGGCTGATGACATCATCGGCGAAGCAACCGGCGAATCGGCCGGTAATGCCCTGAACTGGGGGTATGTAGTGGCACTTGAGGTTGACGGATCGACCTGGAACATCACCTTTGACGACTGGATGTTCCTACAGCCGGACGGAATTCTGCTTAACCGGGCCGAGATGAAAAAATTCGGTTTTCGGGTCGGCGAAGTCACCATCGCCTTTCAAAAAATCAACTAACCGAACAGGAAAAACCCTCGTGAAACACATAATCATTCTTCTCATTTTGCTTGCGTCCTCCCCTGCCATCGGCGCGATACCCCCGGGTCTAACACTCAGCGGCGACGGTATCGTTCGGTATATGGGCATTTTCAAGGTATATGAGGCGGAGCTTTTCGCGCCGCCGGACGCCTCCCCGGAAACCATTGTCAACGCCGAGACGCCGCGCTGCCTGCGTCTTACCTATGCGGCCTCGGTGAAGGTGGATGATATCACCAAAGCGGCTGGTATTATCATGGCCAGGCAGCAGGACGAGGCGACTATTGCTCGCATCCGGTCTGAGCTGGACACCCTCAACACGAGCTACCGCGACGTGAAAAAAGGCGACGTCTACCTCATGTGTTATGATGATACCACCCGGAGCACAACCCTCACTTTCAACGACGAATCGTTGGTGGTTATCGAATCCGCCGTGTTTGCGTCGGTCTATTTCGGCATCTGGCTCAATGAGAATGAGCCCATCAGCACCTCCCTGCGCGACGATCTGCTGAGCGGCCTTAGGGACAACCGGTGATGGAGCGGTTACAACACTTTTTTGCCATCTACCAGAGAATCGACAAGGATTCCCTGCATCTGCTGGCTGATATTTACAGCGAGGACATAGAATTCATTGACCCGATTCACACCATAGTCGGACGTGCCGACCTGCACGACTACTTTACCCGCCTCTACCAGACCACCACCTCGGTATCATTCACCCTGGTGGATGCCCAGCCAGCCGAACAGGGCGGCAGCCTCCAGTGGCTCATGCACTATTGTCATCCCCGACTGGCGGGTGGCGATACCATCGAGGTGGCCGGGGCAAGTTTTGTTGAGTTCAACAAGGATGGCAAGGCATATCGTCACCGCGACTACTATGATGGTGGCGCCCTGCTCTACGAGCACATACCGCTGCTGGGCGGTGTGGTGCGTTATTTCAAGAAACGGCTGAGCAAATGAACATCGTTATCACCGGCGCCACCTCCGGCATCGGCAAACAACTTGCCATCGACTATGGCGCCCAGGGCCACGTGGTCTGGGGCATCGGCCGCAACGAAGCGCAACTGGCCGAACTGGCAGCGCATGGTATCCACACCGAATCGGTTGACCTGCTGAACCGGGAGCAGACCCTGGCCTGGGGCAACCGGTTCGACTCCGTGGATCTGGCCATTCTCTCGGCCGGCTCCTGCGAATACATCGATATGCCGAACTTTGACTCAGCGTTGCTGGCACGGGTCATGCGCATCAATGTGGAAACCATGGGCCACAGCATCGAGGCGCTGCTCCCCGCTCTGCGTCGAGCATCGCGCCCTCATTTGGTCGGCATCGGCTCGTCGGCGGCCTATCTGCCGCTGCCAAGGGCTGAGGCGTACGGCGCCTCGAAGGCGGCTGTCGCCTATCTCATTGAAACCCTGCGGATCACCCTTAGCCCCGAACAGATCGATGTCAGCCTTGTTTGTCCGGGCTTTGTCAAGACGCCGCTTACCGATAAAAACGATTTTGCCATGCCCATGCGGATCTCGGTGGAACAGGCATCCAGGGCAATCCGCCGCGGTATCGATAAACGGCAGGCGGAGATCCACTTCCCCAAAAGATTTACCTATATCCTAAAAACACTCTCGCTGCTGCCGCGTGGCATCTGGAAGCGGATCGGCATGAAGATGATCAAAGGCTCATGAAGATCGCCATCGTCGGCACCGGCATCGCCGGACTCACCTGTGGCTACTATCTCAGCCGAGAACATGAAGTGGAAGTGTTCGAGGCAAACGATTACATCGGCGGCCACACCCATACGGTGGATGTTGAGTATCAGGGGGAGGCGAGCGCCATCGACACCGGCTTCATCGTCTTCAATGACCGTACCTACCCACATTTCATGGCGCTTCTCAGTCAGCTGGGGGTTGCCTATCAGCCCACCAGTATGGGATTCTCGGTGCGCAACGATGGTATCGGGCTGGAATACAACGGCAACAATCTAAACGGCCTCTTTGCCCAGCGCACCAACATCGTCAAGCCGGCCTTTCTCCGCTTTATCGCCGACATCATTCGTTTTAACCGCAGTGCCAGACAGGCGACAGACATCCCGGTCACCCTGGGAGAGTTTATCGACAGCGGCGGCTATGGCGCATTGTTTGGCGGTAACTATCTGCTGCCTATGGTGGCGGCCATCTGGTCCATGGGGATTGACCAGGCACGTGATTTTCCCCTGCCCTTTTTCGTTAAATTTTTCAACAACCATGGACTGCTCGATCTGTTCAATCGGCCGCAATGGTATTCCATCATCGGCGGCTCACGCACCTATATCGCCCCGCTCACCGCACCCTTTGCGGACAAGATTCATCTGAGCGAGCAGGTTCGCGCCGCCACCCCCGAAACCGACTCCGTTCTGCTCACCACCGCAAAAGGTGAGTATCGCTTCGATCAAGTCATTCTCGCCTGCCATGGTGATGAGGCGCTGGCCATGCGGGTGGACTCTTCCGAGCGCGAACGTGAGGTGCTGGGTGCATTTACCTTTAGTACCAACGAGGCCATCGTCCATACCGACACCAGGCTGCTGCCGCAGAGCCGACGGGCCTGGGCGAGCTGGAACTACCGGGTTGACCCGGCCCAACCGGAGGAGCCGACCCTGACATACGACATGAATATCCTTCAGCGGCTCGACACCCACCATACCTATCTCGTCAGCCTCAATGCGGATATATCTCCTGAGTACGAACTGGCCCGCTTCACCTATGGTCATCCCCGCTACACCGAGGCGGCGGTGGCGGCCCAGGCACGGTGGGCGGAGATATCGGGGGTGGGGGGAATCCACTATTGTGGGGCATACTGGTTCAACGGTTTTCATGAAGACGGTGTAAAAAGCGGCCTGCGCGTCTGCGCCATGCTGGGAGTGACTCCATGAATGCGGCGCTCTACACCGGCACGGTGACCCACAACCGCTTCATCCCGAAGAAACATGGGTTTTCATACCGATTCTTCATGTGGTTTCTCAATCTCGACCGCATAGACCAACTCCCCGATGTCGGCCGCTGGTTGTCCAGCCGCCGTTTCGCCCTGACCCGCTATTACCGGCCCGACTACTTTGGCGATCCAACCGAGCCGCTTCATATCAGCGTCAAGAATCGTCTGCATGAGCTTACCGGCACGCCGGTGACCGGTGATGTGTACGGACTGCTTAACCTGCGCAGCCTCGGGCTCTATTTCAGCCCGGTCAATTTCTACTTCGGCTACAACACCAAGGCAGAGTGCACTCATCTGCTGGCGGAGGTGTCCAACACCCCGTGGAACGAGCGTCACTGCTACGGCCATGTGCTTGCCGGCGACGATGGGCCCAATCACCCCAAGGTGTTCAAGGTATCTCCGTTCAATCCCGTCAACCAGCATTATCGGTGGTATATCGAAGCGCCGTCTAAGACGCTGCGCCTGGGAATCCACGTATCGGACGAACGCGGCCACGTCTTCACGGCCGGACTCAACCTTATCCGGCGCCCCTTTGAGCCGGCCGTGGTAAAACGATACCTGCTAAAAAAACCGGTCATGACCGCTTTTATGCTCACGGCCATTTACTGGCAGGCATTGAAGCTTTATTGTAAAAAGGTACCATACGTTCCCTATCAAAGGAAAACATCATGAGTGGTAGTGCCGATATAGAAATCCGTTCATCATCGATTCCCCAGGCGTGGGCACGGCGGGCCTTGTTTGCTATCCTCGACCGGCTTGAAGAGGGCCGGATCACCATTGAAGAACCCACCGCATCATACCGTTTCGGCGCCTCCGCGTCGCCGTCGGCAAACATCATCATCCATGATCCGGCGGCCTATCCGCGACTGCTCTTAGGCGGCACCATCGGCGCCGGTGAAACCTATGTGGAAGGGCTGTGGGGCAGCGACGACCTCACCAGCCTGATCCGCATCCTGGTGCGTAGCCGGCGGATGCTGGCTCGTTTTGAAAAGCATCCGCTGGCATGGCTGCTCAGGCCGATGAGCATCATCACCCACTTGCGCCGCTTCAACAGCCGGACCGGATCGAAAAAAAACATCATCTCTCACTACGACCTGGGCAATGAGCTCTATCAGTCGTTTCTCGATCCAACCATGACCTACTCCTCAGCCATCTACCCTGACGCCGATACCACTCTCGATGAAGCGGCCATTTTCAAGCTCGATCACATCTGCCGGCGGCTACGGCTGACCCCGGGTGATCGGGTCATTGAAATCGGCGGTGGCTGGGGCGGTTTTGCCATTCACGCCGCCACTCACTACGGGTGTCACGTAACCACCACGACCATTTCAGACGCCCAGTACGAAGAGGCCAAACGGCGCATCGAGGCAGCAGGGCTTACCGACAAGATCAAGCTGATTCAACAGGACTACCGGGATCTCAGCGGTGCCTATGACAAACTGGTGAGTATCGAGATGATCGAGGCGGTGGGCTACAGCTATCTGCCCGGATTTTTCAATAAGTGCTGCTCGCTGCTCAAAAAAGACGGTCAGATGCTGATCCAGGCCATCACCATGCGCGATCAGTATTACCAGAGCTATCTGCGCCACGTGGATTTTATCCAGAAACACATCTTTCCCGGCGGTTGCTTGGTATCTAACAGCCACATGCTGACCCTGCTCAGAGACAAAACCGATTTAATGGTGAATGGATTGGAGGATTTCGGCCTTGATTACGCCCGCACCCTGGCCCACTGGCGCACCCGCTTTGTGCGGGCCTTCCCCCGCCTGAAAAAGCATGGGTTTGACGAACGGTTCAAACGGCTCTGGGAGTTTTACCTGAGCTACTGCGAGGGTGGCTTTCGCGAACGCTCCATCAGTGTCGTCCAGCTCGTCGCCGCCCGGCCCGGCTATCAGGGGGCGTTGGGGAGATAGCTTCCGTTAACCGGTTTGGCCGGCAGTAGGGGGTCAGATATTAGATCTATGTAGGCTCCAGGAGGCTGCCCGAGAATAGACATTTATTCTCAAAAAAAAACGATTTTCGGACAGCCTCCTAGCAGAGCTGTGTTTTCACTTAGCCATCTTTAGCTGCAAGTTCGATTGTTTACGAGTCAATCAAGACTGCCATTTGATTTTATAAACCCCAGAATAATCTGAGCATGGCGACAGTCCCAACACCAGCAATTAATGAGAGCGGCATATTTTTCGTGAAATAAACAACTATCAGCGTACCAACAGCTCCAACAATTTCAGCCGTACCAGACATAAAAACAAGCGGAGCCAGTAAAGCCGCCAGGATGCTACCAGGAAGCTTTGCCAAGCAGTTTTCAAGGCGTTCGTTGCCTTGAACAAAACCGACCAGAAATGGTCCGCTGATACGCGTCAGATAGGTTGCCAGGGCCATGCCTCCAATGGCGAGCCAACTATCTAAGTGCATTTGACCTCCAAAGGCCGGTCATGCTTCCAGTAAGTCCGCCAATAACTATATACCACTTGCCAGGAATGAAATAATGGACAACAAGCGCGGTCGTCGCAGCAATTGCCCACGCAGGAATATCTTCTTTCCCTTTCCATAGCCCGAAAAGCAAAACCAAGAACACTGCTGTGAACGCAAAGTCCAGCCCAAATTGTGCTGGATCAGAGATAACAGCTCCAACAGTACGGCCTGAAAGAGTTGCGCTTACCCATGTAATCCAAAGCAATACGCCACTGCCAAGTAAAAAACCAAGATCCACTTTGCCTCTGACAAGAGCGCTATACGTAAGTGCCCAGCTTTCATCCACCAAAAAGAAAAGCAAGGGATATCTTACTTGCGGGACAGCTTTACGAAGCCACGGCGTTAAAGATGCACTCATCAGGACGTGGCGTAGGTTGACGACGAAAGTGGTGAAAATAAGAGCACTTACCGGGAGAGGGTGAATCCACATGTCCAAAGCTACGAACTGGGCGGAACCGGCAAAGATGACGCCACTGGAAAGGGCAGCTTCCATCAGGTTCAGACCGGCTTCCTTGGTAAGTAATCCGTACACCAGGCCATAGGCAAAAACACTAAGCGCTACTGGCAGACTAGTGACAACGCCTATCCGTGCAGATTCTAAGCTAATATTTGTACTGCTGGATATCAGAATTCTTCTAAACATAGCTATTTACTCTTACTCGGTCGTTCTCTACAAATAAACGCATAGCATCCAAGCTCATCGGTGCGACTTTAATGCGCCTGGCGCAGCACGGTTTCGAAGATTGCTTCAGACGAATCCTGGAGCTTTAATCTGAGCTACTGCGAGGGTGGCTTTCGCGAACGCTCCATCAGTGTCGTCCAGCTCGTCGCCGCCCGGCCCGGCTATCAGGGGGCATCTTGGAAGCAGTAGCCCCGCAACACGACGGCTCCCACATTCTCACGGTTTAAATACTTTAAGCTGCAGTTCTTTTATTATCCTGAAGTGTTTGGTGTTACTTGAGGCAAGCATCATATTATTTTCGACTGCCGTGGCCGCTATGATGGCGTCACCCGAGCCAAGGCCGGCGGACAACGTGTATTGCTCAATGTATATGGCAGCTCGGTGCCCAATATTCTCCGTCAAGGGAAGGACAGTAAAGTCGAAAACCGTTAAAAAATCCTTTGTATGTTTGTACTGTGTTTTATTTTTTGCATGCTGCAATAGCTCCATGTAGCTCTGAATCGAGAGATATCTCTCTTCTTTCTCAAATAGTTTTGCCAGCTTTTCATTATCGCGTTGTGCCCAGATAAAAATATCCGTGTCAAATATCATTGTATCGTGGACTCCTCAATTGAGCCATGATATCCCCCACGGGCTGGCTTTCATCTGAAGATGACATTCCGAAAAATGGATGCTCTATTATTTTCTGCTGACTGCTTCCTCCAGCTGGGATCAAAATCCCTTTGACTCTTCCACGATAGAGAACCGTCACTTTTTCATTCCTGTCTAGTGCCTTTAGTACATCCTTCATCTTGTATCTTAAATCTACCACGGTCGCTTTCATTGATTACTTCCATTTCTAAAGGGAGCCTTGAAAAATGAGAATTTTCGTTCAAGATCAAGGCGTGAGGAAAATTTTACCGCAGGCATATGGCTGATATCCCGAGGATAAAATTTTCCAGAGCAACGATGAGATTGGGCGAAAAGGCCATTTTGCAAGGTTCTCTGGATGTATAGTTACAGTATACATTAATTTTTTAAGCAAGCTCAGCACGGAAGGCCACATTTCTCATCATGCCTAGCGCTTTATATGCCACCTCATTCAGCCATGTGGCGGCGGGGACGAGGGCGCAACCCCTGTATGAAACGGAAGCCAACTCGATAAAGAAAATCACCCTGAAGATCTGAACGACGCCGGCAATGGAGCAGATTAGCCGGGAAGGTCGCCAGAACGATTGGCGCCAAGCCACGCAGGCCCGCCCATGCAGCGTGAGCCGACTCATTTGATCAGGATCGAGGCGGCAGCAAAGAGAGCGTAGTGCTGAGTGGCCGGGCAACATACATGAGAAAGAGCGCCAGAGACACCACCCCCACTTTTTCGGCGAGCTTGCTGCACAGCACCACCGCCAGCAGCAATACCCCGAGGATAAGAACAATCCACTCGACATTCATTTTTTTCTCATGGTTATTGACCCATCAGCCTGCTTGAAAAGTTACCGGTTCGATCAGCAGTGACACAGCGGCGCCCCGCTGTCCCGCTTGGATCAGAATCAGGCCGGCCGGGGCCTGAGGGTGCATTGAAAAAAGTTGTTAATATGCACCATCTCAATCTCATTGCATTGTATCATGAAGAATTTCTGGTACAACTGCACTCACGATTCATGTCGGATTTCCAGGCTATCTTCTTTCATGCGAGCCGTCAATGAAGAGACAGTGAGTCTCCTGAGCCCTGGCCATTAGCAGAACAGCTGTACGCTGAACCTCAAAACCTTTAGGAGTGCCACGGCGCCCAATGTCCACGCCGGAAAAGAGATCATTTGACCGGGGAAAAGTGCTGCTGCTTTCTTTGTGCCACTTTATCCATGATGTCTACTCCAGTTTTCTGGCGCCGCTGCTGCCCTTTATCATCGAAAAATTCGGTTTGTCCCTCACCCAGGCGGGTTTTGCCTCTACGGTGATGCAGCTTCCGGCGCTGATGAACCCCTTTATCGGCAAACTGGCGGATCGGGTGAGCGTCAAATATTTCATTATCCTCGCCCCCGCCATGACCGCGGTACCCATGTCATTGCTTGGTGTCGCTCCGAGCTATGGGGTTGTTCTGGTTCTGCTGTTTTGCGCGGGCATCAGTGTGTCTCTGTTTCACGTGCCGGCCCCGGCCCTTATTTACAAGGTTGCCGGCGACAAGACCGGTCGGGGCATGAGTCTGTACATGACGGGCGGCGAACTCGCCCGGACACTGGGACCGATGACCATTATCGGTGCTGTGTCACTGCTTGGTTTCGAGGGGTACTACCCGGTGATGGTATTTGGAATGGCGGCATCGGTGGTGATGTATTTCAAGTTCAAAAACATGCCGGTGACCATCAATCCGCGTTCACAATCCTCGATCAGAAAAACGTGTCTTCAGATGCGCGCCGTCCTGTTGCCGCTCTCCGGCATTGTCGTCGTCCGCGGCTTTATGCACGCCTGTTTGAGCGCCTTTCTGCCGCTTTACATCCTTTCCAGAAGCGGTGATGTATGGCTCGCCGGAATCGCCCTGTCGATCTTCGAGGCGGCCGGGGTAGCGGGCATCCTGGCGGTGGGCAGCCTCAGTGACCTGCTGGGCCGGAAAAAGCTGCTGGGCTGTTGTCTGGTGATCGCGCCGCTGTCTCTGCTTACGTTCACCGCGGTGTCCGGACTCATGCAGCTGCTGGTGCTGCTGGTAAGCGGCTTTTTTTTGCTCTCCACCACCCCGGTGATGCTGGCGATGATCCAGGAGTATTCGGGAAGCGGCTCCTCGGCGGCCAACGGGGTATTCATGATGATCAGTTTTCTGGCCAGATCGGCGGTCGTGGTACTCGTCGGCTTCATTGCCGATCAGGTCGGCCTGCAGCAGACCTTCATCATCGCCGGTATTGTCGGTTTAGCCGGCATCCCCCTGGTGTTTTTCATTGAAGAGCGGGAATATTGATAAAAGTCGGCATGTTATGCAGACCAATGTATGTGAGAACGGCACTAAACATCAAGCAAAACAATCTTGATATTAATGCGCACAATAACCATCTACATAGCTACTCCATGCAGTTCTCTTGTGCGTGATGCATTCGCAAAAAGTCCGCCTGTTTGGGATAGCTGAGAAAATGCGCTCAACGAGGAGTGGGGGGCGTTTTAACCGCGCCGACATACCGGGTAGGTTGAGCAATTAAAACGATCCCTTGAGACCAAGTGCGAAGTCTCTAAAACAGCATCATGCTTCACCAGGAAGAATGGACATGGCTCAGCATCAGCAGCCCCTCCCACCAGTAGTGAGCTTTTTGCGCTGAAATCCGCGACGCTACTTTTCCGGTATGGAATTGAGTTTAATCATAGACTTGAGGGCTGAGGGCATCGATTTAGAAAATCGGCCAAACCATTTGTCGTAGATGAGATCTATTGCGCCAGAGCGGTAGATCCTGGTCAACGCCTTGTCGGCAACCAGCCGGAAATCAGCGTCATTTCGGCCTATTGCCAGAGCGAAAGGCTCAAAAGAGAACAAATCGGGGAGAATGGTAAAATCTCCAGCACGCCCCGATTTGAGCGCTAAGCCGATGAGAACCACCTGGTCAGCGGAAAAAATATCAATTTTTTTAGACACCAAATCAGTAAAACCCTGCTCCGTGGAATCAAACTCGACAATCTCCACCACGGTTCCGGTCTCCTTGAAGAGTTCTTTGAGTGCCGTAAGGGTCGTGGTGTTCTTGACAACTCCAATCTTCTTTCCCGCGAAGTTGTTCACCACGTTACTCCCCTTAAGAGCCATGTAAGAGCCACCGGTGGCAAAGGTGAGAAGGGTAAAATCGACACGCTCGCGGCGAGCAAGAGTGACGGTGGTCGACCCGCAAAGAATGTCGATCTTGCCACTTTCTACTGCCGTAAAACGTTCTATCGCGGAGACTGGGAGGTAGTCGATGGCTACGGCTTTTCCCAATTCCGTTTCTATCTCCGCGACGATTTCCCGACACAGATCTAGGGAATATCCCACGGGTGCTCCCGAATCGTCAACAAAGGACATGGGGGGTTGCGATTCACGGTAGCCGATGGTGATTGTCCCCGTGGTGTCAATTTTCGCCAGTGTCCCGGTTACATCCCGGGCCGCCAGGGGGGCGACAAAGATGGTGGTAAGCATGACAACAGCAGCCAGAAGTCTTGGTATCATGGTTTCTCCTTTTTTCTTTTATTAGTCTGGTGAACTGAAAAAAATCCGCTAAACAGTTTGGGACAGCTCCGTAATAGGCGCCCCACGATGAGTGGTGGTCAGTTTGAGCTGGCAATCGCAACAAGTACGTCGAGCAGTCAAAACGATCCTTAGACGCCGGAAACCGAAGTTTTTTCCGCCCCCCTAAGGGAGCCTTGAAAAATGAGAATTTTCGTTCAAGATCAAGGTGCGAGGAAAATTTTACCGCAGGCGTATGGCTGATATCGCCAGGATAAAATTTTTTGAGCAACGCGGAGATTGGGCGAAAAGGCCATTTTTCAAGGCTCCCTGAAGATTGCAAAGAATGTTCGAAGAAAAATATGTTCACTATTGTAAGAATACAAGGCGCTGGATATAAACATATCTAACCCGGCCCTGAACGAGGACGCAAAAGGTTTATACAGCACAGGTTGCTCCACTATTTTGCGCCGGCCAGCTTTGCCTGTGCCCCGTTAAGCGGCGCGAACGGCCGAATTGCCGTGGGACGATTGACCAATTAAGGACTTTACTAAATACCGCGTGATACAATGAAAAAAACAGTAGTGATAGGTGCGAATGGCGCCACTGGCCGGTTGCTTGTCAAGTTACTGCTCCAAAAAGGTGTCGAGGTTATTGCGGTTGTTCGTGATTCAGATTCGCTTGCAAACATGGACAACCATCATCCAGGCCTGCAAATAGTTGAGGCAGACATATCCGAAATATCTGAAAACGAACTTGCTCACTATCTAAAAGAATGTGATACTGTTTTTTCGTGTCTGGGTCACAACCTAACTTTCAAAGGTGTGTTTGGACATCCACGCCGTCTTGTCACCAATGCTGTTAAAAAAGTGGTACAAGCAATTGAGTCAATTGACTCAAAGAATAAGGTGAAGATCATCCTGATGAATACAGCAGGAAACAGCAATCGTGATATAGCTGAAAAGCCTCCATTTTCCCAGACCATTATTATTTCTCTACTGCGTGTACTGCTTCCTCCACACTCGGATAATGAAAACGCTGCCGATTTTCTTCGTCTCAAAGTTGGACAACACCATGAAAAGATTGAATGGGTAGCGGTTCGACCCGATGGACTCATCGACGATGATGAAGTCAGCAACTATGAGATTGTAACCTCCCCGATACGAAATGTTATATTTAACGCGGGCTCAACAAGTCGCATAAATGTCGCAGATTTCATGTCCGACTTGGCTATAGACCCAGAGCTGTGGGATGAATGGAAAGGGAAGATGCCAGTCATTTATAACCATGCATAATCGGGGATCCAGAATGTCGGTCGCGGTAGGAATGCTGGTTACCCAGCACCCCCCGCACAGATCCCAGCGTGCGCTGCTAACGCACTGGGCTCCTCTCTCGTGTTTTGGCGTCAAAACGATGCAAAGGTTGTGGGTGCATTATTCGCACGGGAGGAAAGAACCTATCACAGATCCTGTTGAACCTCGTCCAGTTCATTCTCCGGCGCTGACTTCGGCGGTATAGTGCGCGATACCATAACCATCTCACGTGATATACAAATGAGCTGACACTGCCAATATTATCGGGAACTGCAAAGTATGCCATGTGTCCCCTAATGACCTGGCCCAACCATCGACCGGTTTCTGACATTGGACGGTGCAGGCGACGACGCAACTCAGTCTTTACCTCCTGTAACTGAGCCCTCATACGCCTGGCAACAGTCTTTCGCACAACTTTAAACCAGCCATTTTTTATGGCACGACTGCAGTAGTGAGTGAAACCAAGAAAATCGAAGGTTTCTGGTTTGCCCTTGCCGTTTTTGGCACGGCGTTCTTGGGCATACCGTCCAAACTGGAGTAATCGCGTCTTAGCAGGGTGAAGTGAAAGGCTAAAACCCGCCAGCCGGCCCTCTAACAACTTGAGTAAGCTGTCGGCATCACGCTTATATTGGAACCCCAGTATGGTGTCATCTGCGTACCGGATAACTATTATATCGCCGGTCGCATTGTGCTTTCGCCACTGGTTAACCCATAAATCATAAACATAATGCAGATAGATATTTGCAAGAATGGGTGAAATAACCGCCCCTTGCGGAGCCCCAATTTCTTGTTCTACCCGTTTGCCATCTTCTGCTACCCCAACTTTCAGCCATTTTCGGATCAGCCGCAACAATCGTTTATCACCTACCCGATGTTGCAGAAAGCGTAACGTCCAATCATGATCCATACTGTCGAAGGAACACACGACACACTACCCACCTCGAGGGGTATCCGAAAAAGGTCAAAATCATCAGGGAATATCACCCACTAAAAGGCAAACAACTGAACCTTTTCAGATGGCGATACCGAAACAAACACCTATATCTCACTTTGGTTTTCCCAGATGGAAGCAGGGCTGAAATCCCAGCTTCCTGGACCGATCTGCACAAAATCTGCCCACAAAAATTCTCGCTACCCGCCTTTACACAACATCCTGAACTTATTGCCACGGCATCAAGTTTGTTACTCTTACGCAACATTGTCGGTCGCGGTAGGAATGCCGGTTACCCGGCACCCCCCGCACAGATCCCAGCGTGCGCTGCTAACGCACTGGGCTCCTCTCTCGTGTTTTGGCGTCAAAACGATGCAAAGGTTGTGGGTGCATTATTCGCACGGGAGGAAAGAATCTTTCACAGATTTTGTTGAATCTCGTCCAGTTCATCCTCCGGCGCTGACTTCGACGGCAGAGTGCGCGATACCATAACCATCTCACGTGATATACAAATGAGCTGACGCTGCCAATATTATCGGGAACTGCATAGTATGCCATGTGTCCCCTAATAATCTGGCCCAACCATCGACCAGTTTCTGGCAATGGACGGTGCAGGCGACGACGCAACTCAGTCTTTACCTCCTGCAACTGAACCCTCATACGCCTGGCAACAGTCTTTCGCACAACTTTAAACCAGCCATTTTTTATGGCACGACTGCAGTAGTGAGTGAAACCAAGAAAATCGAAGGTTTCTGGTTTGCCCTTGCCGTTTTTGGCACGGCGTTCTTGGGCATACCGTCCAAACTGGAGTAATCGCGTCTTAGCAGGGTGAAGTGAAAGGCTAAAACCCGCCAGCCGGCTCTCTAACAACTTGAGCAAGCTGTCGGCATCACGCTTATATTGGAACCCCAGTATGGTGTCATCTGCGTACCGGATAACTATTATATCGCCGGTCGCATTGTGCTTTCGCCACTGGTTAATCCATAAATCATAAACATAATGCAGATAGATATTTGCAAGAATGGGTGAAATAACCGCCCCTTGCGGAGCCCCAATTTCTTGTTCTACCCGTTTGCCATCTTCTGCTACCCCAACTTTCAGCCATTTTCGGATCAGCCGCAACAATCGTTTATCACCTACCCGATGTTGCAGAAAGCGTAACGTCCAATCATGATCCATACTGTCGAAGGAACACACGACACACTACCCACCTCGAGGGGTATCCGAAAAAGGTCAAAATCATCAGGGAATATCACCCACTAAAAGGCAAACAACTGAACCTTTTCAGATGGCGATACCGAAACAAACACCTATATCTCACTTTGGTTTTCCCAGATGGAAGCAGGGCTGAAATCCCAGCTTCCTGGACCGATCTGTATAGTGGACCCCAAAAATGGGACAGCAAATTAAGTTATTTTCCTCACCATAACGGGGATACTGAAAAATGACAGAAAAAAGGCGCAGGACCTACACCGCGGCATTCAAGGCAAAGGTTGGCTTGGAGGCGATCCGTGGGGTACAGACTACTAACGAAATTGCCCAGGCATACGGTGTCCATCCGGTGCAAGTCGGCCACTGGAAAAAGGCGATCACCGAACAAGCCGGGACACTGTTTGAAACCAAGCGGGGACGCAAAAAACGCGACGAAGCCACTGAGCCGGATAGATTATACACGGAAATCGGCCGGTTGAACATGGAGCTGGACTGGTTGAAAAAAAAGTCCGGACTGAGCCGGTGAGCGTTCGACAAACCTGGATAGAGCCTGCTCCAGCAGGCCAATCCTCAGCTCCATCGCTGAGTCGCCAGTGTGAACTGGCCGGAGTAACCCGCTCAGGGGTCTATCGGTGCTGGAAGGGTGACACTCCGGTCAGCGAGCTGGATCTGAAACTGCTGAGGTTAATTGATGCCGAGTACACTCGCCGTCCCTTTTACGGCAGCAGGAGAATGGTCTTATCGTTACGTGATGCTGGGTATCAGGTCAACCGAAAACGGGTACAGCGTTTGATGAAGGTACTCGGACTTGCCGGCATGCTGCCCGGACCTCATACCAGTAAACCGCATCCCACCCATAAGATCTATCCTTACCTGCTGCGTGGTGTGGCCATTACGCGACCAGACCAGGTGTGGAGCGCCGATATCACCTATATCCGGTTGGCCCACGGGTTTGCCTATCTGGTGGCGATCATGGACTGGTATTCTCGTCGTGTCTTGGCCTGGCGGTTGTCCAATACGCTTGATTCAGGCTTCTGTATCGACTGCCTGGAAGAAGCACTCCGTACGTATGGTGCGCCTGAGATATTCAACACTGACCAGGGGGCTCAATTTACCAGTACGGCTTTTTACGAAGGTACTCCACGGATGCAAAGATTGCGATCAGCATGGATGGACGGGGCAGGGCATTGGATAATATTTTCGTCGAGCGGTTGTGGCGTAGCGTCAAATATGAGGATATTTACCTTAAGGGGTACGAGTTCTTTGCCGAGTTGTACCGTGGCCTCCGAGCGTATTTCACCTTTATAACGATGAGCGGCCCCATCAGGCGTTGGGCTACCTTACGCCCGCATCAGTCTATCGAGCGGGCACGGGCGGGGTGCGGAAATAAAGGATCATTTCAACACGGATAGCTCCGGTACCATTTCGGCTCCGCTTCGCTCCACCGAAATGGTACCGGAAAGAGGAACTGGGCAGCGCTAATCCGCTGCGAATAAAGGAAAGGAAATAACTTAAATTCAGGGGAAAATTGTCCTTGACTTGGGGTCCACCTCACTGCACAAAATCTGCCCACAAAAATTCTCGCTACCCGCCTTTACACAACATCCTGAACTTATTGCCACGGCATCAAGTTTGTTACTCTTACGCAACATTGTAGATTCTCTTCTTTCGGCAAAGCAAGAAACACAAACAGCTTCAAGAAAGAGGCCCATGCCAAAACAATTACCACTGTGGCCGACAGGAAAAGACAACAGACAAAAAATCTGGCAATCCCTGGACCCACAACTACAAGAACACATACAATCATCACTGGCCCACCTGATCCACAAAATAGTTGTTACACAGGAAGACGGAACCGACCAAGGAGGCTGGAAATGATCGATACTAATAAAATTCAACCAACCCACCTGCAGCGACAGGCATTTGTCTATGTACGACAATCCACAGCCTCACAGGTCGAATATAACAAAGAATCAACCCAGA
>JAEQMT010000060.1 GCA_016722945.1 Desulfofustis sp. PB-SRB1 | reverse complement strand
CTTTCGTTTGTCCGAGCAGGGAATCAAGATTCTCACCTTGCCCAAAACCATCGATAACGATGTATACGGCACCGATGTCACCTTTGGTTCAACACCGCCATGGAGATCGCCACGGAGGCCATTGACAGGCTGCATTCCACCGCCCACAGTCATCACCGGATTATCGTGGTGGAGGTAATGGGCCACAACGCCGGCTGGCTTGCGCTGGGGCAGGAATTGCCAGTGGCGCCGATGTTATCCTGATCCCTGAAATACCCTACGATATCGAAACGGTTGCCCGTGCCATTCGTCACCGCAAACAGCGTGGCTATAATTTCAGTATTGTGGTGGCCGCTGAGGGCGCGCTTTCCCAAGCAGAAAAAGAAGAAGAGCAGCAGATAAGGGCGGAAAAGGCGGCCGCTAAAGAGAGTGGGGAGACAAAAAACAAGAAAAAGGTCCAGGAGGCGTATGAGCGTTTTGCCAAGAAACGCTCCGGCCACACCCTGCAACTCTCCCAACTGCTGGAAGAGATGACAGGTCTTGAGTCGCGCCTGACCATTCTTGGTCATCTGCAGCGTGGCGGTACGCCGTCGGCCATCGACCGAGTGCTGGCCACTCAACTCGGCAGTGCCTGTGTACGGTATATCGACGAGGGGATCTCCGGGGTCATGATTGCCGTGCGTGGTGACGGCACCGAACCGGTTCCTCTCAAAGATGTGGTGGGCAAGCGCAAGGTGGTGCCGCTTGATCACTGCTGGCTTGATTGTGCTCGCAGTGTCGGCACCTGCCTGGGGACTAGCGATGATACATCGAGACGATACGGTTTTTCCGCCATGGCGTTTGCTGGGGCTTGCCTTTGTGGTGATGGTGCTCGGTTCATGCGCCGGCAGCAGGCTGACCGCTACCTGGTCTGATCCCGATTTTAATGATCCAGATTTACTGGATGAGGTCTTGGTTGTCGGGATGTTCAGAGACGAGACCATCAGGCGGCTGTACGAAGATTCTCTGGCCGATCACTTGCGTGAACTATCCATCCAGGTAACACCGAGTTATCGGTTGCGCTTTTCAGAGATTGAACCCACCAGGGAGGGGCTGCGGCAGGCAGTGGAAGAAGCCGGTGCCACCTCGGTATTGATGACCAGGTATCTGCGCACCAATACCAAAGAGCGCTACTACCCGCCCACTTATTTTTCCACGTATCCTCACTACCGCACCATGTATGGCTACTTCCCGCTGGCCTATAGTGAGGTCTACCAGGCCGGCTACACGGAAACGGTGAAGACGGTGGTGCTTGAATCCAATCTCTATTCGGTACAAAATGAAAATCTTGTCTGGTCGGCCCGCTCCGAGTCGATAAACCCGGTGATGACAAGGAGTTTTGTGGATGAGCTGGCCCAGATCATCGTCGACGACCTGCGCACCAACAATATACTTCCCAGTAACACCGCCGTTGTCTCATTAAACCGACGCCACGGTTTTTTACAGGAACAATCATTGTCCAGCCCCACTTCCTCACTGACGGCAACCATGTTGGCTGTGTAAATCAGGTAACATCATAATGCAGCGACATCGGCGGTAGCCTCTTTAACAGCCATAGAAAATCTGGTCAGGCCAGTGGTAAACGCTTTGAAATTTATATTCAGAGCAGATATAGTGGCCCCGATCTTTAAAATATTTTGAATCGCTGATCACACCTGATCGCTTAGCTCAGGTGAGCCAGCCAGACCCAAAGGAGCAACACCGATGGAAACCGTTATTGTCCTGTCGCGGCTGCAGTTTGCCTTCACCGTCATGTTTCATTACATCTTTCCGCCGCTCACCATCGGCTGGGGATCATTCTCGCCTATCTGGAAACGCGTTACTACTTCACCAGAAAACCGATCTTTGCCGCCGCTACCCAGTTCTGGATGAAAATTTTCGTGCTCAATTTCGCCATCGGTGTGGCCAGCGGCATCGTTATGGAGTTTCAATTCGGTACCAACTGGGCCACCTATTCACGCTTCGTGGGTGATGTGTTCGGCAGTGCCCTGGCCGCTGAGGGAATTTTCGCTTTTTTCCTCGAATCGGGCTTTCTTGCCGTGGTGGCCTTTGGCCGCACACGGGTCGCTCGCGGTTTTTATCTGTTCAGCGTCTATATGGTTGCGCTTGGCTCTATTTTCTCGTCGGTCTGGATCGTCGTGGCAAACAGCTGGCAACAGACCCCGGCAGGCCATCACGTGGTTGAAATGATGCGCGAGGGAATCGGTCCCGACGGAGGAAGCGTGCTGGTGCCGTGGGTCATCGACGGGGTGGTTCAGCGCCGGGCGGAAATTGTCAACTTTCTCGAGCTTGTTTTCAACCCCTCCACCGTTCAGCGCCTCAGCCATGTGCTGCTCGGCTGTGTAGCGGTTGGGCCTTCTTCGTATTGAGTGTTTCGAGTTTTTTCATTCTCAAAAAGCGTCATCTGGAATTTGCCCGCCACTCCATGAACGGCGCTCTGATCCTCGGCTTGGTTTCCTCGCTGGGGCTGGCCATTAACGGCCACACCCAGGCCCAGAACGTCTATCGCTATCAGCCGGCTAAACTGGCCAGCTTCGAGGGCCATTTTGAGACGGGGAAGGCGGATCTCAACCTGATCGGCTGGCCCAATGCCGAAAAAGAGCGCATCGATTTTGATATCAGCATCCCCGGCGGTTTGAGTTTCATGGTGTTTGACGATCTTACCTTTTCAAAGCCGGTGGTCGGCCTGGATCGGTTTCGTCCCGAGGATCGGCCGCCGCTGCTGCTTCCTATCTGAGCTGGCGGGTGATGGTCGGGATCGGCGTACTGATGATTGCTGCCTGCGCATTGGGCATCTAATTACAACTGGCGGAAAAACGCTGCCGGAGAAACGGTGGTTGCTCTGGTCTCTGGTGGTCGGCATCGTCTTTGTGATGGCTTCCAATCAGGCCGGCTGGATCGGGGCCGAAGTCGGACGGCAGCCGTGGATCGTTCAATCCACCGGTCATCTGGAATGAAGACAGCACCGACCTGGTAGTGGGAGAAGACGGCTTTTACCAGTACGACGAGGCGGTCGGACTGCGCACCGTTCATGCGGTAAGCCCTTCAGTCAATGCCGCCGAGGCGACCACCTCGCTGATTTTATTTTAGTGCTTTACCTCAGCCTGGCGGCCGTGTGGATTATGGTGCTGGACAGTAAGATTCGCAAGGGGCCGGAGGAGTATGTGATACCGGAGCAGGGTGATGAAGCATGGCGTCAAAAAGGCATCGGCGGCGCGGCAACATGCCCGTCTCGACAATGCATAGCAAGAGAGAAGGAGAATGGTATGAGTTTTGAACTATTGTCATCATCTGGTTTATCCTGCTCAATGTCCTGCTCATCGGCTACGCGATTTTAGACGGGTTTGATCTGGGCGTTGGTATACTCCACCCCTTTGTCGCCAAAGACGATACCGAACGACGGCTGGTCATGAACAGTATCGGCCCGCTCTGGGATGGCAACGAAGTCTGGCTGGTCACTTTTGGCGGAGCGCTGTTTGCCATGTTTCCGGGAAGCCTACGCCTCCCATCTTTTCCACCTTCTACCTGCCGTTCGTATTGCTGCTGTTCGCACTCATTTTCAGGGCCGTTTCTCTGGAGTTCAGATCCAAGCGGATCAGCCCTAAATGGCGCTCATTTTGGGATGTGATGTTTTTGCCGGCTCCACACTGGCAGCGCTTTTGTTCGGCGTTGCGGTGGGAGCGCTGATGCAGGGGTGGCGATTTCCGAGCGTGGGATTTCCTCGGCTCGATGCTTGATCTGATCAGCGGCTTCAGTGTTGCGGTGGGCTTTTCACCGTTGCCCTGCTGGCTATGCACGGCTCGATCTATCTCTATATGAAGACCGAGGGTGAGCTGCAGCAGCGCCTCTATGGCTGGATGAAAGGCACCTGGTACGTCTACCTTGCACTGTTTGTCGTGGTTACCATCTGGTCGACCCTGTTCGTTCCCGCTTCCCTGCAGCATTTCCGGGATACCCCGGTGCTCTGGGTCGTGCCGCTGTTAAACATCGTGGCAATTGCCAATATTATGCGGGGCGATCAAACAGGAACGCCCTTTTACGCCTTTATCAGCAGTTGCCTGACGATCGTTAGCCCTGGTGGTCCTGTTCAGCGCGGCGCTCTTTCCTAATCTGGTGCCGGCGGTGAACAACCCGGCCTACTCCGATCACGGTTTTCAACGGCGCCTCCAGTCCGCTGACCCTCAAGATCGGCCTGATCATCGTGGTCATCGGCATGCCGCTGGTGTTTGTCCTATACCACCATTATCTACTGGATGTTCAGGGGCAAGGTGACGTTAGACGCGGACAGTTATTAATTGTAGATTTTGAGATGTAAATCCAGGTGGAGGGGCCTTTACATGGGCCCCTCTACCAAAGAATTATCATAGTTTATTGGGTAGTACATAGCAGCAATTCAAACGAGAGCGGTTTGTATTGCCTCTCATTTTGTTACCACGTTTTCCTTTACACCCTTATACCTCTCCGTAGAGATCGTGGAGCCGATTGCGAAGGTCACGGATCTTTTGTGAATCGCTGGCATCGCTGAACCGTGGCTCACTGATCATATATATTTCGTTGTGTAGATCGTCTATGTTGCGCTCTATCGCTACGCACCACTCATCGGTGCAGATTGAGTCCATCTCTTGAGCTTCGTTCAGGTCACGATCCAACTCATCTAGTGTTGCCGTCAGGTTGGCGAGGAACTCTCCACTGTCTCGCTGAAATGAATCAACCATATCTTTTTGCTTTTCCATCGTTAACCTCCTGAGGATGTCATACCCTTCTACAGGTAAGAGGGATTGTGTCAATTTACTAAAATCCCCCTCAGTTATTTGTAAAATACGATACACAGGATGTCAGCTGTGTACCACTTTGTAATAATGATACGCATTTTTAATTTGATGTGCCATGTTTTCAAAAGCCTGAGGACAGGGGACAGGGACAGGGGACAGGGGACAGGGGACAGGGGACAGGGGACAGGGGACAGAAAAGCGGAAGAGAGAAGGGTGTAATACAACAAACCCCCGTCCGGGTATGGCCCAAACGGGGGTTTGTCGTATAAATAATTCGGCGGCGACCTACTCTCCCACGCAGTTGCCCGCGCAGTACCATCGGCGCTGGAGAGCTTAACGACCGTGTTCGGGATGGGAACGGGTGGGCCTCTCCGCTGTGGCCACCGAAAATCAGAAATCAGAAATCAGAAATCAGAATGTCAGAGGACAGAAGTCAGAACATCAGATGTTTCTGAACCGCAATCCTCATGTATACCCGATAATTAAATAGCAGGTAACCCGTTTTCAGTAACTGTGCTTGGTATCACACGAATCAGATCGAACCGGAAGCAGGGGCAGGGAACAGTTTTTTCATAACGCGCGTAGCGCCTCACGACTCTGTCTTCCGTCCTCTGTCTTCCGTCCTCTGAGATATGGATAAGCCGCACGGCCCATTAGTATCGGTCAGCTCCACGTGTTGCCACGCGTCCACCTCCGACCTATCAACGTGGTAGTCTCCCACGAGCCTTCAGATGGCGACTAAGCCATGGGATATCTTATCTTGGAGTGGGCTTCCCGCTTAGATGCTTTCAGCGGTTATCCCTGCCGAACATAGCTACCCAGCGATGCTTCTGGCGAAACAACTGGTACACCATCGGTTCGTCCACCCCGGTCCTCTCGTACTAGGGGAAGCTCTCCTCAAATATCCTGCGCCCGCAACAGATAAGGACCAAACTGTCTCACGACGTTTTAAACCCAGCTCGCGTACCACTTTAATTGGCGAACAGCCAAACCCTTGGGACCTGCTTCAGCCCCAGGATGTGATGAGCCGACATCGAGGTGCCAAACCTCCCCGTCGATATGGACTCTTGGGGGAGATAAGCCTGTTATCCCCGGAGTACCTTTTATCCGTTGAGCGACGGCCCTTCCATGCGGAACCGCCGGATCACTAAGACCTACTTTCGTACCTGCTCGAGATGTCTCTCTCGCAGTCAAGCTCCCTTATGCCTTTACACTCTGCGGTTGGTTTCCAATCAACCTGAGGGAACCTTCGCGCGCCTCCGTTACGCTTTAGGAGGCGACCGCCCCAGTCAAACTACCCACCAGACACTGTCCCGGACCCGGATCACGGGTCGCGGTTAGATTCCTAAGACAGCAAGGGTGGTATTTCAAGGGTGGCTCCATGAACACTGGCGTGCCCACTTCATCACCTCCCACCTATCCTACACATGCTGCCTCAAAAACCACTGTCAAGCTATAGTAAAGGTTCACGGGGTCTTTCTGTCTTGTTGCGGGTAACCGGCATCTTCACCGGTGCTACAGTTTCGCTGAGTCCCTGGTTGAGACAGTGGGGAAATCGTTACGCCATTCGTGCAGGTCGGAACTTACCCGACAAGGAATTTCGCTACCTTAGGACCGTTATAGTTACGGCCGCCGTTTACCGGGGCTTCGGTTCAAAGCGTTGCCGAAGCTAACTCGTCCCCTTAACCTTCCGGCACCGGGCAGGCGTCAGACCCTATACCTCGCCTTACGGCTTCGCAGAGTCCTGTGTTTTTAGTAAACAGTCGCTCCCCCCATTTCACTGCAACCCGACCAGGCTCCGTCCGCAAGGGACTTCACCACGCGGGTACACCTTCTCCCGAAGTTACGGTGCTATTTTGCCGAGTTCCTTAACCAGAGTTCTCTCAAGCGCCTTGGTATACTCTACCAGCCTACCTGTGTCGGTTTACGGTACGGTCGCTTTCATAACTAGATACGAGGCTTTTCCTGGAAGCAGGGAATCAACCGCTTTGCAGTCCTACGGACTTCGTCATCACGCCTCAGCGTTGACAACCCGGATTTACCTAAGTTGTCCGCCTACACGCTTAAACCACCTATTCCACCAGATGGCCGGCCTATCCTTCTCCGTCCCCCCTTACCATAGCATTATGAAATCGGTACGGGAATATTAACCCGTTTCCCATCGACTACGCCTTTCGGCCTCGCCTTAGGGGCCGACTAACCCTGAGCAGATTAACTTGACTACAGGAAACCTGAGGCTTACGGCGACAAGGTTTCTCACCTTGTTTTTCGCTACTCGTGTCAACATAAGCGCTTGTGGGGTCTCCAACGCTCCTTACGGTACGCCTTCGCAGACCACCACAATGTTCTCCTACCATATCAGGTGACAGGGGACAGGATACAGGGGACAGGACCTATGACCAGCTTCTGATCAAGCCCTGCAACATCTTCACAATCTGCCTGTACTCTGTGTCCCACTGACGCCATACGGGTTCATCTACATACCCAAGATCAAGACAATACCTGCTCCACACTCTCATTTCATCTGAAGAACCAACCGCAATAGTTAGATACCTGATCCATTCTTTTTTAGAGTATGACCGCTTGCCAAACCCCTCAGCAATGTTTGCGCAAATTGATTTGCTGGCATTTCTGATTTGCTGGCCGAGGCCATAGTGTTCAATGGACGGGAATCCGAGACTTGCCTGATGTATTTCTAAAGAGATGCGATACGCTTTTTGAAATACTTCCAAGTCTTCAAATGAACTGTGCTTCATGTCTTAACCCTGGTAGCTGCTTGCCGATACCCGATACCGATACCCGATACCTGCATCCTGAAACCTGCCTCCTGTACCCTGAGACCTGTCTCCTGATACCTGTACCCTGTACCCTGGCACCTGACATCCGCGGCTTCGGTACCATGCTTAGCCCCGTTGAATTTTCGGCGCAGATTCATTAGACCAGTGAGCTATTACGCTTTCTTTAAAGGGTTGCTGCTTCTAAGCCAACCTCCTGGTTGTCTGAACAATTCCACCTCCTTTTCCACTGAGCATGGATTTTGGGACCTTAGCCGGCGGTCTGGGCTGTTTCCCTCTCGACCATGGAACTTATCTCCCACAGTCTGACTCCCGCACTAGAACTTGACGGTATTCGGAGTTTGAAAGGGGGTGGTAATCCGGTGGGACCCCTAGCCCTGTCAGTGCTCTACCTCCGTCAGTCATCATGCGAGGCTATACCTAAATATATTTCGGAGAAAACCAGCTATCACCGAGTTTGATTAGCCTTTCACTCCTATCCACGGCTCATCCGAACAGTTTTCAACCTATACCGGTTCGGGCCTCCATCTCGTGTTACCGAGACTTCACCCTGGCCATGGATAGATCACCCGGTTTCGGGTCTACCGCCGACAACTGATCGCCCTGTTAAGACTCGCTTTCGCTGCGGCTCCACCTCGCGGCTTAACCTCGCTGACGACGGTAACTCGTTGACTCATTATGCAAAAGGCACGCGGTCACCCTGTCTGACGACATAGGGCTTCCACTGCTTGTAGGCTAACGGTTTCAGTTTCTATTTCACTCCCCTCCCGGGGTTCTTTTCACCTTTCCCTCACGGTACTCGTTCACTATCGGTCATCGGGTAGTATTTAGCCTTGGAAGATGGTCCTCCCATATTCCCACAGGGTTTCACGTGTCCCGTGGTACTCGTTTAACCTCGGATATGACTCTATTTCGCGTACCGGACTATCACCGTCTCTGGTCGGCCTTTCCAGACCGTTCCGCTATACATTCATGATCCTTAATGAGGTAGGTTGGGCTGATCCGCGTTCGCTCGCCGCTACTAACGGAATCTCTGTTGATTTCTGTTCCTACGGGTACTGAGATGTTTCACTTCCCCGCGTTCGCCTCCTGAAACTATGTATTGATCTCAGGATGACGGGGTATCACCCCCGCCGGGTTGCCCCATTCGGAGATCTCCGGATCACAGCCTGTTAACGGCTCCCCGAAGCTTATCGCAGCTTGCCACGTCCTTCATCGCCTCCCGATGCCAAGGCATTCGCCATTAGCCCTTTGTAGCTTATCCATAAAGCCTGATTCGCTTTACTACTTGTAACTCAGCTACTGTAACCCTCGGGTACCCAAGACATTCACGCGGTGGCCCAGACGGACCCGTGCGCCGGTCTTAACCCGAGGGATTTTGGGTTACTCTACTATTCAATTATCAAAGATCGTTACAGAACTCAGAATCCAGAACTCAGAATTCAGAATTCAGGGCGGGAAACGTATCGGTCTCCCACCGATGTCAAACAGACTTCATGCGTGCAACTAAGAGTCTATACAACTCTTCAGAACCTTACGTCCTGGTCTTTGCACTATGATACCTCATAGTGCAAAGATCAATACGTATCAGAAGTCAGAAGTTCAGAAGTCAGACAGTCAGATTATTGTGGCCGCCTCTGGCGGCTTTTACATCTTTAAGCGCAAAGCGCCTCACTATTCTGATTTCTGTCCTCTGTCATTCTGATTTCTGTATCTGCCTGGTGGAGGTGAACGGGTTCGAACCGATGACCTCCTGCGTGCAAGGCAGGCGCTCTCCCAGCTGAGCTACACCCCCGGATCAATCAGATGACAGAAGTCAGATGACAGATGACAGAATAGGTAGCAGCCTGCGGCTGTTTTATTCAGAAGCGCGGAGCGCCTCACTACTCTGACTTCTGTCCTCTGCCTCTGACTTCTGATATGGTGGGCCTAGGTGGACTTGAACCACCGACCTCACGCTTATCAGGCGTGCGCTCTAACCGAAACTGAGCTATAGGCCCGTTTCAGAAGACAGAAGCTCAGAAACCAGAAGTCAGAATAGTATGGCCGCCTCCGGCGGCTTTTTTAAAAGAGGCGCAAAGCGCCATGCTCCTCTGATTTCTGTCTTCTAGCTTCTGACTTCTGTAAAGCCTTCCGCTCATTTCCTTCCCACAGATCATGACGATCCTTCAAAACTGAATAACAGCGGCGAGCAGGATACTGACTGGGCGGATCACAGCACAATCGCTGCGTCCACCTGCTTCCTACAAAAGGAGGTGATCCAGCCCCAGGTTCCCTAGGGCTACCTTGTTTACGACTTCACCCCAGTTACATGAATCACTACCGTGCGCCTGTCCTCCTTCGAAGGTTAGCGACTAAGCGACTTCTGGTAGCAACCCAACTTCCGTGGTGGTGACGGGCGGTGTGTACAAGGTCCGGGAACGTATTCACCGCGCCATGGCTGATGCGCGATTACTAGCGATTCCAACTTCATGAAGTCGAGTTGCAGACTTCAATCCGAACTGGGACGAGCTTTATGGGATTCGCATACCCTCGCGGTTAGCTGCCCTTTGTACTCGGCCATTGTAGCACGTGTGTAGCCCTAGGCATAAAAGGCCATGATGATTTGACGTCGTCCCCGCCTTCCTCACTACTTGCGTAGGCAGTCTCTCTAGAGTCCCCACCATTATGTGCTGGCAACTAAAGATAGGGGTTGCGCTCGTTGCGGGACTTAACCCAACACCTCACGGCACGAGCTGACGACAACCATGCAGCACCTGTCACCAGGCTCCTCAAAGAGGCACTCCCGTGTTTCCACGGGATTCCCGGGATGTCAAGACCAGGTAAGGTTCTGCGCGTTGCGTCGAATTAAACCACATACTCCACCGCTTGTGCGGGCCCCCGTCAATTCCTTTGAGTTTTAATCTTGCGACCGTACTCCCAGGCGGAGAACTTAATGCGTTAGCTCCGGCAATGAAATGGGATCCATCCCAACACCTAGTTCTCAT
>JAEQMT010000046.1 GCA_016722945.1 Desulfofustis sp. PB-SRB1 | reverse complement strand
CCTGACGATCGTAGCCCTGGTGGGTCCTGTTCAGCGCGGCGCTCTTTCCTAATCTGGTGCCGGCGGTGAACAACCCGGCCTACTCGATCACGGTTTTCAACGGCGCCTCCAGTCCGCTGACCCTCAAGATCGGCCTGATCATCGTGGTCATCGGCATGCCGCTGGTGTTGTCCTATACCACCATTATCTACTGGATGTTCAGGGGCAAGGTGACGTTAGACGCGGACAGTTATTAATTGTAGATTTTGAGATGTAAATCCAGGTGGAGGGGCCTTTACATGGGCCCCTCTACCAAAGAATTATCATAGTTTATTGGGTAGTACATAGCAGCAATTCAAACGAGAGCGGTTTGTATTTGCTCTCATTTTGTTACCACGTTTTCCTTTACACCCTTATACCTCTCGTAGAGATCGTGGAGCCGATTGCGAAGGTCACGGATCTTTTGTGAATCGCTGGCATCGCTGAACCGTGGCTCACTGATCATATATATTTCGTTGTGTAGATCGTCTATGTTGCGCTCTATCGCTACGCACCACTCATCGGTGCAGATTGAGTCCATCTCTTGAGCTTCGTTCAGGTCACGATCCAACTCATCTAGTGTGCCGTCAGGTTGGCGAGGAACTCTCCACTGTCTCGCTGAAATGAATCAACCATATCTTTTTGCTTTTCCATCGTTAACCTCCTGAGGATGTCATACCCTTCTACAGGTAAGAGGGATTGTGTCAATTTACTAAAATCCCCCTCAGTTATTTGTAAAATACGATACACAGGATGTCAGCTGTGTACCACTTTGTAATAATGATACGCATTTTTAATTTGATGTGCCATGTTTTCAAAAGCCTGAGGACAGGGACAGGGACAGGGGACAGGGGACAGGGGACAGGGGACAGGGGACAGGGGACAGAAAAGCGGAAGAGAGAAGGGTGTAATACAACAAACCCCCGTCCGGTATGGCCCAAACGGGGGTTTGTCGTATAAATAATTCGGCGGCGACCTACTCTCCCACGCAGTTGCCGCGCAGTACCATCGGCGCTGGAGAGCTTAACGACCGTGTTCGGATGGGAACGGGTGGGGCCTCTCCGCTGTGGCCACCGAAAATCAGAAATCAGAAATCAGAAATCAGAATGTCAGAGGACAGAAGTCAGAACATCAGATGTTTCTGAACCGCAATCCTCATGTATACCCGATAATTAAATAGCAGGTAACCCGTTTTCAGTAACTGTGCTTGGTATCACACGAATCAGATCGAACCGGAAGCAGGGGCAGGGAACAGTTTTTTCATAACGCGCGTAGCGCCTCACGACTCTGTCTTCGTCCTCTGTCTTCCGTCCTCTGAGATATGGATAAGCGCACGGCCCATTAGTATCGGTCAGCTCCACGTGTTGCCACGCGTCCACCTCCGACCTATCAACGTGGTAGTCTCCCACGAGCCTTCAGATGGCGACTAAGCCATGGGATATCTTATCTTGGAGTGGGCTTCCCGCTTAGATGCTTTCAGCGGTTATCCCTGCCGAACATAGCTACCCAGCGATGCTTCTGGCGAAACAACTGGTACACCATCGGTTCGTCCACCCCCGGTCCTCTCGTACTAGGGGAAGCTCTCCTCAAATATCCTGCGCCCGCAACAGATAAGGACCAAACTGTCTCACGACGTTTTAAACCCAGCTCGCGTACCACTTTAATTGGCGAACAGCCAAACCCTTGGGACCTGCTTCAGCCCCAGGATGTGATGAGCCGACATCGAGGTGCCAAACCTCCCCGTCGATATGGACTCTTGGGGAGATAAGCTGTTATCCCCGGAGTACCTTTTATCCGTTGAGCGACGGCCCTTCCATGCGGAACCGCCGGATCACTAAGACCTACTTTCGTACCTGCTCGAGATGTCTCTCTCGCAGTCAAGCTCCCTTATGCCTTTACACTCTGCGGTTGGTTTCCAATCAACCTGAGGGAACCTTCGCGCGCCTCCGTTACGCTTTAGGAGGCGACCCGCCCCAGTCAAACTACCCACCAGACACTGTCCCGGACCCGGATCACGGGTCGCGGTTAGATTCCTAAGACAGCAAGGGTGGTATTTCAAGGGTGGCTCCATGAACACTGGCGTGCCCACTTCATCACCTCCCACCTATCCTACACATGCTGCCTCAAAAACCACTGTCAAGCTATAGTAAAGGTTCACGGGGTCTTTCTGTCTTGTTGCGGGTAACCGGCATCTTCACCGGTGCTACAGTTTCGCTGAGTCCCTGGTTGAGACAGTGGGGAAATCGTTACGCCATTCGTGCAGGTCGGAACTTACCCGACAAGGAATTTCGCTACCTTAGGACCGTTATAGTTACGGCCGCCGTTTACCGGGGCTTCGGTTCAAAGCGTTGCCGAAGCTAACTCGTCCCCTTAACCTTCCGGCACCGGGCAGGCGTCAGACCTATACCTCGCCTTACGGCTTCGCAGAGTCCTGTGTTTTTAGTAAACAGTCGCTCCCCCATTTCACTGCAACCCGACCAGGCTCCGTCCGCAAGGGACTTCACCACGCGGGTACACCTTCTCCCGAAGTTACGGTGCTATTTTGCCGAGTTCCTTAACCAGAGTTCTCTCAAGCGCCTTGGTATACTCTACCAGCCTACCTGTGTCGGTTTACGGTACGGTCGCTTTCATAACTAGATACGAGGCTTTTCCTGGAAGCAGGGAATCAACCGCTTTGCAGTCCTACGGACTTCGTCATCACGCCTCAGCGTTGACAACCCGGATTTACCTAAGTTGTCCGCCTACACGCTTAAACCACCTATTCCACCAGATGGCCGGCCTATCCTTCTCCGTCCCCCCTTACCATAGCATTATGAAATCGGTACGGGAATATTAACCCGTTTCCCATCGACTACGCCTTTCGGCCTCGCCTTAGGGGCCGACTAACCCTGAGCAGATTAACTTGACTACAGGAAACCTGAGGCTTACGGCGACAAGGTTTCTCACCTTGTTTTTCGCTACTCGTGTCAACATAAGCGCTTGTGGGGTCTCCAACGCTCCTTACGGTACGCCTTCGCAGACCACCACAATGTTCTCCTACCATATCAGGTGACAGGGGACAGGATACAGGGGACAGGACCTATGACCAGCTTCTGATCAAGCCCTGCAACATTTCACAATTCTGCCTGTACTCTGTGTCCCACTGACGCCATACGGGTTCATCTACATACCCAAGATCAAGACAATACCTGCTCCACACTCTCATTTCATCTGAAGAACCAACCGCAATAGTTAGATACCTGATCCATTCTTTTTAGAGTATGACCGCTTGCCAAACCCCTCAGCAATGTTGCGCAAAATGATTTGCTGGCATTTCTGATTTGCTGGCCGAGGCCATAGTGTTCAATGGACGGGAATCCGAGACTTGCCTGATGTATTTCTAAAGAGATGCGATACGCTTTTTGAAATACTTCCAAGTCTTCAAATGAACTGTGCTTCATGTCTTAACCCTGGTAGCTTTGCCGATACCCGATACCGATACCCGATACCTGCATCCTGAAACCTGCCTCCTGTACCCTGAGACCTGTCTCCTGATACCTGTCTGACCCTGGCACCTGACATCCGCGGCTTCGGTACCATGCTTAGCCCCGTTGAATTTTCGGGCAGATTCATTAGACCAGTGAGCTATTACGCTTTCTTTAAAGGGTTGCTGCTTCTAAGCCAACCTCCTGGTTGTCTGAACAATTCCACCTCCTTTTCCACTGAGCATGGATTTTGGGACCTTAGCCGCGCGGTCTGGGCTGTTTCCCTCTCGACCATGGAACTTATCTCCCACAGTCTGACTCCCGCACTAGAACTTGACGGTATTCGGAGTTTGAAAGGGGGTGGTAATCCGGTGGGACCCCTAGCCCTGTCAGTGCTCTACCTCCGTCAGTCATCATGCGAGGCTATACCTAAATATATTTCGGAGAAAACCAGCTATCACCGAGTTTGATTAGCCTTTCACTCCTATCCACGGCTCATCCGAACAGTTTTCAACCTATACCGGTTCGGGCCTCCATCTCGTGTTACCGAGACTTCACCCTGGCCATGGATAGATCACCCGGTTTCGGGTCTACCGCCGACAACTGATCGCCCTGTTAAGACTCGCTTTCGCTGCGGCTCCACCTCGCGGCTTAACCTCGCTGACGACGGTAACTCGTTGACTCATTATGCAAAAGGCACGCGGTCACCCCTGTCTGACGACATAGGGCTTCCACTGCTTGTAGGCTAACGGTTTCAGTTTCTATTTCACTCCCCTCCCGGGGGTTCTTTTCACCTTTCCCTCACGGTACTCGTTCACTATCGGTCATCGGGTAGTATTTAGCCTTGGAAGATGGTCCTCCCATATTCCCACAGGGTTTCACGTGTCCCGTGGTACTCGTTTAACCTCGGATATGACTCTATTTCGCGTACCGGACTATCACCGTCTCTGGTCGGCCTTTCCAGACCGTTCCGCTATACATTCATGATCCTTAATGAGGTAGGTTGGGCTGATCCGCGTTCGCTCGCCGCTACTAACGGAATCTCTGTTGATTCTGTTCCTACGGGTACTGAGATGTTTCACTTCCCCGCGTTCGCCTCCTGAAACTATGTATTGATCTCAGGATGACGGGGTATCACCCCCGCCGGGTTGCCCCATTCGGAGATCTCCGGATCACAGCCTGTTAACGGCTCCCCGAAGCTTATCGCAGCTTGCCCACGTCCTTCATCGCCTCCCGATGCCAAGGCATTCGCCATTTAGCCCTTTGTAGCTTATCCATAAAGCCTGATTCGCTTTACTACTTGTAACTCAGCTACTGTAACCCTCGGGTACCCAAGACATTCACGCGGTGGCCCAGACGGACCCGTGCGCCGCGTCTTAACCCGAGGGATTTTGGGTTACTCTACTATTCAATTATCAAAGATCGTTACAGAACTCAGAATTCAGAATTCAGGGCGGGAAACGTATCGTCTCCCACCGATGTCAAACAGACTTCATGCGTGCAACTAAGAGTCTATAACAACTCTTCAGAACCTTACGTCCTGGTCTTTGCACTATGATACCTCATAGTTGCAAAGATCAATACGTATCAGAAGTCAGAAGTCAGAAAGTCAGAAGTCAGATTATTGTGGCCGCCTCTGGCGGCTTTTACATCTTTAAGCGCAAAGCGCCTCACTATTCTGATTTCTGTCCCTCTGTCATTCTGATTTCTGTATCTGCCTGGTGGAGGTGAACGGGTTCGAACCGATGACCCTCCTGCGTGCAAGGCAGGCGCTCTCCCAGCTGAGCTACACCCCGGATCAATCAGATGACAGAAGTCAGATGACAGATGACAGAATAGGTAGCAGCCTGCGGCTGTTTTATTCAGAAGCGCGGAGGCGCCTCACTACTCTGACTTCTGTCCTCTGCCCTCTGACTTCTGATATGGTGGGCCTAGGTGGACTTGAACCACCGACCTCACGCTTATCAGGCGTGCGCTCTAACCGAAACTGAGCTATAGGCCCGTTTCAGAAGACAGAAGCTCAGAAACCAGAAGTCAGAATAGTATGGCCGCCTCCGGCGGCTTTTTTAAAAGAGGCGCAAAGCGCCATGCTCCTCTGATTTCTGTCTTCTAGCTTCTGACTTCTGTAAAGCCTTCCGCTCTTTCCTTCCCACAGATCATGACGATCCTTCAAAACTGAATAACAGCGGCGAGCAGGATACTGACTTGGCGGATCACAGCACAATCGCTGCGTCCACCTGCTTCCTACAAAAGGAGGTGATCCAGCCCCAGGTTCCCCTAGGGCTACCTTGTTACGACTTCACCCCAGTTACTAATCATACCTTGGCAGCCTGCCCCTTACGGTTAGCGCAACTGCTTCTGGGTACAACCAACTTCCGTGGTGTGACGGGCGGTGTGTACAAGGCCCGGGAACGTATTCACCGCTGGCATGCTGATCCGCGATTACTAGCGATTCCAACTTCATGGAGTCGAGTTGCAGACTCCAATCCGAACTGAGACCGGCTTTTCCGGATTCGCTTCACCTCGCAGTGTCGCTGCCTTTGTACCGGCCATTGTAGCACGTGTGTAGCCCTGGACATAAAGGCCATGAGGACTTGACGTCATCCCCACCTTCCTCCGGTTTGACACCGGCAGTCTCCTTAGAGTCCCCAACTCAATGATGGTAACTAAAGGACAAGGGTTGCGCTCGTTGCGGGACTTAACCCAACATCTCACGACACGAGCTGACGACAGCCATGCAGCACCTGTCACACGGCTCCTCGAAGAGGCACTCCATATCTTCCACGAGGATTCACGGATGTCAAGACCAGGTAAGGTTCTGCGCGTTGCATCGAATTAAACCACATGCTCCACCGCTTGTGCGGGCCCCCGTCAATTCCTTTGAGTTTTAACCTTGCGACCGTACTCCCCAGGCGGGTACTTAATGCGTTAGCTGCGCAAGACAATGGACCCCGACACCTAGTCGATCAACGTTTACGGCGTGGACTACCAGGGTATCTAATCCTGTTTGCTACCCACGCTTTCGCACCTCAGCGTCAATCTACGGCCAGATGACTCGCCTTCGCCACCGGTGTTCTTCCTGATATCTACGCATTTCACCGCTACACCAGGAATTCCAGTCATCCCTCTGCGTTATTCAAGCTCCGAGTGTTTCAAATGCACTCACCGGTTAAGCCCGGTGCTTTCACACCTGACTGGCTCAGGACCGCCTACGCGCCCTTTACGCCCAATGATTCCGAACAACGCTCGCACCCCCCGTATTACCGCGGCTGCTGGCACGGAGTTAGCCGGAGCTTCCTCTGATGGTACCGTCAAATAGTGCACAGCTCTAATGCCACGTACACTTCTTCCCATCTGACAGGACTTTACAACCCGAAGGCCTTCATCATCCACGCGGCGTTCGCTGCGTCAGGGTTGCCCCCATTGCGCAATATTCCTCACTGCTGCCTCCCGTAGGAGTCTGGTCCGTGTTTCAGTTCCAGTGTGGCGGATCATCCTCTCAGACCCGCTAACCATCGTCGCCTTGGTAGGCCGTTACCCCACCAACCAGCTAATGGTACGCAAGCTCCTCCTCGCACAACCGCTTTACAACAGAGCGGTCTTTCTCCCGCAGGACGTATCCGGTATTAGCTCACCTTTCGATAGGTTATCCCAGATGCCAGGACAGATTACTTACGCGTTACTCACCCGTGCGCCACTCTACTTGTCCTCCGAAGAAGACGTTCGCGTTCGACTTGCATGTGTTAGGCACGCCGCCAGCGTTCGTTCTGAGCCAGGATCAAACTCTCCAGTTTATATCCTGTGATCAATCTCTTGATCATGTCTGCTACTACTTGGTTCCGCAATGCTTACCATCACGGAGCCCGCTCGCTTGGCTGTTATTCAGTTGTCAAGGATCGTACACACCCCACTCGCGGGGGCGCCGGCATAACGCCGGGAAACTCGCATACTACCCATGCTCGTTGACGATGTCAACATATTATCAGAAATATTTTGCAACCGTCCGGTGTCTGTGACGTCCAGGATATTTGCGCGAACGACCGGTGTGCCCTGTGAAGCTATGTATGACAATCATTTTCACGTGTCCAGTTCTGGGATCTCTTAATCTTTGACCATACTGAACTCGTCTTCGTTAGCTGTGCCAAGCCCACCGTTGTGGGCAAGGACTGTTGCCACAGTGAACATGTCGTTTGCCCCAATTGGGGTGCCTTTGTTCTCCAACTGGTGTCGAGTCTCATGGGGCTTGAGTCTGAACTCTCCCCCAGCGTTCACTGCTCAGATGTCCAGCGTTGCAGGGCGTCGATAATTTTTCTTGCCTGTTCGGGGCTTGAGATATTGAATTTCGTCTTGGGAATGAAGCTGCCGTCACGTTTCTGGTAACGGCGAATGGAGTACATTTCCTTGCCGTAGTCGCCGGTTTTTTTATCAAGGTTCTGATATCTGAACAAGATGGTGGTCCATGCCCCCTTGGAGAGAATCTCTTTGTCCAGTTCCTTTACGAGGAGGACACCGTCCTCCTCGTAATTGACGCTCAAATCTTCCGGTGCGGTGCTCATAAAATGGTCTTTGTGGTTGATGTTTTGTCAGGATGCCGGTTCGGCTACCTCAGATTGGTTGTTGACAATAAACACTATGCCGTTTTCGTCGGTGTCAATGAGCACGGTATCGTTTTCCTTGAAGCGGCCTTCAAGTAATTCCAGGGCAAGCGGGTCCTCAACATATTTCTGGATTGCCCGTTTGAGCGGTCGGGCACCAAAAATCGGGTTATAGCCGGCGCCGGCCAGATACCCACGAGCGTTTTTGCTGAAGCGCGCGTTGATATGCTGCCTTTTGAGACGATCGGTAAGGCGGCGCAACTGGATCTCAACGATTGCCCCCATGTCCTCACGGGTGAGGGCGCGGAAGATAATGGTTTCATCGATGCGGTTTAAAAATTCCGGCTTGAAATGTTGCCAGAGAACCTCTTCCAGGCTCTGCTTCATTGCTTCGTAGTTGCTCCCCTGCTCGGTCATCCGCATGATCAGGTCACTGCCGAGATTGGAGGTCATGATCAAGATGGTGTTCTTGAAATCCACCGTGCGCCCCTTGCCGTCCGTCATCCGACCATCGTCGAGCACCTGCAGCAGCACGTTGAACACGTCGGGGTGCGCCTTTTCTATTTCATCGAGCAAAATCACGCTGTAGGGGCGTCTTCTTACCGCCTCGGTCAGATAGCCGCCTTCATCGTAGCCGACATAGCCGGGAGGGCACCGATCAGCCGGGCAACCGAATGTTTTTCCATAAATTCGGACATGTCGATGCGGATCATCGCCTGTTCGCTGTCGAAGAGAAAATCTGCCAATGAGCGGGCAAGTTCGGTCTTACCCACGCCGGTTGGCCCCATGAAGATAAACGACCCCAGCGGCCGATCCGGATCCTGCAGGCCGGCCCGGGCCCGGCGCACCGCGTTGGAGACGGCGGCAATGGCCTGTTTCTGCCCCACCACCCGTTTTTTCAAGATCGATTCAGCCTGCAGCAGCTTCTCCTTTTCACCTTCCAGCAGCTTATCAACCGGAATGCCCGTCCATTTGGCTACCACCGAGGCGACATCTTCGGCACCTACTTCTTCTTTGAGCATATGGTGGATTGCCTGGATTTCCTGCAAGCGTTCGTTTTCCTTGGTCAGTTCTTTTTCCAGGGCGACAATGGTGCCGTAGCGAATCTCGGCGACTTTGCTGAGATTACCGGTGCGCTCAGCCCGCTGCGATTCGACCTGGGCAGCTTCAATCTGCTCCTTTATGGTACGAATCCGGCCGATTGTTTCACGCTCCAGCGTCCATTGCGCCTTCATGCCGTTGAGCTGGTCGTTGAGGTCGGCCAGTTTTTTCTGCACCTCACCAAGACGGTTGATAGAGGCCTGATCCTTCTCCTTTTTCAGCGCCTCCTGCTCGATCTCGAGCTTGATGCGCTGGCGCTCCAATTCGTCGATTTCGGTGGGCATGGAGTCGATTTCAATACGCAGGCGTGAGGCTGCCTCATCGATCAGATCGATGGCCTTGTCCGGCAGAAATCGATCGGTAATGTAGCGGTTGGATAAAATTACCGCCGCCACGGTGGCCGCATCCTGGATGCGGACGCCGTGGTGGATTTCATATTTTTCCTTGATACCGCGTAAAATGGCGATGGTATCCTCTTCGCTGGGCTCCTGTACCAGCACCGGCTGGAAGCGGCGTTCGAGGGCACTGTCTTTTTTCGATATACTTGCGATATTCGTCCAGGGTGGTGGCGCCGATGCAGTGAAGTTCGCCGCGGGCAAGGGCGGGTTTGAGCATATTGGAGGCGTCCATAGAGCCTTCGGCGGCGCCGACGCCGACAAGGGTATGAATCTCGTCGATAAAGAGGACGATTTCACCGCTGCGTTGCTCGATCTCCTTGAGCACCGCCTTGAGGCGGTCTTCAAATTCGCCGCGATACTTGGCGCCGGCCACCAATGAGCCGAGTCGAGGGTGACCACCTGCTTGTCCTTGAGTGTGGCGGGGATGTCACCGTTGACGATACGCTGCGCCAGCCCTCGACAATGGCGGTTTTCCCCACTCCGGGTTCACCAATCAGAACGGGATTGTTTTTTGTTCGACGTGACAGAACCTGGACGATGCGGCGTACCTCTTCGTCACGGCCGATGACCGGATCGAGTTTGCCCCGTTTGGCGATATCGGTGAGATTTTTGCCGTATTTTTCCAGGGCCTGATACTTATCTTCAGGATATGGATCGGTTACCCGTTGATTGCCGCGGATGGTGAGCAGGGCCTTGAGAAAATTTTTCTCGGTTATGCCGAGGCCCCCGCAGCTTTTCCGAGAGTGGGAATGAGGCTCGAAGCAGGGCCAGGAAGATATGTTCCTGGCTCACATATTCATCGCCCATCTCGGTCGCCGCACTGTAAGACTTGTCCAGCAGGGTGCGCAGGTCATTGGAACCATAGATTTGGGTGGCACCGGTGCCGGAAACCTGAGGGATGGACTTAATCTGACTGTTGACTTCGGCCAGCACCCGTGACGGGGTTACGCCCATCTTCTGCAGGGCGGGAACGACGACGCCGTCAGGCTGCTCGAGGATAGCCTTGGCAAGGTGGGCGGGGGTCAGTTCCTGGTGTTTTTCTTCGGCCGCAATCTGTTGGGCGGCCTGCAACGCTTCTTGCGATTTCAGGGTCAGTTTGTCTAATTGCATTAAATTTCAAAGCTCCTTTTTTCTAATATTGCCGGCAAGTTAAGTGTAAATTTTAGTTAAATTGTAAGATGTGCGGCAAGGCTGTCAAGCCG
>JAEQMT010000005.1 GCA_016722945.1 Desulfofustis sp. PB-SRB1 | reverse complement strand
GGCCTTCTCGAGACCGCGGATCAGCGCCACCGGCGTCTGGTTGGTGGCAACTCAAACTCCCCGGCAGGCAAACGGGTCGCCGCATCCATGAGATACGCCAGTGGGGCAAATCCACGGCTTGGCGTGAGCAGCCCCTGACCGACGAGAATTGACTCTATTTCGGCCAGTGAGGAACCACGCGGGATCGTAACGATCCGGCTTGGTTCACTCTGGAGGGGCCCCGGCGAATAGGCATACAGAGCAAACCAGCCATACCGGCGCCAAGTGCCGCCACCACCGCCAGCGCCGCGGACAGCAGCCACGTCGGCCCGCTTTCACGCCGGCGGCGCGGTCCGATTCTCCCGCTTAACCGGTGAGCGTCTGCGTGGTTTGCGAGTGGTTGAACCGAAGGCGATACTGATCACCTCATCCATGCTCTGAACCGGAAAAAATTGGAGCTGGTCACGCACGTTTTCCGGAATCTCCACCAATTCCTGCTTGTTTCTGGAAGGTATTATCACCCGCTTGACCCCGGCCCGTACCGCGGCCAGGGCTTTTTCCTTCAAGCCGCCGATGGGCAGCACCCGCCCGCGCAACGTCACTTCGCCGGTCATGGCCAGATCACTGTTCACCACCTTTTGCGAGACAGCGGAATAGAGTGCGGTGGCAATTGTTATTCCGGCCGAGGGTCCATCCTTGGGGATGGCGCCGGCCGGAACATGGACGTGGATATCGGTTTTTTCAAAGTAATTTTTATCTATCTTGAGGGACTCAGTTCTGCTTCTGCAGTAGGTGAGCGCCGCCTGCGCCGACTCCTTCATCACCTCGCCAAGCTGGCCGGTCATGATCAGCTTGCCCTTGCCGGGCATCAGATTAACCTCGATATGCAGGATTTCTCCGCCAATTTCCGTCCAGGCCAGACCGGTAACCAAACCGGGCTGTTGCAGGGACTCAATTTCCGTCTCGGGAATCACCTTAGGGGGTCCAAGGTAGGTGTCCAGATTTTTTGTGGAGACGGTGTAAGGGCCTTTGCCGCCTTCGGCTATCTTGCGGGCGATCTTGCGGCAAATCTTGCCGATTTCCCGCTCCAGGTTGCGCAATCCAGCCTCATGGGTGTAGTAGGAAATAATGCGGTTAATGGTCTCATCACCCATCCGCACCAGCCGTTTTTTCAGGCCGTTTTCCTTCACTTGGCGCGGTAACAGATAGCGGTTGGCGATTTCGACTTTTTCCTCCTGGGTGTAGCCGGTGAGACGGATCACCTCCATCCGGTCAAGCAGCGGCCCCGGTATGGTATCGCTCATGTTGGCGGTGGTGATGAACATCACCTTTGAGAGATCCATCGGCAGATTCAGATAATGATCGGAAAATTCCACATTCTGTTCCGGATCAAGCACCTCCAGCAGGGCCGATGAGGGATCACCGCGGTAGTCGGCACCGACCTTGTCGATTTCATCCATCATGAAAACCGGGTTGTTGGACCCCACCGTCTTCAGCCCCTGGACGATGCGTCCCGGCATGGCGCCGATATAGGTGCGCCGATGGCCACGGATTTCCGCCTCGTCTTTCATGCCACCTAAAGAGATGCGATGAAACTTGCGCCCCATGGCGCGGGCGATAGATTGCCCGAGAGACGTCTTACCGACGCCCGGCGGCCCCACGAAACAAAGGATCGGCCCCTTGGTGGACTGGTTGAGCTTGCGCACCGCAAGAAATTCGAGAATGCGCTCTTTGACCCGCTCCAGACCAAAATGATCTTCGTCCAGCACCTGTTTGGCAAGCTGCAGCTCAAGCTGGTCCTTGGTGGATTTTTTCCATGGCACGTCAAGAATCCAGTCGATATAGGTTCTGACGATGGTGGCCTCGGATGAGTCGGGGTGCATCATCTCCATCCGGCGCAACTGTTTTTTGGCCTCTTTGCGCACCGGCTTGGGCATTTTGATTTTTTTAATCTTTTCCTCCAGCTCTTCGATTTCCTGGAGCCGGTCATCGGTATCACCCAACTCTTTCTGCAGGGCATGGAGTTGTTCACGCAGGATGTATTCCCGCTGCGATTTACTCATCTCCTCCTTGGCTTCGTTCTGGATTTTTGCCTGCACGGTGGAAACCTCAAGCTCCTTGCCCAGCAGGGTGTTCACCAGCCGCAGCCGCCTGAGAGGATTGATCTCTTCGAGAATCGCCTGGGACTCCGGGATTTTCAGCCGCAGGTTGGAGCCGATCAGATCGGCGAGACGGCCGGGATCCTCAATGTTGTTGATGATCATCATCAGATCGGCGGAGAGGATACCGCGCAGCGACATGATTTTCTCGGTCTGCTCGCGCACGGTACGCATCAGCGCTTCCACCTCAACGGAAATCTCTCCAGGTTCTTCCTCTTCAACCACCTCCACCGCCACCTGATAAGATGGCTCGGATCGCTTGTACTCGGTGATTCTCGCCTTGGACATGGCCTGAACCAGCACCTTGAGGCGTCCGTCGGGGAGTTTGAGGGTACGCATGATCATGCACACCATGCCGATTTCGTACAGATCTTCAGGCCTGGGATCATCCTTGGTGGCATCACGCTGGGTAACCAGCATGAGCAGCTTATCCGCCTTCAAGGATTCGTTCACCCGCCTCCACCGAACTGGGGCGGCCGACAAAAAGCGGAATGATCATGTAGTTGAAAATTACTACATCACGCACCGCCATCATCGGCAATTCGCCGGGTATCTCCACCTCATCATGAGCGGAAAGGTCATCCATGCCGATGCTGAGGGAGTCGTCAAGTTCCACAAATTCCTCCTTGTAAGTAGTTACGAGCCGGCTAAATGCCGATAGATGGTCACATAAATTGTTCTATTTTTACTGCAAAATTAAACATCTGGCATACCAGCGTCAACCACTCCAAACGGGTGTCATCGACGATATTCGAGGTAATTAAAATACTTGCCGTTTCAGGCTTTGTTGTACTATTGATTGGATGATAACTACGAAATAACCACAACCGAGATCCCATGGTATCCATATGTTGACGTCACCCATGCTTGGTGTCACCGATCTGTTCGACCAGGCATCAGGTGAACACCAGGAACTCTTTGACGCCGAATTGCCGGCATGGTCGGCCCTGGACAAGCTCGGCGCTTACCTGCAAAACCTGTTGGCGGACTGCCGGCCATCACCTCTGATAGATAGTGGTGTGCCGCTGGCGCGGCCGGTGGTGGTGCATGGATCACGTTTCATAGACGGTGATAGTTGCACTATCGATCTGGACCCGGCAGGCGTGGAAGAATTTCGGGGTTTCACATAATGGACAAATTCTGGAAGGCGCCAGCCTGATTATGGCCGGAGTTACCATTATCGGCGCCCAACTGCGTATCGGTGCAGGTGTGCTCATCGAAAGCGGTGCCTTTATCAAGACCCCGGTGATCCTCGATGACGGTGCCCAGGTCCGCCATGGTGGCCTACCTGCGCGGCAATTGCATGATCGGTAAACGAGCGGTGGCGGGCCATGCCACCGAGGTAAAAAACTCGATTTTCCTCGATGATGCCAAGGCCGGCCACTTTGCCTATGTCGGTGACTCTATTCTCGGCAGCGGGGTGAATCTGGGGGCCGGCACCAAGCTCGCCAACTTCAAGTTTACCCCGGGCAACGTCCAGGTACGAGCCGAGAATGAATTCATCGACTCCGGCCGGCGCAAGCTGGGCGCCATTCTCGGCGACGGCGTGCAGACCGGCTGTAACTCGGTGACCAGCCCCGGAACCGTGCTTGGTAAAGATTCCGTTGTGATGCCCAACATTACCGTTGCCGCCGGTTTTTATCACGCCCGCTGTCGAATCAGACATTGATTGTTACTCACCTATATTCAAAGAGAAAACTCATGAACCTCATCAAAGCCGAAGACCTGATCACCTCTATTGCCGACAGCCTCCAGTTTATCAGCTATTTTCACCCGGATGATTTCGTCCAGGCCATGTACCGAGCCTATCAGCGCGAAAAAAGTGATGGTGCCAGGGACGCCATTGCCCAGATTCTGGTAAACTCCCGTATGTGTGCTCTGGGCAAGCGACCGATCTGCCAGGATACCGGTATCGTCAACGTCTTCGTCAAACTCGGGATGCAATGCCGTATCGATTCCGACCGGCCGCTTCAGGAGATAATCGACGAAGGGGTCGCTCTGGCCTATCAGCGATCCCAGCAATCCACTGCGCAAATCAATTGTCGCTGATCCACTGGGCGCTCGCACCAACACCAAAACCAACACCCCCGCCGTGGTTCATGTGGAGGTCGTCAGCGGCTCGACTATCTCTATCGACGTTGCCGCCAAAGGCGGCGGCTCGGAAAATAAGAGCAAAATGGCCATGCTCAACCCGGCCGCTTCCATCGTCGACTGGGTCACCAGCACCCTTCCCACCATGGGCGCCGGCTGGTGTCCCCCGGGGTATTCTCGGCATCGGGGTAGGCGGCACCCATCGACAAGGCAATGGTTATGGCCAAGGAATCACTGATGGAGCCCATCGACATCCATGAACTGATCGAACGTGGCCCCAACCACCACCGTCGAAGCCTTGCGTCTTGAAATTTATGAGGCGGCAAACAAACTTGGCATCGGTGCGCAAGGTGTCGGCGGTCTGACCACCTTGCTGGATGTGAAAATCCGCGATTTTCCCACCCATGCGGCATCGCTGCCGGTGGCCATGATTCCTAATTGCGCGGCCACCCGTCACATCCACTTCACCCTGGACGGCAGCGGCCCCGCCACCTTTGAGCCGCCGGCCATCGATCGCTGGCCGGAGATTGCCCTGAGCGGACAAAATGAAGCCAAACGGATCAATATCGACACCATCCAGCAGAGAAGAGATCCAGTCCTGGCAGGCCGGCGACACGATACTGCTCAGCGGCTCTATTTTTAACCGGACGCGACGCCGCTCATCGCCGCATCAAAGGAGCTGCTCGACAAAGGTGAAACCGCTTCCCAACGGGGTTGATTTCACCAACCGCTTTATCTATTATGTCGGCCCGGTAGATCCTATCGAAGGTGAGGTCGTCGGTCCCGCCGGCCCCACCACCGCTACCCGGATGGATTCTTACACCGAAATGATGCTTGCCGCACCGGGCTCATCGGTATGATCGGTAAAGCGGAACGGGGTGATGCCGCCATCGAACAAATCAAAAAGCACCGGGCCGTCTACCTTATGGCGGTGGGCGGCGCCGCTTATCTGGTAGCCAAAGCAATCAAAAAATCACGCGTCCGTAGCCTTTGCCGATCTGGGCATGGAGGCCATCTATGAATTTGAAGTGGTGGACATGCCGGTAACGGTGGCGGTGGACAGCACCGGTGAATCGATTCACAAAACCGGCCCCACCCACTGGCAGCAGGAGATACAGGGCATAGCTGCATAACAAGCGATAATCGGGCGTTTGTATAATTGTCCGAGCCCTTTAATTCTCCGGCTAGGGACTGTTTTTCGTAAAGGCCAGGCAATGGTGATCGCAACGTCAAATTCTTCGGCATTGCAGATGAATGCAACACAGCTCATGATAAGACACACCACTATCACGACAAGCCTCAAGGAAGTATACGAATACCGGTCGCTGCTGATAAACCTAGTGGTTACCGAGCTGCGGTTGCGTTATCGCCGCTCGATTCTTGGCTTTGTATGGACCATGTTGAACCCGTTACTGACCATGAGCGTAATCACCGTGGTATTTTCGACGGTGTTTCGTTTCGGTGTTGAAGATTTTGCCATTTTGCTGCTGGCCGGCCTGCTGCCATGGAATTTTTTGAACAATCCATCAGTTCATCACTCATGTCCATAGTCGGCAAAGGGAGCCTGATCCGCAAAGTCTATTTTCCCAAGGCCATTCTTCCTCTGGCCACTGTTCTGGCAAATCTCATCAATTTTTTGTTCGCCTTGATCCCCTTGCTCTTTCTGGTGCACATTATCGGTCCAGGTCTGAACGCATCCATCCTGTTTCTGCCCATGGCATGCCTGATATTTTTTGTGTTCGTTACCGGTTTTTCCTTCTTTTTTGCCTGTATCAACGTGTTTTTTCGAGACTTCAGCCACATGACCGATGTACTCATGCGGGCATTGTTTTATGCCTCACCAATTCTATACACCATTGATTTCATGCCTGATGGCATGCGAAAATTCCTTCTGTTAAACCCGCTCTCTTATTATATTGCCTGCTTTCGCGACCCTATATACCATAGGCACCTCCCGAGCCTGGAAACGGTCCTGATCGCGGTATCGCTCTCAGTGACTTCATTGATCATTGGTTTTTGGTATTTTCCCGCTATGAGAAACATTTCGTAATTCGGGTTTAACAATAAATAGTTCCAGTTCATCAAGAAGACAGGAAACGGCGCCAACCACTATAAACCGCTGGGCAGGAATCCATTGCGTGGACGACATACATATGACTGGATCGGTTTATCTGGAGCGTGTGGGGTTGAATTTCCCCGCGTCTATTTTGAGCAGGTATCAACGCTCAAAGAAACACTTCTTCGGCGCATTCATGGCAAACATGACTACAAAATTCTGTGGGCGCTGCGCGATATATCCTTTGCTATAACGCCTGGTGAATCAATCGCCATCGTCGGTCGTAACGGCTCGGGGAAAAGCACCCTGCTCAAAACTCATTGCCAGAATCTACGAACCAAGCACCGGCATGTGTCAGGTCAACGGCAGAGTCGCACCGCTTATCGAGCTTGGCGCCGGTTCAATCCTGAGCTTACCGGCAGGGAGAACATCTACCTCACCAGCGCCATTCTGGGCCGGAAAAAAAAGGACGTGGACCAACTGTACGATGGTATCGTGGATTTTGCCGAACTTGCCGAGTTCATGGATACGGCGCTAAAGAATTACTCCTCAGGTATGTCCGCCAGGCTCGGCTTTTCAGTAGCCACCGCGGTTGACGGCGACATCATCCTCATCGACGAGGTTTTGAGCGTAGGCGATGCCGGATTTCAGGAGAAATCAAGACAACGCTTGGAAAAACTGACCTCAAGTGGTAAAACCTTGATTCTCGGTTTCACATGACCGTAAATCGGTCAAGTCCCTGTGCAAACGGATAATCCTGCTTGATCGAGGTAACCTTCTCTTCGATGGGCCAACCGATGAAGGGCTAGAACGTTATGATGAAATTCTTGCTCAGGGAATCAGCAAGAACACACGTTTCGTTGAGTCTGTTTGACCATTTTTTCTCATATTTCCAACCAGATAACAGACAAAATGGCCTATAGGGTACTTTAGAGGGATTGCGGTAGCTAATTTATTGCCAATTTTTTTCTTGAACATTACTCTATGTAGTGTTTACTTACCAGTGAGATAACAATATACCATAGCGAAAACTAAGATAAATGATTCTCAATAGATCGATTTTTCATCACACCTTAGTGCCCCTCATAGCTCTAACTATTCTCATGGTGCCTAGCATAAGGGTGCTTGCAGAGCAAAGTGCAGCCGAAAAAGTATACTCCGGGGAGACCTTTGAAAATGTGTTAAAAGATCTCAGCTCACTGAGTGGATACCAGATAGAGGTACCAGAGGATCTACTTTCTATTAAGGTTTACGGAAACTTCAGTGTAGATGAAGTAGATCACTTCCTCTCTCGCGTTCTTAGGGATTATAAATCACTCATTTTACGTAAACGAAAACGCAAAATACCATGATAGTCCGCGTCTTTGGCGAAAAACTAGGAGACTCGGTGCTGGTGGTCGGCGAAACTGGAGGCAAAAAAAATAGATATCTTTACTGGCCTTCCCAAAGAAGAAGTTGCCAGAATGCATGAAGAGCGCCGACAGCGACTCGCTGAACCCGGCGCCATCGACGCTTTCACCGGCCTCCCAGTGGCAGAAGTGCAGGAAATGTTGCGCGAGCACCAAAAAAAGTACAGCGATCCTGAATCAATTGATGTGTTCACTGGGTTAACGAGAAAAAAATCGACAGGCTACACGCCAAAAAAGCAGAAGAGTTGAAGAAGCCAGAGGCCATCGATCATTTCTCGGGACTTACAATTGTGGAAGTAGACGAATTGCATGCCAAATGGAGAGAGGCTCGGAAGGATCCAAATTACATCGATCCTTTTACAGGGCTAACGATATCTGAATTAGAAGAGATATACAGGCAGGCACGGTGATTAAAGCAGCAACAGTAGTTACTAAGTAAGCGCTCAACAAACCCCTTCTTTTTTTATCCCTCCCCCCATGCTCTGTTGTGCTGAACTTTTTCAAGGAGGCGCATATGGAGCAGAACAAGCGATCCGGCAGAGATGCAAAACGCAGCTACTGGGGTGATCACATCGCAGGCTGGAAACAATCAGGATTGAGTCAGCAGGCGTACTGCCGCAAGCACCAGCTTTCCCTCTCGAGTTTTGGCTATTGGCGGAGCCGGCTCAAGAGAGGCGGGGACGACCAAGCACGCTTTCACCCGGTAATGGTCGGCACCGGTACTCGGACAATCTCACCACAACCAGAGCCCCGACTCAGGCCTGGGGGTCATACTCGGTGTTGAACCCCAGATTATCTAAAATAAAACCAGCCTTTTTTGTCAGAATCTGTTAGCAGTGGGTGGTGACACTGCAGATTATTTTGATTTCTCGTAACGTTATTGTACACCCCTCGTGAGTGGTGGCTGCCGGGGCCGTGGACACGGCCCGGCAGCCCTCCAGGCAGGAAACCTACTTCCTGAAAGGAGTTGCCTTGTGGTACTGTTTGTTGCCGCATCCGTCAAGGAAATTGCTCGTCTCGGCACCGCCTACCCCTGGAATAAACCATCGTGCTGTCCCCGGTGCGGTGGACGGTTGTGGTGGCATGGATTTGTTGTCGCCTGGTTTAGCTGCCTTTCTCATTGTGTCTATCTTCGACGTCTGTTCTGTTCGCAGTGCCGCGCCGTTCATCGGTTGAAACCACAGGGGTATTGGCCCGGTATCGCAGTTCCAGTGCTGAGATTCACCAGGCAATTACCCACCGACAGAGCACAAAACGCTGGCGGCCCGATCTGCCGCGTTCGCGCCAACGCCAGTGGTGGCGTCGGCTAGGTCGGATGATTCGGCTGGTCTTCGGATGTCCACTCAGCTTACCCACCGGGAAGGATTCACTCGACTCATTGCACGAAACATCATCCCGGTCACCAAGCAATACACCATGACAATCGACACATCCATGACACCCTACCGTATTGTAGCTCTGCCCGGCGGCCTCTGAGCATGGTATCGGCAGACAGACTCGGATAACCCGACTCTGATACCCCATACCAGGAGGACGCCCATGGAAGACGAAGCCTTACGTACCGAAGTTGCCCTGTTTCGCTTCGGAGTCATCAGCGAGTTGGTTGCATCACGACTCGAACCCGGTGAGTTGACCGAACTCATCTATCAAAAAGTGAGCAGCACTGGCATATCCCCGGCTCTCATCGCACCCGGGTGTCGGCAGCCACCGTCAGGCGCTGGCTGCGACTCTATGAGCGGGCGGCCGCGAGCTCAGTGCCTTGATGCCGGCCAGGCGGTGCGACCGGGGCTCTCCGCACGGTCGATGATGAGACTCGCGGCGCCCTGATCCGGTTGCGCAAAGAACAACCAGGTTGGCCGGTCTGGCGGCTGGTGCAAGCACTTGCTGAAAAACAAGTAATCACACCCGGCACGACCCTGAGTCTCTCCACCGCCTATCGCATCCTCACCCAGGAAAAGCTTGACAGCGCCGCTCTGCACAAGCGAGCCCCGTGGATCGACGGCGTTACGAGGCCGAATTCCCCAACGATATCTGGCAATCAGATATCATGCACGGCCCGCTGGTAAAAGGCACCGGCAAAAGGCGCAAAGCGTATCTGATCGCCATTCTTGACGATCATTCCCGGTTCATTACCCACGGCGAGTTCTTCTCTTCGGAAAAACTCGAATCCTGGCTCCAGGTCTTTCGCCAGGCCCTGCTTACCAGAGGACTGCCGCGTAAACTCTACGTGGACAACGGCGCCGCCTTTCGCTCACGCCATCTCGAACGAATCTGTGCCTCGCTCGGCATCGCCCTGATCCACAGCCGCCCCTATACCCCACAGGGCGCGGCAAGATCGAGCGCTTCTTTCGCACCGTCAGATCCCGGTTTATCTCGCGCCTCGATGACCAACCCGACACCCTTGCTCAGCTCAATGAGCGGTTCCAGCACTGGCTGGAAACGGACTATCTGCATCGGGTTCATTCGGTCACCGCGATGACCCGTTCAACCGCTTTGCCGCTCATCTTGAAATGATTCGCGAAGCACCCGCTGATCTTACTGATCACTTCCGTAAAGAAGTGCGGCGCCGGGTCAGCAAAGACCGGGTCGTCACCATCGACGGACGACTCTTCGAAGCCCCGGTTCAATTGATCGGTGAACGGGTCACGCTCTTTGTTCAACGATGATCGGCCGGAACGGGTCGAAATCTTCTGTAAGGGGCAGTCGTGTGGTCTGCTCAGGCCGGTTGATCTGTGGTCAACACCCTGGTGAAACGAACCAAAAACGGGTGAAGAGATGCTCGCCGAAACCTCGACATGCCGGCCGGGACGGCTGCCCTTTGATCCTAGCGCCGACGGAGGTGGATCATGAGCTATCGAACTTTCTTCGGCCTCAGTGCGGAGCCCTTCAGGGCTGATCTCGCCCTTGAGCAGGTGCTCACCCCCCGGAATTGCTCGGCGTCCAGCAACGCCTCGACTATGTCTTGCGTCTGGGCGCCATCATGCTTGTCACCGGCGAAGTCGGCGCCGGCAAATCAACCGCCGTGCGCTACAGCTGTGGAACGCTTCATCACTCTCGGTACAACCCTGTGGGTCACCGCTTCAGCCGGCTCTATTCTCGAACTCTACCGCCAGCTCCTGGCCGAGCTGACATCGCTACCGCATCGTCCTCACGGGCCGTATTGACCCGGCTGA
>JAEQMT010000047.1 GCA_016722945.1 Desulfofustis sp. PB-SRB1 | reverse complement strand
TAGCAGTGGTGGTGACACTGCAGATTATTTTGATTTCTCGTAACGTTATTGTACACCCCTCGTGAGTGGTGGCTGCCGGGGCCGTGGACACGGCCCCGGCAGCCCTCCAGGCAGGAAACCTACTTCCTGAAAGGAGTTGCCTTGTGGTACTGTTTGTTGCCGCATCCGTCAAGGAAATTGCTCGTCTCGGCACCGCCTACCCCTGGAATAAACCATCGTGCTGTCCCCGGTGCGGTGGACGGTTGTGGTGGCATGGATTTGTTGTCGCCTGGTTTAGCTGCCTTTCTCATTGTGTCTATCTTCGACGTCTGTTCTGTTCGCAGTGCCGCGCCGTTCATCGGTTGAAACCACAGGGGTATTGGCCCCGGTATCGCAGTTCCAGTGCTGAGATTCACCAGGCAATTACCCACCGACAGAGCACAAAACGCTGGCGGCCCGATCTGCCGCGTTCGCGCCAACGCCAGTGGTGGCGTCGGCTAGGTCGGATGATTCGGCTGGTCTTCGGGATGTCCACTCAGCTTACCCACCGGGAAGGATTCACTCGACTCATTGCACGAAACATCATCCCGGTCACCCAAGCAATACACCATGACAATCGACACATCCATGACCCACCCTACCGTATTGTAGCTCTGCCCGGCGGCCTCTGAGCATGGTATCGGCAGACAGACTCGGATAACCCGACTCTGATACCCCATACCCAGGAGGACGCCCATGGAAGACGAAGCCTTACGTACCGAAGTTGCCCTGTTTCGCTTCGGAGTCATCAGCGAGTTGGTTGCATCACGACTCGAACCCGGTGAGTTGACCGAACTCATCTATCAAAAAAGTGAGCAGCACTGGCATATCCCCGGCTCTCATCGCACCCGGGTGTCGGCAGCCACCGTCAGGCGCTGGCTGCGACTCTATGAGCGGGGCGGCCGCGAGCTCAGTGCCTTGATGCCGGCCAGGCGGTGCGACCGGGGATGCTCTCGCACGGTCGATGATGAGACTCGCGGCGCCCTGATCCGGTTGCGCAAAGAACAACCAGGTTGGCCGGTCTGGCGGCTGGTGCAAGCACTTGCTGAAAAACAAGTAATCACACCCGGCACGACCCTGAGTCTCTCCACCGCCTATCGCATCCTCACCCAGGAAAAGCTTGACAGCGCCGCTCTGCACAAGCGAGCCCCGGTGGATCGACGGCGTTACGAGGCCGAATTCCCCAACGATATCTGGCAATCAGATATCATGCACGGCCCGCTGGTAAAAGGCACCGGCAAAAGGCGCAAAGCGTATCTGATCGCCATTCTTGACGATCATTCCCGGTTCATTACCCACGGCGAGTTCTTCTCTTCGGAAAAACTCGAATCCTGGCTCCAGGTCTTTCGCCAGGCCCTGCTTACCAGAGGACTGCCGCGTAAACTCTACGTGGACAACGGCGCCGCCTTTCGCTCACGCCATCTCGAACGAATCTGTGCCTCGCTCGGCATCGCCCTGATCCACAGCCGCCCCTATACCCCACAGGGCGCGGCAAGATCGAGCGCTTCTTTCGCACCGTCAGATCCCGGTTTATCTCGCGCCTCGATGACCAACCCGACACCCTTGCTCAGCTCAATGAGCGGTTCCAGCACTGGCTGGAAACGGACTATCTGCATCGGGTTCATTCGGTCACCGCGATGACCCCGTTCAACCGCTTTGCCGCTCATCTTGAAATGATTCGCGAAGCACCCGCTGATCTTACTGATCACTTCCGTAAAGAAGTGCGGCGCCGGGTCAGCAAAGACCGGGTCGTCACCATCGACGGACGACTCTTCGAAGCCCCGGTTCAATTGATCGGTGAACGGGTCACGCTCTTGTTCAACGATGATCGGCCGGAACGGGTCGAAATCTTCTGTAAGGGGCAGTCGTGTGGTCTGCTCAGGCCGGTTGATCTGGTGGTCAACACCCTGGTGAAACGAACCAAAAACGGCGGTGAAGAGATGCTCGCCGAAACCTCGACATGCCGGCCGGGACGGCTGCCCTTTGATCCTAGCGCCGACGGAGGTGGATCATGAGCTATCGAACTTTCTTCGGCCTCAGTGCGGAGCCCTTCAGGGCTGATCTCGCCCTTGAGCAGGTGCTCACCACCCCGGAATTGCTCGGCGTCCAGCAACGCCTCGACTATGTCTTGCGTCTGGGCGCCATCATGCTTGTCACCGGCGAAGTCGGCGCCGGCAAATCAACCGCCGTGCGCTACAGCTGTGGAACGCTTCATCACTCTCGGTACAAGACCCTGTGGGTCACCGCTTCAGCCGGCTCTATTCTCGAACTCTACCGCCAGCTCCTGGCCGAGCTTGACATCGCTACCGCATCGTCCTCACGGGCCGTATTGACCCGGCTGATCAGAGCACAGATCGACAGCCTGGTCGCCGGTAAAAAGCAGCAACCCCTGCTGATTATCGATGAGGCCTCACTGCTGCGCCTCGATGTCTTTGCCGAGCTCCATACCATCACCCAGTTCGAAGCCGACTCCAAACCGTGGCTGCCCATGGTGCTGGCCGGCCAGAATAACCTGGCGGAAAACCTGCTCTACCGTACCGCCATACCGCTGGCTTCTCGCATTGTTGCCAGAAGTCATCTGCCGGCGGTCACCCGCCAGGCGATGGGTGAGTATCTGGACCATCATCTCACCATTGTCGGAATAAAAAACTCACCCTTTACCGAACAGGCGGTAACCGCCATTCATCAGGGCTCCGGCGGGCTCTTTCGCAAAGCCAACCATCTTGCCCGCGGCGCCATGATCGCCGCTGCCGCCGAAAAAACACAAGAGGTAACAGCGGAGCATGTTCGGTGTGCCGACTCGGAGCTGCTGTAATTCAACCATCAAACACAAGGAGCACATCATGAAACCTGAACAGACCATCCAGTTTCTTGCCGAATTGCTTGAACTGGCTGAAGAACTAAACCGTATCGTCAAACAGTATTGCCGACTCGTAACCACTGATCAATCTGGACACGGACACTACGCAGAGAAGAAGGACTCAGAATATGATGCATTGTTCTGAGTAAATCTGTACTCTAGTCGTGCCGAGATGCTCCCCCGGGCGGCGCTACGCGACGCACGCCCGGGGGGACGCCTGCAAAATATTCTGATATCAC
>JAEQMT010000041.1 GCA_016722945.1 Desulfofustis sp. PB-SRB1 | reverse complement strand
AATCTGTTAGCAGTGGGTGGTGACACTGCAGATTATTTTGATTTCTCGTAACGTTATTGTACACCCCTCGTGAGTGGTGGCTGCCGGGGCCGTGGACACGGCCCCGGCAGCCCTCCAGGCAGGAAACCTACTTCCTGAAAGGAGTTGCCTTGTGGTACTGTTTGTTGCCGCATCCGTCAAGGAAATTGCTCGTCTCGGCACCGCCTACCCCTGGAATAAACCATCGTGCTGTCCCCGGTGCGGTGGACGGTTGTGGTGGCATGGATTTGTTGTCGCCTGGTTTAGCTGCCTTTCTCATTGTGTCTATCTTCGACGTCTGTTCTGTTCGCAGTGCCGCGCCGTTCATCGGTTGAAACCACAGGGGTATTGGCCCCGGTATCGCAGTTCCAGTGCTGAGATTCACCAGGCAATTACCCACCGACAGAGCACAAAACGCTGGCGGCCCGATCTGCCGCGTTCGCGCCAACGCCAGTGGTGGCGTCGGCTAGGTCGGATGATTCGGCTGGTCTTCGGGATGTCCACTCAGCTTACCCACCGGGAAGGATTCACTCGACTCATTGCACGAACATCATCATCCCGGTCACCCAAGCAATACACCATGACAATCGACACATCCATGACCCACCCTACCGTATTGTAGCTCTGCCCGGCGGCCTCTGAGCATGGTATCGGCAGACAGACTCGGATAACCCGACTCTGATACCCCATACCCAGGAGGACGCCCATGGAAGACGAAGCCTTACGTACCGAAGTTGCCCTGTTTCGCTTCGGAGTCATCAGCGAGTTGGTTGCATCACGACTCGAACCCGGTGAGTTGACCGAACTCATCTATCAAAAAAGTGAGCAGCACTGGCATATCCCCGGCTCTCATCGCACCCGGGTGTCGGCAGCCACCGTCAGGCGCTGGCTGCGACTCTATGAGCGGGGCGGCCGCGAGCTCAGTGCCTTGATGCCGGCCAGGCGGTGCGACCGGGGATGCTCTCGCACGGTCGATGATGAGACTCGCGGCGCCCTGATCCGGTTGCGCAAAGAACAACCAGGTTGGCCGGTCTGGCGGCTGGTGCAAGCACTTGCTGAAAAACAAGTAATCACACCCGGCACGACCCTGAGTCTCTCCACCGCCTATCGCATCCTCACCCAGGAAAAGCTTGACAGCGCCGCTCTGCACAAGCGAGCCCCGGTGGATCGACGGCGTTACGAGGCCGAATTCCCCAACGATATCTGGCAATCAGATATCATGCACGGCCCGCTGGTAAAAGGCACCGGCAAAAGGCGCAAAGCGTATCTGATCGCCATTCTTGACGATCATTCCCGGTTCATTACCCACGGCGAGTTCTTCTCTTCGGAAAAACTCGAATCCTGGCTCCAGGTCTTTCGCCAGGCCCTGCTTACCAGAGGACTGCCGCGTAAACTCTACGTGGACAACGGCGCCGCCTTTCGCTCACGCCATCTCGAACGAATCTGTGCCTCGCTCGGCATCGCCCTGATCCACAGCCGCCCCTATACCCCACAGGGCGCGGCAAGATCGAGCGCTTCTTTCGCACCGTCAGATCCCGGTTTATCTCGCGCCTCGATGACCAACCCGACACCCTTGCTCAGCTCAATGAGCGGTTCCAGCACTGGCTGGAAACGGACTATCTGCATCGGGTTCATTCGGTCACCGCGATGACCCCGTTCAACCGCTTTGCCGCTCATCTTGAAATGATTCGCGAAGCACCCGCTGATCTTACTGATCACTTCCGTAAAGAAGTGCGGCGCCGGGTCAGCAAAGACCGGGTCGTCACCATCGACGGACGACTCTTCGAAGCCCCGGTTCAATTGATCGGTGAACGGGTCACGCTCTTGTTCAACGATGATCGGCCGGAACGGGTCGAAATCTTCTGTAAGGGGCAGTCGTGTGGTCTGCTCAGGCCGGTTGATCTGGTGGTCAACACCCTGGTGAAACGAACCAAAAACGGCGGTGAAGAGATGCTCGCCGAAACCTCGACATGCCGGCCGGGACGGCTGCCCTTTGATCCTAGCGCCGACGGAGGTGGATCATGAGCTATCGAACTTTCTTCGGCCTCAGTGCGGAGCCCTTCAGGGCTGATCTCGCCCTTGAGCAGGTGCTCACCACCCCGGAATTGCTCGGCGTCCAGCAACGCCTCGACTATGTCTTGCGTCTGGGCGCCATCATGCTTGTCACCGGCGAAGTCGGCGCCGGCAAATCAACCGCCGTGCGCTACAGCTGTGGAACGCTTCATCACTCTCGGTACAAGACCCTGTGGGTCACCGCTTCAGCCGGCTCTATTCTCGAACTCTACCGCCAGCTCCTGGCCGAGCTTGACATCGCTACCGCATCGTCCTCACGGGCCGTATTGACCCGGCTGATCAGAGCACAGATCGACAGCCTGGTCGCCGGTAAAAAGCAGCAACCCCTGCTGATTATCGATGAGGCCTCACTGCTGCGCCTCGATGTCTTTGCCGAGCTCCATACCATCACCCAGTTCGAAGCCGACTCCAAACCGTGGCTGCCCATGGTGCTGGCCGGCCAGAATAACCTGGCGGAAAACCTGCTCTACCGTACCGCCATACCGCTGGCTTCTCGCATTGTTGCCAGAAGTCATCTGCCGGCGGTCACCCGCCAGGCGATGGGTGAGTATCTGGACCATCATCTCACCATTGTCGGAATAAAAAACTCACCCTTTACCGAACAGGCGGTAACCGCCATTCATCAGGGCTCCGGCGGGCTCTTTCGCAAAGCCAACCATCTTGCCCGCGGCGCCATGATCGCCGCTGCCGCCGAAAAAACACAAGAGGTAACAGCGGAGCATGTTCGGTGTGCCGACTCGGAGCTGCTGTAATTCAACCATCAAACACAAGGAGCACATCATGAAACCTGAACAGACCATCCAGTTTCTTGCCGAATTGCTTGAACTGGCTGAAGAACTAAACCGTATCGTCAAACAGTATTGCCGACTCGTAACCACTGATCAATCTGGACACGGACACTACGCAGAGAAGAAGGACTCAGAATATGATGCATTGTTCTGAGTAAATCTGTACTCTAGTCGTGCCGAGATGCTCCCCCCGGGCGGCGCTACGCGACGCACGCCCGGGGGGGACGCCTGCAAAATATTCTGATATCACTGGTA
>JAEQMT010000043.1 GCA_016722945.1 Desulfofustis sp. PB-SRB1 | reverse complement strand
TTGCGCACCGGCTTGGGCATTTTTTGTTTTTTTAATCTTTTCCTCCAGCTCTTCGATTTCCTGGAGCCGGTCATCGGTATCACCCAACTCTTTCTGCAGGGCATGGAGTTGTTCACGCAGGATGTATTCCCGCTGCGATTTACTCATCTCCTCCTTGGCTTCGTTCTGGATTTTTGCCTGCACGGTGGAAACCTCAAGCTCCTTGCCCACAGGGTGTTCACCAGCCGCAGCCGCCTGAGAGGATTGATCTCTTCGAGAATCGCCTGGACTCCGGGATTTTCAGCCGCAGGTTGGAGCCGATCAGATCGGCGAGACGGCCGGGATCCTCAATGTTGTTGATGATCATCATCAGATCGGCGGAGAGAGGATACCGCGCAGCGACATGATTTTCTCGGTCTGCTCGCGCACGGTACGCATCAGTGCTTCCACCTCAACGGAAATCTCTCCAGGTTCTTCCTCTTCAACCACCTCCACCGCCACCTGATAAGATGGCTCGGATCGCTTGTACTCGGTGATTCTCGCCTTGGACATGGCCTGAACCAGCACCTTGAGGCGTCCGTCGGGGAGTTTGAGGGTACGCATGATCATGCACACCATGCCGATTTCGTACAGATCTTCAGGCCTGGGATCATCCTTGGTGGCATCACGCTGGGTAACCAGCATGAGCAGCTTATCCGCCTTCAAGGATTCGTTCACCGCCTCCACCGAACTGGGGCGGCCGACAAAAAGCGGAATGATCATGTAGTTGAAAATTACTACATCACGCACCGCCATCATCGGCAATTCGCCGGGTATCTCCACCTCATCATGAGCGGAAAGGTCATCCATGCCGATGCTGAGGGAGTCGTCAAGTTCCACAAATTCTCCTTGTAAGTAGTTACGAGCCGGCTAAATGCCGATAGATATTCACATAAATTGTTCTATTTTTACTGCAAAATTAAACATCTGGCATACCAGCGTCAACCACTCCAAACGGGTGTCATCGACGATATTCGCGGTAATTAAAATACTTGCCGTTTCAGGCTTTGTTGTACTATTTGATTGGATGATAACTACGAAATAACCACAACCGAGATCCCATGGTATCCATATGTTGACGTCACCCATGCTTGGGTGTCACCGATCTGTTCGACCAGGCATCAGGTGAACACCAGGAACTCTTTGACGCCGAATTGCCGGCATGGTCGGCCCTGGACAAGCTCGGCGCTTACCTGCAAAACCTGTTGGCGGACTGCCGGCCATCACCTCTGATAGATAGTGGTGTGCCGCTGGCGCGGCCGGTGGTGGTGCATGGATCACGTTTCATAGACGGTGATAGTTGCACTATCGATCTGGACCCGGCAGGCGTGGAAGAATTTCGGGTTTCACATAATGGACAAATTCTGGCAAGGCGCCAGCCTGATTATGGCCGGAGTTACCATTATCGGCGCCCAACTGCGTATCGGTGCAGGTGTGCTCATCGAAAGCGGTGCCTTTATCAAGACCCCGGTGATCCTCGATGACGGTGCCCAGGTCCGCCATGGTGCCTACCTGCGCGGCAATTGCATGATCGGTAAACGAGCGGTGGGCGGGCCATGCCACCGAGGTAAAAACTCGATTTTCCTCGATGATGCCAAGGCCGGCCACTTTGCCTATGTCGGTGACTCTATTCTCGGCAGCGGGGTGAATCTGGGGGCCGGCACCAAGCTCGCCAACTTCAAGTTTACCCCGGGCAACGTCCAGGTACGAGCCGAGAATGAATTCATCGACTCCGGCCGGCGCAAGCTGGGCGCCATTCTCGGCGACGGCGTGCAGACCGGCTGTAACTCGGTGACCAGCCCCGGAACCGTGCTTGGTAAAGATTCCGTTGTGATGCCCAACATTACCGTTGCCGCCGGTTTTTATCACGCCGCTGTCGAATCAGACATTGATTGTTACTCACCTATTTCAAAGAGAAAACTCATGAACCTCATCAAAGCCGAAGACCTGATCACCTCTATTGCCGACAGCCTCCAGTTTATCAGCTATTTTCACCCGGATGATTTCGTCCAGGCCATGTACCGAGCCTATCAGCGCGAAAAAAGTGATGGTGCCAGGGACGCCATTGCCCAGATTTCTGGTAAACTCCCGTATGTGTGCTCTGGGCAAGCGACCGATCTGCCAGGATACCGGTATCGTCAACGTCTTCGTCAAACTCGGGATGCAATGCCGTATCGATTCCGACCGGCCGCTTCAGGAGATAATCGACGAAGGGGTCGCTCTGGCCTATAGCGATCCCAGCAAATCCACTGCGCAAATCAATTGTCGCTGATCCACTGGGCGCTCGCACCAACACCAAAACCAACACCCCCGCCGTGGTTCATGTGGAGGTCGTCAGCGGCTCGACTATCTCTATCGACGTTGCCGCCAAAGGCGGCGGCTCGGAAAATAAGAGCAAAATGGCCATGCTCAACCCGGCCGCTTCCATCGTCGACTGGGTCACCAGCACCCTTCCCACCATGGGCGCCGGCTGGTGTCCCCCGGGTATTCTCGGCATCGGGGTAGGCGGCACCATCGACAAGGCAATGGTTATGGCCAAGGAATCACTGATGGAGCCCATCGACATCCATGAACTGATCGAACGTGGCCCAACCACCACCGTCGAAGCCTTGCGTCTTGAAATTTATGAGGCGGCAAACAAACTTGGCATCGGTGCGCAAGGTGTCGGCGGTCTGACCACCTTGCTGGATGTGAAAATCCGCGATTTTCCCACCCATGCGGCATCGCTGCCGGTGGCCATGATTCCTAATTGCGCGGCCACCCGTCACATCCACTTCACCCTGGACGGCAGCGGCCCCCGCCACCTTTGAGCCGCCGGCCATCGATCGCTGGCCGGAGATTGCCCTGAGCGGACAAAATGAAGCCAAACGGATCAATATCGACACCATCAGCAGAGAAGAGATCCAGTCCTGGCAGGCCGGCGACACGATACTGCTCAGCGGCTCTATTTTAACCGGACGCGACGCCGCTCATCGCCGCATCAAAGAGCTGCTCGACAAAGGTGAACCGCTTCCCAACGGGGTTGATTTCACCAACCGCTTTATCTATTATGTCGGCCCGGTAGATCCTATCGAAGGTGAGGTCGTCGGTCCCGCCGGCCCCACCACCGCTACCCCGGATGGATTCTTACACCGAAATGATGCTTGCCCGCACCGGGCTCATCGGTATGATCGGTAAAGCGGAACGGGGTGATGCCGCCATCGAACAAATCAAAAAAGCACCGGGCCGTCTACCTTATGGCGGTGGGCGGCGCCGCTTATCTGGTAGCCAAAGCAATCAAAAAATCACGCGTCGTAGCCTTTGCCGATCTGGGCATGGAGGCCATCTATGAATTTGAAGTGGTGGACATGCCGGTAACGGTGGCGGTGGACAGCACCGGTGAATCGATTCACAAAACCCGGCCCCACCCACTGGCAGCAGGAGATACAGGGCATAGCTGCATAACAAGCGATAATCGGGCGTTTGTATAATTGTCCGAGCCCTTTAATTCTCCGGCTAGGGACTGTTTTTCGTAAAGGCCAGGCCAATGGTGATCGCAACGTCAAATTCTTCCGGCATTGCAGATGAATGCAACACAGCTCATGATAAGACACACCACTATCACGACAAGCCTCAAGGAAGTATACGAATACCGGTCGCTGCTGATAAACCTAGTGGTTACCGAGCTGCGGTTGCGTTATCGCCGCTCGATTCTTGGCTTTGTATGGACCATGTTGAACCCGTTACTGACATGAGCGTAATCACCGTGGTATTTTCGACGGTGTTTCGTTTCGGTGTTTGAAGATTTTGCCATTTGCTGCTGGCCGGCCTGCTGCCATGGAATTTTTTTGAACAATCCATCAGTTCATCACTCATGTCCATAGTCGGCAAAGGGAGCCTGATCCGCAAAGTCTATTTTCCCAAGGCCATTCTTCCTCTGGCCACTGTTCTGGCAAATCTCATCAATTTTTTGTTCGCCTTGATCCCCTTGCTCTTTCTGGTGCACATTATCGGTCCAGGTCTGAACGCATCCATCCTGTTTCTGCCCATGGCATGCCTGATATTTTTTGTGTTCGTTACCGGTTTTTCCTTCTTTTTTGCCTGTATCAACGTGTTTTTTCGAGACTTCAGCCCATGACCGATGTACTCATGCGGGCATTGTTTTATGCCTCACCAATTCTATACACCATTGATTTCATGCCTGATGGCATGCGAAAATTCCTTCTGTTAAACCCGCTCTCTTATTATATTGCCTGCTTTCGCGACCCTATATACCATAGGCACCTCCCGAGCCTGGAAACGGTCCTGATCGCGGTATCGCTCTCAGTGACTTCATTGATCATTGGTTTTTTGGTATTTTCCCGCTATGAGAAACATTTCGTAATTCGGGTTTAACAATAAATAGTTCCCAGTTCATCAAGAAGACAGGAAACGGCGCCAACCACTATAAACCGCTGGGCAGGAATCCATTGCGTGACGACATACATATGACTGGATCGGTTTATCTGGAGCGTGTGGGGTTGAATTTCCGCGTCTATTTTGAGCAGGTATCAACGCTCAAAGAAACACTTCTTCGGCGCATTCATGGCAAACATGACTACAAAATTCTGTGGGCGCTGCGCGATATATCCTTTGCTATAACGCCTGGTGAATCAATCGCCATCGTCGGTCGTAACGGCTCGGGGAAAAGCACCCTGCTCAAACTCATTGCCAGAATCTACGAACCAAGCACCGGCATGTGTCAGGTCAACGGCAGAGTCGCACCGCTTATCGAGCTTGGCGCCGGGTTCAATCCTGAGCTTACCGGCAGGGAGAACATCTACCTCACCAGCGCCATTCTGGGCCGGAAAAAAAAGGACGTGGACCAACTGTACGATGGTATCGTGGATTTTGCCGAACTTGCCGAGTTCATGGATACGGCGCTAAAGAATTACTCCTCAGGTATGTCCGCCAGGCTCGGCTTTTCAGTAGCCACCGCGGTTGACGGCGACATCATCCTCATCGACGAGGTTTTGAGCGTAGGCGATGCCGGATTTCAGGAGAAATCAAGACAACGCTTGGAAAAACTGACCTCAAGTGGTAAAAACCTTGATTCTCGTTTCACATGACCGTAAATCGGTCAAGTCCCTGTGCAAACGGATAATCCTGCTTGATCGAGGTAACCTTCTCTTCGATGGCCAACCGATGAAGGGCTAGAACGTTATGATGAAATTCTTGCTCAGGGAATCAGCAAGAACACACGTTTCGTTGAGTCTGTTTGACCATTTTTTCTCATATTTCCAACCAGATAACAGACAAAATGGCCTATAGGGTACTTTAGAGGGATTGCGGTAGCTAATTTATTGCCAATTTTTTTCTTGAACATTACTCTATGTAGTGTTTACTTACCAGTGAGATAACAATATACCATAGCGAAAACTAAGATAAATGATTCTCAATAGATCGATTTTTCATCACACCTTAGTGCCCCTCATAGCTCTAACTATTCTCATGGTGCCTAGCATAAGGGTGCTTGCAGAGCAAAGTGCAGCCGAAAAAGTATACTCCGGGGAGACCTTTGAAAATGTGTTAAAAGATCTCAGCTCACTGAGTGGATACCAGATAGAGGTACCAGAGGATCTACTTTCTATTAAGGTTTACGGAAACTTCAGTGTAGATGAAGTAGATCACTTCCTCTCTCGCGTTCTTAGGGATTATAATCACTCATTTTACGTAAACGAAACGCAAAATACCATGATAGTCCGCGTCTTTGGCGAAAAACTAGGAGACTCGGTGCTGGTGGTCGGCGAAACTGGAGGCAAAAAAATAGATATCTTTACTGGCCTTCCCAAAGAAGAAGTTGCCAGAATGCATGAAGAGCGCCGACAGCGACTCGCTGAACCCGGCGCCATCGACGCTTTCACCGGCCTCCCAGTGGCAGAAGTGCAGGAAATGTTGCGCGAGCACCAAAAAAAGTACAGCGATCCTGAATCAATTGATGTGTCTCACTGGGTTAACGAGAAAAAAAATCGACAGGCTACACGCCAAAAAAGCAGAAGAGTTGAAGAAGCCAGAGGCCATCGATCATTTCTCGGGACTTACAATTGTGGAAGTAGACGAATTGCATGCCAAATGGAGAGAGGCTCGGAAGGATCCAATTACATCGATCCTTTTACAGGGCTAACGATATCTGAATTAGAAGAGATATACAGGCAGGCACGGTGATTAAAGCAGCAACAGTAGTTACTAAGTAAGCGCTCAACAAACCCCTTCTTTTTTTATCCCTCCCCCCATGCTCTGTTGTGCTGAACTTTTTCAAGGAGGCGCATATGGAGCAGAACAAGCGATCCGGCAGAGATGCAAAAACGCAGCTACTGGGGTGATCACATCGCAGGCTGGAAACAATCAGGATTGAGTCAGCAGGCGTACTGCCGCAAGCACCAGCTTTCCCTCTCGAGTTTTGGCTATTGGCGGAGCCGGCTCAAGAGAGGCGGGACGACCAAGCACGCTTTCACCCGGTAATGGTCGGCACCGGTACTCGGACAATCTCACCACAACCAGAGCACCCCGACTCAGGCCTGGGGGTCATACTCGGTGTTGAACCCCAGATTATCTAAAATAAAACCAGCCTTTTTTGTCAGAATCTGTTAGCAGTGGGTGGTGACACTGCAGATTATTTTGATTTCTCGTAACGTTATTGTACACCCCTCGTGAGTGGTGGCTGCCGGGGCCGTGGACACGGCCCCGGCAGCCCTCCAGGCAGGAAACCTACTTCCTGAAAGGAGTTGCCTTGTGGTACTGTTTGTTGCCGCATCCGTCAAGGAAATTGCTCGTCTCGGCACCGCCTACCCCTGGAATAAACCATCGTGCTGTCCCCGGTGCGGTGGACGGTTGTGGTGGCATGGATTTGTTGTCGCCTGGTTTAGCTGCCTTTCTCATTGTGTCTATCTTCGACGTCTGTTCTGTTCGCAGTGCCGCGCCGTTCATCGGTTGAAACCACAGGGGTATTGGCCCCGGTATCGCAGTTCCAGTGCTGAGATTCACCAGGCAATTACCCACCGACAGAGCACAAAACGCTGGCGGCCCGATCTGCCGCGTTCGCGCCAACGCCAGTGGTGGCGTCGGCTAGGTCGGATGATTCGGCTGGTCTTCGGGATGTCCACTCAGCTTACCCACCGGGAAGGATTCACTCGACTCATTGCACGAAACATCATCCCGGTCACCCAAGCAATACACCATGACAATCGACACATCCATGACCCACCCTACCGTATTGTAGCTCTGCCCGGCGGCCTCTGAGCATGGTATCGGCAGACAGACTCGGATAACCCGACTCTGATACCCCATACCCAGGAGGACGCCCATGGAAGACGAAGCCTTACGTACCGAAGTTGCCCTGTTTCGCTTCGGAGTCATCAGCGAGTTGGTTGCATCACGACTCGAACCCGGTGAGTTGACCGAACTCATCTATCAAAAAAGTGAGCAGCACTGGCATATCCCCGGCTCTCATCGCACCCGGGTGTCGGCAGCCACCGTCAGGCGCTGGCTGCGACTCTATGAGCGGGGCGGCCGCGAGCTCAGTGCCTTGATGCCGGCCAGGCGGTGCGACCGGGGATGCTCTCGCACGGTCGATGATGAGACTCGCGGCGCCCTGATCCGGTTGCGCAAAGAACAACCAGGTTGGCCGGTCTGGCGGCTGGTGCAAGCACTTGCTGAAAAACAAGTAATCACACCCGGCACGACCCTGAGTCTCTCCACCGCCTATCGCATCCTCACCCAGGAAAAGCTTGACAGCGCCGCTCTGCACAAGCGAGCCCCGGTGGATCGACGGCGTTACGAGGCCGAATTCCCCAACGATATCTGGCAATCAGATATCATGCACGGCCCGCTGGTAAAAGGCACCGGCAAAAGGCGCAAAGCGTATCTGATCGCCATTCTTGACGATCATTCCCGGTTCATTACCCACGGCGAGTTCTTCTCTTCGGAAAAACTCGAATCCTGGCTCCAGGTCTTTCGCCAGGCCCTGCTTACCAGAGGACTGCCGCGTAAACTCTACGTGGACAACGGCGCCGCCTTTCGCTCACGCCATCTCGAACGAATCTGTGCCTCGCTCGGCATCGCCCTGATCCACAGCCGCCCCTATACCCCACAGGGGCGCGGCAAGATCGAGCGCTTCTTTCGCACCGTCAGATCCCGGTTTATCTCGCGCCTCGATGACCAACCCGACACCCTTGCTCAGCTCAATGAGCGGTTCCAGCACTGGCTGGAAACGGACTATCTGCATCGGGTTCATTCGGTCACCGCGATGACCCCGTTCAACCGCTTTGCCGCTCATCTTGAAATGATTCGCGAAGCACCCGCTGATCTTACTGATCACTTCCGTAAAGAAGTGCGGCGCCGGGTCAGCAAAGACCGGGTCGTCACCATCGACGGACGACTCTTCGAAGCCCCGGTTCAATTGATCGGTGAACGGGTCACGCTCTTGTTCAACGATGATCGGCCGGAACGGGTCGAAATCTTCTGTAAGGGCAGTCGTGTGGTCTGCTCAGGCCGGTTGATCTGGTGGTCAACACCCTGGTGAAACGAACCAAAAACGGCGGTGAAGAGATGCTCGCCGAAACCTCGACATGCCGGCCGGGACGGCTGCCCTTTGATCCTAGCGCCGACGGAGGTGGATCATGAGCTATCGAACTTTCTTCGGCCTCAGTGCGGAGCCCTTCAGGGCTGATCTCGCCCTTGAGCAGGTGCTCACCACCCCGGAATTGCTCGGCGTCCAGCAACGCCTCGACTATGTCTTGCGTCTGGGCGCCATCATGCTTGTCACCGGCGAAGTCGGCGCCGGCAAATCAACCGCCGTGCGCTACAGCTGTGGAACGCTTCATCACTCTCGGTACAAGACCCTGTGGGTCACCGCTTCAGCCGGCTCTATTCTCGAACTCTACCGCCAGCTCCTGGCCGAGCTTGACATCGCTACCGCATCGTCCTCACGGGCCGTATTGACCCGGCTGATCAGAGCACAGATCGACAGCCTGGTCGCCGGTAAAAAGCAGCAACCCCTGCTGATTATCGATGAGGCCTCACTGCTGCGCCTCGATGTCTTTGCCGAGCTCCATACCATCACCCAGTTCGAAGCCGACTCCAAACCGTGGCTGCCCATGGTGCTGGCCGGCCAGAATAACCTGGCGGAAAACCTGCTCTACCGTACCGCCATACCGCTGGCTTCTCGCATTGTTGCCAGAAGTCATCTGCCGGCGGTCACCCGCCAGGCGATGGGTGAGTATCTGGACCATCATCTCACCATTGTCGGAATAAAAAACTCACCCTTTACCGAACAGGCGGTAACCGCCATTCATCAGGGCTCCGGCGGGCTCTTTCGCAAAGCCAACCATCTTGCCCGCGGCGCCATGATCGCCGCTGCCGCCGAAAAAACACAAGAGGTAACAGCGGAGCATGTTCGGTGTGCCGACTCGGAGCTGCTGTAATTCAACCATCAAACACAAGGAGCACATCATGAAACCTGAACAGACCATCCAGTTTCTTGCCGAATTGCTTGAACTGGCTGAAGAACTAAACCGTATCGTCAAACAGTATTGCCGACTCGTAACCACTGATCAATCTGGACACGGACACTACGCAGAGAAGAAGGACTCAGAATATGATGCATTGTTCTGAGTAAATCTGTACTCTAGTCGTGCCGAGATGCTCCCCCCGGGCGGCGCTACGCGACGCACGCCCGGGGGGGACGCCTGCAAAATATTCTGATATCACTGGTAAGATATTCAGACAAATGCTGTGCATTTAATGTGAGAATCAACACTCGGTAACGAGAGATTCCATATAACCATAAAGCAACACTTTTGCCCGGCGACCCTGCGTGAATTGATCGGGATTCTGGAGCAGCGATGATGACCGGCTCACCCGAGGGCTCGATGGTGTACGTTGCGGTGGGCGCTACGGATCTGCGCAAATCGATCAACGGGTTGGCACTGCTGGTGGAAGAGCAGTTCGAACTGAACCTGTTTGGTGGCAGCTTGTTTGCATTTTGCAATCGTCGTCGTGATCTGGTGAAGATCTTGTATTGGGACGGGCAGTGGGTTTTGTCTGTGGATGAAGCGCTTGGAACAGGATTGTTATCGCTGGCCCGAGGACGGCGAGGAGGTCATGGCGATGAGCGAACGGGCGTTGAGCTGGCTGCTCAGCGGTCTTGATGTGAGCCAGGCACATGGTCGCTTGGGGTATGGCTCGGTATCGTAAAAAACATCACAAAAAATATGATATTATGTTGATTTTATTCGTGAAATAATTGCCCAATGGTGGTAGTATGTGAGCATGATTAACACTGCTCATACACCTCTGCCTGAGACGGTTGCCGAACTCACAGAGATGATCAATTCTTTGGTTCGGGAACATGAGCGCTCCACTCATGAGAATAATCTGTTACGGGAAGAGATTCGGCTTCTGCGTGCCAAATTATTCGGCAAGAAGAGCGAGAAGCCTGCTCTCTATGATGAGAGTCCGCAATTGTCATTGTTCGATATGCCGGAGCCCGCCGAGATCGAGCCAGAACCCGAGACCATCGAGGTACCCGCCCACACCCGTACAAAGCGAGGAAGAAAACCCTTGCCGGAGGAATTGCCCCGGGTTGAGCTCGTCCACGATATAGACGAAGCGGACAAGCAGTGTGGCTGTGGTGCACCCTTGTCAAAGATCGGCGAAGATGTCTGTGAGAAGCTTGATATCATTCCGGCGGTGATCCGGGTAATCAGACATGTCCGGCCTAAGTATGGATGCCGGCAGTGTGAAGGAATTGAGACCAAGAACGCGACGGTAACGATTGCTCCGGCGCCGAAGCAGATTATTCCCAAAGGTATTGCCACCGCCGGTTTACTGGCCCACATACTGACTGCCAAGTTCTGTGATGGCGCTGCCGTTTTACCGGCAGGAGAAGCAATTTGCCCGATTGGGCGTGGAGCTTGGCCGGGCGACCATGGGAAACTGGGCGATAAAGGCGGCTACCGCCTGTGGGCCGGTGCTGGCACTGTTACATACTGAAATTCGTTCCGGCCCGTTGATCAACATAGACGAAACAACGGTGCAGGTGCTTGACGAACCGAACCGTTCGCCGACCACGAAGTCGTACATGTGGGTATGCCGTGGCGGGCCGCCGGGATAAACCGGTAATTATCTATCGCTATGCACCGAGCCGCTCATCCACGGTGGCCCAGGCATTGTTACAGGGGTACAAAGGGGTGGTGCAGACCGATGGCTATTGTCGGATATGACTATCTTGATCACCACCCGGACGTACTCCATGGCGGATGTCTGGCGCATGTCAGGCGGAAGTTCGATGAAGCCAAAAAAAGCGCGAGGCAAGACGGCGACCAAGACCGGCGGAGCCGATGTGGCGTTGCACTATATCGGCGCCCTCTACCGGATTGAATCCGAGGCAAAGAAGGCCGAACTCTCGGCAGAGGAGCTGGTAAAAATACGGCAAGAAAAAGCCAGGAAAATCTTTGCCGAATTTTACGCATGGTTGGCCAAAAGAAAACCCAGGTGGTTCCCAAGAGCTTGCGTGGGTAAGGCGGTTAACTACGCATTGAGCCAATGGGCTCGGCTACTGGTGTATCTCGATCACGGCTCTATGACCCCCGACAACAACCGGGCCGAGAATGCGATCCGCCCCTTTGTGTTGGGCAGGAAGAACTGGTTGTTTGCCGGCACCCCCGAAAGGTGCTCAGGCCAGTGGTGATCTGTTCAGCCTGATCGAAACCGCCAAGGCCAACGGCCTGGAGCCTTACAAATATCTTCGCTATCTCTTTGAAAAAATCCCGTGTGCAACAAGTGAAGATGATTACCGAGCACTGCTCCCCAGTCAGCTAAAACCCGCCGATCTCGACATCGGTGATCGGGTGACGGGT
>JAEQMT010000023.1 GCA_016722945.1 Desulfofustis sp. PB-SRB1 | reverse complement strand
ATAAAGCAACACTTTTGCCCGGCGACCCTGCTGTGAATGATCGGATTCTGGAGCAGCGATGATGACCGGCTCACCCGAGGCTCGATGGTGTACGTTGCGGTGGGCGCTACGGATCTGCGCAAATCGATCAACGGGTTGGCACTGCTGGTGGAAGAGCAGTTCGAACTGAACCTGTTTGGTGGCAGCTTGTTTGCATTTTGCAATCGTCGTCGTGATCTGGTGAAGATCTTGTATTGGGACGGCAGTGGGTTTTGTCTGTGGATGAAGCGCTTGGAACAGGATTGTTATCGCTGGCCCGAGGACGGCGAGGAGGTCATGGCGATGAGCGAACGGGCGTTGAGCTGGCTGCTCAGCGGTCTTGATGTGAGCCAGGCACATGGTCGCTTGGGGTATGGCTCGGTATCGTAAAAAACATCACAAAAAATATGATATTATGTTGATTTTATTCGTGAAATAATTGCCCAATGGTGGTAGTATGTGAGCATGATTAACACTGCTCATACACCTCTGCCTGAGACGGTTGCCGAACTCACAGAGATGATCAATTCTTTGTTCGGGAACATGAGCGCTCCACTCATGAGAATAATCTGTTACGGGAAGAGATTCGGCTTCTGCGTGCCAATTATTCGGCAAGAAGAGCGAGAAGCCTGCTCTCTATGATGAGAGTCCGCAATTGTCATTGTTCGATATGCCGGAGCCCGCCGAGATCGAGCCAGAACCCGAGACCATCGAGGTACCCCGCCCACACCCGTACAAAGCGAGGAAGAAAACCTTGCCGGAGGAATTGCCCCGGGTTGAGCTCGTCCACGATATAGACGAAGCGGACAAGCAGTGTGGCTGTGGTGCACCCTTGTCAAAGATCGGCGAAGATGTCTGTGAGAAGCTTGATATCATTCCGGCGGTGATCGGGTAATCAGACATGTCCGGCCTAAGTATGGATGCCGGCAGTGTGAAGGAATTGAGACCAAGAACGCGACGGTAACGATTGCTCCGGCGCCGAAGCAGATTATTCCCAAAGGTATTGCCACCGCCGGTTTACTGGCCCACATACTGACTGCCAAGTTCTGTGATGCGCTGCCGTTTTACCGGCAGGAGAAGCAATTTGCCCGATTGGGCGTGGAGCTTGGCCGGGCGACCATGGGAAACTGGGCGATAAAGGCGGCTACCGCCTGTGGGCCGGTGCTGGCACTGTTACATACTGAAATTCGTTCCGGCCCGTTGATCAACATAGACGAAACAACGGTGCAGGTGCTTGACGAACCGAACCGTTCGCCGACCACGAAGTCGTACATGTGGGTATGCCGTGGCGGGCCGCCGGATAAACCGGTAATTATCTATCGCTATGCACCGAGCCGCTCATCCACGGTGGCCCAGGCATTGTTACAGGGGTACAAAGGGGTGGTGCAGACCGATGGCTATGTCGGATATGACTATCTTGATCACCACCCGGACGTACTCCATGGCGGATGTCTGGCGCATGTCAGGCGGAAGTTCGATGAAGCCAAAAAAGCGCGAGGCAAGACGGCGACCAAGACCGGCGGAGCCGATGTGGCGTTGCACTATATCGGCGCCCTCTACCGGATTGAATCCGAGGCAAAGAAGGCCGAACTCTCGGCAGAGGAGCTGGTAAAAATACGGCAAGAAAAAGCCAGGAAAATCTTTGCCGAATTTTACGCATGGTTGGCCAAAAAGAAAACCCAGGTGGTTCCCAAGAGCTTGCTGGGTAAGGCGGTTAACTACGCATTGAGCCAATGGGCTCGGCTACTGGTGTATCTCGATCACGGCTCTATGACCCCCGACAACAACCGGGCCGAGAATGCGATCCGCCCCTTTGTGTTGGGCAGGAAGAACTGGTTGTTTGCCGGCACCCCCGAAGGTGCTCAGGCCAGTGGTGATCTGTTCAGCCTGATCGAAACCGCCAAGGCCAACGGCCTGGAGCCTTACAAATATCTTCGCTATCTCTTTGAAAAAATCCCGTGTGCAACAAGTGAAGATGATTACCGAGCACTGCTCCCCAGTCAGCTAAAACCCGCCGATCTCGACATCGGTGATCGGGTGACGGGTGTTTAATTAAGCGCTTACGTTCTTGGGCATACCGTCCAAACTGGAGTAATCGCGTCTTAGCAGGGTGAAGTGAAAGGCTAAAACCCGCCAGCCGGCTCTCTAACAACTTGAGCAAGCTGTCGGCATCACGCTTATATTGGAACCCCAGTATGGTGTCATCTGCGTACCGGATAACTATTATATCGCCGGTCGCATTGTGCTTTCGCCACTGGTTAATCCATAAATCATAAACATAATGCAGATAGATATTTGCAAGAATGGGTGAAATAACCGCCCCTTGCGGAGCCCCAATTTCTTGTTCTACCCGTTTGCCATCTTCTGCTACCCCAACTTTCAGCCATTTTCGGATCAGCCGCAACAATCGTTTATCACCTACCCGATGTTGCAGAAAGCGTAACGTCCAATCATGATCCATACTGTCGAAGGAACACACGACACACTACCCACCTCGAGGGGTATCCGAAAAAGGTCAAAATCATCAGGGAATATCACCCACTAAAAGGCAAACAACTGAACCTTTTCAGATGGCGATACCGAAACAAACACCTATATCTCACTTTGGTTTTCCCAGATGGAAGCAGGGCTGAAATCCCAGCTTCCTGGACCGATCTGTATAGTGGACCCCAAAAATGGGACAGCAAATTAAGTTATTTTCCTCACCATAACGGGGATACTGAAAAATGACAGAAAAAAGGCGCAGGACCTACACCGCGGCATTCAAGGCAAAGGTTGGCTTGGAGGCGATCCGTGGGGTACAGACTACTAACGAAATTGCCCAGGCATACGGTGTCCATCCGGTGCAAGTCGGCCACTGGAAAAAGGCGATCACCGAACAAGCCGGGACACTGTTTGAAACCAAGCGGGGACGCAAAAAACGCGACGAAGCCACTGAGCCGGATAGATTATACACGGAAATCGGCCGGTTGAACATGGAGCTGGACTGGTTGAAAAAAAAGTCCGGACTGAGCCGGTGAGCGTTCGACAAACCTGGATAGAGCCTGCTCCAGCAGGCCAATCCTCAGCTCCATCGCTGAGTCGCCAGTGTGAACTGGCCGGAGTAACCCGCTCAGGGGTCTATCGGTGCTGGAAGGGTGACACTCCGGTCAGCGAGCTGGATCTGAAACTGCTGAGGTTAATTGATGCCGAGTACACTCGCCGTCCCTTTTACGGCAGCAGGAGAATGGTCTTATCGTTACGTGATGCTGGGTATCAGGTCAACCGAAAACGGGTACAGCGTTTGATGAAGGTACTCGGACTTGCCGGCATGCTGCCCGGACCTCATACCAGTAAACCGCATCCCACCCATAAGATCTATCCTTACCTGCTGCGTGGTGTGGCCATTACGCGACCAGACCAGGTGTGGAGCGCCGATATCACCTATATCCGGTTGGCCCACGGGTTTGCCTATCTGGTGGCGATCATGGACTGGTATTCTCGTCGTGTCTTGGCCTGGCGGTTGTCCAATACGCTTGATTCAGGCTTCTGTATCGACTGCCTGGAAGAAGCACTCCGTACGTATGGTGCGCCTGAGATATTCAACACTGACCAGGGGGCTCAATTTACCAGTACGGCTTTTACGAAGGTACTCACGGATGCAAAGATTGCGATCAGCATGGATGGACGGGGCAGGGCATTGGATAATATTTTCGTCGAGCGGTTGTGGCGTAGCGTCAAATATGAGGATATTTACCTTAAGGGGTACGAGTTCTTTGCCGAGTTGTACCGTGGCCTCCGAGCGTATTTCACCTTTTATAACGATGAGCGGCCCCATCAGGCGTTGGGCTACCTTACGCCCGCATCAGTCTATCGAGCGGGCACGGGCGGGGGTGCGGAAATAAAGGATCATTTCAACACGGATAGCTCCGGTACCATTTCGGCTCCGCTTCGCTCCACCGAAATGGTACCGGAAAGAGGAACTGGGGCAGCGCTAATCCGCTGCGAATAAAGGAAAGGGAAATAACTTAAATTCAGGGGAAAATTGTCCTTGACTTGGGGTCCACCTCACTGCACAAAATCTGCCCACAAAAATTCTCGCTACCCGCCTTTACACAACATCCTGAACTTATTGCCACGGCATCAAGTTTGTTACTCTTACGCAACATTGTAGATTCTCTTCTTTCGGCAAAGCAAGAAACACAAACAGCTTCAAGAAAGGAGAAGGCCCATGCCAAAACAATTACCACTGTGGCCGACAGGAAAAGACAACAGACAAAAAATCTGGCAATCCCTGGACCCACAACTACAAGAACACATACAATCATCACTGGCCCACCTGATCCACAAAATAGTTGTTACAAGGAAGACGGAACCGACCAAGGAGGCTGGAAATGATCGATACTAATAAAATTCAACCAACCCACCTGCAGCGACAGGCATTTGTCTATGTACGACAATCCACAGCCTCACAGGTCGAATATAACAAAGAATCAACCCAGAGGCAGTACCAACTGAAAGACCGGGCAATTGAACTGGGGTGGCCCCACCAGCGGGTCAAAATTATTGATGAAGACTTGGCTCAATCCGGTGCCGACAGTATGCATCGCACAGGCTTTACCATGATGACCTCCGAAGTAGCTTTGGGTCGAGTCGGATTACTTCTATCTCTTGAAGTATCAAGGGTAGCGCGAAATAATTCCGATTGGTACCGGTTACTTGACTTATGCAGTGTCACCAACACCTTGATCGGCGACGGTGATGGGCTTTATCATCCCGGACTTTTCAATGACCGTCTCTTGCTTGGTATGAAAGGAACCATGGCTGAAGCGGAACTGCATGTTATCCGCGCTCGGCTTGACGGCGGTATACGCAATAAAGCGGCCAGAGGCGAGCTACGACGGGGTCTACCTGTTGGTTTTGTCTGGGGCGAGCAGGACGGCGAGGTTCTCATGCACCCGGACCAAGCTGTTTGCGGGGCAATTCAGACAATTTTTGATAAATTCCCTCAGGTTGGATCGGCTCGACAGGTATGGCTTTGGTTTCGCTCTCAACAGCTTTTGTTCCCATTGCAATCGAGTATGGCTCCAGAAATTCAATGGGTTACTCCTTCTTATCACGCTATCCATTCAGTCTTGACCAACCCGACCTATGCAGGTGTTTATACCTATGGTAAGACAAAACAAGATCGTTTCGTTGATGCAAACGGACAAGTAAAAAAGCGGGTAAAACGTAAACCACGATCCCAATGGTCGGTATTTATTCATGATCATCATGAAGGATATATTGATTGGGAGACTTATGAGATGATTCAAGAGAGATTAGCAAAAAATACACGACCCATCTCACACCATGAGTCCGGCGCAGTGCGTGAAGGAACTGCCCTGCTGCAAGGCATCGCCACGTGCGGTAACTGTGGGCGCCGGCTCAAAGTTTATTACCAGGGACGGAATTGCTCTCCAGGCTATTATTGCCCGGCAAATAAACTGATGGAGGGCAGAGGAAAATTCTGCATGCGAGTCGGAGGTGTTGCTCTTGACGCGGCTGTCGCTGATGCTTTTTTGGAGGCCATTAGTCCTGCTGCAGCAGAGGCAGCTTTACTTGCGGAAAAAAATATTGAAGCTGAACATGATCGCGCAATAGAGCAGTGGCGCCTACAGCTCGAGCGGTTTCGCTATGAGGCCGAACGAGCGGAACGACGATTCAAAGCGGTGGAACCGGAGAACAGGCTTGTTGCCCGCTCTTTGGAGCGCCAATGGGAACAGTCACTGAAAGCGCTTGAAGACGCAGAGAAAGACTTTGAACAACGAAAACGAAGATATCCAAAAACGTTAACCCAAGAACAAAAGGCTCTTGTCCAGATCTTAAGCGGCGATCTTCAAAAGGTCTGGTACGCACCCACCATCACTTCAAGGGACAAAAAAGAATTACTGCAAGTAGTATTGCAGGAAGTAAACATCACCGTAGATCGGACAAATGATATCGCTCATTTGCTTGTACGCTGGAAAACCGAAGCGGTATTGAAAATCGATGTTCCGCTTCCCCGTCGTAGTGCTCCCCCCATTCGCACCAAACAGGATACCATTGATCTTGTGCGTCGCCTTGCCGAGTATTATACAGACGCAATAATAGCCGGAATCCTCAATCGGCAAGAAAGACGTACGGCTGGTGGACTTGAGTTCACCGCCAACCGAGTAGGCAACTTACGTCGATATTGGAATATCCCCAATTTTGATGGCAACAAACCAGGAGATGGAGAGTTAGTAACGATCCAAAAAGCTGCGGAAATATTAGAGCTAGCACCTTCAACACTCCATCGATGGCTGAGTGACGGATTCATAGGTGGCGAGCAGATCACGCCAGGAGCACCATGGCAGATTCGAATAACGGACGAACTTCGATCAAAATTTATGGAACATCCACCTGAAGGGTATGCGACAATGAAGGAAGCTAAAAGCATCCTCGGTGTTTCTCGGCAAACAATATTAAACCGGCTAAAAACGGGTAAACTCTCCGCTGTTCATGTCCGTAAAGGCAAACAACTTGGCTTGTATATCAAAGTCTCAAACAAACAACTCAAACTCATTTAAACTGGAATTCTGGGGGGAACAGTTGCAACGTGTACAAGTTTCAAGACGGGAATTTAAAAAAATCGAAAATCTTGATTTTTACCAAATATATCTATTAGTTAAGAAGGAAAAAGCAAAAACACATATCACGCATTAATGGAGGTGCATTATGACGAGGGTTCCAAGAATTTGCGAATATCTGCATCCAGAATCCAATTCACTTGTTTGCGATAGAGCGCAGCTTGTAGGGCATCCAACGCGTCGTGTTGCCCACGCCCTGGCCGAAATCCATAGGAAAAACCCATGAAATCAGTTTCGTAAATGGCTTGCAAAACTTCCACCACTGCCTGCTGGACGATTTTATCCTCAATACAAAGGATACTCAAAGGCCTCTGGCTGCCATCTGCTTTCGGGATATGTACCCGTCGCGCAGGCCTTGCCCGATAACTCCCCTGATGAATCTCTTTGTGTAACAGGATCAACCTCTCGTCAAGCTTCTCTCCATAGCTGGCCCAACTCTGTCCATCAATGCCCGGTGCTGCATTCCGCTTGAGTTTGTAGTAACACTCTTGGAGTAATTGAACATCGATGTGATGCATGAGTGCAGTGAACTTGAGATTCTTGTTACTTTGCGCCGCACGGCGCACGGCCAACAATCTGATCGACGCAGCTACCCGGCTCTGAGTCCGGACTGCGGCAGGATGCTGGACGTTCCACTTGAGCACAGCCCTTCCCTCCAGCCGCTCCGCAGAAGAAAAGCCCTCCTTGTTCGCAGCCTTCTTCGGTACTATGGCTATGTCCGACTTCTCGTAAACGTTCATATTCCTCGTTCAACTTGCGTTTTCAGGAATCGGTCCGGGTACGATACCTGGACGTTTGCGAGATCTCCCGGGTTCCGCACAAAGGACTTCGCCACATGCATGGGGTCTCCGACTGCGTAAGGCCTGGAATACGAACTCGCCCGATAACGCTCGCACCAGCATGGTCTTCTGTTTCGCTTAACAACATCGACACCTCAAACTTAAATTTCGCAGCTCAATACCCAGCCTATAGCCACCCCTGTCAACACTTCACGTTAGTCCTCACGAACCACCGCGCATGACTCGGGGCCAGATTGGTAGGCTACACCTTCATCTGTGTGGGACTTGCACCCACTATCCTTTGCCGGCTTATCCCGGCGTACTAAGCGCTTAATCAAACCCCTGTCACCACATCACCACTGACGATATCGCCGGGTGTGAGGTTCATGGGCAGTAAAGCCCGGTACTCAGCCTTGCTGGATGCAAAGGGAAGTTTCTCAAACAGATAGTGCAGATATGCGTACGGCTCCAGCCCATTGGCCTTGGCCGTCTCAATCAGACTGAACAGATCAGCGCTGGCCTGAGCCCCTTCCGGGGTGCCGGCAAACAGCCAGTTCTTTCTGCCGAGCACGAAGGGGCGAATCGCATTCTCGGTCTGGTTATTGTCAGGGGTCATAAAGCCGTGATCAAGATAGACCAGTACTCGATCCCATTGGTTCAAGGCATAGGAGACCGCTTTACCCACCAGACTCTTCGGCACCACCTGGGTTGTTTTCTTCAGGAGCCAGGCGTGGAACTCGGTTAAGATCGGCCGTGCTTTCTCATGCCGTATCTTCACCGCCTCATCAAAGGAAAGATCTGGATGCTTCATCTCTTTTTCTATCCGGTACAGAGTCCGGATATAGTTCAGCGCCACATCGCTGCTGCCGGTCTGCTGCGCCGCCTTGCCTCGAGCTTTCTGGGCATCACGAAACTTTCGGCGGACATGAACCAGGCACCCGCCATGGATAATGCCTGGCTGAGTATCAAGGAAGTCATAGCCGATATATCCGTCCGTCTGCACCACCCCGGTGTAGTCGCCCACCAATGACTCGGCCACCGTGGACGAACGACTCGGCGCGTACCGATAGATAATTCCCGGCTTGTCTGGTAGACCGCCCCGGCATACCCACATGTACGATTTCGTGGTGGCAGACCGGCCCGGCTCGTCAAGCACCTGTACCGTCGTTTCATCCATGGTTATCAACGGGCCAGAGCGAATCTCCTGCTGCAACAAGTCTATCACCGGTCGGCAGGCCGCAGCCGCCGTGAATGCCCAGTTACCCATGGTCGCTCGGCCAATCTCCACGCCCAACCGACGAAACTGCTGCTCCTGCCGGTAAAAAGGCAGGGCGTCACAGAATTTAGCGGTCAACACATGGGCCAGCAGACCGGCGGTAGCAATCCCTTTGGGAATAATCTGCTTGGCGGGCGGGGCGATCTTGACCACCGCTCCCTCGGTATCAAGCCCTTCACAGCTCGGGCAGGCGTACTTGGGCCGGATATGTCTGATCACCTGAATCACCGCCGGGATGATGTCGAGCTTCTCGCAGACATCTTCACCGCATCGTTTCAGTCTGCAACCACAGCCGCACTGCTTATCCGCCTCGTCGATATCGTGGATAATCTCTACTCGCGGTACATGATCCGGCAGTGGTTTTCGGCCCCGTTTCTTACGGCTATGGGCGGGTACCTCGACGCTCTCGGGTTCCGGTTCGAGCTCGGCCGGCTCCGGCATATCGAACAGCGGCAGTTGCGGGTGATCGCCGCCTACCGCGATTTTCTCACTCTTTTTTCCGTACAGCGTGGCGTACAACAGCCGAATCTGCTCCCGGAGCAGCTCATTCTCCTGGACGTAATGCTCGTTTTTCTCGGCATAACGCTCATTCTCTTGAACCAAAGAACCAATGATCTCCTTGAGCTCGGCGGGCGTGTCCGGCAGGGTAGGATGGGCAGCGACATTCATGCTCATCTTCTACCACAAGTCAGCGGTTATTTCACCAATAAATTCAATATTCTAGCATATTTTTTCTCTTGCTTTTGCAAAAATATTCGACGCTGGTTACGACACCGAAGTATACGCCAATCTTTGGTGTGCCTGGCGCACGTCAAGACCGCTGAGCAGCCAGCTTAACGCCTGCTCACTCATCTCAACCACCGCGCCGCCGTCATCAGGCCACTGAAACCGCTCCTGCTCCACCCGTTTCATCCATAAACAAAATCCACTGCCGTCCCAGTACACTATCTTCACCAGGTCGCGGCGGCGGTTGCAAAACGCAAAGAGGCTGCCGTCAAAAAGATTCAAGGCAAACTGTTCTTCCACCAGCAGGCCCAGCCCGTTGATCGATTTGCGTAGATCTGTTACCCCGACCGCCACGTACACCTGAGACTCGGTGAGCATACGATTCATTGCACCTCCTCCAGTACCCCGAGCACCGCCTTCAGCGTTGTGGGGCAAAACCGCGAAGATATGGCAATGCTGAAGTGGTGATGGGGGAGCACGACCCGCAGTCCTGAATCTTCAGCCGGTGGCTCTGGTACTGGTGGGGGATGATTCCCGGCGATGACCACTGGGTGAAAGCGCGGACTGCTCTGTTCACGAACTCGCAGCCGGCTCCGCCAGTAGCCAAAACTTGACAGGGAGAGGTGGTGCTGCCGGCACTATTCGTGTTGGCTCAGCCCTGAGTGTTGCCAGCCTTCGATGTGGGACTGCCAATAGCTCCGACGAGAATCGCTTACTTTAGGTTTCCGCGTTGGTTCCATGTACGCCTCCAATATGTTTTTGGAGCTAATGGAACATGGCCGGTTTACTTTGAAAAGATGGGGTTTATTGGACGCTTACTGCACTGTGAAATGTAGCATAATAATCGGATCATTGCTGTTAGCGATAAGCCAACCTGTGCTTGGAATGTGAGAAAATGGTGGCGGTTTTGTGTTGGCGGCGCGTTTTACGGTAAACACCGAGAATACGGGCATACCCAATTGCTTTCCGGCAGGTGAATCACTATCTAATGGTATAGGGTGCAGATGCCACGCGGCAGAGCGTTTCAACACCGGTGAAAACTACCATACAAAAACAGGGAGGAAAACAGATGCGCTACGGGGCAAAAAACAAGATCAAGGCAAGGGTAACCTCAATCAAAACCGGCGATGTCATGTCACTGGTTAAATTCTCGGTGACCGATCCGGCCGAAATGGCCTCGGTGCTGACCACCGAATCGGCTGAACACCTGGAACTCAACGTGGGTGACGAGGTGGAGCTGGTGGTCAAGGCAATCCATGTGCTGCCGGTAAAGCCGTAACGGCGTCGTAACAACCTCGCTTTTCGGCTCAAGGAGAGGTTTGACTGGTCGATTTTATAGTGGCCTGCGAGGAAAAAAGCCCACCACTTCCGTTGGCGCACCTTTTATCGGGCATACGGTAACGGCAATTCTGCCTTACCAAGAAATTAGCCCTGATACCCCTGCTCGTATTCAGCGTTCGGGGCTATTGCCTGGACGATATCGATAAAGAGGCCGTTGGGGTCGCGCAGGCAGAAGTGGCGCTGGCCCCACTCTTCGGAGCGCAGGCTAAGGACGATATCGAGGCCGGCCCGGGTGGCCTGATCGTAGGCGTCATCCGCGTTTTCCACCTCGAGTGAAAAGATCACTCCGGAACCATTGTGAGCGTTGTGGAACATGGGTGGCTGAGTGGGCTGATCGGGCAGCATAAAGCCCACCTGTACGCCTGATTCGGTGGCCAGGTGTAGATACCAATCATTGGCGAAAAGTGGGGTAAACCCCAGATTGGCCGTGTAGAATCGCTGTGCCGCGTCAAGATCAGCGACGATAAATACGGGAAATGAGCTGCTCGGGGTGATCATCTCATCCTCCGTTGGTAACATTTGTTGTTTTTATCTTCTCGGGCTGATTTTTCAGGCCGCATTTCTTGAAACAGATCGGTGGTTGATTAGTACTCCACCACTCAGAGAGCGCCATAAAAAAATGACTGTGCAGCATCTCTTCCAGCGAATGTCGTTTCAGGTTGAATATCTCGTTGCCGTTGTAACGCTGAAAGAGTTCTGAAAATCCATCTTTGGTATCCTTGCCAAGATATATATTTCGTGCATGCCGGGCAACCCAGCAGCAGGGATAGACTATCGACTCACACGATATGTACAGTTCGTTCTGAAAAAGAGCGAGGCAGTTGATCTCTTGGTTATCCGAATCGGGGATGACGGATGCGCGGGTTTTACCTTTATCCGGCATATAGATGCTGGATGGCTTTTCAAGGTAACAGGTCTTGCCGTTTCTGTCTGTAAATGCGATTTTCGGCCGTTCTTCAGAAAATATCCAGTTGCTTTTCTTGATGGTGAAGCGGGCAAAATTGAGCTGCCGGGAGAGTTCCCGGGCCTGCTCAATCTGATGTTCATTGTGCTTGAAGGGGATAAATTCCCAATTGGCCTGCCCCCCTGCCTCGATAAAGGCCGTGGCGTTTTTGATGATTTTTGCAAAGCTGGTGTTTCTGCGATAAAAACTGTTGGTATCGGCCAGCCCATCAATATGAAAATCGACCCGGGATTTGGGGTTTTTCGCAAGTATCCGGCCAAGCTCGGACCACCACCTCGTTGATCGCGCACTGCCATTGGTGCTCAGCGATACGGAGCAATTCGGTGTGCAGAAAAGCGCCGCTATAGCCAGGCAATCTTTCGCCATTATCGGGTCGCCATAGCTGCCGCACATATGCACTTCGAGAAGATTTCTTCTCAGTTCCACCGGCAGAAAGGCGCGCAGATCATCCAGGCGAAGTTCCTGGGTGCCCAGATAAGACTGAGGCCTCAATCCATCAGGATTGGTGCGTATGCAGAGCGGGCAGGCGGCGTTGCACTTTTCGGTCAGCTCCAGATGCAGCCTGGCGATGCGAACGCCGTAAAAGGTGTCTGTTGGTTTCATAGCTATGATTTAAGCTCACTTCCCCCCTGCTGCTCCACCAGATATTTCCAGAACCGGTGCGGCATGAACTGGCGTTGCAGCCGCGTTTTGGTGCGTGCACCGATACTGATAGCGTGGTGAAATTCGCGCCACATCATCTGGTAATATAATTCATCCTGGGCCACATGCTCTGCCGGGACCGCGCCCGCCGCCCGCACCTGCCGGGCAATCTCCTCATCCACCCGCACTTCGCGGGGTTTTCTGGTATCCCAGTATATCGCCCAGCCACGCCGCAGATCGTGGATAATCCAGTGCCGGCTGCCCAGACGATGGGCAAAGTGCTTGGCACAGTAGTGCAGCACCTGGTGGCGCGGAGCAAACGGCCCGTACAGCATCCCGTCACCAAGTTTTGCAAAGCGCAGCATTCCCTTATAGCGATGTGCCTCAAAACTTACTGCCCTGGAACAGCGGCGCAGGTAATGCACCGAGTCGTGGGTCAGATGAGAGAGCACGGTTTTCCCTCTGCTAAGGCTTTCGGAAACGACAACGGCCAGGTGCCGCGCCGCCTGATCATCCTCGCTGAGATACGCATTGAGCGCCAGGGTGGGGGCGCCGTCTCCAAGCTCGCGCAGATAGTTCAGTAACCGGCCGGCCTGATCACCATCGGTGATTACCTCGTGAGCCGCGTCAAACAACCGCGGCGCATACCGATGGGCCGCATAAATCCCCGTTACCCGGGCGATATCAGGGTTTTCTTTTACGGCGCGGGCCACCGCGCAGAGCATGCCCTCGCAGGTGGAATCATAGAGGTAGACCGCCGTCATGATGGTGAGGGCGCGTCAAAAAGCCTTAGCTGCCGGGGCTTGACCGGGCCGCGCAACAGGGTGCGCAGCCATTCGGGGTCATGGGCGGCGCCTCCCTGAAAACGACCGCCGATGGAGATAAAATGTCTGGCCCGCGACCAGACCAAACCGATCTTTTTGATGTCCTGTTCACGCAGGATGCAGGCCCGGCGGTGTTTCACGATGCGTTTGGCCGACACCACCCCGATGCCCGGCACCCGCAGCAGCTCCTCGTAGGAGGCGCGGTTAATGTCAAGCGGGAAGAGATCATGGTGGCGCAGGGCCCAGGCGCATTTGGGATCAAGCTCCACATCGAGAAACGGGGCATCTTCGGAGAGAATTTCATGGGCCTGAAAATGATAGAACCGCATCAGCCAATCCGCCTGGTAGAGCCGATGTTCGCGCACCAGCGGCGGCGTGGAACGCAGCGCCGGCAGCAGGGAATCCTCGTTCACCGCCATGTAGGCACTGTAATATACCCGCCTGAGACCGATACGGCGATACAGGTGTTCACTGAGGTGCAGAATCCTGCGGTCATCCTCGGGTGAGGCGCCGATAATCATCTGGGTTGATTGACCGGCCGGACAATAGCTCGGAGCGTTCCGATGCACCCGGCGATCCTTTTTATATCCCCCCGACTCCTGGGCAATCTGGTGCATGGGGGCGATAATCTGCGGTTTATGTTTCTGCGGAGCCAGTCGCTTGAGCGAAGCCGAGGACGGCAGTTCGATATTGACACTGAGCCGATCAACCAGCAGCCCTGCCATCCGCACCAGTTCAGCCGGGGCACCGGGAATTACCTTGAGATGGATATAGCCGCCAAATTTGTGTACCTCGCGCAGCAGCCGGCAGACCTCCACCAGATCGGCCATGGTGCGTTCGGGTGAGCCATAGACGGCGGAACTGAGAAACAGTCCTTCAATATAGTTGCGCAGATAGAACTGGATGGTGAGATCAGCCACCTCTTCACAGGTAAAGCGGGCCCGTTCGATGGTGTTGGAGCGGCGGCTGAGGCAGTAGGCACAATCAAAGATGCACTCGTTGCTCAAAAGCAGCTTGAGCAGCGAAATACACCGGCCATCCGCCGACCAGCTGTGGCAGATGCCGTGGGCAGCCGCGTTGCCCACTCCGCCGGTTTGCCTCGTGCGCCGGGAGCCGCTGGAGGCACACGATGCATCATACTTGGCGGCGCCGGCGAGAATGCGGAGTTTTTCAGATGTTTTCACCGGTGGTAAGGTGCGAAATATCACATTGAGGTAATACGAAATAACATTGAACTGCCTTGCATCAACCTGGATATCTGTCAATTCTACCAGAGATTCATGGAAAAAGCTGCACAAGAAAGGCCACATCGCCCAAGAGGTGACCGACCTCGGAAAGGTCTTTGAACATATCGTATCTCACCACCCATTTCATCCTGAGGACGGACTGTGCTTAATCGTTTCCAAACTGAAATTTAATCTGTTATAAACATCTAAGGTCATATCTTAGCTTCTCTGTGGCCCTGCCATGTTGTGTGTAACACGCCGATTACAGCACCGCTATTTTTGATGGCGTCGTAAAAACGCCAATTGCGGTCATTGTGGAGTTGAACCGCAATCCCTAATCATCTGAAATTACTGGATTCCCGCTGTAGCCTGCCCTTGAGTGTTGTTATCGAGGGCGGGAATGACGTTAGCAAGCAAATTCAAGGTTTTCAATAAGTTATCATTTTTGCTGGGCCGCGACTGCATGATTGAGGGGGCATAACACCACTTTGCAACTGAACGCGTAACGAAGTATACAGGGAACCCTGGAAAATGAGCATGTTCGTTCACGGTCGAAGTGCAAGGGATTGCCGGGCTCTATCTCAAAAATTTTAACACTAATCTGGACCACCCATGGGAAATGATCTGCAGGTCGTCTGCCTGGAGAAAAGATGGGGTGACTTTACCGCCGTTGACCGGGTCAGTTTCACCGTTGCCGAGTCCACCCTGTGTGTCCTACTTGGGCCGTCGGGTTGCGGGAAGTCGACCATCCTGCGGATGATTGCGGGGCTCGAGGAGGCAAGCGGCGGCTCCATTTATATCGCCGGACGCGACGTGACCACGATAGATCCCGCCCGCCGGGGCGTCTCCATGGTGTTTCAGTCGTATGCGTTGTTCCCGCATTTAAGTGTCGGTGAGAATATCGTCTTCGGGCTCAAGGTACGCAAGATTGGGGCAACCGAGCGTGCCGCCCGTCTGCGGCAGGCGGCCGAGCTGGTGGGGCTTGCCGAACTGCTCGAACGCAAACCGGCGCAGCTCTCCGGCGGCCAGCAGCAGCGGGTGGCGCTGGCCCGTGCCATTGTCTCGCAGCAGCCGGTCTGTCTGATGGACGAACCCCTGTCCAACCTCGACGCCAAATTGCGCAGCGAAATGCGCTCAGAGATCAGGGCACTGCAGAAGCGACTTGGTCTGACCATGGTCTACGTTACCCACGATCAGATAGAGGCGATGACCATGGCCGATCAGGTGATTCTGCTCAAGGACGGGCGTGTCGAGCAGAGCGGGCCGCCCCATGAGCTCTACGAACGCCCTGCCACCGCCTTTACGGCGGGCTTTATCGGCGCCCCGCCGATGAATCTGCTGGTCCTCGATGAGTTGCCCAATCTCAATGAAATCAAGGCCGCAACCGATGACATGAGCCTGCCGCGGTCACCAGCCGGAATGCGTTACGGGGTGCGGCCGGAAGATATAGAACTGGCCGAGGACGGCCTGTCCGCCCGGGTAGAGGCGGTTGATTTTCTCGGCGCCGGCTCCATCATCACGCTTCACCACCAGAACCAGCAGCTTTTGGCAAGCTGTTCCGGGCGTGCCGCCCTTACCATCGGCCAGCAGGTGTATCTGCGGTGGCCGCCGGAGGCGGTGCATCTGTTTTCCGCAAATGGACGCACGGAAGCCGAAGAAAGCATACATCCATAGAGATAACGAGGTTGGCATACCGGCGCTGATGCCGGTGATACAACAAACACCCCGTTTGGGGCAATGGAGAAAAACACACATAAAAGGAGAAAGAAGATGAAGCCACTGAAGAAACTGCTTGGTGCACTCAGCATCGCCGCCATGTGCTGGAGCGCCAATCCCGCCGCGGCGGCAACCGAGTTGACCATGTATTACCCGGTTGCGGTGGGCGGACCGCTGACGGCAATCGTCGATTCCATGGTCGCCGATTTCATGACGGAGAACCCCGACATCACCGTCAATGCCATCTACGCCGGCAACTACAACGACGCCCGCATCAAGGCGCTGGCGGCGCTTAACTCCGGCCAGCCGGCCCAGACCTCGGTGATGTTCTCCATCGATCTCTACGAGCTCATCGAGCAGGACGCCATCGTCGCCTTCGACGATATCGTAACCACCGACGAAGAGCGTGCCTGGCTCGACTCGTTCTACCCGGCCCTGATGGAAAACGGTACCACCGGCGGCAAGACCTGGGGGATACCGTTTCAGCGCTCCACCATCGTCATGTATTACAACAAAGACGCCTTCCGGGCCGCCGGTCTCGATCCCGAAGCGCCGCCCCAGACCTGGGACGAGTTGGTGGAGATGGGTAAAAAACTGACCAAGGAAGACGGCTCGCAATGGGGCGCGATGATTCCCTCTACCGGCTACCCCTACTGGATGTTCGGGGCGCTGACCATGCAAAATGGCCAGGTGCTGATGAACGACAGCGGCGACACCACCTTCTTTGATGATCCGGCCGTGGTGGAGGCCCTGCAATTCTGGTACGACCTGGGCAACACCCACCAGATCATGCCGGCCGGCACCATCGAATGGGGCACCCTGCGCCAGAATTTTCTCGAGGGCAAGACCGCGATCATGTGGCACTCCACCGGCAATCTGACCGCGGTCAAGGATAACGCCACCTTTGATTTCGGCGTTGCCATGCTGCCGGCCAGCGAGCGGCGCGGCACCCCCACCGGCGGCGGTAACTTCTATATCTTCAAGCAGACAACTCCGGAAGAGCGCACTGCCGCCATGAAACTGATCAAGTTCATGACCAGCCCCGAGCGCTCCGCCGAATGGTCCATGAAAACCGGCTACGTGGGCATCAGCCCGGCCGCTTATCAAAACGAGGCGTTGGTTAATTACGTCGAGGAATTTCCGTATGCGGCGGTTGCCCGCGATCAGCTTGAGTTCGCCACCGCTGAGCTTTCCACTTATCAGACCGGTCGGGTGAGAAAAGCGCTCGATGACGCCATTCAGGCCGCCCTTACCGGTGCCGCGACGCCTGAGCAGGCACTTGGCGAGGCCCAAGCTGTGGCTGAACGACTGCTCAAGCCGTATCGTTAAGATGGTCGTAAGAGAGGGCAGACGGTGCGAGCTGCACAGAGCTTCCACCGCCGCCTTCTTTTTCACTCGCCCGTAAGTTAAACGAGTATATGAAACACGTCTATGGATGGCTGCTGCTCACCCCGGCGGCCATCCTGCTTATCGGGTTTACCCACTACCCGACCCTGCGCACCATCGGGGAGAGCTTTTTTTCGCGCGGCTCCAGCCTGCGTCCTTCACGTTTCATCGGCCTGGATAACTACCGGGCCATGTTCGACGATCCGATTTTCTGGAAGGTGCTGACCAACAACCTCTGGTTTGCCCTGGGCACCATTCCCACCTCCATCATTCTTGCCCTGACCATGGCGCTGCTGGTCAACCGGGCGCTGCCGGGCCGGGCACTGGTGCGGATGGCATTTTTCACGCCGACCATTCTACCGATGATCGCCGTTGCCAACATCTGGCTCTTTTTCTACACCCCGGACATCGGCCTTATCGATCAGATCCTCTCACTGGTGGGCATCAGCGGTCATAACTGGCTGGGAGATCCGGCCACGGTGCTGGGAGCCATCATCGTGATGACCATCTGGAAGGAGGCCGGATTTTTCATGATTTTCTACCTGGCCGCCCTCCAGCACCTGCCGCCGGAGCTGCGTGAGGCCTCCCGGCTGGAGGGTGCCGGGCGCTGGCACCATTTCCGCCGGGTGACCTTTCCGCTACTCATGCCCACCACCCTGTTTGTGCTGATCAACGCGGTGATCAACTCATTCAAGCTGGTGGATCATCTTTTCATTCTCACCAAGGGCGGTCCCAACAACGCCAGCAATCTGCTGCTCTACTATATCTTTGAAACCGCCTTTTCCTACTTTGACACCAACTTTGCCGCCACCCTCACCGTCGCCCTGCTCTTCCTGCTGGCCCTGATGGCCCTGGCGCAGTTCTATCTACTTGACAAGCGGGTGCACTATCGATGAAACGTGACCCGATTTCATGGCTCGGCAACGCCCTGGAGACCGGCGCCGCCTGGCTGTTGGCCATTGTCTGGATAGCACCGCTGTTGTATGCCCTGTGGGCCGCCTTTCACCCCGGGGAGTACGCGGTGCGTTTTGATCTGTTTGCCCCGCTCACCCTGGAAAACTTTGCCCACGCCCTGGAGCGGGCGCCGTTTCCGCGCTATGCCTTCAATACCTTCATCCTGGTCACCTCCCTGCTGAGCGCTCAGCTGGTACTCTGCACCCTGGCCGCCTACGCCTTTGCCCGCTTTGAGTTTAAGGGCAGCTCCATCGCCTTTGGTCTGGTGCTGGTGCAGCTGATGATTACCCCGGAAATACTGATTGTGGAAAACTACGCGATCCTGGCGGATCTCGGTCTGGTGGATACCATCGCCGGTATCGGGCTGCCCTACATGGCCAGCGCCTTTGGTATTTTTCTGCTGCGCCAGGCCTTCAAGTCGACGCCGCGCGAACTGGAAGAAGCGGCCCGGCTGGAGGGATGCGGGGTGCTGGGGGTATTGTGGCGGGTCTATGTACCGCTGGCGCGTCCCACCTACCTGGCCTACGGGCTGGTTTCCATATCGCACCACTGGAACAATTTTCTCTGGCCGCTGGTGGTAACCAACTCGGTGGCTACCCGGCCGCTGACGGTGGGGCTGGGGGTATTCGGGGCGCCCGAATCGGGGGTGAACTGGTCGGTGATATCAGCCGCCACCCTGCTCTCGGTGGCGCCGCTGCTCATCGCCTTTCTGCTCTTTCAACGCCAGTTCGTGCAGTCATTCATGAGGGCCGGGATTAAATAGAAGCAGGTGCGAACCATCACCTTTTAACAGCTCCTTTAATCAGCAAATGTCCGCCAACCAGAACGGTGCCAACGACAATGCCGACCAGCAGGTCGCCGAGCACAGAGGGTATGGCATGCAGGATCTGATGCAGGAAATGAAGATTGTGGGTGAACATGCCGCCGCCTACCAGCAGCATGGCGATGGTGCCGATGACGGTCAAGGCGCGAATCACCACCGGCAACGATTTCACCAGAAACATGCCGAAACGCCTCACCAGTTGCGCCCCTCCCCCAGCGATGTTCCGGGCCGCGGCAACCAGGTAAAATCCGGCGTCATCCATCCGCACCAGCAGCGCCACAAGGCCGTAGACGCCGACGGTGGCAAGCAGGGCGATCAAACTTACCACCATAATCTGCAGCAGCAGAGACTCCTGCATCACGGTGCCCAGGGTGATCATGATGATCTCGATGGAAAGGATAAAATCGGTGCGAATGGCCGATTGTATCTTTGCTTTCTCGACTCTGAGCAAGGACTCCCGGTCACTCTGCTCTTTTGCCTGCGGCTGCCGGTGAGAACGGTGTGTGATGGAGTGATGGATCTTCTCCATCCCCTCATAGCTGAGGTAGGCGCCGCCGACCAGCAGAATCGGCACGATCAGCCATGGTGCAAACGCGCTGAGCAAAAAGGCAAACGGCAAAATAATCACCTTGTTCAAAAACGAACCCTTGGTGATCGCCCAGAGCACCGGCAACTCCCGCGATGCCTTGAAACCGGTGGCCTTTTCCGCATTGACGGCAAGATCATCGCCGAGGATCCCGGCCGTTTTCTTGGCGGCAACCTTGCTCATGACCGCAACATCGTCCATGAGCACGGCAATGTCATCGAGAATGGCAAATATCCCGCCGGTCATGATGTTCCTTCAAAGAGGTGAAATACCGGTCCAATCACTGTGGTAACCCAACGTCACTATTGATACTGGTGCCCCCGGCAGGATTCGAACCTGCGGCACCGGGATTAGGAATCCCGTGCTCTATCCCCTGAGCTACGGGGGCATGGTGAATGTTGTCCGCTGGCCTCTGATTTCTGATTTCTGATTTCTGATTTCTGATTTCTGACTTCTGACTTCTGAAATCACACCGATTCGCCGTCGGGCAGAAAGTCGCCGGTAAAGGATTCGGCCTCGGCCCGGCACTTGATGATACAGTTGCGACCAATACGCATTGCTGGCGGGATGTGAGCGAATTCTCCCACCAGGGTGATGCCGGTATAGAGGTGCTTGGGGTAGAGGCGGTTGGTGATATCGTGATGCTCACCGTGGCCAACCGTGGCGCCGCGGCCGATCCGCACCAGTTTATCGGTGATGGTAAGATCCACCGTTGCCCCCGCTTCGATTACCGTGTCACGACAGATTATGGAGTCTTTCACCACCGCATCTTTCTCCACTACAACACCGGGCGAAAGCACCGAATTTATTACCGTACCACGAATAGTACACCCGGCCGAAATAAGCGAGTTTGATACCCGGGCCGTCTCCAGGTAACGGGTGGCGGGTCGGTCGGCCATTCGCTTGGTTGCCTCGACGTTGGTGCGTATTCCCCATTTCTGCGGCCAGATACCGCTCTGGGGGTTAAGCAGATCCATGTTAGCCTGCCAGTATGCCTGAATAGTGCCGACATCACGCCAGTATCCGTAAAACGGATAGGCAAAGACGTTGTCATTGTCGATGGCCCAGGGGAGAATATGCATCCCGAAATCGATCTCATCCTTATTGCGGGCGAGCGAATTAAGGAGATACTGGGTGTCGAACACATAAATGCCCATCGAAGCGAGGTTCGTGCGGGCGACTTCGGGTTTCTCCTCCCATTCGACGATTCGGTTGTCATTGTTGGTGATGCCGGCGCCAAACTGGTGAATCTGCTCTTTGGGCACCACCATCATGCCGACGGTGACATCGGCCTTCTTGGCACGATGGTATTCGAGCATGGCATAAAAATCCATATGGTAGATATGGTCGCCGGAAAGGATCACCACCTCATCACTACTATTTGCGCTGATAAAATCGATATTGCGCCGCACCGCATCGGCAGTGCCCTTGTACCAGTCGTGATCCTTGGAACCGGTGCGCGGCGGCAGGATCTCAATGCCACGGCTGCGCCCGGTAAACTCCCAGGCGGCGCCGGTGGCGATATGATACATCAGCGACAGCGGCTTGTACTGGGTGAGTACTCCCACCTTGGTAAGCCCTGAGTTCATGACATTGCTGAGGCTGAAATCGATAATCCGATAGATGCCGCCAAAGGTAACCGCGGGTTTGGCCCGCGTCTCAACCAGCACGTTAAGGCGGCTGCCTACCCCGCCGGCTAAAAGCAGCACCAGGGCATCGCCTTGCCGCTTCATTTGAGCACCCTCCCCGACTCGATTACCGCTTCCCATTTATCACGGGCCAGGATCGGAGTAACCGTCACTCCGCTGCCGATTTTTGTGTTGGCCGGCACCTGATTGTTCCATCCCACCACGGTAATCCCGCCGTTGACTGAACTTGTGGTGCCGCCGATTTCAACCCCATCTTCGTAGATCGTGTTGACGTCTGAGACGAGTTTGTGCAACCGGCAATCGGCACCGACTTTATTGCTGAAAAATATAACCGAATCCTCTACCACCGATCCGGCATTGATGTGTACGCCCGGAAAAAGTACTGAATTTCTCACCTCTCCCTCAACTTCGCATCCGTTATAGAGCAGGCTGTTGCTTACTTTGGCGTGCGGGCCGATGATGGCCGGCTGAAAGTCGCGCAGACCGCGGTGATCGAGATTGGTACGAATCCCCCACTGCTCCATATCGATGAGTGGACGCTCGCCGAGCAGATCCATGTTGGCCTGCCAGTATTCCTGCACCGTGCGGGTATAGCCCCAATAGCCGTGAAATTTGTAGCCGTAGATGCGGCGGCCCTGCTCCATCAGACGAGGGATGATGTCACGGCCGAATTCAAACGAATCATCCGCCTGATTTTCGGTGAGCACCCGGTACAGCACCTCGGGTTTGAAACAGAGTACCGTCAGTGATGACCACTCCCCTTCCGGGTCACGCGGTTTTTCCTGATACGAGACCACCTTGCCGCCGCGATCGCCGTCTTCATCGTTAATCATCGCCATGCCGAAGCGGGAAGCACGGCGCGGATCGATTCGCCGGCAGGCCATGGTGAGATCGGCGCCCTTTTCATGGTGGTAGTCAATGATATCCTGGTAATCCATTTGATAGATATGATCACCGGATAGGATGAGAATATCCTCGGGCCGGCTATACTGGATGTAGTCGAGATTTTTGTAAACCGCATCGGCGGAACCTCGGTACCAGTCGTTTTGTTCCGAATCGATAAAGGGCGGCAGGATGGAGACGCCGCGATACCGCCCGATCATGTCCCAGGCGGCACCGGTGCCGATGTGGTTGATGAGCGAATAGCTCCGGTACTGGCTGAGGATGGCCACCTGTTCAATGCCCGAATTCATCAGATTCGACAGGGCAAAATCGATTACCCTGGCAAACCCGCCGAACGGTACCGCCGCCTTTGGGCGATAATAGGTGAGCACGTTAAGATCATCGGCTCGCCCGCCGGCGAGAATCATGGCTAGCGTTGTGGGTTTGAGCATGACCAGCGCTCCCCTGTTGATTGGTCGGTTCCGGCCCGCCCCGACCGGTTGCGACGACGATGACGGCGAACTAACTCATGTGGTTTGAGGTCAGCCGCATCAGCGTCTGTGAGTTGATCTCATATTCGGTAAGTTCCAGTGCCTTGAGCGGCACCTGGGCGCGGGCGGCGCCCTTGTGGCCCCCCGCTGAACCGAGATGACCAAATACTCCCGCGGCGAGATCGCCCGCATTTTTACGGTAGCCGTCACAGCGAACAATGACAACTAAATTATCACCATGAATGCCGGAGACCAGTACCCAGTCGATATCGGCCACATGATTGAGAAAATCGGCAATGATAACGAGAATGTCAGGATTTTTGACCTTGCCGATGTGGGTGTAGAATTTTCCTTTCGAATATTTCAGTTCGTTCAGGGCGATACTGAAATATTTCAGTTCGGAGCGCCGCAGATCGGTGAGCTCAAATTTTCGTACCAGGTTGCGATTGGCAATATCAAAGAGGTATCGAAATGAAATGCCGTCCGCCAGCCTCGCCTCTTTTTCAAAATCCTGGGTATCCACCTTGATGCCGTAGAACAGCGCCGTAGCCAGCGCCACCGACGGCTTGATTCCGGCGGCCCGCAGATATTCCACCATCATTGACGAGGCCGCCCCGTAATCGGGCCTGATATCGACATAGGGCGTCTCCCACTCCTGGCTGAGGGGATGGTGGTCGATAATCGCGTCAAAGGTGATCTTCTCAAAAATCGGCAGATGATCCGGCTGTGAATCGACGATGATTTTTTTGCTGATATCCGACATTTTCACCGATCCCATCTTGATGAGCGGGATACGCAGCCGGTCAACCATCTCCAGATTATTGAGACGGCTGATTTCGTTGGGATGGGCAATGGTGATCTGTTTGACCCGATACCTCAACAACCGTTTAATGGCCATGGCCGAGGCCATGGAGTCGGGGTCGGCAACGATACAGATGAGAACGGTGTCTTCTTTATCAAAAACCGCAAGGAATTCTTCCAATCGTATCTTGGCGGATTTTTTATACGACTGTTCACAGATGTAGCTGCCGTTTGTTTTAGTTTTTCGTGCCATACACGGTCTCTGGCGAAATGAGATCCTTTTCGCCCGGCCGTGCTGCCACCGGGCTTAGCGCGGCAAGAGTCTGGCTCCGCCGCAAGTGTTTGTGCTTGTGCCGCACCATAGGTCGCACGGGTGATCTCTGGTTCACCTCCTCATGTCTGGTTGCATCTCACCGAATCCGGCAAGACGGAAAAGCCGCCGGACAGCGATGGGTTCAGAAAAACACTGTCGGACGGCCCCAATGGTAGCCGCAACTTTAGTGCACCAGTTCCAATGAGGCAATATTAAAGAACATAAATAACTATTATCGTTTGATTTTTGAGACAAAATACGCTACCCTCGGGCTCACTTAATTATTCGAGCAGCAAAGATAATGGAATCGAAAACCCCCGATTAACCGTCTTGGTGGCTCTGACTCGAAATCCATAATCATTTGAAATTACTGGATTCCCGCTGCAGCCTGCCCTTGAGTGTTGTTATCGAGGGCGGGAATGACGTTAGAAAGCAAATTCAAGGTTTTTACGAAAGCATCACAGATAGTGGGCACAAGGGCCATTTTGCAAGCTTGCCGTAAGTATTAGATTAAATTGAGTTGTCTGGATACGCTGATATGATAAAGCTTGCCATAGTGGCGCTCGGTGGCGCCCTCGGCTCCATGGGCCGATACCTCCTGACAGTGGCCCTGCAGCGACAACACGGCTCACCCTTCCCCTACCCCGTCGAGACATTGACCGCCAACCTGATTGGCTGTCTGCTCATCGGTGTGTTGTGGGGGCTGTTTGAGCGGGTATCGATCAGCAACGAGTTTCGCCTGTTTCTATTTACCGGCCTGCTCGGCGGGTTTACCACCTTTTCCGCCTTCGCCAGGGAAAACGTGCAATTGCTCAGGGCAGGCGAGCCTTTACAGACTCTTTTGTACATCGCATTATCAAATGGTTTCGGCATCGGTCTGGCCCTTGTCGGATTTGTTGCCGCCAGCCGTTTTTTTCATTCCATCGGATAGTTAGCCATTAGCCATGCCCCTGTTGAATCGTTATTTGATCAGCCAGTTTATCCGGTATTTCTTTATCCTCAATGTGGCCTTCGTGGCCCTGTATGTTCTAATCGATTTTTTTGAGAAGTACGACGAATTTGATGAGGCGGGCAAACCATTATCCCTTGTTCTGCAATTTTTCCTGTTCAACATCCCCTACGTGGTGGACTTGATCAATCCGATCCTGATCCTGCTTTCAGGGGTGATCACCCTTGGCATTCTCAACCACAGTAACGAGTTGATCGCCCTGAAAGCGGCCGGCATTCCGCTGCGAACAATTATTAGACCGCTGCTGCTGATCTCGATAATCTTTGTCGGTATGTTTATCGCCATGGCGCAGTTTGTTCTACCCTCTACCATCGCCAGAACGAATAACATCTGGTTTGAGCAGGTGCGGGGCAAGGTGCCGCTGGGTATCTACCGCAATGGCCGCTATTATTACAAGGGTCAGGAGGGCTTTTACTCATTTCAGTGGCCCAACAGCAAGAACATGGTGTTCAAGGACTTTTCCTATTCCGAATGGGATGAAAACTACAATATACAATCAACAATTTCGGTGGCATTTGCCGACTGGGTGCCACCACACTGGATTTTGAAAAATGGCAGGCAAATCTACCGGTCCAAAGATGGCCGCATCGTCGACTTTCCCTTTGAAATAAGCACCGTAAAGCTGCCGGAGACCCCCGAGGATTTCCTCGTTCCCGAATATGAAATCAACGATAAATCGCTTACCGCCCTGTACAAGAATATCCACGCCCAGGAGGCGCCATATCGTATACAGGAGGCCCGCGCCGAGTTTTACGGACGGCTCTCGTATCTCTTTTTAGGTATCCCGCTGCTGCTGCTTGGTCTGCCGATCCTGATGCTGAGCTACCAGACCTGGGGCAAGGATCTCTCGGTTGCCATCCCCATCAGCTGCGTCATGGCCTTTGTTGCCTGGGGGATCTACGGGGCGCTGCAATCCTTTGCCACCGCCGGCTACATCATGGCGCTGCCGGCTGCCCTGACCGTCCATATTGTCTTTTCCGCGGCGGGTATCTATCTTCTGAGAAACCAGGATCGCTGAGTATGCTTACCGATAACCAGAACAAACCGCAGGTGGGTATTATCGGCATGCCGCCGCGCCAGGTGATTGCCGAGCTGAACGCCCGCGGATGCGTGATTTTTGATTTGGACGAGCCGCTTTTGCGCCGACCCATCGACGATGCCGGCGAACTATTACCCAAGGTGTATTGCGCGATTTTGCGCACCGCCGTAATTAATGCAATGGGGCTGAACCTGGAAGCAATTTATATCGACACCGGCCCCGGTAAATGTGATTGCGCATCACATGTGGCGATCATTCTCGCCGATGCCCTACCGGGCACGCACATTATCCGCACCACAAATCTTGATTGCGATGATTTCGGCACTCCGGTCAGCACCACCAGGATGCCGCTGGTCGCCAAGCTCGAAGCAATCACCGCTTCGGTTAAATCGGTGCAGCCGCATCGGCAACACCCGCCGTGCACACCAACCGTCGGTTTCTGGGGAGTCCCGCCGCGAGATTTCTCTTTCTTGGAACCGTTTCCCGACACCACCCATGTGTTTGGCTGGAGTCGCTGCATGGAAAACAAGACGCCGTATAACCCGGCTCTGGAAGAGCATGTCGACCACACCATCCCGATGGTGTTTTTCGCCCAGAGCTTCTGTGCCAAAACGGCACTGGCCAGACACCTCGCCCGACGCCATCCCCGCGCGCTTTTCGTGGACGGTGACGTTTCAGCCACCAACAGCGGGCGGGCAAAAATTCAGGCATTTATTGAGCTGTGCGGAGTAGACAATGCTGCTTGCTGATATCGGCACCTCGTACGCCAAGCTGATGGATACCGAGACCGGAACCTATCGGCTGGTGGCTGTGCGCGACCTGCCCGCCGATGGGCGTCGCGCCGACTGGGCAACCGGTCACAACGGCAAGCGTTTCGGCGGCCGCTATGTCAACGAGCTGACCGCCCTGGCCAGAGGTGGGGCGGCATTGATCGAAGAACCCTCGTTCACTCTGCTTGATTGCGGCAGCAGAGACATCAAATTTGTCCGCTACGAGAACGGCGCGGTCAAGGATATGGGGTGGAACGATGAGTGCGGGGCCTCCATGGGATTTACCATCGAGCTTTTGCAGCGTTACTATCAGCTCGATTTCGGGGCCATGAGCGTACCGCCCCGCTCTTTGCCGATAACCTGCGGGGTGCTGGGCATCAGCGCCATCTTCGATGCGGTGGTAAACGGCCAGAGTGAAAGTGAAGCGGTGGCTCGGTTCATTAAGGGTATCGCCCTCAATGGCTATCAGTTTGCCGGCAGTCCCGACACCCTTTACCTTTCCGGCGGGCTCTGCGAAAACCCGCTGTTTACCGGCTCCTTTCCCTGTACCGTGGTGTGCCTGGGTCGCTGGGTACTGCTTGAGGGACTGAAGGTATCCATCGGTATGGTGACAAGGGATCTCTTATGAACGACAAAACCGGCATTGTCTACCATTGTCCCAGTGAGGATGGTACGGCGCTGAACCGGATGCTTGATATGGCAGGGCTTCCCATTGTCCTGCAAAACCATGAGCAGATCCTGATCAAACCGAATCTGGTTGAGGCACTGCCGCCCCCGATAACCACGCCGGCGCCGCTGGTCGAAGCGCTGCTTGAGTATCTTTCCCGCAACTGCGGGGGAAAAACGTTCATCATCGGTGAGGGTACCGGCTCGTTGCGCTATGACACCTTTCACTGTTTTGAGGAACTCGGCTATACTGAGGTGGCGCACCGTACCGGCGCACGACTGGTGGATCTCAATACCGAGCCGCTCATCTACCTGGAAAACCCCGATTGCCAGCGCTGGCCGTCCATGTACCTGCCGGAAATCCTGTTCAACAGCTTTATCATCTCGGTTCCGGTACTCAAGGCACACTCCATGGCAGGGGTAACCCTGACCATGAAAAACATGATGGGATGTGTCCCACCGCGCTACTACCAGGGCTCAGGTGGCTGGGGCAAGGCCACATTTCATGATGATATCCAGCCCGCTATTGCCGATCTCAACCGCTACCGGACACCAGATTTCACCCTGCTCGACGGTTCTTTGGGGATGACTCAGGCACATCTGTGGGGACCCACCTGTGATCCACCGCCGCGCCGGTGGGCGGCGGCTTACGATCCGGTGGCCATCGATTCCTACGGTGCTGAACTATTGAGACGTCCCTGGCAGGCAATCAGCCATATAGCCATTGCCCACCAGGTATTAGGAAGTGGTGCTCCGTTAAACCGTATATCTGTAGCAATCCCAACGACGGTTTAATGGTGGACGACTATTGGACGTCTTGCTCTATGGCAATAAGGTCGATCTCAAACACCAACACGGAATTTGGCATAATCCGCGGGGGTGCGCCCTGCTCGCCATAGGCCAGCTCACTGGGAATTACCACCCGGTATTGTGAGCCCACCGGCATCATCGGCAATATTTCCTTCCAGCCGGCAATGACGCCGTCGATGGGAAACACGGCCGGCTCACCACGACTGATGGATGAGTCAAACTCGCTGCCGTCTACGAGGGTGCCAACGTAGTCTACCTTGACCACATCAGTGGGTTGCGGAGTCGCACCATCGCCCTCCCGCAACACCTCGTATTGGATGCCGCTGGCCAGTTCAACAACTCCCTCACGATTTCTGTTTTCAGCCAGAAATACTTCTCCGGCCGCCTTGTTTTCGGCCAACATCGCAGCCATCTGGACCTGCTGGCGCTCTTCCATCATGGTTCTGATCTGCTGCTGGGCAGCCACTTCCTCGGCCTCGCTTACCAGCGGCTGAACACCGGTGAAACCGTCCTCAAGACCCTGTTTGACGACCTCCAGATCCACCTCATCTTTCAACTGAGAAAGATATCGACCAAGATCGAGTCCCAGTACGTAGCTTACCTGTTCCGCCGGGGTGCTCATTGTTTGCTCGGTGGACTCCTGCGCAGTGGCGGCGGTGGACGCCACTATGAAGAACACGCTGATACATGCCGCTCTGATAATGTTCATTTATTTTTCCCCTTGTTGGTTTTTTGCTGCTTTGAAGAAGGCCAATCCGCCCTCAATTGTTAGATTTGTATCACATCGAATAATAAAGTGGAGTTTGGCATCACCTCAGCACAATAATAGTGATGCCGGGATTGCCAAGGTCAACACGCAGGTATTTGTCAAGATCGGGGAAACGGCGCCATAGATCCTTGCCGGCGCCGCTGTGCCTGCGCAAATCCTCCCCGGCAATGACCGCCTTGATGTGCCCCCCTGCCATCAGGTGATCAAGCAATTTTCGACATTGTATGCGGATTGCGCCGCCCTTGCCCGAAGACCCATACCCGTGGATAACGGTTACTACCGCAGCCCGCTCCAACCGTGCCTGCCGCAGGGCCTGCTCAAGACGGGCAAGGGCGACGGCGACGGTGGGCAGACCCTGCTTGAGGTTGACCGTTTTATGCAGAGGAGCCCCAGTGTCATGGTGCGGTTTTAGATAAGACAGTTCAGCCCGGCAAAACGGACAGTGCTGGTCGTCACCGTTCACCTCGTTTCCGCATACGGTGCAGATGATCATCATGGAGTGACTATAATCTGCGAACGGAAATAACCGGTTCCAGATGGCGCAGATTTCTCATCACCTGGGCCAGATGGTCAACATCGTTTACCTGAACGCCGATGGTAAACTCCACCGTATCGGTTGCGGTTGTATGGGCGGCAATACTGGTTATCTGGGCGACATCGGTACTGATCACCGCGCTGATCTCAGTGTGAATGGTGCGCCGGTTTTCGGTAACGATAAAGAGATCGGCACGATAATTCCTGCCCTCCTCGCGATGCCAGTCAACCTCGATCCACCGTCTCGGATCAGCGCTCAGCAGATTACGGCAATCCGCCTTGTGGACGGAGACGCCACGACCGGAGGTGATAAAGCCGATGATCGGATCGCCGGGCACCGGCCGACAGCACTGGCTGATCTTCACGAGCATGTCATCGATACCGTCGATGGTCAGGGCAGTTGTCCCCGCTTTCGACCGGTCGTGCTGATGGCTCACCATGGCGGCGGCCAGCTCCTCCGGGCTGGACGGGGCGCCGGCTAATTCATGCTCCTGACGCATCTCCGGCGGATCCAGTGCCTTGAGCAGCATCTGGACGGTAATGTCACCGCTGCCGATCTTCACCAGCATATCATCGAGGGAATTACAGCGAAGCTCCTTGAACAACATCTTGATGTGGCCGCTCTTGACCAGTTTTTTAATGCTCAGATCGTGTCTTCTCAGCTCTCGTTCACTGATCTCCTTACCCAGCGCCAGGGCCCGGTCACGTTCCTCACGGCGCAACCAGGCGCGAATCCTGGTGCGAGCCCGGTTGGTTTTGACAAAATCGAGCCAGCCCCGCCGCGGCCGCTGATCGGGGGCGGTGATAATCTCGACAATATCACCGTTCTGGAGCTGATACTTAAGCGGCACCATGCGGCCGTTTACCTTGGCGCCCTTGCAATGATCTCCCACTTCGGTATGAATGGCGTAGGCAAAATCAAGCGGACAACTGCCGGCCGGAAGCTCTTTAACCTCTCCATTGGGGGTCAGAGCATACACTTCGGGATCATGCAGCTCACCGCGCAGCCCCTCAAGAAACTCACGAGGATCCTCGACCTCCCGCAGCGAATTGACAATCCCTTTCAATCCCCTGAAAAGCTTCGCATCCCGATCCTCGATGGGCTGTCCTTCCTTGTAGGCCCAATGGGCGGCTACCCCCTCCTGGGCCACCCGATCCATCTCTTCGGTGCGGATCTGGATTTCCATGAACTGATTTTCCGGCCCGTTGACGGTGGTGTGAAGGGACTGATAGTTATTCGGTTTGGGGACTGAAATAAAATCCTTAATCCGGCCGGGAACCGGCACCCAATCAGCATGAATCAGCCCCAGCGCCTCGTAGCACTGATTCACCGAACCGACAATAATCCGAAAGGCCACCCGGTCGTACACCTGATCGACCGTGATATTCTGGGCAATCAGCTTTTTATATATGGAAAAGAGATGCTTGGGGCGACCGAATACCAGCCTCGGAGTGACGCCGCCTTCTGTTAATTTGTTGGTAAGAACGGCCACAACCCGGTCGACATAGGCCTGGCGCTCGGTGAGGGTAGCCTGCAGCCTGGTGCTGATATCCTCGTACTCCTGGGGATGGAGAAACTTAAAGGCCCTGTCTTCAAAACCGCGTTTCAACCAGTCGATACCGAGCCGGCCGGCCAGCGGCGCGTACAGATCCATGGTCTCCCGAGCCACTTCCCGCTGCTGCTCACGGGATACCAGGGAAAGCACGAGCATATCCTGAAAGCGGTCAACCAGCCGCACCAGCAAAACCCGGATATCCTTTGCCATGGCCATGAGCATACGGCGGACATATTCTGCCTGACTGGTCTGACGGTTGTTAAACTTGACCGTGGTAATACGGGTCATGCCGCCCACGATATAGGCCACATCGTCACCGAATTTTTGCCGCAGTTCAGCGGGTTCCATCCCGCGTTTGAGCACTCCGTGCAGCAGGCCGGAAACGATTGTATCCAGGTCCAGACGCATCGACGCCAGGGTGGAGGCCACTTCAAGGGCGTGCAGCAGATACGGCTCGCCGGAAAAATGGGCGGTATCTTTATGGACGACGGCGGCCATCTCCCACGCCTCGTCAATGGGGCTCAGGTCAATCCCCCGCAGATACTCGGCGGCCATCCATTTGAGCCGCTCGGGATTGATTACGGAAGCAGGTGTCATCGCTGAACCGGAGATACCGCTTTCGTTAGTCAGATCCACCGCTGAGCCGGTCACCGAGAAACCCGGCCAGTTCAGCCGGTGCACATGCTTCACTTCGCCCATCTCGGCGCCGCACCACCTCGGCCATACCATGCTCCCGAAAACGCTTGCCCACCGTAACCCGATAAGGAAAACCGAGAAGATCCGCATCCTTGAACTTCACCCCGGGTCGCTCGCCGCGATCATCGAGCAGGGTTTCGATGCCCGCCGCCTGTAAATCGGCGTAGATGGTCTCGGCTACCGCGGTCAGTTCGTCATCGTCCGTTGCCAGATTCAGCACAACTACCTGATACGGCGCCAGCGGAACGGGAAAGATGATGCCGTTCTTGTCATGATTCTGTTCGATTGCCGCCGCCACCACCCGGCTTACCCCGATCCCGTAACATCCCATAACCAGTGGTTTTTCATTGCCGTTCTGATCCTGGTAGTATGCCTTCAGGGTTTCTGAGTAAGCGGTACCGAGTTTGAAGATGTGGCCGACCTCAATTCCCTGGATCAGTTGCAGGGGCCCGCCACATGACGGACAGGGGTCATCACCGTCGATGCGCCGAAAATCTCCCACCTCCTTGAGGAGAACATCACGATTCGGATTAACGTTGACAAGGTGATAATTTTTACGATTGGCGCCGGTGGTAAAGTTTGCCATGCCGGTTATCTCCTGGTCAACCAGCAGCCGGATGGGCAGAGCAACCGGACCCAGATAGCCGACGGCAACCCCGACGGCATCAAATATCTCTTTTTCCTCCGCCACCCTCAGTTCCTGAACCCCCAGATAGTTTTTTATCTTGACCAGCTCCACCTCACGGTCAGCGCGAATCAGCAGGGCAACCGCGACGCCATCGGCCGTAAACACAATAGTCTTGGCCAGCGCGGTGGTTGGTATGCCCAGAAACTCACATACTGTTGCCACCTTTTTCTTGCCCACCGTCTCCACCTCGCCGAGTGGCAGCATGGCGGCGATATTCTTCTGCCGCGGCGGCAACACCGCCGCTTTTTCCAGATTCGCGGCCCAGGAACAGGCTGTACAGACCGCGATGGTGTCTTCACCGGTTTCGGCCAATACCATGAATTCGTGGGAGAAACTGCCGCCGATCGCACCGGAATCGGCTTCCACGCATCTAAAATCAAGTCCGCATCGGGAAAAAATCCGGGTATAGGCGTCATGCATGGCGCGATACGATTGCTCCGCCGCTTTATCATCAATGTCGAAGGAATAGGCGTCCTTCATGATAAATTCACGGCCGCGCATGAGGCCGAATCGGGGCCTGATCTCATCGCGGAACTTGGTCTGGATCTGATAGAGGTTGACGGGCAGGTCACGATAGGAATGGATCTCCCGGCGGGCGATATCGGTAATCACCTCCTCATGGGTCGGCCCCAGACACGATTCACGCTCGTGTCGATCGGTGAAACGAAGCAGTTCCGGGCCATATTTCAGATAACGACCCGACTCGCGCCACAAATCGGCCGGTTGCACCATGGGCATGAGGATTTCCTGGGCACCGGCCCGGTTCATCTCCTCACGAACGATACTCTCAACCCGCCTGATTGCGGCCAGGCCATAGGGCAGATAGGTGTATATCCCGGAGGTAAGCTTTCTGATGAAACCGGCCCGCAGCATCAACTGATGACTGATGACCTCGGCCTCGGCGGGTGACTCCTTCAGGGTTGGGACAAACAGATTGGTATAGCGCATTGCCTCATCTTGTCAAAATTGGCGGGCAAAACAGATTACCCGCTGCCCGTCAGCGACGGGTCGTCAGCTACCTCTTTGGTATGGGCCGCCATCCATTGACGATCCATTTCAGTAAGTTCCTCGATAAAAGCATCCACAAGGTGCTCCTCGGCAACCTTCTTGTAAATGCGTCCCTTCTTGAAGATAATACCTACTCCATTGCCGCCGGCCACCCCGATATCAGCCTCCTTGGCCTCACCGGGACCGTTCACCACGCATCCCATAACCGCTACCTTAAGTGGTGAGCGCATGGTTTGAACCAGTTTCTCCACCTGGTCGGCCAGGCAGAACAGATCGATTTTCGTGCGCCCGCAGGTAGGGCACGATATCAGCTCCGGCCCACGCATCCTGATTTTCAGGGCACGGAGCAGCTCGTAGGCCACCCGCACCTCTTCCGTGGGCGGGCGGGTCAGCGAAATCCGGATGGTGTCACCGATTCCCTCATGCAGCAGGATCCCAAGTGCAACGCTGGATTTGACGGTGCCGGCAAGCAGGCCACCCGCCTCAGTTACCCCTAGATGAAGCGGGTAATCGGTTCGCTCCGCCAGGGCGCGGTAGCTGTTGACGGTAGTGAGCACATCCGCCGATTTGATCGAAATTTTGATCTGATCCCAGCCCAGTTTCTCGATCATCTCCACATTGCGCAGCGCACTTGTTACCAGAGCGCGGGGATTATCCGCGGTCGGGTAGCCATAGGTACGTAAAAGATCTTTTTCAATGGAGCCGCTGTTCACCCCCACCCGGATGGGAACCTGATGCTGCCGGGCACACTCGACCACTCTGGCAAGTTTGCGTGAACCGCCGATATTGCCGGGGTTGATCCGAATCGCCTGAACGCCGTGCTCGATGGCGGCGATAGCCAGACGCCAGTCAAAATGGATATCACCAATGAGCGGAATGGTAATGGCGTCGCGTATGGCGGTTATGGCGCGAGCCGCCGCCATATCCGGCACCGCCACCCGAACCAGCTCGCAGCCCACCTCACTGAGCTCATTGATCTGAGCAATCGTCGCCTCATAGTCGGCGGTATTGGTATTGGTCATCGACTGCACGCTGATCGGGGCATTGCCGCCGACACCGAATGGGCCGATCATTATTTTTCTGGTCTTTCGCCGGGCAATCATAACAGTTTCACCCTTGCTCCTGGTGCCTGCGAAATATAAGCTCGGCGGCGGTAGCACGCACGTAGAGCGGTACCGCCGTGGCCAGATCAAGTGAATGGCCATTTCGAGCCTGATCAGCGGCCAGCAGGCCTATCATGTCGGCCCGGGGAAACCGATGCCAGAGGGGTGCAAACTCCACTGCCGGTGTCATTGTCTGCCAGGTGTCCAGATAGGCGTCGACGCCGTCCCCCGCCAGGATTACCGGCTCATTAAGAGCGGCCGCCAGATCATCGGGCTTCATCACCCTGATATCACTGCATCGCTCCATGAAGCCATCCACACCGGTCTGATAAGAACCACAATACACCTCACGGGTTTTGGCATCGAGCACCACCCAGACCCGTTTGGTGGATCTCAGCGATACCCCGATGCTGTCCAGCGAACATACCCCGAACAACGGCAAACCGCTCCCATAACACAACCCCTTGGCGGTGGCCATGCCGATGCGCAGTCCGGTAAAACTGCCCGGTCCCAGCCCCACCGCAACCCCATCCAGTTCAGACGGAACCATGCCTGCCGCGCTCAGCAGCCACTCTATGGCGCCAAGTAGTTTTCTCGAGTGGGTGGTTCCGGAACCAAGGCCCAGGCTGGCGATAACTTCACCGTCACCGCTGCCGCCACGGGTAATGGCGACGGAACAGCAAGGCGTTGCGGTATCAAGAGATAACAATAACGGATCCGCACTCATGGGCTGAAAAGCCTGACAATGTCATTGTAAAAGACAAAGATCATCAGGGTACCGAGCAGGGCGATCCCCACCTGCTGGGCGGCAATCTGTACCCGCTCGTTAAGTGGCTTGCCGCGTAGACCCTCAAGGGTCAGAAAGACGAGGTGCCCGCCGTCGAGCACCGGGATCGGCAGCAAGTTGAGAATCCCCAGATTGACGCTGACCAGTCCCATAAAATAACAAAAATTCAACCAGCCGGCCTGGGCCGTCTCGCCAGCCATCTGGGCGATCAAAATTGGACCGCCAAGCTCCGATGCCGGTACCACCCCCTGGACAAGCTTGATCACCGCCATGACCGTCAGATAGATAAACATCCATGTCTGCACGAGCGCCTGCTGAAAGGCCTCAAATAGTCCCACCCGCTGGAGAACCATCACTTCCTGCTTCATGACTCCAATCATGTAGCGCTGTTCCAGCTCCTCGCCAAAGATGCTTCTGACCTCATCCATGGCGGGGACGACGGCAAACCGGCGCTGTTCACCGGCACGGTCAACCGCAAAAATCAGCTCTTCACCCTCGCTGTTTTTTACCAGGTTCAACACGTCGAGCCAGCCGGAAACCGCAATACCGTCTATGGCAATGATGGTGTCGCCCGGCTCTAGCCCCGCCGCAAAGGCCGGGGAGTTCTCATTTACCACACCGATGGTGGTGGTATCCTGATCCTGGGGCAGCCCCATGACCAGGTAAATAAAGAAGAATAAAAAGATGCAGAAGAGAAAGTTGAACAACGGCCCGGCCAATATGATGAGAAACCGGTTCCACACCGGCTTGTGGGCAAACGAACGCTTTTCATCCTCCTGCGCGTCCCGAGGTTCATCCTCCTGTTCCCCGAACATCTTGACATAGCCGCCCAGCGGCAGGGCCGAAAGGCGGTACTCGGTTTCACCGATCACCCGGCTCAACACCTTGGGGCCGAAACCAAGCGAGAACACCAGAACCTTGACGCGAAAGAGCTTGGCAAACAGAAAATGGCCCAGCTCATGAACAAAAATCAAAACCCCTAAAACAATAATAAAAGAAACCAGCGTATTCATCTTAACTCACTACAGTATTCAAAAATAGAATCATACTAGGCCAGCGGCCATCCGGCGGGCCGCCGCATCGGCATCGAGCAGGGAGGAAATGTCGTTTTCATCACCCTCGTCCACCCGCGCAACCACTGTTTCAACTACTTCGATGATACGGGTGAAACCTATCCGATCATGCAAAAAAGCATCCACCGCCACCTCGTTTGCCGCATTGAGCACGGCTGGACTCACCCCGCCCCGGGCAAGGGCCTCGTAGGCCAGCCTCAGGGCCGGAAAACGGCGTACATCGGGCTCGATGAACTCAAGATTTGCACAGTGCGGCAGGTTCAGCGGGGCCAGCCCCAGATCGAGCCGGTGCGGGTAGGAAAGGGCGTAAGCGATGGGAATTTTCATGTCGGCAACCCCTAGTTGGGCAAGCACCGAACCATCGACGTACTCCACCAGGGAATGAACGATGGACTGCGGATGCACCAGTACCCTGATGGCGGTGGGTTTAATCCCAAACAACCAGTGCGCCTCGATCACCTCGAGCCCCTTGTTCATCATGGTTGCCGAGTCGATCGTAATCTTTTTTCCCATTTCCCAAGTGGGGTGAGACAAGGCCTCGGCCCTGGTGATCTCACCAAATTCATGCAGCGGTTTTCGCAAGAACGGTCCACCCGAAGCGGTGAGCACCAGCGCCGCTATATCATCGCGACCGCCTTCGAGAACCTGAAAGATGGCACTGTGTTCGGAGTCAATGGGCAGCAGGCGAACCTTATGGGCGGCCACCAGATCCATGACCAGTTTGCCGGCCACCACCAGCGTCTCTTTGTTGGCAAGGCCGACATCCTTGCCGGCCTCAATCGCGGCGATGGTGGGCAACAGACCAGCCGCCCCCACCATGGCCGACACCACCAGCTCAGCTTCCAGTAGCCGGGCCACCGTGCAATAGCCATCAGTACCGTGGACAATGGCGCCGTGCCACTGGTTTTTCACCATGTTTGCCAGCAGATCCGCGTGGTGTGCATCGATCACCGAAACCATGGCAGGGTTGCACAGTCTGATCTGCTCGGCAAGCAGGGCAATGTTTTTGCCGCCGGCCAGGGCAACGACGGCAAAACGTTCCGGAAACTGATTGGCAACACTCACCACATTGCGACCGACGGAGCCGGTTGATCCGAGAATGGCAAGTGATTTCATCGATAGCCTGTATAGATCAGCAGGTAGTAGAGCACCGGTGCGGCAAGCAGCAGCGAGTCGGTTCGATCAAGGACACCGCCGTGACCGGCCAGCATCGTCCCCGAATCTTTTTTCCCGGTTCCTCGCTTGATCAGCGATTCCAGCAGGTCGCCCACCATCCCCACCAGCGACAACAACACGGCAAGCGCGGCAATCAAGATAAAACCGGCTTCAACGGGAAATAAAAGGGCGAACAGAAGCGCTGCGCCAATCGCGCCGACAACCCCGCCGGCAGCGCCCTCGATGGTTTTGGCGGAGCTGATACGGGCATATAATTTTCGTTTTCCCCATCGACTGCCCACCACATAGGCGCAGGTATCGGAGGTGGCGGTGACGGCGGTGAGGATAAGCAGCCAGTGGGAGCCCTTTTCCAGGGCATGAATCAATATTACGTGTGAACCGAGAAAACCGACAAAGAGTAGACCGGAGAGCAACCCCGCCATGGTGTGCAGCGGATTTTCAAATCGGCCATAGTAGACCATGACAAAGCTGATAATTCCCAAAAATCCCAAAAACAGGCCTATGGTCTCATGAAACCCAGGGACACCGGCAAAGACGGCGGCAATAACCGGAAAAATGAGCAAAACCGCCAGTATGATCCGCTCACTTTCGTAAAAGCTATACGGAAAAACCAGCCGGCAATACTCACGGGCAGCCAGATACCCGAAGAGGGCGACAACCGCCCAGAAAAGCAGAAAGTTGCCGTACAACAACAAAAGCAGCCAGCCGATGGCCAGAGCAAGCCCTGGAAGCGTACGTTTCATGAGGAATGTACCGCTAATTGTTCAGATGCCTTGCCGAACCGCCGCTCACGCCCCTGGTAATGAGCGAGCGCCTGGATAAATTCGGGTTTACGAAAATCGGGCCACATTACATCGGTAAAATATAGTTCCGCATAAGAGGCCTGCCACAGCAGAAAATTTGATAACCGTTTCTCTCCGCCGGTGCGAATCAGCAGGTCCGGATCGGGCTGACCGGCGGTATCGAGATATCGGCCGATGGTTTCGGGGTCGATGCTTTCCGGCTGCATGCCGTCATCTCGGCACTGCGCCGCGATCGCTCGTACCGCCCGGCACAGCTCATCACGGGCGCCGTAATTAAGGGCGAGGTTGAGGGTGAGCTCGTGATGATGCGCCGTCTTCGCCATGGTTTCCAGCAGGGTGCGGCGGATGCCTTCGGGCAGCCTGGTGCAGTCGCCAAAGGCGTTGAGACGAATACCGTTTTCCAGCATGCGGGCCAGTTCACTCTTGAGAAAGTGACCAAGGATATTCATGAGCCCCTTCACTTCCTGGGCGGGACGCTGCCAGTTCTCCGAAGAAAAGGCATACAGGGTAAGATACGATACGCCGATTTCGCGGGCCGCTTCGACGACAGAACGAACCGAATCGGCACCCACCCGGTGGCCGTAGAGACGCGGTTTTTGCCGACGCTTTGCCCACCGGCCGTTTCCGTCCATGATAATCGCCACGTGCGCCGGGATACGGCCGGCTGGTGACAGGTCAGAAGCAATCATGAAACAACCGGGGATGCACCTGTTTGTGATAAACCGTAAATGGCGCTAAACTTCCATAACCTCTTTTTCCTTACCGGCGGTGAGCGTATCTATCTGGCCGATGAAGGTGTCTGTCTCAGCTTGTGCGTCATCTTGCAGTTTAAAGAGGTCATCTTCGGAGATCTGTTTCTCTTTTTTCTGTTTTTTAAGGGTCTCGATGGCTTCACGCCGGATATTGCGAATTGCCACGCGAAACTCCTCGGCAATCTTCTTGACCTGTTTGACCAGTTCGTGGCGCCGATCCTCGGTTAACTGCGGGATGTTCAGACGGATAGTCTTACCGTCGCTGACCGGTGTCAAACCGATGTCTGATTTCAAGATAGCTTTTTCAATCGCCGCGAGCAGCTGCGGGTCCCACGGTTGAATGGCGATGGTACGTACCTCCGGGATAGTTATGGTACCCACCTGATTCAACGGCATGGCACTGCCGTAGGCCTCAACCTTTACGTCATCGAGTATGTTCAACGAGGCACGCCCGGTGCGAACCTTGGCCAATTCCTGCTTGAAGGCCTCGATGCTTTTTTCCATCTTGTCGATCAGTTCCAGAATTACTTCGCTCATCTCACGCTCCTCCCGGTTCGGCAATGGGCGATCACCAACTACGCACCAATCAAGGTTCCCACCGGTTCGCCGCACACCGCTTTTTTAATGTTGTCCGGCACCGACATGTCCATCACCAGAATCGGCTTGCCATCCTCTCTGGCAAGGGCGATACCGGTTGCATCCATGACCCGCAGCCCCCTGCTCAATACTTCATAGTAGCTGAGCTTTTCGTAGCGGACAGCATCGGGGTTGGTCACCGGATCCTTGTCGTACACGCCGTCCACCTTGGTTGCCTTGATGATCAGATCGGCATCGATCTCAAGGGCACGCAGTACTCCGGCCGAGTCTGTGGTAAAATATGGATTCCCGGTTCCGGCCGACATGATGACAACCCTGCCCTTCTCCAGATGCCGGGTGGCCCGCCGTCTGATATACGGTTCGCAGACTGATGCCATGGGAATTGCCGACTGAACCCGGGTATCGACCCCAATTCGCTCCAGGGCGTCCTGCATGGCCAGACTGTTCATCACCGTAGCCAGCATTCCCATATTGTCGGCGGTGGAACGATCCATCCCCTTGCTGGCCCCGGCAACGCCTCTGAAGATATTGCCTCCGCCGATCACCAGACCCATCTGTACACCGATTTCCACGACCTTTTTAATTTCCGCCGCCACGAAGTCGAGCACACCGGTCTTGATCCCGTAAGCTTCATCACCCATCAGTGCTTCACCACTGAGCTTGAGGAGGATACGGGAATAGTGAGCGGACATGGATTGTTCGTCAGCCGATACACTCATGGTAAGGATTGGTGATACCCTAAATATGTTGGGCTTTACTCAACCCCGATCTGAAACCGTGCAAAACGTTTGATGCTGATATTTTCGCCCATCTTGCCGACACAATCGGTGATCAGATCCTGCACCGAACGCTCCGGATCCTTGACGAATTTCTGTTCCAGCAGACAGACCTCGGCAAGAAATTTGTCGATTTTTCCAGCCACGATTTTCTCGACAATGTTGGCGGGCTTGCCCGACTCCTCGGCCTGCTCAACATAAATTTGGCGCTCACGCTCCATCAAATCGGCCGGCACCCCGTCGCGCTCAACGGCAACCGGGTTGGAGGCGGCCACATGCATGGCGATGTCTCGGGCCAGTTCCCTGAACTGGTCTGTCTTGGCGACGAAATCGGTCTCACAATTGAGCTCGATCATTACGCCCAGCTTACCGCCGGCGTGAATATAGGTCTCCACAACACCTTCACTGGTTGCCCGACCGGCCCGCTTGGCGGCCACCGCCAAGCCCTTTTTACGCAGCAGATCGACCGCTTTATCCATATCTCCGTCGGTTTCGGTAAGCGCCTTCTTGCAATCCATCATTCCGGCACTGGTTTTATCACGCAACTCCTTCACCATTGCGGTGGTAATCTTCATGACTGTTTTCCTCAATCAAGACATGGTTATGGGAACCTTGAAAAATGGCCTTTTCGCCCAGCCTCTTTGCTGCTCAAAAAATGTTATCCTGGCAATATTAAATATATGCCTGAGGTAAAATTTTGCCTGCAACTTGATCTTGAACGAACATGCTAATTTTTCAGGGCCCCTTATATCTGATGCTCTCGTAAAAAGTCCTCGACAAACCACATTTACACTACTTGTTGTATATACTTTAGAATCTGAAACACTATATGTTGCTCATCAAAGTTAGGATTTAGGGTTTTTACGAGTGCATCATATCTGATGGCGTCGTAAAACCCCCAATTGCACTCCTTGTGGGGTTGAACCGAAATCCACTATCATTTGAAATTACTGGATTCCCGCTGCAGCCTGCCCTTGAGTGTTGTTATCGAGGGCGGGAATGACGTTAGCAATCAAATTCAAGGTTTTTACGAGTTCATCATATTTATTGCTCTTCAGATGGTTCACTAGAGGCTTCCGATTCTCCCTCCGATTCCGCTGCTGCCATCTCGGCGGCCAGCTCCTCGTCGGCAACCGGCTCTCCAGCGCTCGCCGCGGCACCTCTCAAAACGGCTTCGGCCAGGTGAGTGGTGATCAGCTTGATGGATTTTATGGCATCATCGTTGCCTGGGATAACATAATCTATACCGTCAGGATCGCAGTTCGTATCAACCAGGGCGACAATCGGAATGCCCAGCTTTTGCGCCTCGTTCACTGCAATTGCCTCTTTTCTTGGATCAACGATGAACATGGCATTGGGCAGATTTCGCATATCCTTAATGCCGCCGATATTGCGTTCCAGTTTGAAACGCTCTTTTTCCATTTTCAGGATCTCTTTTTTGGGAAACTTTGCAATAGAGCCATCTTCTTGCATTGACTCGATGGACTTAAGACGTTCAACGCTGGTTTTTATGGTCTGAAAATTGGTGAGCATCCCCCCCAGCCAGCGATGATCAACGTAGTGCATATTGCAGCGCCGTGCCTGCTCGCTGATGATCGCCTGGGCCTGTCTCTTGGTACCGACAAAGAGCACCGTACCACCGGCCGCAACCTCTTCGGCGAGAAAATCACACGCTTTATCAAAAAGTCGTTTGGTGACATCGAGGTTAATGATATAGATGCCGTTGCGTGGCCCGTAAATATACGGCTTCATCTTTGGGTTCCAACGCCTTGTCTGATGCCCGAAGTGCAATCCGGCATGCAACATCTCTTTTACGCTTACCGCTGTCATAGCTCATTCTCCTTCTGGTTATTCCTCCATCTCCTCAAAATCGGTCTCATCACAGACCAACACCAGATGTATGGAGATGTGTGTGTAGGAAAAGCATGAAAAACAATGAAGCAGGTACTGTTTTTCACTACTTTCCATCTATAACGCCCGATCTGCCAGGGCGTTTTGCCAAACACGTCCTACTACCATACCCGCTACAATTTTTCAAGCCCCGCGCACAACCCGCTCCCCTTTTCAGCGCCTCCCCAGAAAAGAGGGTCCACCCAACAAATGTTTTACCCACTCAAGTGCAAATTTAAGCAACTCTTTATCATCTCTCTGGTAGCACCGGCGCTGCCGGCCAGCAATGGATAGGCTCTCCAACACGCCGTGTTCCAAAACAAAGTTTCTAAATCCGTCGATATTGTAACAGGCCATAAAAACAAGCTGCTGGGTTGGCCCGCCGCTTCCTTCTCCCTTGAATGGGTTGGTCCGCAGTATCGTATCGACCTCGGTCCAGAGCTCGTTCATCATATTGTGCTCCGCCAGTCGCTGACTCCTGAGCCATTGTCTCACATTCACCTGCTGATCTTCATAGTGCCCCAGGCAATAAGAGTGTTTGGTCAAGAAATAGCAATCGGCCGCCCGGCCCCGTTCAATGCGTCGATCAACGGCCCGTTCAAGCGGGTAGGTACGGCAGGCGCCCATGCGATGGTGATAGACGGAACACCCCTGTTCGCCCAGAAACGGACAGACAAATTCCTGACCGCACTCAACCAGTTTCAATTTAACAGTGGGGAAATAGGGATTGGCCCCGCGGCTCAGCCGGGTATGGTTGCGCATGATCTGCTCCGAACCAATCCCGAGCCCTTTTTTCAGCTCGATGATATCGAAGGGGTAGAGGTCAAGATCAACCCCACGGCAGCATCTGGTAAAACAGGCAACACCAGGGTGACAGGCAAACGGGAAACACTGTTCGCCAAGAGGGGTTCTTTCTACCTGCTGGTTCTGCTCTTTCATACCTTCGTAGCGGCAAAAAAAAGGCTGACCCGGCACACAACCGGATCAGCCCTACATTCTGTAATGCATCAGGCCCACTGGCCGGGCGTTTAGCTATCCTCTGCTTCTTCGCCCAGATCTTCCTGGTATTCAACCAGCTCTATAATGGCCATGGGAGCGGCGTCGCCGCGGCGGGTTCCGGTGCGGATAATGCGGGTGTAGCCACCGGCCCGGTCGGCGTATTGGTCGCTGATCTCATCAAACAATTTGGCCACCACGGATTTGCTGCGGATATAGCTCAGAGCCTGGCGACGGGCGTGCAGATCACCACGCTTGGCGAGGGTGATCATCTTCTCGGCGATGGGGCGGACTTCCTTGGCCCGCTGCTCGGTGGTAACAATGCGCTCATGCTCAAACAGTGAGGTAACCATATTTCTGAACATGGCTTGCCGATGCGAGCTGTTTCGGCCCAATTTTCTTCCCGATTTTCCGTGTCTCATGGCCGCTTCCTCGTCACTATGGTAAAATAATGCTTATTGCTCTTTCTGTTCCGGAATCTCCGGACGAATCCAGTTGTCAAATTTCATTCCCAGGGTCAGCCCCATCTCAGAAAGCAGGGTCTTGATTTCGTTGAGCGACTTTCTGCCAAAATTCTTGGTTTTAAGCATTTCCTGGTCGGTTTTCTGGGCCAGATCACCGATAAAGTAAATCTCGGCGTTTTTCAGGCAATTGGCCGAACGAACTGAAAGCTCGAGATCTTCCACCGGCTTGTCCAGGTAGGGATTGGGCGGGCTGATCTCGCCGTTTTCGCCATCATCCAAATCAGGTTCGGCAACTTCCTCACTGAAATTGATAAAAATGGTGAGCTGTTCCTTGAGGATCTTGGCGGCAAAAGCAACGGCATCTTCAGGGGCGACACTGCCGTCCGTTTCGACTTCCATGCTCAGCTTATCGTAGTCGGTCTGTTGCCCGACCCGGGCCTGGGAGACAACATACTGCATGCGTTTGATTGGTGAAAAGATCGCATCGATGGGAATCTGGCCGATGGTAAGCTCTTCTTTTTCCTGACGCTCGGCGGGCAGATATCCCTTACCCCACTCCACCGTCATTTCAGCTGAAAATTGTGAGTCACCGGTCAGGGTGCAGATTACCTGTTCCGGATTCATCACTTCCACGCCGGCCGAGGGGGTGATGTCTTGTGCGGTAACCGTGCCCGGTCCTTTCTTTTCAATTGATATCTTCTGTGGTTCCGGCCGGTTGAGCTTTATCCGCACCTGCTTGACATTGAGGATGATCTCACTGACATCCTCCATCACATCCTTGAGCGTAGTGAACTCATGCAGGGCGCCCTCGATCTTGATTGAGGTGATGGCTGCTCCCTGGATTGAGGAGAGCAGGATCCGCCTGAGCGAGTTACCGATGGTGGCGGCAAAGCCCCGCTCCAGCGGCTGGCAGACAATCTTGGCATACGACCTGGAATGGCCTTGCTTCTCTATGTCGAGTTTTTCAGGCGTAATAAGCTCATGCCAATTCCGGTAAAACGGTATCTTATCGCTGGCCGCTTGAGTCATCTCGTTCCTTTGTCTACGGTTTGTGAAATTGACCGCCATTACGATGGGGCGGGAAACAGGCTACTCCACCTGCCGGCACGCCATCAGCGTGCTGCGATGGTATGTGGACTGCCTCGAAAATAGCGATTAATCTTATGGGGAACCTTGCAAAATGGCCTTTTCGCCCAACCTCTTTGGTGCTCAAAAAATGTTATCCTGGCAATATCAGGTGGTTGCCCGCGGAAACATCTCCCTAGCGACTCGATCTTGAACGACCATTCTCACTTTTCAAAGTCCCTTATATTCTCAACTATTTGGAGCACAATTCAACAATCAGCTGCTCCTGAATCGGCATCGTCAACTCTTCTCTATTCGGCAGTGTCTTGATGGTTGCCCGATAGCTGTTCTTGTCAAGCTCTATCCAGCTTGGGATCCCGCGCCGCTCAACCGCTTCGAGGTTGTCATTGATCTGCGCGTTGGCACGGCTCTTTTCCTTGATCGTTATTTCATCGCCAACTGAAACGAGAAATGAGGGAATATTGACCTTTCGCCCATTCACCAGAACATGTTTGTGGCGGACAAACTGTCGCGCCTGATTTCTCGAGGAGGCAAACCCCATGCGAAAAATCGCGTTGTCGAGCCGGCGCTCCAGCATGATGAGCAGATTTTCGCCGGTTACCCCACGCTGTCGGTCCGCCTTTTGAAAATATTGCTGAAATTGCGCTTCAAGCATACCGTACATTGTTTTTACCTTTTGCTTTTCACGCAGCTGAATCGCATAATCGGATTGTTTTTTGAATCGTGCCTGGCCATGTTGACCGGGCGCGTAAGCCCTTCTCTCAAAGGAGCACTTATCGGAGTAGCACCGATCTCCTTTAAGAAACAGCTTCAATCCCTCGCGCCGGCAACGCCGACATGAAGCACCAGTATCTCGAGCCAACTTGTTCCTCCGCTTATCTATCTATTAGTTTGCCTGTTCCAGCCGCCACCGCTATTATACGCGGCGCCGTTTCGGGGGTTTGCAGCCGTTATGGGGAATTGGGGTCACGTCGTATATTCGGGTCACCTCAAGTCCGGTGCTGACCAGTGCTCTGAGAGCCGCCTCGCGCCCCGGCCCGGGCCCCTTGACCTTGACCTCAACTTTCTTCAGTCCCTGGTCGGTTGCCTTTTTGATGGCATCCGCCACCGCATTCTGGGCGGCAAACGGGGTGGATTTACGCGACCCCTTGAACCCGAGGACACCAGCACTGCACCAGGAAATTACCGCACCCTGTTTGTCGGAGACGGTGACCACCGTATTGTTGAAAGTGGAATAGATATGAACAATTCCTTCCGGAATGTTCTTCGCCACCTTGCGTCTTGATTTTGTCTCACTTTTTTTGACAGCCATAATATGGGTAACCGATAGCAGAGGTTATTTTCGTTTTACCGCTCCCCGGCGCGGTCCCTTGCGCGTCCGGGCATTGGTTTTGGTGCTTTGGCCGCGAACCGGCAGCCCCATGCGGTGACGCCGTCCCCGGTAACACCCGAGATCCATCAGCCGTTTGATATCCATGGAGACTTCCCGGCGCAAATCGCCTTCCACCACGAAATCATTTTCAATAACCTTACGAATTCGATTGACATCCTCTCCGCTGAGGTCATCGCTGTTCATGGTGTAAGGTAAATCGACGGTATCAAGAATCTTGTGGGCGGTGGACAGGCCAATCCCGAAAATGTAGGTAAGCGCCCGATCCAAGTGCTTGTTTTTAGGAAGGTCGACTCCAGCAATACGTGCCATAGTTCTTTCTCACCCGCGCAAAATGGTTGCCAAAGCAGCCAAATCAGAAATGGTTATCCCTGTCGTTGCTTATGTTTTTTAATCTTACAAGAAACACGGGTCACCCCGTGGCGTCTGTAGACCTTGCAGTCACTGCATATTTTTTTTACCGACGAACGCACCTTCATGCTACTTCCTCCTCTTTTCGCCCTTGGCCCGAAACGTTACGCGCCCGCGCGTGAGGTCATAGGGCGACAATTCGATGGTTACCCGATCACCCGGCAGAATTTTAATGTAGTGCATTCTCATTTTGCCGGAAATATGGGCCAACACCTGATGACCGTTGTCCAATTCGACCTTGAACATCGCATTGGGCAACGGCTCTATTATCGTTCCCTCAACCTCGATCGCTTCTTCCTTGGCCACGTTTGCTTCCCCGTGTGAACATTATTCGCAAAATCTATTATTATAATCAATATTTAAAAAAAGTTAAGCAATTTTAGCTTCCACAACAAATTTCTCACGACTGCTCAATATCCTCGGCCCATCTTCAGTGACCGCGATTGAGTGCTCGAAATGGGCGGACGGTCTGCCGTCCTGAGTTACCACCGTCCAGCCGTCAGCAAGAACTTTCACCTGCGCGGTGCCCACATTCACCATGGGCTCAACGGCAACCACCATGCCTTCACGCAGACGAGGGCTGGATCCCTGCTGCACGAAATTAGGTATTTCCGGCCCCTCGTGCAGGGTGGCGCCGATGCCGTGCCCGACAAACTGGCGTACCACGGAAAACCCGTGTTGTTCGACGTAGCCCTGAACGGCGGCTCCGATGTCGGCTATCCGGTTGCCCGGTCTGATCTGCTCTATCGCCGCCATCAACGATGCTTCGGTAACCGCAAGCAGCCGTTTTTTCTCATCGTCGATGCGTCCCACCGCAACGGAAATGGCTGAGTCGCCGAAATACCCCTGATAAATGGTGCCGAAGTCAAAGGAGACAATATCGCCTTTCTTCAGTTTGCGTTTCCGCGATGGGATGCCGTGCACTACCTGTTCGTTGATCGATACGCACAGGCTCGCCGGAAAGCCCCGGTAGCCCTTGAACGCCGGCTTTGCCCCTCTTTTTTCACACAACGACTGAGCCATCCCGTCCAGATCGTAGGTGGTGATTCCTGGTTCCACCGCATCTTCCAGCATCACCAGAACCTCGGCGACGATCTGGTTGGCCGCGGCCATGATCTGGATCTCATCACGAGTCTTGATCGTGATATTTTTTGCTGATGGGCCTTGTGCCGCACCGCCCACCGTTACCTCCTCCCCCTGATTCTCCCCTGCTTCATGAACCCCTCATAGTTTCTCATCACGAGGTGAGACTCGATCTGCGAGATGGTATCGATCCCCACCCCGACCACGATGAGCAGGGCGGTGCCGCCAAAATAAAAGGGCAGGTTCAGATACGATATGAGAATCGTCGGCAAGACGCAGATGAAGCTGAGATAGATGGCGCCGATCACGGTCAACCGGGTAAGGATCTTATCAATAAACTCCGCGGTTTTTTTGCCCGGCCGGATACCGGGAATATAACCGCCGTTTTTCTTGAGGTTTTCGGCCACGTCATCAGGCTTGAACTGAATAGCGGCATAGAAGAAACAGAAGAAAACAATCAGGACTACGAAACAGATGTAATAATAGACTGTTCCGGGTGACATCGCGGCCGATGCCCGCTGTACCCAGTCGATTTGAATGAAGTTACCGATGGTGGTGGGAAAAATCATGATCGAGGAGGCAAAAATCGGCGGAATCACCCCTGATACGTTGATTTTCAGCGGCAGATGGGAGCTTTGCCCGCCATAGACCCGCCGCCCCACGACGCGCTTGGCGTAGCTGATCGGAATACGGCGCTGGGCGGTCTCGCAATAGACGATAAATCCGATAACCGCGAGCATCATGATAACGATGAAAGGCACATAGAAGAGTTGAATCTCATCCGCCCGCACCAGCTGCACCGAGTTGACGATGGCGGCCGGCACCCCCGCCACGATACCCGCAAAGATGATAAGAGAAATGCCGTTGCCCACCCCGCGCTCGGTGATCTGTTCACCCAGCCACATGAGAAAGGCGGTACCGGAGGTAAGGGTGAGGACCGTCATGAGTTTAAACTGCAACCCGGGGTTTAAGACGATCATCTCATTATTTGGACCCACCGCGCTCTCCAGCCCGATGGCAATAAACGATCCTTGAATGACGCTCAAACCAATGGTTCCGTAGCGCGTATACTGGGTAATCTTGCGACGTCCCGCTTCGCCCTCTTTTTTCAGGGTTTCCAACTGCGGGATGACCACGGTGAGCAGATTCATGATAATCGACGCACTGATATAGGGCATGATGCCCAGCGCGAAAATAGAGAACTGCTCCAGGGCGCCGCCTGAGAACATGTTGAACATGCCGTAGAGGTTACCGGCGGTCTGCTGAAGGTATTGCGCCAGCGCCTCGCTGTTAACCCCCGGGGTCGGTACCTGCACACCGATCCGGTAAACGGCCAGCATGGCAAGGGTAAAAAACACCCGCTTGCGCAACTCCGGTATCTGGACAGCACTTCGTAATCCGCTCATGGGATTGTCCTAGTAAAAAAACGGCCCCGTAGCCGGGGCCTGGTTGCAGTTACCACAACGCTGCCTGAAAAAAATCAGCTGACTTCTTCTACGGTGCCGCCGGCCTTTTCGATCATTACCCTGGCCTGTGCGCTGATCTTTTCCACCTTGACGGTGAAAGGCTTTGAAACCGTACCGTTGGCAAGAATCTTAACCGGCATACCACCTTTGACTATGTTTTCGGCAACCAGCAGCTCTTTTGTTATTTCCTGGCCACCGGCAAAACGTTCCTCCAGCTGGGTGAGACTGACAATGGCGTAAACGCGCTTGAAGGGGTTGGTAAACCCTCTTTTCGGCAGGCGTCGCTGCAGCGGCATCTGGCCGCCCTCAAATCCTGGTTTTGATTTAAAACCGGCGCGTGCCCTGGCGCCCTTGTGTCCCTTACCCGCCGTTTTCCCGTGACCGGAACCCGGACCCCGGCCGATGCGTTTCTTGGCATGCCGTGAGCCGGGCTGGGGGGAGAGATTTGCAAGTGTCAACATGTTATGCCTCCTCGATCCGAACCAAATGGCTTACCTTGGCAAGCATCCCCCTTATTTCAGGGGTGTCTTTGCGGGTAATCGTTTTATTCATTTTGGTCAGGCCAAGCCCGGTAAGCGTCGCCTGAATCTTTTTTGTGCTGTCAAGCCCGCTTTTGACAAGGGTGACGGTGATGGTGTCGGCCATAATGATACCTTATTGGTAGTTATTCAATGTATCCAGGATGCCGCTCAACCGCGTATTTCGGCCACTGTCTTGCCCCGCAGGCCAGCTATCTTCTCCGGTGAACGAAGCCTTCGCAAGCCGTCCAGGGTGGCCTTGACCATGTTGTGCGGGTTGTTGGAGCCGAGACACTTGGTGAGGATGTTATGTACCCCCGCCGCCTCCAGAACCGCGCGCACCGGCCCACCGGCAATCACCCCGGTACCGGCCGATGCCGGCTTGAGCAGGACCCGGCCGGCCCCGTAATTGCCGATAATCGTGTGGGGCACGGAGATAGCGGTCAGTGAAACCTGGCGCATGTCCTTGCGCGCCCGCTCAATCCCCTTGCGAATGGCCTCGGGAACCTGATTGGCCTTGCCCAGCCCATAGCCCACTTTGCCGTTGCCGTCACCAACCACAACAATTGCGCTAAAAGAAAATCGTCGTCCGCCTTTGACAACCTTGGCAACCCGGTTGATGTAGACGATCTTTTCAATCAGCTCTTCGGTCGTCTCGTTCTTCGCTCGCTTAAACTCGGACAAGAAGCACCCCCGTTTATCTCCAGTTAAAATTCAAGACCACCCTCGCGGGCGCCCTCAGACAAGGCCTTGACGCGGCCGTGATAGATGTAGCCACCCCGGTCAAAAATAACCGCGCTGATCCCCGCGGCCTGTGCCCGCCTGGCAATTGCCAGACCAACTTCTTTGGCGGCGGCCGTTTTTCCCGTTTCTTCCTGGCTGGTAAATTCCTTATCTAGCGTGGACATCGACACCAGGGTGGCGCCCGTCTGATCATCGATGATCTGAGCATAGGTATGTTTGCAGCTTTTGAAAACCCGTAATCGCGGGCGTTCGCTGGTTCCAAAAATATTTTTGCGGATTCGCTTAACGCGCTTGTAGCGCGCCACAAATCGTGGATTGGTCCGTGCCATAACCCTTTTCCCCCAGCCCTTTTCCTCTCTGGTTTAAAAGCCTACTTCGCCGCTGTCTTGCCGGCCTTGCGTTGAATGTACTCACCCTCGTAACGAATTCCTTTACCTTTGTAAGGTTCCGGCTTGCGCACCGCTCTGAGCTTGGCGGCGGTTAAACCGAGGATTTCCTTGTCAATGGATTCGAGCACAATCTTTGTGTTATTTTGAACACTCGCCTTCACCTCACCGGGAAGGCTGAACTGCACCGGGTTCGAATATCCCACGTTTAGGGAAAGATCAGTTCCCGACATGGACGCCCGATAGCCAACCCCTTCGATGACCAGCGCCTTGGTAAATCCCTGATCAACGCCAATGACCATGTTGTTTATCAGGGTTCTGGTCAACCCGCGAAACGCCTTATTCTTTTTGCTCTCCACCAATCCGTTGACGACAATTTCGTTGTCTTTCAACTCCACCGAAATATCCGGATGAATGGTGCGGCTCAGGCTTCCTTTCTTGCCTGTTACCGAGATATTGTGGCCGTCTATTTCCACACTTACCCCGGCCGGCAGACCGATAGGCATTTTTCCAATGCGTGACATCTCTATTCTCCCGTTAAACGACCACTACCAGACCTCACACAGAACCTCGCCGCCGGTGTTGAGTCGACGGGCAGTCTGGTCGGTGATAATCCCTTGTGAAGTTGAGACAATGGCAATGCCCAGTCCCTCGAGCACGACCGGTATCTCTCGTGCCTTGGCGTAGCGGCGCAGGCCGGGCTTGCTGACCCGTTTGATTCCCGATATCACCGACTCTCCCGATGGGGAGTATTTCAGGGTGATGGTCAAGGTTCCCTGAACCCCCTCATCACGCACCTGATAATCGGAGATATATCCCTCATCACGCAATACCTTCGCCACGTTGACCTTGATGGTCGAACAGGGAATATCGACCGTCTCGAAACGAGCCATGATTGCGTTTCGTATCCTGGTGAGCATATCAGCCAGGGGATCGCTCATCGACATAGCAACGACTCCTTAATAGCCTCTTGAATTAAACCCGGCGCCATAATGCATCACCAGCTTGACTTGGTCACTCCGGTTACCTCACCACGCGATACCAGAGTACGAAAACAAATGCGGCACACCCCGAACTTCCTGAGAAATGCCCGTGGACGCCCGCACAGGGGACAACGGTTATACTTTCGCACGCGAAATTTCGGTTCGCGCCGCGCCCGTGCAATCAATGATTTCTTTGCCAACTCACCCTCCAGCCAATCGTTTGCTTTGGTTAGGCACGAAACGGCATGCCAAGCAGTTTTAACAGCGATCGTCCCTCGTCGTTTGATGGCGCCGAAGTGATGATCGAGATGTTAAGCCCTTTGATCTTATCGATTTTGTCGTAGTCAATTTCCGGAAAAATGATCTGTTCCTTGACGCCAAGGGAGAAATTTCCCCGACCGTCAAACCCCTTCGGCGAGATGCCGCGAAAGTCGCGCACCCGCGGCAGGGCAATATTTACCAGTTTGCTGAAAAAATCATACATGCGCTCACCGCGCAGGGTAACCCGGCAGCCGATGGGCATGCCCTCACGAAGCTTGAAACTGGCGATGGATTTTTTCGCCTTGGTTACCACCGCTTTCTGGCCGGCGATCAGGGTCAGTTCATTGACCGCCCCTTCAATAATTTTGGGGTTCTGCACCGCCTCGCCCAACCCCATGTTCAACACGATCTTGTGGAGTTTGGGAACCTGCATGTGATTGGTATACCCAAACTCCTGTTTGAGGGCGGGAACACATTCGCTCTTGTAATAATCCTGTAACGCGCTCATCCTTATTTTTTCACCCCGGCCGTTCTATTTCACTTCAATTGATTCGCCACACTTCTTGCAGAAGCGAACCTTGGTTCCATCCTCAAGCAATTTTCTGCCGACCCTTCCGGTCTGGGTGCACTCGGGACAGATCAACTGGAGGTTCGACACATGAATCGGCGCTTCACGCTCAACGATCTGCCCCTGCTGGGAAGCGTCACGGGCCTTGGTGTGACGCTTGATCATGTTGATGCGCTCAACGGTGGCCTTCTGCGTATCGGGAAATATCTTCAGTATCTTGCCGACCCGGCCTTTCTCCTTGCCGGCGATGACCTCAACCTGGTCGTTGGCCTTCAGATATGTTCTGCTTTTTCTCATGATTGCCTCTCTACTCACCAACCGCTCCCCGGCTCGTGATTTCTTATAATACTTCCGGAGCCAGTGAGACGATCTTCATAAATCCCAGATTCCTGAGTTCCCTTGCCACCGGACCGAAAATGCGGGTACCTACCGGCTCACCGGCCGGATTCAGCATGACCGCGGCATTCTCGTCGAATCGAACCCAGGTGTCATCAGAGCGCCGCATATTCTTGGCGGTACGCACAATCACCGCGCTCATCACGTCCCCCTTTTTTACCTTGGCGTGGGGGATGGCTTCTTTTACGGTGACGACAATAACATCGCCAATTTTCGCATAACGCTTTCTGGTGCCGCCCAGTACCCGGATACACAGCACCTTCCGTGCTCCTGAGTTATCGGCAACATTCAAGGTTGTTTCGGTTTGTATCATTGCTTGGCCTCGTCGGCATCCGCCCTCGTAATTAAGCCGTCGTATCCGGCACCGCCACTAGACGGCCTGCTCCACTATTGACCTGACCCGCCAGCGCTTACGCTTGCTCAACGGCCGGCACTCTTCGATGAGGACGACATCGCCGACATTACATTGATTCTCCGGGTCATCAGCCAGATATTTCACACTGGTTTTGACAAATTTTCCATACAGCTTGTGCCGGAACCGCCGCTCCACCCGGACAACAACCGTCTTTTCCATCCGGTTACTGACCACCAATCCCGTTCGCGTTTTCCGCACTCTTTTCTGTTCCTGACTCATCTCTTTTTCCCTATGTGGTGGCAATCAGGCTAGGCGCCCGTCTCCTGAGCCGGCGACTCATTGGTTTTTTCCCGGGTGATGGTGCGCAACCGGGCAATATCTTTTCTCAGTTTTTTGAGCAGCGAGGTATCCTCAAGTGGTCTCAGCCGATGCTGAAAGGCCAGGTTGCCGAGCTCTTCAACCAATTCTTTTTCTTTTTTCACCAGATCATCTTCGGTGAGTTCACGAAATTCGCTGGCTTTCACAGGGTAGTCTCCTTGGCGATAACCTTAGTGGCAAAGGGCAACTTGTTTCCGGCCAGAGTGAGGGCGCGCACCGCCAGTTCTCTGTCCACTCCGGACAATTCATAGAGGATTCGGCCAGGCTTGATCGGCGCCACCCAGTACTCAGGGCTTCCCTTTCCCTTGCCCATCCGAGTCTCCGCGGGCTTTTTGGTAACCGGCTTATCGGGAAACACTCGAATCCACACCTTGCCGCCACGCTTTATCTTACGATTGATCGCAACACGTGCCGCCTCTATCTGCTGCGCCGTCATCTTTCCGCTGGCCGTCGCCTTGAGGGCGAAATCACCAAAGGAGATGGACGAGCCGCGCTGGGCGGTACCGCGCAACTTGCCGGTGAACACCTTGCGACGTTTTACTTTTTTCGGGCTCAGCATATCTTACTCCACGAAATGAGCGGCAACCACAGACCGCCTAAATGTTTGCCTCTTGTCCGTCGGCGAGGACCTCGCCGTGAAAAATCCATACCTTGACGCCGATAATGCCATAGGTCGTGGTCGCTTCGGCCAGCGCATAGTCGACATCCGCCCGCAGCGTATGCAGGGGTACGCGACCTTCGCGCACCCATTCACTGCGAGACATTTCAGCACCGCCAAGGCGCCCGGCACAGCAGATCTTGATCCCCTGCACGCCGAAGCGCAGGGCCGAATTGACCGCTTTTTTCATGGCCCGGCGAAAGGCAATCCTTTTTTCCAGCTGCGATGCCACGCTTTCCGCCACCAGCTGGGCATCGGCCTCAGGCCGTCGCACCTCCTGGATATCCAGCAATACCGGTCGGTTGGCGAATTGCTCCAGGTCATTTTTGAGAATTTCGATCTCAGCGCCTTTTTTGCCGATCACCACACCGGGACGAGCGGTTGCCAGCTTGACCTTGACCTTGTCGCCGGTACGCTCGATTTTGATCTTCGATATGCCGGCATGATAGAGCCTTTTTTTGAGGTACTTGCGAATCTTCTGATCCTCAAGCAGATTGGCCGCATATTTGTCATCGGCATACCAGATTGAATCCCAGGTGCGGGTAATATTCAATCGCAGTCCAATCGGATTAACTTTCTGCCCCAAAATAATCCTCCTATTGCTGCCGCTGAGCGCGGCGTTTAGTTCTCATCCAAAATAACGGTAATATGGCTGGAGCGCTTGATGATCGGGGTAGCCCGCCCCATCGCCCGCGGCCTGATACGCTTGAGCGACGGCCCGCCATCGATATATATGTTTTTAATGAACAGACTGTCCACATCCACCTGGTCGTTCTGGGTGGCATTGGCCACCGCCGATTCCACAACCTGACGAACGAGAACCGCTGCCTTTTTTGGCATGAATTTCAGGGTGGTGATCGCTTGATCAACGTTCATACCGCGCACCACATCGGCCACCAGTCTCGCCTTTTGCGGAGAAATCCGGATATATTTACCTACGGCTCGTGTTTCCATACCTCTGTCCTCCCGGGCAATCCTCAGATCTGCTCCTGATTACTTCTTCTTTTTATCGGAAGCATGTCCGTAATAGGTTCTGGTTGGGGAGAACTCTCCGAGTTTATGACCAACCATGTTTTCCGAAACAAACACCGGAATAAATTTTCTGCCGTTATGAACCGCAAAGGTCAACCCCACCATCTCCGGAGTAATGTCCGATCGCCGAGACCAGGTCTTGATCACTTTTCGTGAACCCGTTTCAACGGCGACATTGACCTTCTTCATGAGATGGTCATCTACAAACGGTCCTTTTTTTATCGAGCGAGCCATCTGATCCCCTTTATGAGCGACGCTTGACTATCAGTTTATCGGAAGCTTTCTTCTTCCGGGTCTTATATCCTTTGGTCGGTTTACCCCACGGTGTGCATGGGTGCCGCCCACCGGAACTCTTGCCCTCGCCGCCACCCATGGGATGATCCACCGGGTTCATGGCAACGCCGCGTACTTTCGGACGCCTGCCGAGCCACCTCGAACGCCCCGCCTTGCCCAGCTTGGCGCTTTCGTGCTCACGGTTGCCGACTTGGCCGATACAGGCGCGACAGCGCCGATGAAATCGGCGCACCTCGCCGGAGGGAAGACGTACCAGCACGTGAGAGCCCTCTTTAGCCATCAGTTGAGCGGCCGCACCGGCGCTGCGCACCAGTTGCCCGCCCTTGCCGATCTTCATCTCAATGTTGTGAATCACCGTACCCAGCGGAATATTGGCCATGGGCAGGCAATTACCCGGCTGGATGTCAGCGTTATCGCCAGCCACCACCTGATCACCGACGGCAATGCCGTCTGGTGCCAGAATGTAGGTCTTTTCACCATCGAGATAGCTAAGCAGGGCAATATTGGCCGAGCGGTTCGGGTCGTACTCAATGGATACGACACGGGCCACTACATCGATTTTATTGCGCTTGAAATCGATAATCCGGTACTTGCGTTTGTGACCGCCGCCGCGACGACGGGCGGTAACCCGACCATAGTTGTTCCGGCCTCCGCTCTTGGACAGGGGCACAATCAATGCGCGTTCCGGACCGTCGGAGGACAATTGAGGATTGACAACAGCAAGCTGGTGACGTTTGCCGGGTGATGTTGGTTTGAAGGTTTTGAGCGCCATTATTTCACCATCGCTTTATCGGCTGATTTGCCTGCCAGCCTATAACTCGTCAACAAAACTGATTTCGCCTTCGGAAAGGGTAACATAGGCCTTTTTCCAGTCGGAAGTATGGCCAATATGCCGGCCTACCCGTTTTTTTCTACCCGGTATCCGGGTGGTTCTCACGGTCGCCACCTTGACCTTGAACATTCTTTCCACGGCCTGTTTAATCTCAATTTTGTTGGCGTCCGGATGCACCTCAAAGACCGCCTTGGCCATGGTTTCATGCTGCAGATTGGCCTTTTCGGTGAGACACGGCCCTTTCAGCACGTCGTGAATATTTTTCATGCCGAGTACCTCTCTTCCACTCCGCCGATAGTATCCTGCAGCAGGACAACTTTCTTGTGCAACAGGATGTCGTACACATTGAGTCCTTCCGGGCGCATGACTTTGTAGCCGGGAACGTTGCGGGCCGAAAGAGACAGGTTATAACGCTCATCAGGCGCCACAATCAGGGCATTGGGGGCAGCCAGCGATTGCATGACCGAGACGAAATCCTTTGTCTTGATACGTTCCATGACAAAATCATCAAGGACAATCAGATTACCCTCCTGGAACCTGGCCGAAAGAGCCATGGCCACCGCCTGTTTTTTCACCTTGCGATTCAGTTTGAAGCCGTAATCACGGGGCTTTGGGCCGAACACCGTACCGCCGCCGCGCCAGATCGGTGAACGCCTGCTGCCCGAGCGGGCCCGGCCGGTTCCCTTCTGCCGCCAGGGTTTGGCGCCGCCGCCGCGAACCTCGCCTTTGGTCTTGGTAGAGGCATTGCCGCTGCGCCATGACGCCCGCTGCATACGTACCACCTCGTGGAGCAGATGGGTCTTGACCTCTCGATTGAACACCTGATCGCTCAGTTCAATCTCACTGACTTTTTCGTTCTTGGTGTTGATCACCGCTATTGTGGACATTGTGCTTCCCCCGCGACCATCGCGCTGACTACGCCGCAAAAATTTTCAAAAGACCGTTTTTAGCCCCGGGAACCGGTCCTTTAAGCAGAACAAGGTTCTCATCCGGCCGAATATCGACGACCCTGACATTTTTTCGAAACACGGTGTCGTTGCCCATCCTGCCGGGCATTTTTTTGCCCTTGATTACCCTGCTGGGCCAGGCACTGCAGCCGATGGCTCCGGGGGCACGATGAAACATCGAACCATGGGAGGCGCCGCCGCCCTTAAAGCCGTGCCGCCGAACCACGCCCTGAAACCCACGCCCCTTGCTTTTTCCCTGAACGGACACCCGATCGCCGATCTGCAAGAGATCCTTCACGGCGACCTGCTGACCTATTTCATAGTCGCCCGAGTTCTCTACCCGAAACTCACGGATATGATAAAACCCATCCGCTCCGGCTTTGGCGACGTGGCCGGCAAGTGGTTTGTTGACCCGCCGCGGTTTTTTAGCATCAAAGCCGACCTGGATGGCATCATAACCCTCTTTGGCACTGGTCTTTACCTGCAGTACGGTACACGGCCCAGCCTCGACCACGGTGACCGGAATCGCCACGCCGAGTTCATCGTAGACGCGGGTCATGCCGATTTTTTTTCCTAAAATGCCCATTGCTCTCATGCTCTTACCCCAATAAAATCGTGCGTACGGTTAGCTGCTACGGCAGTTTAATCTCCACATCCACCCCGGCCGACAGCTCAAGCTTCATCAGCAGATCAATGGTCTGCTGGGTGGGCTCAAGAATATCGAGCAGACGCCGATGGGTACGCATCTCAAACTGTTCGCGTGATTTCTTGTCCACATGCGGTGAGCGCAGCACGCAGAACTTTTTGATCGTCGTCGGCAGCGGAATGGGGCCGGCCACCGCCGAACCGGTGCGCCGGGCGGTATCGACAATTTCATGAGTCGATTGATCGAGCAGCTTATGATCGTAGGCCTTAAGGCGAATCCGTATCTTTTCGGTCGGTATCATGGCAATTTCCTATGCGATAATTTCGCTGATTACGCCGGCGCCCACCGTTCGTCCACCCTCGCGGATGGCAAAACGAAGACCCGCATCCATCGCAATCGGCGTGATCAACTCCGCCTCGATAGAGACATTGTCGCCGGGCATGACCATCTCAACACCTTCCGGCAGACTCACCACACCGGTCACGTCCGTGGTCCGGAAATAAAACTGCGGACGATACCCGTTGAAAAACGGGGTATGACGGCCACCCTCCTCCTTGCTCAAAATGTAGCACTCCGCCTTGAACTTGGTGTGCGGCGTGATCGAACCCGGCGCCGCCAGCACCTGGCCACGCTCGATCTCATCACGCTTCACCCCGCGCAAAAGAGCGCCGATGTTGTCGCCCGCCTGACCCTCGTCAAGCAGCTTGCGAAACATCTCAACTCCCGTACACGTCGTCTTCTGCGTCTTGCGGATACCGACAATCTCTACCTCCTGGCCAACCTTCAAAATGCCGCGCTCAACCCGGCCGGTGGCTACCGTGCCCCGCCCCGATATCGAAAACACATCCTCCACCGGCATCAGAAACGGCTGGTCGATATCGCGCTCAGGCTCGGGAATATAGCTGTCCACCGCCGCCATCAGGTCCCAGATGCACTGCGTCTTCTCACCATCCTCCGGGTTCTCCAGCGCCAGCAGCGCCGAACCCTGGATGATCGGAATGTCGTCGCCCGGAAACTCATACTTATCAAGCAGCTCGCGAAGCTCCATCTCAACCAGCTCGATCAGCTCCTCGTCGTCTACCATGTCGCATTTATTGAGAAACACCACAATCGCCGGTACCCCAACCTGACGCGCCAGCAGGATATGCTCACGGGTCTGCGGCATCGCTCCGTCGGTGGCGGCCACCACCAGGATGGCACCGTCCATCTGGGCCGCACCGGTAATCATGTTCTTGATATAGTCGGCGTGACCGGGACAGTCCACGTGGGCATAGTGCCGGTTATCGGTCTCATACTCCACGTGCGCGGTAGCAATCGTGATGCCGCGCTCCTTCTCCTCGGGCGCCTTGTCGATCTCGCCAAAGTCGATGAACTTCGCCTGACCCTTTAACGACAATACCCGCGTGATCGCCGCCGTCAACGTCGTCTTGCCATGATCGATGTGGCCTATCGTGCCCACGTTTACGTGCGGCTTCGTCCTCTCAAATTTCTCCTTTGACATGTCAATCCCCGTTTTATATCTAGATTCCTCTGATCTTTTTGATAATGACCGCGGCCCTGTTTTCCGGCACCACATCGTAGCGCAGAAATTCCATGGTAAAGTTTGCCCGTCCCTGGGTGGCCGAACGAAGGGCGGTGGAGTAACCAAACATCTCGGCCAGCGGCACCTGGGCGCCGATGATCTGGCGGTTTTTTTCCACCTCTATCCCGCTTACCCGGGCTCGTTTCATATTTATATCGGCGATAACCTCACCGACATATTCCTCCGGCGTCACCACTTCCACCTTCATAATCGGCTCAAGCAGCATAGGTACACCGGCTTTTGCCGCCTGGCGAACCGCGGTGGTTGCCGCCACCCCAAACGCCATATCGGTGGAATCTTCCTCATCGTATGAGCCGCCCACCAGGCGAACCTCCAAGTCGGTGAGCGGATAGCCGACCAGAGGCCCAGAGTCCAGGGTATCGCGGACACCTTTTTCGATGGCGGCGAGAAATTCCCTGGGTATCGTTTCCGGCGCCACCTCATTGATGAAGGTGAAGCCCGCCCCACGTTCAAGGGGCATCATACGCAGCATCACGTGACCGTACTGGCGACTGCCGGTGTGTTGTTCAAAACGGCCTTCGCCGGCCGCCGCGGCGGTTATCGTCTCCTTGTATGCCACCTGCGGGGTACCGACATGAGCGGAAACCTTGAAATCGTTGAGCAGCCGGTGGGTGATGATTTCCAGGTGGAGCTCGCCCATCCCGGATATGATCGTCTGCCCGGTCTGCTCATCGACCCGTACCGTGAAGGTAGGATCTTCAAGGGATATCTTGTTGAGAGATTCCGTCAGCCGCCCCTCTTCCGCTTTACTCTTCGGTTCGATAGCCACGCCGATTACCGGTTCGGGAAAGTCCATGCTCTCTAAAACGATGAAGTCACCATTTTCGCACAGGGTATCGCCGGTAGTGGTAAATTTGAGCCCGGCCAGTGCACCGATATCACCCGCCGCCAGACTATCTATTTCTTCACGTTTGTTGGCGTGCATCCTGAGAATCTTGGAAACTTTTTCTTTTTTCCTTTTAACCGGGTTAAAGATCTTGTCACCGATCTTCAAGATGCCGGAGTAGACCCGGATAAAGGCCAGATTTTCGACGAAGGCATCACTCATAAGCTTAAAAACCAGGCCCGAAAAACGTTGCTCCACACCGGTTTGACGCGTCAGCGTCTTTCCTTCGCGGTCAATGCCGGTCACCGTGGCAATGTCTGGCGGTGAAGGCAGATAGTTGACGACACAATCGAGCAACGGTTGAATCCCCTTATTCTTAAACGCGCTGCCGCACAGAACCGGCACGACCGTACGTGCCAGGGTCGCCGATCTCAGCACCCGATGGATGAGCGGCGCCGAAACCGGTTGATCGTTGAGATACCTATCCATGACCTCCTCATCGAAGTCGGCCAACTTCTCGAGAAGCGTCATACGTGCGGCCGTGAATACTGCTTTATAACTCTCAGGAACGGCCGATTCGACCATCTCCTGACCCAATGTCTGCTCGGTAAAACTGAGCAGCTTTTCTTCCACGAGGTCGATGACCCCGTCAAACTCGTTCTCCGCACCCACCGGAATCTGAATGGGCACCGGATTGGCACCGAGCCGTCGATGGAGCATCGTAACGCACCGATCAAAATCGGCCCCTAACCGGTCCATCTTGTTCACAAACACCAGGCGGGGAATCTCATAATGATCCGCCTGCCGCCAGACCGTTTCAGTCTGCGGCTCAACCCCGCCTACCGCGCACAGCACGGCAATAACGCCGTCGAGCACCCGCAGGCTGCGCTCCACCTCAACGGTGAAGTCCACATGACCGGGGGTGTCGATTATATTTATCTGATGGTCATGCCAATTGCAGGTGGTTGCCGCCGAGGTTATCGTTATGCCCCGCTCCTGCTCCTGCTCCATCCAGTCCATAACGGCATTGCCGTCATGAACCTCGCCCATTTTGTGCGACCGTCCCGTGTAGTAGAGGATGCGCTCGGTGGTGGTGGTCTTGCCGGCATCGATATGGGCCATGATGCCGATATTGCGAACCACCGATAAATCTTTTGGAACTGTCATCAACACGCCTCATTTTCACCATGCCGATTACAGCTCCGGGGCTACCGCCCCTAATTACCGATTACCAGCTGTAATGGGCAAAGGCCTTATTGGCCTCTGCCATCCGATGTGTATCCTCACGTTTTTTTACCGATGCACCACGATCGTTGTAGGCATCCAGCAGCTCGGCCGCCAATTTTTCCGACATTGAGCGACCGGAGCGAGATTTGGCGAAATTCACGATCCAGCGAATCGCCAGGGCATTTCTCCTGGTCTGCCGGACTTCAATAGGAACCTGATAGGTGGCACCACCCACCCGCCTGGATTTAACCTCCACCCGCGGGCGAACATTTTCCATGGCCTGCTCAAAAACAGCCAACGGCTCCTCACCCGGCACTTTGGCGGCGACAATATCCATGGCGCCGTAAAAGATCCGCATCGCCAGACTTTTCTTCCCCCGCTGCATTAATCCGTTGGTGAATTTTGTCACCAAGACGGACTGATAACGCGGATCAGCCTCTACCACCCGTTTTTCCGCTGCCTTCTTGCGAGCCATCAATATCCTCCCCGCCGCATTACGAACGCTTTGCCCCGTACTTCGAGCGTCCCTGTTTCCGCTGAGAGACCCCCAGCGTATCCAGCGTTCCCCGAATGATGTGATACCGCACACCGGGCAGATCTTTCACCCGGCCGCCGCGAATCAGGACCACCGAGTGCTCCTGGAGATTGTGGCCGATGCCGGGGATATATGAAGTGACCTCAATGCCGTTGGTCAGCCTGACACGGGCAACCTTGCGCAGCGCCGAATTCGGTTTTTTCGGTGTGGTGGTGTATACCCGCACACAAACGCCACGCTTCTGGGGCGACCCTTTCAGCGCCGGTGTATCGGTTTTTTTCACCAATTTTTTGCGGCCCTTGCGAATCAGCTGATTTATTGTCGGCATACGAGTTCCATACTTTTCTTTTCCATTTCAATCTTCACCGCGAGAAGGCGGCGAAAGCACGTATAAATAACTTGCCAATGAATTCATGTCAAGGCAAAAACAGTGTGGACAAGGTTTTAATTACGCTGCTTCCCCTTCGACACCGGCGCCGGCAGAAATGAGCCGTCCCATGATGACATTCTCCTTGAGCCCTTTGAGTTCATCCACCTTGCCGGCCATGGCGGCATTGGTAAGGACCTTGGTGGTTTCCTGAAAGGATGCCGCCGAGATAAAGCTCTCGGTGGAGAGCGATGCTTTGGTAACGCCGAGCAGCAGCGGCTCAGCCACCGGCGGCTGCATGTTTTCGGCAAAGAGCCGGTCACGTTCATCTTCAAATACCCACCACTCCACCTGTTCGCCGATCATGAAGCGGGAATCGCCGGCGGCGGTGATCTGGACGCGGCGCAGCATCTGTCGGACAATCACCTCGATATGCTTGTCGTTTATCTTAACCCCCTGCAACCGGTATACCTCCTGAATCTCGTTGACCAGAAAGCGGGCCAGTTCCTTTACGCCCAGTACCCGCAAGATGTCGTTGGGCACCACCGTGCCCTCCATCAGCCGTTCACCCGCCTGCACATAATCACCCTCATGGACAATGATATGTTTTGACTTGGGAACGAGGTACTCCTGCGGCTCACCATATTCCGGGGTAACGACGATACGCCGTTTGCCCTTGAGTTCCTTGCCGAAACTCACCCGCCCGTCGATCTCTGAAATAACCGCCGGCTCTTTGGGCTTGCGCACCTCAAAAAGCTCGGCAACACGGGGAAGACCACCGGTGATGTCTTTTGCCTTGGAGGTCTCCCGCGGGATCTTGCCCACCACCGTACCCGGTTTTATCTCACTGCCTTCCTCCACCGTGATGATCGAGCCCACCGGCAGACTGTAGCGGGCAAAGATGTCGGAATCGGGCAACTTGAGGGTTTTGCCCCGCTCATTTTTCACCGAAACCCGGGGATTGAGCTGAGCGCTCCCGCTGGAGTGGACAATCACCTTGGATGACTTGCCGGTAATGGGATCCACCTTCTCCTGCATGCTAATCCCTTCAAGAACGTCGCCATACTTGATGACGCCGCCGACCTCGGCGACAATGGGAATGGTATAGGCATCCCAATCCGCCAGCAGTCCGCCCGGCTCGACCTCGGCGCCTTCATCGACGTGCAGTTGGGCACCATAGTTTACCTTGAATCGTTCCCGCTCGCGGTCCAGCTCATCCTTGAGGACGATCTCGGCGTTGCGGTTCATGACGATCTTGACGCCCTCGGCATTTTCGACAAAGTGCAGGTTTTTCAACCCCACGGTGCCGCCCCGGATGGTTTTCAGTTCTGCCTGTTCCACCGAGCTACTGGCGGCGCCGCCGATATGAAAGGTACGCATGGTCAGCTGGGTGCCGGGCTCGCCGATGGACTGGGCGGCAATCACGCCGATGGCCTCGCCGATATTGACAAGATGGCCACGGCCCAGATCACGACCGTAACACTTGGCGCAGACACCGCGCCGTGAACGGCAGGTCAACACCGAGCGAATGGTGACCCGGTCGATGCCGGCCTCCTCGATCTTTTCCACCACCGACTCAGTGATCTCTTCACCGGCGGGGCTGATTATCTCGCCGCTGTAGGGGTCAATCACATCCTCCAGGGCAACCCGGCCAAGAATCCGGTCACCGATACCGACGATAATCTCACCGCCGTCAACCAGTGGCTCGGCCTCGATGCCGTCGAGGGTCTGACAATCACGCTCGACAATGGTCGATTCCTGGGCGACGTCCACCAGCCGCCTGGTCAAATATCCTGAGTTCGCCGTTTTCAGTGCGGTATCGGCAAGACCTTTGCGGGCCCCGTGGGTGGAAATGAAATATTCCAGAACGCCAAGCCCCTCGCGGAAATTCGCCTTGATCGGGGTTTCGATAATTTCGCCGGAGGGTTTGGCCATCAACCCGCGCATCCCGGCCAGCTGCCTGATCTGATCGCGAGACCCACGGGCGCCGGAATCGGCCATGATAAAAATGGAGTTGAAGGCAGGCCATTCCACTGTCTCTTTCTCACGGCTGCGGACATACTCGACCTTGATCTCGCCCATCATTTCGTTGGCGACATCCTCGGTTACCTTGGACCAGATGTCCACCAGCTTGTTATATTTCTCACCGGAGGTAATCAGCCCCTCTGAGTATTGCTGCTCCACATCGGCCACGTTACACTCGGCCCGTTCCACCAGTTCCTCTTTGGCCAGCGGAATTTTCATATCGTTGATGCAGATGGAGATACCTGCGCGGGTGGCGTATTCGTAGCCGATGTCCTTGATCCGATCAGCAAGAATAACCGTCTCCTTGGTACCGGCATGGCGGTAGCTGTAATCGATCAGTTTGGCCAGTGCCTTTTTGCTCAGCACCTTGTTGACCTCGGCAAAGGGCACCGCGGGGGGCAGTACCTCGCCGACGATAACCCGGCCCATGGTAGTCTCCACCAGGGCGCCATCCGCCAGCACCTTGATCCCCGCCTGCAAATCGACCTCGCCGTTGTCGTGGGCAATCCGGGCTTCACTCATGGAGCTGAAGGCCTTGCCCTCACCGGCGACATTGAGACGCTGACGAGTCATGTAGTAGAGTCCCAGGACGATATCCTGGGACGGCAGAATTATCGGCTCGCCGTTGGCCGGTGACAAGATATTGTTGGTGGACATCATCAAAACCCGTGCTTCCACCTGGGCTTCCACCGAAAGGGGGATATGCACCGCCATCTGATCGCCGTCAAAATCGGCATTGAATGCCGAGCAGACCAGCGGGTGGAGCTGGATTGCCTTACCCTCGATCAGGACCGCCTCGAAGGCCTGCATACCGAGACGGTGCAGGGTCGGAGCGCGGTTGAGAATGACCGGGTATTCGGTCACCACCTCGTCAAGCGCGTCCCACACCTCTTTGGCACCTTTCTCCACCATTTTACGGGCGCTTTTAATGGTGGTAACATAGCCGCGTTGCTCCAGTTTGTTGTATATGAACGGCTTGAACAGCTCCAATGCCATTTTTTTCGGCAACCCACACTGATGAAGGCGCAGGCTGGGGCCAACGACAATCACCGACCGGCCGGAATAGTCGACCCGCTTGCCGAGCAGGTTCTGGCGAAACCGCCCCTGCTTGCCCTTGAGCATATCGGCCAGCGATTTCAGGGGCCGTTTGTTGGCGCCGGTGATGACCCGGCCGCGACGGCCGTTGTCAAAGAGCACGTCAACCGCTTCCTGCAACATCCGTTTTTCATTACGGATTATGATATCGGGGGCATCGAGTTCGAGCAGACGCTTCAAGCGGTTGTTGCGGTTGATGACGCGCCGATACAGATCGTTGAGATCGGAGGTGGCGAAACGGCCGCCCTCCAGGGGGACAAGAGGACGCAGATCGGGTGGCAGCACCGGAATGACTTGCAGGACCATCCATTCCGGACGATTGCCGGAATCAAGAAACGCCTCGATAACGTGCAGCCGTTTTCCCAGTTTGGCCCGCTTGGTCTGAGAACCGGTCTCATGCATCTCCACCCGCAGGGTTTTCGACAACTCTTCGAGGTTCTGCTTGGCCAGCAACTCACGGATCGCCTCGGCCCCGATCCCTACCTCGAACTGGCCTGGATAATCCTGTTTAGCGGCCCGGTATTTCTCTTCGGTCAACAGGGTGCCGACCGGGATCGCCTCGGTTTCCGAGGAAACCACCGCATACTGCTCGAAGTAGAGGATACGTTCGAGCTGTTTAAGGGTCATATCCAGAACCGCACCGATCTTGCTGGGTAAACTCTTGAGAAACCAGATATGGGCCACCGGCGCGGCCAGCTTGATATGGCCCAACCGCTCACGCCGCACCTTTGATTGGATAACCTCAACCCCGCATTTCTCGCAGACCACGCCGCGATGCTTCATGCGCTTATATTTGCCGCAATTACACTCAAAATCCTTCACCGGTCCGAAAATCTTGGCGCAAAAGAGCCCGTCACGCTCCGGTTTGAAGGTACGGTAATTGATGGTTTCCGGCTTTTTGACCTCACCATGCGACCAGTCCAGGATTTTTTCGGGCGACGCCAGTGATATCTTTACCGCCTTGAATTTGGTCGGCGCTTTGGGTTTATGAAAAAAATTAAAGAGTTCTTCCACCTCATCACCTCTGCTGGAAATTACCCCGCCCGTGGGCGGGATGCGGATGCGATCCTCGCAAATATATGCCGCCGCTCCGCGCTATTCTTCGATCAGCTCCATATTGAGACACAGCCCCTGCAGCTCCTTGACCAGAACGTGAAAAGACTCGGGCAACCCGGTAACCAGGAAGTTATCGCCCTTGACGATGCGCTCATACATGGCCGTTCGGCCCTCGACATCATCTGATTTCGCGGTCAGAAACTCCTTCAAGGTATAGGCCGCACCATATGCCTCCATGGCCCAGACCTCCATCTCACCCAGCCGCTGTCCACCGAACTGAGCCTTGCCGCCCAGTGGCTGCTGGGTCACCAGAGAGTAGGGGCCGGTGGAACGGGCGTGAATCTTGTTATCCACCAGGTGGTGGAGCTTGAGCATATACATGATACCCACCGTGACCTTGTTGGCAAACGGCTCTCCGCTGAGTCCATCATAGAGCTGCGCCTGTCCCACCTCGTCGAGCCCGGCCTCCACCAGCAGCTGGCGGATCTGGCTCTCTTCGGCGCCGTCAAATACCGGGGTAGCCATATGCACACCCATCGCCTGATCGCGTGCCCAGGCGATGAGCTGCTGGTCGTCACGGCCCTCGGTAATCCGGCTGATTTCATCTTCACGGTAAATCGCTGACAGTTTTTCTCTGATGTGGGCAGCTCCCATAGTCGTGGCCAGTTCCTCCAATTGAGCACCAAGCTTTCGTGCCGCATACCCGAGATGGGTTTCCAGGACCTGGCCGACATTCATCCGTGACGGCACTCCCAGCGGATTGAGAACGATATCGACACTGCGCCCATCGGCAAAAAACGGCATATCCTCTTCGGGCAGGATACGCGAGACCACGCCCTTGTTGCCGTGCCGGCCGGCCATCTTATCACCCACCGACAGCTTGCGTTTGGTTGCCACGTACACCTTGACCATCTTAACCACGCCGGGAGGCAGATCGTCGCCCTTTTTGAGCCGGTCGATCACCCCATCATAACGTTCACTGATGAGTGATGCCTGTCTCTCATAGCGGCCGTATATCTCCTCGATTAGGGCAAGGTGTTTGGCGCGCTCGGAGAAATCCAGGGTGCGCAGGCCGTGAAATCCCACCGCCGGGGCAAGCTCCGCACTAAATTTCTTACCCAGTTTGACAAGCAGAGCCCCGCCTGTATCGTGCACATCCTGCTTTACCACTCGGCCGTCGATGATCTCGCCTACCTCGAGGCAGACGCCGCGCCTCAAACTGGCAATTTCATCGAGCTTATCCTGGTTGAGCGTGGCAACCTCGAGATCTTCGATCATCAGGGAGCGCTCATCCTTGTCGACACCTTTTCTTGAGAAGACCTTGGCATCGATGACCACCCCCTCCACGCCGGGCGGCACCTTGAGAGAGGAATCCTTGACGTCCTGCGCCTTTTCACCAAAAATTGCCCGCAGTAGTTTTTCCTCGGGTGAGAGCACCGTCTCACCCTTTGGCGTGACCTTGCCCACCAGGGTGTCACCGGGGCTTACCTCGGCACCGATGCGGACAATTCCGGAATCATCGAGGTTACGGAGGGTCTCCTCACTGACGTTGGGAATATCACGGGTGATCTCTTCTTTACCGAGTTTGGTGTCGCGAGCCATGGTCTCGAACACTTCGATATGCAGGGAAGTAAAGGTGTCCTCCTTGAGCAGACGTTCGTTGATCAGAATCGAGTCTTCAAAATTATAACCGCGCCACGGCATGAAGGCGATCATCACATTTTTGCCCAGGGCTAGTTCGCCATCTTCACACGACGGCCCATCGGCCAACACCGTGCCCGCTTCCACCCTCATGCCGGGGGTGACAATGGTACGCTGATTAAAGCAGGTGTTCTGGTTCGATTTTTTATATTTTTCCAACCGGTACACCGCCACTCCGGTCTCATGTCCGTCAGTTCCCGGCTCATCGTAGCGAATGACGATCCGGTTGGCGTCCACCTCCTCCACCACGCCCGGTCCGCCGGCCAGTAGACACGCCCCGGAATCGCGCGCCACGTAGTGCTCCATGCCGGTGCCCACCAGGGGCGCCGACGGCCTCAGCAACGGTACCGCCTGGCGCTGCATGTTGGACCCCATCAGGGCCCGGTTGGCATCGTCATTTTCCAGAAAGGGAATGAGCGAGGCGGCTACGCTGACCAGCTGATTCGGGGCAATATCCATATGGGTGACCCGATTCGCCGTAGTGGTGATAACCTCGCCGTCTTCACGGACGATGAGATTATCGGCGATGATCCGATTGTTGTCATCCAACGGAGTGAGAGCCGGGGCTATGTATTTGTTATGCTCCTGTAGGGCCGACAGATAGGAGATGTCATCATCATAGACGATGCGGTCTTCCACTTTGCGATAGGGTGTTTCGATAAATCCATATGGGTTTACCCGGGCATAGGTGGCCAGGGAGACAATCAAGCCGATATTGGGCCCTTCCGGCGTTTCCACCGGGCAGATCCGACCGTAATGGGTGGGATGGACGTCACGCACCTCGAAACCGGCCCGCTCGCGAGACAAACCGCCGGGCCCCAGAGCGCTGAGGCGGCGCTTATGGGTGACCTCGGACATTGGATTGGTCTGATCCATAAACTGGGAAAGCTGGGAGGTACCGAAAAACTCTTTGATGGCCGCTGAAATCGGCTTGGGATTTACCAGGTCATGCGGCATCAGGGTTTCGACGTCCTGCAGGGTCATACGTTCCTTGATGGCCCGCTCCATACGCACCAATCCCATCCGATACTGGTTTTCCACCAGTTCTCCCACCGTACGCACACGCCGGTTACCCAGATTATCGATATCATCCACCGCCCCCTGACTGTCTTTGAGCCTGACCAGATATTTAATCGACTCAATGATATCTTCGGGGGTCAGGGCTCGCCGCGAAATTTCCGTATTAAGATTGAGCCGCGCGTTGATCTTATATCTACCGACCTCGGAGAGATCGTAAAGCTCAGGATTGAAGAAGAGATTGTTGAAGTGGGTTTTGGCCACCTCAACGGTTGGCGGGCTGGACGGCCGCAGACGGCGATAGATATCGAGCAGCGCCTCATCGGTGTCCACCACCTTGTCCATGGCAAGGGTTTTGCTGAAGCAATCGGAATAATGCACGCCGTCCACCCCAAGCACCTTGAACTCTTTGATCTTCATCGATGCAAGGGTCTCAAGCAGCGATTCGCTGAGTTCCGTGTTGTGAAACACCAGCGGTTCATCTTCCTTGGGATTGATTATGTCATGGGCGAGAAACTTGGTGGACAGGGTTTCAACCGAGATCTGCAGGAACTTGATGCCGGCCTCTTCGATCCGTCGACACAGCGCCTTGGTCACCTTCCTTCCCTTTTTTGCAATGACCGAGCCGTCATCAGGATTGACCAGGTCAAACTCAAGTCGCGAGTCACGGGCAGTTTCCTCGGTGAACTCGATCAGATAGCGACCACGCTGTCTTTTCACCGTGAGCACCGGATAAAACATCGCCAGCAACTCTTCTCCAGTGTGCCCCAACGCCTTGAGCAGGGTCGTCACCGGGAATTTGCGGCGCCGGTCAATGCGGGCATACAGTACATCCTTGATGTCAAATTCAAGATCGATCCATGATCCTCGTACCGGAATAATCCGGGCTGAATAGAGCAATTTACCGCTGGAATGGCTTTTGCCCTGGTCGTGGGTGTAGAAAAGGCCGGGCGAACGCTGTAATTGGGAAACGATGACCCGCTCGGTTCCATTGACCACAAAGACCCCGTCGGCGGTCATCAGCGGCAACGAACCGAAAAATACCTCCTGTTCCTTTATGTCGCGTATCGTCTGTACTCCGGTCTCCTCATCCACCTCGAAGGTGATGAGGCGGACCACGATTTTAAGGGGAATCTCGTAGCTCATTCCCCGTTGCAGACACTCCTGAACGGTATATTTGGGCTCTCCGAATTTATATCTGACAAATTCCAGCGAACAGACATTGTTGAAGTCGTTGATCGGAAAGATCTCTTTCAATATCGCCTGCAACCCCTTATCTTCGCGCTCTTCCGGCTCCTTGTCCAGCTGCAGAAAATCCTCGTAGGACTTACGCTGCATGGAAATGAGATGTGGAGGTTCAAGAACTCGATTCGTTCTGCCGAAGTACTTTCTTACTCGTTCCATGTGTTTCCTTTACGTTTCCACCCACATTACAAAGGGGTGGTGATCGAAGACGATGGGAAGAATGTGCTACCCGAAAAAAAAGTTGGTAAATGGCCGCATCGCGAGGAGACGGCGGAAAAGAGAAGGTCCAGGTAAAAGCATCAAGTGGCAGATAATTGTCATTGCCCTTTATGGTGTCAATCAATCGAGCACTCTATCGCCACGTACCCGTGCCGCTTCTGATAAAGCGAAACGGCTCGGGGGTACTGAAAACCGCACTGCGCTGAGCGGCTTTCGCCGGTGCACCGGGGGTGGCGGGCGCCGCCACCAGCCAAAAAACACTGCACGCTGCGTACAACGGGTACGCAGCGTGCCCAGACTACGGAGCAGGTACGAAGCATGGGCCGCAAGGGCGGCCCCATCCGCACCGCTATTTGATCTCGACCCCGGCGCCGACGCCCTCGAGCTTGGTCTTGATCTCTTCCGCCTCTTCTTTGGCAACCCCTTCTTTGACCGGCTTTGGTGCTGATTCCACCAATTCCTTGGCCTCTTTCAGACCAAGGCTGGTTATTGCCCGGATTTCCTTGATAACCTTGATCTTCTGGTCACCAACACTGGCCAGGATCACATCAAATTCGGTCTGCTCCTCAGCCACAGGGGCAGCCGCTTCGGCAGCCGGTCCAGCAGCAGCGACAGCCACCGGAGCGGCCGCGGATACACCGAATTTTTCCTCCAGCTCTTTGATCAGTTCGGAGAGCTCCAATACGCTGATATTGGCGATATACTCAATTACATCTTCTTTGCTAACAGCCATGACATTCCTCTGAAAAGTTATGTTGTTTGATTCATTGCACAGGCGTCTCAGGGGCCTGTTGCTCTTTCTCGTATTTGATTGCCTGCAACCCGTAGAGCAGCTTCCGCGGCACGGCGGAGAGCACTCTCACCATTGCCGTGGGCACACCGTTCATCACCGACAACAGCTGGCCCAGCAGGACCTCCTTGGCCGGCAGTTTGGAGAGGGCGACGATCTTCGCACCATCGATTCTCTCGCTTCCCAAAATAGCGCTCTTGATCTGAAACTCTTCATAGTCCTCGGCGCATTTGGCGACAACCTTGGCAACCCTTACCGGATCGCCATAAGAGGTCACTACCGCGGTGGTACCGACAAAGTCGTCATGTAATGATACATGGGAGGTATCGGCAACCGCCCGTTTCAGAAAGGTGTTCTTGGCAATGCGAATTTCGGAATCGCAACCGCGCAATTCCCGGCGGATCTTTTCAAGCTCGGCAACGGTAAGGCCGCAATAATTCGCCACCACGGAAAAATTCGACCGGTTGAATGAATCGTTCAACTCGGCGATAACCGCTGCTTTCTCATCACGATTCAAGTTTTCCTCCTATTGTCTAATATGAATCTTTACGCGAAGCAGCAGCCAGAGGATGTAATCGATGTCATTATTTCGATATCAACCGCGTCTCGGCAGGTCGGCCAGAGCCGATTAAACAAAGGTGCCTGCTGTCTTCGACAGTGTCCATCGGCAAACCCGTTCACCGATGCAACTTCCAAATTTTTACTTCATTTTGCTAGAGGCGGGTTCTCAGCTCCACAGGGTCAACCTTGAATCCCGGCCCCATCGTTGACGACAGCGAAATGGATCGCAGATAGAGCCCCTTGCTGGTGGACGGTTTGAGCTGAATCAAGCGCTCCACCAGGGCCAGTGCATTGTCGCACAATTTTTCCACGCCAAAGGATACCTTGCCGATACCGGCATGGATGATCCCCGCCTTATCAACCCGAAAGTCAACCTTGCCACCCTTAATTTCCTTAATGACGGCGGTAAGGTCGAAGGTTACGGTGCCGAGCTTGGCATTGGGCATGAGGTTGCGTGGCCCGAGAATACGGCCGATCTTGCCCACCGTGGCCATCATGTCCGGAGTGGCCACCGCTTTATCAAACTCCAGCCAGCCCTCCTTGATTTTTTCCACCAACTCATCACCGCCGACATAGTCAGCGCCGGCCTCTTTGGCCTCAGCCTCCTTGGGGCCTTTGGCAAAGACCAAAACGCGGGTAGTCTTGCCGGTGCCGTGGGGCAGTACCACCGATGACCTGACCATCTGGTCGGCATGACGCGGGTCGACGCCCAGTTTAACAGCGATATCAACGGTCTCGTCAAAACCGGCATAGGCCAGTTCGACAACCTGCTTCATGGCCTCGTCAACGGGCCGGGCGGTGGTACGATCCAGATTCTTGACGGCGTTGCGATACTTCTTTCCATGTTTCGGCATGGGTGCCTCCTACTGCGCCGCTTATTGATAGTGGACGCGTAGTATTGTTACTAAAAATAGGTGGTCAATCAACCACGGTAATACCGGTGCTGCGGGCCGATCCTTCGATGATTCGCATGGCGCTCTCAACGTCATAGGCGTTGAGATCGGTCATCTTCAATTCGGCAATCTCACGGATCTTATCCCGGCTTACCTCAGCCACCCGTTCAGTTTTCGGATTTCCCGAACCTTTGCTGATCCCAGCCGCCTTGAGCAATAGCACGGATGCGGGCGGCGTCTTGGTAATATAGCTGAAGGAACGGTCCTGGTAGACGGTGATCACCACCGGAACGATGGTATCGCCCATCTGCTGAGTCTTGGCGTTAAACGCCTTGCAAAACTCCATGATATTTACCCCCGTGCTGACCAAGGGCCGGACCCACCGGAGGAGATGGGTTAGCCTTACCTGCCGGAATCTGAAGTTTGATATACGCCATTACTTTTTTGGCCATCTTGCTACCCCACGATCATCACTGTTTAATATAAACCATGTATTCGGCACGATCAGGTATTGGATACCTGGACGAATTCCAATTCCACCGGTGTTTCCCGCCCGAAAATAGAAACCATAACCCGAACCCTTCCCTTTTCCGGGAAGACCTCGTCGACGACCCCCTGAAAGTTAGCGAACGGGCCATCAACCACGCGCACCACCTCGCCCACGTCAAAGACAACCTTGGGCCGGGGACGTTCCGAGCCATCCTGAATCCGCCCAATAATCTTGCCGGCATCCTCATCAGGCAGCGGTTCCGGGTTGAGATCATCGCCGACAAAGCCGATAACCCGAGGCATGTTATCGTGGATCAAATGCCAGGTCTGATCGTTGAGATCCATGCTGACCAGCATATAACCGGGGAAAAACCGCCGTGACGATGTTTTCCGGGTTCCCTTGATCATCTCCACCACCTGTTCGGTGGGGACCAGAATCTCACCAAAAGAATCTTCAAGACCCTCCTTGGTTATCCGCTCGAGCAGGATGGTCTTTACCCGCTCTTCGTGTCCAGAGTGGACCTGCAGGATGTACCATTTTTGGGCGCTGGGCTCGATATTGTCAGCTACAGTCATGATTTATCCGTTTAATGGCGCTGTTAACATGCGTTTTTTTTACAGAATCATGCCGATTAAATTACCCAGCAGCAGATCAATCGTCCCCAGATACGCGGACATCAGGATGGCAAAGAGCACCACCATACCGGTAAGACCGAGCGTCACCTTTTTGTCGGGCCAGACAATTTTGCTGAATTCAGCCTGTACCTCACCCACAAACAGCTTTATACCAGCAACGGTCCACCACGCCGGCTGGTTCCGGCCTTCACCACTCTGTTTCTTATCCTTACTCTTCTGAGCCATTGCTATGCGTCCTGTGATCGACGTTTATGAGGCACAATCGTGGCAGGCCAGGAGGGATTCGAACCCCCAGCCCTCGGATTTGGAGTCCGATGCTCTACCAATTCGAGCTACTGGCCTGCACAAGCCTACTTAGTCTCTTTGTGCGGGGTGTGATACCTGCAAAACGGGCAGTATTTTTTAAACTCGAGTTTACCCGGCGTATTTTTCTTGTTCTTGGTGGTAGTATAGTTGCGCCGTGAGCAAACCCCGCATGCCAGGGTGATAATATCTCTCATGTTCTCGTTCCCGTGCAGAAAAAAACGCCCCGGCCCAAAGGGGGACGGAGCGCCTTAATGCGCGCTTGGGTTATGCGATAATTTCGCTGATTACGCCGGCGCCCACCGTTCGACCACCCTCGCGGATGGCAAAACGAAGACCCGCATCCATCGCAATCGGCGTGATCAACTCCGCCTCGATAGAGACATTGTCGCCGGGCATGACCATCTCAACACCTTCCGGCAGACTCACCACACCGGTCACGTCCGTGGTCCGAAAATAAAACTGCGGACGATACCCGTTGAAAAACGGGGTATGACGGCCACCCTCCTCCTTGCTCAAAATGTAGCACTCCGCCTTGAACTTGGTGTGCGGCGTGATCGAACCCGGCGCCGCCAGCACCTGGCCACGCTCGATCTCATCACGCTTCACCCCGCGCAAAAGAGCGCCGATGTTGTCGCCCGCCTGACCCTCGTCAAGCAGCTTGCGAAACATCTCAACTCCCGTACACGTCGTCTTCTGCGTCTTGCGGATACCGACAATCTCTACCTCCTGGCCAACCTTCAAAATGCCACGCTCAACCCGGCCGGTGGCTACCGTGCCCCGTCCCGATATCGAAAACACATCCTCCACCGGCATCAGAAACGGCTGGTCGATATCGCGCTCAGGCTCGGGAATATAGCTGTCCACCGCCGCCATCAGATCCCAGATGCACTGCGTCTTCTCACCATCCTCCGGGTTCTCCAGCGCCAGTAGCGCCGAACCCTGGATGATCGGAATGTCGTCGCCCGGAAACTCATACTTATCAAGCAGCTCGCGAAGCTCCATCTCAACCAGCTCGATCAGCTCCTCGTCGTCTACCATGTCGCATTTATTGAGAAACACCACAATCGCCGGTACCCCAACCTGACGCGCCAGCAGAATATGCTCACGGGTCTGCGGCATCGCCCCGTCGGTGGCGGCCACCACCAGGATGGCACCGTCCATCTGGGCCGCACCGGTAATCATGTTCTTGATATAGTCGGCGTGACCGGGACAGTCCACGTGGGCATAGTGCCGGTTATCGGTCTCATACTCCACGTGCGCGGTGGCAATCGTAATACCGCGCTCCTTCTCCTCGGGCGCCTTGTCGATCTCGCCAAAGTCGATGAACTCGGCCTGACCCTTTAACGACAATACCCGCGTGATCGCCGCCGTCAGCGTCGTCTTGCCATGATCGATGTGGCCTATCGTGCCCACGTTTACGTGCGGCTTCGTCCTCTCAAATTTCTCCTTTGACATGGTGCTGTCTCCTCAGGCCGGTTAGTTTGTAAGTTGTCATGTTTATCTGGAGCTCACGACCGGATTTGAACCGGTGACCTCATCCTTACCAAGGATGCGCTCTACCACCTGAGCTACGTGAGCACGCTTCTCAACCCAACGCAATGGAGCGGGAAACGAGACTCGAACTCGCAACCCTCAGCTTGGAAGGCTGATGCTCTACCAATTGAGCTATTCCCGCCGTTGTGCAAGCCAGGTGGTGGAGGGGGGAGGATTCGAACCTCCGAAGGCTTCGCCGACAGATTTACAGTCTGTTCCCTTTGACCGCTCGGGAACCCCTCCATCATTGTGCTGACGGTAGCTGCATACCCCTTTTTGCTCGGCAATAAGCTTCAACCCGCTGCCTGTCGTTTCAGCGCGGCAACGGCTTTATCTGCTCACTGACGGCAACGCACTTACCGTCACCATGAACCGCGCGGTGACCCGGGGTATCAAGTATCTCCCTAAAATTGCTTACGTTTCAATGTCATGGAGCTGGCGATGGGACTTGAACCCGCAACCTGCTGATTACAAATCAGCTGCTCTGCCAATTGAGCTACGCCAGCTTACAAAGCTTCTTAGAATAAACTATATTATTAGTCTGGGCAAGTGATTTTTTATACCGTTTTTTGCAAACGGCCTCTCATCAGGGTAGATCCGTACAAACATATTTCCCCAATAGCGGATACCCCGCCCCGAAAAAGTACAGTGCCGGCCTTAGGTAACAATCGAGTAGGGTGAGGCGAGGCGATCAACCTCTCCTCATCCCTCTCACAGAACCGTATGATGAGCGACGATTATAATTCCCGAGTAACGACAATTAAAATTCCCGGTTAAACGAGGTTAGATTATTCAAATCCACGGAAGGAGGATTTGAATGATCACAGACAACCAGGTGAAGAAATTGAAAAGGGAATTACACCAAGATGCCAGTCTGGAGACAGCGGCGGCACAAGCAGGTATGGATCCTAAAACGGCACGGAAATACCGTGCCCTGGACACACTGCCCAGTGAAATCAAGGCGGCGCGGGTACGTGAGTGGCGCACCAGGGATGACCCCTTTGAAGAGGTATGGGGTACGGTCGAAGGATTTCTGGAGATTAATCCCGGCCTGAAGGCAAAGACGCTGTTTGATCATTTGCAAAGAAGTGATCCCGGCAGATTCAGTGACGGCCAGTTACGCACCTTTCAACGTAAGATGAAGTTCTGGCGGGCAACCAAAGGCCCCAGCAAAGAGATCTATTTTCCCCAGACGCACCATCCCGGCCTTTTGAGCCAATCCGATTTCACCTGCATGAATTCACTGGGTGTGACGATCGCCGGCCAGCCGTTCAACCATCTGATCTATCATTACGTGTTGAGTTACTCGAACTGGGAAACGGGCACGATCTGTTTTTCCGAGAGCTTCGAGAGCCTCAGTGAAGGATTGCAACATGCTTTGTGGACGCTGGGGGGCGTTCCCCAGGCGCATCAAACTGATCGTCTTACGGCGGCGGTCAATAAGCCGGATAATCCCGAGGAATTCACTCGGATGTATCAAGGATTATTAGATCATTACGGGCTCATCGGACGGCGCATCAATAGTAGGTGTGCCCATGAGAACGGCGATGTCGAGCAGCGCCACTACCGGTTTAAGGATGCGGTGGATCAAGCGTTGATGCTCCGGGGAGCCGCGACTTTGCCACCCGTGCAGCCTATGAGGAGTTTCTCACGAAGCTGTTTTCCCAGCTCAACAGTGGCCGCACCGAGCGCTTCAGGCAAGAAGTGAAAGTGCTCAAAGCACTGCCGCCGACCCGCATGGATTCATGTACGAAGCTCATGGTCAGGGTTGGTCCGAGCAGCACCATCCGGGTAAAGCACAAAGTGTACTCGGTACCCAGCCGTCTGGTGGGTGAGCAGGTATGCATACGGCTGTATGCCGAACGGCTCGAAGTGTGGTACGGCCAACGTCACATAGAGACTATCGCCCCGCCTGCGTGGCTCTGATCGGCACCGTATCGACTACCGACATATGATCGACTGGCTGATCCGTAAGCCTGGTGCGTTTGCGGCGTATCGTTTTCGCGACGACCTGTTTCCCACCAGCCGTTTCCGGATGGTCTATGATGCACTTGGTACGCAGCATGCACCGACCAAAGCGTCGCGAGAGTATTTACAGATCCTGCACCTTGCGGCCAGAGAAAACGAGGCCGCCGTGGATGACGTTCTGCAAACGCTGCTCGATGACCTCACCACGATCAGTGCACCGGTTGTTGCAAAGCATCTTCAGGAGCGTACCGCCCCAGCTCCGATGCCCTCCGTGGAAGTCGCCGCCGTGTCGTTGCACGGCTACGATCAATTGCTTGCACATACCCGGGAGGCGCGCACATGAAACCAGGTACTGAGGCGGTAGACAAACAGCTCGATCGCTCGCTCAAACAATTGCACCTGAGCATGGTCAAGTCGTGCTACCGGGATGAAGCCGCGCTTGCCCGCCGGGAATCATTGAGTTATGAGAGCTATCTCAACGAATTGATACACCGCGAATGTGAGCACCGTCGGCACAACCGTATCGCCAGATATCTGCGGGAGTCGAAACTGCCGGCGGAAAAGAATCTCACCTCGTTTGACCGCTCACGCCTGCCGGCCAAAGTCAACGCGGTGGTGCCGGTGCTTCTGGAAGGATCATTTTTAGCGCGTCATGAGAATGTGCTTGCCTTCGGCAATCCCGGCAGCGGCAAGACCCACCTGCTGTGTGCCATTGCCCGGGAGCTCATTGAACAGGGCAGACGGATTCTCTTTATCCCCTGCAGTCTGCTGGTGCAGCGGCTGCTGGTGGCCAAGCGGGATCTGGAGTTGCATAAGCTGATCAACAAGCTTGGCTGTTACGATGCCATAGTGATTGATGATATCGGCTATATCCAGCACAGCAGAGACGAGATGGAAGTATTGTTTACCCTGCTTGCCGATCGGTACGAGCGGGCCTCGGTGATGCTTACCAGCAATCTGCCGTTCTCGCAGTGGGAAAAGATTTTTAAAGATCCGATGACGACGGCCGCGGCCATCGACCGGCTGGTGCACCATAGCATTATCCTTGAGCTCAATGTTGAGAGTTATCGATTAACCGCGGCGCGGGGAAAAACTTCTGATCAGAGCGATACACCCCCGGAACCGGGCGCCGGTGAAGAAAAGGCGCCGGATCACAAGACACCATGAGCAAGGCATGCCCATACATCGCGGCGCCACTCGTGAGTAATGATGCCGTGTGGTGTGTGAGGGGAGTCATAACCAGTGGTGCGCTCAGTTCGGTGGCAGGTGTGAGAGCAGCGTCTACGTGTGCACATACCGGATTATGCCCGGCGGCGGCTCGGGATAGTGGACCCCAAACAGGGGACAGCAATGTAAGGTGTTTTTCTCACCATAACGGGGATACTGAAAAATGACAGAAACAAGGCGCAGGACGTACACCGCACCATTCAAGGCGAAGGTTGGCCTCGAGGCGAGCCGCAAGGTGCAGACGACGAACGAAGTTGCCCAGGCATATGGGGTACACCCACCGCCCCTTTTACGGCAGCAGGAGAACAGTACACCGTATCCCACCCATCGGGTCTCTCCATACCTGCTGCGTGGGGCCATTACTCGACTAGACCAGGTGTGAAGCGCCGATATCACCTCTATCCGGTTAGCCTACGGGTTTGCCTATCTGGTGGCGATCATGGACTGGTACTCGCGTCGGGTCTTGGCCGACGAGCGTGCCCATCAGGCGTTGGGCTATCTTACGCCCGCATCAGTCTATCGAGCGGGCACTGGCGGGGGTGCGGAAATAAATAACCATTTCAACACGGGTACTCCGGTACCATTTCGGCTCCGCTTCGCTCCACCGAAATGGTACCGGAAAGAGGAACTGGGGCAGCGCTAATCAGCTGCGAATAAAGACGAGGAACCCTTAAATTCAGGGAAAATTGTCCTTGACTATGGTGGGGCCACCTCACGGTGTCCGCCCGGTCTCCGGTCGCCCTACGGGCTCCCTCCGACCGGGCGGATGGAAAAGAATGACATCGTAACACGATGGATTATCCAACATGGTATAAAGAGATAGTAATGGTGAGGAATGTCGGGAAATATAATTGTCGTTGAGTGGGAAGAATAATTGTCGTTGATCAACCGTACGTACGGGCCTCGTATACGGCTCCTGTCTATTCTTATTCTCATCCGGAACGAGGATTCCGGTAGTTACAGCCGACAGATCAAACAACCATAATTCCTTGTGGAGATGGTTGTTCGGTAGTGCATAATGAGCAAGAGGACTAGCGGCATTAGCCCAGGAATTCATTTTGATGGCCTTGAATTCTCCTGTGTAACCAAGCTGTCTCAGCCTGCGGTGAAGCCGAGTTGGCTTTTTCCACAACTTCATCTGGATTGCACGGATACGTCGACGTACCCACCTTGCCAGATCAGCCAATACTCCTTTGCAGTTTGCAATTCTATAGTACATCGCAAAACCTGCAAGCACAGGATTAAGCTCATCAATTACATCAATGAGATTTGGGCTGCTCCGCCGTGTCAATGTCCGGACCTTCGCTTTGAAACCGTTTAGTTTCACCTGCTGAATCTGAGTGTAGCCGGAGTAAATCGACACCCCGAGAAACTTCACTCCTTGCCAGCTACGGCATACATGGGTTTTCTCGCGATTGACCGTAAGCAGGAGCTCCTCTTCGAGATAACGGCCTGCTTGCTTGAGTGCATTGTATGCCGCACTCTTTGAGCTGCATAGGATGAGGATATCATCCGCATAACGAACTATCCTGTGACCACGCTCTTTCATAAACTGATCGAACGCATCCAGGTAGATATTGGCAAGTAACGGGCTGATAACACCTCCCTGTGGACTGCCAACTTCGCTTGCTTGCCACCCATCATCCGTCAGAACTCCACTCTTGAGGAAGTTCCGCACCAACTCCAGTATACTGCCGTCTTTGATACGTTTTGCCAGAGAAGACAGTATCAGGTTGTGGTCAAGGGTGTCGAAACACTTCGACAAATCCATATCCACGACCCATTTCCGACCATACTGACGAATAAACATCGTCGCCTTGGTTATCGCCTGATGACAGCTACGTCCTGGTCGATAGCCATAACTTGATGGGTGAAAACCCGGATCAAATATCGGTTGCAGAATATCCAGCAAAGCCTGCTGTACTACACGGTCGCGGACTGCAGGAATGCCAAGCAGACGCACACCACCATTCGCTTTGGGTATCTCTACCCGCCGAACTGCCAGTGGGTGGTAGCTCTTGTCCTGCAGTTCTGCCAGGAGACTGTTCAGATTGCTATCCAGGGATTCAGCAAAGTCTTTGACGGACTGACCGTCTATACCGGCAGCTCCTTTCGCCGACTTCACCTTCCAGAATGCCTGACCCAAGGCTCTGCGGTTCAGCATTCTCCCGTATAGACTGTACCAAATCCTTGTCATTCCCCTGTCCCGCGGTCTCAACGGCCTGTTTCAGTTCAACGATGCAGGATGCTTCACGAGGGACGGCCGCCTTCTAGCACTCAGGCAATGTACGACTGTTTGTCTCGCTACTCCTGCGAGCAGCCAACATCGGCAGACGGCCTGTCATGGCCTACCGCTGATAATGAGCCTCACCACGTCGGGCGATTCGTCCTCCACCGTTCAACCTTCACAGGTGGTTGAAACTCTTTGAATAAACTTCACCCCTTCGCAACAGACATGGCTTTTGGCTCATGACTGTCTCTGACAACATCGCGCCAGATCGTTCCGGTTTTCCCCTCCACACTGTTACCAGCTTTCACAGGCCGGAACTTCAACACTACTGCGGGATCATCTGCCACCTTACACCTCATCGACAAGCCTTGAGTCTCCTCTTGTACTCGCCTGACCCTCCTGTAATTCAAGCAGGGAACGATGCAAGGCTTCCCCGGTTAAGGCGAACTCCCTGTGAGCAATCGCATCCTCAATCACGTTACGGAATTGACCAGGTATCGGGCTTTGCGCTATTTCGCACGCTTACCCTTCCGTAACGCCGAATCAGGTTCGCTTACGCTATGTACCGCTCACTTCTTATCGCTTCCTTCAGACCCTGCCGTTACCAGCAACGCCCTTGCGATTCAGATTGTCTTCCCCCTGGTCGGGGTGACGCCTGCAGAACGCAGGCTGGGTTTGCCCGCCATGACGGGCAAACAAAAAGCCGGTCCGCCCACAGGGCGAACCGGCTTTGTGACCAGTGAGAGGTGAAAATACTACATTTTCAGCGGCTGTTCAATAGCCGGCTTGGCAAAGCTGCTCTCCCGAAAGCGCTCAAAGGCCATGGCCGTGGTCCGATACGCGATATGGGCGAGTTTGGTATACGGCAGGTAGAGAAAGAGCATGACTACCGTGACGAGGTGGGCGAAGTAGGTGATATAACCTACCTCCACCAGGTTGATCCAGCGCAGCACCTGGGCGCCGAGGCCGGTAACTCCCACCGCCATGATCATCCAGAGCAGAAACCAGTCATAGAAGGTGCGGCTGGTCTTCCCCTCACTCTCTGACTTGCTGCGGCTGCTCCACAATACCCAGGTACCGAAGATCAGGGCAATCGCCGAGATGTTGGCAAGAATCTTGAACGGGTCGGTCAGCGGCAGTGGCCCATGCAAAGACGGCCAGATCAGACCGAGTATATCCTGCTTCACCAATGACCATGAGGTCACGATGAACAGCCCGACAAAGGCAAGCATCAGCGGCAGGTGGCCGCGCACCCGGTCGGTGTTGGTGGTACATTCCTTGAACCGGTTATGCTTGAATATTTCCACCGTGGCCGGCCACAGGAATTGGGTTGTGAACTGAATGACCGAAGGACGGTAGGTTGAAGCAATGTTTGCCTCCGCGGCCATCGCCTTCCACAGGTTGGTCAATCCCTTATACAGCGAAAAGAGGGCCAGGGCCAGGGGCGGTAAGGTGAGCAGCACTATGAAAAAGATGTTCTTGGCATACCATTTAAACTCCCAGTGACCGAAGAAATGGGTATAGCCGTAGGTCGCGAATTCTTCCTTGGTGGGAAACCCCATGGCGCCGGAGAGCAGCCAGAAGACAAAGGTGAGCAGCGCCGGGATGCCGATCAGCATCGGCAGGTTTTTCGCCGAGGTGGCGAGCTTTGCCAGTCCCGCCGGCCAACCGTAATGGGTGTAGGCATAGGCGCGGATGGCCCCCAGCGTCTCGGCCGGCTTGGCGCCGCGCGGACAATAGGTTGAACAGTCACCGCAGTTATGGCAGAGAAAGACATCGGGATCGGCCAGAAGGTTTTCCTTAACCCCCCACCCGGCCCAGATCATCTCCTTGCGCGGAAACGGTTTCTCATCCGAGGAGAGTGGACAGCGCACCGAACAGGTAGCGCATTGGTAACACTTCTTCAGGGTGTCCCCGCCCGCTCCTTTGAGATAGTTAATAAATGATACATCGGGTTGGACATTCATACAAAGCCTCCTACAAAAGCCAGAGATGGTGCCGGTTGCGCCGGCACGTTCAATATGGTTGGCCGGGTCGCCGACAGGGGCGACCCGGAAAAGTATCCGTTGCTAGAAACCCTTGAATGGGTTCGGACCCATTTCAACGATTTCGTCCACAAAGTCATTGATGATCCGCGGAATCTTGTCGTAATCGGTAATGGCAACCTGCTCGGTGGCGCACCGCTCCGATTCAAGGCCAAGGGTCGACAGGGTATCACCGATATTATCCATCCGCTTGTTGGCGATTTCCGATCCCTTGACAAAGTGACACTGATAGTTGTCACCGTAGGTGCAGCCCAGCAGCATGGCGCCATCCATACCGGCGGACAGAGCATCACGAATCCATGCCATATTGACCGAGCCAAGACAGCGCACCGGAATAAAGCGCACCATATGGTTGATCCCCAGACGCTTCATACCGGCCATATCAAGAGCCGGGTAGGCATCGTTCTCGCAGGCAAAAACGAGGATCCGCAGCCGGTCGTCATCATCTTCGGGTACCTCTACCGCCTTGATCATGGAGCCGATCAGGTCGATGTTGTAATCGCTGAAACCGATAATGCGCTCCGGACATGAGCCCATGCAGGTGCCGCAACGCCGGCAGCGCGTATTATTGGGCAGCGGAGTGCCTTTGGCGTCATCGTCCAGGGCCCCGAACGGGCATTCCTCGGTGCACCGTTTGCACTGGGTGCAGCGCTGCATGAAGAAGTCGGGATAGGTCATATCGCCTGATCGGGGATGCACCGATACACCGCGATCGGTTGACTCCAGACATTGAATGGCCTTGAGTGCGGCGCCGGTGGCGTCATCGATGGTTTCCTCGATGGTTTCCGCCTTGCGCACGCCACCGCAGGTATAGATGCCGGTTCGTCTGGTTTCGTAGGGAAAGCAGATAAAGTGAGAATCGGCATACCCGCCAAACAGATCGAGATCGGCAAACGCCGGACCCTGACGATAAGCCAGATTGACGGTGGCCGCATCCTTGGTGGTGGGTACCATGCCGGCTGCCAGTACCACCATGTCAACGTCCAGATTCAAATTCTCGCCAAGCAGGGTATCATCGGCGGATACGGTAAGTTTATCGCCGTTCTGCTCCACCTTGGTGACGCTTGCCTTGGTCAGAAAGATATTATCGGTATCCTGAACATTCTTGTAGTACAACTCCATGGAACCGGGGGTACGCATGTGCTGATAGAGCACATAGGCGCGGCCATCGGGGTTGTCCTCGCAGACGTATTGCGCCTGTTTCAGGGCCACCATGGAGGTGACTGAATTGCAGTAGGGAAAATCGTTGTCGCTTTTGGCACCACCGGGACTCTGGATAAAGGCGACATTGGCCGGTACCGTACCCTGTTTGGCAAGCTCTTCGAACTCGGCATTGGTGACCACGTTTTTCAGGGTGCCGTAGCCAAGGTGCTCGTACTCCGATACGTCGGCTGGTTTCCAGCCGGTGGCCAGAACCACGGCGCCGTGCATCTCGGCGGCCTTGTCTTCGTCCATATAATTCTTGAAACCGACATTGGGATCTTCCATTTCACCCTTGTCAATCAGGTCGCGCTCTTCCGAGGTGACCTTAAAGGGTGCATCCCATTCGGTCCTGGTGCCGGCGGCTTTCATGGAGACCCGAAAGGCGCCGGGCGCCCCGGCGATCCGGGCAACTTCGGTACCGGTCTTGATGGAAATGCGGGAATCGCCCTCAACCGCGGCAATCAGATCGGCTACTGGATTGTCCTCAAGAGCGGTCCAGGGTGCCTTGGTGGGAAAGGACTTCCGCCAGTTCAGCGCCATGCCGCCGAGGCTGTCGCTTTTTTCCACCACGGTGACCTCATAGCCCGCCGCGGCGGCCTCTTTGGCCGCGGTAAGACCGGCAATGCCGCCACCCATGACGAGAATCTTTTTGTTGATCTCCTCAAGGGTGAAGGGTTCCGGCAGTTTGGTCTTCTTCGCCCGGGTACAGGCCATCCGCATATAGTCAGCGGCGGTTTCCTGTAGAAATTCAGCCGCCTCAGCATGGGGCTCCTCACCCTCAGCCGGTTTGACCTCGGACCAGACCACCTGTTCACGCAGGTTTGCCCGGACGGTGATCTTGTCTTCACCGAAATTGAATTCCTGCTCCATCACGCGTGGTGAGCAGGCGCCGATAACGATGGTATTGACCCCTTCATCTTCGATATCTTTCAGGATCATGGCGCGACCGGCCTCACCGCACAGGTAATCACCGCTCTTGCAATCCATGGACATCTCACCGGTGACAACCTCGGCCAGTGCTTCCATATCAAGCGCTTCACCGATGCCGCAACCGGAACACAAATAGGCACAAGTCTTTTTATCCATTATCTCTACCTCCCGGAAATCTGAATTGCCTTCAATGCGGCAGCGGTTGACGATTGGGCGGAGGTGACCACATCGGCCGCCTTCTTGGCACAACCGGCGCCGATTATCCCCTGATCATAAGCGGACAACACAAATCCGTTATCATCCAGGCTCAACCCGGCCGGCGCCCCTCCTTCATAAAGTGACGGCTGCATACCGGTGGCCAGCACCACCAGATCCACCGTCTGGTGTATCTTCTCTCCGGTAAGTGCGTTTTCGGCAATAACCGTGACCCCCTCATCGGCCAGTTCGATATCGGCGACCTTGCCTTTGATAAAAGTGGCCTTTTCATCAGTCAGATACACATCGCGAAGCTGCTCGTATTTTCCAGGAGTTCGCATATCAATATAAAACACGTACATATGGGCATCCGGGTAGCGTTCCCGAACATAGCCCATCTGTTTGATGGTTGCGGTGCAGCAGATATATGAACAATACTCGAGATGATTCTCATCGCGTGAACCGGCGCACTGAACAAAGGCCACCGATTGCGGTTCCTTGTTACTGCCCGGCACCACTATCTTGCCGCCGGTGGGGCCGCTCGGGGCGGCCATCCGCTCAATCATCATATTGGTGACGATTGCCGGCGACTGACCGAACCTGAGATTTTCAATTTTCTCGGGGTCATACGGCGTCCAGCCGGTGGCCCAGACAATTGCTCCTACCGACAGGGTTACCTGTTGCGGCTGCATATTCAGATCCACCGCGTCATATTTGCAGGCGTTTTTCACCGCTTCCGCACCTTCAGCGGAAAGCGCGTCTTTTTCTATCACATAGCGACGGGGAAACGCCATCTCGTGGGGGAGATACGCCGCTTTGCGGGTATTCATGCCAAAGTTGAAGCTGTTTTCAACCTCGTCGGGACAGGCCGCGGTGCACTCCCCGCAGGCCGTACAATTGCTGTTCACGTAGCGCGGGGCCACGTCTACCACCACCTCGTAATTGCCGGGAGAACCGCTGACGGAAGCCACCGTCGCCATAGTGTAGGTACGAATGCGGCGGTTGTTCTTGATCCGCTTGAAGTTAATCTCCAGCCCGCAGGATGGCGGACACATTTTGGGGAAATAGTGGTTGAGTTGGGCGACCCGGCCGCCCAAGTAAGGGTTCTGGTCGATCAGAAATACATCCTTGCCGACCTCAGCCGCTTCCAGCGCCGCGGTCAACCCGCTGATGCCGCCGCCTACGACTAGAATTGCACCCGAGGTGCCTTGTCCGTCAGTCATGCCGTTCCTCCATAATTTCACGTTGCGATCAACGAGGCCGATCTGTGGGTCACGGACCTGCCACCGCCGTTTTTTTCATTCGGGAAACCCGTAACTTCTTTGCGACCTTCCCGAGTGAAAAAACCTGATAGAAAAAATCTCCAGGAGCCCGAAAGCTCCTGGAGATTTGTGGTTACGACATACAGCTAGAGTGGGACTTAACTTAGATCCACGGCTCGGTCTCAATCATATTGACGACGTCGACCTTCTCACACTTCCATTCCTTGGTCTCCGGATCAAAGGTTGAGTTGACGAAACACTTCCAATTTTCGTCATCGATACCCGGAAAGTCAGACCGATAGTAGAAGCCCGGATAACGGGACTCTTTGCGGAATTCCATGTGACGGATGTGGGTCTCCACACACCAGATGCGATGGTAGTTCTCCCAGCAGCGCATCAGGCCATGAAGATCGCCGGCGGCCATCTTCTCACTGTCCTCGCGCAGCAGTTCCAGCAGATCGAGGCACATGTTGAGCAGCTTGCCGGAGGTCATGTAATAGGTGGCAACACCGCCGCCATACTCATCAGTGGCCTTCATGAGCCGCATCATCAGACCGGAGGGCTTGATGTAGTTGGGGTTGATATCAACAGCGGTGGAAGCGCCCTGGAACTCATAGAAACGCTTGACCGGCGCATAAATCTCATCAGCGAGTTCTTGCGGAGTCTGCTTGAGTTCCGGAGTGAAGTCGGGGTTGTCACGGCAGAATTTGACCATCTGCTTGGCGCAGATACGGCCCTCGGCGTGTGAACCGGAGGAGAACTTGTGACCGGAGGCGCCGACGCCGTCCCCGGCGGTGAACAGACCGTCAACAGTGGTCATCCGGTTATAGCCCCACTTATACTTATGAGCACGGGAGTCATTCTGGACATCGGGTACCCAGTCCTCATCCGGGCCGGAGCACCAGATGCCGCAGCAACCGGAGTGCGAGCCGAGCATATAGGGCTCGGTGGGCATAATCTCGGAACCAACCTTCTCAGGCTCCACATTCATACCCGCCCAGAGGCCTGCCTGACCAACGGACATATCCAGGAAATCTTCCCACGCCTCTGATTCCAGATGCTTCCAGAATTTCTTCAGAGATTTCTCGTCCATGCCGGCGGCACGCTTTTCTTCGAGAAACGCGTTGAGCGCCACATCGGTGGCCATAAAGATCGGGCCGCGACCGGCTTTGAGCTCGTTGAGCATCAGGTGGTTACGCAGACAGGTGGGGGTAACCGGGGAAGCGCCGTAGGGCATGTACTTCTGGAGTTCTTCCTTGGCCGCATCACCGCCGGCATAGAACTCGCCCAGACCGTTGGATACCTTGGCCTTGAACAACAGAAACCAGGCGCCCACCGGACCGTAGCCATCCTTGAAGCGAGACGGGGTGAAACGATTCTCCATCATGGTCAGGGTAGCGCCGACCTGAGCACACATGGTGTAGGTGGAACCGGCGTTCCAGATCGGATACCAGGCGCGTCCTTTGCCCTCACCGGTAGAGCGGGGACGGAAGATGTTTACCGCGCCGCCGCAGGCGACACAGGCAGTCTTGCACTTGATGACATATACTTTGTTCTCGCGGGTGGAGAATCCGGCCGCACCGGCGATCTGGTTGGGCTTGTTCTTGTCGAGCAGCAGCTTGACGATAAACACCCGCTCGAGGATGTTGTCATCACCGAGAGCGGTCTTGGCGGGCTCGGCAACGATGCACTTGTAGGACTCACCGTTGATCATGATCTGCCATTTACCGGTCCGTACCGGGGTTCCACCTTCGCGCAGGGTCGGGGCCGGCTTGGCGCCGTCCATGGTCTCGCCCTCTTCGTTACGCTTCCAGATGGGCAGTCCCCACTCCTCAAACAGCTTGACTGACTCGTCAACGTGGCGACCGCAGTCATAGATCAAATCCTCGCGGACAACGCCCATCAGGTCGTTGCGCACCATCTTGACGTAATCCTTGATGGGATTCTCGCCAACGTAGGTGTTGATGGCGGACAATCCCTGGGCAACGGCGCCGGAGCGCTCCAGAGCGGCTTTGTCCACCAGCAGGATTTTCATATCCTCCGGAGCCCATTTCTTGATCTCGAACGCGGTGCCGCAAGCAGCCATGCCGCCGCCGACAATCAACGCGTCAACTTCCATTTCGACAATTTCAGGATCCGTTACCGCAAGCAACTCACCTTGGGGTTTATTCGGCAATGCCATAGTTCACTCTCCTTGTTGTGAATATGTTAAATGACGTTAAAAATCAATTAATCCCAAAACTTAGGGAGTCGGCAGCTCGCCTTCGAGCAACAGAGCCTCATCATCAAGGCTGGCGCCTCGCTCACCCACATAGGCATTGGCGGCGCCCTCGGCGGTGGTCCGGACCGGGAACTTAAAACGCTTCATATTGCCGTTGCGGAATTTAACGGTCCACATGATGGAATCGGCTGAACGCATGGGATGCACCTGCCCGCCCAGGGGAACGATATCGTCATAGTGACGGCAGAAGATCGCGCCCTGCGGACAGATCTTAACACATGAATAGCACTCCCAGCAGCCGTCCGGCTCCTGGTTATAGGCCAGCATGGTCTCTTTGTTCAGAACCATCAGGTCATTAGGACAGATGTACATACATGCAGTTTTGTCACCGCCTTTGCATCCGTCACATTTTGAAGGATCTACATACGTTGGCATTTACTTACCTCCTCAGTTTGATTTAACCGTGGCGACCCTGAACCAGCAGGGCCTCCGATAATAAAAGAAACTATAGCGCCAACCCGGCGCCTAGCTAACATCTGAAAAAATCCTGACAACAACCTAACTACCAGTGTAAAAGCTCAATTCAAGATTATTATTGTGCGTCATAATAAATGAACGCTCACTCATTTTCATTAGGCATGTTATAAATGGTTGTGCCATATCTTGTCAAGAGAATTCATACGGTTGGCGCGGGGGCTCAATCGTATGAACGGCGGGTGAGAATTTCACGCGGTTTGGCGCCGTCGGCGGGTCCCACCACCCCTTCTTTTTCCATCGTCTCGATAATCCGCGCCGCCCGGTTATAGCCGATGCGCAGACGACGCTGGACCAGTGATATCGAGGCCTGGCCGGCTTCCGTGACGATTTCCACTGCTTCATCGTATCGTTCATCATAGCCGTCATCATCACTCATCTGGGCGCCGGATTCCTCGTTTTCCACCTGGGAAAGCATCGACTCGTCATAGACGGCAGCCCCCTGTTTGCGCAGAAAATCAACCAGTGCCGCGGTCTCATGTTCTGAAATGTAGGCGCCATGCACCCGCCTGATGGCAGCCGAGCCAGGCGGCATAAACAGCATATCGCCCATGCCCAATAGATGCTCCGCCCCGGAACAGTCAATAATGGTGCGGGAATCAACCTTGGAAGAAACCTTGAAGGCGATTCGGGTGGGAAAATTCGCCTTGATCAACCCGGTCAGCACATCCACCGAGGGACGCTGGGTGGCAAGCAGCAGATGGATGCCCGCCGCCCGTGCCATCTGGGCAAGGCGGGCGATGGCAGCCTCCACATCCTTGGAGGCAACCATCATCAAATCGGCCAACTCGTCAACGATTACCACGATATAGGGAAGCTTTTCCGATGCCTGGCGGTCATATGAGTCAAAGCTTTTGGCGCCGACCTCTTCGAGCAGACGATAGCGGCGTTCCATCTCGTGCACCGCCCAGAGCAGTGCCCGGCTTGCCAGCTTCGGCTCAACCACCACCGGGTGAAGCAGGTGGGGAATACCTTCATAGCCGGAAAGCTCGATACGCTTCGGATCGATCATCAGCAGCCGCACCTCTTCCGGGGTTGCGTTAAATAAAATAGAGGCGATGATCGCGTTGATGGCGACACTCTTGCCGGATCCGGTGGCGCCGGCGATGAGCAGGTGCGGCATTTTCGCCAGATCGGCAATGATAGGAGTGCCGATGACATCGAGCCCCAGCACAATGCCGAGTTTTGCCGGCGATGAACGGAACATATCTGATGAAAGCAGATTTCTGATCCGCACGATCTGCCGGTGCTCATTGGGAATTTCGATTCCCAGTGCCGATTTTCCCGGCACCGAGCCAACTACCCGCACCGACTGTGCCCGCAAGCCAAGGGCCAGATCATCCGCCAGGCCGACGATCTTGTTAATCTTGATACCCGGGGCCGGTGAATATTCATAGGTGGTCACCACCGGGCCGGGGGAAATGCCGACAATCTTACCGGACACTCCGAAATTCTTCAGTTTCTGCTCAAGTTGCTTGGACACCTTGAGATAGATGTCCCGGTCCACCTCTTTAGCGACCTCAGCCTTGCCGTCCAGAAGCGACAGCGGCGGCAGTTGCCAGTCACCCTTGATCACCGGCTTGGCCCTAAACCCACTATCGCCGAGTAGTGCCACCGGCTGGGTGATATTCTGATTGACCAGCGGCGGCGCAGAACTTTGCGGTACTTGTGGTTCATCGACAACGGGTGCGGTCTCCACGTAAACGGGTTGTTTTGGAGCATCACCCTTTTTAGGGCCCCGTGAGCTAGTAATCAAACTTTTGACGGCGGCTACGATCAGCGCCAGCAGACCGAGCAGCATCCGCCACAGTGCGCGAATCGCCTGATATGGGGAAAACTGAGTGGCCAGCATGAGAGAAATAAGAAACACCAGAACAAAGAGCAACACCGCGCCGGTACCGCCGATAAGCGTGCGTACCCCGCTGAACCCGATTCTGCCGAGAAAACCGCCGGCATCGAGCAGTACTTCATTGTGCAGGCTCAACGAGGAAAGCAGGACACAACTGGAAATCACCGCGCCGGAAAGACCAAGGGTTACCTGCGGCAATCGTTCAAAAGACATGCGTGGGTTGAAAAAAAGCAGGGAAATCCAGCCAATCAGGACAACCAGCAGATAGGCGCCGTAGCCGGTAAAGCCGAACAGGAACTGGCTGGCAGCCCGGCCGACGCGACCACACCAGTTGGCCTCCGGCGAAACCTGCAAGGAAATCAGGCTCAGCAGGATAAATACCGCGCCAAACAGCCCGAGAACGGCACAGAATTCCTGTTTAAAGCCTGGCGAAGCAGCTTTCTCTGATGAAGCCATACCTATTGATAGTGACCATGGGAAACAGTGAGCATAAAGTTGTTATGTTTTAGCGGGAATCATCGCTAATTGCAAGCAAACAGCTGAGCCACACTGAGCAAAGTGACTCGCCTGGCTATCCATTGCCGCCTACACTAAATAGATAGATCCTGAAATACGAGAAGGTTTGCTTAAGATCCAAGCGCGAGGGCCACCTTACCGCAACCACATACCCTGTTATTGCCGGGATAAATTTATTAACTATCGAAGAGGTTGTGCAAAAAGGTCATTTTGCAAGGTTCCCCTATATTCTACCACCCTGAAATGCTCAAATTATCACACAAAGCTTGCTCTTTTGTACTGTATGCCTCGTAACTCTTTTGATCACGGAGCGCTGCTGTACTCTCTCGGTCTTGTATCCGCGTCTAAAACAAAAGGGCGGTGCTCTCTTGCGACAATTCTAACTTTACCTGGTATTAGCTGCTTGTGGTGTCGTTCGGGGGCGGCGTGGCGCAGTATTGCGGTAGTTGTGCCACTTTGTCAAGGATACCGTTGATGAAGGCAGGCGATTCATCGCCGCCGAACCGTTTGGCTATTTCCACCGCCTCATTGATAGCCACCTGCGACGGGACATCGGTACCGCACATAATTTCATAGACGGCAAGGCGCAGGATATTGCGATCGGTGGCGGCAAGCCGGTCCAGGCGCCAGTTCACGGCGTGTGATGTGATAATACTATCTATACGGGATTTGTTATTGCTCACCCCGTTGATCAGAGAAAAGGCGTACTCCCGTGCCATCCGGCTGATCTGATAGATTTCGCAAAACAAAGAGAAATGATCGTCAAGATTGTGGTCGGCGGCCGCGGTGCCATCGCCGAAGTCCTCTTGATAGAGATACTGAAGGGCCGCTTCGCGCGCCCTGCGCCGGGCGCCCATGCTTAGTGCGGCAGGCGCCGACGGGGAAAGAAGCTGAACTGATCAGTCATTATGTGAGCACAGACAAAATAGGCTCTAAGCCAATTGTTCCAGAAGGTTGGCCATCTCCACGGCGGCCACTGCCGTCTCGGACCCTTTATTGCCTGCCTTTGAACCGGATCGCTCGATTGCCTGCTCTATGGTTTCCGTGGTAAGCACGCCAAAGAGCACCGGCACACCTGATTCCAACCCGACCTGGGCGACTCCCTTGGAACATTCCGATACCACCACATCAAAATGCGGGGTTGCCCCCCGAATGATAACGCCCAGGCAGATGACCGCGTGGTAGTCCCCCGACAGCGCCAGTTTACGGGCCACCAGTGGGATTTCAAAGGCACCGGGAACACGGGCGACAACGATGTCGGCACTATCCGCCCCAGAACGGTGCAGGCTGTCCAGAGCGCCTTCAAGCAATTTTTCGGCGATAAATGAATTGAAACGGGAAACCACAACCGCAAACCTCTTTCCATCCGCCTTTAGGTGTCCTTCAACCGTTCGTGCCATCACTGTCCCCCTGTTGCGGCAACGCCGCGATTCCTCTATTTCACTTGAATGAGGTGGCCCATGCGGTCCCGCTTGCACACAAGGTACCCCTTATTTTCTTCACCGGCCGCTATCTCAATGGGTATACGATCGACTACCTCGATGCCGTATCCCTCCAGACCGACAATCTTTTTCGGGTTGTTGGTCAGCATGATCATCTTGACAACCCCAAGATCGCGGAGGATCTGGGCGCCGATGCCGTAATCACGAAGATCGGCCTTGAAACCCAGTTTAAGGTTGGCATCCACCGTATCCACTCCTTCCGAATCTTGCAGGTGATAGGCCTTGATCTTGTTCATCAGGCCAATGCCGCGACCTTCCTGGCGCATGTAAACCACCACGCCTGAACCCCGGTCGGCAATCATCCGCATGGCGGAAAAGAGTTGACCGCCACAGTCACAGCGTGATGAACCGAATACATCGCCGGTGAGACACTCGGAATGGACACGCACCAGCACCGGTTCAGCAGGGTCGATCTCACCCTTTATGAGAGCGACGTGTTCTAGTTTGTCGATATCGTTCTGGTAGATGATGACCTTGAATTCGCCGGCGTGATCGGTGGGGATGCGCGCCTCGGCGCCACGATGCACGAGAGCTTCACGCCGCAGTCGATACTCCACGAGATCGGCGATGGTGACAATGCGCAGCCCATGCTTCTCGCTGAAGGTTTCAAGATCTTCCATCCGCGCCATGGTGCCGTCTTCATTCATGATCTCACAGATCACCCCGGCCGGCCGTCGCCCCGCCAGTCGGGCCAGATCAACTGAACCCTCAGTCTGACCGGTGCGCACCAGCACCCCACCCGTCCGGGCCTTGAGCGGAAAGATGTGACCGGGACTGACCAGGTCGTCGGGCCTCGCACCGGGCGCCACCGCCGCCTGCACGGTGCGGGCCCGGTCGGCAGCGGAAATACCGGTGGTTACCCCGGTACGTGCCTCGATACTGATGGTGAAACCGGTACCGTAGGGTGAGCGGTTATCATTGACCATCATGGGCAGTTGCAATTGCTCGATAATCTCTTCGCTCAGGGTCAGACAGATAAGGCCGCGACCGTAGGTTGCCATGAAGTTGATGGCCTCCGGGGTAACCGCCTCGGCGGCGATGCACAAATCGCCCTCGTTTTCCCTGTCCTCATCATCAACCAGGATCACCATTTTTCCGGCCCGGATATCCTCGATGGCCTCTTCAATTGAACTTAACGGCATAGCTGTTTTTATGATATGGGTTTGTCGGTTATTTACAGGTAGCCGCTTTTTGCCAGCAATTCCCGATCCACCCCACGGCTTGCGCCCGGTGTATCGGCCTTGTGGCCAAGCAGTTTCTCGATATATTTACCAATGACGTCGACCTCTATATTGACCTGGTCGCTGACCCGCAACTCCGCCAGGGTGGTGGACTGCCATGTCTGCGGGATGATTGATACCGAAAAATGGCCGGGGCCGCAATCATTAACCGTCAAACTGATGCCGTCCACGGCAATGGAGCCTTTTTCAACGATATAGCGGTCAAGTTCCACGGGCACATTAAAATTAAGGACGACAAAATCCCCCTGACGCACCGTTTTGCCAAGAACGCCAAGCCCATCAACATGGCCCGACACCAGGTGCCCGCCAAGGCGGTCGGACAGTCGCAGCGCCCGTTCAACATTTACCCGCCCACCCACCTGCAACCCGTTCAGGGTGGAACGTGACAAGGTCTCAGGGGAGACGTCCACCCGAAATGTTGTAGTGCCAATCTCGTAGGCGGTGAGACACACGCCGTTAATGGCGATGGACTCGCCCTCCACCGGCTGCTCTATGGCGACATCGGAGCCGATTTCAAAAACGACGCCATTGCCAGCCGAAAGCCGCCTGAGCACACGGCCTGATCCCTGCACCAGTCCGGTAAACATGGTTTGTTCAGGAAGCGGTACCGGCAACCAGGGCATCAGCCTTGCCGCGCAACGCTTCAGCGCTGGTCTGATGCTTGAAATTGGCATGAATGGAAGCGGCAGTCCTCAGTGCATCGGCAGCCCGCTCCCGCTGGCCCGACTCAAGGTAGATCGCCGACATCGTCTCCAGCACTTCCACTGAACCACGCGGGTTATTGTTGCGCTGATAATTGTCGAGCAGATCCAGGCAGAGATCAAGGGCAACCCGATATTGTTTCTGTCCCCGGTGTGCCGCAACAAGCTGTTTAGTCAGGGCGATCAGGCTTACCGGATCGTTCAGCTCCTCGCAGATGGACCAGGCCCGTTTGAAATGAGCGATGGCTTTTTCCCATTCTTCACGCCGCAGACAGACCTGCCCCAGCCGGTTAGCGGCGTTGGCCATTCCTTCCCTGTTATTTTCCTGCTCAAAGCCGTGCAGGGCGTTATGCAGTGAAACCGCAGCGAGAGCGGTTTCACCCCGCTCCAGATACCCGCGTCCGCTCTCATAATCCTGCTGGGCCTCGCTCAAGGGCGCCGGCTGACCGTCATCCGGCTGAGCTTTTGTTATCGACGAGAGGTCTTGAAGATTGTTACTCATATGCTCCCTGTATTCAGGTGGTTAATAATTGCATCGCCATGCGTGCCTGCTCCGATACCGAGGTTGCAGTCGGTGCACCTTCAACGTAGAGGGTAAATGGTGCATCATCATTATGCAGCCCCATAAGTTGCATACTCGCCTCACGCGCCGTAAGCCGGCCAAGCAGCCGGGCCGTGTGCCCGCGAACCTGTGGATCGGGATCACCAAGAAACGCAAACGTCGCATAAAACGGTAATGAGCGCACCAGTTCGGACCGCACCCCGGCAATCTCGGCAAGGGCCCAGATTGTCTGAATACGGGTAGATTCGGCCCCCATGAAGCCCACCAGATGCTGAGCGAATGCACCAAAAATATCAGGCCGCGCGGCAATCACCGCACCAATTGTCTCAACCATTCCCCAGGGCGTCGCCGCTGAATCATGACTCGCCTCAAAAAGCCGGTGAAGCAATTCTGAAACCTGGCCCGGATCACGTTCGGCAACCCTGGCGCATACCTGGCCAAGCAGCCAGGAAACCCGCCACCTGCTTGACTCATCAGGATCGTAGAGAAGCCGCTGAGCCAGCCGCAGGGTCTTGCGATCATCGAGGCAGAGTGCCGCCAAAGTGTCGACATCACCATCCGCAATAAGATTTTTAACAACCTTCTTGTCCGCCCGGCGACGCGGCGTGCCCGGTTCAGGGGTCGAGACGGGCGACGATGTTTTGCGATATATATCAGTGGGCGAACTCAGCTTTTTCGGCTGTTCATTGTTTGCCAGTCGGGCAACCAGCTCCGACATCTCGGTATGCAACCGAACAAAATAGAGAACGCCACGCACCGCACGGCCGTTGATGTTGCCCGTCTCGATAACCTGATGGGTCTGCTCATCATATTTTTCTATGCGGCCGGTAAGATAATCATCTTCGGGCAGCAGCTCCCAGGCCAGCTCGGCGTTGTCGTTGCAGGCCCTGAGCAGGGTTTCCACCAGGGCCGCACCGACATTATGACCGGTGGCATCACAGCTGTATACCGCGCCACACTCACATGAACCGGAAGGAAATTCGGTTAATTTACGCTCGGGATTATCTGCCGGCGGTTCCACATTCTGTCCGCAGAACGGGCACCACGGCGGTTTTCCCGCTGTTTTTCGCTGCATGTGAGGTGGTGTCAGCTAAGTTTTTCTTCCAGACTTTCGACAAACCGCGGCTCCACCGGATATCCCAGATTGCGGGCGTTATCCAGGTAGCGCTTGGCCTCCTGAAATTGACCGCTGAAGTAGAGTGCCACGGCCAGATTATTGTGTGCCACCGCCGAGTCTCCATCCAGTTCCAGACCTTTGCGGGCCGCCTCCAGGGCGCGAGCGTCCTCACCCTGCATGGTCAACACCGAGGTCATGTTGATCCAGGCCGTGGCCAGTGACGCATCCACGTCGACCGCCGCCTGGTAGTAGCCCAGCGCCTTGTCCAGATCGTTTCGCTGTTGGGCGATCAATCCCAAATTTGTATATGCCTGGGCCGCCCGCGAGCTGATGGCCACCGCCTTTTCGTTGAGTTCAGCAGCCTTGTCCAGATCACCCTGACCGAAATGGATGGCGCCGAGGTTGATGAGGCTTTCCACCGATTGGGGGTCGAGGGCGATGGCCTTTTCAAGAGACTCAATGGCATCCTGGGTTCGTCCTGCCTTGAGATACACCAGCCCCAGGTGATGGCGGGCCATAACGTTGCTTGGAAACTCCTGGCACTTTTCTTCCAGTTCGGCAATTACCGCCGGAAGATCCTCTATTGCTTGATCGGTCATAGGTTACACTCCGATATTTTTTTCGTCTTATATTATCGCTTTAATTCGTCTTGAGATAGACCCTAAATATCCATGTTCTCAGAATAATAGCCACCGGCATGCGAGTTTCAAGGGCGGCAGGGTTGGAAAAACTTAATAAGATCAGAGGGCATGCAGGCGGTGACAGAATGGTTCGTTCACAGGTCAAGAAATGGAGAAACGAGGTTCATGTCTTTTTACGCTGAGCGAGAATCTCCCTGGCCTGGTTTGCATCGCGCTGGATCTGGCGGGTCAAGGCGCCAATGGACTCATATTTTTGTTCCGGTCGCAGATACTGCAGCAGGTTAATCCTGATCGGCCTGCCGTATATCTCTTTGTCAAAATCGAAGATATGGGTCTCGGCCACCAGTTTGTTCTCGGCAAAGGTAGGATTGTAGCCGATATTGAGCACGCCTCCGAAACGAGTGCCGTCAAAAAGCACCTCGGTGACGTATACCCCGATTTTGGGCACCAGATCCTCTTCGTTGACGGCAAGATTAGCGGTGGGAAAGCCGATGACCTGACCACCTCGTTTCTTGCCCTGCTGAACGACACCTCGAATCTGGTAAGGTCTGCCCAGCAGGGTGGCGGCATCACCCATTCTTCCCTGGGCCACCAGTTCCCGGATCCTGGTGGAACTCACCAGCATGCCATCCACATAAAAGGGCTCGATCACGGTTACCGGAAAGCCGTGCAGCCGCCCCTGCTGTCTGAGAAAATGTGTGTCGCCGCCGCGTCCCTTGCCAAAGGCATAGTCATAGCCCACCACCAGCTCAGCCATACCGATGGTCACCAGCAGAATCTCATTGACAAAGCGTTCGGCACTGGTGGCGGCAAAATCTTTGCTAAACGGTATAATGATCAGCACATCGATACCGGCGGCTTCAATCTGCTCGATTTTCTGGTCGATGGTGGAGATCAGTTTGATGGCGTCGGGTTTCAATATCCTCAACGGATGCGGATCAAAGGTGACCACCACGCTAGGCCCGCCGCGAGAACGGGCGCGTTTCACCACCTCGGTAAAGAGTTGGCGGTGCCCCAGGTGCACCCCGTCAAAGTTGCCGATGGTGACGCAGGCCCGCGCAAACGGCCGGTCGATTTCCGACAGGTCCTGATAAATATTCATGCCTACCCCGCACGCCGCGTGATGGACGCATCAATAAGTACTTGACAAACTAGAGTCCAAAAATAATACTCGGCAACGATAATGCCGAAGTGGCGGAATTGGTAGACGCGCTAGGTTCAGGGTCTAGTGGGGGTTTCCCCGTGGAAGTTCGAGTCTTCTCTTCGGCACCAAATTCAGAAGCCGGTAATGACACCCATTACCGGCTTTGGTCTCTTCTGGGAAATGTTTTCCGTTCTGGCTGTAAGTGCAGACGCAACAACCAGCTTGCAACGATTGTTTGATTATTCGTCCAAGGATTACGGTTCACTGGGTTCATTATTCAGCAGGAGCTGGTAAATCGGCGTCAGGACCGGCTCAGGCTCTGCATTTAACCACCTGCCGAGATTGCCGGTCTGATAGGCAGCTTTGAATAGTGAATAAAAGCTGAAAGAATCGGCGCAATCACCACCGCCACCGCCGGTCAAGTCGCCCGCCAGTTGATCGTTGTTCTCAAATATGCCGGAACCGCTACTGCCCCCCTCGGTGCCACCGTCGTTCCATCCTGTTAAAATAAAATTTCCAGATGCCGACTCCTGGCATTCAAAAGACGTTTCACCCGTCCACCAGCAATCACCGCGAGAAGCGCCCACGGTGCCAAAGGATATCTTTTTCCAGTCACCGCTGGGATGGTGCACGCCGGTTCTGTTTCCAATTGGAATTGCCGTGGTCCAGCCGGCAAAATAGACCCCTCCGGAAAGCGTCCCGTTCAGTCTGAAAAATGAGGTGTCCATATTGTTGCCTCCCGGAGAACTCGTCATGCCGCCCGTCCACAGCAATGCGGCGCCGCCGGTGACTCTGTTATAATTTGGATTTCTCGTTGCTCCGTTGCAGGTGATGAAGTCGTAAAAAGTCTATTTTACCACAACCGTTTAATATTACCTAAATATTGCAAAAAGGTAGCCATAGAAACATGAAAAAGGTAATATCCTTAGGAAGTTAACCATGACGAAAACAACCTGGAGGAATCACCTTTTTCATGAAAGCAAACAATAGCAGGCGTAGTGCCCGAGTGTCATCAAAAAAAGTCACCATGACCAACACCGCTAAGGGTCTCACCAGTCAGGCAGGGCTTCTTCCCGTAGTCAAATTCCTGCGTCACAACGGTGCCGTTTCCCTCATCAAAGACACGATTGAGCATGAGCGCGGCAACAATGCCCTCTATGACTGCGTTGATGCACTGTTTCTCACCATTATCGGTACGATCGGAGGAGCCCGATCAGTAAGCGGTGTGGTCACTTTATGGGCGGATGGTATCCTCAGAAAAGTGGCGGGGTGGGTGTCAATTCCTGATCCAACCACGTTAGGACGTATCTTCCGAACATTTGCGGAGCGCCAGGTCTATCAGTTGGAAGTGTTGAATCATCGACTGCGGGGGAGATTCTGGAGAAAAGCATTGAGAAACGGCACCTCCACAATTGCCATGCGGCCGTGCCGCGTCATTGATGTCGATTCAACGGAAAAAACCGCCTATGGCACCCAACAAGGGGTGAAAAAAGGCTACAATCCGTTTCGCAGAGGAAAAGCATCGTATCATCCACTGCTTGCTTTTTGTGCCGAGACAAAGGAGATTTTACAGGGATGGCTGAGAAGCGGTGATGCGTATACCGGCAATGGGGTGGTTGAATTTACCAAACAATTACTTGCTCACCTGCCGAACACGCAGACGATTCTGTTTCGTGGAGACAGCGGTTTTTTCAACGGCGCCCTGTTCGATCTGCTTGATCAGTATGGGCACGGCTACCTGGTCAAAGTAAAGCTGAAAGGACTCAATGAGCTTCTCTATGCCCAGAGCTGGGAGCCGGTTCTGGACACCCCCGGGTGGGAACAGTGCAGCTTTTGGCATCGCTGCTCCACGTGGTCTGTCTCGCGTCGTTTTGTTGCGGTGCGGCGGGAGCGGACATGCGCGCGGAAATCCCCCTGCAAAAGCCTGTTTGAGATCAAGGAGTATGACTTTTTCTGTTATGTGACAAGTGAAGATATGAGCTGCCGGCGGGCACATACCCAGTATGGTCGGCGGGCGACGTGTGAGACGTGGATAGATGAGGCCAAAAATCAGATGAGTCTGGCCCACCTGAAGATGGATGATTTCTGGGGAAGCAGCGCTCTGTTCCAGTGTGCCGTAATGGCCTACAATACCATTCGTTGGATGGCACTGTGTAGCGGTAACAGAGAGCTGCGCCGCTGGGAGCCGGCGACGATTCGGACGATGCTTGTCAGAGTAGCCGGCAAGCTCCTGACAGGCTCCAGGCAATTTACGCTGCTCACCCCTTCCCATCATTTGTTCCCAGCCCAATGGGATGCCTGGGTTGATGTTGGATTACACTGAATCTCGTCTGTTCCCACAGAGCTGTAAGATACTGACAAAGGGGCAGGTACGCCCTGTATATGGTAGATTGCCCGTAAAATTGATTTATTGAGCGCTCCACCAGCTTGTGGTAGCCATATAAGGGCTATTTGTGAGATAGGGAAAGGCGGGAGGGAGGGAGTAAACAAGTTTTAGTTGTCAGGCTTCTGCTCCCGATCAAGGATTGCAGGATTTAGGTGATAAATTTTCCTAGCAATATCGAATGTTATCTTATGTACATTAATTAACCTTTCAATGATACCATTTTTTACACGGCGTAGTCGATTTTGTATCTGATTATTGACTAAACATATGGTTGTGATAAGAATTGTTTTTTAAAATCTAGCCTGTTGCGATATCTTTGCCCCGACTTTCTTAAATACCAAACAGGAGAAGCCATGCTGGAACTGCAAAATGGTGACGATATTCTCGCCGCCGTCGGCGGCGTGACAGTGCTGACCGAGGCCCAGGCGGTGATTCAGGAGCATCTGGATCAGGACAATCTGGCCAAGCTTGCCCCCATCACCACTTCCGAGGCGCTTGTTAAGATCGCCAACGCCATTCGCATCTGCAAGCCGTCATCGGTATTTGTCAATACCGGCTCAGCCGAAGATATCCTGTGGATCAAGGAGCTGGCGCTCACCAAGGGCGAGGAAAAAAAACTGGCCAAAGAGGGCCACACCATTCACTTTGATCTGCCCCAGGATCAGGCCCGCCTGGTGAATCAGACCTTTTACATCATCAACGAGGGCGAGAAGATCAGCTCGCTGGCCAAACACGTCATGCGTACCGATGCCACCGAGTATGTGCGTACCTACATGGACGGCATCATGAACGGGATGGCCATGATGATCGGTTTTTACAGCCGCGGTCCGGTAGGAGCGGAGGCGGCGGTGCCGGCCATCGAGATTTCCTCGTCGGCCTATGTAATGCACTCCGCCGAGCTTCTTTACCGCAACTGTTACGATCAGTTTGACGCAGAGGTCGAACGGGTCGGCATCTATTTCACCAACGTCCACTCAGAGGGCAAAAACCGGCCCGAGGACGTGCCCAACGCCCGTATCTTAATGGATCGGAGCTGGCTCACCACCTTTTCCACCTATTGCACCTATGCCGGCAACACCCTGCTGATGAAAAAGGGCAACCATCGGTTCTGCGTGGATTACGCCACCTATTTCAAGAAAGAAGAGCAGCTCTCCGAGCATATGTTCATCACCGGCCTGACCGGCCCGGGTGGGCGCACCACGTTTTTTGCGGGCGCGGCGCCGTCGGGCTGCGGCAAGACCACCACGGCCATGGTAGGCACTGATTTCATCGGTGACGATCTCGCCCAGATCTGGATCGCCCCCGACGGCACCGTGCGGGCCATCAACCCGGAGAAAGGTATCTTCGGCATCGTCGAGGACGTTAACCGCGAGGGCGACCCCCATCTGATGGATTGTCTGCGCGGCGACGGCACCGAGGTGATCTGGTCAAATGTGCTCATCGATGAACACGGCGTTCCCCACTGGTCCGGCAACGGTGAAGAACATCCAACCAAAGGGCTGAATTTTCAGGGTGAATGGCGCCAGGGTAAAACTGATGAGAATGGCAACCCCGTTCCCATCTCTCACAAAAATTCACGATGCACCCTGCTCGCCGAGGCCATCGCCAACCATAATACCACCGCCGCCGAAGACCCAGCCGGGGTGCCCGTCAAGGTTATCACCTATTCCGGCCGCGATGCCGACACCATGCCGCCGATATGGGCCGCGAAAAGCATGGATGACGGGGTAGTAATCGGCGCCTCCATCGTCTCGGCCGCCACCGCCACCGAGGTGGGAGTTAGCGGCGTGCGCCGCCAGCCGTGGGCAAACGCTCCCTTTATCCCCGGTGCCCTTGCCGACTACATGGAGGCCCAGTTCACCTTTTTTAATTCGAGCAAGATTGGTGATGGTGACCGCCCGGTGATAGCCGGCCTCAACTATTTCCTGACTCATGCAAACAGGGGCGGGAGCGGTTCCGGGCTGCTAGGCGAAAAGCGCGATGTCAAGGTCTGGCTGGGCTGGTTGGAGCGGTTTGCCCATGGCGATGTTACCGCAATCGACACCCCCATCGGCTATCTGCCGCACTACGAAGATTTGCAGATGCTGTTTGGCGAGATCGACAAAGAGTATCCGAAATCGCTCTACGACATGCAGTTCGCTCTCTATGTAGACAACATCGTTGCCCGCCTCGACCTGCAGGCCGAGGCGTATCGCAATGAGGAAGATACCCCGCCAGCGCTCTTTGCGGTGTATGAACGCCAAAAAAAGGAGTTGCTTGCGCTCAAAGAGCAACATGGATCAATTATTGCCATTGATCGCTTAGCCTGACAGATCTATTGCGGGCTGCTGCCGGTACGCCGCGGGTAGCCCGCCTTTAATTCCTCGACGTGATGCATGAATGGTAGAGGCCGCACGTTGTGGATAGCAGATCATCAGCCATTGTTGCCAGTTCACCATCCCGGCAAGAAATCGAGCTCTACTGCCTGGTGCTGGAAGCGCGTCGCATTTCTTGCTTAATCACCTCCAACCATGATGGCTTGTATCATCTAGTGGTTGCCCCCAACGATCTAGGGCGTGCCCAGGCGGAGCTTGACGCCTATATCCAGGAAAACAGCAACTGGCCGCCCGCCGTCCCCCGGGTAACAACCGTACCCGGCTCCTGGGAGCCTACCGTATTCATTATCGGCTCACTGCTGATACTTTATGCAATTACCGGCGAGTGGCGGCAAGACTCTCTCTGGTTTGATCGCGGGGCCGGTGATGCGCAGGCCATTTTAGATGACGGTGAATGGTATCGATTGCTGACCTCGCTCACGCTGCACGCTGATCTTTCTCATCTGATAGGCAACTGCATCGTGGGCGGTTTTGTCCTCTATCACTATCTGGGACTGGTGGGCTATGGCGTGGGCAGCTTCGCGGTGCTGACATCCGCGGTGGCTGCCACCCTTGCCAATATCATCCTGCGCGGTGGTAATCACTATTTTGTCGGCTTTTCAACGGCAGTTTTCGCAACCATCGGGCTCCTGGCCGCATACCAGATAGTTAATCGCCGAAAAATCCTCAGCCCGGGCGCTGTGGCACCATTACTTGCCGCTCTTGCCCTGCTCGGCATGCTTGGCGGCTCCGGCGTGCGAACCGATCTCGGCGCCCATCTCTTCGGCCTGCTGGCAGGCATCGGCGGTGGCGGCATCGTTGCCTTTGCAACCCGGAAAGGGATAGCGCCGGCGATGCAGCCTCTGCTACTGCTGACCACCATCTTTATCGTTGCAATTGGTTGGATTGTCGCCTTGAACTAAAACGATACCGTCTTAATCTATCAGTTAAGTATACGTGTTACCCTCATGGCATTATCGACACCAGATTAAACCCAGAAATCCCATTATTAGAGGAGACATTTATGTCAAACCAAGATCAACAACCGCCCTGGGGTCGGCGAAAAAAACCGCAAACCCCGGAAGAGATTGTTGCCCAGATCATCAAGAAGGTGCAGGATTATTTCTCCGAAGGGAAAAAACCGCCACCAGGCGGAGGCAACGGCGACGACCCGCAGCCGCGCGGTAAAAACCCATTCGGCGGCACCTGGAAAATCATTCTTATCGCTATCGTTGGTATCGTCGTCCTATCGGGAATATCAAGGACATTTTTTAAGATAAACCCTCAGGAAGAGGGAGTTGTGTTACGTTTCGGTGAATATAACCGCACCGTTCAGCCAGGCCTCCACTTCATGGTACCCTTCATCGAGGACGTGCGAAAAGTGGACGTGCGCCAGATCAGGAAGCAGGAATTTGGCTTCCGCACCGCCGGTGCAACCGGCCAGCGCACGTCGTTTGACAACCGGGGTTATAATGAGGAATCCCTCATGCTTACCGCTGATAAAAACGTGATCAGCGTCTCATGGATCGTTCAATACCGCATTAAAGACTCATTCAATTACCTGTTCAAGATTCAGGATGTCGAGCAGGCGGTACATGACCTCAACGAAACGGTAACCAGGCGAGTTGTCGGTAATATGGACTTTGATTTCGTACTCAGTAACCGTGATCTACTGGCCAACCTGGTAAAAACTAAGCTTCAGGATCAGCTTAACAACCTGGAGGCGGGACTAGAGCTGGTAACCGTACAGTTTCAGGATATCACCCCGCCTGACCCGGTCAAGCCCGCCTTCAACGAGGTAAACGAGGCCGACCAGGATATGAAGCGACTGGTTAATGAAGCGGAGCAGGAATATAATCGGGTTATTCCAGCCGCCCGCGGCCGCGCCGAGAGAATTATTGAGGAAGCCTTCGGTTATGCCCGGGAACGGGTCAACAACGCCGAAGGTGAAACGATTCGCTTTCTCGACATTCTCGAAGAGTATCGCAATGCCCCGGATGTAACCCGCCAACGTTTTTATCTGGAAGCCATGCAGGATAAGCTGCCGGAGGTGGAGCAAATCTACATTATCGATGAAGGGCATCAGGGGCCGATTCCCCTGCTCAACCTTAACAAGCCACCTGTTTCGGCCGGAATGGGCCAGCAATAACGGAGGAGAATAATTATGAAACAATTTACCAATTTTCTTCTCATCGGCCTTGTTCTGTTGGGCATTTTCGTTGTCTATGACGGTATCTTCATCGTCGAAGAAGGTAAGCAGGCGGTGGTTACCCAGTTCGGCCGACCCATCGGGGATCCAAAGACCGAGGCGGGTCTTTATTTCAAGATTCCCTTCATTCAGCAGATCACCGAATTTGATAAGCGGATTTTTATCTGGAACGGAGACCCAAACCAGATCCCCACCAACGACAAGACCTTTGTCTATCTTGACGTGACGGCACGCTGGCGGATCGAGGATCCCCTCCTCTTCCTGCAGGCGGTTCGCACCGAAGCACGTGCCCAGACCCTGCTCGATGACATCATCGGCGGTACGGTGCGTGACCTCATCAATAAGAACGATCTGATCGAGATTATTCGCAGCTCCGACTGGTCCCTGGAGACCATGACTCCCTCCAATCAAGAACCGGGCAGCAGACCGGAAAGAGGGCGTGACGTCATCTCCGATCAGGTACTGGAGATCGCCTCACGGGCCACCCCGCAGTATGGTATCGAGATGCGCGACGTGCTGTTCAGGCGGGTAAATTATATCGAAACCGTTCGCCAAACTGTATATAATCGAATGATTTCCGAGAGAAAACGGATTGCAGCGGAAAAACGATCCATGGGTGAGGGGCAAAAAGCCCGCATCCTGGGTACGGTGGATCGTGAACTCAAGGAAATCATCTCCACGGCAAATCGTGAAGCAACGCAGATCAGGGGTAAGGCGGATGCCGAGGCCACCAAGATATACGGTGATGCCTTCAATCAGGATCCGGAGTTCTTTGCCTTTCTTAAAACATTGGAAAGTTTTGATGACATCATCGGCGGCAACACCTCGCTGATCATCTCATCTGACTCAGATCTCTATAAGTATCTCAGAAACGTCACACCTGGTCAATAACCACCACGGCAGGCCGTCCAGACTCACATCTGGACGGCCTGTTCTATTGATCAAAAGCAGGGTATGAGGGGTTCTGCTCAGGCGAAAAGGCAATACGACCGACTCTGTTGAGGATTATCTCAAGTCTATCAAGAGTCTGCTCGTCTTCGATAACATCCACCCCCAGCTGATCAAAGCGGCAATTGCACTGACTGAGCTGGCCGCCGCACCATGGACAGAGTTCCACCGGGCAGCCAAACAGATGGAGTTCTCCCACCATGACGCCGCAGGCTACGCAGGTGATCTGGGCCGTATCGGGATCCGGCAACGATGTAAGATCAGCGACCCTTTTCGGCAGTGAGGTGAGAAACTCATCACCGCTTCGGTAGCCAAAGTGATTGAGGATCTCATGGTCGGCAAGACCCTGCTCATACTCACCCACCAGCATGGTGTCATCACCACTACCGACATAGAGGTAGTTGTGATGCGTTGCCTTGACGGCGAATAAATAGAGCCCCTGGTGTTGGGCGACAATGCGCAGATCCTCGACCATTTCCTCGCGTCCTTCCGGCACGTCTCGGTAATAGTGACGCAGCACGCGTGTTGCCGCCTTGTGGGTGCTGAAGCGGTTCACCACCGCAATCGCCGCCGCCGTAAGATGGTCGGCAAGCGCGTAGCGGATGAGCACCTCGGTATCGATCTTATCCAGTTCTTCTTCCAGGAAACCCGACATTTCTTCAGCCATTGGGCGATATTTGCCACATCAAGAACAAAAGATTGAAATTCATCACGCTTCCAGGTATGCTCTTTTCCTATAGGACGATTCCTTCGTTTGGCAACCAACCGGTTGCAGCTTAACGTCTGTCTGTGGCTTCAGCAAGTAAATAACCCCGACACCGCCGGATTGTGCTGATTCGGTATACCCGTGTACATGCTCGATACACGGAAAACGACTCGCCTGCATCGCTTCGAGTCAGCTCATGGGAGGATTAGATCATGACCAGTGAAACCGCACAACTCACCATTGACGGAGTTGTTTACGAATTACCGGTTGTTGAGAGCAGCACCGGCGAAAAGGCGGTGGATATCCGCTCGCTCCGCAACCAGACCGGCTGTATCACCCTGGACAGCGGTTATATGAACACCGGCAGCTGCATCTCCAATATTACCTATCTTGACGGTGAACGGGGGATCCTGCGCTATCGCGGCTACGATATCGCCGATCTCGCCAAAAACTGTATTTTCATCGAGGTCGCCTACCTGCTGCTCACCGGTGAACTGCCCACCTACGACGAGCTGGAGGTTTTCAAGCGGGATATGCGGCGCTACGCCCTGATCCATGAGGATATGATCCACTTTTTTGATCATTTCCCGCCCAATTCCTCGCCCATGTCGATCCTCTCCACCATGGTGGGCACCCTGCACGATTTCTATCCGGAGATGGATCTGGATGAGGATCCGTACGGCGGCATTACCACCACCACGGCGCGGCTTCTCTCGAAAATCCGCACCATCGCCGCTTTCTCCTACAAGAAAAACGTCGGCCACCCGCTGGTCTATCCCCGCGTCGATCTCAATTATTGCAGCAATTTTCTCAATATGATGTTCGATCGACCGATCATGCCCTACAATGTGGAGCCGCTCATGGTATCGGCGCTCAACAAGATTCTCATTCTGCACGCCGATCATGAGCAGAACTGCTCCACCTCGGCGGTGCGGCTGGTGGGCAGTTCCGGAGCGGGGCTCTACCCGTCCATCTCGGCCGGAATCAACGCCCTCTGGGGACCGTTGCACGGCGGCGCCAACGTGGCGGTTCTCAGATTGCTGGAAACAATTCGGGCCGATGGCGGCACTATCGATAAATATATCGCCAGGGCCAAGAACCCGGACGATCCCTTTCGCTTTTCCGGTTTTGGTCACCGGGTCTACAAGACCTATGACCCCCGTGCCACAATCGTCAAGGAGATCTGCCACGACATCATGAGTTCGCTGGAGATCCAGGATCCGCTGCTTGATCTCGCCATGGAGATCGAAGAAAAAATCAGCAAAGATGAATACTTCATTTCACGCAACCTCTATCCCAACGTCGATTTTTACTCAGGCATCATCTACCGGGCCATGGGGATTCCCACCAATATGTTTACCGTCATGTTCGCCCTGGGCCGACTGCCGGGCTGGATCGCCCACTGGCAGGAGATGAACAACAACAAAGAGAGCAGACGGATCGGCCGGCCTCGCCAGGTCTACCAGGGCGTTGCCCATCGCCCCTATGTGGCGCTGGAGCGTCGACAGTGATAAAGAGGCCCTACAGAATTACGGTGGGGAAGATTTTCACTAAACCATCACTCTTTTAAAAACTCAGTCTAGCAGTTTAAGATGGCTAAGTAATAAGTATACTAGGAGTGGTGGTCGTTTTGACCTCGCAGGCGTACAACTGGTACGTCGAGAAGTCAAAACGATCCCTTGAGTCCGTAGAGCGAAGTTTTTATGACGCCATCACTCTTTGGCGAGGCTTAGGCCGGTGGAAACGTTCACCACCAGCGGCACCGTCAACGACACGGCGCCCTCCATAGCCTGCTGGATCGGCTCCTGAACAAGGGCGCGGGTGGCCTCGTCCAGTTCAAAAACGAGCTCGTCATGGATCTGGAGCACCATCTTACAACCTGGATGATCGGCCAGCAGTTCGTATACCGCAAGCATCGCCACCTTCATAATATCAGCGGCGGTACCCTGGATCGGGGTATTGATTGCCGCCCGCTCGGCAAATTCCCGTCGCGTTTTATTGCTGGCGCCGATCTCGGGCAGATATCGCCTACGTCCCAGCAGGGTGGAGACATAGCCGTCATCGCGGGCCTGGCGGACGATATGTTCCATAAACTCCCGGACCCCGCGATACACCTCAAAATAGCGATCAATGAACCGTGCCGCCTCACTCCGGCTGATGCCCAGTTGCACCGAGAGCCCGTAACTGCTCATCCCGTAGACAATACCGAAATTAATCGATTTCGCCGCCCGGCGCATATCCGTGGTAACCATAGCGGGATTGACTCCAAAAATCTGTGCGGCGGTGCGGGTGTGGATGTCTTCGCCGTGGCGAAAGGCGTCGGTCAACGCCTCATCGCCTGAATAGTGGGCCAACACCCGCAGATCGATCTGCGAATAGTCAGCAAAAAGAAACAGTGCACCTGGTGCGGGAACGAAGGCCTCGCGGATTTTATGGCCGTCCTCGCCACGGATGGGAATATTCTGGAGGTTTGGATTGGTGGACGATAACCGCCCGGTGGCGGTCACCGTCTGGTTGAACGAGGTATGCACCCTGCCGGTATGCGGGTCGATGAGGGCGCCGAGGCTTTCCACGTAGGTGGAGAGCAGTTTGGCAAAATTCCGGTATCTGATGATCCTGGCCGGCAACTCATGCTCTAAGGCAAGTTTTTCCAGAACCCTTGCATCGGTGGAGTAGCCGGTCTTGGTCTTCCGGCCGCGCGGTAGCCCCAGCTCGTCAAAGAGTACCACGGCAAGCTGGGAGGGGGAATTGATATTAAATGAGCGACCGGCCAGCTTGTAGATCTCTTTTTCAAGGATGGCAAGCTGATCGCTGAACTCCCGCTCAAGTTCCGCCAGACGGGTGGTATCGATACCGATGCCGGCCTCCTCCATGGCCACCAGAACTTTGATAAGCGGGGTTTCCACCGTGGCAAAAAGCTCCATCTGGCCCTGCCTGGTGAGTATCGGCTGAAAATGGTGCCACAGCATCAGCGCACCGTACACATCCTCGCAGGAATAGGCGCAGGCCTCTTCAATAGAGGTATAGGCAAAGGCGTCATCACGTTTATCGCCCCTGGTGACGGCAGTGTAGGGGGTCAGTTCAAACCCCCTGTCACGACAGATATCATCGAGCTTCAAAGAGCGCCGGGAGGGTTCGGCGAGATGAGCGGCGATCATCGTGTCCACCAGAGGTGCGTGGGGGACAAGATTAAGGGTGTTTCTAAGCACCGCCAGATCATATTTGAGATTATGGCCGATCAGAGCCGGAGATGAATTCTTGAAAAGTGGAGCTAGCGCATGGCGCACCTGCTCCAGGCTGAGCTGGCCGGGTACCCGCGCACCTGTCGCATCACGGTGAGCTATGGGCAGATACCAGCACTGCTCGGCTGAAGTCGCCACCGACACCCCCACCAGCTCGGCAATTCTGCTGTCAATCGAGGTTGTTTCCGTGTCGATGGCAAGCTGCTCAGCGCTGCCCCACAACTCGCCGAGCCGTCCCAGTTCAGCGGGTTCGGCAACCAGGATAAAGCCGTCATCGGGAATAGGCTGGGAACTGTCAAGCTCTTTGAGCAGCGAGTTGAACCCCAGGGTCACATACAGCTCGCGCAACCGTTTCGGGTCAGGCGAAGCTGGTGCATAATCGGCTACGTCGCTGGAAACTTCGATATCATCTTTGAGCCTGATCAGGTCTCTCGATAAAAACGCCTGCTCCCGGTATTCCCGCAACCGTTCACGGGTTTTCTTCTGGGAAAGAGTATCGAGATTATCGTACAGATTTTCCAGCGTGGCATACTCGCCGATAAGGGCGGCAGCCGTCTTCACCCCCACCCCGGGGACACCGGGAACATTATCGGAACTGTCACCGATCAGGGCGAAACAGTCGAGCAGCCGTGCCGGTACTACCTGGTATTTGTCGGCAACCGCGGCTGCATCCATGAGCCGGTCGTTCATGGGGTCCCACATAATGACCCGGTCATTGACGAGTTGCAGAAGGTCCTTGTCACCTGAGACAATGATAACCTTTTGACCAGCTGCATCGAGCCGTCGCACCGCCGAGGCGATGAGATCGTCAGCCTCGACGCCCGGCTGCTCGAAACTGGTGATGCCCAGCGCGGTAACCGCCTCCTTGATATAGGGGATCTGTTCGGCAAGCTCATCCGGCATGGGCGGCCGATTGGCCTTGTAGTCGGCATAGAGTTCATGGCGAAACACCGGCCCACGACTGTCAAAGGCCACCGCCACGAATGCCGGCTTGCGTTCATTGAAGAGCCGCCGGACGATACTGACAAAGCCGAATACCGCATTGGTCTGCATGCCCTGTGCGTTGGTCAGCGAACCAATGGCATGAAAGGCGCGGTAGATAAAGGTGGAGCCGTCAATAAGGTATACTTCCTTGATAGTTATTCCTCCCCCAATGATTTGCCGCCATCAACGATGCACTTATAAAACCCTGCGATTGCCATAACCCTTCATTTCCGAACTGCATTACACCACTTAAGGGCGGGCTTGGGCGGCAGTTCAGTGATTTCCGGTAAACGTGGATTCCGGATCAATTTCAGCATACAGCAAACAGGGATTATTACGGAGCCATATCAATGGTCGATGACATATTTTTCGATATGTTTGTGAAGCCGTTGGGCAATATCGTCACCACGATAGGACAATACCGGCACCGGACAGCGCCGGAACATGCGCTCGGCCACCGAGCCGGCGAAAATATGTTTTATTTCCTTGTTCTTGATGCCCATCACCACCAGATCGACATGCTCCTCGATGACACACCGGAGCAACTCATCGGTGGGATCACCGATCAGAAAAGAAAACGACACCTTGTCATCGGGCAAAGTGAGCTTTTCGGTGAGTTCGCCGAGCTGTTTTCGCCGCTCCATTTTTATGGTGGCGACGTAGGATTCGCTGTCCACCTTGTAGCCAAACGACGAAATCTTATTCACCGCCTCCATATCCCGCTCACTGATCACATTGACGATCAGCAACTCGGCGTCAAGCGGCGCTGCAAGACCCTGAGCATACTCCAAGATTCCCTGCGAATATTTTGAAAATGCCACGGGCACCATAATTTTTTTGATCATTGTATTAGCCAGCCCTTATAAAATTTTTGTAAGGTAATCCTGTCAAATCTCTGAGCCACTTGCCGCCAAAGCCCGCGCCACCCGCGCTTTCTGCAGGAACCAGATGAGGGCCAATAGCGCCAGGGCGGGGATGAACATAAGCTGTTTCGGGGGTCGATCGTTGGGAATGAGGATATTGACAATTTCCTGATCAAAAACAATGCCGGCCTTCTCAGCGGGACTGGCAAAGGTGACCATATCAACGAGTATCCTGCCGTCTTCCTCCAGCGTCTCTATCCCCATTTCCCGGACACGCTCGTCACCGGCTCCCCCTTCACCCACTGGAATCATGACCGTTTTGGTGTATTGCTCACCACTCATTTTTTCTCCCGAGACGGTGAGCCTGAGCTGGCCGCCGGGATCGATGGTGCCGGCAACTTCTTCCAGTTGGGAAGGCTCTTTGACCAGAAGCTCGGGAAAAAAGTTATCCCACACCACCCCCGGCCGGAACAGGATAAAGGCGGCGATCAAAAGAGCGGCAGTCTCCCATATTTTATTGCGGGTGATGAAATAGCCCTGGGTGGCAGCGGCAAAGGCCAGCATCGCCACCACGGAAGCGGAAACCACAACGATAAAATGCAGCGGAGAGCCGATCCCGATCATCAGCAGTTCGGTGTTGAAGATAAAAATAAAGGGCAAGATCGCCGTTCTGATATCGTAGGTGAACCCCTGAATACCGGTACGAATGGGATCCCCCCCGGATATTCCCGCCGCCGCAAAGGCGGCGAGCCCCACCGGCGGGGTATCATCGGCGAGGATGCCGAAATAAAAGACGAAGAGATGTACGGCGATAAGCGGTACGATAAGACCGTTCTGGGCGCCCAGGTTGACGATGACCGGAGCCATCAGGGTCGATACCACGATGTAGTTGGCGGTGGTGGGCAGCCCCATGCCCAGCAATAGACTGATCACCGCGGTAAACAGCAGAATCAGCGGCAGGTTGCCGCCTGAGATAAACTCCACGAATTCGGTCATCACCAGGCCAATCCCGGTGAGCGTCACCGTTCCCACCACGATGCCGGCGGCGGCGGTGGCAACGCCGATGCCGATCATGTTGCGGGCGCCGGAAACCATCCCGTTAATCAGATCGGCAAAGCCCAATCGAACCGAGAATTGCTCACCGACTCCTTTGCGCAGCCATCCCTTGAGGGGGCGCTGGGTTACCACGATACCAATCATCAACACGGTGGCCCAGAAGGCCGAAAGCGAGGGTGACAGCCGCTCCACCGTCAGACACCACATGAGCACCACGATGGGCAGCAGAAAGTAGTAACCGGCCTGGGCGGTCTCCTTGAGCGGCGGCAGTTCGGTAATCTCGGTGGTGATTTCCAGTTCCGGCACCCGGCAGGCATACCAGAGCAGCAGCACGTAGGCGGTAAAAAGCAGAACCGTCACAATATAGAGGGTGGCGCTGCCGGCCACCGTCTTGATCCAGCCCAACCCGAAATAGGTTGCCGCCCCGATCACAATAAAAACCAGAAAGCCGGTTGCCATACCCAGCAGCCGCTGGGCGATGGTGGTGCTTCCCGGCCGTTTTGCAAGCCCCTGCAGCCCCATCTTACAGGCCTCCAGGTGAACGATATAGACCAGGGCGATATAGGAAATCACGGCTGGCAGAAAGGCGTGTTTGATAACCTCGATGTAGGAAATACCCACGTACTCCACCATCAAAAACGCCGCCGCCCCCATAACCGGCGGGGTCAACTGGCCGTTGGTGGATGAAGCGACCTCGATGGCGCCCGCTTTTTCCGGGGTAAAGCCGACCTTTTTCATGAGCGGAATGGTAAAGGTCCCGGTGGTGACCACGTTGGCAATGGATGAACCCGATACCAGGCCGGTCATGGCCGAGGAAACCACCGCCGCCTTGGCCGGCCCGCCCCGCATATGACCCAGACCGGCAAAAGCGGTACGGATAAAATAGTTTCCCGCCCCGGCCGTCTCCAATAGCGAGCCAAACAGCACGAACATGAAGACCATGCTGGTGGACACCCCCAGCGCCACTCCGAACACCCCTTCGGTGGTGAGCCAATAGTGGGTCATACCCTTGACCAGGCTTGCCCCCTTGTGGGCGATAACATCAGGCATGTAAGGACCGGCAAAGGTGTACATGATAAAGACCAGCGCCACTACCATGAGCGGCGGTCCCAGCGCCCGCCGGGTTGCCTCGAGCAGCAGGGTCAGGCCGATGACGGCAACCACCAGATCAAGCACGATCGGGTCGCCCGGCCGCTCCGAAAGAGCCTCGTAAAAAAAGAAAATATAGGCCGAGGAAAATGCCGCGACCAGTGCCAGCAGCCAGTCCTGAATAGGGATATAGCTGCGGGGCGATGATTTGAAGGTGGGAAAGGCGGTATAGGCGAGAAACATGGCAAAGGCAAGGTGAATGGCCCGTGCCTCGGTGGAGTTGAGAACGAATAGGTTAAACAGGTATGGCAGCGGTGAGGCATACCAGAGTTGAAACAGGGTCCACGCCAAGGGCACGTAAAACAAAATGTTTTTGGAAACCGCCCCCACAGGTCGGCGTCCGCCGGTATCGGCTTCGGCGACAAACTGATTGACGTCGGTCTGGACGGCGGGCTTCTCGGTTGGCGTGGTCATCGGCACACTCCTGATTGGGATGATATTGTGGTAAAAAAATAGTGTACCAAACCGCCGCCGCGTTTGTCACCACCCTTTTGTGCAACACCCTCAGGCGGCCGCACCCAATAAAAAACGCGACCCCCAGGGGGGCCGCGTTTTTTAACTTGCAGTTAAAGTGATCAACTACATCAGGCCGGCTTCTTTATAGTACTTAGCGGCACCGTCATGCAGCGGCGCGGAGAGGCCGTCTTTTACCATTTCCTCTTTCTTCAGGTTGGCAAAGGCCGGGTGAAGCCTTTTGAAGTCGTCAAAATTCTCAAATACCGACTTCGTTACCACGTAGATGACCTCTTCGGGAACCTGGCTGGACGATACAAAGGTGGCGCCGACACCAAAGGTCACCACATCTTCTTCGTTACCACGATACATGCCGCCGGGGATGGTGGCGACTCGGTAATAGTCGTTCTCTTCCACGAGGGCATCGATTTCAGGGCCCTGCACGTTCACCAGTACTGAGTCGCATGATGTAGTAGCCTCTTCTATTGATCCAGAGGGAATCCCTACGGTAAATACAATCGCGTCTACCTTGTTGTCACAAAGTGCCTGCGACTGTTCAGCGGATTTCAATTCTGAGGCCAGTTGAAAGTCGTCCTTGGTCCAGCCCATTTTTTCCATTACCACTTCCATGGTGCCGCGCTGACCTGAACCGGGGTTACCGATATTGACCCGCTTACCCTTGAGGTCCTGAAAATTCTTGATCCCGGAATCGGCTCTGGCAACAACATGGAATGGTTCTGGATGTAATGAAAAAACCGCGCGCAAATCCTTGTTCGGCCCTTTCTCTTCGAATATGGAAGTGCCGTTATAAGCATGGTACTGCCAGTCGGACTGAACAACCCCCATATCAAGCTCACCGGTAGCAATAGCGGCAAGGTTATATGTTGATCCGCCGGTACTTTCAACTGTGGCGCGGATTCCATGTTCAGCCTTATTCTTGTTGACCAGTCGGGCAATGGCGCCGCCGGTGGGATAGTAGACGCCGGTAACTCCGCCGGTACCGATGGTCACGAAGGTGGTATCCGCCGCGTATACCGCGCTGGATGCCGCCATCACCAAACCCATGCTCATGGCGGCTACAACTGCCGTAAACTTTTTCATGTTTCTCCCTCCATCTGTATTTAAATGTGGAATTCGTATCCCTCACACATAGTGTAAGGAAAGCCAGTCATGCCGAATGCACAACCGATTAACTCCATAACTAATAACCACTTCATTCTTAGCTGCAAAGATTAATTTACCCGGCAGGAAAAAAGTCGACTTTTCGGCTCTTGACAAAGCTCTTGGCGAGAGGTAACGGTCATGGTCTTGTGTGAGGTCATCCTATCAACTATAAAAGTATGACACCTTGGGGTTTCACCCATGATCCTCGAAGATGATGAGATACTCTACACCAATTTCACCTACTCTCCCGATCTCTACTATTTTCTCTACATCGGCGAGCTAAAGACATACAGTCTCAACTACTTCGTCCAGGAAGCATTGTCCCACCGCATTACCACCAAGCCGGTGCGCTTCATCGCGATTATTCCTGACATTTGCATTCAATACAATTACGCCAATATCATCGTCATCAATCCGCGTGGTGAAGAGGAATTTATTTCCGATCACGCCTTTACCCAACCGGGTAAAAATCCCCGGCGCAGCTGGCGCATCGACACGGCGAGGTTTATGACCGCGGTATCCAACAACCCCGCCGTGCGTCTGCTTATCGACACTATCCTAAAACGCCAGAATCAGCTCTATATCAACCTGTATGAGAGTGTTCTGGAAATGACCCTGGATCAGATCGACCGGGTATCAATTCTTGGCCCGGATAAATATATCGCCAAACAGTTCAACAATAAGATCACCCAATACAAGTCTCTGGAGACCATCGTCCCGCTGGCCGAGCATAAGGTGTGTGAGGATTTCAGCTGCCTCTCAGAGACCACGCGGAAACTTCGCGAAACCTGGACGGACGGCATTTTTATCAGCGGCGCCTATTCAGCGGCGGGAATCAATTCGGCGGTAACCCATGACCAGGAGCAGGTGCACAAGCGATTCGGCGCAACCAATGACGTCTACCTGATCTCCCGCTTCATCCCCCACGAAATCGATCCCACCGTGCTGGCGGTGGTGGCAAATGAAAACGATGTGTATATCGCGGGCATCGCCGATCAGATAATCGTCGGCGGCAATCGCTTTATCGGCTCGAAATTCCCCTCAATCGTCAGCGAAGCTCAGCGGGCTGAGCTCATCGATTACACCATCAGAGTGGGGAGGATGCTGGGGGGCAAAGGATACCGGGGAATTTTCGGCTGTGATTATCTCATCGCCCATGATGGATCCGTCTATTTTCTGGAGATAAATGCCCGCAAGCAGGGCACCACCCTGGAATTCTGTTTCACCCTCGAGCAGAATCTGCCGGAGGGCTCCCCCATGCTGCCGGAACTCGAATATTACGCGGTAACTGAAAGCAGATTCCCTCCGCACACCGTGGAAATGAACGGCAATATCCGCAACATCCACTGGGGCACCTATAATTACAAGATTGAGACGCGAAAACTGACCACCGGCTACATCCCACAGAATCCATACGAACGCGAAACCTTTCAGAAGGTGGCAAACGACGAATTGATTAAAGATTTCGTGATCCTCGAACATCCCGGCACCAACTTCCTGGTAATGCCGGGCAGCTTTCTCGCTCGCGTTGTATCAGTTGCCAAAAACCGCGAGGATGTGGATGAGGGAATCTGTCAGGGAGTCGGCTTTATCAGACAAACCATAACCGAGGCATAAGCCAATGACCACCATCTTTTCCGGTTCGGGCGAGCCCACCACCCTCGATGATTTCACCACCACATTGCTGGACGACTTATATACCGCCACACCTGACTCGTCCCCTATTTCCACGGACGATGCAACCACCGCAAAAACCCTGTTGGAAGAGGCGGGCAGAACCGATTTGACCGGCCCGATCCTGAGATTGCTCCAGTTTTTAGTTTTCCAAAAACGAGACCACCGGCGCAACCCCGACGATTTTGGCATTTCCCGGCAAACACTGGCCGAGCTGGCGATCAAACATCAGAGAATCGATGAGCATCTGGTCAGTGCCGGCGGTCGTCTCACCCAGGCCCTGCCCATCGCCGCCCAGGCCAACGAGCGGGTCGATGAGTATCTGGCCCGCAAGGATACCGAGGCGCCCAGTGGAATTGAGTTATGGGATCAGATCCTCGATCACCAGGAACGGATCAAACGGGCACTGTCAATGTCTGATAAGTCATGGAACTCGTTCAGCGGCCAGATCCGGCACGCCATTGACAGCGTCGATGAGCTGGCCGCCCTGATCGACCTGCCGGCCGACACCCTGGCCACCATGCGGCGCGTCACCAAGACCTATCGTATGCGCCTCACCCCTTACTACACCAGTCTCATCATGCCCGGCGAGGTGAATGATCCAATCATGCTGCAGTCCATCCCAACCGGTGAGATGATCGATAACGCTGGCGTTGAAATACCGCCGGTGGCGGCGGATCACTCCCCGGCCCGGCTGATCGATCAATTCTACCCGCGGGTGGTTACCATCAAGGCCACCAATATGTGCGCCATGTACTGCACCCACTGTCTGCGCATTGCCCATATCGGCCGCAAGGATCAGGTGTATGCCAAGGATGCCTATGGCGAAGCGCTCGCCTACATCCGCGCCAACCATCGCATCCGCGACGTCCTGGTAACCGGCGGCGATGCCCTGGTACTGCCCAACAGCATGCTTAGATGGCTGCTCGCCGAACTGGACGCCATCGATCAAGTGAAGGTCAAACGACTCGGCACCCGCATCCCGGTTACGGCGCCCATGCGCATAGACAACGAACTGCTTGACATCATCAGCGCCAGCAACGACAAAAAGGCGATCCGGATGGTAACCCAGATAAACACGGCACGCGAAATCACTCCGGTTTCAAAGGATGCCTTCCGCCGTCTTTCCAAAGCCAGCTTTACCGTACTCAATCAGGCGGTTCTGCTCAAAGGCATCAACGATACCAGGGTGAAGATGTGGAAATTGTGTGAGACTATTCAGGAGGCCTATGTCAGGCCGTACTACATTTTCAACTGCAGCTACCGCAACCCGCAATTCGCCCACTTCCGTGTCCCCTTGGCGGTGGGCCGGGACATCGTCGAGTCCATGTACGGCAACATCTCAGGCGATGCCATCCCCCGCTACATCGCCACCGCCGGCGGCAAGATTCCCCTGCACCGCGACAACGTCGACGGCTTTGCGGACAATCGCTACACCCTTATCAAACCGTGGAACGGGGCAGCGGCGGGCTACCCCGATGCAGATCCTGATCTCTATCAGAAAAAAGATTTCGCTTTTGCGCGGAATAATTCTGGAAAAGGGTAAGGTCTAAGGGGGCTGACGGGGACTCTACTTATTTAGCCACCCGCACCCACGCCGCCTGAGGGCCTTTGTCGCCACGCGATTCACCAAAGATCACCAAGTCTCCTTCCGTCAGGCTGGATATGGCGACATTTTTCAGGGCATTTTCGTGAAAGTAGATCTCACGCTGATCAACTGAGGTAATAAAACCGTAAGACTCGCTGGGAACCACCAGATGAACAACGCCCTTGCCATCGCCGTCACCCCCCTGTTCGAGGTTTTTCTTGAGTTTTCGCTTCTTACGCGTAATTTCTTTCAGCTTCAAGGCAAGAACATCAAAGGCCTCAACGAGCAGGGCACGAACCACATCACCTTTTTTGGAGACAACCACCGTATCGTTGGGAACCGAGGCAACGATTTTGACCTCATAATTATCCTGTTTATGGTGAGTCGTGGCTTCAATGGCAACCCGGAGGTGCAACACAAAACCGGCATGATGGCGCAGTAGTTTCTCCTTCTCTTCCTCAATTTTCATCTGCCAGCCTTTTTTCAACTCAACATTTCGGGCCTCGATTTTCAATTCCATGCGGTTCCTCCATCATCTATGGCAGTAGTGGACGATACGCGCCCAATACGCATATCGCCATGACACGCCGCCAGACTACACCGGGCCAGCCCATTGCCCCGGCAGTAAGCGACGCCAACGTGAATATAAATGGTAAAATCAGGATGCAACACATCCTGGAGAGGGAAAGGGGAAAACGAAAATTCTGGTTGAACTCTGGTTGGTACCAACGCGATAGAGTCCTTGGTTTAATTTACACTCGCACTTAATTACACCATACTATATTTATATGACGCAGTCCAGCGTAATCAAGGCAAAACTCGGCTCCTGCCGGTGCAAAACAATACGAGCCGCACTATTGCAGACGAGTTATTTTCCTCACTATCCGCAGGCGCGTACAGACACAAATCCGAAATGGACAAGACAATGCCACGAGAAATAGATGACCATGGCGAAGCCGCGCCCATCGGGGTAATGCTGCTCAATATGGGTGGGCCAAGTACCCTCGCCGAGGTGCCCCGTTTTTTGCGTAACCTCTTTTCAGACCGAGAGATCATCAGACTCGGCCCCGCTTTTCTGCAAAAACCGCTTGCCCGGCTGATTGCCGCCAGAAGGGCGCCGAAAAGTATGGCCGCCTACCAAAAAATCGGCGGCGGCTCACCGTTGCTTACCATCACGCAGGCCCAGGCCGATGCGCTTGTTGCACGGCTTGGCCAACACGGCTCATTTGTCGCTGCTGTTGCCATGCGCTACACCCCCCCGTTTACCGAGCAGGCCCTGGATTTGCTGAAAGGCAGGGGGGTACAAACGATTGTTGCCGTAAGCCTCTACCCCCACTACAGCCGGGCCACCAGCGGATCGTCGCTCAATGAACTGAACCGGCTCCTGGCCCGCAACCATTGGGTGACTCACTGTATCGAAATTGACAGCTGGCCCGATCACCCCGGCTATATCGACGCATTGTGCCACCAGATCACCAGGGGGCTGGCACGGTTTGGTGATGAGCCGGTCACCATTGTCTACAGCGCCCACAGCCTGCCGGTTTCATTCATTGAACAGGGCGATCCCTATGTGGAGCATGTACAGCGGACCATCAGCGCCATCGAGACAAAACTCGGAATAAGCGGGCGACTCTGTTACCAGAGCAGAAGTGGCCCGGTGACCTGGCTGTCACCGTCAACGCCGGAGATGATCACGACCCTTGCCCATGAAGGACGCAAAAATATCCTTATGGTGCCCATCAGTTTCGTCTCCGATCATATCGAAACGCTTTATGAAATCTCGATCTTATATCGGGAGATGGCGGCACGCCACCACATCCGCCTGGAACAGATGGAGTCACTCAACACAGAGCCGCTTTTTATCGATGCGCTGGCAAGCCTTGTTCTGGAAAAACTTGACCAGCAAGATTCTAGTCAGCCTCTCTCCCGTTTTTGAACCGGCGCATCCGCACGTTAAAGAGAATTCCCAGGGCCATCATGGTGGTCAAAAGCGAGGAGCCGCCATAGGAAACCAGGGGCAGGGGGATACCCACCACCGGCAACATGCCGAGAATCATCAGTACATTGATCACCGCCTGCCAGAAAATCAGCATGACAATGCCGAAACACAAAAGCATGCCGAAACGATCCCGCACATAGACACTGCTGTAGAGCCCCCAGATAAGCATGAGAAAGTAGATGCCGAGGAAAAAAAGTGTCCCCACAAACCCCCACTCCTCTCCCCAGACGGCGAAAGCGAAATCGGTATGGCGTTCGGGTAAAAAATGCAGATGGCCCTGGGTGCCCTCCAGATACCCCTTGCCGAATTTGCCGCCGCTGCCCACCGCGATTTTTGACTGCATGATCTGATAGCCCTGACCGGCAACATCCTTGTCGGGCTGTAAAAATGTCTGAATTCGCATCTTCTGGTAGGGCTTCAACACCTTTGTCCAGGCCAGCCAGATGGACGCGACACCGCTGACCCCGAAAATCAGATAGACATGAAACCGCAGGCGGACAAATACCGCCATGGAAACAAAGATGATTACCAGCATCAGTGCCGTTCCCAGATCAGGCTGCAGCAGGATGAGGACAAAAGGCACCATGGTAAGGAGCAGCGGCACCACCAGTTGCCTGATGGTATAGCCGTCGACCACCTCCTTACGGGAGAAATAACTGGCCAGGGTGATTACCAGCATCAGCTTGGCGAGCTCGGAGGGCTGCAGATTGAAAAAGCCCAGATCGATCCACCGCTGTGCACCGCCGGCCGTCCTGCCGATAATCAGGATAGCCACCAGCAGGAGCACCACGAATACATAAAAAAAATAGTTCCAGAAGTGCAGTTCCTTGTAATCCACCAGACAGATAACCACCATCACGACGATGCCCAAAGCAAAGAAATACATCTGCTTGAGATATGGCGCTATCCCATAAGGACTGGGCGGATACGAGGCACTGTAGAGATTAAACAGCGACATGGCGCAGACCATTACCAGAAGCAGCAGCATGACCCAGTCGAAATGGAACAGAAGCCTCCGGTCAAATCGAACCATGGAAAACACCAATACGGGGAAACACTTCTATCGTTTTTCTCAGGCAGTAAACCTTATTCACTCACCAGACTGAGTGATTTCTCGGGATTGTCACCTTCTGTTTGCAGCCGGTGAGAGAAGTACTTCTTAAGAACATACCGGGCAATCGGCCCCGCCCCCGAACTGCCGTGCAAGCCATGTTCCACCAGCACGGTAACGGCAATTTCGGGGTCATCGGCCGGCGCATAACAGGTAAACCAGGCATGGTCTCTGAGGTGATAGGGAATGTCCTCATCGGCAAGCCCTTTGTATCTGGCTATACGCACCACCTGAGCGGTACCCGTTTTACCGGCGATCCTCAATCCCTCGATGCGGACACCCCGGGCCGTACCCCGCTTGCCGTGAACCACTTCCAGTAACCCTTCCTTGATGATGTCCACATACGCCTGTTCCCTCGGTGACAACTCGTTCACCAGCTCCGGGGAAAAGGATTTGACCACCCTGCCGTCCGGGGTTACGATGGATTCGATGATCTGCGGCCGAAAGTGTCTGCCACCGTTGGCAACGGTGGCCGTCATCACGCATAACTGCAGAGGGGTAACCAGGTTAAACCCCTGACCGATGGCAATGGAAAGGGTCTCGCCTTCATGCCACTTTTCGTTCTTAACCCGTTTCTTCCAATCCTGGGTTGGGACCAGTCCCGATTTTTCATGCTCCATCTGCACCCCGGTCTTTTCACCAAGACCGAGAATCCGAGCGTAATGAGCCAGCCGGTCGACCCCGACCCGCTGGCCGACCTGGTAAAAATAGACATCACAGGACTGGGCGATGGCCTGTTTCAGGTTGACCATTCCATGCCCGCCACGTTTCCAGCAGCGATAGACCCGGTTGCCGAAACGGTGGTAGCCGGGACAATAGAATTCGGTATTGGTATCGACAACCTGGGTATCGAGACCGGCCAGCGCAGTAACTACTTTATAGGTGGAACCGGGTGGATAGGATGCCTGTACCACCTTGTTGATCAGGGGATGGCGCGGGTTATCGAGCAGGGCCTGCCAGTTTTTGTGGGAAATACCGCCGATGAAATGTTCCAAATTGATTGGAGGGGTGCTCACCGCGGCCAGCACTTTGCCGGTTTTGACCTCAAGCACCACCACCGCGCCCGCCTTGTCACCGATTGCCATGAATTGTTCGGCCACCTTTTGCAGTTCCGCATCCAGGGTCAGCCGGATATCGTTACCCGGCAGAGGGTTGACCACCTGCAACTGCTGCTGCTCAAATCCTCTGGCATTGACCTCGGTGGAACGGCTCCCCTTTTCGCCGCGCAGATAGGGTTCAAAGAGCTTTTCCAGGCCCCGCTTGCCCACCAGATCGCCGCCCTCATATCGCTGCTCGCCATCGGCCTGAAGTTCTTTTCTACTGATTGAACCGATGTAACCGATAGTATTGGCGGCCAAGTCGTCATAATGATAGGTTCGTACCGGCTGCACCTCGATCCGAATACCGGAAAATTTGTATTTATTGTTTTCCAGATACGCCAGGGTCTGCCAGTCGATGTCTTCCTTGAGGGTGATGGGAAGATGGGGAGGATCCGCCGAGCCGGCTCGTATCCGCTCCCACAGCACCTCAATTTCCTCGTCCAGCACCGGCGCCAGCCGCTTGATAACGTCTTCCAGATCGATGGAATCCTCACGAATCAGGGCAACGTTGAAAGAGGGCCGGTTGGTGACAATTTCACGGCTGAAGCGATCGACAATATGGCCGCGCGGGGCTGCAATGGACTGGATACGCACCCGGTTGGTTTCGGCCAGTTGTCGATACTCCTCTCCCTGAATCACCTGCAGGTACCAGAACCGCATGACGATGATCGAAAAAAAGAGCACAATCACCCCGACGGCAAGAAATGTTCGTCCGCGCAACAGCGAGCAGGCCGCTTCGTCCTGCTCGGTGATATCTTCCAACTCTTCCAGTATTTGTTTTGTTTTCATCTATCTGAACCGGTTTCCCGATGGTTTTTTTACCAGACGCGAGGGGAGCCGCCGCCGCTGCGCCCGTTCATAGAACCAGTTTAAAAACAAGAAACAGGGCACAATGGCAATTGCCATCACCATTGTCTGCCGGGCAACCGCCTCCATTGACCAATACGCTTCAGCGGCCGGGTCGGAAACAATAATAAAGAGATGGCCGATAATCTGGCAAATAAAAAAAGCCCCCGCCGTAAGCGGCACCTGGTAAACTGATTCTTTGATCGATTTTTGTTGGGTGACCACCGTAAGCGCCGCCCACACCAGCAGGTACTGCATCAGATACGCACCCAGTTCCACGGAGACGGCAACGTCCATGATCCAGCCCATTATCGCAACAAGAAGGAGTCCAGGCAACCATGAAAACCGAAACGCGATGAAGGCGACATAGGCAAAAACCAGATCCGGCATACCGAGATAACTCACCCAGTCACGCAGAATCGTGGTCTGCAGGGCGATGAGCAGCAGTCCCACCAGGAAAAATGATATAAATCCCATTTCTTTCTAGCCCCCGACCGCGAATGGCGCCTGATCTTCCAGGGATTGAGCAAGGGAGAGATTGAGAAAGACAAATTCAAGCCGGCTGAAATCCACCGCCGGTTCCACCTGGATAATCAGGAACATGCCGCGCTCCTCACGCTGCACATCGACCACCGTACCCACCGGTTTACCGGGAGGAAAGAGCCCGCCAATGCCGGCAGTGACAATACGGTCTCCCGCCGCCACATTCTCCTTTTTCAGTACATACTCCAGGGTGAAGCCGTTTTCTCCGGCGCCCTTTAGAATTCCGCGTACCCGGTTTTTCTGGATAATCACATCGATGGCGCTGCTGGGGGCGTTGGCCAGCAGGATTTTACTGTAGTTGAAGGAGACATGGATGACCGAGCCGACAATGCCGCGCGAGGTCAGGGCAACCATTCCCTCGGTGACCCCGTCATTGGCGCCGCGATCGACTATGATGGTCTGAAACCGCAGGGAAGGATCCTTACCGATAACACGTGCGGTGAGCGGCGGAAATTCACTGTTTTGACGAAACTCGAGCTCTTCCTGCAGTCGCAGGTAGGTTCGGTATGCCTCCCGGTAGCGGGCCAGTTCCTCATCCTTGGCATCGATCAGGGCGCGAAGCCGTTCGTTATCCCGGCGCACATCAACCAAATCCACGTACCCTCCCCACACCGTTTGAATGCTGGAGCTTACCGAGGTAAGGATCGACTGGGCGTTACCGATGGTTTCCAGGGTGAATTGATGAAACAGACCGAACCTGCCGCCAACGGTGGAGACGATAACCACCACTCCTACCAGAAAGCAGACAAAGAGAAACAGGACGGTGCGAAACCGCAGCAACGGCGCCCGGCGGGGGGTATCCTTCTTATTCTGTTTCACGGCGGGGGACAACGTACTGCTTTACAATAATACCACTGCTAGTCGATCGATACTTCCCGCAGTATGTCAATATTATCAAGTGCCTTGCCGGAGCCAAGCACCACCGATGAAAGCGGATCATCGGCAACAATGATCGGCATGCCGGTCTCCTCACGCAGACACTTGTCCAGATTCTTCAGAAGCGCCCCGCCGCCGGTCAGAACGATTCCCTGATCAACGATGTCGGCAGCCAGTTCAGGCGGTGTCACCTCCAGGGCAACCCGTACCGCTTCAACGATGACATCAACCTGTTCGGCAATGGCGGTCTGAATTTCATCGGCCCCGACGGTAAGGGTTTTCGGTACCCCTGAGACCAGATCTCGCCCCTTGATATCCATGGTTTCGAACGGTTCCTCCGGAATGACGTTGCCGATGGTGGTTTTGATAAGCTCGGCGGTCCGTTCACCGATCGCCAGGTTATGCTTGCGCTTGATGTACTGCAAAATGGACTCGTCCATCTTGTCGCCTGCCACCCGTACCGATTTGGCATAGACAATTCCCGACAAAGAGATAACCGCGACCTCGGTGGTGCCGCCGCCGATATCGACGATCATGTTCGCGGTCGGCTCGGTAATCGGCAGATCGGCGCCGATTGCCGCGGCCATCGGTTCTTCAATAAGATACACCTCACGCGCTCCGGCTGACACGGCCGATTCTTTGACGGCTCGTTTTTCCACCTGGGTAATGCCGGAGGGTACTGAAATTATGATGCGGGGATGAACCAGGGTACGGCGATTGTGCACTTTTTTTATGAAGTATCGCAGCATCGCCTCAGTCACCTCGAAATCGGCAATCACGCCATCCTTGATGGGGCGAATCGCATTGATATTGCCCGGCGTCTTGCCAAGCATCTGTTTCGCCTCCTGGCCGACCGCCAGGACCTTGCTCATGCGTGCATCCTGACGAACGGCAACGACTGATGGTTCACGCAGAACGATTCCCTTACCTTTGACATACAAGACCGTGTTGGCGGTGCCCAGATCGATGGCCAGATCGTCGGAGAGCCAGCCAAATAACAACGATTGCAATGAAAACATACCCTACCCTATCGCATAAACTGGTGTGATACAAAAGAGAAACGGACTCTGAGACAGCCGTTCATGAAGACCCCTTGCTAAAGGGATTGGAGAATACCTCTCGTGTACTATCTTGGCAAGGGATATGAGGCCGCGAGCTTTTTTATTGACACAATTTACCCGATTTTGGTATGGGTTGTCGCCACACATCGTAAAAGTTGGGGCTATAGCTCAGCTGGGAGAGCGCTTGAATGGCATTCAAGAGGTCAGCGGTTCGATCCCGCTTAGCTCCACCATCAATATAAAATACCCGCCATCGCACAAGATGGCGGGTATTTTTTTCTATATACTGATTCTTGGCGTCAGGAGTCATCTTCACCGCGTTGCATTGACGATACGATATGTGATATACTCTTCTTCTTCACCTCTTTGTTGGGCGCCCGCATAGCTCTGACAATTGACAGGGGATCTCTTCTTTTCTTCTCAAAAACACGGGCGATCTCATCAGCCGTGGAGGGGAGTTCTTCCTCTTCCTGATAGATATCGAGCAACTCGTTGTAGTATTTGAAAAAGAAGAGAAAAAGGTCCTGATTCACCCCTTCACCGAATTGATCGGCCACCGTCTTGCGCAGTTTACCATCCTTGCCCATTACCATTTTGGCAACCTGGAAGGAAGACATCACTTCATAATAGAGTTTGGTTATGTATTCCAGATCGTGGGTACCCTGCAGCTCGAAAAATTCCTCCTGAAAAACTGATATGGTGGAATAGGCAAACCGGGTCACCTTGTTTTTATCGAGCACCTTATCAACTTTTGCCAGCGCACTCTCAAGAAAGCCGCGGGCGGTGGTGCTCTCTTTGACAATCTGGGCCTTGATTTCATCAACCCGGAGGGTGATAATACGCTCGATATCCTGCTCCCGGGCGAAAATCTCCGCTTCCCGTTCCGCAAGATCATCAATCTGCTTGACCAGTTCCGACTGCACATTCTTAAAGGCAACCTCAAGTATCGTGCTGTCGAAATGGTGCTCAAGCTCGCTGCTGATTGCATTGATTTCACGAATCTCACCGGCCTGGTCAAGGCCAAGCTCAGCGATAAACTCCCCGTCAAGATGATCGCCGACGTCGGAGACCCGGTCGCGATCGGCAATCAGGGCCTGGGCAGCACGCGAGGCCGCGGAATTAACATTTGCGACCACCATCGAGATGATTTCCCGCAACCGCTGATTCGATGAAACCAGATATCTGGTAACGGTTTTGGCACCCGGTAACGATTTTATATGTTCCATATTTTCCCTTTTCCCACCTGAAAGGTGGTATCCCGTCAAACGAGCACAAGTGACACGACTGTTGAGCAGGACCCCTTACCCGGAAACCGCGGCCAGCATCGCCGCTATATTCGGATGATCACCGGCCACCGCTTCATGATACCGGTACACCAGTGTGCCCCGGGTATCGACAATCAGCGCACCGCCGAGCTGCATGGCGCTGCCCTGCAAGGATCCCGGCAGATGGCCGGCGAACAGGGCCGAAAAACCGTGTTTGATGGCCTTGACATCAAGGAGTTTATCCAGCCCCTCGCCAAAGTCGAGCATCTTGTAGGTCTCCCGATGCGGGTCGGTAAAAAGGCTACCGGTATAGCCGGTAGCCCGGCGAAACGAACTGAGATATTTGACCTCGCCATGACCGATTACCACAAGGCGGGCCCCGGCTCTGGTAAAATCCTGCTCATGGGTAGCCAGTTCAGCAACCTGCTGACGGCATAAGACTCAGCCGAAATGACGGATAAAGATCAGGACCGCCGGCTGCTCGCTCCACATTTCGGAGAGCAGGTGAGATTCTCCGTTCTCATCAAGTACCGTGAGTGCTCCGAGTCTTTGCACATCAAGATCGTTTTGATTCATTATCGTCTCCACTGGTTGTATCACTTATACTGCATCACACATGTAACGCGCACACCTAAACATGCACCATATAATTCAATTAGGCAGCTTGAAAAATGAGAATTTTCGCGCCAGGCTCCCCTATGAATTCTGATAGCCATACCACCGCCTGAAAGAGGCGTTTGCCGAGGTAGTGGTCGACGCCACTTGCTTTTCCCTCCTTCTGTTTTCGCCGACGGAGTGGAAATAAAGCGAAGTCTCAGCTTATTGTAACCCAATATGATGCGAGCACTATTAATGGAGTTGACAGCCCCGCACCCCGCTGAGTAAAAGTAGGGATTGATCACGCAACAAAAACCAGGCAGTATCAGACGAATCATAATGTGGAGGGAGCTTTCATGACGGCTGAACTGATTAGTGGAACCGAGATCAGCAAGGCAATCCTGGCCGAGATCAAGCAAGAGGTGGATGAGATGCGGGAAAAAACCGGCACGGTACCCGGTTTGGTCACCATTCTGGTTGGTGAAAACCCCGCTTCGGTAAGCTATGTAACGCTCAAGGTGAAAACCGCGCTTAATCTGGGCTTCAAGGAGATTCAGGACAACCAGCCCGCCGATATATCCGAGCAGGATCTACTGGCCCTTATCGACAAATATAACAACGACCCGGAAATTCACGGCATCCTGGTGCAGCTGCCGCTGCCGGATCACGTGGATGACAAAAAAGTACTTGACGCCATCGATCCCGACAAGGATGTCGATGCCTTTCATCCGGTCAACGTGGGCAGACTGATGATCGGCGGCGATGTGGTGCGATTTTTACCCTGCACCCCGGCCGGTATCCAGGAACTGATCGTCCGATCCGGCACCGAAACCAGCGGTGCTGAGGTGGTGGTGGTGGGCCGTTCCAATATCGTCGGCAAACCCATCGCCATGATGATGGCACAAAAGGGTGTCGGCGCCAACAGCACGGTGACCATCGTCCATACCCGCACCAAGGATCTGGCCGCCCATTGCCAGCGGGCCGATATTCTCATCGTCGCCGCCGGCGTACCGAATCTGGTCAAGCCGGAATGGATCAAGCCCGGTTCCACGGTCATCGACGTGGGCGTCAACCGCATCGGCACCAACGAAAAAACCGGCAAGGCCATCTTACGCGGCGATGTCGATTTCGACAAGGCCAAGGAAATTGCCGGCAAAATCACCCCGGTACCCGGCGGGGTCGGCCCCATGACCATCTGTATGCTCATGCGCAACACCCTGCGCTCGGCCCAGAAATCCATCTGAGCTGCCTACACGGGGGCGGTTCGCAAACCGCCCCTGTATACTAGTAAAACGGCGCCACCCGAATCTCCACCTCACCCAGCCCGGCCACCGGGGCAATGGCCTCACCTACCCTGGCCGCTATGGCATCGGCCTGTTCCTCGGGACCCCGGTGATCGCTCCCGCGTGATGTACAGATACTTCTAAATGCATCCTTCCTACAGCAACATATCATAACAGTTTCACCGATACGAACCACCCAGGTCGAACTGCTCCAATGAAAAGGTTATCCCCTCATCCACTGCAAATTTTTTCACCATAGCCGCACCGGATAGATGTTTTCCATGATTCATGGGCTATTTTCTGTTACACTCACCGCCGGTTATATAGTATACTTCAGATTGTTGAATTTATTATTAACTTGAGACCCTTGCCATAATGGGAACCTGCCGCAACCATCCAGATGTAGAAACCCCGTATCTCTGTCAGAAACACGGGTACTATCTCTGCCAGGCGTGTCTTGCCTGCCATGACCCCGAACTGTACTGCACATTCAGGTCTTCGTGTCTCATCTATTTTATGGCGGAGAAAGGCGAAACGCTTGATCACGCCCCTGCCGCTTCACCGGAAACCAGCACAAAAGGAGAATCAGCATGAGCGACCAGCCACACTGCCCCGGCTTTGAGGCCAACAAATCACTGAGTGAAGTCAAGGTAAAATGCCCCGCCTGCGGCCTGGAAATGGAGATCTTTTCCGACGAAATTGGTAAGACCATCAAATGTGCTGCCTGCGGCGTCTCATTTGAGGCGGCACCAAACCAGGTAACCTGACAAATACCCCGCAACACGTGGTTTCCGCCGGTTGCCCCATATATGGCGGAAGCAACCCGTATCTGAAAAGAGTTTTGGCGGTGATAGCGTCCACGATGCACTCACCAGAACCTCTGTTTTTGTTTTTAGGGAGCGGCCTGTTATGGATGAAACTCTGCACAACCTGTTAGCCCCGTATAAGGATAAAAGTGAAGCGCTGATTCCCATTTTGCAGCATGTTCAGGGTGAGTTGGGATACTTATCGGACGAGGCGATGCTGGCCATCGCCGGAACCACCGGCATCCCGGAAAGCCGGGTCTACGCGGTGGCATCGTTTTATGCCCAATTCTACTTCACCCGCCGGGGAAAAAACCAGACCAAGGTCTGCTCCGGCACGGCCTGCCATGTAAAAGGTGCCGCCCGCATCCTTGACACCTTCGAACGCGAACTGGGGATTGCCTGCGGCACCACCTCCGAGGATTATGAGCATACCCTGGAAACAGTGGCCTGCGTCGGTTCATGCGCGCTGGCGCCAGTGGTTGTGGTCAATGATGAAGTTCACGGTCAGATGGAATCGGGCCGGGTCGGCAAAATCGTTGCCGGTCTCAATACCAATGGAGGGTAAGGGATGAATGCAATCAACACGCCCGCCGACCTTGGACCCATGCGGGATTATTGTCAGGCCGCCCTTGGCCGGCAGAAAGTGCGTTTTCTAGTCTGCGCCGGCACCGGCTGTATCGCCGGTGGTTCCATGGCCGTCTATCAAGAGTTGCAACGGCTTCTGAGTGAACGTGATATCAACGTGGACGTTGAACTGCTCTACGAAGGAAAAGAGAGCGATGCCGGGGTCGGCACCAGCGGCTGTCACGGCTTTTGTCAGATGGGGCCGCTGGTTCGGGTTGAGCCCACGGGCACCTTTTACACCAGGGTCAAGGCCGCCGATGTGCCGGATATTATAACCGCCACCCTGGACGAAAATTCAGAGGTGGAACGGCTGCTCTTTAAAAACCCGGACGGCAGCCGCTCGGTAACCGAGCATGACGTACCTTTTTACAATCGCCAGCAGCGTATTGTGCTTGATAAGTGCGGTACCATCAATCCCGAAGATATCCGCGACTATTTCGCCGTTGACGGCTACCAGGCCCTGGCTGAGATCCTGCAACATCTCAGTCCCATGGAGGTAATCGACATCGTTACCGCGTCTGGATTGCGCGGCCGCGGCGGCGCCGGTTTTCCGGCCGGCAGAAAATGGCTGGGCTGTCATAAGGCCGGCGGTTCGCCCAAATACGTGGTGTGTAACGGCGACGAGGGCGATCCCGGCGCATTCATGGATCGTTCCGTGCTGGAGGGCAACCCGCTCGCCGTCATCGAGGGGATGACCATTGCGGCATACAGCGTCGGCGCCCGTTACGGCTATATCTACGTGCGGGCCGAGTATCCCCTGGCGGTGGTCCGGCTGCAGAAGGCCATCGAACAGGCAAAACAATACCGGTTGCTGGGCGAAAATATCATGGGGGTCGATTTCGACTTTGACCTTTACATCTTCCAGGGCGCCGGCGCCTTCGTCTGCGGCGAATCCACGGCGCTGACTCTCTCCATCGAAGGCAAGCGCGGCATGCCCCGGGTGGCGCCGCGGCCACGCACCACCGAGGTGGGGCTGTGGGACAAGCCGACGTTGCTCAACAACGTCAAGACCTATGCCTTTATTCCTGATATCATCAGAAGGGGGGCGGACTGGTTCAAGTCAATCGGCACCGAATCGAGCTCCGGCACGGCGGTATTCGCCCTCACCGGCCATATCGCCAACTCCGGTCTGATCGAGGTACCCATGGGCATCACCCTGCGCGAGATCATCTACGATATCGGCGGCGGCATTCCCCATGGCGGCACCTTCAAGGCGGTGCAGACCGGCGGCCCGTCCGGCGGCTGCCTGCCGGCCTCGCTGCTGGACACCCCGATTGATTACGATTCACTGGACGAGGCCGGCTCGATCATGGGTTCGGGCGGCATGGTAATCATGGATGAAAACACCTGCATGGTAGACGTGGCCCGCTATTTTCTCCAGTTCACCGAGGAAGAGTCCTGCGGCCAGTGCGTGCCCTGCCGCCTCGGCACCAAACAGCTGCTGGAGATTCTCAAGGATATCTGCAAGGGCAAGGGACGCAAGGCGGATCTCGATCTACTCTACGAACTCAGCCACTCGGTACACGGCGGCTCGGTCTGCGGTCTGGGTCAGACGGCGGCGAACCCGGTGCTCACCACCCTGCGCTATTTCAAAGATGAATACGAGGCCCACATCTTTGAGAAACGGTGCCCGGCAAAGGTGTGCAAGGACCTCATATCATTTCGTATCGATGAGGAAAAATGCGCCGGCTGTACGCTGTGCGCCCGGGCCTGCCCGGTGAGTGCCATCACCGGGGAAAAGAAACAGGTGCATGTGATCGATCAGTCCATCTGCATCCAGTGCGGGGTATGCAAGGAAAAATGCCCCACAAAATTCAGCGCGGTAGAATGCGTCTCACCAAAATTAGTAATGGAGGTGGCCTAAATGAATCCCGTCACCATAACCATTGACGGCCTTGCCATACCCGCGCAAGAGGGCATGACCATCCTGCAGGCGGCCCAGGCGAACGGCCTCTACATCCCCAACCTGTGCAACCATCCCGACCTCGATCCGGCCGGCTTATGCCGGGTCTGCGTGGTCAAGATCGATGACTGGAAGATCGCCATTTCCTGCAAACAGCCGGTCAAAGAGGGGATGGTGGTCAGTACCGAAGACCCGGAAGTGCAGCGGGTGCGGAAAAACACAGTGGAACTGCTGGTGGCCAATCACCCGATGACCTGTCTGACCTGCGAGCGTGACGGCAATTGTGAGCTGCAGCGGGTTGCCCGCTATGTGGGGTTGGAACCCACTGATCTGAACCGCTACCGGCGTTCGGTGCGATCGCTTCCCATGGATCGTTCCAACCCGTTTTTCGAGATCGATCATGCCAAATGCATCCTCTGCGGCATCTGCGTACGCACCTGTGATGAGATCCAGAACATCAACGCCATCGATTTCGTCAAACGTGGCGTTGCCAGTCTTATCGGCACCATGGGCAACAAGCCCATCGCCGAATCACGTTGCGAATCGTGCGGTGAATGCGTGGTGCGCTGTCCTACCGCCGCCCTGTCGCCACGGCATCGGGTGCAACCCATGCGCGAGGTGAAAAGTATCTGCTCCTATTGTGGCGTGGGTTGCGGCATCAGGCTGGGCGTGCGTGGCGACCAGATCGTCGGGGTACAAGGCGATCGGGAGAACCCGGTCAATGGCGGCAGCCTCTGCGTCAAGGGACGTTTCGGCTATCACTTCATCAATCATCCCGAACGGCTGCAAAAACCGCTGGTACGCAAAGACGGGGAACTGGTGGAAGCAGAGTGGGACGAGGCCCTTGATCTCATTGCCGAGAAATTCTCCCAGCATAAGGGTGAACAGTTCGCCGCTCTGGCCTCGGCCCGAATCACCAACGAGGACAATTACCTCATCCAGAAGTTTACCCGGGCGGTGATGGGTACCAACACCATTGATCATTGCGCCCGGCTCTGACACTCCCCCACCGTGGCCGGTCTGGCCACTGCCCTGGGAAGCGGCGCGATGACCAACTCCATTGCCGAAATAAGCGGCGCCAAAACCATCCTCGCCATCGGCACCAACACCACGCAGGCCCACCCGGTACTGGCCCTGCAGGTCAAAAAGGCGGCGAGAAACGGCGCCGGCCTGATCGTCGCCAACCCCAAGAAGATCGATCTCTGCCGCCATGCCACCATCCACCTGCAGCACCGACCCGGCACCGATGTGGCGCTTTTAATGGGGATGATCAAGGTGATCGTCGATGAAGGATTGGCGGATCTTGATTACATCGCCACCCGGTGCGAGAATTTTGAGCAGTTTCTTGCCTCACTGGCTGAGTTTAACCTCGATGCGGTAGCCGCCATCACCGGTGTCGACCAGGAGCTCATTGCCGCCGCGGCGCGGCTCTACGGCTCCGAACAACCCGCGGCAACGCTTTACTGCATGGGTATCACCCAGCACTCGCACGGCACCGACAATGTCTGGGCCATCGCCAATCTGGGGTTGATCACCGGCAACGTGGGCATTCCACACGGCGGCGTCAACCCGCTGCGCGGCCAGAACAACGTGCAGGGCTCGTGTGACATGGGCGGACTGCCCGATGTCTATCCCGGTTATCAGAAGGTGGACAACCCGGATGCCCAGCAAAAATTCGAGGCCGCCTGGGGCGTGAAGCTCTCAGAAACGCCGGGGCTCACCCACTCGGAGATCTTCGACAAGATCCACGAGGGGACAATCAAGTCCCTCTACCTGGTGGGCGAAAACCCCTATCTCAGCGAGGCCAACGCCTCGCATGCCATCGAGGCGATGGAGAAAATCGATTTCCTGGTGGTACAGGACATCTTTTTGACCGAAACCGCGCAACTGGCCGACGTCGTACTGCCCGCTGCAACCTTTGCCGAAAAGGACGGCACCTTTACCAACACCGAGCGTCGCATCCAGCGGGTTCGTGCCGCCATTGCCCCCAGAGGCGAGGCCAAGGAAGACTGGCGGATCGTCACCGAAATCGCCAGGCGCATGGGCGCACCCGGCTTTGATTATAACACACCGGCCGAGATCATGGCGGAGATTGCGGCACTCACGCCAAGCTATGGCGGCATCACCTATGAGCGGCTGGAAGAAGGCGGGCTGCAGTGGCCGTGTCCAACGATTGATCATCCGGGCACGCCGATTTTACATACCGAACGGTTTTCCACCGCATCCGGCAAGGCGCGGCTGATGCCGCTGAGCTTTCGGGAATCGGCGGAACTGCCCGACAACGAGTTCCCCCTGCTGCTCACCACCGACCGCAGCCTCTTTCACTATCACACCGGCAGCATGACCCGCCGGGTGGAAGGCTTGGAACAACTGGTAAGCGAGGAGTTCGTCAAGATCAACCCGGCCGATGCGGCCCATTTGGCCCTTGTCGACGGCGAGATGGTACAGGTAAGTTCGCGGCGTGGTACCACTACGGCCAAGACCAAGCTTACCGCGGTCTGCCCGCCGGGCCTGGTGTCGATGACCTTTCATTTCGCCGAAAGCCCCACCAACATGCTCACCAACGCGGCCCTTGACCCCATCGCCAAGATCCCCGAGACCAAGGTATGCGCGGTACGGGTGGAGAAGATGACGGCGTAGAGCTTCGCCCTCAAACAAACGAGGCCGAACCGGCTACCACCGGTTCGGCCTTGCACCAAAACTCAAACAGGAGTTTAAGAGTTAATCCAGCAAATTTGCCCCAAAGCCTTGCCCAGCATAGGTTTATGCAAGCAAAGGGCGTAAGACCCCACTGCTGTCGATTTGATATCCGAAGGCGTGTAGGACTTCGGCTTGGGTCTTACCAGGTGTTTCCAGTCGACGTTCAGGCTTTCTCGCTCCCTTCTTCACCGATAACACTGAATGCAGCCGCCGCATGTCAGTCATAACATCATGTGCCGTACGTTGTACTCCGTTACGTGCGAGTCGATTCTCAAGGATGCGCACATAGGTCAGGGCAACGACGCAGGTAAACAGATGCAGTCGGATCTTGCTGTCGGTCCAGTGCCGAAACGGACGAGCACCCACCAAATCATCATCATTGCTCAAGCGGAAGGTTTCCTCAACCTGCCATCGATCCAGACTGGCTTGCACGATTTCCGCCGTTGTCCAGTCCGTATTGTCGGTGATAATGATGTTCTTCCCACACATCGCTCGTCTCTGTTTCAATTTGTCGGGGTCCTTTCTGAAACTCATGGAAAGGCTCGTGCCCGAGGTCTCGAAACGCAACTCAAAATAATCAGATGAGATGTGCAGTCTTTTACAAAGCCTGAGATACCGCCCTTCTATTTTCTCGGCGTTACGCCAATGAGGCACCCCCTCTCGCACCTTAGCCCGCATCTCAAGGAGTTGCCGGCGGATCGTCTCGAGTTTGTTCTCAAAGGTATATGCCTTCTTGCGGGCTGTTCGGGGATTATACGTTACGACAACCGTGCGCTCCTTTCCCCAATACTCCCCTCTGGAACGAAAGGCTTTGAGGCAGTCCTCCCTTCGGTCATCCTCAATCAACCGCTCATTCTTGGCCAGATCGACAATCTCGAAACGATCCAGCGGCGTGGCTGCGAGATCCTGAGCAAAATAGGTCGAATAGGTGGTGACGAAGTGAACCCTGGAGTGCTCGTCAATCCAAGAAAAATTGCCCTCCGAGTTCATTCCCTTGTCGATAACAACGGTGAGGCGCTCCTTGGTGTTGTCAAGACCGCAGACAATCCCGAACATCTCGTCCATGACTGCCTCGAACAATTTGCTGTCATGGAGGTTTCCCGGATAAGCGGACCAGTGCAGCGGCAGTCGTGAATCTTTGGCCACCAGAAGCCCAAGCCCAATCTGGCGAAGATGATGTCGTCCGGCTTTATTCTTGCCCCGCCGAGAAAGCTCCGAGTCGGTATGACTTGACATGAAGGTGTAATAGTTTGTCGTGTCAAAGAGGAGGCAGTCGGAGGCAGGGCGCTCTTTTTCCCAGACACGCGCAAAAAAGCTGTGCGAGATTTTTTTTAGGTCGTCCTCACTGACGCGGTCCCACTTTTCCCAATACCGTTGACTGGTGAGTTCATCAAGTTCAACCGGCCGAAGCTGCTGGATCGCTGTCTGCCGGTACCAATCTGCCAGTTTGTTCTTGCTGACTGCCTCCACCATTCGATTCAAGACACAGTAGAGGAAATAATCCCCCACCGGTGGTCCTTTCTCCCGTTCCCCTCTCGGCACATGGGAGTTGACGATGGTGCTTAGATCAATATCCCGGTCAACCTCCAAAGCAAGCCACAACGCGCCAAACTCCTCGACTTTCAGCTCTGAAAGTTCTTGAGTGTGTCCTGCGGCAAGCGCTGCGACCTTTTCCGGGGAGCCGAGATAGACTTGGGAGATCACCTTCGGTTTGCCGCCGACACGGGCTATTTCTCGCACGTAGAGATAGGGTCTTCCTTTTTTCTTCTTTATGTGGAAATGTGCCATGCCTATGCCTATACAATAGGGTCTTACATGTCAAGAGAAAAATTAAGCATGTTACTGATTTTATATCATTTGTGAGGAAAGATTGGGTGAGAAAAGGAGGGGCTTACAGCGTTGACGTACGTAACAGTATGATATCACACATCTTATTCTGAAAATTGCCGTTTATCTCTTAAACTCCTGTCAAAGACTGATAACGGTTGCGTCGCAGCAGAGATTGATAAGCTCCACCGCCGTTGCCATCCGCGCCCCTTCAATTAAATCCTCCTCAGCGATGCCGCGTGATTTGGCGCAGGGAGTACAGGCGAGGATGGGCACCTCGTTTGCCTGCAGATATGTCATCAAATCATCGGCGATATCACCGGTGGCGGCCCGGAGGTGGTCGATCAACCCTTTTTTGGCAAGATATACCGCCTCATCGAGCAGAAAGAGGCTGACCTGTTTGCCCTCTTTGTGGGCGACGGTGGCCAGGTGAATGGCCCGGGTGGAACGATTGGGATTGTCCGTCCCGCAGGCAATGGTGATCACGACATTGTTAGTCATACTCTCTCCTCAGTATCTCGTTAGTATTTTATGGCTTCGTGAAAACCCCAATTACGGTCGTTGTGGAGTTAAACCGAAATCCATAATCAACTGAATTTACTGGATTCCCGCTGAAGCCTGCCCTTGAAGGGTGTAATCGAGGGCGGGAATGACGGTAGCAAGCAATTTTAAGGTTGTTACGGCGCCATCACGGGTAACCGGATAACTATCATCCATTCACCTTCGGTCGTGGGTAAAGTCCCGAGCGCTCGACGATTTCAGGTACCTTTTCCTCCCATTCGATGGCCATGACGTGAAAACCCGCCACCCCCTCGATCTCCTTGAGGCGCTGGATGGACTCCACCGCGATGGTAATTCCTTCCTCGGATTGTTTTTTCTTCTCCACCCCTTTGAGCCGTTCGATCAATTCATCAGGCACATCCATGCCCGGCACGTTTTTCTGCAGGTAGCGAGCCATACCCACCGAACGCATAGGGGTGATACCGGCCAGAATATAGACCTTCTCATGCAGGCCGCGGGCCCGGACCCCTTCCATCCAGAGCTCAAATTTAGCCAGGTTGTAGATACACTGGGTCTGGATGAATTCGGCCCCGGCGGCGATCTTCTTGGCAAGGCGTGGTACCCGGATGTGAAAGGGATCGCCAAACGGGTTGGCGGCGGCGCCCACAAACATGTTGGGCGGAGTCTTGATCTCGTCGCCACTGAGAAATTTCTGTTCATCGCGCATGTAACGCACCGTCTGGACAAGCTGCATGGAATCGAGATCAAAGACATTCTGGGCCTGAGGGTGATCACCAAAACTCTGATGGTCGCCGGACAGACACAAGACGTTGCTGATGCCAAACGAGGCCGCCCCCAGCAGGTCGCTTTGCAGGGCAATACGGTTACGGTCCCGCACCACCATCTGCAAGACCGGATCAAGACCTTTGAGCTTAAGGTGGACGCAGGCCGCCAGACTGCACAGTCTGGTCACCGAGGTCTGATTATCGGTGACATTGATAGCATCCACATGATCCTTGATCAGTTCGCCCTTCTCGATGATATGGGCGGCATCGCTGGAGCGCGGTGGTCCGCACTCGCTGGTGACCGCCTGATGGCCGCTTTTCAGTACCTGTTCCAGTCTGCTCTTAGTGGTTGTCGCGCTCATGAGAAATCCTCCAGCCTGAACGAACGCGGCCCGCCGGAACGGTCTTTCGACCAGTCCTTGATCGGCTGCACTTTTTCATAGTCATCGAGCTTGCCGAGCCGTTCAAGGCGCTCAACCACCAGTTGCCAGGCGCACTCGGTATCCTTGGATATCTCGCACATGCCTTTATTGGAGCCGCCGCAGGGGCCGTTGAGCACCCGTTTGGCGCAACGGCTCACCGGGCAGACGCCGCCGGTGGCGCCAAGTACGCAGTCGCCGCAGGCCTGGCATTTCTCGGTAAATACGCCGGTCTCCGGTACATCGCCGAGAAATGTGGTGTTCAGGGCGGGATAGATGGGAGTGTCAGGGTATTTGCCGGCCATGAACTGCACCCCGATACCGCAGGCCAGACTGAGCACCGCCTCGGCCCCGGCTACCAGCTCTTCGGTGCGTTCGAAGAATTCATGTTCGCACTGGCGCTCGATACCGCTGTCGATAATCTCTATATCGACCTCGTCCTGGGTGGCCCGCATGCGAAGCAGCGAGGCAAGCACCCCGGCCTCCTTGTTGCCGCCCTGATGGCAGACCGCCACACAGGTATTACAGCCAAAAACCAGGAGCCGTTTATGGTGTTTTACCTGGTTCCAGACTTCCTCAAACGGTTTTTGTTCACCAACGATCATTGTAGATACTCCTCAGCTATAAAAAAATTACTTTTGAGCGGGCGATTCGGGCTGCCGGGTTGCCTGTTTTTTACGCAGCGCCATTCTGATGGGTGACGGCCCCAATTTACCGATTTTTTCAGTAAACTCGGTGCACATCTCCGCCCAGCGGGGTCCCTGGGCGGCGGAGAGATTGTAAAAGGTGAGCCGCTCGGGGCTCAATGAAACGGTGAGCAGCATCTTCTTGAGCCGCTCCACCCGTCTGGCCGCATTGGTATTTCCTTCCAGGAAATGGCATTGACCGGGCAGTCAGCCGGCTACGAAGACGCCGTCAACACCGCGCTCAAAGGCACGCAGGATATAGATCTGATCAAGTTTGCCGGTACAGGGCAGCCGCACCACCTTGACATTGGGCGGATACGACAGCCGCATGACGCCGGCCAGATCCGCCGCGGCGAAGGCGCAGTAGTGGCAGGCAAAGGCGATGATGTTGGCCTGCCAGTCCGCCGGGACGCTGCTCAGTGGCTGCTCGGGATTGACGCTCTGGGGCGCCGCTGCTTCAGTCTGGGTCATAATCGTCTCATGGTTACGGTGTTTCGGTGGCCGCATCGATCATCGCGGTTATCTGATCGTCACGGAAAAAGTTGACCTGAAAGGCCTTGGCCGGACAGACGCCGGCGCAAATGCCGCAGCCGGTGCACTTGATCTCGTTGTGGCTGACCATCCCGTCTTCATCGATAAAGGGGGAGCCGAACGGGCAGGCGCGAAAGCAGGCCAGGCACGACATGCACATCTGGCGGTCATGCTTGGAGATGATCCCGGAAACGGTCAGCTTCTCGTTGGAGAGCAGCGCCCCGGCACGTCCGGCCGCGGCCAGTGCCTGGCTGATGGTTTCCTCGGTATTTTTTGGCGCATGAGCCAGGCCGGCCAGAAAATAGCCTTCGCTGGGGAAATCCACCGGCCGCAGTTTGACGTGGGCCTCCAGAAAATAGTCGTCAATATTGCAGGTCAGCTTGTACTTTTTGGCAAATTCAATGGCGTCCGGCTGTGGCCTGAGTCCGGTGGAAAGCACCACCCAGTCAGCATCGATGACCATCTCCTTGTTCAGCACCTTACCCGGCAAACTCACCCGGCAGCCCGTATCGCCCGGTTCCACCACCGGTTTTGCCTCGGGGGTGAACAACAAGAAGAGTACACCCAACTCGCGGGCCTTTTTGTAATATTCCTCTTTCAGTCCATAGGCGCGCATATCACGATACAGCACCACCACCCGTGCCGACGGCTCAGCCTCCTTGATGGCAATGGCGTTCTTCAAGGCATCCTGACAACAGATGCGCGAACAGTAATTGGCCGGCTCCTCGCGCGAACCGACGCATTGAACCATCACATAGGTGGCGCCGGCCACCGGCGGCTGCTCGACCAGCATATTTTCGAGACGGCGCTGGGTTATGATCCGCTCCGAGTCCTGATAGCCATACTCCACCGGTTCATATTCGCGGCCGCCGGTGGCAATCACGGTGGCGCCGTGTTCAATAGAGTCTCCGCTTGTCAGGGTGGTGACGAAATTGCCGACATAGCCGTCGGTTTTCTCGACGGTGGCGCCCAGGTAAACGGAGATTGCCGGCTCCGCCTCAACTTTAGCGATGGTATCGGCGAGAGAGCTCTGCAGATCGTCTCCCTCCAGGTTACGCCGCACCATTCGCATGAGCCCACCGAGCTGCTCCTGTCGTTCCACCAGATGCACCCCGTAGCCCTGCTCGGCAAGCGACAGAGCGGCAGTCATCCCGGCCAGACCGCCTCCCACCACCATGGCGGCATGATTCACCCCCACCGAATTCTGGCTCACCGGATCCAGATGACGCGCCTTGGCCACGTTCATTTTGGTGATCTCGGTGGCCTTGGCGGTGGCGAACTCCTTGTTGTCCTTGTGTACCCAGGAGCATTGTTCACGAATATCGGCCAGCTCAAAGAGAAATTTGTTCAACCCCACCTCGCGGATGGTATCCATAAACAGCGGTGAGTGGGTGCGCGGCGTACAGGAGGCGATCACCACCCGGTTGATTCCCTTCTCCTTGATCAGCTCCTTGACCTTGTCCTGACCATCCGGGGCACAGGCGTACATAATGGTTTCGGCATGTACCACATCCTGCTCCCGGCCAACCTCCTCGGCTACCTGCTGGACATCCACAGTGCCGGCGATATTTACCCCGCAGTGGCAGACAAACACCCCGATGCGGGGATCCTGGCCGGCGATATCGATCTCAGGCGGCAGCACCACCTCTTCCACCTCGCTGCCGCGTCTATCGCCCAAGAGCGACATGACCTGGGCGGCGGCGCCGCTGCCCTGGGTGACCGTTTCCGGGATATCCTTGGGCCCCTGATAAATACCTGCTACATATATGCCGTCGCGGCTGGTCTTGACCGGGGTGAGTCTGGAGGTGGCGGCAAATCCGTAGTCATCGAGATCGATGCCGAACAGCTCACCGTATGTCCGAGACTGTTCACTGGGCTGAAACCCGATGGATAAAATTGCCAGATCATACTCCTCCTTAATCCGGTTACCCGCTTCATCGACATGGTGAATAAGAAGGTTTTTAGTCTCCGGGTCTTCTTCAATGCCGGCAATCATCGCCCGCCGGTAGCTAACCCCATGTTTATTTTTGGCAAGATCGATATACTTGTCAAAATCTTTACCGAAGGCCCGCAAATCCATATAAAAAATGGTAGACTCCACCTCGGCGTCATGCTCCTTGGCGATGATCGCCTGCTTGGCGGCATACATGCAGCATACCGACGAGCACCAGGGATTGGCGTTGTGGTCGTTGCGCGAACCGACGCATTGAATCCACGCCAGCCGCTTTGGATGGGCCTTGTCCGATGGCCGCTCAACCGTCCCGCCGCAGGGTCCCGAGGCGGAAAGCAGCCGCTCGAACTGCAGAGAGGTGACCACGTTGGCCAGACGGCCGTAGCCGTACTCCTGCCCCACGCCGGGATCATAGGTACGCAATCCCGGGGTGAGAACAACCGAGCCGACCGTAAATTCAAATTCGGTATCGGTATCTTCAAAATTGATGGCATGGGCATCGCAGGCCTTCTCACACTTGCGGCATACCCCTTTGGTCAGATAGAGGCAGACATCTTTGTCAATGGCCCTGGTATTGGGCACCGCCTGGGGAAACAGGGCGTGGATGGCCTTGCGCTTGTCCAGCCCAAGGTTAAACTCGTTATCCACCCGCACCGGGCATTTTGGCTCGCAGGCGCCGCAGCCGGTGCACTTGTCGGGATCGACGTAGCGTGCCTTGCGCAGCAGTTTGACGGTAAAATTACCCGCCTGGCCGGAAACAGACTGCACCGAGGTGAGGGTATGCAGTTTGATATTGGGATGGCGGCTTGATTCCACCATCCGCGGCGAGATCATGCACATGGCGCAGTCGCCGGTGGGAAAGGTCTTGTCAAGCCGGGCCATGGTGCCGCCGATGGATGACTCATCGTTGATCATATGCACCATCAGGCCACTGCCGGCCATATCAAGGGCCGCCTGCATGCCGCCGACACCGGAGCCGACCACCAGCACCGAGCCGATTTTGGGATTTTGCTGCCCCGAAGGGGGGGTAATGGCAGTCACATCTTCCTCCTTACTATACAAGCTCTGAAGCGCCGACGGGTCAAGCTAACCGGCACCGACACCAAGAATTCTTACATCTAACAAAACCACCAGCACAATATACCATGAAGTATCATGGAATTGCACTGATAAGACATTTTTTTTTCAGCCGTCAACAGCGGTGTGCTCAGATTTGCCTTATGTAGTGGGAAGGTACTGGAGGTGTGAATTGACAGGGGAAATGAGAAAAAAAAACGAATGGCGGGTGAAGAATGTTCAGCAAAGGGTCAACGGGCGACACCAAACGGCGCCGCCCGTTTGTGTTCTACAGCTTTACAACGTTCTTGGCAGCCGGTCCCTTCTGGCCGTCAACCACTTCAAAGCTCACCCGATCTCCCTCAGCGAGTGATCTGAAGCCATCGGCCTGAATGGCGGAATGATGCACGAAGACATCCTGACCTCCATCCTGCTCAATGAAGCCGAAGCCCTTTGCATCATTAAACCATTTTACTGTTCCTTCTGACATTGTTCATGCTCCTTTCTACATGGGATTGTCCATCCCTTTTTAATATTGCCGGCTGCACTGTGCAACACCGACTACAACCGCCGGCGGCGGCTGAACTTAAAATCACGCTGACGTCATAAGCTGCACCTGAGCGTTTACAAATAGCAGGGTATTCTATTGATCGATATTCCGAGGGAAAATAGTGACGCGTACTGCCCGGTTTAACTGAGAATTGAGTCCTGTGAATTGGAATTACTACAAACTTATTGTTCACCAACGCGCACGATTGTAAAACAGACGAAGAAAAAATTCAAGGGGAGAAATTGTCATTTAAGATAAATGTACTGAAAAAAGGCGGTGATCAGCTATACTGCCGGCAAAACACCCCGCTTCCGTCTCAACTTTTTACCCAGAACCATTTCTACACCATGGCCACTACTACTCACCTGCGAAAAGAGTCTCTCTCCCGGCGCGATGCACTGCCCGCACCTGAACGAAATAAGAAAAGCACACTCATTTACGAGCAACTCATCACCCTTGATTGCCTGATTCGTGCCGCAACCATCTGTTCCTATGTGAATTTTCGCTCCGAAGTGGATACCACTCCTATTCTGGACTGGGTCCTGGGCAGCGGCAAAACCCTGGTGGTACCGGTAACCAGGGTGGCCACTAAAACCCTCGAGCTGGCGGCCATCACCAACCCCGGCGCCGAGCTCACCCCCGGCTATTGCGGCATCCCCGAACCAACACCGGAAATTGCCGAAAGAAACCGGATCGCACCGCATGTACTTGAGGTGGTAATCATACCCGGCTCCGTGTTTGATCAGCGCGGCGGCAGATTGGGCTATGGCGGCGGCTACTACGACCGGCTGCTGGCTGCCATCCCGGAAGCAGCCCGTATTGGTCTTGCCTTTTCCATGCAGGTAATCGAAAAACTGCAATTACATCCCCACGATCAATTGCTCGACTACGTGGTAACGGAAGATGAGATCATTGCCGGGGGCCGTGGCCATACTGAGAACCGCTAACATCCTTACCACAGTATAGGGCGAGGTTACATCACCGTTTCCACCTATGGTGAGATCGTAAAAATATAGCGAACCTTGCAAAATAGCCGTTTTGCCCAACCTCATCATTGCTCAAAAAATTTTATCCTGGGAATATCAGGTGGTTGCCTACGGTAATATGTTGCTCGCAGCTTGATCGTGAACGAAAACTCTCATATTTAAAGGCTCCCTCTACATTTACTTTCTACCATCATTACCGCCCTCGATTACACCATTCAAGGGCAGACTGCAGAACGAATCCCATCATTACGAATAGTCCCAGGTACCCGATCAGGTCCGGCACAATTAATATACGTTTTTTTTGATTCCCTCACGTACAGACATTTCGATGAGAATTGACTTTTTCCACTCTCGCCGGTACTCTCGTAATATGGTTATTCTTGCTTCACATGGCGTGCCCGGCACCATTGTCATCGCCGGTGCTCAACGTATTTATCACAACCGGTAATTCCTTATGGATATGCTCCTGATCATCGCGTTTCTGATTTTCCTGGCCGGTCTTGGCTGGCGCCTGTTCACCTGGTTCGGCAAAGGCTTCAACGGGCATGATACTGCCGTTTCAACAGGCAGACGAATTGGTTCGGCACTTACGGCGGTGGGCGCCACAATCTCCAGTGGCCGGTTGCTGAAACTGGTCAGATCATTGTTTGTCGATGTGCTCTTCCAGCGGCGGCTGCTTGCCAAAAACTCCTGGCGCTGGGCGGCGCATGGTCTGCTTTTTATAGGTTTTATCGGGCTTTTGCTCATGCATGGCCTGGGCTATTCGGTCTCTACCTTTTTCTTCAGCAACTATGAATCGACCCTGCAGCCCTTTCTCGGCCTGCGCGAGTTTTTCGGAGTGCTGGTGGTGATCGGGGTTGGCCTGGCCATCTACCGGCGCCTCACCGATCGCCCCAAACGGGTGCGCAGTTATGCAAGCGACTGGCTGGCCCTGTCTCTGGTGGGAGGTATCATCATCACCGGATTTTTATTTCAAAGCAGCCAGATCGCCTCCCACGCCGAATTCCAGGAAATGGTGGATGAATGGGCCGGGCTTGATCCCGACGACCCTGAGTCAGTTGCTCTTGAAACCTATTGGGCCGCCGAACAGGGACTGGTTTCAGCACGGGTGACCAAACCCTTTGACCCGGCTCTGGTGGAAGAAGGCGCCGCCGTCAGTGAAAATTATTGCACCGAGTGCCACGCCCCGGCCTCGGGGGCTCCGGTGAGTTTTACCCTGGCAAAACTGGTTGGCCCCATCGCTGCTGCACTAGGCGACGGCCCTGCTACCTCGCTGCTTGGTACTCTTCACCTACTGTTCTGTTTTTCCCTGCTGGCCTGGTTGCCGTTCAGCAAGATGTTTCATGTGATCGCCGCCCCCGTATCTCTTCTTATCAATGGTGTTGCCGGTTTCAAAAACCCGGCCCCGGATGCGGCAACCACCTTGAACCGGCAGATGATAGGCCTCTCCGCCTGCACCCATTGCGGGGCCTGTAGTGAACGATGCTCGTCGCTGACCTTTTACGAGTCGTTTGCCAATGACTTCATCCTGCCTTCGGAGAAAGTACAGTACCTGCAACGGATCGCCTCCGGCAAAAATCTTGATCACGACACCACCAAGCGGTTGCAGAAGGGGCTCTATATCTGCACCAGTTGCGATCGCTGCTCCGAGGTCTGTCCTTCAGGCATCAACCTGCGTGAGCTCTTCACCCATGCCCGCTACTATCTGCTCAGCAAAAACGTGCCGGAAACCTCGATTCTGAGCCATTTTTCTTTTCCCCTCTCACTACTCCGCACCTTCGGCACCCAGCACCTACATGCTTTGAAAACGATCGAGCAGAAGTTCAAGACCGCCTTTGCAAAACTTTCCGAGCTTGGTTCCATCACCATGAACGCTCCGGCCGAGGTGGGGGCAAACAACTATCTCGCCTGCTACTCCTGCCAGCGCTGCACCAACATCTGCCCGGTGGTAAGAGGCTACGACAACCCCCAGGAAACACTCGACCTGCTGCCTCATCAGATCATCTTCAGCCTCGGCATCGGCAACAAGGATCTGGCCATGGGGGCACGCATGCTGTGGAGCTGCTCTACCTGCTACCTCTGCCAGGAGCACTGCCCCAACAACGTGGCCCTCACCGATATCTTCTATCATCTGAAAAACGGGGCGCTCGATAAACTCGAAGCCGGAGGCACGGCATGAAACTGGCATTTTTCCAGGGGTGCAATATCCCCATCAGGATCGAGCAGTATGCGGTTTCGGCAACGGCGGTGCTGCGGACATTCGGCATCGAGCTTGAAACCATCGACGATTTCACCTGCTGCGGATACCCGGTGCGCAATGTGGATGAAACCGCCTATCTGGCGCCCTCGGTCCGTAATATCGCCCTGGCCGAAAAACGCGGGATCGATATCATGACCATCTGCAACTGCTGTTTCGGCAGTCTACAGAAGGCCCGCCACGCCATGGCCGGCGACCCGCACCTGGGCGAAACGGTAAACGAGCTGCTCGCCAAAGACTCCCTCACCTACCACGGTACCGGCTCAGTCAAACATCTGCTCACCGTTCTGCATGATGAGGTGGGAACACCCGCCATCGCCGCCAAGCTGAGCCACCGCTATACCGAACTCAAAGTGGCGGTGCTGCATGGCTGCCATCTACTGCGCCCGCGCGAGGTAACCAGGTTCGATGACTCCTTCGTCCCCCGCATCACGGGCGAGCTGGTGCAGCTCACCGGCGCCGCCAATCTGGATTGGCCGGGTGCGCTGGAGTGCTGCGGCGCCGCTTTGGCTGGGATCAACGAGGATCTTTCGCGCTCCCTGCTGCTGGAAAAGGTACAAGGCGCACGGGTTGCCGGGGCGGAGTTTATCGTCCCCGTCTGCGCTTACTGCTATCTGCAGCTCGACTCAGTGCAGGCAACCGAGAAAGGCGATCCATTGCCGGTGTTGCTCTATCCGCAACTGCTCGGGCTCTGTCTGGGGCTCAGCCCGGAAGTGCTGGGTATTGGGCTGAACAGCTCCATTGCCGACCACCATATCAGTTTGCTGGAAAGCCGGCTCGGCCCTCCCACCACAGAGAAAAAATCACGGAAAAAAGCGCGCGCCACCGCCGCCGCTTAATACAACCAAAACCTCAAAAAAGAGTTAGAATCATTATGGGCACCGTAATCGCATGCGCCGGCAAGGGCGGCGTCGGCAAAACCACCGTCTCGGCACTGATCATCCGTCAATTGATCCGGGCCGGAGACACCCCGATCCTGGCCGTTGACGCCGATCCCAACTCCAATCTCGGTGAAACACTGGGCCTCGATGTTACCGCCACCATCGGCGATATCCGCGAGGACTTCATGCGCGACCCACAGTCGGTGCCTTCCGGCATGGATAAGACCATCTACCTGGAAAGTCTGGTGGAGCAATCACTTATCGAGCATGAAAATTTCGACCTGCTGGTCATGGGTCGCCAGGAGGGACAGGGCTGCTACTGTATGGTGAACAACATTCTCAACAGTTTCACCGAGCGCCTCGCCGAAAGCTACCGCCACATGGTGGTGGACAACGAGGCGGGCATGGAGCACCTCAGCCGCCGTACCAGCGGCCGGGTGGACATGCTCTATCTGATCACCGACTACTCCCTGCGCGGCCTGCGAGCTCTGGCCAGGATCAACGAGATGCTGCCGGGCCTCAAGCTCACCGTCAAGGAGTGCGGTATTATCGTCACCCGGGCCCCGGAAGAATTGAGCGACGCCTTCAGCGCCGAAGTTGAGCAGATCGGCCTGCCCATTGTGGCCACCATACCCCATGATCCGACCCTGCTGGATTTTGATATGGAAAAACGCTCGCTGCTGGAGCTTCCCGACACAAGCGCATCGGTGGTCGCCATCGAGCAATTGATGAGTGCGCCGCTCTCAGCCTGACCTGGAGCATGATATGAGCCAGATCGTAACCGTTCTCACCGCCTATCCCTTTCATATCGGCCAGAAGATCAGAATCGAAGGAAACAAACGGGCCGGCGACTGGGAAGTGACCGGAATCGACGGCTCATCGGTCACCCTGCGCTGTCCCATCAGCAAAAAAGAGTATACCTGGGATAATTTCTGCTACATGATAAGCGAGGAGACCGACGGAGCCTGGCCGAAAAGCTGACTATCGTGATAATCGTACCAGTCTGGCGGCCGTTCTGGAGATCGCCCCTCCCAGAACCATCCTTACTGTATCACCGCAACCGGCGGGATCCAGCTATTGCATGGCCGCGATGATGGCTGGCCACACCGGGCATCGGCAGGGGTCTAGTGGCGAGCCCATGCCTCCTGAAGGCTCAGCCGATGGCCCGCAGATCGCCAAGGGTTTTTTCCGGCTCGGGCCGATTGGTGTAATCGGGATCACAGTCCGCCGCCACCACCCGTCCAGAACGATCAATCACGTAGCGGGCCGGCATGGCCAGGGTCCATGACTGCTCACCGTTGAGCCGCGGCAGATCGATGGAGAACTTTGTATACACCTCCCGCAGATAATCCGGCACGGTGAAGCGCAATCCCAGCCGGGCCGCATAACCATTGCCTTCATCTCGCACAATAGCATAGCTCAGGCCGTGCTTCTCTCCCATTTTCCTCAGGAATTCAGGACGTTGTGGGCAGATTGCGATAATCTTCGCGCCAAGTACCTCGGCCTCGTCAACAATGTTCTGCAGCGCTTCCAGCTCCGCGTTGCAATAGGGTCACCAGACGCCCCGGTAGAAGGTGAGAACCAGGTTGTGGTCCTTCAGCAACTCCGCTGATGAGACCATCTCACCGCCCACAGCGGGCAGCTCAAAGCCGGGAAGCTCCATCCCCACCTTGAGAACGCCATCCGTAATACCCGACTCGCGCAACTCGGCAGTGGCGCGGGCCATCAGGTTTCGCTCCGCTTCCGGAATCCGGGAGCCGGCCGCCTCTTTTATCTGTTGCAGGGTTTTGGCAAGTGACATGGTGTTATCTCCATGGAGGATTGAAAGTAGTCAGCACCCCATCGACAACCGCCAGGGCAACACTATAAATTTGCGATGCCGATGATAGCTGTCAATATCGATAGCAGGCAGCACTTAAGGCACAACCGCGTTTTCCCGTGGCCGCGCCGTCGCCCGTTCCACCATAACGGCTACGATAGGGACGAGCAGGCCGACTATTGCCACACTGATCATGAGCGCTCCCAACTGATGGTAATCACCGCGCTCGATAATGAAGAGCTTATTCATGTAGCTGGTGGCAAGGTTGGCGGCAGACAATGCCAGATTGGTAAATGCCGCCATCACCGCGAAATACGTTGCCTTCTGGGTGGCCGGTGCCTCTCTGGCGATCCAGGCCAGCATGGGCACCATCATCACCTGACCCAGTGGTGAGTCGGCCATGATATCGATAATGGCGATGGTGCGTGCCCCAAAACCGAACATCTGTTCGGTCCACTCATGCAGCCCGTAAAACATGCCGATAAAAGGCAGCATCATGATCGCCTGGTATATCGACAGAAACACCACCAGATAGGGAATGGGCCGGCGGCTCATCCAGCCGCGCAGGGTGAGTAGGCCGACGATAACCAGAATAGCCGATATCTGTCTGAGGGTGCCGAAAAATGATTCATCAAAGCCCAGCACGTCAATCTGCCACCAGCTCGCCCCGGCGCCGGCGTTGGGCATGGCCCGGAAGATAAAGATAATGACGGCAATCCCGACGATCTCGCGCCGTTTTTCAGGGGTCAGCTCGGCCAGAAGCTGGCGCATGAGATAGCCGATAATGGCAAGTGACACCAGAAAAATAATCTCCTTTTTCAGAACAAGAGCAGACAAGCCCAGCCCCAGAGTCATGATCACGAACAACAGGCTGCCACCGAGGATATACCAGTTCGGCTGCAGGCGCCCTCCGGGCTGCGCCGCCGGGATGCGCTCATTGTCATTTTGCTGCCGCTTCGAGCGGGCGCGGCGGCGGACGGTGAGGATCTCGCCCAGGGTCACCCCGGCCACCGAGATCACTGGAATGATCAGGGCCATCTGGAACATCACCGTATAGGAGAGGGTCTTGGCCAGCCAGCCGCCAAGTCCAGAAACCAGAGCCATGCCGCCGATAATGGCGATACGGCCCAGGGTCTGCATGGTGATGTGCATCCGTTTGAGTTCATCTTCAGCAATGGGCTCGCCGTCCTCGGTGCGGCTGGGCACCGCCTCCACCGTCATCGCATCGGCCACCACATCCTGGAGCACAAAACCGATGGGGGCCAGCAGCACGGCAATGACGTACCAGGTGTCGGCCGTCCAGATCCCGCTCATCCAGATATTGCCACCGGTCAGCCGCACCATGATGAGCAGGCTCCCCGCCATAAGCAGGGCGCCCGCATAGACAAAGAGCGCCTTGAACCGCCAGAACAGATCCACCAGGTGACCGATGGGCATTTTCAAGGCCCACGGCAGACCCGCCCAGAATCCCAATCCGGCCAGAAAGGCGGCGGAAAGCTCCAACTCCTGCTTGACGAAAAAATTCTCGACAATAGCGGTGAAACCGGAAATACCGTAGGCAAGATAGACCATGAGCGGCGGCACGTAGCTCCACCGCATCTCGGTGACGATGCCCAGCACGTCATCGCGCACCCAGTACCAGAACCGGATCGGCCGAGAAATCGAAGAGGCTACAGGCAAACGTTGCACTGGTGCCGGGGAAACCTGAACAGTGAGGGGCTAAAACGAAAACGCCTGATTGTTCATCATGCTGACGTCAAAGATAAGGCTCAGGGCGGCCCACTCCTGAATGGGAAAGCGCACCCCGCCGTTTTCCTCGCCGTATTTCTCCATGAGCTGGTCGGCCAGTTCCTTGTTAAGATCAAAGATGCCGAACGCCTTCATATTCCATTTATCAAAGAGCCGGCGGGTTACGGGGCCGAAGGCCACCAGTTCAAGGGTGTCGTGGCGGGGGTCACGGGCAATGCGCAGAAATGTTTCGTTCACCCCGGCAAAATCACCTTCCAGCACCTGCAGGTAGTGACTGTGGGTTGCCAACAGCGCCCCGGTCACCCCATGGAGCCGATTCGATTCCATGCTTGCATAGAGGATGTCACGCAGGGTTTCCTTGTTAATAGGCCCCGAACTTTTGCTTTTGTAAGTCAGGCGATACATGAGGTCGTTCTCCTTTCAATCATCGCTTTTTTCATACGAACCACTCCTTTAATCTCCGCTGGTTCGCCGATATGCACGAGGAGGTATTTTCAATCCTGAGCGAATAATAACTCTTTTGACCGGATATGGTACCTGGAAATCATCAGAACTGATAAGGAAATCTGTTGACAACACCCCGTCTATAATTTAGCCTTCCTATGACTGCGCGGCTTATCATAGAAATTATCTATGGAATCGCTCAACTTTTTCATTGGAGGGTGAACATGAACAAGGATCTGAAAAAGCTCCTGGCCAGCCTGAGCGTCGCCGGACTGCTTGGCATGGGCGGTGCCGCCCTGCCCGGCGGTCACGCCAATGCGGCCAGCGGTTGAAGCTCCGGGTGAGGAGCCAAGTCAAGTGCCGGGAGCACTGACAAGGATCAGCCCGCCGCAAGCGGCTGAAGTGGTTCTAACGAAGGCGCCGGGAGCGCCGAGATTAAAAAACCAGAAGCGGCAAGCGGCTGAAGTGGTTCTGACGAAGGCGCCGGGAGCGCCGAAGTAAAAAAACCAGAAGCATCCAGCGGCTGAAGCGGTTCAACTGACGGCGCCGGGAGCGCCGAAGAGGAAAAACCAAAAGCATCCAGCGGCTGAAGCGGCTAACATTGACGTGCGGTTCGCGCGTGTTTAACAAATTAAGCCGGTAACCCTCACGGGTCACCGGCTTTTTTTTGTGCAACTTTATCACTACCTGCGTTACAAACTTACCCGTGCAACACATATTTCCCTATACCTCCCGCCTGCTTGACCGGCCACTGCCGGAACTGAGCCCAGACGATATCGTGACCTTCCTGCGCGACAATCCACACTGGTGCGAATCAGCGCCATATTGCGCCGATTGCGGTGAAATCGAGCTTACTGCATACCGGCTGCGCGCCAATCCGCCACAACCGCCCGAAGAAGTCATCACCCGCATGATTCACCCCGGCGTCCGCCTCCTCAAGGTGCAGTGGAGTGATTTGCCCGCCCTGCTGCACGGTGAAAAGGTATCGCCACAGCAGGAAGAGGGGTTCGTGGTGGTGTACGGTGATGGTAAAGGCGAGATAGAAATATTTTCCCCCACCGGCCACGAACTGCTGGCCCTCAAGCTGGTCGGAGAGTCAATTGATAGCAGGCGCACCGCTGAGCAGGGCGGTGTCAGCATAGGCCACATCGAGGCGATTATTGACCAGGCTGAATCACGCGGTCTGATTATCTCCCCTCCCTCAAGGCTTATCCGGGCTTTCACGTCTGAGACGGTGGTTGACGAGCGCTATCTGCGGGCCCGCATATTTACCCTGCAGTGGCATATCACCCAGGCCTGTGACCTGCACTGCCGTCATTGTTATGACCGAAGCAGTCGGCGGGCCGTCGAACTCTTTGAAGGTATCCGCATCCTCGACGATTTCTACGACTTCTGCCGTCATTTCCAGGTGCGCGGCCAGGTCAGCTTTTCCGGCGGCAACCCCTTTTTGCACCCTGATTTCACCGCCCTGTACAAAGGCGCCGCCGAACGAGGCTTTACCATCGGCATTCTTGGCAACCCCACCGCCAGGCAAGACCTGCAAACACTCATCGACATCAAGCACCCGGCATTCATGCAGGTCAGCCTTGAGGGGCTGGCCGAACATAACGACTATATCCGCGGCGCCGGTCATTTCTCACGTACCATCGATTTTCTGTCCGTTTTGAAAACATTGCGAATCTACTCCATGGTGATGCTCACCCTCACCCGGGCAAATAGAGACCAGGTACTGCCCCTGGCCGAGTATCTGCGTGACAAGGTCAACCTGTTCACCTTCAACCGGTTGGCCCTGTCCGGCGAGGGGGCATCGCTGGCATCCGTCCCACCCGGTGATTTCAAGCAGTTTCTGGCTGACTACCTCAAGGCCGCCGCCGCCAACCCGATCATGGGAACAAAAGATAATCTGTTCAATATCATTAGACATGAAGAAGGCGCCCCGGTTAGCGGCGGATGCACCGGATTTGGTTGCGGCGCCGCTTTCAATTTCGTCGCCCTGCTCCCAGACGGCGAGGTGTATGGATGTCGAAAGGCATGCTTACCCATCGGCACGGTGCACAGCGACTCACTTATCACCATATATGAATCTTCACCGGCAGGCGCCATCCGAGACGGCAGCAGCGCCTGTTTTCATTGTGAACTGCGCCCGGTTTGCGGCAGTTGTCTGGCCATTACCACCGGTTTAGGACTCGACCCGTTTACCGCCCTTGACCCCTACTGTTTCAAAGAGCCGCACTACCAACATCATTGCATAACCAAGGAGCAGCCATGAGCGAAGAACAGGAATTTTCCGCAAAGATTGACCAGTTCCGCCGCCAGGTCCAGGAAATGCCCAATGACGCTTCCCCAGAGATTATCGAAAAAACCGCCGTCCGGCTGGAGGGCATCAACTACGCGCCGCCGGTCATCATCGAACACACCCGATTTCTGCGCTTGACCAAACAGGGATTGCTCGACGAAATCGATCGCATCGTCGCCATGCCCGATGCCGAGGCGTGCGCATTGGCGCCCAATGAGCCGAAAAAATGCCAGGATCTGCGCGTGGAGTTTATCTCGGTGCAGATGTTTTATTATAAAAAGCTGGCGCTTCTGCGGCAGGGCGATATCGAAACATGGGATGAGATAGACGAGCTTTACGTGCACGATTGAAAGCGAGGGGGTGACCTGCAAATCTTGCCCGCAGGGCAGCATTTAAATATACCGTCCCCCGAACAATGCTCGGCCTTACCTGTCAGAAAAAATTCTCAGGAGACCTTCTTCACTGGTGAAGCGGGCTCCGTGGACCTCGCACCGTATGCCCGGTTCAAATGAGAGATCAACTCGTTCCGGGGTGTGGGACACGGCAACATCTCGTTCGTGCATCAAACAGTGGATTCCAGGGAAGCCAAACACCCTGATTGTTTCGAGACGGCCTCCATCTGCGATTTCACCGGTATGCTGTACGGCCGGGCCTTCGACAACAACACCCCCTTCCCGGACAAAAATCGGAATGGTTTCAAGGGGCGCCTGCATGGTTATCGTCTGATCACCGGCCTGAGCGCTGCCGGTGAAATAGTCATACCAGACGCCTGGTGGCAGACGAAAACTCACCCACCCGCCGGGCTGGGTGACGGGCACAATCAGCAGATGATCGCCAAGCATATATTGCAGCTCAAAAGACCAGAGATGTTTGTCTTCGGGAAACGCCAGCACCATGCTGCGCATGACCGGCATCCCGGAAACAGTGGCCTCTTTGATCTGGCGCTGCAGGTAGGGAATAAGGCGATAGCGCAGTGCCAGCCACGTTCTGGCAATGGTGAGTGTCCGCTCACTGAAATACCATGGCTCCCGCGGGCCAATCCCGTGAATTCGGCAGAATGCTGAGCAGACCCCGGCCTGCAGCCAGCGGACATAGAGTTCATCATCAGGCGGGCCGCCATAGAAGCCGCCGATATCATGTGCGTAAAACGGGGCTCCCGAATGACCCCAGTTCAAACCGCCCATGATCGAGCCTGCCAGACCACTCCACGAAACCTGCGGATCGCCGCCCCATTGCGTGGCAAAACGTTGCGATCCGGCCCAGCCGCTGCGCGACCAGACCAGTCCCTGGCCGAAATAATCCTCGGATGCCTGAAAGCAGGTCATGTTGTAGAGCAGCGCCATACCGTTGTGGCAGATCACCCCGCTTTCCCCGTGGGAATTAAACGCCGCTTCGGGTATCTGCTCACCAAAATCGACCTTGAAAACGTCCACCCCCATGTTATGCAACCGAAGGTGCTGTTCATACCACCAGTGGGCGGCTTCAGGCACGGTGAAATCAAAAAGACCGGAATCAGGCAGTGGGGTCAGCACCGTGCCGAAGGGAGAGAGATCAAATTCATACCGATAGGTGGCGCCGGCCGCGTCTTTGACGAACCAGCCCCTGGCATCGAACTCATCAAAAAGCGGGTTGTTGACCGAACAGAGCGGATACTCCCAGACGCAGAGTTTCAGACTGAGCTCGCCCATGATTGCCACGAATTTCTCGGGCTCCGGGTATCTGGCGGGATCCCACTGAAAGTAAAACCGCTGATCGGTATCCAGCCAGGCGCGGCCATCCAGGGTAAAGACATCGCAGGGAATCCGCGTGGCGCGGATGGCACGGGCAATTTCCTCGGCTTCTTCAAAATTTTTGTAATAGGCCCGCGACATCCAGACACCGAGGCTCCAGCGGGGAACCTCCCTGGCTCGTCCGGTGATATCGGTATAACGTTTGATCATTGCAGCGGGAGTATCCCCGGCGATAAAGAAGAGATCCAGCACATCATCTTCAACCAGGGCGCCATAGCTCCAGTTGGAGAAATGCGGATAGCCGGGCGCCTGGGTAACCCGGGCGGTGGTGTTGATAAACACGCCGTACCCGCTTTTTCCGGCGGCGGAGCTGGTGCCGTCCGGCGTCCAGCAGAACGGAACATTCTTGTAACACAACTCGCTGTTGACGCCCAGCGCATCTTCGGCCCAGTTTACCAGTTGCTGTCCCCGTTTGTTCAGGTTCGCATACTTTTCCCCAAAGCCGTAGATTGACGCTCCCGGCGCCAAGCCGACGGAAAAAAACCAGCCGCTCTCCAGGCGGGCAAACGGCGGAATACGAAAGCGTCGGACGAAATGGCCATCCTCAGACGGCATAACCACCGGTCTGCCGTTCTGACAAAAGGTGAAGCAAAGCGGATCTGCCTCAGCGGACTCGAGTCGGATTTCCCCGCTCCCGCAACTAACAACATGTACGCTCCCCTTACAGCCATAGGACAACTCGGTTGCCGACGGCTCTCCAACAATGATCGGGTAGTGATATCCCCGCTCACCGCCAAAACGAATCCGGACGATGTCCTCATCCCAGAAACTTACCTCCAGCGGCCCCGCACTGGTTGCAAAGACGAGCTTATCGGCGAGAACCGCCGTCAGTTTCAGCCCGGTTATCGCCTCCCAATTCTGAGGATTCATGGTAATCCGGCGGTTCTGATGCCCCGGCGGGCGGAAATGATATTCTGTCCGCCGGAGAGAATAACAGCAGACTTACATATTCAATTGAAGCTCGGCCTCGAGCTTTTTCTCCGCCTCATCGATGGCAGTCTGATAGGCCGCTAACAGTTCCTCGCCTTCAGCGCCGTACTTGTCCGTATACCACTTCTGCAACGGCGCCGCCGCCTGGCGGAAGGCCTCTTTTTCTTCCGGGGTGGGAACATAGATGGTACCACCGGCCTTCTTGAACTCTTCATATGCCTCAATTGAACGGCGTTTCGGGAAGGCGAAACAGACCTGGCCGAGATGGCGGAATCCGTCGTTGACGATTCGCTTCTGTTCTGGGGTGAGGGCCTGGTAGGTATCCTCATTCATGATCCATAAACTTGCCATATAGGCGTGGCCGTCCAGGGTGAGATATTTGATATGCTCATGGAATTTCATGCCGACAATATCGGTGATCCCGTTTTTCGAGCCGTCGATCACCCCCGTTGCCAACGATGTGTAGACCTCCGGCCAGGCCACCGGCGTGGCCGAGGCGCCGAGGTTCTTGACCAGCGCCTGTTGCAGCGGTGAATTGATGGTACGAATCCGCAACCCTTTCATATCCTCGGGCGACTGGATCTGTCTTTTGGTGTTGGCGATGTTACGCCAACCGCCGGTATTGGTCATGGTCATGATTCTCGGTCCGCCCTTTTTCAAGACATGCTGACGCACGACATTGAGAAACGGCCCGGTCAGCACCTCTTCCGCCACCGCGTCGTTATTCATCATATACGGCAGATCCATAACCTGCAGCTCGGGAAAGGCAACGGATATGCCGCCGATGGTCATCTGATGAATCTGGATGATGTTGGCCTGGGTGGCCTCGTAACATTCGCCGGCATTACCGCAGAGTTGGGCGCCTGGATATATCTCAACCTCTATGGTGCCGTTCGAGCGGGCCTCAACGTAATCCTTAAAGGTCAAGGCCCCGTCGTAATCTTCATCGTTGGTGTTGGATAGATGGACGATGCGCAGGGTGTGATCCGCCGCATTGACCAGGCCGCCCGCGCAGACAAGCAAAAAAGCCGTAAACACTACCAGAAATTGTTTCATTTTATACTCCTCCTCTTTGTTGGTTGTACCAGCGGCTACCCTCCCACTCCGCGCAGCAGCCAGCCGGCGGCCGAGGGTACGTCCAGATACCCCAGCCAATTGGGAATCGCCAGGGTAAGGATCGGAAAATATGAGATAAGAAAAATCACCAGAAATTCCACCAATAGAAACGGGATCATTTCAATGGCGATCTTCTCCAACGATTCGCGGCTTAACCCCGCCGCCACGAACAACACCAGCCCCATGGGCGGAGTTGCCAGCCCGACGGTGACGTTGACGCACATACATATTGCAAAATGGAGCGGGTGAATACCCACCTGGGCCATGGCCGGGCCGAGGATGGGGCCAAGGATGAGGATGGCCGGACCGGCATCGAGAAACATGCCGACGATAAACAACAGAATATTTACCATGAAAAAGACGGCGTATGGATTCTCGCTGATGGAGAGCACCAGCCTCGCCATTTTTTCAGGGGTGTGATAAAAACTGACAATAGAGGCAAAACTCACCGCCGCCCCCACCAGCATCAGAATCACCCCGGAAGATATTGCCGCGGAGGTAAATACCCGAGGAATATCGGAGAACTTCATCTGCCTGGTGGTCAGGGCAACCAGCAGGGCATAGCCCGCTCCCACCGCCGCCGCCTCGGTGGGGGTAAAGATACCGGCCAGAATCCCGCCCAGCATAATCACCGGGGTCAGCAGTGGGATCGCTCCCTCCCGCAACGCCCTCAATCGCTCCGACCAGAACATCGGCTCATTGGCCACGGGAAAATTTCTCACCCGGGCCAGATAGGCGGTAAGCGCCATCAAACCAAGACCGATGGCAAGGCCCGGCACCAGGCCGGCGGCAAAAAGCCCGGCAACGGAGACATTCATGACAAATGCGTAGAGAATCATCAGCCCCGATGGCGGGATTATCGGACCGATAACTGAGCTTGCCGCGGTGACGGCGGCCGCGAAACGGCGGGTATAGCCGTTTTTTTCCATGGCGGGGATGAGCATGGCGCCAAGGGCCGAGGTGTCGGCCACGGCGGAGCCGGACAACCCGGCAAACAGCATGGAAGAGGCAATGTTGACCTGGGCCAGACCACCGCGCCGGTGGCCGAGAAAGGCCTGTGCCAGTTTGACGAGATTCTTGGTGATGCCGCCCTGGTTCATAATTTCGCCGGCCACGATAAAAAAGGGCAGGGCCAGCAGGGGTGGACTGTATACCCCGTTGAACAGGCGTGAGTAGAGGAGCTTGAGAAACATCACCTTGCCGTCGATGACAAAGGCCAGGCCCGGGCCAAAGAGCAGGGCGAAGACCACTGATAGGCCGCCGAACATCATTACCAGAAAGATGATGAAGTACATCATACTCTCACCTCCTCCGAACCTGGTTGAGATGAATTCCGGTCTTCCGCCTGGCGGACCCGTCGGGGATCGATAATGCCCGTCACATCAGCAAAGAATTTCTCAACAGCCGCCAGCATCAGCAGAATCCAGGCCGGCGGCATGATCGCATAGACCCAGGCCTTGCTGATCTCCAAAGCAGGAAGCTCGATTCGCCGGCCCGCCGTGAACATGATCCAGGACTGGTAGAGGCAGATGACGGCAATGAGGATGACGATCAGGTGAAACAGGCAGCGAATGATGTACTCCATGCGGTTTCTGCCCAGCATATCCCTGAACAGCATCATGCTGATATTGAGCCCTTTGCGGTAGGCCACCGGTATGATAATGAAACTGATCCAGACCATCATCCACAATGAGGCCTCCTCCGACCAGGACAGGGCGTTGTTCAGGACATAGCGGAAAAAGACCTGGACAATATTGAGCAGGGTTATGGCAAAGAGCATCAACCAGGCGCAGTTGACCACGATCTTCTCGACAATGTTGTTGATGTACGCCAACAGGAGCTCGATTTTTTCCACGGTTTTCATACTGTTTTCCCCTTACCCGCGGCCCGATGCAACACTCTATGTGGTCAACTCAACGACATCTAAACCAAGTCGGGCAGCCAGCACCCGCAATGCCGGCCGATGCTCTCCATAGACGATGGCGGTATGGTGCTCCAGCCCGGCCTCCATCAAATTTGCCAGAACCTCGTCAACCGGGCTGTCCAGCCGGGCCACCCCGAAGTTCCGGAAAACGGGAGCGGCGCCCGCAGCATCTCAGCGCCGCCGATAACTATTCTGGTGGTATCATGCCCTTTGCTGATCCGGGCCATGGTGATGCGGCCCGGTTTCAGGGCAAATTCATGTAACAGCGGTAGTTTGCGGTTTGAGTGAATGGTCGCCCTGATTTCTTTATTCGGATCGGCCAGCTGCACCGGCGCCTGCCCGCAATGCCAGAAGACGCAGGTGTTGGAATCCGGGTCCAAATCAACCAGGTCGGTATTGAAAGCCGGTTCACCGGCCAGCCGCCGCAGGATCAATGAGGTAATCACCCCATGCACGTCGGCTTCACAGCCACCGGCAATATCGTTTTCGCCTAAAAGTGCCAGCGCCCCGCAGGCGGCGGCGCCGTAGTGGGTAAAAAACTCGGGCCAGCAGCGAACGGCAAGCCCATGGTAGCCATGTTCATCGACGAGCCGGCGCATTCCCAGATACGCTTTGAGTGAGCGCAGGGTAACATCTTTGTCCATTTCATCGAGATTGACCAGCACGGTGCGCCGTTCATCGTAGAGTTGCAGAGCGGCGCCATCATCAATCTCTCCGAGCGAATCGAGAAAGGTGATAAGATCGTGGGTAACCACCTCGACACCAAACAGCTCGCCACACTCCTTATGACTGAACATACAGGAATCAAAACCATCCGGATGGGTACCGATCACCCCAATGCGGGTAGCCAGCAGACTCCTGCGCACCGCCACCCCGCCGGCAAGATCACCAAGCCGCTCTATCGCCCTCTCATCAGAGGGGGCGCCATGGATGTAGGCAAATTGTATATGGGCTCGGGACAGGGCGTGAGCGGCAAGATTGATGCCGCACAAGGAGTTGAGACGCAACCTGCCTCCAGTACGAGGCTCGGGAAACGACCACATCACCAGCAAACCTCTCAGACGCCGCCCGATTTCCAGAGTCAGTGAGGCATCGGTAAAGGTAACCTGGAGGAGCAGGACGATGTCGAGCTGTTGCTTCTCCAGCAAGGCAAGCTCGGAGTTAACCTGATCAGCGTCCAGGAGCAGTTCTCCGCACCCCAGCAGTTCCAGCTCTAGGCTATCAAGGATTGCCAGCACCTCGATAAGAATCTGGTTGGCGTATGAGACATCGAAGGTACCGCGACCAAGCGCCAGCACCCCCACCCGCGGTGTGATCCTTTTCATCTCGCCATACCCCCCAGGGCATACCCGTTACCCACTCGTTACCTTTAGATGAAAGCGTGAAACAGTGGCGCCAGACTCACATAAGCACCAGTTGATGTCAATATTATTTCATCGTTGGGCCGGTTTTAAAGGTGACGGCCTATGGTCCGGCGTCGTCTGTTTTTGATTGCATGATTGATGGGCAGCCCCCGGCGCCACCGGGGTCTGCGATGTTTTATAGGGATTGGCTACATCTCACCGACCTGTGGCAGCACGATACCTATCCACCACGGCGCGATCGGCAACCCCCAGGCTGCCGCCGAAAGTGGTGCATTTCAGGGCGGCGGCCACGGTGGCAAAGCGCATCGCCGCATCGATTTCCATCTGTTCGACAAGTGCCACCGCCAGAGCGCCGTGATAGACGTCGCCGGCCCCGCAGGTATCGACAACATCTACTGATGCCGCCGGACACCGAACAAGCCCGCCATCGGTGGTAAGCCGGAAACTCCCCTGCTCTCCCGCGGTTACCGCCACCCAGCACCCTGACTTTTGCCGTGCCCGGAAAAGCCCCTCACCAATCGCGGACGTACCGGTATAGCGGCTCAACCCTCCTTCACTAAACACCGCATAGCTGGCCAGGCCAATCAACGGGCTGGTATCAACGGGCGCCAGATCAGCGTCTATGAGGCTCGCAACATTGCCCGCGGCGGCTATCTCCAGCGCCTTTTTGGCGCCTTCCGGCCAGCGCACGTCAACCAGTAGAAAATCAGCGGATGCAATGATATCGGCGGGCAACCAGGAGGGGTCAGGGGCGAGACGCGGTGAAGAAAAGTTAATGATCTGACGCTCACCGAAGTGATCAATGACTACCGATGAAACCTGTGAGCAGTGGCCGGGCAGCAAGCGGACATGACTGGTATCGACCCCGGTACCGGATAATGTCGCCAGCAAGGAGTGGCCGGCCGTATCATCGCCCAGCCGTCCCAGGAAAACAGCGTCGTGACCCAGCGCCGATACGGTAATGGCGGCGGTGGCGGCGGGCCCGCCCGGGGCGGCGACATATTTTTCGGCAAAGAACTTGCCGCCTCCCGCCGGCAGTTTCGCAACCCTGAACAGATTGTCAAGGCAGGCAAGCCCCACGCAGACTATGGTGGCCATGGATGCGTTCCTTTAGGTAAACGTGGCAGCGTGCAGGCCGATCATTTTATAGAGCAGCTTGGCTACCGCAAAAGCTGAGTTACGATCAGTCGGTGAGGCGGCAAGCTCAACAATATCACATCCCACCACCGTTTTTTCGCTAAATATCGCATGCAGCAGCACCATTGCCTCATCCCAGCTCAAGCCGCCCGGCTCCGGCGTGCCGGTGGAGGCGATCACGCTCCAGTCCATGGCGTCCACATCGAAGCTGAGATAGAGCGGATCCGGCAACGATGCCAGCGCCGCCCGCCAGTCATAGCCGCCACCGCGGAACCCATACATGGTACAGACTGCCAAATGCTCTTGCTTGATCAGCTCCGCCTCCTCCCTGCTCATACTGCGTATGCCGATCTGCAGCACATCAGGCGTCAGCTCGCGGATGCGCGCCATCACCGAGGCGTGGCTGAAGCGGCTGCCATCGTAGTGGTCGCGCAAATCGGCATGGGCGTCGATCTGTACGCAGGAGAGGGTGGGATAGAGTTCTTGCAGGGCACCAAAGACAGGGTTGCTGATGGAATGATCCCCACCAATGATACACGGAAATGTGTTTCTGTTGAAAATGGTCTTGCACTGCTCATAAATAGAGCGATGCACGGTTTCATGATCACCTTCCACGCTTAGTGGCGCCAGGGTAACAATACCGTGCCGGCTGGGCTCGTCGTCCACTACTTCATCATATAGTTCCAGATACGCCGAGCTTCTCAGCACCGCCTCGGGCGCCGCCGCCGTTCCCGTACCATATGACACCCCCCCTTCATACGGGATGGGAAGAACCAGATAACGGGCCGAATGAGGATCACCGTGGCGGGTGTCGGCTCCGAGAAACTGAAGACTATGGATGTTTTGCACGATAGGCCGCCCGCAGGGTATCGCGATGGGCGTCGATCTGCTCCACCAGCCGGGTGGCGGGGCGGGCCGGGCAGGAATCGATGACAGAGGCGGTTAACAGCGGTAACACCAGGCTGTATTCGGCCCAGATCTGGATGAGCCGGTTGCTATCGGCCTCTTTGTATTTGCCCCAGGTCACCGCCTCGCCGAAGGTGCAGCCGGACAGACTGCCCTCGCGTTCAACCGCGGTGCCGATCTGCAACCCCCGTTCGGCGCCGTCGAATTTTATGCCCAACATCTGATCCAGGGTCGGCGCGGTCTGCTGGATGAAGTTTTTCGGCCCGCCGCCGCCCAGCTCGACAAAGCCGGTTTTATCAGCGCAAAACATGAGTGCGGCCGAATCAAGGATATCATCATGGGCACAGATCTGCACCGCATGCTCATCAAGGCTGAGCTGGGCCAGAACCATGCCGATGGAGTGGTTGGTGGCTGAATCGAAAAAGATCGGCACCCCCGCTTTGGCGGCGGCCACCACAAAGCTGAGTTCCGGGTGCGGCGCCGTAGCCGCCGCCCAACTGCCCAACTCATGGTTAAAACGCCAGCTGGCAAGATTGCTGCCACCAAGTTCCTGGTAACGATCACGCACGAAGGCCCTGATCAACTCATCCTGGGCATCGAGGGTTTCTTTATCACGGATGCCGATATCATATATCCTGGTGTCGCCGGACGCTCTCAGCAGATCATCGTCGGCCGCCGGATTGATGGCCTTCACCGGCAGGCCGAAGGCAAAATGCAGGTCATGATACACCTGCGCCCCGGTGGAGCAGATCACATCGATAAACCCATGCTCAATCAGCGAAATCACCATACCGCCCATGCCACCGGCAATACCGGCCCCGGCGACGCCTAGCCAGATGGTATCGCCCTCGTTGATCATATCAGCAAAAAGGTGGGCGCCGCGGTGGACACGGCGGGCTTCAAAGGAGGTGGCGCCCATCAATGACACCAACTCATCGATGGACATGTTCGCGGTGATGCGCCGCGGCACGATGTCCGGGCAACCGCTGAATTGAGAGCAGCTCTTTTTCATCTTGCCATTGGTTCTATTCAAAGAGCATTACCGCCAGCGCCACCACCGTGGTGTACAGCCCGTCCTTGTGGCCCCGTGCGGTCTGGGCGATTGAGCGGCTGACGAAACTGCGCCGATGATCGATCTTGTAGACCTGTTTACGCTCGTCCCAGGCCTTATCAAGATCAAGATCGATGCCCAGGGTGGTGGCGAGCATGGTGGCGGCCAGATCCTCGGCAAAATCCGCCGCCTTTCGCTGGGTATGGCCGAAGGCGTGGTGCTCGCTGATGTAGCCGTACTGTTTCGAGTCCTTGGGCCGGGCCAGACCGATGGCGGTAGAGACCATGCGACCGGGCTCGTTGGTACTTTCCTTGGCCATTACCACGTAGGTGATCTGCCCCGGCACCAGATGTTTGATGCCGGCCTCTTTCGAGATAATGCGGCAATCAGGCGGAAAGATCGACGACACCGCCACCAGGTTGCATTTCTCCACCCCCGCCTCACGCAGCGCCATCTCAAAGCTCTGCAGCTTGTTCAGGTGATGGCCGACACCTTTGGTAAAGAACATCTTGGTGGGAACCATACCGTTCACGATCTCTCCTCTTGCTCTGTCTGGTGAAGATAGTAGCGGGCGATTGTAGGGAAAACGGCAATGATTTGCAACCTATTTGGGGTGTGGTGGTCGGTATCAATCCGCACCCTGCCGCACAAACGGGATAAACAGCTCCCGTTCCCCGGCGCTGAGGCGATACGGTTTCAGGGTGCGGGCGCTGACGAAGAGCCCGTTTTGAGTTGCTCTGGCAGCCAGTTCATTGTCGTTTCGATAGATCCGAAACACCATTTCGGCCGAGGTCTGCCTGAGCGTACCGATCCACAGCTCCACCCGCACCACATCCCCCAGATAGAGCGGTCTTTTGTAGGTGATCTCGGTTTTTGCCAGCACCGGCCTGATATCTCCGGCCATGATATCCACCAACGCCATGCCCGCCGCGGCAAGAAGCTTGAGACGACCAATCTCCATCCACTTGATGTAGACGATATTGCTCACATGCCCGGCAAAATCGATATGATAGGTGTGAATCTCAGGATGAAAAACGATCTTTTCCATCGGGGTCAGGTCTTTTATTTTGGTGTTTTTTCAGAATATTGCTTACGGTGGAATAGTGCAGATTCAAGAAAATACTGATCTCCTTTTGTTTGTATCCATGCTCAGCATAAGCCTTATACATAGCCTCGTTGCGCATCCTCTTTGATGATCGTATCTCCGCTGGAAAGATCTCCGACAATTGCGGCCTGTTGATGTTTCTGGCAAAAACCGGCACCTCTCGTACTTCACCGCCGCGGGCCGTATAAGGAGTCAATTGTTCAACAAATGCTTTATCGCCGAGGATGCACTGTCCCTGCAAATCTCTCCAGGGTGACTGAGCCTCCAGCCCCGCCTGAACAAAACTTCGATATTCGGCCTGAGCCTCGTGCCGATTATTGCCAAACTGTGCAAGCAACCAGTCAATCGAAAGAAAACCAGCCGCATCGGCTGCCCCGGCGGTATCATTATAGCTGGAGTAAGGATATTTCCCTGGGTGAGCAACCATACCCGCACGAACCGGGTTAAGCACGATGTAGCGGCACAGTTCAAGCAGGTAGGTCTGCTTCTCCACAACAATTGATTTGAAACGACCCTGAAATAGATGCCCGACACGCTGGTTCTGATAGTTGTACCGTTGACTGTACATGCCGTTGAGCTGCTTCATAAAGTGCGAGAGATTGCCTTCCGGAGTCTCTATCATCAGGTGATAATGGTTTGTCATCAGGCAGTAGGCGAAACAGAGGACGTTGTGGCTCTTGAGCGTTTGTTGCAGTATGTAAAGAAACAGCTCTTTATCGCTATCGCCTGAAAAAATAGCCTGCCGGTTATTGCCACGGGCACTTACATGATACACCGCGCCGGGAAATTCTATTCGAAGTGGTCGCGCCATACAATGATGGTACAATAAAACCCGGCAAAACACCAAAATAAAAGACCTGACCCCACAACATAACGAGCGGCTTGAATCCAGCAGGAAATAATGGTATTGCTACTATCCACCTCGCCACGCAGCCCGCAACGAACCCCGCGCGACGGTTTAGCTTTACCTATCAACCACAAGTGTGCCAATGAAATTTACCAACTATGAGACCGGTGGTTTTTTCGATGAGATGTTTACCCCCGAAGGAGTCCCGCGCCACGGCTATGCGGCGTTAAAAACTCGCATCGAGTCACTGCCCACCGGAGAGATCGAGGCCAGGCAGGCGGCCGCCGAGCAGGCCTTTTACGATCTGGGCATCACCTTCACAGTGTATGGTCACACCGAGGGCACCGAGAAGATATTTCCCTTTGACATCATCCCCCGCATCATCGAGCGCACCGAGTGGGAGGGTCTGGAGCGCGGCCTTAAACAGCGTATCCATGCCCTCAATCTCTTTATCGATGACGTCTACCATGAGCAGAAAATCGTCAAAGACGGGGTTGTTCCAGGCGAGCTGATCAATTCGGCGGAAGGATATTTTCCCGAATGCATGGGTATCGACCCGCCGCTTGGGGTCTGGTGCCACGTCACCGGCACCGATCTGGTACGCGATGAAAGAGGTGAGTTTTTCGTGTTGGAAGACAACCTCCGCTCACCCTCCGGGGTATCCTACGTGCTGGCCAACCGGCGCATCCTCAAACGCACCCTGCCGCTGATGTTTCAGCAGTCAAATATCCGGCCGGTGGACGATTACCCCACCATGTTGCTCAACATGATGCTCGAGGTGGCGCCGCCTACCGCCAAGCCCACCACTGCCGCCATTTTGACGCCGGGCATGTATAATTCGGCCTACTATGAGCACTCCTATCTTGCTATGCAGACCGGGGTGGAACTGGTGGAGGGGCGTGATCTCATCGTCCATGACAATCAGGTCATGATGCGCACCACCAAGGGGCTCAAACGGGTGGATGTGATCTATCGGCGGGTGGGTGAGGATTTTCTCGATCCCCTGGTCTTTCGCCCGGAGTCAGTGCTCGGCGTCAAGGGTATCATGGATGTCTTTCGGGCCGGCCGGGTGACACTGGCCAATGCGCCGGGCACCGGCGTGGCCGATGACAAGGTGATCTACGCCTATGTCCCGAAAATCATCAAATACTACCTGGACGAAGACCCGATCCTGAACAACGTGCCCACCTATCTCTGCTCCGAGAAAAAAGAGCGCGACCATGTGCTGGCCAACCTCAACAAGCTGGTGGTTAAGGCCGCCAATGAGAGCGGCGGCTACGGCATGCTGATCGGCCCAACCGCAACCAGCGAACAAATGGAGAGCTTCGCCGCCGCCATCAAGGCCAGGCCGCGTAACTACATCGCCCAGCCCATCGTCAACCTCTCACGGGCGCCGGTGCTGGTGGGTGATCACTTCGAGGGCCGGCATATCGATTTTCGTCCCTATATCCTCTACGGCAAGGAGATCAAGGTGATGCCGGGCGGTCTCACCAGGGTCGCATTGGTCAAGGATTCACTGGTGGTCAACTCATCCCAGGGCGGCGGCAGCAAGGATACCTGGGTTCTCGATTAACGGATTCACAACGGAGATCATATCATGCTCAGCCGGGTTGCCGACTCACTCTATTGGATGAGCCGCTACATCGAACGGGCGGAGAATATCGCCCGCTTTCTCGACGTCAACTGGCACCTGACCCTGGATCTGTCGCTCATGCAGCAGAGCCACTGGTCAGCGCTGGTATCGGTGTCGGGCGACCAGAAAGTGTTTACCGAGCGTTACGAGCGCGACACCAAGAAAAACGTGCTCACCTTTCTCACCATCGATCAAGGGTATGACAACTCTATTTTATCATGTCTGGGCAAGGCACGGGAAAACGGTCTGGCGGTGCGTGATCTCATCCCCATTGAGATGTGGGAGCTGCTCAACGTCTATTACCACACCGTGGAAAAAGAGGCCAAACAGCCCGACGCTCTTTTCAACAACCCCTACACCTTCTGCGAGGAGGTGAAGCGGCGCACCCTCACCCTCAGCGGCCTGGTGGATGACGCCATGGATCATGACGATGCCTGGCTCTTTTTCAACCTGGGCCGGATGCTGGAGCGAGCCGACAAGACCTCGCGCATCCTCGACGTAAAATATTTTGTCCTGCTGCCTCATTTACAGGATGTGGGAACCATCATCGATGAGGTACAATGGGCGGCGCTGTTAAAGGCAACTTCGAGCTTCCAGGCGTACCGCCACCGCTATGGAAGAATTGCCCCCACCACCGTGGCCAAATTCATGCTGATGGATCACCGTTTTCCCCGTTCCGTGCTCTACTGCCTTACCAAGGCGCAGAAATATCTGCACGATATCACCGGCACCCGGATCGGCTATTTTTCCAACGAGGCGGAAAAGGTGATCGGTCAGCTCTGTGCCGAGCTTTCCTTTCAGAGCGTTGAAGATGTCTTCTCCCAGGGGCTGCATGAATTCACCGACCGGTTGCAGCTGCGCATGAACCGAATGGACGAAGCCGTCCAGAACACGTTTTTCGCCACCAGCACCGCTCCTTCTTCCGACCTTGAACAATCACCAGGAACCAGCGAATCATGACTTTTTGTCTCGGCGTATCAGTAGAAGAGGGGCTCGTCGGCATTGCCGACACCAGGATAACCTCGGGTAACGAGGTTATCACCGCCCGTAAGATCAAGACCCTGGCGGTGGCCGGCGGTTCGTTTTTCGTGATGACCTCAGGCCTGCGCTCGGTGCGGGACAAAACCCTAACCTACTTTGAAGAGGACATCGAGGACAACCTGCTGGATGAATGCGATCGCCTCTATCAGGTAGTCAACGATTTTTCCGAGAAGATCCGCAAGGTCTCGAAAGAGGACAAGCCCTCTCTGGTGGAGAGCGGGCTGAATTTCGACATCCATGCCCTGGTGGGCGGCAAGTTCAAGGGTGATAATTCCCACAAACTCTACCTGGTCTATCCCCAGGGTAACTGGGTGGAAATCAGCCGCAACACCCCCTACTACATCATCGGCGAACGGGGCTACGGCAAACCGGTGCTGGATCGTACCCTGGTCTACACAGATTCGCTGCTCTTTGCCCTCAAGGTCGGCTGTCTGGCGTTTGACTCAACCAGGATCAGTGCCTCGGACGTGGATTTCCCCATCGACGTGGTGCTGTTTTTCGGCAGAAACGGCGAATTCGTCGAGCATCGCTACGAGTATGCCGACCTCCAGGATATCTACAACTGGTGGCAGGACCGGCTGCGATCATCGGTGCTGGATTTGCCTTCAGAGTGGATCGAAAATATCGCCGCCAAACTCGAACGGGTCAACTCCCTCTGATATGCCGCCATGCTTTACCATGTCGTTCACCAAACCCACTACGAGTATAGTCGTCCGGTCTTCCTGGAACCGCACCTAATCCGGTTGCATCCGCGCGGTGATCCATTCCAGCGGATTTCCGACTACGCCATCACCATCACCCCGGAGCCGGCCGGCGTCTCACTGGGGCTGGACGCTGAGAACAACCCGTTTCATCTGGCCTGGTTCCATGGTATCACGGAATCACTGCAGGTCGTCGTCAATTTTGATGTCGAAACCCTGCTGGCCAATCCCTTCAACTCGTTTCTTACCGCTGGCGAACTCTTTCCCCTCGTCCTTCATGCCGCCGAGACACCGCCGCTGGCCGCCTGCCTGGATATCCAACCGTTGATGAACAACGAAGAACGCGGCATGCTGGGCGATCTCGTGCGTGAAATCAGAGACGGCGCCCGCCACAACATTCTGCTGTTTCTCAAGCTGCTCACCGTCCATCTGTTCGAGCATATCGAAAAAATCAGCCGGCATGAACCGGGACTGCAGCCAATCGGTCAGACCCTGACCGGCGGTGGTGGGTCGTGCCGGGATACGGCCCTGGTCTTTATCGGCGCCTGCCGGCTGGCGGGCATTCCAGCCCGTTTCGTAAGCGGCTGCCAGGAGGGGGATGTCGATCTTGTCGAGGCGGATCTACACGGCTGGGCCGAGGTCTATCTGCCAGGGTTCGGCTGGCGCGGCTTCGATCCCACCCACGGCCTGGCCGTGGCCGATCACCATATCGTCTACGCGGCTTCCGCCATCTGGGAAGATACCGCCCCGCTCACCGGCACCTTTCGCGGCACTGATGCCACCGCCACCATGTCGCACCAGATTACCATGGAGCGACGCCACCTTTAACCGCGGGCTCTGACCTCTATTTACGACAATATCATGACTGCGTGTCGTCGTGGGCCCCCAGCTCCTTTCGTAGCACGCTCAATTTCGGGGATCGTGCCCCAACCAGGCTGAAACCCACCAGCTTACCCTTGATGGCGTCGTAAAAACTTCGCTCTACGTCGTCGTGGGATCGTTTTGACTTCTCGACGTACCAGTTGTACGCCTGCGAGGTCAAAACGACCACCACTCCTAGTAGACTTATTACTTAGCCATCTTAGCCTGCAAGTCTGACTTTTTACGACTTCATTATCCTTGATGAAGTCGTAAAGCATGTGCCTTCGTGCCGCGGGCAATCTACGACACGAATGAAGCCGGATAGGATGAATGGAAACTACGGCCGCATGCCCCCAGCATAACGCAACTCATCAAAAAACATCGTAAAAATATAAAACGGTGATTTATTCGCCGCCCGTCGCCATGGAAAAAGCAGAACGCTGATCAGGCGGCGGCGCAATAGACATCGACACCAAAGGCTGCCATCTTCTCACCGGAGCTGATGTAATGGGCGCGGATAACGGACTCCACCAGGGCCTGGTCGCGTGACTTTATGGCATTAACGATTTCAAGGTGGCGCTCGTACACCATCTGCGCCGGAAAGAGTTTTACCCAATGCTTAAAGAGCAGAAATTTGGAGATACCCTGGCACGAGCGTTTGCACAGCTCCACCACCAGCTCGTTGTCCACCCGGGTAAAGAGCAGGTCATGGAAGGCGTCGTCCAGCGGTGCCTGCTCGGCCACCGAACCTGACTGCCTGGCCACCGCCAGCATCCGCGCGACGATTGATTCCAGGGCGGCGATATCTTCATCGCTGTAGCACTCAACCACCGCCGCCACCGCCGCCGCCTCCAGGACGCCGCCGGTAAAGTAACTGTTTCGGATCTGCTTGGCGGTAAGCGCCCGGACAAATTTACGCTTCTGGGGATGGCCTTCGATGAGTCCCTCGCGCACCAGAATCTGCATGGCCTCGCGCACCGGCGCCCGGCTGATGGAAAGCTCGTCGGCGATTGCCGCCTCTTTCACGGGAGAGAGCGGGGATAGCTCTCCGGCCAGGATCTTGGCCCTGATGAAATCGACCACCTGCTCGCAATAGGTCTGTTTGTTGAGTCCCCCCATTGTCTTTGCCTCGACTCAGCCGCCCGCGAGCATTTCGTCTATGGTGGTGAGGTTGGCGGCACCGACCTTCTCAACACACGCGTTCGCCGCATGGATATTCTCATGGAGTTCGGGCACGGCGCCACCGATGATGGCGAGGTAATCTTCAATATCGTTTTCATCTACTTCCGGGATCATCCGCGCCTTGATGTATGGTTTCGTCACCACCATGGAGAGCACCGCCGCGGTGCCGGGCATCAGCCCGCCGCCGGCAACCAGATCGAACAGCGGATCACTCATATAGGTGATGCCACCCGCATCCTGGCTGGCAAGAACGGCAAGCTCGGCCACCAGTGCCGTTTTCTCGGCGGCCGAGGAGGCGCTCTCGATCTTTTCGGCAAGGGTTTTCAGGCGCGCGGCAAAATCAGCGGTAACCCGCCGCATATCACCGGTATATCGCGGATAGGCATGGTCGGCGCTGAGATAGGGCAGATCGCATTGTTTCGCCCCCTCAATCAGGGCCGTGGCCACCACCGGGTTGTCATATGTTTTGCTATGGCGGATGAAAAAGGAATTGGTCACCAGCTCTTCCCCCACGGCGGGCACATAGGCCTTGCTCTCGACGATGATGGTGGGCAGCCGGTGAAGACCAAACGCTTTCATCAGCTCCCCCTTGGCGGCGAAACAGACGTTGCCCTCCAGATCCTCCACCGGCCCGATTCCGCCGGCACTGGCGTTGATCAGAGCAAAAGCGGCAACCGGTATACCATCGACGGCAAGGTGCGCCGCCAGGCAGCGCCCGACGTTACCGGCAAACCCTTCATCGGCCACCCGTACCTGATCCGGGTACTTTCGGGAAAAGGTGTCGATAACGGCCAGACACAGAGCTGTCTGGAAGGCCACCGGCGCCTCCAGCACCCCCTGGCCGTAAATCCGGCCGAAACAGCGAAAGGCGCAGGACTGGCTGATCACCGCATCGCAGCCGAGCCCACGCTGCATCAGTTCCTGCTCATAATGGGAGAACCCGCGCCTCGCCGCGGCCCGGCCGATACCGCCGTCGGCGGTGCGGACGGCAACCGTACCACCCTCCACACTGATGCCGGTAACCCTTGTGTCGGCGGGCAGGGCACGCCTGATCAGGGTGGTGACCACCGCAAACCCGGCGGAATCATCCTGGATGAAGCCGGAATGGGAATGGACGTGACCGGCGCCGGCGTGGCCCATCACGCCGATCAGCGGCTTGTCGACGGGTGTCGATCTTACCTGCATTGGATTCTAGGAGAGCCCCGGTAGCCAGAGAGATATGGCCGGGATAAAGGTGATCAGCATCAGGGCGATGAACATGGTGAACAGAAAGGGCAGCACCGCGACGCTTAACTTCTCGATGCTGATCTTGCCGATACTGCACCCGACAAAGAGATTGACGCCCACCGGCGGGGTCAGAAAGCCCATGGAGGCGCAGATGATCATGACGATGCCGAAATGGATGGGGTGCATGCCCAGTTCCACCGCCACCGGCAGCAGCAGCGGGGTGAGAATAAGGATGTTGGCCAGGGCGTCCATGAAGGTGCCCATGATCAGTAGAAAAATCAGGATGATGGGAATGAGGACGAATTTGTTTTCCGAAATGGTGAGCAGCAGATTCACCAGCATATCGGGCACATTGTTAAAGAGCAGGATCTGACCCAGGGCGGTGGCGGTGGCCACCACCAGAAAGATCGACGAGGTGGTGAGCGCCGTGCCGCGCAGGATCTCCCACACCTTTTTCCAGGACAGGGTGCGCAAAATAATGCCTTCGGCGATAAAGGAATAGACCACCGCGATGACGCCTGCCTCGGTGGGGGTGGTGAGCCCGCCGTAGATGCCGCCCAGCACGATGATGGGCACCATGAGGGCGAAGAGGGAGTTTTTCAGGGCGACCAACACCGTCAATAAACCGGCCCGCTCACCGGTCCCCTTGAACCCGTATTTTCTGGCCAGGATATAGCTGCAGATCATCAGACAGACGCCGATCACCAGACCGGGGAAGATGCCGGCGATAAACAGATCACCCACCGAGGCGCCGGCCGTGGTGCCGTAGATGATGAGCGGCACGCTGGGCGGGATGATCACCCCCAGCGAACCCGCCGAAGTGTTTACCGCGGTGGCGAATGAGCGCGAATACCCCTCCTTGATCATGGACGGGATCATGATCCCGCCCACCGCCGCCACCGTCGCCGGCGACGAGCCCGACAGGGCGCCGTAGAACAGGCTGGTGAGCACCGAGATGTGAGCCATGCCGCCGGTGATGTGGCCCACCAGGGCGCGCGACACCTCCAGCAGCCGCTGCGCCATGGAGCCTTTCTGCATGATCTCACCGGCCATCACGAAAAAGGGCACCGCCATCAGCGGAAAGACGTCCAGCGAGGTGAACATCTTCTGGATGAGAAAGGCGCTGGGCAGGATGTCGCCGAATACAATGCCCACCGCCACCGACAAGCCGATGGCGATCCCGATGGGAACACTGAGGATGAGAAACAGGGCCAGGGAGATAAAAATCAACAAGATGCTGGAATCCATGATATCCCCCTATAGATGTTCCGGCGCAGCCGATATTTTGCCGGTTACCAGCAGCCACAATCGCTCCAGGGTACGCAGACACATCAGCCCCATGCCCAGCGGAATGGCGATGTAGACCCAGAAGATGGCGATCTCCAGGGCCTGGGTTTTCTGCCCCGTCTTGATGAGAAACAGCACCATCTGGGTGCCCCACACCGCCACCGTGGCGCAGAAAATCACGGTGAGCACATAGGCTAAAATAGTGATGGGTTTGGCCCACTTGCCGCCCTTGACGGTGCGCAAAATGGTCACCTCCAGGTGCCGATCCTGCTGGGTGGCGAAACTGCAGCCGATGTAGACGGCCCAGATAAAAAAGTATCTGGCCAACTCTTCGGACCAGTCCAGCGAGCTTTGCAGAACGTAGCGCCTGAACACCTGGACCGAGATGAGCACGATCATGGCCCCCAGGCAGAGGCTGGCAAATATCTCTTCGGCCCGGGAAAAAAACGTTTTCAGCGGAGCCATGCGACCTCCTCGATGCCGCTGGATGAGCAGCTCATCCAGCGGCGGCTAAACACCTCTTTAGTTACTGCCGGCGGCAATCGTCTGCCGAACCTGCTCGATCAGCTCCTTGCCGATTCTCTCTTCAAACTCCCCATAGACGGAGGCGGTGGCCTCGGCCCACTTGGCGCGTTCCTCATCGCTGAGCACGGTGACGTTGACGCCCTTATCGGCCAGTTGCGCCATAATCTCCTTCTCACCGTCGCGGATGAGCTGGCGCTCATAGAGCTTGACCTCCTCGAAGGTGTCGAGAATCAGACGCTGATCCTCGGGGGAGAGACCGTCGTAGAACTTTTGGGAAAGCATCACCAGGTGCGGGCTGTAGAGGCTGTTGACGATGGTGACATTATTGTTGACCTCGGGAAAGTTGTTGTACCAGGCCAGGTTCAGGTCAATATCGATGCCGTCCACCGTCTTCTGCTGCAACGCGGTATAGACCTCGCCCCAGGAGATGGGGGTGGGGTTCATGCCCAGCGCCTTGAGGGTGGCGATGTGGGCCTTGGACGGGGTGGAGCGGATCTTGAGGCCCTTGGCATCGGCCATGGTGGTGATGGTGCGCTGGTTGTTCCAGAGGTTGCGAAAACCGATCTCGATGTAGCCCAGCCCGATGATGCCGCTGTTCTCCAGAGCCTTGGCGGCCTCCATGCCGATGGGGCCGTCGGTGATCAGGTCGGTGGACTCATAATCGGGAAACAGAAACGGCAGATCGTAGATGAGAAAGGAATCGGAAAATGGTGAGAGGTTCGGGGTGGAGGCGGAACCCATCTGCAGCATGCCGTATTGCAGTCCCTGCACCACAGAGTCGAAGTTACCGAATTTTGAGCTGTCGTAGATATCCACCCGAAAGCGACCGTCCGAGCGTGCTTCGACAAGCTCCTTGAATTTTTCAAAACACTGGCCCATGGGGTGCTGGGGCACGTTGGGATGAGCAATTTTGATGACGGTGGGGGCGGCAAAGGCGACCGGCGCCCACAACAGCGCCGCGACCACGGCGGCCAGGAAGAGTAAAGTTGTTCGTTTCATAGTCGGTTCCCTCCTTGTGGGATGTGGGAGGCCGGTGGCTGGGCCTCACCGTTTCGATACGGTTATAACGGATACCTCGGATATCCGCCTTTTAAGGGGGTGACTGCGCCACCCCGAACTGCCATGTCAGGACATAAAGGTGGGGGTGTAGGCATACAGCGCCGGCGAGCCCCCGGTATGCAAAAACAAGACGTTTGCGCACCCGTCGAAATAACCGGTGCGGGCCAGATCGATCATGCCCGCCATGGCCTTGCCGGAATAGACCGGATCCATCAAAATCGCCTCGGTGGAGGCCATGATCTTCACCGCCTCGATCATCGATTCGGTGGGCAGCGAGTAGCCCTCCCCCACATACTCATCAAAGCAGCGCACCTTCTCGGCGGCGATGGGCCGGGCGACACCAACCCGCTCGGCGGTGGCCGCCACCAGTTCATGGACAATTTTTTCCTGAAGCTCACGGCGCCTGCTCACGTTGATCCCGGAAATGGGGATATTCGCGCTGGTGCCCTCCATGCCCACCACCATGCCGGCGTGGGTGCCGGCCGAACCGCTGGGCACGACGATGTGATCGATTACCAGTTTCTTTTCGTAGAGCTGCTGCACGGTTTCCTGGGCGCAGGCCACATAGCCGGTAGCCCCGATGGAATTGGAGGCGCCGCCCGGGATGATGTAGGGAGTCCGGCCCTCATCGACCAGCCTGTCGGCCACCTTCTGCATCTCCTGGGCCATGGCGGAGCCGCCCGGCACCACCGTGATGCTTTTCACCCCCATGAGGTGAAAGAGAAAATTGTTGCCTGAGCCGTCCGGCTTGTAGCTGCCCTTGACCCGCTCTTCCAGCACCAGGTGACAATCCATCTTCTCCTTGACGGCCCAGGCCAGGGTGAGCCGACAGTGGTTGGACTGTACCGCCCCGCAGGTGACAATGGTGTCGGCGCCCCCCGCGATGGCATCGGCAAACGAATAGTCAAGCTTGCGCGTCTTGTTGCCGCCGGCGCAGCCGGGCAGCAGATCGTCACGCTTCATCCAGAAGTTCACCCGGCCGCCCAGCAGCTCCGAGAGGTGAAAGAGCGGTTCGATGGGGGTGGGGGCGTCTACGTAGCCGCGGCGCGGCAGTCTGGCAAGATTCATGGGGCCTCCTGATCGGTGGTTGGTGCTACCCAAGCGACGGCCTCAGCCTCGATGTTCGATCCCAGCGGCAGGGCCGCCACGCCGATGGTGCTGCGGGCCGGATAGGGCTCCTGGAAAAAACGGGCGTAGGCCTCATTGACCTGCCCAAAGTCACTCAGATCGGTAAGAAACAGGGTGATTTTGACGATGTCCTCGACCCTGCCGCCGGCCGCCGCGACAATCGCCTCGATGTTGTGAAAGATTTGCTCGGCCCGATCAGCGATGGAGCCGCTTACCATTGTGCCGGTGGCCGGGTCGATGGGCAGCTGACCCGAGACATAGAGCCACGAACCAGCCATCCGCGCCTGTGAATAGGGACCAACCGCCGCCGGCGCCGCAGCCGTGTTAATTGCCGTGTGCACGCTCATGAAGAGTCTCCGAAAGAGGGGATAAATGTCGAATGTTGGATGTCGACATTTCTCTATCCGCTTCTGCTTGTCAACACTTATTTTCACGGTATCGTCTATTCGTGCATACAATCAGGCCGGCGGGCGCCACTTGCCGCCCGCCACCTGCCGTGGTAGGCTCAGTTTTTACTACCCCTTCACGAAAACACGGTGTTAAGACCATTACCATGAACCGGGTCTACGAACAGATCACCTATATCTTCGACCCCATCCAGAACTGGTGGGAGCGGGAAAAGATGCACCGCACGGTGGCGGCGGCACTGGTGGTTTTTTTTATCGGTGCCCTTATCCTCATCGAACTCAAGCGGATGGGGATAGTGGTGCCGCTCGTTGACCGCTTTATCAGCACCAGCCATTTCGCCGCCATCGGGGCCGCCTTTACGGTGGTGCTGATTTTGGAGGTGATCAGCCTGATCTTCACCCTGCCCTGTTCGTTTTCACGGGCGGTGGCCAAGCAGTTCGAACTGCTGGCCCTGATCATGCTGCGCAACGCCTTCAAGGAACTCTCGAAATTCCCCGAGCCCATCGCCTTTTCCGGCAACGAGCAGGCGGTGCTCTACATCGTCTCAGATTGTTTCGGGGCGGTGGCCATCTTTGGTCTGCTGGGACTCTTTTATCTCATCCAGAAACAGGCCCCCGACACGCCCCTGCCGGCCGCCGAGCTGTTTGCCTTCGTGGCCGCCAAGAAGGCGATCTCGCTGCTGTTGCTCGCCTCGTTTACGGTGATGGGGGTGCGCAGCCTGATCTTGAGCCTGCTGGGCATACCCCACACCGATTTTCTCTTTGATTTCTACACCCTGCTGATCATCGCCGACGTGCTGGTGGTGCTTATTTCGCAGTGCTTTCAGCCCGGTTTCTACGCCATTTTCAGAAACTCGGGCTTCGCCCTGTCGACCGTCATGGTGCGCATCGCCCTCACCACCCCGCCGCTTTTCAACCTGGCCCTGGGCATCGCCGCCATCATTTTTGCCATCACGCTTAATTTCGTCTGCCTGAAACTTTTCAAAACCCCGCCGCACCGTAGCCATTGAAAGCTGTGGGGGCGAGACGCGGGCGGGCAATGAAACACCCTGTCCGGGTAATTTGACACAGAGGTTGGAACTGATGCGCGCTACGGTCCTACGTTTGTCCAGACTCCATCCCGCAGGCGGATTTCCTGGCCGGAGGAATTATTACTGCTTGTGGTAGATCCTGCGCTTCCACCGTTCCCCCTATATCCTCTTGGATTACTCCCCGTTACAGCAGCGGGCCATTCGCCCGATACAATAAATTGAAAACGCGGATCATCGTGCGAAAGCGGCGATAATGCAATCAGATAATCATGATCCGTGCTATATTGGACCGGCATACCGGAATGAAAGTCGTCAAAGATTATTGGTTTACCGTCATGATTAATCATCACCGTATCATCGACAAGATATTTACCACCATCAATGGTGATGATTAATTTAACAGGGTTTATTTCCTCGATAACACCGAATCTCTCAAATTCGATTGATGCGTTGTCCGGTTCTTGGTTGATTCTTGTTTGTTGCTGGCCCAACACGCTTGAGGCGAAACACCATGTCATTATGAAGGAAATTAAATATAGTACCAGTATTAACTGTTTCATTTGCTTATCTCACCGATAATAAGGGTTTTTAACTACACCACTGAGTTACCAAAACCTCTTCTCATTTCGTGCGATTAATCCGCCTCCCACACATCGGCAGTTTGTTCACGCATAACTATAAACCATGAGCCACCATTTGCCGTTTCTGAGCACCGGGTATCTAGTCTCTAATCTCTCGCCAGTGGGTTATGCCCAGCTGCTCAGGCTTGGTTACGATCGGTTCTATTTCACCGCTTGAATTAGTAAACAATGTTATCCCGCCATCCTCACCGACAGCAAGTGCGCTCCCCATAAAAAGACGCCCTTCCCGAGAAACCGCACTTACCGGAACCTGAATATCCTCGTCATCGACCGTGCCGATATTGATCAAATCCCCCGAATTCAATAGCAGGTCACCGTTTATGTTGAAATAGGGCAGATTAAGACGGTTTCCCGAGCATGCGTCCAGGGCGTGAATATACGACCTAAATCCTGATGAGCACATCGGCGCCGTCATCGCCGTTGAAATAAAACTCACTATCCCATCGGCTACTCTGGGATTGTTTACCATCCGTTCGGTAGCAGCGGGCAACTCGTAGTACCAGCCAACGTGTTCACCATTTCCTGTTCCCGGGTTATACCAATTGATTTGATGATCGGGATGATTGGTGGTAATCCGATATCTTATATCAAGCTCATTGGTGCCTTCAAGTTGGACAAACTGGCGCAGCAGGGATTGGCCCGAGAGTGCTGATAAGATCCGGTCCTCTTGCCAGTCCAACCGATTAGATTCGCCGATAGGCGGTTGTAGGGCGCCAAGATACTTAGCGCGCCCTGGATTGTTCCCGTCGTCATCGATAGTATCAAAAGCCGGGCTCATATCCCAGATGCCGTAGAAGGTATTGGGTGACTGATCAAAATTCTCGTTTTGGGCAAGCAGGCGACCGGTACCGAACAGCACCATATAGCCTGACTGACCAAAAGCGCAACTCGCCGACATTACCTCGGGCTGGGTGGTGATCGGTTGATCGGTATTTACCCAGCCATCAGTGGTGTTCCGATAGGCGCCATGAGCTCTAAAGAGCGGTTGCGGCACGCCAGCGGCGTCTTGGAAATATATTTCCCAGTTACGATGGTCAGGATCGCGCAAATCAAATTTCCACATATTGCCAAAGAGATCGCCGGCAAAGGCAAAATCCACCCTGGCATCGTTATCGATATCGATCAAGGCCGGCGCGGACAAACCATTGCAGCGCGATGAGTCTTCATTACCTCCAAAACCGGTATCAAGTTCCTTACGCCACCTTATGGAGCCATCGTTGTTGAGTCCGAGGATGATTAAAGCTGCCGTCCCGTTACTGCTGTTATAACCGTTGCCAAACACCACCATCCATTCCGTTGTTGAGCCATTACTTTCAACAACAGCATCGTTTGAACGAACAGTATATGCCGGGCTATAGCTATATCCCATGAGGCTGTTGACATCGGTCATTTGAACACCGTCGGTTGCAGCCAATTCACTGGGATATTCCCAGGCGACGATATTGGCAGCAGCAGCATTGTCCTCGCTGGCGTTGCTGATAATTTGATTCACCCTCAGGGCATAGTAGCCTTTCCCCCCTTTATTAAGCCCGCCGGTAAGCAACACCGTATCGACAGTGTTGGGGTTACGATCATCGAGTTGGGCAATATAGATGGGGCCGTCCACGAAAAATTTATGATCGTATCTGAGGTCGCTCAATTCCGTCAAGTTGGGGTAGACAAAACTGGGGATATAAAACAGTTCCTCCTTCCCGCCTTGTTGGCCGTTTTCTCCACTATTTGGATTAAACACATGCAGCCCGCCGGCGTTGCCGCCGACAAACAACCGGGCATTACTATCGTCTCCCACACTTCCTGCACCACTTGTATAGAGTACCGGCGACGAATTGACGAAATCACCAAGGAAAAAATGCCCTTGAACTTCGGAAGGTGGGCTGACAGTCTCATCTTCAACGGCCCCCCGCCGGGAGCGAAAAGTACCAACCGGCGCCTCCTGGGCATCGTCGCCGCGCAGATAATTGATCAGATTTCTCGTCCTATCCGATCCTTCACTAGCCTCTGTCGGGAGACCGAAGTAATCGTTAAGGTCATCTTCTGAAATCTCCGTACTTGAGGGGTTAAAAGGGTCAGTCGGCACTTTGAAGGCAATTCCCCCGCTGGATGCGCCGGCGTTTCGGAAGGAAATGACGACCCGGTCATCATGTGCCCTATTTCTGTTTGCCAAGGAGGCCTGCCAGCGGGCTACTGGCTTGGGCTCACCCGGTAAGAATTCAGGGAGGGCATCCTCATCTCCCGCTAGCCTTAATTCTTCTTTCCTGAGATCATACTCCTCTTGGGAATAGAGTTCAAACGCCTTGACATCGCCGCTCCAATCATCCGATTTCAGTGAGGCAAGGTAGACCTGAACATCATCTTTAAGGACCTGCGTTTGCGTTATGCCGGCGGCGGCGCCGGAGAGGCTATCGTCGACGATGCTGGTAATAAATCGGCTCAGCCCATCGGAGATATCCCGGTTGGACTGTGCCGCAATGAACTCGCCGCGCCCGCTCACTGAGGCATGGTAGAGATCGGCCAGTACATCGGTCTCATCGTATCCCGCTCTTGTTTTTTGAAGGCCCTCGTGAATGGTATTATTTTTGTCATAAACTTGCCAGCCAGATCCATTGGGTGGATCTATCTCCTCTTCATAAATGAAGTCAACCGGCCACTGGCATGCGGGAGGACAACTCAAGCCATCTTTGCCGGATAAAGGGGCCATTTGTCCCTGGGTGATGGCATAGAAATTCAGATTTTGGGCTGGGTTCTGATCATAGTCGGTTACCTTTCCTTTGTTGGGCAAATTCGTATTCAAATCACGCTCATAGTAATGCATGGCGATATCTGAGTAGGTATTATCTTCAGTATCACCATAATATTTTTTGGCATCGTCGGCATCATCTGGTGGATTTTGAGATCCGTCATAGTCCGAGGAGTCATCCCCATCGGCGTTGGGTGCGGAGGATATACCGGTTTCACCATATACTCCGGGGACAGGATCAAACTCAAATATATTGTAGTCACCGTATTTTTCTGTTTCAGAGATGCCCAGGAAGATGACGGCGCTATTCTGGCAGGACCCACCATCTTTTTCAGTATACCAAGGGTTATTGGAGCCTGGCGTCCAGGGGAAGTTGCTGCCTTCGGGGGTAGCCTCTTGAGGATAAAACATGTTTTCATTATCCGTGGTGGCGACCAATCCGCTGGCATTATCAAAGGTATCCTCATCAGTCTGATCAAAGTAGCGGCCGATATCGCCAAGCGCCATGGGCATCGTGTACCAGTACCCCATATCAAACTCTAATGACTCTAGCTCTTTCAGCAATTCTTGGGTCTTGTCCAGCCCGTTAGGCAACTTGACCGGCTGCGGTACCACCCGAGCGCCGTCCACATCATATCCAAAATCGTGATATATACCAGCTAGTGGAAAATAATCATTTCTCCCGGTGGTATCCACCAGACTATAAAGGCCGATATTAGCCCCCCTGGCATCCGCCACGGCTGACCCTACGTTTGCGTAATTCCGGTCTCTTGCTGTATAGTAATAGTAGAGCCAATTCCTCATATTCCACACCTCTTCAACCGGCGTACGGACGAAGATCTCCGTGTCAAATATCAACCGCTCATTCTTCGCAAGATTTGCGTTGAGCCGAGGGGAGAAGGTTAAGCTATTGCCAGCCGCGGAGATGACTCGATATTCATCATAGCTGTTTGCGGGGCTGAAGAAGAGCCCTGTGATCTGGTAGTCGGAAAGATCATCACGTGAAATGGTGATCGTGGAGGATTCTTCCTCAGGGTCGTCTGAGGCGGTAACAGCTCCACTGGACCGGACAAAATTATCACGGGGGCAAGAGTGCATCGTATTGAGCCTCAGACAGGCACTCGTACTCGCCGCAACTTTCACCACGCCCGACACGAACCAGTTCGCCATCATCAAATGAGAGATTAGTCTCAGATATTTTCAACTCATCATCGATCGAGAATGAGTCCAGATCGCGCCAACGATACACCTGGGTGGTGAGGCCGCCAAGGGGTTGGTCGAAGATGTCGTGGGTGTCGGTCACCACCAGATACGGGCGCAGAATAGTGACCCGGCTGCCTTGCTGATGCGGGAGAATATGGCGGGCGTGAAACTTGTGCTTAATAAAAAGGGTATTGCCCTCAGTGCCGGGTGAGATCTGATAGGCCCCGTTCATATCGCCTATCTTGACAAAATCGCCAGGTTCTGCCAAGCCGCCGGAATAACTAATCGTATCAGTATCCCGAACAGAAATGTAATCTGTACGTTGCAAATCTAAACCATCAAATACTACAGCAGGATCCGTATCGTTAACCAGGGTTACCTTGATCTGACCAGTGGGTCTCTCAACTTTGGTTATTTTATAATCGTAGCCTTGAATTGGTATATAATCACCTACCTCCACAGTTTGGCCAAAGTCCTCAAAGACCACCCATAAGGGGCCGTCTTCGATTGGCTTCCTCGAGTTTTTTTGATGTTTGTACGTCAATGGTTCAATGGTGCTGGTAAGATAGTGATCACGATCGTCAACCACCTGCCAGGCAAGATGATGTATTTGATGTATTTGGAGCTGTTTTCGCGGATGATGGTATATAATGTCGGCATTGCCGGGATATTTTTTCTGTAAACCGGTAACTTCATCCGAAGCATAGGCTCTGTGTACCGCAATGTTAAGTGTGTTGGCGTTGCTGCCGGCCAGCACGGTATATTTTTCTTCGTCGCCGCCTATCTGGATAACGGCGCCCGGCTCCGGGGTAAAATCAGCAGGGGTTTTGGTGACGGTAATGTAATCTGCCCCACCAGGTGCGGCCGCGGCAAGTTGCATGGTAAAATGGTCACGGTCGGCCTCAAAATACCAGAATTTATCGAAGACAATTTTGGTGTCGGCGTCATAGTCCGTAGTGATCGCCGGGGTAAAGTCCAACGAGGTTGTCGTACTGCCGGTTACCGTATAGAGTTGATCATCGTCGCCAATCCTGAAGGTCGCGGAGTCTTCTGAGGTCGCGCCAAAACGGGGGGCGACCATAAGGTCGCCCGCATTGAGGCTTAATGTTGTGACAGGGGTTTGTGTACCGTTTATGCCACTGGCCAGCTTCGCGGTTTCCACCAGTTCCACCCAACGTGCTTTATTACCCTTATTAAGGTCATCGCTCGTATTATACTGATTAAGAGGATCATTCTCTACTTCGACGGTGCCAAGGAGAACATTATCCCTATTAACAATTTCATATTGGGCGGCGGGGTCATTTGCCTGGGGTGGAATATGGACAAAGAGGTGGTAAAACCCGGTTTTGGGGTAATCCGGCAACCAGGCAAGGCCTGCCTCGGGGCTCCTCAATTTCCCACTATCAGAAGCCCAATGTGTTTTTAGTATCTCGCTTTGGGTAGTGTATGCGTGGCCCATATGTCGAGATCCGATTTCCCGCAGATCGTAGTCGAAGTCCTCGTCATAGGTTCGTGCCTGCATTTTTGTGCCAGGAGTGCGAAAGTGCAACGCGAAGTTATCAACCTCACCGTCAGTCGTACTATTAGATTTAAATACAATGGTAATCGGATCGCCCTCCTTCCAGTCGTTCCGCCCAATTATTTCCCGCACAATTGTGGATACGTCAATACTCAGTGTTCCCGTTTTATCCACATTGTCATCAGTCTCTCGTTCATCCCGCCAGCCAGTACAGTCATTATCGGCTATAGTGTAAGCTGTGATTGTGCCCACAGCTCTAGGAACACCAGTCGTAACAGTCTCAAGGAAAAATTCTGGGTCATCGCATGGAGTGGTGCTCGTGTTGTTTCCGACGACCCATTCCGCCCCCCACAGGGACAGATTTGTACCCTTGTAATCAGTGGGAGCAGAGCCATCTTTGCTGGAAAGTTCAAAATGTAAAATAGCTTCTAGCTCTGCTGGGTCTGTGTAATCAGGCGGCAGGACAACGCTCGTAAACCTCGCTATATTTATATTGCCACTTGAAAAATCACCACCAGTGCCGTAAGTAATTGAGCCATTACCATGATATTTGAAGCCTTCACATTTATTTAAGAACGCAACCGTAGAGCCATGGTGGGGTGTCACCATCAATTTATCGGCGGCAGCGGTTACCAAGCTCCTTCTCGATTCGGGATAGTCGACCTCATTATAATAGTTGGGGCAGGTTTGAATAGCACCGCTAGAAGGCCTTGTCGCGCTATCTAAGGCAGGGTTGGGGATGTTTGCATACGACGCTGAAGTTCGGAGCCTGACATGGGGGCCATTGATATCACGGGGATAGGCAAAATGGTGCAAAACCGCACCGTTGTCTGATATCTGGGTACTGGTGGATTCTGTTTGGAGATAGCCTAGTGCAGTATAAGTCGTTTGCCACCCCCCCGCGGGAGCAGCAAGGAATTGTTATCGTTATCTAATACTTCAGAAAGGCGTGGGTAAAGCGTATTCAATCCGGAAGCGGGGTCCCACTCCCAGTCCGGATCCGGATCCGGATCAGGGGGCGGCAGGTAGGTATCGTGGGGATTGTACCACGCCTTGTTGATTTCATGCCAGTGAGCACCGATGTGCAATGCATCAGCTTCAGCATAAATTTCATAAGTGGAGAAATGGTCATCTACTACACGACCGTCCCCCCATCGAAAAAAGGGAACCTCTCGAGCATAGTCATGTGGATGAAATGGCAGATCATATGGATTAATTATCTTGGAAAAGCTGTTTTCAGAAAAGTACATGGCGAAGTTATCAATCAACAACATGATATTGGGCGGCGGCGCAGAAAAATTGTTGACCAACGGGTGGTCGTAAATCTCCACGCACTCAAAAGCATCGGAACAAACCGCGTCACCATCATAGAGGTTTTGATCAAAACCATCAGCGCATATATCAATGCCACCAGGATGATACAATGCATTGTTATCGACGCTACTGCGGTTGCCGACATTATCGGGCCAGCTCACGTCACCTTCAAGACAGGCAAAACCATCGTTGTCGCTGTCGACGTTGGCGGTTGCACCGCAATCGAACTGCAGTTCTTGAGCACTCCCCGGCAGTGTCATGAATATAGACAGGGCAACCAGCGCGAGTGCATGCAAGCGTTTGATACTTACTACGGGTATCCGATTTCCAACAGACCGCCTCCTCTCTGAAGCACCGTCCGTCTCAACCTCAACACCTCGCTTACCTCCAAGCCAGCTTAATATCCCACCTTTATACCGATCCATTTAAAATCCTTAAGTAAATATATTACCTACCTTAGGTCTATCTTTCGCGATAGATGAATTTTGGTAAAGCCCCCTGCGATCGCTCGCCATCCGGGCCTGGGTCAACACTCATTCCCTGAGTTATAAGCGATTCAGGTCAGAGCAACGGCACGCACAAAAACAGTTCACTTTTTATAAGCAATAAATATGCCAAAATATAGATTGCTGACATATTATTGAAGAATAAATGGTTACCATGGCGCCTGATAGCGTTTTGGGTGAGTGTATGGGATAAGTTGACCGTCATGTTTACACAAACTTGCCATCATCGCGATCGATCCCATACTCCTTGATCTTGGCGAGCAGTGACGGGTAGCTCAGCTCCAGTAGGTCGGCGGCGCGGCTCTTGTTGCCGCCGCACTCAGCCAGCGCCAGCCTGATCAGCTGCGCTTCCACAAGCGCCCGGGCCGCCTTTACGGAGAGGGTGTCAAGTCCTAAGGCGAGGCTCAGGGCCGAATCGGCACCTTCGGCGGAAACCCCCAGCCCGGTGGGCAGATCGGCCACCTCGATCATCTCGTGCGGGGCCATCAACACGGCGTGCTGGATGACGTTTTCCAGCTCGCGTACGTTGCCGGGCCACTGGTACCCAGAAAGCAGTTTCAGGGCGGCGGGGGTAAACCCATTGATGGAACGACCGAATTGATTATTAAATTTTTTTACAAAGTGGTGGCACAGCAGGGGGATGTCTTCGCGTCGTTCGCGCAGCGGCGGCACCCGCAGGTTCAGGACGTTGACCCGGTAATAGAGGTCATCGCGAAACGATCCGGCCGCCACCGCCTCACTGAGATCCACCGCGGTGGCGGCCACCACCCGGACATCCACCGAGGTGGTTCTGGTGGCGCCCAGCCGGCGCACCTCGCGTTCCTGCAACACGCGCAGCAGCGCCACCTGCATGGTGAGTGGCAGCTCACCAATTTCATCGAGCAGCAAGGTGCCGCCGTGGGCCGCCTCGAAGAGCCCGGCCCGGGCGGTATCGGCGCCGGTAAACGCACCTTTGACATTGCCGAAAAGTTCGGATTCCAGCAGCTGATCGGGGATAGCGCCGCAGTTCACCGCGATAAAGGGCTGGCCGGAACGTGGTGAAAGGTCGTGCAGGCCGCGCGCCACCAGCTCCTTGCCGGTTCCCGACTCACCGGTGATGAGCACCGTGGCGTCATATGGCGCCAGCCGCTCGGCGCGTGCAAACAGCGCCTTAATGGCCCGGCTGGCGCCGATCATGGCGCCAAAACCGGTGGCCGCCTGGAGGGTCTGCAGGCGGCGCTTGAGTTCGGCATTTTCACGCCGCAGACGCTCGCGCTCCGCCGCTTTTTTGAGGGCGAGCAGCACCTCGTCACTCTTGAACGGTTTGGAGATGAAGTCGTACGCCCCGGCCCGCATGGCCTCAATGGCCAGATCGATGGTGCCGTAGGCGGACATCATGATCACCGTGGTCTCACCCAGATGTTCGCGCCCCTGTTCAAGAAAGCCCAGGCCGTCGAGTTTCGGCATCTTTACATCACAGAGGATGAAATCAAACTGCTCGGACGCAATCAGCGAAAGCGCCGCCTCACCATCGGCACAACTCTGCACCTGGTAGCCGTGGCGGGCGACCATGGCGGTGAGCATGGTGCACATATTCGGTTCGTCATCGACGATCAGCAGTTTAGCTTTGTTCATCTTCGCTCTACAGCCGGCAGGGTGATACGGGCAATGGCGCCACCGCCGGGCTGGTTGGTAAGGGTGATGGCGCCGCCATGGGCGGCCACCAGCAGGCGGCAGACGTAAAGCCCCAAACCGGTGCCGGCGCCGGGCGGCTTGGTGGTGAAAAAGGGCTCGAACAGATGGGGTGCGGCGGCCTCATCGACACCGTCGCCATTATCGCCGATCTCCACCACCACAACGGGCTCGCCAGCATCTGCACCTTCATAACCGGCGCGAACGCTGATTTCCCCGAACACCCCCGCTCCACCGGTGGCAACCGCGTCACGCGCGTTGAGCAGACAATTGAGAAAGAGCTGGCGCAGCGCCTCGGGATCGCCGTTCACCAGCAGGTTCTCACCAATATCGGTAAGCAGATTGATATGAGCTGGTTTCACCAGCAGCGGTACGGCCAGCAGCTCGCGCAACACCTCATCCACAAAAACCGGCTGTGGCGCGGCCGGTTTATGGGAGGCCACGTCGCGCAGCTTAGCCAGCAGGGTATCGATCCGGGCAAGTTCCTGGCGGGCGTGGGTGGAAAACTCAAGGCGCCGATCGGCGGATTGTTCATCATCGAGCAGCTCCAGATAGCCCTGGATGATCCCCAGCGGATTGCCCACCTCATGGGCGAGACCCGCCGCCAGCCGGCCCACCGCCGCCAGTTTTTCGGCCTCGATCATCTCACTCTGGGCGGCCTTGAGCTCGGCGTTGGCATGTTCCAGCGAGGAAACGGTTTCGCGCAGGCGGCGGCGGTCCAGCTCGATGCGCAGCATCATCGAATGCAGGGTGGAAGAGAGCCGGCTGAGCTCGTTTGCATCTGATTGCCGGGTTTTCAGCAGCTCGTCGTCATCGAGCTGGGCGGCACCGGCGGCCACCAGCCGGGCCAGCGGCTCCACGGTGATGCGGGCAACCCGGCGCACGCCGATACCGGTAAGCACGCCGGTGGTGAGCAGCCCGAACATCACCAGCGGCGCCCCTAGCGTGCCAAGGACGGTGGCGGCTGAGCGCGCATCCAGCACCAGAACCAACACCACCGCCGTTGCCAGTAGCTGGGCCGAGACAAGCAGCACCGCCAAAAGTAAGGCGATCCTGAAATTGAGACCGTTCATCCAGCCGCTTGTACGTGGTGGTTCATCTGAAAAAGAGTGGCTTAACCGGCGGAGCCGGGTAAGAGATCGCCATCGATCCGTTTTACCACATTGATCCCGCCGGCCAGCACGACAGCGGAAGGCCCACCCACCTGATCGAGAAAGCGCTGCACCTCGTAGGATCGGGTGCCGGCATTGCAGAGCACCACCATGGTCTTGTCGGTGGGCAGTTCGCGCCAGCGCTCACGCACCTGATCGTAGGGCAGCGACAGCCAGCGCTCGGCGCCAAAACGATCAACACAGGGCTGCGACTCCTTGGGATGGCGGACATCAAGCATCATCCAGTCGGGTTGGACCGTCGGGTCTTTCATATACTCGAAAAACTCACGCATGTCGATCTTGCGCATCCGGTTGTCGCACAAATTCTCGGCCACATAGGAGGCCGCGTTAACGGAGTCGATGGCGGCGGAAAAAGGCGGTGAGTAGGCCATTTCGATGGTGTTGAAATCCTCTATAGTGGCACCCGCGCAAAGCAGCGGCGCCGCCCCGTTGATGCGCGCCAGGATGCCGTCGCCCATCGGCCCGATGCCCTGCAACCCCAGCGCTTTTCTGGTGCGCCGGTCAAAGACCATGAGAAAACAGGCAATGCCGTGGATCGGATAGAAATGGGCCCGGTCCACCGGCGAGGTCAGCGAGATATCGGCATCATAACCGGCCGCCCGGGCAGCGCTGAGGGTGAGCCCGGCCGAGCCGATGGACATGTCAAAGGCCTTCATGATGAAACTGCCCACCCCGCCTGCAAAGGTGGACGGGATGCCGGCGATATTGTCGCCGGCCACCCGCCCCTCTTTGTTGGCCAGGGAACCTAAGGGGGCGAAGAACTTGCGTCCGGACACCAGATTGGTAATCTCCACGCAGTCGCCGGCCGCGTAGATGGCCGGATCGGAGGTCTGCATATGATCGTTGACCACGATCATCCCTCTTTCCGAAACGTGCAGGCCGGCCGCCCGGGCCAGCTCGGCGCGGGGCCGCACACCGGCCGCCATGATTACCAGATCGGCCGCCAGGGTGCGCTTGTCGGTGCGAACTCCGGCCACTGTGCCGCCTTCGCCGATAATCTCGCGGGCCGGTTCACCAAGATGCACCGCCACCCCGTTGTCACGCAGATGGGTGGCGAGAATGGCGGCCATCTCCCAATCCACCAGGTTGGGCAGCAGCTGATCGAAAAATTCCACCAGGGCGGTATCGACCCCCCACAGATCCTTGAGTGCCTCGGCCATCTCCACCCCGATGGCGCCGCCGCCGATGACCACCGCCGAGCTCACCTTACCGGCCGCGATGCGCTCCTTGATAGCCACTGCCCGATGAATGTTGTTGGCGCAGAAGACCCCGTCCAGGTCGGCGCCGGGGATGGGCAGGACAAAGGGTTCGGTGCCGGTGGCCAGCATCAGGGCGTCATAGTCGAGCCAGTCGCGGGCGCCGGTCTCCAGTGACTCGATTTCCACTTTTTTGTTCTTGCGATCGATGGTGAGCGCCTTGGTCCGGGTGAGGGTGGTGACGCCTTTGGCGCGTTCAAAATAGTCTTTGTCACGCACCATATGAAAATTGGTGGAACGCAGCTCCTTTTCATCGGGTACGTCACCGGAAACGTAGTAGGGAATCCCGCAGCCGCCATAGGAGATGATGGAATCCTCATCGATCAGGGTCACTTGGGCGGAAAAATCAAGCCTTTTGATACGCACCGCCGCCTTCGGGCCGGCCGCCACCGCCCCGACGATCACCACTTTTTTACCCATTGTGCACCTCATATACATAGTTGGAGAGTAATTGTGTATGAGAACATTGCCAAATGACTGTTTCGCCCAAGCTCAGCGCTGCGCAAACCATGTTGGCCCGGCACTATCAGCCCGGCCCGCGGTACCATGTACCTCGCGCCTCGATGGTGAACGAAAAGTCTCATGTTACAAGGCTCCCGTATTTTTTGCATATGAACATAATTAGGTGCAATGGGCAAGCAAGCACATTGCCCGTATGCTGAAAAACGGCTTGCACACAAACGCTCCCGACCCATACGACACCCGCGGACACCGCTTAACGGTGCGGACGCCATCCTCAGGGAAGCCGGATAACGAAGGTGGCGCCGCCATCTTCACCGCCACGCACGGAGATCGTACCGTGGTGGCTGTCGATACTGCTTTGGGCAATAGCCAGGCCAAGACCGGTGCCCTTGTGTTTGTCGGTGAAAAAGGGCTCGAAAATGTGGTCCATTTTCTCCTGGCTCATGCCCTTCCCGGTATCGGCGATGGTGATTACCGCCCATCCGTCGTCGTCAACCTTCGTGGTGATGGTGAGGGCGCCGCCGTCGGCCATGGCCTGGATAGCGTTAATGGTGATATTGAGAAAAGCACGGTAGAGCATATCCTCATCCACCGCTCGGATAAGCCCGCCATCGGTGAACTCGGTCTTGATGACCACCCCACTCTGCTCGGCCAGTCCATGCACGAAGGTGGCGGCGCGGCTGATAATCTGATGCAGGTCGTGGGGGGCGGGCTTTGGCTCCTGAGGTCTGGCAAAATCTAAAAATTCGGTGACGATGGTATTAAGGCGGTTGGTCTCGTCAACGATGATCTGGGAGAGCTGCTCGTTACCCGGCGCCACCTTCTCGATTCGTTTTTTCAAGACCTCGGCGGTGCTGCGAACAATTCCCAGAGGGCTTTTGATCTCGTGTGAAACGGTGGCGATCATGGTGCCCAGCTGGGCCAATTGTTTGGTTTTGGAGAGCTGCTCTTCCAGCTTGAGACGCTCGCCGGTGCGCCGCTCGATAATCCGGCCGGCCCGCGAGACGATGGTATACATAACGAGAAAAAGCACCGTCATCATCAGCAAGGAAACGATGATGATCCTGCCATGCAGCCGCAAAATCGCGGTATAATCCTTGGTGAGATCCTTGGTTATCTCGATGACCCCCATAATCGCCTCCCCCTCTTCGCCACTCTCTTTGACCTGGCGAAACGGGATATAGGTGATCAATTCACAGCCGATATCATCGGAACCGCTGAACAGGCTGAAGATGGAGCCATGGTAGATAAACCGGGAGTTGGCCTCGCCTTCCAGCGCCTTTTGATACTCTATCCCGCCTCGATCCCGAATCCCCACCAGCTCGGTGTCGGTGGAGTATGAGATAACGTTCTCACTGGAGTCAAAAATCGTCACCGAATCGATGGCAAGCCCCTGTACCACGCCGTCGACAATGCGGTCGAGATAGTCGAACTGCTCCGGATTGCGCAGGGCAATCCGTCCGTAACGCACCACCGCCGGCAGCACGAAGCGCCGAAATACCTGCTGGTTGAGGTTTTCCGCGAGCAGCAGGGAATAGTCCTCGCTCTGCTGAAGCATGACGTTGCGGGCGTGGTTTGCTATAATCCATGAAAGAGATAGCGCAAAAACCAGAAAGACGCCAAATGCTGAGAACGAGAAGTATTTTGTGAGGTTGAAAGACTGAATAGAGGGGTCGGTACGCGACCGCCGCCTCCCACTATCTTCTTGTGGTTGTTCAGTTGTCCGGGGGCCGGCCGCAGACCCCGCATCTTCGGCAGTGGGGCGGCTCACAGGGGCGGCTCTCCCGGGCCAAAATCGCTTTGCTATATTCATCGAAGAGATACGAATCGTTTATACCCTGATCGATAATCTGCCATGGCAGTGCATCGTCGTCGCGGTAGTGGCGGGTGGCAAAGAGATCGGCGCTCACCCCGTGTTGTTTCATGGCCCGCTTCGATGATATACCCGATGCCGCCATATCCAGCAAGACTGGGGCCAGCCTTCGATCACCACGGGCCAGCACCGCCTGCCAGAGAGCATCTTCGACTTTATCCGTTTTGAGCGTGACGTTGGCAAGCGCGGTGATCCCCTTTTTCAACTGCGCGGTCCGTTTTTTCAGCATTGATACGGCCCTATCGGCTGATATCGACTCACCTTGAGCGGGCGGTTCGGGTGAGCCGAAGGGATGATATTGAAACGGGGTCCACGGTTTGGGCACGAAACTAGTGGCCGAGACGATCAGCTCACATAACCGGCCATGGCTGCGACCGATTGTGTTCATTGCTTCGCGCAGCCTGCCGAGCAGACCGAGAAATTCGTCGATATCGGCCGCGGTCTCGGTGGGCAGCCCGATCATCAGGTAGAGCTTCAGGCGATAGAGCCCGGCGGCGGCGAGATGCTCGCCGGCGGAGATAATATCAGCCTCGCTGAGCCCCTTGTTGATCACCCGCCGCAGCCGCTGCGAGGCGCCGTCCGGGGCGATGGCAAGACTTTTGGGTCTGGTTTTGCCAAGCAGGGCAAGCAGACGGCCGGATATGCGATCAGCCCGCAATGAAGAAAAAGAAAGAGTACGGTCGTCCGCCAGCATGTGCTCTGAGATGGTCTCGATGGTCTCTTCATCGGTCATTTCCATGCCCAGCAGACCAACCCGGCTAATGTCCGCCGGACAATCGGCAAGGGCCGCGGCCACCGTCTGTTCACCCCAGAGACGCGGCGGTCTCAAGACAAATCCGGCGGTGCAGAACCGGCAGCCGCGACTGCACCCTCTGCCCAACTCCACCATGTAGAGATCGGCAAACTCGGCATCCGGGCTCAACAGCTGGGAGCGGCCGGTTACCTGGGTTTCATCGGCGTACACCCGCTTGACACGGGCAGGGGCGCCGCCATCGGCCTGCATCCCGACAAATCGGCCGGCCCCGTCATAGCTCGGGGTGTAGCGGCGCGGCACGTAAAACCCCGCCCCCAAAACCAGGCTACGACCAAGAAACTCGCGGCGTGAACCAAGCGGCTCGCTGAGGATAGTGAGCAACGGCGGCAGCAGTACCTCCGCCTCACCGATCAAAAGCAGATCAAAAAACGGCGCCAGCGGCTCGGGATTCATAGAAAGCGCCACCCCACCGCCCACCACCAGCGGCGCGCCGGGCTCGATCCGCTCACCGCGCTGCTCACTCAAGGCAGCGATACCGCCATCCAGCAGCAGACGAACCAGATTGACATAGTCCTGCTCAAAGCTGATCGAGCAGAGGACAACGGCGAAATTGTCCAGCGGGCGCCCCGACTCCATGGAAACGGGAGAAGAGTCGTCATCGGGGAGAAAGATGCGCTCGCAGACAATAGTTTCGCATTCGTTGAGCTGGTGATAGACCAGCTGCATGCCGAGGCTGGCCATACCGGCCCGGTATCGGTTGGGATAGAGCAGCGCCACCGGCAGACGGTCGCCCCATTTTTTCAGGTAGACGCCCCGTTCACCGGCCAGGCGGTTTTTTCGTGCCGAATCGGCACTATGGCGTCTGGTATGGGAACTCAAAAATGGTGAGAACCTTGCAAAATGGCCTTTTCGCCCAATCTCCGCGTTGCTCAAAAAATCTTATCCCGGCACTATCATTCCGGCCCGCGGCAAAATTTCCCTGGCGCCTTGATCTTGAACGAAATTTCTCATGTTTCAAGGATCCCTGGTGATGGGTGAGCTAATTTGCTTTTTTACGCAGATAGGTGGGGGTTTCCAGGTAATCCTCATAGTGCGTATCGCCACGGCGCGGTTCGACGCTCTCAGTTTGAGCATCACTTCCCTGCGCGTCAAAAGATTCGAAATTGGAGCCCGGCAGGACGGTACCCTTTTTTTGCTCGTTGGGAGGCGCCGGCTTCATTGCCCCCTGGCTCTCGCCCTCGACCCGCAACTGGCTGAGACGCAGATCTTCCACATGATGAATGGTTCGCCGGGTGCCCGCCGTTTCGCCGACCCCGGTGGCAATCACCGTTACCTGCAGCTCATCGCCCAGTGAATCATCATACAGGGCGCCGATCACCACCTTGGCATCCTCGTCCACCTTTTCCTGAATCAGGGCGGAAGCCGCCATGAATTCGGCCATGGTGAAGCTCTCATGGGAGGCGGAGATATTTATCAGCAGGCCGCGGGCGCCATCGATCCCCACATCTTCCAGGAGTTGATTATCGATCGCCCGTTTGGCGGCCTCCTCGGCCCGGTTCTCACCCACCGCCGAGGCGGAGCCCATGATCGCCGGTCCCACCTCGCGCATCACCGTGCGCAAATCGGCAAAATCGGCGTTGATCAGACCGGGAACACTGATGAGATCGGTAATCCCCTTCACCGCCTGGAGCAGTACCGAATCGGCCAGGGTGAGCATATCGGCGAGCTTGGAGGTCTTCTGCATAAGGGTGAGGAGGCGGTCATTGGGAATGGTGATCAGGGTGTCGGCAAAATCGTGAAGCTCCCGCCATCCCGCTTCGGCGTTTTTGGCTCGCTGTTTGCCTTCGAAACTAAACGGTTTGGTCACCACCGCCACGGTCAGGGCCCCCATCTCTTTGCTCAACCGGGCCACCACGGGAGCGGCACCGGTACCGGTGCCGCCACCAAGACCGGCGGTGACGAAGACCATATCGCTTCCCTTGAGAACCTCCTTGATCTCATCGAGTGATTCGTGCGCCGCCTGCGCCCCGATCTCGGGATCGGCGCCGGCTCCCAACCCCTTGGTGATGCTGGGTCCGAGCTGTATGCAGATATCTGCTCGGGACTGGGCGAGGGTCTGTTTGTCGGTGTTGGCGGAGATAAATTGTACCCCCTGCAACCGGTTGTCCACCATGGTGTTGATGGCGTTGCCGCCGCCACCGCCAACACCGATAACCTTTACGGTTGCAACCTGCTCAGTTTCCGCCATACGAAACGGCATCTCAGTCCCCCCTCAGGTATGAAAAATGTTCACCAACCGGTTAAAGCCCGGCATCCAGCATAATGGCGTCGTAAAAACCCCAATTACGGTCATTGTGGAGTTGAACCGAAATCCATAATCAAATGAAATTACTGGATTCCCGCTGCAGCCTGCCCTTGAGTGTTGTTATCGAGGGCGGGAATGACGTTAGCAAGTAAATTCAGGGTTTTTACGAGTTCATCAACTATAAAAATTAAAACTTCGCGATCATATCATGAAACATCCGGCTGATAAACGATAAAGAGCCACTTACCACATCTTTTTGAACCATCCCTTCACCCGCCCCATCATCGACGGATCACGATGGAGCATCGAGCGCTGATGCTCGCGGCCATGGACGACCAGGCCTACCCCGGTGGTACAGCGCGGACTGTAGACATCTTCGGTACGGCCGCCGATCCCGGCGGGATAGCCCACCCGTACCGGAAGATCGAAGACCTGCTCGGCCAGATCGCCAAGATTGGGCAACAAGGCGGTGCCGCCGGTGATCACCACCCCGGCATTGAGCCGTTTTTTCTGGCCGGAAACAGCCAGTTCGCGGTCCACCATCTCGAGGATCTCCACCATCCGTGCCTCGATGATGTCCACCAGAATCTTCTGGGTGACGCGGCGCGGTTCGCGGCTGCCCACCGAGGGCACATCCACCACATGATTTGGCTTGATCACCGCCGCCAGCGCCCCACCGAAATCTTCCTTGAGCCGTTCCGCCTCGCCCAGCGGGGTGCGCAGGCCGATGGAGAGATCGTTGGTAAGGTTGTGGCCGCCCAGGCCGATCTCGCCGGTCTGCCGGATTGTGCCGTCGCAGAACACCGCAATATCGGTGGTGCCGCCGCCGATATCCACCAGAACAACACCCAGATCCATTTCATCCTGACTGAGAACCGCCTTGGCCGAGGCCACCGATTCCAGCACCATGTCGGTCACCTCGAGCCCCGCCTTGTTGCAGCAGGTAATCAGATTATGGACGGCGCCGATATCGGCGGTGACGATATGCACATTGGTGACCAGCCGCACCCCGGTCATCCCCAGGGGGTTTTGAATGCCGGTGTGGTCATCCACCATGTATTCCTGCGGCAGAACGTGAATGATTCGTTGATTTTCCGATATCTTCACGGTGCGGGCCGCATCAATTACCTCCTGGACATCGGCCTGTTTGATCTCGCGGCCGTTGATGGCGAGGATACCGGGACTGGTGAACCCCTTGATGTGATTGCCGGCAATGCCCACATACACCGATTCCAGATCGCAACCGGCGACATCCTCGGCCATCTTGACGGCTCTGCGGATGGAGGCCACGGTACTTTCGATATTGACCACCACGCCTTTACGAATGCCCAGTGACGGTGTGATACCCACCCCGATGATATCGATGCCGTCGTCAAACGCCTCACCCACCACGCAACACACCTTGGTGGTGCCGATATCGAGTCCGACTACCAGATCACCACGAATCTCGCGGGGACCTTCTTCCTGCTCTTCGTGAGCGCTGGGTGATATTTCGGCCATCATGCAATTATCCTGATTCGTTTGTGCTGATAATAACTTTATCCGGCAGATAGTCCATACTGATATAGTCCACCGTGCCGATGTTCATGCCATGTCTGCGCGGCTTGTAAAGAACCTCGAGAACCTTGCGAAGTCGATGGTATTTCTCTCTGGTGATCTGTGTTCCCAGGAAAATGGGAAACGGGTATTCCACCAGATGAACCACCATACCGTGCTCAGCGTCAAGGTGGATCTCCGACACCGACTGGGCCGGTAAGTTGGGGTCGTTGCCGCCAAGCATGTTCAGAAACCGCAGGGGTTCGCTGAGTTGTTCCTGGGTGCCGGCAGTGTCCGGCTCGAGTTCAATGCCGGTGATCACCGGAAAATCAAGATCGTCCCCCGCTACCACCGGGGCAAAGGGATGGCCGCGCCGATCCACATAGAAGAGGCGTCCTCCTCCACCGGCGCCGCTGGTCATCAGGGCATATGGCTCATATTCATCCACCTCGATGATGATCTCGCCGGGCCAGCGCCTGATAATCTCAACGTCCGCTATCCATGGGTTCGCCGAGGTGACCGCGTACTCGACATCTTCGGAAGAAACCGAGAACATACTTTCGCTGACCATGATCCCGGAGCTTGCCCGAATCTGTTCGGCATCACTGTGAGTTTCTCCCTCAACGCTGACCACCACGATTTTAAACAGATCGATATGGGCCAGCGCCCGCTGCACAAGGGAAGAACCATCGATGCTGGAAAACAGCCAGAAACCAACCATCCCCGCGGTACCCAGCCAGAGGAGCCAGAGGGTACGAGGAGAAAAGATACCTCTTTTAATTTCAATCTGGGCGCTCTTTTTAGCCGGCTTTCTGGTCAGCCACCACTCATTGATCTTTCTCAGTACGGTTTTGTTTGTCGATTTAGGCTGGTTCGGCGGTGAGGAAAACCGGGAGCGCCCGGCGTCGATGCCGCCACTCAAAGCTTTTTTCCTGGGGAGAAACCCAAGTTTTATGAACAGGGTACGGATTATCTTCACCACACTTCCACCTCTGGTTCCAGCATAACCCCATGCTGTTTTTCCACTTTCTGCTGGACCTCCCGCATCAGCGCAATCATCTGGCGTGCCGTTGCCCTTCCCCGGTTGACAAAGAAGTTGGCATGTCTGGTCGACACCTGCGCATCGCCTACCCGCAGTCCCTTGAGACCGCTCGACTCAATCAACTCGGCGGCAAAAAGACCCGGCGGATTTTTAAAGAAAGAACCGGCGCTGGGCTGATTCAAGGGCTGTTTTTCACGGCGCAGTTGATGATAATATGCCATCTGTTCACGAATCGCCACCGTGGACGAGCGGCGCAGCTCAAACTCCACCGCCGCCACTATGAGAGGAGCAGGAAGAGCGGGTGCCATCCACAGGGATCGGTAGGAAAAATGCAAACAGGATCGTGGCAGGGTACGTTCTTCCCGCCCGTTCATCACGGTGACGGATGCCACCACCGCCCCCATCTCGCTTCCCCAGGCGCCGGCGTTTTTCAGCACCGCCGCGCCAACACAGCCGGGTATTCCGGCGGCGAACTCCAGACCGGCAAGCCCACGAGCGGCACACCAGTCCGCCACCCGGGTGAGACTGAGCCCGGCGCCGGCCCGGACCAGCACCTTGTCGGCAGACAAATCAGTACTCTTTTCGATGGTTTTGAAGCCATCGCCAAGGGCCAGCAATGCCCCGTCAAAGCCCTCATCAGGGGCAAGGACGTTGGAGCCCCGGCCGATCAACCGCCATGGGGTCCGGTTTTTTTCAAGAAAAGTGACGACCTGGTGACATTCTTCTACGTGTTCGGCAAATATCAGGGCGCCCACCGGCCCGCCGATCTTCATGGTGGTAAGGCGGGCCAGGGTGAGATCAAACCGCACCCGGCCACCCAGCAACTGGGTTAATTCAGTACGAAACAGCGACCTGTCAAGCATGGCGGAGATCACCGGCGGCTAAGGGCGGTGAGCAGTCGCTCGCCGGCCTGGACAATAGTACCGGCACCCAGGGTAAGCACGATATCGTACGGCCGGGCGATATCCGCCGCCGCCGCCACCGCCGCTTCCAGGGTATCCACATAGCTGATGGTGCGCTGCCCGCGTCTGGCGATCTCTTCCACCAGAGAGGCACCGCTCACCCCTTTGATGGGCTCCTCACCGGCCGCATAGATGTCTGTCACCACGACGATATCGGCCTGATGAAAGCAGGTGAGAAATTCATCGTGCAGGGCCCGCGTGCGGCTATAGCGGTGCGGCTGAAACAATACCACCAGACGCCGATCCGGCCAGCCGTGCCTGATAGCCGCCAGAGTGGCACGGATTTCAGTGGGGTGGTGGCCGTAATCATCCATTACCATGATATCATCCACTACCCCTTTGCGCTGCATCCGCCGCTGTACCCCCTGGAAGCTGCGCAGTGCCCCGGCGATGACGGAAAACTCAAGACCCAGTTCACGCCCCACCCCCACCGTGGCAAGCGCATTATAGACGTTGTGCAGGCCCGGTGGCGCAACATCGATGGTCCCCAGAACCGCATCGCCGCTCCTCACGGTAAAGTACACCCGGTTGTCCCGGTAGTTGATCTCCTCACCCCAGAGATCCGACTGGGGTGTCAGGCCGTAGGTGATGGTGCGTTTTTTAATGGCGGGCAGAATCGAGGCGACATGCTCGTTGTCCAGGCAGACCACCGCGGCGCCGTAAAAGGGCACCTTGTTGATGAAGCTTACAAACGAATCCTTGATGTGATGAATGTCGCGATAATAGTCAAGGTGCTCCAGATCTATATTGGTGACGATTTCCAGCACCGGCGAGAGTTTCAAGAACGAGCCGTCGCTTTCATCTGCCTCGGTCACGATAAACTCACCGGTTCCTAAAATGGCGTTGCCGCCGAGGCTGTCCACCTTACCGCCTACGACAATGGTGGGATCGAGTCCGGCCTGGGCCATTATCCAGCCCAGCATAGAGGTGGTGGTGGTCTTGCCGTGGCTGCCGGCCACCGCGATGCCGTAGGATTTCAGACGCATGAGTTCGGCCAGCATTTCGGCCCGCATGATAACCGGAATACCGCGCTCACGGGCGGCGACCACTTCCGGGTTGTTTTCGCGTACCGCCGACGAGATCACTACCACTTCGGCCGTTTCCACCCATTGAGCCTGGTGGCCGATATGAATCTCACAGCCCAGCCGGGCCAGCCGATCGGTTATAGAGGAGCCACGCAGATCGGAACCGGACACCTTGTAGCCCAGATCGGCAAGCAACTCAGCGATCCCGCTCATGCCGATACCTCCGATACCGACGAAATGGATATGCTGATTTTTCCGATACATTATCTACCATCCGCTGCTTCAAGACATACATCCACCAGCCGGGTGGCGGCCTCGGTCGTACCACGCGCGGCCATTGCTTTGGCCATGGCCTGCCTGCGCTCCGGGTTGTGTGCCAGATCGGTGATCTCGGCGCCGATTCTCGCGGCGCCGGCCTGATCTTGAGCAAACATGAGGGCGCCGCCACCCGCCACATACCAGTTGCCGTTTTCTCGCTGATGATCATCGGCGGCATGGGGATAGGGGATCAGCAGGGCCGGCATGCCCACCACCGCCAGCTCCGCCAGCGTTGTGGCGCCGGCCCGCGATACCGCTACGTCACCCTTTGTATAGATGGTTGCCATATCATGAAAAAACGCAGCCACCTCGGCGTTGACACCGGCCGCATGATACCGTTGCGCCACCCAATCCGCATCGCGGGCGCCGGTTTGATGGATGATCCGGATCCCCGCCGGCAAACCACTTGAGGCGGAAAAAAGCGATACCATCAATTCGTTGACACCATGCGCACCCTGGCTGCCGCCCAGCACCAGGACGGTGAATGCATCATTGGTCTCTTTTAGATGACCGGCAAGTTCACATACCTCCCGGCGCACCGGATTGCCGGTCAGAACGGTTTTTTCTTCGGCAAAAAAGCGGTTGCTCACCGGAATGGAGAGACAGACGCGGCGGGCCAGCCGGCCAAGCAATCGGTTGGCAAGACCCGGAATGGAGTTCTGCTCATGAATGACGGTGGGAATACGCAACAGCCACGCCGTCGCCACCACCGGCCCGGTGACGTACCCGCCTACACCCAGCACCACATCGGGCCGAAACCGAACAAGCACGATAACGGCCTGAACCAATGCAACGGGCAGCACCAGACATGCCTTGATCAGCTCCAGCAGCCGTTTACCCTTGAGGCCGAAACTCAGTATGGTCTTCACCTGAAAACCTGCCTGCGTGAGACTTTGCCGGTCAAGCAGACGTTTTGTTCCGACAAAAAGAATGGCGCTGTCCGGATATCTCTCCCGCATCGCCTCGGCGGCGGCCACCGCCGGAAAGAGATGGCCGCCGGTGCCGCCACCGGTGAGCAGCAACCGAAAAGGTCTGCTGGAATCGCGAGTTTTATCCATTGGTTTTGTTATTCACCTGCGCGGATAACCGGTGCACCGATTCCATAAACGCGTCTCCGCGTCTGGTATAGTCGGCAAACATATCAAAACTGGCACAGGCCGGCGACAGCAGCACCGTGTCACCGGGCCGCGCCACCGCCGCCGCACTCTTTACCGCCGCCGTAAGGTTGTCGTGGTAAGTGCAGGTGGTGACATCGTCCAGAGCGCGACCAAGCTGCGGCGCCGACTCGCCCAACAACAGCGCCTGGCTGACATATTTTCGTACCGGCTCGCGCAGCACACGGTAATCGTCTCCCTTGTCACTACCGCCGGCCAGCAGCAGCACCCTGCCCCCCACCTCGCCCCCCACCTCGTATAGGGCGGCACGGACGGCGCCGGTGTTGGTGGCCTTGGAATCGTTGATGTAGCTCACCCCGTCAATCACGGCGACCCGCTGCAATCGATGCGCACCGGTCTGAAACGCTTTAATCCGCTGTGCCGCCCCATCCGCATCGCTACAGAACGGGGATACCGCCAGCAATGATGCGGCGCAGTTGGCGGCCCCGAAGAGGGTATCCAAACTTGAGCCGGTAAGATCAAAACGAACCAGGCGGCCATTCCAACCCACTGTGACGGAGCTCTTATCAACCTGCGCGGCGCAGTGCGGCGAAGTGCCGAAATAGTGGGGACGATATCCTTTGAGCAGTGGATTACAGGATGCGATCATCTCGTCATCGCCGTTGATCACCGCCCGCCCGGAAAAGTGAGGCGTGCTGAACAGCCGCATCTTGGCGGCGGTATAGGCGGCCATGGAGCCATGCCGGTCAAGGTGGTCCGGCGAGAGGTTGAGCAGCACACCGACATCGGCACTAAATTCCCCGCCCGTTTCAAGCTGGAAACTGGAGACCTCCAGCACGACGAAATCATAGCCCGACGGGGCGGCAAGATACTCGCCCACCGGGGTGCCGATGTTGCCGCCCACGAAAACCCGATAGCCTTCGCCGGCCAGCAGTTCGCCGATCAGCTCAGTCACCGTGGTTTTACCGTTGGTGCCGGTTACCGCAATCACCGGGGCCTCAAACCGACCGGCGGCAATGGCCAGCTCACCGCATAGCAGAGCGCCGCCGGCTCGTGCCGCCTGCAGGGTCGGATGGCGCGGATCAACACCGGGGCTCACCACGATAAGCTCAGCATCTTGTAAAAAAGCGGTGCGGTGACCGCCGCCCTCAAAGCGCGCCTCGCAGTCGGCCAGACAGGCAAGCTGCTCGGGGCTCAGGGCCGTCTCAGCGGTTTTCTCAGATACCAGTAGACGGACGCCGCACCCGGCAAGATAACGGGCCAAAGACCGGTTTGCCCGGCCAAAACCCACCATGCCCACGGTCATCCCGGAATAAAGAGTGATCGGTGCAGTCATCAGCGAAGTTTCAGGGTTGCCATGGCGACAAATCCCAGGATGATGGCGACAATCCAGAACCGCACCACCACCTTGGTCTCGTGCATGCCCTGTTTTTCAAAATGATGATGAAACGGCGCCATGAGAAATATGCGTTTGCCCTTGCTGAGCTTGAAATACCCCACCTGCAGCATCACCGAAACCGCCTCGGCCACGAAAATACCGCCGACAATGGCGAGCAGCATCTCCTGTTTGATGATGATGGCCACGGTGCCGAGACCGCCACCGATGGCAAGAGAGCCGACATCCCCCATAAATACCTGGGCGGGATAGGCGTTAAACCAGAGAAAACCGAGACAGGCGCCCACCATGGCGGCGCAGAACACGCTTAACTCACCGCTGTCGACAACGTAGGGCACCTGCAGGTATTGGGCAATGACGATATTGCCGGCAATGTAGGAAAAGATCACATAGACCGCCGCCGATACCACCGTCGGCCCGGTGGCCAGTCCATCGAGACCGTCGGTGAGGTTGACCGCGTTGGAGGCGCCGACAATTACCACCATGGCAAAGACGATATACAGCAAGCCGAGATCGGGCCGAACGTTTTTCAAAAAGGGAACGGACAGGGCTCCGTCAAAACCGGGCTGCACATACATATACATTCCCACCGCCAGGGCGCCGACACACTGCAGGGCAAGTTTGGCACGGGCACTGAGACCGCCGCTGTGTTGCCTCGATATCTTGCGATAATCATCCAGGGCGCCGATGGCGCCGAAAAAAAGGGTTGCCGCCATGATCAGCCAGACGTAGCCATTGTCGATGCGGGCCCAGAGAAATGTGGCGCTGAGCAGGGCGAACACAATGAGCATCCCCCCCATGGTGGGTACCCCTTTTTTGCTCAGATGGCTCCGCGGACCGTCGGTGCGAATGACCTGGCCAACCTGCAACTGCTGCATTTTACCAATGAACCAGGGGCCCAGGACGAGCACGATGAAAAAGGCGGTAATCGCCCCGCCGATACTGCGGAAGGTGATATAGCGAAAGACGTTGAACCCGCTGAACAGCTCATGCAGGGGAAAGAGCAGGTGATAGAACATGGCCTGTTATAAATAATTATTCACGTTCACACAATTGATCGACTACCGTTTCCAGGCCGATCCCCCGGGATGCCTTGATCAGGAGCCAGTCACCGGCGCTCAGGCTGCCTTCGTCGACAAGGCGGGCAAGCCAGGCCTCGGCGTCTTGCTTTTTACCCAGCACGGTTATCCGGCCGGCTTCCATGCCGGCGCCGATGGCGCCCATGCGGATGGCGCCGGCAAACTCACCGACGCAGGCGAGATAGTCGAGATGGTTCGCGGCGTGACGCCCCACCTGCTCATGCAGGGCAGCGGCGTGATCGCCAAGCTCGAGCATATCGCCGAGCAGGCCGCTCCTGGCCCGTTTACCGGCAATCTCGGCTAGGGTAAGCAGCCCTGCCTCCATGGAGGCAGGATTGGCATTATAGCTATCATTGAGCACGTTGATCCCACTACTGGTGCGACAGATCCGCAGCCGATTGGCCGGACTGCGAAAATCGGACAAGCCGGCCGCAATGGTCACCGGATCGATCCCCGCCGCCCTGGCAATAGCGGCGGCGGCACAGCCATTGGCCATATTGTGCCGACCACTCACTTTGAGTTCTACTTCCGTTGATTCATCACCGCAGGTAAGCACAAAACGCCCGCCGCTTTCACCAAGTGGTTGCCAGTGGGTTCCATACACCAGGGCGCCCCGTTCGATCCCCTTTTTGGTCACCGCAAAACCGATCTGTTGCCGCACGCGACCCTCCGCCAGGCCAAACACCTGATCATCATCACAATTGACGATATGGATGGCATCGCTTCCACTGTTGGTAAAAAGCTCAGCCTTGGCCCGGGCCACCGCCGCAACTGAGCCCAGCTTCTCCAGATGAGCCGGACGGACGTTGACGATACAACAAATATCAGGCTCGGCAATCCTGGTGAGCCGGGCGATTTCACCAGCCTCGTTCATCCCCATTTCCAGAACCGCGGCCCGATGGTGCGCACCAATGGGCAGCAGGGAAAGCGGCAACCCGACCAGGTTGTTGAAGTTGCCGCTGGTTTTCAACACCCGGCCGGGTGGCCTGTCCGGCTGATCCGGCCAGCGGCGGGCAAAGATCGCCGCGGTCATCTCTTTTACCGTAGTTTTTCCGCAACTGCCGGTTATCCCGACGACAACGGGGCCGCTCATCCGGGCCACCAGCCGTCGTCGATAGTTGGCCAGATCCCCCAGGGCATGAAGAGTATCGCCAACCACAATGACGGGGATCTCAGTGGCGGGCAACCGGCTGCTCTCTTCCACGAGCAGACCCGCCGCCCCGTTCAGAACCGCCTGGGCGAGAAACTCATGCCCGTCAAAAGATTCACCGCGCAGGGCGACGAAGAGATCACCCGGACTGAGCCGGCGGGAATCGGTACAGATAGCCTTGAAGAAAACCGGTCGCACCTTGTTAATGACTCGTCCGCCGGCAGCCTCGGCAACGGTTGTCTGGTTCCAGCTCAGAACGCTTTGCCGGGCCCAGAGTGCGTCATCAAAAAATATGGTTTCACCTCTCAGTTGCTGGTAGCGCTCATGACCCTTGCCGGCGATCAGCACGATATCTCCTTCTTTTGCGCCATGTACGGCCGCCGCGATGGCCGCCGCCCGGCCGGCGATTTCAACGCATCCGGTCTCGCCTTCGGCCCGCGTTGTCAACCAGTCGGGTGAATAGATGGACACTCCCGCCTCGCTCACCCCGCCGAGCATCTGCCGCCGAATGAGTGACGGCTCTTCGGTGCGCGGATTGTCATCGGTAATAATAACCACATCGGCAAGGCGGGCGGCCGCCGCCCCCATGATGGACCGTTTCGCCCGGTCACGGTCGCCGCCGCAGCCGCAGACCACGAACAATGTCCCGTTGGTCAGATCCCGCGCCGCGATCAATGCCTTACTCAGGGCATCGGGGGTGTGGGCGTAGTCCACCAGTACGGTCGGCCGGGCATCTCCAGAGCCGGGCAAGGATACCGGCTCCATTCTTCCCGGCGCACCGGCGGCGCCTTCCAGCAGAGAACATGCCTCATCAAGGCTGTATCCCATGGCGGTGAGAGTGGTCAGCACGAGTTGTACATTGGCCAGGTTGAAATTGCCGATCAACGGCGCCCGGACCGATCCTCGACTTTTCTCACTATCCACCACGGTGAGGGTAAGCCCATGGGAATCGGTGCTCGATGAGATGAGGCGCAGATTTTCGGATGGGCCCGGGCCACAGGTGACCACATCGATATGGCGCTGCTCGCAGAGAGCCACCAATTGTTTGCTCCATCTGTGCGAATCGTCATGGGGGCGGCAGATAACGGCGCAGCCGTCATCTTTGAGATGGGTGTCAAAAAGCAGGGCCTTGGCCTGAAAATAGTCGTCAAGATCAGAGTGGTAATCCAGATGGTCCTGACTGAGGTTGGTGAACAGTCCGTAATCAAAACGCAGCGGCCCGATCCGCTGCTGGGCAAGGGCATGGGAAGAGACCTCCATGATCAGATGAGTCACCCCCGCATCGGCCATTTCCCTAAGCAAACCATAGAGTACAAGCGGCTCCGGCGTGGTACGGACTGCCGGCCGGCTGACCCGTGTACCATCTCTGCCGCGGTATCGGTACTCCACCGTACCGATTACCCCCACCCGCACCCCCTTTTTCATAAGGGCGTGTTCCAGCAGATAACTGCAGGTGGTCTTGCCGTTGGTGCCGGTAATACCGATGGTGGTCAACTCCCGCTGAGGATGGTTGTGAAAGGCGGCGGCCAGCAGGCCGAGCGCATCCCGGCTGTTCTCCACGATGATCATGGCAGCGGCGGCGGTCTCCGACACGGCGGTATCATCTTCGGCGACCACCAGCTGGGCACCGGCGGCAATGGCATCGTCAATGAATTGGTGGCCATCGACCCGCTGCCCGCGAACGGCTACAAAGAGATCACCGGGCTGGACACGACGGGAATCGGCACAAATCGCCCGGATGGGCGACAACTCACTGATAAAAGGATAATCCGCCGGGCGCCGCGCCCGCAAGGCGAGCAGATCCGCCGGGTTCACGGCGGCGCAATCCCTTGTTTTTTCTGGTTTTTCCGTCATATATTGATAATTTCGTCCTAAAAACCTTGAAATTGCTTCCCAAGGTCATTCCCGCGGAATCGTGAATCCATTGATCTCAAACAATTATGGATTCTAGATCAGCTCCACCATGGCGGTAACAGGGTTGTTACGATTCCATCATGTCAGTAAGCAACGCGGTTATTGCTCTGTCCGCAGAACCCGCTCCACCTGATCCCGTTCAAGATAGAGCTCAATTGTTGCCCCGGCCTCAAGCCGCGTTCCCGGCGCCGGCTCCTGCCTCACCACCCGTCCGGTCCCATAGACCACCAGTTCCACGTCCATACCGCGCAGGCTGCGAAGACTCTTGCGCAGACTCATATCCACCAATAGGGGCATAGAGAATACCTGCCCTGATGGTGATTCCGGTGGTGCTATGGTATCGGTGAGACGGTCCGCCCTACTGCCTGCCAAGTTTACCTCTTCCAGTTGCCGTGGTGCAACAACATCGGCAACATTTTTCATCACCCGCTGCAAACCGATGATCGGCGCCAAAATCGTCTGCAATTGGGCCACCGGATCAGACATTGTCGTCACTGAGAAACCGGGTTCGCTGATCACCACCATGAAAATCAGCTCAGGGTGCGCCCCGGGCAAGACGGAAAATATCACCCGATGACGCCAGACGGCCTGATAGCCCTTTTCCCATCCGGAGGAATATGATGTGGTGGATAGATTTACCGCCTGCAACGGCCCCGGCGTACCCAGGGCGGTAAAGAGGTGGTGCGCCTCCTCCGATACCGCGGCTGAAACCGCCGCGCCCTCAGAGCCCGGGCTCAGTTCGGCGAGAAGATATTCTCTTTGGTTGATCCGTGCAACAAAGCGATCAGCGGCATGCACCTCTATGGCATCACCGCCATTGAGTACCCTGGTCAGGGCCGTCACCAGCTGCACTGGTGAGAGGGCCGGTACTGTCTTCTCATCCTCTGGTATGCCGGTGCCATTGTGCCGTGCAGGCGCCGGGGCACCCGCTGCCGGCGCCATGACACCAAAATCCGGGATCAAGGGGCGAGCACCACCGAGACGATCCCACCATGTGACGGGAGGGCTCTGCTCCCCCCCCCCGGCAGCGATACTCCATGGCGGCAGAGCCCCTTGCTCATCCGCGGCAGACAGAGCGAAGACATGGTGCAGAAAGTCATACAGTGGGCGGGGTATGCTGAGCGGGCTCAGAAATATGTCGTTGAATACCCATTGACCATAGCGATGAAATTCATTGGGATCAAAAGAAGGATTCTGGGCGTAACCGACAATGGCGCCGGATTGCGGCTCGATAACCATCACTCCGGCCTTACTGGTTGCTGATCCGCGCTCCATGGTTGCCAGAAATCTCTCTGCTATGTTCTGGATTTTCAGATCAAGGGTCAGGATGAGATGATTGCCGTTCACCCCCGGCCGCCCCTCGCTGATCAGTGGATAGCCGCCCCGCTCCACATCGGTGAGGCGATATCGGTTGTCGATTTCATTGAGATAGTGCTCGATGCCGGCCAGACCGCTGTTGTTTTCGGCGTAGCCGACAAGGTGGGCACCACTTGTGTTCTGAGGATAGGTACGGACATATTCACGATGCAGATAGATACCGCGAAACCCCTCGCCGCCGATCAACTCCTCCTGCTCCTGGCTGATATCTCTTGCCAGCCATACCCGCGGAGCATTGCCGGACAAACGTTCGGAGATTTCGTCTGAAGGTCGCTCAAGAATTGCCGCCATCCTCGTTACGGTGCCGGCTAGGTCGTTGATTTCACGAATATTGGCATAGACCGAGACCCGCTCGTAGGTGAGCGCCAGCTCCTTGAAATTACGGTCGTAGATAATGCCGCGCTCCAGCCGCGCGGCAGATGAGCCATCCTCATCACTGAGCCCCAGCCCGGTCACGGCCCACTGGAAGAACAGAGAGAGACGATCCTGGCCCAGCCATAAAAAAAGGGCGGCCAGCAGACCGCCCATGATGATGATCAGCAGCCGCCGCCTTCGAGCCCCCTGGCCGCGGAGACGGGACCGCTTGTCCATGCTCTTTGCTACCGCAGGGAAATGACCTGATCCTCGCGCGCATCCATCAGTGCCAGGTAACGTATGGCATCACCGCGAATTCGCTGTTCGGAGGCCAGTGCCCGGCGCTCTATCGCCAGTCCGATCTGCCGGTCTTTGAGCTCATACCTGGCAGATTCAAGATCGTCGATTAACCGACCACTGTTCCGGGCAATCATATTAAGGCACACACTGACTCCGATCAGCACCGCACCGATCAGCACTATGCGCCTCGCCAGTGCCGACCACAGGGCAGTCCCGCCCGGTATTTCGAGAGCCCGCCATCGCCGGGTACGCTGGCGGAATTTCGCGCCGATGACCGGCTGCCGCACCCGGTATGGTGAGACAGGTGAATAGGTGTTGTAAGTCTGTTTCATACCGACTCCCCCCTATCTATGCAATCTTCTCCGCGCCCCGCAGCCGCGCACTGCGGGCCCGCGGGTTACGCCTTATTTCATCACGCCCCGGCACAATCGGCTTGGGAGTGAGCAGTTTCAGCAACTTGTCCCCAGACAAGGTTCTTTTAGCCAGCCGATCCTCCAGGGAGTGAAAGGAGATGACCCCCATGCGCCCCCCCATGGCCAGCAGGGCCGGACCTGCCTGCAGGGCCGCGGCCAGATTTTTAAGTTCGTCATTCACCGCGATGCGCAACGCCTGAAACACCCTGGTGGCCACATGGATCCTGGCTGGATGAAATCTGCGCGGAATCGCCTCGGCAACGATCCGGGCAAGCTGTTTTGTTGTGGTTATCGGCTGCCCGCGGCGCTCGGCAACGATTCGGGCGGCAACCCGCCGTGCCTGAATTTCATCGCCATAGTGAAAAAAAATATCAGCCAGCTCGACCTCTTCCGCGCCGGCGAGTATATCGGCCGCCGTGGTGGGGCGACGTTGATCCATGCGCATATCGAGCAATTCGTCCACCTGAAAACTGAATCCCCGGCCACCCTGGTCGAGCTGCATGGAGGAACAGCCCACATCGAGCAGTATCCCGTCTACGTTTTGCAGCCCAAGTTCGGCCAGTGCCTCCCCCATCTCGGCAAAATTCCGGCGCACCAGGGTCAACCGTTGCCGCTCGCCTGAGAGCCCTTGCCGCGCCTGGCCGATGGCCTGGCCATCCCACTCAAATCCCACCACCCGACCGTCAGGCGCGCACCGCCGGAGCATGGCATCGCCATGCCCACCCAGCCCAAAGGTTCCATCAACATAAACACCGCCGGGTTTCACCCGCAGCAGGGCGAGCGCTTCATCGAGCAGTACCGGCTGATGAAGCATGGTGCAGCGCCCGCTCCACTAGAGAATTCCGAGTTTCGCCAGGCTGTCGCCGTATTGATCAAGCTGCTCGCGCTCTCTGCAATACTCAGCGAGCCATGCCTCCCGGTCCCAGACCTCAACGAACTCGAGCATCCCGTTGAGTACCACTTCCTTGCTGATGTTCACCTCGGAACGCAGCGGCGCCGGGATCAACAAACGCCCCTGCTTATCCAGGGTGCATTCGGTGATTCCGGAAATGACATAGCGGATGAAGCCGGCCAGTTTCGGCTCGCGACGACCTTCACGGAGCAGGGTATCCTCCACCATCTGCCATTCACTGGCCGGATAGGCACGAAGATGTTTCCCCCAGGCCGTGATCATCAGCACTTCGGAGCCGTACTGGAACAGCACATCCTTGAATCTGCTGGGGAAATTAAGCCTCCCCTTGGGATCCAGACTGTGCTCCGAACGGCTGCGAAACCTCTGTTTGATGAACTCTTCCGGCGACACGATCTCTCTGCAAGCAAAATTACCCGCTTCATATCCACTTTACACCACTATGCCCCTTATACAATCAATACCCAGTGTGTCAAGAGAAAAATTTAGAAAATTCATTATGTTATAGAAAAAATATACCCAGATCGGTATACAATATATGGTGGGATATTTTCATTCGAGCACTACAGGTGCCTTGGCCAGTCCACAAAAAATTGTGAACGTGCCCAATGAAATACCAGTTTTATATTGCTAAATTATGGCGTTAACGAGGTGGTTGAAAGGAAAAACGGCTGAAAAGCAGATCAGTAAAAGGTGGTTCAAAGTGGATGTGAAATGATGAGGCGCGGATAGCACAATTGAGAGCGCATAGCAACGCTCTGCGGCTGAAAGAGTAACGAAGCGTAAAACACGAAAGAGCACGCGCGGCGATATTACAAGCTTTACCGGGTGCCAGGTAATCGACGGCGGAAAGAAGGGGAGAAGGAAGCTTCAGAGTCTATCCCACCCCATCGCTATTAACCGTCAAACAGTCCGGGTTGGGTGGCGGTGCGTGGCGGCGTCCGCTGGAAGTGCTCAAAGGCGCTTATGGTGGCCACCCGACCGCGCGGGGTGCGGGCCAGAAAGCCCGATTGAATCAAAAAGGGCTCATAGACGTCCTCAAGCGTGGTCTTTTCCTCACAGACCACCGTTGCCAGGGTCTCCAGGCCGATGGGCCCACCTTGAAACTTGTCGATTATGGTCAACATAATGCGCCGATCCATATCGTCGAGTCCATGTCGATCAACGTTGAGCAGGGTCAGGGCCCCGTCCGCCACCTCTTTGGTGATCACCGGATGCTCCCCCACCGCCGCATAATCACGCACCCGGCGCAGTAGTCGATTGGCAATGCGCGGCGTTCCGCGGGAGCGCCTTGCCAGTTCCAGGGCGCCGTGATCATCGATCCGCACCCCTAAAATGGCGGCTGAGCGTTTGATGATTGTCTCCAGTTCATGGGGTTCGTAAAATTCCAGGCGCAGGCTGACCCCGAACCGATCACGCAGGGGCGGAGTCAACAGCCCCGTTCTGGTAGTGGCTCCCACCAGGGTAAAGCGCGGCAGATCCATCTTGATGGAACGGGCGCCCGGCCCCTGCCCGATGATCAGATCAAGCTGAAAATCCTCCATGGCCGGATAGAGAATCTCCTCAACGGCGTGGTTGAGGCGATGAATCTCATCAATAAAGAGCACATCGCCCTGCCGCAGGCTCGTCAGGATGGCGGCGAGATCGCCCTGGCGCTCGATCACCGGCCCCGAGGTCACCTTGATACCCGAGCCCATCTCGTTGGCGATGATGTAGGAAAGCGTGGTTTTCCCCAAACCGGGAAAGCCATGAAACAGCACATGATCAAGGGGTTCACCGCGCATCAGGGCAGCCTTGATGAATACCGTCAGGCCGGCGCGAACCTGCTCCTGGCCGACATATTCCTGCAAACGCTTGGGCCGCAGATCGTTATCGCTGGCATGATCACGGCTGATGGGCGCCGGGCTTACCAGCCGCTGCTCACTGAAAATCTCTTCCTCGTAGTTCACGCCAGACTCCTGAGACATTCTTTCAGCAGATCTTCCACCGCAAGGGTGCTGAACGTTTCATCACCCAGTCGCTGCTTGACCCCGAGCACGGCCCGGCGACTCAGAGCATCGCCATAGCCGAGATTGACCAGGGCCGACACCGCGTCGGCCGCCGCCGACTGCTCGCCGGCAGCAAGCACCATGCCGCCGTCAAACGCCAGTCCCCGAAGTGGGGCCGCGCCCAGTGAATCGCGCAGCTCCATGCAGATCCGCTCCGCCGTTTTCTTGCCAATCCCGGGCAGGGCGGTAAGTCGCTTGATATCACCCGCCACGATAGCCCGGTGCAACTCACCCACCGGCAGACCGGCCACCATTGCCAACCCAAGTCGCGGCCCCACTCCGGAAACGGTAATCAATTTGAGAAACAGCTCTTTTTCCTCAATGTTCAAAAAACCAAAGAGAAGAATTGCATCCTCGCGGACATGGGTGTGGATGTGCAGCAGCACCTTTTCCCCAACCTCGGGCAGATCCGCCATTGCCGACGAATTAAGCATCACCTGATAGCCGACGCCGCCGACATCGACAACCGCCACATCAACCCCTTTTTGTAACACTGTGCCGTTGAGGGTGCCGATCATTTTCTACCTCATGATAAGGAGCTGGTTGGCGTGGCAGATTGCCACCGACAACGCATCGGCCGCGTCAGTGCTGGGCTGCGCCGAGAGGCCGAGTAACAGGGTGACCATATGCTGGACCTGCGCTTTTTCCGCCTGACCATAGCCGACTACCGCCTGTTTAATCATCTTTGAATTGTAATCGTATACCATCAAACCATTCTGCATGGCGGCCACCACCGCACTGCCGCGTGCCTGACCGAGCTTAAGCGCCGAACGCGGGTTGGTGGCAAGAAAGACATCTTCCACCGCGGCGACGGTGGGCCCGTGCACCTGAATAACCTCGTTGATCCCGGTAAAAATCTGATTGAGGCGATGGGCAAACGGCAGATCCCCGTCGGTCTTGATCACCCCGCAGGAGACAAAGCCGATGGTACCAGCCTGCCAGTCGATGATCCCGTAACCGGTGCAGCGAAGCCCCGGATCAATGCCGATTACCCGGATCATCACCCGCGCGCTCAGAAAAAGATAGCAGATTTTTCAGGAAAGCCGCTCCATCAGCGCTGCATCGATGTCGAAATTGGCGTGTACCTTCTGCACGTCGTCGTGATCTTCGAGATTTTCCAGCAGTTTCAGCAGTGCTACGGCGACCTGTTCATCACTCACCTCAACACTGTTGGTGGGGATCATCGCAATGGCTGCCTCGAGGGTTGCAAGCCCCTTCTCCTCGAAGGTTTCGGTGACATCGGAAAAAGTTTCGACACCGGTGATGACCTGAAACTCACTTTCTTCCTCGATCACATCATCGGCGCCCGCCTCCAGGGCTGCTTCCATAAGATCGTCCTCGGAAATCGTCTCTTTATCCACCAGGATGAGCCCTTTTTTTTCAAACATCCAGGCAACACAACCGTTCTCCCCCAGGTTCCCGTTGCTTTTTGAGAAAAAGTGGCGCACGTCGGCCACGGTGCGATTTCGGTTATCGGTCATACACTCCACCAGCACCGCCACCCCGCCGGGCCCATACCCCTCGTAGAGAATTTCCTCATAGACCACCCCGTCACCGCCGCCGGACCCCTTTGATATGGCCCGGCTGATATTATCCTTGGGCATGTTCTCCGCTTTTGCCGCGGCAATGGCGGCCCGCAGCCGGGGGTTGCCCTCCGGGTCGTTGCCGCCCTGCCGGGCGGCCACGGTAATTTCCTTGATCAGCTTGGAAAAAATCTTGCCGCGTTTGGCGTCGATGGCGCCTTTTTTGCGCTTAATGGTCGACCACTTGGAATGTCCTGACATGGCATCCTTAGCTTATAGTTTATGGGAGCCTTGAAAAATGAGAATTTTCGTTCAATATCAAGGCGCGAGGAAAATTTTACCGCAGGCATATGATCGATATTGCCAGGATAAAATTTTTAGAGCAACGATGAGGTTGGGCGAAAAGGCCATTTTGCCAGGCTCCCTTATCTGTTTCCAGTACTATTAGGGCTATACCGCAGAGCAAGCGCATACACCTCACGACTCTGCTTGCGCGAGCTGTCCGGCTTGATCACCTTTACCTGGGCAAATATACCCCGCAACTCCTTGATAAAACTTTCCGTCTCCTCGCCCTGAAAGAGTTTGCCCAGGTAATGGCCGGAAGGAACCAGCACCCGTTCGGCAAGCGCCACGGTGCGCCGAACCAGACGCATGGACTGCTGATGATCGGCCCAGCGATTGCCGGTGGTTTTCGGGGCCAGATCGGAGAGCAGCACCTTGAACCGGGGGGAAATAGTGTGCAGCTCATCAACAAGTGTATCATCCATGATGTCGTGACACAACCAGTGAATCGGGGCGCCGCCAGGGCGCGGCAGGTGCTCGGTCTGCTTCAGATCAACCCCCACAACCATACCGTTCGCCCCCGCCGTTTCCGAGGCGAACAGCGTCCAGCTGCCGGGGTGACAGCCAAGATCAACCACCTTATCGCCTGCTTTGATAAAACGGTGTTTGGCCTGAATCTCAGCCAATTTGAACACCGAACGGGCCGGATAGTTCTGCTGCTTGGCCTTCTTGAAGTAGTGGTCGTGAAGAACTCGCACGGTGCGATCACCTTCCTCTGCCTACCCGCTTTGTCCGTTGTCCTTGTTCAACTCACCGCGCACCCAGTCAAGAGCCTCACGGCGCGTCGTAATGATTCCCTCCAGGGTCGCCAGCTCGGCTTTATCGAGCAGTTCGGTAAACAGCGGCCCCGGCTTAAGACCAATAGTATCAATCAAATCATGCCCGGTCAATAAACGAGGTCTGGCCAGGGTCGGCTTGACCTGTTGCTGGAAGAGCTGGATGAAATCGGCATAGAGCTTCACCAACGCATCTTCCAGCCCCGCTGGGCGGGCCGGCCCGCGGCCGGCCAGGCAGTCCGCCAGGGCGACCATGAAGAGCCCACTCAGCTCCGCCCCCGCCCGGCGGCACAAGCGCAGGGCCGCCCGTTTGCTGATCGCCCCTTCTTTCGCCTGCACGGCAAGCAGATGAAACGGGTGCATATGCCTCCGTACCAGCGCCGCTACCCGGTCCCTCAGTTGATTGCTCCAGCGCAGGCGGGAACCACAGCGCACCACCAGAGAGGCGCCGTGCTCATCATGATTGTAAAAGGTGATGGGTTCCCCATCGGTACCGCCTTTTTTCACAAACGGTTTACCGATATCGTGCAGAAACGCCGCCCAGACCAGAGCCAGACGATTGTCCGCATCGGCCAGCCACTCCTCCATGGCGGAGCCGTGGCGCTGGAAATAGCGCCGCGGCGCCGCCATAATCAGCTCGGCGTTGCAAACCGTCTCGATGCAGTGGGAGAGCACATCCAGGTGATGAAAGGGCGGCTGGCTAACCGCTTCGCCTGCCGCCAGCTCCGGCAGCAGGTAAGCAAACAGAGGGGTATCAGCTAGCTCGGCCAGAGCGGCGCCGGCCCGCCCGCTCGCCATAATGAGATCGAGCTCTGAGCCCACCCGCTCAGCGGCGCTGCGCCTGATCAGAGAGGCATACTTGACGATCTCCGTCCGGGTGTGCGCTTCGATGGCAAAGCCAAGGGTGGCGCTAAAACGATAGGCCCGCAGCAGCCGCAGCGGATCATCGACAAAGGCCCCCGGACAGGCGCGAACAATACCTGCATGCAGGTCATCATAACCACCCAGCGGGTCAATAAGATTTTCTCGCAAGAGCGTAGCCGGCAGTAGCGCTTCCATCGCCATGGCCATGGCATTGATGGTAAAATCTCGCTTGCCGAGGTCGGCTTCGATGGTGGACGCCCCGCCGCGAAACCCGCTGACATCGATATCAACTTCCGGCAACGCCAGCCGGCAGGTATCATCTTGCTCCTCACCAAGATCAACCAGGGCGCCGCGGCCAAGGCGGCTGTGCACCTGAGCAAGAAAGGCGCGGGCGCCGCCGGCTATGGTGATATCGATATCGTGCGGCGCCGTCCGGCCACGCAGCAGATCGCGCACCGCACCGCCGCTCAGAAAGAGTTGCACGCCTTGCTCGCCGGCAATTGTATGCAGCATGGTGAGCAGCGCACGGGTATGATCGGGGAAATAACCGCTCATGCCGGGTGGGATCTCCTGGGCGACCTGATGATCCTTGACTGAATGCAGACGGTTCGGTAAGTACGATCCACCACATGTTCGAGGGAAACCTTATGGTAAGCAACTGGTTTTATCAACATTTTATCACCCTTGGCCTCTCGCCCACCCTTGCCGAGATAGCTGCATCGACAATCACCATCAGCCTTTTGCTGCTGGTGTTGCTCATCACCACCCTGATCATCCGTCGTCTGTTGCTGCGCGGCACCACCGCCTGGATGACCAGAAACCGCTACAGCTGGGATGATATCCTGGTAAAAAACCAGCTCTTTCACAAACTGAGCTGGTTTATCCCGCTGCTCGCCACCCACCTGACCATCGACGCCCTGCTGCCGCCGGAAAGCTCCATCTACATCTTTACCAAGCGGCTCCTGCTGGTCTGTTTCGTGATCGTGGTGGTGTTCAGCGTCAACGCCCTGCTCGCCAGCATCAACGAGATATACCGCCAGCTCGGAAAGAAACGGGCCGATGTACTGAACGGCTTTACCGACGCCGGTAAAATCGTCGCCTACCTGCTTGGCCTGATCTTTATCGGCTCGATATTGAGCGGGGTATCACCCTGGGGGATCATCTCCATCTTGGGTGGGCTCACCGCCGTCACCATGCTGGTTTTCAAGGATACCATACTCGGCTTTGTCGCCTCGGTGCAACTGACCATGACCGATATGGTGCGGATCGGCGACTGGATCGAAATGCCCGCCTACGGCGCTGACGGTGACGTGATCTCGATCTCCATTCATACCATCCGGGTGCAGAACTGGGACAAGACCATCTCCACCATCCCCACCTACGCCCTGGTCACTAATTCGTTCAAGAACTGGCGGGGGATGACCGAGTCGCGCGGCCGGCGCATCAAACGCGCCCTGATGATCGATATTGAATCGATTCGCTTCTGCGATCACACCCTGCTTGAACGGCTGGGCTCGGTGAAACTGCTGGCCCCTTATCTGGTGGCCAAGGAAAAGGAAATTGAGGCCGCCAACAAAGAGGCGGGAGTTGCAGGCGATGACAACAACCTGATCAATGGGCGCCACCAGACCAACATCGGGGTGTTTCGCGCCTACGTCATCGCCTATCTGAAAAACAACCCCATCATCAGCCAGGAGATGACCTTTCTGGTGCGCCATCTGCAACCCACCGAACACGGGTTGCCCCTGGAAATTTATGTATTCAGCCGCGACCAGCGGTGGGCCCAGTACGAGGCCATCCAGGCCGACATCTTCGATCATCTCTTTGCCGCCCTGCCGAGTTTTGAGCTGCGCGCCTTCCAGAGCCCCAGCGGCTACGATATGCGAACAATGGCCCAGCGCATGGCGGGCTGATCAGCACTGTGGTGGCTCGAACCACGGCGCCGTTTATCTATCTGGCGCCGCTTAAATCCATCACCGACTCCCTGTTCCGGCGGGTGTTTGGCGCTCATTTCGGCGGTGTTGACGCGGCGGTGGCGCCCTTTATCAATCCACAGCGTGCCTCGTCGTATCCCGACAAACTGGTGCGCGATCTGCTGCCGGAACGAAACCGAGAAATTACCGTCATCCCGCAGATACTCAACAACGAACCCCAGGGGTTTAGCGCCCTTGCCCGACGACTGCATGAACTGGGCTATCAGGAAATCAACTGGAATCTGGGCTGCCCGGCCCGGCAGGTGGTGAAAAAACAGCGCGGCGCCGGTCTGCTGCCCCATCCCGACACCGTCTGCCGACTGCTCGATACGGTGCTGCCGGAGCTGCCGGGGCGCCTTTCAATAAAGATGCGGGTGGGACTGCACGACGAGGCCGAGGCCGCCGCCCTGCTGCCGCGCCTCAACGATTATCCGCTGAGCGAAATCATTATCCATCCGCGGCTGGGCGATGAATTCTACCGCGCCCTGGCCGACCCGGACCGGTTTGAACGGTGCATGACGCTCACCGGCCACCGCCTCTGCTACAACGGTGATATCAGGACGATGGCTGATTACCTGAGGTTGGCACACCGATTTACCGGCATCAACCGCTGGATGATCGGCCGCGGCCTGCTGGCCAACCCCTTTCTAGGAGAAGAGATTAAAGGACGCTCACCAGCCAAGCAGGATCGCCGATGGCGCCTTATTAGTTTTCATGACGAGTTGTTCGGGGCTTTGCAGGAGCATGTCAGCGGCCCCGGCCATCTGCTGGGTCGCCTCAAGCAAGTTTGGATCTATTTTATCGGGGCCTTCCCGGATAACCAATCACAGCTCAAAAAAATCACCCGGGCCGGTTCCCTCGACTCGTATCGACGGGTGGTGGATACATTGTTTTTAAAGCCCCCGCTTTGATCGCATCAGCGATATGCCCGTTTGCGATGGTCGACAACAAGAAGCAAGACAAGCTGATTTACTTCATCAATGGTGTAAAATACCCGATAATTGCCAATACGATAACGCCATGTTGGTGTGGGGTATTTCCGCAGTCTTTTTATATTTTTACCAAAATGCGGTTCTACCCGAAGCTGCGGGTATACATAAGAATTGAGTTTTGCACCAATAAAAGAGGAATCTTTCTTGTCCAGCCGGGCGAGACTCTTGGTGAACTCATCAGTCTCGAAGAGCTTATACATCAGCCAACCAGACGACCTTTGCGCTTCTTCGCATCCTGATGGGCTTTTGCAAGACTGTCTTGCAAATCTTTATCAGCGCTTATTTCGGCCATTTCCGCATCATCGACATATTGGTGCTCCTGAACGTAGCGCAGTGCAGCGGTTTCGATAAAATTGGACAAGCTACGATTGTCACCTTTCGCATAGGTTTTGAACAACCGATGAGTTTCCTCACTGAGCCTGATGGTTACCGTTTTTGACATATAGCCCTCACTTGAATGCATATAGAACTACAATGGATACATTAGTGTACTACACTGTCAATATGTTTACAACTACAGCAACGGGCCGATCAGCAGGGCGACATTTTCCTTGAAGCGGGTTACCACCGCCTGTTTTTCCAGAAGACTGGGGGCAAGGGTGATGGAGCCGGCCTCGTAGCCCGCCTGGGCCCGGCGCAGCCGGGCAGTGAAATCTTCGTCATAGATAAGCAGGGTTGCCTCGAAGTTGAGCCAGAAACTGCGCATATCAAGATTCACCGAGCCGAAAAGTGAAATCTCACCGTCGATGGTAATGGTCTTGGCGTGCAGCAGCCCCGCCTGAAAGAGCCGAATCGCCACCCCCGCCTCGCTCAGCTTTCGGTAATGGGCGCGGCTGGCGTACTGGACCAGCCGGGAATCGTTTTTTTCCGGCAAGATTAAGGTTACCGCCACCCCGCGCTGAGCGGCCGAGACCAGGGCACCCAGCAGGGATTCATCGGGGACGAAATAGGGCGTGGTGAGTACCAGTTCGCGACGGGCGGAATAGATGGCGGTGAGCAGCAGTGAGTGAATTGCATCAGGCACCTGGCCGGGTCCGGAGGGGACAAGCTGGACGGCGCTCTTGCCAACCGGGGCGAGCGGATGGACATCGGTGCGCCGGCGCACCTGCTCGATGTCTTTGCCGATATCATCCACCGAGAGTTGCTGATCGCCGATTTCCAGAAACCAGTCGTTGACGAAGGTACCGGCCAGACTCTCAACCACCGGCCCCCGAACCCGTACCATCAGATCCACCCATTGGCCGACGCCTTCATTCTGCTTGAAATAGCGGGGATCAACCATATTCTGACTGCCGGTGTAGGCTATTTCCCCGTCGATCACCACTATTTTTCTATGGTTACGGATATCGATCCGGGAAAACAGGGCCTTGTAGAGTCCGGCCGGCAAGGATTCCTCGATGCGAATCCCGGCTGCCTTCAGTGCCCTCGCCCGGCTGCCGCGCAAAAAACCGCGGCTGCCGATGGAGTCCACCAGCAACCGGCAGGTGACCCCGCGTTTCGCAGCCGCCAGCAGCGCCTCTTCCACCTCATGCACCTTACCGCCCTCATACCAGATATAGAACTGCAGATGGCAGGTGGAGCGGGCCGTATTGATATCGGCAATGATGGCATCGATAATATCATCAGGGGTCTCGATCAATTGCAGCTCGTTGCCGGCCATGGCCGGGATGCCGATCAGATGTTCGCCCTGACGGTGAATGGGACGACACACCGGGTCGCGGGTGGCCCAGTCCACCGGGGCCCGGCTGCGCAGACTGTTGAGCCAGTATGTATAGTGTTCCTGGGCCTGGCGGATGCGCCTGGTGCGGCGCTCGGAAATCCTGTTTTCGCCAAACAGCAGATAGGTGAGCGCCCCCAGAAAGGGAATCAGCAGGATGATGATCAGCCAGGCAAAGGTGATGCCGTACGGGCGCCCCCGCATGATAACCCGAAACGAAAGGCCGACGCGTATGGCCAGATCGGCTATGAAGATAATGGAGGGGAGCATATCGATTCCTATATCACCCAGTTTGCCATATTGTCGTCCGCGCACGACATACCCACAAGCTCTACCACCTCTTCGCCCTGTGCAACAATGACCATGCCGGGGGCCGGGACGCCACCTATTTTTTTCGCGTAGCGGGTGATTACCGAGGCACCATGGCCCAAGTCTTGCCGTTTATCTTCGCCGTTTGCGTAACAGACGGCACCGCGGCGTAGCAGGCCGAGGGGACCGGGACGCTCTTCGATGTGCAGCCGGAGATCGACCGGTTCAGCCAGACTATCCAGGCGATCATTTTCTTTCTCATCCCGGCCCACCACCAGCCAGCCGCCGCCGGGCAGCAGAAAATGGCGGCCCAGGAGCATAAGGCGGATATCTGGCACCGTCATCTCATCCGCCGTAAAGGGAAAGGTGCCCTCATACACCCGGGCGATGCGGCGACTGAGGATAGGATCGGCCAGCACGCAGCCGCCGGCCGGCGGCGGATACTCGGTAATGCCGAAGGAGGCGGCCAGTTCGATCTGCCGCGAGCGACCGCGACCTCTGAAGTCGCGGAGTTTTTCCCGGTCGATCCAGCCCCGCCTTTCCGCCTCGGTGGGCGCCATCAGTTTGGCGCTCAACGGCCTCACCAGAATGGGACGGCTGCCCGAATCCCGCGAGATCACGTCTAGAGTATCGCGGCGCTGCGACATGGGGCGCTGGCCCAGCACCTCGCCGGTGACCAGAAATGAGGCCTGGTATTGATCCAGCATACTCTTTGCCTTCTCAAGCATCAGCACTTTGCAGTCAATACACGGGTTGAAATAGCGGCCAAAACCATGCACCGGGTTGCGCAGCATATGCAGATAGTCATTGCTGATATCAACCACCTGTACCTCTATGCCGAATTTTTCCCTGATGCCTGTCTGGTAGCCTGCAACATCGTCGATGATATCATCACCAAAGAAGGGGGAGACGAATTTGATCGCAACCACCTCGATGGACTGGGCCATAACGAGGCGGGTGGCGCAGATGGAATCGAGCCCGCCGGAAAACAGTGAAATCGCCCGAACCTTTTTCATTGTGCCGCTTCACCCTTGCGCAGAAGTTCCTCAGCCCAGGCCAGCGTCTGGCTGGAGAAGGTCTCACCGGCGAGCATACGGGCCAGTTCCGCCACCCGGTCGGTACGGGGCAGCGGCTCCACCGTGGAAATGGTCCGACCATCGACCACCCGCTTATCCACCCGCAGGTGCTGGGTCCCGCGGGCGGCAATCTGCGGCAGATGGGTTATGCAGATAACCTGGTGATGGACAGCCAGTTCACGGATTTTGCGGGCCACCGCCTCAGCCGCCTCGCCGCCGACACCGGCATCGACCTCGTCAAATATCACCGTTTCAACCTTGTCCTGGCGTGCCAGAATACATTTAAGCGCCAGCATCAGCCGGGAGAGCTCGCCGCCGGAGACAATCCTGGCAAGGGGCCGGGCCGGCTCGCCCGGATTGGCGGCAAAATAAAACTCCACCGTATCGGCGCCGGTTGCACGCAGATCGGCAACGGTGCCGTCCCGCTCAGCAAAGCGCACCTCGAGCCGGGATTTATTGAAGTTAAGCGAGGCAAGCTCCCCGTTGACCGCGCTCTCCAGCGCACGGGCGGCCTCAATGCGACGGCCGCTCAAGCTCTCGGCACGCTGCATCACCTCGTCTTGCAGCTGCGTAACCAGGGCTTGCTGGGTCGCGATTTGCTCATCCAGATGCTCGATGGCGGCCAGTTCCGCCTTCGCCTCGGCAAGTGAATCAAGCACCTCCGCAAGACCTGTGCCATATTTGCGCTTGAGATTTTGCAAGGTATCGAGCCGCGCCCCGATTGTTTCCAGCCGATGCGGACTGTGCTCCAGCGATTCCAGATATGAGCGGAGCCGGTGTCCATGTTCATCGGCCAGGTAGGCGTATTCACTCACCTCCTGGCACAGTGTATCGGCACCGGGATCAAGGGCGGCGAGCTGTTCCATATGCTTGCGTACCAGGGCCAGATTGTCGGCCACGGGACCACTCAGCAGGTGCAATGAATCCCGGCTTAAACGGAGCAGCGATTCGACGCTTTTGAGGCGGTTGCGCTCCGCTATCAGGGCTTCGTCTTCTCCCGGCTCCGGCGCCGCCGTCTCGATTTCATTGATCTGATGGTTGAGAAATTCGCACCGCCGGTCACGATCATGTTGCCTGCCGCGCAGCTGTGTAAGCGTTGAACCTGCCTCGCGCCACACCTGAAACCGAGCCGCCATTTCGCTGCGAAGCGGCCACAAGTCACCCACCGTGTCCAGATAATCGAGCTGGGAGGAACTCTCAAGAAGACGCTGATGTTCGCGCTGGCCGGCGATTTCAAGCAGGTGAGAAGATATTTCGGCGGCCGCCTTGGCGGTGGCGATGGAGCCGTTGATGTGCAGCCTGCTGCGCCCGCCGGCACTGATGGTACGGGCAATCACTATCTGCGAATCCACCTCGAAGCCGCCCTCTTCCAGCACCCGCATCAGCTCATGATGATCAGCGGATACCTCAAACAGCGCCTCGACCCGGCACCGTTCAGCGCCGGCCCGAATCCAGTCGGCGGAACCGCGGGCGCCGGCGAGCAGTCCAATGGCGCGAATCATGATCGATTTTCCGGCCCCGGTTTCGCCGGTAAGCACCATCAGGCCGCCGCCGCTTTCAAAGCTCAGATGCAGCGATTCGATCAGCGCCAGGTTTTCAACCCTAAGTTCGCACAGCACGGTACAAATCCCTCTCACTTTCAGGTACACCCGCCTTGACGGGGTAGGTAAAGCACCGTATCATAGCCCTAATTCCAAATCGGTTCGACCTGACAGCCCGTTTCATGAACTGTGTTGTCATTACGGACATATCCTGCCATGAAACGATGAAAAATTCCAGCGAACCATTTGAGCTCAGTGCCAGCCTCGAAGACTATATCGAGGCGATTTATCATATCGTCGAGGAAAAACTCGTCGCCCGCAGCAAAGATATCGCCGCCCGCCTCGGGGTCAGCCGTGCCTCGGTGACCGAGGCCCTGCGTGCGTTGGCCCGCAAAGAACTAATCAACTACGCTCCGTACGAGGCGATCACCATGACCGAGCAGGGCAAAAAGGTTGCCGAGGACGTCATCCACCGCCACGAGTCCCTGCGCCATTTTTTCATGGAGGTGCTGGCCATCGACTCCGCCACCGCCGAGGAGGCGGCCTGCAAAGTGGAACACGCGGCGCCGCCGGTGGTAATCAGCCGGATGATCGATTTTATCGCATTTTTGCGGGTCTGCCCGCGTGGCGGCGACGAGCTGCTCAACGGTTTTGCCCAATTTACAACACATGGCGGGCTGACCGGCGATTGCGATAATTGTATCACCGACATCGCCGAGAAAGAAACAGAGAGCTCTACGCCCGGCCCCGGCGCTCAAGCAGAGTAAGCAGTTCACCCGGTTCCGGGAAACGGCCCACAGTGCCCTTGGAAAAGAGCATTGTCCCATCTACCTCCACGTCAAAAATGCCGCCGGATCCACCCACCAATTCCACATCGGCGCTGTATGCGCCCTTGATCTCTTCCTCCGCCCGGGAGGCCCGCGGTTGAAAGTTTCACGGCAGGCAATAGGTGATTCTTACCTTCATGTTGACCCCTTGATCAGAAAAATTTTGTCGTAATCCACGCCTTTTCACCTCTCTTCGAGCCCAATGCCATGAACGCAGAGCACGCGGCAAAGCCGGAGCACACCATTCTGGCCGAACTCAACGGACGCGAACGCACCACCCTTTCTTCCTCGGCAACACTAAGCAGCGATGGCCGCCGCCGCCACCCGGAAATGATGCACGATCATCGCCAAAATTTTGCCCAGGACGCTGATCGCATCCTCCACTCACGCGCCTATGCGCGCTACATCGACAAGACCCAGGTATTCAGCCTGGTGCGTAACGACCACATCAGCCACCGCGCCCTGCACGTCCAATTGGTGGCCCGCATCGCCCGCACCATCGGCCGTTTTCTGGCGCTTAACGAGGATTTGATCGAGGCCATTGCTCTGGGGCATGACATCGGCCATCCGCCCTTTGGCCATGCCGGCGAGTCGTTTCTGGCCGAGCTGTGCCGCGCCCATGGGCTCCCCGGTTTTCAACATAACATTCAATCGTATCGGATACTTGACCGTCTTGAACACAAAGGCGCCGGCTGGAATCTCTGTCTGCAGACCCTGGACGGGATTCTCTGCCACGACGGCGAAACCCACGAGACCCGTGTGCGACCGGGGCCAACCGGCGATTTCACCGATCTGGACGCCAAGGCCGGCGAAAAGGCGGCCGATCCAAGCCACGTCCTGATCCCCATGAGCTTTGAAGGATGCGTTGTTCGGATGGCCGACACCATCGCCTATATCGGCCGTGATATCGAAGATGCAATCATCCTCGGCCTCCTGCAACGCAGCGATCTGCCACCCCATTGCACAAAGCTGCTGGGCGCCACCAACGGCGCCATGGTCTACACCCTGGTTACCGATCTGATTGGCGCCAGCCGCATCCCCCGCCCCGGTGAGGGCTCCGGTACCGAAACCTTCATCGGATTCAGCGATGAAATCGGCGCTGCTCTGGGCGCTCTTAAAACATTCAACTACCAGCGCATCTACCTGGCGCCGCGCACCACCGAACAGCTACCGCTGATCAAGCGTTGCTATGAGGATCTCTTCGATCATTACCTGCATCATCTCAGCAGCGGTACCAGTAATCGCCTCAGCGTCGATCTGCTCGCCGATCTGCCTGCCAGCTATCTCGCTTCGCAGCCCCCGGCGGCCCGGGTACGCGATTTCATCGCCGGCATGACCGATGACTATTTTCTCGCCCAGGCGAAAGCCATCGGCTGCACGATACCTGAAAAGCGATGAGGGTGGGTGCAACTCACTTGGCTTGCCCCGCCGACGGTGATCAGGTAGAGTGGCGCCGCACCTCATCTTCTCATCACGTTCACAATGACACAACCACAACCATATCGGGGCGTTGTTTCGCTCATCCTGCTGATCATCGCGGGCGTATCCGCCATGGCGGTAATCACTCCCTACGATGTGGAACTGACCCGCTGGCTGAGTGATAACAAAATCCACGGCCTGGATCGCTTTATGGGCCAGACCATTTTCGAAGCCGAACGGGTCGGCGGTGGCGACCCGGCAATTCTCTACCTTGCCATTGTACTTTTCGGCTATTATCTGGCCTGGAAGAGGGGAACCGATTCACGCCTCTACCGGTGGCGTCCGCAATTAGGCTTTATCCTGGTGAGCAGTGCTGCCAGCGCCTTCATAATGGTACACTCCATCAAATGGGTGATGGGGCGGGCCCGACCGGATGAGGTCCTCAACCACGGCGCACCCTATTCGCAATGGTATGAGATCGGCCCCCACTTCATCACCGAAGGCATCTACCGGGGCAGCTTTCCCTCCGGCCACACCGCCCAGGTCTTTGTCTTCATCACCCTGGCCTACGTCCTGATCAATCTGCCCTGGGGCCACACCTGGACAAAGCTGGCCGGCTGGCTGTGGGGCGCGGCCTCGCTGCTCTATACCATGCTGATGGGCGCCGCCCGCTGCATGACCCTGAGCCACTGGCTCACCGATGTCGTCGGGGCACTGTTCATGGCCTGGATCATCACCCATATCATCTACTACTGGCTGCTCGACGTGGGTCGCCAGAACCGCTTCCACGAGTATTACGGTCTGCTCCCCGCTGAGCCGCTGGTGTGGGAATTGCGCATCGGTCTCTATCTGCTGGGCATCGGCGCGGGAACCACGCTCATGCTGCTGGGAGTACGCGGTATATGGCTGCAGGCGCCTCTTTTCTATCAGCTAGTGGGGCTGGCCGGATTCTGCATGGCCATACTCTTTCTGCTGCTGCTCATGCACCTCAATCGGGCGGTATGGAATCAATACCGCTCGTTTCAGTCGTGATAACCAGTATGGATTCATCACCACAAGAGCAGGCAGTGACTACCCAGGCCTCTTCCCACACCCCCGTCTGGTACCGCATACTGGTGGTGGATTCAGGCCGCGATCTGTTCAAATACAAGTCCTTTTTTCTGCTTATTTTCGTCCTCGCCCTGATCGACAAATTGCTGAAAAAGTATGTCAAGCTCGACCGTTCGTCACTGCCGACCATACAGGAGATGAGCATCCAGTCGGCCGACTACGTATTTACCGGGCTGCCCGCCGATGTGCTGGCCCTGATCAGCGATTACCGGACCTTTCTCGTACTGGCCGCCCTGTTCATGTTCAAAGAGACAATCTCGTTGTGGCCCAGCAGTGACATGCGCCGCATGCACCGCAACGAACGGGGCAGGTTCGGGATTTTTGCCTCACTGACGGCAATCCGCTGGCAGCAGGTGGGCTGGGACATTATCGCGGTGGGCGCCACCTGTGGAGTGTTCATGCTCTGGGCGGTGTCTGGATTTGTGATGTGGCGTGGCGGCTGGCAAATCCTGGCCAGTCCATGGTGGCTCGTTTTGTTTGCAATGCAGGTTGGACTTGCTCTGCCGCTGGTAATGGCCGGGTTTTCCTTTTCCTCGAAGCTGGCGGTGATCTCACGGGGTGCATTTTCCGCTAAGCTGGCGCTGTTCTTCAAGCTGTTTACCAGTGCTCGGCTGGCGGTACTGAGCTGGATCTTTTTCACTGGTCGTATTGTCCTGGAAAGTATCTTTGTGGTGGGCCTGCCGGCCCTGATCCTCTTTTCAGTAGATCACCTGATCCTCCGGCTGGTGTTGGCAACCATGATCGCCACCCCGAGTTATTGTTACCTGAAAATGGCCTCCTTCAAGTTTTTTTTGATGGTGTATCGCCCCTATCAGCTGGTACATAATGAATATCGTCACTACTATCAGAGACTCTATGAAACCTGAACTGAAGATCGTTGCAATTTCCCGCCTCCGCCTGCTGGTACTTATTTCAGCACTATTGCTTGGCGGATGCGGCTCCTCCGAACCAGAGCAGATCGTCGCGGAATTTGTCACACAGACTGAAGAGGCGATCGAGGCCCGTAAAGGACGCGCCGTCCGGGCGCTTATTTCAGAATCATATCTCGACGAGCAAAACCGCACCAAAGCCGATCTTGCCGGCGTGGCCACCGGCTACCTGCTGAGCAACAGATCAATCTACGTGCTGAGCCGGATCAGCGAGGTTATCCCCATCGACGAAAAAACCATCCAGGCAACCGTGCTGGCCGCCTTTACCGGCAGCCCGGTGGGTGACGCCGCGGGGCTGCCCGATATCAATGCCGATATCTACTGGTTTGATATCACCATCTTAGAAGAAGACGGCGACTGGAAACTCTCCCGTGCCGGCTGGCGCCAGGCAATGGTGGAAGATTTCTGGTAGCATGGTCGACACATCAAAGCCAAAGAAACACCTGCTACTGATGAACTCGTAAAAATCTTGAATCTGCTTACGAACGTCATTGCCGCCCTCGACAACACTCAAGGGCAGGCTGCAGCGGGAATCCAGTAATTTCGATTATGGATTTTGGCTCAACTCCACAATGACCGTAATTGGGGTTTTTACGACGCCATCACTTCTGATGGGCTCGTACAAACCTCAAAATTGCTTGCTGCCGTCATTCCCGCGAAAGCGGGAATCCAGTTATTTCAATTAGTTATGGATGTCGGGTTAATTCCGGTTTGACAGGAATATGGGCTTTTACGAAAACATCACTTCTGAAGCCTGGAAATTTCCCTCCGGATGGCGCCCTCACAGATCACGATAATCTCTTCTCCACCGGCAAGCGTCAGCTTGTAGTGGTGCACATCTTGTCTTCTTTTGACAACATTTCTGATAATATTCCACAAATTGACCGGCAAAATGAGGGTGGGATTGGTCATGCCCCACTCCATGGTGCCACAAAAACCAGATGCGCTTTTCACGCCCACCAGCGCAATCGCCGTTATTTCAGACAAGGGTATTGTCCGCGGCCTGCCCGCATCATCTACGAGTACAATAGTCGTATCCGTCAGTTCAGTCGCCTTAAGCCGTGTAAAGGCGAGATTGTCTCCGATTTTCGTCACACCCTCACACCTCGAAACAAGTTCCCGTGTTAATCTGAACGAGCCGGTCGCCCATTATCGACTTTAGTACCGTAAAGGCTTTTGCCCCAGTACAATGGCCGGTATAGGTCATTTCGATGGGATAGTCCAGTACCGCTCTGCCAAGCGCTTCGATCTCCCTCTTGCTTCCCGCCATCCGGTTCAACGGTATCGCGGTAATCAGGTGAAAACCGCCGATAACAGCCTTTACCGGCAGCCCCGGAAACCTGTGCACCACCGTATCCACCATATTGAGCAGACCGTTGTGTGAACAGCCGGTAAAAATGACAAGCGCCTCCCCATCTTTTATGGCCATCACTATCTCATGGGAAAAGTCATCATGATACAGCCTTCCCTCATGCTCCACATAGAGCTGGGTGTTGCCCCGCGGCCGTGGATGAGAACCGCTGATGGCAGGAAAAACAAAGACATTGGGAAGTATCTCGGTGGTTTCCGAGACGACTACAAACCGCTCAGGATGAGCGCCCATAATCGAATTATCAAAACCTATGTGCCTCTTAAACAGAGAAAAGATTTTGATGTAGCATTCACCTGCCGGTGGCGACGCCAGATACACGGATGCGCCGGAGTTGTGATCAAAAAACCGGGGAAGGCCACCGCCATGGTCAGCATGGTGATGCGACAGCACCATCGCGTCTACAGAGGCGATATCGACACCTAACCGGGCCGCATTATCGGCAAACGCGCCGGTCTTGCCCACATCGAACAAAATCGAGTGCTCACCACACTCAAGGTGCAGCGATAACCCCCATTCGCAGATAAAATCAGCACCACCCTCAGCACATTCATTTTCAATCAACGTAGTGATTTTCATTGGCCGCTCCTGTTATCGCCACCCGTTACCCTTTTTCAGATCATTTCAAATTATCATTGCTCACGGCAAGTATCTACTTTTGTTGAGAGCAATAATATTAACTTTTCATGAATGTTTCTTCCTCTTGAGATGGCCTATTATCTCAAATTTTATAAATTTATACAAAGAATGTCCTATTGCAGTCAATCCCATGATACAAAGTCCAAGAACATAAAAAGTAATAGCGAATCCTAAAATAGGTATATCTCCTCCTACACGATATATTAAATAGGCGTATATTAACAGAGGAAGATTAATTCCAACCAGAAGGTATATAGCAACAAGAATAGTCTTTAATACAGAGAATTTCTTACCCTCAATTACCTTTGTTATTACTGTTAATTGGCCAAATAGCAGCAATATCACCAGTATCAAATTCATGGTTTAATTCTTACAAAAAATTATGCAGAAGCATGAACTATTTCAGCTAGAATCTAAAAAAATATTCTACTAGATATTGTAACACCTTTCAGCATGCATTTTAACGATAATATGGAAAAAACCTATCGTGACTCTTTACCAGCATTATCCATTGCATGCAAATAGTATTGCTTGTCGCATCAGATACGGTTGATTTAAATCCGTTGGTCCGCCAGTATTCGTATGCGTAAATCACCTGACCTTGAGATTTTATCATATTCTATCTTCGTGTGGTTAGCTCATTTCAGATCCTCACCCTTGGTATCCAGAAAATCGGATTGACAAACAGGGGTATGGCGCATAAAAAGCTCGGGCGATGGATGTCGGCAGAGTTGACATCTTGGCAAGCAAATACATAGGTATTCTCCACTCATGGCTGACAAAACTCTCATTATTGCGGAAAAACCAAGTGTTGCCGCCGATCTGGCGCGGGCCCTGCCGGGCTCGTTTACCAGGGCGAAGACGCAATACGAGGGCGCGGACTATATCGTCTCCTTTGCGGTGGGCCACCTGGTGTCCATCTGCTTTCCCGAAGAGATTGACGGGCGCTATCAGAAATGGCGGATGGACGATCTGCCCATCATCCCCGAAACCTTTCCCCTCAAGGTGCTGGACGGAACCAAGAGCCAGTTCAACGCCCTGCAAAAACTTATTCGCCGCAAGGATGTGACCACCATCGTCAACGCCTGCGATGCCGGACGGGAAGGTGAGCTGATCTTCAAATATATCGTCAGGCAGGCGTGGAACAATTCGGTGAAGGGTAAAACCTTCAAGCGGCTGTGGCTGCAGTCCATGACCAAGGAGGCTATTGCCGCCGGTTTCGGCGCCCTGCGTGACGATAAGGAAATGCAAGCATTGGAGGACACCGCCCTGTGCCGTTCGGAATCGGACTGGCTGGTGGGAATCAACGCCACCCGGGCGCTGACCGCCTATCGCTCCCGATTCGGCGGTTTTTTCCTCACCCCCTGCGGCCGCGTCCAGACCCCCACCCTGTCGCTGCTGGTGCACCGTGAGCGGCAGCGCATAGACTTTCAGCCGCGTTCCTATTTCAGTCTGATCGGCGCCTTTACCGGGGCCGAGTCGCCCTACACCGGTAAGTGGATCGATCCGAAATTTCGCAAAAGAAAAAAAGATCCGGACGCCCAGGCAGATCGTATCTGGGATGAGAAGCGTGCCGCCGCCATCGCCCAGAGCTGTGCCGGCAAACCCGCGGTGGTGAGCGAGAAAACCAGAGAGGCGCGCCAGTCACCGCCGCAGCTCTACGACCTTACTTCGCTGCAGCGCGAGGCCAACAACCGATTCGGCCTCTCGGCCAAGAACACCCTGGCCATCGCCCAGGCCCTGTATGAACGGCATAAGCTGCTCACCTATCCGCGTACCGACTCGCGCTATCTGACCAGGGATTACATTGGGGTCGCCACCCGGCTCACTACCGCGCAGAAAAAGTGGGACTACGGCGAACACGCAACAACCGTGCTCAGCAAAAAGTATATCCGCGCCAATCCCCGCATCTTCAACGACGCCAAAGTTTCCGACCATCACGCCATCATCCCCACCAACAAACTGCCGACCGGTTCGCTGAGCAAATCGGAGCTGGACATCTACCGTATGGTGGTGCAGCGGTTTCTGGCGGTATTTTTCCCGCCCGCCGTCTATTTGAAGACCAGGCGCATCTCAGAAGTTGAAGGCGAGCAGTTTCTCACCGAAGGCGCCATTTTGCGGGAGCCGGGCTGGCGCGCGGTGTATCTCAAGGACGGCGCCGCCGCCGATGACAACATGCTGCCGCCGGTGAGCGCTGATACCGCCATCACCTGCAGCGATGTTGAGGTACAGTCCCTTGCCACCAAGCCGCCGCCGCGCTTTTCCGAGGCCACCCTGCTGACCGCCATGGAGCATTCCGGCAAGCTGGTGGATGACGAGGAGCTGGCCGAAGCCATGAAAGAACGGGGGCTGGGAACACCGGCGACCCGGGCCGCAATCATCGAAAAACTGATTAACGAAAAGTATGTGATCCGAGAGGGCAAGGAGCTGGCCCCCACCGGCAAGGCGTTTGAGCTGCTCACCCTGCTGGAGGCCATGCGCATCAATGTATTGGCCTCGCCGGAGATGACCGGTGAGTGGGAGTACAAGCTCAACCAGATATTGAAAGGAGACTACACCCGGGCCGATTTTATGGCTGATATCCGTAATCTCACCGCTGAGATCACCGAGCGCATCAAGAAATATGACGGCGACCGGGATCGCGTCCCGGCTCCGTTCAGCCCGCTGGATGGGGTGGATTTCTATGAAACACCCACCGCTTATGTGCGCGGTGACAATAAGATCACCATCCGCAAGATATTAGGCGGTCGTCTGATGCGCGAAGACGAGGTGGTGGCCCTCATTACGGGTAAAACCGTCGGCCCGTTTTCTGATTTTCGCTCGAAAAAGGGCAAGCCATTTACCGCCTCGGTGCATCTGCACAACAACAAGGTGGAATTTCTGTTTGCCGAGGCCACCGATCAGCTCGATATCGACGCCATCACCAGCACCGAACCGCTGGGACTCTCGCCCATCGACCAGAGCCCGGTATACGAGACCCCGGCCGGCTACATGTCTTCCTCCGCCCTGCATGGTGATGAGAAAAAAGGGCTTAAAATCAGCAAGATTATTCTCGCCAAGCCGATCCCGCCGGAGGCCATGAAGGCCATGCTTAGAGACGGCAAGACCCCACTGATCAAGGGCTTTATCTCGAAAAAACGGCGGCCCTTCGACGCCTATCTGGTGCTTGACGGCAGCGGCCGCATCAGCTTTGAATTTCCCCCCCGAAAACGACGCGGCGCCGCGAAAAAGAATTGACAGCGGGTTCATTTCCCGTCAGTAAAGCAGGATGAGTAACCTGAAAAAAGAATATCGCGATCGCGACGGCCACGATATCGCCGAGGTCTGCCACCGGGTCGCCACCGACAGCAAGGGCGAAGAGATAGCGGTTCTCGACGTGCGCGGGATGTGCTCGTTCGCCGATTATTTCGTGATTGTCAGCGGTCGCTCCACCAGGCATGTCCAGGCCATGGCGGAGAACATCGAGCACGAGCTGCGCTCCAAGCGGATCAACACCTCGCGGGCCGAGGGACTGCGCGAGGGAACCTGGGTACTGCTTGATTTCGGCGATGTGATCGTTCATGTCTTTTACCATGAACAGCGCGAGTTCTATGATCTGGACGGGCTCTGGCACGACGCCCCCAGGGTGGAGTTTGACCATGATTCTACCTAGCGGCCCCCAAAACCAGCGGCGCTGAGCAAGCCATGGAATACATCAGCACGCGCGGCGGGGTAACCGGTATCAGCTTCAGCGAGGCGGTTATGATGGGGCTGGCCGAAGACGGCGGCCTGCTGCTGCCCCGCGCTATTCCCCGGGTGGATCATGATACGGTGGAGAGATGGCGCGGCTTCAGCTACCAGGAGCTGGCCTTCGAGGTAATGTCGAGATTCATCGACGATATCCCGGCCCCTGATCTCAAAGCGCTGATCACCGACTCCTACGCATCGTTCAACGATCCGGCCGTCGCCCCGATGGTGCATGCCGGCGAGCTGCACATCCTGGAGCTGTTCCACGGCCCGACCCTTGCCTTCAAGGACATTGCTCTGCAGTTTCTGGGCAATCTTTTTGCCTATCTGCTTACTAAATCAGGCGATCAGCTCAACATTATCGGCGCCACCTCCGGCGACACCGGCAGCGCCGCCATTCACGGGGTGCGCGGCAGGGAGCGAATCAATATCTTTATCCTGCACCCCCATGGCCGGATCAGCACGGTGCAGGAAAAACAGATGACCACGGTTACCGACGCCAACGTCTTCAACATCGGTATCCAGGGAACGTTTGACGAGGCCCAGGCCATCGTCAAGACCATTTTCTCCGATACCGATTTCAAACACCACTACCGGTTGGGCGCCATCAACTCCATCAACTGGGCGCGGGTGCTGGCGCAGATCGTCTACTATATTTATGCGTATCTGCACATCCGCACCCACGAACAGGACCGCACCGTCGGCTTTGCCGTTCCCACCGGCAATTTCGGCGATATCTTCGCGGGCTATCTGGCCAGAAAACTTCTCCCGGAAGGCGCCATCGGCAGCCTGATCCTGGCTACCAACGAAAACGATATTCTCGCCCGGCTCATCGAAGATGGACACTATTCGCGACGGCCGGTGGTGGCCACCTCGAGCCCGTCCATGGATATCCAGGCGGCATCGAATTTTGAGCGCTACCTCTATTACCTTTTTGATAAGGAGCCACAGCGGGTGGCCGGCGCCATGGCAGATTTTGCCCAAACCGGCGTATTGGATTTGCGTGATCAGCTTGATCATATCCGACGTGATTTCATCGGCTGCGCGGTATCAAGCGATGAGGTCAGCCAGACCATTGCCCACTACTATCGCACCTACGGCTATGTGCTTGATCCGCACACCGCCATCGGGGTTCGCGCCGGGCAGCAGCTAAGCGGCAAGGGGACGCCGCTTGTCTGCCTTGCCACGGCCCATCCGGCAAAGTTTTTCGATACGGTGGAAACAGCCATCGACACCAGATTCGAGCTTCCTTCATCCCTGGCCGCCATGCTGGATATGCCCAGCCGGTGCGAGGTGATGGAGGCGAAGATGGAGGACGTGAAAGCGTTTGTCGCGAAACACGCGCTCAGTAGCTCATAAACTACCGATGGAGTGGTAAAAACTTCTGTTCCCGTAATGCCTGAGTTAACCAGCCATCGATATTTTTTGAAATTACTGGATTCCCCCTGAAGCCTGCCCGTAAATGGTGTAATCGAGCGCCGCAATGGTGGAAAAAATGCTAATTCAGGGTTTTAACGAATTCATCAATTCCCTATGTGCGACTATCTAACCCAGGTAAACGAGGCGGTTGCCTACCTGCGTGGTGAGCTGCCCTTTGTCCCCGCCATCGCCATGCAGCTGGGAACCGGCCTGGCCGGGATCGGCCACGCCATGGCCATCCACCACCGCATTGGCTATGAAGCAATCCCCCATTTCCCCCGTTCCACGGTAGCCGGGCATGAAGGAGTGTTGCTCGCCGGGACCCTGGCGGAGGTGCCGCTGCTCGTCTTATCCGGCCGCTTCCACTATTACGAAGGCTACGACACCAGGGCCGTCACCATGCCGGTGCGGGTTATGCAACTGCTGGGCATCAAGACGATGATCATCGTCAATGCGGCGGGAGGGCTCAACCCGTTGTTTGCCCCCGGCACCATTATGGTGATTCGCGATCACCTCAATTTTCTGGGCGAAAACCCGCTGCGCGGCACCAACCTTGAGGCATGGGGAGAGCGTTTTCCCGACATGTCGGAGCCGTATCATCCGGGGTTGATCAAACTGGCGCTGGACAGCGCTTCCACCGCCGGCATCGCTCAGGTGGTAAGCGGGGTGTATGTCTGCATTCCCGGGCCGAGTCTGGAAACACCCTCGGAAACCCGCTGGCTGAGAGGCTGTGGGGCGGACGCGGTGGGCATGTCGTCGGTGCCCGAGGTGATTGTCGCCCGCCATGGCGGGCTCGATGTGCTGGGTTTGTCGGTAATCGCTAACGTTAACGACCCCAATAATTTTCAACCCATCAGTCTCGATGAGATTTTTGCCGCGGTCCACGCCACCGAGCCGCACTTGATCACCCTGATTGCAACCATTGTTGCGCAACTGCCGGCATACCAGAAACCATGATCAATAACCGCACAGCCGATCTTGTTCTATCCGGGCGCCACCTGTTGCCTTCCTGGCGGCAGGAGGATCTGCTTGCCGATGGCGCCGTGGCAATCTCGGGTGACACCATTGTCGCCGTGGGTGAGCGTACCCGTCTCTGTGCCGACTATCCCGATGCACGTCATATGCATGAACCGCACGGGCTGATCATGCCCGGGTTGATCAATACCCATACCCACGCGGCCATGAGTTGTTTGCGCGGCCTCGCCGATGATCTGCCGCTGATGAGCTGGCTGCAGAATCATATCTTTCCGGTGGAAGCGCATCTGGATGAGGAGCTGGTCTATTGGGCCAGCCTGCTCTCCATGGCGGAGATGATCAAAAGCGGCACCACCGCCTGCAACGATATGTATCTGTTCAGCAAGGCGGTGGCGCGGGCGGCAGAGCACTCCGCCATGCGCTGCTGGCTGGGTGAGGTGCTCTACGATTTTGATTCACCCTGTTATGGTGAGCTTGCAAACGGGTTTGTCTACGTGGCCGAACTGCTGGCCGCATACCAGGATCATCCGCTCATCACTATCACCATCAACCCGCATGGGGTCTACACCTGCTCGCCCGATCTGCTGAACCGATGCGCCGAGCTGGCCGAACAGCACGATACACTGCTCCATATTCATCTCTCTGAAACCGACAGCGAAGTGGCAACCTGTCGTGAACGCTACGGCGTATCGCCGGTGCATCATTTGGGTGCGCTTGGGGTGCTTTGCTCACGCGTGGTTGCCGCCCATTGCGTGAAACTGAGTGAGGCCGATATGGAGCTGCTGGCTGAACACGATGTGCAGGTAAGCCACTGCATACAGTCCAATCTCAAGCTCGCCTCGGGCATTGCCCCCATCCCGGCTCTGATTGAACGGGGACTTTCGGTGAGTCTGGGCAGCGACGGCAGCGCCAGCAACAACGATGTCGATCTCTTTGCGGAAATGACAAGTGTTGCCCAGACGCACAAGGCCATCCTCAACGATCCCACCGTCATGGATGCATCCACCGTCCTGCATGCCGCCACCCAGGCCGGCGCCGACGCCCTGGGAGCAGGTTCATCCCTCGGCACCCTGGAACCCGGCAAGAAGGCTGACCTGATCGTGATCGACCTCGATCAACCTCACCTCACCCCGCTGTACAATATGGCCTCCCAGCTGGTCTATGCGGTCCGCGGCGCCGATGTCATCCACTCGGTAATCGGCGGCCGCCTGGTGATGCGTGACCGGCACCTGCTCACCATTGACGAACCCGAGGTGCTGGCCCGCATGCGCGGCAGCGCCGCCCGCGTTCAGGCGTTGCGCGATGCTTCACGGCGACACTGAGGAAAAGGGTCGCACGCCAGTTAAGGATACATTTTTGGATTAAATTGTGGTATAGAGCAGGCGTGATGATCCATCACAACGGCTCACTCAGTTCCCATTCACCACGGAGGTCTTATGATCACCCTGAACGTTAACGGCACCCAAAGGCAAGTGGACGCCACCCCGGATACCCCATTGCTCTGGGTGTTGCGGGATAATCTTGGTCTGACCAGCGTAAAATACACCTGCGGCATCGCCCAGTGCGGTATCTGTACGGTTCTTCTCGACGGCGAGGCGGTTCGCTCCTGCGCCATCAGCATCGACGAGGCGGCGGGCGGCGAGGTGACTACCATCGAAGGGCTTGCCGAGGATCATCCGGTCAAGATCGCCTGGATCGAAAAACAGGTGCCCCAGTGCGGCTATTGCCAGCCGGGCATCATGCTGCAGACCGTTGATTTTCTTAACCGGGTGGAAAAGCCGTCCGACCAGGAGATCATCGATGCCATGGATGATGTGATCTGCCGCTGCGGTTCCCATCCCAGAATAAAAGAAGCCATTGTCCAGGCCGCCGAGCTGAGCGCCGGAAAAAGGGGGTAGACGATGAAACCATCGATGACGCGACGATCATTTATTGCAACAAGCAGCCTGGTAATCGCCGGTGCCGCGGTCTCTTCGAACATTGACATTTTCAATGTTTCCCCCGCGCAGGCGCAACCGAACCCGACGTTCAAACCCCATGCCTTTCTCGAGATCGGCACCGATGACACCATTACCGTCTGGGTGGGGCAGACCAATCTCGGCCAGGGCAGCCATACCGGTATCCCCATGGTTATCGCCGATGAACTCGATGGCGACTGGCAAACGGTGCAGGTGAAAATGGCGCCGGCCGGCGAGCCGTTCAAGAGCCCCATCTGGCATATGCAGGCAACCGGCGGCAGCACCAGCATCCGTCACCGCTGGGATATGTTGCGCACGGTGGGCGCCGCCGCCCGCCAGATGCTTGTTGAGGCGGCCGCCCAGCAGTGGGAAGTCTCCCCGGCCCAATGCACGGTAGAGGCGGGCACGGTATTTGGACCGGCCGGACAAAGCGCCCGCTTCGGCCAATTGGTGGCACGCGCCGCCACCCTGCCGGTTCCAGAAAACCCGCCCTTAAAGAATCCGAAAGAGTACAAGATTATCGGCTCGGCCAGAGATCGGCTGGACATCCCCGACAAGGTGATGGGCAAAACCGTCTACGGCATTGATTTCAGTGTGCCGGACATGTGCATCGCCGTGGTCGCCCGGCCACCCGTCTACGGCGCCACCCTCGAATCGTACGACAAAGAGGCGGCGCTGGCCGTACAAGGGGTTGTCGATGTGGTGGAGCTTGAGGGCAGAGTGGGCGTCTGTGCCGAAACCACCTACGGCGCCATGAAGGGTAGAGATGCCCTCAATATCCAATGGTCGGCACCCTCTCATCCGGAGTTGAGCGACGAGACACTGCCAGCCATCTTTTCCGACTATCTTGAAAAACCGGGGGTAATCGCCCAGGATGAGGGCGATGTGACCGGATCACTTGCTCAGGCCACAACGACCATCTCCCAGGGCTACCAGCTTCCCTATCTTTCTCATGCCCAGGTGGAGCCGCTTAACTGCACCGCCCACGTGGAACAGGATCGCTGCCGGATCTGGATGCCCACCCAGGGCCAGACCGCCACTCAGATGACCGCGGCCCAGTTGACCGGACTTGCCCCCGAGCAGGTAGAGGTGATGACTCTGCCGGCGGGCGGCGGTTTTGGTCTGCGCGGCGAACAGGACACGGTCTTTGACGCGGTACAGCTCTCCCAGGCGCTGAAGCGTCCGGTAAAGGTGGTGTGGAGTCGTGAAGATGATTTCACCAACGACTATTTTCGGCCGGCCAGCCATTGCACCATAGCGGCGGGGCTGAACGGTGACGGTACGGTGGCGGCCTGGTCCCACAAAATCGCGGCGCCGTCGGTGATGACCCGGGTGTTACCCCAATTTGTCAAAAACGGGGTGGATCCCGACGCCGTTTCGGGGGTATGGGACATGCCTTACCTCTTTGCCAACAGAAAGGTCGAGTATGTGATGGTGGAGTTGCCCATCCCGGTGGGGTTCTGGCGCTCGGTGGGCTATTCCGTCAACGTCTTTGCGGTGGAATCGTTCATGGACGAACTGGCGCACGCCGCCGGCGCCGATCCACTGGCCTTTCGTCTTAACCACCTGGAGCAGGGCGGCAGAATGCATGCACTGCTTACGGCGCTGGCCGACCAGGCAGACTGGGCCGCCCCGGCGCCTGCCGGCAGGGCCAAAGGGGTTGCCGTAACCGCCTGTTTTGAATCCTTTGCGGCGCACGTGGCCGAGGTCTCGGTCAGTGAGCGGGGACGCATCACCGTCCATAAAATGCACTGCGCCATCGACTGCGGCACCGCCGTCTACCCCGATGCCGTCAAGGCCCAGGCGGAAGCGGGGGTCATTATGGCGATGAGTACCGCCTTTCATGAAAAAGTGAGTTTTGCGGGCGGCGGTGTTTCCTCCACCAACTATGACAGCTATCCGCTGCTCACCATGTCGGAGGTGCCTGAGATCGAGGTGTACATTGCCCAAAATGATCTCAAGGCGGGCGGGGTCGGCGAGCCGGTGTTCCCGTCCGTGGCCCCGGCCATTGCCAACGCGGTATTTGCCGCCACCGGTGTTCGGTTGCGGCAGCTTCCCCTGGTGATGCCGAGTTGATGGAGGTGGTTGGTTCACCGCGATGAAAAAAGTAACAATAATTGCCCCTTTGGCGTGTCAATGAGCGACATTCTCGAAGAGATATACCGTTGTCTGGCAGCAGGAGGCGAACTGGTACTTGCCGCTATTGTCGAGCATCACGGCTCGACGCCGCGAACCGCCGGCGCAAAAATGATTGTCTACGATGGCGGCGCTAGTAGCGGGACCATCGGCGGCGGCGCCGTGGAGGCCGCTGTTATTGAGGCCGCCCTGAAAATTTTTCAGACCAAACAGAATGCACTGCTTCATTTTGATCTGAGCCGGGCGGACAATCTGGCTGCACTGGATCTGATCTGCGGAGGCCGGGTACAGATTCTGCTGGAATACATTTCCAATTCTCCTGAGAATGTTGAGCTGTATCGGGCAACGAGCGAAAACATCAACAATTGCACGCCTTTTTTCTGGGTCACCACCGTCCATAGTGAAGATGAACGCTTACTTGTTGAACGATCCATTGAAGAGTGCGTCCAAGCCAATGGTAAAGGCGCTGCTGCGACCGCGGCGCCGGTGCAAGCAGATGATGGCCGCCTCACGATACGTGAGCAGGTTCTGCCCGCCGAGACCCTCTATATCGTCGGCGCCGGTCATGTCGGACAAGCTATCGGTGAAGCGGTTGCAGGGCTTGGCTTCACCATCGTGGTTTTTGATGACAGGGCTGAATTCGCCAACACTGAGCGCTTTCCCGCCGCCGATGAGATTCGCCTCTGCCCCGGCTATGCCGAAGTGTTCGCGGGACTGGCAATGCCGCCCGATTGCTTCATCGTTATCGTTACCCGGGGCCATCGGTTCGACAAAGAGGTACTGGGCCAGGCCCTGCGCACCGAGGCGGGCTATATCGGGATGATCGGCAGCCGGAAAAAGCGAGATACCATCTTTACCCAGCTTCTGACGGAGGGGTTCATTAAGGACGATTTGAGCCGGGTGTTCTGCCCCATCGGCATCGCCATCGGCGCTGAGACACCCGAAGAAATCGCGATCAGTGTCGCTGCCGAACTCATCGACCACCGGGCCCGCCGGCGGCGGCGTGGCTGACCCCCAACTCGGCGCCCTCATTCTGGCGGCCGGACGCTCGTCACGGATGCAGGGGTTTAAGCCGCTGCTGCACGTGGGGCCACGATCCATGCTGGATCACGCCCTCGCCCTTTTTCAGATACCCGCCGTCATCGATTGTGTCACCGTGGTGGGCCATCGCGCCGAGGAACTGATACCGGCCATAGAAACCGGTGGAGGGCGCTGGGTGCTCAACAAACACCACGATGACGGCATGTTCTCCTCCATTCAGGTGGGTGTAGCGGCACTCGGCCATAGCTGTGCTGCTTTTTTCCTGCTGCCGGTAGACATGTGTCTGGTCCGGCCCCACACGATAACGAGCCTCCTCCATGCCTATGCGACCCACCCCGGCGCACCGGTGTATTACCCGCACACGGAAAACCGGCGCGGTCACCCGCCGCTTATTGCGGCCCGGCTGCGAGAGCCGATCCTGACTCACAACGGCACCGACGGCTTGCGCGGCCTGCTGCGCGACTATGAGATACATTCCTGCACTATCGCACTCGATGACCCCTTCATTCTGATGGATGCCGACACCGATAAGGATCTGGCAAAACTCAGAAAACGATACCAGAAGCTTAATGACGAATGAAGCCGAGAAATCTATCGGCGCTTCCGAGCACAACCCCAACAATTCACCTCTCGGCCGACAATGTCAGACCACAATCCCAGCGCTTGCCGCCTGAAAATTATGGTGTATACTGCGATAAGATGTTAATCTTACGCGTGAAAGAAAAGTAATTATCAGGGCAAATCGCATCGTTAAGCGGAATTAATGCCGTTATCGAGGCACATTGCCCTGTTTGGCGGGTAATTATCAACTTATCAAGGCAAATCGCACTGATAATCAGTGGTTCGGCCAAAACTGGAGGTACAAATGCTCATTTCACATAAAACCTAAATATTGCAAAAAGGTAGCCATAGAAACATGAAAAAGGTAATATCCTTAGGAAGTTAACCATGACGAAAACAACCTGGAGGAATCACCTTTTTCATGAAAGCAAACAATAGCAGGCGTAGTGCCCGAGTGTCATCAAAAAAAGTCACCATGACCAACACCGCTAAGGGTCTCACCAGTCAGGCAGGGCTTCTTCCCGTAGTCAAATTCCTGCGTCACAACGGTGCCGTTTCCCTCATCAAAGACACGATTGAGCATGAGCGCGGCAACAATGCCCTCTATGACTGCGTTGATGCACTGTTTCTCACCATTATCGGTACGATCGGAGGAGCCCGATCAGTAAGCGGTGTGGTCACTTTATGGGCGGATGGTATCCTCAGAAAAGTGGCGGGGTGGGTGTCAATTCCTGATCCAACCACGTTAGGACGTATCTTCCGAACATTTGCGGAGCGCCAGGTCTATCAGTTGGAAGTGTTGAATCATCGACTGCGGGGGAGATTCTGGAGAAAAGCATTGAGAAACGGCACCTCCACAATTGCCATGCGGCCGTGCCGCGTCATTGATGTCGATTCAACGGAAAAAACCGCCTATGGCACCCAACAAGGGGTGAAAAAAGGCTACAATCCGTTTCGCAGAGGAAAAGCATCGTATCATCCACTGCTTGCTTTTTGTGCCGAGACAAAGGAGATTTTACAGGGATGGCTGAGAAGCGGTGATGCGTATACCGGCAATGGGGTGGTTGAATTTACCAAACAATTACTTGCTCACCTGCCGAACACGCAGACGATTCTGTTTCGTGGAGACAGCGGTTTTTTCAACGGCGCCCTGTTCGATCTGCTTGATCAGTATGGGCACGGCTACCTGGTCAAAGTAAAGCTGAAAGGACTCAATGAGCTTCTCTATGCCCAGAGCTGGGAGCCGGTTCTGGACACCCCCGGGTGGGAACAGTGCAGCTTTTGGCATCGCTGCTCCACGTGGTCTGTCTCGCGTCGTTTTGTTGCGGTGCGGCGGGAGCGGACATGCGCGCGGAAATCCCCCTGCAAAAGCCTGTTTGAGATCAAGGAGTATGACTTTTTCTGTTATGTGACAAGTGAAGATATGAGCTGCCGGCGGGCACATACCCAGTATGGTCGGCGGGCGACGTGTGAGACGTGGATAGATGAGGCCAAAAATCAGATGAGTCTGGCCCACCTGAAGATGGATGATTTCTGGGGAAGCAGCGCTCTGTTCCAGTGTGCCGTAATGGCCTACAATACCATTCGTTGGATGGCACTGTGTAGCGGTAACAGAGAGCTGCGCCGCTGGGAGCCGGCGACGATTCGGACGATGCTTGTCAGAGTAGCCGGCAAGCTCCTGACAGGCTCCAGGCAATTTACGCTGCTCACCCCTTCCCATCATTTGTTCCCAGCCCAATGGGATGCCTGGGTTGATGTTGGATTACACTGAATCTCGTCTGTTCCCACAGAGCTGTAAGATACTGACAAAGGGGCAGGTACGCCCTGTATATGGTAGATTGCCCGTAAAATTGATTTATTGAGCGCTCCACCAGCTTGTGGTAGCCATATAAGGGCTATTTGTGAGATAGGGAAAGGCGGGAGGGAGGGAGTAAACAAGTTTTAGTTGTCAGGCTTCTGCTCCCGATCAAGGATTGCAGGATTTAGGTAAAAGAAAAAAACCTGAAGTTCATTCCTCGGCATATATTGCGCCAACCGCAACGATTTGTGGGGATGTAACAATTGGACCGAATTGCCGGGTGATGCATGGCGCTTCAATCATCGCAGAGGGCGGCAAAATTATGATTGGTGAGCATTGTATCATTTTTGAAAACGCTGTGGTTAGGAGCAATGCCAACCATTCTGCAACCATTGGGAATTTTTGCTTGATCGGTCCTAATGCACATGTTGTTGGATGCACGATTGAAGACGAAGTTTTTATCGCAACTGGTGCGGCAATTTTTCACAGTGCACATTTGGGTAAAGGTTCACAAATTAGAATCAATGCAGTTGTTCATCTAAAATCATACCTTGAACCCGGTGCTTTAGTACCAATAGGATGGATTGCTGTTGGAAATCCAGCTAAGCTATTTTCGCCAGGTCAACATGAAGAAATATGGAAAATACAGGAGCCACTCAATTTCCCATTGACAGTCTACGGCTTTGATCGACCGGAAGCCACTATGAAAAAGATCACGAAACGGTTAGCTGAAAATCTTGGTTCCCACATTGATGATAATATAATTACAGGAGGTTAAGGCCGAACAATGCAGTGCAGTAGACAGCCAGGGTCGTGCCGCTTTTGTGAACTTATAGAATTTCAATTTTTTACCTCTCTAGCTGTCTTTGAGCGCCCTGGCTGCTACTGAACGCCGGCGTTTGCGCCGCTCCGCGGCGCAAACGGCCGAGTTGCCGCGGCCCAACGATCGGTGTGCTCCGCTGCGCTGCGCAAACCAATCGTTGGACGGTGCAAATTGCCCCAATAATCGGCAGTTACCACTGCCATTATTAACGCAATGTGCACGTCAACTCGGCCGTTAGCCACATGATGAAATACGAGCGATTCCAGCCACAGATCGATCTGAATGACCCGGAGAAGGGATTCGAGTTCGCCTCTGACGGCGACGGTGTGACACTGTGGTTCACTGACTGGCGTAATCGGCAAGTGATATTCCGATTCCGGATGGTCTACCGCTTCTCCCACCGATTGGCCAACGGGTACGCCGGTCTGCCAGAAGGTGAGGCCCTTGAGATCCCTGATTCCGATGTTGTGGCATCTCTGAGAGCCGATGGCACGGCATCCGAGAATGAAGAACTGCATCACTACGTCATCTCAACGAATGAAGATGAATGGTGCGAGGCGGTTGCAGAGCGGATAGAGATAGAAGAGGAAGGCTAACCAAGCCATGCTACGGACGGCTAATCGCCGCCACAGATGGCCACGTTTGCGCCGAATTGACGTGGCCCAATAATCGGCAGCTACCACTGCCATTATTAACGCAATGTGCACGTCAATTCGGCCGTTAGTCAAAATTAAGAATAGATAGACATATCAGAAACAGTATCATATTATCGAAGCATGCCAGTTGTATTTAGACATAAAGGATATCGATTCTTCTTTTATTCAAACGAAGGTATGCCGCGAGAACCGTTGCATATACACGTTAGAAAAGGTGAAGCATTGGCCAAATTCTGGCTGGAACCTCTCCCCAAAGTGGCGGAATCATATAAATTATCAGCACATGAATTACATGAATTGCTGGATGTTGCCATTCAGCACAAGGCAGAAATACAGAGGTACTGGGATGAATACTTTAATAGCTGAACCACAGGCAACAAATATTCATTTTGACAATGACATCATGTGGGTTGATCTTGCAGATGGACGACAACTTGGAGTTCCTCTTGCATATTTCCCACGTCTTATGAATGCCTCTGATACAGAAAGAGCTAAATATATTATCAGTGGCGGTGGTGTTGGTCTCCATTGGGACGAATTAGATGAAGACATCAGTGTGTCATCGCTTCTTGCGGGAATAGGAGACAGACATCGCCAAGTTGCCTGATTAGAATCAGGACTAATCGGAATAGGACTCCTCATCACTGAAGAGCCCTCCCACACCGCCCGGCATACGGATCACGTACCAAGGCGGTTCGGCTGATCAGGAAATCAGTATCCCGGCAGGTATAATCCTCGCTCAGTGAAGTAGCTTTGTGGCATGGCAATGGCGACCCACTTGATTCTACTCATACGCCAATACTTCTTGCGGGCACTTCCGCGGAGCATGGCGTCCTCATGAGCAATCCCAAGCTTTTCCAGGTTAGCTACCCTGGTCTTCGGGTTCTTCCATTGTTTCCAAACAAGACTCCGTAATCTCCGTATTATCCAGATTCTCAGTCCCTTGAGGAAGGATTTTGCTTCCGTTAAACGAAAGTATCCCCACCAACCAAAGAACTGTTGATTTAGCTCCTGGATCACCTGCTTCAACTTGGGTTTGCGGTCTGTAAGTACATGAATCACCGCAAACCATTGCTGTTGGTGGTTATGCGATGCATAGCAAGATTCGGCGTGTGTCTACAAATTCAAGCTGTTTTTTCCGCGTGTATGAGCTGCTTTGGTACCTTTATCTTTAATGATTTTAATATGTTTCTTGCCTCTGTTGTCACTTCGTTGCGCATAAGCACACGATACTTTAAATCAAAAAATTCTGTGATCTGCAGTGTCTCCAAATTTCGCTGGATATGGTGCCACGACATGCCGCAGGTCATTTCAGCGATCCGTTCGATAAGCAAGGCCAGTACGCAAATTTTGACATGACTCACAATCCTTCGGGAGGCCCAGTGGTACATCGGCACCATCTTTATCTGGGTACGTTTCAACGAGCGGAAACAACGCTCGATCACCATATCTGTTGAACCCCAGATTATCTAAAATAAAACCAGCCTTTTTTGTCAGAATCTGTTAGCAGTGGGTGGTGACACTGCAGATTATCTTGAATTCTCGTAACGTTATTGTACACCCCTCATGAGTGGTGGCTGCCGGGGCCGTGGCAACGGCCCCGGCAGCCCTCCAGGCAGGAAACCTACTTCCTGAAAGGAGTTGCCTTGTGGTACTGTTTGTTGCCGCATCCGTCAAGGAAATTGCTCGTCTCGGCACCGCCTACCCCTGGAATAAACCATCGTGCTGTCCCCGGTGCGGTGGACGGTTGTGGTGGCATGGATTTGTTGTCGCCTGGTTTAGCTGCCGCTCTCATTGTGTCTATCTTCGACGTCTGTTCTGTTCGCAGTGCCGCGCCGTTCATCGGTTGAAACCACGGGGATATTGGCCCCGGTATCGCAGTTCCAGTGCTGAGATCCAGCAGGCAATTACCCACCGACAGAGCACAAAACGCTGGCGGCCCGATCTGCCGCGTTCGCGCCAACGCCAGTGGTGGCGTCGGCTAGGTCGGATGATTCGGCTGGTCTTCGGGATGTCCGCTCAGCTTACCCACCGGGAAGGATTCACTCGACTCATTGCACGAAACATCATCCCGGTTACCCAAGCAATACACCATGACAATCGACACATCCATGACCCACCCTACCGTATTGTAGCTCTGCCCGGCGGCCTCTGAGCATGGTATCGGCAGACAGACTCGGATAACCCGACTCTGATACCCCATACCCAGGAGGACGCCCATGGAAGACGAAGCCTTGCGTACCGAAGTTGCCCTGTTTCGCTTCGGAGTCATCAGCGAGTTGGTTGCATCACGACTCGAACCCGGTGAGTTGACCGAACTCATCTATCAAAAAAGTGAGCAGCACTGGAACATCCCCGGCTCTCATCGCACCCGGGTGTCGGCGGCCACCGTCAGGCGCTGGCTGCGACTCTATGAGCGGGGCGGCCGCGAGCTCAGTGCCTTGATGCCGGCCAGGCGGTGCGACCGGGGATGCCTCTCGCACGGTCGATGATGAGACTCGCGGCGCCCTGATCCGGTTGCGCAAAGAACAACCAGGCTGGCCGGTCTGGCGGCTGGTGCAAGCACTTGCTGAAAAACAAGTAATCACACCCGGCACGACCCTGAGTCTCTCCACCGCCTATCGCATCCTCACCCAGGAAAAGCTTGACAGCGCCGCCCTGCACAAGCGAGCCCCGGTGGATCGACGGCGTTACGAGGCCGAATTCCCCAACGATATCTGGCAATCAGATATCATGCACGGCCCGCTGGTAAAAGGCACCGGCAAAAGGCGCAAAGCGTATCTGATCGCCATTCTTGACGATCATTCCCGGTTCATTACCCACGGCGAGTTCTTCTCTTCGGAAAAACTCGAATCCTGGCTCCAGGTCTTTCGCCAGGCCCTGCTTACCAGAGGACTGCCGCGTAAACTCTACGTGGACAACGGCGCCGCCTTTCGCTCACGCCATCTCGAACGAATCTGTGCCTCGCTCGGCATCGCCCTGATCCACAGCCGCCCCTATACCCCACAGGGGCGCGGCAAGATCGAGCGGTTCTTTCGCACCGTCAGATCCCGGTTTATCTCGCGCCTCGATGACCAACCCGACACCCTTGCTCAGCTCAATGACCGGTTCCAGCACTGGCTGGAAACGGACTATCTGCATCGGGTTCATTCGGTTACCGCGATGACCCCGTTCAACCGCTTTGCCGCTCATCTTGAAATGATTCGCGAAGCACCCGCTGAGCTTGCTGATCACTTCCGTAAAGAAGTGCGGCGCCGGGTCAGCAAAGACCGGGTCGTCACCATCGACGGACGACTCTTCGAAGCCCCGGTTCAATTGATCGGTGAACGGGTCACGCTCTTGTTCAACGATGATCGGCCGGAACGGGTCGAAATCTTCTGTAAGGGGCAGTCGTGTGGTCTGCTCAGGCCGGTTGATCTGGTGGTCAACACCCTGGTGAAACGAACCAAAAACGGCGGTGAAGAGATGCTCGCCAAGACCACGACATGCCAACCCGGACGGCTGCCCTTTGATCCTGGCGCCGACGGAGGTGGATCATGAGCTATCGAAGTTTCTTCGGCCTCAGTGCGGAGCCCTTCAGGGCCGATCTCGCCCTTGAGCAGGTACTCACCACCCCGGAATTGCTCGGCGTCCAGCAGCGCCTCGACTATGTTCTGCGCCTTGGCGCCATCATGCTCGTCACCGGCGAAGTCGGCGCCGGCAAATCAACCGCCGTGCGCTACAGCTGTGGAACGCTTCATCCCTCTCAGTACAAAACCCTGTGGGTCACCGCTTCGGCCGGCTCTATTCTCGAACTCTACCGCCAGCTCCTGGCCGAGCTTGATATCGCCACCGCATCGTCCTCACGGGCCGTATTGACCCGGCTGATCAGAACACAGATCGACAGCCTGGTCGCCGGTAAAAAGCAGCAACCCCTGCTGATTATCGATGAGGCCTCACTGCTGCGCCTCGATGTCTTTGCCGAACTGCATACCATCACCCAGTTCGAGGCCGACTCCAAACCGTGGCTGCCCATGGTGCTGGCCGGCCAGAATAACCTGGCCGAAAACCTGCTCTACCGCACTGCCATCCCACTGGCTTCCCGCATTGTTGCCAGAAGTCATCTGCCGGCGGTCACCCGGCAGGCGATGGGTGAGTATCTGGACCATCATCTCACCATTGCCGGAATAAAAAACTCACCCTTTACCGAACAGGCGGTAACCGCCATTCATCAGGGATCCGGCGGGCTCTTTAGAAAAGCCAACCATCTTGCCCGCGGCGCCATGATCGCCGCTGCCGCTGAAAAAACACAAGAGGTAACAGCGGAGCATGTTCGGTGTGCCGACTCGGAGCTGCTGTAATTCAACCATCAAACACAAGGAGCACATCATGAAACCTGAACAGACCATCCAGTTTCTTGCCGAATTGCTTGAACTGGCTGAAGAACTAAACCGTATCGTCAAACAGTATTGCCGACTCGTAACCACTGATCAATCTGGACACGGACACTACGCAGAGAAGAAGGACTCAGAATATGATGCATTGTTCTGAGTAAATCTGTACTCTAGTCGTGCCGAGATGCTCCCCCGGGCGGCGCTACGCGACGCACGCCCGGGGGGGACGCCTGCAAAATATTCTGATATCACTGGTAAGATATTCAGACAAATGCTGTGCATTTAATGTGAGAATCAACACCATCAGACTCTTGTAACCGCACGCCGCATCCTCGAGACTAATGGTATCGTCGTTGGTTTCAATTACCCATTTTCCATCATACTTTGCCGCCTTACCAACGGCAGCCCGGTCAATACGAATGAGGCCACCTTTGGTGGTTCGCAGATATTTCTTGAAACGGCGTGATGCCAACAATTCAATAGCCCACTGGGCAGTTGCTGAGTGATCCTTGTGCGTGGCCAACTCAGCTTCAAGCAGCTCGATTATTAGCTGTCTGTGGCTCCGCTGCCTTTGCGCTTGTTTGGGGTTATAACAGAGGATGTAACGCCTCCGCCTCTCACCATCGCCGACGATGATCTCCTTGGCATAGAGGTTATCCTTAAATTTGGTGTAGCGGCCACGTTTACTGAGAACCTTCAAATTGATTTCAGAGATACTGGCCATACGACAGGCCAGAAGATATTTCCCACAAGCTTTGGCCAGTTCAACGCGGTTATCTTCGGAGTTCATCCCCGCATCGGCGACAAACATTGCCCGACCCAAGTTCCAGCCTCTGAGATCGGCGCGAACTTTTTCTACCGTTGTGACATCGGCGGTATTACCCGGCAACACCCAACTACGCACCGGGATACCATCGCGGGTCACCGCCAGAGCAACGACGACCTGCGGTGCCCAACCGCCTTCTTTACAACGGCCAAATTTACGTAATGTGGCGTTGGGGTCGGCTTCAGAATGGTCTTCAGCATCGACCTGGAAAGAAGCGGTCGTCGTATCGTAAAAGATCAGATCGACCTCCAGGTTGAAAAGGTTGGCCGTGTTGAAAAACACGGTTTGTTCAATGGTATCGATATTGGCGTGAAGCAGGTCCATCGCTTCATACATATGCCTGAGCCTGAGGCTTGCACAAGAAGGCAGGTAGACGGTGGACAGCCAGCGGTCCCATACCCCGAGTTTGGATTCGGGGTCACATAATCGGTTAGTGACCATGGCCAGAATTGCTCGTTCGTAAGGAACTTGACTACCGGTTGCCTGTTCAATACTATTGAGCGTCTTTTTCAAACCGAGCCGTTCCCATAGGGTCTCAATGACCAACGGGCACCCCAGAGCAAACGTTTGCTTGATCTTCAGATCAGGCGGTATACCTATTGCTTCTCCCTCTGGTAGCAACACGTCTTCAGCCAATGGATCAGAGATATGCAACCCACAGACCCTGGCGATAGATCGACACAGTCGTACCAGTTCAAGACGGTCAAGTTGGTCGGCTCTACCAAAGTTATGGATGATTTTGGCGACCGGTTTGCGAGTCTTTGGATGGCGCTCGTTGTGGGCAATCTGAAAGTACTCGACGACCGAGCCATCTTTGTTGGTGCGTTTTGTTGTTCTCAGGTACATGCTTACGTAAATAGCATGTATAGACAGCTAATGCAAGGAAATAAATACAATTCGTGTGCCTACATATTTCAGCTCACACCTGACATTTGGCTCGATATATGTTGTTGAAATTTAGCGATTTTGACTTATCTAATGGAGTGAATTCGACCGATTTTGTGCCTACTGACCGCAAACCCAAGTTCAAGCTTTTGCCACGACTGCGGCTGGTCAGTTCCCTGACCGTGCCCTTGAAGCGTTTGAGGGTTTTCCCATGGATTCGCACCTTGGATTGACCACACATGTGGAAATAGGTGAACCCGAGAAATTTACGCAGCCACGGTCTGCTGACAGCGCTTTTATCCTGATTGACCTTACGCTTCAATTTCAGCCTCATCAACTCAGTGATGCTCCGCTTCACTCTCTCGGCTGCTTTCCGGCTTTTGCAATAAACCATGAAGTCGTCCCCGTAGCGGACGAACTTGTGCACTCTGCTTTCCAATTCCTTATCCAACTCGTCAAGGACGATGTTGGACAGTAGCGGAGAGAGAGGTCCACCCTGGTGAGTTCCCAGGTGGCACAGGGGAGATCTCCCGGGGTAAACACATCTCTTTCTGTACGTGAGTGCCGGGTTTGCGGATACGCCTAGCAATAGATAGAGGACTTTATCTTGTTGTGCAGACTCGTCCCGACGTATGCGCCTTATACCCGATTCCTGTTCGTCACCCCGTACGTTCGCGGTACCCGGATTTCCAGGCGGCTTCCTCCCGAAGCATTGTCGCCACAACCTCGTTGCCTACCGCTACACCCTTCGCCTCCATCTGGCTGGGTTTAAGACTTGCCAAGTAACTGAGCTTATTTTACACTTGGCTCACTTTTAAGAACATGTGCCGTGCCCGGCACTCGCGAGCAGCTGCACCGGAAAAATTTTAACTGTCACCTTTTGTGCAAAAAGACGCACAAAAGCCGCCAACCAAAATTTGTGCGGTGAGCTGGGCATTCGCCAATGGGAACGAAGTAAGATGACACATCAAGGCGGTTGGAGTTCTTGCTGCAGGAAATCGTGCAGAGAACCGCACACGGGCCGGAAGACTATCTTGTCCGATCGTTGATAACGACCGTTTAGCGTTCGATCTAGGAGGGAGTTAATGGGACGACGTGGTTTCTTGGCGGAGCTCAACAAGGCGATTAAGAGGGCGGCACGTGAGGCGGAGCGTGCTCAGCGTCAGCGCGAGCGTGAAGAGCGGGCAGTCCAGCGGACGGCCGAGCAGCGGAGGAAACAAGAAGCGCGACTCCGCCAACAAGCGACCAGAGCGAGTGACGCGGAACAAAGGAGACTAGAGAAGGAGGCCGAAAAGGAGGCGGCAGCTGCTCACGTCGAGGCAAGACTAGCCGAGGTCGACGACCTCAACGCCGAGATCCAAGAGGCATACGCGGAGATCGACGGACTACTGGCCGCCACGCTATCTGTGGACGACTACGTTGACTTGGAAACGCTGAAGCAAGAAGTCAAGCATCCACCGTTCGACCGACCCGACCTTGAGCGACCAATTCCAGCGCCGGCGAAGCCCGAGCCTCCTGAAATGCCCGCACTGATAGAGCCCGACACACCTACGGGTCTGCGCGGCCTTTTCGGCAAGAGGGGGCATGCGAAACGCCTGGAAGAAGCAAGAAGGCAGCACGAGGCTCATTCTTTGGAATGGAAGCAGACAGTGAAGCGGCTTGAAGCCGAATATGAGGCGGCAGTTGAGGCGCATGTTCGCGACGAAGAACGGCGGCTGGCGCAACTAGAGGCTGAAAGGGCCAGGTACGCCAAGGATTGCGAGGCCCGTGAGACCGAGATAGCCGAACAGAATTCTGCGGTAGACAGGCTGGCCTCGAACCTGGGCTACGGCGTGATCGAGGCAGTCGAGGAGTACGTCGCTATCGTGATGTCAAACTCGGTTTACCCGGACCATTTCTCTGTGATTACTGAGTTCCAGTTTGATCCCGCACACGCAGAGTTGCGAGTTCGTGCGGTGGTTCCGGATCCGGACCAGGTACCATCCGTCAAAGCGTACAAGTATAAAAAGACGAGCGACGAGATTACGGCAAGCCAGCTTTCCAAAAAGGCATGCAAGGACCGCTACGCCAGTGCGATCCACCAGGTCGCTATCCGGATACTGCACGAGGTCTTCGAGGCTGACCGCCGAGGGATCATCCACTCCATCTCGCTCGAGGTCGGGACCGAGACGATCCATCCGGCAACAGGCTTGGCCACCTATCTGCCGTTCGTTGCCGTAGCGTCAGCCAGAGATACCTTCGTGAAGTTCGATCTTTCGTCGGTCGTACCGCTCGCTACGCTTGAGCATCTAGGCGCCGCTGTTTCCAAAAATCCCTACGAGTTGGTCCCGATTGATCCGACAGGTGTGAGGAAGGCATGAGCGACCGCGGCGTTGTATTCAACCCTCCGCCAGGCTGGCCGAAGCCTCCGGCGGGATGGGTGCCTCCGAAAGGTTGGACGCCAGACCCCTCATGGCCGCCGCCACCTGAAGGCTGGCAGCTTTGGCTGCCAGCCACTGCAGATGCGATACAGGGACAGCCTGCCCCCACAGCTTCGGCGCCCGAAAGCGATTTCCATGCCTTCACCTCGGACGATAGTGACGCTCTGATCGCGCTGCTTGAGGGCGAACTTCGGGCGCTCCGTCTTCAGCTAGAGGCTTTGGCATCCGATGAGACAGTAGTCCTCAATGACGAGCGGGTCCTACAGGAAGTCGGCATTTACCGGTACCACCACCCACTTGAGAATGCTGCGGCCTACCGTGATCGTCTCACGGACCTCAGTGAGCGTATCGCGATGCTCGTGAAGTCAGATAGGGCCATTCGGAAGTCCGAAATGTTCACATATGACGGATCTTTGGCCAAAGGTCGCCAGATGACTAGCGACCTCGGCAGACTAATGCTTCGCGCGTACAATGCCGAAGCGGACAATAGTATTCGCACGCTGCGGATTGGGAACGTTGTCACCGCTAGAAAGCGGCTCGAAGCCTCCCGGACAGCCATCGCGAAGCTAGGTCGGATGATGGAAATTAGCATCACGGATGAGTTCCACGCCCTGCGTCTCGAAGAAATCGAGCTTACGGCGGATTTCCTCATCAAGAAGCAGGAGGAGAAAGAGGAGGCCCGAGAGGAGCGGGCTCGTCTTCGTGAAGAGCGTAAGGTGGCAATGGAGCTGGCTGCCGAGCGTGAACGTTTGGACAAGGAGCGAAGTCATATTGTTATTGCCATACAGAAGCTCCAAGCCACGGGTGGCAACGACGCTGAGTTGGAACTCCGGCTTGCGGAACTGGATACGGCGATCGCCCAAAACGACTATCGGGCCGCAAATATCCGGGCCGGATACGTTTACGTAATTTCCAACTGCGGTGCCTTCGGCGATAGCGTTGTCAAGATCGGCCTGACTCGAAGGCTGGAGCCCCTGGATCGAGTAAATGAACTCGGGGATGCTTCAGTGCCATTCCGCTTCGACGTGCACGCCCTGTATTTCTCGGAGGACGCCGTTGGGCTGGAGGCTGAGCTACACCAGCACTTCGCCGACCGGCGCTTGAACTGCGTGAACACTCGAAAAGAGTTCTTCTTCGCTACCCCCGCCGAAGTGCGAGAGGTCCTGGAAGCGAAGGTCGGCAATCTGTTGGAATTCGCCGAGAGGGTCGAAGCGACTGAATTCTTGCAGAGTCTTCAGTACTGGCCGGAAGGTCGCAGGCCACCTGGTGATAGCTGATATCGCCGGGTAAGTTCCGGCAAGCCAAGCTCGAACAACAAACATATCGATACTTGACGCAAATGCGGTCTAGTGCTCAATGAGCCGTAGCAACAGAGCAGTCGAACAACCGGTTGCAGCCGACGGCCCGCTACGCGGCCCGCCGCTGAACCGAAGCGTTGGGCGTAAAAATTCGCGATACGCATGAATAATTTAATTGCAGACGAAGTGCGTAGCCTTGGTGGAGAACCAACGGATGATGTTTGGCTGTGGTTGTTAGAGCGAGGCCCTCATGGTGAGGATTTTTCATGGAGCCAAAGAAAGAATAAGCCTCCCGGCTACGTCGGGGTTGAGCACCTTCAGCAGATCGTCCAAGAAAGGAATGCAAATGATTCCTCATTCTCGGAAAGAGCGCGTGAAGCTGTCACGTTGGCACTACGCGCAGATAATCCGGTGATCCTTAGGCGTGGAATTCAGGTTGCTGCTGTAGTGGGTGGTGAACCGGAATTAGTTGCTGTAGTTGGCTTAGCCCAGTCAGAGATTCAGAAAGTAGCAGCAGATGCAAAGGCGAGCGCGTTCTACCTAAAAAGGCGTCTCAAAGCTGAAACTTCTGGACAGTCTGCTTAAAACCGCGCCCAACGAATAAGGTTAGATCGTGCGAGGAACGAGCCACGAGCTGAACCGTTTGTTGGACGAGCCCGGCAGTTACTTAGAAAATAGCTTTTTAAGGGGGTTGTTTTCTAACGTGATTGTGCAGAAAAATGAGCAGTGCTTGGCAGCCGTAATTGGTTTTTAAGGCATGAATCAGCAAGTATCAGGTTACACCGGTGCCGGCCGGCGTTTTTGAGGGCGCACGTTTCCAGCGCCGGTTTACACCGGTTTTTTTTGCCGCTGGTTTCTATTTTGGGCATGAAGAAACCGTGCCCTGAAGAGGTATTTGCCTGATTTGGCCCGCCATAGCGCGAATGTGTGGATGGAAGTCAAGGTTTCGTGCGTGGGTGTGTAACATGGCGGTAAATCCGCCATCGCCGCCGAGCCTGGTGTCATGTGTGGTGACTGTTTTGAGTACCTGCTGGACGGCCTGAAACATACATGCGTAGACGCGCCGCTGGTTCTTATACGCCAGATCTCGGAGTTGGCGGGGAAGGGTAACTGTTACCAGGTGTTTAACCCCAGATTATCTAAAATAAAACCAGCCTTTTTTGTCAGAATCTGTTAGCAGTGGGTGGTGACACTGCAGATTATCTTGAATTCTCGTAACGTTATTGTACACCCCTCGTGAGTGGTGGCTGCCGGGGCCGTGGACACGGCCCCGGCAGCCCTCCAGGCAGGAAACCTACTTCCTGAAAGGAGTTGCCTTGTGGTACTGTTTGTTGCCGCATCCGTCAAGGAAATTGCTCGTCTCGGCACCGCCTACCCCTGGAATAAACCATCGTGCTGTCCCCGGTGCGGTGGACGGTTGTGGTGGCATGGATTTGTTGTCGCCTGGTTTAGCTGCTTTTCTCATTGTGTCTATCTTCGACGTCTGTTCTGTTCGCAGTGCCGCGCCGTTCATCGGTTGAAACCACGGGGATATTGGCCCCGGTATCGCAGTTCCAGTGCTGAGATCCAGCAGGCAATTACCCACCGACAGAGCACAAAACGCTGGCGGCCCGATCTGCCGCGTTCGCGCCAACGCCAGTGGTGGCGTCGGCTAGGTCGGATGATTCGGCTGGTCTTCGGGATGTCCGCTCAGCTTACCCACCGGGAAGGATTCACTCGACTCATTGCACGAAACATCATCCCGGTTACCCAAGCAATACACCATGACAATCGACACATCCATGACCCACCCTACCGTATTGTAGCTCTGCCCGGCGGCCTCTGAGCATGGTATCGGCAGACAGACTCGGATAACCCGACTCTGATACCCCATACCCAGGAGGACGCCCATGGAAGACGAAGCCTTGCGTACCGAAGTTGCCCTGTTTCGCTTCGGAGTCATCAGCGAGTTGGTTGCATCACGACTCGAACCCGGTGAGTTGACCGAACTCATCTATCAAAAAAGTGAGCAGCACTGGAACATCCCCGGCTCTCATCGCACCCGGGTGTCGGCGGCCACCGTCAGGCGCTGGCTGCGACTCTATGAGCGGGGCGGCCGCGAGCTCAGTGCCTTGATGCCGGCCAGGCGGTGCGACCGGGGATGCTCTCGCACGGTCGATGATGAGACTCGCGGCGCCCTGATCCGGTTGCGCAAAGAACAACCAGGCTGGCCGGTCTGGCGGCTGGTGCAAGCACTTGCTGAAAAACAAGTAATCACACCCGGCACGACCCTGAGTCTCTCCACCGCCTATCGCATCCTCACCCAGGAAAAGCTTGACAGCGCCGCTCTGCACAAGCGAGCCCCGGTGGATCGACGGCGTTACGAGGCCGAATTTCCCAACGATATCTGGCAATCAGATATCATGCACGGCCCCTTGGTAAAAGGCACCGGCAAGCGGCGCAAAGCATATCTGATCGCCATTCTTGACGATCATTCCCGGCTCATTACCCACGGCGAGTTCTTCTGTTCGGAAAAACTCGAATCCTGGCTCCAGGTCTTTCGCCAGGCCCTGCTTACCAGAGGACTGCCGCGTAAACTCTACGTGGACAACGGCGCCGCCTTTCGCTCACGCCATCTCGAACGAATCTGTGCCTCGCTCGGCATCGCCCTGATCCACAGCCGCCCCTATACCCCACAGGGGCGCGGCAAAATCGAGCGGTTCTTTCGCACCGTCAGATCCCGGTTTATCTCGCGCCTCGATGACCAACCCGACACCCTTGCTCAGCTCAATGACCGGTTCCAGCACTGGCTGGAAACGGACTATCTGCATCGGGTTCATTCGGTTACCGCGATGACCCCGTTCAACCGCTTTGCCGCTCATCTTGAAATGATTCGCGAAGCACCCGCTGAGCTTGCTGATCACTTCCGTAAAGAAGTGCGGCGCCGGGTCAGCAAAGACCGGGTCGTCACCATCGACGGACGACTCTTCGAAGCCCCGGTTCAATTGATCGGTGAACGGGTCACGCTCTTGTTCAACGATGATCGGCCGGAACGGGTCGAAATCTTCTGTAAGGGGCAGTCGTGTGGTCTGCTCAGGCCGGTTGATCTGGTGGTCAACACCCTGGTGAAACGAACCAAAAACGGCGGTGAAGAGATGCTCGCCAAGACCACGACATGCCAACCCGGACGGCTGCCCTTTGATCCTGGCGCCGACGGAGGTGGATCATGAGCTATCGAAGTTTCTTCGGTCTCAGTGCGGAGCCCTTCAGGGCTGATCTCGCCCTTGAGCAGGTGCTCACCACCCCGGAATTGCTCGGCGTCCAGCAGCGCCTCGACTATGTTCTGCGCCTTGGCGCCATCATGCTCGTCACCGGCGAAGTCGGCGCCGGCACATCAACCGCCTTGCGCTACAGCTGTGGAACGCTTCATCGCTCTCGGTACAAGACCCTGTGGGTCACCGCTTCAGCCGGTTCTATTCTCGAACTCTACCGCCAGCTCCTGGCCGAGCTTGATATCGCCACCGCATCGTCCTCACGGGCCGTATTGACCCGGTTGATCAGAGCACAGATCGACAGCCTGGTCGCCGGCAAAAAGCAGCAACCCCTGCTGATTATCGATGAGGCCTCACTGCTGCGCCTCGATGTCTTTGCCGAACTGCATACCATCACCCAGTTCGAAGCCGACTCCAAACCGTGGCTGCCCATGGTGCTGGCCGGCCAGAATAACCTGGCCGAAAACCTGCTCTACCGCACCGCCATACCGCTGGCTTCTCGCATCGTTGCCAGAAGTCATCTGCCGGCGGTCACCCGACAGGCGATGGGTGAATATCTTGACCATCATCTGGCGATTGCCGGGATAAAAAACTCACCCTTTACCGATCAGGCGGTAACCACCATTCATCAGGGCTCCGGCGGGCTCTTTCGCAAAGCCAACCATCTTGCCCGCGGCGCCATGATCGCCGCTGCCGCCGAAAAAACACAAGAGATAACACCGGAGCATGTTCGGTGTGCCGACTCGGAGCTGCTGTAATTCAACCATCAAACACAAGGAGCACATCATGAAACCTGAACAGACCATCCAGTTTCTTGCCGAACTGCTTGAACTGGCTGAAGAACTAAACCGTATCGTCAAACAGTATTGCCGACTCGTAACCACTGATCAATCCGGACACGGACACTACGCAGAGAAGAAGGACTCAGAATATGATGCATTGTTCTGAGCACATCTGTACTCTAGTCGTGCCGAGATGCTCCCCCCGGGCGGCGCTACGCGACGCACGCCCGGGGGGGACGCCGGCAAGATATTCTGACATCACTGGTAAGATATTCAGACAAATGCTGTGTATTTAATGTGAGAATCAACACCAGGTACTATCGCACCGGCAGAAGCTTTGCTCGTTGGTTGTCAATCCTCTGCTGACTTTCATGGCTCCGGCAATACAGGGGTACCCTGTTTGTTCGCGGCGGTGGCCGTGGCTGCTTCTTGACTTTGGCGGTCAACTACTCTACAGTGCGGTATTAGTAGGGTTCGGCATACCGGAGCGGGACTGCTGAATTTTCCATGGTATTCATGCGAGGTGTAACATGTTCGGATTGGGAATGCCGGAGCTTATCGTCATTCTAGTGATCATCGTGATCATTTTCGGAGCGGGCAAACTGCCTGAAATCGGCTCCGGTATCGGCAAAGGGATAAAAAATTTCAAAGAAGCCACCAAGGCCGAAGAAGCAAAAAAACTTGATGAAGAGTCGACGGATAAGGGCGACTCTGACAAAGCGTAACATATTGGTCGTCAATCGGCAGACACTGCCGTCATAGTGAGGTTCTCCGATGTTTGGTTTAGGTACCCCCGAGTTGATCGTCATTCTCGGTATCGCGTTTCTGATTTTCGGCGGCAAGAAGCTGCCTGAGATCGGCTCCGGCCTGGGCAAGGCCATTTCCTCTTTCAAAAACGGGCTCAACGAAGTGGAGGAGGAAGGCAAGAATGTGGTAAACGATATTCCCGGTGTTAAGGAAATTGCCGAGGTCAAAGAGCAGGTACACAAGGTTAAGGATATCGGCAAGGTTCTGAAGTAAAGCTCTCCGCATTCAGCACTGTGCAAATCAGAGGTTTCGCACAGTATTGCGTCCGTTGCTTGACTTATTGGTTCAATTCAGGTAATCGGTTTCATCCGAATACCGTCCGTGAGTAGTATCTGGCTGGATGTAGTCAGTCCTCTTCTGGTTCACGTTCCACCCCGATCGCCATACACCGCGGTAAAAAACCCTAGATAGGAGTAGTTGCGATGTGTCGACTCGCCTTGAAATCAGCCGACGTCCCGTTCTCTCCATACGAGATGCTCCAGGCCATGGAGGCCATGCAGGAGGGCTACGACGGCTCCGGGCTTGGGCTGCTGATGCGCGGCATGGAGTTTGAAGATTTCAGGTACAACCCCCGCTTTCCCATCCTCTCCGGTATCGCCGAGAGTGAAAAAGCGTGGCGCAGACTTGAAAACTTCATGGAAAAACGCGGATTCGAACTCAAATACGATCACAAATTCGATATGCAGCGCCACCATATGGAAGGGGCCGACCGGCACCGCTATTTTATCCGCGCCTACCGGATGCCGGAGCGATTTCGTGAGTCATCACCGGAGGTGCGCGGCATGGAGATGATGAAAACACGCCTTGCCCTGCGCAAAGACGGCGAGGAGCATGGCGGCGATCTGTCGGTGTTTTCCTTCTGGCCCGATGTGGTGATGATCAAGGAGGTGGGCTGGCCCTTGCAGGTGGGCAACATGTTGAGCCTGCACGACGGCCAGATCAAGTCACGGGTCTGTATGGCGCAGGGTCGCCAGAACACCAACTACGGCATCAACCTCTACGCCTGTCACCCCTTTTTCATCCAGGGTGTGGCTACCATGACCAATGGTGAAAATACCGCGTTCGTGCCGATCCGCGACTGGCTGCTGGGTCGCGGGTTTCCCGGCTACATGGGCTACCAGAGCGACTCGGAGGTCTTCACCCATATTCTTCACTACACCCTCAACCATCTCAAGCTGCCGCTTGCCGCCTACAAACATATCATCACCCCGCTCAGCCCGGCTGAAATCGACGTCCACCCGCAGGCCGATTTTCTGCGCGAGCTACGCAACGTCTGCCGGCGGCTCATCATCGACGGCCCCAACGCGGTGATCGGCACCCTGCCTGATGAGTCCTGCCTACTGGTGATGGATCACAAAAAGCTGCGGCCGGCCACGGTTGGCGGCAGGCCCGGCGTCTGGGCGATGGCCTCGGAAATGTGCGGGGTCGATGCACTGGTGCCCGATCGCGACACACGTCTTGATTTTCAACCCATGCGCGAACACACGGTGGTTATTCCCCCGGATAGAAAGGAGTTGCATATATGGTCTCAATACGATCAGTTCCCGTTACCCCTGGCAGCCTGACATATCTCGACTGCCCCTGGATCATCCAGCACCGGGAGGACCGGTGCACCCTGTGCGGCCAATGCGCCGCGGTATGTCCCAAGGAGTGCCTCTACCTGGGCTACCGCCGGCAGCGTATTCCGCAACTGGAGGTGTTGACCAACAAACGGGGCAACGACTACCGCACTTTTGTCGGGGTACGCCAGCGCACCGATATGAAACATAGCTGCATCGGCTGCGGCATGTGCGCCATGGTCTGCCCCAATGAGGCGATAGCGCCGGTGCCCAACACGGTGGAAAACCGCAGTGTGTTCCTTCATAATCAAAACGGTGAAGCGGGCAAGCGCGGCGGCAGGCGCAACGTCACCGGCCCCACCCTGCTCGACCGGATCATGTTCGACCGCATTTCCATGCTCACCGACCCGGCTCTGGACGCGGGCCGCCACGAATTCAGCCTGACTACCACGATCGGCCGCATCCTGTCGCCCGAACAGTACCTTGAGCGGCGCCTCAACGATGGCTGGATCCCGCCGACTCGAGAAGTTTTCCCGTTTATTATCGGCTCCATGTCGTTTGGCGCCCTGTCACCCAATATGTGGCTGGGGCTGCTCCAGGGGGTGGCCTATTGTAACGAGGTGCTGGGAATTCCGGTAGTCATGTGCACCGGCGAGGGCGGCTGCCCGCCCTGGGTGCTGAAAAGCCCCTATCTCAAATACATCATCCTGCAGATTGCCTCCGGCTATTTCGGCTGGGACGAGATCATCCGCGCCATCGACGACATGCAGTGTTATCCCGCCGCCATCGAAATCAAGTATGGTCAGGGCGCCAAGCCGGGCGACGGCGGACTGCTCATGTGGTACAAGGTCTCCAAGCTGATCGCCCGGCTGCGCGGTGTACCCGAAGGTGTCGATCTGCCCTCGCCACCGGTGCATCAGACCCTGTACTCCATCGAGGAAAGCGTCATGAAGATGATTCAGACCCTTTCCATGGCCTTTGACCACAAGGTGCCGGTCTACCCCAAGATATCGGCATCCACGTCCGCCAAAGCGGTACTCAACAACCTGGTGCGCAATCCCTATGCGGGCGGCCTGCTCATCGACGGGATCGACGGCGGCACCGGCGCCGCCTATGATGTATCGCTCGATGCCACCGGTCATCCGGTGGCCTCCAACCTGCGCGAGTGCTATCTCGATCTCGCCGCCCAGGGCAAGCAGAACGAAATTCCCCTGTATGCCGCAGGTGGTGTCGGCAAGAACGGCAACGTCGCGCAAAACGGCATGGCCCTGATCATGCTGGGAGCAAGCGCCGTACACATCGGCAAATACATCATGCAGTCGGCCTCCGGTTGCCTGGGCAGCGAGCAGAACCGGTGCAACGTGTGTAATGTCGGGATCTGCCCGAAGGGTATCACCAGCCAGAACCCCAAGCTCTATCGCCGCCTCGATCCCGATCAGGTAGCCGAGCGGGTGGCCCACACCTACATGGCTATTCAGACCGAAGTCAAAAAAATCATGGCGCCGCTGGGCCGCTCGCAGAGCCTGCCCATCGGCATGTCGGACGCCATCGGCATCAACGACAAGGACGCCGCTGAGCGGCTGCAAATTAAATATGTGTGTTAGAGCATCATGAACGATCTTCCTGTTGACCAATCCGCCGAAAACCCGGCTAACCCGGCCATGACCATGGTTTCCGGACTTGACGAAAACGGCCTGCGGCTCAGTTCCATGGATTTTGAGCGGCTTGTGCGGCTGGCCGCCGCCGAGTCATCCGAAGTTGTGCTGCGCACCTACGGCCAACATAATATCGGCATCCGGTTGCAGCGGCCGGAAGGGCTGCATCTGGAAATCTCCGGCCCCTGTGGTCAGCGTCTCGGCTGCATGGGCATGCCCGGCACCAGTATCATCTGTCACAACGCGGTATCAGATGATGTGGGCTATCTCAATATCGGTGCGGAAATCACCATTTTAGGGGACGCCACCAACGGGGTGTGCAACGCCATGGCGGCGGGCAAGGTCTTTATCGGCGGCTCCATCGGCGCCCGCGGCCTCACCATGACGAAATGGAACCCTGACTATGAACGCCCGGAGCTGTGGGTGCTTGGCTCCACCGGTGATTCGTTCGCCGAGTTCAATTGCGGCGGTGTTGCCGTCGTCTGCGGGATCGAACCGAAAAACCCGGACAACGTCCTGGGCTATCGCCCCTGCGTCGGCATGGTTGGCGGCACCATTTATTTTCGTGGGCCCATCGACGACTCCTATTCCCGAACAAACTCCCGCCTGGCCCCGCCCGATGATGACCAATGGCAATGGCTGGTTGAGCAGATGCCGACCTATCTTGAAAAAATCGGCCGCCCGGAGCTGCTCGATGTGCTCACCGTACGTGATCAATGGCAGGTACTCAACGCCATAACCCCGCAGGAACGGGCCCTGATGTTTGCCGGGCCCATGCCCATGGCACGCTTTCGGGAAGAGTTCTGGAACAACGCGTTTGGCGGCGGCGATCCCCTGCGTGATCTCTCCCCCGGCCTCGACCGCTCCGTTATCGGCGCTATCGTCACCGGTGATCTGCGACGTCGCACACCGTGGTGGGCGAACGACGAGGCGGTGGCGCCATGCACCTATCATTGTCCTATCCACATTCCCACGGTGGAGCGGCTGCGCCTCATCCGCGAGGGTAAGATAGATGAGGCCTATCAATTGGTACTGGGTTACACCCCGTTGCCGGCTTCGGTCTGCGGGGCAATCTGCCCCAACCTCTGTATGGAAAACTGCACCCGGGTGGGCATTGACGGCTCTATTGAAATGCAGGTGCTGGGCCGTGCCGTGGCCAATTTTCCCCCTCCCGAAGAAGGTGAATCACTGGGCGTCAAAGTGGCGGTAATCGGCGGCGGACCGGGTGGGATGAACGTGGCCTGGCAGCTGGCCATCGGCGGGGTTGAAACCCATATCTTTGAAAAAGACACCAGGCTGGGGGGTAAGCTTGCCCAGGTCATTCCCTGGGAGCGGCTGCCCCAAGCCATCTGGGATGAAGAAATCAAGCGCTTCACCTCCATGTCCAATATTCATGTGCATCTCGGGGCGGAAATGGATGGGGCACGCTTTGCTCAGTTGCGTGACGATTTTGACTATGTGGTCATCGCGGTGGGCACCCATCAGCCGCGTCGCCTTACCTTTCCCGGCCATGAACGGGTGATCCCCGCTCTTGATTTCTTGAAAGAGGCAAAAGGTGCGGACTCCATGGATATCGGCGATGAGGTGGTGGTTATCGGCGCCGGTAACGTGGGCTGCGATGTAGCCTGCGAGGCATATCGGCTGGGCGCGAAACACGTTACCTTGATCGATATCCAGAAACCCCTTGCCTTCGGCGCCGAAAAAGAGGCCGCCGAGGCTTTGGGCGCCCGCTTCCGCTGGCCGGTAGTGACCAAAGAGGTAAATGGTGAGGGCCTCATCACCAGCGAGGGTGAACTGATTCCCGCCAACAATGTCTTTATTTCCATCGGCGATGTGCCGTCCCTGCCCTTTCTCCCCGAATCGGTGGAGACCATGACCGTCGGCGGGGCCAACTGGATCAAAACGGAACCGGGTCATACGACCTCTGATAGAAAGGTATTAGCGGTGGGCGATGTGGAAAAACCGGGTCTTGCCACCGATGCCCTGGGGGCCGGTAAAAACGCGGCGGAGTTTATTCTGGCCCAGATCAAAGGTGAGCAGTGGCATCCCTTTGACCGGCCGCTTATTCCGATTTCATCACTCACCATTGCCCATTATCACCCGGATGCAAAAGGCACCACCGAGGCGCAGCAGGCGGATCGCTGCCTTTCCTGCGCCACCTGTCGCGACTGTCATCTGTGCGAAACCATCTGCCCCACCGGCGCCATCACCCGGGCCGACTACACCGACGCCGCCGCTACCAGACCGTTTGAGTACATCTCCAATGACGACAAATGCATCGGTTGCGGCTTCTGCGCCGACACCTGCCCCTGCGGCATCTGGCAGATGACCCCGATGTGAGCGTCAACATTGGAGGTCGCGACGAAACCGCCACTTTTCTGACAGGTTTTATGGGTAACAAATATGATGGCGTCGTAAAAACCTCACATTTGCTTGCTTACGTCATTCCCGCGAAAGCGGGAATCCAGTAAATTCAATGTATGATAGATTTCGGTTCAACTCCACAATGACCGTAATTGGGGTTTTTGCGAAGCAATCAAATATACTGTCCCCGGAAAATCGAAAATCGGGTCTGCAGGAAAATCGTCGCGGGGATCAGCGGATAAAGTTGGTGGCAATTTTATCAACCTTGGCGGGAGCGGGGATCTCTTTTTTACCATGTTCAATAATTTTCATGATCCACGCCATGTTTTTGCCTAAAACCTCCATGATCTGGGTGCCTTCATAATCCTTTTCCATTTCACCGGGAGCAAGACCATGTGCCACGTTCCAGTAGTTGGCGGAAGGCATGATCATCTCGGAGTAGTTGATGTAGTGATTCAGGGTGTCAACCGTAGGAAGCCCCCCAGAGCGCCTTACCGCGGCGACAGCCGCTCCGACCTTATGTCGAAACAGCCCCCCGTTAACCGATGAAACAAAAAAAGCCCGGTCAAGAAACGACTTCATGGTCCCGGCAACTCCGGAAAAATATACCGGTGAGCCGAACAAAACCCCGTCTGCTTCTTTGATCAGCTGAATCCAGTCATTTACCGGATCGTCGGTAATGGTGCAGGCTTCATCCTGATTTTTCCGACAGCCCATACAGGCTATGCAGCCCCTGATTTTTTCTTTCCCCACATGAACCATTTCCGTTGCAATACCCGCCTTTTCAAATTCAGCCAAAACGATATGCAAAGAAGATGCGGTGTTTCCTCTCTTTCTGGGGCTACCATTAAATCCAATAACTTTCACGATTTTTCTCCTTATTTACGAAGGGTGCAACGGGTTCGCACAGCAGAAAACATAGACGACATTGATTCGCGGAGCAAACAGTCAGCCATTGGCTACAATTAATAAGGACCTTGCAAAATGATCTTTTCGCCCAATCTCAGCGTTGTGTAAAAAATGTTTCCATCGAGATATCAGTCATATACCTGCGGTAAAATTTGCCTCGCGCCTTGATCTTAAACAAAAAATCACACTTCCCAAAATCCCTTTAATGTATCTCATTTATTGTTAGAAACGGCAAAATTCATCCGGTTTTTATGATGGAGTTTACTGTTTTTAAGCAGGTACCTGGATCGGGTTTATCTCGGAAAGATCTAAACTTTTCTTTGCATGCCAAAGGTTATAACTATCTTGCATATGGAGCCAGCTTTCCGGGCTACGACCTAAGCATCTGGATAAACGAAGAGCCATCGCTGGACTGATTGAGCTTTGCCCTTTCAATATTCTTACAAATGTTGAAGGGGAGACCTTTAGTTGCAGCGCAACACTTCGTGCCGACATCCCCAGCGGTTTCAAATATACTTCTTGAATAAATTCCCCTGGATGGGGAGGGTTATACATAGTCATTAGTGGTAATCCTCATAGTCCACAAGGTAGGCGTTGCCGTCCTTGAATTCGAACACAATACGCCAATTTCGGTTGACATCTATCGACCACAATCCTTGACGGTCTCCCTTCAAACTATGGAGCCGCCAGCCCGGAACATTCATATCATCAATACATGTTGCTGTATCGAGTGCGATGAGGCGCATTCTGAGCTTCTGCTTGTGACTTGGTTGAATTCCAGATACGCTTCCCTTCTCAAAAAGGTTACGTAGCCCTTTATGCTTAAACGATTTTATCACAGCAATATTATACTTAACGTTGCGCAGCGCGCAACACTTACCTTACCAGTTGACAGTACCCGGTCGTTTTCTGGTGTTTATGGCCACCAATTTCAGCAATAGTATCCATTACGGTTATAACTCCACCCCTTCGTGTTTGAGCAATGCCCGTTTCATGGTGCTGCCTGAGGCAAAGCCGCCAAGGGCGCCGCCGGCGCCCACCACCCGGTGTCACGGCACCACCAGGGGAAGTGGATTGCGGTTGGCGGCCCCGCCCACCGCCCGGGCCAGACCCGGGTTACCCAGTATTTTGGCAATCTCTCCGTAGCTGCGCACCCGGCCAAACCCAATGGCTGCCATCTCTTTCCAGGCCTGCTTCTGAAATGGGGTACCGGTCAGCCTGTACGGCAGATCGAAACTGGTCAGCTTACCGGCAAAATAGGCCTCCAACTGACGCCTGGCCTCTTGCATTAGGGGCGGCAGTATTGCTTCATCGTTCGCCTCCGCCAATTGCGCTGCCCTGGGCCTGAGTGAGATAGAATAAATCGCCCGGCTGTCACCCACGCACATAATTCGACCAAGCATTGTCGGTACAACCACGGTGCAGTGTTTATCTTCTTGCATGTTCTACGATCAGTTAATTGTCTGAGATGGAAGAATAAGATTTATCAAAGAGTACCTCATCACGGTGAAAATAACATCATGCATACTGAAATCATCGACTTCTGGTTTAGCGAAACAACCCCCGCCCAGCGCTTTACAAAAGATGTAGCCTTTGATGAGATCATCCGCCGGCGGTTCATGAACCGATACCTGCGGGCACGCCGATGCGAGCTCTTTGACTGGCGTACCACCGCTCAAGGCAGGCTGGCCGAAATCATCATTCTCGATCAGTTTCCCCGCAACATGTTCAGGGATTCGGCTGAGGCTTTTGCCACTGATCCCCTCGCCCTGGCACTGGCCCAGGAGGGGGTGGCACGGGGCGCTGACCACGAGTTGGCACCGGAGATGAAAAGCTTTTTCTATTTGCCGTACATGCACAGTGAATCACTCGTTATTCACGAAGAGGCACGACGGCTCTACAGCCAGGAAGGGTTGGAGGAAAACCTGAAATGGGAAATCAAGCACCAGCGCATTATCGAAGAATTCGGCCGTTATCCCCATCGCAATCAATTGCTTGGCAGAGTGAGTACTGCCGCCGAGGAAACATTTTTGCAGCAGCCGGGATCACGATTTTAATCTGCCAATCACCCCGGGGTGCGGCGCGACAGCAGACACAGCTTTTGCTGGCGCAGGGAAAAGATTTACTGGTTGTGCAAGTGAAGCATAATGAACCATTAAAATTACCGACCACATGAGGCAGCCATGATTGAGCTCTACTACTGGACCACCCCAAACGGCCACAAAATCACCATGTTTCTTGAGGAAACGGGGCTCCCCTACCGGCTACACCCCATCAATATCGGCGCCGGCGAACAATTCACCGATGATTTTCTGGCAATTGCCCCCAACAACAAGATTCCGGCCATTGTCGATCGTGCCCCCGCCGATGGCGGTGAACCGGTGCCCCTGTTCGAATCGGGTGCTATTTTGCTCTACCTTGCCGAGAAAACCGGCCAATTCATGCCGACCGAGCCGCGCAGGCGGCTTGCCACCCTGCAGTGGCTGTTCTGGCAGATGGCGGGGCTGGGTCCGATGGCCGGACAGAACCACCACTTCAGCTTCTTTGCCACAGATAAGATTGACTATGCCATTGAGCGCTACGTTACCGAGACGGCTCGGCTATACGGGGTGCTGGATAAACAGCTGCAGGGGCGTGAATTCATCGTCGATGACTACTCCATTGCCGACATGGCCTGTTACCCGTGGATCGTTCCGCACAAGCGGCAAAGCCAGAATCTTGATGATTTTCCCAACATCAAACGGTGGTTTGACACCATCCGGGAGCGCCCTGCTACCCAACGAGCCTATGGGCTGGTAGATTCCATCCACGAAAAGACTTAGGAAGCACCGCAGTTTTAACGATGAGCAAGAACGCCATCATTCTGCCCGGCATGGGCGCGGATCCGAGAATGTACTCAGCCCCTTACTATGAAAAACTCAAGGATGTTACCTTTGCTCCCTGGCCGCGGTACCGCGGAGAAGACTCATTGAAAGCAGTTGCCGAGTCGGTCATAAGGGCAAACAAAATTGATCAAAACAGTGTTATCGGCGGTACATCTCTGGGGGGTATGATCGCCGTGGAAATTGCAAAGATTGTCGGTTTACCAAAGGTAATCTTGATCAGCAGCGCGACCCACCCATCTTCCGTCAATCCTGTTCTCAAAAAATTACGTTTTTTTGCCAAAATCACGCCGATTCATCTTATCCAGATGCTCGCTGGAAAAGCCAATACCCGAGAGAAAAACCTGATCTTTTCCATGTTTGAGAGCGCGGACCCAAAATTTATCCGCACCATGTCTACCGCACTCTTCAATTGGCAGGGAATCGCTGATTACCCAGGCAGTGTGTTTCGCATCCACGGTTCAAATGATAGGATGATTTTTCGTCCCACACAGAAAGTACATATTATTGAAGGTGGCGGGCACCTGATATCCATGACACACGCTGATCAGGTTGCTCGGTTTATCTACGATCATGCGGGGTCTGCGGGGAATCGTGAAAAATAGCCTTTTTGCCCAATCTCCGCGTTGCTCAAAAAATGTTATCCTGGCAATATCAGTCAGGCCCGCGGTAAAATTTTCCTCGCGCCTTGATCTTGAACGAAAATTCTCATTTCTCGAGGCTCCAATAATGCTTGACAAGAAGCTGTCACTCACCAGGTATCTCGCTCATGAATTCGCGCCAGATGGGGGCGGCGGTGGTGCCGCCGTTCTCGCCCGGCCCCAGACTCTGGTTTTGATCATGGCCGATCCACACCCCGGCCAGGTGAGAACCGCCGAAACCGATGAACCAGGCATCGCGATTGGCGTTGGTGGTGCCGGTCTTGCCGCCGGTTGTCCCCGGCAGTCCGGCCGCCTTTTTACCGGTGCCGCGCTCGATCACCTGGGCCAGCAGTTCCTGCATTGTTTGGGCACTGGCCGCACTCATCACCCTGCGTGGTCGCGGGGTGCGGCGATAGAGCTCTTCTCCGGAAGCGGTGGTAATCCGATCGATAAGGGTGGGCTGGACAAACTCGCCCTCACATGAAAACGGCAGATACGCCCCGCTTATTTCAAGCAGGCTCAGATCCGCCGAGCCCAGTGCTATGGTGAGATTATGTGGCAGCTCAGCCTGGATCGAACACTCCCGCAACAGAGAAAGCAACGGTGCGATCCCTATGCTCTGAAGGGTTCGTACGGCGGGCACATTATACGAATAGACCAGGGCATCGGCCAGAGTGACCCGGCCATGATACCGGTTATCGTAGTTTTTGGGGCGCCAGGTGGTGCCGTTGCCGCCGGCCACCCCAAACGGTTTGTCTTCAATCATTGAATCCGTGCGCCAGCCTCGCTCCAGGGCGGCACTGTAGAGCAGCGGTTTAATCACCGAACCCACCGGACGACGCGCCTGCACCGCCCGGTTAAACGGACTCTTGCCATAATCCAGACCACCCACCAGGGCCCGCACCCGTCCCGAGCAGGTTTCGATACTGATCACCGCCCCCTGGGCCGGGTCCCCACTGTTTGTATGCCGGGAAGAAAGCGCCGCGATCCCATGGGTCAAGGCGCTGCCGGCACGTTCCTGCTGGGTTTGGTCAAGATTGAGATAGATGCGTAGCCCGGCTCTGGTAAAGGGTTGTCTGATCATCTCCTGGGCCCGTTTCACCGCCTCACTGATATAATAGCCGTTTACCCGGCTTTCATCCTTGCTTTTGAGGGTGGGCGGATTGCCATAGGCGGCGCGGGCCTGCTCATCGGTGATATAGCCGTCTTCCACCATACGGTTCAGCACATAACGCTGACGCTCACGCGCCTTGTCGAAGTTGGTATGGGGTGAATAGCGGCTTGGCGCCTGGGGCAAACCGGCGAGCATGGCGATCTGGGCAAGATTCAGGTCAGCGGCGGAACGCCCGAAATAGGTCTGAGCAGCGGCCTCGACCCCGTATGCGCCAGAGCCCAGATAGATATGATTGAGATAGATATAGACGATTTCATCCTTGCTGAGCAGGGTATCGATTCGCCAGGCAAGGATCGCCTCCTTGAATTTACGGATATAGGTTTTCTCCGGGGTGAGCAACAGCCCCTTGGCGACCTGTTGGGTTATGGTGGAGCCGCCCTGGCTCTTGCGGCCCGAGCGGATGTTGTTGACCAGAGCACGCAGCACCGACCAGCCGTCAAGTCCGGGATGCTCGTAGAACCGGCTGTCTTCGGCGGCGACGAAGGCCTTGGCCACCATCGGATGCATACGGTTCAGGGGTACGACAACCCGATTTTCCGAGTAAAGACGATGGACGACGACGCCATCACGATCATAGAACAGGGTTGCCTGCGGTGGCCGATAGGAGGCAACGGTGCGCACATCGGGCATACCCAGCAGCTCCTGAAAGCCAAGAAGACCGCCAAGGACTACGCTGAGTCCGGCACAGATGGCAAAGAGAAAGCCGATGATGTGCTTCTCGTTACGCGGCCTTGCTCTTTTTGGCCTGCTACCCCCCGCTTTCCCCTGTTGCCGCACCTGCTTCCTCCGTCAGTCGGTTGTTCTTTGATCTATCCTGCTATACCTTAGAGCTTTCTTAGTGTATCCGCTTACCCATAAACCGGCAAAGGTTATCCCAACGCGGCCATGTCAAAAATACGCATCCTGCCCGAACAGCTTGCCAATCAGATTGCCGCCGGCGAAGTCGTCGAACGTCCCGCCTCGGTGGTCAAGGAACTGATTGAAAACAGCCTCGATGCCGGCGCCCGTCACATCACCATCGAGGTTTCGGGCAGCGGCACCAGCCTTATCCGGGTGGTTGACGACGGTGAAGGCATGGACGCCGATGACCTGCTGCTGTGCCTGGAACGGCACGGTACCTCGAAGATACAGGGAACCTCCTCGCTTGCCGCCATCAACTCCCTCGGCTTTCGCGGCGAGGCCCTGCCTTCCATCGCCTCGGTTGCCAAGCTGCGCATCACCTCTCGGCTGGCCGACCAGCCCACCGGGGCCACCGTTAACTGTGAATATGGGGTAATCAAAACAGCGCACGAGTGCGGGGCGCCCGTCGGCACTACCATGGAAGTCGCAGCTCTGTTCGGCAATACCCCGGCCCGCCGTAAATTCCTGCGCAGCAGTCGCACCGAACAGGCCCACATCGATGAGACCGTAAAACTCTACGCCCTGGCCTACCCGGAGGTAGCGTTTACCCTGCGGGTCGGCGACCGGGTCGCGGTGGAGATGGCGCACGACATGAACCGCACCGAACGGCTGAAACGCATCATCAGGCAGGTGGATACCTTTATCGCGGTGGACAACAACCGTTCCGATATTGCCGTGACCGGACTGCTGGCGCCGCCGGAACATACCCTCGGCGGTGCCGGTAAGTTACGCCTCTTTGTCAACGGGCGGGCGGTCAGAGACCGGTTGCTCACCCATGCGGTGTATGAGGGAATGGCCACCTTCGTGCAAAAAAACCAGTCTCTGGCCGGTATGCTGGAAGTAACCCTGCCGGCCGACCAGGTTGATGTCAACGTCCACCCGGCCAAGCTGGAGGTACGGTTCCGCGACAGTCGAACCGTGCACCAGCGGGTGGTATATGCAGTGAAGGAAGCGATGCTTGGCCACCAGCAACACCTGCGGGCTGATCTGTTTAGCTCGCACCACTCATCGCCCGTTCCAGCCGATACGGGTTTCGGCTACCCCGCCCAGGTGCCGGAATATACCGGTTCCACCGAAATGACCGCCGAAACCGGCCCCTCCTACCAGGGGTCGCGAGCAGGCTTAGCCCAGCGCCGGTTTGACCATGATCCACTAACCGGGCAGCACCCGCCCTTGGCCCACGATACGCCCGCCGCCCCCCTTACGGTGGCGGATCTGCTGATCATCGGCTGTTTCAAGGATCTTTATATTATGTGCCGGGCCGGAGACAGCCTGATCATCATCGACCAGCACGCTGCTCAAGAGCGGCTTATCTTCGAGAAATTAAAAGCGCAATTCGAAGCAGGTAGGGTTGTCTGCCAGACCCTTCTTTTCCCGATCCAGATCGAGCTCACCCCATTGCAATCTCAATTGGTTGAGGCCAATATGGCGACGCTTGCCAATCTTGGCTTCAGTGTGCGCGAATTCGGCGACACCACCTGGATTCTGGCGGGGGTTCCGGCCCTGGCCAAAACTATTGAGCCGCAATCACTATTTTTTGACGTTTTGCAGCGGTTCGGCTCCGACACCGAACATCACGGCACCCATCTACTCGACGACATGCTGGCAAGTATGGCCTGCAAGGCGGCGATCAAGAAGGGTGATCATCTCAGTGGTGATGAAATCAGCGCCTTACTGCACCAGATGGCGAAAGCGGATTTATTTTCCCACTGTCCGCATGGCCGACCGGTGGTAAAACGGATCGAGGAATCTGACATCAAGAAATGGTTTAGTCGGAGCTGACTGCCGACCACGGCCCACCATTTCCCCATCGCTCAGACCAATGGCGACTCATAGGTACTATTACAGAGGATAGTTTTACTGGCTCGCCGGTTCCAGTTCGGTAAACCCCCAGTAGGGGTAGTCTAGCCGGTAGGTGGCAACCAGGCCGGGGCTGTGTTCGCGGCTTGCCACCAGCCAGAGGTTGTTGCGCCGCGCCGATTTCTCCACATCCTCATGATCCCACTGCGGGTAGATCACCATGGCGTTGTCGGCACTGTATTCGATATCGCCGGAGCCTTTAAACACCCCCATGTGCGGGGTTTCCTGGTAAGACCCCTGATCACCACGGGAAAGTTCCGAGATAATCAGAAACGAGACCTGCATTTCATCTCTGATCGACTCAAAATGGCGTAACCAGGCGTCGATACCGGTTCTGCGCTCGGAAAAATCCTTGAATGGCAGTTTGTGCAGACTGTCAATGACGATAACGGTGAAATCTCGCCCGGTTTCGTGACGGATAAAATCCACATGACGACGCATTATTTCAGGCGACACCTTACGATCGTTCACCACCCGAAACCAGTGCAGCATCTTTTTAAATTCCGCCTGGGCGGCGGCGACCCGGACTTTTCCAGGCTCATCAAATGACTGCCGGCGCAGCGCCTCGATGGTGACCCGGCTGAGCCGGGCCATGGTGCGCTGATAGATTTTTTGCCGGCCGTTTTCAAAATCGTAGTAGATGACCGGAACCGAACGACGTGCCAGTTCAGTGGCAACCTGAATCATGAAACACGATTTACCCACTTTGGGGGCGCCACCCACGACATTGAGACCATGGATTCCATCAATGGCATCATCAAGCAAGGCAAAACCCGTTTTCAGGTTATCGTACGCCGCGCTTGCCTGCTGGCCGAGGACTTCAAGAAACCGGTCATGCTCCCGCATGGGGCTGGCAAAGGGGGAAAACGGTTTGGATTTGCGTGCCATGCCGATAACACGGGAACCAAAATCAGCGCCGCTGTCACAAGCCAGCTGCCACAGGCTGTAGTTGCGCTCCTGACTCGATGCCCACCTGAGCAGGCGCACTTTGAAGCCGACCCGCGAAGCAAATGAACGGACCCGGCTTTCCGATTCGGCGTTGTGATAGGCAGCGATGAAAAGGGTTTTTATAAAGGCAAACCGCTCCGCCTCCAGGGTATCGAACAGCCTGCCGTACGGCAGCGCCACCCCCGGCAGACCGATCTGCTTAAGGGTAAGCAGGTTATCTTCCCCTTCACAGAGGATGAGGGTTCCATTTTCACATCGTCTGATATCCTCAACGTTGAAAAGCTGAAATTCATCGGCAACGAGGCGTTCATCACCATGCCAGAATTCATCCTCGGGCTGGCCCGGAAAAACGCAGCGTGCGGTATAGCAATTGCCGTCTTCCTGGATGTAGGGGTAGACCAGATAGCGCCCGTTATAGCCGATACCCAACTCACGCAGGGCGCCGGCGGAAACGCCGGCCCGGGCGAAATGGGCGCGTATCTCTTTGGTGAGATTGTCCTGGTATTGGCGAACCTCAGTGTTGATAGCCTGGCCGGGATAGTCGGTCTGGGCCAGAAAGTATTCTCGATCCGGATCGAAACCAGGCACTTCGGCCGGTTCAATCTGCGCCAGCGCCCCAAACCAGAGGGGAAAACCGCCTGGCACACAGCGGTTCAAACAGCGAAAATAGCCATGGAAAAACCCCTCCGGGTTTACCGTCACAATCAATTTAGAGCCGCCATCCAACCCCTTTTCGGGACAGAACGGGCAGTCGGCGGTAAGCACCGAACGGGCCACGTTGGTGTTTACCAGGTGGTTTCGGTAAAAAGAAACCACCGCTTGAGCGTAAGGATCACTGTTCACTTTCTATGACCGAACTAGAGTAGGCTCCGGCCGCACAATTGTCCAACCGCCTGAAGGGAGATCAAAATACACGGACATCTTTTTCCGAATTGGCACTCACGATTGACTGCAGGGTGTCCAGTGACAGCCGCTCGTCAAATTTGACATGCACCGAGTATTTATTCTCCACGACGTGGCGCAGCCGAATCGCGACGATATCGCCTGATAAAAATATCTGCTTGGTCAGGGTGTTTTCCAGCGATAATTCCACCCGGATTTTTTTTCCAAGCATACTCCTGGCAATATCCTTGCGGGCGATTCTCAGAAGCAAGGCAACGCCACCCACGGCGACATCCAGCAGATCACCCTTGGAGGCCAGACTATTATCTTCTCCCGATTCATCCACCAGGCTGGAGGTAACCCTGCCCGAAATATCATATCGCCTGGCACCGCGCCGATCTTTCCTGGTCTGCTTGAAGAAGTTTTCCGAACCCGCTGCCTTCCGACAGAAGTCGTTGAGTTTTGTCTCCAGGGCGGGGTAATCATCCTGCCAACGCATAAGGGTGTCGGCGTCCATATACATCAACTCCACATATGACAGACTCGAAAGGCTCAAGGTCCAGACGGTATTGTCAAAAACCGTCTCGGCCCCCAAAATAGTGCCGCTACTGGCATTTTTAAACGGGATTTCAACACCGCCTTCGGAGAAAAACAACTTCACCGTCCCACTGTTTATGAAGAACAGCCCCGGCTGTACCTCTCCCTGGCTCACAATGACATCATTTATCCGATATGTCTGATGCTCGGTAGCATGGTAGAGGGTGGCAAATTCCTCGTCAGTCAGTGTCTCGCAGAGCTTTTTCCATACCTGTAAATGATCGTTATCAACTGATTTAATTTTTGCCTCATCGATAATCTCCCCAGCCCGAACAACCTCAGCCAACGCCATGGGGTCGATATCCATCAGCCATTCTCGATAGTAGTCGGCATGGTTGAATTGCTTCTTCTCGACCAACTCTTCAATGGTCTGCAGAACCGCCTCTTTTGTGCGGTGCGTGTCGCCCTTCTTGAGCAACTTCATAATGGCGTCGGCGCCGGGCAGCGAGGAATAGTCATGAGCCTGTTTTACCGTCGTGGAGGCCGGCTCAAGAGTAGGCAGATTTATCTTCTTGGCACCAAGACCCGGTGTTTGTGGCCTGTCGTCGACAACTTCACTCATCACCTCATCAGCGGTTCGTACGGCCTGGGTCTGCAGCGTAGCCTCCACCTGAGTGAGTGCCGAACGCGCCGCCTGCCAGACCGTTTCCGTTAATTGACGATTTGCGTCAGTCCCCTGGTTGTCCAGAAATTCACGGATCGCCGTTCCCGCCTCGACCGATCCGCTGCGCGACAGCACTCGCAATATCTCCATGGTCAGCGGCTCGCGCAGTGGATCGGAATAGTTCTCCTGTTTGCGCAGCAACTGGGCTACCGTGGCGGCCGTCTCCTCATCGCTGAAGGGTTGCAGGGCCTTGACAATCTGGCCCTGCATGACCTCACTGGCCTGCTCCAGGCTTTCCAGCAGGGCCTGTTTTCGCCTGTCTCCGCTTATCGTGTAGATACAGATAAAAGCTTCGCGCTGCACCCTGACATCTTCATGTCTCAGATATGGCATAAAGGTTCCGATATCGTCTGATCCAGCGATCTCGGTGGCCAGTTTGATGAGATTGCGCTTGCCGTACCATGGCGAATGCTGTGAGAGTCGTTCCCGCACCGAGGACAATATAGACGGCCCCATGTCGGCAAGCAGCTCAATGATCCCCTGCCAGTTTGCCGATTCCTGCTCACTGGTAAGATGATCCAGCAGAAAATCCACAGCCGGTTTGCCGAGCATCTGCAGACGATCCCGGTAGCGGGCGTCGCTTTTGTCGGCCAAAAAGCGGTCCAGGAAGGTATCAAAGGCCTGTTGGTTGCCAGCACGGTCCTGAATCCGCCCGATCAACGCTCTGACCGGTGATGATTTTTGCAGCTGGCCGGTGCGGATTTTATGGAAAATCTGGAGAATTTGATCGCCCCGCGTCTCATTACCGGTCTGCCAGGCGTTATTCATGATCTGCTGGAGCAGATCGACGCTTTTTTCGTAGACGTAGTCGCCCTGGTCAGACTCACGAATCCACGATATCAGGGCGCCGGTCATCTTCTCAAGAGTGCGCCACTGCTCGGTAGCGAGCAGGGTCTCACCGATCAGAACCAGACTCTGGCTGAGCCGCCGGCGCGAAAAATCATCGCCACTGAGCATTTCGGCGGAGACTTTCTCGACAATCGTATTGGCCGTCTCAAGCTCTCCCTTGTCAATCACCGCCTGAATATGTGACGGCAGGGCCAGCAGGAGATCTTCGTCGTGCAGCTTACTCTCCAGCTGGTCAAGTAGAGCTGAATCCCCAGAATGAACGGCGTCATCGGCGGAGTCTTTTGCTGTGCCGCTGGTGCTGCCGCGTTTTTCCTCAAAGGCGAGGAATTCCTTACCCTTGTCGCTGCCCAGCAATTTGTCGAGACAATGGGCTATATGGGTGGCGGTGGAGGTGTGATCTTTTTGCTGCCATTTTAACTGGGCTGATTTTTCCCGCAGATGGGTGACGATACGGGCAAAGGTTTCATCTTCCGTCCGGGCAATCAGCACCTCGAAAAAGGTTTGGCCAAACCCTTCAGGGTATATCTGCACCACCAGAATATCGATGAGATCTTCGCTGTTATTGGCAAACAGCAGGTTAACCGTGCGTTCCGCCGTTTTTTTATTCATGGCGGGCGGAATGATCGTTGAAAGGCCCTGGAAAAAGCGGAGGTGAGCGGCTGAGAGGACAAATTTATCCGAAAAAAGCTGCTGGCTCAGCCGCCTGAAATTCTCTTTGATACCCATGACGATAAGCTCTGCCATGAGATCGGGGTGATTGACCAGTTTGAGAAGATCCTGCCGGGCCTGCTCGCTCTCGTTATCACCACTGAGAAATCCGAGCAACTCCGTCAGCGATTCGTGCTTTACCGCCTCCCCGGCCTTTTTTACCGGGTGAGCAGCCGTCTCTCGTTTTGCTGAAGGGGTCTCGAAGAAAATCGATTGTAAGCCAAGGCGATCGACAAACATGCGACCGCCCCCTTCACGATTGATCTTCTCCTTGCGTGCCGTAAAAACCGCCAGCACGTCGGAAAATATCTTCCTGTTGGCTGGAGCAGTGAGTGCAACGAAATAAAGATTGAGGGTTTCAAGGTGGCGATATACCACCGTATCCTCCACCTCCTCCTGAACTTCACCAGCTGCCTCTACGCCGCATAACACCGGCCCATTGTCGCCTTTGCCAAATGAGAATTCAGCATAGGTATCGAGAAACGTCTGCAAAACGGTATAGGCCCGCTCGACGGCCGTGACCACCTTGGGTGAGATAGCCGGATACATCCGAGACGTCGAGACGGCGTTGTTCAGGGCTGCCAGCACATGCAAGGCTTCGTGTTGTTTTTGCTCAACGCTCATGAGAATATAAAATACCCGGATTCAAACACACTATCACCAAAAGGGGTTGATTGGCGGCGACATGGCAGGCGCTGTTACCATATGTCAATCCTACTATTATATCACATTCAGCATAGACAATATATGAGAACCTTGAAACATGAGAATTTTCGTCCAAAATCAAGGCGCCGACTATTTTTTTGAAACAATGAGGTTGGCCAACACCTTGGTTCCGATCCTTATCCAAAAGGATTCTTCAGTCCGTATCCCTATGTATCTTTATTGCCGTATCTCCGGCATGGAGAGGTGGTACTGAACGCACCGCGATTATCGAGTGCGACAGCAAAAGAGCAACCACCTCCGCCAATGGCAAGCCGACGATATTGGTATACGACCCATTGACAGACTCCACCAGCATTGCCCCGATCCCCTGAATGCCGTATGCCCCCGCCTTGTCATACGGCTCATCGGTGGCGGCGTACGCCTTCAGTACCTCCTGGCTTACCGCGGCAAAACTCACCTCACTGTGGACGGTGAGCAGGGCCTGGATGCCTCGTTGTTTATGGAGCAGGGATACCCCTGAATAGACCTGGTGGGTGCGGCCGCTCAACCTGCCAAGCATGGCGACTGCCTGGCTAAAAGAGGCGGGCTTTCCTAAAATGTCGCCACCAGCAACCACACAGGTATCGGCCGCCAGAATCCATTGCTCAGGATTGACCGCCCCGACTGCTGCTGATTTTTGCCGGGCCATGCGCTTTGTGTAAGATTGTGGAGTCTCGTCTGCCATGAGGGATTCGTCGATGTCGGCGGGTTGGACAACACATGTAACACCGATGGCGTCCAGCAACATACGCCGCCGCGGTGAAGCGGAGGCAAGAATTATGGTATCTACTGTCTTGAAGATTTTAGCCATAGTGCGTTAAATGGGCGTTATCTGAATTTGTCAATTTTGATGGCGTCGTCAAAACTTCACTCTACGTCGTCGTGGATTCATTTTAATTTGTCGACGCACCTCATGTACGACTGCGAGGTCAAAATGACCACCACCCCTAGGAGAGTTTTGTTTTAATTTAGCCATCTTATCCTGCAAGTCCGAGCTGCTACGACATCATCAATCTTGTTACTCTCGTAAAAAGTCGAACATGAAAGTAAGCTCCATAACACCCGCACACGCCGTAAAGATTGCTATCTTAGCTATCTGGGTGGGACTTTTCACCCTTTTACTGGTCAGAGATTACCTGATCTCCCCGCTGATCATCGAGGAATCAACCGTTCTGGAACGAGCCGGGCGCATCGATTACCAGGGAGTATATTTCAAGGATGAGAAAATCGGCTTTGTCAGGCAGGAATTTACTCCAACCGATAGTGGTTCGATCCTTTCCCAGGAGGCGGACATGCGTCTTAATATATCTGGAGAAAGCTATCCCGTGTTGATTTCTCTTGCTGCTGAGCTGACTTCAAATAATCTTTTGCGCTCATTTTCTCTTTCTTTTACTTCTACCTTTTATACCCTTGCCGCTCAGGGCAGGGTAGTCGACTCCGACGTTCATATTGTCTTTGATAGCGGTGAAGCCAGAGAAGAGCAGATTATCACTCTGGACGAACCGCCGTTCATCGCAACCTCTCGCAGAGCCTACCTGCTTACCCAGGATATGCAGCCGGGCAAAAAGTACCGGCACCCCCAGTTCGACCCGATCTCTCTGACCAACAGCATATCAACCATAGAATATCGGGGAAAACAACGCATCCTGATTCGCGACCGGGTTTTCTCTCTGCACGAATTCCTGCAGACGGTAGGCGGCACCCGCATCAGTTTCTGGCTTGACGATGACGGCGCCGTGGTCAAAGAAGAATCGCCGGCCGGTTTTGTCTTTATCAGAGAACCCCAATTTATCGCCACCTCGGTTGATGCCCATAGTCCTGATATACTTGCCGGCGTTGCCGTCAAAATCATTGGCGAGATGGGTGATATTCAAAACAGCTCAATCATGAGGTATCGCCTCACCCTGCCGGATGAAGCATCGTTTGATCTGAGCGGTGGCCGTCAACTCTTTGCCGATGGCATCGTGACCATAACCAAAGAGACCATCGGCAGGCGGGCTGATCACGGCAATGCAGCCTGTGGCCGGGATGAAGAATACCTGGCCGCCACCCCCTATATTCAAGCTGATCAAGGCGATATTGTCGACCTGGCCCAGACCCTTACCGCGGGCATGGAGACCACCCTGGACAAGGTGAGCGCACTGAAATTATGGGTATTTACCAATCTTGAAAAGCGACCGGTTCTGGGAATCCCCGACGCGTTAACCACCTTGCGCGGCAAGATAGGCGACTGCAACGAACACAGCGCCCTGTTCGCGGCTCTCGCCCGTGCCGCTGCTATCCCCACCAAAATAGCGGCGGGTGTGGTGTGGCAGCGCGACGGCTTTTACTATCATGCCTGGAATGAGGTGTGTATCGACGATACCTGGATAACTCTGGACACCACCACCAATCAGATGCCCGCCGATCTGAGCCATATCCGTTTTGTCGAAGGAGGCATCAACGAACAGATTCGGATTGGCGCCTTGCTCAATCAACTGGCCATCGAACCGCTGACTGAAAATCCCTGACCCGCATACTTGATGAGCATTGCAAAAACCGTCACATCGATCTGAATTGCCGCCATATACCACCGTCCCACACTTTTTCAAGGTTGAGGACGCACTGCCCGCCCCCGGCCATCGCCCGGGGTCGCTGAAAACCACGTCCGCGCGAATCAGTCGTACCATTTGCTCCAATCGTATTGGCGCACCAGACCGTAACTTGCCTCCCGGTATGATTGCTGATTCACCTATCGAAAAATTGTCAGGTAAACAATCCTTTCCAGTGGTGTCTAGTGGTGCTTCAGTGCTTGCTCAGGTACCAGAAGTCGGGATGGAGCATGGCCAAAAACGGTATGATTTCAAGGCGGCCGACCACCATATTGAAGATGAAGATCAGCTTGGTCGGCCAGACCAGCGTGCCGAAGCTCGCCATTGGCCCGATCTCGCCGTACCCCGGGCCGATATTGCCGAGGGTTGCAGCGGTGCCGACGATGCCGACGACAAGATCGTGTTCGATGGCGGTGACGACCAGGGTGGAGGCGATAAGGACGAGCAGGTAGAAGAGCAGGAAGCCGAGGATCTGCTGCTGGATTGCTTCCGGCACCGTTTTGCGGTCGATCTTGATCGGCATGACAAGGCGGGGATGAATGATCTTGACGATCTCACGGCGGATGTACTTTGCGCAAAAGAGAATCCGCACAACCTTGATCCCGCCGCCGGCCGAACCGGCGCAACCGCCAACGAGCATGACGCTGAATAGGATTACCTGGCAGGGCACCGCCCAGCGGGCGAAGTCGGCAGTGGCGAAACCGGTGGTGGTCAGAAGAGAGACGATTTGGAAGTACCCGTCACGCAGGGCGACGACTCCAGAGGCGTCGGTCGTTGCCAGCAGGGCCGCGCTCACGCCGCCACCGGCGGCGACGATGATTGCCAGATAACCGCGAAACTCTTCGCTGCCGAACAGGACCCGCGGCCGCCGCCTGACAAAGGCCCAGTATTGTGAAGCGAAGTTCGCCCCGGCCAAAAACATGAAGACGGTGATGATCCAGCAGATACGGTCGCTGCCATAGCCCATGATCGAGGCCGGATTGGGTGAGAACCCGCCGGCTGCCATGGTTGACAACGAATTGCACACGGCATCGAACGGCCCCATGCCGGCCCAGACAAGGGCGCCGATCTCAAGCAGGGTGAGCGAGACATAGACGAACCAGAGCGCCTTGGCGGTCTGGGTGATGCGGGGGGTAACCCGCTCCTCGGTCGGTCCCGGCGCCTCAGCGAAGAACAGTTGCCGCCCGGCAACCTTGAACTGCGGCAGGATGGCGACAAAAAGCACGATGATCCCCATACCGCCGAGCCACTGGCTGAGGCTGCGCCAGAAAAAGAAACACCTCGGGTAACCCGAGAAATCAAGCAGGATGGTCGCCCCAGTGGTGGTAATGCCCGACATGGCCTCGAAGTAGGCGTCGAGCGGTGACAGTCCGAAAAAAAGATAGGGAATGGCGGTGACCGCGGCGGCGGACAACCAGGCGAGGCAGACGATGAGCATCCCCTCATTGCGCTTGAGCCGGTCGAAATTGGTTCGTCCCCCGCCCATCTTGCGGCACAGAAACCCGAGGCTAATGGCGATTGCCGAGGCCCAAACGAATGGTGCAATGGCTTCGGGTTCGTGTTCAATGAGCGCCACAGTGATGGGGCTCAAGATGATGGTCCCGAACGCAATCAGGATAAAGCCGAGGGCGGCGATGACCTGGCCGCCTTTCATGCGCTAAACATTGCCCTGATGACATCGACATCGGTCGACATGGTGAAGATCTTCAGGCGGTCGCCCGGTTGTACGATGGTTTCCCCGTTCGGAATGATGAACTGCCGGCCGCGCTGGATGACCCCAATCACGGCCCTGGCTTTGAAACAGAGATCGGCGACCTTGCGCCGCTCGAAGCCGGCCGGCACCGTCAGCCGCACCACTTCGCCCTGGCCGCCTTCGATCAGGGCGAGAACGTCGATGGCCCGGGCCTGGACGTGATTGAGCAAATCCTTGAGGGCGGCGTCCTGGGGCGAGACGACGACGTCGATGCCGACGCGGTCGAAGAGCACCGCGGTGTTGGCGTTGCTCGCCCGGGTAATGATCCGGCAGGTGCTGATCTGTTTGATAAGCAGGGAGCAGAGCAGGTTTTTCTCGTCGTTGTCGGTGACGCAGATGGCTGCGTCAATGTCCTCGATCGCCGAGTTTTCAAGCAGGTCGAGATCGGTGCCGTCACCGTGCAGGACGAGGCTTTTTTTCAGGTTGTCGGCTAAAAAGACGCAGCGCTCGCGCTCATGCTCGATGATCGTCACCCGCAGACCGGTCTCTTCAAGCTGTTGGGCGAGCAGGAAACCGACACTGCCGCCGCCAATGATCAGAATTTTCCTCAGGGGTGAGTTGTTCTGAAAAAACCTGGCGGTCAAGCGATTCAGGGCGGGATCGGTACCCATGAAGACAACCTTGTCATTGAGTTCGATAACGGTCGCCCCGGTGGGGATGAACAGCTTATTTTCCCGCGTGACGCCGACGATCAGCACGTCCTTCGGAAAGGTGCAGTCCATGATGCGCCGGTCCCGGATTTCCGAATCCTCCCTGATGCGATACTCGAACAACTTGATCCGGCCATGCGCGAAGAATTCCACATCCACCGCCTCGGGCACCGAGATGATCCGAAAGATATCCTGGGTCAGTAGCTGCTCGGGCCAGATGACGGTGTCGATATCGTAGGCGGTTCGATAGCGGTTCTGCTCGGGAAGGAGCAGGTTGTGATAGAGGGGCATGTGATGGACGAAACAGATCGTCTCAATATCGGCAATCCGTTTGACCGTCCAGCAGGCGACGATATTCGCCTCGTCGAGCGACGAGCAGGCGACGAAGATGTCGGCATGGATTGCTTCGGCCTGTTCGAGAGCGGCGATATCGGCACCGCTGCCGCTGATGAAACTGATATCGAGGTTGACAAACCGCTCCGGCAGCTGCGCCGCTTCGGTCAGGATGGTGACGTCATGCTTCTCGCTGAGTATGCGGGCCCCCATGTAGCCGGCGTCGGTTGTCCCGTAAATCAGGATTTTCATGGTCTGGGTGCGGTGTGACGATCGACCGAGAAAGTATCTGTGCCGATCCGGGGCGACACTGGCCTGAACCGGGAGGCGGCAGCAGGTGGCAAAAGGCCGGCCTGACGGCCCGGTTTACGTTTTTACCACCAGCGTCGGACACACGCCGGTACTGATGAAACGAGCGGCGACGCTGCCGAGCAGCACCCTGGCGAGGCTGCCGGTCCCGCGCGAACCGAGGACGGCGAGGCCGGCGTCCTTCTTGCGGGCCAGTTCACTCAACCCCTGGAAGACCGGATCGCCGTGTTCGACGAGGCGCTCGAAATGGCGAACGCCGCGTTCCCGAAGCATGGCGACAATCGGTTCCTGGAGCTTGGCGGCCTTGCTGTGCAGCTGGGTGGAGATTTCCGGGGCGAGCACGTAGCCTTCGAGCGACATCTCATAAATGGTGCTCAACAGATAGGTCGAGCCGTAGCGCAGGGCCAGCGTGCAGGCCTTGGCAGCCGCCTCGGAGGCATGTTTGGAGCCGTCGAAGGCGACGAGCAGGGTGCTGAGATCCAGTTGTTTGCCACACGGGACGACAAGAACGTCGATCGGGCTCAGCTTGAGCAACTTCGCCGATACCGAGCCGATCGGGATCAAATGCATCACTCGTGACGCTTTCTTGCCGATGACGACAAGATCGGCCCGTTGCGCTTCAATGGTATTCAGCAGCTCTTCGGCCGGCTCGCCGGACAACAGTACCCTGGTATAGGGGATGCGGCGCCGGTCAGCCTGCTGGCAAGCATCCTCCAGGGCAGCGACGTAGGGCTCGCGCATGGTCTCGAGGATCGAGGTGTTGCCCATCAGCCGCAGATCCCCATCGTAGCCGGGAATGACGCTGATCAGGATCAGTTCCGCCTCTTCCGAGGCGGCCAGCGAGAGTGCCTGTTCGAGCGCGTAGGGCGAGCACTCGGAGTGGTCGACGCCAACAGCGATACGCGTATACATAGTCTCTTGATAATGACTGCAAGTAAAAAATTATTCAACCGGGCGTGGCGGCCGGGTGTCCGTCGAGCCGGTCCGGGACGCCATGCGGCTCGACGGTGTTTTTCATACCCGTGTACTGATCAGGTTTTTGGCCGGTGAACCGGCATCACGGCAATTGCTCACGTCACCGGATGCTGCAATTCCGAGGTGGATTTCCGGTGTCGTTCACTGCGGTCCTGGATCATACCGCGGACCATCGCCACCGTGATGATGATGCCTGCCACCCCCAGAGCAGCCATCAGGGCCCAGAAGCTGACGGTGTTGAGACCGAAGGCTACGCTTTCCTTAAGCTGCGGAATGAGATTGAGGTCGGCCAGGTAGCCGGGGATTTTCGCGCCTCTGGAAATGGCGACGATCAGCATAACCGAGGCCATGACAATCTTGATCATGTAATCCTTTACATAGGTCGTACCCAGGGCGCCGAGCTGCACCCCGACGAGGGAGCCGGCCAGGATCAGCAGGGTCATACGGATATCGATGAGTCCGGAAATGCCCCATTGGATCGAACCCCAGGCACCCATGATAAAGGCGATAATGAGCTCGGTAGCACTGGCCACCAGGGCCGATGCACCCACCACGTAGATCATACCGGGCACGCCGATGAAGCCGCCCACGGCGATGGTGGCGGCAAGCATACCGGTCATCAGACCGACGGGAATGGTGACCCAGGCGGAGATACGCACCTTGGCGACCTTGAATTCCATCATCGGCCAGAGTTCGATTTTCTGCAAGGCGAGGGCGAGCTTTGAAGCCTTTGCCTCGCCGCCACCTTTTGCCAGCTTGAATGCATCGAAGAATACGTAGGCGCCAACCAGGACGAGGACGATCACGAAGACCACGCTGACGTAGAGGTTCGAACCGGCATTACCCCAATGGTTGAGGATGAATTTCTGGATCTTGATGCCGATCTGGACACCGATGATCGCCGTAACCGCCATCACCAAGCCGAGCTTGATGTCAGCCTGCCCGTACTTCCAGCGCTTATAGGCGCCGACCATTGCCTTGGGAAACTTGTGGCACATGTTGCTCGCCACCGCCACCGCGCCGGGGGCGCCCAGCGACATCATGGCCGGCGTCAGCACGAACGCCCCGCCAGAACCGATAAAGCCGGAGAGCAAGCCACCGATAAAACCGATGAGCAAAAATGCGATTATTTTTGTAACCGTCATATTCATGAACATAATCGAGATGTCATTGATGACGTTGGGCCCGGCATGGGTGTCCAGACTCACCAGGACCTTCTTGTTGAGGGTGACATCGTCGGCGGTCATGCCATCGCCAAGCGTCAGCGTCTTGACCTGGTCATTACCGTCGAGCCTAATATCGGCAGTGTTGGCTGCTTCGTCGACGCTGAGGAAAACGCCCTTCATAACGTTTTTGGGCGGCGGGCCTCCGGCGTGGGCACGGGCCAACGGCATACCGAGAAGGACAACCGCGAATAAAACGGCAAAAATCGGTTTCATCGAACTCCTCTTGAAAAAAATTTCTGAATAAAACGTTACGAACGCTTCGGTTCAATACCGAGAAAGCTGATCAGGTTGCTGGCAAAGGCCCCGTGCACGAAGGAAAAGAAAAATGCCGTCAGCACCGGAAAGGCCGCGAACCAGCCGCCCCTCGTAAAGGTCTGGGTAACGAGCGCCTCGTTGGAGAAGAGCACGAGATACGAGGTCAGCGACATGGCGCCGAACAGGGCCATCTTTGCGGCGATGCGCCGATTGCGCAGGGAAGTTTGGGTGGTTTTGCCCATTGCCGGCGCGGTTCTCGGACGCGAGCCGGGTGTGGATTTCCGGGTTACGGGGTTGAGCGATAAGCGCTCTTGGTGGTTTTCGTTCATGATGTGAACTCCTTTTTCGTAGTGAACCAAATAAAATACCGGGACCGGCTGTTACCATCGGGATGGACGGAGACCGGCCGGCACGGCCCGGCCTCCGGAAGATCACCGTTACAGGCGTGGTCGCGGTCGCCGATAATGGGCCTGAGACGCAGGGGTTCGGTCGATACCTGCCTGCTCCATGATTCTTTCATGGCGCAGGGAGCCATCGGCAATACGGATTGCCTCGTCCCATTCACCCTGTTCGGCGAAGGCAACTGCTGCAAAGATCGCTTCGATTTTCCGACTGATTCTACCCATGGTGGTTCCTCCTGAGGTACGGCTCATGTCTGATAGACAAAGAGCGGTAGGCCGAGATCGGTGCATTGCTCGAGGCTGGTTGAACCCTGAACAATGGCGAATTCGACGTGATTGATCCTGTGGTACAGCCGTTTGAGTGACTCGTGCGCCTTTTCGGCTGCAACAAAATAGTGAACGTTAACTCCCGCCGTCTGGATCGTTTCGGCGAAGCCTCGATACTGCCGTCTGAAAAAGGCGCGCAGTTTGTTAAATGAGCTGGATTTCTTGCTATTCGAACGGTTGCGGCGCTGAGCGTGGAGAACGATGATATCGTAGCAGAGCCGCGTCGAGAGGTTTGCGGCATAACTCATGAAGGCTTGGTCGATGTCGATATCCTCGCACAAAACGATGAACTTTCGGTTGCTGCTCTTGTTTGCGGCCTCGAAATCACCGAGAAACCACTGGGCGGTGTGCCACTCACCACACTCCGCGAAGGCAACGGCTGAAGCCAGATCGGTAAATTTCTTGTTGATCGTTCTGAGCATGAGATGTGTAAAATTAGATTTGGGTTAGACAAGTGCTTTTTCTGAATCTTTTTCACGTTCTGTACCTGTCGTCAAAAAAGTTTTAATTAATTGAATTTAAATGATTTTTCTTGAGATGGAGAGCGGCGTCTCGCGCAATTGTGATGTTGCAATATGCAACGCGTTGTTCAGAAAACAAATTATTTGGCAACCATATCAACAAGTTAAAAATGATGTTGCGGAGGGACGGCCGGGTGTTGCAGTATGCAACAGCGTTTGAAAATTAAACGGTCGCCTTCTCGGTGTTGCAGTGTTAAGCTACACCCCTGATCTGAATCGGCGAAGAGGTAGAATAATGGCGTTGTTTAAAAAGACACCGGAACAGGACCAGCGGATCGATTCCGGTCCCGCGGAATTGCACTCCATACGGCAGACACTTGCCGAAATTGAGCTGCCGGAGGCGGCGAGGCGGGTGGCGGACAAGGAACTTGAGCGGCTCGCAAAAACCGATCCGTCGCTTGCCGAGTTCACCATTGGAATGAACTATCTTGAACTCATCATCGATCTGCCCTGGCTGAAACGCTCACCCAACACTCTCGACATCCATCACGCTGAGGCACTGCTCGACCGGGAACATCACGGCTTGAACCAGGTCAAGGAACGGATTCTCGAATACCTCGCCTCAACGATCATCTTCACCTCGAAATCCTTCACGATCCTGGTGGTGGACGACGAGGAGATCGCCCGGGAAAATATCGTCCACGCTTTGAGCAAACAGAACAACCGGGTGATTGCCGCCACAAACGGCCAGGAGGCGCTCGCCCTCCTGGCCGAAAACGAGGTGCAGCTGATTATCACCGATCTGAAGATGGACAAGCTCGACGGTATGCAGCTGCTCGGCGAGGTAAAACACGCCTATCCGGAGGTTGAGATCATTCTCGTCACCGGTTACGCCACCGTCGATACCGCCGTTGACGCTTTCAAGGGAGGGGCAACGAACTATCTGCCCAAACCGCTCAATCTCGACACGTTGCGACGGACGGTGGCGGAGGTCAAAGAGCGCCATCATCAGGTGCGCATGACTGGTCCGATCCTCTGCTTCACCGGTCCGCCGGGCACCGGCAAAACCTCGATTGGCCGCGGTGTCGCAGAAGCAATGAACAGAAAGTTCATCCGCCTGTCCATGGCCGGCCTGCGGGATGAAGCCGAATTGCGCGGTCACCGGCGCACCTACGTGGGCTCGATGCCCGGCCGAATCATCAACGAGATACGCCGGGTCGGGGTCAACAACCCGGTTTTCATGCTCGACGAAATTGACAAGATCGGCCAGGATTTTCGCGGCGACCCCGCCTCGGTACTCCTTGAAGTACTCGATCCTGAGCAGAACCGCGGCTTTCTCGACTATTACCTCGATATCCCATTCGATCTCTCGGACGTGCTTTTCATTACCACCGCCAACATTCCCGAAAGCTTGCCGCGGCCGTTACTCGACCGCATGGAAATGATTCCTTTCCCGAGTTACTCGTTAGCCGAGAAACGGTGGATCGGTCTTTCCCATCTGTTCCCGAAGCAGCTGCGCCAGCATGGCCAGAGCGAAAACGAAATCACCATCACCGAGGCGGCCATGACTCGGCTCATCCGGGATTACACGCGCGGGGCCGGGCTGCGGGGACTCGAGCGTGAACTCGGAGCCCTGTGCCGCAAGGTCAACCGACTAGTACTCAAAGGTGAACGTACCCCGCCCCTGCCCATCGACGAAACGGATATCCGAACCCTGCTCGGGCCGTCGCGTTACGTGCGCGAGGCCGCCCAGGCGGACAACCTTGTCGGCGTGACCACCGGTCTTGCCTGGACCGAAGGCGGCGGCCAGATCATGTTTATCGAGACGGCGAAAATGCGCGGCACCGGCCAGCTCATCCTGACAGGTTCGCTAGGCGACGTGCTCAAGGAGTCGGCCCAGACCGCCCTGAGTTACGTGCGCAGCCGGGCCACTGTGTTCGGGGTGGACGATGCGCTCTTCGAACAGACCGACATCCACGTGCACATTCCGGCCGGCTCCATTCAGAAAGACGGTCCCTCGGCCGGGCTGACCATCGCCCTTGCCCTGATCTCTCTGCTCACCGGCCGGCCGGCCCGTCGGGACGTGGCCATGAGCGGCGAGTTGTCACTGAGTGGCCGAGTCCTGCCGATCAGCGGCATGCGCGAGAAAATCCTCGCCGCCCAGGAGGCGGGAGTGCGACTGGCGATCTTCCCAAAACAAAACGAACCAGCGCTGGCTTCGCTGGGTACTGACGTCCGGGAAGCGGTGGAACTACGTTTTTTCGAAAGCGTCGAACCGACGCTTGAGCTGGTTCTCGAACCGCCTTATTAATCGATGTGGTAGCGCTTCATTTTGCGCCACAGGGAGGCACGGTCGATGCCGAGGATATCCGCCGCCTTCGTCCGATTGTCATCGGTTTCCCTCAGAACGCGGGCGATATACCGTTTCTCGTGTTCCTGCAGGGTGACGAGTCGTTCGGCCTGTTCATGAGGACGCACGAGCAATGGCACAGCGGCACGTAATTCATCGGGCAAATGACCCGGCTGGATAATTTTCCCGTTGCACATGATCACCGCTCGCTCGACGATGTTTTCGAGCTCTCTCACGTTGCCCGGGAAAGCATAGATCGAAAGAGCCGTCATTGCCTCCTTGGAAAATCCCTGGACTGGCTTGGCAAGGAGAGCGGCAAAGCGCTGAAGGAAGAAATTGCAGAGCAGCGGAATGTCCTCACGACGCTCGTTCAACGAGGGAACATGAAGGACGATTACGTTGAGCCGGTAGAACAGATCCTGGCGGAAGGCGCCCTCTTCGACCTCCGCCTTGAGGTTCCGGTTGGTGGCGGCAAGCAGTCGGATATCCACCGGCACCTCCTCGGTCCCGCCCACCCGAAGCAAGGTCTTGTGTTCTATAACGCGCAGGATCTTGGCCTGCATGTTGAGCGGCATGTCGCCGATTTCATCGAGAAAGAAGGTCCCCCGATCGGCGCTTTCCATGAGCCCCTTCTTGGTATTGCCCGCCCCGGTGAAGGCGCCGGATTCATGACCGAAAAGTTCATTGGTGAGCAATTCCTCGGAGAATGCCGCACAGTTCACGGCCAAAAACCGCTTGCCGTGACGCGGACTCAGGGCGTGGATGGAGCGGGCCACAAGTTCCTTGCCGGTACCCGTCTCGCCGAGAATGAGGACGTTGCAGTCGACCGGGGCGACCTGCTCGATTGCGTGGCGCAGGGCGATCATCGCGGTGCTCTGGCCGATGATCTGGGGCGCCTTGCCAGCCTCAATCCGGCGGCGTAGGGAATTGACCTCGAGGCGCAACAGCCGCTTTTCCAGGGCTTTACCGACCAGTAGTCGGAGCTCTTCGAGCTTGTACGGTTTGGCGATATAGTGATAGGCACCCTGGTGCATCGCCTCCACGGCCGAGTCGATGGTGGCGTGGCCGGTGATCACGAGCACTTCCACATCGGGGCGTTCGAGTTTGATCGCCCTGAGCAATTCAAGTCCGTCCATGCCAGGCATACTCAGGTCGGTGAGAACAAGATCAAATTCGCATTCCTGCAGCAGCCGGTAGGCAGCGCTGCCATCCTCGGCGGCGGTCACCTGGTGCCCCAGGCCGCTGATCACGTGAGCGAGGTTTTCTCGGGCGATTTCCTCGTCTTCGACGATCAATATGTGGCTTTGCCGGGATGGCTCCATGGTCACGAACGCTGCTGCTTCTTGCAGACGTGGGTGGCGCTGAGCGGCAGCGAGATGATGAACCTGGTGCCTTCTCCGGGCGTGCTTTCGGCGCGGATGTCGCCGTGGTGCTTCTTGACGATACCGTAAACGATGTAGAGGCCGAGGCCGGTACCGACACTGACCCCCTTGGTCGTGTAGAAGGGGTCGAAGATGCGGCTGAGGTTCTCCTCGGGGATGCCGGGGCCGGTGTCTTCAACGATCAGACAGACACAGGTCGGGGAGGACGGTGGGCCGATATAGATCCTGATCGAGCCCTGTCCGTCCATCGCCTGGATGGCGTTGATAAGCAGGTTGATCAAGGTCTCGGACATGCGATGGATATCGAGATCGAGGGTGATGTCCAGCGGCACGTCGACGTCCAGTTCGATGCCCGCCGGGATCTGGCTGGAGACGAGTTTCAGAGCCCGGTCGATCACTTCCCGGAGCTGCACCGGCTGCAGGAAAAACTCCTGGTTTCGCGAGAATTCGAGCAGGCCGCGGACTATGTCTCGCGCCCTGATCGTCTCCTGTTCGATATTGGTCAGCATTTTCTTGCTGAACGGTAATATCTGCTCGTTTTCCTCAAGGACGATCTGGCAGGAGGTGGAGATGTTATTGAGCGGGTTGTTGAGCTGGTGAGCGATCCCGGACGCGAGAGTGCCAATGGAGGAGAGCTTCTGGGCCTGGACGAGCTGGTCCTGGCGGCTTTCCAGTTCCTTGACCATGCGGTTGAAGGCCTCCATCAGGCTTTGTATCTCGTCGCGCGTGTTCCAGACCGGCAACGGTTCGAAATTACCCTCGGCAATATGGGCAGTGGTCTGCTCTATCATATTGAGCGGCAACAAAATTTTGAAGGTCACGAACAGAAACAGGCCGACAGCGAGGAGAATCAGAAAGACCGCCGAGGAAAAAATATTCTTGCGCAGCTGGTCTGTTATTGAGATAATCTGCTGTCGTTCGAGAGTGGCGAGCAGTTTCGACTCTTCGATGAGCGACTTGCCGATAGTTCGGATCTGCGTGACGACCTCATCGGCATCATTGCCGTTGTATCCGAGGGCTGCGAGCTCTTCGATGCGTTCCCGGTAGCTGCGCAATGAAATGTTGATCTGGTTGAGCATACCGATTACCGAATTGTCGGTGATCGATGTCGGCGCCTGTTCGAGCATCTTCAGAGCAGCATCGATATAGCTGCGATTATCGGCGAGGTTTTCTTCCGAATTGAAAAGGAGGTAGTTTTTTTCCGAGCGCCTGATTTCAAGGATCGTGTTGCTCAAGTCATCGGCAAATTCAACCACGCCGATCTTCTCCCGCATTGTCACGAGAGCGTTGTAGGAGATAAGTGCAATACCACCGTTGGCCAGGCACATGATAATCAGGCCTAAAATGATTTTCTGGCGGATGTTGAGGCGCAAAAAACTCATTTTCGCAAACTCGGGCCGGAAAGGGAAGTGAAGAACTGCCGCTCGCCGCCGGCCCGGTCAAGGCGGCTAGCAGTCGCCGGATGGGTTGGTTCGGCGTCGTCCACGGTATACCACGGCGGCCGGTGAGCGTCCACAGTAATTCCCGTCCATCCGGATAAAGGGAGCAGGCTATCTTCGGGCCGGCCGGGCCGGGTATCCCCGATGTACGCTATGTTTTTGATATAGATTGCCGATCGGCGAGGAAAGCACTACTTAAGAGACAAAGGCGACGCCTGGTGGCGGCCAGACCCTCGTTATCGTACAGCGGTTCGAACATCTCTCCAATGAAGAACAACTAAATGGTTGACTGATGGACCGAGCATTTAAGACCTGCACGTCCTGCGGAAAGATCTGGCGCAGTCGTGACGATTTTCTGAGCGATCCGGAAACAGCGGTCATCGGTTACCAGGGCAGCTCTATCGATCCCGATCACGGCTTCTTCTATATCAACCATGCAACTGACCCGTGTCAAACGACGCTTGCCATCATGGTGCGGGAATTTTCCGATCTCTACAACGGAGAGGAACCAGAAAAGCATCTTACCGGCGCGCATCCCTGTCCTGAACACTGCTTCTATAAGGACAACCTCAGCGACCGCCCCGAACGCTGCGAGTGCCGATTTATCAGAACGATAATGCAGCGCATCAAAACATGGCCGAAGAAAGCATTTTGATCTTCGAACATGTTACCTCGTCCGAGCCTCGTCCGAGTAACGGATCTTGCGGCAGAAATCGGGACTACAGAGTGAAATCACCTGCTGCCCCCATACTCCATCGACCTTGAAAAAGCAGTCCGCCAAACCGCGGTCGTCGCGAAAGACAATCCGCCCTCCGGCCAGGCACGGTGAGAGCAGTTGGATATGATAACGCTCTCTGGTTGTGAAACGGATTTGCAATATGGTAACGTCACGTCCCGTGAAGCAGATGTTTCGTCCTTCTTGGATACCTCAAATTTAGAGGATTTTTCAAGGGTTCGAATTTTTATGAAACATTTTAGCGAGCATCTCACCTGAGCTGTCATGAGACCAGCCAGCCTTTGTCTTACCGGTCTGACCAAACGTTATGACCGGTTCACTGCCGTCAACGGCATCAACCTGGAGATCTCTGAAGGGGAGATTTTCGGGTTTTTAGGCCCCAATGGGGCGGGCAAGACCACCACCATAAAAATGATCGCCGGCCTGCTCAAGGCAGATGAGGGGTCGATTGTTATCGAAGACCATGACATGGCCAATGAAGGTGCGCGGTGCCGAGCGCTCACCGGCTACATTCCGGATCGGCCCTACCTGTATGAAAAACTCACCGGCGCCGAATACCTGCACTTTATCAGCAGCCTCTACCCACGGCACGACAGCAACCGGTACCTGAGTGCCGCCGAAAACTATCTTGACATGTTCGATATCACCCGGTGGCGCGATAATCTTATCGAAAGCTATTCCCACGGCATGCGCCAGAAATTAATCATGAGCTCTATTTTCATGCTTGGCCAGCCCCTGATTGTCGTCGATGAGCCGATGGTGGGACTTGATCCGAAAAGCGCCCGGGTGGTGAAGGAACTATTCAGACAAAAGGCGGCCCAGGGCACCACCATATTTCTCTCCACCCACTCCATGGAAATAGCCGAGCAGCTCTGTGACCGGGTCGCTATTATCGTAGACGGCGCCGTTATTGCCTTGGGTTCGATAGCGGAGTTGAAGCAATCCGCCCGGCACCAGGACGCCCATCTTGAGGATATATTTCTGCACCTGACCGGCGCCGGCGAAATGCTTTCGGTGATCACCGCGCTTCAATCAAACGGGCGGGACTGATCCATGAACCGTCGCCTGTTTTACCCCTACCTTCGGATCAACCGGCGGAAAATAAACCGGCACCTTATTATTCTCGGCCTCATTGGGCTGATGGTGGGAGCGGTTCTTTATGTCGGCACCTGGCGGGTGCTGAGCTATTTCCATGCCCAGGATGAACTGGGCATCATTTTGAGTATAAAGCTTTTCCAGATGGCCTGGATAACGATCTTCGCCATGCTCATTTTTTCTACAATGGTAACGGGTATTTCAACCTTTTATCTCTCCCATGACAATGAGTGTATTATTGCCGCCCCGATCAGCAGCTCGGAAATCTATACTATGCGGCTGATTACCACCTCCATCAACACCTCCTGGGTGGTGATCGTCTTCTCTCTACCGATCTTTGGTGCGTTCGGGATGATATTTCAGAGCGGGATATGGTACTGGCCGCTTCTGCTCAGCTGTGTTGTCGCTACCGCATTCACCGCCACCTCGATTGCCATTTGTATCGTCATCCTGCTGGTGCATATGTTTCCGGCCAAGCGAACAAAAGACATCGTTTTGTACCTATCGCTCTGCTTTTCCATATTTCTCTACCTGATGTTTCGGTTGCTGCGCCCGGAAGAGCTGGTCAACCCCGAACAGTTCGGGCAATTCATCGACTATCTCAGTGCCGTCTCCACCACCACCGGGCCATGGCTGCCGGCTGCCTGGGCCGCCACCCTGCTTACCGGATACCTGCTTGACCGCACTATCGACGTGCTGCTGTTCTGCCTTGTTCTGGTCACGCCGGTGGCGGTGGCGCTGGTGGGCGAATTGATTATGAATGCCTTTTTCTTCAACGGCTTTTCCAGGGCTCAGGAGTCTTTTGGCGGTAACAGAAGATTTTCGGCGCCACGTGCTCAGCACGGCGCCTTTTATTGGCTGGCACGCAAGGAAGCTATCAATTTTCTGCGAGATTCCCGGGAGTGGTCGCAATTCTTCATGATAGCCGCCTTGATTGTCGTCTATCTGTACAACTTCAAGGTGCTGCCTCTGGAGCGCAGTTTCGGTGGGGTCTATCTCGTGAACCTTATCGCCTTCGGCAACATCGGTCTGGCAACGTTTTTAACCGCTGCCCTCGCCGCACGTTTCGTCTATCCTGCAATCGGCAGCGAGGGCGGAGCCTTCTATCTGATTCGAAATTCACCCCTGCCGCTACATAGATTTCTCTTCTACAAATATCTGTTCTACGTCGTCCCCTTCAGCGCCCTTACCCTAGTGCTGATCATCGTCTCCAATTACCTGCTGCAGGTTTCCGGACCGATCTGGTGGATATCGGTGTTCGCCGCTCTGCTGATCTGCCTCACTATCGTCAGCCTGGCCCTGTCTTTCGGGACCATTTTTGCCGACTATCATGCACAGAACAGGGCCTCTGCCATGGGAGTCGGCGCCACCGCTTACTTCTTTACCTCGATTTCTTATATGCTGGTGGTACTCCTGTCGGGGATCAACCCCACCTATCGGATGGTTCGCGCCTCGTTTGCCCATCAGGGGCTACCCCTCGTCGATGCACTGCTGGTGCTGCTGTGGATGACGGGGGTATCGCTGATTTCAGTGCTGCTGGCGAGGGTGGTCTGGAAACGCGCCGTTAAAACAGTGCAACCTCAATGATTAACCGGTGATGGCATATCCTCCGTCCACGGTCACCACCTGGCCCTGAATCATCTGGGCCAGATTCGAGCAGAGAAACAGACAGACGTCAGCCACATCTTCAGGTGTGGTGAGGCGCCCGAGCGGTGTCTTTTTTCGGGCAGCATCGAGAATTTCAAGTCGATTGGGAAATTTTTTCAAAGCATCGGTATCAACCGCGCCGGCACTCACCGTATTTACCCGGATACCTTGCGGGCCAAGCTCAACCGCCAGATGCCGAACCAAGGATTCAAGAGCCGCCTTGGACGCGCCTACGGCGGTATAATTGGGTATTGCCCGCACCGAACCTAGGCTCGATACCGCAACCACACGGGCGCCCTCGGACATAAGCGGCATACCATGCTGAACGAGGCTGAGCAGGGCCAGGGCATTGATATCCATGGCCCACTGCCAGTGACGGGAAGTAATCTCGGTAGCCGGCTTGAGCACCCCGGAAGCGGCGTTTGAAATGAGCACATCGAGTTCACCGCACTGTAACTTAATCTGCTCGAACATTGCCGCTACATCGGCTTGCTTGGAGACGTTGGCCCGTACCAGCAGGCAGCTGCCGCCACGCTCCTCGACCGCCTTGGCGGTGAGCTGGGCATCACTGCGATGACGAACATAGTTGACCACCACCCGCATGCCGTGCTCGGCCAGCCGAATTGCAATTGCCCTGCCGATGCCGCGCGACCCGCCGGTCACCAGCGCTACCTTACCGCTAACGGTAAACATACCTACTCACCTTTGATGAATTCGTAAAAACTTCGCCCCTCGAGATCATCCCACGATACCGGGCTTCTACCCGCTCCCGTGTAAACGGCCACCTGGCCATCGGTGAAAAGAGCTGCAATGATACCCGATCCATTATCCGGTTGCCCAATTGATCGCCCGCTTCAGTGAACTGCTGACGGCACGCAGAGGATTGAACACAACCGGCGCCAATTCTTGCGGCGCGACAAAGCCGGAGCCGTGAAAATCGGCGGGATGGGCTCCAACAAAAAGAAGGTTCCGCACTTCACTTCCCGCCATCTTCCGGTTCACGGCGGCCCGCCAGATGGGGCTGCGCCGGGCGTCAAGTTCCAGGGCGTGGAGAAAGGCGGTGTCCACCGCCACCGGATCGCGACTGGCACCGAGACAGCCGAGATGCAGAAGCTCCCCGTCCACCGGCCCGGTTCGATGCATCACCTCAATACCATCAACCATGGAAAAAGATGTCGGCAGCAAAGCAGCCAGATCAAGCATCAAGTCGGCAAAACGGGTGTGAGAGGGGCCGTTTTTCATGTGAGCACTGAACTTTCTCATGCCGACCACGATACCGAAAAGATTCTTCACCGCACCGGTTACATACATCTGTCCATGTGCCTTGAATTTAGCACAATTGATGAAGAGATCACAGGCAAGGGCCTCTTGAGCCACCCCAACCACGACACCGTTGGATAGCTCAAACCTGCGCGGGGTCCGAAACTCCACCACCTCGACCCCAAGGGGAACGATACTATCGAGGATGCCATGTTTTTTCAGCACCGCGCGGGCACTGCCGAAAGCGGGTGAATCACCGATGACAACCTTCGCTCCCTTCTGCGTACACCAGTGCGCTAAGGCCACCAGAACACTGCGATGTGTACAGGCCAGGCTGGGCGCCATATGGGTGACCAGATTTGGTTTCAGCAACACCGTGCTGCCGTGCAGGTGAGCAGGCAACGACAGATGGCCCGCCGCATTGTCGATGAACTGTGCCAGCGTATCCGCCTGATAGCGCGGGCACTGAGAAAGAAAGACAGGGAGAGACATACGGTTCACGCACGCCTATGGGGAAAACGAAATGAGTCTCGTTCTGATTACATTTTCGTTTTCCAGAACACGCTGGGCGATGTGCTCGCTGACCTTGCTCTCCATATCGATGATATTGTAGCCGATCACCCCGTTTGACTCATTTTTCAGCGAAGCGATATTGATATGTTCTGAGCCCAGGACGTTAGTGATAAAGGCGATCATGCCGGGGACATCCTTGTTTATCACGATCATTCTGGTTCGCACGAAATCAGAGGGCACCGTCTCGATATTGGGAAAGTTGACGCTGTTGGTAATATTTCCGTAGCGCAGGTATCTGGTCAATTCTCTGACCGCCATAACCGCGCAATTTTCCTCCGATTCGGAAGTGGATGCACCAAGATGGGGAGTCAGCAATACCTTTTCATGACCAATCAAAGCCGAAGAGGGAAAATCGGAAATAAAGCCGCTCAGGTGTCCATCGGCCAGGCTGTTCAGCACCGCCTGTTCGTCAACGATCGGACCGCGGGCATAATTGACCAGCAATGCCCCTTTTTTCATACGCACGATAAACTCACGGTTAACCAGATTTCTGGTCTTTTCAATGAGCGGCACATGCAGACTGACGATATCGGCGTGGCCAATAGCCTCGCTAAGTGATGATGCAAGCTCCACCTCGGGCAGCAACATGTGGATATTTCCCATCACCGGGTTGGGGTCAAACCCGATCACCTTCATAGCTCGGTGGATACCACCGTTGGCCAGTCGTACCCCGATCTGGCCGAGTCCGATCACCGCCAAAGTCTTGCCGGCGATTTCATTGCCGCGAAATGCGGACTTTTGGCGCTCCACTTCACCATCTACCTGATCACCGGCGGTCTCACTGAGTGACTGACAAAATTGAATGCCTTGCCAGATGTTGCGCTGCCAGACCCCGATCATCGGAAACACCAGATCCACCACCGCATTGGCGTTGGCGCCGGGCGTGTTGAACACGCATATGCCGCGCTCGGTTGCCCGATCCACGCTGATATTGTTGACCCCCGCTCCGGCCCGCGCCACCGCCAGCAGATTTGCAAAATCATCGGTGTTCACCCGTGAGCTGCGCACTAAAATACCATGCGGGTCAGGCTCATCCTCGCCGACACGAAAATTATCGTCGAGCAACGCAAGCCCCTCACGGGCAATAGCATTAATCTTCTTCAAACGATAGATGAACATGACCACTCCCTAACAATAAAAGACTGATAGAATCGTTGCCTTTAGATAAACAAGCCGATCAACTATAGCTATACAGATAGAAATATCAACGCCACGATTTGGGCACGATTGAAGCGAGCCTCAAGGGAGCCTTGAAACACGAGAATTTTCGTTCAAGATCAAGGTGCGAAGGAAAATTATACGGCAGCCCGAACTGATAGTGCCAGGATAAAATTTTTGGGGCAACGAAGAGATTGGGCGAAAAGGCCATTTTGCACGGTTCCCTCAATTGTTTGCCGAAACATCTTCGAGCAACACCACCTCGTTGAGGCCGTGTACCGTCGGTTCGCGTCTCTGCGTAAATGCCGCGATGGCGGCGTCTGCCGCTGAGTGGGGAAAAAGCTCTCGTAAAGCCGGGGCTGAGAAGTGGCAAAAAGTCGTCGTTCTCAGCCAGGCGGCACGACCGGCATGGGTATATGCTCCAGGTAAGCTGGCCGGCAGAGAGGTCATGAGACGGCGGCGAATGGCATCAATGGATCCCTGAGTGGGGTCAAGATGATCGGGTAGCGTCCGGTGGCCGCACCGAAGCCAGTCAAAGCGAAGCAGTTCGGCAATCAGTTCTGAGTCGGCGCGGCTGGCAGTGGCGTCACGCAGTTCACGGCTCAAGGTACGCTGGGTGGTTGCCATGCTGAGCAGCCCCCGATCTTTCATCTGATAGGCAAGCATGGCAAAAAAAGCCGCCATATCTTCACCGCTTTCGCGCAGATAGTCCCACACCGATACGAAATAACGGTTGTTGTAAAACTTCTCGATGCATTCACCAAGCCAGTACAGCTCCCGCATCTGTGCAACACTCAGCCATTGTGAAGAAAAGACGCTATATGGCGGTGTTGCACTGAATCGATAGCCCCATTGCCGGGCCTGCGCACGCAGCACCGTATCGGGCAGCATCTTCAACAACCCCATTTGCAGGTAATGAGGCCGCATAGCCAAAGCGTCGCCTATTGATGTGCGAAAAGAGTCATAGGTCTCAAAGGGCAGGCCGAGAATAAGATCGACATGGAGGTGAATCGTCTCGAGCTCGCGCAGCCGCCTCACGATCTCCCGACCCTCAGCGTAATAGTCGGCCCGATTGATAGCCCGCAGAGTTGGAAGATGGGTGGTTTGCAGGCCGATCTCAAACTGAAACCGATTGGCCTCAACCCCGGCCAGCATCTCATAATGCTCCGGGCCGAACCCACGTGGCACGATCTCGAAGTGAAACAGGGTTCTGGTATTGTATGTTGCCAGCCGTCGCCAGATGGTAAGGGCGCGGGGCCCATCGAAATTGAAACTGCGATCAAGAAACCGAACCACCGGGGGATTGTGCGCCAGGATCAGATCGATCTCCTCTTCCACCTGTGCCGGCGATTTACAGACAACCCCCTGTTCTGAAGAAGAGAGGCAATAGGTGCAGCAATAGGGGCAGCCCCGGGAAGACTCGTAGTAGACATATCGGTTTTTCAACTCTTGCCGAAAATCTTCATGGCGATAGGGCGAGACAAACCCGGCATCTGGCTTTCGCAGTAATTCGGCATGATAGAAGGGGCGCAATTGCCCCGCCCGCAGATCGTCGTAGAACTGGCTGGGAGCATGCTCGATATCTCCGGCAAAAACGCTCACCCTCTGCCGTTCGGCAATCTGTTGGGCAATCACCGATGCCTGCGGGCCACCGATGACAATGACGGTGTCATCGTCGATACGCAGCAGATCTTCGATTACCTGGCGGCTGCGTTCACTGTTCCAGATCAATGACGAAAAAAAATAGAAATCGGCACGCTGCTCGCTCAGCTCCTGGACGATCTGATAGTATGGATCGTTTATGGTGAAATGGTTAAGCACCACCTGGACACCGTCGAGATGACGCTGCAGGGAATTTCTCAGGTAAAACAGGGCCAGACAGGAATGGCTGAAGCGAGCATTTATGCTTACCAGTGAAGCTATGCGCGTCCGGCCGCACTGGGTGAGTTCGGCGCCAACGTGATTATCGCCCATCGGTACAGGATTACTATAGTTTTTGTGCACGGTCCCCACTCGTATCGGAGTTTCAGATGTCCTTATCACCTTCGCTTTTGTTACTGATTGCAGCCTTTCATTGTTTTATCATACTTGGCATTACCGGCGAGGCCCGTTGTCTTGAGAGACCACGGGTCGAGTTGTCCATCTCTTTTACCATTGAACGGCAGATGCTGCACGGCAGTGCTCGCATTACCCAGCCCGCCGGTCAACCTCTTGAATTAAGTGCAGCGGGACTCACTATAACCGACGCACTCATAAGCAGGCACAACCAGGGAAACAGCCCCCTTACAGTTTCCCAGGGCGATACCCTGTTCATTGAACCATCGTCACATCCACAAACCCTGCTGCTCTCTTATGAGAAGGATTGTTCTCAATCCAGATCAAATCGAATTGCGGATGACGCCATCGTCCTTACCAGAGGATGGCATCCGGTTCTTGTCGGCCGGGCCCTTTTTTCTCTACAAGCCCAGGTTCCCCCAGGCTTTATCGCCATCTCAGAATCCGACAGCTTTGTCCCCAACCCAGAGGATACCATCGCCACCTTCAGCTTTTCCCAGCCCGTTCACGCGGTAAGCTTCGCGGCCGCGCCGTATCAGGTACAAAGCCGTGAGATTCGCCCGGATTTATCACTGTATACCCTGTTTTTTCCCGAAGATGAGGGACTTGCCGCTGACTATCTCGACCATGCGGAACGATATATCGAGTATTTTGAACAGCTCATCGGTCCGTTCCCCTACCGCCACTATGCCATTGTTGCCAACCGACTGCCCACCGGACTGGGAATGCCCACCTACACCCTGCTCGGTCAACAGGTACTGCGCCTGCCATTTATCAAAACCACATCGCTTGGCCATGAAATACTGCATTCCTGGTTCGGCAACAGTGTTGAGCCAGCCTGGCAGAGCGGCAACTGGAGTGAGGGGCTCACCACCTATCTCGCCGATATGAATGCCTTTCTGTCTCCCCCGCGGAAAACGGCTGAGCGCAAACAGACCATCGACACCTACCTCAGCTATGTGACGGATAACACTCCGCCGCTGGCTCAATTCAAAGCGGCCGGTCATAACCAGCGGGCCGCCAGGCCCCAGCGTGCGGTGGGATATGGTCGTGGCGCCATGCTTTTTCATGAATTGAAGATGCGCATCGGGGAGGAACCGTTTCGCCAGACAATTAAGGAGTTGTACCGCCAATTTGCCGGGAACATCGCTTCCTGGCAGGATATCGAGCTCCTGGCCCAAGAGGCATCGGGACTGGAACTGGCTGCTTTTTTTGAACAGCGACTCACCAAGGTTGACTTGCCCGCCCTTGCGATCACCGCCGCCAGCACCCGGGCCGAGCCGGATGGTATCGTCCTGACGATCAACATCGAGCAGACATCACCAACAACCTACGAGTTCATGCTTCCCCTGGAGGTGGAAACGGGAAGTGGTCTTACACGTTATTCCGCGCTCATCGACGGAAAAAAGAGTGTTCTCAACCTCAGGCTGGATGAATATCCACTGAGCATAACCCTCGATCCCGAATTCGACCTTATGCGCCGATTCAGCGAGGGCGAGCGACCACCAAGCTGGGCGCACCTTATGGGGCAGCGGGAAGTTACGCTCATCATCGATGATTCGGAAGACGATGACGGCTGCGCAGAGGTGGTGGAGTTTGCCCAGGAATACGGATGGTCGGTTGAGTCTGGTGGCGGACTGAGTGCATCTGACACGGCGGCCGGCTATTTTCTGTTCTGCGGCGCCCATCACCCCGCCGTTCGCGGCTTGTTCGGCACTATCGAGCATGACCCGAACGGCTTCACCCTGGAGGTGCGCACCCACCCGCTGGCGCCGGAAAGAGTGGTGGGCATAATCTCAACGGCCGACTCCGCGCAAAGCGGCCTGGCCACCAAAAGGCTGCGCCATTACGGCACCTACTCCTATCTTCACTTTGTTGATGGTACCTTGCAACAGAGTATCGTTGCCCAGACCCCTGAAGGCATCAGCAGAAAGATACTGGAGCCCCCCACCGGCGCTTCGGTAGAGGTGCTCCGGGGGCTGCCTGAAATCATCGGCCAATTAAGGGACACCCGGGTAGTATATGTGGGTGAGACCCATACCTCATGGGCCGATCATCTGCTGCAACTGCTCGTCATCGAGGCGCTACACAAGCAAAACCGCAACCTTGCCATCGGCATGGAGATGTTTCCTCGCTCCAGTCAGGCCGCCCTTGATGAATACATTTTCGATAGGAGCGTGAGCGAGGCCGAGTTTCTGAAGCGCTCACGCTATGACGAGGTATGGGGATTTGATGTACGCCTGTTCAGACCTATTTTTGCATTCGCCAGAAATCATGGTATTCCGCTCGTGGCCCTGAATCTTGACCGTGAGATCGTGAATTTTGTCTATACTACGGCACAACCCGAAGATCTCGAAGCCGACCGGCAACGCCACATTCCGGCTGATCGTCATCTTGATCTGCCCGGCTATTACGCCAGGCTGCGGGCCGTCCACGAGATGCACGGGGGTGATGCACATGGGGCCGGGTCACTGGCGGGGTTCATCCAGGCGCAATCGATCTGGGATGACGGCATGGCCGAATCCATCCACCGCTATCTGGTGGACAATCCGCACATCCGGATGGTGGTGCTGGCCGGCAGCCAGCATACCCGCAAAGACTCCGGCATTCCACCACGATTGAGCAAACGCATGGAGGTGAGCCAGGCGATAATCGCCAATCTGGCAACAAGTCCGCTGTCCGGACGGACTCTTGCGGAGACGGTCGATTATTTCATGCTCCTGGATGCTGAGCCGTTACCGGCGGAGGGAAAAATCGGCATCATCCTGACGGAGGTCAATGAGGCGGGTGCACAAGGGGTGAAAATCGATAAGATTACCAACAATTCCAAGGCCGAAGAAGCAGGGCTCCGGCAGGGCGACATCGTCCTGAGGCTGGCTGGAACTGCTGTTTCCAGTCGTTCAGATATTCGCGCCGCGATGCGCGGGCGGCTCGTCGGCGAGGTGATCGAGGTGCAATATACCACCCCGGCAGATGGTACGATGGAAACAAAAACGACTCAGATCGAGTTGGTTCCGCCAAGTCCGGCCCACTGAGCGATGTCTATCGGTGCACCTCGCCCGGAGTAGTCTACATGCACAAGGCGCCATGCAGTGCCCGCTGGGCATCGGCGAAGTGTTCGCGCTCGACGATAAACTGCATGTTGGTCTGCCGGGTTGTTTGTGCTACCGCCATAATGTTGATCCCGGCCATTGCCAGCGCCTGCGCCGCCCTGGCCATAATTCCAGGCTGGGCGATGTTGGAACCGATGGCACAAACGATGGCCACCGGGGCAGTGGTCACCGACTCGAAGTTTTTTCTCAAGTCCTCCAAAAAATGAGCCTTTGCGTCACGCTCTAGAAGAATCAGATCGATGGTATTGGCGTTGGTCATTTTGGCAATGTAGGAAATAGCGTGGTGGCGAAAAAGTTCCATGAGCCGGCAATCAAAGCCGACCTCGCCGACCATTCTCGTGTCGTGTATCTCAAGACAGATCACCTGGCTGGAACCGGTAACGATCTCCACCTTCGATTCCGGGGCGATAAAGTCGGTGGTCATCAGGGTGCCGGGATGATCGGGATCAAACGCGTTTTTCACCCGGATTGGAATACCGCTGATTTCAAGAGGTTTTGACGCCTTGGGATGAATCGCCTCCATGCCCACGTCGGCCAGTTGATCGGCCACGTCATAGTTGGTATTGCAGACCGGATGGGCGGCATCCTCGCCGATGATCAGCGGATCGCCGGAGCAGAGATGATATTCCTTGTGAATGACCGCCTCGGAGGCCCCCAATAACACGGCAATCTTGGAAAAGGTCACCTCGGAATAACCCCGGTCGAATTCCCGCATAATCCCTTCCGTCCCTTTGGTATAGCCGGTGGCAAAGCAGATGGTGGAAAATGGATCGATGGCGGCGAAACACTCCTGTATCCGTTGGTCGATCGTCTTCTGGCGGGCGTCTTCCCAGCCGCTCAGATCGACAAAGGTGGCATCATAGCCCTGCTGCCGCAAAATACTGGCGGAATTAAAGGCGCTGTGCATTTCACCCAGCGAGGCAAGCAGTTCGCGTGCCGCCAGGAGCAGTTCGCGGCGGCTGACGTAACCGGAGCCCAGCACATTCTCCATGCTGCGCAAAATATTGATGGCCAGATCAATACGCTCGTCGACAAAACCGTCCGCTTCACTTCGGTGCAGACCGATTGGTTCAAACCCCCTGTTTATTTCGTACAGCCGATCACGCAGGGCCAGCATCTTGCGCGGATAGTCGCCCTGCTCCTTAAAAAGCTCGTAGATACCCGGCTTTTTTGTTTTTTTATGCTCGAGCAGCTCGTTAGTTATGCCCGCGTATGCCGATACCACATAGACCCGACCATACACCTCATCGGGCCGGCGCAAGATGACGTTGTCGATGATCTCAGCGAAACGGGACATGGACGTTCCGCCGATTTTTTCAACTCTCAGTTGTCTGTTATGTTTCATTATCTATGTAGGTAAACGAGATCATATCAATAAATTCGCTAAATCGGCGACACCTGTTGTTCAAGTTTCTTGTCCGGCCTATAAAGATGGCGCCTTAAACACCCAATTACGGTCATTGTGGAGTTGAACCGAAATCCATTATCAAATGAAATTACTGGATTCCCGCTGTAGCATGCCCTTGAGTGTTGTTATCGAGGGCGGGAATGACGTCAGCAAGCAAATACTAGGTTTTTATATATTCCACTATACTTACAGTACAAAGTAACATACTCTGTCCGCTATCTGGATGCGTGGGGAAAAATCAAAGGCGGGGGATAGTTGCACAGAAGCGTTATACCCGACTGCTTGTAGCGCCGGCACACCGCGTGGCTCCGCACCTGCCGTCTAAATCGGCACAATCAGCCTCATTGTTCCCTGGAGTTCCAGTCAAAATGAAAGGCTCGGAAGCGGGTGGCATCGATTACCTCATGAAACTTGATAAAGACCTGATAGTCGGTGAACATTCGGTATTTTACCCGCACCACCGTACCGTTCCCCTGATACGAAGCCAGCCCGTGACCTTCAAAACCGATATTGACCTCTATATTCTTGTCTACAAAAGAAAGGACATGCTCTTTTCTTGGGGCCCTGACCAGCACACTCAGGCCGGATCGTGAAATATCGAGCAGTTCCCCTCGAAAATAATTGGCGGTATAGTTGCCGCTTGCATCAAGCACGTGGCCAACCACCGTACCTGCCGCCTGATAGCGGGCATAGGCACGGCGGTCAAGTTTCTTTTTGTGCAAAGCTGCCTCGATCTTTCCGTGTTCGCCGCAATAGCGAACCAGCTTATTTTCAAGCATCGGCAGGGTCTGCTTCCATTGCTGCATGTCAATGCGGTTTAGATGGCGCAGATGAACCTCGGAAGTGGTAGTTGCCGAAAACGTGGAATGGGAACTCTCGAAAAACGTGTCCTCACCAAGAATATCGCCACGCTTTAATTCAATGATCGGTATATTGTCACCGGTTTTACGATAAAAAACCAGGACGGTACCATTCTCTATGAAGAACAGTCGGTTGTTCGGCCGCCCCCTCATGAGCAGTACTTTTCCTTTAGGTATTTTTGCCGATTTCAGACTGTAAAACAGGCCATTGCGTTCTTCGCTATTTAAACCATTATAGAGCTTTGCCCATGTCTTCAGATGAACAGGGTTTAGTTGTTTAGTCTTCTGATCTTCAATGATTTTCTCAGTATCAATGGATATCTGAACAGAACCCGGATGGAGTTGAAGGATAGCGTCTCGCAATACCTCCGCCTCTTTAAAGCGGCCTAAACCGGCGAGAATACCGATGCATTGAACAACCTGCCTTGTATCGAAGTCCTTGTTTGATTCCATCCAATGACCCTGATTTCTCGATTTAGTTCTAAATTGGTTCTAAAAGTGGTGGTGTCCTAAAAACTTCGCTCTACGGTCTCAAGGGATCATTTTGACTTCTCGACGTGCCTCATCTGCGACTGTGAGGTCAAAACGACCAACACTCCTGGTATACTTATTACTTAGCCATCTCAGCGTGTAGTTTAACTTTTTACGGCTTCATCAAAACCAATAGACCCGTTAAAAATGGTCACTAATTCGGATAATTACTAACGTTACCCCCTTGTTTTGTCAATATGGCGGCATGTGGTGGCAACGTAAAAAACATAATGTTACGGCTCAAATAATCGTTTTGACTTCTGAACCTTACCGCTCTGCCTGTGAGGTCATAACGTCCACCAGCACTGGTAGATCTGTTTTCTTGGCAAATCATCTCCGCGTGCATTGTTTTCTCTTTTCCCGGGCTAACCCGTAGGTATCACCCCCTATCGATACGAAATCGGCAAAAATCAGGTGGCCAATGGAAAGCTGAGAATAAAGGTTGTTCCATGGGTCGGATCGGAGTGTACATCGATGTAGCCCTGATGGGCCTCGACCACCTGCTTAACCAGAGAGAGGCCGAGCCCCGAGCCAGTGATATGACGGGTGGTTTTATCCTTGACCCGATAAAACCGATCAAAAATATGGGGAAGGTGGTTTTTCGGAATACCGATACCTGAATCCTTGCAGGAGATATTGACAAAACCGCCGGCAAGGGATGTTGAAATATCGACCTGACCACCATCAGGGGTATATTTTATGGCGTTGGAAACGATATTCATGATGGCCGTGCGCATATGATCGTAATCCACATTAAACCACCATGGTGCGGTCGATGGTTCAATCCTGACAGAGATATTCCTCGCGCTGGCCTGCGGCATCGCTACTTCTACGATATCTGCCAGTAAATCGGGGCCACTGGTGCGCTCCAGATTAAACACCACCGTGCCGCTTTCCAACTTGGCGAGATTGAGCAGATTTTCAATAAGTCGCAACAGATCGCGGGTGCGCACCGTCATTCGCTCATGCAGGCCATGACAGCTCGCAGCCGGTTGCGCGTTGCAATTGGTTTTCACCGCATAGATCATCTGTTCAATGGAGGCCAAAGGTGATTTCAACTCATGGGCGACCATGGCCACGAAATCAGACTTCATCCGATCGATCTGCTTACTGGTGGAGATATCCTCAAAGGTCGTCACCGAACCAAGCACCTTACCCGTCGATGAGGTTACCGGGGCGCAGTGGGCGTGCAGGTACCGGCGGGAAATGGTGCCAGGGGGAAATTCACGGTTCACCACCAGCGACTTGTCGATCGCCTCGGTAACCATCGCCAGTGCTTCGGGATCACTGATCGAGGCGGACAGCGGTTTGCCGATCACCGGGTCGGTCTGGATCTCGAGGATCTTGATGGCGGCCGGGTTATGATGCACCACCACTGAATCGGGGTCGGTAATCAGCACCGCTTCGACCATACAGCCAAAAACGGTCTTCAGCAGGCTCTGCTCTTTTTGAATCGCGCGCATGCTCAGCAGCCTCTCTTCGCGCAACTGAGCGGTTTCCCGTTCCAGACTGATCTGTTCGATGGCCCGGTCAACGACTACGCGGATATAGTCGGGGGTAAAGGGCTTGCCGACAAAATCAAAGGCGCCCTCTTTCATGGCGGTTACCGCCTTTGACACGGTGGCAAACCCGGTAATGACAATCACCTTGAGACGCGGTTGATGCTGCTTGACCCAGGCCAGTACGCCAAAGCCGTCGATCCCCGGCATCATCAGGTCAAGCAGGACGATATCAAACTCCTGCTTACCAAGCAGCTCAATTCCCGCTTCGCCGCTGTCGGCTTTGTCGACATACTCAGCCTGTTCCCGCAGCGCCCGCGCCACCCCCTCACGGATGACCCGCTCATCATCAATGATAAGGATGCGTGCCTTTTCCATGATCTGCTCGCTCACCTCTGTTTCATCCGCGGATCTATCGGCTGGTCTATCCCGGCTCACGCTAGCTCAACCAGCTCTTCACACGCTCCAGCAACTCCGACGGCTCCACCGGCTTGGGCATGTAATCCTCCGCCTCACTCTCCAGCATATCGCGGTGGGTGTAGGTTGAAGTAGCAACCCGGTCGGCCACCGCGGTCAACAAGATAATGGGAATATCGCTGGTTGTCTCATCATCCTTGAGCGCCGCGCACGCCTCGTGGCCGTTCATTACCGGCATCATCACATCGAGCACAATCAGATCAGGGCGCTGTGCGGCAACCGCCTCCACCCCCTCTTTCCCATCATAGGCCACCCGTACATCGTAGCCGCCGCTTTCCAGGATGACCTTTACCGCTTCGACAAAATCGGGGTCGTCATCGATCAACAAAATAGATTTTTTATCGGCCATTGTTCTGCTCCCCTGTTTATTGCTGTTAATGAACCGTTTCATGCTCAACGACGGGCCGGGGCAGCAACCCGGCGCCGCCGATAATCTCGTTGAGCTTTTCTTCCCATTCAATCGCCATCACATGGACGCCGGCAATACCCTCCATCTCTTTGAGTTCGTGGATCTGTTCGATGCACATCTCGATCCCTTTGGCGGCCTGCTTCTCCTTGGGCTCATCGGCAATGCGCTTGATAAAGGAGTCCGGAATATCGATACCGGCCACCATCCGGTTCATAAATTTCCCCATACCCGCCGATTTAAGCGGGGTTACTCCGGCCAGAATCTTACAGCGCTCATGCAGCCCCTGCCGCTTGACATCTTCCATATACTTTTTGAAGACATCCATATTGTAAATGCACTGGGTCTGGACAAAATCAGCTCCCGCATCCACCTTCAGCTTAAACCGCGGCACCCTTATTTCATAAGGATCGGCAAAGGGGTTGACGGCACAGCCGATAAGAAATTTGGGGGCGCCGTCAAGCTTGTCGCCGGAGGGAAAGACGCCCTCGTCACGCATGGTCTTGACCAGATGAATGAGCTGGATGGAGTCGATGTCAAAGACGTTTTTAGCCTGCGGATCGTCGCCGAATTTCTGATGATCACCGGAGAGACAGAGCAGATTGCGCACCCCCAGGGCTGAGGCGCCCAGCAGATCAGACTGCAAAGCGATACGGTTGCGGTCGCGCACCACCATCTGCAGCAACGGCTCGATACCGCTTTGCTTGACCAGCATGCAGCCGGCGATGGAACTCATCCGTACCACCGAGGTCTGATTGTCGGTGACGTTGCAGGCATCGACATTACCCTTGACCAGTTCGGCCTTCTTGATGACATGATCGGGGTCGGCTCCGCGCGGCGGTCCGCATTCAGCGGTCACCGCAAAGTGACCGGCGGCCATGACCCGCTCCAGATTGCTGCCTGATTTCATTATTTCATATCCTCCCGGATAATACGGCGCGGCCCGCCATCGCGTGATGCATCCCAGCCCTTGTACGGCTTGAGCTTGCCGTAATTATCCATCTGATCAAGGGACTTGAGCCGATCAATAATCATCTGCCAGCCGCATTTTATCTCTTTGTCAACTTCACAGATTCCCCCCACCGAACCGCCGCATGGGCCATGAAAGATGGATTTGGCGCAGCGGGTTACCGGACAGATGCCGCCGGTCAGATGGAGCACGCAGTCACCACAGCCCTGGCACCGCTCAGCCCACTCCCCCTGCCGCTCGGTGACCCCTAAGAACCCGGTGTTGATGCCGGGTAAAAGCGGGGTCTTGGCGAATTTTTCCGCCATGAACTGGATGCCGGCGCCACAGGCGATGGACACTACCGCCTGATAATCCTCGATGTAGGGGCGCATGGGCTCAAGATATTCGGGGTCGCACTGGCGCTCCAGACACACCTCTTTAATCTCGACGGGACGCCCGGCGGCCTCCCTGGCCAGCCGCAAGGTGGATGAGAGAACCTGCACCTCCTTGTCACCGCCGACCCGGCACACGGTGACACAGCCGTAGCAGCCGGCCACGATAATCTTGTTATACGCTTCAATCATGCTGAGGACTTCATCGATTGGTTTGGGCGTTCCGGTAATCATGAAACGGGTACCTCCCGCGGCTTGCTTTGCCGGGCAATGGTGATCGGGCTGGGCCCAAGCTCCTTTATTTTCTGGTAAAATTCAGTGGTAAAGGCGGCAAATTTAGCCCCTTCACCGGCGCTGAGATTATACATGCGCACCCGCTCCGGGCCAATGGCGATCTGCCCGAGAATCTCATAGACCCGCTGCACCCGGGCACGGGCGCGGATATTGCCGTTGACGTAGTGGCAGTCTCCCTCCAGGCAGCCAACGACCATAACCCCGTCGGCGCCGTTCTCAAACGATTTAAGCAGCAGCGATTCATCGATCCGGCCGGTGCAGGGCAGCATGACGATGCTTGTGGTTGATGGATAGGAGCGTCTTTCCGAACCTGCCAGGTCGGCGGCCGTATAGGCTCAGTGGCGGCAGGCAAAGACGATGATCTGGGGGGCGAACTCAGCCATCTAAGACCTCCTTGACGGGTTGTCGATCTTGATATGACGCAAGTTTTGCGCCGATATTTTTATCGTTGAAGCGGCCCAGGGAGATGGTCTTGGCCGGACATTCAGCTACGCAGATCCCACATCCCTGGCACAGGGCCGGGTTTATATAGGCGGTGTGCTCCTGATTGATCACCGGCACCCCGTAGGGACAGGCCCGGACACAGGTGAGACAGACCGCGCAGTTGGCCGGATCCACCACCGAAAAGACCCCGGAGAGCTTGAGCTTCTTGTTGGCCAGGATGGTGGCCGCCCTGCCCACCGCGGCCTGGGCCTGAGCGATGGTTTCGGTGACATTTTTCGGGCCATGGGCGGTGCCGGCCAGAAAGATGCCTTCACTGGGCAGATCCACCGGCCGCAACTTGGCGTGGGCCTCGATGAAAAAGCCGTTATCGTTGCGCGGCACCCGCAGCATGGTGGCCAGATCATCCACCTCATTGACCGCCATGCCGGTGGAAAGCACGAGAATATCAGGACGCAGTTCCACCTCCCGCCTGATGGACGGATCATAGACCCGCACCGAAAGCTGCGCTGAATCGGTATCGATGTGGGGCGGGCGCTCATCGACTGCAAAACGGATGAAGTTGACCCCGGCCATCCGGGCGCGGCGGTAGTCGAGTTCGCTCAAACCGTAGCAGCGCATATCGCGGTAGAGCACATCGATACGGGTACCGGGATTGAGCTCTCTCATCCGCAGACTGTTTTTAACCGCCTGATTGCAGCAGATACGCGAGCAATAGGAAAGATGTTCTTCGCACCGGGAACCGACGCACTGCACCATGACAATATGGTGCCAGGAGGCTGATCGCTCGGGGTTTTCAACCATGGCGGTTTCAAAATCGGTCTGGGTCATCACCTCGTCGCGGCTGTCCAGACCATAGAGCCCGGGCCGATACTCGTGCGCGCCGGTGGCCACCAGGGTCGCACCATGCTTGATCCGGCGGCCACCACCCGACGGGGTCATGATTTCACTTTCAAACGAACCGACGAATCCGCTCTGCTCCACAACCACCGAGTGAGTCAGCACCCGGATTTTGTCATGCGCCTCAATTTCTTCAACGAGGGCGTTCAGATAAGGAGCAAAATCCTGGCCATCCCAGCTCTTTTTAAGCTTACGTGTCTGTCCGCCGAGCTGCTCACGCTCTTCTACCAGGTAGACGCCAAAACCCTGTTTGACCGCTTCCAGCGCCGCATTCATGCCAGCCACGCCGCCCCCGATGACCAGCAGGTTGTCATCTACGCCAAACTCAAGTTCGGTCAGCGGTTCGGCCTCCACGGCGTTGGCCACCGCCATGCGCATCAGCCGCTTTGCCTTGGCCGTCGCCTCCTCAGGCTCCTGGGGATGCACCCAGCTGCACTGATCGCGGATGTTGGCCATATCGAAGAAGTATTGGTTCATACCGGCCTGACGCAGGGTGGACATGAACAACGGCTCATGGGTGGAAGGCGAACAGGCCGCCACCACTACCCGGTTGAGGTTGTGCTCTTCAATCAATTCCTTCATGGTTTCCTGCGAATCCTGCGAACAGGTGTAGAGCGGGTGGTCGGCGTAGACCACGTGAGGCAGGGTTCGGGCATATTCGGTTACCTCGGCAACGTCCACCACCGAGGAGATGTTGGAGCCACAATGGCAGACGAAGACGCCGATACGCAGGGCTTCATCAGGTTCGAGGATTTTCTCCTGGGGTAGTATTTCTTCACTGAGCAGGGTGCCCCGCGCCGTTGCCAGATGTGCCGACGCGGCCAGGGCGGCGCCGGACGCCTCACTCACTGTTTCCGGAATGTCCTTGGGGCCGTTTATCGCACCGCTCACGAAAATACCCGGCCGTGAGGCGGCCAGCGGCGTGAACCCATTGGTCTTGGCAAAGCCGAAGCGATCCAGCTCGATGCCCAGGGTGGCGGCCAGCTGTTTGGTGTGTTCGGGCACCTGGATGCCCACTGAAAGGACCACCATGTCAAATCGTTCGATCTGACGGCCGCCCTGTTCATCGATATAGCGCAGCTCCAGGTCGCCGCTGACGGGATCTTCATATACCCGGCTGATCATTGCCCGGACAAAACGGATCTGGTGATCGACGGCGCGATCGATATAGGCGTCGAAATTCTTGCCATGCGCCCGCATGTCGATAAAAAAGATGGTCGGCTCGATGGCGGCGTCATGCTCGCGGGCGATATAGGCCTCCTTGGCGGCATACATGCAACATACCGACGAGCAGTAATCACGGCCGCGGGAGCTGTCGCGCGAACCCACGCACTGGATCCAGGCGATCTTTTTCGGATGGCGGTTATCGCCCGGCCGCCGCACTACCCCGCTGGTGGGCCCGGAGGCGGACAGCAGCCGCTCAAATTCGATACTGGTCACTACGTTCTGGTGAATGCCGTAGCCGAATTCCCCGCGCAACCGCGGGTTGAACACCTCAATTCCAGGTGAAAAGATGACTGATCCGATCTCGATACACTCTTCTTTTTCCTGTTGTCGATAATCGATGGCGCCAACCCCGCATACCGTCCGGCAGGTACCGCAGAAACCGGTATTGAGATGGACACAGCTCGCCTCGTCGATAACCGGTACCCTCGGCACCGCCTGCGGATATAAGATATTGACCGGTTTTTTCCGGTTGAGTCCCTCGTTGAACTCATCCAGCAGGGGGCGCACCGTTTTTGTGGTCAGCTCGGCGATATCGAGAAACCCAACCGGGCAGAGTGAAGCGCAGGCGCCGCACACCTGGCAGATGTCACGGCCCGCCTCGATCCCCTCTTCCACCATGGTGAGCGCCCCGATCCCCATCACCTTGGTACACATAAGGGTGCAGAGACCGCAGCGAATGCAATCCTTTCGCCCGCTCTCACCACGCTGCTTAATGATTGTTCGGGAACGGGCATACAAAGCGGCGCCGAGGCTTTTGTCCAGATCCTCGCCGGCAGTGACGGTGACGGCTGAAAACTTTTCGGGACAGACCGCGAAACAGGCACCGCAGCCGGTGCATCTGTTCTGATCGATCACCGCCGGCTCCTTTTTGTGCCATGATACGGCACCCTGCAAACAGGCCCGGTAACAGAGCCCGCAGGACGCACACTTTTCCGCATCAACGGTAAATGTCCAGGACGCACAGGTGGTCGGTTCAATGGGCGCCTTTGCCCGGATTATGTGTTTGTCGCGTGCCCGTAACTTCGGGGTCGCTCCATCCTGCCAGCTTTCCGGAAACCAGGAGGCGCAGGTGACCGGACAGACCAGTTCACACAACCCGCAGCCGGTGCACGCATCCACATCTACGTAACGGGCCTTGCGTTTGATACGGGCGGTAAAGGCGCCGGCCTCACCATCGACACCGAGCACATCAGTGTAGGTGAGCAGCTCAATGTTACGATGTCTTCCCACCTCCACCAGTTTGGGGGAGACGATGCACATGGAGCAGTCGTTGGTGGGAAAGGTTTTATCAAGCTGGGCCATTTTCCCGCCGATGGCCGGCGACTGTTCAACCAGATACACCTTGAACCCGGAACCGGCCAGATCGAGGGCGGACTGCATACCGCTGATCCCGCCGCCGATGATTAACACCGCGCCAGTGGGGGCGAAAACCTTGTCGGGATGCACTGTCATGGCCGTTCCTCCCGTCCAATCCGCCCATCTTCCCGGCAGGCCTGCACATCTATCGTAGCGGATACCAAGTGGACGCGCTGCTGTTCGGCACGATAGGTACCGGTAAGCGCCGCATACAGAAGCTCACTGGCATAATATACCGGCAGCTGTTCATCCTCCGGCAATTCAAGTTGCCGGCTTTCAACGTTTGCCTGACACATCGGACAATCGGTAACCAAGGCCTCGGCCCCGGCCCGGCGAGCCGCCCCGACGATGTCACCCACCAGTCTGGCGGCAATATCGGGCCGCGCCATGGTCAACGAGCCGGAGCAGCATTCGGTACGGTGCGACCAGCGCACCGGCTCGGCACCGATGGCATCCATCATGGTTTCCAGGCTGTCGGGCTGCTCGAAATGGACGGCATCGGTAATTTTCGGGTGACGCAGGGAAAGACAGCCGTAATAGCATCCGATTCGCAGACCGCTGAGCGAGTGGGTCGCCCGCTCATGCAGTCGCCGGATCATATCGGGACTGGACAGCAGTGTACTGATATGGACAATCTTAAAAGTTGGATCATAGCCGGCCACATCCCAGAACTTCGGGGCTTTACGCACCTCTTTGTCGGCCGCCTTGAGCCGCTGAAAGCAGGCGGCGCACGGCACCAGCACATCGAGGCCGAGCTCGCCGGCAATCAGCAGGTTGCGCAGCGGCAACCGTACCCCCAGCTCATGCTCGGTCATGTGAGCCGATGAGGCCCCACAGCAATTCCAGTCGGCCAGTTCCACCAGCTCGATACCCAGCTCAGCGCAGACCGCCTTGACCGAGCCGTCGTAATCATGAGCGGTACCGCGCAATGAACAGCCGGGGTAGTAGGATAATTTCATCGCTCATACTCCTTGCCCTGACCGGCAAACATCTTTTTGATCTCCGCCTTGCCGGCTATCGGGTGGGGAGTGAGTTTCAGCCTGCCCCTGGCAAACATCTTCATACCCAGCTTCATATCACCCAGAAGATCACCCGAGCGGACTTTGTAGCCGGCAATAAGGCCAACCTCATAGGCCCGTCCCCAATGCTTGATCGATTGGAGAAAACAGCGGTGAAAGAGTGCCACCCGCTTTTCCGCCGGGACCACTCCCTTACGCCGGGCCAGCTCGCGCAGTACGTCCATTAAAACGGCTATATCGATATCGTTGGGGCATCGACTGGCGCAGGTTTCACAGGCGGCGCACAGCCAGATGGCGCTGCTGCTCAGCAGCTGCTCTTCCGCCCCGTAGGCGGCCAGGCGCACCACCTCCATGGTGGTGATGTCGAAAAACTCGGTTATCGGGCAGCCCGCCGAGCAGCGTCCGCATTGATAGCAGGCGTGCACGTCAACGCCGCGATCGGCCAGCTTTGCCAGCAGCTTTTCGTTGCTATGCGCCGGTGAGATAGGAGATGCTTCCATAATCTTCCTCTTTGAGACGTTCGGATACGGTGGGAAATTTCAGGGTGAACAGAGCACCGCCACCAGGCGCCGGCTGGGCCTTGATGGTGCCCTTGTGCTCTTTGATGATCGCATAGGAGACCGACAACCCCAACCCGGTGCCCTCACCGGTTGATTTAGTGGTAAAAAACGGATCAAATATCTTATCGAGCAGGTGCGGGGGGATTCCCGGCCCATCGTCCTGGACAATCACCTCGTTAACCTCGCCGTTGGCCCGCGACCTGGTTGCGATCCGCAGCGTACCAGCCCCGTTCATGGCCTGGGCGCTATTGACGAGCAGATTCATAAAGACCTGGTTGAGCCGCATGGAGTTGCCCATGATCAGCGGCAACGGTTCCTGAAAGAGCAGATCAACCGTGATATTGTGATACATCGGCTGGTTGGTGAGCAGGTCCAGGGTCTTGCGGATTACCTCGTTGATCTCCACCGGGCTCATGTCAAAACTTGACTGATGGGAGAAATCGAGCAAATCGGCGACGATCACCTTACAACGCTCCGCCTCACTGACGATGGTGTCAAGATCCGCCCCGGCCGGATGGTGTGCACCCAACTCCTCACGGATCAGGTTGGCATAGAGCATGATACCCGACATGGGGTTGTTGATCTCATGCGCCACCCCCGCCGCGAGCCTGCCGAGACCGGCCATCTGTTCCGACTGCATGAGCATCCGGTGGGTCTGTTCAAGGTCTTCCTCGATCTGCTGCATGGCGCGAAGATCGGTAAAAATGCCGAAGGTGGCGAATTCCTGGTCGTGATCGTAGATAATGCCGCCGGAGAACATCACCGGAATATCGTAGCCCTCCTTGTGCCGAACGTTCAATTCCTGGTGCAGCAGTTTCCCTTCCCCGCCGAAATCATCACTTCGCATCCGCCGGATTATGGTATAGGCGAAATTGTCGTTATATAGATCGGTAACGCGGACGGTACTGAACTCCTGGCGATCGGTATAACCAAGCAGATTGAGGGCGGCATCGTTGAAGAGGATGAGATTACCCTCCATGTCCGAGGCGATGATGCCATCAACCGAGGCGGTGATCAATTTGTTGAAAAAGGCGTTGCGCCGCCGCAACTGCCCCTCCAGCCGCTTCATAGTGGTGATGTCGTTGAGATAGAGCAGGTAATAGTCCGGGGCCGAAGGAGGATAGACCAGCACCGCGTCGACGATCTTGGGCTCCTCTTCGCCTGCGTCTATTTCGATCTCATGGCGGATACGCGATTCCCAGATCTCGTTGATATTGTCGAAAAACTGGCCGATCTGGTAGAAGAACCAGTGATTTTCTCCACCCAGAAGAACGGCCAGACTGGGGTCTGAGATATTGCGGGATTTGATGCCGAGCAGCCGATGCGCGGCATCATTTGCGTACATGACCCGGTGGTCCAGGCCGATCACCAGCACACCGTTGGGAGTCCCCTCGAGAATATGATAGAGAAAGAGATGTGAGCCCAGTTCCCGGGAAAGCTCGGGCAAACTCCTATGCAGTGGTAATGTATGCACGTCGCCGTTTAACACTTAGCGCTCGATGCGGTCTAAAAACTCGCTTAGTTTATCTTTCCAGCCCAGGGAAAGCAGCACGACCCCGTCGCTGATGGCGGCCAGCTCGCGGAAAAAATCGGCGGCCACGGCAATACCGGCGTTCTTTTTATCCGGGACACTCATCATATTTCTCAAAAACTCCTGGGGGATGGATGGTACCCCGGCAAGGTTATTGAGATAGCGAATCATAGTGACGGATTTGAGATACATCAGCGAGGTATGGAGCTTGATATCGGTCTGTTCGGCAAAGGAGACAAACTGCTCGATGATGTTTAGATCATAGGTGGGGCCCAGGGTTACCGAACTCACCCCGAATTCCCGCAAACGAAAAAAATACTCGGCCCGTTCCCGGTTCAGGTTTACATCATCGGACAATTCCAGATAGACTCCGAGAGTAAAAGAGGTTGCCCCATCAAGGGTCTCCCCGGCCAGATCGGTGCCGCTGTTGAGCGCCGCCACGCAGGCGAGCATGGTGGGCAGATCGAGATCGCCGCTGGACCGGGCAACGGGCTGATCGCCCTCCCTGGTATCGTGCCCCTCCTTGATGACGATGTCGGTGATGCCCAGGGCGGCGGCGCTCAACAGATCGGCCTGAAATGAGAGGCGGTTGCGGTCGCGACCGGCAATCATCATGGACGGCGCAACCCCTTTTTCCTGAAGCGCCAGACAGGGGGCAATGGGCGCCATGCGCATGATGGCATGCTCGTTGTCGGTGACCCTGATGGTATCCACCCGGCCCCGCATCAGCAGGGTTTTGTCCAGAAAACCGGTAAGATTTACCCCTTTCGGAGGATCGACTTCGGCAATCAAAGTGGCTGCTTGCGAGCCGGAACGTTGAGCTTCACCTACCATGGGACCTCCCTGGGTTCATGCATTTCCGATGGAAAAACCGGGCGAATCTGGACAATACACAGGTTTAACAATACACGTATCAGGATAACTTGAGACAATATTAAGTAAATCTCATGATACCGGATCCAGCTTGTCCTTGTCAATCAGATATCCGTCTTAGCCGGCGGAAAGAGGCATCTTCAGCAATCGTGTCTACTTTCATGATTGTCGCCCCATTGCACCAGAAAGCGAAGTTCTTACGACGCCGTCAGAGGTGAATATCATGAAATGTCCAGGCCGGGATATGCAGTATTGGAAGGACGACGCGATCTATGAGGTGCCGTGTCCCCGGTGCACCAGCGAGGTTGAGTTCTACAAGGATGATACCACCCGGTCATGCGGGGCGTGCGGTCATCGATTCGTCAACCCCCGGCTTGACTTCGGCTGTGCCGCCTATTGCAAGTACGCCGCCCAGTGCGTGGGCACCCTGCCCGAGGAAGCCGCTCACCTGACGGCAGATCTGTTCAAGGATAAGGTGGCGGTGGCGATGAAAAAAGAACTCAAGGGCGATTTTGCCCGCATCGGCAGAGCCGCCAGGCTGGCGGCGCACGCGGAGAAAATCGGGGCAGAAGAGCAGGCCGATCTCGGTATCGTGATGTGCGCGGCGTATCTCGACGTCATTGCCCATCCCAACCTTTCCAACCTCTATCCCGATGCAACCGCTGAGAGAAACGATCCCCACAATCTCGACCGGGTCAGGGCCATATTGGAAGAGCTCGGCGCCCCTGCCCCGCTTGCCGCCGCGGTATGCGACCTACTTACCGAAGCCTCCCCGGACAAGTCCAAAAAATCCATGGAATTCCTCGTCCTGCGGGATGCCCGGCGTATTACCATGATTGAGCAGCATCTAAAAAACCAAAAGGAACCTTTCCTTGCCAACGGAGTCGAACATCTCCATACCGGTTCCGCCCGCCGCCTGATCAAGGAAATTCTCAACCAGCACGCGTGATAGCACGGCTTTGCCGCTCTCACGCAGCCAACTTTAACTCGTACAAAAATTCCTGAGGGTGAGCTCACTATCGAAAGGGTCGCCCTCCGGGGCGAACACAAACATGTGGCATGCCGTTTATGCTATGATAGCGCCCAAAAGATACATCTACACCGCCATATAAACACGCATAGTCACCTGATTGCAGGGTTAATCATGTGGTTTTACCTCCACTGAAGACACGACCGACCGGCGCCAGGCAAGGGCGGAATTGGCCACAAAGATCAACAAGGCGCCAAGCCAGCCCGTTGCACCCAGAGCCGGCTCACCCACCAGCACCGTTCCCAGCATAGCGGCCAGCAGGATCCGGCCCGATGAGATGATCGAGCCCTCCAATGCGGTGACGAACAAAAAGCCATAGGTCAGCAGATATTGCCCGATCACCCCGGCCACCGAACAGCTCAGCAAAAAATACCACTCCATCGCAGTCGGCAGGTGAATCGAGCGGTGAAAGAAAAGCAGCATGAAGAGCGAGCCGAGCCCGAACATGTAAAACAAAATTGTCTGTGAATCGTGAAACCGCCTGCTGAGGTTGAGATACATCATCGCCGCCGCCGCCATAATCCCTGAACCCAGCCCCCACAGGTTATTCCACTCTACCGAGGCAAGCCCCGGCGCCAGCACCAGATAGACCCCCGCGCAGGCCAGCCCGACAATGGGCAAGGCAACCGGATCACGCTGCTCTTTGATGAGAAACCAGGAAAAAAGAGCGACAAAGAGCGGATAGGTCATGTTTAAGATATTGGCCTGAGCAACGGAGCCCACCGCTACCGCCCGATAGAAGAAAAATACCGCCACCGAGTTTGCCACGGTTCGCCCCAGCAGATAGTGGTAGTTCATCGGTCGCACCCGCCGGCCGGTAATGGCAAGGGTTGTACACACCACCACAAAACCCAGGAAAAACCGGGCAAACACGAAAAATGAGGTATCGATGGCCACATACGCTTCCGACCAGCGGATAATGACGGTGGCAAAATAGAAGCAGAACGCTGAGAGAAACACCGCCAGCCAACCAACCATCTGCCTGTTTGAAAAAGCGTGCGGCTGGGAAGATCTATCTACTATGTCGATAACCATTGCAGGCACCCCTCACTGGTATTGGTGACTGGTATGAGGAGTTGCCGAACGGCATCAATGACCTGATAGCATCTTGTTTTCCACCTGATCGGCATTATACATCTAGGTGTAACATTACCATAAAAAGAGGAGAAATCAGCATGCACGACAAACATGAGCTTTGTAACAAGATCGTTTCCCTGTATCCCGATATCGGGGTATGTGGTCTCGATGTAAACGTCGAGTTTGATAACCAAAAAAACTGCTGGGCAATACATCTGAAAAACGATGACCATGAACTTACCCATCACCTTGAGAGCACTGATGCGGATGCCTGCATGGACGGTAAACAGTGCGTATCACTGGGGCTGGAAATCGCCCAGCTGAAAAACCACATCAAAGGACAGGGGTTTTAATCACCCGGCGGCACGTGCCGGCCACCATCTGCCAGCAGCATGGCTGCCAGCATGGTGGCCAGTACCGCCACGCATTCCATATCCAGAAAATAGCAGGCCGACGAGTTGAACAACAAGTTACAGGCGGAGGGAATCATTTCGTCGGCGTCGTTGAAATTGAGCATTATCTTAATTCGGTAAAGCGCGTCGAAGATACAGCTCACGTCAAAGGACGGATTGGCTTGCAGCCGCGCCCCCATCGCCTGTGCCCGCTCGACCAGCAATCCGGTTTTCCCCGCGCATTGAACTTCAATACGGTTGATGGCATTGGTCTGGACGTAGGAAACAAGCGGCGCCGCATCCTTGAAAGAGCGGTACGGCTGCCAGCTATCATCGACAGCGGGTACGCGGTTGGGGCATTGCAATACATATTGCGCCAGAATTATCCTGGCCGCATCAGATGCGGCAGACCCCTCAATGGTTTGGATAGCGCCGCCTGATATCCGGTACGCTTGGTTGTAGAGCGAAAGAATCAGCCCATCGCCATCGAGACGACCGCCGAGAATCGGCGCCCGCTTAGCCAGATCAAGGGCTGCGATCTCACCAAGATAGCGTCGGTAAGTCTCTTCAAAAACGGGCGATTTGCGATGCCTGGTGTCGCTCATATCAATTATTCACCCCGAGAGTTCTCTTAATCAACCTCTCCTCGGCAGGGTTGGGCGGCCGCCGCTGAGTCTTGTAAAAGGCGGTAGTGCCCATATCACCGGTTCTGGTGAAGACCACCACCTCGAACCGCTCCACCTCCCCGCGGAATTGTTCCACCCAGAGCACCCGCTCGATATCGAGCTGAAAGTCGACACAGATGTGTTTGGCGAATTTCTCCGGCTGGGCGCCGATAGATTGCCCACTGCCCGTTTCGGAAAAGATTACTAGATAGGGCTTGAGATAGAGCGGCCCCGGGTCTTCTCCGGCCAGGTGGTGAATGATCAGGTGGTAGGCGCCGGGAAACCAGGTAATGGGGTCACGGCCGTCATGTTTCTTACCGTCCCAGTTGTATATGCCGTCAAATACCCGCATTATCGCAGTACCCCTCGTCGCCTGCCGAATAGTTTCATGCTGTTGTGCTCATGACGCGGCGGGTTCCCAATAGCACCGCTTGGGGGAGACGATCTTCTGTTCTTTTTTCAGTTTCGCCATCGCCTTATCCACCTCTTTTCGATCAATACCGGTGAGTTCCGCGATCTTTCCGGCATTGAGCGGGGCGCCTTCTTTTTCCATAACCTTCAGAATTGCATCCATTGTTTCCATGATACTCCTCCTGACAGTGATAATTAGTTACGGTATGCTGCCTACATGGGCAGAATATGCATCTCTTCACGGATCGGGTGTTTGCCGCGCAACAGCAACCCTTGCCGCCCGTCGATGGAGACATCCTCACCAAATTCGATCCGGTGCTCACCGATCTCAGCATACCGTTCATATACCCGCAACTGCCGGCAGCCCACCACGCAGGTTTTCTCCAGACGCACCGCCACCACCGAGGCGTGTGAGGTCTGACCGCCACGCGAGGTGAGTAACCCATCGGTAAGCGAGATCACGCTGATATCTTCGGGCACCGTGTCCTGGCGGATAAGAATGAGTGGGGTGTCCGGCTCCCGAGTGCGCATGAGATCGATATCCTGCTGGGTAAATACCGCTTTGCCGGACAAAGCCGAACCTGAAACCCCGACCCCTTTACCCAGCAACGATCGGGCAAGTTCCTTTGAACCCACAAAAACGTTGAGGTGCTCTTTTTGCTTGATGGTAATCATATCGCGGGTCTGCAGGAGATAGAGATCTTCCGCCCGCGGCCCCTCAAAGGTGAACTCAATCTCCTGGGCGTTCCACCGCTTTTCGTAGACCAGCTCGCGGGAGATAGCCAGCAGCCGCTGATAGATCTCCGGAAACTTCAATTCCAGAGAATGGTTGCGGTCGCGACCATCAATGTCTGACTGCTCCACCGAAACGGGATAGCTGGTAACCAGACCTGAAACGATATCCTCCCCCTGATCGCCGAAGGCGTAATCGCCCCACAAGGCCACCCGGTGTACCTTACGATACGGATGAGCGGTGAACAGGACGCCGGAACCCGCCTCGATGCTGCGGTTGCCGAACACCATGGCCTGCACGATCACCGCCGTCCCCCAGCCCGAAGAGACATCCATCACCCGGCGATAGTCGATGGCCTTGTGGTTTTCCCAGGAATCAAGCACCATCTCGATCGCCCCCACCAGTTGCAACCATGGATCATCGGGGATGCCAAGGCCGCGGCGCCGCACGAGTTTCTGGTATTGCAGGGCCAGCTCCTTCATCTGGGCCGGGGTAAACTGGCGTTTGAGGCTTACCTGATACCGTGCCTTGGCACCGTTCATCAACTCCTGGAAATCTTCGCGCCCCATACCCGAAACCATGGCCCAGGATTGAATGAATCGGCGGTAGTTGTCCCACATGAAGTAGTCACTGCCGTGAATTTTCACGTAGTCTTCCACCAGATCTTCATTGAGTCCGACATTGTGCACAGTGGCCATCATTCCCGGCATGGAGATGGCACTGCCGCTTCGCACTGATAGCAGTAGCGGCACATCGGGGTCACCGAAACGGCGCCCGGTCTGTTCCTCCAAGCTGGTAAGAGCGGTCCGCACCTGCTCCATAAACTCCATCCAGGCCCGGGAAAAATCGAGGATGACGGAACGGCATCTGAACACTTCGGTGGTGATGACGAAGGCCGGCGGCACCGGCAGTCCGTCCCGGTGCAGGGTCATCAGGTTAAATCCCTTGTTGCCCAGGTGAATGAGATTGTGGGTATATGGGTTGGGCCGGGCAATATGGGATAGTGCATTTTCCGGATTATAGGTCATCAGCAGATCCAGCGTCTGCTGATCGAGGATGTCCTTCTGGCTCTCCAGGGTCTGCATAACCCGGACGATAAAGTTATCCAGATGCTGCAGACCGAAGGCGGAGGCGATCAGATCCCGGAAAAAGGCCTCGGACAGACGGTGGACGCTGTTGCCCATATCCGCTTCGTCATGCAGCGACTGGTATTTGGGCAGCAGATTGTCGCCGCCTACCTGCGGGATGATGATCGAGAGGTTGTTCTGGTGGATATTGGTGTAATAGGCGTAGATGATATCCTTGATCCCCTCGGACAGGCCGCGGAAGATGTCGAGGTACTGGGTGTAGGAAAAACGCTCTATCTTTAGAGAATTGGCAAGCAGGGAGAGATGGGTGTCGAGCTTGCGCGAGACGATGCCGTCAATCTCCAAGGCTCGCCGATAGATGCGCAGGCACCGCGTTATCGCGTAGAAAGTGGCCTTGGTGATAAACGAGAGGTTCACCGTCTGGGGCAGTTTTTCAAGATAGATATTGGCAAGATTCTCCAGCCGGAAGCTCAACGACAGGCTGTCGAATTTTTTCTCCCGGTAGCGCCCATATACGGAGGGGATATCGACGGCGATGTGGCGCTTGTAATAAATATCCTCCTGGATATCGAAGGTCTGTTCCGAGAGAATGTCTTTTTTCAGCGCCTCCAAGGCGTCCAGGGTGGCCTCGATGATGGCCTCGGTGTCGCTGCCGGGCAGCCGCTCCAGCAGTTCCTGCATACGCGGAAACCCCTCACGGGCGGCCTGTTCCAGTTCGGCGCGAAGCTCCTGAAAGCCGAGGTTGTACTTCTGGTGGGTAAGCTTGAACATGCGCACCAGCAGGAGATAGCGGCGCCGCTCATGGGAAGCGAAGATGTCGAGGCCGGCCAGAAAATCAGCCAACTGGTCCAGGTCAAGCACCAGCAGGTCATCCACCGCGGTGAGAGAGAAATGGTCGATAACCGCTTTGGCAATACCGCACTGATCGTCGATGTAGGGGCCATGGGTGCTGATCCGGGCAATCACTTCGGGGGGGAGAAAGGGCATCAGCACGAAGGTGTCGGCGGTCTTCCAGAACATGAAGATGGCGCGGATGAAATCAACGATGAGATTGGAGCTCTCCACATGGCTCTGCTTGCGCAGAAAGTGGATGAGGATATCACCGCGCTGGTGAATTTCGTCAAGTTCGGTGGAAACCTCACGCAGGGTTCCCTCAGAGCCGATCTCGTTGAAAAACACCGGCATCAACTTGGTGAACTGCTTGGTTAGATTGTATATCGGCTCTATGGGCTGGTTGAGCAGTTCGGTGATGTCACGCTGAAAAAGATCGGTGTCTTTGACACAGGTGCCGGTAAGGGTGAGATGAATGATAAGGGCCGAAAAGAGCGTAGCGCACCACTTCGGCTCCTGCTTGATCAGGTGCAGCCATACCCGGATGTTGTTGAGATGGGCCGGGTTGATGATCGGCTGCCAGTTGGCGTCAATCCCGGTAACGTTGGCCGTCTGAAAGCCAAATCGTACCACCCCCCATAAAAAGGCCTCTACCATGCGGCTGTTGCCGCGTTTGAAGACCTCACCGCCAAGCACCTGAATACACTGCAGGGAGGTGTGCGGGTATTTACGGACATTGGCCTTGAGCAGGGCAAAGGTGGTAAGCAGAAATTCCTCGATCTCCTCAAAACTCTGTTGCCGCACCAAAACCACCAAACTCCGGTTGATCTCCCTAAGGGTTTCCTCGTGAATAAGATGCAACCCCTTGATATCCATGATCTTGAACATGAACAGGAGTTTGTGATTCTCATTGAGGCGGGCGGCCAGCTCGGAGGATGCGGCGGCAAGATCACCATATGAAAGACCGCCGCCCAGCTGGTTGGGAACCTCTTTATACCAGCGTACCATATCCAGATGCGAAGGCAGAGCAAAGAGCGCCGTTAACGCTTCTTCGGAGTCAGCGCCGGGGTCGATATCAGCAAGTCGTTGTCGGTAGCGATGCAGGGCCTTATGGGAGATGGCGAGAAAGACCTGCTGTTCGTGAAATTCCTCCAGATTCAGCTCGCACCGTTCCAGAAACCAGGGAAGAGGATCATCCTCGCTCAGCCAGTAGTTGTAGCCCAGCCCTAAAAGGTGCTGCAAAAGGGCGGCGGCCGGCTGGAAGTCAAAGCTGGTGCCGGAGCGCTCAACCAGATGCTGCAACCGGTTGATCACCCGTTTCACCGATGTCGGCCCGTGCACCAGCCGCAGCAACAGTTCCGGATCAGCTTGGGCCAAAGCGCAATAGCCGCTGAACATCTGGTTTACGACATCCTGATAGAGCGCCGTTTCGTCGCCCTGCAGCTGCGAAACCAGCTTGTCCACAAGTCCCCACTGAGCCTCGAATATCTGGTCGATCAGGGTAGGGTTCTGGCGTGACTCGTCAATGGCTTCAAAAAGCAACCCGAAAAAAAGGCTCAGACAATAAGGGCCCTGGGCATGGGGCCGAAAGTGATGAAAATTTTTCAGCACGAAGCCGCGCAAGGCGGGCATGATGAGATTCCAGTTGCGGTACGGATGGCTGATCTCGTAGAGCAATTGCTCGAGACTTGAATGAACCCCGCGATACGATGCAACCACCTCGAGCAGCAGCTGATGCTCGTCTCTGATTCGGGCATCGGAGGCCGTCTCCAGTAAATTAGCCTTAAGGGCGTCGGAGTCGAGCTGCGCCGCCGAAGATGCTTTGAGCGGAGGGTTCACAGGCGCTTTTCAGCTGAGAGCAATGCTCATCACAGAGGCTTGTGGGCCTCCATATGCAAGATCAGATCGAGCATCCGGTTTGAGTAGCCCCACTCATTGTCATACCAGCTCATCACCTTGACGGTGGTACCGATCACCTTGGTGGACAGGCCATCAACAATAGAGGAACGCGGATCACCCTGGAAATCGATGGATACCAGCGGTTCTTCGGTATATCCCAGATAGCGGTTCGCGGCCCCGCGCAATGCCTCGTTGACCTCGGCCGTGGTGGTCTGCCGCTCCACCTCCATGACCACGTCGACCAGTGAGACGGTGGGGGTGGGCACTCGCACGGCAAGACCGTCAAACTTGTTTTTCAGCTCTGGGATAACAAGGGAAACAGCGGCCGCCGCCCCGGTCTTGGTGGGAATCATCGACAAGGCCGCGGCCCGAGCCCGGCGCAGGTCGGCATGGGGAAAATCGAGGAGCCGCTGATCGCCGGTATAGGCATGGACGGTGGTCATCAGACCGCGCTGAATACCGAAATTGTCGAGAATTACCCTGGCCACCGGCGCCAGGCAGTTGGTGGTGCAGGAGGCGTTGGAAACGATGTGGTGAGTCAGGGGATCATACTCATCTTCGTTCACCCCCATCACAAAGGTCTTTACGTTGCCCTTGGCGGGGGCGGAGATCACCACTTTCCTGGCGCCGCCGTCAAGATGGGCCTGGGTGGTCTCGCCATCACGAAATATACCGGTACATTCGGCCACATACTCGACCCCATAAGAACCCCACGGAATCTGGGCCGGATCACGCTGACTGGAAACGGCGATATGTCTGCCGTCCACGATGATGCCGGTTTCATCGCTTTGTATATCATGGTCGAACACCCCCAGCACCGAGTCATATTTGAGCAGGTGGGCGAGGGTTGCAGTATCGGTGAGGTCGTTGATCGCCGTCACTTCGAGGTCGGCAAAATGAGGATCCCCATAGAGGGCGCGAAAGATATTACGACCGATCCGGCCAAAGCCATTGATTCCAATCTTAATACTCATGGGTGTGCTCCTGTTATTTATACATTAGATGATCGCTCAGCCGATTTGGCGAGCCAGGCTTTTTTTGTACACGCTTACATAGGCATGCATCACTTTTTCCCAGGTATGCTCCTTGCTGATTTTTGCCACCGCCGCCCGCTGCATATCCCGCAAAGCAGGGCGATCGTCAAAGACACCAATGGCACGTTCCATGGACGCCGCCAGATTTTCCGGGCTGTTGTCGTGATAGGTAAAACCGGTTATGCCGTCCACCACCTTGACCAACCCGCCCACATAGTGAGCGATGGGCAGATTACCGAACAACTGGGCGATGTAGTCGGTCAGCCCGCACGGTTCATAGCGAGACGGAATAACAAAGAAGTCACCCGCGGCATAGATCTGGTTGGCGAGGGTGGTGTCGTAGTCCTCAATAAAGCAGAACCGTCCCCGAAACCGTTCGTCATTGGCCAGCAGCCGCAGGGTACGCTCGTGTTTCTCCTCGCCGCTGCCCAGACACAGCACGCGGGGACGAGGAGTGGCGCCAAGAAAGAGCTCGATCCCATGGGCAAAGATATCGACCCCTTTCTGGTCGCTGAGCCGGCCGATGAAGGTAAAGAGCGGTTCTTCAACGGAGCCGTCCAGATACCCTGCCTGAGTGTCATCGTCATCCTCGGGAATCCGGCCCACCCTGGCAAGGGTGGCCTCCTTACACAGACGCTTGCCGGGCAGATCGGGATCACTGGCCGATACCTGATACGGTGCACTTATGCCGAGCCGTTCATGGTCGGCGGGATCGAAATCGGCGGGGTTTATACCGTTGGTGATGCCTTCGATCACAACTCCCATATCAAGCAACCGATGTCCCAGCCAGCCGGTGAGATAATCGGTATCTAGCTCCTGGAGTTCACGAGCGTAGTTCTCGCTGACCGTCGACATAGGGCTGTAGAGACCGGCGGCAATAAAGGGATCGAAGCTGTGATCGAGCAGGGAATGAGAGATAACCCGCCATGGCAATCCGGTTATGGCATGAACGAAATCAAGATCGGAAACATCCTGATGATAACCGATGCCGGCATTGTGAATAGTTACCAGAGTTGCCGTTTGCCGAAAATAGTGACGATACCCGTTACACTCCCGGATAAGCGCCGGTAGAGTTGCGGTGTGGCCGTCATGGCAATGAATGATCTGTGGCTTCTCACCGAGCAGCATCATCAGATCGAGCCCCGCCTTCTGCAGAAGGATATTCATGGCGAAAAAATCGACATGGCCGCTGCCAGGGGTTTTCCAGGACTCATGGTGAAATTCATCACGGGTGTAGGTATACACCGCCTGTTTTTCCGTGAAACGCTTGGCCTCCACGAGATAGACCCGCACCCGGTCAATGATCTTTACCCAGATGCGAACCTGCTCAAAACGCTCCCTTGCCACATAATCCATGGCCACCGAATAGCTCAGTTCACGGTCAGGATAAAGGGGATCGGGTACCAGTGAAAAACCGTGCTCACGTGGTTCGAAAAATCCATACAGGGGCAGCACGACACGTACCTTGCGTCCCGACCAGCGGGCCAACGACGTTGCCAGTTGAGCGGCCACGTCTTTTACCCCACCGGCGCCGGCCAGATCGCCATATTCACGGGTCAGCATCCACACCGAGGTGATACGCTGATAAGAAGGTGGTTCTTGTTTCGTCTTTGCCATAGTAGTGAGAAATGATGTGATGCGACTCATCGGCGGAATATCCGTGCCGCCCGATCCACCTTCCCGGCGTCTGGTGGTTAGTGAACTCGCCTCTTGTCTAGCACGTAGCTGACAATATCGGCAACAATACGCTCGGTGTCAAGTAAGGCGACATCGACTCTGAGATCAGCGGTTTGGCTATACAGAGGGGTGCGTTCAGCCACCACGGCGGCCAGTTCATCACCGGCGTCACCACCGGTCAGCGACGGCCGCATTGCACCGGTATTTCCATCATCTGCCAGACGACGACGCAACACCGCAACCGGAGCCGCCAGCCAGATAACGAGATGACCGCAATGCCTGATCTTTTGCCACTGGTGCCGATGCATAATGGCGCCGCCACCGGTGGCAATAACCGCCGCGGGCATCAGGGTGACTTCCGCGAGAACACGTTTTTCCAGATCGCGGAAATAGTCCCAGCCGTACCGGCTCACCATCTCTTTTATGGTCAGGCCGGCACGGCTTGTAATCAGCTCATCGGTATCATGAAATGCCCGGCCAAGCCGGTGTGCAAGGGCCTTGCCGACCGTTGTTTTACCCACCGCCCGGGCGCCGATAAGAAAATATGAAGGGCTGGTCATGTATAGTTCTCCATAAGAAGAGGCCGGGATAATAACTCTTGTTTGACGGAGCAGTACAAACTATCTATGTTTCTGCCGTCATCACAGTATAACAAAGGATACCATGAAACAGGGACGAGTCACCATTACCACGCGACGCACCATGGAGCTGGTGGATATCACCAGCTCCCTGCACCACGACATTGCCCAGGCCGGATGCGGGCCGGGACTCTGCCATATTTCATCTCCGCACACCACGGCGGGCATAACTATTAACGAAGGAGCCGATCCCGCGGTTGCTCGTGATATCATCGCCGGGCTCAAAAAAATCGTTCCCCTTGACTACCCCTTCGAACATGGAGAAGGCAATTCCGCGGCCCATATCATGACCAGCCTGACTGGTATCAGTGTGCAGCTGTTTTATGACGGCGGCTCCTTTCAGCTCGGTACCTGGCAACGCATCTTTTTCTGCGAATTTGACGGTCCGCGTACCAGAGGGGTGCGCTGGCTTATGGTGGAGGAGCGCCCATGACCCACACCACAAAACCGGATCCCGCCTCTATATATTTCGGCCTTGACGAAGCCACCGATCGGGCCTCATTTTCCACCTTCATGCAGCTTATCGGCAACCGGGAACTGACCGAAGTATTGGCTGCTCGCCTGAGCCGCGATGAGATCGACAACCTGGTGGCCCTGTTGAGCGATACCATGCGCACCCATCTGGACAGAAGCGAGTATCACCGGTTGTTTCTCCACACCCCTCATCACTGATGGCGCCACGGAAGCTGCGCGCTACAGTCTCAAGGGACATTTTCGACTTCTCGACGGGTAACGCCTGCGAGGTCAAATCGACCACCACTGCTGGGAGAATTCTGTTTGTGCGTAGCCTTTTTTGTATGCGGGCGCTCCTTTTCATGAGTGCAATATGACTGATACGGGCAGATCCGAGGGGCGTCAACGTCTGCAGAAATTTATCGCCGCCAGCGGTATCACCTCACGGCGCAAGGCGGAGGAGCTGATCAAAGCGGGCCGGATCAGCGTCGACGGCAGGGTTGTCACCGAAATGGGATGCAAGATCGATCCCCGACGGCAGATGGTTGCCCTGGACGGCATGCTGATCACCGTCGATGAGACATCGCTCATTTATGTTTTGCTCAACAAACCGGTCGGCTACGTCACCACCCTGGCCGACCCGCAGGGCCGACCGGTGGTCACTGAACTGCTCACCACTATCCACCAGCGAGTCTTTCCAGTGGGCCGTCTGGATCTGGACAGCGAAGGAGCGTTGCTGCTCACCAACGATGGTGCATTGGCCCACAAGGTGATGCATCCCCGTTACCAGACAACCAAGACATATCAGGTCATGGTGTCCGGTCATCCCGGGCGAAAGCGGCTTGCCCAACTGCGGCAGGGCATTGTGCTCGATAACCGGAAAACCGCGCCGGCAAGCATCACCATGGTGCGGCAAACCATCGACCATACGGTTTTCAAGGTAATCATTCACGAAGGGAGAAAACGTCAGATCAAGCGGATGTTTGCGGCAATCGACCATCGGGTTATTGCACTCACCCGGCTGGCCTATGGCAAACTGGGCCTTGGTTCACTTGGTTCCGGTGCCTACCGAATCCTGCAACCAAGTGAAATCACCAAGATATTTTTATAATTTTCTCTTTACAAAAGAAATTGTCCCGAGTACATCTTGCCCGTGACGGTGGTGTGGGTGGTGGTGAGAACGAGAAATTAGTCCACTGGCGCACCTTCATAAAGCCGCTTACATCCGTGGTGGAGTCTTACAAGCGGACGCGTCCATCCGGTTTTCTTACAGCTATCGTGATTAAAGGAGTGTGGTATGAACAAATCTGAGCTTATCGAGGCCCTGGCTCAAGAAATTGACATCCCACATCGTGAAGCCGCCGCCATCACCAACACGGTGCTCGACGCCATGACCGAGGCGCTGGTTCGCGGTGAGAGCATTGAGATTCGCGGTTTCGGCAGCTTTGTTGTGAAAGAGTATGGCTCTTATGAGGGACGCAACCCGAAAACCGGTAAGAAAATCAAGGTCCGCCCCAAAAAGCTTCCCTTTTTCAAGGTAGGCAAGGATCTTCGCGAAAAGGTCAACAAAGAGGGCTCCTAGAGCCCCACTGCTCACCCGGGCGGAAAACTCCGCTCAATCACCCGGTGCAGTTCAAGAAAACGTTCAACCGGTAATCTTACCCACCAGATCATAGGTGTGCGACTCAGTGATGAGCACACGGACCAGATCACCTCTGTTCGCCCTTCCCTCGTTGATGAAAACGCAGCCGTCTATATCCGGGGCCTGGTAACGGGTTCTGCCCTCCAGCAGCAAATCCGTCTGAGCGCTTACTCCCTCCACCAGCACCTCTTGTTTTGTCCCCACAAAGTCACCTAAGATAGTGCTGGAAATGGCTGCCTGGGTCTGCATAACGGTTTCTACCCGCTGCGTTTTGATATCATCTGGTATCTGGTCGGCAAAGGCGGCTGAGGGGCTGCCCGGCTCGTTGCAGTAGGCAAAGGCGCCCACGTGGGAAAAACGGGCCCAGCGAAGAAATTTCAGCAGATCTTCCACATCCTTATCGGTCTCACCGGGAAAACCGAGCAGAAAGGTGGTGCGCAGGGCGACGTCCGGTAGAATCGCTCGTACCCGCCCAATCAGGCGGTACATCTCCGCCCCGGTGTAGCGCCGATTCATACGGGCCAGCACCTGGGTGCCGATATGCTGCATGGGGATGTCCAGATAGGGAACCAGCCGGGGCTGGGAAGCCATGAGTCTCAGCAGTTTTTCGGAAATCCCGGTGGGGTAGAGGTACAATAAGCGAATCCAGGAGATGGCTGTCTTCTCCAGCAGCATGGTTAGCAGATCCACCAGCTGGGGTGTATCGGGCAGATCAGCACCGTAGGCGGTGAGATCCTGGGCGATCAGCACCACCTCTTTGATTCCTCGGACCTGCAGGTGTTGCACCTCGGCGGCGATATCTTCGGGAGGGCGGCTGCGCAGCGGGCCGCGAATCGATGGGATGAGGCAATATGAGCAGCGATTGTCGCACCCTTCGGTAATTTTCACGTAGGCGGAGCAGGATGAATTTGAAATCACCCGGGGCAGAGCTGCGCTCATGAGAAACGGCCGGCTCAGGACAAGCCGGTTCACCGTCTCACCTTCCACCATACCGGCCAGCAGCTCAGCCATATCGGCAATGGCCTCGGTCCCCACAAAGAGGTCGACCTCGGGCAGTTCGGCAACCAGTTCAGCCTGGTAGCGCTGCACCATGCAGCCAAACACCACGAGGTGTTTGGTCTCGTCACCGACTTTATGGGCTGCCAACCGCAGGATCTCGTCAACACTCTCCTGCACCGCCGGCTCTATGAAGCCACAGGTATTGATAAGCAGCACCCGGGCCTCTTCGGGCTCGTCACATCCCCGCCAGCCCGCTTGTTCCAGCAGGCCGTAAACCACCTCCGAATCCACTCTGTTTTTCGGACATCCAAGGCTGACCAGGTGAAAGGTAGAAATGTGGTTCATGCTGTGGTCGTCACCCACCGGCTAGCACCCGCCAAACGAGGCAAGCGTTTTGATCAGTTCCTGCATCCGCTGCCGATAGAGCGGCAGATGAAAACCCGGTCGCCAGCGTGGCCCCCAGAGTTCATCGGAGATGACAAAGACGGCGGCCAGCTCAATTGATCTGAACTGGGCCACCGCCGCCAGACCGGCGCACTCCATATCCACCCCGCTGATCCCAAAACGTTCGCGCAGGGAAAAAAGTATCGAGGCCCGTTCACGATACGGGGCATCGGTGGACCACAGGGTACCATCCAGATGGACAAGTGCGGCCGTATCAAGAAATGCACTCAACTCAAGCGTGAGATCTGGGTGTAAGGTAATTGGCTGTTGCTTGCCATAGTGGCCGCTTACCCCATCGCCACCGACAACTTTTCCAGCAACCAGAAGATCACCGATGGCAAAGCGCGGATCGATGGCACCGCAGCAACTCACCAGGATAACCCGGCGCACCCCGAGCACGATCAGTTTTTCCAATACCAGGGCGGCGGCCGCTGCCCCCAGAGCGGGGCCGACGACACAGAAACGGTTGCCCTTGTCGACCAACACCTGAGCGGCCAGGTTTGTTTTGGCCGAGGTAGCGCCGGAACCCTGAAAATAGTCAAGCCCCCACCGCGCATCGGCGGGGTTTACCAGAAAAAAGGCGCGCTCCGGCAGTTCATCCTCGCCGCGTCCCCGGCGGGGGTGAATGATTATATCAGCATCCATTAACGCAAAAAAGGCCGCGGATATGTCCGCGGCCTTTCTCAGCTCAAGCGAGGCATACGTCTCGCCCTACATGGTAGTGTCCCGCTAGGCGAAGGGGTTGGCAAACAGCAGAATAAACGAAATTACCAGCCCATAGATGGCAATTGATTCAGCCAGGGCGATGCCCAGAATCATGAATGTCATCAGCTTCGGCTGTACTTCCGGATTACGGGCAAGGCCCAGACAGGCGCCCTGGCCGATGGAACCGATACCGATACCGGCGCCCAGCCCGGCTAGTCCGATGGACAGAGCGGCGGCGACACAGACCAATGCAAGAAAGATATTTCCTTCCATGTTTTTCTCCTTTTACGTTAGTGGGTTAATGGCCTTCTTCCTTATACACAAAACCGTTTGCGCAGCAGACGGTAGGTCGCTTTCTAATGGGCGTCTTCCTGGGCTAATGAAAAATAGATGACCGAGAGCAAAACGAACACCATGGCCTGTACCAGTGAAACCAGAACGCCCAGTACCATGATGGGCAGCGGTGCGAAAAAGGCACCGGCCAGCATGAACAGGATGGCAAGCAGATACTCCTTGGCCATGATATTGCCGAACAGACGAATCGACAGGGAAAGAATCCTGGCGAAGTTGCTTATTATTTCGATGGGCAGCATCAGGGGTACCAGCCACCACACAGGCCCCATGAAGTTCTTGTAATATTTAAGACCATGTTCACGAAAACCGATAAAATGATGGGTCACCCAGACGATAAGGGTAAAGGCCAGGGTGGTGTTGAGGCTGGCGGTGGGCGACATGAATCCGGGGATGAGGCCGATCAGGTTGGCCACCGCGATGAACAGACCGAAGGTGGCGAGCATGGCAAAAAACTGATCAGTCATCTTGCGGCCCATGTTTTCCACGAAGAAGTTGTCCATTCCCTCGATGACGATCTCCCAGAAGTTTTGACCGCCGCCGGGCACCATCTCAAGGTTGGAAATGGTGAGCTTGGCGACCACGAACAGAAAGACCATGACCAGCCAGGTATAGGTCATGTACGGAGCACACAACTGCTCCAGCAACCCGTGTCCAGTCGGGCCGTGCGGCACCGGCAGGCCGATGGTTTCAAGAATTAAGGAGATGAATAGTATCGGATGTTCCATAGGATTTGGTTACCTCCCCCCGAAATAATAACTCCGCGCCGCCATCAGCGCGGTAACGATCACCGTAACAACCACAGTACTCAGGCCAAGTGTGAGACCAAGCACATTAACCTCGGCCACCGCGATAAGCAGCAGCAAAACCAGGCCGATAAGCAGAAAGCGAATCCAGAAGCCGACTACCAGCCGCCATTTGGTGGGCGCCTGCCCCTCATCCGCTGAAGCGCCGGCAAGCGCTTCGAGAAACTGCTTCACGCCCCGCTGCGATGCCCACAGGCTCAACAGCGAAACCACTCCCCCGGCAAATACCGCACCGGCAAACGAGATTGAGCCCAGCACCAGAGAACCGCCAACCAGCAATGCCAGGTAGAACCACCCCAGCCGCTGCATATTGTCAAACCACGAGCCGTCCACCACCATCAGGGCTAATCGGGTTTTTTACCGCCGCGCCTCTCAGCCTTTTTGACAATATCGTAAAGGCTTTTGAAACCGGCTGCAAGACCAAACGCCAACCCGATAAAGGTGAACCACGGCGCGGTTTTTCCGGCAAACACTTTCTGATCCAACAGAATCCCGGCGCCGATCCCCACAAAGATACAGGCGGCAAAGGTAATTCCCACCTGCCCGTAGTGCCCGATAACATAGACCAGCTCTTTTCTCAGCTCGGACATAGGGGTGCCCACCTTCCTTCACACAATTCTGAAGGAGTGAAATTCATCGCGCTTGGTAGCATGCAGCGTCGTTAAAGTCAACGAGGTTTTTATTATTTCGCCATTTTTTTGAATGACCATTCAGTCATTTCCACCAGTTTTTGCACATCTTCCGGACGATGCGCCGCCGATAGAAAAAGCAGCTCAAACTGCGACGGGGCCAGGTAGATGCCGGCCGAGCGCATGAGCCGGAAATATTCGCCATATCGCTCAGTATCGGCGGTCATCGCCGAAGTGAAATCGGTGACCGGCTGATCGGTGAAAAACATGGTCATCATGGAGCCGATCTGATTGATCCGCACCGCTATCCCGGCACGCCGGGCCACTTCCCTCAGCGCTTCGGCGCAGCCGGTTGCGGCCTCGCTGAGTCCATCGTAGAACCCCGGCTCGAATAACCGGCGGATGGTAGCGATCCCGGCCTGCATGGCCAGAGGGTTACCGGAGAGGGTGCCGGCCTGGTAAACCGGCCCGTCCGGGGCGATCATTGCCATGATATCGGCCCGACCGCCATAGGCGCCCACCGGCAGTCCGCCGCCGATGATCTTGCCCAGACAGGTTATATCGGGAGTAACACCGAAGTAACTCTGGGCGCCGCCGAGGCTGAGCCGAAACCCACTGATCACCTCGTCGAAAATGAGGACAATGCCACGCTGTGCGGTAAGTTCACGGAGACGCTCAAGAAATCCCGGAGCCGGAATCACGCAGCCCATATTGCCGGCCACCGGCTCAACGATCACGCAGGCGATATTAAGGGCGGGGTCGGTGAGGGTTTTCTCCATGGTGGCCAGATCGTTATAGCCAATGGAGATGGTGTTTTTGACGATATCATCAGGCACCCCGGGACTGCCCGGTATGGACAGGGTCATCAAACCGGAGCCCGCTTTCACCAGAAAGGAATCGGCGTGGCCGTGGTAACAGCCGTCAAACTTGACCACGACATTTCTTCCGGTAAAACCGCGGGCCAGCCGCACGGCACTCATGGTGGCCTCGGTGCCGGAACTGACAAACCGCACGCAATCAATACCCGGTACCGCCTCCACCACCATTTCCGCCAGAATCAACTCCGCCGAAGTCGGCGCACCGTAACTGGTGCCCAAAGTCGCCGCCTGCTGGATAGCCGCCACCACATCGGGGTGGGAATGGCCGAGAATCATCGGCCCCCAGGAGCAGACAAAATCGAGATAGCGGTTACCATCGGCATCGACCACCGTCGCCCCGTTTGCCTCTTCGATGAAAACGGGATCACACCCCACGGACCGGCAGGCCCGCACCGGGCTGTTGACGCCGCCGGGCATGAGCTGTTTGGCGCGGGAAAAAAGCTGCGTGGATTTTGCGGTATCCATTACTTATTCCTCAATTTGTTGATGGCGTCGTAAAAACTTCGCTCTTCGTCGTCGTGGGATCATTTTGACTTCTCGACGTACCATATGTACGCCTGCGAGGTCAAAATGACCACCACTCCGTAGACTTATTACTTAGCCATCTTAGCCTGTAAGTCTGACTTTTTACAGCTTCATCATTTGCTGATAGCTGTAGCACTGTTATCACCGTGGGTCTATAGCACGGCAGGCTTTTTCATGTCAAACTTCACTTGATCTTTGCCCCAATGGTGAAAATTGTAGATGATCACAACCTGCTCCATCAGAGGCAACTTTTTATAATTTTCTTGTCAGCCCTGAGAGCGGGGGGTAAGATAGGCTGATATACATTTTAATTGTTGAGCGCAAACAGGTCAGTTATACGAACCTCCGCAAACATATCTAATTCGCCTCTAAACCCCATAGTTAACAGGAGAGTAACTCATGGCAAGCGACAAAGTCATGCAGGTCAACGATGCCGATTTTGATACCACCATTGCCTCCGAACAGCCGACCCTGGTTGATTTCTGGGCGCCCTGGTGCGGCCCGTGCAAGGCCATCGGCCCGGTTATTGAAGAGCTGGCGAAAGAATATGACGGCTCCGTCACCATCGCCAAGATGAATGTCGATGACAACCCGGTAACACCCGGCAAGTTCGGCATTCGTGCCATTCCAACACTGATCGTTTTCAAAAGTGGTGAGGTGGTGGACCAGATCACCGGAGCGGTTGGAAAGACACAGCTCGTTGAAATGATTAAAAAGGCTTCATAGCCCATGCTGATTGTTGGGATTTAGCGGCGGCCAGCCAACGACCCTAGCCTAACGTATTAGAGTTTTATTTTAACCATGATTGTACCTATGATTGTCGAGGGTTGTCGCCGTCGCCTCCCATACCGTGGTCTGGCCATTGTGCTGTTCAGCCTGGTGATGCTGGGGGGCTGCGGTTCGGTGCAAGATGTCATCAAGATCGGCGAGGAAAAGGCTGACGTCTTCCTGCCCGCCGAGCAGCTCGTCATGAAGGGTATGGATGAGTACAACGATGGAAAGTATTTTCTTGCCCTGGAATATTTCAATGAGATCCTCGACCGCTATCCGTTCAGCCCTGAGGCGCCGCTGGCCGAATTGAAGGCGGCGGACAGCAGTTACCAGATGGAGCGGTACGCCGAGGCACTGGTATTGTACGAGGAATTTGAAGAGCGCCATCCCACCAACGAGGCGATTCCCTACGTAATGTACCAAAAGGGAATGTGCAGCTACCGTGGCATAGACCGCGTCGATCGTGACACCAGCGGCGCCGTTGCTGCTATTCAGGCGTTTGAGGAACTGCTTCGCGCCTACCCCGACTCACCCTACACCGAGGAGGCCCAGGCGCGCATCAGGGCGGCGAGTGAATTTCTTGTCAACCACGAATTTTTCGTGGTCCAATATTATCTTCGCGCCAAGAAGTATGATCAGGCCAAGGTTCGTCTCAACTACATCCTGGCCGTCTACCCCGACGCAAAAATCGCCCCTCAGGCCCAAGAGCTGTTAACCCTTATTGAAGAAGGTAATCCGCCCCGGTCGGGGTTTGCATCCTGGTTCATCGATCTTTCCCTGCCCGACTGGATGCCGTTTGTCGGGAACAAAGACGAAAACACCGAGCAACCCGGAGCAGCCAGCAGTTAGTTATTCCTGTCAGCTCAGCGGTACACCATCGATCTGCCGCCACCGGGCGCCAAGGGAAAGTTCCATGGCCCGCACCGGACAGATCAACACGCACTGCCCGCACCCGGTGCACTTTTCCGCATCAAACAGTACCGCCATATCCTTTTGCCGCAGCGTCAGTGCACCCACCGGGCAGACCCCGGTACAGACACCGCACTGAAAACAGCGCTGCTCGTCGCGGCTCACCTTGGCGGCTAAACGTTCGGTGTGCACTCCCAGGCCATCGAGATAGGAGAGCGCCTCCTTGACGTTGTGCTTGGTGCCCGTCATTTCAAGAATCATCACTCCTTCACGCTGGGGAAGGATTTCCGCCCTGAGAATATTGACCTCCACCTCATGATGTTTGACAAGATGGTAAATAACCGGCTTGTCGCTGGTTTGTTTTGGAAATCGAAGAAAATAGATTCTCGTATACACCGATAATCCTCATTGTGTTTGTAAAGCATCAGTGTTGATGGATGTAACCATCTAACTTCGTTCTCAGTCTCACCTGATGGTTTTGTTTTTTTGATATGCTTGGCAACCTATGATACCATACGGCGTTCTTTATGGTTTCTCGGCCTGCGTCTTTTTCTCTATTGCGGCATGCACCTCGGTAACGAAGGTATCGACGCTTGCCAGCAGTTCCGCGAGCGGCCGTTCGGTGTTGAGATGGAGCAGGTGCGCCCCGTCAATATCATCCGGCACGGAAAAATCTTCTCTCTGGCGAATATAGATTCCCCAGGTACCATCCGACACCGCCATTGTATCTTCGGCTCTTTGCCTCAGTCGCTTCCTGGTGGTCTGCTCAGAGCAGTAGCAATAGATAAACAGCACCTCCGCGTATTGCCCAAGGGTCTCCGTCAAAAAGCTACGATCAGACTCTCTGCGATATGAACCGTCAAGAACGACGCAGCCGTTTTTGCCGCCACGCAGATCTTCGATGGCGTGAGAGCAAAGCGTCCGATAGGTAAGATCGGTGAATTCGGTAGTATAAATTCCGCTGCCCAGGGCTGATCGGTGCGAGGTGTGCGGTGATGATCCGGCCAACTGCTTGCGCACCACATCTGTATTATGGCAGGGGCACCGATGGTGGGCCGCCCAGGATGATGCGAGCACGCTTTTCCCGGCGGCGATAAGCCCAAAGAAAATAACGACCACCGTGTTATCCCTCAACCAGCGGTATAACGCTCGGCCAGGATGAAATAACGGCGCGCCAGCTGCCTGCACCGTGTCGCCGTTTCCTCGTCCACCGCGTCATCGGCGGCGGTAAAGAGGTTGATCTTGCCGCGCACGTACGCCCGATAACATTTATAAAAATTTATATAAGAAAGTAATTCGCTATCCCCGCTTGCCCGGGCGAATTGGTTGACAAAAAAATTGGATAGCTCATCAAGCGCATAAAAATCAAGATCCATTGCCAGAAACCCGATATCTGCAGCCACGTCGGCGTAGCGAAACCGGTCATTGAACTCGATACAGTCAAAGATATGGGTTGGTTCATCCAGACAGATATTGGCGGAATAGAGATCGCCATGACAGTCTTTTATATGTCCTCCATCGACCCGTGCACCAAACCACCGTTCACGGGCCAGCTGTGCCATGGCGTATGCCCGGATGGCAGCAAATCGGTGACGAGGTAAATCTTCGCCGATAAAGGGTTCCGTCTGGGTAAAATTTTCCAGCACGTTCACTCCCACCGCCTCGGCGGTGCCATAGGCGGCGATGGCGGCATCAGCGGCGGCGCTCTGGTAAAAGGGGACAAGGGTATCGATGATCGCCGCAAGATGAGTGCGCCTGAGACCCCCGGCACCGATAATGGAAACCATCATCTTTGCTTCATCCAGGCGGCGCATTTTCACACCGTATTCGATGACCTCGCCGTCTCCTGCCAGCTTAAAACCATCCGCCCGTCTGGTTACCGCTACCCGCTCAAGATAGATATCGGGACAAAGCCGGCGATTGAGTTCCAGTTCGCGCAGACAATAGTGACCCCGTTTTTCCAGGGTGGAAAAGTCAAGAAAGCCGAAATTAACCGGTTTTTTAAATTTATATACATACGGACCGGCGATGAGCACGTACGATATATGGGTCTGCAGCAGCTCCACCTTCTCGGGGTGATTCTCGTGCTGAGACGGATTAAGAAGGGCTGATATATATGGCGGTATGCTACTTGTGTTCATATTATGCTGAGTATGTGAAATAAGTAGCCGGCGAGCCTACCAGAATTATATAACCAGGTAAACAGATTGATCGCGGATCCTTTGTTATGGCTCCATCGCCGGAGCCCGCACTAAACCGAAAATCAATCCCCGCAACATTTATAAACATCATGGATAAAACCGCTCTCACCCATATTCTAACCCGCCTGCAAAACGGGAATGCCTCACTGCAGGAGACCTTGAACGCCCTGCACGGTTTTCCGGCGGAGGTTATCGAAGATGCCGTCGTCGATCATCAGCGCGGCGTCAGGACCGGAATTCCCGAGGTCATTTTCGGCGAAAATAAAAGCGGTGATCAAATTGTCGCCATTGCCCGGGCCCTGCTGGCCAAGCCGGGACCGGTGTTGGCAACCCGCGTTGATCGGGAAAAGGCGGCATATGTCATCAATGAAATACCCGCTCTGCACTACCACGCGCAGGCGGCAATGCTCAGCGCCAACGAAACGGCCATTGACCGCGACCAGATCAGAGGCGACATCGTCCTGATCTGCGCCGGCACTTCCGACATCGCGGTGGCCGAAGAGGCGCATGTCACGGCCCGTGCTCTGGGCCATCCGGTAACCCAGCTCTACGATGTGGGCGTGGCCGGACTGCACCGGCTGCTCAACCGCCTCGACATCCTTACCGGCGCCACCGTAATCATCGTGGTGGCGGGTATGGAAGGCGCCCTGCCCAGCGTGGTGGGCGGTTTGGTAAACTGCCCGGTAATCGGCGTTCCCACCTCGGTGGGGTACGGCACCGGGGCCGGCGGCTTTGCCGCCCTGTTGGGCATGCTCAACAGTTGTGCACCCGGGGTTGCGGTGGTCAATATCGACAACGGGTTCGGCGCTGGTTGCCTGGCGGCCTCAATCAACCGGTGTATGAAAAGAGACGATTAATTCCGCAACCTTTTTTATTTGGCGCCAAGCCCTTCTTGCATCCTCACTAAAGTGCGGTATAATCGCCGCCCTGATGCCAATTTCCTTTTGCTCCATAACTCTTCCTCAAACCTAGATGAACACGACTATCAAACTCAAACTCGGCCTGCTGTTCTTTCTCGTCACGCTTGCGGTTATCACCGTCGTACCCTCTTTTTATGGTGGTACGCCCACCTGGTGGAAAAAATATATGGCACCCGAGGGTCTGCGGCTGGGGCTCGACCTGCAGGGCGGCATCCACCTGGTTTTGCGGGTAAACCTGCCAAAGGCCCTGGAAAACACCCTTGAGCTGGCCGCCAATGACCTCAAGGATACGCTGGCCAAAGAGTCCATCAGCGCGGTGATCACCGAGAGTTCCACCAAGGACATCCTGATTCTCACCCTGCCCAACGCCCAGGCCATCGACCGGGTGCAGGAAATCATCAATGATCGATTTGACGAGGAACTGGCGGTAACGGCCGATGTTCAGGAGGGCCGGTTTCCCCGGCTGCTGCTGTCGCTCTCAGAGGAGCGGGTGAATTTCATCGCCAACAATGCGGTCAATCAGTCCCTGGAAATCCTGCGCAATCGCATCGATCAGTTTGGCGTGGCTGAACCGGTTATCGTGCGTCAGGGTGAGGATGAGATTGTTATTCAGCTACCCGGCGTCAAGGACCCGGATCGAGCCTTTAACCTGTTACAGGGTACCGCCCAGCTCGAATTCAAACTGGTGGCCGAGCAGGCCGGCATCAACCTCGAAGAGCTGCTGGAACAGGCGCAGAGCACCGGCCAGTGGTCGGGCAGCCGCCAGGAACCCGATGAGGTGACGCGGCTCAACCGCTACCTGGCACCCTCTCTACCGGACAATACCTCGATCTATTTTGAGCGAACCCGCGACCGCCAGACCGGCCTTGATTTTTATGCTCCAATTCTGCTGGAAAACAAGGTGCTGATGACCGGTGACATGGTTAAAGATGCCCAGGTACGGGTGGGCGGCACCTTCAATGAACCTTATGTCAGCATCGATTTCACCTCACGCGGCGGCACACTTTTTGCCGATATCACCGAGAAAAACGTCGGCAGGCAATTGGCCATCGTCCTGGACGGCAACGTCCGCTCAGCTCCCCGCATCAATGAACGGATACTGGGAGGAGCGGCCCAGATTACCGGAAGATTCAACCATGAGGAGGCGGCCGATCTTGCCATTGTCCTGCGCGTCGGCGCCCTGCCCGCTCCGGTTGATGTGATCCAGAATATGACGGTGGGCTCGACTCTCGGACAGGACTCCATCCAGAAAGGGATCACCTCGGGCATCTTCGGAGCCATCCTGGTGCTCTCCTTTATGCTCGTTTACTACCGGATTCCCGGGTTGATCGCCAATTTCGCCCTGGCCCTCAACATGCTGTTTCTGTTCTCCGGGCTCGCCATTATGAACGCCACCCTGACTCTGCCGGGTATTGCCGGTATCGTTTTATCCATCGGCATGGCGGTGGATGCCAATGTACTCATCTTCGAACGTATGCGCGAGGAGCTGGCCGTGGGCAAGTCGGTACGCTCCAGCATCGACGGCGGCTTCAGCAAGGCCTTGTGGACCATTGTCGATTCCCAGGTAACGACGCTGATCACCGCCATGGTGCTCTTTATCTTCGGTACCGGGCCGATTAAAGGGTTTGCCATCACCCTGACCCTGGGTATCATCTTTAACCTCTTTACCGCCCTGTTCTGCTCACGGCTGGCCTTTGATACCCTGACCGGGGCACATCTCATCAAAAAACTGCGCTTCCTGCGCTTTACCGGTAAAACAAGCATCGATTTTATGCGACTTACCAAAATCAGCTTCACCATATCGGGTGTGCTGGTGGCAGTCGGTCTTGTCGCCCTGGTGCAGGTATCCAGGGGCCAGGCCAATATGGGGGTTGATTTTTCCGGCGGCTCATTGCTGCAGTACCGGGCCGAACAGCCCTTTTCCATTGCCGAGGTACGCGACGCCTTTGCCCGGAGTGATCTGCTCGGCGCCGACCTGCAAGAGGTGGAAAACGAGAACCGGTTGATGATAAAGATCAGAAAATCCGAGGCGGTGGTGGCCAACCTCGACGACCAGGTCAATGCGATTTTTGCCGATACCCTGGCCGACAAGGGGTTCGTTCTGGAAAGCCAGTCGGAGATCGGCGCCAGCGTCTCGGCGACCCTGCGCAACAAGGCGATTCAGGCAATCGCCATCTCCCTGGTGGGAGTGCTGATCTATCTTGCCTTCCGCTTTGATTTGGGTTTTGGCCTGGCCGCCGCCGCCGCCACCTTTCACGACGTCCTGGTGGTGCTGGGGATCTGTTATCTGTTCAAGGTGGAGATCACCCTTCTCATCGTCACCGCCCTGCTCACCCTGGCCGGCTATTCGCTGAACGACTCGGTGGTGGTGTTTGACCGCATCCGGGAGAACATGAAAAAATCGCAGACCTATCTGCTCTCCGCCAACCTGATCAACGATAGCATCAATCAGGTGGTCAGCCGGACCATCGTTACCTCGCTCACCTCGGCCATGGTGCTGCTTGCCCTGTTTTTATTCGGTGGCTCGGTAATCCATGATTTTTCCTTTGCCCTGCTGATGGGGGTACTGGTGGGTACCTACTCCTCGATCTTTATTGCCAGCCCGCTGCTTACCTTTTATAAGCGCAAACCGGCAAAATAGCAGTGAAAGATCAACATCCGCCGATCAGGGAGATCGGGGCAACGCACTCCTTTTGTTTTGACTGCCGGCCGGGGCTGCGTTGCTTTACCCACTGCTGCCACGGCCTCGAACTTGAACTGACACCCTATGATATGCTTCGGCTGCGCCGGGCAACCGGGCTCAGTTCCACCGAGCTGCTGGCAAAATACGTCATCATTGAACAATTGCCGGACGATGTCCTGCCCCATTGTTTTTTGACCATGGTGGATGACGGCACGGCCCGCTGCGCTTTTCTTGACCGGCGCGGCTGCTCGGTATACGATCATCGGCCCGGTGCCTGCCGAAGCTATCCCGTCGGCCAGGCGACGATATGGACGGGCGAGAACTTCGAGCGCCGTTTCGTGCTGGTACAGGAAGATCACTGCCACGGGTTTGCCGAAGCGCCTGTGCACACCCCGCTGAGTTATCTGGCCTCGCAGGATGTAAGCGCCTATGAAACATTCAACAAAGCATTTGCCGCGCTCACTCAGAATCAGGCGTTCAAAGAGGGTTTTCGACCAGACCCGGAACAATGCGAATTATTCATCAATACCCTATTTGATCTTGATCGGTTCGCTGAGCAGGTAAAAAACGGCGAGATCATCCTTGACGTCCCTACTCCGGCCGCCACGCCAACGGATGAAGAGCTTCTGGAGTATGGTTTCAGATGGGTTGAACACCAATTCTTCGGATCTGGACAATAAACCATCATGCTCAAACTGATCGTCTTTGATTGTGACGGCGTGCTGTTCGACTCGCGGGCGGCAAATGAGGCCTTTTACAATGATATGCTCGCGGCTTTTAGCTGTCCTCCCATGAGCCGGGAGGAACTAGACTTTGTCCATATGCACAACGTGGTGGACTCGGTGCAGCATATCTTTCGCCATTATCCGGGGATTGAACAGGGTGCCGTTGAGCGCTACCGGGCCGGGATCGATTACGGCCGGTTCCTGAAATACCTGAAGATGGAAGATGGACTGGTGGAATTTCTCGAAATGGCCAGGCAGCGCTGCCGTCTCGCCATTTCCACCAACCGGACAAACACCATGCGTCCCCTGCTGGCAACATACAGGCTGACCGATTACTTCGATATGGTGGTTACTGCCGCCGATGTAAAAAATCCCAAACCGGCCCCGGATGCACTGCTCGCCATCCTCTCAGCGTTTGACTGCCGCCCCGAAGAAGCACTGTTTATCGGCGACTCAATCCTGGATCAGCACCATGCCGCCGGCTGCGAGGTGCCCTTTATCGCCTTTAAAAACAGTGAACTCACCGCCGACTATCACGTCAATGGATTTGCCGATCTGGGCAACCTTGCGGTAATCAAGGCATCGCTTTATTGATCTTTTCCCGCACCCTGCCGCTATATATGGGAACCTTGCAAAATGGCCCTCCCCCCAACCATTGACATTTACCGGATTCCCGCTGAGGCCTGCTCTTTAGTGGCGTAATCGAGGGCGGCAGCGACGAACGGAGGCGATGTCAAGGTTTTTACGAGGCCATCAAATTTCACTGGCAACAAAAGTCATCAATCTGCTACATTGGTCTCCTCGGTTAATATCAGCTCTGATTTTTTTCACTTGACCCCTGGGGATGAAACATGGCGCTGGATGCAGACCAACTTCGCTCAGTATACGACGAGATTGTTGAGCGGTTTGGGGAGCATGAGGCGATTGAAGTCACCCCCATTGCCGGCGATCCACCGGAGAAATATGAGATAACCTACCGTCTACCCTGTCTCTATAAAGACGAAAGCGGCGATATCAACACCTCTGAACAAACCGTCGTCTCCATCGATATTCCGTTTGGTTTCCCCCATTTTCCGCCGAACTGCAAACCAAAGACCCCCGTTTTTCATCCCGATTTCGACCCGCAGGCAATCTGTCTCGGGGAATATTGGGAGAACACCCACTCTCTTGCCGAACTCATCATCATCATTGGTGATATGCTCATCGGCAAGATCTATTACTCCAGCAATGCCTTTAATGAGGAGGCAGCCATCTGGTATGGGGCTCACCCCGATCTCTTGCCGGTCAACAAGATTGAGGCGGTACCAGACGAACAAAGTGGTGAACCGGAAGAGCCAGAGCCCGAGCACCTGACGGATGAGAGTAAAGAGCCCGACCAGGATTTCGCCGCTGATGAATTAGAGTCGGTTTTTTCTATTGAGCTCGAAACAGAGTCTGAGATCGATCTTCCTGAATCGAGTTTTCCGGGTCTTGATGAGCTCGCCGACGAATCATTGTTCGATCAGAGTGTGCCGCAAGGTGACCCGCTTCAGTTAGAGGCCGACGGCGAATCAGCCGAGGAAGTTGATAGTGAGGCAGGTTCCGAGAAAGTTCAGCAAATAGATACCGACAGGCTGAGCTTGCTGGCGAGGACAAAACGGTTCGTGGAGCTCGATCGCGAACTTGCCGCTCTTGCCGGCAACGACCTGTTTGCCGACCAGCACGAACTGGCTAAGCGGTGTGCCGACACTCTGGGTAAAGCACGCGGATGGCACCAGCAGGCCCGCGAGCTGGAAGAAAATCGAGATACCGGCGGGGCGCTGGAATTGTATCGCCAGGTCACCGCCATGGTGTCGGACTACCCGGGGATTGCCCAGGATATTGATCGTGTGGTTGAATCCCAGCAGATGCTTGAGGGGCTTGATCTGACCGGCGGCGTGAAGCAAAGCGAACCGGCCGCCAAGAAATTAAAAAAGAAAAAAGCTGATGCCGCACCCCCAGAGGACAAAAAGGGCAAGAAAGGTATCTTTGCAAACCTTTTTCGAAAATCCGGAAAAAAACAACCCGCCGCCATACCAAAAAAGAAACAAAAGCAGCCCCAGAAGAAAAGCGGCAATTTTTATGAAGACACCCTGCGCAGGCCGCTGCACCCGGTCATCCCCGCCGTGCTCGCGGTGATGGTGATGGTGGCCGGCGTGGTTGGTTACTTTTTCTATCGCGACATCAATCTTTCCCAACAGGCCCAGAGCACCTTTATCGCCTGCCAGCAACTTTACATCAAAGACAATTTCGCCCAGGCTCAACAGCTATGCGCAACAGCCGCCGATACGGCGCATAAAATCCTGCTGTTCGAAACCGCCAACCGGGATCACCTTGTCGACTCCAGCAATCGCCTGCTGCAGTCAGAAAAATTCAGACAGGGGCTGGCCGGCAACGTCCTGGTTGACGGTACCTACATCGCCAAAGAAACACTTGCCAAAATTACTGAATTTGAAACACTCAAACAATCTGGCGACACGCTCTTTGCGGAAAGGCAGTGGCAGGAGGCAAAAGATGCATACGACAATGCGCTCAACTTTGCCCGCAAAAACGATGTCATCGAACCTGAGCTGCTTACCCCCATTGAAGAGAACCTCGCCTTCATCAACGTACAGCTTCTCATCGCCTCTGGAACCTCTCATCTTGAGCAGCAGCAGTGGGTGGACGCCGGCCGTGATCTGCAAGAGGCACTTGCCCTTGCCCAATCAGATTCGCTCGGCGATACTTCTGAGGTGGTAGAATCAATCTCGGCACAGCTTGAGAAAATAGCCGTCACCGATATGATCAGACAGGGTGATGAGGCATATGCCACTCGGCAATGGGCCAGCGCCCATGACTATTATCAGACGGCGCTAACCGCCGCCCGACAGTCTTCCTCCCCCGACCAGGCGCAGATTAACGAGCTGCGCTTACGCAGTGTCCAGGCCACCTTGTTTGAAGCAATATCGGCGGGCAGGGGTGCTTTCAGCAGCAATCGATGGAACGAGGCGATCGCTGAATATGGGCAAGCTATCGAAATCCTCGAGGCAAATGAACAATTGTTGCGGCAGACATTCTCCGGTGACGAGAGACAAAAATTAGAACGCATTATTCTCCAGGCCGCCGTCACCCGCGATAGCCAGGCGGCAACCGGCTATTTGGAGAGCCGGGAGTATCGTAATGCTATTGTCAAGTGGAGGGCCGTTATCGCATCTATCGAGAATAGCCCCTTTAGTGCTGATGCCGAATTTTCACAAATAAGCGCGGACGCCGCCATATCCATCCAGGAGGCGGAGCGAGACCTGCTGTTGGAGGGCCGTATCGCCTATCTTGAAGATCATTTTCTGGAAATCTTCGAAGCCCATTTCCCACGCCTCGATATCGATGGACTGGTCGGGGCACAGGTGGAATATACGCACAGGATCGGTGATCAACTGATCTTCAACCTGCGGGCCACCGATATCAGCAGCGGTATACCGGCCCGGCTGGTGATGAATTTCAAACATAATTTGACAACCGGAAAGTGGGAATTCTACGCTCCGGAGTGATGCCCGGCCATACCCTGCTTTTTTCTTCTGCAATGGCAGATTCCATTGGACGGGTGAGCCCCCTGCAAAGTCAAAACGGTTCCTTGCGACCGTAGAGCCAAGTTTTTACCACGCCATCAGATAAGAAAGCGAAACTCCCCCTTCCCCAAAAGATCGTGGAGGTGCAAGATGCCGATCAGCCGCATCTCACCTTCGATCACCGGCAGTACGGTAACCTCTTTCTCCTGCATGATGCTCAAGGCGTCCACAGCCTGTTTGTCGGCGGAGATCGTCACCGGGTTGCCGGTCATCACCGCGGTTACACCAACACCCTCAACTATCTCATCACCAGCCACCAGCCTGCGAATATCACCGTCGGTGATTATTCCCAACACGGTGTCGTAGGCGCCGGTAACGACCACCGCTCCCAGGTTTTTCCGGTTCGACTCATCAACCGCCTCAGAAAGGCGTGCCTGACTGGTAACACGGGGAATCAAGTCCCCGGTGAACATCACCTCGGCAACACGCACCTTGAGACGCTCACCCAAACCGCCGCCGGGGTGATTTCTGCGAAAATCTGCTTCCCTGAAGCCGCTGCGATTCATCAACACCACCGCCAGCGCATCCCCCAGCGCCAAGGTCGCGGTAGTGCTGGTGGTGGGGGCAAGGCCCAGAGGGCACGCCTCTTGGGGAACGGCCACGTTGAGAACAACATCGGCAGCACCGGCAAGGGTGGAAGATGTGTTTCCGGTCAGCGCGATGATCGCGCCTGATCTGGCACGAATTGCGGCCAGAAGGTAGTTGAGCTCACTCGTCTCGCCGCCGTATGATAATGCCAGGATTACATCACCTTCCCCCACTATCGCCATATCCCCATGCAGCGCCTCAACCGGGTGCAGAAAATATGCGGAGGTGCCGGTACTGTTCATGGTTGCGGCGATCTTGCGGGCAACTAGGCCAGACTTGCCAATCCCCGTTATGATAAGTTTGCCGGGACAATGGGTAATAAGATCAACCGCTCTGGTGAACTCATCACCCAAACCTGCCCGAACCGCGGCGATGCCCTGCTCTTCGATGCGTAGAACCTCTTGAGCCTGCGCTAATGACATAATCTCTATCAATCCTTCTGTAATGAACACAAAGCGGTGACATCTGCTCCTGTGCGGGAAGACAATAACACCGGTATCAAAATCGGGCCACAATGCGTTTTACCGATTGTTCCCCTTTAAAAGAGGGGAGGATGCACTATAATTGTTCTTTAAATTTTTAACCCTTAGATACTTCGCCACTGCCATACAAAAAAGGGAACGTGCATGTCAAACTATCTCTTTACCTCTGAATCGGTATCAGAAGGTCATCCCGACAAGGTTGCCGACCAGATTTCTGATGCGATCCTTGATGCCATAATCAGCCAGGATATTCACTGCCGGGTAGCCTGCGAGACCATGGTGACCACCGGCATGGTGCTCATTGCCGGGGAGATCACCACCAGCGCCTGGGTGGACATGGCCGATGTGGCCCGCCAGACCATCCGGGAGATCGGTTATAACTCCTCGGATATGGGGTTTGATTGGCAATCCTGTGCAATCCTTACCTCCATCGACAAGCAATCCGCCGATATCGCTCAGGGGGTGAACGAGGGCAGCGGTCTGGATCTGGATCAGGGTGCCGGCGACCAGGGCCTCATGTTCGGCTATGCCTGCCGGGATACCGAGGTATTGATGCCGATGCCCATCTACTACGCCCACCGGCTTACCCGCCGCCAAGCCGAGGTACGAAAGACAGGATTGCTCCCCTGGCTGCGGCCCGATGCGAAAAGCCAAGTTACGGTGGAATATGTGGACAACATGCCGCACCGGATCAGCGCCGTAGTGCTCTCTACCCAGCACGACGAGATCATCGATTACGAAGATCTCAAGGAAGGGGTGATGGAGGAGATTATCAAACCCGTTCTGCCTCAGAACATGATCGATGGCGACACCACCTTCTATATCAATCCCACCGGAAGATTTGTTATCGGCGGCCCGGTTGGTGACTGCGGCGTAACCGGACGCAAGATCATCGTCGACACCTATGGCGGCAAAGGATCGCATGGCGGCGGGGCGTTTTCCGGTAAGGACCCCTCCAAGGTCGACCGCTCATCTTCATACATGGGCAGATACATCGCCAAAAATTTGGTGGCGGCGGGCATCGCCCATGAACTCGAGGTGCAGGTTGCCTATGCCATCGGCATTTCTCAGCCCGTCTCCATCAACGTCAACAGTTTCGGCACCGGTCTGATCGAAGACGACGCCATCAGGGATCTGGTCACCCAGCGCTTCGACCTGCGACCAAAAGCTATTATCCAGCACCTCGACCTGTTACGGCCCATCTACCGGGCCACCGCCGTCTACGGCCATTTCGGCAGGAAAAGAGCCGATTTCACCTGGGAACGAACCGACAAGGCCGATGAGCTGCGCGCCGCCGCCGGTATTGCCTGATCACCTCACATTCATACCTACCAAAACACAACCATGATTACCACAACCACCGATTACAAAGTTGCCGATCTCGCTCTGGCCGACTGGGGCCGCCGCGAAATCGCCATTGCCGAAACCGAGATGCCCGGACTCATGAGTCTGCGCGAGGAATACCGCGCCACTAAACCGCTCAGCGGCGCCCGCATTGCCGGCTGCATCCATATGACCATCCAGACGGCGGTGCTGGTGGAGACCCTTATTGAACTGGGCGCCGAGGTACGCTGGTCTTCGTGCAATATCTTCTCCACCCAGGATCACGCCGCCGCTGCCCTGGCCGCCCGCAACATCCCGGTCTTCGCCTGGAAGGGTGAAACCGAAGAGGAATTCTGGTGGTGCATCGAGCAGACCATCTTCGGCCCCGACGACTGGCGCCCCAACATGATTTTAGATGACGGCGGCGATCTTACTTTGGTAATGCACCAGCGCTACCCCGAACTGATGGATGAGATACGCGGCATCACCGAGGAAACTACCACCGGAGTGCATCGGTTAGGAGAAATGGCGCGAAAAGGTACCCTGCTCTGCCCGGCCATTAACGTAAATGACTCGGTGACCAAATCAAAATTCGACAACCTTTACGGCTGTCGTGAATCACTTATTGACGGCATCAAGCGGGCAACGGACGTGATGATTGCCGGAAAAATCGCGGTAGTTGCCGGCTATGGCGATGTCGGCAAGGGATGCGCCCAGGCATTGCAGGGCATGGGCGCCATCGTCCTGGTAACCGAGATCGACCCGATCTGCGCCCTGCAGGCCGCCATGGAGGGTCACCGGGTAGTTACCATGGATGAGGCGGCGTCCATCGGCGATATCTTTGTTACCTGTACCGGCAATATATCGGTGATCACCCGGGCCCATATGGAGCGCATGAAGGATCAGGCCATCGTCTGCAATATCGGCCATTTCGACTCGGAAATTGAGATTGCCGCCATTCGCGATCTTCCCTGGGAATCCATCAAGCCGCAGGTCGATCACGTCACCTTTGCCGACGGCAAAAAAATCATCATCCTGGCGGAGGGTCGTCTGGTGAATCTGGGCTGCGCCACCGGCCATCCCAGCTTCGTGATGAGCACCTCGTTCGCCAATCAGGTACTGGCCCAAATCGAGCTCTGGAACAATGGTGACGATTACCGCAACGAGGTCTATTTTCTACCCAAGCATCTTGATGAGCAGGTTGCCCGTATGCATCTTAAAAAACTTGGCGCCACCCTGGAGACGCTGTCCCAGGAACAGGCTGACTACATCGGCGTCCCGGTCAACGGACCGTTTAAACCCGGGTATTACCGATACTAGACAATCTTTTGCCCGTACATCGAAGGTATTACAGCAGGTCTCGCACACCACACCCATGAACCGAGACGCAATGCAAGCGGAGGAAACATGATGAAATCATTTCAGGCAATAGTGATTTCCAAGAGTGATGACAAACAAAGAGCGGAGCTTTCAACCCTGTCCGAAGAGGATTTGATGGATGGGGATGTAACGGTAGCTATCGAGTATTCCACCTTAAATTACAAAGACGGGCTGGCAATTTCCGGCGCCGCTCCGATAGTCCGGAGGTTTCCTCTCATTCCAGGCATCGATTTCTCAGGCAGTGTGATTGAATCGACAAACGGTAGATTCACCAAAGGAGACAAGGTCATCCTCAACGGTTTCGGGGTTGGTGAGGTGCACCATGGCGGGTTCAGTCAGATCGGCAGAGTGAAGGGTGACTGGCTCGTTGCCCTGCCAGGCGGCATGAGTACCCGGCACGCCATGGGTGTCGGCACCGCCGGATACACTGCAATGCTCAGCGTACTTGGCTTGGAAGATCATGGTCTGAGACCGGCAGATGGTGATATTCTGGTCACCGGGGCGGCCGGAGGCGTGGGCAGCGTCGCCATTATGCTGCTGGCAAAACGTGGCTATCGGGTGGTTGCCGTGACCGGGCGGGTGTCCGAAACCGAGTATCTGCGCAATGTAGGAGCCTCAGAGGTTTTAGACCGGCAAGAATTCAGTGATCCGGCCAGACCCCTTGGCAAAGAGCGCTGGGCCGGCGCCGTCGATGTGGCGGGAGGAAACACCCTTGCCAATGTTCTCAGCCAGATGAAATATGGCGGCATGGTGGCGGCCTGTGGGTTGGCGGACTCCATGAAGCTGCCCACTTCGGTGGCGCCTTTCATACTCAGGGGGGTAACGCTGAAAGGAATCGATTCGGTGATGGCGGATCTGAAAACCCGCACCCGGGCCTGGGATCGACTAGCTCAAGATCTCGATCTTGAGACCCTTGATTCGATCTGCACCGAGGTGTCGTTACAGGATGTGCTTGGTCTTGGCGAATCGATCATTGCGGGTAAAATCAGAGGGCGCACTATCGTCAATCCCGTGGCCTGATTCACCCAGTACTATCTCACGATCCATGCGAAAATACGCATACCGTGCCGTGCGCCTGCCTGTAACACGCTTATGCTGTTGGAAAAAGATATAAAGAGCCCGACGCAGCCTGGGTGGTGTTGCACTGCCACCGACGGAAGCAAAAAAAAAGAGCGTGAGGAAAGCCCCGCGCTCTTTACAGAATCGGAAATGAAAAACAGGCCGTTGCCGTTTCTATTTTTTCTTCTCCTCGTTTTGAATGCGGTGGGGAGCGGCGTACATAGTAGTTGAACCTGACGACCAGAACATCAGCTTGCCCTCCCGGACCAGCTCGTTGGCAACATTTTTGATCTGGCGCGGTTTGGCGTCAGGATCACAGGCGTAGAAATCCTTGATGTACAACTGTGGCTTAGGAGATTTCTCCGCTTTTTCCACAATTTTTGCTTTCAATTCATCGACACTCAGCGCCATTATCATTCTCCTTTCGGTTGATTCAGAAAACGGCAAAGACCCACGCCCGCGTCGCGGGGTGGGCCTTTGTCGAAAAAAGCCAGTTAACTACTTAACATGGCTGGTGAATTTAAACTGAGTGGTGGTTCTCCACGTATCGTATGCCAGTCGATAATCGTCGATTGACTTCTCCGTAAAGGGAATATCACACTTTTCGAAGAAGCTCTCCCACCCGATCCGCTCGGCCCATTCACCAACCCGCTCATATTTCTTGGCGTCCTTGGCATAGGCCTCGAGAATCTTGCGTATCGCCTCAACCGTCTCCGGCCATTTCGGCGTATTGTTAGGCAGAAACGGAATGACCAGTTTAGAAAACTTGGGCGCGCTCTTGGCGTTGGAAACCTTGCCGCCCACCAGGATAGCAATGCCGTCACCTTCCGGATCGGCCATCGGCATGGCCGGACACATGGTGTAGCAGTTGCCGCAGAACATGCAGCGCTCGACGGTTACCTTAACGGTCTTGATCTCCTTCCCGTCCACCTCGGCCTTGGCCGGCTTGACCGCGCCAAGCGGACATGATGCGATGGCCAGCGGCAATTCGCAGACACCGGTAATCCGCTTATGATCGATCATCGGCGGCTTGCGGTGAATACCCAGAATGGCGATATCAGAGGCATGTACGGCGCCGCACATGTTCAGGCAGCAGGCCAGGGCAATCCGCACCTGGGCCGGCAGCGCCATGGAGGTGAAATATTCGAACAGATCGTCCATCACCACTTTTACCGGGCCGGAGGCGTCAGTTGCCGGGGTGTGGCAGTGAATCCACCCCTGGGTGTGAACGATGTTGGTGATCCCGGCGCCGGTGCCGCCGACCGGAAACTTGTTGCCGCGGCTGGCCAGATCATCGAGTAACGGCTGCACCTTGTCCTTGGAGTCAACCATGAACTCGATATTGTTACGGGTGGTGAAGCGAAGATAGCCGTCGCAGTGGGCGTCGGCGATATCGCAGATCTCACGGATGTGGTTAACGGTCATCAGGCGGGCGGACCCGCAGCGCACCGTATACACCTCATCGCCGGTTTCCGATTTGTGCATCAGAACACCGGGCTGGGTGATTTCATGCCACAGCCACTTGCCCTTGTTCTCTTTGATAACCGGCGGCAGAAACTGCTCGTAGTGTGGCGGACCAAGGTCGGTGATGCGTCCCTCCATCGGTTTATCCGGATTATAACCCATGTTGTTCTCCTTATTATATTGGATTAATAGTCTATCAATCTGGCACGCTGTGCCTATGCGGCATGGCGGGCGCGGAATTCATCGATATCCCGCTCAAAGCCACCCTCAACCTCTTCCTCTGCCCAGAAGACATAGGGGTTGCAGCGCGGCTCCTTGATCATCTGCGGAATCGGCTCGAGATCCATGACCTTGATGAAGGTGGGCAGGCCGACGCGCTGCATGGACTCACCGACACGCTCACGGTTTTTCCCCACTTCCATCCACCAATCCCAGATCTTCTCGATAAAGTCGATGAGCTCTTCGTACTCGTTATCCTTGGAAACTTTCATGAACGGCACCATCAGGGTTGACATCTGGGCACCTTCCAGGATGGGCGCCTTGGCGCCAACCAGAATCGTCGCCCCCTGCTCGGCACCGGGCCGCAGGGCACGCGGCATGACGTTGATGCAGTGCATGCAGCGGGTACATTCGGCATCGTCGATTTTGAGCTCGTCGCCTTCCATCCACATGCACTCGGTGGGGCACAGGTCCAGAACCTCTTTTTTGATGTCGAAGGGACCCCAGTCACGACCGGCATGAGAACCGCCGTTGGACGGATAATTACCGGCGATATACTCTTTGACGGCCGCCTGATCGATACGGATTTTGTCTTTCCAGGTCCCGATCACCGAAACATCGGCGCGGGCGATGGCCGCTACGCAGTCGTTGGCGCACCCGGAAAATTTGAATTTGAATTTATAGGGGAAGGCCGGACGATGGATCTCATCCTGGTAGTGCAAGGTCAGGTGATAGCAGGCATCCTGGGTATCGTAGCATGACCACTCGCAGCGCGACAGGCCAAGACAGCAGGCGGGGCTTCGCAGGTTGGAGCCGGAACCGCCCAGATCCTGGCCCATTTCGTGGGTCAGATCCCAGAAAAACGGCTCCAGGTTCTCCGTCCGGGTACCAAGCAGGATGATGTCACCGGTAGAGCCGTGCATGTTGGTGACGCCGGAGCCGTGCTTTTCCCAGAGATCACAGAGCTTGCGCAGATTTTCGGTGGAATAATACTTGGATGCCGGCTGGGCCACCCGGATCGTGTGAAAATGCTCGACGCCCGGAAACTGCTCGGGCACGTCGGAGTACCGCCCGACAATACCGCCGCCGTAGCCGAATACGCCAACAATGCCACCATGTTTCCAGTGGGTGATTCGATCCTTGTAAGACAGTTCCAGCTGTCCGAGAATATCCCATACCTCGGGCTTGGTCTCGGCCTGTGCCTTCAGGTCGCTAACGAAGCTCGGCCACGGGCCGCCTTCCAGCTGGTCCAACAAGGGTGTCTCATGTTTTGCCATGATTTCCTCCTTTAATATTACGGTTTAAACCTACACCCTAACTCAATATACACTATTATATGAGTATACCTAATCGCTCTCGCCGTATCGCCGTAGCGTGCTGCTCACGTACAATTGAAAACGGAAAAGTTACTAGAAATACAATAGATGCACAACACCTCAAACTATTTTAACGTAGCCGACGAGGTTATAGGCAGAGACGTACTTTGTCAACAAAAAAGCAATGATGAAGAAGACGAAAGTGAATGATGGTTCATTTTGCGGTAGGATTTAGCGCCTTAATTTGTAAGGAGGGAAAGCAACCTCGCCTCCAGCGTCGAGCTCTCCGTCCCATCCTCACTCATCTGGCGCATAAACTGTCCGGCAAGGGCCTTGCCCAACTCAACTCCTTCCTGATCGAATGAGTTGATATTCCAGCCAAACCCCTGCAGGACGATCTTGGCCTCATACAAAGCCAGCAAAGCCCCCATGAGGCGTGGATTAAGGCGCTCACCGATGATTATCGAACTGGGCCGGTTGCCGACGAACCGTTTGTTGGGATTGGTATGGTTCCTGCCGACCGCAAAGGCAACCGCCTGAGCGAGCAGATTGGCGATCAACTTTTGCTGCGAGTTCGTCCCCCGCACAACCATATCCTGGCCCCGCTGCGGGTTGAGAAAGCCGATAAATTCCACCGGTACAACCTCACTGCCCTGATGCATGAGCTGATAAAAGGCATGTTGCCCGTTGGTTCCCGGCTCACCCCAGATTACCGGCCCGGTGGGCATCGACACCGGCGCCCCGGTACGGGTGATGGATTTACCGTTGCTCTCCATATCGCACTGCTGCAGGTGGGCGGCAAAACGATGCAGGGCCTGGCTGTAGGGCAGGATGGCCAGGGTGGGATAGCCCAGAAAATTACGATTCCACAATCCCAGCATGGCCAGCATGAGCGGCATGTTATCGCCTATAGCAGATGCTTCGGCGGCCTCATCCATGGCATGGGCGCCACGCAGAAATTCACTGAGCTGCTCAACCCCCAGGCAGAAACCGAGCAGCACGCACCCAACCATGGATGTGGTGCTGTACCGGCCGCCGATATAATCGAACATGTAAAATGAACGAAGGTAGTGCTCGGGGTTATCCATGGGACTGCCGGCCCCGGTGACCGCGATGAAATGACGGGCCGGATCGAGTCCGGCGCGGTAAAACGCCTCTCGCACCAAAGTTTCGTTGGTAAGTGTTTCCAGGGTAGAGCCACTTTTGGAAACGACGGTGACCAGGGTGCGGGCAAGATTCAGCCCACTGAGTTGAGCGCTCGCATCATCGGGGTCCACGTTGGCGATAAAGCGAGCGGATCGGCCTTTGACGGCAAATGATCGCAACGCCTCATAGGTGGCCCGGGGCCCCAGATCAGAGCCGCCGATACCCACGTTGAGGATGGTCTCAAAAGGTTGGCCATGGGCGCCCTGAACCACTCCCGCATCTACCTCTTCAAGGAAGAACCGGAGCTTGTCAAATTCCCGGCGAGCCTGCTCAGCTGAAGCCGGATCAGCCGGCCGCACCGAAAACAGATCGCGGCACGAGGTGTGCAACACCTGCCGGTTTTCACTCTCCCATCCCTCGATGCGGTTGAGTACCGCCCCCCGGCGCATGGCCCGAAACTGTTCAACCAGTTGATGTTCATCGGCATAATCGGCCAAGGCTTTCACCACCTCATGATCAACTCGTTGGGTGGCGAACAGCAGCTTCAAACCGGCGGATCTGCACACCATCGATTCCAGACGATCACCCCGCACCAAGGCATCAGGATTGTTGAGGGCAAAGGGGCGGGCGGCCAAATCGGCCAAATGATGCCAACTGGTGCTGGCGGTAACATCCTGGGTGGGGATCTTCATTGGTTTTCGTTTTCAGGGGTTAGCTTGATGTGTTGCCTCGTGAGCGCCGGCACGAAGCTGGGTCAGAGTGGCGTGGTAATCGGGCGAGTTAAACACCGCCGAGCCGGCCACAAAGATGGTGGCGCCGACCGCCGCAATGGCACCAATAGTTTGCGGGGCAACGCCGCCATCCACCTCGATGGGAATGGTATGGCCGGCTTTATCCATTTTTTGGGCAAGAGCGGTTATTTTGGGCAGAGTTGACGCAATAAACGACTGGCCGCCAAAGCCCGGATTGACGCTCATTATCATCACAAAATCAAGCTCGGTAAGAATATAATCCAGGCTGTTAAGTGAGGTCGCTGGATTGAACACCACTCCGGCCTTCACCCCACGCGATTTGATATGCTGGATGGTACGGTGCAGATGGGTGCACGCCTCAACATGGACGCTGAGCCAGTCGGCGCCGGCATCAACAAAACCGTCGATGAAGGCATCGGGATTGGTGATCATCAGATGCACGTCCAGGGGTAGATCCGTTACCCGGCGTACCGCCTGCACCACCAGCGGACCGATGGTAATGTTGGGCACGAAATGACCATCCATGACATCGATATGGATGGCATCGGCGCCGGCGTCGGCAACCGCCTCAATCTCCTCTCCCAGCCTGCTGAAATCAGCCGACAGGATGGATGGCGCCAGCATGATCTGAGCCGCCCCAGCCCTGGAAACTCTCTCACCTATCATCTCAAACCCTCTGCTTTAGCAAATTCAACCGACTCTGCGTACCATATTACCCGGCAACAATTCCACCACGCCGTCCAGTTCCAGCAGCAGCAACAGCTCGCTGAGCCTGGCGGAGCTGAGCCCACTGCGCCGCAGAACCTCTTCACGCCCCAGCGGATACTGCTCAAGATGGGCAAGCAGGTCGCCGGAGCCTTCTGTTTCGACTCCTCCTCGTGCTGGAGCCGTCTCCTCATTATCAGCCTGCTGCACCACATCGTCGAAACAGGCCAGGATATCATCGGCACAGGTTGCCAGACCGGCGCCCTGCTTGATCAGCCAGTGGGCTCCCTGGCTCTTGAAAGAATCCGCCTGACCGGGTACCGCGAAAATTTCTCTGCCCGCCTCCAACCCATACTGCACGGTAATCAAAGCTCCTGACTTGGCGCCCGCCTCAATCACCACGATGGCCCGGGCAAGACCGGCAATAATCCGGTTGCGGGCGGGAAAGCGAAACGGCTCCGGCTGAGTGTCCAATGGATATTCGGAAACAAGCGCCCCGCTTGCTAGAACTTCATCAAACAGACGCTGGTTCGAACGTGGATAAACCACGTTCAGACCGCATCCCAATACCCCGACCGTCGCCCCCGCACCGCTCAGACAGCCCTGATGGGCGGCTGTATCGATCCCGGCCGCCATTCCCGAAACAATCGCCACCCCACGGCAGGCAAGGGCACCGGCCAGCGACGCGGCCATTCGCCGCCCGTAACTTGTCGCCGCCCGGGTACCCACCAGCGCCGCCATGGGGCGGTGTAGCAGATCGACATCGCCTCTGACAAACAAGATTGGCGGCGGTGGTGACAGGTGGCGGAGAACATCGGGGTACGCGGGGTCAGGGGACGTCAACAACCTGCCGCCGATGCGTGTCAATCGATGTAACTCCGCCGTCGCCTGATCGATATATCTCCGGCGGTCAGTAAGCCCGCGCCCAACCTCTTCGCGCAATCCCGTAACTTCCCCGATATCGGCAGGCGAAGCGTGCAAAACCGCTTGTGCCGTGCCAAAGCGATCAACCAGTTTATAGAGACCCCGCGCTCCCAGTCCCGGGACAAGGCTCAGGCTCAGCCACGCCACCGTTTCATCATGCATCGCACCATCCATCATCCAGCAACCGAGCGTAGTGAAGCATTCAAAACCTGCTTGGCGCCACACGTAGTTTTATTCATTGATCCAGGAAATCCCTCAATTCCTCCATCCGGCCGGGCTTTCTCAGCCGTTCCAGCGCCCTAAGCTCGATTTGCCGAACCCTCTCGCGGGTAACCGCAAAATGTGAGCCCACCTCTTCCAGGGTATGGTCACTGTCAACGTCGATGCCGTAGCGCATTCTCAGAACCATTGCCTCACGCGGCGTCAAGGTGGCGAGCACCTGCTTGAGACACTCCTTTAAGCGCGCCGTTACCGTTATCTCTTCCGGCCCCGGCCGGTCCTGCTCGGCAAGGGTGGCGCCCAGAGCTGCTTCTCCCGCATCGCCTCCCAGAGTATCAAACAAGACGGCATCGCCGGCAACCTTCAACCCGTTTTTCACCTTTTCGAGTTCCATCCCCAGCACCTCGGCCAACTCCGCCGCCGTCGGTTCACGCTGCTCCCGCGCATAAAACTGGGTTGATGCCCGTAGCAGCTTATTGATCGTGTCGATCATATATACCGGTAAACGGATGATCCTTCCTTTGTCTGCAACGCCTCGTGCGATGGCCTGTCTGATCCACCAGACGGCATAGGTGCTGAACCGGAAGCCGCGGCGATGATTAAAGCGCTCAGCCGCCTTCATCAAACCGATATTGCCTTCCTGAATGAGATCACCAAAACCGAGGCCGCGACCAAGATGCTGTTTGGCAACCGCCACCACCAGTCGCAGATTTCCCTGTACCATTGATTGTCTGGCGTGCTTTATGATAGTGGCGCCCGAATCAATCTCATGGGTAATCTGCGCCAGGGCCGGCGCATCGAGCCCCACTTCACGCATGAATTGAACATCAACGGTTAATTCAGCCAAGGACAAGGTTACCGGCCTCTGGGTTGCTCCCGGATGAGCCGGGCTTCGTCTATCTACCATGCTAACCACTGCCCCGCGCATCCGCTCCGACAATAACTCAAGGCCTGCCACGATAGGATCGATATAGCGTTTTTTGATGGCCATCTCATGAAAAAGCCTGGAGATTTCCTCGCCTTTCTCAAGAACTGCCCGCCGTTTTGTGAAATAGTCATCCCTGGAGCGGCACCGATCAATCCCTAAGCCAAGCGCCAGACGCTCCCGATCAAGGGCTTGTGCCTTGTCAACACGGTCAAGAAAGCGGTTTTTAATCTGCTCAACCGCGGCCTCGTCGAGCTCCGCCTCAACCTGAAGGACCTGGGTGATATCCTGGCGCCCGTCGGCAAGGCTGTCGGCAAGGTTTGTCAGCACCGCTATTGCCACATGAGTGGATAAGGCGGCGTTTTGAACGCGCTGTCCTCCCTCTTCGATCAGCGATGATAAATGAATTTCGTCTTCTTCGGTAAGCAGGGCAAGCGTGCCCATCTCCCGCAGGTACGCGGCCACCGGGTCACCATCCTGGTCGTGGGCCAGCTCTTCTCGTACGCTTAGCGTTTTGCGCCGGTCACCAGTGCGATCCTTGCGTCGATCCCTCGTCGCTTTGCGCCGATCTTCATGAAAACCTTCGGGCAATCGCGGCCTGGTATCTTCTTCACGAAACAGTCTGGTCAGATCCGCGGTATTTAATTCTTCGCTTTCATCCAGAAGAAAATCATCAAAATAGTTCGAAAACGCAGGGTCGGGCGGGAACCGTTTGGTATCACTCATTCTACAATCTCATAACCGCTGAAAAAGAGCCGTGAACAATGATAGCGTCATGACATTCCACCACAATCAATCATAGTGAGCCCGGATAATATACAACGATCCTCTGAGCCCGGAGAACGAAGTTTTTGCGACGCCATAAATCATCTCCCGGACACCAGACCCTTCAGAAGGTTGTCGACCTCCATTTTTCGGGCAATTAGATCCCGCAGAACAACAAAATCTTCTTCCTTCTGGGCCTGCTCGATCTGAACGAGCAACGAGCCGGCCTGTTTTTGCAACCGTGATTTTTTCAACCAGTCAATCAGCTCCGCGCATTCCACCGCCCCCCGTAAAGAGCCGCTTTCATCATCACCCATCATCGGTCGCTGCGACAACAATTGAGCCACCACCGTACGCTCCGCCCCCGGCGGCAGAGCGTGCAGGACCTCCTCCGGCTGAACTGTTTCGTGGCCATGGCCAATCATGCTTTCCAAATGGAGCAAGACCACCTCACCGACCCCGCCGGCAAGCTCATCTCGAGCCCCTGCCTCCTTCAGGGCGGCAACATTGTGAGGATGCATGAGCATATGAACCAGCAGACGGCGGGCAACCGGGGTGAGCGTCGTCCCGGCGGCCGGCTGGACGCTGATTGCAGCGGCGTGTTCCCGCCGGTCCGGAGCCGGAGCTGTTTTTGCCTGCACGCGGATATCATCGGCCGACACCCCGAGCAGATCGGCAAAATGCGAGACGATCATGGCCCGCTGGGCACGCCCGGCAGCGGCCTCGATCAACGGCTTAATTTCGGCAAGGATCTTTCGTTTCCCGTCCAGACTCAAACCATGTCGTTTTTTCAGCTGGTCGGCAACAAACTCAGGCAATGGATGGGCCGCGGCAATCAGCTCATGCAGGGCGCCGACACCGTGCGCCCGGACAAAGGTGTCCGGATCCTCACCCGCCGGCAACAGGGCGATGCGACCAGTGAGCTGTTCAGCAAGAAAATGGACAACGGCCCGCTGAGCCGCGGTAATGCCGGCCTGGTCACCGTCAAACAAAAGAATCACCTCATCAACAAGGGGCTTGACGAGGCCCAGTTGAAACGAGGTCAGGGCCGTCCCAAGCGGTGCCACGACTCCTTCAAAACCGTGGTCTACCAGGGAGAGCAGATCAAAATTACCCTCCACGAATACCGCCCGCCGAGCACGCCGAATGAGATCCTTTTGCTGGTATAACCCATAGAGCAACTCACCTTTGCGATAGATAACACTCTCCGGCGAGTTGAGATACTTGGGACCACGTTCATCCAGGGCGCGACCGCCGAAACCACAGCAGCGCCCCCGGCTATCACGGATCGGAAAGATGATACGGTTTCTGAATCGATCATAGGTTCGCCCCTTTTCCTTGGTGGCCAGCAGCCCCGTTTCGGCGGCTAATCCTGTCTCCTCACTGGTGAGACGCGACTGCAGAAAGTTCCATCCCTCCCGCGCCGGATCGGGGGCAAAACCAAGCTCAAAGGCAGCACCCGTTTTACTGGTTATGCCGCGCTCAGACACATACGTGCGGGCTGCCTCAGCGCCTTTCTGTTTGATGAAATAGTCCCGGTAGAGGGCGGCGGTTTTTTCATTGAGCTGGAATAGTCGCTCGCGCCGCTGCCGCTCAGCCTGATGTTTTGCCGTCTCTTTTTTTTCTGGAATTGCGATATGATATTTATCGGCAAGCAGTTTCAGCGCTTCATTGAACTCGATCCGGTGATAATTCATGATAAAGGAAAAGACATCACCGGCGGCCTGACAACCAAAGCAATAGTAGTACTGATCAGCCTGATTAACCGAGAAAGATGGGGTCTTTTCGGTATGAAACGGACATAAACCAAGGTATCTGACGCCACTGCGCTTGAGCTCGACGTACTCGCCGATTACCTGGACAATATCCGCCTGTTCCTTTATTTTTTCCTTGACATCTTCCCAGCTCATCGGCTCCAAACCTTAATTTTCAGACCGGTGTCATGCCTACCAACTATAACACTATAGCGAGAAACCGGCAGCCGTGCCATGGATTGTTGGCGACGGGCCATAGACAGACTTTGCGGACGCCATGGAAGATATAGACCGGGTACTTGCCGCTGAGATAAAAAAAGACCTTGCTGAGCGGTATTTCGGGATGCGCCGCATCATCGAGGAAGACAGCACGGCGTACCGAAACGACATCATTGCCTCGATGATCGAGCTGGAATCGGAGGTGGGGGTGGATTTGGTCAGAATTTATATTTTGCTGGGAGACGAGGATCTGATCGCACGGTTCCAAGACCTCACCCGCATTCCCCATGATATTTTCAACGATCCCTACGTCTATCGCTCACCAATGATCCAGAAGCAATTGCTGAACAATCAGCGCATTCGCGGCATCAGCCAGCGCCGCCGCTTCAAGAACCTGATTCTTGATCTGTACCAACAATTGTTCGAGGCCATTGGTTCCTATCGCACCAAATTTGCCGAACTCACCGAACAGCACGACACCATCGTCGAAGAGATAAACCTCTTTTACCGGAAAAACGATTTCACCGGCATCATGGGATTTTTTCGATCCCTTGAAGGCGGTGACGGCATCGGGTTGAATGCCGAACAACCCCTCAGCCGGCGCCATGAGAGCATGGAGGAAAAAATGCGGCTGCCGATCCCTGATGCGGTGCACGAAATCCTTCCCGAACTCCCTGCCATCCCGCCGCTGCGGGAAATACAGCGGGAACTGGTGCGGCTCGCCCAGGAGGCGCACACCCGCCAGCCGCATCGTATCAAAGAGATCAGCACCTGGCGGCGGTCGTGAACCATACTGACCGCACCATAGAAGATCTCAGCAACCTCGTGGTACACCACCAGCCATCATAAAAGAAAAGAGTCGGCACACCATGAAAATCCGGGCCATCCAAAAAACCCTGAAAAATACCAAACGACTGGCCGAGATTATCTCGGTACTCTCCCGCAACGGCTTTCGTGAGGTGATCACCGAAACCGGCCTCTATCGGTTGCTCGGCAAGACCCGCGAAGACATCGAGGCGGAAGCCCAGCCGCACATCGATAGGTTGAGCAGGCCGGAGCGGGTACGTCGGGTAATGGAGGAACTTGGCCCGACCTTCATCAAAATCGGCCAGGTTCTCTCCACCCGGCCCGATCTCGTTCCGCCTGAATGGGCAAAGGAATTTGAACAATTGCAGACCAATGTGGCCTCGGTGCCCTTTGTCCAGATCCATGAGATCCTCAACCAGGAATTCCCCGGCCGGCTTGAATTGCTCTTTGACACCATCGATGAAATCCCCCTTGCCTCGGCCTCCATGGCGCAGGTACACCGGGCTCGCCTGACAACCGGTGAACGGGTGGTCATCAAGGTGCTCAAACCGGGTAATCGGGAACGGGTGGAGGATGATATTTCACTGCTGCAGACCCTCGCCCAGTGGGTGGAGCAATACTTTTCCGATCTTGGCTACAGCCCCATTGAAGTTGCCAAGGAGTTCTCCCGTGAGCTGCATCGCGAGGTCAACCTGGTGCTGGAAGGACAGGCAGCGGAGAGGATGAATAAGATGTTCGAGGGTGATCCCGACATTTTCTTTCCAGTAATATACTGGCAGGCAACGACGCGCAACATCCTGACCATGGAAGAGGTCAACGGCACGCCGCTCAGCGCCATCGATCCCGCCACGCTCAGCGCTGAGAGGCGCAGGGCAATCGTCGCCACCGGTACCCGCGCGGTATTCCGGCAATGTCTGCATTTCGGATTTTTCCACGCCGACCCCCATCCCGGCAACATCTTTCTACTGAGCGGTGACAAACTCTGCTTTATTGACTGCGGCATGACCGGCCAGCTCGACAAACAGACCGCCGACCAGTTGGTCGATTTTGTTGCCGCGGTGGTAAAGGGGGACACCGAACGCCTTGCCCGAGTGGTATTTGAGCTTACCGATGCCGACCCGGCCATCATCGAGCGGCGTGATTTTCGCGCCGAACTCCAGCAACTGGTCAATCAGGTGCATGCGGTGGAGCTAAAAAATATCGATATCGCCGATTTGCTCAATGATTTTTTCGGCCTGTTGCAACGATTCAAGATCCGCTGTCCCGGTGATCTGCTCCTGCTTGTCAAAGCACTCACCACCATCGAAGGGGTGGCCGCTGAAATCGATCCGAGCTTCGACGTTCTGGCCCATGTTGAGCCGGAGATAGAGGCGGTGGTGACCAGTCGTTATGGGATGAAAGCGATGCGCCGCCGGGTGCAGACGGCGTTGGAAAACTACCTGCTGCTGCTGGAGGATCTGCCCACCGATATCCAGCGAATCATCGATCAGACGCGAACCAACCGGTTCACCCTGAACCTGGAGCTTATGCGTATTGAACATCTGGGGGAAAAGGTGGATCTGGCCAGCCGCCTGATGGGGCTGGCGATGATTATCGCCGCTCTTATCGTCGGCTCCTCGATCCTGCTGCTGGCCGATCGCATCTCGGATACACGGGGATTTATCGGCCATCTCGGCATGATCGGTCTGATTGGGGCGGGTATTTATTCGGTAGGGTTTGTCGTTTCGTTCCTACTGCCCAAGAAAAAAAAGAAATAACCGGCTACTTTTCGACAATGTTAATCAACTCGCAGAACGTCTCCGCATCCAGACCCGCACGGTCTGCCATAAAACCGGAAATCTCCGCTATGTCTGCGTAGGACAGTGCATTGGCGGGGGTTATGGAGCCCTCCACGACCAATGGACGGCCGGGGCTAATCTCAGCGATGAACCGTGCCTTTTTGCCCACCTCTTCGGGATGAGGACCGCGCTGATGGGTGGCCTGCTCCACCAGGTTGAAAGATATGATCAACTCGCTGCAATCGACCTCGCCAAGGGCGGTAAGCTGCGCCGTGATATTGTCCGGATCGACACAAAATATGGGGTGCAAACCGGCGTCAACCGCCTCGCGGACCTTGTTCATTGAATCGTTGGTGGTCTCATGAAAATAGCGACGGCGCTCGCCATGGCCAATCATCACATAATCCGCATAGGGCACGACCATATCGGCGGCAATGGCGCCGGTATAGCCACCTCTGGGAAACGAGGATATGTCCTGTGCCGCCAGCGTAACCGATGGCAGGGCCAGTTCTTTGAGCATTTCGGCAAGAGATACCAGCCATATCATCGGCGGTGCGATAATCACCCGCACGTTCGCTGAGGGTTCATAGGTGCGGGCAAAATTACGCATCCACTCCCGCGCCGAAGACAGAGTTTTGTTGCACTTCCAGTTGGCGATCACTATCCGGGGGTTATCTGTTTCCATAATCTTTTAATATATATCAGGATTGATGAACTCGTAAAACCTCAGTTTAGCAGTTTAAGATGGCAAAGTAATAAGTCTACGGATTGACGGTCGTTTTGACCTCGCAGTCGTACATATGGTACGTCGAGAAGTCAAAACGATCCCACGACGACGGAGAGCGAAGTTTTTACGAGGCCATCAGGATTCATTGGCAATAATTACCTGCAAACGTTCGGCCAGAGCCTCCCGGCTCAGGGTGTCAAAGCAGATGATTTTGCGGCGGCCGCGGGCGCCGGCCACAACCCGCACGGCGGAGCGACTGACACCGAACAGCTTGGCAAGGTACACGGTTACCATCTTGTTGGCGTCATTATCCACCGGTGCCGCGGTAACCGCGATTTTCAGGCAACCCTGGTACATCCCCCGGACATTGTTGCGGGCGGCACGCGGCTGCACATATACCGGCAACGTCGCCACACCGCTTTTCATCGAGCCGGCAATGACATTCACGTCTTTTTTTCATCACTGAAATAGGCAACACCATTGTTGGGTGACTCACCAGGGAAATCATCGCCACCGTCGCCATTATCAGTATCTTCCCTTATGGGTAGCCCGACATCAGATGGATTCGGGGTATCGAGAGATTCGTCGGGGTCGTCCCCATCGTCGGCTACGTTGATTTTCTCAAACAATTCATCGTAGCTGATGTGGGTAATTTCCTGATCAATTTCGGAAAACTCATCGAGCATTGAGGTATGTTTGCCGAGCAGTTGGTGCAGTTCATCGCGCAGTGTTCGGCGCTGCTCATTGAGCCTTTCTATCTCGGCGGGAAGCCTTGAAAATTCAGTATAAGCCCGCTGGCGCAGCTGCTGTACTTCGCGATAGGCTGAGGCAAGCGCCGCCCGTGCCTTTTCCTCGCTTTGCCGGAGCAACTCCATACTCTCCCGTTCGGCGGTCTGCCGCAGTTCATCGGCAAAACGCTGGGCGGCGCCGATGGTTCGCTTGAAATCCACTTCCTCGCGGCGCAATTCCTCGTTATGCTCCTTCATGAGGGTGATCTTGGTGCGCATCTCCTCCACCTTTATCTCGGTTGCGCGCAGCTGCCGCTCCACTTCCTTTTTTTGTTGCTCCACCGTCGCCAGGGCCTTGGCATGTACTTGTCGTTCGGTGTCAAAGGCTTCTATCTCACGGCGAAGCCCGGCAAGCTCTTCATCAAGATGCTGTTTATCTTCGTCCCGCTGAGCCAATTCCTCACCCATCCGGGAAATTTCCTGCCGGGCATCCTGTAGCTGCTCTGCTAATCGGTGGCGGTCTGTATCGTCTTGTTCCGTCTCCTGGTCGCGCCCCTGGATGATCTCTTCCTGGTGCCGTATTTTTTCAAGCAACTCAAAGAATTCTTCCGCCACAAGCTCCAGATATCCCTTTACCTCGATCGCATCATAGCCGCGAAATCTTGTCTGAAAATCCTGATCCCTGATTGCCTGAGGAGTGATCGTCATAGTCGGCCTCACTTCATGTATTAAGGCAACTTTGTGTTACCTGAGCCAAGTATCAACCTGCATCTGCATGGAGCCAAGAAACGCCTGCAAGACCATAACCCCGAGGATAACGATAACCGGGGAAAAATCGATGCCGCCCATCGCGCCAAACGGCAGAAAGCGCCGCACCCGGCCAAGCACCGGTTCGGTTACCTCTACGATAAAACGGACGATGGGGTTATACGGATCAGCGCTTACCCAGGAAATAACCGCCCGGGCAATAATCACCCAGATATAGATCTGCAGTATGAATTGAGCTATTCCCAGTATGCTGCTGATGAAATTGCCGGTAAAAACCATAAATCATGCTCCTTTACGAGACCTTGTCACCCGGTTTGGCGCCCGCCTCCGGGCTTACCAGAGATAAACCGTTCACTCCTTCGGGGCCGGTGGTGGCCGCCGCCAGCACCATACCGTTGGAAGTAACACCCATCAAGGTTGCCGGCTCGAGATTGACGACCACCACCACCATTTTCCCAAGCAATTCCTGGGGCTCGTACGACTCCCCGATACCCGCCACCACGGTGCGTTTTTCACCAACATCAACGACCAGTTCAAGCAGCTTTTTCGATTTCGGCACCCGCTCGGCCGCCACCACCTGAGCCACCCGTAAATCGATGGCCTTGAATTGACCAATAGAGATAGTGTGGCTGTCGTCGCCTTTGTGTTTCTTCTTTTTCGGCCCGGCTCCACCGCTGCTCTTTTCGCCCTGAGGAGATGGCGGCGACAACCGTGGAAAGAGGTTTTTCCCTTTGCTGATAGTGGTGCCCACCGGCAGTCGTCCCCACTGGTCTGTATCGGTAAAGGTGTTAAGCGATGGGTCGTCCGCGGCAACGCCAAGATTTTCCAGGATGGTGCGGGCGGTGGCGGGCATCACCGGTTGCAGGGCAACGCCGATTATCCGCAATGATTCGGCAAGATTGTACATCACGGTGGCGAGCCGTACCCCATCTTCTGCTTTTGCCAGATTCCATGGCTCGGTTGCCACGATATAGCGGTTTGCCTCACCGATAAACCCCCAGAGCTGTTGCAACCCCCGATGGAACTGGAAATCGGCCATATAGCCGCAGTAGCTGTCAACCATTTCATGTGCGGCAGCCGCCAGATTCTGGTCAATCTCTTGCGGCTCAGCGGGCTCAGGAACCCGGCCGTCGCAATATTTAACGATCATGGTCAGGGCCCGACTGCAGAGATTTCCCAGATCGTTAGCCAGATCGGCGTTGCTGCGGGCAATGATCGCATCATTGCTGAACGATGCATCGAGGCCAAAGGTCATTTCCCGAAGCAAAAAGTAACGAATCGTATCAATACCGAAATCGGCCACCATATCCGCCGGCCTGACTACGTTGCCCAGACTCTTGGACATCTTCGTCTGCGCCACGTTCCAGTAGCCATGCACATGAAGTTTGCGATACAGCGGCACATCAGCGGCCATCAGCATGGTCGGCCAGTAGATGGCGTGCGGCTTGAGAATATCCTTGGCAATCAGGTGTTCCGCCCCGCCCCAGATCGCCATGTAATCGGGATTGTCGGGATAGCCGGCGCCGGTCAGGTAATTGATCAGCGCGTCAAACCAGACGTAGGTGACATAATCGGCGTCAAACGGCAATGGTATCCCCCAGCTCAGCCGGCTGGTCGGCCTGGAAATGCACAGATCCTCCAGCGGATCGCTCAGAAAGGAGAGAACCTCATTGCGATACCTTGCAGGTGTTATAAAATCGGGATTGGCCTCGATATGGTCGATGAGCCGCTGCTGATAACGCGACATTCTGAAAAAGTAATTCTGCTCGGTGATCGGTTTGGGGGCAACCAGATGGTCCGGACACTTGCCGTCGACGAGCTCCCGTTCGATGAGAAAACGCTCGCAGCCGGTACAATAGAGGCCGGAGTAACTGTCGAAATAGATATCTCCCTGGTCGTAAACGGCTTGCAGGATATGGCGGACCGTGTTGACATGATCAGCATCGGTGGTGCGGATAAAACGATCGTACTCCACCCCCAGAAGCGGCCAGGTCTGACGAAACTGGGCAGAAATGGAATCGACATACGTTTGTGGCTCAACCCCCTGGCCGGCCGCCGCCTCGACAATCTTATCACCATGCTCGTCGGTGCCGGTCTGAAACCTCGACGCCTCACCACGCAAACGGCAAAACCGGTTGTAGGTGTCGGCGACGATAGTGGTGTAGGCGTGGCCCAGGTGTGGCTGGGCATTTACGTAATAAATGGGAGTGGTGATGTAGGTGGTCATGCTGAAATTGATTTAGCGTGAACGGGAGGGCGCCGATTTATCACGGCCACCCCAGTGTTTGCCGTCGTTCTGACGAGAAGGCCGGGCGGCCTCGTTTTGCTGTGCCCCCATCCACTGATCACGGGATAAATGGTGCTCTTCACCGGCACCGTCCACGGCCACGATGACCTGCTGCAGCGGTTGCTGACGTTTTACCTGGTAGGAAGCGCCATCGATTGCTATGGACTGACCGACCCGCGGCATGGTGCGCCGCTGCTTTTTGTAGGTGTCATATTCGTAGACCAGGCAGCAGAGCAGACGGTTGCAGGTACCGGAGATCTTGGCCGGGTTGAGGGGTAAATCCTGCTCCTTGGCCATCTTGATGGAAACCGAATCAAAACTGGTGAGAAACGATGAACAACAGAGCTCACGCCCGCATATGCCCATGCCGCCAACCATTTTCGTCTCATGCCGGACACCGATCTGGCGCATCTCCACCCGTGTTCGGAATTCCTGCACCAGATCCTTCACCAGGCCACGAAAATCCACCCGGTTCTCGGCGGTGAAATAAAAGATGTATTTGCCGCCGTTAAAGAATTTTTCCACCCTGATAAGCCGCATTACAAGGCGATGCCTGACGATCAGCTCAGCACAAATGTCAAACGCCTCACGCTCTTTTTCGATGAGGCCGGCAAAACGATTCTCCTCATCCGAGCTTGGTTGCCTGACAATCTCGAAACAGCCGCGCGGATCGCCTTCTCCCTCGTAGCGGCGCGGTGACGGACCGCGGACTATGGCCGGCTCCAAGCCATGATCGGTTTTCACCATGACCGTCCGCCCAGGCTTCATCTCGCGGTCGCGGGCAAATCCACAAGACTCCTGGCCATCCGGGCGAAACCGGATCCGATAGAAAAAATAGTCCGGCTCAGATGAAATCGGGTCGGATTCGCCGGGTGAGTCTTCGCTGTTCACTGATACGTTATCTGTCGGGTACATGCAATGATTGGTAAGCTATGGTTGCTATAACGCTATGAGACTACCCGCTGCATACTGCGTTGTAAATTAAAAAGCAGTACCTCACACACCAGGGCGCGATTGCAGTGGCGCCGCAACTGGCCCAACGCCTCGTCGACGGCGTCCAACTGGACACGACTGCCAGCAAGAGCGCGGCTGCCGCCCTGAGCCATCTTCTCATATATCCAGGTGCGCAGCATCCCCAGAAACATCTCCACCTCATCTTTCAACGCCGCCATCGCCGCCGCCGCCTCCAGCAATTCGAGCTCGGCGTGGCCGGTGGATTCGATGCCCGCCTCCACCGCCGCCGTCACCCGCTGGTACAGGGCGATCATGTCATGTTCCAGAATGCGCAGGGCGGTACCGGGGCTGCCCTCGGCAAACAAAGCTGCTTCACGCCGACCATCTTCGTCCGTCTCCGGGGCCAGCCGATGGAGCACCGCCGTCGTCTGGGCCACACTGAGAAGATAAAAATTGATGCTCTGACAGCGCGATACGATGGTTGGCCACACCTCGCTCTCATCGGTGGCGGTCAAGATGAGGACGTTGCCGGAAGGCGGTTCCTCCAAGGTCTTCAGCAGGCTGTTGGCGGCCTCGGTGGTCATGGTGTTGATATCTTCGATGATGGTGATCCGGAAAGGCGCTTCAAAGGGAGGATACTCAAGATCACGCCGCAGCTCCCGTACCTGCTTGATCTTGATTGAACCCGCCTCGGGACGAACAAAACAGAGATCGGGGTGATTTGCCGAAGCGAGTTTACGACAGGCGGGGCACTGCCCGCAACCGCCGTCGACGTGCGGCTGGGGACACAAGAGATGAGCCGCGAAAATCACCGCACAGCTTCGCTTGCCCACCCCGCGCGGCCCGCGAAACAGATAGCCATGCGCCAGCCGCGAGGAATCCCAAAGTCGGCGCAACACCTTCTGCGCCCGGCTCTGACCAAGTATTTCAGAAAAACGTAAGGGGAAGTTGGCCACTGCGGACATGAACATGAAAACACTCAGCCGAACAGGCGCGGCTGGCGAAGCGACTGTACCGGTTTTTCCTTACTCTGCTCCAGATCGGCATTGCCGTCCAGCGGAGTCAAGTAGAGGTAGCGCTCCATGCTGCGCTGATAGTCGCTCCATTGGGGGGTGCCGGTCTTGAGCTTGCGGCGCAGCTGCTCAAACCGGTTCATCTTTGCGTCCACATCGTCGATAAAGCTGAGCAACAATGCCTCCGGGGTCATGGGGACGACCGGGGAACCAAACTCAAGCCGGCCATGATGGCTGAGCACCAGGTGATGCAGATGGATCAGCAACTCCCCCGGAAAGTCGGCAATAGCGGCGGCGGCGGCAGTGATGATTTCACAGCCGATCAGCAGGTGGCCTTTCAGGCGGCCGGTGTCGCTGTATTCAACCGCCCCGGCGACCGCATCCAGCTCAACGGTTTTGCCGACATCGTGGAGCAATACCCCGGCGACGAGCAGATCGCTATCGACCCCGGGGTAATGATCGGCAAGCATGCTGGCCACCTTCACCATGGACAGGGTATGCTCCAGAAGGCCGCCCTGATAGGCGTGATGCAGCCCCTTGGCGGCCGGTGCGGCAACAAATTGAGCGCCCGTTTCGGTGCCGAAGAAGATATCTTGCAGCAGCAACCGCAGGAATCGATTAGCAACCTTTTCGATAACCGTGCGTAACTCGTGGGCCATATCATCCGGGGTGCGACTGCTCACCGGGATAAAATGGTGCAACTCGACCTGTTGATCCTCCACCGGCTCGATGGATTCCACTTTAAGCTGCAGTGTATCGCGGTAGGACTGGACCATGCCCCGTACCCTGATGACAGCGCCGAGCCGGCAATGCGGTGTGACGGCCTCACTGTTATCCCAGACGGGAGCACCCGTCTCACCGCTTTTGTCGCCAAGGGTCAGATGCAGATACGGTTTGCCGGCCCTGGTTTCGCCGTGGCGCACCTGCTTGACCATGAACAACTCGTCAATCCGTTCACCTTCGCGCAAATCCTCAATGAAGCTTTTTTTCGACAATGATCGGCGCCTCCTTTTATCGGTCACGCTTGTTTTTGTTCCAGTCGGATCCGGGCCGGTTTTTCGGGGGAAACGCAAATATCACGTTATCATCTCTGAACTCAAAAAGACCCCAGTCGTAGCGGGAATACCACACCGCCGCAAGCTCGCCGCGCGGGTCAAAGATGTTCGCTCCCTGGTAGCGTCCGCCGTACCTGGTTGAACCGGTTTCATAGGCAGGTCTGAGCTGGGCGCTGGCGGCCCAGGTCTCCATCAGTGACTCTGATATTTCAATGGATTCCCACGCCTCCCCTGCCAGACTGTATTGCTCCTTCACCGCGAGAATGGCGCGGGGCCTCGCCACATCTCCGCTGTAGAAATAGTTGTAGCCCTGCAGAATTTCTTTATTTTGAAACAGGGTCGTAACTTCATTGGTCTCGCGCAGGGCGCCATAGTTGCCCTGAAAGGCACACCCGCTCACCATAATACCACAAAAAAATAAGAGGACATAACGATTGATTGTACACATAGATCATCTCCTTATTAACACTCAATCAAACCATCAACTCTGTTTACAGTAATATGTATGAGCAGGGCCCGGATCAACGGAGCTGAACGCGCTCATGCCCAAGATAATTAATGTGATCCGATGGCGGATCGGGTATAGGCAGAACCGCTGTGCAACTATTTCCCACTCCCATTTCCAGGCCATAGTATGAACACCCAGATGATCATTTCGGTGATGTCAAGCGATCGCCCGGGCATTGTCGCCGATGTCTCCGGCGCCATATTTGCGCTTGGCGGTGATATCGCCGATCTCAACCAGTCGGTGCTGCGCGGCTATCTGACCATGATATTGATGGTCAATTTCGACCGGCCAATCACCCCAAAAACCATCATCGAAACTATTGCCGCCGTGCAGAGTTCCACCACCCTCGACGTGATGGCTCGCGAAATCAGCAAGCAGCCGGATATCGAAGACATCAGCCTGCCGGCAAAAACATATATCATGACCGCCCGCGGCCGGAATCGCAAAGGGCTGGTACACGGCGTCAGCGCGTTTTGCCGCCGCCATGACATCAATATTCTCGATCTGGCTACTACCATGGCGGATGACCGCTACACCATGGTGCTTCAGCTCGACCTGAGCCGGGTCAGCTCAATCGTCCAGGTACGCGAGCAACTCATGACCCTTCGGGAAGAAACCGGGCTGACCATCATGCTCCAGCATCATGATTTGTTCAAGGTAACCAACGAGATTCCGTTTTAACCAACCCCATCCATCAGCGAGACCTCGCCATGCTGCGCTCCGATCAGATCCTTGCCACCGTCGAAATGATCCAGAAGGAACACCTCGACGTCAGAACCGTTACCATGGGCATCAACCTTCTCGACTGCCGGGGCGACACCCCCACCAAAACCGGCGCCCTGATCATGGAACGGATCGCCGATCGGGCCGGGAAGTTCGTTACCACCTGCGATTTCGTGTCCCGCAAGTTGGGGGTACCGGTGGTCAACAAGCGTATCGCCATAACCCCCATCAGCTTCGTAGCCGGTGGCTACAGCCCGGCTGAATTCGTTATCCTTGCCAAAGCCCTGGATGAAGCCGCAAAAGCGGTGGGTGTCGACATCTTAGGCGGCTTTTCAGCCCAGGTGGAAAAGGGAATGACCGATACCGACCAGGCTTTTCTCCAGTCATTGCCCGAAGCGCTGGCCGTTACCGAGCGGGTGTGCGCCTCCATTAACATCGGTTCATCACAAAAGGGAATTAATATGGACGCGCTGGCCATGGTCGGCCACATCGTCAAGGATATAGCCTATGAGTCACGAACCCAGAACGGATTCGGCGCCGCCAAGTTCGTGGTCTTCTGCAACCAGCCCGGCGACAACCCCTTTATGGCCGGCGCCATCCACGGCGTCGAAGAGGCCGAAACGGTACTCAACGTCGGCGTCTCGGGACCAGGCGTGATCGCTCGCGCCCTGGAACGGCTCATTGCCGCGCGCCAGAGCGAAGGCGCTCCCCTCAGCCTCGATGAGATTGCCGAAGAGATCAAGCAGACCACCTTTCGTGTGACCCGTTGCGGCGAGTTGGTGGGCCGTCAGGTTTCAGAGATGCTGGGCGTCAGCTTCGGGGCGGTGGATCTCTCTCTGGCGCCGACCCCGAAAGTGGGCGACAGCGTTGGCGAGATTCTCCATATCTTAGGCGTCGATGCCATCGGTGCACCCGGCTCCACCGCCATCATCGCTCTGCTCAACGATGCCGTAAAGAAAGGCGGCATCTTCGCCGCCAAGACCGTCGGCGGGCTCAGCGGTGCCTTTATCCCGGTTATGGAAGACGCGGTGCTGGCCGAAGCAGTGGGCAAAGACGAACTCAGCCTGGAAAAGCTGGAGGCCATGACCAGCGTCTGCTCAGTGGGTCTCGATATGGTGGCCATACCTGGATCAGTGGACGGCGACACCATCGGCGCCATTATCGCCGACGAGATGGCGGTGGGACTGATCAATCACAAGACCACCGCGGTGCGCATCATTCCGGTGCCGGGCATGGAGGCGGGCGACTACGTTGACTTTGGCGGACTCTTCGGGGCAAGTCCGGTGATGGCGGTGAGAAACGTGGGCAAGTCAAGCCGTTTCGTTAAATGGGGCGGACGCCTGCCGGCGCCAATCCACAGCTTTAAGAATTAATGTGAGCCATAAAATGGTGGCGTCGTAAAAACCTCAAAAATGATCGCTGCCGTCATTCCCGCGAAAGCGGGAATCCAGTAATTTCAATTAAGTATGGGTGTCAGGTCAATTCCGGTATGACGGGAATATGGGGTTTTAAGAGTCCATCATGTATGATGGCGTCGTAAAAACTTCGCTCTACGTCGTCGTGGGATCATTTTGACTTCTCGACGTACCTCATGTACGCCTGCGAGGTCAAAATGACCACCACTCCGTAGACTTATTACTTAGCCATCTTAGCCTGCAAGTCTGACTTTTTACGACTTCATCATGTGTAAAAGCTACTGATACTTATGTCCCCTGCTTCAAAATGGAATCGCCCTGAGGTTCTACTCTTTATCATGGCGGCCGCCATGCCCCTGTCCTTTGGGACGTGGCAGGCCCTGCTGAATAATTTCACCATTGAACGGGCCGCCTTTACCGGGGTGGAGATCGGCATGTTACAGTCTCTGAGGGAAATTCCGGGTTTCCTATCCTTTGCCGTGGTTTATGTCCTAATCTTTATGCGCGAACAGACCCTGGCGCTGGGCGCCTTGCTGCTTTTGGGAATCGGTACGGCAGCCACCGGATATTTTCCTACCGCCGTCGGGCTGTATGCCACTACCGTATTGATGTCCACCGGATTTCACTATTACGAAACGGTGAACCAGTCGCTGCAACTGCAATGGTTCGACAAGGCAACCGCCGCCCATAACATGGGACGCATGGTTGCCATCGGTTCATTCGCCTCGTTGCTGGCTTTCGGCCTGGTCTGGCTGATGCTCGATATCTTTGATGTGACCATGGAAACGGTCTACCTTGTGAGCGGTGGCGCCACTATTGCCATCGCCGGCTTCTGCTGGGTGGTCTTTCCCTATTTTCCCCAGAAGGTTGAGCAGCACAAGAAGATTATCCTGCGTAAACGGTACTGGCTGTTTTATGCGCTGCAGTTCTTAAGCGGCGCCCGCCGTCAGATATTCGTGGTCTTCGCGGGCTTTTTAATGGTGGAAAAATTCGGGTTTGATGCCGCTGCCATTTCCATCATGTTTCTGGTAAACGGTGCCTTGAATATGATCTGTGCACCGCAGATCGGCAAGCTGATCGGCCGGTGGGGGGAACGAAGGTCTCTCACCGTTGAATACATTGGCCTTGTCGTGGTCTTTTTGGGCTATGCATTCGTGCAACATCCCTGGATTGCGGTAGTGTTATATATCCTGGATCACCTCTTTTTTTCCATGGCCATTGCCATGAAGACCTATTTCCAGAAGATTGCCGATCCCAAAGATATGGCCCCAACCGCCGGTGTATCCTTCACCATCAATCATATCGCCGCGGTTGTTCTGCCTGCTCTCTATGGCGTTGTCTGGATTATTTCACCAGCCGCGGTATTTATCACCGGTGCGGCCTTGGCGTCTGTATCCCTGCTCCTGTCGCGCTTTATTCCCTTGGCGCCGGTGGCAGGCAACGAAGTGTGCTGGCGATCCGCTTCGTAACCTCCCATGAACCGCTGGTCGTGCTTCTGGCAAGTGCACGGAAAGCGGCAATTACACTTGACGGAACATGATAATCAATGAATAGTAGGCCCAACGTGCCGGAGTGGTGAAACTGGTAGACGCACTGGACTCAAAATCCAGCGGGGGCAACTCCATGTCGGTTCGACTCCGACCTCCGGCACCATAACCACAATTCATCGATTCCGAACTCTTTTATTATCTCCATCTCATCGAAATGCTGTTACATTTCCCATTTTACACCCTCGTCTAATACCACTACAGCCAAAGAAGTTACCCTTTGAGAAAGAATAGGTTCCCTAAAGTGTAGCGACGCATAAAACGACAAACTATGATCCTTTTTAACAAACAACGATTCTTTCTCATCTCAACCAATAGCGTACCTCTATCGATATCGCTGGCAGGTGGAGCTGTATTTAAATGGATAGCACAGAACCTCCGAATCTGGTGATTTTTCGCTACCTTCGGAAAAGTCCGTCAAACTTAAATTTGGATGGCCGGGTCATTCTAGATCACTGTTACAAGTATATAAACTTACAATAAATTTGATTCCAGCTTGTACGCAGTGTTATAGTTTTTACGAGTAACCGTAGTAGAGAAAACAACGTTACTGCAGGGAGCCTTGAAAAATGAGAGCTTTCGTTCAAGACCAAGGCGCGAGAAAAATTTTACCGGATCCATATTACTGATATTGCCAGGATTACACTTTTTGAGCAACGCGGAGATTGGGCGAAAAGTCCATTTTTCAAGGTTCCCTGCAGCTATGTGATAAAAATGATTTCAATCCGTCCTTTTGCGTTGCCAGTATGCAGCTAAAGTTATTCGATAAATCGAAATGATACTCAGGAGTTATCAAACCTTCATGACCAGTGCATTATTTTTCCAGAAAGTTATGTTTACCTGATGAATAGGAAAATACTATGGGAGTTGTTTCAAGGAGTTTTTCTGATATATACGTAAAAAATAAAGACGATTTATATTCATTATTTTTCAGAAAATATCCTGAGTTTGTTTTTAAAAATATTGAAGTTTTAAAAAAAAATGAAATATGTGTTTTTGTATTTCACCAGGTAGAAGTTGAGCTATTTGAGAAACAGATTTTATTTCTGGTAAAAAACGGATATAAAACACTTAATTCTCAAGAACTGGTCTCATTTCTGAAAGGTGATATTCACAGTGACGGCAAACATGTTGTATTGACCTTTGATGACGGACACATCAGTATATTTACAATTATCTACCCCTTACTCAAGAAGTATGGATTAACCGGGGTCTCATTCATTGTTCCGGGACTGGTTGATCCTGGCAGCGGTTTGTCACTTACTCTAGAGGATTTCTGGACTGGAAATGCGAACCTTGAGCAAATAGTATCTATTTCATGTGAAAATAAAATGTGTAACTGGGATGAAATCAAAACTATGCACCAGTCGGGAATCATTGATTTCCAGTCCCATACCAACAACCACAACTGTGTCTTTATAAGTGATAAAGTTGTTGATTTTATCTCTCCGTGGAGTGATTATTCATACTTTAGTCAACGGCTATATTCACCAGTTTTTGGAGCTGATGATAAAGATTTCACGGCAGATGCAAAATTTCTCGGGCAACCAATCTATCGATATGCCCCTAAAATGAGTTCACATTTAAGATATATTGAAAATCCTGATATCTCACGCCTTTGTATGGAGTTTGTCAAACGACATGGTGGCCGAATTTTCTATGAACAAAGAAACTGGAAAAAACGACTCAATAACTATTTGCTATCCCTCACTCGACAAGGAATATACAATGGTTCTATTCAGACCGAAGAAGAGAAATTCATTGAGATTCGGGATGATCTTGTAAAAGCAAAAAAAAACATAGAATTAAAGTTAGATAAAGATGTTTTGAGCTTATGCTACCCATGGTATATTGGTTGCGACCAGTCTGTACAGGCGTCAAAGGAGGCTGGCTATCTGAGCAATCATTGGGGCTATTTACAATCCAAAAAAAATAATAGAATTGGTGACGATCCGTTCACTATCTCCAGGATTAGTGAAAAGTATCTGCTCAGGCTACCTGGAAAAAATAACCAGAACCTTTCAACAATTATTAAAAACCAAATTTCTGATGTAATAAAATAAAGGACCGTTATATATTAATGCTCTCGTAAAAACCCTAAATCCTAACTTTGATAACCAACATACAGTGTATCTGATTCTCATATATATACAACAAGTAGTGTAAATGTAGTTTGTCGATGACTTTTTACGAGCTCATCATATATTCCTCTTATATACATTTTCCTATTCCGGTGAGATTTACTATGGGGACTGAGAACAGCAGGTTGAATATCTTATGGGTAGCTGATCATGTAGGGTTTGGAGAGGTAATACACGGCCCTGGTCACTTTTATCTGAACATGATCCCAGAATTTGATAAAAATGCATTTAAAATAGTCTTTTGTGTTCTCAGGGGAAAGCAACACCTTCATGATCCACTGATCAAAGATGGATTTACTGTTTACTATTTAAATAGAGGTAAAACCAATTTTTTAACTATTATAGACTTGCTAAAAATAGTTAAAAAAGAACATATTGATATTCTTCATTTACATGGTTATGGATCAGCTAATTTTGGACGAATTGTAAGCATTGTAACAAAAGTTCCCAATATAATTCATGCCTATGATGAGGATATTAATTACCCGATTATTCAAGTTGTAAGCGATTATCTTTTAAAAAATGTTACTACAAAGGCTATTGCGGTATCCAAAGCTGTAAAAAGATCCTGTATAACCAAACGAAATATTCCTGAAGATAAAATTTACATCCTGCACACAGGAATATCATCGAGTAAATTTGAAAAAATCCCTGAAGATGAGTTTAACCAAGTCAAATCCGTTTACAAGATTGGTCACGATACCAAGGTGGTTGGTACACTAGCACGATTAAGAGAAGAGAAAGGAATTAAATATTTTATTAAAGCAGCTCCAATGGTCCTGAAAGAGTATCCTGATGTAGTATTCTTTATCGCCGGTGATGGGCCTCAATTTGATGAATTAAAGAGACTTGCTAAGGATCTTGGTGTAGAAAATAATATTATTATGGCGGGCTTTTGTGACCAGCCCAAATCTGTGCTTTCACTATTTGATATTTTCATCCTTGCATCCTTGAAAGAAGGTTTTTCTGCTTCCATCCAAGAGGCCATGGCATTAAAAAAAGCCATTGTAGCGACTGATGTAGGCGGCACTCCTGAGATGCTGAAACACAACGATACCGGGATCATGGTACCTGCGGGAGACAGCAAAAACCTTTCTCTGGCAATTCTTGACTTGTTGCGTGATGATAAAAAAAGAGATAGACTTGGGGTACGCGCGTTTGAGACATGTCAAAAATGGAAACTCAATGTTCTTGTCAAGGATCTTGAAACACTATACGCTGGCCTATCTAATAAGGTTCTATCCTGACAAATTCATTTAAATTTTCATGTACGAGATATAATGAGCACAAATCGCTGCGATAATGTTGAGAACCTATTACGATGTGGCTATAGAATCAAGCAGTATATCTCTCGCCACATACTCGCTGTAAATATTACCAAAACGACATCAAGCGTCATATAATTAAACGGTTATTTAGACTATTGGGCTACTTGTGAGATTTCTTTTGAACTAAATTTTTATGGTATTGATTTATGGACTTAATTGTAGGAGCAGGAATAAGTGGGTTAGGGTATGCCAATTTTTGCGGCCATGACGATTTTCTAATAATTGATAGAGACTCTGAGGTTGGAGGATATTGCAAGACTGTCAAGCAGGATGGTTTTGTATGGGACTATTCTGGTCATTTTTTTCATTTTTCTGATCCATCTATAAGGCGCTATTTTCTCTCCCGGATGGAAGGGACTGAAATCTATGAAGTCATAAAACGAACTAAAATCAGGTTCAAAGGTAAAGATATTGATTTTCCATTTCAAAAAAACATTCATCAACTGGAAAAAGAAGATTTTGCTGATTGTGTATACCATCTATTTTTCAGGG
>JAEQMT010000021.1 GCA_016722945.1 Desulfofustis sp. PB-SRB1 | reverse complement strand
CCCCCAGCGTCTCACGATTTTCTTTCTGTGTCGTTTGCTGTGCCATGCACCCAATATGTAAGCGCTCAACAAACCCCTCTTTTTTTTATCCCTCCCCCCATGCTCTGTTGTGCTGAACTTTTTCAAGGAGGCGCCATATGGAGCAGAACAAGCGATCCGGCAGAGATGCAAAACGCAGGCTACTGGGGTGATCACATCGCAGGCTGGAAACAATCAGGATTGAGTCAGCAGGCGTACTGCCGCAAGCACCAGCTTTCCCTCTCGAGTTTTGGCTATTGGCGGAGCCGGCTCAAGAGAGGCGGGGGACGACCAAGCACGCTTTCACCGGTAATGGTCGGCACCGGTACTCGGACAATCTCACCACAACCAGAGCACCGCCGACTCAGGCCTGGGGGTCATACTCGGTAACGAGAGATTCCATATAACCATAAAGCAACACTTTTGCCCGGCGACCCTGCGTGAATTGATCGGGATTCTGGAGCAGCGATTGATGACCCGGCTCACCCGAGGGCTCGATGGTGTACGTTGCGGTGGGCGCTACGGATCTGCGCAAATCGATCAACGGGTTGGCACTGCTGGTGGAAGAGCAGTTCGAACTGAACCTGTTTGGTGGCAGCTTGTTTGCATTTTGCAATCGTCGTCGTGATCTGGTGAAGATCTTGTATTGGGACGGCAGTGGGTTTTGTCTGTGGATGAAGCGCCTTGGAACAGGATTGTTATCGCTGGCCCGAGGACGGCGAGGAGGTCATGGCGATGAGCGAACGGGCGTTGAGCTGGCTGCTCAGCGGTCCTTGATGTGAGCCAGGCACATGGTCGCTTGGGGTATGGCTCGGTATCGTAAAAAACATCACAAAAAATATGATATTATGGTTGATTTTATTCGTGAAATAATTGCCCAATGGTGGTAGTATGTGAGCATGATTAACACTGCTCATACCACCTCTGCCTGAGACGGTTGCCGAACTCACAGAGATGATCAATTCTTTGGTTCGGGAACATGAGCGCTCCCACTCATGAGAATAATCTGTTACGGGAAGAGATTCGGCTTCTGCGTGCCAAATTATTCGGCAAGAAGAGCGAGAAGCCTGCTCTCTATGATGAGAGTCCGCAATTGTCATTGTTCGATATGCCGGAGCCCGCGAGATCGAGCCAGAACCCGAGACCATCGAGGTACCCGCCCACACCCGTACAAAGCGAGGAAGAAAACCCTTGCCGGGAGGAATTGCCCCGGGTTGAGCTCGTCCACGATATAGACGAAGCGGACAAGCAGTGTGGCTGTGGTGCACCCTTGTCAAAGATCGGCGAAGATGTCTGTGAGAAGCTTGATATCATTCCGGCGGTGATCCGGGTAATCAGACATGTCCGGCCTAAGTATGGATGCCGGCAGTGTGAAGGAATTGAGACCAAGAACGCGACGGTAACGATTGCTCCGGCGCCGAAGCAGATTATTCCCAAAGGTATTGCCACCGCCGGTTTACTGGCCCACATACTGACTGCCAAGTTCTGTGATGCGCTGCCGTTTTACCGGCAGGAGAAGCAATTTGCCCGATTGGGCGTGGAGCTTGGCCGGGCGACCATGGGAAACTGGGCGATAAAGGCGGCTACCGCCTGTGGGCCGGTGCTGGCACTGTTACATACTGAAATTCGTTCCGGCCCGTTGATCAACATAGACGAAACAACGGTGCAGGTGCTTGACGAACCGAACCGTTCGCCGACCACGAAGTCGTACATGTGGGTATGCCGTGGCGGGCCGCCGGATAAACCGGTAATTATCTATCGCTATGCACCGAGCCGCTCATCCACGGTGGCCCAGGCATTGTTACAGGGTACAAAGGGGTGGTGCAGACCGATGGCTATGTCGGATATGACTATCTTGATCACCACCCGGACGTACTCCATGGCGGATGTCTGGCGCATGTCAGGCGGAAGTTCGATGAAGCCAAAAAAGCGCGAGGCAAGACGGCGACCAAGACCGGCGGAGCCGATGTGGCGTTGCACTATATCGGCGCCCTCTACCGGATTGAATCCGAGGCAAAGAAGGCCGAACTCTCGGCAGAGGAGCTGGTAAAAATACGGCAAGAAAAAGCCAGGAAAATCTTTTGCCGAATTTTACGCATGGTTGGCCAAAAAGAAAACCCAGGTGGTTCCCAAGAGCTTGCTGGGTAAGGCGGTTAACTACGCATTGAGCCAATGGGCTCGGCTACTGGTGTATCTCGATCACGGCTCTATGACCCCGACAACAACCGGGCCGAGAATGCGATCCGCCCCTTTGTGTTGGGCAGGAAGAACTGGTTGTTTGCCGGCACCCCCGAAGGTGCTCAGGCCAGTGGTGATCTGTTCAGCCTGATCGAAACCGCCAAGGCCAACGGCCTGGAGCCTTACAAATATCTTCGCTATCTCTTTGAAAAAATCCCGTGTGCAACAAGTGAAGATGATTACCGAGCACTGCTCCCCAGTCAGCTAAAACCCGCCGATCTCGACATCGGTGATCGGGTGACGGGTGTTTAACTTAAGCGCTTACCCCCAATATACATCACGATTTCCATTTCCGGGCTTAGCGCTTGCATTATTATAACATTATGTTATATTTTAGTTCTTGAAATTATTTTGCATTAGCGCATTTACGCTTGACAGGTTTTTGAACAGGCTTGTCTGAACGAAAAAAGCCCGTCACTTTCCGGTCTGTGGCAAGAGCGAAGGTGACGGGCTGGTACGACCCCGGCGAGATACCGAAGCGTCCTGCTCTTCTTCCATATCTCCCGGAAAAAATCAATCATGGCGACCCAAAGGAGGGATGAGCTACGCCACTTATGAGACCACGGACATCTATGTCGGCGCCTTTTTCCTGTGCAAGGGCGCCGGCACTGCGCGGCATCAGGATCAAGGACGCGGCCAGAGGGATCGCCGCCTTTGAGATCAGCGGCGCCGACCTGGAGGGGTTGGAGCGGCAATACCGAAGCGGTCAGGCCCTGGTGAACCCCGGTGCATCTGCGAGAATCACTGAACCTGCTCAGAGATATGCTGTTTGACCTGCGAGATATGAGGAGAGAGAACCATGATCAGTCAAGACGAAATAGAGCGCCATCAAACACGGCGTTGAGCTGGTTCTTTCATGAAGGCCCGCGGCATCGAGCTGCACCAAGGTCGGCGAGAACTACCGGGGCCTCTGCCCCTTCCATGAAGACACCACCCCATCACTTACCGTCAATCCCAAGGAAAACCTGTGGAACTGCTTTGGCTGTGGGGCGGGCGGCGATGTGATTCGCTTTGTTGAGCTAATACATGGAGTCGATTCAAAGAAGCTGTCAGACGGCTGGCTGAGAGACCGCCCTCAGAGTCAGAAGTCAGAGGACAGAAGACAGAAGTCAGAAGTCAGAAATCAGAAGACAGAGGACAGAGAGAGAAAAACAGCAGTTAAAAGAAAAAAAGAAAGAGATCAGCGTGGCCGACAAGAAGCTGGCTGGCTCGTGGGAACAGAAGTCAGAAGACAGAGGACAGAAGTCAGAAAAGACCGGGTAAGAAAGTGCTGAGTGTGGCCGAGAAGAAGTTACTGGCCCGAGTAGTGGGGTATTATCAGCACAGCTTCACGGAAGATCAGAGAGGCCTGGATTACCTCAAGAACCGGGGGATTACAAACAACCAGACGCTGACCGACTTCGGCGCGGGCTTTGTGAACGGCAGCCTGAAAAAGATCCTGCCCGAAGATCCGGCCGTCATCAAGACGCTGAAAACGCTCGGCATCCTCCAATGCCAAAGGCAACGAAATCTTCTACAAGTGCGTCGTCTTTCCGATCTATGATACAGATGGAGCAATCGTCAACCTTTAACGGAGAAACATCGACCCGGAAAACGGGGTCAGCCACCTTGTACCTGGCCGGTTCACGCGCCGGGCTCGTCAACCGCCAGGCGGTACCACGAAGCGCTTCCATTATCCTTACCGAATCGATTATCGATGCGGTAACCCTGTACGACCAGGGCTTTACCAATGTCATTCCCGCCTATGGGGTAAACGGGGTAACCGAGGATCATCTTGTTCTCTTTAACAACGCGGTAACAGAGGTGTATCTCTGCTTTGACAGTGACCAGGCCGGCAAGAACGGAGCAACACAGGCGGCGGCGCAGTTACGGAAGAAAGGAATCACCGTCTACACGGTGGAGCTGCCGGACAAAGACATCACCATCTACTTCAACCGCCACACTCCCGAAGAGTTCGAGCAGCTGCTGAAAGACGCCAATCCGGGCTCGGTGGAGCAGTCAGATTCGCTGAACAAGCGCAAACAAACCCTATACCAGCAAGAAGAACACGGCTTCACCGTCGGCTATGCCAAACGGCACTACCAAGTCAAAGGCATCCAGCGGGGCGACACCCAGCTAAAAGCCACCATCAAGGTAAGCGAGGATATCTCAAGTAGTAAACCATTCGAGTTGACCACCATCGATCTCTATTCATCGAGATCCCGCCACTGGTTCGCCAAACTCTGTGCCGATCTGTTCCAGGAGCCGGAAGCGCTGATCAAGGAAGACCTGGCCAAGCTGCTGCAGCTGGTGGAACAGTGGCGGCCGGAGAAGAAAGAGCAGCAGCACACCGAGATCAGCACAGGGGATAAGGAGCTGGCCTTATCCTTTCTGAAAAGCGACGATATCTTCGCGGCGCTGCTCACCGACTTCGACACCCTGGGCGTCACCGGTGAGAAGATCAACAAGCTGGTGGGCTATCTGGCCGCCACCTCAAGGAAGCTGGCCGAGCCCTTATCGGTGCTCATCCAGTCCCGCTCCGCGGCCGGCAAATCCACCCTGCAGGATGCCATCGTCTCGCTGATTCCCGATGAAGAGTATATCAAATACACCCGGGTCACCGACCAGGCCCTGTTCTACAAAGAAGAAGACTCGTTGGTGCACAAGATCCTGGCCATCGAGGAGGCCGAAGGGATGGGCGGCGCCGCCTACTCGATCAGAACGATCCAGTCCGCCAAGAAGATCACCGTGGCCGCCACCGGCAAGGATGCCAACGGCAGGATGAAGACCGAGGAATACACGGTAAACGGCCCGGTCTGCGTGATGATCACCACCACCGCAACCGAGATCGACCAGGAGACGGCAAGTAGGTTTATCTTCCTCACCATCGACGAATCGGCCGCCATGACCGGGGCCATCCATCAGCGGCAGCGGGAGGCGGAAACGCTGGCCGGGCTGATCCGGGAAAAGAAGCAGCACACCGTTACCAGAAAGCACCATGCGGTGCAACGAATGCTCAAGCCCCTGGCGGTGGTCAACCCCTATGCCGAATATCTCAGTTATCCCAGCCACTCGCTCCGGGCCAGGCGGGACCACAAGAAATACCTCGGGTTGATCCGGGCGGTGGCCTTCCTGCACCAGTATCAGCGGGAGATAAAAACCGTGGAGGTGGACGGCACGCCGGTTGAATATATCGAAGTCACGCTTACCGACATTGAGACAGCTAACCGCCTTGCCAATGTGGTTCTCGGTCAATCCATGGATGAACTGGTCAAACCGTCCAGGACCTTGCTGTCCCTGATCTATGCCATGGTGCAGGAACAGGCGGAGCAGAACAACGCCCCCATAGATGAAATCTTCTTCACCCGGAGGATGATCCGGGAGTACACCGGCTGGAGTGACTGGCAGATCAGGGCTCATATCAAGCAACTTGAAGAAATGGAGTACATCGGTGTCCGCACCAGCTCCAGAGGCAAGGAGTACAGCTATATCCTCAACTATCAGGGCCAGGGGGAGGAGCATCAAGAAAGGTGTTACCTCAACCTGACCAGCGTTGAGCAGATCACAACGTTGATGAACCGGGAAGATGAAGCGTTACCCCGAGGGTAAATACCCCGACCCCGAGGGTAAAACGTGCTACCCCGAGGGTACTCCGAGGTTCGGAAAAATATAGATAACTCCGTGCAGTTAAAGAAAAAAGACAACAACCCCGAGGGCGAGGCAGGAGAACAAGACCCAGGGGTACCAGAAGACAGAAGACAGAAGACAGAAGACAGAAGGCAGAAGACAGAAGGCAGAAGGCAGAAGGCAGAAGGCAGAAGGCAGAAGGCAGAAGGCAGAAGGCAGAAGCCAGAAGGCAGAAGCCAGAAGACAGGGGACAGGGGACAGGGGACAGGGACAGGGGGCAGAGGACGGAAAACGAGTGACGCTGCCGGGCTGTCACGGGCAAAGGTAATCGATACCGCAATGAAGCCACCATGCACCGGGTCTCTGACGAGAACCGCCACAAGAGGAGGGATACGAAGAATATGGATATCGATACAGCGAAGATCAGGTTCAAGAACTACCTGGAAAGCAGCGGCTATGCCGCCTCAACCATTGAATGTTACTCGGTCTATCTTGGTTACTTTCTGGACTATCTCAGGAAAATAGAGGTGATGGATCTCAAGCAGGTCACCCATGAGACGATCAGAAGCTATCAGCTCCTGGTCATGGATATGGATATCGCTGAAGAAACAAAGGGAATGCGGCTCAGACCGGTAAAGCGGCTGTTCGGCTGGTTGCTGGATACGCACCGGCTCCTGCTTGATCCCACCGAGAACATCCGGGAGACTAGCCGGCAGAACCGGACCGTGCCGGAGGTGCTGACAGTCGCGGAAATGCGGCTGCTGCTGGAACAGCCCAACCTCTCGTTACGGATGCAGATCAGAGACAGGGCTATCATGGAAACCCTGTATTCTTCAGGAATACGGCTCAATGAGCTGGTGCAGCTCACCGTTCATGACGTTGATCTCAAAGATAAGGTTCTGCATATCAGAAAAGGCAAGGGCAACCGGCAGCGGGTGGTTCCTATCGGTAAAAATGCAGCCACGTATCTGCAAGAATATCTTGAAAACATCCGGCCCCGGTATGCCCGGAAGAACAAGCAGCAAAGACGGCTCTTTCTCACCGATCAGGGCAGGCCGGTGACCGGCAACAGTATCAGGACATCGCTGTTTCACTACAAAAAAGCCGCCGGAATCACAAAGACCGCTTCACCGCACAGCTTCCGCCGAAGCTGTGCAACCCATCTTCTCCAACAGGGGGCTGATATTCGCTATGTCCAGAAGCTGCTGGGGCACCGGCATATCCGGACCACCCAAATCTATACCCGAGTATACCCGATCGACCTCAAGGAAACCCATACCCGGACGCATCCACCATGCTGATCAGAGAACTGATACCGGGATATCTAGAGGAACTGAAGATCCTGAACCGTTCACCGTTGACGATCCGCAACATCCGGGGCGCCTTGAATGCCATGGTTCTCTTTCTGGAACATGAAGGGATAACCGAGCTGGTGCAGTTTAACCGGGATGCCTTGCATCTGTTCCAGGAAGACCTTGCCTACCGGCTGACTGCCAAAGGTAAGCAACTGTCGGTCAGTACCAGGGAAAAGTATCTCTGCTCGGTTCGCGGCTTTGCCCGGTATCTCTATGCAACGGATTATCTTACCGCTGATCTCAGCAAGACGATCACGTTGCCGAAGCAGCCGAAACGCTTACCAAAGGTGATCCTGGAGCACGCTGAGATAACAAAGATCATGGCCGCCCCGGACATGCGGACATCTGACGGCTATCGCAACAGGATCATTCTGGAAATCCTCTATGATACCGGCATCAGGGCCGCTGAGATGGCGGCGGTCAAGACCGGTGATCTCGATATCGTGAATGGATATCTGACGATCAGATCCGGCAAGGGAGCAAAAGACCGGGTCGTACCGATAAGCTCACGGGTCTGTGGACTGATAAAGACCTATCTTCTCATGGTCCGGCCGGCCATGAGCCGGGGAAAGGAAACAGGGTATCTGGTGCTCAATCGCTGGGGAGCGAAGATGACGCCCACCGCCGTCTGGGCCATCGTTAAAAAGGCGGCTCACCAAGCAAAGATTAGAAAAAACGTGACCACCCACACCTTCCGTCACACCTGTGCGACCCATATGCTGAAGAACGGGGCGCCCATCCGTCATATCCAGGAGATGCTGGGCCATGCGTCCCTGGAGTCCACCCAGATCTACACCAGGGTCACCATCAACGACCTCAAAGAGATCCACGCCAGGTATCATCCGGGCGAGTCTGTATAAAACAACTACGTGGATCAGTGGGGCCCGCGGCCCTTTGAACTGAGGACCCCCGCCCGCCCGGGCACGGCAGCAGCGAAGGCGGCGCCGAGTTCCGGGCAGTGCACCTTCCGCCACTGCGCTCCCGGCGGCACGTCGCACAATAGCGCTATTATGCGACGTGCAGTCCGTCATCCCGGCTGCATAAACGACAAGCAGCCGGGCCGCCGGCCTGTTCCCTTGTCCGCTCAACATAAGTTCTTATGTTTAGTGGCGAAAGGCACACCACCCTCCACCCGCCACCCACCTACCGCCGCTGCCGTGCCCACCCGTCCGCCCCCTGCTGCGCGGGGGCTCCCCCAGAAGTATCCCTACGGTCGGCTGTGACCATCATCTGCCGCCTTTCTTTTTTCTTTAACCGCCTGCTGGTGCTTGTCTTGTCAGGCGATCTCGGGTATTACTGAACACTGCTCTTTGAATCTGCGTGATCCCCCACAAAAAACAGCTCTTTGGGGGGAGAAGGCGCATCGTGAAATCTTGGCACAGGTATTATGATCCTGAGACCGGGCGGTATATCTCCGCTGATCCGTTGGGGTTGGTTGGGGGGGACATAAACCAATATGGGTACTCAATGCTTGATCCATTGAACAAATTAGACCCAATGGGCTTAAAAACGGTTTGTGTATATATTGATACAAAATATCGGGATGATGAAGTAAAATATGAGTCTGATCCTGTCTATGGTGATTGGAGATTTTCACATTTTGTGCAGTTAAATATTCTTTGTCAGTGTTATTGGTATAAGAACAGTACTATTACAGTTACTTGGATTTATACAAAATATGCAACTCCTGTCTATAGATGTTATGATGTAGATGAGTGTGGGAAGATTACCAACCCATATACTGTACACGAGCCCGAATATATTGTTGATAAATTGGAAAATACATATCAAAAAAATGGACCAATAAAGACAGAGACGCGTTGGGGCGGAATGCAATCAGAAGGCGGAGAAGGTTACCAGAGTGGTAGCACATGTTCCTGTGCTGCTAAATCTAGACCCCCTGGCTTTTGGTCAAACTAGTGTCTTTATAATGAAAAATAGGGTACACTTCACCGTATTATTTTTGCATGTGTTTTTTTTGACACCAGATGAAATACATGCAAAATATCACAGTATCGAATTGCCATTGCCTTATAACACTACTGATGTTGTGGTTTCAAGTGACGAAAAAATACAAACAAAGAGTAAAGAATTTTCTCTAATTACTGATGATATATGTAATGATGTAGTGCAATTTTATGATGGAATAATGTCAGAGCAACATTATGTTGAGTACTTTGTTGATACTATTGGTACTGGCGAGTGGAACGTAAACGGGATCAAAAGGAAAAACATATTTCACAATGATCTACCGGCAAAATACGTTAAAAGTTGGGCTGATAAGGAGAAGACGCTTAGGTTTTTATTGTCTATATCTGCTTTTCCTAAAAACGAAAAAACTCTTTGTAAAGTAATTATATCTGTTTCAAATTTCTTTTCAGCGAGTCAAATAATTGATTTTTTTGACCAACTGAGTGATAATGAAAGAAAATATATTAACTCATTGATTGAGAAATATTCAGCAAAAGATGGAGAAATGAATATTGAAAGAGCATTGAGAGAAAATGGTGATGACAAGCTATTACTTGAGTTCGTTAGATTGCTTGGTCAAGTGCAAAAAATGGGTGTTGAGCATGCGGAGGCAAACGTAGAGTAGGGGTAGAGTAGAGCACTGATTTCGGGAAGATTGGGGTCACCCATTAAAAGGCCTCTTGTCAAGGAAAAGACTTCGCCATCCAAGAAAAAATAGATTTTTCTAACCAGAGCAATCGTGCCAGGTTTTATACGCACTGATTGTCAGTACTTTCCCGCACCCGTTATTTCGGCGCTTTTGTGTCAGCGATCACTCCTGCTGTACCCAGTCACCCATAAGGATCAAGGCTGCGGTAGAGCTGAGACGAGCGCAACAAAGAGGCCCCCAAAAGGCCTCGTCGAGGAGCTCGTCTCAGCTCGGTCGAAAGACGGGGGTCAGATCCTGATCCTTGACACTGATCAATAATGAGCTCACCGGCTTGTCTGGTGTAGCGGCAGATTGATCTATATAGGTAATCCTGAGTTCACCGGTCTGCCCGGTTTTAGCCCTCAATGGTTTCGTGGCTGCACGAAAGGGCTTGCTTGCAAATTCCCGAACATCAGATGTTCTTTGCAAAGCTCAGTGGTTTAGGTAATGGGTGAGGGCGATGTTCAATGGTGCATTCGTTACCAGAGTCTGCGCAGTGCCGATGCCTTGAAAACGGCGATTACCGTGCTGCCTGGCCTGATGTCGAGTTCAGTGAGTGATTGTGGAACGATCTCGGCGATCAAGATGTTGCCGTGGCAGTCAAGCTCGATGGTTGACAGCCAGTCCGAGTCTTTCGTGTCGCGCACTGTGCACGAGAGCATGTTGCGGGCGCTGGCCGCTTCCGGATGTTTCTTGAACAGTAGAATGTCGCGGCTGCTCAGGCGGTAGGTGCCGGCGGTGGCCGGTGTAGTACGCAAAGCAGTCACCTCGGTTGGCCCCCAGTGAAACCTGACTAAATTGCCGCACTCTAGCGGTTCTCTGAGTTCGAGCAGGTTGTCGTACTCTTCTATATCGTTGCCGACTCGCGATCTGGCAAGTGTTTCCGTGGACATCGGCTCCCCGGTAGCACCGTTGTTCATGCTCATCACCTCATCGGTCATCAGGCGCAGTTCCTCAAGGCTGTGACTGATAAAGATAAACGGCAGATTGCACCGTTCAAATGCCCGTTGCAGGTAGGGGATGATTTGATATTTCAGCGACCCGTCAAGACCTGACAACGGCTCATCCAAGAGAATCAGGCGTGGTTGTGAGAGGATGGCGCGGCCCAGTGCCACCCGTTGCCGCTCGCCCCCGGAGAGTTTGTTAACGCCGCGCTGAAGCAGCGGTTGCAGGTGAAGCATATCGATAACGGCGGTGGGGGTAGCGGGGGTGCCGTCTGATCTGCTGCGCCGGTAGCCGTAGAGAAGGTTATTCTCTACGTTTAAGTGCGGAAAAAGGTAGGCGTGTTGAAAGACGATGGCTATCCGGCGGCGCTCAGGCGGCAGGTTGATTCCTTTGTAATGATCAAACAGGGTTTCCCCGCTAAGTGTGATAACGCCTGAATCGGGCCGGATGAGTCCGGCAAGCATCGCCATCAGGGTCGATTTGCCGCTGCCGGACGGGCCGAAAACGCCGAATTTATGGTGACTTATGGTACAATCGGCATGGCAGGTGAAGTCGCCGAGCTGCTTTGTTATCTGTACTCGCAGGTTCATCGGGCGGATCTTCCGGCCAGCCTTCGGTTGAGTGTCTCACTTAAGATCAGCACCAGCAACGACAAGCTGATGGAAACCAGGCACAGCAGCAGCGCGGCACGGTCGCCTCCAGGCGTGGTGGTGTATTGGAAAATCGCCAGCGGAATGGTCTGGGTAACACCCGGGATATTGCCCGCCAGCACGATGGTGGCGCCGAATTCACCAAGACTGCGGGCGAACATCAGACTCATGCCGGCGAGAATGGCGCGATCACACAGGGGAATGGTGACGGTAAAGAGCGAATTGAACCAGCCCGCCCCCAGTGTACGCGCCGCCTGCACCAGGTGGGGATCGACGTTTTCCAGCCCGATCCGGATGGCGCGGACAAGCAGCGGAAACCCGACGATAGAAGAGGCGAGAATGGCGCCATTGAGGCTGAAGATGATCCTGATGTTCATGGTTTCCAGCATCGAACCGATCCATCCCGAACGGCCAAAGAGCAAGAGCAGCAGGTAGCCGGTGACCACCGGCGGCAGAACAAGGGGTAGATTGATCAATCCGGAGAACAGTATTTTCCCGTAAAACTGGGTTCTGGCCAGCAGATAGGCGCAGAAAAAACCAGCCGGCAGGGTGATTATCGTTGCCGCCCCCGCCACCTGTAGCGACAATATGATAGCCCGGATATCGGTATCGTTTAACCCAAACATCTCCTTCTCGCTCCGCTCAGGCTCTGCTATTGTGGCGGCTCAAAGCCGAAACGCGCCAGGATTTCTCGGGCCTGATCGCCCCGCAGAAAATCGTGTAGAGCGAGCGCCATTGGTTTCTTGGTTCCCGCCCTGGTCAGGGCAATGGGGTAGATAATCGGGTCATCATGGTACGTGCCGGGAACCACAAAGGAGAGCACGGCACTACGGGCTGCCAGCGCATCGGTTTTGTACACGAAGGCGCCGTCGACCTCGCCTCGATCAGCATAGGCAAGGGCGTGGCGAACGTCTTTGGCAAAGATGAGTTTGCCCGTTGCCAGCAGTTCATCATAGATGTCGGCCTGTATCATGGCCTGCTGCGCGTAAACCCCGGCCGGCACGCTCTGGGGGTTGCCCATGGCAATGAGATCCACATTGACCAGTTCGGTGAAGCCGGCAACCGATGATTCAGGTTTGGCGATAAAGACCAGGGTGTTGCGGGCGATACTCGTTACCGTGGACGGTGCAACACCGTTTTTGCCAACGAGGTAGTCCATCCATGACTCGTTTGCCGAGAGATAAAGATCTGTCGGGGCGCCCTGTTCGATCTGTTTTGCCAGAGTGCCCGATGAGCCGATATTGGTGAGAACCCGTGCGTCTGGATGAATCTTGTGAAAGTGGCGGATGATCTCCGCAAATGGATCACTCATGCTGGCGGCAATTGAACAATGGATGGTTTCGCCATATGCCGGCAAAGAGATGGTGAGAATGATGAATAAAGTAGAAAAATATAGTTTCAAAAGCATAGTCTGATGAGCTGGAATTAACTGGAATTAACTGGAATTGAAGCTGGAACAAGGTATTGCCAGGCTTTCGAGTAGGTGGTTAGTCTTCTTTCGACATGGTGAACACGACAATCGAGAACAATGCTTTACATGGGTGATGTCTTGAATGATTCAATGCCGCTCAACCCATACTTCTTGATCCGGTAGCCAAGCTGACGCTGGGTCAGTCCCAGCTCACGCGCCGCCCGCACCTGAATCCAGCCGTTGCGCTTAAGAGCGGCGACAATCTCATCTTTTTCGATTTGTTCAAGACCACGCACCTCGGGCTGCTCCGGCAGGGAAGGAGGTTCGTATGGGGCAGCCACCTCAGGGGTGTTGCACCTTGTCCGCAATGGCGGCGGCAGGTCATGTATGGTGAGCTGTTCGCCTTCGGCCAGGATTACCATGCGCTCCACCAGATTCTGCATCTCGCGCACATTGCCCGGCCACTCATAGCGGTTGAAGAAATCCAGCAGCTCCATGGAAATTTTGAGCTCTTTATCGTTTCGCTGGTTGCTGATGGTAAGAAAATGCTTGAACAGCAGGGGAATATCTTCTGCTCGTTGCCGCAAAGGAGGCAGCACAATTGGCACCACGTTAAGCCGGTAGTAGAGATCGGCTCGAAAATCACCGTTCTCAACGGCCGTCTCCAGGCTGACATTGGTGGCGGCAATGATGCGCACATCCACCTGCATGGTTTTGCTGCCACCCAGCCGCTCGAACTCTTTTTCCTGCAGAACGCGCAACATTTTGGCCTGCAAGGAAAACGGTAGTTCACCGATTTCATCAAGAAAAATCGTCCCGCCATCGGCCAGCTCGAAGCGGCCCTGACGAGTGGCATGGGCGTTGGTGAAGGCGCCTCGTTCGTGGCCGAACAACTCACCCTCCAGCAATGTTTCCGGCAGGCCGGCACAATTGACCTTTATGAACGGCCGGCGGTGTCGGTTTCCCGCCTCGTGAATGGCCCGGGCAACAAGTTCCTTGCCGGTTCCCGATTCGCCCAGCAACAGAGCGGTGGCGGTGCTGTCGGCAATTTTCTCGATGATCGAAAAGACCTGCTGCATCGGTTTTGAATGGCCGATAATGAAGTGATCACCGTGGGCCCGGTGCAACCTTGCCTTGAGCGATCTATTCTCGGCGATCAGTTTCGCCTCCTTTTTTTCAATCTTTTGATTGAGGGTAATGAACTGGGCAACCAGGGTGGCGAGGATAGAGAGGAACCTGATGTCTTCGTCAAATGAGATATCATCACCGAACAACCGGTCAACGGTCAGCACTCCGGCCGGGATTCCGTTTACCAGCACCGGCACACCAATAAAGGAGACGGTATCCCGGTTGAGCCCGGAACGGGCTCCGGTTCGATTGAGAAATAATGGTTCGCTGCTGATATCAGGTACCACAAAGGGAGACCTGGTTCGAAATATCTGGCCGCATACCCCTTCATCAGGCCGGTAAACGCCGCGATCCTTTTCCACCTCGGAGAGCCCGTAAGACGCCTTTATCGTCAGTTTCTTTCGTTCACTATCATAGAGTAGCAGGGTGGCCCGCTCCATTTTCAGGGTCTTATGGAGGATCTCGAAAATTCTGAACAACGTGCCGTCCAGATCAACTGCATTACCGATCAGCGTGGCGATACGGTTCAGGGCGATCAGTTCTATGACATGGGTTTTGGAGGTGTTGTGAGCGCTCATGGATAAGTGGCGATGTAGAGCTTGTCCGCGGACAAGACCCAGGGGTAAATAATTACATATATGTAACAATATATGGTTTTTCGATCACATGCACTGGCTAAAAGGTAAATATGTTCGTTTATAACTATATTGTTACATTTTTTCAAGAAGCAATGTTTGCTATTTACATTAAGTGTTAAGAATAATTTTCTTGTGTAGCTTTATCTATTTAATATTACTCGAGAATATATTTTTGGACAGATGTGGCACATATTTTGGAAAAGGGTGGCTATCAAGGGGTTTTCGTTTCGAGTCCTGTGCGGATCGGAACAAATTGACCACGTTTACACAATCATTGTGAGAAATGGAGAACAACATGCGAAAAGTTGCAATTTACGGCAAAGGCGGTATCGGCAAATCAACTACCACCCAGAACACCGTTGCCGGCCTGGCTGAAATGGGCCGCAAGGTAATGGTGGTGGGCTGTGATCCGAAGGCTGATTCAACCAGGTTGTTATTGGGCGGACTGGCCCAGCGATCGGTGCTCGATACCCTGCGCGAGGAGGGTGAGGATGTGGAACTGGACGATATCCGCAAACCGAGTTTCGGTGGTTCCTGGTCGGTTGAGTCCGGCGGTCCCGAACCAGGGGTCGGCTGTGCCGGCCGCGGGATCATCACCTCGATAAATATGCTTGAGTCGCTGGGTGCCTATGATGAATCGGAAGGATTGGATTATGCCTTCTATGACGTACTTGGCGACGTGGTGTGCGGCGGTTTTGCCATGCCGATTCGTGATGGCAAGGCCCAGGAAATCTATATCGTCTGTTCCGGCGAAATGATGGCCATGTACGCCGCCAACAACATCTGTAAGGGAATCATGAAGTATGCCCAGTCAGGCGGTGTCCGCCTGGGCGGGCTCATCTGCAACTCGCGCAACGTTGATAACGAGCGGGAGATGATCGCCGAACTGGCTAAGCGGCTCGGTACCCAGATGGTCTATTTTGTTCCCCGCGACAACGACGTGCAACGTGCCGAGATCAATCGTAAGACGGTAATTGAATGGAGCCCCACCTGTCCGCAGGCGGATGAATATCGAGGCCTGGCCAGAGCCATTGACGGCAACGAAATGTTCGTGATTCCACAACCCCTGGAAATTGAAGAGCTGGAACAACTTCTGCTCGATTACGGACTCATGGCGGCGTAACCGCTTTCACAATAGATTAAAGAGGATAGCTACGATGATGATCATGATACGGGCGATTGTCCGCCCAGAAAAAGTGGATCCGGTTCTGGCGGCACTGATGGATGCGGGTTTTCCCGCCGTCACCAAGTATTCCGTGGCCGGTCGCGGCAAGCAGCGCGGTATAAAAATCGGTGAAGTTACCTACGATGAAATTCCCAAGACCATGCTGCTTGTGGTGGTTGAGTCTTGCGATCAGGAGTTTGTTATCAAGACCATTATGGAGACTGCCCGTTCAGCGGGTAAGGGTGCCTTTGGCGACGGCAAGATTTTCGTCAGCGAGGTGGAAGAGGTCTACACCATCAGCACCGGCGTCAAAGAGGCCGTTTCCTGCGATGAGGAGGTGACGGCATGAAAGAGGTCGTCGCCGTGGTGCGCATGAATAAGATGAACCAGACCAAGCAGGCCCTTACCGATTCGGGAGTCGATGCCTTTTTTGTCCACGAAGCTCAGGGGCGTGGCCTCGGCTTTGTAAATCGAACCCTGATCCAGGGCACTGAACAGGGATATGAAGAAGCCGCCGCCCTGCTTGGCGAGAAAGGCAAGCTCTATCCAAAACGGGTAGTGACGGTTGTGGTCGAGGATGAGCGGGCGCCGGATGTGATCGATGCCATTATCGGCGCCAATCAGAGTGGTAAGCCGGGCGACGGCAAGATTTTCGTTGTGCCGGTGCGTGACGCCTTCCGGGTACGAACCGGCGAGCGCGGCGAAAGGTCAATCAGCTAGGAGGAACATCATGGGAAAAGCTATTAAAACGACACCCACCGACCCCGCCGTCATCAAAGAAGCACTGCTGGAAAAGTATCCTCCCAAGGTGGCACGCAAGCGTGCCAAGCAGATCCTCATAAATGAGGCGATGGAGAATACGACGCCGGAAATTACCGCCAACGTGCGCACTATTCCCGGCATCATCACCATGCGCGGCTGCACCTATGCCGGCTGTAAAGGGGTAATTCTCGGACCCACCAGCGATATCGTCAATCTCGTCCATGGTCCCGTGGGCTGCAGTTTTTACGCCTGGCTGACCAGGCGCAACCAGACCGATGCCTCCGGTGAACGTGGTGAGAACTTCATGACCTATGCCATGACCACCGATATGCAGGATTCAGATATCATCTTCGGTGGTGAGAAGAAGCTCGAAAAGGCGATTCAGGAGGCCTACGACCTGTTTCATCCAAAGGCCATCGCCGTGTTTGCCACCTGCCCGGTGGGGCTGATCGGTGACGACATCCACGCGGTTGCCAAAAAAATGAAGGAAAAATTCGGTGATTGCAACGTCTTTGCCTTCAGTTGCGAAGGCTACAAAGGGGTCTCTCAGTCCGCCGGCCATCATATCGCTAATAACCAGGTATTTCGTCATGTGGTGGGTACCGGTGAGAAAGAGCGTGATGAGCCTTTCAAGATAAATCTTCTGGGGGAATACAATATCGGCGGCGATGGGTTTGAGATCGACCGTATTCTGGAAAAATGCGGCATCACCAATATCGCTACTTTCTCCGGCAATTCCACCTATGAGCAGTTTGCCACCGCCAACCAGGCGGATCTCAGTTGTGTCATGTGTCACCGTTCCATCAATTATGTGGCCGACATGCTGGAGACCAAATACGGTATTCCGTGGATCAAGGTGAACTTCATCGGTGCCCATGCCACCGCTAAATCCCTGCGCAAAATCGGCGACTATTTCGATGATGCCGCCCTCAAGGAACGTATCGAGGCGGTAATCAGCGAGGAATTGCCCGAGGTTGAGCGGGTGCGGAAACAGATTTCTCCACGCACCGAGGGCAAGACGGCTATGCTTTTTGTCGGCGGGTCACGGGCCCATCATTACCAGGAGTTGTTTGCTGAACTGGGTATGCGCACGATCTCGGCCGGCTATGAATTTGCTCACCGGGACGATTATGAGGGGCGCGAGGTTCTTGGCAGCCTCAAGGTGGATGCCGACAGCCGCAACATCGAAGAGATCGAGGTAAGCGCCGATCCCAAGCAGTTCAAGCCCCGTAAAACGGCCGAGGAAATGGCCGAGCTTATCCGCCGGGGTCTCGAGTTCAAAGAGTATGACGGCATGATCAAGGATATGGAGCAGGGCTCCATCGTGATTGACGATCTCAATCAGTTCGAAGCGGAAAAACTAGTCGAGATGCTCAAGCCGGATCTGTTTTGTGCCGGTATCAAGGAAAAATACTCCATCCAGAAACTTGGTGTGCCGATGAAACAGTTGCACAGCTACGATTCCGGCGGGCCCTATGCCGGTTTTAAGGGTGCGGTGAACTTCTACCACGAAATTGACCGGTTGGTGAACAGCAGAGTGTGGGGCTACCTCAAGGCGCCCTGGCAGGATGAACCGGAACTGCGTGCTACCTACGTATGGGAATAATCGAGACAAAGGAATTGACATGCTTTTAAAACATACCCCCAAAGAAATTACCGAACGCAAGGCGTTAACCATCAACCCGGCTAAAACCTGCCAGCCCATCGGCGCCATGTACGCATCTTTGGGCATCAAAGGGTGTTTACCGCACAGCCACGGCTCTCAGGGCTGCTGCGCGTATCATCGCTCCACCCTTACCAGGCATTACAAAGAGCCGATTTCGGCGGCCACCAGCTCATTTACCGAGGGCGCCTCGGTATTTGGCGGCCAGGCCAATCTGCTCCAGGCCATCGATAATATTTTCAATGTCTACGAACCGTCAGGGTATCGCGGTTCATACAACCTGCCTCTCAGAGACCATCGGTGATGATCTGCCGCAGATTTTTGATAAGGCAAAAAAGGAGAACAAGGTGCCCGAAGGCAAATTTCTGCTTGGCGCCCCAACTCCCAGTTACGTTGGCTCTCACGTCACCGGCTTTGCCAATATGGTCAAGGCCATGGCGGCGCTGGCAAAACGATCACAACGGCGCAACGGCAAGGTAAATATTCTTCCCGGCTGGGTAGAACCGGCCGATATGGCGGAAATAAAGCGGATTGCCTCATTGATCGGCACTCCCATCACCATGTACCCAGATACTTCCGGGGTACTCAATGGGCCGCTGACCGGCGATTATGCGATGTTTCCCCGATGCCGGCGCCGATATCAACGATATCATCGCCAGCGGTGATGGCATCGGCACTTTGGCACTGGGGGAATGGTGCTCGGCCGATGGCGCCCGTCTGCTTGATACCCAATGCAAGGTGCCCTGCTCGGTACTCGATATTCCCTTTGGCCTGCAGGCTACCGACCGGTTTGTCGATGCCCTGCGCAAGGTCGGCGGGGTGGCGGTGCCGGAGGAGCTGATGATCGAGCGGGGTCGGCTGGTGGATATGATCTCCGACATGCATCAGTACTTTTTCGGTAAGAAAGTGGCGCTGGTGGGAGACCCGGACCATCTCATCGCCATGACCGAATTTCTCAGCGGCCTGGATATGCATCCGGTGCATGTGGTGACCGGAACACCTGGTAAGAAATTTGAAAAGCGGATCAGGGCGATTGCCGAAGCGGCCGGTTTTGAAGTCAACGTCAAGGCCAAGGGTGATATGTTCCTGTTCCATCAGCTTATCAAGAATGAGCCGGTGGATCTGATCATCGGCAACACCTATTGCAAATACATCGCCCGGGATGAAGATACACCGCTGGTTCGCTGGGGTTTTCCCATCCTTGACCGGCAGGGGCACCAGCATTTTCCGACGGTCGGTTATATGGGTGGATTGCGCATCCTCGAAAAAATCCTGGAAGCCCTGCTTGATCGCAAGGACCGGGACGATTCCGAAATAGAGTTTGAACTCGTACTGTAAGCATACCGTTGATGTCCGCATTACACGCATATGTTGAGGCAGGCGCCGCTAAGCCGGCGCCATTGCCACCGAACATCATTGAGTTGCCGGTGGGCACCCAGGTGGTGGCGCAGCTACGCTTTGCCACCACCATGTCCTCTTCCTTCACCCCCTTTTCAGCGGACCGGGCACAAGCCCATCTCGCGTTCTGTATGGCGGCACGTGATGGTCGTATCGACATGGTTGTCCTTGGCGGTACCGGTGATCCACTGGCCACCCCCGAGCCGACTCTGCGCACAATTGACATGGTGCGAAAGGCCTATCCGGATATGCGCATCGGTCTGCGCACCCTGGGCATCGATGGTGGTCGTTATGCCCGGGAACTGGTAGCTGCCGGAGTGGATTACGTGGAAATTGCGGTTCATGCCGTAAGTCCCGAGATTCTGGCAAAGCTCTACGCCTGGATACGGCCGGAACGCAAGACGCTCAAGCTTGAAAAAGCCACCATTGTATTTGCAGAGCGGCAGCGTCAATGTGTTGCCGCCTTTGGTTTTGCGGGAGCGCCGGTGGTGATTGGTACCACCGTTTTTCCAGAGATTAACACCGCTCATTTGCAGATGCTGGGCGAGGTCATGCAAACCTGCGGGGCCTCCGCGGTGGCCATCTCCGCATATCATCCAGACCCGGCCGCACCGGCCAGTCTGCGCGAACCGACAGTAAACGAGATGGAGCGGGCCGAGAAAGATCTCAGCATCTATCTGAGTGTATGTGAACCCATGCGGGATACGGTGAGCGACCTGCTGGCTGTCCAGGCGACCATCGAACATGATTCGAACCGTCCCAACGTGGCGGTGGCAAGCAGTACCGGTACCCATGTTGATCTTCATCTGGGGAAATGCAGCCATCTGTTGATCATCGGTCCTGACGAAAACGGCACCATCGGGCTTCGCGAAACCAGAGAAACCCCGCCGCCCGGCGGTGGCGATAAACGCTGGAGGACACTGGCCGAAACTCTGGCTGATTGTTTTGCCCTGGTGGCCGCGGCGGTGGGTGATACCCCGCGCCGGACATTGGAAGAACAGGGGATATCGGTGCTCAGCGCCAATGATAACGTTTCCGTAACGGTTGCCGCTCTGTATTCCGGCAAACCGTTGAAATAATCAAATATATTTTAACTGGAGTCCATCATGGCCATTCCTGAACGACAAATACTGGTGTGTCAGAGCTTTCGTCTCAAGGGAGATCCGAAGGGAGTCTGTCACAAGAAAACCGATGGCTTCCTGCAGTTCATCGAAGAAGAGATCATCGACCGCGGCCTGGACATGCATGTGGTGGCCACCGGCTGCATGAAGCAATGTGATGCGGGGCCGGTGATGGTGGTTCAACCGGAGAACTGGTGGTTTCAAAACGTTGACAGTGAAGCCGCCATCGAGGCCATTTTAGACGGACTCGAAGATGGTGAGCCGGCGGCCGACTACCTGCTGCGCTGAGATGGTTTCATCCAACCGAAATCCATGCTGATTCGTTGCGCCACCTCCGAAGATAGCGACGCGATGCTTGTGCTTCTCAATCAGCTTTTCGGTGTCGAACAGGATTTTTGCTTCGACGCCCCGACCCAGCACCGTGGCCTTGCCATGCTGCTTGCATCCTCCCTGGCCAGGGTTTTTGTTGCCGAGGCGGAAGGTGCGGTGCGCGGTATGGCCACCGGTCAGCTGGTCGTCTCCACGGCCCAGGGCGGTTTGTCGGTTCTGGTGGAAGATGTGGTTGTGGACGAGGGCTGGCGGCGTCGGGGGATCGGAACTCTGCTGCTCGCGGAGCTGCAGAGGTGGGCAAGCTCACAAGGTGCGGGCCGTATGCAGCTGCTGGCTGATCGTGACAACGAAACGGGACTGATGTGGTACCGCCGACACGGCTGGCAGCATACCAACCTGATCTGTCTGCGAAATACTAGCTGGAACTATTGATTTCGCACCACTCTGTTTTTTTCAAACTTAGCCGGTAGTACCGGTAAGGAGATAGCCATGAACAAAGATACCCTTGAAAAAATCCTTGAATACGCATCCATGCCGGTGCACGGCACCCTGTCGCGAAAGCTGCGTAAAGGCGTCAAGCTCCAGATAAACGAAGGAAAAGTACTTGATTCAGCGGTGCTGTTTATGGGGGAACAATTTGTCCGCATCACCGAGCAGGTCGATAACGAATCGATCAACACATATATGGGTTGGGAAGCCATCGACTCGGTACGCACCATTTCCAGCGAACAGTAACCTCATTCAACAACATCGTATGATGCCTTTACGCACTTTCTCTATCGATCATGAAAACAGCTATGAACAGCTCGACCATACTTGCTGAACGAGCCCCTCAGATCCGCCGCACCGGTGCTGATGAAGGTGCCATGGAGTGCAACAAGGACTCTTTAGCCGGCGCCGTCAGCCAGCGTGCCTGCGTTTTCTGCGGCTCCCGGGTGGTGCTTTATCCCATTGCCGATGCCCTTCATCTGGTCCATGGCCCCATCGGCTGCGCCGTTTACACCTGGGATATTCGCGGTGCGCTGTCCTCGGGGCCGGAGCTCAACCGTCTCTCGTTTTCCACCGATCTGCAGGAGATGGATGTAATTTTCGGCGGCGAAAAGAAACTCGAACGCGCCCTGTTCGAGCTAATCGAGCGCCATCGTCCCGCCGCCGCCTTTGTCTATTCCACCTGCATAGTGGGCATTATCGGTGATGATCTGGATGCGGTGTGCAAAAAGGTTGCCGCCCAGACCAAGATACCCGTGCTGCCGGTTAAATCAGAAGGGTTCAAGGGTAACAAGCGGGCCGGTTATGAGGCCGCCTGCCACGCCATGGGATGTCTGGTGGGTACCGGCGACACCAGCGGTATCTCTCCGTATTCCATCAATATCTTGGGTGATTTCAACCTGGCCGGCGAGATATGGCAGATTCGGGACTATTTTGAGCGCATCGGCATCGAGGTGGTGGCCAATATAACCGGTGACGGACGGGTGGCGGACATTGCCCGGGCACACGGCGCCGCCCTCAACGTGGTGCAATGTTCCGGGGCCACCATGGGGCTGGCCGATATTATGCATGAACGCTACGGCACCCCTTCGCTGCGGGTGTCATATTTCGGGGTCGAGGATATGGCCGAGGCCCTCTATTCGGTGGCCCGCCATTTTGGTGACCCGGTGCTGCTGGAGCGGGCCAGAAACCTGGTGCGCGAGGAAATCAGCACCCTGCTGCCGCAACTGGTGCCATACCAGGAAGCGCTGCGCGGAAAAAAGGCGGCGATTTACGTAGGCGGCGCTTTCAAGGCGTTTTCCCTGGTTAAGGCCTTTCGCATGCTCAATATGGATGTGGTCATGGTCGGGTCGCAGACCGGTACTAAAGAGGATTATGAGGAACTGGCGGAGATTACCGATCCCGGCACCATCATCGTCGATGATGCCAACACCCTTGAGTTGGCATCGTTTATCAGGGAAAAGGATGTGGATATCTTTGTCGGCGGAGTAAAGGAGCGACCCATCGCTTATAAACTCGGGGTGGCGTTTTGCGACCACAATCACGAGCGCAAGGAAATGCTGGCCGGGTTTGCCGGCATGCTCAATTTTACCAAAGAAGTGTACCAGTCAGTGATGAGTCCGGTCTGGCGATTTGTGCCCCGGCGCAAGGAGGTTGTATGAGCGCTCCCCTCAACCCAGATTATATCTCCACCACCAACGGCTGTAAATTGTGCCGGCCGCTGGGCGCCGCTTTAGCCTTTCGCGGGATCGAAGGATGCGTGCCATTTTTGCACGGATCTCAGGGGTGCGCCACCTATATGCGGCGTTATCTGATCAGCCACTTCAGTGAGCCGGTGGATATCGCCTCGTCCTCTTTGGGAGAAAAAAATGCAATCTACGGAGGCGGGCCGAATCTGAAACTTGGTCTGCAAAATGTCATCAAACGGTATGGTCCCAGCCTGATCGGGGTTGCCTCTACCTGCCTCACCGAGACCATCGGCGATGATCTGCCCATGCTGGTACGGGAGTATAACGAAGAATTCGGTGCCGAAGACGGACCCAAAATCGTCACCGTTTCCACTCCATCCTATGGCGGCACCCATATGGAAGGATTTCATGCCGCCATGCGAGCCGTGGTGGAGCAACTTACCGGTCCCACTCCACCCCATGACGGGGTTACCATCCTGGGTAACATGCTCTCACCGGCCGATATCCGCCATCTCAAGGATATATGCGCCCACTTCGGTCTTGATGCGACTTTGCTACCCGACTATTCCGAGACCCTGGATGGCGTAGCCCTCAACTCTTACCCGCTCATCCCCGCCGGCGGTACTGATCAGAGATCAATCGCCGCCATGGCCGGGGCGCAACTTACCATCGAGCTTGGCGCTACCGTCGATGAGAAAAGCGCCGGAGCCTATCTGGCCCGCCACTATGGCGCTAACGTTGCCGGCTGTGGGCTGCCCATCGGCATCAGGGCAACTGATCAGTTTATGGCGCTTTTGTCTGATTGTGCCGACAAGCCAATGCCACCTTGTTATGCCAAAGCCCGCGGACGGCTGGTGGATGCCATGGTGGACGGGCACAAATATATCTTCGGCAAACGGGCGGTGATTTACGGCGAACAGGATCTGGTGGCGGGATTGGCCGGATTTTTAAGTGAAATCGGTATTCACCCGGTATTGTGTGCATCCGGCGACAAAAGCGGGCGGTTTGCCCAGGCGATAAGTGAAGCGATTGGCGACATCGAGGTGCCGACCCCGGAGGTGCATGAAGGAGTCGACTTTTACGATATCGAGAACCGCGCGGCTGAGTGCGGCGTCGATCTGGTGATCGGCCATTCCAAGGGATACCGGTTTGCCCGTCAGCACAACCTGCCGCTCATTCGGGTGGGCTTTCCCATCCATGACCGGGTCGGCGGTCAGCGGCTCCTGCATGTCGGTTTTGCCGGCGCCCAGCGTCTGTTCGACGAAATTACCAACACCATTATCGCCCGCAAGCAGGATAGTTCCCCCATCGGCTACAGCTATATGTAGCCGCAATCTTATTTATACTGGATCGGTTATGACTGCCGCACTTGAAAACTCCCGTATCAAGCATCCCTGTTTTAACAGCTCCGTAAAGGGGCTCTACGGTCGCGTCCACCTGCCGGTGGCGCCGGCCTGCAATATCTCCTGCAACTTCTGTGATCGGCGTTACGATTGCGTCAACGAATCTAGGCCCGGAGTGACGAGCGTGGTGATGAGCCCACATCAGGCGGTTGATTATGTGAATCAGGTACGCAGCCGTCACTCCAACATCACGGTAGCGGGTATTGCCGGGCCGGGCGACCCCTTCGCCAACCCCGACAAAACCATGTCCACCCTGCGGCTGCTTCACCGTGCTCATCCCGACTTGCTGCTGTGCATTTCATCAAACGGCCTGGCCATCGGCCCATATATTGATGAATTAGCGGAACTCAATGTGTCTCATTTGACCATCACCGTGTGCGCCGTGGATCCTGCCATTGGGGCCCGTATCTACAGCCGGGTGCAGGATGGCGACACCATCCTGACGGGCGAGTCCGGCGCCGCGTTGCTGCTCTCCCGGCAGCTCGAAGCCATAACAGCCATTAAAAAGCACGGGATGACCATTAAGGTGAACTGCATCCTGATCCCCGGCATCAACGACCATCATGTGGAACGGGTGGCCCAGAGAATGCAGAGTCTTGGCGTCGATCTGTTCAACTGCATGCCGCTCTACCCGGCCAAGAACAGCGTTTTTGGTTCACTGCCGCAGCCCGATAAAAAGAGCGTTGAACGCGTCCGCCAAAAGGCCGAGTCATATCTGCCGCAGATGCGCCACTGCCGCCGCTGCCGGGCCGATGCGGTGGGGCTGCTGGGCGAGAGTCACACCGCTGCGTCGCTTGGCTGTATGGCGGAAGACCGTCTATCCGAGCAGCATAGTGGTGGAGCGGCGGAGCGTCCCTATGTGGCGGTGGCAAGTGAAGAGGGGTTTCTTATTAATCAGCATCTTGGCGAGGCGGCTTCTCTCTCCATCTGGGAACGCCGCAATGGTGATTATGTCGAGGTTGAAAAAAGAGCCGCCCCGCAACCCGGCAGCGGCGCCAGGCGCTGGCGTGAAATGGCCGAAGTGCTGGCTGATTGCCGCGCCGTTCTGGTCAGCGGCGTCGGTGAAAAACCGGCGAAAATTCTCGCCACCGCCGGCATCGAGACAATCGAGGCCGAAGGGTTGATCGCGGAAGGACTGGCGGCCGTCTATCAGGGTAAAACGGGGCACCATCACCAGACGACGCAAGCGCACATGCAGCCGCGGTGAATGCTCAGGAGACGGTTTGGGTTGCGGATAATCGGCAAAGACTTGTCCCAACACTCCTAGTGAGTGATTTCTTGGCCGTCTTTTCTCTATGAAACGCCTCATAATCCATTAGTGGTGCCCGGCTCCGCGGATAGTAATCTCGTCGAGTATGTGGCGAATATATTCAGACGGCGAGTGGCGCACTCTCAACCTCATTGGCGATATGCGCTCCAATATGAGGATTAAGACTACCCAGGAAGCCGACCTCTATTTTTTTGGCTCAGGGTATCTTCAAGAAGACAAGATACTTTCATGAAGCTATCGAAGGTGTGCTGTTCCGGCATAAATTCCTAAAAAATTAAATATCACTAAAAGGTGTATCTTCTTTCCGTGCGAATGGGCCTACTTAATGCAAGGATACTGGGTTTTGCGTAAAACACCGGGAAAAAATCCATAGCTGGGGGAAGCATTACACGATACATTGGCCTTTTTCTTGTGAGGTGCTGGGTAGAGGAAGACCGAGACGGAACAGTGATACGGGAAAATCAAGAGCTGCGGCTGGTGACGGAGTTTGTCCTGGCCACTGATTGTAATATCTTTCTCACCGGCAAGGCGGGCACCGGCAAGACCACGTTTCTCGGCAGCCTCAAGAGCGGTTGCGACAAACGCATGGTGGTGACCGCGCCCACCGGGGTGGCGGCCATCAATGCCGGCGGCGTTACCCTGCACTCCTTTTTCCAGTTGAGCTTTGGCCCCTTTGTGCCGGGTGGCGAGCAGAAGCGGTTTTTTCGATTTAGTCGCGACAAACGGGAGCTGATCAAGGGGCTGGATCTCCTGGTTATCGATGAAATCAGTATGGTCAGGGCCGATCTGCTTGATGGGGTGGATGATGTGCTGCGCCGTCTTCGTCGCACCAGCCTGCCTTTTGGCGGTGTGCAGTTACTGTTGATCGGCGATATGCACCAACTGCCGCCGGTGGTTAAGGCCAATGAATGGAAGGTTCTCGCGTCTCTTTACGATTCTCCCTATTTCTTCAGCAGTAAGGCGCTGCGAAAAACTGAGCTGATTCCCATTGAGCTGCAACACATCTACCGGCAGAGTGACGATACCTTTATCGAGTTGCTTAACCGGGTGCGCGACAATAATCTTGACGGCGAACATCTCAACCATCTCAATGCCCGCCACCAGCCGGACAGAGCAACGGAAACGGCGCGGCAGTCGGGAACCATCACCCTGTGTACCCATAACAACCGGGCCGAGAGCATCAACAAAAAGAGGCTGGCTAGTCTTTCCGCCGCCAGCCATACCTTTTCCGCCACCATCGAAGGAGATTTTCCCGAGCACGCCTATCCCACCGAGCAGACACTTGAGCTGAAGGCAGGCGCGCAGGTGATGTTTGTGCGCAACGACCCATCACCTGAAAAACTCTATTTTAATGGCAAAATCGGCCGGATTGTACAGCTTGATGAAACACGCATCCGGGTGCGTTGCCAGGGGGATGAAGAGGAAATCGTGGTGGAACCGCTGAGCTGGAAAAATGTCCAGTTCTCCCTGGATACCGAGTCCATGCAGGTGCGCGAGAACAGTGTCGGTAGCTTTACCCAGGTGCCGCTTAAACTCGCCTGGGCCATCACCATTCATAAAAGCCAGGGATTGACCTTTGATCAGGTGGTTATTGACGCGCAGGCCGCCTTTGCCCCCGGTCAGGTGTATGTGGCCTTGAGCCGCTGCCGCTCGCTGGATGGGCTGGTGCTCAGCACTCCACTTGATCGTCGCGGTATCAGTCTTGATCCCGCCGTGCTGCGGTTCACCAGTGAGATCGCCTCGAGACAGCCGACCATGGAAGCTTTGGCGGCAGCTAAGATCAGCTATCAGCAGAAGTTGATTCTTGATTGTTTTGATTATACCCGGCTGGGTAGCCTTGTGGGCAGGCTGGTATCAACGGTGCGCCGGTACCGCGACCTTCTGCATCTTCAGGGAATTGATGATCTCGACGCCCTGCACCAGAACGTCTTGACGGAAATTTGCGCGGTAGGCCGGAATTTTTGTACGCAATTGCGCGGGTTGTTTCGCGAAGATCTGCTTCCCGCACAAGATCCCGCCGTGCTCGAACGGCTGCACAAGGCTTCGGGCTATTTCACCGAAAAGATCGCCACCCATTTGGACCAACGACTTGATCGTTTTTCCGCTGAGACTGATAACAAGGAAGTGAGAAAACAGGTTCGGGATCTGCTTGCCAATCTGCGTCAGGAGATCCACACCAAAGCGCTGACGTCGGCATGCTGCGCCACCGGATTTGATAACGGTGATTATCTGCGGGCCTGCGCCGCGGGTGCGGTTATGGTGGAAAAACCAGAGAAAAAAAGAGAAACGGTGGTTGATGAGAGCAGTGAGCAGGTTCATCAGGAGCTGTTTGATTCTCTGCGTGAGTGGCGGACGAAACAGGCGGCTGTCGAAGATGTTGCAGCTTACCGGATTTTGCACCAGAAGGTGCTGATCCAGATTGCCGCGCATCTGCCCGCATCGCTTGGTGCGCTTAAAAAAATCAAAGGAATCGGTCCTAAAATCGCTGAAAAATATGGGGACGAGCTGTTGGCTCTTATCCTTGCTTACCGGAACAAACATGGAATTGAGCAGCAGGTAGAGGGTGTGCACGAAGAGTTAGTTGAGCGCGACGGCGAAGAGAACTCACAAAAGAAGCAGGCGGCTGCCGGGGATTCGAGAAGGAAAAGTCTGGCGCTGCACGCCCAGGGGCTCAGTGCCACCGAGATTGCCAGTGAGCGTGGTCTTGCCCTTACCACCATAGAAACACATCTAGTTCAGTGTCTGGCAGCCGGCGATATCGAACTCGATGAGCTGGTCGATCGCCGGCGCCAGCAGATTATCGCCGATGCAATCGAGAAGGCACAAAGCGAGCGGTTAAAGCCCATCAAGGAAATCCTTGGTGAGGACTTCAGCTACGGTGAAATCCGCTATGTTATGGCCGGGCAACCCTCTGGCCCTGCTCGGGAAGACCGTGAAGAATAGTCAATTCACCTCATCTGGTGTGGTGTAAATGCCTCATTATGCTCCGGTTCAGGGGTCGATCAGAATCATCTGCAGGTCACAGACGTTGGTGTTGGTAGGGCCAGTCTTGAGCAGACCGTTAATGGCCGTGAAAAAATGGTAGGAATCGTTGGCGGCAAGATAATCCGCCGGTGACAAATCTGCTTGCTCGGCGCGGACAAGCATCTCCAGATCGGCGAACGCGCCGGCGGCATCGGTGGGGCCGTCGTTGCCGTCGGTGGAGGCGGCAAGAAAACAGACATTCTCAAAAAGGTGGGGGGAGCGCTTGATCTCCGCCAGAAAGGCCAGGGCCATTTCCTGGTTTCTGCCGCCTGTGCCATCGCCTCGCAGGGTGACCACCGGCTCACCGCCGGCCAGAATACAGCAGGGAGCGCCAGCGAGCAAGCCCGATTGCCTGGCATCCATGGCGATAGCCGCTAAAATTTTAGCGACCTCTCTGGCCTCCCCTGAGATGCGTGCAGTCAGCGTCTGGCACGGATAGCCCAATGCTTGTGCCTGCTCTCTGGCGGCTGCCAGAGCAACCCTGTTGGTGCCAATGAGCAGGGTGGTGGTGCCTGAAAATATCGGATCGGTTGCCTCAGGCGTTTCGGTGATGGCGCCGCGGGTCCCTGCCTCAAGCACGGTGAGGACTGCTGCCGGCAAGTGGGAGCGGATCGCATAGCGATCGATAATCGCCAGGGCGTCCCCATAGGTGGTGGGATCAGCGGCGGTGGGACCGGAGGCTATCGAGCTGAGATCGTCGCCGATCACATCGGAGAGGATAAAGCTGATGGCCGTTGCCGGGGCGATTTTTTGCAGCAGCCGTCCGCCTTTGATGGCCGAGAGATGTTTACGGATGCAGTTTATCTCGGTGATGTCGGCGCCGCAGCGCAGCAGCGCCTGGGTAACGTCCTGCTTGTCCCGCAGGCTCAATTGGATTGGTTCGCCGTCTACAGTGGCATTTAGCGGAGCCGGCAGCAGGGCCGAACCACCGCCGGAAAGCAGGGTAATAACAAGGGTGTGTGCATCGGCTGACCCGGCCAGTTCCAGAAGCCGGGCAGCGCCTTGTACGCCCGCCTCATCCGGCTGGGGGTGAGCCGCTTCGATCACCTGGATGTATCTCAGGGGTTCGCCATGGCCGTATTTCACGACAATCGCTCCCCGATTGATACGTTCGCCGAGGATTTCCTCAAGTGCCCTGGCCATGGGTGCGGTGGCTTTGCCGGCGCCCAGCACTAAGATTGTTTCAAAATTTCTCAGATCAACGGTGTGGATGGTATCTTCAAAACGGATAGTGAGGATTTCATTATCGAGCCGGATATGATCACGCATCATCTGGTAGGGATTGACCCGCGCCAGTGCCGCGTTAAAGATCTTTGTAAGAATCTGCCGCCTGCCGTCAGCCATAACTAACCTGGTGGAATACGTTATTGATGAGACGGCCCGATCATTTTTTCCGGCAGCCAGGTAATAATCTCCGGAAAGATGGTGCATAATACCAGGGTGGTGATGATGATCAGGACGAAAGGAATGACCCCTCTGATGATATCTGACATGCTCAGGCCAAGTTCCGGCGGCGCCGCCCCTTTGAGCACGAAGATAGACATGGCCATAGGCGGAGTTTGAAATGCCATCTGCAGATTGATGCAGATCATCATACCGGCCCAGAGCGGATTGAAACCCAGCGATTCAAGAATGGGAGAGAAAATCGGGACGATGATGAAAACGATACCGATCCATTCGATAAATAAACCGAGAAGAAAAACAATGGCCATGATCATCGCAAAAGAGGCCCATTTGCCACCGGGAACCGCGAGTATCATCGCCTGCACCACCTCGCCGGAACCGGCGCTCATGAAAATGCCCACGAACGCGTAGCAAAGTGCCGCGATCATGAGGACAAAGGCGCTTACCCGCAAGGTCTCAAGAGCGGCATGTTTCACCAGATCGAAACTGAACCGGCGATACAGCACGGTGAGCAATAAGGCGGCCGAGCAACCGACGGCGGCTGCTTCGGTGGGTGGGGCGATACCTGAAAAAATGGTCCCGAGAACGGCAATAATGAGGAGCACCGGAGGCGCCAGCGATTTGAGCAGTTTGAGAAGTTTGGTAGTGGAGAACGGGGTGATCTGGTCGGCCGGCAGGGATGGGCCGAGATCAGGGTTGAGATAGCAGCGGACGATAACGTAGGCTATGTAAAGGGTTGAAAGGATGATGCCGGGAAATACCGCACCCATGAACATCTGGCCGATGGATATCCCGGCCTGTGGGCCATAGACGACCAGCATGATGGAAGGGGGAATGAGAATCCCCAGGGTGCCGGAGGCGACGATGGTGCCGGCCGCAAGTGGTTTGTCGTAGCCGCGGGTTAGCATGGGGCCAAGGGCGATTAGGGTTAAAATTGTTACCGAGGCGGCAATAACGCCGAGACATGCGGCTAGAATCGTGCCGAAGACGATGGTGACCACGGCAAGCCCTCCCTTGAGGCCACCCAGAGCATCGTAGAGACTTTCGTATAACTCCTTGGTGGTGCCTGAGTGTTGCAGCACCACTCCCATAAAGGTGAAAAGTGGTACCGCCAGGTAGGGATAGTTGAGGGAAAGGTCGTAAAACCGGCTGTAAAGAATGTGGAAGGTGGTGGTCGGGCCAAAAATTGCAAGTCCGACGAAAAATGCCACACTGCCGATGACAAAGGCGATGGGAAAACCGGTCAGGACCAGCGCGAATACGCCGCCCAGCATCAAGAAGGCGACAATCTCAGGGCTCAGTTCAAGCAAGGCGCTCTCCTTTGATGATGAAGTACAGATCGCGGATAAATTTGGACACTCCCTGCAGGATGAGGAGCAGCAGGCCCACTGCGAATACGGTGCGGTAGGGGGCCGCGGGTGGGTACCAGAAGCTGTTGAACATTACTTCGTCAATGCGCCATGCCCGAATGGCCCAGTCCATGGCAAGCTTGAACATCACCACCATAAGCGGGAAAAAGAATAGAAGGGCGCAGATGAGGTCGATCCAGGCCTGACGTTTGGGCGACATGGCTGAGTAGAAAATGTCGACCCTGGTGTGGGCGTTGTGTTTGTAGTTGTAGGAAGCACCAAGCATATAGACGACGCCGCCGGCCATGCACATGGAATCATATGCCCAGATGGTCGGGGCGTTGAAAAAGTGGCGGGCGATTGCCTCGAAGGTGCCGGCCAGCACCAGGACGACGGCAAACCATTTGCCGATGCTTCCCGACATTTCACTTAACCAGTCGATATAACCAAGTAGTTTTGAAAGCATGAGCATCGCCCGCTGTTGAGGTGTTACAGATTATTTGATGGCGTTGTAGGCTTCGCCGAACTCTTTCATGGAGTTGTAAATCTCAGCAAATATCGGTGGTTCGGATTGAGATTTTTCCTCATAAAATTTTGCCGCTTCCGCGTTCAACGCATCTTCGATGTCTTTGGGTACCTTGTAGACTTGGTTGCCGGCTTCACGGAATTTCTCCACCGCCTGCACCGACTCGTATACCAGGTATTCATGCTGGGCCTGAGTATATTTGTCGATCAAAGCCTTGACGATCACCTTGATATCTTCAGGAAGTTTCTCCCAGGCGGTTTTGTTCACAAAAAATACCTGTGGGTCACTGGGCGCCCGGGCCGGGGAGAGATAAACATAGGGTGCAACTTCGTTGAAATGCATCTTCCAGTTTGAGGCAAGGGTCGAGTACTCGAAGGCATCGATGGTGCCACGCTGCATTGCTTCATAAAGCTCGCCGCCAGGGATGATCACTGTCGCTGCTCCCATTCGCTTGAGGATTTCGCCGCCGTCGCCCATGCATCGGGCCTTAAGCCCTTTGAGATCATCAAGCGATTCGAGTTTTACCTTTGAATGAAAGAAGACTTCCTCGGGAAGCGGCGACAAGGCGCCGGGAAAGGTCATGACGTTGTAGCCTTCCATCATCTTATTGAGCAATTCGGCGCCGCCGCCGTAATTGAACCAGGTGCGCAAGGCCTCGCCGGGCAGCCCGCCGGGACGTGAACTGATGAGTCCGGCCGCGGACCATTTGTCGAGGTTATACATGGGGCAGGTGTAGGCCATCTGCAAAACACCCTGATCAACTGCGTCAAGCTCTTTGTAGGCAGGTACGATGGAACCGCCGACAAACGGCTTGACGGTCAGCCGGCCACCGGTGGCCTCGGTGATGGCGTTGCAGAGTTTGTCGTGATAGATCTGTGAGGGATCAGATGCGGGGCCGTGACCGGAAGATTTCCAGACGATGTTTTTGGCCTGCGCCGGGGCCGCGCCGATGCCGGCGGCCAATGCCAGCGCGGTGACGGCAAGGCCGGTAGTGATCAGTGTTCTCATGGTCCTCGGTTTCATGGGTTCTCCTCCTTCAATTGGTTTGTTTCATAGGGGAAGCAGCGGCGAATCAATTGCTGATGATAGCCAGTGCTGCCCCTCCATCACGCGACAAAGAGCGAACTGCCGGTGCAGTTCATCGCATAGTTACTGTTTTCAGCCGCCAACCGGTTCAGGGCGCTTTCCCCGGTACAATGGGAGACGGCAATGACCTCGATAGTATTGTTGCGCAGGTAGGCAAAAGAAGATTCCATTCCGTTATCCGCGGCTTCAACGAGATGGGTACCACCCAAAATGGCGTAAATATGTTGCTTCATGGTGTGCCGGATATGGTCGAGCATGTTCTTCATTCCGGGATGAGCACAGCCCAGAAGTACGATCAGACCATTTGACGAGTCAAGGGCCAGACATATTTCATCAGCAAAGGGATCGGGCTTGAAATCCCCGTCTTCAAAAATCATGAAGCGGGGATTGATGGTCTCATCTTCATGTACTCGTGGAAATTGTGAAAAAAGATGCACTCCCGGAGCAATTTCTCTGTGCGGGGCACGCAGTTCCTCATGGGGTATGGCATGAGAACGAAGGAAATCAGTCTTGAAGTTTACCCCCAGGTACGCGGCTGCCTGCCCGGAAACAGCATATTTTTGCCGGAAAAATCCTGTCCCGGTATGCAAAGTGAAAGAGGTAGTAAGATCAGTTAAATATCTCAAACCACCGCCATGGTCGTAGTGGCCATGACTGAGAATAACCGTATCGACTTTGGTAAGATCGAGGTTCAGCAGTCTGGCATTGTCAGCGAAAGCGTCGCTTTGACCGGTATCGAAAATCAGGTACATACCGTTATGTTGGATAAAAAAGGATAACCCATGTTCCGCTTTAAGCGCCTTGTGTTCACCGGTCCGGTTTTCAACGAGAGTGGTGATGTGAGTGGTCATAATGTCGGCTCCCCAACTGTAGTGGTATGTTGGTGCATGAAATTTCGGATATCAGCCCAGGCATTGGTGAGATGGCTGTGCATGCAGTGGCGTGCCTGGTTGCTATCAGAATGTGTGACAGCCTTCAGTACCTCACCGTGTTCGGTAATGGTTTTTTTGATTCTGCCGGGGGTATGCAGGCTTGATATCCAATCACCGGGCAGCGATGTCGTAATGGAATGCATCAGCATCGACAGAGCGCGGTTTTTACTCGCTCCGGCCAGAAGGCGGTGGAAATTTCGGTCTGATTTAATAATTTCAGTAGTATTGGCGTCGGCGGCACAGGTGGTAAAATACTTATGCGCTGTATTGAGCTCGTCGATGTCTGTTTCTTCTGCGCGTTGAGCGGCGAGGGCGGCAATATCCGGCTCAATAATCAGGCGCAGTTCAAAACTGTCGTTCAGAGATTGTTCGTTGTTTTGCAACCATGCGACAAAGGGTTCAAAACGTGAGGCTGAGTAATCGGCAAGATACACCCCTTTCCCGTGTTTGACGGTTACTCTGCCGGTTACCTCGAGAATTCGAATCGCCTCTCGAACTGAGGCCCTGCTCACCTGCAGACGTCTGGTAAGCTCATGCTCGGAAAATATCTTATCACCGGGTTTGAGCTGCTCAGCATCAATCATCGCCTCGATGGCATCGATCACTGAGTCAGATAGTCGGACTTTTTTGATGGGCTGCATAATGGTTGCTGTTAAGATGACTGATTGTCTGACAAGTTATCCTTGGAAGAACTATTTCGTCAAGTGTTTTTTGATGAGGGAGGCAAAAGAGCGGTTTAAGCTGAGAACTTGCCATTATTTGGCCCTGGTTATTGCTTTTACCATTCACGGCACTATGTTTTCGGCATTCCGCTGCCTTTTGTAACTGATTCAATATGTTTGGTTTTTCATGGCTGCGAGGTGGCGGGTTTTTGTGGATGGAGCCACCTGAGTCGACTGAGCGGGATTAGTTTAACCTCTCAACTTCCATCACAACAGCTATGGCAATGTGGCATGAAGTGTTGAATTGAAATACTCCATGCAGTCAACCAGGAAGGGGCTCTTTTTTTACCTGCAATTACAGGAGAGATAGGATGAAATATCTTTTTATTGTCGCGCTCCTCACGATCGGCTCATCGGCGCATGGTGCCGGTGAATTTATTACCTATTCGGTTGATGGCCAGGAATATGAGGGGTATTTCATTAGTCCCGGCGGCGATGCGCCGATGACTCTTATGGTGCACGATTGGGACGGGCTTACCGATTACGAGGTGAAGCGAGCGGAGATGCTTGCCGAGCTGGGCTATGCGGTATTTGCCGTGGATCTGTTCGGCAAGGGGGTACGACCCACGGAGACCGAGGAGAAGCGCAAGCTGACCGGCTCGCTCTACGGGGATCGCGAGAAAATGCGTACCCTGCTCAATGCCGGTCTGGCCGAAGCCGTGGCTCTCAGTGGCGGTAGCGATGAGGTGGTCGCATTTGGGTATTGTTTCGGTGGGGCCGCGGTCCTGGAGCTGGCCCGATCAGGGGCCGATCTTGATGGGTTCGTCTCCTTTCACGGCGGTCTGACCACTCCGGAGGGCCAGGATTACAGCGGGGTGAAGGGCTCGGTTCTGGTCTTGCACGGCACCGCTGATACTGCCGTGACCATGGAGGATTTTGCCTCTCTGGCAACTCAGCTGGAAGGTGCTTCGGTACCGCATGAGATGATCACCTACAGCGGGGCGCCGCACGCTTTTACGGTGTTTGGTTCGCCGCGATACCGTGAGGATGCCGACCAGAAATCCTGGGCGCGGTTTACCCAGTATCTGCGGGAAACAATGTAGCGTCCGCCGAGCAACCCCCGCCGGCCTGAAGGCAGAAGGGGTGGGGGTTGTTGCAGCCTACTTCTGTAAAAATCCTTTTGATCTGAGATAAGCCAGCATGTGTGGCCGTGCCTCCTTGATCAGCATAGCAGAGATCTGTTCCGTCCATGATTGATCTTTAGCGCCTCCGCCGCGGTTTTGGTAGTAGGCGCGCACGGCCTTGTCATACTCTTGCAAGTACTGTTCATCGTGTTCATCCGTGTATGTCTCCTGTTTGAGGACAACCTCAAGGGGCAGGCGCGGTTTTACTTCTGGGTCCTGTGCCGGGTGGCCGATGCACATCCCGAACACCGGATAGACCAGATCGGGCAGATTGAGCAGTGCGTCCACCGCGGCGATGTCGTTGCGCAGCGCCCCGATATAACAGATGCCGAGCCCCAGTGATTCAGCGGCGATCGCAACATTCTGGGCAAACAGGGCGCAATCAAGTGATGCGGTGACAAACTGCTCGGTAAATCCGCTCATCATCGGGGCATCGTGCATGGTGCAGGCAAGACGATGGCGCTGCATGTCGGCACAAAACACCAGAAAAACCGGGGCTTCCCTGACATACTGCTGGGCGTTGGTGATTTCGTAGAACCTTTCCCGTACTTTCTGATCCTGCACCTGAATGACGGTGCAGGCCTGGATGAAACTGGAGGTGGCGGCATGCTGGCCGGCGCTCACCAATTGTTCGACGGTTGTGCGGTCAACAGCCTCATCGGTGAATTTACGGATGGAGCGGTGGTTGCTGAGCAGGGTGATCGTTTCGTTCATAACGATGTGTCCTCCGGGGTTTCTTGCTTCGCATGCAAAGAGCTATATTGTTGGCTGAGGGTTGGATTGACATTTCATACTCTTTTAACTCACGAAAATACAACCAGTATGTCTTGATGAAGTCGTAAAAAGTCAGGCTTGCAGGCTAAGATGGCTAAGTAATAAATCTGCCAGGAGTGGTGGTCGTTTTGACCTCGCAGGCGTACATGTGGTACGTCGAGAAGTGAAAATGATCCCACGACGACGTAGAGCGAAGTTTTTACGACGCCATCATGTCTTGTTTGGTTTGCATACCGTAGAAGGGAATCAATTATGGACGACAACAAGAGTAAAGGAAAAATCTTGATATACGGCGGCAGCGGCGGTGTTGGTGCTAAATTGGCGTCGCTGCTCCATCAGCGCGGTTATGATCTTCACCTGGTAGGCAGAGATGAAGATAAACTGTCGAATCTGGCGGCGAATCTCAATTGTGAATTCACCGTCGGCGATGTTCGCGATGATACCTTGTTTAAACAGGTGATGAAGGATGCCGGCCATATTTGTGGATTGGTTTATGCAGTGGGCACCATCAATCTGGCAAGTATCAGGCGGGTCAAAAGCAGTGATTTACTCGACGATTTTACGGTAAACAGTGTCGGTGCGGCGCTGGCCGTGCAGGCGGCCCTGAGCGTTTTGAAAAAAGCCGAGGGTCGCGGCGCCGTGGTGCTCTTTTCAAGTGTAGCGGCGCACACCGGTTTTGCCCTGCATAGCTCGATCAGCATGGCAAAAGGGGCAGTGGAAGGGTTGGTTGTGGCGCTGGCGGCTGAGTTGGCGCCAAACATCCGGGTGAACGGGATCGCTCCTTCGTTGACCCTTACCCCTTTGTCGGAAAAAATTGTCGGCAGTGAGCAGATCAGAGAAGCGGTGGCCCGTCAACACCCGCTACAGCGACTTGGTGAAGCTGATGATGTAGCACGGATGGCCGAATTTCTCGTTTTGCCGGAATCTGATTGGATTACCGGTCAGATATTTAAGGTGGATGGCGGCCGCTCAACCCTTGCAACCACTGGCTGATACGCTAGAGAATACATCCATCTACGCACACCCGGTAGGTTTGGCGGCCGCAATGGCCGCAGAGATGAGTGGTTCCATATTTCACGGCTCTTGACTCTGTTGCGCAGTGGCGGGCCAGGGAACGCATCAGCTCTTCCTGTCCATCTTTCTCGCGGAAACAGTACCAGTGCAGCCAGCCTCCCCGACGCAGCACCGATAAGGCCTCCGGTATAAAGTTTCCCGCACCGTGGGGATGGGGCATTACGACCCGGTCAAATGTGGTGGGCAGATTCGGTATTACCTCGCCTACATCTCCATGAATCACATTGATTGTATCCGCCGCCTTGTTCAGCGCGAGGTTGCGCACGGCGCAGGCATGGGCGACCGGGTTTGCTTCGATTGCGGTGATTGAGGAGCAACGGCCGATATTGGCGATGGCAAGCGGCAGCGGCGCGATACCGGAAAACATAACCAGAATGTGCTCATCAGGCTGGATAAGCTTTGCTATCCGTTGTCGCTCGACACCCATGCGAGGTGAAAAATAGGTTTCGGCAAGATCCACGAAAAGCTTCAGGCCATGCTCCATGTGCATGGTAGTCGTCCGGTCTTGCCCGGCGATGCAGGTAAAAGATGCGGTTCGCGCCTCACCCTGATAGCTCCCGGTGCGGGCAAGCACTGCTTTTGATGCGGTTATTTGAGGATAGAATTGCAGTGCCGACAAGCTGACGCCGATGCCACAACGGCTCAGCAATTGAAGTAACCGCGATATCGCCGATTATGTCGTAAGAGTTATGGAGATAAGATAGTTCAAACTCGGTGAGAAAGGGGCGTAGTCTCTGTTTAAGCCTCATCTCTCAAGAAATGCCCCGGTTGTCGGTGGAAAACTCTGAGTTGATGCATGTGATGGCGGTGCGGGTATAACTATTGCACACTGCCGTTGTCGTTGGCGAAAAAATGGTGACCCCAAGGGGACTCGAACCCCTGTTCCCGGCGTGAGAGGCCGGTGTCCTAGGCCACTAGACGATGGGGCCGACAAAGGATGCGACTCGTTTAGCCGAAAAGTGTTTCTTTGTCAAGCACGATGGCGGGGGATAACCCTCGCTCATCGCTATAGCTGAAAGGGGGCTGATGGTGGGCTCTTTACCAATTGACGGCACGCATATACGTGCCGGTTATTTTCACAGACGGTTGAAACGACGCGTAATCTCTTTGAGCCAGTCGGCCAGTTCTTCGGTTAAAAAATGTTGGGCACAGCGCCATCGCCAGTTTCCAGCGGCCACCCCGGGGATATTCATCCGGCAATCACCACCGAAACCAAGGATATCTTGCAACGGGATGATGGAAAGCTGGGCGACTGAGCTCTGTGCCTAAATATATGAGATCGTGATGGATAGGGGAGTTGCCTGTTATTTTCTGGTTGGCGCTCTGTTTGATAGTGCTGCGTGTATTTTCGCTGAGATTTTCAGATAAAAACCAGCCTAAGGTTGTATCGTTGTCGTGGGTGCCGGTGTAAACGACGCAGCGGGAAGTCTCAAAATTCCAGGGAAGAAACGGGTTGTCCGGATGGCCGTCAAAGGCAAACTGGAGCACCTTCATACCGGGATAGCCCAGTGTTTCACGCAGTGTTGTGACGGCCTCGGTGATGATGCCGAGATCCTCGGCGATGATCGGCAGAGGGCCAAGTTTTTTTTCGATTTGCCGAAACAATTGTTCACCTGGGCCTTTCAACCATGATCCGTGTTCCGCTGTTTTGTCACTGGCGGGCACTGCCCAATACGACTCAAAACCGCGGAAGTGATCGATCCGTGCCATGTCAACCAGGCTGAACATGGCGGCTAGACGATTCGTCCACCAGGTGGTGAGTGCCTGTTGCACGGATGTCTCTGGACTTGCCCATCGATAGATCGGATTACCCCATAATTGTCCGGTTTTACTGAAGTAATCGGGAGGAACTCCGGCCACGAGCAGCGGGAGTCCGGTGTTTTTGTCGAGTTCGAATAGTTCCTGGTGAGCCCAGACATCGGCACTGTCCAGAGCCACATAGATGGGGATATCGCCGATAAGGCGCACACGTTTATGGTGGGCATGCTGTTTCATGGCATGCCATTGCCGGGCAAATATATACTGCTCAAAGGCAAAGTAGGTGAGCCGGGGGAGCAGCTTCAGCCGTGTTTCTTCAAGACTCTTTGTATGCCGGTTGGCAAACTCCGTCGGCCAATGATACCATGGTTTATTGTTAAATTTTTCTTTGAGTACCATAAAAAGCGCATAATCATCGAGCCAATGGGTGGCCTTCTGAAATGCGGCAAATGCATCAGTGGGGTTTTTAGCAAAAGCGGTGAGTGCTTTGGTGAGCAGCTGGCTTTTGAATCGGGCTACCGCGTGAAAATTAACGCTGAAGTCAGAGACATCTTTGAGTCCGGCAATGTCTTGTTCAACGAGTAGTCCGTCTGAGATAAGCAGCTCAGGTGAAATCAAAAGAGGGGAGCCGGCAAATGCCGAGCTGCTCATATATGGTGAATTATCAAATACCTCATCGGATGGTCCGGTGGGAAGAATCTGCCAGTATGTCTGGCCGGCACTGCTGAGATAATCGAGAAAGCGTTGTGCGGCGACGCCGATATCGCCGATGCCGAATGGCGACGGGAGTGATGTTATGTGAGCCAGTATGCCGCTGGCACGATTGGTTTCTGGTGGGCGGTTCATGGCAATATAATATTGTTACGGCCAGAGCAAGCTGAAGGGGTCTTTGGAAAATGAGAATTTTCGTTCAAGATCAAGGCGCGAGTGAAATTTTACCGCGGGCATATGACTTATATTCCGAGGGTAAAATTTTTTTGAGCAACGCGGAGATTGGGCGAAAAGGCCATTTTTCAAGGTTCCCTGAAATCTTATGGTGTCAAGAGTAATCGTAATCACTGTATCTGAGCGCTGATACTGGATTTTACCGGGCATGGGAATTATCATTTTGGCATGGTAGATAAAATATGTATATTACAGGGTTTTAATCCTACGCCCAATTCCCCTATATGAGTCTCTGCTTAGTGTATAGCGGCTTTTAAAAAGCACTTGTGATACGTGGACGAAGCCATCGCGCTATTATATCGTGCGAATGAACTGTTCTTAGTGGTGACCGGAGTTTACTGCCAGTGTTATCGAAAATCAAAGAAGATCTGCTGAAAGCGGGAAAATCGAGAGGCTGTATCAGTTTCGACGACCTTAACGATCTGCTCCCTGATGATGTTAACGATCCCCGAGACATTGAAAAAATTTTTAATTTTCTCGGGGATAATAATATCGAAGTTGTAACCGAGGAAAAATCCGGAGAGAAACGAACGCTTTCCGGTGAATTGTGGGAAAAGACAGAAGACAAATCCGATAACGGTAAAGGTGGCGATCCTATTCTTGCTCTTTCTGACGAGGAGCAGCACGATACCGAAGAGACCACCACCACCTACCTTCGCGAAATGGGGCGCTACGACCTGCTTACCCCCGAAGAGGAGGCGAAGTACAGTAAGACCATCCGCCAGGGCTTCGAGGCCATCATCACCGCTATTCGCGAAGATTCTTCCGAAGTGGCCGAAATAACCCTGCTCAAAGAACGTATCGATCTGTGGGAAAAGCGTGACCCGACCTTGAAGCCGAAAAAACAGCAGCTCAACTTTATGCGCTACAGTGTTACCAGTTCCGCCAAAAAATATAGTGAGAAACGCGAACTTTTCGAGCTTCAGACCAAGATGGAGGCGTACAGCCGTTCCATAGAGGTGGCGAAAGACACCATGATCAGGGCGAATCTGCGTCTGGTAGTGTCCATCGCCAAACGATATATGCATCAGGGGCTGACGCTGGCCGATCTGATCCAGGAAGGAAACCTTGGCCTGATGCGGGCGGTATTTCGGTTTGACTATACCAAGGGCAACAAATTTTCCACCTATGCAAGCTGGTGGATACGCCAAGCCATCACCAGGGCGATTCTTGACAAGACAAGAACAATTCGGCTGCCGGTTCACTTCCTTGAGTTGCGCAGCCAGTTTTTCAAGGCATTTTATGCCCTTTACAAGGAGTTGGGGCGGGAACCCACACCGCTGGAGATTTCAAGCTCCACCAATCTGCCGATGGATAAGATTTTATCCATTCTGGAGGCCTCGCGTGAACCCATCTCACTGGAAACCCCAGTCGGCGATGATGACTCGACACTTGGTGATTTTCTTGAAAATCAGGAATCCCAGTCTCCCTATGAAGCGGTGCAGGTAAGAGAGCTTGCCGGTCGGGTAAACGAAATTCTGTCTACCTTGTCGGAGCGGGAAGAGAAAATCATCCGCTTGCGTTTCGGTATTGGCGAAAAGGCAGAATTCACCCTTGAGGAAATCGGCAAACGATTCAACGTCTCACGAGAGAGGATTCGCCAGATCGAGAAAAAGGCGCTGAACAGGTTACGCCATTCCAGCAGACGGGAAAAGCTTAAATATTTTATCGACTAGCAGTACCCTGTAAGGCTTGAAAATATCGCCGAGCTTGCTCTTTTGCGTTTTATGCTTCGTTACCCTTTCAGTAACGTGGTACTGCTATGCTCCCTCAATGATGTCTCGCCTAGAACAAAAAATAGCTGTCCACTATTGCGTTATTTAAAACTTTACATGGTATCAGAGTCTTTTTCTCACCCCGACCAAGATGGCTTCTCGTCTTCATCGTTTGGGTAGTTGGGCGATCACCCTCTTGCTCAGTGCATTTCTCCTTACTCCGCTCAGTGTGCGGGCTGATGATGCTGACAAGCAGGGGGCAGCGCCCATCCCTTACGGTACTATGCAGCCTGAATTGGTGGAGATTGGATATGTCGGTGATGAGTATCTTGCCTATGATGTTTCATATACCGGTGGCGTAAAGGTTGGTGAGATCTACTTTACCATCAGCCGCCGTGAAGGCGGCGGTCCGTTCATTGAAATATACATGCGTGCCACTACCGATAACGGGGTGTTTGACTGGATTTACCCCATTGAAGATGTCCATATCACCCATGTCCGGGGGCCGCAACGGTTCCCGTTCCGTTATGAAGTATTTCAGAAAGAGGGCGATGGGTATGAGGCGCACCGGCTGTTTATATTCGACCAGCAAAAGGGCTCAGTCTCGTATCAGCTCAACGGGAAAAACCCCAGGATTATAACAATGGGGCCGGATACCCATAATGAATTTTCCGCCTTTCTTGCCACCAGGGTTATGCAGCTTATTCCCAATGAGCCTTTCATCGTCCCGACCTTTGCCGATGATCGTCGAAATGAGGTGAAGGTGATGGTCAAGGGGACTGAAACATTGCGTAAAACGATGTTTGGTGAGATCAAGACTATAATTATCGAACCGATTCTCGAATTTGCCGGCATCTACGAAAAGCGTGGAGATACGGTTGTGTGGTTTACCGATGATTCATGCCGGGTGCCGGTAAAGGTCAATTCACGACTGATGATCGGATCATTTACCGCCAACCTTGTCGCCTACCGAAATCCGCACTGCCCAGCTTACGATAGCGTTGCTCTTGAAAGAGATGGAACAAGGAGCAGCATCGCATTTTATAAAAACTTTAATCCTTAGAATTTAGATGAGCCATGAGCGTACTCCATGAGACCAATTTCAATGATCTGCCACTGCTGCATCGCGGCAAAGTGAGAGATATGTATGGTGTCCCCGAAATGAAGAGATGCTGCTGATGGTGGCGACTGATCGGATATCGGCATACGACGTGGTGATGGCTGAACCCATTCCTGGTAAAGGAAAGATACTCACCCAACTCTCAACTTTCTGGTTTTCTCTGCTGAATGACGTCTGCAAAAATCATCTGATCAGCGCCGAGGTAGCGGAATACCCCGATATATGTCGGCAGTATGCGGACCAGCTTGCTGGACGGTCGATGCTTATCACCAAAACCAAACCGCTGCCGGTGGAGTGTATTGTGCGGGGGTATCTGTCGGGTTCGTTTTGGAAGGCATATCAGTCCTCACCGGTGGTGTGCGGTTTTACCCTGCCGGCGGGGATGAGTGAATCAGACAGATTTGCCGAGTCGCTCTTCACTCCGTCCACCAAGGCTGAACAGGGGCTTCATGACGAAAATATCTCCATTGCCCAGATGGAGGAGTTGATCGGTGCGGAAAGAACCCGGCAATTGGCCCAGATGAGTCTGCAACTCTATGAACGCGCCGCCGAGTATGCGCGTGATAAAGGCATCATTATTGCCGACACTAAATTTGAGTTCGGGATCAAGGATGACGAACTTGTTCTGATTGATGAGGTTCTGACCCCCGATTCATCAAGATTCTGGCCGATGGAAACCTACCAGACGGGGCGATCTCAACCCAGCTTTGACAAGCAGTTTCTGCGCGATTATCTCTCATCGTTGAGTTGGGATAAAAATCCCCCACCGCCATCTCTGCCGGCCCATATCATCGAAAAAACCAGTGAGCGCTATGAGGAGGCAGCCCACCGGATCATCGGTTAAGCGCGGCCGGTATCGTTGCTGGTAGTACTCAGACAGTGAGCAAGGGCTTCGCCTATGGTCGGCGCGAGAAAATCGTAACCGTGGTCAAGCAGTACCGAAGGTTTTACCCGGGTACTGGACAGAATCAACTCCTCGCCCATCTGGCCAAATATTGTCTTGGCGGCAAACGCTGGCATTTTCATGACGGTGGGCCGCTTCAGCAGGCTCCCCAGCGTTTTGGTGAATTCCCGGTTCGTTACCGGTTCCGGTGAGACCAGGTTGACGGGGCCGGCAATATCAGATTGATGCAGGAGAAACTCGAACATCCGCACCAGGTCGTCGAGTTCAACCCAGCTGATATACTGCGTACCATTGCCTACCACTCCGGCTACGCCTAGCTTGAAAGAGGGAAGCATCATCGGCAGGGTCCCTCCTTTGCTGCTTAACACCATACCGATTCTTCCCTTTACCACCCTCATTCCCGCCTTGGCGGCGGTATCGGCGGACTGCTCCCATTTGCGGCACACGAGCGCCACGAAATTGTCACCGTAACCGCTTTGCTCATCAACCCATCGATCCGCCTGGTTGCCGTAAAAACCAATAGCCGAGGCGCAGATGAAGGTAGCGGGGGCGGGGGAAAGTTCATTACAGAATGCAGCCAAACTGTTTGTACCGTCAACCCGGCTGGTAAGGATCCGCTGTTTTTTCCGGCTGGTCCAGCGGCCTGAGGCGATATTCTCCCCGGCCAGGTGAATGACCGCATCAAACGGCTTTTCATCAGCGCTTATTCGCGCTTGTTCGGTCTGCCAGAACCCCTCACTAGTGCCGTCTTTGTTTCTTTGCAGAATATAAAATGAATGACCTTTGGCAAAGAGATACTCAACCAGGGTGCTGCCAATCAGTCCTGATGCGCCGGTAATGAGAATGTGCATGGATGTGGTCCTGTTGTTTTCAAAATTCCCGTTAGTAGAACACTATGTCCCGCAAATGATACCAAAAGTATGCGCTGGTGTCATTGGGTGAGTCGAGCGATAATCTGCTTTGTCAGTTGGTGCGGCCCGACATCATCAGTTTCGATGGTAATATCGGCATAGTGGTTATAGCGCTGCTGGCGTTGATGGTAGAGATCGGCAAAGCTGTGTCCGCTTTGCTTGGCGACCCCGCGTGAGGTGTAGTTCGAGATTCGTTGCCGCAGGGTGGCCAGAGATGTGTATAGAAATACCACGATACCCGATTTTTTCAGGTGATTCATAGCCAGATCGCTGTAAATGGCGCTGCCTCCCGTTGCGATAATATGGTTCGTACATTGTATCGATACCAGGACTTCTTCCTCTTTTTTCAAGAAATAGTCGTAACCGCGCAGATCAAGTACTTCCTGAAGGGTGGCGTTTTCAGAAGATTCAATAAGGGTATCGGTATCAAGCAATGGCCGGTTAAGAGCACGCGCCAGAAGTGCCCCTAGACTGCTTTTGCCTGACCCAGGCATACCGATCAGCACAATATTGATATGCTCATGCTTCGCCGTAAAAAGATGTGATCCCATATTATGTATGATTCATCCCAGCATCACATAGGCAATGAAAAGAAGTAATTTCCGGCTGCGCACCTCGGGATCTATCCCGAGCGACATTATCTTGAGGGAACCTTGAACGAAAGGCATCATGTTTCAATGTTCCATGCAAGAGGTGACAAAAAATAGTATGGCATGGCACAATTTCGCTACTCTGCAATTGACATATGGGATTCTTCATGAGTTACTATAGATGAGGATAAGTTTCAATGGGTTATCACCATAGATGAACGAGTATGTAAACTATGGGAGAGATGACCATGTGACGGTGCATGACCACATACGAGGGACGAATGGAATATCTGCATAAGGCTTGGGAGTTTATCCTCTCTACAAACGTCATTTCACAAGTCAACCGGGTTGACTACGAAGCACTATTCACCAATCCCTGGTTTATGGCTCCTTTTGGCCTCTTCATTTTAGTTCTGGTGATGTGGGGGAAATGGCGGGTGGTGATTCTCGTGGCTATTGCCGTTGGTATCTGGATCTTCAGCGGAACGGAATATATTGCCGGCATGGTTGTCGACGGTGAAATTAACCTGCCAAGACTCATTCCATTTATTGTAGCAGGCTTGTTTGTCGCGATTATCGCCCTTTTCGCCCTGCTGGGGCGCTCCGACTGAAAGCGAGCCGGCAGACAAATTCGGCATAGCTCGTTTTCCCTGAAATGTCCGCACGTCGTCAGCTCAAAGATCGTGTAGTCGAGGTATGCAGGAGTTCGGATCCGGCCGAGTTTGACCTGATGATCCGCACTTACTCACCGGCCAAGCTCGTTAATCCGTTGTTTGCCTGTTTGTGCCATACAGAAGATGCGATACGCTGGTCCGCTATTGAGCTTTTCGGCATTGTCGTTGGTAAGATCGTGCGCGATGATCTTGAAAAGGGGCGGGTGATTATGCGACGTTGTCTCTGGATGCTCAACGATGAGTCGGGTGGAATCGGTTGGGGAGTTCCCGAGGCGATGGCAACGGCGATGGCGGGTAACCGGCGGCTGGCCGGGGAGTATTGCCATATGGTGATCAGCTATACCCTCGATGATGGGCCGGAGCCGTTTCAGCACGGCAATTTTCTTGAGCTGCCGCGGTTGCAGGAAGGAGTCCTCTGGGCCTTGTGCCGGTTAGCTGATGCCTTTCCTGATCTGCTGGGGCCGCAGTTGCACGACCGTTTTCTGATTCCTTATTTTGCTTCATCCTCCGCCACGGTGCGGGGACTGGCCTGCATGTTATGCGGTATGCTGGGGCTTTTTCAATACACCAGCCAATTGCGCTCTCTAACCACCGATGAAAGCCGGATAACGATTTATTGGCAAAAAGAGTTTCACGAGTACAGCCTTATGGAACTGGCTGGAAGGAGCATGGAAGCGGTGGCCTCTACTTCTCAGGTTTGCGGGGAAATATCTCCGGCGGGTAGTTTCATGTAAGGTTCCGATCCCAGGCAGAATCCACCGTCAAGGGTGATGCAGGCGCCGGTCATGTAGTGTGCCTGAGTGGCGATATAGCATACCAACTCGGCAACTTCTTGCGGCGACCCGTTTCGTTTAAGCAGGGTGTGATCGATGATATCCCGGCGCTGGTCCGCGTCCAGCAATCCCCACCCTCTGGTGCCTTGCCCGTGTCGGCCGTTGATAATTCCCAGCATAACCTCGTTAACGCGAACTTCCGGTGCCGCCTCCCGAGCCCAGCCGCGGGTCATTGAAAAGACGGCGCGATTGGCGGCGCTGTAGCCGTCACTGAACAAATAAGAGGCGGGACCGGCGCGGCCGATACGGGCGGCAATGGAAGATATATTGATCACGGTCCCGCCGGATCGTTTTAGCAGCGGCAGGCAACATTGGTAGAGGTTCCATTTTGCCTTGACGGTGGTGTCAAATTCAAGATTCCATTGGTCACTGTTGTGAGGATGACTGTACGAACCGTGCACCACCGGCATACCGCCCCGTTCGATATTGTTGATCAGAACGCGAATATTGCCAAGGCTGGAATCGATCTGAGTAATTGCCGCGCTGGTGGACTTTACATCACGCAGATCGCAGAAAACGCTCATAAAATTGTAACCGGCGCGGTGAAACTCCGCTTCCATCTCGGCGGTGGATTCAGGCCAGTCGGTGTAACAGGGAAGGGCCAAGGTGGCGCCTCGGCGGCCAAACTCATGAGCAACGGCGCGTCCTATGGGCCTACTGGCGCCGGGAACTATTACGGTGAATGCGTCAGGCTCCATTTGCTACTCCATGTTAATCGGCGAGATTATTGTCGGCAGGACGGATTACTATCTCGAAATTATAAAGATAGGAGGCTTTTTTTACCTTATCATCACCGGGGGCTTCATATCGAGAAGGCCTTACACTGATCGTCGAAAAGTAGTGCGGCCGGTGGCGCAGCAAGTAAAGATCGATGGTGATGAACTCCATTTCTTAACCGGCCCGTTTAGCCAGGTGATGGCTGATGCCGCTGTCGTCAGGGATTGTCGTTCGTGCCCAGGCAGCGGGTGCCGATATAGCCGCCGTGCCGGTGAGCAGAAGTAGTGAGAGTATGTTGATAAGGGGTGATTTCATTAGTGGTAGCGATAGTTGATCGTCTGCGGTGTATCATCTGTACCGGCTGTTATGGTCACCGGCACCTGGTACAATGTTTCGATCAGGGCCGGTGATATGGTTGCTTCGGTGGTTCCGGAAGCAACCAGTTTACCACCATACAGAGCGATGATCTGATCGCTGTAGGCGCAGGCCATATTAAGATCGTGCAGGGCGGCGACCACCGTTCTCGATGAGTTTTTCACCAGTTTCGCCATAATGTGCATGATCGAGATGGCATGCTTGATATCAAGGTTAGCGGTAGCCTCATCGAGCAGGATGACCGGGGTATCCTGCGCCAGGGTTCGGGCCACCATCACCCGCTGTTTTTCACCACCGGACAGGGTACGTACCGGTCGCTCCGCCAGTTTGGCGATATCGAGCAGTTCCAGAGCGTGACGTACTTGGTGCAGATCCTCTGGGGATGGCCCGGAAAATCGCTTTAAATATGGATATCGGCCCATCAGGACGACGTGCTCCACTGAGTAATCGAAATTGAGGGTGAAAGATTGCGGAACAACGCCAATCAAACGGGCCAGTTCACCGCGCGAATAGCTCTCCAGTCGACGCCCGCCGATAGTGACTCGACCACCCTGGGGACGGGCAAATCCACCAATGATATCGAGCAGGGTAGATTTGCCGCTGCCGTTGGGGCCGATGAGACCATAGAGCGTGCCCGGCTGAAGGCTGAGGCTCAGATTATGCAAACACGGCAGCGGGCCGTACGAGAAGGTTACCCCGGTGAGGGTGATTTCTACAGTGCGCTCATTCACGAGCGCCACCTGGCAAGCTGATACTTTCTGAAAATCACGCAGAATATCGGGCCGCCAAGCAGGGCCGTGAGAATGCCAATGGGCAGTTCGACCGGAAGATAGACGCGGGTGATGGTGTCTGCCACCAGCAGCAGAGCACAGCCGCCGAGAAAACTGTACGGAACCAGAAGTCTATTATGTGGACCGAGAACAAGGCGCATGAAATGGGGCACAATGAGCCCCACAAAACCGATAATTCCTGAGACTGCAACGCAGGCGGAAGTGGTAAGCGATGCGATAATGAGCAGTAATTTTCGAATTTTAACTGTTTCAATGCCCAGTGCGTCAGAGGTGCGTTCGCCAAAGCTCATGATGTCCAGTTCCCGGGTATAGCACATCAAAACGGCCATGCATGGCAGGCTGATTCCCGCCAGCACCGATGTCTCCCGCCAGGTTTTACCGATAAAGCTGCCCATCAGCCAGAAAATGATGGCACTAACCTGTTCATCAGCAAGAAACTTAATGAAGCTGATTGCCGCTGATAAAATGGCGGAGACAATAATGCCGGCCAGGATGAGGCTGTTTGAGGAAAGCTGTTGTGAAGGCGCGGTCAGATAAAAAACCGCCGCCAACGTGGCCAGTGCCCCAATGAAGGCGAACCCAGGCACAAACCATGGATCGGGGTGCAGCCAGCCGAACAGCACCAGTACGAAACCCAGCGAAGCACCGAAGGCGGCACCCGAGGAGATACCGAGGGTGTAGGGATCGGCCAGTGGATTTCGCAGCAGAGACTGAAAGACGCAGCCGGAAACGGCAAGTCCGCCGCCGACCATGGCCACACAGAGAATTCTCGGCAGCCGTACTTCCCAGATCACGAACGAAAAGCTTGGGTCAACAGAATCGGGCAGCGGCCAGCCAAACCGAGCCAGCAGGACATGGTAGATATCAGGCGGGCTGATATCGATGTAGCCCAATCCGATGGTAACGGCAATGATGAGAATTGGTGCGGTGCCGAGCAGGATGAGCCGAATTGGTAATGAAATGCGTGCCACCGTGACGATGTCGTGCCGTGAAAAGCAGTATCCGTTGAGTTAAACGCAGGCAAGAAAAAACCGATCATTGCTGATCCGGGGATGCCCTGATAGTTCCTCGTCTCGTTTGCCGCACCATCTAATGCGGGATGTGCGGCGGTTGCTTAAACAGGTCCTGTGACTTCCGGTTCGCCCTGCTGGCTCACCACCCAGGTATCAATACCCCAGTGGTATAAGGTGGCGGTCGTTCCCATTACAGCGGCGTCTCCCTCTCCGATTTACACGGAGTTCCCTCTTACCTCTCAGTATCTAACGGCGGTACCTGAGTCCATCGCGCACATCTACTTTTTGCACTGAGAATTGTCAATCTATGATGGTGTCGTGAAACCTTCGCGCCCAGGGCTCAAAAGATTGTTTTCTTTTTCAAAACCACCGATGTTTTAGGAGTTGAAGATGATATAGAAAATAGTTGCCACAATAAGGCTGAGGGCGCGAAAGCTTTGATTATATACAATCAATTCCATGGCGAGGCGTGGTTTGAAAATTCCCGCGTAATAGGGAAACTGGTGGCGAAGCGCACGAAGCGGTGAGGAAATGATGTTGCCGATCAGCAGCGCAACGATTGCCTGCTGGGTGGTGAGGACGTTGTCATTGAGCAGCGCCCCCGCCGCTGCCAGTGAAGCACTGATTTCAGCGGTAAAGCCTAATGCGATTATGCCCATGGCCTGGGGTGAAAGCAGCGGAATAAAGCTGAGCTGAGCGGCGACGATGTTTTCAAGAGCAGAGAAGAACTCCAGCCGGTTCATGAAATAGACACAGATATAGATAGGCACGGTGAACATGGCAATTTTTTTAAGCCGTCTGCTGAAACGTGCCGACACCGTTTTCATGAACGAGCGGGCAGAATCGGGTTTTTCAGATGGCGCATGCACCCGGTCGGCGTCATTGCCGCTCAAAGTCAGTCTGCCCACCAAAACGATAGCCAATGTGCGAAAGGCGGCGGCACCCAGGGTTATGCCGAGATAGCCGGCGGCTGCCGTGGGGATGAGTGGGATGGTAATGGCCATCATGGTGGGCAGGTGGAGACAATAGGTGGGCAGGCTGTTGAGCAGATTGGCAAGAATCAACTCCCGTTTGCTCAGCTTGTTTTCGGTATAAGATTCCGCCAGCATGGTATTGGCGCTGACCCCTGAGATCAATGCCATGGAAAATGCGGCCGAGGTGCGATCGGAGAAATTTCCGGCGCGGATCAACGGCCGCGTCAGAGCGCCGATTCTCCGGTTCCAATTGAGGGACTCCACCACAATAGCGACAAACAGGCCGATGGAAATGAACAGCATCATCCGGGTGAGCGGCCACCCCAGACCGGTCCACAACTCATCGGGACTAAACAAGACTACACTCAAATGCGAATCGGACTAGTGTCCTGTCAAGCCTCATCTGTTCAATCTTGCTTGTCCTTTTAGCTTCCCGACTTCGTTACTCAGTCGTTTACATAGCGCTGCTATGCACCCTCTTTCGCGCCTTGCGGGAAACCAAAAATACGGCGCAATTTTTGAACATCTGAAACTTGACATGACACTACGGGGTCATCTCCGGCGACGGTCCTTCGCGGTTGACCATGGTGCCGATAATTCGTTGCTGAGCCATTTCACGCTGCTCTTTGGCGTACTGCTCGTTTAACGATGCTTGCTCCTCACTTTGATGTTTGAGTGCGGCGGAGCGGCGATCGATAAGTTTCTGCCAATCGTCGAAATGAGTCAACATGGAGTCCTCCACGAAGCCGCTGTCGATGCGTTTCCGCAGCACTGCATTAATCTCGTCGATTCGACCGGCCAGCGGTGAATCCTTACTGATTGCCAGGTGAAATGACTGCACGGTAGCCGGTGGGTCAAGCATGGTAACAGCATCTTCGCCCTGGAGCAGGCGGGTGTAAATCAGACCGGTGTAAAGGTCGACGATGAGGTAGTCGGCCATGTTCAGTTTGAGCATTTGTATGGCCCGCTCGAACTGATGATATTCGACATCCAGATGCTCTTTAATATAGCTGTCAAACTCCTGACCGTAACTCTCGCCGATATTTGATACCCCCTTTTTACCCTTGAGTGCCTCCCAGCTGGTGAGTTTGAACTCATTGCCCTTTTTCACCATGATGACGGTGGGTTGGTTGAGATAAGCAATGGAAAAGTCCAGATATTGTTCCCTATCCTGATTTCGATAGGCCGATACGATGATATCGATTTTGTCCTGCCGGGCGCCGTCCTGTACCTGCTGCCAGTTGCTGAACCGTTTAATCTGGTAGCCGATACCCAGCTCGTCAAGAATCGAGGTGGTAAGATCGATACCCAGACCCACCAGTTGTTCATACTGTTCCCACACCACCGGTGGTGCGTTGGGGTTGCCGGAAATGAGCACCGCCTCCTGCGCTCTGGCCGATATAGTGAAGCAGCAGAGTACGGCAAGCGTTGTCAGAATCAGGTTTCGATAGTTCATAAAAAGACTCCCTTTCTGTTGTTATTGGGCAACATTGAGCATCCAGTGGGCATAGAGCCCGCGTGGATCATCAAAATACATCATCATAGTGATTTCCGGACTATCCGCAACGGCCTCAATCCATGCCGGCATTCTGATGTGAAGAGAAGCAGCGAGCGCGGTAGCGGAACCGCGCATAACGCTCATGAATCGCTGGCGCAGAGAGCGTTGTCCTTCCAGATACCGTACCTGATAGTGAGCGAGATCGGCAACCTCAGCCGCTGCACCAATGGCATCCGTTAACTCACCCAGATGATCCACGAGACCAACGTCCAGGGCGGCGGCACCGGTGTATATGCGCCCCTGGGCCAATTCCTCGACCCGGCTGCGTTCTAATCCCCTGCCCTCGGCGACAATGGTTATAAAGGTGCTATAGCCATGTTCAAGAGACAGTTGAATGGCGTCCTGCGTCCTGTCGCTCAAAGGCTGAGTGATATCGAAAGCAGCGGTAAAGTCGGTGGTGCCGATGCCGTCGCGTGATATACCCAGATCATTCAGCGCCTGATCGATGGTGGGCAGGACCATGAAAATACCAATTGAGCCGGTGAGGGTATCTGCTGATGCCCAGATCTGATCGCTGCTGGCGGCGAGCCAATAGGCCCCTGAGGCGGCAATCGATCCCATGGAAATGATGACCGGCTTACCGCCTGCCTGAAGTTTGCTCAGTTCCCTGCGTATCTGTTCGGAGGCAAAGGCGGAACCGCCGCCGCTGTTGATGCGAACCACCAGCGCCTTGATGGCATCGTTATCAGTTGCCTGGCGGATCAATTTTACCATGGTTTCATCACCGATGGTTTGCTCTTCGCTGGCGCCCGGAACGATGGTGCCTTCGGCGACAATCAGACCAATGACATTGTCTTCCTCGCCTGTTGCGGTAAAGGAGCGATCAATGGTGGAGAGATAGCGGTAGGTGGAGACAGTGCGCAGTTTCTCAGTAAATTGCTGGCCGGTGATTGACCGGAGTAGTTCATCGACCTCGCTCTGAAAGGCCAGTTCATCCACTAGACCGTATTCCAGCGCAAGGCGGGCCATGTCGCCATCCACTCGGGCCAGGTTAGTTGGGATATCGTTTATGTACGAAAGAAAACGATGAGCGGTGATGCCGCGATTGTCGGCAACGTCGTCAACGTAGCCGTCCCACAGAAAGTTGAGCCATTCCCTGGTCTGCTTTTTGTCGGGTGCGGACATGGAGTTGCGGATCAGGGGATCAGCGGCTGATTTGTAGGTGCCGATGGCAAAGACGTGAAAATTGATTTTGAGTTTTTCCAGGGCATTTTTGAAATAGGTACGAAATACCCCGAACCCCTGGATATAGGCGCCGCCCATGGGGTTCATGATGATCTTTGACCCATACGATGCCAGATAATATTGATTCTGCGTAAAATATCCCTGCGCGGCAATAATTTCTTTGCCGCTTTCTTTGAAATTATTCAGGGCCCTGCCGATAACCCGGGCCTGGCCGATGCCGATTTGCTCGAGCCCATCAATATCCAGCTTTATTGCCGCGATCCTGTTGTCTGCACGGGCGTGATCGATTACGTCAAGGATATCTTGCAGCAGGGTCACCGGCGGCTGTGAAAATCCCAGGATATCCTGCAAGCCCTGGTCGAAATCATCAAAACGGGAGGGCTGTTCCACCACCGTTCCGGAGATGGTGAGGGTAAGGATTGAATTGCCTTTTATTGTGTCGGTACGCCCGGAAAAATAGGCCGCCGCAATGACAACAATCAGCACCAGGAAGATCAGATTGAAAAAAAGAGTGCGAATAAAGGTGAGAAAGCCAAAGATTCCACGGATAATGCTCCTCACTGATTTGAAAAGAAAACGGATCATGTCGTGCTCCCGGATAAATTGTATCTGATGATTACCGGTTGTAGCCTACTTTTACCGTAATTGAAATGGCAGACTGAGTTGTCGGGGCTTTCGTGATGATCTGGCTTGCAGTTTTCCGATGGATACACCAATCAGGCGAATCTTCCTGGTCTTGGCGGTGGCCTGTTTGAAGAGACGGCTGGCGACCTCGATAAGCTCTTCGATGCTGGTCATTGCATGGGGCGTGGTTGACGAACGGGTAATCGTGGTAAAATCGTGGTAACGCAGCTTCAGGGTCACGGTCTGAAAGGTGAAATCAAAGCGGTGGGCGGTGGCGTGGACGCGCTGTGCGAGTTGCTCTAATAGCAACATCAAAAACCCGGTATCGGTGGTATCTTGGGCCAGGGTGCGTTCAGCACCGATGGATTTGCGGATCCGTTCCGGATTGACCGGTCGTGTATCGATACCGCGGGCAATATTGTAATAAAAATCTCCCTGCTTGCCGAAATGGGTAATCAATTTTTCCCGAGACCACCCGCGCAGGTCATGGCCGTTGTGGATTCCCAGCGATTTCATCTTTGCCGCCGTCACCGCTCCGACCCCGTGAAATGTATGAATGGGCAGACCAGCAATAAACTGATCGACCCGAGTCGGCTCGATCACACTGATACCGTTTGGTTTTTTCAGTCCGGAAGCAATTTTTGCCACGAACTTATTGCACGATACCCCGGCTGATGCGGTAAGCCCGGTTTCGGTAACAATATGATTGCAGATGGTGGTGGCGAGTAGGGTGGCGGATTGTTGCTCCAACTTGTTTTCGGTGATATCAAGATAGGCCTCATCCAGTGAGAGCGGTTCCACCAGATCGGTGTAGTTGGCAAAAATTGCCATGATCCGCTCGGAAACTTCCTTGTACCGAGCCATCCGTGGTTTGATGAATTCCGCCCGCGGACATAACCGATAGGCCTGGGCGCACGCCATTGCCGAGTGAATGCCGTAGGCCCGGGCCTCGTAGGAACAGGCGGCGACCACCCCGCGCGAGGCAGGATGGCCGCCGACAATCACCGGTTTTGCCCGCAGCCGGGGATTATCGCGCTGCTCGATGGAGGCGTAAAATGCATCCATATCGATGTGGATAATTTTTCTGCCGGAATCCATGGCTCAAGAGTCCTTTAGCTGCCCCTGCCGGAAGAAAATGGTATGGTGAAGGAGCGCGATGAGGCGGTAAAAATATCCATCGTTATTGAGCACTTTGCCGCGGCCATATGTTATGGTGTGTGGGGGGTGATAAAGACAAGGTTGTAGCGGATGAATCGTTGGTATTGGCAACAGGCGGGGGTGCGTTGAAGGTATAGGCACCGTTTTCAACCCCGATGTGTGGCGGAGTACGGTAATATTCAAAAAGATCAAACCCTTTTTTCAGCTGTGTCCAGAAGGGATGCCAACGGGATTGGGTATGGGCGGCCAGATTTTTCCGGGTGAGTCTGAACGGGAAAACATGTACCCAGAACGCCTGCTGGCCACCCTTGATGGCGGCGTCAACGAGGGTATAAATCTGTTCGATGTTGTAATTGGTCATGGCGAAGCACCCCGTTGAAACGCATTTGCCGTGCACCATGATCGCACTGCCGGTGCGCCGGTGGTAACGATCGTATTCGTTGGGATAGCCGATATTGAAGGCGAGGTGCTGCGAACTCCATGGATTGAGCTGATCTTTGTCCACCAGATAGAACCCCTCCGGGCTTTGCCGGTCACCTTCTTTGAGCTTTGGCCCAAGTCCGCCTGAGAAATGGCAGATGATATAGGTCTTGAAATGTTCGAAGTATCCCTTTGACGACATCATCCAGAGTTCCAGTTCGTATGAACTTTTAAAAATCCGGATAAATACGGG
>JAEQMT010000059.1 GCA_016722945.1 Desulfofustis sp. PB-SRB1 | reverse complement strand
CCCCACCCTTTCAACCCACGCACCCGATAGGCCCGGTAGATTTAGCCGAGGGGTGGCGGTGTGCCTTGCAAAACTGATCAAAATGTTATATAAAGAAGACAATATGTAATATGTGACATATCTAACTGTCACCAGGTGATGTGATGAAAAAATCAGATAAAGATTTTGTGTTCTCACCGGCCATAGCAGATCAGATAAAAGCCCTTGGGGCTAATCTGAAACGGGCCAGGGTGAGGCGAAGGATCACTCAGCAGCAGCTGGCCGACCGGGCCTTTGTGAGCCGGCAGCTGATCGTGAAGATCGAACAGGGTAACCCGTCCGTGAGCCTGGGGGTTCTGGCCCAGGTGCTGTGGTGCTTTGGGTTGCTTGATGATATGGCGGCTCTTGCCAACCCCGATACCGACAAACATGGCAAATGGCTGGAAGAAAAAGAGTTACCCAAACGGGTAAAGAAACGTCCGGCAGCCGATCCCTTGTTACGATTTTTGGCTGAGGGAGGGTGATCCCGGTGTCTACTGATCTGGCGGTTACCTACCTGTGGCAACATGGCTCGTACCGTGTTGTGGGGATGCTGGAAATTTCACAAACCAAAGAAGAAACGGCCTCTCGTTTTGTCTATGACGAGGGGTATCTGAACGATACGGATGCCATCGCTATCGATCCCCTTGGCCTGCCCCTTATGTCGGAGATTCAGGAAACAGGCGGGCTGTTTTCGGTTTTTAATGACGCCTGCCCCGATTCCTGGGGCAAACACCTGCTGGACATAGAGGCCGAAGGACACGAAACCCAGCCAACGCTCTTTGACTATCTTACCAGCCAGGATCTGGACAACAGAATTGGAGCTCTGGCCTTTGGTCTGGACCGAAGCGGTCCCCAGCGATTTGATCCGCCCTGGCGACGGGAGGTTATCCCCGGCGCGCCGCTGAACCTTGATGAGATGATTAGGGTGGTTGATGCGGTCCTGGACAATGACGTTCTGCCCGCGCAGTATCGCCGCTTTCTGATGCGCGGTTCTTCGGTGGGCGGGGCGCAGCCTAAGGCGGTTGTTGACTATCAGGGCGCCCCCCATATCGCAAAATTTTCCCGCGACATGGAATATGTGCCGGTATGCAGAACCGAACGCGCCGCCATGCGCCTTGCCGCGAGATGCGATATCAGGGTCCCTGAATGCACCGTCATTGAAATTGGCGGCCGGGATGTCTTTCTGATCGAGCGGTTTGACCGAACGGCCGCCGGCGGCCGCCGCCACCTGATCACCGCCCAAACCCTGATTGGTTCAGACGATATGATGAAGGGCTCATACGGGGCAATCGCTGATCATATGAGAAGGTTTTGCAGTCATCAGAATTTACAGGCGGACCTGGAAGAGCTGTTTCGCCGGATGGTATTCAATATCCTGGTGAACAACCATGAAGACCATTTGAAAAACCACGCCTTCATCTATGACGAAACCTCCCGTGGTTACCGGTTGAGCCCGGCCTATGATATCGTGCCGCAGCCGCCGATCCAGATGGACGGGGAGGCGGAACGGTTGTCCCTTGGCGTGGGTGAGCAGGGCAAGAGAGCCACCATCGAAAACGCCTTGTCGGGCTATCGAAGTTTTGGCCTGACCCGTTCCCAGGCCCATCTTGTTGTGGATTCCATGACCAGGATCGTGTCACGGAACTGGGTAATGGAAAACAAACGGGCCGGTATTTCCGAAAAAGAGATACGAAAAATCAAACCCTCATACAGCAAGAACCTGCGGCACAGCGAAATCAGCCGGTAACCAGGTTGCAGCTTAACGCTCCGGGCCCGGTTCCCGGTCCGGAGAAACAGAATAACTCCAAAAAGAAAAGCAGATGAAATCCTCATCCGGACGTAGCGCAAGAGCCTGCCGGTTCTGTGATAGCAAGGGCGATGTAAAACGGGTGAAAAAGCGGTAGGTTTAGCTCACAGGTGGTGATAGCTCTGCCCCTGTGGACGAAAAGCGTTGATAAAAAAAACGTCGTTTAAAGCCCAAATTTATGTTATCTGTGGGTTTTAAAGCCAATAGGATAAGCTCATGGCTGGAAAAAAATGGAATTGGCAACAGCCTGATTGGCCCGCGTTTTCCTATGATTTCGAAGCTCTTGAGAACCTGGAGCGGGAGTTTGTGTATCAAGCCGGGGTGTATTTGGGCATCAGCAAATCGCATTGCAAAAAGATGACCTTGATGGGTTGCGGATCGAGCTTCTCAGTAACGAGGCAGCAGAGACCTCCGCCATCGAGGGGGAAATATTGCGGCTGGAGAGTATACAACTGTCATTGAAACGGGAATTCGGCCTGGTAGGCCGGTATACGCGTTTTCTCGGTGTAGATCCCGGTAATAGTGAAACGGGGATTGCCCGCTTGATGATACAGCTTCATGAGGATTTTCAAACGCTACTGACAAAAGAGGAACTATTCCGCTGGCATGAGTTTCTGATGGCTGGCAACCCCCACCTGGATACAATCGGGGCTTATCGAACCCACGCCGATGACATGATCATTGCGACTCTGCGCAATTCCGGACCCGACCGGGTTCATTTCGTTGCCCCCAGCTCAACCGATGTTCCAGGCGAGATGGAACAATTTATCAACTGGTTCAATAAAACCTCACCCGCCGGCGACACACCTCTACCGCCGCTTACCAGGGCGGGGATCGCTCATTTGTATTTTATATCAATTCATCCTTTTGAAGATGGTAACGGGCGTATCGGGCGTGCCCTAGCGGAAAAAGCGATTTACCAGAACCTTGGGGTGTCGTTGCCGCTTTCTTTGTCGACGATAATCAATCAAAAGAGAAACCTGTATTATGATCAAATAGCCAACCACAACCGGACAAATGAGATTACTGGTTGGTTACGCTATTTTGCGGAGACCGCTATCGCTGCAAAGTTGTTGAGTTTGCAGCGTACTGAACTGGTCGTGAACAAGTACAAATTTTTCAGGGCTTATCGTGACCTACTCAACCATCCGGCAAAAAAAACTCATTGCCAAGCTGTGTGACAACATCAGCAAGAAACGTTTTCAGCAAGGAATCACCGAATATACTGGTTCATTCAAAGCACCATATTATATGGGGTTGACCAAGATATCGTCATCAACGGCCACCCGTGACCTCAACGACCTGGTGGACAAAGGTGTACTGATACGAAGTGGCGAACGAAAAGGGTCTCAATATCGTTTCCCCCTTGATCACCTTATTGCCGATCTGAATAGGCATGGCAGGCCGCGGTAGGTGCGGGAGGCAGGGCCAGAGCGTTGGAAGTTTTTCTTGTTTTTCCCATGCGTCATCTTCGAGCGTTAGATTACCGACGAGTTAGTGACTTACTCCTGAGTCTCTGCCATAAAAACCAAGATAATTTTAACGCATCATTGTCAATCCAAGCCTGGTAATGGTTTGCTGATGGTCAATCAGGTCACGAGTTTTGGGGTTGCCTGATATGAAACCTTCTTCAATCAGCCGTCGAACCTTCTCCAGGCGGCCGTCATTGTGCATGGAGCGGGCGGCGGCCTCGAGGATCGCAACCACCTTTACCGAGTCTGCCAGGGGAGCGGCCAGCGGTTCCCCGGTCAACAGGTGGTCAGCCAGGTTTTGGTGGAACGGATAGCGAACCGGTCGTTGTTCCGGCAGAAACGGTAGGCGCGTGTGAGCTGAGCATGGCCGGCTCGATCTGCTCGATATCGCCGGATGGCCGTCGGCGATAGATTGTTAGCCGCGGTACCATCTCCGTTGGCGGGATCTCGTCCCATTGAAAGTAGATGTCGGGGTCGCTCCGGTAGACGATGGTGTCCCGCCATTCGCCGACAATGGCGCCCTCGGTGCCCAACAGGTACCACTTGGGCTTTCTGATGGCGGCAATGTCGGAATGGATGAACTCAGCCTCTTTTCCCCCGGCAAACCGTATCTGAATCCGTTCCTGATCGGCATTGGTGACATCATGCCACACCCGGTTGTGGCGAGTGGCCGTTACCGTCGCCACCGGTTCCGGCATCAGTCCGACGATCCAATCGAGATAGTGGGCGCCCCAGTCATAGGTCGTGCCACCAGAGATGGGAGCGTGGGAATGCCAGTGGGGGCATGGATGGCCGAACCCGCCGACAAAGGTTTCCAGATAAAAAAGCTCGCCGATTCGATTTGCTCGGACAATCTTGCCAATCATCAGGTAATCTTCGTCAAACCGACGATTCTGGTGACAGCTCAGATGCACCCCGAAGCGATCGGCAGTCTCGACCATCCGGTCGGTTTCTTTTCTGTTCAGGGCAAGCGGTTTTTCACAGACCACATGCTTACCGGCGGAAAGCATCTCAACGCATATGGCGGCATGGGTGTTGGGCGGCGTTGCGACAATCACCAGATCCACATCCGGATCATCGGCCAGAGCCTTTCCTGATTCATAGAGACGGATATCCGGAAAATCCTTCGCGGCAGCGGCCCGGCGCTCCGGGCTTAGGTCACACACCGCCGTAAACCGCAAACCCGCCGTATCATTGGCGCCAAGTCCGTGCAGCCTGCCCACCGAAGGGGCAAAACCAAGAATGCCGACCCCCAGACTTTTTGATTCTATTGTACCGGTATGATAGGAAAAAACCCGGTATACGATGTGCTGAAACTCCTGCACATCCAGCGCCGTCAGCGTAGTGCAGATTGCCTGCCCCTCGCCGACGGCTCTCGATGTCATCACGACCTGACGGGTAAACCGCCAGTCGATCTCCAGCAGCGGTATAACGCCGTCGGCACGGGTTTCAAGTGCTCGCTGGGGGTTGAGCAGATAGATTGATTCCGGCAAGCGCGCCGCCATGGGATGGCTGCTATCGGCCCACTCCACCCGAAGCTCAGTCCTGGGGCCCACCGGTCCGGGGCGGACACCGAAAATGGCGGGTACTTCAGTCTCGCAGGCTTCCAGACAGTGAAGCCACACGCCACCGGTGGCGACGAATTGTTCGATCTCCACCGTGGCGGCCTCACTCCAGCGTTCTTGGCCGACGGTGACCAGCACATCGAATCCTGATGGGATCGAGGTGAACGACTCATTGCTGGTTGTGACTTTCACATGGGGCATCGCGCCCATATAGACCAGAAAAGAAGAAAAACCGGGTCGGCCTGATTGAGCAGACAAAAGAATAGAAATGGGCGTGTGGTTCAGCATTACTTTAGACCTTTACTTTTTTCGTTAGGATCAGGTATTAACCGGGAAGCTCAGAGGCATGATGCACTTACGATAATGAACGTGATGATGATGCTCCGTTTAGTTTCGTTCATACAGGGTCCCCTATACTACCACTAAAAACAAAAGCAATATACCGGGTAAATTGACGTTTCGCACATATGACCCCATAGTCAGAAGACTTGTTTCTTTGTAAAATAAAGTGAAAGGTCGACGCTGGATTCAGGCCGAGAGCATCTCTGTGGAGGATTATATGGTTGACCAACAACTGCTGGACATTCTTTGTTGCCCCGAAACCAAACAGGGTGTTACCGTTATTGAACAAAGCGTCGTTGACAAGATCAATACCCACATTGGTGCGGGCGGCCTGAAAAATCGCGGTGGGGAAGAGGTCAAGGAAATGATTGACTCCGGATTGGTACGCGAGGACAATCTGTATGTCTATCCTATTCGTCAGGATATACCGATCATGCTTATTGATGAAGCAATTCCATTTAAGCAATTTACGTGACAAGGTGTCTCTCAATGGATCTGGTTCTGTTTAACACGCGCTCCCGTCGTAAAGAAACATTCACCCCTCTGCAGGCTGGTAAGGTGGGGCTCTATACGTGTGGCCCCACCGTTTACAATTACGCCCATATCGGCAATCTGCGAACCTACGTGTTTGAGGATATTTTAAAACGCGTTTTGCTCTATAACGGATTGCAGGTAAAACACGTCATGAACATCACCGATGTCGGGCACCTGACCGGCGACCGTGACATGGGTGAGGACAAGATGGAACAGGGGGCAAAGCGCGAGGGCCGCAGTGCGTGGGACATTGCCGCGTACTACACCACCGCCTTCAAGGAGGATCTGGCCCGTCTCAATATCATTGACCCCACGATCTGGTGCAAGGCAACCGATACGATTCCCGAGCAGATCAGCCTGATTGAGACTCTGGAAACAAAGGGCTACACCTACCGCACCGGCGACGGAATCTACTTCGATACCGCCAGATTTGAACAGTACGGGCAGCTTTCTCGCCAGGACCGAGACGCATTGCAGGAGGGGGCCCGGGTTGAGAAGAATCTGGATAAGCGCAATTCCACTGACTTTGCACTCTGGAAATTTTCCCCGGAAAACGTTCAGCGCCAGATGGAGTGGGACTCGCCGTGGGGCAGAGGGTTTCCCGGTTGGCATATCGAGTGCTCGGCCATGAGTATGAAATATTTAGGCGACCAACTGGACATCCACTGCGGGGGAACCGACCATATCGATGTACACCACACCAATGAAATCGCTCAGTCGGAAGCGGCAACGGGAAAGCGGTTCTTCAATTTCTGGATGCACGGGGAGTTTCTTAACATCCAGGGCGGCAAAAAAATGGCCAAAAGCGAGGGGAATTTTCTTACTCTGCAAAACACCTTCATCGATAACGATATCGACCCGCTTGTCTACCGTTACGCAACCTTTCACAGCCACTACCGTAAACCAATGGAGTATAGTGACGATTCCATTGCCGCCGCCGGAAACGGCCTGCGCACCCTGCGGGGTCAGGTCACCCGGCTGGTGGAACGCACTGGTGGCGAAAAAAGTCCGATAGATGATAGTTTCCGGACGAAATTTCTCTGTCGTCTCAACGACGATCTCAACATGCCGCAAGCGCTGGCAGTGGTTCAGGAGCTACTCAAAGCCGACCTCCCCGACCCCGTAAAGCTGGCCACGATCCAGGAATTTGATGCAGCCGTCCTCGGCCTTGAACTGGACCGGGAAGTTGCCGCCGATCCCCTGCCCCCGGAGATTCTTGAACTGATCGGGTTGCGCAAACAGGCCCGAGAAGAAAAGAACTGGGCGGAATCTGACCGGCTTCGAGATGAAATCCAGGACTTGGGCTACGTGGTTCAGGACGGCAAAGCGGGCATGCGGGTCATCAAAAAATAGACTCTTTCCACTTCGTCAGCGGCCAATCTTGGCCATTGCATGACTTGCAGGGTTCGAAATAATAGTGGAGATTCTGAACGATAGTTCTCCCTTTTCAAGGTTACCCTTACATAGGCTCAGCTATCCAGGGAAAGGTCACCCTGACAGCACACCTTCGCTGCCTGAAAGGAGCAGGCAATCAAGAAAACGTGACGGGAATGTGCAAAAACCCCGACTTTTCGTCTGCTCCATAAAACGCACCGGCGTTGATGTTTACCTGAACGCTTTGGAAAATCAGTTTGGGCATCGAAAGTGTTGCATCCCGTGTGGATCTGAACTCGACGAATTGCTCTTCGCTTCTGCCGACTGGGAGCTGAATGTTGTGTTTCTTTTCTTCCGCTATCGTCGTTTCAAAGGCGAGTTCTCTACCTTTTGGCTGATAATCATGGCCAACGAACACCCGGGTCGAATCAGGGAGTGTATAGAGTTTTTGCGTGATCGATGAATAGAGATCCGTTGCGCTTCCCCGCGGAAAATCGCAACGGCCGGTGCCACTGTCCGGCATAAACATGGCATCACCGGTGAACACCATATCACCGATGAGATAACTTGAGCAGGCCGGCGTATGGCCGGGGGTGTAGAGAACATCGATGCGCAGGCTTCCCGCCCTGACACTGCTGCCTTCTGAAAGCAAAAGGTCAAACTGACTGCCATCGGTTTTAAATCCATCCGGCAGCCCGAATACCGGTTTGAAGGTTTCCTGCACGATCGTTATATGCTCGCCGATTCCCAGTTTCGCCTGTGGGTACGCCTTTTTAAGGAGTTGTGCACCGGAAAGATGATCGGCATGTGCATGCGTCTCCAAAATCAGATGCGGGTTCAGGCCGGTTGCGCTGACAAAATCGATTACCTTTTGTACCGATTGTGAAGACATCCGGGAGGCAAGAGGATCGTAATCCCATACCGGATCTATGATGGTGGCGTCTTTGGTTGCATCATCATACACCACGTAGGTCATGGTGAAGGTTGTATCATCAAAAAATGGTTGTACGGCAGTCATGGGGGCTCCTTTATATCTATCAAGTTACAGGGTTTACCGGCGGGCAAGCACGAGCTTGTCGACAACGGAGAATAACCACATCCCGGCAAGCATCGAGCCGACGAAAACGAACACGGGAGTCATCCCTCCGCCCGCGGCAACAAGGGCCGGGGCCGGGCAGTACCCGGAAAGGCCCCAGCCAAAGCCAAAAATCGCGCTTCCACTAAGAAGCCTTATGTCGAGATCCCGGCGCGTCGGAACGGAGAACGTTTCCGCGAACATCGGCTTTGTCAATGTTCTGGAAAGTTGATATAGCAGACCATACATAATCACCGCCCCGCCCATGGTGAAAACCAGGCTTGGGTCCCATCTTCCAAAAATATCGAGGAATCCCTGTACCCTTTCCGGTTTGGTCATTCCCGAGATGCCCAGACCTGCCGCAAAAAGAAGACCGCAGATAAACGCGACGATACTGTTTTTCATGACAGCCCCCTATGACAGGCTGTTGATCAAAACAACAGCGAGTACGCCGGCGCCCATAAACGTTACGGTGGCTGCCATCGAACGTGGCGAAAAACGCCCAATCCCACATACACCATGCCCGCTTGTACAGCCGTTTCCCAGCCGGGACCCGAAACCGACCAGCAGTCCTGATGCAATGAGAAGCAGCATCGATGGGGGCGGCAGCGCCGTAAATACGTCAAAGTTCATCAGGCCCATGACGACGCCGCCGACAATCAGCCCCGCCGTTGCGGCAAGTTTCCATGAGGTTTCACCCCGAACAGGTGTGAGCAGACCGCCGACGATTCCGCTGACGCCGAAGATTTTTCCATTAAATAGCAGGAGGATGCCCGCCGCAATGCCGATGAGGCACCCACCGACAAGCGACCATACATACGTCGTCAACATGATAATCTCCACCGTATGAGAAATGTGATATAACCTATTTTGTCTGCCATTTACTTCTCAAGGACCCCTGAAGAATTGTATGCAGGTTTCACCACAGACGCCAACAAAAGGGTAGTCATTTTATACCCTGGTCCCACAATATTTTCAAAAAGGAGATATCTATAAATCCATGGAACCATGCAAAATGGCCTGTTCACCCGACCCATCCGCTGCTCAAAAAATGCTATCCTGGCAATATTACCCATATGCCCACGGTAAGATGCCCTTCGTACCTCGACCTTGAACGAAAAATCTCCTTTTTTTACAGCGCTCCCTAAGATTCACCCATAACATAATAACAAAGATTGACAAAATCTGTTATTACGGGTAGAATGCGGAAGCAATCAAACACAAAATTGGAGGCACCGCATGAACGTATCACTTACCCCTGAGCTTGACAAACTTGTCAAAATGAAGGTCAAAAGCGGACTATACAACTCTGCCAGTGAGGTTGTTCGAGAGGCCTTGAGACTGCTTAAATCTCGTGACGACCTCAATGAGAACCGAATCAACGCTTTACGGTCAGACATCCAAAAAGGAATTTCCTCATTAGATAATGGGATGGGCGTCGAGATGACAGAAGAGCTTTTCAACTCCATCAAAAAGCGCGGCCGGACAAAACTGGCAGAAGGCAAGAGCCAGGGATGAGGAAGACACTATTTTCGCGGGAAGCAATTGAGGATCTTGAGGAAATCTGGTTCTACATTGCCCAGGATAGCCCTGACCGAGCCGACGATTTTCTTGACCAATTGTACTCACTTTGCACTGAAAAACTCGCACCGTTTCCTGAAGCTGGCTCAGGCAGAGATTATCTTGCAAAAGAAGTGTTCGCCTTTTCCTACAAAAGGTACATGATTTACTACCGTTTCGACGCCAACCGGATTGAAATCATACGTGTCCTGCACGGTTCAAGGGATTTGCCTGCTCTTTTTCAATGAGCAAAGACCACGTGCCGGTTTTTCCCGACAGAGAATCAATGCGACGCAGAAAATCCATTCTTTTCAAAAGCCAGGTTCACACTATATCGCCCACGGGAAAGTGGGCTCTTTAACGTATTCAACTCCCGCGACAGTGATGGAGGGAAACTCCATATCGTTATTGCTGAAGGTGGAAAACTGTCCACGTACCCTTATCCATCGATTGTTCTCAATTTCCAATTCATCATCATGCATGAGGAAGAAAAATACCGGCAGGGCGTCCGCCGCACAACAGGTAATGAGATAACGGTAACACATTGCTACATTTTCGGGCAGATCATCATTGACGAAGCTTTGACACACTACTTCAACATCCTGGTTTTCATATTTCTCCGGGGCTCGCAGGATTTCTGAAAAAGTCATGTTGGAGAATTCCGATTCACCAAACAGTTCAAGAGGAGGCAGGTTATTGAGAAAAAATCCGTCCTCATCCTGAATGACCCTGTTGTGCAGTGAAGCCTCATCCAGCCTTGCATCCGTGGCGATTGTAAAATAGAAAACCGGAACAAGCAGAATTGCTATGCCCGGCAACTCAACCAATAGAGATTTCTTTGCTGATTGTCCGCGACCGGTGATGAGCGAGACGACAAACAGAGACAACACAACCAGGGCGAAACCGAGAATCCACCACAACCGGGGATGCAGGAGACGGACCAGATCATTTTTGCCAAAGGTGAGCAGCCAGCTGAGAAAGGCAATCCAGATCAACAGCAGCGCTGTGTTGAGTACTCTCAGCAGCATCAGACGAATGGAGGAAGGACCGTCTCCACAATAAGCATGAGGATATAGACGACGGAAAACGTTAAAAAAGATAACAGCACAATGGTTCGCTTTCGAAAGACGCTGAGATACATCACCATGAGCTTCAAATCCAGCATCGGCCCCAAAACCAGAAAACCCAATTGCGCACTACCGGGTAGAAGCCATCTGAAACTTGCGGCGATAAAGGCATCGGCCTCACTGCACAGATTCATGAGGACTGCCATACCCATCATGATAAAAATCAAAATCTCCGGGGAATCCGACAATCTGGCAAAACTCGCCATGGGTGTAACGGTTCGGATAAACGCGGCAATAAAGGCGCCAATGACCAGGTATTTTCCCACCTGAAGAAAATCGTCCCGGGCATGCCCCAGGGCATGTAACAATTTTGACCACACGGGAGTTTTTTGAAACTGCTCACCGTGGCATCCACAGGTGCGCACCGATAGCTCAGCCACGTTCTCCAAAATCAGCTTTTCAGGGCGTTTTAAACAACCGAGCACAAGGCCAATCAGAACAGCAACAAGATAGCCGCACGCGACTCTCAGCAGAACCATATTCCAGTTATATGTGTAGGCCACCGCGGTTGACCAGGCAACGATTACATTGACAATCGGCCCGCTGAGCATGAAACAGATGGCGGCCGGGATTGAGACTCCTTTGATAATGAGGCGACGAACGATGGGAACGATGGCACATTCGCAGGTTGGAAATAACAATCCCAGCCCCCCCGCCACAAAGATGCCATGCCTCCTACCCCTGCCCAAAAACCGATCAAGAATTGCAACGGGAACAAACACTTCGATCGCGCCGCCAATAAGCGTGCCGATGAGCATGAACGGGACGGCTTCAAGGACAATTGAGACAAAATTGATTGAAAACAGCCCCAGAAACCGAACAAAATTTTCGTTCTGCGAGTTGCCCAAAATGAAAAAGAGAACGGAAAAAACTAAAAAGAAAATGGTGATCGTTACCGCCAGCGAACTCGACAAGACTTCAATGTCCGAATTCTGGTCAGGTCCGGTGTAGATTGGCAGTGGCGGTGGGCTGCCGTTATTATTCATAGTAATTGCGGGACATCTCAAAAATTAAGGGCAAAGGCTCAACTTCCCCTTTGCCCTTCCACTATAGCTTCGGGTAAGAACTACTTTTTACTACTATTACTTCTTCTTCATCTCCTGGCCGCAGCATTGCAGCGGGACCGTGCATTTGTCCGAGGCGTCAGGAGCACAGGCACAAGCCTTTTTAACACTGAGTTCCAGGCCGCATACCTCACACACAAACAAGTCGCCTGCTTCCATGTCGCAACAATTTGCCATAACAACCTCCTTCACTTGTAGTATAATAGATTGGGCTTATTTCCGCCCGCTGTTGCTTTCTCAGTTTTGCGTCTTTTTTTCACAACTGGTGCACAACCCGTCAATACGAATTTCCACCTTCTCGATGCGACCGGGGTAGATTTTCCGAAGGGTATCCGTGTCAACGGCTAGGCTGCGCGGGTCTAAACAGTCCATCCGCCCGCAGCTTCTGCAATAAAAATGAGGGTGCGGCTGGTGGTAATCATTGGGCGCCAGGTCGTAGTAAAAGGCTCTGCCGCCGGTGCTGATGCGCTCGACAACACCGTGTTTCACCAGCAGGTCAAGAATGCGATAGACGGTCACCCGGTTGATGGAACGGCTACGTTTTAAAATAGTGTAGAGATCGTCGGCGGAGAGCGGATAGGCGTTGTTGCCGACAAGCTCCAGAACTCCCATGCGGTTGGCGGTTGCCTCCAGATCGGCATCAACCAACAGCTGCTCATAATCACATTGATGGCACATAGACAGTAATTAAAGAGATTCAGGATACCGTTTGTGTTCCGGGCCCGCCGGCAATGCGCAACTTGTCAATCGCCAGAGAGAGGAAAAATACGACGCCCGCCACCAGGATAATCGAGGCGCCCGAGGTGAGGTTGTAGCGGTAGGAAAGCCAGAGACCGGCAACGGTGAACACCGCGCCCAGCAAACTTGCCCCCACCATCATCTGAAACAGCGATTTTGCGTATTTCTCAACGATAAATGGGGGAATGGTCAGCAGTGCGATAACCAGAATCAGACCGACGACCTGAATAACCAGGACAACGGCGACAGCCAGCATAACGATGAGGCCAAAGTAGAGTCTTCGTACCGGCACCCCCCTGATCTGGGCGAACTCCTCGTCATAGGACATGGCCACCAGATCCTGATAATAGTAGGTGGTCAGACCAACCATGATCGCACCAACAATCACCATCACGTAGAGATCTGATCTCGGGACGGCGAGAATGGAGCCGAACAGATAGCTCATCAGATCCACATTGTAGCCCGGCGTCAGATCAACAAGGATGATGCCAATAGCCATACCGAGCGCCCATATGACCCCGATGATGGTGTCGGCCCGGTGTTTCAGGCGATGGCTCACGGCCGCCATAATCATGGCGGCACCCACCGAAAAACCGATGGTTCCCGGCAGATAGGGCCAGCCAAAAAATGAGGAGAGTCCGATACCACCATATGCGGCATGGGCGATACCGCCGGAGAGAAACACAATACGGCTGACCACCACCAGCGTGCCCATGATGCCGCAGATAACGCTGGCCAGCAGACCGGCCAGCAGGGCGTTGCGCATAAAATCAAATTGCAGCGCCTCAATCATTGCGGTTGTTCCTTATGTTCGGCAAGCACCCGGTGAGGCAGGCCGTGAGCCACCAGTTCGACGGGACAGATCTCCTCGACGGAACAGCGATACATGGCGCCCAACATGTCATCGGTGATTTCAGCCTGGTCATGGTAGTGCAGGCTTTTGTTGACACAGGCCACCGATTTCACATAGCGAGATATCACCAGCAGATCATGGCTCACCACCAGTACCGTGATATCCTTGTTGATCTCGCTGAGCAGCTGGTAGAATTCCGTCTGCCCCTTGGTGTCGATGCTGGCGGTGGGCTCATCCAGCACAAGCAGCTTGGGGCTGGTGGCCAGTGCCCTAGCGATAAAAACCCGCTGGCGCTGGCCGCCGGAGAGCGTGCCCATTTTCCGGTCACTATGCTCTGCCATATCCATGCGCTCAAGGGCGCTCAGGGCAGCTTCACGACTGGCGGCCGTGCGCCGGGTTACTCGCTTTTTGGGATCTCGTTCTCCCATCAGCACCACATCAAGCGCGGTGATTGGAAAGCTGCGGTTTATGTGGACATTTTGCGGCACATAGCCGATGCATGGCGAAGCCTGCCGGGGAGATTTACCATCGACCTCAATCGTCCCCCGGGTGGGCGTCAACAAGCCCAAGAGCAGTTTCAGCAGGGTGGTCTTGCCGCCGCCATTAGGGCCGATAATCGCGACAAAATCGGATTCCCGGACGGTAAGATCAACACCCTGCAGGACCACTTGCCCGTCATAGGTGAAATCAAGATCCTTTACCTCGACAATCGCCATGATGAAACCGGTGGCCTATTTCAGCGCACGTTCAAATTTGTCAGCCACCACCCGCAGATTGGCCATCCAGTCCTCAGCCAACGGATCGGCAAAAACTACCTGGCCGCCGATTTCCCGGGCCACCAGTTCGGCGCTTTTCGTGGAAAACTGCGGTTGCACGAAAATCACCTTGATCCCGCTCTCCCTGGCGTGTTCGATCAACTCCTGCAACTGCGCCGGCTTGGGATCCTTGCCTTCAATCTCAATGGGTACCTGCTTCAACCCATAGGTGTGGGCGAAATATCCCCACGACGGATGAAATACCATGAATTGCAGCCCCGTTTTCCCGGCGAAAATCTTCTTCAAATCGGCGTCCAACTGATCTAACTTCACGGCAAACTCGTTGAAATTTTCCTCATAGATCTGCCGGTTGGCCGGGTCAGCCTCCTGAAGCGCGGTCATGATGGTGTGGGCCTGGGCTTTCACCAGTGGCGGCGACAGCCAGATATGTGGATCACGCCCACCCTCTTCATGATGGTCGTCATCGTGGGCGGCCTCGTCATGGTGTTCCGCGAGCCCGTTATCATGGGCGCCGTCGTGGTGTTCTTCCCCGTGATGTTCTTCCGCCTCGTCATCGTGATGGTGGTGAGCCGTCATGGCGATTTTTTCGATGCCGTCATCGGTATGAACTATGCGCATGGCGGGATTGGCCCCGGCGATTTTCTCCAGCCATACACCTTCATAGGGGACGCCGATGGTAAAATAGATCCGTGTGTTTGAAAGATCGGCCATCTGTTGCGGTTTGGGCTCATAGGTTGCGGGGCTGGCGCCAGGCTGCACCATTTCCTGAACATCCACCAGATCCTTGCCGATTTGTTGGACAAAATATTTCTGCGGTATGATACTAACGAATACCGGCAGTTTTTCCGAGGCCAACACAACTCCAGGGGCGGAACCAAGACCAATAACCACAAAAGCAATAAACAAACAAATCAACCGATGCATGTTCTCCTCCTCCAGGCTAAAAGACTCCTCGGCAGCAACCATCATGCAACTGAAACGCATCTGATCCTGCCAGGTAAATAGAAAATTTCTTAAACAATATCAAATTAATGCGCAAACAATCCAGGAACACAGGACTGCCCAAAGGGTGCAACAATATTGCATACAGCTCAGTAGCGCAACATGGAAAATTGAAAAATGATAATTTTCGCTCAAGATCGAGGCACAAGGAATATGTTGCTGTAGGCTAACCGCTTGCTGCTCATCATCCCCCACAAGGAAGCGGACGAAGATAGTGGTATCGACCCCTTTCATCCAGATGATTCCTTCATGGCTTTTTTTACCGCATCATCAATTTCTTGCGGCGACACGGCTTTTTGTCCGGGTCTATGAAGCATGCAAAAGGTCTCATCGACTCGTTTTGAGAGAGGTCTGAGTATAGCCTCATGCCCTTTGGCAAGAACGATTTCAATTTTATCACCGCTCTGCAGCTTAAGGGAATCTCTGATTTTCTTAGGTACCGTCAACTGGCCCGTGGTGGTAAGCGTGGCAATTGCCATATCCTATATTCTCCTTACGTAATATTACAATCTTACCAAGACGCACTACAACCTCTACTCGCTGTCAACAGCCTGATTTCGGTTGTCATTACGGCTTGAGTTTTTTCCGGGAAAACCTTTTTTGCTTGATTCGTGAAACGTACCTGCACATACAAAGCCGCGTCGGCTATGAGGTGGCTGACTCCCACGCAACATGGTTGCTTTCTTGCCTCGCCGTGGCTACTTTCACGGCGTTACTACTCAATGATCACCCGTTTCCCACCGTTACGACCATGAACATCCCTATACCGGCAAGTATAAAGGGAACCTTGGAACATAAGAATTTTCTTTTAAGATAGAGGCGCGAGGAACAAGATGCCGCTGGCCGAACTGCTATCCCGAGAATAAGGTTTTATTAAGCAAGAATGAGATTGAGCAAAAAGGCCATAGTGAAATATGTACACAAGGATTATACGGAGAATTACCATGAGTTATGAACGATCATTTCAATCACCCGCAATCTCCATTCTCAGGATGGCGATACTGTGTGTAGTAACGGCCATTCTCCTTACGGCCACCCACTCATCCGCCGCCACCCGACAGCATGGCGCCCATGTGCACGGCATTGGGGCTCTTAATATCGCCCAGGAAAACAATGAACTCTTCATTGAGCTGACCACCCCTGCCGCCAATATCGTTGGCTTTGAGCATGCGCCGCGCACCGATGAGCAAGAGAAGGCTGTTCACGAGGCAGTCGAACAATTGCAGACGGCGATGGACATTATTGCCTTGCCTGCCGCGGCCCAATGCGAAATGAAAAGCGCCGAAGTGCAGCACGACATGGGTGAGGGCGATTACCATGATGAAGACCATCACCATGAAGGAGAGCATCATGGCGAAAAAGACAGCCACGAAGAAGCAGGCCATAACCACGGGGAAGATATCCACCATGGTGAGGAACACGATCATGATGAGGATCATGGTGAACATGCCGCCCACAGCGAATTTATGGTGCGCTACCATTTCGTCTGCGCTTCACCCGAAAAGCTCAGCTCCATAGACGTGGTGCTTTTTGAGCGTTTCAGGGGTTTTGAGGCAATTGACGTGCAGGTGATCACGACCAGCGGTCAGGCATCACAGAGATTGACACCTGCCGATTACCGCGTCGCGCTCCCATAACCGGCTACACTGGATGAGTCCAAAGAACCCGTTATGAGCAGGGTGGTCGAACTCTCCGATCTGCATTTCACCTGGCCGCGCAGCACCCAGCCCGTGCTCAGCCTCGACGCATTACAGGTCAACCGGCAGGAGCATCTTTTCATCAAAGGGCCCAGCGGCAGCGGTAAATCTACCCTGCTGGGGCTTCTGGCTGGAATTCTTATCCCCCAGCACGGCCGGTTATCGGTGCTGGGCCGGCGCCTGGAAACCTTGGGCGGTTCGGCCCGGGATCGTTTCCGGGCCGACCATATCGGCTATATTTTTCAGCTGTTCAACCTCATTCCCTACCTCAGCGTGGTGGAAAACATCATTCTCCCCTGCCATTTCTCACCGGCCCGGGCGAACAGAATCCGGCACCAAGGTACGACCGCGCATCAGGAGGCGCTGCGGTTGCTTGCTCATCTGAAACTCACCGATCCCGCATTGTTGTGCAAACCCGTCAATGAGCTGAGCGTCGGCCAGCAACAGCGGGTCGCCGCGGCACGGGCGCTGATCGGCGCGCCTGAGCTGGTGATCGGCGATGAGCCTACCTCCTCGCTTGACAGCGAACACCGCACCGTCTTCATTGAACTTCTGTTCGACGAGTGTGCGCGGACCGGCGCCACCCTCATCTTTGTCAGCCACGAGGTCAGCCTCGCCGCTCTCTTCGGCAAGACACTGAATCTTCCCGAAATCAATCGGGCAGAGACATTGGCGGCGGAGCAGTAGCCATGAAAACGATCCTGATGCTGGCCATGAAAAGCCTGCGCAACCGGTTTATTATGGTGACGTTGACGGTTCTTTCCATATCGCTCAGCCTTACTCTGTTGCTCGGGGTGGAGCGTTTCCGCACCGAATCGCACCATAGCTTCACCAATACCATTGCCGGGGTCGACCTTCTCGTGGGCGCCCGCAGCGGGCCGATTCAACTGCTGCTCTATGCGGTATTTCACATTGGCCATGCAACCAACAACCTCTCCTGGCAGAGTTATGAGGAGATCAAAGCGTTACCCGAGGTACAGTGGACGATCCCCATCTCGCTGGGTGACTCGCACCGCGGTTATCGAGTGGTAGGTACCACACCCGCTTTTTTTGACCATTTCACCTACGGCGCCAGGCAACCGCTGAGCATAGAGCGCGGTGATCCATTCGATGATCTCTACGATGCGGTGATCGGTGCTGAGACTGCCCGGAGACTGGGATATGAAGTGGGCGATACACTGGTCATTGCGCACGGAGCGGGGGAGGTATCTTTCATCGAACACGGGGACAAACCGTTTACCGTGGCGGGTATCCTGGCGCCCACCGGGACGCCGGTGGATCGCGCTGTCTATGTGAGCCTGGAGGCTATCGAGGCAATCCATATCGACTGGCGGGGGGGAGCACCGCTGCCCGGCGTATCGATCTCCGCCGATCAGGCCAGGCGGCTGGATCTGACGCCACGGGTGATCACCGCCTTTATGGTCAAGCTCAAATCGCCCATCGCCACGTTTACGGTGCAGCGATTTATCAACCAGTATCCGGCCGAGCCGCTCACCGCTATTTTACCGGGTGTTGCCCTGCAGCAATTGTGGGAGCTGATCGGCGTGGCCGAAAAAGCACTGTTCGCGGTATCGATCTTCGTGGTGGTGGTGGGTCTTTCCGGTATGCTTACGGCACTGCTCACCAGTCTCAACGAACGCCGCCGGGAAATGGCGATCCTGCGCTCGGTGGGGGCCCGCCCCATCCATATTTTCGGGTTGATGATCGGCGAGGCGGTGCTGGTTACCTCCATGGGCATTGCTCTTGGCGTGGCCCTGCTCTATCTTATGTTTATCATTGCCCAGCCGCTGCTGTTAAGCCGGTTGGGGCTTTATCTTGGCATTTCCATGGTTTCGCCGTTTGAATGGCTGTTGATCGGGCTGGTATGGCTGGCGGGGCTGCTGGTGGGGATTATCCCGGCGTGGCGCATCTATCGGCTGGCCTTGATGGATGGGTTAAGCGTACGAACCTAACTTTATGTATGAAAACAGTAGCTCGGATATTCGCCGCCGTGATGATCCTGGCCGGTGCAACGGTGGGTCACGCGGCCTTGGCACTTACCTGGAACGATCTCGTCCCTCCGTCGGCCCGGATCGAGGATCCCCTTGACGCCATGAATGACGAAGAACGCGAAGAGGTCGAGTGGTTTATCTATCTGCGCGACTATCTGCCCGCCGAGGTCACTCCGGAAACCCTGGAGTTTCACCAGGAGTTAAACGAAGCCCTGCCGCGACTGCGCGCCCAGGGTATCGACGTTGATGCAATCATTGCCGAACGCCGGGCGCGCGCATCGGCGCTCAATTTTGATCTGGACGGTCAGCGTGTTACCCTGTCGGGCTATCTTCTGCCGCTTGATCTCTCCGGCAGGAAAATTACTCAGTTTTTGCTGGTGCCCTACGTGGGCGCCTGCATTCATGTGCCCCCGCCGCCCCCCAACCAGATCGTTCAGGCAATGGTCGATCCACCCATCACCTACGATATCAACACCCTGTTCAAACCCGTTTCAGTTACCGGCAGGCTGACTGCTCAGCGGGCTACGGCGGATCTTTTTCTGGTTGACGGCAGCGCCATCATCGACATCGGCTATATCATGAAAGTGGAAACGGTGGGCGAGTATGAACAACAGTAAGGCTTTGGTTAAAACCCCCCTCCGGTCCTGAAACCGCCCCCTCGGGAGGGCGCCCGAAACCCACCGCCACCGCCTTTAAATATACCGCCTGAAGACCGGGGAAACCGCATCGTGCTTCCCCAACTCGTTCTTCGACCAAAGGCGCCGGAACCAAAATCCGGGTTGGCGCGATGCCGCTGTTGACGTCGCTGCTGTTCCAGAACTCGCCAGAAGGCGTCTTTAGTCATCATCCCGTTGAAAAGATTGCCCAGGGTGGCCATAATCAGGGCCGTGTCCGAAAACCCGGTACCGGCGCTGTCGTAACGTCTGCGCTTGAAATCCGTCCGCAGCCCTTCCAACTCATGTAACCGGCTCTGCTGGGAGGTAAGTGCCTTTCTGAATTGGGCGATCCCCGCCTCCAGCTCCTCTTCCTCCTGTTCCAGTTCCAGCAGCCGGTTGACCACCAGGTCATCTTCGGGAAACGGAGTGTCCAGAGCCTCGCGCCGCAGCTCCCGAAGGTCGTCACGGCGCAGCTCGGACGCCAGATAGTTTATCGCCTCCCGGTAATCCTGGTCATCGCCGGCCGCGAATACAGCAAGGGTTTGTTGCTGTTTGCGCTGCGTTGCAACGATCTCTTCTATCTGCACGTCGATTTCATCCAGAGTAGCTTCCTGACGCTCAAATTCCTGGTCGAGCTGAACGATTCCATCCGCCTCACGGGCTGCATCGTCAAGTGCCTTGAGCTTCTCATATTCTTTTATTGCCTGTTCATCGATGCGTTGGGCGTGTTCCCGCAATCGCAGGGGAATCTCCCGCAGCTTACCGTAGTTGACCCTGGCCTCGCCATAGCGGATCAGGTTCGCAACTTTGCCGTCCAGCCAGCGGATGATCCCCCACCCCCGGTAATCGGGAGTGCCGTAGCCCCGATTCCAGAGATACATGAACAAAGGGTCATGTAGGTATGGGCTGCCCTTGGTTGCCAGCTCCTCCTCCCACCGGTCTGCCTTGCTTTTTGCATGGTGCAGGGTTCGTTCGATCTCCTCTACGATCAACAGCTGATCCCGGTATTGAGGATCCTGCGCCAGCCGGTTCTGGGTTTTCTCTTCAGCCTCATCGATGATCCGGGCCGTTTGTTCTACGGCAAGCGCCTGTATTTCGCGCTGCTCTTCCAGGGCAAGACGGTTCTTTGCACACTCCGCCGCCTCATGGCGAACAGAGGTAAGACGCTCCTGCCGACGGGCCAATAATTCACTCACCGTTCTCTTTGTATCGGAAACTGAAGCAATGGCCATATTATCGGCAAGGACATCAAGCCGCAGGCGACTCAACTCCCGGAATTGTTCCATTTCCTGCTGCTGCAGTTCGAGTTTCCGGGCAGCATAACCGGCAATTTGTTCTTCCGTCCCGGCGATCTGCCCTCTTAATTGCTGGATATTTGAATCAATGGAGGAAAGAGCCTGTCGTCCGCTGATCATGGTGACCACTCAGTTTTGATGGTTACCAGGAGGTGATGAAACCGCCTGGGGTCGGCATCAGATATTGCGGCTTGAGGTAGCCCCGTTTTTTGTGGCCGAACACATTGTTCTGGATGATGCCGTCATCCTGTTTGTCGGCGGCAATTGCCTGGAAGGTCGCCTCATCGACACGAATACCCCATTTGTCTACCGTCTCTACTTCGCCGGTCTCCTCACTGGTAATTGCTACCTGCTGGGCGATACCGGAGTCGTCGATCGCTTCAACGATGATGTAATAGTTCCGCGCCGAACTGTTGATATCTGGAATGCGCCATACCCCTGAACGCTCACCAGGGCGGGAGACAATCCGCAAAATGTAGTTTGTATCCAATCTCTGGGCAAGCTCATCAAAGGCGCTCAAAGCCTGCTGCATAGCTGCTGTATCATTGGCCTTAAGGGCATTTTCAGCTTGGCTGTAGACGGTTTCGACGGCGTTTTTGCCGGCCTCGGACGCAGCCTTTGCCAACACCAGTTCGTAGCGGCTTTGCAGCTGATCGGGCAGCGCCGCGCGGGGCCTGGCAACCATAACCTGGTAGGCGAATACCACGACTAGACAAAGCACGACAAGCCCGCCTGCCCAGGGCAACCAGCGGCCCCGACTGACGTACATGCGAGCCAGTCGGGTGCTGATTCCAGGTGGCGGCGGACGATAACTGAAGCGATCCTCGCGCAGTGCCTGCACCCCTTCTGCTAAGATCTGCTCGGAAACTTCGATGCCCTGTGCCTGATAAATCCGTTTGAGTTTCTTTTTGAGTTCCTCATCCCGGGTGTCGGATAGGAGTTCGCGGGCAACAACCTTCTCCTGGTGGCGCAGGGTGTCGACCACATCCATGGCCAACATCACCTCGTCCAGCGGCTGCCGGCTCTGAGCTGTCCGGCTTGCGCCGCTCATGCCATTTCCGCGGCGAGCGCCTCGCCGCTTTCAGCCAGCCGGGCCATACGCCGTTTGCCGTCCTCAACCGCTTCGCGGATCTCATTGGCGTTGGCGGTGCTCTGGACCCGCATCTCTTCGATAATCTCGCGGGATTTTTCCTGAAAGCTCACCACCGAATCCACCAGTTTCTTCACCGCATCGGCACGAATGGTTGGTCCATAGCCGGCGCGTACGGCGGCCTCCTGAATTTCGCCTCCTACCTCGGCAAGCACCTCCAGGGACTGGCTCACGCCCTCCTTCATGGCCTCAACCGTCTGGGTGCTCTCGTGCAGGCCGAACATACCGGTAAACGACGCGGTCAGTGCGGTCAGCACCGTCTCATTGGTGGTAAAGAAGGTAACCGCCTGAGAGTAGACCCGTTCTTTGGTATTGGTGGTCTGCAGCAGGCGGGCCATTACCACTTCGGAGGTGTTGTAACTTATGGTCAAATTATCGGAGAGATCCTTTGCCAGCTGGTATTTTTTCTCAACGGCCTGCAAGGCACGAACCGCTTCGTCGCGGGCCATCTCCAGGCGGGCCCGCTCGGCCGCGTCTTTGCCCTGAAAACCCTCGACCGCTTTCATCGCCTGTTGGACCTCTGTCTGGGCGGCCTCAAGCAGTTGTTGCGCCTGTTTTAAGAGCTCAAGGGCGGCAATCTCGGACTCTTTCAGGGCGCCCCTGAAATCTTGATAGGCGTCAAGGATCGCCTGTTCACGCTGGATCTGTTCCTGGGTGGCATCGGTCACCTCAAGATAGGTCTCCTTGATTTCGTCGAAGCGATCGGCAATGTCTCCCCGGGTAGCCTTCATCCAGATGTTGGATATCCGTTCAAAGGTGGTGATCTTCCCGTCGTCGAGTTGATCAACCATGTTCTTGGCGTCATCCCGGATTGAGTTGAAGGAATTGGTGATGTCTTCGTAACGGTTGCTGATGTCCATCGCCTGGACCTGTTCCCTGACCACATCGTTGAAAAAAGATGCCTGGCTCAGGGTTCTGCTGATGGCAATCACCCGATCCTCGTCGATCCCGGTGAGCTGATTGAGCAGGGCAACCATCGGATCCCTCCGGCTGTCGCCTGCATCGGGAAGCAGGCCCAGATCGCGGACCTTTTCCATCGCTTTATCAAGATACTGCATCGGGCTTGTCGACATAGCTACCCTCCTTATGGGTCATTTCATGGGATGTGGTGGGCCTTGAGCGAAAATCCTCATGTTTCAAGGCTCACTTTAAACATGAGAGTGCTCGTCCACAATCAAGCTGAAAGGAAAGTGTTACCGCCGGCCGCATCACCTCCGGTACTAACATTTTCCAAAAAGGAGCGAGGGTGGGCAAAGAGATTTTTTCACGATGCGCTGAATTTCTCCCTGGCGAACAACGCATATCCCCCGTCAAAGCGCTCATGCTTCGTCGGGAGAGTGGCCATGATGAGAATTAATTAGTAGACGTTTGTCCTACCTGCCGCTCCAGCCGGAGTGGTTCAGGTGCAAGAAGGCGCGGCAATTCAAGCGACTCCAACAAAGATCCATCCTTACGCACCGCTCAGGGGGGGGTAGTTATCACCTCAAAGCTCAATGACTTTCACCTGTAAATCTTTGTCAACGAGAATACAGCACCCTTCCGGGACATCCTTCCACACCGCCCCTTTATCAAAGAGCACCTCTGATGAAATCAATACCGATGTATTGGCTTCCGTTTTCTTAAAATGTAAATACCCCTCGCCGTCCATATCAAAGTCCGAGGCCCGGGCCAGGTGCAAGGAACGCGTCTGCTTGTCCGGCCGGGTGGAATAGCGGGTCGCGGCCATCTGCTCGCCATCGGTGATCACCAGATTGTATACCGAGGGGGTAAAACTGTTCACCTTTTTCTTCATCTCTTCAATCTGCTCAAAGGTGAGACGAAAACATCGTGCCATATCATCGAGGGTCAAATCTCGATCCTTGTTACACTCTTTGGCAATGGTCATGAACAGGGCGAAAATGTACTGGGTATCGGTTTGTCCTTTGACCCAGAGAAAGGTCTCTTCATCAAGGCGGTGAACTAGTTGTTTCTTGATGAGTTCAAAATCCTCGATACCGCCATTTTGCATCATGAGAAACTTTTGAAACTGAAACGGGTGGCAGTTGGCGATGGACACACTCCCGTTGCTTGCCGCACGGATGTGACCCACGAAACATTTTGACCGTATCATGGCGGCAATGTGTAACAGGTTTTCATCATTCCAGGCAGGACGAATAGACCGAAACAGGGCGGGTTCTTCCCTGATGGTTTTATCGTACCAGCCAAAACCGAACCCGTCCCCGTTTACAGTCATCGCGGCTTCCAGCGCATTCATACTCTGATGCAACAGTGAATTTCTAGATGTTACCAAGAGCTTGTCGGCCGACATCGGTTGACCCAGATAAGCAACGAATCTACACATAATTTTTCTTGCCTCTTTCGTATTGATGGATTCTTGACCACTTGTACTCTATACGGCAGGATCGGGCCACCTAATAAGAATCAAGTCAAAAGCTACTTTAGACATCCACTTGTCCGTTATGCGGGATGACTTCACTATTGAGACACCGGAGCAATGACCAGCAACAGAGGGTTACTTCTGTCTATTGCTCTCTACTCACCCAGATAGGCGGCGCGGATCTTGGGGTTGGCGAGCAGGGCGTCGGCCGTATCGGCCATGGTGACGGCCCCGGTTTCCAGCACGTAGCCCCGACTGCTGGCCTGCAGGGCAAGATTGGCGTTTTGCTCCACAAGCAGGATGGTGACCCCTTCCTGGGTATTAATTTCACTAATAATATCAAAAATCTTCTGGACGATCATGGGGGCAAGCCCCAGAGAGGGCTCGTCCAGCAGCAGCAGCTTGGGGCGTGACATCAGGGCGCGGCCGATGGCGAGAATCTGCTGTTCGCCGCCGGACAGGGTGCCGCCCTGCTGGTTTAACCGCTCCTTGAGTACCGGAAAATAGGAAAAGACGCGCTCGATATCAGCATCGATAGCACTCTTGTCGGTGCGATAGAAGCCGCCCAGAATCAGGTTTTCCTTGACGCTGAGGCGCGGGAAGATGCGGCGGCCTTCCGGAACCTGGCAGAGTCCCATCACCGGTAGCCGCTCGGCACTTATGGTCGTTATCGGAGTGCCGGCATAGACAATGGTTCCGGCCTGCACCGGAACAATCCCGCAGATGGCCATCAGCGTGGTGGATTTGCCCGCCCCGTTGGCGCCGATCATGGCAACGATCTCACCGGGATAGACCTTCAGGCTGATTTCCTTGAGCGCCTTGATTTTGCCGTAGGAAGCGCTCACCTCAACTAGTTCAAGGATCGGCTCAGCCATTATTCATCGTCCTCGGAACGTCGCCCCATGCGCCGGGCGGGAATGAGGCCGGCCGGACGAAACAGCATCATCAGCACCATGCAGCCGCCAAAAACAAGCATCCGATAGGTCTCGAACTCGCGAAACCACTCCTGCATCAACACCAGCGCGGCGGCGCCTAAAATAATTCCGGGAATCGACGCCATCCCGCCCAGCACCACCATGCATAGCACCATGGCCGATTCCAGGAAGGTGAAGCTCTCCGGTGAAACGAACTTCATGCGCCCGGCAAAGAACGCTCCCGCCAGGCCGGCGAACACTGCCCCCATGGCATAGGCCAGCAGTTTGAGCAGGAAGGTGTTGACCCCCATCAGTTCGGCCGCCGTCTCATCCTCGCGGATCGCCTCCCAGGCGCGACCGATACGTGAGTAGTTGAGGCGATAGACGCACAACATGGTGAACACCGCCAGGGCCAGCGCGACATAGTAGAGCATGTAGAGCTTACGCAGGGAGATCACCTCAAAACCGAATCCGTCATCAAAGGTGGGCACCAGCATGGTGGGCCGGTCGATTCCCAGTACCCCGTTAGGGCCATTGGTCAACTCCATCCAGTTATTGAGAATGAGCCGGACGATTTCACCAAAGGCAAGGGTGACAATAGCAAGGTAATCACCCCGCATGCGCAGGGTGGGATAGCCGATGATGCAACCGGCGATAGCCGCGAACAGGGCCGCAAACGGCAGTGCCGTCCAGAAACTGAACCCGAGATAGACGTTGAGCAGGGCGTAGGTGTAGGCCCCCACCCCGTAAAAGGCGATATAGCCCAGATCGAGCATGCCGGCCAGGCCGATAACAATATTGAGACCGAGACCCAGGGAGATATAGATAAGTACGTTGATGGCCACGTCATGGGCCGGACGTGAAGTGAAAATAACCGGATAAAACATCGCCAGCCCCAGCGCCACCAACAGCCACACCCAGATCGGCAGCCGTGCCGCCTGCCCGGCAAGGCCGCCCGCCGCCGTCTGCACCGGACGGGTAAACGGCGCCAGCATGCCGCTTTTGTTGGCACTGTAGATGAGCATGATAACCACCGCGGCGACCACCACGATCAGCCAGATCTCCAGCGGTCTGGCAAAGGTGAGGGTACCGTCGCTGTTGATACCGGTCATCGGCCACAGCAGAGCGAGAAACCAGAGCAGGCCGATGAAGCACGACTTCCAGATTTTCCGTAACTCGCGGATCATGATGAGCTGGTTATCAGCACTGAAGTGGCGCCGGAATATCTGAACACAACATACTATACCCGCGTATCATCAATGTTTTCGCCCATGATGCCGGTGGGCTTGAAATAGAGCACGGCAATAAGGATGATAAAGGCAAAGACATCTTTATACTCTCCGGAAATATAGGCGGCGCCGAAAACCTCCACGGCGCCGATAATCAGGCCGCCGATCATCGCCCCGGTGATGTTGCCGATGCCGCCCAGCACTGCCGCGGCAAAGGCCTTGATACCGGGGACAAAGCCCATATCGTAACGCACCGAGCCGTAATAGAGCCCCACCATGATGCCGGCGGCGGCGGCCAGACCGGCGCCGATGGCAAAGGTGAGGGCGATAATCCTGTTGGTGTTGATCGCCACCAGCGCCGACATCACCTTATCCTGGGCCACCGCCCGCATGGCCATACCGATACGGCTGCGAAACACGAGCAGGTTAAGGGCCACCAGCAGAACCGCGGTGAGCACCCAGATAACGATCTGCAGATTGTTGATGGTGATCAGACCAAATTCGAATCCACCGCTTGAATATTCAAGCGGATATGGCTGATCCAGCGGGCCGCGGGCCAGCATCATCCCGTTGGAGAGAAAAATCGACATGCCCAGGGCCGAAATCAGCGCCGCCAGCCTGGTCTGCTTGCGCAGCGGCTTGTAGGCAATGCGCTCCACTCCCATGGCAAGAAAGGCGCAATAGAGCATGGTGAGCAGCAGCGATACGCCGAGACACATCCACGGGGCGCTCTCCATCAACCCCATAGCCGTCATGACTCCGAGCAACAGCACACCGATATAACCGCCGGCGGCAAAAAATTCGCCATGGGCGAAGTTGATCAGCTGAATGACCCCGTACACCATGGTGTAGCCCAGAGCGATCAGGGCATAGAGGCCGCCCAGAGTGAGGGCGTTGATACACTGCTGGATAAATACTTCCATAGAGACACCGGTGGTGGCTGTTGGGTTTGGTTAAGGGGCTCGCGGTGCGATCCGCTCGCGGCGGCTGCCGTTGCCGGGCGGCGTGCCCTACCCATCGGAGACAGCCCCAGGCTTGGCCCCCGATGGGTGGTACAGCTGGATTACAAGGCGTTCAACTACTGGTAGTAACCCGTTTCCGGATGCCAGTAGGGGCGATATTCGCCGTTCTCGATCTTGAAAGCGATATAGGAGGAGCCGGAATCGCCCTTCTCATTGAACTTGATCTGCTTGGAGGCGCCCTGAAAATCCATAGCCATAATCGCCTCTTTGATCTTCGCCGGATCGGTGGAGCCGGCCTGCTTGATCCCGTTTAATAGCACGGTGGCGGCATCGTAGGCATAGATCGCATAGGCGCCGATGTCGCCGTACTGGGCGGAGAATTTATCGGCAAACTGCTTGTAGGCCTCGGTACTTTCATCGGTGTAGCCAAAGGTTACATAGACGCCTTCGGCGGCCTCTTTGGCGACATTGATAAAGTTGGGGTGAAACATCGCATCCTGGGAGAGAATGGCGGCGTCAAGTCCCATGCGATTGGCCTGAATTGCCATCAGCGAACCGGAAGAGTGATTCTGCAGGCTCATATAGAGCACATCGGGAGCGGCCGCCTTGGCCTTGGTGAGTATCGCCGAAAAGTCCTTGTCGCCCTGGTTGACATGCTCGTGAGCAAGCACTTCAAGCCCCATTTCCTTGCTTGATGCGGCAACGCCGTCGGCCAATCCCTGCGAGTAGGTGGTCTTATCATCGACGATAAATACCGTTTTTGCGCCAAGGGCCTCTTTCATAAAGCGCACCGCCGCCGGCGCCTGATCGTCGTCACGGCCGCAGACCCTGAACATGTAAGGCAAGCCGCGATCGGTGACCATCTCGTTGGTGGAGGCCGGGGTCAGCATAAGAATATCTTCTTCGGCCAGGGTCTCGGAGGCGGGAATGGTAGAAGACGAGCAGTAGGCGCCCACCACACCGACCACCTCATCGTTGATCAGATTGTTGGCGGCGGCCACGGCCTGCTTCGGATCGCAGGCAGTGTCCTGGGTAATCAGTTCGATGGTGTCAAATCCTTCGATGCCCCCCGCTTCGTTGATTACCTCGATGGCCACCCGGACGCCATTGGCGATGTCGTTGCCGTCCGCCGCATACGGCCCGGTAAGCGGTCCCATCATCCCGATTTTGAGGGTTTCGGCGGTAGCGGCGCCGCTCATCAGGGCAACGGCCAGAACCGCCACCACACCAACACTGCGTTTCATTTTTTTCATGACATGTCTCCTTTTACGCCTGTTGTTCGACGGGTTTACCCAGATAGGCCTCGATGACCTTTGGGTCGGATTGAATCTGCGCCGGATTGCCCTCGGCAATTTTCTCGCCATGATCGACGCAGACAATGCGGTGACACACTCCCATGATCACCTTCATATCGTGCTCAACCAGCAGCACATCGATACCACGTGAAGAAATACGCCCGATGTCCTCCATCAATGCCGCTGTCTCAGCCGGATTCATCCCGGCGGCCGGTTCATCGAGCAGCAGAACCCGCGGCTCCGAGGCCAGCGCCCGGGCAATTTCCAGGCGCCGCTGCAGACCATAGGGTAAGTTGGCCGCCACTGTATCGGCATAGGCGGCCACCCCCATAAATTTCAACGCCTCATAGGCCCGTTCCTGCAATTCATGCTCTTCGCGCTTCTGGGCGGGCGAGCGCAGAATGGCGCCGACAACGCCGGCGCGTGACCGGCAATGTCTGGCCACCATGGCGTTCTCCAGGGCGGTCATCTTGCTGAACAGCCGGATATTCTGAAAGGTTCGCGAGATGCCCCGCTTGAGAATCTGATGGGGACGCTTCCCCAGGATCGATTCGCCGTTAAACAGCACATCTCCCGAAGTAACCCGATACACCCCGGTGAGCACGTTGAAAATCGTGGTCTTGCCGGCCCCGTTGGGACCGATCAGACCGAGGATTTCACCATCGGCCAGCTGAAAGCCCAGATTCGATAAGGCGGTCAACCCCCCGAAACGAACGGTGACCTCTCGAATTTCAAGATGCGCCATTTATCTCGCACTGACCACGGCTTTATCCATGATAGCGTCGTAAAAAACCCTCAAATTGCTTTCTAGCATCAGTCCCGCGAAAGCCGGAATCAAATAGTTTAAGATTAATTATGAATGCCGAATCCTATTCTGGGTAATGGACAAAAGGGTTTTTACCAGAGTATCATTTATGATGAACTCGTAAAAACCTCAAAATTGCTCGCTAACGTCATTCCCGCGAAAGCGGGAATCCAGTGATTTCAATTAATTATGAATGTCAGGTCAGCTCCGTTATGACTGGAATATGGGTTTTTACGAAAGCATCATTTATAGTGCATCGCGAAAAACTAACCAGAATGGGGGCCACTATAACGGGTAAATGAAACATCGGCAAGACACAGCTCGATTTATGGGGAATCGGCTTTCCCAATCAGACTGTCATGTGGAAACCGGAAAGGAATAAAGTTGCCATTACCGAAATCCCGGCGTTGTATCTTTGATGCCATCGATGCCGATGCACATACCGAGGCCAGAGAATTGGCTATCGAGAAAAACCCTTAAAAGCAGCGCGCTCGTAAAAATTGATTTTTTTTATGATTCTTGTTAACAAACTCACTTTCCAGTAGATTAGCAGAATTTAGGCACACAATCCGGACCGCGGGCGGATAGGCCTGAGGAAGTTTTACCGGAACCGAGTATTACATCCATTCGTGTTGAACTGAGAGAGGAACCGCATGAGGGAAAAAGACCCGGGCAAAACAGGCCGAAAAATTTACCACGTCATTGTTACCAGCAATGACGGCACCACCACCACCTTTCAGGTATCCACCAGAAAAATCCTACTTGCCCTGGCGCTGCTGGCCGGCTGTTTCGGGTTCCTGCTCATTGTAAGTCATCTCACCATCGGCGCTCAGCTCAATGAGAGGCTCACCGCTCGAAAAATAAGCGCCTTGCGCACCGAGCTCGCTGAACGCAAGGCACAGGCGCATGAGTATCGGGACCGCACCGCCCTGCTGGAAAAAAGACTCCTCACCGAACAGGATGTTTTGCGAAAAGAATACGAGGCCCAACTCACCGACCAGCTGACAACCATCGATATCCTGGAGAAGCAGCGCGTTGCCGAGATCGGCGAACTGACGGCGGAACACAAGCAGATGTTAGCCGCCCATCAGCGGGAATATGAGACGGCTCTCTCCGATCGGGAGGAACTTATTGTTTCCCTGCAGGCGCAGCACCGCCAGGAACTGGAGGGACTCAGGACCTCCCATGCGGTTAAGTTAGAAGAGCTGCACGAGATACACGAACTCACCCTTGCCAATCAGCGGTTGCGCTCAGATCTTGAAAACACCACCCTGCGACTGGCCAACCTTGAGTTGCTCAACACCGCCGTAAAGGACCTGAACGAAAGAAGCGCCCTTATCGAATCAGTCATGGAGCGGGTCGGGGTAAAAATCGTCAATCCCATTGGTGCGGAACAGGTGGAAAACATCGGCGGACCTTTCGTCCCCATGCAGATTGACAACTATCAGGAAGTGCTTGAAAAAACAGCTGATTATGTACAGGCCCTGCAGGCCCTTCCGCTGGGTAAACCGGTTAACACCAAAATATCATCTCCCTATGGCCCACGCAAAGACCCGATCAACGGTAAAATGGGCTTCCACGAAGGGGTTGACTTCAAGGGCAGGCAGGGCGACAAAATTCGCACCACCGCCGGCGGCACGGTGGTCAAGGCGGGTAAGAACGGCAGCTACGGCAATTACATCGAGATCGACCACGGCAACGGCTATCATACCGCGTATGCCCATCTGCACTCTATTTTCGTCAAAAAAGGGGAGTTTGTCCGCCGGGGTGATACCATTGGCGAATTGGGTCGCAGCGGACGCACCACCGGCGCTCATCTCCACTACGAGGTCTTGCTGAACGGCAAACATATTAACCCATACGAGTTAGTAAAAATCGCCACACTCACCCATACCTTTGGTGCACAATAATCTCATGTTCAACAAAAAAACCGACCCGAAGCAGGTGGCCGAAATGGCGGAAAAGGAGACCATTACCTCGATCATCTCCAAGTCGATGATCGTCAAGGGAGAAATTTCCTTTGAAGGCAAGGCACGGATTGACGGTATCGTGGAGGGAAACGTCAGCGGCAAGCACCTGATTCTCAGTGAGACCGGATCGATAAAAGGCGACATCAAGGTTACTTCCCTGGTCAGTCATGGGCCCATTGAGGGTAACATTTCCGCCGATCTGGTAACCGCCAAAAAGGGCAGTTCTCTGCACGGCAAGATCGCCACCGGCAACCTTGCCGTAGAGCCCGGCGCCGCCATCGACGGCGAGGTGAAAACCACCGTGACCGACGACCATAAATCAACGCTACCATCACCGCCCACACCCGCTGAAAAAAAGAATGAAGCATAGCCGGGCGACCAGATCACCGCACCGCACCCTCACCATTGCAAACCGCATCACCTGCCCGCATTGCGGAAACGACCGGGATTTTTTCGAGTTAGCCAACGATGTGGTGCTTACCACCTTCTACAGCCAGAACAGCGATGGGAGTTTCAGTAAGGAAAACAGCAGCACCGAGATCAACGGTGATATGCTGTTATTCTGCGGTGCCTGCCAGGAAGAGCTTTCTTGCTATCACCAGCGGTTTCGTGAGATGATTTTCTGATGGCGGCCAAAAAAAAAGGCAACCTGTTGCCAGGTTGCCCGTGCGCATACGCGTATAAATTGTAACGACTAGACGCAACCGGTGGGCTTGGGCAGGCCGGCCATTTTACAGGCTCCTTTACCCGGTCCGGAGGGGAACAATTCGTAGATGCGCTTGAGCGGGAAACCGGTGGTCTTGGAGAGAATCCGAACCATCGGGGCAATACCGTTCTTCTTGTAATACTCCTGCAGTGCATCGATAACTTTCTGGTGCTCATCGGTCAGCTCGGAAATACCTTCCGAAGTCTTGACGTACTCCACCCATTCTGAATTCCACTCTTCCATTCCCTTCAACAGGAATCCATCCTCATCAACCTGGAAGCTTTTTCCGTTGTGTTCTACCGTGGGCATTGCTTGTACCTCCTTGATCTTAATAGTAATATGCGCAAAAAAGGTGCTACACGTAATTTCAGGCTACCAATAGCAATAGCGCTACTTACTATAGGCAAATATCTTTGTCAAGCCAATGCACAGTCATTTTTGATACTGAAAAAAAAAGAAACTTTCGCGGCAAGGGCTAGAAAAGCCCCCCCCGGCAACCGCATTTATTGCCAGGCTGATACCATTGAGCAGATTGACCACTGAAAACACTTGCCTGAACAGACTATTTTAGGTACATCCTCGCCACGGTCGCGCCCCGGTTTACCGCACGCACAAGCCCGGGGCGCACTGCTCGGCAACCATTCATATTCTCTACTAATTACCTGCCATGCTAACCTTTATTCGTAGAAATCTGCAGTCCGTCTTTGTTCAGGCCATCGTCGTCATCATCGCCCTGGTATTTATTTTCTGGGGAGTCGGCACCAACCTGATGAACCAGGGTGAAGCCGCCATTATCGTCAACGGCCAGGAAATCGGGTTCGCCGAGTATGAGCAGGCCTATGACCAGCTCTATCAACGTATCGCCACCCAGTTCGGCGGCTCTATTCCGAGAGGATTCGCCGACAGTCTCGGCCTCGAGCAGCAGGCCATCAGCCAGTTGATCCAGCAGGCCCTGCTGCGCCAGGGCGGCAGAGATATGGAACTGGCAGTCTATGGCGATGAGCTTGCCGATGCCATTGAGTCGATGGTGCAGTTTCAGGAAAACGGGGTTTTTAACGAGAATCGCTACAACGAAGTATTGGCCGTGAACCGCCTTACCCCGGTTAAATTTGAAAACTCGATGCGTACCGATCTGCTGGCCGATAAGACCATCGGGGCCGTCTCATCATTCATCTTGGCCCCCACCGATTTTGAGATCGATGCCCTGTACCGGCTGGAAAACGGTGCGGTACGCGTCAAATTTGTTGAAATCACCGCCGATGATGTCATCGACTCGATCATCGTCGATGAACAGGAACTCAGCGACTGGTTCGCCGCCAACGCCGTGCGCTATCAGGATGAAGCAAAGGTCAAGCTCACCTACCTTGGCTTTGCGTATGACGACCTGGGTGAGATGATAACGGTTGATCAGCAGGCTATTGTCGACTACTACGAGCAGCACCTGCCCGAGTACCAGATCCCCGAACAGCGCCGCGCCCGCCATATCCTGCTGCAGGCCTCGGAAACCGATTCGGATCAGATCCATGAAGAAAAACGAGCGCTTGCCGAGCAACTCAGAGAGCGGCTGCTTGCCGGAGAAGACTTTTCCGAACTGGCGACCTCCTACTCGGAAGGACCGACCGCGCAAAACGGCGGTGATCTCGGCTTTTTCGGCCGGGGGCAGATGGTAGCACCCTTTGAGGAGGCAGTGTTTTCCCTGTCGGTTGGTGAAATCAGTGAGGTGGTGCAGACCGGTTTTGGCTACCACATCATTATCCTCGACGATATTCGCCCGGGCAGCATCGAATCACTTGACGAGGTAAAAGACGATATTGTCGCCGCCATCGCCACCGAGCAGGCAAAACCACTGGCCCTGCAGTCGGCGAACGAGGCATACGAGGCAATTATCAGGGCCGGCAGCCTGGACGAATATCTGAACCTTAATCCCGACGCCCCGGTACGCACCACCGAGTTTTTCGGTCGTTCACAGCCGCCTGAGGGAATCGCCGCAAACCCCCGGTTCCTCGATCAGGCGTTCTCATTGCAGCAAGGAGAACTCAGTTCAGTGGTGCAGACCGACGAAGGGCTGGCCATTATCTATGCCTCCGCCGTGCAACAACCTGAAATCCCCGAACTGGCCGCCGTCAGAGAACGTGCCGAGGCAGACTTTATCGCCGAGCAGGCCCGCCTTGCCGCCCGTGCTAAAGCCGAGGAGATCCGTAGCGCCCTGGCCGAGGATGGACAGTCACTCGCCGAGTTGGCCGGTGCTCATAACCTCACCGTGCAGGACTCGGGCAATCTGCGCAAAAATGATCCCGACTACCAGTCGCCCTTTCCGCGCTCCCTGGTGAATGAGACATTTACCCTGTCACCGGCGCAGCCGGTGGCCGATCAGGTCGGCGAGGTCGGGGATGGATTTTACGTGTATACCTATATGGATCGATCCGAACCGGAATCACCCATCACCGATGACCAGCGTCAGCGTTTGCAGGAGACCATAGCCCAGTTCAAACAGCAGCAGCTTGTGGACGGCTGGGTCCGTCACCAGCAGGATCAGGCGAAAATTACCCTGCATCCGCGACTGCAGGCTCTACAATAGCCTATTTTGGCCGGTGGATGTCATCGGCGACGCACACCACCAGGGTTGGTTACTTTTTCATTTCCTCGTGTCATTTATGTGGTATGATTGGCGGTTGCTTTGCGCCTGCTGCAGGGTTGCCGCCAATGATCCCATCCATCTGGGTATCGGTATCCCCACCAGCAGCGCACCATTGTTCACCGCCGGCACGCGGAAAAAGAGTCGATAAGCGGCACCCCTCCCTGCTGCTACTGGGCTGCCGTGCGGTCACCGGCAACGAGGATGCTGTTCATGAACTCCGCCTGTTTACCACCCTCAGATGGCTGACCGGACCACCGCCGCCCGGCTGCTCGATCAGCTCAGTGATCCCGAGCGGATCACCCTGGAGACTCTGGCGTTTATTCACGAACCGGTGTCCACCACCGTTCTGCTCAATTGCCTGCATGATCTCGAAGAAAGAGACCCTTTCGGCAAACCGCTCAGTTTTACCCGTCTTTCCCGCCGGCTGGAAACCCTGCGGGCAAAAAATCTGCTCACCCACGCCCAGCAGCCGGTGCCCGAAATATTGGAAGCCCTCTGCCGCGGCGCCGTGCAAAACGGTGCCTTTGCTCAGATCCAGCGGGTCGTCCGCCGCCACCTGCCGTTTTTCACCGATCAGGGCAAATGGCAGAGCCGCTGTGGGCGGGCGCTGCGTGAATTGCGCATGGCATTATACGGCCAGGATTTAACCCAGGTTATTGAATCGCTTGATTTCATCAGCCGCCATTGCCCCGACATCAACACCCAACCATCGCCCATCGTCACCTGTGTCACCAGCGATTTTGACCGCGCCTGGCTGAGCGCACAACCCCTTTCCCTGCAGTTTTTTGTAATAGACCACATCCTGCAGTACGGCTGGAGCTATTTCGACGCCTGTTTCGATATCATCGATTACCTGGAAGACGAATCGGCCTTTGCCGATGTTTCCAGCATCGAACGTACCCCGTTTCTGCGCCTTCTGGCTACTCACTACCTGCTCCGCGGCGAACCGGAGAAATGTACCGATCTGCTGGCGGCACACCCGGAATCCTTTCAGGGCAGCGGTGCCCGGGGCAGCCTCAGCTTTGTGGCGGGACGCTACGACGAGGCGTGGAATCACTTCCTCCACGATCAATCCGACCAGCACCAAAGCGCCGGCCAGGCACCCCGCGCCCACTTCGGCATTCACGGGCTTTTCGAGGTATTGTGCGGGCTTGGCTCCAGTCAGCCAAGCCGGATCGAGCGCTCATATGAGCTGTGTGCCGATGCCCTGCGCCGCTTCACCGGCGCCATCGAGCATGAGTCTTACCGGCATCTCATGGGTTTTGTTCAACAACAGCGGGCCGCCGATATGGTAGAGCCGCCCGTCGAGCCACCCGCTGAAGATGAACTCACCCTGCTTTTCCACGGCCTCTGCCGCTACCTGAGTTTTTCTTCACTGCCACCCATCCTGGCCGCACGAATTGAGGCCGCACACGAACGGGCCGCCGCCCAGGGCTATCGCTTCTGGGCCATGTTCGGCGCCGAACTGCTGATGCGGATTTCACCATATCCGGAAAAGTATCAGACATATATCGAAACATGCCGAACGACCTACGGCATCCAGCCATGTATCGGCCGGCTGATCCCTGATGACACCTGGCGGCGGGGCCTTGACGCGCTGGTAGCTCTGGCCCAGTCACGAAAGACGGCGCACCCGGGCCATGACCAGCAGCTGGTGTGGCTGGTTTCCTATGCACACGAGAAGATTCAGCTCAAAGCCTGTCTGCAAAAAAAACGCGGCGGGAGCTGGAGTCGTGGACGCACCGTCGCCCTGGCCCGTCTGTTTGATTATCAACTCCTCAGCTACCTCAGCGATGAGGATCAAGCCATCTGCCGATGCATTATTCGTGACGAAACGGCGCCGACCAGCCAAGGCTATCGTTTCGACTATCCCCGTCTCCTGGTCGCCCTGATCGGCCACCCCCGCCTGCGTCTGGCGGCCGCCATCGACACCCCGGTGCGGGTGGTAAGCGGCAGACCGGAACTGATAATCGAGCAGCAGGGCGCCGATTTACTGCTGACCATGACCCCCTTTCCGGGTGCCGAGCCGATCGCCGTCAGGCAGGAGTCGCCCACCCGTTTCAGCGTTATCGATCTTACTGCCGAGCTTCGCCGAATTGCCCATATTACCGGCACCGACGGCTTACTGGTTCCGGCAGCGGAGCGCGACCGGATGCTCGATGCGGTGAGTTCGCTCAGCTCCCTGGTGACCCTACATTCCGCCGTAGCCGTTGCCCTCTCAACGAAGAAAGACCAGGAGATCGGCAGCGAAGAGGCCGACAGCCGTATTCACGTGCGACTTTCACCCTACGGGCGGGGTCTCGTCATCGCCATGTTTGTCAAACCCTTTGCCGAGGGTGAGATGTATCTCAAACCGGGCCGGGGAAGCACCTATATCATTGCCGAGATAGCGGGATCACCCAGACAGGTAAAAAGAAACCTCGGCGAGGAAGAGCACAACGCCCAGGAAGTTGAAGAGCAGTGTCCCATTTTGGACCTGGCCGTCGATCTTGAATACGCCGACAATCGGGAATGGCTGCTTCGTCACCCCGAAGATTGTCTGCAGGCCCTGGTTGAACTGCGGAACCTGGGTGACAAAATCATCATTGAGTGGCCGGAGGGAAGAAAAATAGGTTTTGCCCGCCACGCCTCCCTCGCCAATCTCGATCTTTCCATTTCAGCCGGCCGCCATCAATGGTTTGAGATCAGCGGATCACTTGCCATCGATCAGGATCTGGTAATTGAGCTGCAAACACTGCTGACCCATCTTGCCGCCACAAGAGGCCGCTTCATTCGTCTGGATAACGGCCAGTTCATTGCCCTGAGCCAGGAACTCAAGAAACATCTCGAGGACATCTCAGCCCTCACCCAGGCGGCCGGTGATGGTTCCGGCCAGGGGCTCGTTGCCCATCGGGTAGCGGCAATTGGGCTGCGTGAGCTGGCCGATCAGGTGCAGACCAGCGGTGATGAAGAATGGGAGGCGGTGCGACGACAGCTCGATGAGATAGAATCGTACGCCCCCGCCATCCCGCCCGGTCTGCAGACCCGGTTGCGAGACTATCAGCGGGAAGGTTTTTACTGGCTGGCCCGCCTTGCCCATCTCAACATGGGTGCCTGCCTTGCCGATGATATGGGGCTTGGCAAAACCGTGCAGGCCCTGGCACTGATTCTGTTGCGGGCGGATCAGGGGCCGACCCTGGTGGTAGCACCCACCTCGGTGTCCACCAACTGGCTGACGGAGATATCCCGGTTTGCCCCCTCTTTGCGGATCAAACAATTCGACCAGCGGGATCGGGCCGCCCTTTTACAGTCGCTGGCGAGCCATGATGTGCTGGTGACGACCTACACATTGCTCCACCAGGAGGCCGATGCGCTGGCTGAAATTTACTTTGAGACCATTGTTCTCGATGAGGCGCAGGCCATTAAAAATGCGGCAACCAAACGCTCTCAGGCGGCCATGGCGCTGCGCGGCGGGTTCAAATTCGTCACCACCGGCACCCCGCTGGAAAACCATCTGCACGAATTGTACAACCTGTTTCAGTTCATCAACCCCGGTCTGCTCGGCACCCGCAAGGCTTTTAATGAACGGTTCGCCATTCCCATCGAACGCACGGGTGACAACGAAAGCCGCCGCCGTTTCAAACAGATAATCCGTCCCTTTGTCCTGCGCCGGGTCAAATCCCGCGTTCTGGCCGAATTGCCGCCGCGCACCGAGATAACCCTGGAAGTCGCCATGAGCCGGCAGGAGCGCCACCTCTACGAGGCACTACGCCAGAATGGTCTGGCCATGGTGGAACAAGAGGCCGATCCGGGCAACCGGAACATGCAGATTCTCGCCCACATCATGAAGTTGCGCCAGGCCTGCTGCAACCCCCGGCTTATCGATCCTGCCAGTACCATACCAAGCGCCAAACTGGCCACCTTCGGATCGCTGATCGACGAACTCATCGCCGCCGATCACAAGGTGCTGGTGTTCAGCCAATTCGTCGGCCATCTCGACCTGATCCGCCGCCACCTGGATAAAAAAGCAATTTCGTACCTCTATCTTGACGGCGGCACCGGTACCCGCCTGCGCAAGGAGCGTGTTGAGGCATTTCAGGCAGGTATGGCGGAACTCTTTCTGATCAGTCTCAAGGCCGGCGGCCTGGGGCTGAATCTGACCGCCGCCGACTATGTTATCCATATGGATCCATGGTGGAATCCGGCCATCGAGGATCAGGCTTCGGATCGGGCCCATCGCATCGGCCAGACCAGGCCGGTTACCATTTACCGACTGGTATGCCGCGACACCATCGAGGAAAAGATCGTCACCCTGCACCAGGAAAAAAGACGCCTCGCCGCCACCCTTCTGGAGGGCAGCGATACCGCCGCTCGACTCGATATTGATGAGTTACTGGATTTGCTGCGCGACGAAGACGTCAAAACCGCAGATGATTGACGATGAGCCCAAAAAATTCGGAACCGTCCCGCGCGTAATGCCACCCCAGGTGGGCGGAACAGCGAAGACACAGGGCAAGGCGCCAGAAATATCCGGTAAACCAGGTAAACTCGGAACTCGACTCGCCCGCTAACCGACAGCCGGGCGCCTCGTTGAAACAGCCGATCTCAAAGACAATGCCGGCTGGATTGAACACCGTGTGCAAATGCGAGCCGGCCTGCCTGATGCGATGCCTGGTGGCCGTGATCGGGGCGCCGCAGTGCCCGCAACAGATGGCCCGTTCATCTTTCTTGTTGCTCTCCGTTTGCCGCTTGTCCATCCTCCGCAAACGGGTATCGCCCTGGCCGGCCCCCTTACGACAATAGATGGGCACTAAAGATGGGGCCGGCACTTCTACCTGAACGCGTTGCATCTCCGCGGTTGCTAGAATGGCCGCCATTGAAGCAACGGTGGCCGGGGGTGGCCGAAAAAGTTACGAAGATGTTTTTGGTGCACAATGGACGCAAATGGCACTGATCAGCTCATCGATGGTGTGACGCTCGGGCATGACGTCTACCGCAATACCGTAATCGGACAATGTTTTGGCGGTAATGGGGCCGATGGCAGCCACCGTCACTCCGGCAAGCCTCTGCTTGATATCGTCCGTGTGCACGGCGCCCATCATCGCCATGAAATTGTGAACGGTTGATGAACTGGTAAAGGTGAGCACATCCACCCGACCGCCGTCGAGCTCCTTCGCGCAGCACCCGCTTCCCGCCTCCCGGCGCGACGTTGCGATAGGCCGGCACGACGGTTACCCGGGCACCCGCCCCGCGCAGGGTCTCCGGCAGTATCTCACGGGCCTCGGCGGCCCGGGGGATGAGGATATTGCGTCCTTCAACCCCCATATCCAGCAAACTTTTCGCCAACCCCTCACCGGTGAAAACAGGTGGAATAAGATCGGCGTTGATCCCGTATTTCAACAACAGATCGGCGGTGGCCGTACCCACTACGCCGATGTCGGGTCCCTTCAGATCACGGGCGTCACCGCCTCTCGCAAAGAGCCGGGTAAAGAAATATTTGACCGCATTGACCGAGGTGAACAGCAGCCAATGGTATTCGCCGATGATTTCCAGGGCGTCATCCAACTCGCTGTAATCCTCGAGTTCTTCGATGGCGATGGTCGGACACTCGACACAGCGTGCCCCCGCGCCGGCAAGGCCCGCAACCAGATCACTGGCCTGTTCGCGGGTCCGGGTGACCATCACCGTTTTGCCGAACAGCGGTCTTTTCTCAAACCAGTTGAGGGTTTCCCGCAGGGTGACCACGGCTCCGACCACGATCAACGCCGGTGGCTTGATGCCGGCCTCGACAACCCGGTCGCTGATATCGGCCAGCGTCCCGATTACCGTGTGCTGCTCTGGCGTTGAGGCCCAGCGCACCACCGCCACCGGCGTATCGGGGGAGCGTCCGTGGGCGATGAGATTGGCGACGATACCGGGAAGGTTCTTGATCCCCATATAGATGACAATGGTGCCGATACCGGTGGCAAGTTTGCCCCAGTCGATAGAAGAGTTTTCCTTGGTGGGATCCTCATGGCCGGTGATGAAGGCAACCGTTGCCGTGTACCCTCTATGGGTGATGGGAATACCGGCATAGGTGGCCGCCGCCGAGGCCGAGGTGACCCCCGGCACCACCTCAAATCCGATACCATGGGCGGCCAGGGCCTCGGCCTCCTCCCCGCCACGGCCGAAGATAAAGGGGTCGCCGCCCTTCAGGCGCACAACCATTTTACCGTCGAGGGCAAAATCAACCAGCATCTGGTTGATCTCATCCTGGGTATTGGTGTGCTGTCCGCCGCCGCGCTTGCCGGCGTAGACGAAACGGGCACTGGGCGGGACGAAATCGAGCAGCTGCGCGGATGCCAGATAATCATACACCACCACCTCGGCACGCTCCAGCAGGGCCCGGCCCCGAACCGTGATAAGGCCTGGATCGCCGGGTCCGGCCCCGACCAGATACACCCTGCCGACAGGTTTCGAAGCACCGTTGTTACTCATCATCACTCCACTGCAAGCCACGCATTAATCGGTACACTATTTGCGGCTTAATCAATCAACAAAAACGGGGGTGAACCAACCATTGTTGCTCACCCCCGGCCAAAGAAAAAAGCTCGGCGCCTGTCTTACAGCGCCGCCATAATCTCCTCGGTTACCTCGCCGATGGACTTGGAGCCATCCACCGAAATGACGGCGGGACCGCCGGCCTGTTTGAAATAGAGGACCGCCGCCATGGTGCCGGTGGACTCGTCGTAATAGATATTATGCCGTTTATCGATGGCCTCCTCGTCCTGATCGTCGGGCCGAGTTATCAGATCAGCACCGCATACCCGGCAGACCAGCTTGCCGTCTTTCTCCACCGGTTTGATCGCCTCAATGGCGATATGGTTGGGGTGGTTGTTATCCTTGACGCAGAGCCGCCGGCCCATGATCCGTTCCTTGGCGATGCCCCGATCGAGGACGATTTCGATGACATAATCAAGATCGATACCCGGCGTCTTTGAGATTTTCGGCCAAGGTGATAGCCTGATCCTTGGAGCGGGGAAACCCGTCGAGCAGCCAACCTTCTGAGCAGTCTTCCTTCTGAAGGCGTTCGATCATCATCGGGATGGTGATGTCATCGGGCACCAGATCGCCGCGATCGATATACTCCTTGGCCTTTTTGCCCAGCTCGGTGCCGCCGCCGATATGCTCACGAAAGATCGCCCCCGATTCCACATGCGGGATATGGTATTTCTCCTTGACGATTGCTCCCTGCGTCCCCTTGCCACTGCCGTTTGGTCCAAAGATCAGAATGTTCATGCTCATCGGATGACTCCTCAATTAAGTTTAGTAATGTGCCAGGCCAAAAAAGATACAAACAAGTAGTATAGCGAAAATTGTTGCAGCCATCCAGCAAAATATCGCGCCTATTGTTTTGACTTTCCCACCATAACTGGCTAGTTTTGCATTTTTATTCGTCACATGCAGGGCAATTTCGCCTACAAAATCCACAAAACGCCCGTCATGAAAGAGATTCGTGTTGGCTTAATCGGGTTTGGCACCGTCGGCCAAGGTCTGGCCCATACCCTTTTCAATCAGCAGGAAACCCTGCGCCGCAAGGTGGGGGCCACCTTCGTGCTGGCCCGGGTCGCTGATCTGAGCGTAGAGCAGTTGCCGCCGCCTTTCAGCAAGGTGCCGCTGAGCGACTCGGCTGACGATGTCCTCAATGATCCCGCCATCGACATCGTGGTTGAGTTAATCGGCGGCATGGAGCCGGCACGGAGCTTTCTGCTTGCCGCCATGGCCGAGGGAAAACACGTGGTCACCGCCAACAAGGCGCTGCTTTCCGTGCATGGCAAGGAGTTGTTCGCCGCCGCTGCCGAACATCACGTGGAGATCGGTTTTGAGGCCAGCGTCGGCGGGGGCATTCCGGTGATCAAGGCACTCAAGGAAGGGCTGGTCGCCAACAAGATCGAAGTGCTGCGCGGCATCATGAACGGTACCGCCAACTACATTCTCACCCAGATGACCGAGCATTCCATACCCTTTGCCGATGCGCTGGCCGACGCCCAGCAAAAAGGCTTCGCCGAAGCCGATCCCACCTATGACGTGGAAGGAATCGATACCGCCCACAAACTGGCCATTTTGATGAGCATCGCCTATGGCCGCCATGTCCATCTCGACCATATCACGGTGGAAGGCATCAGCAATCTCAAGCCGGTGGATGTGGAATTCGCCAGACAATTCGGCTATCGCATCAAGCTGCTCGCCATCAGCCGCAATCATGGCGACCATGTCGAGGCCCGCGTACACCCAACCATGGTGCCGGAAGATCATATGCTGGCCATGATCAACGGACCGTTTAACGCCATCGAGTTCCGCGGCGATACGGTGGGAGACGTGCTGCTCTATGGGCAAGGCGCGGGCATGATGCCCACCGGCAGCGCGGTGGCCGCCGATGTGGTGGACATCGGCCGCAATATGCTGAGCGGCGCGGTGGGACGGGTCCCCGCTCTTTCATATCAGAGCGACTATTTCAGCGACCCCGTCATCACCCCGATGCAGGAACTGCGTTGCCCGTATTACCTGCGGGTCAACGTGCTCGACCAACCCGGAGTGATGGCGGCCATTGCCGGAATTCTGGGCAAACACGGGATTTCCATCCGGGCCGTGATCCAGCGGGGTCGGCAGGCAGGCACCGAGGTGGATATCGTTTTCCGGCTGCACGAGAGCAATGAAGCGGCCGTCAACAAGGCGGTAGCGCAAATCGACGCATTGCCCGCCACTACTTTGCCCTCGGTGAAGATCAGGGTATTGATCGATGACCGCGAATAAATCCGGAAAACCATGAAATATCTTATTCTTATCGGCGACGGCATGGGCGATCGACCGCTGCCCCAGCTAAACGGCAAGACGGTGCTGCAGGCGGCGCGGACGCCGGCCATGGATACGCTCTGCAAAGATGCCACCCTGCTTCGCCTTAAAACCATTCCGGACGGCTTTCCGCCCGGCTCGGAAATCGCCAACATGAGCCTGCTCGGCTACGACCCGGCCCGCTTCTTTACCGGCCGGGCGCCGCTGGAGGCGGCCAGCATGGGAGTCGACCTGACGCCCACGCAAACGGCGTATCGCTGCAATCTGGTAACCATGGACTGGACGACAGGAGCACAACCGACACTGGTGGATTTCTCCGCCGAGCTCATTGGTACCGACGAGGCCGCCCAATTGATCGAGGCCCTGCAACGCGAGTGTGGAGATGAGAGGTTCACCTTTTACCCCGGTGTCGGCTATCGCCATCTGCTGGTGGTTGACGATACGGTGCCCGCCATCGACACGGTTGCTCCGCACGATCACATGGGCAAGGACATCACCACCCCATGGCAGGTTTACCAGCAGGAACCCACATGGGCCGAACTGCTGCACACCGCCAGCGCGGTGATTGCCGATCACCCGGTCAACCACCGCCGCATCCGCCGCGGCCTGCGGCCGGCCAACGCGATCTGGCCATGGGGCAGCGGCAAGATGCCGGCAATGCCCACCTTAACTGAGCGTTTCGGCATCACCGGCACGATGATCTCCGCCGTTGATCTGCTCAAGGGCCTCGGCGTCCTGGCCGGCCTGGATGCACCGACAATCCCCGGCGCCACCGGCTATATCGACACCAACTACGAAGGCAAGGCGAATGCGGCCTCTGGCTGCTCTTAGCCACCAGGATTTTGCCTATGTTCACCTGGAGGCGCCGGACGAGGCCGGGCCATCAGGCCAATGTGGAGCATAAAATCATGGCCGTGGAGGATTTTGACGCCCGCATCGTCGCGCCCATCGTCAAAACCCTTACCCAGCGAGGTGAACCGTTTCGTCTGGTGGTGACCATGGATCACTTCACCCCCATCGAGCTGCGCACCCATACCGACGAGCCCGTGCCCGCCCTGCTCTACGATTCGGGTAAGCCTGCCAATGGTTCGCAACACGGGTTTCACGAAGCGCTGCGCCACGATGATGACACCCCCCTCACCTTTCTGGCGGGCCATGAACTGCTACCCTATCTGGTGGGTCACCCTGACGCGGATCCATCCTCATCATGAACGATGCACACCACCGCACCAGGTGCCGGGTCATCTATGCCGACACCGATGCCGGCGGGGTGGTGTATCACGCCACCTATCTGCGCTATTGTGAAATCGGCAGATCAGAACTGATGCGTGGTATCGGCCTGGTCTACCAGCACATTGAAGAGCAGGGCATCATCCTGCCGGTGACCGAATGCCGCCTCAGGTTCAAGGCGCCGGCCCGCTACGACGACATGATCACCGTCGACACCCATGTCGGCTCGCTGACCGGCTTTACCTGCCGGTTCAACTACCGCATCGAACGTGAACAGGCAGACCAGCCCAAACCAACCCTGCTGGTCAAGGGCTTTACCGTGCACGCCGCAATCACCAAAGCCGGCCGCCTCATCCGCATCCCCGAGTCCATTTACACCCCCCTGCACCGACTCTGCCAAGCAACCGACAACAGCAGCCAAACAGGCACTTGACAACCACGGCGGATATGCTAGTATTACGCCTTGCGACGCGGGGTGGAGCAGTTCGGTAGCTCGTCGGGCTCATAACCCGAAGGTCGGGGGTTCAAATCCCTCCCCCGCTACCAAGACATTTCAAGGACTTAGCTAATTTTAGCTAAGTCCTTTTTTGTTGCGTGTAACTATTGTGTAACTTGTACCCGGGAGAAATCCCATTTTATCAGGATAGCCTGGGATAATTTATGCCCAGTGTTGAAATCCAGATTACTTTCTACCCCCTCTCACCTGATTGTTCCAGTTCTTCTATCGTTATCAGGCGGTAACTTGTACTGCGGCCTCCACCAGGATTTTGAATCAAGATATGACGGACGACAAGTTCCCGTATGTCCCGAAGCGCAGTATCCGAGGAGCATTTGGCAATTTTGGCGTATTTCGAAGTGGTCATATGCCCCTTGAAATTGTCGAGCAAGCGGTTGATAATAAGACGCTGGCGCTGGTTTACTGGAGCTTGGTTAATTCGGTTCCACAGTGCCGCCTTAAAAAGAACCGAGGATAGTGTGCCTTCCGCATGATCAACAGCATGGGAAAAACAACTCAAAAACCAGGATAGCCAGGATGTAATGTCGAGACTTCCTTTCTGTTGTCTCTCAAGCTGTGCATAATATTCTTTGCGTTCCTTCTCAAGTTGCCTGGACATGGAATAAAAACGATTAGACGTTCCATCTGCCCTGGCCAGAGCCATATCCGCAATTGCACGCGCAATCCGTCCATTACCATCCTCAAATGGATGAATAGTGACGAACCATAAATGGGCAATACCCGCTTTAAGCACAGGGTCAAGCTTCAAGTCTGCTTCAAACCATGAAAGGAATTTCGTCATTTCCGCATCAAGCCTGGATGCTTCCGGAGCCTCATAATGCAACTTCTCATGACCTATTGGGCCAGACACAACCTGCATCGGACCCGCTTCAGCAGGCCGCCAGGCTGCAACAGTGATTCGGTGCATGCCACTTCGACCTGTCGGAAATAAAGCCGCGTGCCAGTCAAACAAACGTTCCGCAGTCAATGGTTGTTCGAAGTTTTGCGTCGGCATCCAGCATCATCTCAACAATGCCTTCAACATCACGACCAACATGCTTGTCACTTAAAAGAGGAATACCCAGCCTCCTGGCAATTGAAGATCTGACTTCATCTGTGTCAAGTCTCTCGCCCTCTATTGCTGACGAAGTTACAACATCAGTTGTGAGAATATTCAGGCTAGCCTCCTGCCTGATCGGAAAACCTAACACCTCCATTTTGCCCAGTAAACGGCCTTGCCGGTGCCGAGCATCTGCAAGCAATGATGCAAGGGTTTCATCGTCCCATATAAAATTTGGCCAGTCTTTCTTTTCATGAATCCACATGAATTATCTCCGCTTAATTTACGGCCATTGTATTGGTTAATCTCCGTAGTGGCAACTTAAAACCGCTATTGATGCGGCGAATAGAGCTTCTAATACCGCAAACGAATATTGTTTTTCCGAATAAGAGGGGGGCAGGCGAGATCGTGCCCTTCAACCTTCGTTGAGAACTTTACCGGCTACATTCACGCCCTTTCTCAGGGTTTCATCAAGTAGGTGAGCATATCTCTGTGTCATCTGAGGGGATTTATGAGTCATTTATTTCTGCAAAGTATAAAGATCTACTTCACCTGATGATGCTATATACGTTGAAAACTTCTGGGAATAATATCTCTTGCACAACGCAGAGGGTGGGCGAAAAGGGTATTTTTCATGGTTTTTCTAAGACCGGGCAAGTCTGTCTTGCGGCGTTGCCATTTTATCCCCTGTTTTTATACCTATACAAGAAATTCATTTTTAGGTTATCCAGCATATTTTTTTAGGTTATTGTGTCAATATATTTTCAGGCTATTGCGTTGCGCGGTTTTTAGGTTGTTGGGTTGAATGCTCACTATACAGAGCTTTGTGCCGGGGAAAAACATATGCCAAGCTCAGCCGTGATTTGTGAACCCTCCCCTGTCGGCGCCCGCCGGCCCTCCCGCGCACTAATGAGTTCTTACAAAGCATTCGATATTTCAAGAAACGTTCCGGCTCACCTCAGCCGGGATTATTGATCTATGACGGTGAACTGGAGATAGAAAAAGAAGAAGCGCTGGTGAAAAACTTCAGGAATGTCTGGCCCTGAGAGCTTGGCCTGAACACATATAAATAGAGCAGGTTAACTTTTTGGAGATATATGAAGAAACGGGTCAAGCAGAAAAGTGCCCGCTATGTGAAAAACACCCACCACCCTAATCCGCCGGAAGATCCTAAAGCCATACATAGTAAAGCACACCCCGTTTTCGGCATTTTCGGATCTTCGTTATCCTCATCCAACAATACTATCGTTTCTATAACGCCGTCACCATCATCGTCGAACAGATCCAATGGATCTTCATCGTAGTTCATAGTCCACCTCTGCTGCAGTGAGGCACCACGTGCCGTATTAGGCACGGCGCGCCGTGCCTGTATAATCGTAATCCCTTCGTGGTTCAGGTCAGTTTGGACGAGAACGTCATGGCAAAACGAATTGTAGAAACAGTCGTAATCCCTTCGTGGTTCAGGTCAGTTTGGACACCAATCAACAACCTTTAGCCAGTATTATTCGTACTGCGGTCGTAATCCCTTCGTGGTTCAGGTCAGTTTGGACGGTGGTTATGGCGATTGGAAATGGTGGATTGGTGCCATGTCGTAATCCCTTCGTGGTTCAGGTCAGTTTGGACTGGACGGAAAAGATTTTATCTTAAACGATTTATCTTCTCCCGTCGTAATCCCTTCGTGGTTCAGGTCAGTTTGGACCTGATTTCAACCGAACGCCGCGCAGCACAAAGCGTCGTAATCCCTTCGTGGTTCAGGTCAGTTTGGACGGAATACTTTACTAGAAAACAGCTTGCTAAGAAACTAAGTCGTAATCCCTTCGTGGTTCAGGTCAGTTTGGACTACTTATGAATTCAAAACAATGAGCGCACAAGAGCAGGTCGTAATCCCTTCGTGGTTCAGGTCAGTTTGGACAAAAAAGGAATGAAAATGAAAGTTTATTTGTCAAACGCGTTTGGTCGTAATCCCTTCGTGGTTCAGGTCAGTTTGGACGGGGAAAAAATGGAAATTACGCACGAAACAGGAAGCTGTCGTAATCCCTTCGTGGTTCAGGTCAGTTTGGACTAGGCATAATCAATCTACAAGGAGGTTGTGGGGGTTAGTCGTAATCCCTTCGTGGTTCAGGTCAGTTTGGACCAACCCTAACAGAAACATTGGAAAAGTTTTTAATCCGGTCGTAATCCCTTCGTGGTTCAGGTCAGTTTGGACCTGAGTTAGCTAACGAAATAAAGAACATACATCCAGTGTCGTAATCCCTTCGTGGTTCAGGTCAGTTTGGACGAGCTTAAGGTAGGGATGAAAGTAAGAGTTCCTGGGTCGTAATCCCTTCGTGGTTCAGGTCAGTTTGGACGATAGAAGTAAAACTTAGATATGATAAGCTTAGGAGTCGTAATCCCTTCGTGGTTCAGGTCAGTTTGGACAAATCGCTCTGAAAATGGCCACCGGTGTGACCATGTCGTAATCCCTTCGTGGTTCAGGTCAGTTTGGACTCCGTATTCACAGTATGAATGCTGCGAATGGAAAAAAGATGTCGTAATCCCTTCGTGGTTCAGGTCAGTTTGGACGATGAAACTTGATCCCGAAGCTCGTGAGAAGATGATCGAGTCGTAATCCCTTCGTGGTTCAGGTCAGTTTGGACTCTTTTCCAGTCACCTCAAGGGACTGTAGGGCAGGGAGTCGTAATCCCTTCGTGGTTCAGGTCAGTTTGGACGAAAGCGAGGCGGATTATGTTGTTTTGCAATTTACCGGTCGTAATCCCTTCGTGGTTCAGGTCAGTTTGGACACCAGCGGATTTCAACGGGTACTGAAGCACATTGAAGTCGTAATCCCTTCGTGGTTCAGGTCAGTTTGGACAGTGACGTATGGGCCACGGCTTCAGTTGCCGATAAATGGGTCGTAATCCCTTCGTGGTTCAGGTCAGTTTGGACTGACGATAATGTAACAGGTGAGGCATATTATCGTTGTCGTAATCCCTTCGTGGTTCAGGTCAGTTTGGACTTAAGTCTATTAAATACAATGGGGGACAAGATGGAAAAGGTCGTAATCCTTCGTGTTCAGGTCAGTTTGGACGATAACACAGACTTACAATGCGGTAAGGTCGTAATCCCTTCGTGGTTCAGGTCAGTTTGGACTGCGGCCTCCTCCCCGCCCGGTGCTGCCTGCCTTTCGGGCCGTTATATCGCAGACCTCGCGGCCGGCACGGGCAGGTGGTAGCGGTAGGGTGTCTAAAAGCAACGAGTTTCATTGCGTTCATGTTGAATTACCGTCATTAGTTGACTTTCCGCAGACCGTTTGCCGCTATTTGCCATAATATCTTGGTATTTCGCCATATTGTCAAAGAACGGAGATCTCGGGTCGAGGTCTGCGGAGCGCAGATTACAGCATTGTCACTTCCACCCTGTTTAATCTGTCAATTGTTTAGATTACCACAAACTCTTTTTCCGGGTCAATATAGCGACCTTTACCGATCACTTCGGTTCGCTGCCGGCAACGCCTGCAGAGGGGAATGTATTTTACCCCATCCTCCTCTTCGATGATCACCGAGCCAACCCTGCGTCGAAGTTCGGCAAAGCCGTGTTCGCTCACGTCGATTTCAAATTTTGATTGCTGCACGCGAAAGCCGTAATCTTTCATAATTTTGGCAACTCGATTGAGCCTCTTGGGATCGGCAATGTCGTAGATTGCTAGAAATCTCATTAGAGAATTTCCCAATCCAATTGGCTGAACGATAAGCCCTGGCCCTGGATGACACCCTTTTCCATGCATGCGGCACAGACCCGATAGATGCGTACCGCGTCTTCTTGCATATCAAGATTAGTCCGGCAATAGGAGCGTATTTCGCGAACCTCACGGTCGTCGAGGCGGCATTCAAATACCGATTTCTGGCTGCGGATCCCCAACTCCTTGAGAAACGTGCGGAACTTGTCACGCCGTTTGTTTGCGGCAATATCATAGACCACCACCGTATTCATGGCGATTTCTCATTTTAGAAGCAACGGTTGATAGACCCGGAGTTCACCTTCGATTACCTTGCGGTAGAGCGCCGCCTGAGCGACCAGAGAATCACTGTAGGTGATGGTCCGTTCCTCGGGTGGATAATGGAATTCAGTGGTCAACTTGCGCTCGAAATTTTCGACCACCCGCCGGAACGCTTCCGCCGTCAGCTTGACCGCCGGCTTACCGGCGCCAAACTCCTCAATGCCATCACGGGCGATCTCGTCACTCATTCGCTGGCCGGGGAGGTCGAACTGTTCGCGGCAATCAAGATCGGCCATGTGGCCGTAGGGGTCGCTGGTGATATCGGCGGCGGCTTCGGCCCCTGCTTCCGTCTGTTTGACGGGTGCGGGCGGATATTCCAACTGGAAATCGTCTTTTTGCAGGATTTTTAGGTTGAAGAGGGAAAGGGTCAGGGTGTCGACGATAATCACGCGAAATTCTTCCATAAGATCCATGACCAGGGAATGGCGCCCATAATCGGGGGTGTGGAGAAAAGCTGGATACGGGTCGAGGTTGACCTGCCGGATGGCTGCATAGACGCGGTTGAACAGGAACGTGTAGAGTAGAGAAAGCACGGCGTTGACCGGGTCGGTGGGCGGGCGGCGGACCCGGCGGCAAAAACCAAAATCCTGTTGCAGGCCCCAGCGAAAGGCGCCGAAATAGATGGCACCGGCACGTCCTTCATAGCCGCGGATGGATTCGATGGAGTCAGCCTTGGCCAGGGTGTCGATAAGCGAGCGGATCTCCCTGGCCGCCCGACGGGGCTCATCGCGCCTACGGGTTCGGTTGACCCGCATCAACAGGGTGGCCATGTTCAGGAGTTTTCCGGTAACGATCTGGCGGCAGAGTTCGGTGCCGAAGGGTTCATCGTCGAGCACCGTGAACTGGCGGCGACGAAGCGCGACATTTTTTGGCTCAGGGTTGGCGAAGCGGCCGAGGTAGCGCCCGCCCCTGGTGCAGAAGACGGTGTCCACCCCATGGCGGAGCAAAAGATTTCTGGCCGCCGGAGTGAGCGCAATAGTGCCGAACAACACGACCTGGCGCAACTTTTCGACAAAGAGGGTGTGGTAGGTGTCTTCCCCCTTTTTTACCAGCAGATGACGGCCCTCACGAACAATGCGCGCGCCCTGGGTGTGGATATAGATATTCATGGCGATATCTCCTGATTTTCATGTAAGCGGCATCACGGGCCAAGGTTTAGAGCAGCACGCAGCCGCCTTGCTTGCCTGCAAGAGAAAAAATCACAGGAAAAGAAAAAAAACGATTCGTGCAATGTTGCACAAATCTGGGGCAGGCGAAAAGCAATCAGGAAATATGTGTACGGATCTGCTCCAGCAGCTGAGCAAGCCGCTCCTCCAGGGCCTGTCTGCTTGCCAGGGTGGTCTGCTGGTTGTAGGTGTTGCGATTGGCCCGGGTGCCGTGGGCCAAGGCGTTGCGGAGATCTTTCAATTCCTGGTAGGCCGGAGAATGAGCGAGAAACGTCTTGGCATGCTCTCGAGCTGAATAATCCGCGGGGTCGGCGCCTTGCGGCAGGTGATGGCTGACATAGGCCTCCACGGTCAGGGCGGCTGATCGCAGGTAGTCGCCGGTGGCCAGGGCGTTGTGGGCGGCGGCAAGCTGGCGCTGGGCGAAGAGGTTTGCACCGGCCCATTCGGTGAAGCTATACAATTCTTCCGAAAAGAGCTCAAAAACGGGATCGCATTTTGCCAGTGCCGAAAAATGGCAGGCCGCATTTTTCAATTGTTTGCGGGCCTGGCCGATATTCAAGGTTTTCTCAAAAAAACCGGCCTGCCGCAGAGAGGTGGCGACATCATCCTGATCGTCGATAAGCGGCGCGAACAGGCCGTAATCACCACTGGCGCGAAACGCGCTGATGGCGGTGAGCCAGTCGGCGACCCGCAGCAACCCGTCGAGGCGGACCACCGGCGTGGTTGCCGCGCCGGTCATTTCCAGGGCGCCGTAATAGACCCCCATGATGTGAACCTGCTTGATACTTTTTAAGAAGAGTGCACTCATCAACCCCAGCATGGGCAGGGTGCGGAAGCCGTGGCTGATATCCATGCTGACCCGATCCCCCTGTTCGACCAGGTCCGCCGTCTTCTGCAGGACGGCGATCTGTTCGCGGTTGTCGCGGCCATAGGGAATAACCCGCGGCGACACCCGCCGGGCCAGACCGGCAGCGATCAAACCCGTGGTCACATCGCCCGCCACCCGTTCGAGAATGGCGTCATCAACGGTGCCCGCCTCCACCTGTGCGCTCAGCTCCGTCCAGAGTTCACCGTCGCCCATTTCTTCGAGCAGCAGGGCATCCCAGATGGAAGCCGCGGTGCCGAGGATCACCAGGTGATCGACCGGGGCGCCGGTTGCCGCCAATTGTTTGAGCAGGGCCAGGCCGAAATAGGCGGTCGTGTAGGTGTTGCCGTCATCGAAACGATAGGTGGCGGTGCGGTAGCCGCCGGCTCCCTTGAACCCCTTGCCGAGAAAGGTGATGAGGGTGTGGTTCATGTCACTTTTCGGCGCTGAGGAGGTGGTGTAGCCCTGGTTGCGTCAGCCGCGCTCTGGTAGCGCCGGAAACGAACATGGCGGAAGGTATGGCGAAGATGAACCGACCCATCGGCCTGATGTTCCTCCACCACGACTCTGCGGGTGGTGGAGGAAACAGGGATCAATCCAAGACGCATGGCCTCGCTCACCATAAGAAAGGTGGCGCTGAAATCGCCCTGGATAAGGACGAAATCGCCTGGCCGTGAAACGGCGGTCAGCCAGTCTGCGACCGGGGCGAGCAGGCCGGCGAGGTCCCCGGCCTCGGGCGGGAGCTGCGACCAGAGCGCCTGAATATCGTGGGGCGCGGCGATTATCTCGTTAATTCCCAGCGACGCCCTGGCATCGGCATCCTGGGCATCAGTGAGATTGTGGTTAAACAGAAGAAACAGCCTGGGGCCTGGCGGAGCAGTCATATTTTCTTTTGATTTATCAAACTCTTAACCTGCTTCCAGGCTTTTTTCTTGGCAGGCTTGACGTTTCTCCCATCACAGTCCCATTCGTTTTTCATGCGCTCACGCAAACGAAGGAGCGCCGACAGAGGAAGCAGCTCCGCTTCGATTTTTTGCATCAAATCGCCACTGAACCCGGCGATTACGTTGATCCGTTCAACCGCAGCCTGCTCTTCGGGGCAAGGGGTTGAAGTACCGGCGCCGGGTGTTTTGCCGGCCTGCGGATTTGGCCCCTGCGCAATCTTCCAATCCAGACCGGCTGGCCTGAGAAAGTCTGCCATGATTATGTCACGCTTTTCATCCCATTTTTTCGGGAAGGCCTTTTTGATCCGCAAGGCAGCTTCCCTGACAGCTATGGCGACCTCTTTGATGCTTTGGTACTCCTTGACCTGGGCGTTTTCCTGCAATGCGTGTTTAAATTGCCCCCAGTTATTATCGATCCCGTCAATGAGGGAGACGACTTTCAGCCACGGCTTTTGCCCCTCATCTATCTCTTTTTGCCATGTACCGATTAGAGGTGGGTCTTGCTGTGCCAGGATCGTAAACCGACCAAAGCCCACGGCTGTCTTGGCCCCCATGCCCTCCTCGGTGATGGCGCCCCGAAGCGTTTTTTCCACCAGATGAACCAGCCCGTTCTGAGGTGTGCTTTTGGCATTGGCAAAGGGGGTGCGCAGCAGAAGCCGGAAGACAAATTCCGCCCCTGCCTTGACCACCAGAAATTTTATGGGAATGGGGCTCTGGTCCTCGGTGGGACCACGAACGCCCTGGTAATACTCGCCATAGTGGGGATTGAGAATCTCCTCTCCCAGTTCCGGCGGGGTGAGAGGGTACGCGTCCAGCACCACCACCTGACCGGCAATGGCATCCTTATCGCCGCCGGAACCGAAGAGGGTCCGGCTGGCGGCGTCTTCGAGCCATTGCCATTGCCCATCCTTGCCACGCTCGATAATACGGTCCCGCGCCAATGTATCTTCCGGCAACCAATTGCCCTGGTCATCACGCAGGGTATTGATCAGATACGCCAGGCGCAAAACCCCCTTCTGGCTGGAAGCGGGGATATAGGGCATGCCACTGGTATGATCCAGCACAAGACCGGTCTCGGTGGGATGCGCCATGCCCAGGCCGGAGACAAAGGGGCTGGTGAGTCTGGCGTGGATAACGAACGACCGCCAGCCCGCCGCCTCCATGGCCCGGCAGCAGGCCGCCTGCTGGAGTTGCCGCTGTTTGAGGATCTCGGCGGACAGGGAAGTAGATTTGCAATAAACGGGGTTATGCTGACGAAAAGGCCCGTATTGTTCCTCACGAAATCGCTTACCGTTAAGTTCTCCCTCGCACGGCTTAAAAGTTTCCTTGATTCCTCTCTCTCGCTCTTGCCCATGTCTTCGTTCCACATCTCGATAGGTGAAATTATCATGAAAAAGGAGCATTTTGTTGAGGTAGAGCGAAAAATTAATCGGTTGCCTCTCCTTGTGGGTTAACGAAAGCTGCCGTGATACAAGTTTCATGATTACTCCTCGAATAGTGCGGCATTGGCATAACGTTTCAACCACTCAAGCATGGCCAGAGTCTCTTTTTGAGCGCGGAGAAAATCGGGTTGTTCCATGGCGCTGATTGACAGGAGCAACTCCTTTTCTGTAGTGATGGTGGAGTGCAGAATTTTTATTTCCGGATCCTTCAGCCACCCAGAGATGATAGAAAATGCAGCATAGTGTTTATCTTCTTTTTTAAAGACGATCTGGCCTGATTCCGTTTTGCTGCTTTTTGCAGCCAGAAACGCAAGGGTTTGGCCGAACCCGTTTTGGATGATCATGGCCGGAAGACCGGCGGAGAGCTTTTTGAAATCACCCCGGCCACATTTCAATTCTTTGAGTTTTTTCAAACAGTATTCCGCCCGTTTTTGTCCTAGTGTTCTGCTCATCGCTCACCTCCGTTAAGCCAGTTAAGGTGGAAAATCCCCCGGCCCAGGGTCATGTCCCCACCAAGCTGGATGTGGGTTGAGGCAGCGTCTAGGACAGCAGTTTTCAAGGTATCAAGGACAAGCACATTAGTCTGCATGGTCCGCTCTTCCGCGAAGAATACCAGGGTATAAAGCACCGAATCGGCCGGCAGCAGTTCCTGATAACGCAGAGAGCCATCGATTGTGGTGCCGGTTGCGGCATCAATGGCGATCTGGGCCTGTATTTCAGTGGCCGTTTCCATCAGAAAAGAAAAATGATGATCTGGCACCACCACCAGCCGCTCCATAGACGGGTCAAGATTTTTAAAGACATCACCGGCGGCCTGCCAGTCTCCCTCCTCCGGTTCCAGGCAGATGTCTTCCAGAATGAGACTGCCGGACAACTCTCCTCGAAGCAGCCCGTACCTGTCGCCCTCTACTGTCGCACTACCTAGCCCGGCAGCATCCCTGTTGACCAGACTAAGGTCTCGAGCCAGCCGTTTTATCAGGGCTGGACAGATCACCCAGACAAAGGGAGCCAGGTTGGATCGTACCGGAAAGGCGAGCAACTTGGCATCGGAAAAAGTAATGGCACCGGCCTGTGATTTTGCCCCTTCCGACATGCCAAAGATTCGTTTGGCAAGCTCTTCCGCCTGCTGCCGGTTATTCTCGGTGACCAGCTTGTCTTGTTCAACGCCTTGCAGCATCCACACCCTCTCGCAATGGTCGCGGAAGGCCCCTTTGACCCCGGAGGCCTGAACATGGGGCCAGCCGGTATGGCGTTCCCGCTGGATAGGTAAATCAACTGCCCCAGTGGCGGAACCGGCCCCGGCATGGACGGGTGAAATGGCATGCATGACGCAGAGTTTACTGTGTTTTTGCAGATACATGTTCTTCTCCTTATGCAAAGGGGTAAATGAATCAAGGCAATTTTACCGGATTTTGTCTGTTGTCAAAGACAGCATGCACCACGAGGCAATCCTTCTCAATGGTGAAAAAAATAGAGAATGGAAAACGGCGGATCAATGCCCGCCGAAACGGTTGATGATGTTCGGCAAAGAGCAGGGGCATCTGCATGATCGTCGCAATGCTTGCCTCAACACAATCGAGAAACTCCAGCCCCAGGCCCTGACGCTGGTTCTCGTACCAGGTGAAGGCCAGCTCCAGATCGTTTTTGGCCCGTTCGGTATAGCGGAGCCGCATCACTGTTTTTCCCGCAGTTCAGCATGAGTTTGTTGCCAATCGTGCAGTTCCAGATCCCCTTGCTGGTAATGACGATATCGTTCTTCAAGTTCCCTCGTTTGCCATGCCGGCAGGGGGAGATTATCGCTTTCCCTGGCAATGGAATCCCAAATATCCTGGGCCAGTATCAGTTTCTGGACAAGGGTCAACTGGTTGATTTCATTTTGAAGTCGTTGAATATCCATGGCGCCCTCCTAGATCATGAGCAGTTGCATTGGCAGTTCATTGTTATCAGCAAAAAATACCGTTCCGGCGGGAAGCCACGCGGTCATGGGCTTATGAAAGCCCCTGGCCATGTCCCAGCCGCCGATGCGCAGAAGTTTACCCGATGCGCGGGGTACTTTGGACAAGTTATTCGGCAAGTCAGACACCGCAAGAGGTGAGAGGGTCATACCGATGGAACCAGACTTTTCTTCCGGCAATTTCAGCCCTGATAGTACCTTGTAGCGGCAGATTCGTTGCTCGCCTCCCAGTTGCAGGATGCCCTCGGAACTGAGTGGAAAAGGATATTCCGAAACAACTCCGGCCAAGATGCGGACCCTCTCCCGCAAACGGACATGCACGGTGCTGTAAAGATGCCCTTCCTTGGCAATACGTTCCGCGGTAAGGGCGATGCCCACCCGCTCCTCCCGGACAAACAGGGCACTGGCCGGCAATATGGCGGCCTCGCCCGAATGCAAGTCGCCCTGCTCGCGGGTGAAGCGTACTTTTTGCCCTTGTCGTACCAAGGTAAAAGCCTCCGCCGTGGCCCACCACCCAGCAAGCGGCTTCATGGCCGCCTTTATCGGGGTGTGAAGCCAGACAGGCGCGACCGTGGAGCCGGTCAATCCCAGTGGGGAGCCGGTCAGCGGTCGGCCTGCCTGAACAAGTATTTTTTCTTCCCATTTCTTTTTTTCCTCCGGCGTATCGGCGAACCAATGAGACGGCGCCGGCAGAAGCAGGCAATCGTCCCCCGCAACAAATAATGGGCCGGATAATTCAAAACCCGGCGCTTCGGGCAGGCCCAGGCAGGGGAACCGGTCCCGCCAGGATTCAGGGTTCTTGAGATAATCGACCGGGGCAATACCGTTCTGGCCCAAAATGGCCGTACGGATCGCACCGATAATGGTGGCCGGCATGGGAGGGAAAAGAGAGTCAACCTCATGGTTCTCCCCTGCCACCATGGATTCCGCCCCCCGGAAAAACAGGGTGTCGATGGGGTCGATGGCAAGCCAGATTGTCTGCATTACGAATACTCTCCTTGGTCTTGACAATGACCGATAAAATTGGCGACGATAAGCGATTCCAACGGCACGTTCTCTTTTCCGTCAGTCGCGTGGTCTTTTCTTTCGATCAGAGCCGCCACATGGGTGGCAATCTCCTCCAATTGTCTCTTCTTTTGGTCTTCCAACAACTCCCGGTTGAGGCCCGAGCGGTCAAGCTGCTTGACGATAAATCGCCGCAGTTCCGCCGGATGGTGGGCGCGCAAGGAAACCAGCCCATCTTCAAAAGCAGCCAGCCGGTACGCAAGCGAGGAACTCATGGCAGCTTCCTCGGTTTGCCGCAATGCCTCGGCCGTGGCCAGAAAGTGGTCCAGTAGCGGCGTACCGTTCACTTCCTCATCCCAGCCACAGAGAAAAGTGCGGCCTCCTCCGGAGCGCTTGTCTACTTCCAGGGCGAAACCATTGCGGCCATCGCCGTGGATTCCTTCCTTCTTTGCCATGTTGAGCAGGGCGTGGGCCCGGTCGATGACGCCACCCAACGGTTTTTTGTGGTGTGCGATCATGATCCCGGCGGATATGGAAATATCCTCTCCCAGCCCCAGGTGTACACCGAGCTTGCCTTCCAGTCCCTCTGGACATGACCCTTCGATGGGCTTCGGCTGTTTACAGGGCTCAATGTGCACAAAACCCTGGCCATATGCTTTGGCAATGTCCCGGGCCGCGAGCAGAGCCGTGGAAGCAGGCAGCACGGCGCAGACGTCGTCGCCGCCCGCGTAGATCAGGTGCCCATGATATCTTTTCATGATGGCGGGGACGGTATGTATGGAAAAATCTCCCAAGGCCTCGGAGATAGCCGCATGCACCGCCGGGGAAATCAATCGGGGCTCCTGCATTCGTTTTTCCCAGAATTTTTTGAATGTCCCGTCAAAGCTGCCCCGCAGTCTGCCGGAGAGGGTGGGATGTATGACTGATCCCCAGGTGGAACCGAGGGTTTCTCCGTTGATCAGCTTGCCCATCCTGTCGCCGTCCATCATCAACACGGCGTAATATTTATGGATGTTTTTAACCGGATGGAGCCTGAATAGTTCGTCGGCCGCCCCCTTTTCTTTCTCGTTCCGCAGGTCGATTGTCTCAATTTCGCAGCCGTTTTCCCTGACCGTTTTTTCCTCGTTCAGCCCGTGCAGCCACTGAGCCACCTTTCGCCCGGCTTTGCTCCGGTCCTTGCGCCAGTCATAGACGGCAAGTTCCTGGGCGATTGCCGGGGCGTACGGGTCATCCGGGTCAGCCGCTCGATTGTTGAGCTGTTGCCACCAGTCATGCAGGGCCATTTCGGTGCTGGAAGGAAAGGTTTCAGCATCCTTGAACATCTGGTGCAGCGGATGTGTTTTCATCTCCTTGCAGACCCGGTAGGAGAGCCGCTTCACCATCCCGAGAGCACAGAGCCGTTCGTTTGTGCCAAAATCGGCGGTCTCCCTGAAAGCCGAGCGAATATCGAGCCAAAAAGGATCTTCGGAAGGCTTGGGATTATTGTCACTCTGATCTGCATGGTGATAATGGAGGATCTCAAATTCACCGAAAAGGTCGCACTTAATGCCTTTTTCGGCAGGACGCATATCTTCCCGGCGGGATTTACCGGCGGCGAGTCCCGCCTGCACCAGCCGGTGGCTGACTGAGTAGAGCGGGCCTTCGCCACTGGAAGACCAGATTTCATCCGCATCCTTCCAGAATTCAAAGGCTGGATCAATCGAACCCTTGTGCAGCAACTCCTCCACCGCCGCCCGGTCTGTTCCTTTAATCAGCGGCGCGGCGGTCCAATGGTGTTCCCAGTAAGAATCCATCTGACGGTGGAATTGTTGACTAATGGATTCGTCTAGGCCGATTTTTTCCACTTTGTCCGCCACAAACTCCAGGGTCTTGTTGCCCAGCTCCCGCCAGGCCCCGCCAATGGCAACTTCGATGATCTCCGCGGTTTCCCGCTCCTGACCTGCTGGCACCAGGCACACAAATTTGTTGGGAAAGGAGGCAATACCCTTGGTAGTTCGCGGCCCAAACCACTCCGCTTTCATGCCCCATTGTTGCAGTAGTTCATCTACCAACGGCTGGCCGTGCAGGCTGGGATAGACAATATGGTCGGCCCCGTAGCGATGGATAACGGCCTTGATCCCTTCGAAGGCCAACCAGGAGAGGATAATGGAACCGGAATAGTAATCGCGCAGTTTGCGCGCCCGTCCCACGAAATCCTGCACCGGGGTCAGGGCATACACCATCAGACTGGCCTTGTTCTGTTCCGAAAGTCTCTGACATGAGGCAAGGGCCGAGACCAGACCGCAATGGTGCCAGATGGAGTGATCGGGCAGACGGGTGTCGGCCGGCAGTCGATGCCAGAGCGCGCCAAGTCCGCCCACATTCTCCTTGGCCAGACGACGGCGCAGCATGAAAAGCAAATAGTGGAACCTGGCTGGCGCAAAGGCGGTTTCCTTGCCCTGGTACTCGGGGCGCTCGGAAAGGCCTTTGCCGCTTCGGGCCTCGCAGCCCAAATCCTCCTTAACCAGGTCCTGTATGGCAGTGGTGATGGAGTCTGCCGCCGCCTTTGTGGTGCCGAATTCATCAGGCAGGTTGAGCGGCAGGGCGCTGTCGGCGCCGGTGGGATGAGTCAATTGGGGCTGTTCATAAAAATCGACGGCGCCGTTTCTGTTCTCGTTATCAGGTACATACCCTGGCAGGCAAGCCCGGTCCATGCCCGAGGCGATGACATCGGCAGCCTGGTACTCCTCCTTGCTGAGAGTTGAACCGACAAGGCCCATGGCCGCCAAGATATCATTGGCCCGCTCCTCGTGGCCGGGGATATGAATGGCCTTGTCCGGCGGATCGTGGAGAAAAACCTTGGTCTTATGGATCCAATAATCGAGATCCTGGGTAAATTCCTGTTTCATGACCGCACCTCCTTAGTGACCACGCGTCGGCAGAGCTTGTCCAGTGTAACGTGTACTTTTTGCCAGATTTTGATCTGTTCTTGTGTACCATTTTGCCACATCACTTCACTGAACAGATGCGGCAGATGCAGTATGTATCCTCGATGGCCGTCTGTCTCCTTTCGGACGATGAGTCGGAGGGCGGAAGCGTGGCGGCCTTGCCTGCCCCATCCAGGTTTCATGATATTGTGGTTTGTTACTGGATAGCCGAGGAGATGCCGTTCAGGGGGGTTCCCTAGGTTCACATCAAGTTTTGGAATGCCTTTCTGGCGACTTCCGGCCCGTATGCTGATGTAGACCTCTGCCAGGTCTTTCATACAGTCTTGCCACGTGGTTCGTGAATCCTTTGTCTTCCAAAGAAGCAGGCCTTTGTCGTCCGCACCAAGGCAGTGTGGATAGTCACGATCAAAGGCATCGATAAATTTCCTGAATGAAAGGCCGGACACATCCATGGCCTTGTTCCAGGCAAAACAGCCCCAGCCGTTGCGGCTCCTGCTGCCGATAGCGCCGAAGGCATCAATGAGCCTAAGCGTTGACTGCACTGCCCGTTGAGCACCACTACCAACCGTAATACGTAGACGAAAATTTTCGCCTGGCGCAAAATAACTATGCAAAATTCCCTTTCTATAGTGGATCAGACCCATTCCTGCCAAGTAGTTCAATGGATTTGTTTGTCCGTCAGTTCTTTCGCACTCGGGATGTGCAACGAGGCCGGGGTCAGGAAGATTTACATTGATAGCAGTCAGTGAAGAGAGCGCCATTGCCTCCACCGTCACCTGGCTTTTGCCGCCATATTCCTGGTCTGGGCTGCCGAAAATCGTGTTCTCTGCCGTGAGCAATTTAGCAGGGGATGGATATTTCGCCCCTTCCGCTACTCGCCACCAGTATCGCAACAGTCCTTTGAAGGGAGCGGCGCGCAACTCGGTTTCCTGGCTCGCATTACCAAGGAACATGGGGGTAATGGTCTCGCAATCCAGTTCAAATTTTTCCCGCTTGTAAAAGCGAGCGATATTTACCGGCATGTTTTCCTCCTTGCGCCATCTTCTTCCTTCATCTGTTTCCCCGCATTGTGCGGCAGCCCGGCCAGGGCGATCTTCGTTGCCGTTGGGTCGGTCATGTCTCCTCCTTTATTGAACTGCTCTATAGTTTCTCATCGCTTACCGGTAAACCTATCCTTTTCCCGAGGCGTCGACAAGATGTGCAACATTGCAGATAGATTGGCTTGGCCAAATACTTGTTGGCTCGGCTTCGGCACCAGGTGCATCATCTCAAACAGATTATGCCACCTTCGTTCATCGTATCGCTTTCAGCAGTATGACCGGCTATGTTCACGGCGACCTCCCTGACAGGCTTGAGTGAAAAGGAACGAATTGGCCTCGACCGCCCCGGAAAAAAACACCATGGCCCAGGCAGCAACTTGACCCTGATGAACGCTCATATCCGATATTTTTCCCGGATTGTCCTATTGCCTTTGAGCACCTGGCTCATGTGAACAAAACGGTCAGTTCGACGGCCAGGAGTGACCATTTTTCAAAACATTCCTTCTGGGCTTCAATCTCCTCGCCACTCCACCACCCTTGGGCGTGCAGGTCTTCCCCGTGCGCTCGGATTCGGATACTGGCGGGGTCGGTCACCTGCCCCAGATGTACCGCGCCCAGGTGCACCTGACCCACCGGGTCAGAATCGTCGTTGATCCAGCCAAGGAAGGTGGTGTCGATCTTCAATGGGCCAACCATCTCCTCATTTCGCTCCCGGAGCAGGGAACGCTGGTAGGCTGTTGGGGTCACGCAGCCGCCGTCGCTGTCACCGCTGTTAATATGGCCACCGATCCCTAACGACAACCGGCCCGCAAGCCGGCCTTCCCCCACTCCGCCACCCCGCTGATAGACAAAGAAACGGCCTTGGCAACCGAAGAGTTGGTAGGGAATGAGTTGTTTATAAGAGCAGTCCACCTCGGCTTGACGGCGGGGAAGAAAATATTGCCGCAAAGCCAGCAACCTCTCGGGATCAGGTCCGACAAAGCCGCCCTGCGGCAGTCTGCCGCCAAATAAATGGGCAAGATCATCACGCTGCAGGCACAAGACTATTTCATCCGTGGCCATCAGCCAGCCTCCGGAAAAAAGTCGTCAAGAATCAGGCTGAAAATCTGCCTATCTACTTCTTTCAACAACCTGTCTTTCTCGTCCTTGGGCAGAAAGGCGGCTTTGAAGCTGTTTTTGATCAAACGCAAAATCTCCCAGCGCGACAACCCCTGAGGGCTTAATTTTGCGGCCTGTAACAGTTCCCTGCTCATAGTGGTGCGTGAGATGCCCCGGTTATCGGTGTTGACGGTAACGGCCAGGCCGAAATCGAGATATTTTTTCAAGGGGTACTCATCACCTTTATCCGCCGTTTCATCGTTTAAGCGGAACAGGTTAGTCTGACGGTTGGAACTGGGGCACATTTCGATGGTGATCCCATGGTCGCGGATATATCCCATCATTTTCGGATTTTTTACCAGTTTCAAACCATGGCCGATCCGCCGGGCATGAAACAGATACAGGGCCTGCCAGATCTTGTCTTCTGAAGACATTTCTCCGGCATGAATGGTGATGTTCATGAAATGGTGGTGCAGTGGCATGAAGAGTTCCTGAAACTGCAGGGGATCGTTGTCTTCTTCCTGCCCGGCCAAATCGAACCCGGTGATTCCGGGCCCGCTGCCGCCTCCCGGCCGACCGAACGTGACCGCTGCCGCCACATGGGCGGCCATGGCAGCTTTCTCTTTATGGCGCGTGGCCATGATCAAAAAATTGACCTTGAACCGGTGGGGGTGATTTGACACGAAGCTGTGGGCCTCATCGAGCAGGGTCTCGACCACCTCGGAAATGCTCAAGCCGGCACGAGTGCAGTTGTCCGGTGAAAAGCGCACCTCGAGAAATTGCACATTCTCGCTCAAAGACTGCTCCATGAGCCAGCGAAGGGCTCGACGTAAGGTATTTTTGCTTTGCAGTAGCGCCGAGCCCCCGAGGTCGCCGCAGGCCATATACCAGTCAAGCCGGTTGCTGTTTGAGTGCGGGGCAGGTTCATTCCAGGCCAACTGCTCGATCTGCTCCACCGTAAGCGCGTCTACCATAACCGCTGTGAGTAAATGCTGAGGAACACCAACTTTCGCGACAAGACCTTTCATGCCAACCAGACAATGGCTGGCATTCTCACCGGCCAAGGCCATAAGATGATCGGGTTGTAGATCAGCCAGTGAACAGTCGAGGAGTTGTTCCAATTGGTCGCGGATTTTTCGTCGCTCCGGATATGGCACAGGCAAATCATCCAGCAGAACAGTCGCCAATTTTTTCAGCAATCCGGGGTCAAAGGCGCCGCCCAGATGGCAGTGCAGATCGGCTTTCGGCAGACTTTGTAACCAGGCACGTTCTTCCTCCGTCCGAGCAGGGTCGAGGCCGAGTTTTTCCGTGCGAAGGCGATCTATAATGGTCAATGGCAGCAGATACAGCGACCTGAAGTTATCGCCCAGCTCTCCCTTGTAACTGCTGCGCTGTCGCTCTTCGGCAAATTGTCGGGTGGGTGTCCAGATGAGGTTAAAAAACTCGGAGAACGTACGCTTCTGCTGGTTGTAAGGTGCGGTAAGGGTAAGATAGCCCATGCAGCCAAAGAGGAGTCCTGCCTCGATGAGGCGGTTGGTAACCGTTTTGCGGCCACCGGAAGCAATGATCAGGTTTTCGGCGGCCAAGGCCTTAACCTGGTCATAAACGGCCCTTCGCATGACATGGTCATCTTTGTGGCAGGAAATATCATCACAAAGAAGAGGAATTTCTTTTATATGGCCGGCAAGCTCCGGATACTCTACCGGAACTTTCTCCAAAAGCTCGTTGAAAGCCACTTGAACCTTCTCTTCCCTGGTGCAGATGAGATGAATCGAGGAGAGCTTCTTGCCACGGAAATGGTTTCGGATGGCATTGGCCTCGGTATTGTAGATAAACCGCTGACCACCATTGAAGAAATCGATAAACTGGAGGATGAGATCCGGCTCATTTCCCAGGGCAGTGATCAACTTGAGTTCAGAAGACATCTCACCACTCCATGCGGATACGATGACGGTCCAGGCGGATGCCGTAGCGGGTGTCGGGGCGGGAGCCGGCTGCGGCTATCTCCAGTTCGGCCAGGCGGCTCTGACCGAATGCGGCGAGTAGCTCCCTCCTGATCTTTGACTTGTAAGATTGAAAGTTTTCCCGCGACAAGGCACGAATCCCGGAATCACTCATCTCTTCGACCAGCCTGCCGCCGGGGATGCGCCGATACATTGCCGACACCTTCTCCGAAGCGACGATCTCGGATGCATCGAGAAAACATGTGTCACATCCGGCGCATGGGCGATCCAAACGACACTCCTTCTTTCGTTCGGCAAAAAAGGCGTAAATCGCCAGGCGGGTGGGATGCATGTCCAGTTCCAAGCCTCCGAACACAACCTTACCCTCGGTCAGGTTGTTGGTGAGCAGGAGCGGGCGGTCACGGATCAGGGTTTGCATCAGATCTGCCGGGGTGCGCGGCTGATCGAGTAGGTCCTCCTGCAATCGCTCCCGAACCGAGACGAAGGGGATGGTGATCAACTGGATCGCCGCATAGCGAGTCTGCTTAAAAAACGGCTGCCCCTGGGCGTCGGTCAGCTGGATGGTGACCGGTTCTTTAGGTGGGTACCAGAACTCCCGGCACCCCTCGAATTCCGGTGAAACGAGGACGTGGAGAATCCGGTCCTGGGGCCGACCGTAGAGTTGGGCGGCGAGTGTCAGACAGGAGGTCATGGTCTTTCGCCCGCCGGCCACCAGGAACCAGACCGCGTTGTCCTTATCGCGGGTGTAGTGGAAGGAAAGATCGAGACAGAGCCGCAGCAGATCTTCGTTATCTTCCGGGCTGATAATATCATCAAGTTCGACACCGGCGTTGTTTTTCAGCGTATGGATATTCGCCGGACTCAGGTCGAGTTGTTTCGTATCCAGGCCGAAGTCCGCCAGCAGATTGGCGAGCCGGGTGGCCTGGGGATCGAAGAGCCCGGCCAGCACTCTGTCCTTGCCCTGTCGGGTGGTGATGATCTGCACGCAGTGCGGCTGCCTACCTTCACTGAGTAAGGCATAGAGAGCCTCGGTAATGACCTGGGGGGATAGGCCGGCCACGGCGAGCAGGACATTTTTCACTGCTCGTCTCCAATCTGCAGCGTAATTCTGCCCAGCCCGAAGGAAGTCTGCTTGCCCAGGTGTACCGTCTCGCAATAGCGCAACAGCGGCACAAATTCACTGAGATCGTCTCCCTGGTAGGTCACACGCCCGGTTATACCGCCCATTAACATGGTGCTCTTCTGGCGATTGCTATACCGTTCGATTTCCTGCCAGCGGCAGGTTGATGAGGAAATGTGAACGTTTTTAGCCCTGGCAACCAGCCCGCGGTAATCCAGCGAAGGTTCTCCGCTGTTGCCGTAAGCCGCTTCCAGCGATGAAATACGCCTGAGCGCGGCCCGGATCAGACGATGAAAAGGTAATTCCGCCTGTAAATGGTTGTCCTGTTTGAGCCGCAACGGAGTACAGCAGAGCAGAGCAAGTGTGCCGATCGTGCCCTCAGGTGGCCGCTCGAGATGCAACTGGCGAGGGGCGAGACTGCCATTGAGTGTGTCCCCGTGGTAAATCACCTCGCCGTCTTGCCGCACCGAATCCAGACGAAAACGTCCTTCCCCCTGTCGACTTCCCTTGCCTATGCCCCCCGTACCCATCTCTGTGACGGCAACAACCAGATGGGGAAGATAGTTGAGCGCGTGACCGAGAAGCAAGACATCGAAGACAAACTGGTCTTCCGCCCGGTAATGCCGATGTGTATCATCGGGGGGGATCAGAATATAGGGAGGGGGGCGGCGGGATGCGGGTCCCGTTGCCCCGGATGATGATGGAGAAACTCCTTTCTGTTCGAAAAAAAAACCATAGGCACAACTTTCTCTGAGCAGGCAACTCCTGCATTCCTGTTGGCGGAGGGCGCAGGTGGCACGCTTCAAGGCATGACCAAGTCCGCCGCGCAGCGTCGAGCCTTTGAAAACAGGCAGCACCGCCTCGGATTCAAAGCAACAAGTAAAAGTGAATCTTCCAATATCCATGCAGCAGCTCCTGGTTCGATGGATGTCATATGTGCCATTAGAACATGGACACCTCACCCTGGTAACGAACTGCAATGTTGCAGCGAAACACATGTGTTATTTCTATGTGATTAGTTACGAGCATCTATCACAAAAAGTAATGCCATTCAAGAGAAGGTGTTTCTTATGGAAAAGATCGACATCCGTTCCACGCAGTGCTCATCAATTGAAGCAAGGCGTATCCGTCAGGGAGCCGGCGCTGTTGTGAACTGTCCGCTTGCTATTGGTATCTAGAGTTTTTGAGGTATCATCGTCGTAAATCTTCACGTTCACGTGAGATTTGTAATGTAGAATTGTTTCCAACGTGTGCGACAAGTGCGACCACGATGAGAAGCGAAAAGAATTGGCTAATATTTATGTTATCCCTCCTTGGTGAACGGTATGCAGAAAAAAATCATCAGAAAGGCTCCCCCCCATACCGCCGCCGTTGCCGTGGCCGTTCTGGAGAACGGCCCTCCCGGAGCTAACCGAGCACATCGATGTAAGTGCGGGAGCGCCGGTCACCAGACCGGCGAAGGACGTGCGGCGATACCCCATACACGGGAGGTCGAAGAGCGGTCTATTGACAGGCCCCATCAATGCGTATGCACAACAATGTGGCTTCGGTTTGCCCGTATCGGTGCGGACGCCTGCTATCTGTTTTTCTTACGAGACGCGCGGGCGGTTTTGCGTTTTGATTTCTTGGCTTTGATTGCTTTTTTGGCAGCGGACGGCGGGGCGAATGCACCGGGGATCGGGGGTGGGGCTGGAATGTTTCTGGTAGCCTCCATGAAAGCCTCGATGCCTTCTTTGGACTCCATATCATAGCCGGCTTCGGCGCCTGCCATGAGTATGGATTTAACCGGGCTGAAATTGTTGGGGTCGGCCAGTGCCGCTTCAAATCTGCCGGCGGCGTTGCCGCCGAGTATGCGCATGCAGCCGTCTGCCTTTTTAAAGCCGTATTCGCGCTTCAGAAAATGGTAGAAGGCACGCAGTTCGGCAATGATTGAGTGGGCCTTATCCGCTTGGATGCTTACTTTGCGCGGGAAAAACTCGAACAACAGGCGCTGCAGACGGGTTGAGCCAACCTCTACAATGGAGCGGCCCAGATAATCAAGGGCAAGCCCCATCACCAGGCTGCATGCCCCCATCTCGCTGAGCGTTCCGGCCTCCGGCGAAGCCGCAAAGCGACGGAGCAGTTCGTTTTCTAGGGCCCTGAATCGATTTTCATCGAGTATCACCCCGCCCCGCGACACCTCGACCAGCTCGGCAAGAATATCAACGGAGGGATCAAAGGCCCTGGCCCCCTGCGCATAGGGCGCCACCACGGTGATCTCCATATCACCCGCGGCGGTGGGAACCATCATGGTACGGGATACCGGCTCACCGCCCACCCACGGCCGCTGCAGTTCCTGGGTCTCGGCAATTACGGTGGTAAGTCCGCGGGCGATGGCCTCGGCCATGATAACATCATCGTCGCTCAACAAATGAAGCATCATATCTTCATCATAAGCAGTCAATTGAGGATAGGCATCCGAGCCTGCTACCTCCCACTGGTGCTCGTAAATCTCCTTGCGGATGGTTGTCGGTAAATCGGCACCGCGCTCATAGTTCAGGGTGAAATGCGGCGGCATTTTGGGCTCCTCGCCGGCATCAACCAGATCGGCGGCGACGAGATACGCTTCATAGGCCTCGATTGTCTGAAAAAGAATAAACCCGAAGCTCCGCTTCATCTGGCCGATAATGGCGAGCGGCGCATCAAAGAGGCCATATTCAGCCAGAGTGATGGCAAGCAGGTGCTCGTCAGCGGGCACCACCTCCCACGGTTTGATCCGGAACAGGGCCGCGGCCGCCGAGAAAAATGAGGCCAACACCGGAGCCGTTCGCCCGTCCGCAAGAAGGGATTGCTCGTCATCGTCGGCGGCGGCGAAATCTTTTTGCATATGCTGGCGCACCTCATCGAGCTCCGGCGTCGGTGCACAGACGATGTCGATATCGGGGTTTCCCGCCCGCAGCACCTCGGCAAGCTCGGCTGAAGCTACCCGTACCCGGCCCGGACGATGTGGACGACCGTAGATGGGCTCTTTTATCGTCTGTTTCAAGGAGTTGGCGGCACCGGCCAGAACAACGCCGGGTCGGTCAATATCGGAGCCGAGGATAGCGCCGTCTCCACTTAACCACATCAAAATTTCGGGCCGGTACGGTTCGCCTTCACCGGTCACATAGGCCGGCAAGGGAAAAATGCCGCCGATCCATTCGACGGTAGCTACCTGTTGCGGTCGCCAGGTTCGCGGGCGGGCTCGTCGTTTGCTCATGAGTTTGTGGTGTGTATGCCAAGATAAGTGATAATCGGCTCATCGCTGCCGGCATCCATGCTTCGCGAAGAGCCTCTCACGACGACAGGCAATAATACCCTGCCGCGCACTACCACCCACAGCAATACCATATCCGCACAGCCATTTGAAAGGCAAAATATGATGATCTCAGAAACGTCGCCGAGGCCGACCGCGTTTCGTTACATGAGTACGGCAAACTGATAGGGTTGGAGCTGGAGGTGCTGGGCGGCGGTGATGGCGGTCCCGGCGACGAGATCGACAAATGTCCGGCGCATGCCCAGGTGGCGCAGCCGGGTGCCGGCGATCTGCTGCGGGGTGTCGGCGAAATTTGCCAGCACCAGGGCGGTCTGTTCGTCGTGGTGCCGGAAATAGCCCAGTACATGGGGGTTGCCGGGGTCGACGATCTCGGTGTCGCTGCGGCTGAACACGGGGTGCTGCTGGCGCAGTTGAATCAACTTGAGCAGGCCATGGTAGATGCGCCCCGGTGGGCTGTTCTGGTCGTGCCGCAGCGCTGAGCGTTCCCAGTCGAAACGGGGTCGATGCAGCCAGCGGCTGTCACCGGTGTGATCCGCTTCGGCGCCGTAGTCATGATCGTTGAGCATGCCGATCTCGTCGCCGAGATAGATCAGGGGGATGCCGCCGATGGTGAAAATCACCCCATGCATCAGCAGGATACGACGCACGGCAAGCTCCACCGCCTCCTCGTCGTCTGCCTGGACGGCCTTTTCCAGACCGCAGAGGGACGCGGCGGTTCCGGCAATGCGGGCATCACCGGTGATCCTGTCCTCCTGAAACGATTCACCGCTGGCAAAACTGCCGGTGTAGGCGCCGGTGAAGAAATCGTTGAGAAAGCGGCGGTGGGCGGCCGGATCGAGGCCGAGACGGCGGGCGTCGTCATCGGAAAATGTCCAGCCGATGTCGTCATGGCTACGGATGTAGTTGACCCAGCCACACTGTGCCGGCAGGGCGAAACGTTTAGCCAGGGCGTGGTGCAGCAGACGCACCTCGCGGGTGGCCAGCGCCTCCCACAACAGGGCCATGAGCTGCGGATTATACGACAACCGGCACTCGCCGGGATCGATATATTTCACTACCTCGTCGGGATGGACAATGGCCTCGGACTTGAACACCAAAGCCGGGGCGGAAATAGCCGCCACCCGGTTAAAGGCCTGAATGATGGCGTGCGCCTGGGGCAGGTTCTGGCAGGTCGTGCCCTTCTCTTTCCAGATGAACGCCACCGCATCCAGGCGCAGGACCTCGACTCCTGTATTGGCGAGAAAGAGCATCTCCTCGCACATGCTGTTGAACACCTCCGGATTCTCGTAGTTCAGATCCCATTGGTAATTGTTGAAGGTGGCCCAGACCCACTTTCTGATTCTGCTCTGATAGATGAAGCAGCCCGGGTGATCGTCGGGGAAGATGCTCATCAGGTGTTTCTCATACTCATCGGGGATGGTGCGGTCGGCGAACATGCGGTAGAAGTCCTGGTAATCGGGATCGCCAGCCAATGCCAAGCGTGCCCACAGATGGTCGTTGGCGGTGTGGTTGAAGACGAAATCAAGCACCAGGCTGATGCCCCGGTGACGCAGCTCGGTGGCCAGTTCTTCCAACTCCGCCATATCGCCCAGGCGCGGGTCGACCTCACGGTAGCTGCTGATGGCGTAGCCGCCGTCATTATCACCGGCAGGGGTTTTGAACAATGGCATGAGGTGCAGATAGTTGACGCCGAGTTCCGAGAGATAGGGAATCTGACGGCGCAGCCCGGCCAGATCACCGGCAAAACGGTCCACGTAGCACATGGCGCCGATCAACCGGTTGGCCTGAAACCAGGTGGCATCGGTCTTGCGCGAGGCGTCAAGCCCCTTGAGTTCGGCGTTTCTGGCCAGCCACATACGGGCAGCCAGGTGCATGAGTTCCTGGATGTAGTAGAAAAAGTCGTAACGATTTCCGTAGATGTTCACCAGCAGCGAGAACAGGGCGGGAAAATGGTACTCCACCCGCTCCCTGAAGGTACGCCACTCTTCTTCGGCGACCTCGCCGGCAAAGCGGTGCTCCACACTTGGCCAGATACGCTTGAGGGTGGTGCCGCTCTGCTTATAATGGGTCTCTGAAACATTCATTGGTACTGAAATCTCCTCGATTCAACCGTTGCCTCCCGGCCGATTTTCCTTTACCATGATTGCCGGCTGCAGACAAATTCATCAACCGGCGAACCCTGCCGTGCCATCGCCAGAGGCCCACGCGATACCGGGCAACGGCGTCACACCGGCAATGAACACGTTGCGTGTCGAACCGACACACCTTCCGGCACAAAACGGCCACTTCCGGCAGGAAGGCCGACAATAACCAGGTGCAGCCGTTGCTGACAACGGTAACAAGAGATCACCCCCAAATGAAGAGCGATGGTGGGGCACCGTATCCGTGAATGAGGGCGCGTGCCTTGAAAAACAGATCGGACCATTGTCCGTGGCCATGAAAAGAGCGGGAAGCGAGCTGCAGCTCTTCTACGCCAATCATACCGGGCGCCTTGTACATCCCGAGGACACCTCCGGCGTTCCCGAAGGCTTCATGCGACCGGAACACCTTAAAGAACGATACCTCATCACCCATCCGACAAGACGATTACGCTGCTGCTCGAATGGGCCAATCCGCCGGTCACCCTGCAGGGGATCCATGAGGGTAGAGCGCACCAGCTCTGGATTCAGGCCGTAAAAATGAGCAAAAACAAAAACGACGAGACGGCAGCGCCACTGAGTCGTTTCCCGTAAGGTTTGCCCCAAAAAACGGAAACGACGATGCAGTGAATGGAGATACCGCCACGGCAACTGAAACGCGCCCGCCCCCACAGGTGCAGGGATAATAGCAGAACCGAAACCTTTTATCAGAGAACAGGACATATGGGTATAGCCGCTGATTTAATTATTCTCATCGTGGTTGCATTTTTGTGTGGGATGATCATGCAGCGCCTGCGCCAGCCACTTATCCTCGGCTATATTCTTGCCGGCGTGCTGCTTTCTCCCTCGGTAGGGACGCTCACCATCTCCGATATTCATGATATTGAGCTGCTGGCTGAAATCGGGGTAGCCCTGTTGCTCTTTGCCCTGGGGCTCGAATTCTCCCTCAAGGATCTCAAGCCGGTCAAGTATATCGCCCTGATCGGTACCCCGCTGCAGATGGTGCTGACCATCGGGTTCGGCTTTGGTATCGGCGGTATGCTCGGCTGGGAGTGGGAACGGGCGATATGGTTCGGTTCGCTGATTTCGCTCTCGTCCACCATGGTTCTGCTCAAAACCCTGATGAATCAGGGGTGGCTCGGCACCCTGTCGAGCAAGGTGATGATCGGCATGCTCATCGTCCAGGACCTGGCGATCGTGCCGCTGATGATCATTCTTCCCCAGTTGGGCTCCGGCGCCAACAGCATCACCATTCTCGGCTATGCCGGCCTGAAGGCCGCGATCTTTCTGGCCTCCATGTTTGTTCTGGGAACCCGCCTGCTGCCCTCGCTGCTCAAAATGATTGCCCGACTCGGCTCGCGTGAGCTGTTTATCCTGGCAATCACCGCGATCGGCCTCGGGGTCGGCTATGCCACCTACCAGCTCGGCCTTTCTTTTGCCTTCGGAGCCTTTATTGCCGGCATGGTGTTGAGCGAGTCCGACTACGGACATCAGGCCCTCAGCGATATTATTCCCCTGCGTGATCTCTTCGGCCTGCTGTTTTTTGCCTCGGTGGGCATGCTGCTGGATCCCTTTTATCTGTTCAATCATTTCTTTCAGATCCTGCTGCTGGTGATTGTCGTCAGTTTCGGAAAAGCGCTTATCTTCGCCAGCCTGGCCCGGATCTTCGGCTACCGCAACGTCATCCCCCTGGCGGTGGGGCTCGGTCTGTTTCAGGTTGGGGAGTTCTCCTTTGTTCTGGCACGCATCGGCGTCTCCAGCGGCGCCATCGATGCTGATTTTTACAACCTCTTTCTCACCATGGCGGTGGTTACCATGGTGCTGACGCCCTTTGTCTCTTCCCTGACCGCCCGGCTCTACCGGCTGAAGAAGCGGTGGTTTACCCACGAAGTGCTCGAATCGATGAACATCCCCGACAGCGGCCTGCGCGACCATGTGGTCATTGTCGGCTGCGGTCATCTCGGCTACCAGATTGCCGGAGTCCTGCAGCAGCTTGCCATTCCGTTCGTGGTGGTGGAGATCGACCAGCTTCGGGTCGAACGGGCGGTGGAGGCGGGCTACCCGACCGTCTTTGGCGACGGCAGCCACGAGGTGGTTCAGGAGGTGCTGCAGATGAAACATGCCGCCCTGCTGGTGGTCACCATTCCGGCCCTTGTGGTGGCCCGGTCGGTCATCAGCGAAGCGCGCAAGGCGCACCGTGATCTCAGGGTCATCGCTCGCATCGAAGACCCTGCATTCTTCGAGGTATTTCAAGAGCTTGCGGTTGAAGATGTGGTCTATCCCGAATTTGAGGCGGGGTTGGAGATGATTCGGACAATATTGCTCTACCTGAACATTCCCATACCCAAAATTCAGGAGCACACCGAGCACATGCGGCATCAGCTAATGGCCACGGCCATATCCGCCGGCCAGGAATACAAAATTTTGGGTGAGTTGCGTAGCGCCGAGCAACAATTCGATCTGCAATGGTACGAAATAAAACCGGAGCATGATCTTGCCGGCGCTACCATCGGCGAGGCCGATATCCGCCGGAAAACAGGAGCCTCCGTGGTAGGTGTGATCAGGGATAATCACCTCACCGCCAATCCGGACCCGCAGTTTCAGATCAGGGAAAACGATATGGTGGCGGTTATCGGATCGACCGCGTCACGACGAGAATTTGCCTTATTGCTCAACCCGGTCGCGGGCAGCAGCCAACAGCAGCCGTAACAACCGGTGACCGCCGCGGAAGGGCCGGGCTCCAGGCCGGCGCCTGTAGGCTTATTACGCACCCGGTGCTTCCGGCGTCCGCTTCACTGCAACGCTCACTTCGACATCCTGCCAGCGACACTCACGACAACCGTCTCACCACCACCCAACCACTTCCGCATGCTCCCCCCTGCCGCTTGTTTTGCCTGCACGTTGGAGGTGCCGCCGTTTGACTGTTTACCGGAGCATCTGTCTTGACTTTGTTCACCTACTTAGCTAAAGCATTGTTCTTTAAGCTACCACATTTTCAACCAATAATTGTTTTTCTTCAAGGCGAAACGATGATTCTTACCAACATTGAAACGGTGCCGGGAAAAACGATCGTCGAACATTACGGGATCGTCCAGGGTAGTACGGTGCGGGCAAAACACATCGGCCGGGATCTGATGGCCGGTTTGAAAAATCTGGTGGGCGGCGAGTTGAAAGGATACACCGAGCTATTGCAGGACTCCCGCGAACAGGCCCTTGCCCGGTTGAGCGAACAGGCGCGGGAACTGGGGGCCAACGCGGTGGTCAATATCCGCTTTGCCACCTCTTCAGTGGCCCAGGGAGCGGCTGAATTGTTTGTCTATGGTACCGCCGTCACGGTGGTGGATGAAATGGGAGAGCAGTGAACCGATGGGTGAATTCATCCTCCAGCATAGTGATTTCTTCATCTTCATCTTTTTCGTTGCCCTGGGATACGGTGCCGGGTCATTGATGGAAAGAAACCACTACCGGTCCATAAGAAAACGGGAACAGGCGCTGCTGTCATTGCCGGTTACAACTACCGAGCACGAGAGCTTTATCGGTTCGGAGATTGGCGAAGCAACACTGGTCGTCGGCAGTGTGGTTGTCTCGATTGATTATTTCAAGCGGTTGCTGGCAATATTGCGCAACATCTTCGGCGGCGCCGTTACCTCTTATGAGAGTTTGGTGGATCGCGCCCGCCGGGAAGCCATCCTGCGGATGAAAGAGGCGGCGCGGCAGCAGGGGGCGGCACTTGTCATCAACCTGCGGTTGGAAACCTCGGCCATCGGCCAGCAGGCAAACCGGAAACGCCAGGTCGGCAGCGTCGAGGCCATCGCCTACGGCACGGCGATCATATTACCCGCCGCGCCCGGCGATGACGGGTAACGGTCGTGCAAAGCAAAATCCCCTTCATTGCCCGTTCCACCGATGACACGGTAAATGTGTCGCGCACCCACCCGCTGGCTGAGCTGTTCTGGATGCTTGGCGGCCTGGTGGTACTGTGCGGTATCATCTTTATCGCTCTGGGAATCATCACCGATCTGGTGGTCGCCAGGGTACCCGTCAAGGTGGAACGGGCATTGCGGGGTATTGCCCTTGACCAGTATGGTGGTGAGCGCCACCCGGCCCTGAACGAGATTGCCGGCAATCTTCTCGCCCAGGTGCCGCGGGATTCCCCCCTGCATGACTACGAGATTAACGTGTATCTTATGGAAAACGAGGAGATAAACGCGGTCGCCCTGCCCGGCGGCAATATCGTTGTTTTCACCGGATTGGTGGCACAGGTTGAATCAGAAAATGAGCTGGCCATGGTGCTTGCCCATGAAATGGGTCATTTTTCCCACCGGGATCATTTACGCGGGCTGGGACGCGGACTTGGTCTTGCCGTTATCGTGAGCCTGCTGTTTGGTCCCGACAGCAGTGCAAGCGACCTGGTGTCCGGTTCGCTCTTGAGCTTTCAGGCACACTACTCGCAAGACCAAGAAGCGGACGCGGACCGCTACGGGCTCGATCTGCTGGTTCGCTCCTATGGCCACGCCGGCGGCAGCATCGATTTTTTCGAGCGGCTGGCGGCCCAACACCCCGACCGGCTGCCCTATCTCTTTGCTTCGCATCCCCACCCGGATGCGCGCATCGCCGCCCTCAAAGAGCGGATCGATAGCTACGGCTACCCCAGCCAAGAGACAATCCCCCTGGATTCCGCCCTATACGATGTCCGCTGAGTGAAACGAGCCGCCAGTGCTTACAACGCTCGGATCAGTTTTAACGCTATTGTTGCTTGTGTGGGGGCCTGTCACCTCAAAAGAGATTCTTGAAACTTGAGCAACATGGTTCTGACTCTGTCAACACTCACGCTATTGGGATAACCACACCAGCACTATAGTGACTGTTCTATAGAACGGCCCTCCCGGTGGCAATGGCAATACATCGGTAATCCTCCGGGAGGGCCGGTCACCGGACAAGCGGCAAAAACCACCGATAGAAAAATATGCTGTGTCCGTAAATCACCGCAAAATCATCCGGCCCGCTGCCACCCGCCGCCGGACCTCCCCAGAGTATACCATTCGTGGGGCAGGCATGGCGCCACCTCCATCCCGCCAGACCAGCAATTCCGGCCGGAACGGTTCGCCTCAGACGGTGACGCAAGCCGGCATAGTGATAATTCCGCCGCCCCACTCGCCGGGAGGATTTTTCATGGGGCAGTGAAGCCGCGGTTTTGATCGGCATGGACTCATCGTCAAATTTCCCCGTTTACAGAAATCATAATAAACCGGCACGCCCCTCGTCGTATCGGTGCGATCAAGGTGATCCGTTGACTGACTATGTGCATGCCGAAGATGGCGACTAGCTCTTTTCGTGAACGGAGACTAAATCCGCCAAGGTGTAATCAGCAAGGTTCCTGGCAAGGTTGTGTTCAAAACGAAGTAACAGTTCTCGAACGGTATCCTTTACCTGTTTTGGTCGCATCCCAGAAGCATTTAACGGGTGGTCTGAGCGAAATAGCGGTTTTTTCCCTTCAATAGCTCTAAAAATATCATAGAGGCGTATCTGCTGGGGCTCTTTTGCCAGACAGACGCCACCTTTAACGCCGGTAGCGGTCTCGACGATTCCAGCCTGATTAAGCTGCTTCAAAATTTTTGCCGCCGACGGGCGCGGCAAATTCAGCGCCTCAGAAATAAGAGAGGTGGGTACCATCTCAAACCGATTTAGACGCATCTTGTCGGCCACGAAGATAAGAACGTATAACGCTTGAGTGAAGGATATTCCATATGCCATAAACTAAATATACATATTAAATAGTATATGCGCCACCCGTGCTTGACAGTATAATCATAAAATATATATTCTTTATATGTTGTTTGTCTATCAACTTTTCCGCTGGAGGATGGCATGATCAAGCAAAGAGTGTTGTCGTATCTGATTGGTGTTTCTCAAATAGTATTGGGGCTCGCCTTTTTACTGGTGGTCGACCAGTTTTTTTCGGTATTTGGTTTTACCCAGCCAAGCCCTGACTAAAAATACCTCTATGGCCAGTTGGCCGCTCGATTCATCGCCTATGGTATCGGTATGTTCTATATTGCCAGAAACCTTGCGCAAAACCGCTTTTGGTGGGACATGATGGCACTTATCCAAGCCATCGACCTGGCGGTTGGGCTGGTTTACACCTTTGCATTTGGCGTTTCCATCGCGATTACCGGTTTCCCGATGTTCAACGCCGCCATATTTCTGATCCTTCTGCTGGTCTGGCGACCTCCTTCCACCGCCGGCAGCACTCAGACGAGCTAAGCGGCGCCTGGTTAACCGCGGAGCAGGGTGGGTGACGCCTTCTTGCTGTTGTGCGCCTTGCTCCTTATTGTCCACAGATAAAACAATTTTTGATGGCATGGTAAAAACTTCGCTCCGCGATTCAAGCGATCCTTTTGATCACTTGACGTACCGCGGGATCGATAGGTCAAAATGACCACCGTTAACCGTTCACCGTACAGCGTTTTTTACTGAGCCATCTTTGACTGGAATACTGATTTTTTACAAATTCTTCATCAATAACCATCAGTTCTGAATGTTATGAGCCGTCTGACAACCAAACTAACCTCGCTGCTCTCCCTGTTGTTTCTGGGTGGCTGCTCGTTACTCAAGCCCTTCCCGCTGGCCACCACCACCGAAGAGCGGCTGGCCGCATTTCCGACCATGAACCTCGATCTGAGAGGTGAGGTGGACATCTACTGGGACGACCACCAGATCCCCTTTATCAGCGCCACCCATGACGACGATATCCCCTACGTTATGGGCCTTGTTCATGCCCATCTGCGCCTTGGCCAGATGGAGGTGCTGCGCCGGGTCAGCCAGGGGCGGCTGGCCGAGATGTTCGGCCCGTACGCAGTGGATATCGATCATTCCCTGCGCATTCTCAATCATGACAGGGTGGTACCGGAGTTGGAAAAAAACCTGCCTGACGAGACCAGGGCCTGGTTGGATCGGTATCTGGCGGGAATCAATCATTTCATCGAAAATGGCGCCTCCCTGCCGCCGGAGCTTGATTCACTGGGCATTACCCCGACACCCTGGAACCGCGCCGATGTGCTCGGCGTCGGCCGTCTTGCCGCCAGCGATGTGAACTGGCTCTACTGGTTCATGAACATGCGCATGCGCGGCGAACCGGCCTGGAAGGAGGTGTGGCAGCGCCAGATTTCCCACGGGCGCATTGCCCACCCCAGCTACGGGGATAAAGATGATGCACTGAACCTGCTCGGTTCGGCCGTACGCAGCGGCTCCAACGCCCTGGTGGTGGCCGGTTCACGCAGCGACAGCGGCAGCGCCCTGGTGGCAGGCGATCCGCATCTGGGCCTGATGTTGCCCAATTTCTGGGTGATTATCGGCTGTCACGCCCCTTCCTATCGGGTGGTGGGGCTCAGCATGCCGGGTTTACCGGCGGTGCTGGTGGGCCGCAACGAGCAGGTGGGGTGGGCCGGCACCAATATGCTGGCGCTGTCCACCACCTTTTATGATCTTTCCGGCGATAATGATACATCATATACCGAACGAACCGAGCGCATCCAGGTGCGCTGGTGGAGGGATAAGGAGGTAACCATTCGGGAATCGGAATTGGGTCCGGTGATTTCGGACGCCCCACTGCTGGAAGATTACGACCTGCCCGAGATCGCGGTAACATGGCGCGGCCACCTGCCCAGCGATGAATTAACCCCGTTTCTCAGGGCAAACCGGGCGGCTGACTGGGAAGAGTTTCGCGAGGCATTTCGGGGATATGGGGTGTCCGGCCAGAATATTTTGTTTGGCGACAGCGCCGGCAATATCGGCCAACTCGCGGCCCTTTCATTCGCTCCGGCGGCAGGTGTTGCAGCGCCCGAATTCTTTGCCGATCCGGCCAATCCTGATCACCAGTGGGCCACCCTGCTCGATTCCACCGAGCTGCCGTTTGCTCTCAACCCGGAGCAGGGATTTCTCGCCTCCACCAACAACGCCCCCACCCGGACTGAGCCGCCACTGTCGCTGTTTGGCAACTCAAATGACCGGATCACCGCGTTCAACCTGAGAATGGCTGAAAAAGAACGATTCTCCACCACCGATTTGATGGCCATCCAGCAGGACGTCTACGCCCAAACCTCACATCAACTGGCCCAGGCGATCATCACCTACAGCCCGACAGAAATAGATGGCGCCGATGACCTGCTTGACGCTTTGGAGGCATGGGACGGCCGCTACACCAGAGAGTCAAATGGGGCCGTCGCCCTCGAGCTGGTGGCCTATTACCTGGCCTCGCGCGCCTATGAAGAGCGCTACGGTCCCACCATCCGCGACAGCCTGATGCGCTCGGCGGCAATTTACGGCTGGCTGCTGGAGGATCTCATCACCGCACCGGAAACGATGCCCCTGGCCGAGGCAATAACCGATGCGGCCGCCGATTTTGATCCGGCCACCAGCTGGGGAGAGGTGCATGTCCTCAGACTCACCCATGCATTGGGAAATGTCCCGGTCATCGGCGGCAAATACCGGTTTGGCGAATTTGAGGTGGGTGGTTCAACCAATACGATCATGAAGCGTGCCCACTCGCTGTCCAATACTAAACGGCGCGTCACCTACGGCGCCCAATCCCGCCATATCTCCGACATGGCCGATCCCGATGCCAACTATTTCGTGCTGGTGGGCGGCCAGGATGGATTCTGGGGCAGTGAAAATTATCTTGACCTCTATACCCTCTGGCAACGGGGAGAATATGTGCAGGTTCCGCTGCGACTGACCACCGCGCAGCACACATTTCCCCACAAACTTACCCTGAGAAACTGATAGCAGGGGCTCCGCCATGAGCATACTGACTGCCGCTACCAGACTCTATGCACGCCGGCGGCACCGGCAACTGAGTGTGCAGAACCCGCCTGAAACCCAGCAGCGGCAGCTGCTCAGCCTGGTAAAAAAAAGCGGTACCAGCCGCTTCGGTACGGCCCATGATTTTGGTCGCATCCGATCGGTAGCGGATTTCCAGAAAGCAGTGCCGCTGGGCCGGTATGAGGATTTCTGGGAACAGTGGTGGCAGGACTCCTTTCCCATTCTGGACAACTGTACCTGGCCCGGCCGCATCCCCTACTTTGCCCTGAGCTCAGGCACCTCCAGCGGCACCACCAAGTACATACCGTGCAGCAGGGAGATGATCCTCTCCAACCGCAAGGCGGGCGTCGATCTGCTTGTCCATCATCTGATCAACCGACCGGACAGCGCCATTCTCGGCGGCAAGCTCTTCATGCTGGGTGGCAGCACCGATCTGCGAAAGCTGGCGCCCGGCGTATACGCCGGTGATCTCAGCGGGATCGCCGCCGCTACTACCCCGCCATGGCTGCGTCCCAAGCAGTTTCCGCCCCTGGATATCGCCCTGATGAGTGAGTGGGAACAGAAGATGCAGCGACTGGCGGTAACCGCCGCGGCCGAGGATATCCGCATGATCAGCGGGGTACCCTCGTGGCTCAATCTGTTTTTCGCGGAGCTGGCCAGGCAGCGGCAGCTCACTGATATCAGTTTGAAATCACTACTGCCCAATGTGGAAATGGTGGTGCATGGCGGCGTCTCGTTTCAGCCGTACCGGCAGCAGTACCGCGACCTGATCACCGGCTCGCGGGCCGAGTTGCGCGAGGTCTATCCGGCCAGCGAGGGTTTTATCGCGGTAGCGGATCGGGGCAGCGACGAGGGGTTGCGACTCATTCTTGATCACGGCATCTTTTTTGAGTTTGTGCCGGTGGAAGAGATCGACCATCCCAGTCCCACAAGGCACTGGGTCACCGATATCGAGCCGGGGGTCAACTACGCGGTGGTTCTCAGCAATTGCGCCGGGTTATGGGGTTACATCCTCGGTGACACCATCAGTTTCACTGAGTGCAACCCGCCCCGGCTGCACGTTACCGGGCGGCTTTCCTACATGCTCTCGGCCTTCGGCGAACACCTCATCGGTGAGGAGATCGAAGACGCGGTAAGCAACGGTGCCGAGTCTATCGGCACATCGGTGGTGGAATTCAGCGTTGGTGCGATTGTCCCTGAAAACAGCAGTGAACCGGGATATCACCGGTATGTGGTAGAGTTTGCCGAAAACACCATCAGTGATGCGGCGCGGAAGACATTCATAAATCGGGTCGATGATGTACTGATGGCGCGCAACGAGGACTATGCCGCCCACCGCCAGGAAGGCTACGGCATGGATAAGCCGCAATTGCTGGCGGCGCCGCCCGGCGCCTTCACCGCCTGGATGAAAAAGCGTGGCAAACTCGGCGGCCAGCACAAGGTGCCGCGCATCATTACCGATGCCGAGCTTTTTGCGTCTTTGCAAAGCAGCATTGAAGAGCACGCCGGGCCCCCATCCAACGGCAAGTAATCCTTGCTACACTCACCTTCTATTTCGCCGGTCTGGTGACCGGCGCTCCCGGAGGCTTAAGACCGGTCAGCTTATGCCATCGCCGGGAGGGCCGGCACCAGACCGGCCGTTTTCCCAATAGCGAAATACGGCCATTGTTCCGGCAATTCCACCAACCTCGCCTTGACCGGATTGAACACAATATATTCCACCACATCATGCAAATGCTTCTCATTACGAATAAATCGATCCCAATAGCCAGCCTGCCAGTGAGGTATCAAGCCAGGTACAATTTCATTGGTAAATCTCCTGGCGGCGTAGTTTTTCCATGTCTTCACCGTTGCTCCCAACAAGGATTCAGGATACATGCGGATGAGCACATGAACATGATTAGGCATTACTACCCCAATTACTAAATCGTATCTCTTTTCATCGAAGTAATGCCACCCATCGAGCACCAAGGTTGCGTTGTGATGCTGTCGTAAAATACATGAACCATGGCACGTATCCAGCATCTCTTCACAGTGAATTCTTCGAGAGGCGTTCAATTGGGCTTGCGACGTGTTTCTTTTTTCCGGCTCACTCTGCAAGCTCGCGAAAACGGAACTCGGCAGGCTGTCGGCAAGACGATAGGTAATTGCCTGATAGAGATCGGGGCAATCATAGTGGGGGAGTTTCCCATGTTTGTACCAACCCAGATGAGTAGATGCAGCCATGTTTTTCCCCTCATTTCGCGGCAAACTATTTTCCCAGCCGGTCAGCTGATGGCATCGCCGGGAGGGCCGGTCACCAGACCGGCCGTTTTAACTTTCTTCGTGCAGTGCCAGCTCCAGGAAGAGATCACCGCGGCCGCCCGGCCCATCAGCGCCTTTGCCGGCCAACTTGAGTTTTGTTCCCGGCTTGCTGCCGGCAGGTATGCGTACCTTGAGCAGTTCATTGCCCTCAGGTCCCGCCGAGACAACCTGGACTGTTTTTCCGTCGGTAAATTCAGCCGCGCTGAGCGAGGTGATATAGGTGACATCGGCGCCTCGCTCCTGCTGCGCCGGTGATTCTGGTTCTTTGTCAATGTCGGCTACCTTTTGTATCACCGCACGCAGCGGGCTATCGGGTGGCAGACGTGACTGCAGGGCTTTGGCGCCGCCGCGCAGCAGGGCAGGACCGGCCAGGCTGCCCAAGAACAAAATGGGGGCAAAGAGCACCCCGCCCTTGCCGGCAAAAAAGATGTTACGCAGGAATCGGGGCGAGGCGCGAAACCCGGAACGCTGGAATTCGGCCAGCATACCGCGCATGATCTGCTGGAAACGCGGATCATTGAACAGATCTTTCAGGATCTCCTCCTGCGAGTACCCAAAGCCGCCCGGTTGCCCGAAAACGCCACCGCCACCGCGGGCCCGATCGTAGTCGCGCCGTTTTTGTGCGTCGGTAAGCACGCCGTAGGCCTCGGCAACGTCCCTGAACCGCTCACCCGCCCGTGGGTCGTCGGGGTTGCGATCAGGGTGATAGCGCATGGCAAGCTGTCGGTACTTGGTGCGAATCTCCTGCTCATCCGCCTCCGGGCTGACCCCCAATATGTCGTAATAATCCTTCATCAACACGAGCTGTTGCTAAATTTTGCTTACCTTCATCAGCCTAGAAACCAGATATTCCCCACTGTTTTTCATCTGATACTCATGATAAACTAACAATAACAAGATAGACATTTTTCCCCACCTCTACTATTGATGTATTATTAATGATCATTTCACGCACGCCTCGCTCTATGAAAGAAAGTACCCCCGCCAACTCACGCACCACGGAAAAAGCCATGACCGGTGACACCCCAGCACCTATCGATCTCGACAGCTCCGAATTTTATCTCAACCGCGAGCTCACCTGGCTTGCCTTTAACCGCCGCGTCCTGCATGAGGCAAAGGACGATCGGGTGCCGCTTCTGGAACGGGTCTTTTTCGTGGCCGTAGTGGGCTCCAACCTGGATGAGTTCTTTATGAAGCGGATCGGCGGCCTCAAGCAGCAGGTGGGTGCCGGTCTGAAAAAACCGAGCATCGACGGGATGCTGCCGGCCGAACAGATCGATGCCTGCTACCAAACGGTCAACGAATTGTTCACCGAACAGCGGCAGATAGAACGGGAACTGCGGGCCCGACTGGCTGAGGAGGGAATCCGCTTTACCGGCTATGACCAGCTCTCCCAGAAACAGAAGAAAAAACTCGATGAATACTTCAAATATGAGATTTTTCCCCTGCTCACCCCGCAGGGCATCGACCCGGCCCACCCCTTTCCATTTATCTCGAACCTTTCACTGAATCTGCTGGTCAGCTCCAGTGAAATAGACAGCGATCAACTCCATCTCAACCGTATCAAGGTGCCCCTTGGCGTCGGCATACCCCGTTTCATCCAAATCGGCGATGACCACCTGTACATCACCTTTGAAGAGCTGATGGCCAACAACCTTGACGATCTTTTTCCGGGGATGACCATCCACAGCTGCGAGTTCTTCCGGGTGACCAGAAACGCTATAACCGAGCACAGAGACGGCGCTAATGATCTGCTTGCCATGATTGAATCGGCCCTGCGCGAGAGAAAATTCGCTGACATTATCCGCCTTCAGGTGGATGCCGACATGATCCCCCTGCACCGTGGCAGACTGGCGGCGGAACTGGACATCGACGAGCATAAAGACGTCTTTGATGAACCCGGCATCATGGCCAAACGAGACCTTATGGAAATATGTAAAATTGATCGCGCCGATCTTCACTACCCCATCCACCATCCCTGTGACCATCCCCAGCTGGTAAGCGAGGAACCAAATATCTTCCACATCCTGCGCAACCAGAAATCGATTCTGCTGCAACATCCGTACGAGTCGTTTGAAACCACGGTGGAGCGATTCCTCAAAGAAGCAAGCATCGATCCCAAGGTTCTGGTCATCAAAATGACCCTGTATCGCACCAGTTCCGATTCCCGCATCATCCAATACCTCATCGATGCAGCCCAAAACGGCAAACAGGTAGCGGTAGTGGTTGAACTGATGGCCCGCTTTGACGAATCAGCCAATATCAAGTGGGCTGAAACCCTTGAACAGGCAGGAATTCACGTAACCTACGGGGTAGTGGGGCTGAAGACCCACTCCAAGGTGATTTTCGTGGTGCGCCGCGACTATTACGGTCTGCAGCGCTACGCCCATATCGGCACCGGTAACTATCACTCCGGCACCGCCCGCCAGTACAGCGATCTTGGACTGCTCACCTGCGACCCGCAGATCTGCGAAGATTTGACCGAACTGTTCAACTATCTCACGACCGGGTATGCCCCGGCCCGCAACTACCAGAAGATTCTGCCCTCACCCCATATCCTGAAAAAATCGCTGCTCATCAAGATCAAACGTGAGATGGAACTGCACAGTCCCAATTCACCCGGCCTCATCCAGTTCAAATCAAACGCCCTGGAGGACAAAGACATCACCAAGGCGCTCTATGCGGCCTCCGAAGCCGGAGTGAAGGTGAACCTGATCATCCGCGACAGCTGCCGGTTGCGCCCAGGTGTAGAAGGTGTCTCGGACAATATCACGGTGATCTCCATCGTCGGCAGATTTCTCGAACACGCCCGCATCTACTATTTCAGAAACGGCGGCGATGAAGAGTATTTTATCGGCTCCGCCGATCTCATGAAGCGTAATCTGGAGTCACGTGTCGAGGTGGTCACCCCAGTGGAAAACAAGATGTTACAGGCCAAGCTCCGAGAAGTGTTTGACGTCCAGCTTGGCAATCAGCGCAGCGTCTGGGACATGCAGCCGAACGGCACCTACGTCAAGCGGACGCCCGCACCAGGCGATGATGATCGCACCGTCCAGGAAATTCTCATCGAGCGGGCCGAGAAACGGCTGGCAAAATCACAGGCAGATCGCAAAAAACTCAAAAAACAGGGCAAAAGCGCCAGCCGCAAACGCAACTGAGCGTACCAGGTTAGGCTCTATCGAAGCGGTAAAAGGGAGAGCAGGGCCATTATCAACATAACAGCCCCTGTCGAGCCAAGTGATTGGGTAACGGAGTTTGGTCAAGGCGAAAAACGACATTCATGTCCACCATCGCTCAACGAGATCGGTTTCTTCGAAAATTTTTTCGATCGTAAACCCAAACAGACAACAATACTCTGGCATATCGTCAACCGGCGCCTCGCGCCCGCGGGATGAGCGGCATCAAGCCAGTTCGTCAAAGCGGCAGCTGAGCACCAGCTCGCCCTCCTCCACGTGTTTCTCAACCTTGTATGGTAGCGTACCGAAGAGGTTGATCATGGCCTGGTTGGCCGGAATAGTCACCGCGATCAACCCGGCGATACCACTCTCCCGGGCCGCCTCGGCCAGCTTGGCAAGCAGCAATCGGCCCAGCCCTTTGCCCTGAAAATCGGGGCTTATCGAAAAAGCCACCTCGGCCATGGTGCTGCTATGCAACCGCATCGACTCGGCTACCCCCACCACCCGGCCAAAGCCGAATTCACCCACCAGCGCCACTAAACAAAGGTTGTTGACATAGTCGACCTGAGAGCGCAATTCCACCTCTTCACGACCAAATATGGTCTTCTGCCCGAAAAATCGCAGCACCACATCATTGGTGGGCAGATTGTAGTAGTGCTCCTGAATGCGTCGCTCATCTACCGGTTTGGCAGGCCGAATCGTCACCTCCTCACCGCCTATGTCAAGGGTTTCTTCCAGGCGCACCGGGTATACCGCCCGCACCGCCTCGCCAAGGTTGCGCTCACGACCGATCAATCCCTGCTCTTTGGCGGCTGCAAAAAGTGCCTCTCGGTGATCTGGATGGGCGATTGAAATCATCGCGATGGCCCGCTCTTGCAGACTTTTGCCAAAGAGATTTACCGCCCCATATTCGGACACCACGTAGTGCACGTCGGCCCGCGGCACCACCACGGCGCCGGGGTCAAGGGACGGCACCACGCTGGAGAACTGCTCGCCGTTTTCACCGTTGCGGGTGGACAGCAGCATAAGGATGGATTTACCGCCGGATGATTTCCGTGCCCCCCGGACAAAATCGGGAATGCCGGAGACCCCGGCGAAACGGGTGGCAGCTGAGGCCTCGGCGGAAACATGACCGGTAAGATCAATTACCACCGCGACGTTGAGCGAGATCATCCGATAATGCTGGGCGATGACAAACGGATCGTTGACATAATCGGAGGAGCGAAAATCAACCGCCGGGTTGTCGTTGAGAAATTCGTAGAGATCGTGGCTGCCCACCGCCATGGAAGCAACCATCTTGCCCTCGTTGATGCCCTTTTTCAGGTTGGTGATATTACCTTTAGCATAGAGCTGCATGACGTCATCGGTGAGGAACTGCGAGTGGATACCGAGATCGTTTTTCTCCTGCAATGCCTGCATGGTCGCCTGGGAGGCGGCGTCCAGGCCGATCTGCAGGGTAGCGCCATCCTCGATGAGATGGGTAATGTGATTGCCGATCTGAATGGCGGCTTCGGAGATGTCCCGCTGTGGCGGCGCCGCCAGCAAATCCTCTTCGTGCTCAACGAAAAGATCGACATAGTTGACATGGACAAACCCTTGCCCCATCACCCGGGGCATATTCGGGTTGACCTGGGCTATAACCAGATCCGCCGAGCGGGCCGCGGCCAGGGTCACGTCCACCGAAATTCCCAGGCTCATCCAGCCGAAATCATCGGGTGGGGAGACCTGAATCAGGGCGACGTTGAGAGGAAGCTTGCGGCGAATGAACAGGCCCGGTACATCGGACATGTTCATGGGGGTGATAAAGCGCTTATGCATTGCAATATCTAAAGTCTGGGCGGAGCCCAGATAGATGGAGCGGATATTGAGCGAGGTGTCCTTGGTGCGATCGGCAATGGCGATGAGCGAGGCCGTCTCGCGGCCCAGCAGACGGACAATCTCCAGCCCGGAAAACCGCGATGCCGCCTCGGTAAGCTTTTGCACGAGATACTGCGGTTCGCCGCAACCGGAGCCGATGAACACCCGTTGACCCGATTTGATGCGGCCGATCGCCTTATCCGCGGTGACCCGACTCTGTTGATATTTATCCGCCCAATAGTGTGATGCCGGCATGATTCCCTCCCTGTTTTCCGACTACGTAATAGCCACGTGAATAGTCACCTTGCATGTTGCGCCGCAACATACCCGATAAGAACAGTCCATGCACGATATTTGATGGTGTTTTGCCCCGTAACGCTATCACTTTGCACCGATAACTGGGATGGCAGCTCAGCGAATGGAATAAAACCTCTGCCATTTTTTTGCAATTGCCGCATCGTGATGGATTCGTAAAAACCTCAAAATTGCTTACTGCCGTCATTCCCGCGGAAGCGGGAATCCAGTGATTTCAATTAATTATGGATGTCGGGTCAATTCCGGTATGACGGGCATAGGGGTTTTTACGAGCACATCACATCATGCATCATGTAAAAAGCAAAAAAAACGCCACGCCGGACTCAATCCGACACCTGGAAAGTATTGAGGCTGGTGGATTAGCACTGGGAGCGGTTCTTCATTGGTGCCGTCAATTAAGGAGGGAATGACTGTCAAAAGCAATTACAAAATTCTCGCAAGGCCAATATATTCTAACCGGAAACACCTTTTCCAAAAAACTCTATTATTTGATTTTCCCGCAAATATTTTAACGCCCTCAGAGCCAAATAGGTGCCAACAGGAAAACCTAGCAACATTATATGCAAATAGAGCTTCATCAGGAAATACCCCCACATCCTTCGTGCCAAAATACCAACACCCATGAAATAGTGCCAAGCACTCATAATTGATACAAAATAGGTAAAGACCTTAGAATTCTCTGAGTTTTCAGAAGCGAAGGAAAAAAAAACTAAAGAAAAAATCGAAGCTGAAATACTGGCTATACCGGCAACCCTGACTGGCCTGAACAGCCGATGATCCATCTCTACCGTTACGCGCCGGTATCCTGGCGGGCTTTGATCTTAGTGTCGATCAGCTCTTTGTGGGTAAGGCGCAGGAGATTGCCCAGCTTGTGGGCGAGCTGATCCTCGTGCGCTTCCAGCCGCCCATCGGTAAGGATTACCCGCCAGACCGCCTGCATGATGGTGAGTTTTTCCTCTTTAGCCAATTGCTGGTTGAGGGCGCGGGTAAAACTGAAGAGATCGATGGATTCGCGCCGCTGGGCAGCCGCTTCGGCCATCAGCGTCTTGATCCGGGCATGGTCGATCTGGTAGGTTTCGGCCAGTATCTTTTCCATCTGCTGTCGCTCGTCCGCCGAGCAGTCACCGTCGGCATAGGCTGCCTCGAGCAGCAGCACACAGAGTGCGACGGCAACATCATGAGAGCTGGACTCGGTTGATGTGGTCTCATCGGCCGCTGTGCCAAACAGTGATTTCATCAGATCGATCATGACTTTTTCCTTATTTATCTGAGGTATTGTCGGTGGTTTCGCCGGCCACTACATCCGGCGCCGGCATCATCGCCGCCGGCCGTCGATTGACCACGATTAGTCCGGCGGTTACCAGAATCATGGCGCCGATGAGGTTGACAGTCAATGGCTCACCCAGCAGGACAATGCCGAAAAACACTCCAGACACCGGCATGATAAAGATAAAGGCATGCAGGGCGGTGGCACCGTAGCGCCGGAGCATGGTCACCCAGGCGACAAAACCGAAAGAGGCGGTGGCAAAAATCTGATAAAAAAGGGCCCCCCTTACCCACCAGTCAATCGTGCCGACCATAAAGGAGTCCCAGAAAAAGCCGCAGATCAGAAAAAATGGGGCGGAGACCAGCGCCAGATAAAGAATCATCTGCACCGGCGAAATATGATCGACGATGCGCTTGGTGTAGATGGCGTTTACCCCCCACAACAGCACCGCCAGCAGGAGCAGGGAATCACCGATCCAGGCGGAGCCACTCATGGTGTCGTGGTCAAGAAGCAGCACGACAACGCCGCCGAACCCCAGGATCAGTCCAAGCAGGGTGCGTCGGGTAATACGATCGCCGGCAATGAAGAAATGGGCAAGAATCATTACCACAAAAGGCAGCAGATTGGCGATCAGAGTGGCGTGGGTGGCGGTGGTGCGGCTCACCCCCTGATAGAAGAGGCAGAGCTGGGAGAAGAAGATCACGGCAAGCGGCGCCAGCAAGCGCCACTGGCGCCGGTTCAAGGCCAGTGGTAAGCCGGCGGCCTTGGCATAGCAGGCAAGCACCAGAGCGGAGCCGCCGAAACGCAGACCGGCAACGGTGAAAATACCGATCCCCGCCAGACTGATCTTGATGGCCACCGCATTGGCGCCAAACAGCATACAGAGAAAAGCGGCGAACAGAGCCGAACGAAGCGGCAGGGTGGTTGCCTCGGCGGATCCTTGCTGATTATTCACCGCGCATGCTCATGGTACCTCTAAAAATGACTGTTTCATCTTGGGCCTTAAGAAATCGTTGTGGCTTTTGCCAGGTTCATCACGCCGGGCAAACCATACGGCAAAAGGGATATCAGGTAAGCGTTAGTTCCTGGCCAAAATCCATGACTACGGCCTCTTTTCCCAGTGCTTCCACCCGCCTCTTGAATTCATGGGGATCGGCCTCAATTACCGGAAAGGTATTGTAGTGCATGGGGATGGCGACCCGCGGGTCAGTCAATTCCACCGCCTTGACCGCATCACCGATTCCCATGGTAAAATTATCACCGATGGGCAACAGCATGTAATCAATCGGAGTCATTTCACCGATCAGTTTCATATCGTAAAACAGACCGGTATCACCGGTGTGATAAAGATTGATGCCGTCTATACTCAACACCACGCCGGCCGGCTCGCCGCCATAGCCGCCCTCCGGGGTCATGGAGCCGTGATGGGCGATGGTAAACTTCAGGCGACCGAAACCAAATTCATAGGCGCCGCCGATGTGCATGTTGTGGGCGCGAAAGCCCTTGTCGATGCAATAGTTTGCCAATTCGTTGACGGCAATGAAGAGCGGGTCACAGCGATTGGCGATGGAGAAGCTGTCTCCCACATGATCGCCGTGGGCGTGGGTGAGCACAATGAAATCGGCGCTGAGTTCTTCGGCACGTACCGGGCAGGTGGGGTTGTCGTCAATGAAAGGATCGATGAGCAGGACCTGGCCTGCGTCGGTGGTTATCTGAAATGAGGAGTGGGAAAAGTATCGAAGTTTCATAGCGGTGTACCCTGGATATCGGACGGTGGCGGCTTAACCTCCAGCATGTCGGCCATACCGAAGGACTCATAGAGCTGGTGGGTGATGCGCTCGAGCTGGGCATTATAGTCGGTGAGCAGTTCACCCATGCCCATCTTGTCGACAATGGTGCGAAACGGCCGCTCTCCGGGGGTGCCGTCAACCAGAGCCACCACCGCGTTGGCGACGTTCTGCGGGTCCTGGGCGGGGGTGGCGGCCAGGGCCTGTTCAAAATTGGCGAACATATCGTGTACCACCTGGGCAAGCTTGCCATAGCTCTCATCCCGGCTGTGGTCACTGGGCTGCATCAGATTATTCATAAAGGTGGTTGGGTAGCCGCCCGGTTCCACCAGGCATGATTCGATACCGAACTCGGAGAGTTCCACCCGGTAATTCTCGGCCATAGCCTCGATGGCCCATTTCGAAGCATTGTACGGCCCATAGAAGGGCAGGGTGAGCCGGGCCAGAATTGAGGAGAGAAAAATCAGCAGCCCCTCCCGGCATGCGCGCATATGCGGCAGCACCGCCCGGTTCATGCGCTGCACCCCGAAAACGTTGACGTTGAAGAGTCGCTGCCAGTCATCGGGAGTAAAATTCTCCTGCAGCCCCACCACCCCGACCCCGGCGTTATTGACCAGTACATGGATACAGTCAAAGTGGGTGAGCGCCTCCGCTACCCCGGTCTCGACACTTTGCTGATCGGTTACGTCGATCTCCACGGTGATGGCGCCGGCCGCCCGCAGCTCTTGGGCTACCTGTTTGTTTTTGGTGGCCAAACGACGCATGGAGGCCACCACCCTATGGCCCCGCTCTAACAGAGAAAGGGTAATGAGCCGGCCAAAGCCGCTGCTTGCCCCGGTAATCAATACATTTTTGGGCATCGGTACACTCCTCCGTGTGGTGAATCAGTGATCTGATTGGGAGGCGAAACTATAAGACGAGAAACCAGAGGCGCTACCGGCGGGAAAGATTTAGAGTTGCCGCACCAATGACGAACCCGAAAAAATCAAAACAGCTCCATAACGACGAAGGACGAAGATTCTGCGACGCCGTCAACACCGAGCGTCAAATAGATTTCAAATGAGCGTAATCTATAGTAAGAAAGAGAGGCTCTTCACGGAGGGCTTCGAATTTGCCGTCAAAGCCTCGTTTATTCCATCACTTTCCCGGCGTGCCCAATATAAAAAAAACCTAAATTGTCGCCCCTATAATGTTCGTTTCATTTTTCCCCGCCCCGCGCGGTTTTTTTCTCTCGCTGCTGCTCTGGACCATATTTGTTGTTACTCTCTGGTACGGTTTCAGTGACGATCTCGGCACCCTCTTGGGCCTCCAGATGCAGCCGGCGGAGCCGGTCATCGGGCTTGGTCATTTCGTCACCGACTCTTTTATTCTCTTTTACCTCTACTACGGTCTGTGCGTGGCGATCTTCGGGATGTTCTGGCGGGCCGTCGCGCCCCACCCGTGGATGGGCTGGTCTCTGTTCGGCTCCGCCGCAATCTTGTTTTCCACCTATTTTTCGGTGCAGGTCTCGGTGGCCATCAACAACTGGCGACGACCATTTTTCGACGCGGTACAGGAGGCTTTATCCCCCACCAGCAACATACCGGTGGAAACCTTGTATGATCTGATCATCATTTTTGCGCAGATCGCCTTTCTCGCTATTGCCGTGTTCGTGGGAACCCGTTTCTTTATCAGCCACTATATCTTCCGCTGGCGTACCGCGATGAACGATTACTACACCAGGCGGTGGAAACATCTGCGCCATATCGAGGGCGCCTCACAGCGCATCCAGGAAGACACCATGCGTTTTGCCGCCATCATGGAAGGGCTGGGAGTGGCAATGATCGATGCTTTGATGACCCTGTTTGCCTTTCTTCCGGTGCTGTGGGCTTTGTCTGAATATGTTTCCGAGTTGCCTCTGGTGGGCGCCATCCCCTCTCCGCTATTTACCGCCGCCGTTATCTGGTCGCTGTTCGGCACCACCCTGCTGGCCGTAGTGGGCATTAAACTGCCGGGGCTGGAATTTAAGAACCAGCGGGTGGAGGCAGCCTACCGCAAGGAACTGGTCTACGGTGAAGATGATGAGAACCGGGCGCAGCCCCCGGCTCTCGGCGAGCTGTTCAGGGCAGTGCGCCGTAACTACTTTCGGCTCTATTTTCACTACATGTACTTCAACGTTGCCCGCAGTTTCTACCTGCAGGCCGACAATATCTTCGTCTACATTATCCTGGTGCCGACCATTGCCGCCGGCGCCATCACCTTCGGTATTCTCCAGCAGATACTTACCGCCTTTAACCAGGTCAGCAACTCGTTTCAGTATCTGGTGAATTCCTGGACCACCATCGTGGAACTGCTCTCGGTATATAAACGGCTGGCTTCTTTTGAAGCGACGCTCAAAGGACAACCGCTGCCGGAGATCGACTCATCGTATCAGCCCGGCGTCAGCGACCACTGATCGGGCTCAAGAGGTGGACCCGTTACGAGGCGACGCTCAGTTCAAATTCCGGCGGTTGCAGAATATGCTTTTTCACCGCGCACTGATCCATGGCCTTGATGATGGCGCCATGATATTTCGCCGGAAACTGCGGTGGCGGATGTAAGGTGATGTTCATTTTGGGATAGCGTTTGGCCTCACTGTCCCACTCGTACTGCATGGTGAGCCGCATTTCGGCGGTATCGATGGAACGTGACTGACAGAATTTAAGAGCAAAATAGCCCATGCAGGTGGCCATGGAGGCGGTAAACAGATCAAAAGGTGAGGGGGCCTCACCGTCCCCACCCGACTTGGGCGGCTGATCGGTAAGAAGCTCAAAGGTGTCCAGCTTTGCCCGAACCTGCAGATTCTTTGGGAAATCAACTGTTATTTCGGCCATAGCATACCTCGATTATTGTATCGATAAGGCTCACATACCGGCCGCTTCGGCCAACCGCCGGCCGCAACCATCATGATCAAAGGCGGCGGGATTAAAGGTAAGATCGTCAATGGTTATACTGCCCCTGCTGTCGTGAACAAGTGCCTGGTAGCGATGAATGTCGCCGGCCGCCTCGGGCGGTGCGGCACGCTCGCCATCCACGAGCCGGGGCAGCTCATAGTCGTCGGGGAAAGGCGGCAGTATCTCTTCCAGAGTGATTTCAACCTCCCAGCCGTCACCACCGTCGTAAAGATAGGTAAAGATAAAGCCCATGGCCTCCTCGAGGTCGTGCAGGCTGAACCTGGCCTCGTCATAGTCGGCGTCTCGCTCCTGCATCTCTTTTATGCCGAATCCTGATTGATAGAAGATTTTGCCCACCATGAACTGGTGGGTATCCTCATCGTGCCATCCCATACAGGCCTGGATGATGTGGTGAAACCGCGCTAGGCTGGTCTGCCCCGCCACCACGATTCGACGCCAGATCAGCGGGTCGGAAAACGGTAGGGAAATCTTGAACTGATAGGCGGAAATCGGTTTATCGCTGCTTTTGTCGACATCCCGCCTGGTTTTTCTCGTAAAATCAGCGTGTACGACCTTGGCCATATCATTCCCTTCAAAACTATACGTTCTTTAGGCAGAATTGATTAAGCTTCAAAAAAACCTGTACTTGCTTTCCACCGTCATGGTGGAGCTGACCCAAAATCCATAATCACTTGGAATTACTGGATTCCCGCTTTCGCGGGAATGACGAAATCAAACAATATCAAGGTTTTTACGACTTCATCAACCATCGATGTCCCATCAATTTCAAACAAAGAATAAGCACGATACTGATTACCGGCCACTTTCGCTATGTGCTGAAAAAACGGGTGAAATCCGCCGCCGGTTGACGCGGCGTCCGATACGAATTTACCGGTGCCGAGGTATCCTCATAGCCGAGGGCAAGACCGCAGATGAGCAGGCAGGTCTCATCATAGCCCAGAAACGACCGGACAATATCGGGATATTCGCCCAGTGCCGCCTGCGGGCAGGTGGCCAGCCCCTCTTCCACCGCCATCAACATGACCGATTGTAAAAACATGCCGTAATCGACAAAGGATCCGGTGGCGAGCCTGGTGTCGAGAAAGAAGAAGAGGATCACCGGAGCGTCGAATCCACGGTAATTGGCGGCCCACTGCTCCAGGCGGCGCTGTTTATCGCCGCGGGCAATGGCAAGCGCATCATAGAGCTGGACCCCGCAGGCGATTCTGCGCCCCTTGTAGGGCTCCGGCCAGATATCCGGGTAGTATTGGTAATCCATCTTGCCGCGCCGTCCAGCGGCAAATTCCTGCTCAATCCGTTCCTGCAACTCACGTTTGGCGGCGCCACTTACCACCGCCACCTGCCAGGGCTGATGGTTGGCGCCGGACGGCGAGTGTTTGGCCGCCTCCAGAATGTGCATGATTGTTTCCTGCTCAACCTGCCGATCGCTATAGGCCCGGGTTGATTTTCGTTGACGCAAGGCTTCACTCACTTTCATAGTTATGATTCTCCGAAAAAGAGGGTTGTCACCCGGGGCAACTGATCATCTAGCTCAACAATTCATGATACAAATCGCGCCACGCTTAATTCTGACTTTCAATCAGCTTTATTTTCCAAGAACGCCTCCAATGCTTGATCTGTTTTTCCCGGCAAATGGCACCTTCCATATCCGCGTGTAACTCATAGTAAACCAGCATGCGAATGCCATATTTTGCGGTAAAGCCAGCAACTAACTTCTCTTTGTGTTGCCAAACTCGCTGTAACAAATCACTGGTTACACCGGTATAGAGCGTTCCATTTCTCCTGTTGGCGAGAATATACACGGCTGGCTGCTTCACGCTAAATGGTTGACCTAAGATTGTATCTCTACAACATAATTGCAGTCTAACACGAAAAGGTGATATGCGCGATTGCCTGTTCGCTACACCCTTTACCTTATCTTCCTCTGGATGCCCGCCTGCGCGGGCATGACGTTTCTGGTGACAGTCGCGAAACCGTCTCTTTCTCAAACAACTTGTGCTGTCATTCCCGCGAAAGCGGGAATCCAGTATTTTCAGATAATTATGGATCTGGAGTCAAGTGCACCATGACGGTAATAGGGGGTTCTCCGATTCCATCAATCAAAACTCAACGCCTTTTTGCGCGGTGATGCCCTGTTCATACCCGTGCTTTACGCACTTCATTTCAGTGACGGTATCGGCCAGCTCAATGAGCTCTTCACGGGCATCGCGTCCGGTCATGACAATTGAAAGGCGGGAAGGTTTGGTGCGAACGATGCGGACAATATCTTCCACCTCCGCGAAGCCGTAGGTGGGTAGATAGGTAATCTCGTCGAAGACGACCAGATCATAGCGATCACTTGCGACGATCTCGGCGGCTCGTTCAAGTCCGCGGCGGGCCGCTTCACGGTTTTTTGTCTGATCGCGCTGGGTAAAGACAAACCCTTCACCACAGATAACCCAGTCAAGGCCTTCCAGATGCGCCGCCATCAGCCTTTCACCATAATCTCCCTGGCCTTTGATAAACTGAACGACACAGACCCGCAGGCCATGGCCCAGCACCCGCATGACCATACCCAGGGCGGCGGTGGTCTTTCCCTTGCCGTCTCCGGTATACACGATAATTCGTCCGGGCTCCATTGCTCACCTCTCATCACTCTGCTGCATTACGGTTTTGATATATTCATCCACCTTAAATTTTCGCCGGCACCCTTTTTCGTTCATGTATCTGATCTTGCCAAACACCTTACGCTCCGGCCAGGCCCGGTCATGCACCCCACCGATGGACCAGGCGATGCCGGTATAGCCGTTTGGGTCGCGGCCATCGAGGCTGTAGCGGTCATTTAAGGCGATGGCATACGCCTGTGCCTCTTCCGGGGAAGCACTCCATTCAAGAATCTTTTTCGCCCAGTACATGCGCAGGTAGCCATGCAGCTTACCGGATTGTACCAGATCCATCTGGCACCCGTTCCAGAGCGGCTCATGGGTACGCGCCTGGTCGAACTCCTCAAGGCTGTAGACATATTCACGCCGGTCGCCGCGGTGCTCCTCCAGGCTCTGCCGGGCCCAGGGCGCAAACCCCTCACTGGTATCATAATTCGGCTCATAATAGCAGAAATTGTCGGAAAGCTCCCGGCGCACGATCAGTTCTTCAAGAAATGCCTCCCTGGTCTCATCTGACAGATCAGCCTTGAGCACCCGATACGCCAGCCGCTGTGGGGCCAGGTGCCCGAAATGGAGGTAGGGCGACAGGTTTGACTGCGCCTTCCTGGTGGGATCGTTGCGCAGCTCCTCATAGTTCGGTAACCGGTGCGCAATAGCATCTTCCATGGCGCGATGGGCCGCCGCCTGACCGGGATCGAGCCAGCCCAGCTCGGTTCCTTTCTTATCCGCCACATGGCTGGACAAGCTGCCCACATCGATGGGAGCCACCGGCTCGATGCGGTAAGGATGGGAAACCAGTTCGGGTATATCAACCAGATAGTCGCCGCGAAGACGGTTGATCTTGGGACGAATGGTATAGGCGGCGTACTCCTTTTTATTGGAGCAGACCCACACCGGCACCACATTATGGGCATCAACCTCATAGATGGGCAGACTCACCCCATCCGCCAGGGCGTTTTGCCACTTTCTTTTGATGCGCAGCGGATCGAAATCACATACCAGGCAGTTGGTGTCCTGATTGCGCAGGTAAGAGTGCAGCATGTGCGTCGGATCGCCCGTCAGCAAGGTGAAACCGATCCCATAGCGGGCGCAGTCGCGCTGCACCTCGACCAGCCCTTTGAGCATGAACAGATAGTGGCGCAGGGTGGCGCCCGGATAATCACCGATCAGACAGAACACCACCTGTAGAGCCGTACCCCGGTCAATGGCCTCCTGTTGGGCAAAGAGCAGACCATAGTTGTCGTGCACCCGCTGATCACGAGACATCCAATAGACCACGGGCCCCGTGCCGCGCTTGCCGCCGCGCACCTGCCTGCTTCTTCGCTCGATATCTTTGTTTCGTCTCATCATAGCTCTTCCCCGTCGGCCTTCTGCCCGTCCAGCTCAGGCTTGTGCTTTAGCAATATATGCCCTATCATAAAAACACAATATATCCAAAGGTGAATTATATGCCTCACCGTGTCGAAGAAAAAATAACCATCGGCGTTTCATCCTGCCTGCTCGGTAACAAGGTGCGCTATGACGGCGGTCACAAGCACGACCGCTACATCACCGGTACCCTGGGCAACTATTTCGAGTTCGTACCGGTCTGCCCGGAGGTCGAGTGCGGCCTGCCCATCCCCAGAGAGGCGATGCGCCTTGTCGGCGACCCGGCCCTGCCCCGGCTGGTGACCAACAAAACCGGCATCGACCACACCGATCGTATGCGCGAATGGGCCGCACGGCGGGTTCAGGAACTGGAGTCGGAAGGGCTGTGTGGCTTTATTTTCAAGGCCAAGTCACCGTCGTCGGGAATGGAGCGCGTGAAAATTTACAACGGCGGTGGGATGCCGCGCAACATCGGGGTTGGTCTGTTCGCCCGTGCCTTCATGGATCATTTTCCCTTGCTGCCGGTAGAAGAAGAGGGGCGGCTGCACGATCTCATTTTACGCGAGAATTTTATCGAATCGGTGTTTGTCTACCGGCGCTGGCGAACCGTTCTGGAAAACCCTACCCCGCGCAACCTGGTTGAATTTCACACCGACCATAAGCTGCTGCTGCGGGCGCACAGCGAGAATCACTACCGCACCCTGGGAAAACTGGTGGCCGGCGCCGGCAGCACAGACATGGATGAGCTCCTGGAGCGCTATCAGCAGACCTTGATGGAGGCGATGAAACTCAAGCCCACCATAAACAAGCATATCAACGTTATGCTGCACATGATGGGCTACTTCAAGAACGTCCTCAGCCCTGATGAAAAAATAGAGATGCTGGAGGTAATCGAGCAGTTTCGTAACCATTACGTCCCGCTTGTCGTGCCCATCACCCTGTTTAACCACTATATCAGAAAGTACGACGAATCGTATCTGCGCCGGCAATACTATCTCAACCCACACCCCACCGAGCTGAAACTGCGCAATCATGGATGATACCGCGATCCGCAAACGGGTATTGATTACCGGCGCCACCGGCTACATCGGTCGGCGCCTCACCCACCGGCTGCTGGCTGACGGCGCCTTTGATCTTCGCCTGATGGTGCGCAATGCCCGCAAGGTAATGGTTGCGGTGGCCGACAAGGTGGAGATCGTCGAGGCCTCAACCTTTGAGCCGGAATCACTGACCGCCGCCCTGGAGGGGATCGACACCGCCTTTTATCTGATCCATTCGATGGCCGGGAACGAGGATTATCATCGCCAGGACCGGATCAGCGCCGACAATTTTCGAAAAGCGGCCATTCACGCCGGGGTAAAACGAATCATCTACCTGGGTGGCCTCGGTGTCAAGGAGAGTGCAAGTAAGCATCTGCTCAGCCGGATCGAGACCGGCGAGGTGTTGTCGTCCAGCCCCGACAAAATCCAGACAATCTGGCTGCGGGCCGGGATCATCATCGGCTCCGGCAGCGCCAGCTTCGAGATCCTGCGAAACCTCTGCCAGAAACTGCCGATTATGATCACCCCGCGCTGGGTGCGCACCATGACCCAGGCCATCTCCATCGAGGATGTGCTGGCTTATATGCAACAATCGATCGAGCTGGAATATCCTGGTGATCTGATGGTTGATATCGGCAGTGAGCGATTGAGCTTTCAACAGATGATGCGCCAGGCCGCCGAGGTGATGGGGCTGCGCCGCGCTCTCATCCCGGTGCCGGTGCTCTCTCCACGACTCTCTTCCTACTGGCTGATATTGTTTACCCCGGTTCCGTATAAAATCGCCAGCGCCCTGGTGGAAGGGCTGAAAAGCGAGACACTGCTGCAAAACGATCACGCCGCCCGCTATTATCCGGATATTGAACCAGCTCCCTTTCGCGAGTCGGTGGCCACCGCCATCAAGGAACTGGAAAGCAATCAGGTGCTCAGCCGCTGGTGCGACTCCAGTGGCGGCACCGCCTGCGATATAAAGGATTTTGACGATCCGGCCGGTGCCGTCTTACGTGATGTGCGCATCGTCGAATATGATCAGGGCATCCAGCAAGCAGCTGTCTTCCAGGCGGCCTGTGCTCTGGGTGGCCCCAATGGCTGGTTCAAGTATCACTTTCTCTGGAGACTGCGCGGAATTCTAGACAAACTGGTGGGCGGCTACGGCCTCAGCCGGGGGCGGAGGAACACCGGCCAGCTGCGTTTGGGCGATGCGGTGGATTTCTGGAAAGTGGTTGATCTCAAAGAGAACAAACGACTGCTGCTCTACGCCCAGATGAAATTACCCGGCCAGGCCTGGCTCGAGTTCGATGTTCAGCCCACGCAACTGGTGCAGACCGCCCATTTTCTGCCCCGCGGGCTTCTGGGTCGTGCCTACTGGTACGCGGTAATGCCGTTTCACAATTTCGTCTTTTCAGATCTGGCAAACACTGTGGTGAGGATGTCCCGAAAACCACCAGCAACTCAGTGAAAAAAGCTTGTCGCTTGTGATCTCTCCACCTCCCACCATGCAACAACGCCGGTCCCGGCGCTGTTAACAGCCGCTGAGACCTCAGCCTGATGATTTATTTTTTTTCTGTCCGCTTTCACCTTCCGCTTTGCTTTCAGCGGTCATCTGGGGCCCGGCAATGGCGTCACGGGCGACCTTGATGCGGACATTATCGGCAATCTCCAGGGTCAATACGTTATCGGTGAGATTGGTGATCTCACCAAATACGCCGCCCTTGGTGATCACCTTGTTACCCTTCTTCAGGTCATTGAGAAACGCTCTGTGTTGTTTCGCCTGTTTCTGCTGCGGCCTGATCAGCAAAAAATAGAAAACCACGAAAATGAGAATGAGCGGAAGAAACGAAGCAAAACCGCCACCCATACCCGCTGCCCCTGCCTCCTGTGCATACGCTACTGATACCATCTGTTTCTCCTTTGATATAATCTAAGCGTTTAAATAACCATTGCTTTGCGGCCAAAGCCTAATCACTGCGGGGCCATACCGCTATAAAAATCGCGCCGGAAAGCGCCGTATCGATCTTCTTCGATGGCCCGGCGGGCACCCGCCATCAGATTGAGATAGTAGTGCAGATTATGGATGGTACAGAGCTGGTAGCCGAGCAGTTCCCGGCAACTGAAGAGATGGCGCAGGTAGGCGCGGCTGTAGTGCCGACACACCGGGCAATCGCAGGCTTCATCGATGGGCCGCGGATCATCTCGATAGCGGGCGTTTTTGATCACCACCTTGCCGAAACTGGTAAAAAGGGTACCATTGCGTGCATTTCTGGTAGGCATCACGCAGTCAAACATATCCACCCCGCGCCAGATTCCCTCAATCAGATCAGCGGGCGTGCCCACCCCCATGAGATATACCGGATGGGTGGTTGGCAGATGGGCGACGCTTGCCTCGGTCATCTCATACATCAGCTCAGTGGGCTCGCCCACGCTGAGTCCGCCGATCGCATAGCCGTCAAAGCCGATTTCCACCAGCGACTCAGCCGACTGAGCCCGCAGATCTCCAAACATGCCCCCCTGGACGATACCAAACAGCAGGTTCTCAGCCCTGGTGCGGGCCGTTTTGCAGCGAGCCGCCCAGCGCGTCGTCAGGGCCGTGGCCGCTTCCACCTCATCTCGTGTGGCCGGGAAACCGATACAGGTGTCAAGGCACATGATGACGTCTGATCCCAGCGCCTCCTGGACCGTTACCGCCTCTTCCGGCCCGAGAAAAAGAGCGGCACCGTCGACGTGTGAGCGAAACTTCGCCCCCTCCTCGCTGATGGTGGTTCGTTCGCTCAGGCTGAAAATCTGGTAGCCGCCACTGTCAGTGAGGATCGGCCGATCCCAGTTCATGAAGCGGTGCAACCCGCCCAATTCCCTGATGAGTTCATGGCCGGGACGGACATAGAGGTGGTAGGTGTTGCCTAGAATGATGGATGCCCCAGCGTCCTTGAGATCATCCACCCGCACCGCCTTCACCGTTGCCTGGGTGCCAACCGGCATGAATACCGGGGTGTTGATATCGCCGTGAGCGGTGTTGAGCAGACCGCGCCGGGCGAAACATTCGGTGGAGCGCTTGGAAATGGCAAAACTAGTACTCATGATGAAATCGTAAAAAGTCAGACTTGCAGGATAAGATGGCTAAGTAAAAACAAAGCTCTACTAAGAGTGGTGGTCGTTTTGACCTCGCAGGCGTACAACTGGTACGTCGAGAAGTCAAAACGATCCCACGACAACGTAGAGCGAAGTTTTTACGACGCCATCACTCATGGGGCAAGAATCCTTGTGATCATATGGTGCAGCTGGTGGTGCCGTGTTTCAATGGCTCTCAGCAGGCTGAACTGGACGGATGCACGGATCAGGTTATCCTCGGGATGACTGATACGAAAGTATCTGTTGCCGGCCAGATAGTCGGTGACAAAGCGCAGGCCAAGCTCATAGGTGATGAAACGCAGAGCGGGACAAATCGACCTGGTTTCCGCCTCAGCCAATACGATACCAGAATCGGCATAGCCGTTCAGAAGACGCTCGGCCATCTCTTCGTCAAAAACAACGGCTACCGCCTCCTCGCCGCCCTCGCCCGCACTATTGCAGAACGAACGCAGGCAATCACCCAGATCAACCGCCACCGGTCCCGGCGAGACCGTATCAAGGTCGATCAAGGCCGCCGCCGTACCATCATCCGTGCGAAACAGCATGTTGGCACATTTGGGGTCACCATGGATCATCCGTCCCTTCAATCCGGCGCCGCCCCGCCCATATTCAAGAGCCTGATCGATCCGTGCCTCGATTTCTTCCATGCACACCCGCAGCCGATCTGGAACAGTCGCACGAAACGCCGCCGCCTGTAACTGATATTCATGCAGATATGCCGGCAGGTCATGGAATCCGGGTAATGCGGTACCCAGCAGCCCCACATCAAAACCACCCATGGCCTGGTGAAATCGGCCCAATAACATGCCCGCCTGGTAGCCGTACTCAGGATCGGAAATGTGATCAAAGCTGTGGCAATCATCTACATAGCTGAGCATCCGCCAGACCCCGCCCTGGTCGTCACAATGATAGGATTTACCGTTTCCGGTGGTGATCAGACGCGGCGCCACCTTACCAAAGCGTGAGCAATGGCGGTCAAGATGGCTCGTAACCAGGTATACATTTTCGGCAACCAGGCGTGGGTCGGGAAACACCTTGTCATTGAGGCGCTGCAGGATGTAAAGGGTTTGACCGGCCGCCGCAACACCGTAAGTGTCATGGATATGGCCGCCGCCCTGTCTCTTACAGGTGAAACCGCTTTCGCCGCCTGCTATGAAATGAGGCAGAACCGTTTCCGGCGCCCCGTCATCATGTTCGGCCACAACTAGAGTCTTTGTGTGTCGAGAAAGCTGCTGAGGCGCTCAGCTACACCGCGCAATACAATATCTTTGGCGAGGACCAGGTTGATGGGTGTGCCGGCCACCAGTTCGCGGGTGTGACCGGTTCGCTGCAAGCCTCGTAAAAATGGATCAAAGGATATTCTGCCGGCCAGCCGGGGCAGGATACCACCGGCCAGATACAACCCTCTGGTGGCATAGGTCTTGACGATGAGATTGGCTGCTTCCTGACCGAGAAGCTTGAGAAAGAGCATGATCGCCTTCCGGCTGGCCGGGCATGCGCCCGCCAGGGCGGCAGCCAGGACGATGGGGGTACGATCACCGGCTGTTCTCAGACTCTCCACGGTGTGCGGGTCAGCATCGACCCCGTGTTCCACATAGAAATCATAGAGTCTGGCAATGGCCGGGCCGGCGCAGACCATCTCGTAGCTTATGGCGCCCATGGTTCGTCTGGTCATCCATTGCCACAAGGCCCGCTGCTCTTCGTCCACCGGCCCGAAATCAGCATGACCGCCCTCCGTTCCATGCGGATAAAGGCCATGTTCCGTATGAAAGACAAAGCCTTCGCCAAGGCCCGTGCCGGGGGCAAGGATGGCGGTAACCTCGCCATAGGCGGCGCCACCTGATTGCAGGCAGAGTAGATCGTCGGCGTCCAAGGTCGCTGTACCCGCCGCCACCGCGCTCATGTCGTTGAGCAGCAAGACTTGGGCAAAGCCAAGCTGGCGCAGTTCATCCTCATGAAAGCGCCACGGCAGATTAGTGAGGCTTGCCGTGCCCTTATCAACAATTCCGGCGATGGCAAGCCCAATGGCCGTGGGCGGCTCGGCGGCTTCGCCAAGATAGATCTTCAGGATATCAATGATTGATCCGTAGTCGCCACTGGCAAAATACCGTGTCTGCCGCAACTCCTTGAATGAGCCGCCCGGATGAAAAGCAGTTACCGCGGTTTTGGTACCGCCGATATCAACGGCAATGCATCTGTGTGTATCTACCATCTGCGCGGGTTCTGTTATCTCGTGTCGAGCAGAGAAATCTCTACCGCCTCGGTACGATTCGTGTTTTCCTGGGTCTGGACAATGGAAAACTCAAAAACCGAACCACCCTCCACAAATACCTGATCGTTGGTCTCACCGTACCGCGAGCAATGGAAAAAGACGCTCTCGGCCCTGAGTCCCCGAGCACTCAGGGTAAAGTATCGCATGAACCCGAAACCCCGCTCCTGATTGTAGTTAATGGCAACTCCCCGATGCCGGGGCCCACCGTCGGACTGAATGGGCAGCAGGCCGGGGATCAGATAGCCGGAGAGATAGCTGTCGGCGGCTTCGCGCAACTCGTTACTGACATTGCGAAATCCGATTACCTCTACCCGGCATCCCATATTCTGCAGGGCCAGAACGAGCCGCAGAAAATCGCCGTCGCCGGTGAGCAGGATTATCCGGTCAAGATTGCGGGCCTGAAGCAGGGCATCGATGGCAAGATCCATATCGGCATTGGCCTTGGTGGTCTGCACCCCCTCATCATCGACAAATCGCTTGACGTATTTTTTGATAACTTTGAAGCCGCATTGGCGCAGCACATCATGGTAGCGGTAGAGCTTTTGTCGATACTCGTCATCCTCGCGCGTCCTTACCCTGTCCTCGGCCAGATAGGAATTGGCGAGCAGCAGGATTGAATCACCGGCGTTGGCCAGTTCCACGAGAATATCGTATCGCATGCCGTAGCCGCCACACAGACGGATGTTCTCGGCATCGACGTATACCCCGGTCTTCAGCATAGATTCCCCCCGTCTCACTCCCACTCGATAGTGGCCGGCGGTTTGGACGAGATGTCGTAGACCACGCGGTTGACGCCGCGCACCTCGTTGATGATCCGGTTGGCGACAGCACCCAGCAGATCGTCTGGCAGCCGTGACCAGTCCGCCGTCATGGCGTCACGCGAATCAACACAGCGCAACACCACCACATGCTCGTAACTCCGCCCGTCCCCCATCACGCCAACGGTCTGGATCGGCAGCAGGACGGTAAATGCCTGCCACACCTTGCGATACCAGCCGGTGGTCTTCAACTCTTCAAGAAAGATGGCGTCCGCCTGCCGGATGATTTCAAGCCGCCGCGGGGTGACCTCGCCGATGATACGAATGGCCAGTCCCGGCCCCGGAAAGGGATGACGATAGATAGCCTCTTCGGGCAATCCCAGCTCCAGGCCAAGATCACGCACCTCGTCTTTGAAAAGCTCGCGCAGCGGTTCGATCAGCTCAAGCTTCATCACCTCGGGCAGACCGCCGACATTGTGATGTGTCTTTATGGGCGCCTCGCCGCGAAAGGAGACCGATTCAATGACATCGGGATAGAGGGTGCCTTGCGCAAGATAGGCAACATCGCCGAGCTGGGCGGCATGCTGTTCAAATATGGTAATAAAGCCGCGCCCTATTTTCTTCCGCTTGAGCTCCGGATCCGTTACCCCGGACAATTCACTCAGAAAAAAATCGACCCCATCAACATCGATCACCTTGAGCGCTGTATGTTCTCTAAAAAAGCGCAGCACCGCCTCCGACTCACCGGTGCGCATTACCCCGTTGTTCACGTAAATACAGGTGAGCTGATCACCGATGGCACGATGCACCAGAGCAGCGGTCACCGAAGAGTCCACCCCGCCGGAAAGCGCACAGATCACCTTACCGCCTCCTACCTGCTCCTGGATTTCGGCGACGGTTGAGGAGATAAAAGATTGCATGGTCCAACTGGGCGCACAACCGCACATCCCGAAAATAAAATTGCGCAATACCTCAACACCGATAAGGGTGTGGACAACTTCCGGATGAAACTGCACGGCAGCCAGCGGTTTATCTCGATGTCGAAGGGCAGCATAGGGAGAGCCGGCACTGGTGGCGGTGACCTCAAATTCGGCGGGCGCCTCCTCCATTCGATCACCGTGACTCATCCAGACCTGATGGGGCTGCGGCGGCTCTATCCGCAGGCCGGCAAATAAGCCGGATGTGTCGAGAACCATAAGTTCGGTTTTGCCGAATTCCCGATGTGATGCCGGTGCTACCCTGCCACCGTGCTCCATAATCATCAGCATCGCCCCGTAGCAGATACCCAGCACCGGAATACCTGAATCAAAGACAGCCGGATCGATACGGGGCGCATCCTCATCGTATACCGAACAGGGCGATCCCGACAAAATGATACCTTTCGGCCGCTTCTTCTCTATGTCGACAAACGGGGTCGTGTAGGGATGGATTTCACAATAGACCTTCTGCTCCCGCACCCGCCGGGCAATGAGCTGGGTTGTCTGGGAGCCGAAGTCGATGACGACAATTATCTCGCTGTGCGCACTCATGGGCGGTATAATCCCTGAACGGTTCAGGCCATCCGATAGTTGGGGGCCTCTTTGGTGATAATAACATCGTGGACGTGAGATTCACGCAGGCCGGAGGCGGTGATTCTGACAAATTTCGCCTTCTCCCGCAGCTCCTGAATGGATGCGGCGCCGACATAGCCCATCCCGGAACGCAGACCGCCGAGCATCTGATACAAGACCAAGGCAAGCGGGCCGCGATAGGGCACCTTGCCCTCGATTCCCTCCGGCACCAGTTTAGTGGTGGCACTGATCTCTTCCTGGAAATATCGATCCGAGGAGCCACGATTCATGGCGCCGATGGAACCCATCCCACGATAACCTTTATAGGTACGTCCCTGATACAAAAAGGTCTCACCGGGAGTTTCGTCGGTGCCGGCAAAGAGCGAACCGATCATGACGGTGGATGCTCCTACCCCCAGCGCTTTGGCCAGATCACCGGAGTGTTTGATGCCGCCGTCGGCAATCACCGGGATATCATATTTACGTGCCACCGCTACGCAGTCGCGCAAGGCGCTTACCTGGGGTACCCCGACCCCGGCGACGATCCTGGTGGTACAGATCGAACCCGGCCCGACCCCCACCTTCACCCCGCTGGCGCCGGCTTTAATCAGATCCTCGGCGCCTTCGGCGGTGGCAACGTTGCCGGCAATTATCGGCAACTCGGGAAATGCTCCCCGCAGCGCCTCAAGGGCGCGGATAACGTAGGTGGAATGGCCGTGGGCGGAATCGATCACCACCACATCAACCCCGGCCGCAATCAGCTTGTCGGTAGCCTCTTCGGCACCGCCGCCGGCGCTCACCGCGGCGCCCACCAGAAGCCTGCCGAAGGTATCCTTGGCCGCATTGGGATATTTTTTGATTTTTTCAATATCTTTGATGGTAATCAGCCCCTTGAGGTTACCCGTATCATCCACTACCAGAAGCTTTTCTATCCGATGCTCGTGCAAAAGTGCTTTAGAATGCTCCAGGTCGATGCCGATCTTGGCGGTAACCAGATTCTTGCCGGTCATCACATCGGCAACCTTGAGATCTGGATCGGAGACAAAGCGCAGATCGCGGTTAGTGACGATGCCCACCAGTTTACCCTCGTGGAGCACCGGTAACCCGGATATCTTATATCGGCTCATGATGTCCTGCACCTCGGAAACCGACTGTTCCCGCTCCACCGTGATGGGGTCGATAATCATGCCCGATTCCGATTTTTTAACCCGCTCCACCTCCACCACCTGCTGCTCGATGCTCATATTTTTATGAATAATCCCGATCCCACCCTCACGGGCCATGGTGATGGCGGTGGCGGATTCGGTGACAGTATCCATGGCGGCACTGAGCAACGGGCACTTCAGGGAGATGGTAGGAGTCAGCTGGGTTGCCAGCGATACCTCCTGGGGCAAGACCCTGGAGGCCGCCGGCACCAGCAGCAGATCATCAAAAGTCAGTGCCATTTCAACAACATCTGGTAACATGGCGTCTCCTTCTATGGGGTATAAAGGGTATCGGCGCTCAACTCACCATCACGGATGGCGTGTGCGTGCCTATAATATTTTTCTCATATTGAGATAGAAAAGATCCAACTCACCTAATTGATGACAAAGCTAATCGCAATAAATCCGGACAACCCGCAACCACGCCTGATCAATCAGGTTGCTCAACTGCTTGCCCAGGGCATGATCATCTGCTACCCCACCGATACCGGCTACGGCATCGGCTGTGATATCTTTAACGCGAAAGCGGTCAGGCGCATTGTCCAGTTGAAAAAAAGACCGGCCAGCAAGCCGTTCTCGTTTATGTGCTCGGATCTAAAAAACATCAGCCATTACGCTCATGTCTCAAATACCGCCTATCGATTACTGAAAAAAAACCTGCCCGGCTCTTACACCTTCATTCTTCCCGGCACCAAGCTGGTACCGAAAATCATGACAACCCGGCAAAAGACCGTCGGCATCCGGGTACCGGCCAATACCATATGCCGCTCGCTGCTTGCCGCTTTCGGCGCGCCTCTGGTCAACACCAGTATCATGGATACGGATGACGAGGCTACCCCGCATGATCCGAATCTCATTGAGCTTGCGATCGGCAATCAGATTGATCTGATTATCGATGGCGGCGAGGTTATGCCCGACCCATCTTCAATCATCGATCTCACCGGTCCCAGTCCGGAGATCATCCGTGTCGGTAAGGGGGACGTTACTCCTTTTCAGTGATCAAGGAATGCTTGAGAGATTTGCTCATGGTGAAATGAATCGTTCGACGTTCGCCAATATCCATGATGACACCGGTGCGGGGGTTTTTCGTCTGCCGGGCTTTGCGAGATCGCGTCGAGAAACTGCCGAATCCCCTGATCTCCACCCGCCGCCCATCACGTAAAGCATCGCTGATCGATGCGAACATAATATCCACCGCGGTGGTGAGATCCTGCTTTCCCACCGGCAGGTTCTCACTCATTGCATCCACCAGATCCTTTTTCAGCACACTCACCGTAACCACCCTCGCCTTGCCCCAGATAAGGCGTTATAAGTACATCTTATCAGGTTCGCCCCCCCCGCTATTCTTCTGGTTTGGGGTCGCCTTCCGCCGCCGCCTTGAGCAAGTCGCCAAAGGTTGCCGGGGCCGTCTGGGCGATTTCCGCCTGTTCTTTCTTGATCTGTTCCACGGAAGCCGCCTCACCCTCGTCTTCAAGCGTCTTTACGGAAAGGCCGATCTTGCGATCCTTGGCTGAGACGTTAATGACAATTGCCTTGAGGGTATCCCCAACCTTGTAGTGTTGCACCGGATCGCCGATTTTATCCTTGGGAATCTCCGATACATGGACGAGTCCTTCGATCCCCTCCTCGAGTTTTACAAAAATACCGAAATCGGTAACATTGGTGATCTCTCCTTCCACCACCGTCCCCGAGGGGTAGTTATTGTAAGCGACCTGCCAGGGATCGGGCATAAGCTGCTTGACGCCCAGAGAAAACCGTTCGTTCTCCTTGTCGATTTTGAGCACCACCGCCTGGATCGTATCGCCCTTGGCGAATTTCTCCGATGGATGCTTGATGCGCTCGGTCCAGGAGAGATCGGAGACGTGAATAAGCCCGTCGATGCCGTCCTCGATACCGATAAACACGCCGAAATCGGTAATATTCTTGATCTTGCCCTCGATAATCGAGCCCACCGGGTAACTCTCCACCACCAGATCCCAGGGGTTGGTCTGCAATTGCTTCATACCCAGGGAAATGCGCTTGGTGTCGGGTTCGATATTGAGCACCACCACCTCGATTGAGTCTCCCACCGCGACAATTTTTGAGGGATGGCGGGGTTTTTTCGACCAGGTCATCTCTGAAACATGGACCAACCCTTCGACGCCCTCCTCCAGCTCGACAAACACCCCGTAATCGGTGATCGAGACCACCTTGCCCACGGTTTTTTCGCTGATCGGGTAACGCTCGGCCACGGTTGCCCAGGGATCATCGCGAAGCTGCTTGATGCCGAGGCTCACCCGGTCGTTGTCGCGGTCATACTTAAGCACCTTGACCTCAACTTCCTGACCCACTCTGTAGAGTTTGGCCGGATGTGACACCCGTCCCCAGCTCAGATCGGTGATATGGCACAAGCCATCCATACCGCCCAGATCGATAAAGAGGCCGTAATCGGTGATATTGGTGACCGAACCGACAATGATCTGCCCTTCCTGCAGGATCTCGCGCATCTTCTCACGCAGTTTGCTGCGTTCTTCTTCCAGGATAACCCGGCGCGAAATAACCACATTGTTACGCTTGCGGTTGAACTTGAGAATTTTAAAATCAAAGCTCTGGCCGATCAAGGCATCGAGGTCCTTGACCGGGCGGAGGTCAATCTGCGAATAGGGCAGAAATGCCGGTACCCCGATATCCACCGACATGCCACCCTTGACCCGGCTGTCGATCCGGCCTTCGATGGTGCCGTCCGCCTCCTGGATCCTGGCGATTTCCTCCCACACCTTTATGGCGATCGCCTTTTCCCGGGAAAGTAGCAGACCGCCCTCATCTTTGCGTCGCTCTACGAAAATCTCGATGGAATCACCGACCGTGATAGATTCCTGTTCGTCAAGGCGAAATTCTGATTTGGGGATATAGCTCTCGGCCTTGTCCCCCACATCAACGAGATAGTTTTCATCATCTTCTCCGATGATGGTTCCCTGGGCCACGTTGCCGACTTCAACAACGGTGTTGTTCTCTTCCATCTCAAAGAGATCGGCAAAACTGGGTTCTTCGGTGGTGTTTGTGTTGTTGTTAATTTCCGCGGTCATCTGATTTTCGTATCCCACGCTCCGGGCGTGCCGTTTTGTTTATAAATGTGTCATCGGGATGCCGGCCGTGGCGTGCCTCCCCATGACGCTTCGCAAAATGCTACTGTATAGCATTACTCAGATAAATTTACAAGAAGGCGTTGTAAAAACTTCGCTGGCAAGCACAATGATGCCTGATCTAACTAAAAATATCTGCACTTTTGGTTGCGATCACTAATACACCCGTAAAACCCTAACTATTTATTTTTACTGTCATTTCCGCGAAAACGGGAATCCAGCAATTTCAATTCATTATCGATTTCCGGTCAACCCCGACATGACGGGAACAGGTTTTTTTTTGCGGCACCATCATCAAGAATAGCCATGCTCCTTGAGTTCCTGGATGTAGGCGCCGAACAGGTTCTCATATTCGGGTAGGGCCACCTGCATGATCACACTGAAATAGCCGATATCACGATCGTTAATCACCAGGTTGGCGGAATGATTCAGCGCCTGCAGGGAGTAGAGGGTGTGAAAATCGGACCCGATCAGCGCATAGAAGATATGACGCCGGACATTCATCGCCATTTCCAAGATATACCGGTGCACCGGGTTGTACATAAGATCCAGCCCCTCGAGCTCGGCATGCATGACGATGCAGGAATAGTTCAAAAAACGCAGTTTCTCCATGGCAACCCTAGTGGTGTCGACACTCTCCGGCCGATACCCAAGTTTAGCCAGGGTCTGCACCACCTGTTCGCGTGTCCTTCCCTCGGGTGTCAGCACCAGTGCCAGGGGAATATCCTCGATAATCTCGCCCTCCTCAAACACCTTATCCCGCAGCCAGGAGGTATCAGGAGGAGGAGGCGGTTTTATCAAGCCGGCAGAGCCCGGAACAACGCCGGTCTCCAGCTGTGAAGAAGAGATCCGCGGGAGTTTCTCTCCGATTGGAATCAACTCACCGCATGTTCTACATGTATGGTTCAGAACCCGGTTGTGCTCAAACTCAGCCAACCCGCCCATGGATTTGGTGAACACCGTATATGAGGCGCCGCATTTACCGCAAAAAATCTCCATAATCATGATTGTTATTCGGTGTAAGTCCTATTTCCCCAGTAGCTGATTTTTATTTTCATCATCAATTTCCATGCTCAGCCCGTCGATCTGGGTGGTTTCCTCACCCCTGACCGCCTTTATCTGGTCAATGCCGCGGTTAACTTCGCTGCGGTACGACGAGAATCGCAGCGCCGTGTTTTCAGTGATGATACCTTCTTTAAACAACTCCAGAATATGCTGATCAAAGGTGCGCATGCCCCAGGTGGAACCTTGGCGCATGACATGGTAAAAGGTCTTCTCCTCGGTCTCCCCATTGACGATCAAATCCCTAACCCTGATGCTTGTTCTCAGTATCTCGATGGCGGCGATCCGCCCGCCCGCAATTTTCGGTAATAGCCGCTGACTTACAACCCACCGGATGGTGTCGGCCAGTCGATTACGCACCTGCGCTTGATCGGCGGCATGGAACATGGATATAACCCGATTAATCGATTGGCCGGCATCGATAGTGTGCAGGGTAGACATGACCAGGTGCCCGGTTTCCGCCGCGGACAAGGCAATTTCCATAGTCTCCCGGTCACGTATCTCACCCACCAGAATAATCTTAGGGGCCTGCCGCAAAGCGGACCGCAACCCCGTGGCATAAGAGCTGAAATCGTTTCCCAGTTCGCGCTGGTTAAAGGTGGCTCTGCCATGCTCATGGATATACTCAATGGGGTCTTCAAGGGTGATCACATGAACGGCACGCTCATGATTGATCTGGTTGAGCAAGGTGGCTAGAGAGGTTGTTTTACCGGTTCCCGTTCCCCCGGTAAAGAGAATCAGACCGTTGAGTTCTCTTGCCATCAAGCCGAAGGCATCCGGAAAATCCATGGATGAAATTGACGGTACGGTGGAGGCCAGCTTTCGCAACACCGTGGTGAGGTAGAGCTTCTGGGTGAAGACATTGACCCGAAAACGGGTCGTTTCGTCGATGGAATACGACAGATCACAAGAGCCGTTGGTGATAAGATCGCGCAGCAGCCGCTTGTTGCTGCCGATCAGCCGCATGGCAAAGGTTTCCGCCTGAAAAGGGGTCAAGCTCTGCAACGGCGGCTGCACATCCACCGGCAGCAGTTCACCGTCTGACTCCACCTGCAGGGTCCTGCCGACGGTAAAGATAAGATCGGAGACGCCGGGATTTGAGGCCAGCATCGCCCTGATCCAATAATCAATATCGTTATTTTTCATGAATCCACGGGAAATTCTGTGCAATAGATACGGGGATCATTGTATACTGCCATGGAAATAATGTATATTTTTTTTTTCATATTCTGTGCAAACAAACAAAGGAGCTCGCCGATGAAGCAAACGCTTCGCAGTGCCACCACCATCGCCGGCCGCCGTATGGCGGGCGCCCGCAGTCTCTGGCGGGCCAACGGCATGACCGAACAGCAGATGGGCAAGCCGATTTTCGCCATTGTCAACTCGTTCACCCAATTCGTGCCGGGCCACGTCCACCTTCACGAAATCGGTCAACGCGCCAAGGCGATCATTGCCGAACATGGCTGTTTCGCCGCCGAATTCAACACCATCGCCATTGACGACGGTATCGCCATGGGCCACAACGGCATGCTCTACTCGCTGCCCTCTCGTGATCTGATCGCCGACAGCGTTGAGTATATGTGCAATGCCCACACGGTTGATGCCATGCTCTGCATCTCAAATTGCGATAAAATCACCCCGGGCATGCTGATCGCCGCCATGCGCCTCAACATCCCCGCCATCTTCGTGTCCGGCGGCCCCATGGAGGCGGGACGCGACGGCGATAAGCGTTATGATTTGGTGGACGCAATGGTAATGGCGGCGGATAAAAACATCTCCGATGAGCAGATTGCCCGCGTCGAGCAACACGCCTGCCCAACCTGTGGGTCATGCTCCGGAATGTTTACCGCCAACTCCATGAACTGCCTCAATGAGGCGCTGGGCCTCGCCCTGCCCGGCAACGGCACGGTGGTGGCAACACATGCCAACCGAACCGCCTTGTTTGAACAGGCGGCAGTACGGCTGGTGGAAATGGCACAGGCCTGGTATGAGCATGGCGATGATTCAGTGCTGCCACGTTCCATCGGCACCAAGGCCGCTTTTGAGAACGCCATGGCGCTGGATATCGCCATGGGCGGTTCCACCAATACGGTACTGCATCTGCTCGCCATCGCCCACGAAGCCGGAGTGGATTTCACCATGGCCGATATCGACCGATTATCACGTCAGGTTCCCAACCTCTGCAAGGTAGCGCCGTCATCCTCATATCATGTTGAAGACGTCAATCGCGCCGGCGGCATACTGGGCATCATGGGCGAACTTGACCGAGCTGGTCTTATCGACACCTCGGTGGTGCGGGCCGATGGGTTACACCTCAAAGATGCCCTTGCCCGCTACGATATCATGGGGGAATCGGCAACCAGCGAGGCGCTGCAGCTCTACGCCAGCGCTCCGGCCGGTGAACGCAACCTGACGATGGGCTCGCAACACAGCAGCTATGACCGCCTCGATCGCGACCGCTCCGCCGGCTGCATCCGTGACCGCGAACATGCCTACAGCGCCGATGGCGGCCTGGCGGTGCTGTACGGCAACATCGCCGAAAACGGCTGCATCGTCAAAACAGCCGGGGTGGACAAATCAATCCTCGTGTTCACCGGCACGGCAAAGATTTTTGCCTCCCAGGAAGAGGCCTGCGAGGCAATTCTTGGCGGCCACATCGAACCAGGTGACGTGGTGGTTATCCGCTATGAAGGGCCGCGCGGTGGACCCGGTATGCAGGAAATGCTCTACCCCACCTCGTATCTCAAATCGTCAGGACTCGGCGCCTCCTGCGCACTGCTCACCGACGGCAGGTTTTCCGGCGGCACTTCGGGGCTGTCAATCGGCCATGTGTCTCCTGAGGCAGCCTCCGGCGGCGCCATCGCCCTGCTTGAAGACGGCGATGAAATCCATATCGACATCCCGAAACGCACCATCAACGCGCATCTTTCCACCGAGCAAATGGATGAGCGGCGGAGTCGGGAGGAGCAGCGCGGCGCCCAGGCCTACACCCCGCCGCCACGGGAGCGCACCATCAGCAAGGCACTGAAGACTTATGCCCATTTCGTGTCATCGGCAGACCGCGGCGCCGTCCATATTCTGCCCGAAGAAGGTGAGCAATAAACAAGATGACGGCAACGGCCGACGACCGCGGGTATCGCCAATCGTGATACGGTCCATACCAGCAACACCTTTTCTGTATGCAATACTGCATTGTTATCAACACCTAGCGAGAGTTTGTTTTGAAACCGACAGATATCAAGAATCCGCACTATTTCCATAAAGTAATCGACTGCCAGTACGCCTGTCCGGCCCATACCCCGGTGGCGGAATATATCAGACTTATCCTGCACAAGCACTACACCGAGGCCTACATGATCAACTGGGTCTCCAACGTCTTTCCCGGTGTCCTGGGCAGGGTGTGTGACCGCCCGTGTGAACCGGCCTGCCGCCGCACCCGGGTCGATGAAGAACCGGTGGCCATCTGCCGTCTCAAGCGGGTGGCGGCCGATAATCGCGACGATGTTCTGGGGCTGCTGCCGAAGGCTCCCGCCCAGACAAACGGCAAGAAAATAGCACTGATCGGCGCCGGACCCGCCTCGCTGACGGTGGCCCGCGACCTGTCCATTTTAGGCTATGAGATTGAAATTTTTGACGATCAGACCAAGCTTGGCGGCTTTATGCGCAGCCAGGTGCCTTCATTTCGACTGCCTGAGGAGATTCTCAATACCGAAATCGGCTATATCACCAACCTCGGCAACATCACCACCCGCACCAGTCATTACGTCTCCGACATACGTGATCTGCTTGCCCAGGACTATGATGCCGTATTCGTCGGCTGCGGCGCCCCGCGTGGCCGCGACCTCGATCTGCCGGGCCGGGCGGCAGGGGACAAGACCATTCACGTGGGTATCGAATGGCTGGCCGGTGTCGTCTGGGGACATGTAGAAAAAATTGGTAAAAAAGTTCTCGTTCTGGGCGGCGGCAATACCGCCATGGACTGCTGCCGCACCGCCCGGCGGCTGGGGGGAGAGGATGTCAAGGTAATCGTGCGCAGCCCACGGGCGGAGATGAAGGCCTCGGAGTGGGAGATCGAAGATGCGGTTAAGGAAGATATTCCCATTATCGAAAACCACACCCCGCGTGAGTTTGTCATAGAAGACGGAAGGCTGGTCGGCATGTTGTTTGACAAGGTCCAGCCGGTGTACGACGAAAACGGCCGCCGCCGGCTGGAGCCAACCGGCGAGGAGCCGGTCTTTTTTGCCTGTGACGAGGTGCTGCTTGCCATCGGCCAGCAGAACGCCTTTCCTTTCATTGACGAAAACAGCGGCATCGAGTTCACCGAGAGAGGTCTTCCCGTTCTCGATCCGGTCACCCTGCAGTCCACCGTTGAGAGAGTTTTCTTCGGCGGCGACGCTGCCTTTGGCCCGGCCAACATCATCATTGCGGTGGAACATGGTCATCAGGCAGCTATCTCCATTGATCTGCTCTGCCGGGGCAAAAACCTGCATGATCGTCCCCACCCCCAGGTAAAACTGGCCGGCCAGAAGCTGGGCTTTCACGACTGGATTTACGACAGTCACGTAACCGAGGATGACCGGCAACAGGTGCCCACCGTGGCAAAGGCCAAAACCCTGCGCGACCGGCTGGTGGAGGTGGAGCTTGGCTTTTCCCAACCGACCAGCAAGACGGAGGCCAAACGCTGTCTCAATTGTGATGTGCAGACGGTCTTTGATTACACCCTATGTATCGAATGTGACGCCTGCGCGGACATCTGTCCCACCAATTGCATCAACTTCATCGAAAACGATGAGGAAGCAGTCTTACGGGAACAACTAATCGTCCCGGCCCGCAACCAAAGCCAGGATCTCTATGTATCAGATACTCTGCCCACCGGGAGGGTGATGGTGAAAGATGAAAATGTCTGCCTCCATTGCGGCATGTGCGCGGAGCGGTGTCCAACATCGGCCTGGGAAATGATAAAATTCTTCTACAAGTCGGCACAGGCATCTCAACTATGAAACCAATGGAAAAAACCAACGATTTCGTTGTCCGCTTCGCCAACGTCAACGGATCCGGCTCAGCCAGCGCCAACAATCTGTTCGCCAAGGTGGTGTTTCGTCTGGGTGTCCCGGTTGTTCCGAAAAACGTCTTCCCCTCAAACATCCAGGGGCTGCCCACCTGGTACGAGGTGCGTATCACCGAAAAGGGGCACCTGGGCCGTCGCGGCGGGGCCGATTTTATCATTGCGGTAAACGGCCAGACCATGCGCCAGGATTACGATATGGTGTTACCCGGCGGTTATTTTTTCTATGATTCCACCCGTGAGCTGCCGGACAGTTTCACCCGCGATGACATCACCACTATCGGGGTACCGCTGACCCAGCTCTGCAACGATGAGTTCGGCGACAGCCGGCTGCGTCAACTGATGAAAAATATCATCTACATCGGCGCCCTGGCCGCTCTGTTTGATATCGGTCTGGAGCCCATGAACGAGGCGGTACGTCTGCAATTCGCCAAAAAACCGAAGCTGGCGGAGCCCAACCTCACCGCTCTGCGGCTCGGCTACGACTACGCCCATACCCATCATCACGGCGTCTGCGGACTCACCATCAAAAGCGCTGACGGGGTAGGGGAACGGATCATGATCGACGGCAACAGTGCCGCCGCCTTAGGCGCTCTTTATGGCGGCGCCACGGTGGCGGGGTGGTATCCGATAACTCCGTCGACCTCGGTGATCGAGGCCTTTGAACGCTACGCCAGAAAGTACCGGACCGACCCCGAGACCGGTGAAAAGCGTTATGCCGCCATCCAGGCAGAAGACGAACTGGCGGCCATCGGTATCGCCATCGGCGGCGCCTGGAACGGAGCCCGTTCGTTTACCGCGACCTCGGGTCCGGGGATCTCCCTTATGGCTGAATTTCTCGGCCTTGCCTATTTCGCCGAGATTCCGGTGGTGCTCATCGATGTGCAGCGCAGTGGGCCCTCTACCGGCATGCCCACCAGAACCCAGCAGTCCGACATTTTGGCCTGCGCCTATGCCTCCCATGGCGATACCCGCAACGTGTTATTGCTCCCCTGTGACCCGAAAGAGTGTTTTGAAATGAGCGCCCAGGCCTTTGACCTGGCCGATCGCCTGCAGACCCCGATAATTCTGATGAGCGATCTCGACCTGGGCATGAATGAACATATCTGTGAGCCGCTTGAGTGGGATGACCGGCACTGCTACGATCGCGGCAAGGTGCTGGGGTACGACGAGCTCGACAAGATGGATCGTCCCTGGGGTCGTTATCTGGACGTCGACCGGGATGGTATCTGTTACCGCACCATTCCCGGCGCCCACCCGGAGCGCGGCGCCTATGTGACACGAGGCACCTCACATAACGAGTTTGCCGCCTACACCGAGGAAAGCGCCGCCTACGAGCGCGGCATGCGGCGGCTCTTGAACAAGTGGGAGACGGCTCGACGGTTGGTGCCGGAACCCATGATAGATATTTCCGACAACCAGGCGCCGCTGGGTGCCATCTTCTTCGGCTCAACCACCGCCGCGGCCGGTGAGGCCCTGGATAAACTGGCGGCCGGCGGGGTGGTAATCAACCGCATGCGCATCCGCGCCTTTCCCTTCCAGCCCGAGGTATTTGATTTTATCAATCAGCACGAGGTGGTGTTCGTCATTGAACAGAACCGCGATTCGCAGATGAAGATATTGCTCACCGGCGAATGCCAGCTGCCGCCCGGAAAGCTCGTTTCGGTAACCAACTTCAACGGTCTGCCGATCACCGCAACCATGATCAGCAACCAGATCCATGCCACCCTTCTGGCCCGCACCAAAGGATTTCTCAGACCGACGCTGCCGTCCGCCAAGGAGACGCAATCATGAGTTATAACCGGCCCGCATTTCGCCACCCCGAAGCGCAAAAGAACGACATCGGCTACACCCGCAAGCAATACGAAGGAGGTATCTCCACGCTGTGCGCCGGGTGCGGTCACGACTCCATCGTCAGCGCTATTATCACCTCGTTTTTTGAAATGTCGATTCCCCCGCACCATGTGGTGAAGCTTTCCGGTATCGGGTGCTCGTCGAAAACACCGGCCTATTTCCTCGGCAGGTCGCACGGTTTCAACTCGGTGCACGGTCGCATGCCGTCGGTGGCCTCCGGCGCCAACATGGCCAACCGTGAGTTAATTTATCTGGGAGTCTCTGGCGACGGCGACACCGCATCCATCGGGCTGGGACAATTCGCCCATGTGGTCAGGCGTAATCTCAACATGATCTACATTGTCATGAACAACGGCTGTTACGGGCTCACCAAGGGACAGGATTCCGCCACCGCCGACAAGGGTTCAAAAACCCGCAAGGGGGCGCCGGTCTCATTTGAATCCATCGATTTGTGTGAACTGGCTATCCAGCTTGGTGCCGGGTTTGTCGCTCGCGGCTTTTCCGGAGACAAAAAACAGCTGGTTCCACTCATCAAGGCGGCAATCTCTCATCGCGGGTTTGCCTTCATCGATGTAATCTCACCCTGCGTAACCTTCAACAACGCCCCCACATCAACAAAAAGTTACTCCTGGGTGCGCGATCACATGGAGGTAACCAACACCTTTGATTTCATCCCCCTGCGCCAGGAAATCACCACCGAATATCCCGACAATACGGCGGTTCCGGTAACCCTGCATGACGGCTCGATTATCAAATTATTCAAGCAGGAGGAACAACACATCGTTACCGATCGAAAAGATGCCATAGCCGCTATTGAGGAGGCCAGATACAACGAACTGCTGTTGACCGGATTTCTCTATCTCAACCCCGACAGCGAAGAGTTTCACGACATCAACAAGACGGTGGCGACCCCACTGAATCAGCTCGATGAAAAAACTTTGTGTCCCGGCAATAAAGCACTTGCCGCACTCAACGAATCGTTGCGCTAATTAAGCATGGCGCGGTGTGGTGACGAATATGATTGGTACGACACCAAACCAGGGAACTACCCTGCCGCTTTTCTGACAATCGAAGACCGTCACTTTTCTCGTCCATTGCGTAGCGCGGTATGGGCAATCGTGCTGCTTGGCATCACCGCCGTCTTCGGAACAAGTGCCGGTGCCGCCGACATCGTCACCTCTGATGATATTACCCTGGCCTATTTCAGCCAGGTGAGCTGCCTTGATGATGAACTCTATCAATATCACCAGGATACCGTTAAAAGTCTGCCCTACACAAAACAATACGCCCTGCGTCTGTTCACCGCACATCCCGAAATCACCGCCGAGCAGGCGGTACAAGCCCTTGAAACACTTGTATTTTTTGACCTCTATTTTGACCAGCTGGCCCTGCTCGAGCTGATGTTCGAGCTGCCGGGCGCCGGTATTGAGGAGGGCTGGCGTATCCTTGAACAAAGCAGTGGGCTGCCATTTTCGGCCCGGCAGGCGATCGTCCCGCTCGCCGGCGCCAAAGAACTGAGTCCCGCCCAGCTCCTTGAGCTGATTGCCCAGCTCGCAAAAATGGGCAGCAGCGGTCACTGGGCGGCACAATCCATATATAGCGTAACTGGCTTACGCGGCACCCAGGCCGTTGACGCCGGCAGGCTACTGATCGCCATGAACCCGAGTCGGCAGCGGCTGACAGAGGCGGCGATAGATGCCGCGCCGATCGACGCTGAGGGCGCCTTGGCGATGGCTTCGGCAATCACGGAGCTGGCCGATGCCGACATCGCGCGCCTTGAAGCACTGCTTGCCAGCCGAGATGAAACCAAGGCGGATCCGCTGTTCTGGCTTGCCGCCTATTTTCGTTTTGCTCCGCAACAGCGCCTGGCCGCCTTCCAAACGCTCTCGCAGGCAGAAAAATCGTTGCTCCTTACGGCGCTTATCGACGGCGCCGACCCGGTTATTGAGCGGATCAACCACCTGCATGCGATAACCGATCAGGGTGGGGTGGAGATCAGTGCCGCCACTCTGGCCAACACTTCACCGGAACACCTCACCACCCTGTTTAACCATCTGCATCCTCGTGCCGTGGCTCGGCACCAGCAGGATTTTTCGGCAGCGCTTACCGCCGGAAGACGTGCCGCCGCCATCACCACGCTTCGTGAGGCAACCGCCTTTGCCCGCATCGCCACAGCCGAGGAGCAGTCGGTACCGGAACTGTACGCCCTGCTGTGTCGTGGCGGTGAGTTATATGACTCCTCATTTCGAGATGTGCTGATCCCTGTTTTTAAAACCCGGCTGCAGGGGCAATTCGATGACAATGTCCTGGTTTTTCTTGAAACCATCGATCCGGCCAAGCGATTTGTTGCCGATTTTCTGGTGAGCTGCGCCCAGAAGGGTAAGCTTACCACGCTGCTGCCGGCAGATGAAGCATCACAACAGGTGATTATCGGGCTGCTGTGCGAATCGGCCCTGGCTCATGAACAAAGCCTGATACTCTTTGCCGCCACCTTCCAGACCCTGCTGCGCTCTTTGCAGACCCCTGGCCGCGCATTTCTCATCGATACCCTGCTGAACGCCGAAAGCGGTGCACCACCGCTGCTCTCACGGCAGATTAGGGTCATCCTCGACCATTATCGCACCACCCACCCGGAGCTGCTCACCGAGACCTGTAAAGAGAAGATAACGGAGCTGCTGGCAGCACGTGGAACAGTGAGCCTTGCCCCCTTTATCACCGCCGATTTCAACCACTGGAAAGCGGACGGCGCCCTGAAAAGCCTCTCTATCTTTCAAGATGATGACGACGGTCGCTACTCCTATCGCACCAACTGCCTGCATCTTGCCGATCACGGCTATCGTCCCCGCCTGTCCGTGCAATTAAGCGGTGAACCCGCCGTGAGCACGGCGGGGAAACAGGTACAACACGTCATCAGCCGGTGGCCCAACCGGCCCGATATCATCATTGATCAGCTCTATCCATTGTTACAGATATCCCCGCTGATCGTTGAATGGGTGAAAACCGTTAACGCCATTGAGTGTTCCCATGCAGTCGGTTTTTATCAGGGCGAAAAACGCCAGGCCACCCTGCTGAAACGATTTTTCAGCCACGGCTATGAGATGTACGCCCAGCGCGGGCACAGCTATTGGCGAGACGAACACCTCTTCGACCCGCTTACCGCACTCTATGAACAGGGTGAGCTCAGTTTCACCGACATGCCGGCGCCGCGGCGATTTGTGAGCGTCGGCTCGTGCGGGGGGATTCGTGCCTATCAGGAGCTGAACTCGCTGTTCGCCAATCGGGTGGATATCTTCGCCACGGTGGGCATCGGCAGGGCCGCCATCAACAATCTGTTCAACCGCCGCCTGTTGGAAATTGTCGCCCTGACTGATAATACCAACGATTGGCGCGAAGTGGCCGACGACCCCTCCCTGCTGGTGCCCGGTGCCACCCGTGATGAATATCTGATGCCCGGTTCACTGCCGGCCATTTTATACCACATGGCCGCCGCCGACGAAAAGACGGGTGCCCGTTCATAAGCGAACCATACCGGAGGCGGTGGGCAACGCCATTGGTTCCGCCGACCCGCCGCAACTATTTCTCTGCTGGGGCGAGAGCTATCTGAGCAGCGAGGCTGGCCAAACGGTGATCCAGACGTTTACCGATCACCACGAGATCACCGTTCACTCCATCGATGGACTGACCACGCCGGTGGAACAACTGCGGGTTAAGCTCTTTACCCGTTCACTCTTGCCGGGCATCCAATTGTTCAGGGTGAGCCCGTGTAATTTTTTCCAAACCAGACAGCACGCTTCCGATCTCTGGGAAAAAAGTGTTGCCGCCCACCAGAGCGGAAATGAGAAGGAAACCGTGCGGGCGCTGCGCCAGTTCGTCTCATTCATCCCACCGCTCGATGATCCAGCGGCCCTGGTTCTCTCGCAGATCAGCGCCGACCTCTGGCGTGAGTGGTTTGGCTTTGCCCATCCCGGTGGCGAGATCGGCTGGGCTGATCAGATCGTACGGCAGGCCGCGGTAAAAAAAACAAGCTCAACCGCCGGTGCCGATGCCGCATTTGCCGCCTCCATCGAAAAAGGGCTGCCGCCCGGGGTGGTGGTGGTGTTCGTCGCCGAGCATGTGGATAAGCGGAAAAAACTCTTCACCATCGTGAAAAAGCATGGTGAGATAATCGATTGCTCGATCCCTGAGGGAAGCAGGACGCCGGATAAAAAAGAGCAAAAAACCGTTTTTTTTGAAACTGCGCAACGCACCTGCACCCGGCTTAAAAAAAATATCGACCAGAATACCATCGAAGCGCTGTATAACCTGATCGGTAATCATCCCGCCGCTCTTGCCGTTGAGCTGGAAAAAATCGCCCTCTATCTGGGAGATCGGATATCAATTATCAAAGAGGATGTTATCCTGCTGGTCGGGCGAACACGTGAAGACGCCATATTTGAGCTCAGCGAGGCCCTGGTCAAGGGCGATATGGCCAAAACACTGACCATCTACCACCATCTGCGCGGTGACGGTATCCACAGCCTGGCCGTTATCGCGATGCTTCGTAACTTCATCCGTAAACTGCTCGCTGTGCGGGCTCTGCAAATGATTGCTGAGCCGGTCTGGCGCCGGCGTATGAGCTATGGTGAGTTTACCAATCACTACCTGCCGGCGCTTAAGGACAAAGCAGGTGGCGGCGAGTATCTCAAAGGTCATCCCTTTGGACTGCTGCAAAATTTCCTGATCGCCGAGAACCTATCAATAACCTCTTTGAAAGAGGCACTGCGGATGATCTTATCGGCCGATTATAAGCTTAAGAGATCGCCGGTCTCAGATATGCTCATCGTCGAAGAGCTTCTCATCTCACTGCACGCCCTGCTCACCGGCGCCCGGCGGAACCGGACACGGCGCATCCATTGAAAAGCGCGGCGGCGCGATTATAATTTAGACTGATTCTGGATTTTACGGGCAGCAGGTAACAAAAAACAAACAGACAATGGCTGATAGCGATACAGAGCTGCACGGCGAGGTACTCACCGATGAAAGGGTGGAGACAAAAGAGCCGCCACGCTTTAAAGTGTTGTTACATAACGATGATTACACGACCATGGAGTTCGTCGTGTCAATATTGGAAAATATATTCCAAAAAACCAAGCATGAGGCCACCCGCATCATGTTGAACGTTCACAATGACGGGGTCGGCATCGCGGGTATCTACACCAGGGAAATATGTGAAACGAAGATTACAATTGTTCATGAATTAGCCAGAAAAAATCAATTCCCGCTCCGTTGCAGTATGGAGCAGGAATAACCCATGTGAGTGCAACCATGTTAAGCAAGACCCTTGAAGCATCGCTGATAAAAGCAATTAAAGAGGCAAAGGTACACAAACACGAGTTCGTCACCGTGGAGCACATGCTCTACGGCTTGCTGCATGACGACCTCGCCACCTATATCATCCGTGAATGCGGTGGTTCGGTGGATACCCTTAAACAGCGGCTGGAGTCGTTTCTTTCTGAAGAAATACCGACCATCCCGGCGGCAACCGGCGGTGACCCGACCCAGACGATCGCCTTTAACCGGGTACTGCAGCGGGCAGTTGCCCACGTTCAGAGCTGCGGCAAAAAAGAGGTGGATTCAGGCGACGTGCTGGTGGCGATTTTCTCGGAAACCGAGTCACACGCCGTCTATTTCCTCAGTTCCGTCGGCGTGGGCCGCATGGCGGTGGTCAATCTCATTTCTCATGAGATGCCGGAGGGACTGCAGCGAGAACCGCTGCCGCATCCGCCGCCGGGCCCCGACAAATCGGGACAAAAAACCGGCGGCGACAAGGAAGACAAGGCACTGACGGAATTTACCTTAAATTACGGCTTACTGGCCCGCGAGGGTAAACTGGACCCGCTGATTGGCCGGGGCCGTGAGGTAAATCGAATCATGCAGGTGCTGTGTCGGCGCAAGAAAAACAACCCGCTTCTGGTGGGGGAACCGGGGTGGGCAAAACCGCCATGGCGGAAGGGCTTGCCCTGCGGATTTACGAGGATCAATGCGCCCGGCAACGGGGCGAGAAACCGGTGGTGCCGGATTTACTGCAGGATGTGGACATCTACCAGCTGGATATGGGCTCGCTGGTGGCGGGCACCAAGTATCGGGGTGACTTTGAGAAACGGGTCAAAGCGGTGGTGGCCGCCATCGAGAAAAAGGACAATGCCATTTTGTTCATCGATGAGATGCACACCATCGTCGGCGCCGGCGCCACCAGCGGCGGTTCCATGGATGCCTCCAACCTGCTCAAACCGGCCCTGCAGTCAGGCAGTCTCCGCTGTATCGGCTCCACCACTTACGAGGAATATCGCAATCACATAGAAAAAGATCGTGCCCTGTCCAGGCGATTTCAAAAAATCGATATCGAAGAGCCCTCCGTGAACGATACCCACCGGATCCTTCAGGGACTGCAGGGGCGCTATGAAAAACATCATAGTATCCGCTATTCGAAAACGGCCCTGCGGGCCATGGCCGAGCTTTCCGATCGCTATATCAACGAGCGTTTTCTGCCGGACAAGGCCATCGATATCATGGATGAGGTGGGCTCCATGTTTCGATTGGAGTCGCGGCAAAACGGTATGGTCAAGGTGCCTGATGTAGAACGGGTGGTTTCCGCCATCGCCCGCATCCCGGCACGCTCGCGGCGGGGCTCGGATACGGAATCGCTGCGTGATCTGGAAACCAGGCTCAAATCGGTAATTTTCGGCCAGGATCAGGCCCTGGAGGCGATTGTGCAGGCGGTGAAGCGATCCCGCGCCGGCCTGGGCAATCCCAACGCGCCCACCGGCGCCTTTATGTTTGCCGGGCCCACCGGGGTGGGTAAGACCGAGGTGGCACGCCAGCTGGCACAGGCGTTGACGGTCCATTTCGAGCGTTTTGACATGAGCGAGTATATGGAAAAGCACGCGGTTGCCCGCCTGATTGGAGCGCCGCCCGGCTATGTGGGATTCGATCAGGGCGGTCTGCTTACCGAGGCCATTCGCAAGCATCCCTATTCCGTCCTGCTTCTTGACGAGATTGAGAAGGCCCACATGGATATCTACTCAATCCTTCTGCAGGTCATGGATCACTCAACCTTGACCGATAACTCCGGCAGAAAGGCTGATTTTCGCAACGTCATCATCATCATGACCACCAATGCCGGGGCTCGCGAGTTGACCGCCAAATCCATCGGTTTTGTCAGCGAAAAGAAGACCAAGGGGGTAAAGGCGGTGGAAAAACTGTTCTCACCAGAGTTCAGAAACCGTCTCGATGCGGTGATCACCTTTGCAACCCTGAGCAATGAATCGATGCAACGGGTGGTGGACAAACTGATCGGTGAACTGGAGGAGCAATTGAGCGAGAAAAAGGTCAAAATCGAGCTTACCGACGCGGCCCGCACCTGGCTGGCACGTAAGGGCCACGACCCCGATTTCGGCGCCCGGCCGCTGCGGCGCCTGATCATGAAAGAGATCGGCGACGTGCTCTCCGAACAGATTTTGTTCGGCAACCTGAGCAAAGGCGGCAAGGTGCTGGTGGATATGAACGAGGATGAGCTGTCATTCAGCTATCCTCAGTAGGCACGGATGGGGTCGTAAAACATCCTCTATCCCCACTTTTTAATTGTTGGGATAAGGAGAGGTAATTGCTGGTAAAATGCGATTTCAAGTTTTGCTATTCACGCAATGAGGGGAGAGAATGATTGACTGCATTTTCTGCAAGATTGTAGCCGGGGATATTCCCGCCAATAAGATGTATGAAGATGATGAAATACTGGCGTTTTGGGATATATCCCCACAGGCGCCGAAACATTTTCTCGTCATCCCCAAAAAACACATAGCGGATGCCGTCGCGATGGCCAACGAAGATATTGAGTTGATGGGAAAAATCATCAAACAAGGCACGCGTCTGGCCCAAGAGCACGGCATTGGTAGTGATTTCCGGGTGGTTATCAACAACGGCGCCGGTGCCGGTCAAACCGTCTTTCACCTACACGTCCATTTCCTCGGCGGCCGCGCCATGTTGTGGCCGCCGGGCTGATAGTTTCGCCCTATGGTTGAATATTTCTGGTCGATGCTGGCGGCATCGCCAGATGTCCGGGTCGTTGCCCTGGCCTCACTTACACTAGGAATCGGCATCGGATACGTGTTGCCGCAATTTCGGGTGCAGAGATGGCGCCGCGGATACGAGCAGCTGCGAACAGATTTTCGCGTTCTTGAACAACAGCGGCAGGACGATGAGCGCCATTATCACGAAAAAATCGCCATGCTCCAGGATAATGAAACCCGGGTGCACACCGTTTTTGACAACCTCGCCCACCAGATAATCGATGAAAAAATACATTCTTACTCCTCTATCAATCAGGAGCGCATCTCTTCGCTGCTGCAACCCCTAAAAGAGCAGATTTCCGGGTTCGGCAGCCGGATAGAGACCATTTTTACCGAGGAAACCAGGGATCGTGCCTCATTAAAGCAGGAGCTGCTGCACCTCAGAGAATTAAATCAGCGACTCAATGAGGAGGCCGCTCAGCTCAGCCGGGCGCTGACCGGTAACCGCAAAACCCAGGGCGATTGGGGAGAAATGATACTAGAGCGGTTGCTCGAGCACGCCGGGTTGCGAAACGGTCACGAGTATGTGACCCAAACGGGATGGCGTACGAATGATAATAGATTGCGCAAACCCGATGTGATTGTCCGCCTGCCCGGCGGCAGGGACGTAGTGATTGACTCGAAAGTATCGCTTTCAGCCTGGCAGCGCTATGTCGGCGCGGTCACCGACGGCGATCGGGCCACGGCCCTGGAGCAGCATCTACAGGCAATTAGACAACATATGAAATCATTGAGCGGCAAAGATTACAGTTCCTTGCAGGGCATCACCTCCCTTGATTTTGTATTGATGTTTATTCCTATTGATGCGGCTTTTACGAGCGTTGTCGACAATAATGAAACGCTTCTTAACGAAATGCATGCCCGCCAGGTAATAATCGTCACCCCCACCACCCTGCTGGCCGTGTTGCGCACCATCAATCATCTCTGGCAGGGCGAAAAACAAAACCGCAACGCCCGCGAAATAGCCGAACGGGCGGGAGCGCTGTACGACAAACTGAAAAGTTTTGTCGATGACATGGAAAGGCTGGGCAGACAACTCGATAGCTGTCGCACCAGTTTTGACCAGGCGATGATAAAACTCGCCACCGGGCGCGGCAGCCTGATTGATCGGGCTCAACCCTTTCCGGAACTGGGTGTGGCGGTAAAAACGAAGATGGACACACCGCATCCCCCGCGCCGGGACGAACCCACACTCTAAACGATGTTCTTGTAACGGAGACATTTATGAATCGTTCTATCTTCTGGGCGATATGCTTCATGATTGTGTCGGCGACTGCCTGTACCTGCCCGGCCGACGCCTCCACCGCCTTATCGACTGATTTAAGCGTTGAGCAACTGGAGCGGCTTATTGAACCATTTACCGGCGATTTGGAAGAAATGGTTGAAGACCGTATTATCCGCGTCCTGGTGCCTTACAGCCGCACATTTTTTTTCTTCGACGGTCTGCAGCCGCGCGGTGTCACCTTTGAAGCGCTGGAGATGTTTGACAAATTCGTCAACGAGTCGTTTAACACCGGTACTCTCAGAGTTGATATGCTCTATATCCCCACCACCCGGGATCAATTGATCACCAAGCTGATCGAGGGCAAAGGTGATATCGCGGCGGGCAACCTCACCATCAGTGACGACCGTCTGGCTCTGGTGGATTTCAGCGACCCGCTGGCCACCGGGATCGATGAAATCCTGGTCACCAGCGCCGATCATGGTGATGTCACCTCTGTTTTCGAATTGGGTGGGAAAGAGATATATGTCCGTAAATCAAGCAGCTATTATGAGAGTCTTGAAAAACTCAACGAGACCATGCGATCCATGGGCAAGGCCGAGGTGGTCATCGTCGAGGCCGACGAGAATCTCGAAGATGAGGACCTGCTGGAGATGGTAAACGCCTCGTTAATAGACTACACGGTGATCGACTTCCACAAAGGAGAATTGTGGGCCCAGGTATTTGACAATATTACCCTTCACCCCGGGGTTAAATTTCGTACCGATGGGGCGATTGGCTGGGCTTTCAGGAAAGACAGTCCACAACTAAAGGGTATCGTCAATGAGTTCATGAAAGGCCACAAAGTCGGTACAACCATGGGCAATATCCTCATCAAGCGCTATCTGATGGATGCCTCCTATATTACCGATGAGGTGCAGACCGAGCATCTGCAGCGCTTTGCAAACACCATTGACTACTTCAAAAAATACGGCAGCCAGTATGACTTTCCCTATCTGATGCTGGCGGCACTTGCCTACCAGGAATCACAGCTCGATCATAGCGCCCGAAGCGCCGCCGGAGCGGTGGGCATCATGCAGCTTCTGCCAAGCACCGCGCAGGATGAAAACGTCGGCATTCCCAACATTGAAGAGCTTGATCCCAACATCCACGCGGGAACGAAGTACCTCCGCTTTTTAATCGACCGCTATTTCGCCGACGACCCGAACATCGATGAAACCAACCAGGTTCTGTTCGCCTTTGCCGCCTACAACGCCGGACCGGCCCGCGTGGCAAGGCTACGCAAAGAGGCGGCGGAAACCGGGCTCGATGCCAACCGCTGGTTTCGCAACGTGGAACTCATCGCCGCCAAACGGATCGGTCGCGAGACCGTCCAGTACGTCGCCAACATTTTTAAATATTATCTGGCCTACCAGACCCTCGAAAAAAACCTGGATATAAGCGGGAGCATCGAGTCCCGGGCAAATGGCCCCTCACCTGCCGGCGGTGCGCAGACGATTTCGGGACCGAAAAAAAAGCTCATCAGCAACCACTAACCCAACTTTGCACGCTCAAGTTACAGATTCCAGTAATTACAGCCACCCAGACCCCACCCCTGCTGTTTATCTCACTACTTTGTCGTTTTATATGGCGGTATTCACGATCTGCCCAGGCCGGCTTGCTACTCCCAGAGCGCTATATATGCCCTGCGAATAGTGGCATAGTCAAAGGCCGCAAGACATTTCCCGTCGACTTTGATCTTTTCCCGATAGCGTTCATAATCCGCCAGACTTGGAAAGCCGAACAGGGCATAGGCAATGTTGTTTGCACCTTCGTGCGTTAAAAAATAGCCATGATGGTTTCCGCCAAACCCGTTGACCAGGGGAATCTACATTCTAGTGTCCTGTCAAGCCTCATCTGTTCAATCTTGCGTGTCCTTTTGGCTTCCCGACATCAAAGCTCATTCGCTTACATAGCGCTGCTATGCGCCCTCTTTCGCGCCTTGCGGGAAACCAAAATTACGGCGCAATGGTAGAACATCTGAAACTTGACATGACACTGGCATAGTTTTCAAACTCTTTCGGGGGCCTTGAAAAATGAGAATTTTCGTTCAAGATCAAGGCGCGAGGAAAATATTACCGCGGGCCGGATCGATATTCCGAGGATAAAATTTTTGGAGCAACGATGAGGTTGGGCGAAAAGACCATTTTGCAAGGTTCCCTTTTGTCTTATAGGGGTCGATCAGGTATTTGATGGACTCTTAAAAAGCTGCTCCTTGACGATAACATTGAAAAAATCAACCTACTGCTTCAGTACTCTCGAGATAGTGAATAGCAGGCAATGCGGCGATAGAGTAAAATATTTTTTGCACCGTACTAAAAACTGCTTACCAATAAGTGCTGGTGATCCGACAATGAATCTTTGGGTCAACCAGTCAACCAGTCAACCATGTACAAAAGGGAAAAAAATGATGATAAAAAACCGAAAATCGATGCGCTTTCTCGCTCCCCTCACCCTGGCCGCAATGATCTGCGGCACTTTTTCCTCAGTCGCGTTCGCCCAGGCTGACGGCCCAGTCAGTCAGACGGTTGAAGGGGCCGGAAAAATTGTTACTTCACCGGCTGAGATACCAAAAGGAATCGGTGAATCAACCGAACGAAACGACCCGGTAACCGGTACCGTATCCGGCACCCTGGAAGGAACCGGTGAAGGGGTTAAGCAGATTGGCGAGGGAGCGGAGGAGATCATTGAGGCGCCTTTGCAAATCGGTGAATAATGCTATCACGCTCACCTACGCAAGAGATAGTCTCGGCAATGTCGGTGGTAGTACCACCAATCATATGATGGAATCGTAAAAACCCCTACTATCGTCATGATGGAGCTGACCCGAAATCCGTAATTAACTGAAATTACTGGATTCCCGCTGCAGCCTGCCCTTGAGTGTTGTTATCGAGGGCGGGAATGACGAAAGCAAGCAATATCAGGGTTTTCACGAATTAATCATCATATGGGAGTCTTGAAAAATGAGAATTTTCGTTCAAGATCAAGGCGAGAGGAAAATTTTACCTGCGGCCGGAATGATATTCCGAGGATAAAATTTTTTGAGCAACGACGAAATCGGGCGAAAAGGCCATTTTGCAAAGTTCCCATACGTTACAATCGGCCGCATCAGGCAAGGAGTCCGTAAACCTTATGAAACACATTCTATGCGCTATCGTTTTGATCGTTACAGCCTCATATGGTTCTGCCGCCCATGCCGATTCCGGTTATTTTGACGGGACGACCTTGATGCTCGGCTATTATGGCCGCCCGAACGCACAATCACTCGGCGTGCTCGGGCAGCATTCGGTGGAAGAACTGGTGCCGCTCGTCAAGGCAAAAGCCGATGAGTATGGCAAGGTAACGGGAAAGACGGTAATTCCCGCCTTTCATCTCATCTACGGTCTAGCCACCAGTGATCCCGGCAATGATCAGGACTACATATCCGCTTTGTCGGATGACAAAATGATGCTTTACATCAACAGTGCCAGGCAGCATGATTTTGCCGTCATCATCGACCTGCAGTTGGGCGAGATGACGCCGTCTGAGGCGATCCAGCCGGTCCTGAAATATCTCAAATACGACAATGTGCATCTGGCAATCGATCCGGAATTTGAGGTCAATGGGCTTGACGTGCCGCCGGGAAAAGTGATCGGCCATATTTCAGGCGATGAGATAAACGCCGTGCAGTCCGCCATGCATGATTACCTGGAGAAGAACAATATCAGCCAGAGCAAGGTACTGCTCGTTCATATGTTCAGGGAAAGTATGGTTTCCGGCAAAGATTCCGTCAAAAAGTATGACAACATTGATCTGATCATGAATCTTGACGGGCACGGGTCGCCTGACTTAAAGGTCAAGATCTATAACGAGCTCTATGATGAGCAGGCGGCATCGGCGGTTTCTGGAGGTATGAAGCTGTTTTTCAACGAAGACAAACCGGCACTGCTCACCCCCGAGCAGGTAATGGGTATGGCCGATATCGGCAATACCAGGATAAAGTACCCGCCGGTCTACATCAACTTTCAATAGGTGATGGCGTCGTAAAAACTTCGCTTTTCGGCGGCCGGCATCGTGATGAATTCTGGATCTTGCAGGTGTGCAATTAGCTGCGAGACTAAGATGGTCATCATGTAAATCCGGCAGCCCCATGTAAAGGGAAATGTCAAAAATACCCTTTCCGCCCACCCTTTTCGTTGCTCTATAAATTTGCTCCTTGGAACATCCACTCGCTCTGGGGGTAACATTTCTCTCACACCTTCATTGTGAACAAACATTGCTCCTTTGCGGGGCTCTCCAGAGAAATACTTCTTTTGGGTAATGTACCGGTTGTGGGAAATATGTTAGACTGCGCATGTTTTTCTTTGCCTAATTAATTGATGCGCTCTAAAAACCTCAAAATTGCTTGCTTTCGTCATTCCCGTGAAAACGGGAATCCAGTAATTTCAAATGATTATGGATTTCGGTTCAAGTCCACAATCACCGAAATTGGGGTTTTTACGAAGCCATCGCATATCCAGGTAACAACTTTTTTCGATGTGCGCAAAAGGAGGTCGATGTGAAGGAGAAACTACATGGCTGAGACCGCACAACCACATATCGTCGTCCAAGACATGACCCGTGCCTATGGCAACTATGTGGTGCAACAGCATATCAGTTTTTCCGTAAATCGAGGGGATCTATTCATCATCATGGGAGGCAGCGGCGGCGACAACAGTACGGTGATGCGGGGGCTGACCGGTGTAAAACGGCCGGCTAACGGCTCCATTTGTTTCAACGGCGTCAACTTTTACGATTCGACCGAGGACCAGCAACGCATCAGGCGCGGCTTCGGGGTACTGTTTCAACGTGGGGCGCTCCGGAGTTCCATGACGCTTGCGGAAAGATTGATCGTGGCGGCACCCACGCTCACCTGTAGCGGCCATGGCACTCCCAGCTGAATCAGCCCGTTTATGAAGGTATCGGCCCGGTTTAGAGACGCATTCAAGCTGGCGACGGCAATTGTTATCGTCTATGCCATCAGCCTGTCACAAGGGTGGGGGACTCCCTACTGGGCCGGTTTTGCGGTGGTGTCCTGCGGGCTGAGCGAGCTCGGCAGCTCCCTGAACAAGGGGATCTTACGCGTCTTCGGCACCTTGTTCGGGGCCATGGTGGGTCTTGCCATTCTGGCCATTTTCCCGCAGGATCGCTGGCTTTTCATAATCCTGATGAACCTTTTTATCGCCTTGTGCACCTATATGATGGGAGGCACAACACGCTGGTATTTCTGGTTCATGGCGGGAATTACCGTGCCCATCGTCGCGATCACCGCCGAACCGGACGCGGTGTACGATTTCAATCGGGCGGTGTTACGCACTCAGCAGACGACCGTCGGCATCGTTGTCTATAGTTTCGTTTCGTTGCTGATCTGGCCGGTCAGCAGCCGTGGTGTATTCGAAGGCGCCGTCGGCACCCTGATCGACCAACAGCAATTGTTGTTGTCCGGCTACCTGAGCCGTTTTGCGGGCAACCCGGAAGATACCCGGACGGCACAACTTCGGGCACCCATAACGCGCGCCCTGGGTTCCTTGCAAGAACTGCTGGATCATGCCGAAATCGATACCTCTGAAATATGGGATAAACGCCACGCCTGGCGCCGCGTAATCTCGCAGCTGCAGGCCATCGATACTACCATGGAAGGCTGGCGGCTGGGTTTTGCCGAGCTTGCCCAGGTGGACACCTCGAGCGCCATACTCCAACTACCGGCCATGGCCCAGGAACTGGAGGCAAGATTTACCGCCGTCAAACAGATGTCGGCCGGAAAAAATGGTGAATACCGGCTTAACGAGGAAGTTTGCACACTGGATCAGGAGAATATAGCTACCTATACACGTCTGGAGCAAAGCGCCTTAGAACTTGCGGTTGCGCATCTCAATCAGTTGGAAAACCAGAGCCGAAAACTCTTTGAAACGATAAGCTCCATCAAGGGCCTGACCCGAGCCGACGAGCACGAACCCGAGCCTGCCATTGCGAGGTCAGGAGCATGGTTCGATCCGGATCGGCTTCTCGGAGTGGTGCGGGTCAGCGGGGTGTTGTGGATAACCATGCTCCTCTACTTTTACGTCCCCGATCTGCCGATGGCAAGCTTCATCGCCATTCTGAGCACCGTACTAACGATGCTGATGTCCCTGCTACCGCAAATAAACCCGTTGAAGGCGCTTTTCATGCCGGGGGCCTTCGGCACCATGCTCGGCGCTCTCGTTCATATCTTTATCATGCCCCATCTGCCGGGTTTTTTCGCGCTTGGCATCATGCTTTTTGGCTCAGTATTTGGCTTGGTTTATCTGCTCTATTCACCCAAGTACCTCATATTTCGTTTCGTAGGGATCGCCTTTCTGCTGGTTCTCGCCTCCATCAACACACCGCAGCACTACAGTTTTATGGGGGTGGCCAATCTGTCGCTGGCGTTTCCCATAGTTGTTCTGGTCTTGACCATTTCCAGATATTTTCCGGTCTCCTACCGGGCCGAACACCGGTTTCAGGCAACCCTGCGCCGTTTCTTCAACAGCTGTGAATTTCTTGTTGGCTCCGGGCCGCCACCGCGGCGCCGCCACTCATTTCCGCACCGCCTGCGCACCGCCCACCACCTCCATGAAGTGGCCACGGCCCCTGGCAAACTGGCCGGCCTGGCGCACTCTCTGGTGCCGGCCGCTCTGGGAACCACAACCCGTGAAGAGGTACAATCAATGGTTGCCAGCGTGGAGGCCCTCGGCAGGCGGACTATGACACTTGTTGAAGTCCGCGCCCGAAGCCGGCCTGAGAACGTCATCAATGAATTGCGCCGGGAAGTTGATGACTGGCTGATAAACGTAGAGCAAACGTTTGCCTCGCTTGCCCAAGAGCCCGAGGGCAACACTCAGCATGATCTTCGCACCCGGCTCGATGCCAAACTCGATCGAATAGAGAAGGCCGCAGAAGCGCAGTTCGATAGTTTCCACCACCATCCCCCGTCCAGTGCCGAGGCAAAAGATATCGGTCGTCTGCTCGGCGCTCACCGCGGCCTTTCCGAGGCTCTCGTTGCCTTTGCAGGGGCGGCGCCGGCCATCGACTGGGTGCGGTTGCGGGAACCACGTTTCTAGATAAATACCGACCGCCATACCATGATGGCGTCGTAAAAACTTCGCTCTACGTTGTCGTGGGATCGTTTTGACTTCTCGACGTACCATATGTACGCCTGCGAGGTCAAAACGACCACCACTCCTAGTATAGCTGTGTTTTTACTTAGCCATCTTAACCTGCAAGTCTGACTTTTTACGACTTCATCATACCATGGCGGAGTATGCCATTTTTAAAAAAAATACTTCTTTTGGGTAATTTCCACCTTATACTAGCCGCACTATAAAGCTGTTTCCGTAAGCTGAATTGGTAAGGCAACGTCGGGATACATTTCGTCACTTTTTTTACCATAAACGAAACACAGGATTCGGCCACACCCACCCACTTGGGCCCATCCAAAATGATCCAGAGGAGCCGGTATCACCATGAATGTAGATTGCGCCTGTCCCGACTCGTCATCGCGTGGTCAAGACAGCATCGTCGGAACCAGTAAGGCGATAGCAGAGGTTCGCGCCACGATCCGGCAGATCGCTCCGACCAGCGCCACCATCCTGATTCTCGGAGAAACCGGCACCGGTAAAGAGCTGGTCGCCCGGGCCATTCATCGACACAGCCCACGCCACCGGCGCCAATTGGTCAAGGTGAACTGCGCTTCACTATCATCGTCACTGATCGAAAGTGAGCTGTTCGGACATGAACGCGGCTCATTCACCGGCGCCGATAGAAAACGTCGTGGTCGCTTCGAACTGGCCGACCAAGGCACGCTCTTTCTCGATGAAATTGGTGAACTGCCGTTGCGTCTACAGGCAAAGCTGTTACGCGTTCTTGAAGACATGGAATTTGAGCGGATCGGCGGAAACCGCACGATCAGGGCTGACGTCCGCATCATTGCCGCCACCAACCGAGATCTCGAACAAGCGGTTGCCCGTGGCACGTTTCGCCAGGACCTTTTTTACCGTCTCAATATTTTTCCCTTGACTGTTCCCCCGCTCCGGGAGCGCGTTGACGACATTGCCCTGATCGCCGACCATTACCGGTGCCATTTCGCTGCTACCATGAACAAAAAGATACACGGTATCAGCTCCGATACACTCAGGCGGCTGTCTGGGTATCAGTGGCCCGGCAACGTGCGGGAGCTGAAAAATGTCATCCAGCGGGCGGTCATCTCCGCTGACGGTCCGTATCTGCATCTTGTTGATGCCCTTGGCCCAGCCAGGCTTGAACAACATAAGGAAAGTTGGATGAAACCCCTGCACGATGTGGAAAGAGAACACATTCTTCAGGCATTGACGAAAACAAACTGGAAAGTCAGCGGCAAAAACAGCGCCGCCGAGTTACTCGCTCTGGATCGCGGCACCCTGCGTCGCAAGATGGCCAAACTGGGACTGCGGCGCCCAACGCCCGGCCGCATGTGCGACGACCAGGTCTTCGCCTCTTTGCGAAATTAACAAAATGACCCGGCCCGATAAGGTTACCGGAACATTGTAAATTGCAATAAAAAGCAAATCATTATCACCCAGGAGGTCATATCATGAAACCCATCACGGTAGCACTGATCACGTTTTTCACCTTGTGTGTTACATCGCACATAATTTTTCAGACTCACGAGGCACGCGCCGAAATGAGTGAAGCGCTGGCCGCTTCCGAAGCGGCCGTTGCCGTAGACGTCATCGTCGGCATCGATTCCGAAACACGAACCATCACCCTGAAAAACGAGGCCGGCGAAGAGTATACCTATACCGCGGGTCCTGAGGTAAAGAATTTCGATCAGTTGGAACGTGGCGACCAAGTCATCATGAGTTATTTTTCGGGATTTGTCTTTACCCTCAACCCGACCGGTGCGACAGGCGAGCAGAGCGTTACGGATGTGGCCATCGCAACCGCCAAAGAGGGTGAAAAACCGGGCATCGCCGTTTCAGCAAGCAAGAATGTGACGGCGGTTGTCGCGGAAATCGACAAACCAAACAGGATAGTAATTCTTCAGGGACCTGAGCGGCTGCTGGCACTGAAAGTCAGTGACCGGATTGACTTGGATACGGTTGAGGTCGGCCAGGAAGTGGAGGCGTTTTACACCGAATCATACGCCATTGCGGTCGAACCGGCGCCGGAGGTATCCGGTACCATCAGTATGGAAAGCAAGACAGTCGCGGTGGGCCTCGGCGTCTCCTGGGGCAGCGGCACCCTGACCATGTACGATGGCACAACCCATCAGTTTTCGGTACGCGGACTGAGCGTTATCGATGTCGGTATCACCGGGGTCGAGGCAACCGGGGAGGTGTTTAATCTGGTGGAAGCAAAAGATCTTGAAGGCGACTTTGTTGCCGGAGAGGCGGGAGCAACCCTTATCGGCGGCGGCTCGGTGATGGCCCTGAGAAACAGCAATGGCGTTGTTCTCAAACTCAGATCAAAGCAACAGGGGTTGCGTCTTACCCTGTCCGGAGCCGGATTACGAATCAGGCTCAAATAGTGTTGACCGGCCATAACCACGCCGGGCGGGCCGTGCACTACCCCGCCTCATGGAGAAGCGGGGTTTCGCACCATCCATAACATAATATCTACAGCAAGGAGCAATAAATGAAGACTGATCGACAACACCTGAAGCAGATACTGACAACAATACTGGTAGGTGCGATTCTCACCATCGGCGCCTCACTATCACTTGCCCAAACGACAAATATGATCTGCTCAGCGGCTGAAGCGATAAGCTGCGCAAAAGATGGAGAGTGCATACGGGGGCCGGTGGACAAGGTCAACCTTCCCCTCTTTTTCAAGGTCGATTTCACCCAGCAGATGGTCTACTCCATGACCGAGGCGGGAGAGAAACGCAATTCACCCATAGCATCAAGCCAGAGCAAGGAAGGCTCCATCGTGATCCTCGGCAGCGATCCGGGAGTCGGCTGGAGCATGGTGATTAACGAAACAACCGGGCTGATGACCTTGGGGGTTGCCGAAACTACGGTTGGATACACCATTTTCGGCGCCTGTATCAAAGACGGCGAATAATACCATCAACGCGCTTATCATGCCTGTGGAGGATTTGATTGTGAAAAAAACTCTGTTACTATTACTCGGTGCCGTTTGTTGTGGTGTGGTATGGATTTCGGCTGTTGCACACGAGGTCGTAGCCAGCGACTCTCCGATGCTCGATAATACCCTGCGCGGTACCGCCGAGGGAGCAATTATCGGCGGCGTTGCCGGTGACGCCGGCAAAGGGGCCGCCGCCGGAGCGGTCGGGGGCGCATTATTTGGTGGGATGACCAGAAGACCGGGCCCTGATACAACCACCGGTGAAGATGCGCTGACGGGCGCCGCCAAAGGTGCACTGATCGGTGCTATCGCCGGTGACGCCGGCAAAGGAGCAGCCGCCGGAGCAGTCGGCAGTGTCCTGTTCGGGGCCTTACGGCGTAATTAATTTTTTGGGCGTATATTGTGTGATGAATTCGTAAAAACCGCAAAATTGCTTGCTGCCGTCATTCCCGCGAAAGCGGGAATCCAGTGATTTCAATTAATAATGGGGGGTCAGGTCAATCCCGTGTTATGGGAATATTGGTTTTCACGAGCGCATCTTGTGGATCATTGTCTGAAAAATAGGACCATGAAGGGCAACACCACCTTATTACAGCAAGGCGTGACGCCACGCTGGTCAACGCCTTTACGAGGGTCAACGTAAATGGAACTCTCCACCGCCCTGATTGCCATCATTATCATCATCGCCGCAACCGCCATCTGTGTGGTGCTTTTCGAGCGCCTTGGCTTTGGCGCTATTCTCGGCTTCATCGTCGCCGGTATCGCCATCGGGCCACACACGCCCGGTCCGGTTCCGGTGCATGCCGTCGATAGACTGCAGGATATCGCCGAACTGGGTGTCGTGCTGTTCATGTTTACCATCGGATTGGAAATGCGCCCCCGCAAGGTGTGGGCCATGCGGCGGCTGATTTTCGGTCTGGGCTCCGCTCAGATGGCGGTGACGGCCGCCGTGTTGACGGCCTATCTGCTGCTGACGGTTGTCATCCACTGGCAGAGCGCTCTCATCATCGGTCTTGCCTTTGCCCTTTCCTCGACGGCAATTGTCATGGCGACGCTTGGCGAGCGTGGTGAACTCTCTCAGGAACACGGCCAGACCAGCTTCGCCGTTTTGATGGCTCAGGACATGTGGGTGGTGCCGCTGATGGCATTGGTTCCTATTCTCGCCCATACCCAGAGTCAGACTTCGGCGGAACCGCTCTGGCAAAAGGCGGCACTGATTGTGGCGGTAATTGCCGGCATCGGTATTATCGGTCGCCTGCTCCTGCCCGCCGCCCTGCTCTACTGCGCCAGGCGACGCCAGATGACCGCCTTTACTTTGGTGCTCTTTCTGGCCGTTTTATTCTCCGCCTGGGCCGTGGATAAAGTCGGCATCTCCATGACCCTGGGTGCCTTTTTGTTGGGAGTGCTGCTGTCGGTCTCGGATCTGCGCTACCAGATTGAAACGTCCATCGCACCGATCAAAGAGATCCTTATGGGTCTTTTTTTCATCGCCGTGGGCATGTCCATCGACGTGGGAGCGGTGGTGAGCCGCTGGGACGCACTGCTCTTCCATGTTCCCATCGTGCTGCTGCTCAAAACCCTGGTGCTGATTCTTCTTGCCGGCGCCTTCGGGGTGAGCCGCCAGGGGGCAATACGCACCGGTTTCTACTGCTCCCAGGTAGGTGAGTTCGCCTTTGTGCTGCTGGGGGCGGCAAGCCTGGCCGGGCTCATAAGCGATAACGGCCACACCCTGGCGATGCTGGTGGTGGCGGTAAGTATGATTGCCACCCCGTTGATGGTCAAGGCGGGAGCGATAATTTCCAGCCGGCTCGACAAAGACGGGAAACCTTCCGTTGCCGATTCATTCGATGCAAAAAATCTTGATCGACATGTGGTAATTATCGGCTACGACGTGGTGGGTAATCTGATCGACGAGATGTTGGAGCGTGCCAAGATCCCACACCTTGCCGTTGATCGTGACCTGGAAGTTGTCCAGAGTGCCCGGCGCGCCGGACGCCAGGTCATCTATGGAGATATGCGCAGCACCTCGACCCAGAAGTCCGTCGGCCTCGAACGGGCGAAGGCCGTCTACCTTACCGCCCAGGATTTTAGCGACACCAAGGCCCTGGCAATCACCCTGCGGCGATTCTATCCAAGCCTTGACATCTACGTTCGGGTGAAAGATCTCAGCGATCAGGAAGAGCTGGTCTCCAAAGGAATCCGGCACGCCGCTACGGGCTACATTGAAAGTACCCTGGCGCGCGGCGGAGTCTTGCTGAAAGACCTTGGCGTCCCGGAACAGGATGTCATCGAACTGGTCAATGCGTTCCGGGAAAAAGACTACGCCCTGGTGCGTTCGACCTACGTGGGTAACAAGACCGTCCCGAAGTAGCTGGCGGGCGTGATCTAAAAATCACCGCTCATGGGTGCGTATCATTGCCAGCTGATGGATTGCTGAGCGTGCCGCGCATGATCACGTAAGCACGCAAATAGTTAAAAACCCCGCCGGCAAAAAAGAGCACGCTGCCGGCCAGAAACTGCCAGGCTAGAAAGGTGTAAAGGGTAACCCGATCAACCGGTGCAGCAACATCCCAGAGATATGGAACCGATGCCACGGTGAATAAAACGGCGCCGACGATAAAGGTGATGGCGGTAAAATTCATCAGTTGAAGAACCATCATCTTTTGGGCGCTGACAATCTGCAGGACGTTCACGGTGGCGCCCAGCACAAAAAGCAGGCTTCCCGCCACGAAGCACCACGCCCCCGCCCTAATCCATCCGACTGCCGAAAAGAAAAAAATGCTGCCGACGGTAAACAGTATCGTCCCCCAAAAGTAGCTCGCCGCGGCGCTATATTCCAGCCAGGCGCGCCGCTCGTGTTCCGTGTTGGTGGCCCAATAGTGGCGAACTTCGGTGAGATCGTGGCCGGTTACAACCAGGTAGAACAAGGAGCCGACCAGAAAAATCCAGGCGCCAAGATCTCCATAGGCTTCGAATTTCGGAAAGAAAAAGATGCTACCGATAATAAAAAGAAAACCGCCGACCTTGTAGATGACGGCATTGATCGTCTCCCACCGGAACTGACGCTTGAGATCCTTATTGCCTTTGGTCAGGTCATAGAGCCGGGGTCTGCTGACAAACATATGCGGCATAATCTTCCTCTTGTTCCATGATGCATGATCTCATCAACCGGTATGTTCCCGCAACAGCCTCCCAACACCACGGGGAAGGCTTAATATGATGCCGGCAGAGATTTTTCCCAGAATTTGGTGCGCTGCTGTAATTCCTCAATATCTTCAGGAGAGAGCAGTTGAACCGGGTCCTCGTCGGCGCGCATCTCCCAGCCGCCGCCGAGGGAACGATACACCTGGACCAGATTGGTGGCCACCGCTCCTTTGGTAACCGCGAAGAGATCCTGTTGCTGGGCTTTGGTGCTGAGATTGGAGATCACCGTGTTGAAATTGATCAACCCCTCCTGGTATTGAATCGAGGCGGTCTCCACCGCACTTGTGGCTGCCGTATTAGCACGTTCATAGGCGAGCAGTTGGCGGTGCGCATTGATATAATCAACGATGGCGTTTTCGGTTTCATTTTGGGCCTGCAAGACGGTGTTGCGGTAATCCACCAGCAATTGCTGGAATAACGCGTCCTGGAGCCGGACATTGTTTCGCAATCGGCCGTAATTGAATATATTCCAGCTGAAATCACCGAAAATACTCCAAAATTCGCTGCCGCTGGTGAACAGATCACCACCCGTGTCAGCACTTGTTCCAATGGTGCCGCCGATGGTAAAATGTGGATACAGATCGGTAATGGCAAAGCCGATCTGCGCACTTTGCGCCGCCAGTCTGCGCTCCGCGGCGCGCAGGTCGGGGCGCCGCCGGATCTGATCCTGAGGCAGCCCCAGGGCAATTGAAATATCGGTTTCCGGCACCGGCTTGGTGGCCTCCAGAAAATCATTGAGGGCTCCCGGCAGCAAACCAAGCAGGATGGCCAGCGAGTTGGTGAGCTGGGCGACGTTGGTATCGTAAGTGAACACCTGGGCCTCGGTATCATGCAACAGGCTTCTCGCCTGAAAAACGTCAAGCTCGCTGACCTCGCCGGCATTGAACTTGGCCTGGGCAATGGCCAGACTCTGACGCTGCAGATCGATATTCTGCCGGGCCACCTCTCGACGTTCCTGGTTGGTTCGCACGAGCAGATAATTATTGGCAATTTCGGCTATCAAGCTGACCACCGCGGCATCATAGTTGGCGACGCTGGCATCGAGTTCGGCGGCGGCGGACTCTATCTGGCGGGAAAACCGGCCCCAGAAATCAAGTTCCCAGCTCAGATTGAAGCCGACGTTGTAACTTTCAAAGGTTGTCTGAGTCTGACGCTGGCGCGAGGCTGATCCGGTGATCTGTTGCGCCTGTGGAAAGCGGTTACCCACCGCGATCGCCAACCGCTGTTGCGATTGCAGCACCTGAAGACCGGCTGAGCGAAGGGAGAGATTCTGCTTGAGGGCGTAGGTAATCAGCAAATCAAGCTCATCATCGTTAAACGCCCGCCGCCACCATAAGAGATCGGTCGGCCTGTTCGATTGCACCAGATCTTCATCGGCCACCGACCAGACGGCAAGGCTCTCGACGGCGGGCTCATGATACTGTGGGCCAAGCATACAACCATTGAGGGCCAGGGCGGACACCAGCAATACCGTGCCATACCACAGCTTTCCGGGAAAAAGTTCAAGCAATACAGTCATCTTCGTCGATTCCCGTCGCCTAGCGTGATAAATCGCTTTCACTTCGGATAAGAACCGAAGCGGTAACCCCCAACCGCAATCTAATATCCTCGGGCACATCGTCTAACTTTACCCGCACCGGTAAACGCTGCGCCAATCTGATCCAGTCAAAGGTCGGGTCAACGGAAGGCAACATTTCATAGCCGACGCTGCCATCCTGCTGGGCAATACCCCATCCGATACTCTCGACCACTCCCTCCAGCGGTCTGCGGGGATAGCCCATCAGGGTAACCAGTGCCTCATCGCCGGGGTGCAGCCGACCGATTTGAGTTTCCTTGAAAAAGCCCTCGATCCAGAAACTTTCGGTATCAATTACCGACAGCTGCGGTTGATTAGCGACCGCCTGGCTGCCGATGCGCAGGGTGAGATTGGTTACATATCCGGTTACCGGACTGCGCAACTCGGTAAAGGCAAGGTTCAACTCAGCCTGCTCGATACTGGATCGGCCCTCCCGCACCATGGCAACCGCCTTGCGGCGGCTGGCCTCGGCACTTGCCAGTGATGTCTTGCTGTTGGCCAGATTGGATTTGGCCTGAGCGAGCCCGGCCAATGCCGACTTGCGCTGCTCGATGGCAACCAGGTAGCTGGCCTTGGCCCGCTCCACCGATTTCTGCGAGGTGGCACGCTGCGGCAGCAGATTTTGCTGCCGCTCCCACTCGGCCTTGTTCTTTTCAATATCGGCTTCGGTTTCATTCACCTTGCTTTGCGCTTGATCCACCGAAGCCTCGCTGATATCGATCTGCACCTTGGCCGTCTCGACCTGCTGCTCGGCCACGTGCAGGTTGCTGACCTGCTGTTCATACTGGGCCTTGGCCTGTTCGAGGCTGTTGGCGTAGGTGCGCGGGTCGATTCTAAAGAGAAGCTGACCGGCCTTTACTAACTGATTATCGGTTATGGGCAATTCAACAACCGGTCCCGATACCCGCGGCGCCACCTGCACCACATTGGCGCGAACCTGGCCGTCTCTGGTCCAGGGATTTGTTAAATATAGACGATAACGCCAGCCGACCAGCGCGATGGCTATACCGACGATCAGAAGTGTAACAAAGATCCGCAGGGTCTTTTTCACCGATATCCCCCGAAGAGAAGAAACTCAAGAAGAACAAAGTTAACTGCCATCATGGCAAGAAACACCAGCGCTGGAGAGGCAAAAAAGCGCGACCAGCGCAACCGATTCAAGATATCAGCCAGTAGCCAGCTCAATAGTATCGTAATAATAGCTATGAGCAGCCATGGAGAGAGATAGACCCCGCCAATCGACAGTTCCCGAAATGTGCCGAGCAGCGCCATTATTCAACCCTACTCATCACCGCCGTCGCCCGCGGCTCGGGGCATGCGGAAAACATCTTGATCGTTGGGAAACCCCCTTTCTCGGGTCCCGGCGCTCGTTCTGCAGACAACCTGGCTTCCTTGTTGTTTCGCAACGAACTTTTTCTATAATGGCATTGGAGGAAACGACTTCGTTCTCTTGATTAACGAAACATACCGGCAGCATGAGCATGCTTTTTACAACTCTATATCTCGATGCTTTCGTAAAAACCCATATTCCAGTCATAACGGAGCTGACCTGACATTCATAGTTAATTGAAATCACTGGATTCCCGCTGCAGCCTGCCCTTGAGTGTTGTTATCGAGGGCGGGAATGACGGTAGCAAGCAATGTTGAGGTTTTTACGAGTTCATCTATCCTGATAGCGTCGGAGAATCTTCACTCTACGGCATCGTGGGATCGTTCGGTGCCACCATATCTGTAACAAACAATCTTTAATGCAAATTTCTTGCCAATAAAGAAAGGTACTATTTCAAACAAGGAAGCATACCCGCAATAATTCAGCTCTACAACAAAAAACCACTTTTCCCGGTACAGGCAGACTGGATAGGAGTTTCCTCGACCCGCCTGTGCCACTATCTCGAGACCACCCCATATTCTTTTGTGGCTGAATACGGCCATTGTGGCCGCAAACGACCATATGTGGCACCTATATTTCGACCCGGAGATATTCGACACCCGTACCGACAGACACCACAACGGTTCCTTCACCCACTCATGTCCATTCCCACCGACCACCCAGCATGAGTAGGTGTTGAGGGCGGCACCATGGGCTTACCGCCGACGGTATGATATTGTGATGTATTTGAAATGGACTTAAAAACGGGCAATCAAAACTTTCTGGTACATTTTTTGCTCTTTTATTACTATTGGCTCACTGGCAATTCGACACGCCAGTGTTATACCTCCGTCTGGTTATCGAACCTTTCATAAAAACAAGGAGAACACTGATGGCACTGCATGAAAAAGCAAACATACAGGACAGTATCAACGATGATGTCTATGCATCTTCCGATCTCTCGGTGGTAATGCCCAAGTACAAATTCCCCAAAAACGAGCATGATCCCCGCCACGCCTACCAGGTCGTTCACGACGAGCTGATGCTGGACGGCAACGCCCGCCAGAATCTGGCCACCTTCTGCCAGACCTGGGTGGACGAGTACGTCCACAAGCTGATGGATGAATGCATCGATAAAAACATGATCGACAAGGATGAATATCCGCAGACCGCTGAAATCGAATCGCGCTGTATCCATATGCTTGCCGATCTGTGGAACTCGCCCGATGCGGCCAACACCATGGGCACCTCCACCACCGGATCCAGCGACGCCGCGATGCTTGGCGGCATGGCGATGAAATGGCGCTGGCGGGAAAAAATGAAGGCCGCCGGCAAGCCCACCGACAAACCCAACATGATCTGCGGGCCGGTGCAGATCTGCTGGCACAAATTCGCCCGCTACTGGGACGTCGAACTCCGGGAGATCCCGATGGAGGGAGACCGGCTGATCATGACCCCGGAGGAGGTGATCAAGCGGTGCGACGAGAATACCATCGGTGTGGTGCCCACCCTGGGGGTTACCTTCACCTGTCAGTATGAGCCGGTGAAAGCGGTCAGCGACGCCCTGGATCAGTTGCAGAAAGATACCGGGCTCGACATACCGCTGCACGTGGACGGTGCCAGCGGCGGCTTTCTGGCGCCTTTCGTTGAGCCAGAGCTGGAGTGGGATTTTCGGCTGCCGCGGGTCAAGTCGATCAACGCCTCCGGTCATAAATTCGGCCTCGCACCCCTGGGGGCGGGCTGGGTGGTATTTCGCGACAAAGAGGACCTGCCTGATGATCTGATTTTCTGGGTCAACTATCTGGGCGGCAACATGGCCACCTTCGCGCTTAGTTTTTCCCGTCCCGGCGGACAGATCATCGCCCAGTACTACAATTTTCTGCGCCTCGGCAGAGAGGGATATCGCAAAATCCATCAGGCCTGCTACGAAACCGCTCAATATCTCTCCGATCAAATAGACAAGCTCGGCCCCTTTAAGGTCATTTACGACGGCCGCGGGGGAATTCCGGCGATGAGCTGGTCGCTCAAGGACGGTGTCGATCCCGGCTTCAACCTTTTCGATCTCTCCGACCGTATCCGCATGCGTGGCTGGCAGATCGCCGCCTACAGCATGCCGGCCAACCGTCAGGATCTGGTAGTCATGCGTATCCTGGTGCGGCACGGTTTCAGCCGCGATCTCGCCGACCTGCTCGTCGATGATCTCAAGCGCTGTATGGATTACTTCGAGAAAAACCCGGTCAACCACAAAGCAATCGAGGCGGAATCCGGCGGCTACAAACACAGCTAGAGCCAAATCCGCAACCCCCAGAAACAGGCCGGCAGGAGTGTGCGCACCACTGCCGGCTTTACTCTTGTGATGAGGTATCCATATGATAACTGCACGACGACCATCCGGTACCATGAGGCGGTCTGTCATCCTTGGCGTATTCACGCTGGTAGCGCTGGTGATGACGTGCGTGACCCCTGATTTTCAACTAACCGACAACCACGAGGTTTCCGCCGCCTCTTCCCTGCTGTTGGCGGGTAATGTCTATGCCGCTGACAAACCGGCCGATCAGCCGAAGGAAAAAGCGGCGGCTGAAAGTGCGAAAGAACCAGCTCCCAGTTCATTCTGGATTGTCAATGTGCTGCGCAACAACGTCGCCGTCACACTGTTTATTACCCTCGCCCTCGGCTATTACATCGGGTCGATAAAACTTGGCCATTTCAGTCTCGGGGCGGTGACCGGTACCCTGTTGGTAGGGGTGCTTATCGGCCAGCTGGGCATCAGCATTTCCCCTGAGGTCAAGTCGGTGTTTTTCACCATGTTTCTCTTTGCCGTGGGCTATAGCGTGGGGCCGCAGTTTGTTCGCGGAGTTGCTCATGACGGAGCCCCACAGGCTGTTTTCGCGGTGGTGATCTGCGCTTTGTGTCTGATCACCACCTATATCGCCGCCAAGGTTGCCGGATTTGACGTGGGCCTTGCCGCCGGATTATGGGCCGGCGCCCAGACAATTTCAGCTTCCATCGGTCTGGCCACCGACGCGATCAACAACTCCGGGATCAGCAACCCGCAGGAGCAGCTCAACCAGATTCCGGTGGCCTATGCCATCTGTTATCTCTGGGGCACGATCGGCACCGGGATCATCCTGTCAATGCTCGGTCCCAAGCTGCTCGGCGTAGATCTGGTGAAAGCCTGTAAAGATTACGAAGAGAGAATGTCCGAGGGCCAGCCGCCCGGCGGTATGGGGTCGGCCTGGCACCAGATCGAAATTCGCGCCTTTACAATAGCCGCCGAAGGACAGTTGGTTGGCAAGACGGTTGCCGACGCGGAAACCCTGCACGCCACTGAGCGGTTGTTTGTCGAGCGGCTCCGGAGCAATGGCGAGATTGTCGATTTTGACGGCTCCACCGTGCTCAAAAGTGGCGACGTGGTCGCCGTGTCGGGTCCCACCGAGGCCCTGATCGCCCTCGAACAGCACGCCACCGAAGTCGCTGACAAGGAACTTCTCAATATACCGGTGGAGTCCATTGATCTGGTTCTCACCCACAAAGATATTAACGGTCGCACGCTGGTGGATCTGGCCAAGGAGAAGTATGCCCGCGGGGTCTATTTGCGCAAACTCACCCGGGGCGCCGCCAACGCCAGTATACCGATCCTCGCGCAAACAACCGTGCACCGGGGTGACATCCTCACCATATCAGGTACCAAAACGCACATCTCCCGCATTGAAAAGGCGATCGGCTACGCCGACCGTCCCTCGAGTGCCACCGACATGGTCTGGGTCGGTCTGTTCATATTTCTTTTCGGACTTATCGGTGCGATTACCGTCAAGGTCGGTACTGTTCCGGTGACCCTTTCAGTTTCCGGTGGCGTTTTGATCGGCGGCCTGATTCTCGGCTGGCTCCGCTCGGTGCATCCCACCTTTGGCCAGTTGCCGGCCCCAACCGCATGGTTCATGAATTCGGTGGGACTAAACGTTTTCATCGCAATCGTCGGCATCTCCGCCGGACCCGGTTTTGTGGCCGGGCTCAAATCCGCCGGCGTGGGGCTGTTCCTGTGTGGAGTGGTGGCCACCTCGGTACCGATGCTGCTCGCCCCATTTATCGGCAAGTATCTGTTCAAGTTCGACCCGGCCATTAATTTGGGCTGCTGCGGCGGAGCGCGCACCAGCACGGCATCGGTGGCGATGGTGAGCGATGTGGCAAAGTCCAATATTCCCATGCTGGGTTATACGGTGCCTTACGCGGTCAGCAACACCCTGCTCACCCTGATCGGTATGATCATCGTACTGATTTATTGAGTTCTACCCATTCGATCACCGACCATGACCACTCACGGCGGCCCCGGGGAAGCGCCCCGACGCCGCCGTGAAGAATCGCCCCCAATGAATCATCGGCGCAGGCTGAAACGTGATTGATATCACCTTCTTCTTGGAGATCATCCATGGATAAAAAAGATTTGATGAAATATGATCAGCTCAGTCCATTTGAAGTCAAAGACAAACTCATAGAACTTGCTCAGACCCACCACGAGCGGATGATGCTCGATGCCGGGCGGGGTAATCCGAACTGGGTCACCACCACGCCGCGGCACGGATTTTTCCAGCTCGGCCTCTTCGCCCTGAGCGAGGCCGAGCGCTCCTTTACCACCATGGATCATTTTGGCGGCTATACCCAGCCCGATGGTCTTGAGGCGCGTTTTGCCCAGTTTGTGGAGAAAAACCGCTCCACTCCGGGCGTGGATTTTCTCGATAAAGCGGTGACATACGCGCAGCAACACCTCCAGATCGCCCCACAGGATCTGCTGTTGGAGTGGTGCGATGCGATCATCGGCAACCATTACCCGGTACCTGATCGCATGCTCCGGCACGCCGAAACCATCTCCGCAGCCTATATCCGCCAGGAGTTCGGCGCCGGACGCCCCTTCACCACCCCATTTGATCTGTTTGCCACCGAGGGCGGCACCGCGGCAATGACCTATGTCTTTCAGACCCTGAAAGAAAACAAAATCCTCCATAGTGGCGATACCATCGCCATCGGGACGCCCATTTTCACCCCCTATCTGGAGATCCCCCGACTCACCGATTACCGTTTCGTCGAGGTAGAAATCGCGGCAAGCGAGGATGAGGCCTGGCAGATTCCTGACAGTGAAATCGACAAGCTGCTGGATCCGCGGGTCAAGGCCTTTTTCGTCACCAACCCGAGCAATCCGCCTTCGGTGAAGATCAAGGACGAGACCCTTGCCCGGCTGGTGGAGATCGTCAAAACCAAGCGGCCCGATTTGATCCTCTTGACCGACGATGTATACGGTACATTTACGCAAGGTTTCGTCTCCCTGTTTTCGGTGTTGCCGGAAAACACCATCGGCGTGTATTCCTGGTCGAAATACTTCGGAGCTACCGGCTGGCGCCTGGGTATCATCGCCTTGGCCAAAGACAATGTGCTTGACCGGATGCTCGCCGAGCTTTCTCAGGCGGACAAGGATGAGCTGGCCCAACGCTACAACAGTATCACCCTGGAGCCGGAAAAACTGAAGATGATCGACCGGCTCGTCGCCGACAGCCGGGCCGTAGCGCTCAATCACACCGCCGGCCTGTCGACTCCGCAGCAGGTCCTCATGTCACTGCTGTCGGTCTTCTGTCTGATGGACACTGACAACGGCTACAAAAAGGCGGCCCAGGAGCTGGTAACCCGCCGCTACAACAGCCTCTATGAGGCACTGGGCATTCCCCAGCCGCCGGACCCCAACGCGGCCCACTACTACACCGAGATCGACATTCGCCAGGTTGCGACAGCCGCCTACAGCCAGGAATTGGCGGACTGGATCGATCAGAACATCCATCCGCTGGACTTTGTTTTTCGACTGGCCGATGAAGAAGAGGTAGTACTGATGCCCGGAGGCGGCTTTGACGGTCCAAAAAGTTCCGTCAGGGCATCGCTGGCCAATTTGGACGATGCGGATTATGTCGCTATCGGTAAAAGGATGAAAGAGCTGGTGGATGAATATTACCAGCGCTGGCAGGCTTCGCTGTAACTCTGAGGGCGACTGAACACTATCCTTTCCGGATAAGAGAGCGTTTTGACCTCTGGGCGAGCCTGTGGCACGCCCGCGAGGTCAAAACGTCCACTATCCACTACCCCTTCAAGTACCATTTACCGGGCAATTCAAAAGGGAACCTTGCAAAATTGCCTGGTCGCCCACCCTCATCGTTGCTCCAAAAATTATCCTGGCAATATCAGTCCGGCCCGCGGTACAATTTTCCTCGCGCCTTGACCTTGAACGAAAAGGCCATTTTTCAGGGTTCCCGTAAGTCTGTCCCTGCACTGGTGACTTTTCGTCGGGACATATTTAGTGGTTGACTCACCTGTGAAAATAAAGAAAAATTAGCGGTGCGGCGTGCCGGTGGAACCGGCCTGCATTGTCTTTTTCGCGGTTTACGCACGGTTTTTACCGCTGCACATAATCAATCTCCAAGAACAGATGGCAACCTTTGTCCTGATCCATGGGCTCAAACATGGCGGCTGGTGCTGGCGTGATGTCCGGCGGCGGCTGCACAGCGGGGGACATAGTGTCTTTACGCCGACCCTTACGGGTCTTGGCGAGAGATCCCATCTCAGCTCACCGGAAATAAGTCTGGATACGCATGTGCGGGACGTCGTCAACGTATTGTATTACGAAGATTTGACGGATGTCATTCTTGTTGGCCACAGCTATGCCGGGGCGATCATTCCGTGTGTTGCGGATGAAATGTACAAGCGGATCTCACAGCTGGTTTTTGTCGACGCGCTTTTACTTGATCATGGCAAAAGCATCAGAGATGTGTATGGCTCCACTGAACGGGGCCGTAGAATTATCGCGCGTGCGGAGAAGGCGGGTAATTATTACATTGCATGTGAAAAAGATGATCTGGCGGATTGGGGACTTGCCGGCCATCCACTGGCCGACTGGGCTTGGCGGCGGTTTGTCGCGCATCCGTTGAAGACTCTTGACGGGCCCGTTTCTTTCAACCATCCGACGGCACTGAAGATACCCAGGACGTATATCAAATGCAGTACGTTGATCGTGAGGGATCTGGAATTTCTGGCCCGCCGGGGCTGGCGCACAATCAACCTTGATGTCGGCCATGACGCGATGATTACCGCACCCGGGGAACTGGTAGAACTCTTTGAACGCATTGCCGGGTAGGATGGCGTTCTAAAACCATCGGTCCGGCAGGGAGCCGGCCCCTTTTCTGATATGATAGCGCAACCTGTAACTCCATTTGATCAGGGGTCACAAAAGTGCATCATGACGACTCATGCAATCTCGTATTCAAGATGTCTCTGATATCCATTGCCAACTGGTCAGTGATTGGAGCACTGGTGCCGACTGTTCCAGCCGCCACATACCAGGTGCCATCTGTGCAATGACCGCATCGAGTCAGTCAAAGACTTTGTCGGCAAAAGCTTTATCATGCAAGGGAGCCGTGAAAAATGAGAATTTTCGTTCACCATCAAGGCGCAAGGAAAATTTTGGCGCGGGCCCGGCTGAAATTCCAGGGATAAAATTTCTTGAGTAACTCAGAGGGTGGGAGAAAAGGCCATTTCTCAAGGTTCCCATTCGAATAAGCGCCCGGCAACTGAGATGCCGTCTCATTTATGTAGACTCGCCAAATGAGAAATCAGGATACAGCCAGCAAGGCATTGCGCACGCTCAAAGCTGACGATTTCAAATCAGTCTCCATCATAACCACGGAAGACAGCAAGAGTGGGTATGAGCTGTTGCACACCAAGTTAAACCCGCCCCTTCTCGCATCTGACGTGGTACATCGTCAACATCTGGTGGGGCTCGTCACGCGTGGCTGCACCCGGCCGCTGACATTGATATCGGCACCGCCAGGCTATGGCAAAAGCACCCTGGCTGGTCTTTTCGTGGCAAGCTCTGATCGCGCCTGCGCGTGGGTATCTCTGGATTCCGGCGATAACGATCCATATCAGTTCCTCAGATACCTGCTTGCCGCCGCGAAAAAATGTTTCAGTGATTTTCGCTGGCGCACTGAGCTTTTGCTTGACGCCCCCGCATTGCCGGACATCTCCACCTGTGTCAGATACCTGGTAAACGATTTGAATCGATTGGATACATCGTTTGTGCTCATTTTGGATGATTATCACCATATCACCCAGGATCGAGTGCATGAGATCGTCAAAGCGCTGCTGAAAAATCCGCTCTCGACATGTAATCTTCTGATTGTGACGCGATACGATCCACCGCTGCCACTTGCTCGCCTGCGCGGCAGAGGGCTTCTAACGGAAGTGCGGACCGCCGAACTGCGATTCACCGTGCCGGAAGTGACTTCCTTAGTGTCCCAGATGCCGGATTTGGCCGATGTTGAGAGGTTGGTGCCACTTTTGGAGAATAAAACCGAAGGGTGGCCGGCCGGTTTGCGGCTGGCCTGTCTCTACCTGCGGGGGCGGAGTAACCCGGTAACACAGTTGCTTACATTGTCCGGAAGTTCAGACTACATCGCCGAGTATCTGATAGCCGAGGTGCTGTCTTGCCAACATCCCGAAATGGTCGAAAGTCTGTTGAAAACTTCGATTCTAGATCGTTTCTGTGCGCCGCTGTTCCAGCATCTCCTCGATCGGCATGGCTCCGTCGGCAAAGGCCGGGTCACTGACCGTTTTATTCAGGATCTGGTGGATACAAACTTATTTGTCTATGCGTTAGATGATGAAAAATACTGGTTTCGCTATCACCATCTTTTTCATTCCTTTCTCAAAAAAGAGCTTCACAAACGTTTTGCGCCGAACCACATCACCGCCCTGCATCAAATGGCGGGTAGCTGGCTTGAAGAAAATGACCATATCGAGGAAGCGTTCCATCATTACTGCCGAGCCGGCCGGACTGATCTGGCCGCGAAACTGGTGCTGAGGCACCGGCACCCGCTGATGAACACGGCCCGCTACTATCTCCTCAACAATCTCTTGTCACAGCTTCCGGAGCACGAACTGGAACAGCACCCTCTGCTGGTGACGCTGCGGGCAGTCACTACCTGGATAAGCGGGCAAAGGGAATTAGCGATCCGCTACAGTGCGATGGCTGAACGCCTTCTTACCGCTTTTTCTCCCGAGTCTCATTCGTATCCTATACTCCTGGCGGAGACAACCATCCTTCATAATGTCATATGCGCCCTCACCAATCAGCCGTCATCTGCCTGGAAACCTGTTGATGAAATGTATGCTGCACTGCCCGAGGAGGCATTGTTCTTTCGTATCCTGGCCCTCACCGAGACGGCATTTATGAACCAAATATCGGGCGGCAGCAATGCCCAGCCCCGTATCATCCTTGAAAATGAACTGCAAAAAGGCCATCTGCCATTCAGTATCGAAGCGCGGGGCTGGTTCTACCTCACCATTCTGAGCTACTTGGATTGTGACCTTTCCACTACCATTTCTGTTGGCCTGAAATCCGTGCGATTGTCAGCAAAACACAACTTTCCCCACACCAGCGGAATCTCCCAGTACTTCATCGGTTGCAGCTATTACATGCTCAACGATCTGGCCAATGCCAAGGCGTACCTGAAAGGTGTGCTGGTTAAGAGCGCTTACACAAACAGTCTTTACGTCATTCAAGCCTGCTGCCTTTTAGGCTTCATACACGTGCTGGAAGGCACTCCGGAAAAAGCCGAGAGTCTCGCCAACCAAAATTTTGACAGCGCATGGAAGCTTGAGCACAACTATGCGCCGCTCATCATGAACGCGTTTCGGGTAGAACTCGCACTTCTCCAGGGAGATGCGGCAAAAGCTCTGCGGTTGAGTGTCGGCGTGAATTTTGATTTGCTGCCCCCCACCTGGTTTTTCTACAATCCTCAGATAACCTTTATTAAGCTGAAAATCGTTGAGTCGACAAGTGAAAGTGTTGAAGAGGCTCGAAAGCTCCTGGTCAAGATGGATCGGAAGATGGCCGAGATCAATCGTAAATGTTTGCGCGTCGAAATCCTCTGCCTGCTCTCTCTTGTATATATGCGACAAGGCAATGGTACGCGTGCGTTTGAGCAACTTGAAACGGCATTAACCATATCTGAACCTCACGGGTGGATCAGGACCTTCCTGGATCTCGGCAAGCCGATGCTCGAGTTGCTCATCATGTATCACCGCGCAACCGGACACCACCATTCTCGACGAGTTCTGCAATCGTGCTTGCGGGAGCACGGCGAAAAAGATCAAAGCTCCGCGGATACCGGTGCGGCCCCACAAGGTAGGCAAAAATCTCCTTCAGTAGCTCTTACCCGCCGTGAAATCGAAATTATCATGCTGCTCGCCACCGGACAAAGCAACAATGAAATCGCCGCCAGGCTCTATGTCGCACCGGTGACCATCAAAAAACATCTGCAAAATATCTACAAAAAACTCAGGGTCAAAAACCGTCTCGAGGCGGTGCGGAAATCCCGCGACATCGGTATTATCGTCGATCATTGACGATGTTGTCGTAAACAGTCGACATCGTGTCTTAAGATAACTTGGTGAAAAGAGAGCGTTACTGTTCAAGGTCGTTTCGGAACCGCCATCTGTAGAGAGCAAGGGGTACGAAACGCCCCATGACGACATACAGAAAAACTGGGGCGACCCTATCACCCTGCCGCCCTTCAGCAGTGAATGTCGTATTACTATTCGGGAGTCTTTGCGCATGGCAATGCAACTTATTATCGGTGCCCTTCTGATCGTCATTACCATACTGATCCAAGGGGTTGGCACCACTGCCCTACTGCGCCTGCTGTTCAGGCGCTTTGCCGATGACGGCGGTGATTTCTTTCCCGAGAAGGCCTTGCCAGCTGTTATCCTGACCGCTCTCGGACTCATGCTCCTGCATTGCCTGCAGATCCTGATATGGGCTGTCGCCTATCTGTACCTGACTCAGGTGGAACCTATCGACAGCCTTGAGTCGGCGGCGTATTTTTCGGCGATAACCTTTACAACTCTTGGTTACGGCGACATAACCCTCAGCACCGACCAATGGCGTCTGCTCACCGGAATAGAGGCGCTCAATGGAGTACTCCTGTTAGGGTGGTCCACCGCCCTGCTTTATGCCGTGGTGCACCGCAGTTGGAGAAGTTATGCCGAAATACGTCTCCGCCAGGGGGAAAAGTAATCAGACGGTAAACAATACTTCTTTAGGGTACTTCAACGACAAGAAGCTGTGGCGCATCATCTTCCATTAAATATCTCTATCAGCATCGAGAAACTCAATCTCAGCGAGCTCACCCCGTTTGGCTTTGACGAAACGGCAGCTAAGTGACCACACAACCATGTAGAGCGAAGGTTCTTCAACTCCATCAATTCTTGAGGTCAGCCACTATGCGTCAGTACCGTCATCTCCTGCTAGGGCTCCTGTTTGCATTCTGGTTTTCCGGCTGCGCCACCTTGCCGCCACGCCCGGAAACCGCCCATGAGCCGGCCCTGCCGCCGCCCGCCGCTACCCCTTTAGCCGAGGTCTCCCAACAGTTCATCGAGGACCATGGTGAGACGAGTTCCGGTTTCAGGCTGCTGCTCGACGCCCGTCAGGCGATGCTCGACCGGCTCGCACTGATCGACAAGGCGGAGCGTTCCCTTGATATCCAGATCTTTATCTGGGATGGTGACGCCGCCGGCACCCTGCTTTTTCATCGGGCGCTGCAAGCCGCCGACCGCGGAGTCCGGGTGCGGATTATCGCCGACGATATGGGGATCACCGCCGGCAACCGCGACCTGGTCGCCATGAACACCCACCCCAACCTGGAGATCCGGGTGTTCAATCCGAACCCATCGCGAGACAGTACATTAGGATCGATGCTAGAAATGCTCGGCAGCTTCAAAGAGTTAAACCGGCGCATGCACAACAAGCTGATGATCGTCGACAATCTGGCGGTGATTGCCGGCGGCCGCAACATCGGCAACCAGTATTTCGGACTCGGTAAAAAATACAACTTCTTCGATATCGATGTCCTGGCTCTGGGCGCCGTGGTCAGCGAGGCCTCCATGGCCTTCGACCACTATTGGAACCACAACGCGGCCTACCCATTTAGCAAATGGACTGGCCTGCTGCCCGACAACACCCTGGAAGAGGTAGAGCAGGAAATACTCACCAAACTCGCCTCCTATAGTGAGGAAATCGCCGTCTTTACCGAGAAGATCTCGGACTGGTCGGCTTGGTACGACGAACTTGGCGCCTCGCTGATTCCCGGTGAGGCCCATTTTCTGCAGGACGACCCGGTTCCCATTGATGGTCGGGAGTACCGGCTGGTGGATATGATCTCATATCTCACCGATCCGGCCACCGATGAATTTCTGCTCTCAACTCCCTATCTGTTGCCGGTGGGTACATTTTTCGAAGATATCGAAGCAGCTCACGCCAAAGGCATCCGCATACGGTTTCTGACCAATTCCATGGCGTCCACCAACCACACCGTCGTCAACTCCCACTACAAAAAGTATCGCGCACCGATCCTGGAGGCCGGTGCTGAGCTGCACGAACTCAATTACCAGCCGGACCCACTGATACGTGACCGGGCCGATGTCGCGCCACACCGCGCCGGGTTCATTTCCCTGCACGCCAAGGTCTTCGTGGTGGATCGACGCGTCTGTTTCATTGGTTCTTTGAACTTTGATCCGCGGGCCCTGGTAATTAACACCGAAAACGGCCTCTTGATCGAGTCGTCGGAACTGGCCGAGCAGCTTACCGAAAAGCTGGAAATACTGCTGCTACCGGAAAATTCCTGGCAGGTGGCCATGGACGAGAACGGCGGCCTGCAGTGGATATCGGCGGACAAGACGGTGACCAGACAGCCGGCCCGGTGCGGGCAGACTGGATAGGAGCTTCCTCGACCCGCCCGCGCCACTATCTCGGCACCACGCCACATTCTTTTGTGGCTGAATACGGCCATTGTGGCCGCAAACGAGCATATCAACCTGGAAATACCCCTTTTTACCCCCCCAAAAAATACCCCTCCCGGGGAATATACTCACCGATTGTATGGTGTATTATTTCTATGCTACCAATGCTTTAAAAAGCGGTAGCTTTGATCAGCCGTTCACCGTCAATACAGAAAAGGAGGGACTACATGAAAAACTATCACAAACCGAAGCTTAAAGCGTGGGTTGGTGCCGGCTTGCTTGGTGGGGCGTTTTTCCTGGCAGGCCAGGCACTTGCTCAGAGCAGCGCACCCCCGACCGACCGCACCTCCCCCAACATCCTCGTCATCATGGGCGATGACATCGGCATCACCAACATCAGTGCCTACGGCCACGGCATGATGGGGCACACGCCCAACATCGACCAGCTGGCCGAACAGGGTGCCATGTTCACCGACTACTACGGCGAGCAGAGCTGCACGGCCGGGCGTGCGGCCTTCATCACCGGCCAGAGCCCCTTCCGCGTCGGCCTGACCAAGGTCGGCATGCCCGGCGCCAAGCAGGGCATCAGCGACAAGGACCCGACCCTTGCGACACTGCTCAAGCCCCATGGCTATGTCTCCGGCCAGTTCGGCAAGAACCACCTCGGTGACCGCAACGAGTACCTGCCCACGGTGCATGGCTTCGACGAGTACGCCGGCGTGCTCTACCACCTCAACGCACTGGAGGAGCCGGAAAACGTCGACTACCCGCGGGATCCTGAGTTCTTTAAGAACTTCGGGCCGCGTAACGTGATCTACACCTGGGCGACCGACACGGTCGACAAGACCGAGGATCCGCGTTTCGGCGTGGTCGGCAAGCAGAGGATCAAGGACCTCGGCACGATGACCATCGAGCGCATGAAGACCTATGACGACGAGACGCTCGCGCAATCCATCGACTTCATGGCCCGGGCCGTCAAGGACGGCAAGCCCTTCTTTGTCTGGCACAACACCACCCGTACGCACTCATTTACCCACCTACGGAAAAAGTACGCCGACATGATCCCCGAGAAAGGATTCTATGGCGCCGCCCTGACCGAGTTGGATGATACGGTTGGCGCGTTGTTGAAGGAGCTCGAGGACCTGGGCGTTGCCGACCACACGATCGTGGTGTTCACGTCCGACAACGGCGCCATGAAGTTCAGCTGGCCTGACGGCGGCACCTCACCTTTCCACAACGAGAAGGCCACCACCTGGGAAGGGGGCGTTCGTGTGCCGGCCATGGTGCGCTGGCCGGGCGTCGTCAAGCCCGGCACCATCATCAATGATATCTATCACCACAGCGACTGGCTACCGACCTTCCTCGCGGCGGTGGGCGAGCCCGATATCAAGGAGAAACTGCTGAAGGGCCACGAGGCCGGCGGCAAGAGCTACAAGGTCCACCTGGACGGTTATGACCAGACGGCGCTTCTCAAGGGCGAAGGCCCGGGCGCCCGCAAAGAGTTTTTCTATGTGTCGGATGATGGTGATCTTGGCGCATTCCGCTACGAGGATTGGAAGATCTCGTTCCTGACTCAGGAGTGTAACGGCATGGACGTCTGGGACTGCACCTACAAGCAACATCGCTTCCCGCGCATTGCCAACCTGCGAAGAGATCCCTTCGAAAACGCCCAGCAGGCCGGCGCAACCTTTGGATGGCAGGAGTGGGCGTTCCGGCGCGCTTACGTGCTCGTTCCCGCGCAGGGCCTCGTCGGCAAATTCGTCAAGTCGTTCGAGGAGTTCCCGCCGCGTGGCACCCCCGCCAGCTTCAGTGTCGGCGATGCCTTGAAGATGATGCAGAGGCCCCAGCATAACTGACCGAGTATGACATAATTGCGTGGGATCAAGGCGCCGCCAGGACATTGGTTTTCAGAAAGCACGGCGGAAAATTTACCAGCGTAAGCAGATGCGGTACGTTGATGGTCGGGGGTCGGATGGCATACCGCATGCCAGGCAGCGGCGATCTGGCCGGGATGAGATCAGGCGCCTTCCCGCGCATCTTCGAGGCGCACCCGAAGCGGCCCGTCGGTGGCGAGGTGGATGTCACGCTGCGGGAAGGCGATGGTGATGCCGGCGGCGGTGAATTTCTCGTTGATCGCCTCGTTGAGCGCGCTGGCTGTCTTATAGAACTTGTCCACCGAACCGACAAAGCAGCGCAACGACAGGCCGAGGGCATTGTCGCCAAAAGACTGAAAGATCACCGATGGGGCCGGATCATCGAGCACGTTGTTGTTCTCTTGCGCGACCTGCTCCAAGAAATCCATTGCCTTGCGTACCGGAGAGCCGTAGGCGACGCCGACGGACAGGACCAGACGGGTGGTCGGATCGGACAACGACCAGTTGAGCAGCCGCCCGGTAATGAACTCCTTGTTCGGCACCAGCAGCTCCTTCCCATCCCAATTGCGGATGGTCGTCGCGCGGATATTTATCTTGGTCACCATGCCGTCCGTTTCACCGACCGTGATGGTGTCACCGACGCGGATCGGCCGCTCGAACAAGATGATCAGGCCGCTGACGAAGTTGGCAACGATCTCCTGCAGCCCAAAGCCGATGCCGACGGTCAATGCCGCCGCCAGCCACTGCACCTGCGACCAGCGCGCCCCCAGGGTGCTGAGCACCAGCAGAATGCCGACGGCGAAGACGACGTAGGTGGTGAGCGTGGTGACGGTATAGCGGCTGGCTGGGGCCATGTCGAAACGCCGCAGCAGGACGATCTCGATCAGCGCCGGCAGACGCGAGGCCAACAGCCAGGTGGCGATACCATAGAGCAGCGCCAGCCCGACGGCCGCCACGGTTACCGGCTGCAGCTGCTCCACGCCGTCGACGGTGGTGGACGAATGCCAGAGCACGATGCCGTCGAGAATGCGCAACGCCGGCAGCGCATCGACCCAGATGAGGTAGAAGCCGATCAGGCCGGTGAGGCTGACCACCGTGCGGATCAGTTCGCGCGCCTCGCCACTCAGCGCCGACAGGTCGACCTCCGCCGGCTCGAAGTGGAACTCCTGATCATAATGATCACCCTGCGTCTCCGATTCCTGTCGCGCCGCCTCCAGCGCCGCCCGTCGTCGCTCGAGCGCCGCCTCATAGGCAAGACGTTGACGCGCAACCATCAGCCAACGCAGCGCCAGGGCGTTGACCAGCACCATGACGAGGATCAGCAAGAGCGTGTTAAAATACATGATCGTCTCGACCTCGACGGTATGCATGTAGCCCGCCAGCCCGAGAAATGCGAACGCCGCCGGGATCAGCAGCAGCAGCGGATACCACAGCCACTGGGTACGCATGAACAGCCCATGAGCGTGGCGATCACGCAGCCGCGAAAACACCCCGGTGCGTGGATGAAAGATCCGAAACAGACACCAGACCAGCGGCGCGAGGATCGCCAGCAGCAACAGCCGCGCCGGGGTGCCGCCATAGGTTGTTGGACTGAGTTCCAATGCCAGGTGAAAGGCAAGGCCCACCGTCAGCGTAGACCAGATCAGCAGGCGCGTCGTCCCCCGCAGAACCGCAATGTTGCCAACGGGCCAGCGGAAATGGGCCGTGGCCAGGCCCCGCGGCTTACAGATGGCCTTGAGCAGCAGCAAAAGGTAGAGGACCGTTGCGACGCGCAGCAGGCTGCCGCCGATGGCAAACGAAAACTCGGTCGCCGCACCGTGCAGCATCAGATGCAGCGCCACGGTGATCATGATCAGCGGCAACGGGGCGGCGATCAGCGCGGTCAGGATCAGAGCACGCAGGGTGAGTCCGATGCTGTCGACCCTCGGCTTGCCGACAAGATCGGCGATGGCCTCCAGGCGTCGGCTCAGCGGCCGCCGAAGCCAGCGCAGCAGCACGCCACCACCGAGAGCGAGCCACCAGATGGGACTGCTGATCAGCGAGCGCAGCGCCGTGTCCATTAGTCCGCGCAACTTGGCCGGATCGAGCATTGCGCCGACCTCGGCGGGCAGGCCGCGCAGGTCGTCGAGCCTGATCGGCGTCTGGCTGCGCAGCCAGAGGAGGCTTTCCTTCAAGTAGCTCCCGTATTCGGCGGCGGCGGCGAGCAGTTGGTCTTCGGCAGCGGCGAGCTCACGCTGCTTGGTCAGGTATAGCTCGTGGGCCTCAAGGGCGTCGCCGACCAGGGTCTGGCGCTGTTCCAGCAGCGTCCGCAACCGTTTGCGCAGCAGCGGGGTCGGCGCCTGGTCAAGCTCGCCCTCCACCGCTGCTTGGCGCCCATCGAGGTCGGCGAGACGTCGCGACTCGGCGAGATAGCGCAACCGCTGCACGTTGCTGTTGGATATCTGCGTGCGACGCTCGGCGCGCGCTTGCTCGAAGGTGAGCAGGTCCGGCAAGGCCCGGCGCTGCTCCTGCAATACGGCACCCAGCTCGTCGGAAAGCTCGCCGGAGGCAACCGTCGCTTTGACATCGGCGAAATCGGCGTCGATGCGCTTGTTGAGCTGGGTGACATGCACCAGCCCGGAGTCCAGAGCCTGAAGCTGATCGGTGATGGCGTTGATCTCCTGGGAAACGGCCGCGTTGCGCTCGGAGAGCAACTGCAGCCGCGGATCCAGGTCGACCGTGGCGCGCTGCACCTGTTCAGCCTCCACGCGGGCCTGCGCCGCCGCTTGTTGGCGCTTGCGGTTGACCAACGCGTTGAGCGCCTCCACCCGGGTTGTAATCCTGCCGATGCTTGCCGTCTCGCGGTCGCGCTTGGCCTCCAGCAACCGCATCCGTACCGCACGAGTCAGAAGCTCCTGGTCGAGCATCTTGATCTCGGTACTCAGCGCGATGTACTCGGTCTCCAGCACCCAGCGTTGTGCCTGGAGCAGGGCCTCGCTCATGCCTGCCTCCGGGGGGAGCTGGAGCTGGGCGGCCACCGCCTCGCGCTGCGCCGTCGCCTCGGCCAGGCGCTGATTGACGGCAGTCGGGCGAATGTCGTTGAAGGCCAGGCGGGCCTCGAAGTCTGCCTGACGCGCCGTCACCGCACCTAGCTCCGCCTGCTCATTCTCAAGCACGCTATTCAGCTCCGCAAGCGGCGTTTCCAGCGACAACGGCAGGTCGGCCAGCGGATCCGGGAGATTCTCGGACGCGGCCGTGGCGAGCAGTTCCTCGGTCTGGGCCGGGGCGATCTCGGCGGCGCGTCGATACTCTTCCACCTTGGCCTCGTGGGCGCGGGCTGCCTCGATCTGGCTCAGGGCCTTACGATAGAGCTCGACGAGGCGACCCCGCACCTCCTCGCTCAAATCGGCCGCCGCCTCTGTCTCGGCGATCCGCGATTCAAGCATGGCCGGGGTCAGCGTCGATCCGGCGTAAACGCTGTCGCTTTCGGTAGCCGCACCATTGAGCCACGCCGGCCAGATGCTGAAAAACAGCAGCGTTACGGCAACGGTGATACCACGTCTGCCCATGTCAAGACCTCGCAGGCGGGAGCGAACCAAGCAGAAAAGACGCGCCGGCGAGGAAAATCCACCCGGCCTCAGGGCCGCGCGGCTCGATACAACCGCCGTGCAGCCGACCGGCTCACCAAACATAGCCCGGCGTCAGGCGTGGCGCCATAGCCATCGTCTTGGTGCGCGGGTGCCGCAACGCTTCATGTCTGCTTTTGATAATGAAGGCGAGCAGGTATCCCAGCAAGCACTCCGCGGCGAGGATTGTACTCACCCCTCAGGCCTACCAGATATTCCCCTTACCAGCTACAAAACGGCGCTCAGCTCACTACGTGGACTTGATGGCTGTTGTGATTTCGCGGCTCAACCCCTCCAGGGTACGATTCTGGGCCGAGATCAAGGCGTCGTAGCCGTCTCCGCCGATGGCCTCCTCAATGATGCTGACTTTAGTGGTGATTACCTCATCGTTATTATCATAAAGAGACCAGCGTGCAACCAAAATCACCGACTGGCCCAAAGTCCCGTCGAACCGGGCAACATCGATTTCTACCCTGAATTCCAGAGGAATAACGGTACTGCTTCGCGGAAGCGAGAAGACCCGGGTTGTTTCAAGCATATTGGAGAGATGAACCGCAATAACTCGTGATACACTGGCACTCAGTGGTTCGGCCCACCGATTGAATTCAGAAAGGTTCAGCCGGTGATTGGTTGCCCGGGTCACCACCAATGGGCGGTCCAGGTAGGGAGGAATATTAATGGGCCCGACCCCGACCACCGTACCCCGATCAATACCGCTGAGCTGAACGTCGGCCACCTCTTCCAGCTGGTAAAATGTCGGCGGCGGGGTCGGCGCGCCGCAACCGGCCAGGGTCAGCGCACCGGCGATAATAGCCCAAAAAGCACACCTTGTAAGCAGAGAAACCATGGAACCCTCCATTAATAGTTCTGGTAGCCTTTACCCTTGATGAGCGCATCCGGATGCTGCTCAAGGTAGTCGGCCAGTGTCCGTAGTGAACGTGATGCCATTGCCAGCTCCTTGAGCGCTGTATCCAGATTGGTACGGACCGGCGACTGTTTCCCCACCAGGCTGTCGATACTGATGAAGGCGTCTCTCGCCGCTTCTAGAGCCTCGGTGGCGGACGTCGCTACCGGATCCACATCGGAGTCGACGTCCTTAACCAGTTTGTTGATAACATCAAGGGTGTTGTCAATCTTTGTGAGCAGAGGTTTTACGGCGCTGTCCACGTCATCGACCAGCGTTCCGGCACTGGTGATGGTCCGGTTCAGATTATCCGCCAGTGGATCCACTTTATCGTTCACATTGGCCACCAGTCCTCTGGCATCCTTCAGAAGGGTGTTCAGGTCGCTGAGGCTGGCGGCGATATTTGGATTCTTCAAAATGGTATCGGCACTCGCCAGAATGGAGTTCAGCCGGTTATTGATCTCTTGCAGGTCAAATTTTTGTAGTTCTTTTCCAAGCCGGGAGAGGGTGGAGGGGATGGTCGGTATCTCCTGAAATTTCTCGTATCCCGGCAGGTTTAGCATCTTTAACGGGGTATCGGGTCGCATCGATACCTCAATAACAAGCTGGCCGGTGACCAGACTCTGGCTAATCAGCTGGGCGCGGAGACCTTCTTTGATGAGCTGAGGTATCGCATCGGTGGGATCCGATTCCCCGTCGTCGGCGTTGACCACATCAAAAGTGTCCGGGTAGATCTCAATGAAAACAGCTACTTCAGAGCTAAGATTATCCATGTCGGAAACGAACGAGATCTGGGTCACCGCCCCGGCCTTGACGCCTCGGGTCAAAACCGGGGCACCGACATTCAACCCCTTTAGGGAATCGTCGAAAAAGAGCACGAATTGTTCTTTTTTCCTGAAAAAATTTCCCGATCCGAAGATGACGATGCTCACGGCCAGGATGATCACCGCCAGGACCACGAAGCCACCGATCATTTTCCTGTTTGCTTTTTTAGCCATTGTATAATCTCCTACGACTGTTCCCCACGGGTCAAAAATAGGCGCAGGGTTGGATCTTTGGTTTCGGCCAGCAACTCAGAGGGGTTGCCGGTGGCCGTCATGGTCCGTTTCGAGGCATCGAGAAACACTGAGTTGGTGCCGATGGTAAAAATGGAGGCCAACTCGTGGGTAACAACGACCATGGTGGTTCGCAGACTCTCGCTCAATTCAATAATAAGATCGTCCAGACGCCTGGCGCTCACCGGATCGAGCCCGGCTGAGGGCTCGTCGAAAAAGAGTATTTCCGGATCAAGGGCCATGGCTCGGGCGATACCCGCTCGTTTCTGCATACCGCCGCTGATTTCCGACGGATAAAACTCCTCAAATCCGCCCAGCCCCACCAGGGCCATTTTCAAGCGGACGACCTCGTCGATCTGGGCCGGGGTCAGCTCCGTGTAGGTCTCCAGGGGCAGGGAGACATTTTCGGCAAGGGTCATGGAACTCCACAGCGCCCCGCTCTGGTACATCACACCGGCACGGCGGATGATGACATCCCGGGCATCATCATCCAACCCCCAGAAATCCTCATCACCGTAAAACACCTGGCCTTTGGCCGGGGATTTAAGGCCGATCAGAATGGTCATCATGGTGCTCTTGCCGCAGCCGCTGCCCCCCATGATGATGAACACATCGCCGCGGTTGATGGTAAAGGTCAGATCGCGCATCACCACAAAATCGCCATAGGCCATGGTCAGATCCTTGACGATGATATGCGGTTCTTTTTCTGGTGTAGCGGTCATCGGCTGGATATTCTCCCCCTCAACGTCTGTTTTATTTACGGGTGGCGCGTGGCCCATTATATCGCTTTGTCCTTTTCTCAGTTGCCGGCCTTCACGGAGTACGAAAATGCAAGTCGATAGAGTCAGATCCACCCATCAAATACCCAACACGCTGGTGATAATGGTGATGATGGCGGTCGACACGATGATGCCGACAATGGCCGTAACCACCGCTGAGGTGGCGGCATCACCCACCGCCGATGCACTCCGGCCGCACTGCATACCACGCATGCACCCCGAAAGCGCGACAATCACCCCGAAAACAACGCTGCTGAACAGCCCGATACCGAGATCCCACAATCCCACCGCCTTAACCGTCTGGAGGTAGTACTGGGTCATGTTGATATCGGGGTTGCCAATGGCCACCACGGCCCCGCCGAGAACCCCCATCACATTTGCATAGAGGGCCAGCAGCGGCATCATCAAGGCCAGACCAAGCATGCGGGGCAGGACCAGGTATTCCATGGGGGATATACCAAGCGTCTTCAAGGCATCGATTTCCTGATTTACCTGCATGGTGCCGAGCTGGGCGGCAAAGGCCCCGCCGGTGCGGCCCGCCATAACGATGCCGGTCATGATGGCGGCCATCAGCCGGACCATGGCGATGCCCACCAGATCAGCGACAAAGATCTGCGCCCCGAAAAGGGCCAGTTGAATCATCCCGATAAATGCCAGGATCATCCCCACCAGGAAACTGATCAGGGCCACAATGGGAAGCGCCTGGCCGCTGCATGACTCGAGAATCAGCCCCAGGTCGGCACGCCGGAACTGGGCCCGGCCGCTGAGCATTTTCACAAAAGCTACCGCGGTCTCGCCCACAAACTCAAGCAGGTCGCCGCAGGATTGAAAAAAATCCACCGTCTCATCGCCCAGGTGAAGGAGAAAGGTTTTTTTCTCCTCGGCCTTTCGCGCGTCTTTCTTCTCGGGTACGGCCGCCGCCAGTTCAAGCAGTCTTCTGGCGCCCTCCGGAAGTCCTACATTAACCAGGGCGATCTTTTTCTCAGCGGCGATCTTTTTTAAAGACGCCAGGAAAATCAACAGACCGGAGTCCCATTGGGTCACCTGCTCACCGTTGACCTCGATGCGCTGCAATCTACCTAAGCTATCCACCTTGCTGGCGACTTCATCGGTGGAAGGTATATCTTTTCCCAGTTTCCATGGCCCGGTCAAGCTGACCGTCAACGTCTCCGGTGACGGTTGATCTAACTGAAGTTCCGCGGGACGTGCCATCTATCTCTACCTGTTTATCCGGTGGAATCGGTTGTGATGATATCTTTTCACAGAGAATTCAAAGGAACATATTCAAATCACCAGAAAACCGTGAGTAATGGCCCTTCAGCCCCAACTCTGTGTTGTTCAAGAAGGTTTACCCCGGCTCTATCAACGATGCCCACGGTAAAATATCTTGCCCACCATGGTTTTAAACGAAAATTCTGATTTTTTTTAAGGCTCTCATCAGCAAGCGATCGGTTGTGAGCATTGGTGGTCGATCTTGATATAGTAACTAACTTATGTCAAGAAATACCCGATACATTCGCTGAAGGCATTCCCCAAATAGGGGTATTCTGGGGTGTAATGAGAGGTGTTTTCCCCTCTCATGGCTATCCTTAAAGATTGGCATATCGATACCTTGTCCATATCAATATTGAGATACGAAAAGAGCTCGCCTCTCCCGTTCTATCGGTTGTTGAAACAATGGTAGGCTACTCTTTGTGCTCATGGGCGCACTACATGGGCACACTATTATGTTCGACCCGGAGCAACGTCATGAATATCTGCCTGATTGTACGCAGGTAAGCTGAAACTCTGGATGGACACTCTTGAACGGTTGCGCCAATGGCCTTAAAATAAGGTGGCAAAAAAAAATAACAACCGGGGAACTGACTCATGATGACCGCGTCGAATTGTTTTGGCTACTGGAAGCACCACAAAGGCCGATAAGTCAAAACGACCACCACTGCTCGCAAAGCTCCTCTTCCTGAGCCATCTTCCGTTGTTATGTATAGTTCCACCGAAGTTCGCCGCACAATCGAGTTCGTTTCCTTCAGGATGGCGACCAGCGGTGCCATGGCATGCTTTTTACAAGTGCCTTATACAGGATGGACTCGTAATGACCTCAAAATTGCTTGCTATCGTCATTCCCGCCCTCGATAACAACACTCAAGGGCAGGCTGCAGCGGGAATCCAGTGATTCCAATTAATTATGAATGTCGGGTCAACTCCGTTATGACTGGTATATGAGTTTTTACGACGCCATCATACAGAGCGGTTCAAAGACAACATCGCCACACGGTGTTTGGGGTGGACTACGGCTGCCGGGAGCTGCCTGGAGGCCGGAATATGCCAAGCAGACCGGCTTTCTCGGCCGCCTGCTGGCGGGTATTGACACCGAGTTTTCCATAAATGTTGTTGAGATGCTTTTTTACGGTCTCAGGCGATATGAACAACTTTTTTGCGATTGTTTTGTTGCTGTGTCGTTGGCAAAGAAGAGCAAGGATTTCCTGCTCACGGAAGGTCAAGGGCTGGATCAGCAGCTGGGTGCTATAGGTACTCCGATCCGGTGGGGAGCTGTGGCTGGGAGATAGATCATCCGATTCGGCGGTATAGCTCGCCGCGCCGTGAACGGTCATTTTTGATGCCGTCATGATCTTGCCGAGGTGGGAGGCAACTCCATCTCGTTTGAAGAGCAGACGCAATAAATCGGCTATCTCTTGGCCATGGTCGAGAAACAGCCGGATAAATCCACCCCGTTCCGCCAACGTCAGTGCTTCAGCCAATGAATCGAGTGCGGCGGGTTGATCTTGAGCGGCATTAAGCACAATAGCCTGGAGCAGCCGAACCTCCATCAAAACCCGGGTATTGCAAGTTTGCCTGGTATAATTGTTGAGTTTTCCAAGAAGTTCGGCGGCCTGCTCGTACGCTTTCGCACTACCCTCGGCAATCAGCACCTTTGCCAGGGTCAGCCGCGGGACGTAGAAATGATACATGGGTGTCAGATGATCGGGGTTGAAGTGATCGGCCCATGCTCTGGCATGGGTCAATCTCCCCTGCCTGAGGTCCAACTCCGCTTTGAACGCATGAGCGATTGTCAGCAGCTCGGGGTTGTTGAATTTAAGGGCGTAAGACACCACTTTGTCGCTCAACTCTCTGGCACCACCTGTCCATGAATGGTCTCGTAAATACCAAGACCTACTCAGGCAGCGGTCAGATTCAGGTAACCTCGGCGCAGCCGCGCGAACTGATTGACTATGTGCTTCCCGATACTCCTTTTCAGGTCCTTGACACGCCCGTAGATCTGAGTATTGACTGGCGGACCGGGACGCACGGAGAGTTGCGGGCAACCCTGCGCGGGGCCGGCGGTAAGCTTCTGTTTCGCCACGCTGAGCAAAGCGTGAGCCTGCAAGACACCCGTATCGATGCCACCCTGCACATTGACAAAGACGCCACCACCCTGTCGCTGAGAGAATTGTCGGCCTCGGAGCCGGAACTGACCCTTTCCGGTACGCTGACGGTAGGCAAGACCAGTCCCCGGCTAGATCTACATCTTGACGGTAGCCGTATCGATATCGGCGCAACGCGGCGAACGGCCATGGTGCTCTCAGCTGAAAACGAGATTGTCACACAATTGTTTACGGTTCTCAAAACCGGTCGGATTTCCTCGGTCAGCGTGGATACCCGGGGGGATACACTTGAAGAGTTAGGCAATCGGGATCACCTGAAAATCGCGGGCCGACTGCGGGATGCAGACCTCCATATACCCACTATCCCCTGGATTTGACAGAGACCTCGGGAGAGGTCGTCATTGCCGGTGGAGTGCTCACCGGCACCGCCATTACAACCCGTCTGAGCCAATCGACCGGGGAAAACGGCCACCTGCGCCTTGGGCTCTTCGATGAAACCGTGCCGTTTCATCTGGAAACCGATGTCCAGGCGGACCTGTCGCAGCTGCCGCCGATCCTCGCTCGTCTGGTGGATGATCCAGACGTTTTAAAGCAACTGGCACTGCTTACGGAGGTGAAAGGCGCCGCCCAGGGAAAACTGCTGATCGGAAGTGATCAACAAGGGATGCGGGTAATGGTCTCGGCCACCGACATTCACCTCAGCGCGGGGTATGGGAATCTCCCCCATCGTGTGCAGGTGGACGCCGAAAAGATTACCTATGATGACCGCCGAATCGAGGTAAGGCAACTCAGCGCCCGGATGGGAGCATCATCTTTTTCAGAGGTCAACAGCTCCGTGGACCTTCATCCCCGCGGTGCGCTGGAATTTTCCTGCGGCAGCTCCCAGATCCTGCCGACGGATATATTCCCACGCCTGTCATCAACGGGTATGGCCATCCCGTTGAAGATACACGCCCTCTCCCTGGCGGGCCAGGTCGATGATATCAGGGTCACGTCGGCGGATCTCTCCTGGAACGATAGTGCGGTGAACATAACCGGAAGTGTGAAACCACCCTCTGGGGGGGGCATGCGTCTTGATCTGGATATTGCCGCCGATACCATCGATGTCGCTCAGATGCGTCGCGCACTGACCCAAAGCAGCTCGACAACCGGACACAAATCGGTTATGGCGCCTTCCTCATGGCCGGTGCGGGGACTCATCCGTTTTACCGCCGACCAGGTAAAGATCGGCCGGTTCAGCCATCCGTTACGCGCCGACATCGAGCTCGATGGCCAAACCATTGCAATCACCGTGAAAGAGTCCGATATCTGCGGGATAATGGTGTCGGCAACGGCCAGGGCGTCCGCGCATACGGTGGCCGTCGATCTCGACGCAGCCGCGCAACAGGGGCAACTGCAAACAACCTTACAGTGTCTGGCGATTCAATCAGTTAAAGCCGATGGCATCTATCGTCTGGATGCGACATTTTCCGGTTCCGGGAAAATCGGGGAGTTGCTCGACACCGGCACCGGGCGGGTGAAACTCGAGGTACCGGAAGGCGGCCGTATCTACTATGATTTCCTTCTGCTCAAGGTATTGAAGTTTATCAATACCCTTGAAATATTCAAGGACGACATCAGTGTCGGGCAGATGGAGAGTGATGGATTTGATTATCAATTATTGCAGATAGACGCTGAGTTACAAAACGGTAAACTCCACTACCAGGAAGTGCTGTTAAAGGGCCGGGCCATGAACATCACCGCTCGTGGAGAACAGGACCTCGACAGTGGGCTGATCGACATGAGCATGCTGGTGGCCCCCTTGGTGATCTTAGACACCATCCTCTCGCACGTCCCAATCGTTGGCCATAGTTTAGACAAGCTAGACGCCATACCGCTGAAAGCCGAAGGAACGGTGGATGATTTGCACCTTTATCCGCTGGCGCCGAAAGCCCTTGGCTACCAGCTGAAAGAGGCAATGGAGGGCCTGACCACGAAAACTATCCATCTCCTTGATGGTGGCGGCTCCTCTGCTCAGTAACGCCATGTTTACAAAATCAGATGGCCTGAACGAACCCGGCACAACCGTCCATAAGGCGGTGCCGGACTCCACGGGCGCTGCTGAGATCCATTTCCACTCCCACGGGGACTCAACGAATAACGAAGCACACGCCCATGACCCCCATTTTCATTACCACGGGGGAGTGGGACGCTCCCACCTCCCCCCGGGCGCCGACGGTACCCCGGTCACCATGCGTTCACTGCTGGCGCTCGGTATCAGCGGCGGACTGCGCCCCTGCCCGTCGGCCCTGATGTTGCTCCTCGCCGCTATCGCCCCGCACCGAGTCGGATTCGGGTTGATTCTCGTCACCTCGTTTAGTATCGGGCTCGCCTCGGTGTTGACCGCGGTTGGACTTCTTTTCATCAAGAGCAGCCGTCTTCTTGGTCGGGTTCCCGCTTTTTCGATCGCCAGCCGCTGGCTGCCGGCGTTCAGTGCGCTGGTCATCGGGGTGCTGGGAATCGGCATAACGTTGGGCTCGATTGCCCAGCTGGCCAGTGACTGAGTGACAGTCGTTTTGCCCTCGCGGGTGTGCATCAGATGCGTCAAGAAGTCAAAACTATCTCACGACGATTAAGAGCGAAGTTTTTGCGATGCCATAAAATAAAAAGTTGTCAGAACGGTATTAACCGGAAATCCACAACACATCCCACCCGAGGGATATAGTATACCCGCAAAACACCCCTATAAATACCCCTTTTAGGGGCATATAAAACTCAGAATTTCTTTTAAAAAACATCAGAAGTAGTTAAGGATCGGTACCGTGTAACTGATACGCTCGGGATTTCTTGTCGCGTATGGTCTTGACACGCACCTCCCCTTGATCAGATCGACCCGCGGCATCGAGGGAGGAACAGACGTTCAACTCTTTGCAAGCGCGCTGAGCTAAACCATTTAATCGAGAGAACGATCAACCATGACCAGCTACAAATTATTGGGCAATACCTTGGTCGCACTGGTAATCGTGGCAACCGGCGTCCCCATTCACGCCGCTGAGCCGGCGGGCGGAGACAGCATCTGGACCCGCGACAAACTCACCGGTGACTGGGGGGGAGCGCGTACCTACCTCAGCGACCACGGCATCGACATCGACCTCAGACTGACGCAGTACTTCCAGGGTGTGACAAGCGGTGGTCGCGACACCAACAGCGAGTATGGCGGGACAGTGGACTACCGGCTCAAGGTTGATACGAACAAGCTCCTCGGCACATGGCAAGGTTTTTCGGTCGACCTGCATGCCAGAACTCGGTTTGGTAATGATATCAGCGCCGATGCCGGCGAATTGACGCTCCCCAATACGGGGATGCTGATGCCGTTGCCGGGTGATTACGATGGCACGAACATCACCGGGCTCACCGTCAACCAGTTTTTTCCGTTGGGCGAGAACCACCTCGGCTTGTTCACTCTCGGCAAGCTCGACATCATTGATGCGGTGACCCTCTTCTTCCCCTCGGTCGGGTATGGGCAGGAAGGCTTCTGGAACGTCAACTCCCTGGTCTCCGCCCTGCCGTGGTTTGGCGCCGTGAATGGCCTCTCCTTGTATGGTGGCTGGCTGGCGACCATCAATAAAGAGTACCAGACCGGGCAGAGCGCAATCCTCGTTACCGGCACCAAGAATGTGACGACGGAGTGGGCCAGTCTCTCAAACTCGTTTGATGATGGCGCCTGGATTGCCGCTTTTCACCGATTCTTCCACAAAGTAGACGACAAGCCGGGCTATTTCATGATCTTCGGTGGATTCTCGACGAGGGAACAGGCATCCAACGAAGCAAATGACTTCGTTTTCATCCCCGGCCAGGACATTGAGAATACCGAACAGAAGAAGCCCTGGGATATCGCTCTCTATCTCCGCCAAGTCTTCTGGCAGGCGGAGGGCGACCCCAGTCGGAATGCCAACTTCTTGGTCGGCGGGACGGTGGGCCCGGACAACCCGCAGTTCGCGCAGTGGAGTATCTTCGCCAACGTCGAGGCCTACGGTCCCATGAAGTCACGCCCCCATGACCGGATGGGCGTGTCCGGGTGGTGGAACGGTCTCTCCAACAATTTCACCGAGCTGGTGTCTCCGGTGGCTGACCTCCGCGACTTGTATGGCTTCGAGATTTACTACAACTTCGCCCTCACCAAGTGGGCCTACCTGTCAGCGGACCTTCAGCTGAACCAGAACGGATGGGAGGGCGACGACCTTGCCGTCATTCCCGGTGCGCGTCTCGTCATTGAACTTTAACCCTACAACGAAAGTTATTTAAAATCATTTAATGATCGCAGGCGTCGTCTTCGATGCGAAAGATACGCTCTGTGATTCTTAACCTGCACGCTCTCAATCAGCGCCAACATTGTCATGGCGTCATAGTGGGCGATTGGCAGAACCGTTTCAATCAACATCCTAAGCTGCGACAGAGTAATAGACGGCGTTTTTTTCCCCCAACCGTATCTTGAGGTGCCAGAGGAAAAAATGCCCCAGCATACATGTCAGAATATGATGATTCCAGCCGGAATATTTACGAACTTCATAGTGGTCCATCCCCAGCTCTGTTTTCGTTTCTTCAAAGCATTGCTCAATAGCCCACCGCACTCCGCTCAGCCAGACAAACTTTGCAAGGCGAGTGCTGACCGGGGCGTTGCTGATAAAAAACGAATATTCCGGCTTGGGGCCGAGCGTTCGCTTGATGACCAACCACACTTCCTTTTCCGGCAATCCATCTTTTGACAATACAACCCGGCGCTTAGTGAATTCATACATAATAGGGCCTTTGGTGCCTTCGGAGACCTTTCGCCTGTACCAGAAGAAATCATTGATGCTTTTGGCAAGATCGATGAACGCAATGGGGGTCTTTGATGTATCTTCCAGAATTCTCCTGGTTTTGACCGTGCCCTTGTATTTGTATGTCTTTTCCCTGACGACGGGTCTTTTCAGCCAACAACGGGTGTCACTGGCCATGGATACAAAATAGGTGACCCCGGGAAGCCGATCAACCGCATTGATAAATTCGGGGCTTGAGCCATACAGGCTGTCGGTGGCAATGTATTTGAATGGAAGTATCCCCTCGTCTCGAATTGCAGTAAACATCTCAACCGCCAGTTGCGGTTTGGTTTTGAACTTGATATTTTCGGGTAAAGCGCATTTTTCCCGTTTTGCGGCATAGTCTTTGGTGAACCATTTCTCTGGAATGAAAAGCCGCTTGTCAATCAGGGCGTACCCCTGGGGGGAGGCATACGCCGCGAATACACCGACCTGACAATTATCCACCTTTCCAATGGTGCCGCAGTATTGTCTGGCTACACCGATCGAGTCGGATCCTTTTTTGACAAAACCAGATTCATCGAAAATGAGAATGCCGTTTGGATCACCCATATCATCATTAACCATATGACGATACTTGCGGCTTATTTTATCCTCATCCCATTCCGCGTCACTGATAAACCGCTGCATTGCTCTAACATTTCCGCCTTTGATATTAACGGCAATCGGTTCAATCGACTTCCTTTCAAGCTCACTGAATTGGCCGGCCATGTACTTAAAAAAATGGCCCCGCGACTCACTCCGGTGGAAACAGTCGGCAAAAACCTCATGATACCCTTCAAGTTCGGAATAAAAACCATCAATGTCTTTTGTGGTGATCGAGAATTTCGGTATTTCGTACGTGTGCTCAACGGATCGAATTGACGGCAACATAGGCCCACCTCCATGGTTTGGGTTATGTTGCGCAGTGTTACATATTGTGGCTATGACGTCAATATAAGTTTCGTTGTAGGGTTAAAACAAGGCTCAACACAACTGAGACAAGAGCTAAGGGCAAACCCCTTTCATTGATGCTCTCGTAAAAAGTCCTCGACAAACCACATTTACACTACTTGTTGTATATACTTTAGAATCTGAAACACTATATGTTGCCCATCAAAGTTAGGATTTAGGGTTTTTACGAGTGCATCTTCATTGATAGCGTCGTAAAAACGTCGCTCTCTGGCGTCACGGGATCGGACCGTGAACAGCAGGCCGGCAATCGCTATTTGATGGTAACTGGCCCCTTTGACTTTGCTGAGACCCCCACCAGCCACTCGATTTCTGTTTCGAGTTTTTGGATCTATCTCAATCCTGTCGATACGCAATTGGGACGTCTGGAATGGACAGGCGTGAAGTCGGTTTCGCGCCTTCAATGGCTCTGGTACCGGAGGTCCGGAAATGATACGCGATGCCCCCTCTTTCCCGCCTTGCGGGAAACCAAGATTACGGCGCAATGGTAGAACATCTGAAACTTGACATGACACTACCCAGGCCTGACTCTATTTCACCCCAAACCGTTCGGCCAGGCGATACTGCTCTTCGACACCGATAATTTCGTTAAATTGGGCAAAAGAGGCAAGACTATCCGCCGCGTCCTGAGTGGTGCCGTCCCGGTAGAGGGTCTCGTAGAGATCCTTGATCACCCGGGCCGCGCCGAACAATGCGGTGAGCGGATAGAGAATGAGGTTGAAGCCCATGGCAGCCAACTCTTCGCGGGACAATACCGGGGTAAGCCCCCCCTCGATCATGTTGGCGACAATCGGGCCCGGCGCCCGTTTACCGATTTCTTTTAGCTGATCCAGGGAACCGGGTGCTTCCACGAAGCTCGCATCGGCACCCGCCTGCCGTGCCGCCTGCACCCGGGCAATAGCCTCGTCCAGGCCAATCACCGCCTCGGCATCGGTACGGGCAACGATGAAAAAATCCCGGTCACCGCGGGCGTCTACCGCGGCGCTGATCTTATCCAGATACTCCTGGCGATCCACCACCTTTTTGCCGCGCATATGACCACACTTCTTCGGCCATACCTGGTCTTCGAGAAAACAACCGGCAGCGCCGGCGTTGATCAGATCATCGATGGTGCGGTAAACGTTGAGTGGGTTGCCGTAACCGGTATCGGCATCGACGATGATGGGGATGTCGACGCTGGCACAGATATGGCGTGCCCGTTCAGCCATCTCGGTCTGGGTAAGAAACCCCATGTCCGGCTTACCGATGGCGGTGGCCGCCACCGAATATCCGGAAATAAAGGCGAGGGAAAAACCGGCCTGCTGAGCCAGCTTGGCCGATAAGGTATCGTAGACGCCTGGAAAGGTAAGTGCGCCGAACTGTTCAACGATGGTTTGTACGCGACTTTTTGCCATGATGATATCCTCTTCTGGAGTATACAACCTTATGGGTGGTGTCCTCTACCACCATAGTATCAAGTACTCTCGCTCATGGCTACAGGTCTGTGAAAATGAAGCTGTTTATACGTATGACCTGACAAACGGCGGCGGGCACAATGGCGAGGCTCCGCCGCACGCTTATGGAGAACTTCAGCGCTGAGGTTTTTCGTTCAAGATCAGGGCGCGAAAAACAATGTTACCTCAGCCACATAACTGATACTCCGAGAATACCATTTTATGTGCAAGGATGAGGTTGGGTGAAAGGGCCATATGCCAAGCTTCCCATAGCTTATTGGGTACCTTTTGCCGGCACCTCCCTTCCCATCCGCCGACGACCGCATCTTCCCCCGCCGCCACGGCCAGACCTTCCAGCTCCATACTGGTCAGTTTGTCTGCTTTTCATACCGCACCTTCCCCGCTGTCCGCCACTCATGGGTCCGTTTCCTTGCGGTCCGGTTCCATCAAATCCAGGCATGATAGACCTCCTTTTTGCTATACCATCAAGATTGTCGGCGACGACCACCATAACCACCGCCACCCCGGCCTTGTCCGCCGCCGGTGCCGTCGCGCCTGCCTTTACCACCGCCTCGGCCGAGTCCACGACCCTGCCGAACGGTTTTACCGGCACCGGAGTCGGAACCGGGGCCAGTGGCAGCGGATTCTGAAATCTGTTTACGCTGTTGATTGATCATGGGTGCTTCCTCCTTGTCATCCAGGTCATCCTGTAATGACTGTTTTGAAATGGTATCGAGCTCAGCCACCGCCTCATCACCGTGCACCGCAAAACTGCCGCCGTCCACCCGCAGCCCGCGGCCCGTCACCAGTGCCTCGGCAACAATCCGGCGTGCCTCGGCCAGCACCCGGCCATAGGTCTGTCGGGAAATTTTCATCTTCTCAGCCGCCTCTTCCTGAGACAATCCTTCCCGATCACTGAACCGTATCGCCTCAACTCCTTCCATCGAAATTACCAGTTCTTCCTGTTTGGTTTGGCGGCGGGGAGAAAACCCGCATACTCCGGGTACGGCATCGATCATTCTGCGTTTACGTGGGCGTGGCATATGGCACCTTGTTTGTGGGCATTTGCACATAACCTAATCAACCCAGCTTGTCGGGTCAAGATTATTTTGAGCGAATGCTCAAAATAATTTCGGTGCGATCTGGTATGGGGCGGGATGAGACTTACCTCAACCAAAAAGATATAAATAAACTGTCCCCGTAAAAAGAGGCTGCCGCTATTCGGCTGCTTTGAACAGAACCTCGCGCAGCCGGTAGCAGTAGTCGATACCCGACCAGAGGGCCATGACCAGGGAGATGTAGACCAGCACCCGGCCGATCTCATATTGCCCGGTGATGATGACGGGCAGCAGGAGAACGCCGACGCCCAGGTATTGCAGGGTGCTTTTTATCTTGCCCAGCATCCCGGCCGGAACGATAATCCCACTGGAGGCGGCAAGGCCGCGCAGGCCGGTAATGATAACCTCACGGCTGATAATGACCAGACTGGCAATGGCCGGGATTTTACCGAGAGGAATCAGCATGATCAGCGCCGTGATGACCAGCACCTTGTCGGCCAGCGGGTCGAGCAGTTTACCCAGTACCGTCTCCGCTCCCAGCTTACGGGCCAGATAACCGTCGAAAAAATCGGTGACGGCAGCCACCACGAAGACACCAAACGCCGCCACCTCCACACTGGCATGCTGCGGTACCATGAGCAGAATGGCCAGCACCGGAATTACGGCGAATCTGAAACCGGTGAGGATGTTGGGGATATTGGTCACAATGTGTTGGAACTACTGGACGGTCATTATGTCACGAACCCGAATAGTCGGCTTTCTATGTGGTATGGTGCGCCCGCCGGCGTATGCCTTGTATTGATCAAGCACCCGCTGCACGTAGGTGCGCGTCTCAGGGTACGGCGGCACCTTTCTGATTTCGCCGACTATGGTGGGACCGGCATTGTAGGCCGCAATGGAAAGGGTGAGGTCACCCTCAAAGGTGTCCAGCAGGCTGCGCAGATAGCGCGTTCCGCCCTCGATATTCTGGGCCGGGTCGAATGGATCTTGGACCATCAACTCCCGGGCGGTATCCGGCATGAGCTGCATCAATCCCTGGGCGCCCCGGGCGGAAACCGCCTTGGGATCAAAATTTGATTCGGCCTGGATAATTGCCGCCACCAGATGCGGGTCAAGATCGAAACGGGAGGCAAAATGGTTGATCAGAGCAGTGAACGGTGCCGCGGATGAGGGTATGGATGGACTTTTTTTACCGGCCCGGGTGGAGTTATGCACCGGGCCAACCCGTGGCGGTTTATGGCGAAAAACCCGGCAATCGGCGGACTGTGGCAAATTGGTGAAATGCAGATTGCCCATGCCGTCGTCACAGACATAGATAGAGGCCTGGGCGTCGGATTCTTCAGTCGTAAAACCACTAATTAGCGCCCCCAGGATGAGCAGCAGCAGCCATCTTCGCACATTCATCCGCTGACCTGAGATCTGATCACTGGGTGCGTTTTTGCCAGTCAGCCAGAAATTTGTCCAGGCCGATATCGGTGAGCGGGTGTTTGGCGAGCTGACCGATCACCTTAAACGGTATGGTGGCAATATCGGCGCCCAGCAGGGCCGCTTCCACAACATGCAGGGGGTTGCGCACACTGGCGACGATCACCTCGCTGGCAAAATCGTAATTGGTATAGACGTTCATGATGTCACCAATCAGATCCATACCGATCTGGCCGGTATCATCGAGCCGTCCCACAAATGGAGAAACGAAGCTGGCCCCGGCTTTGGCGGCAAGCAGCGCCTGGGCGGTGGAGAAAACCAGGGTTACGTTGGTCTTGATATTTTCCTCGCTAAGCCGCCGCACCGCGGTAAGGCCCGGTACCGTCATCGGTATTTTGACCACGATCTGCTCTCCGATCTTGGCAAGCTCTCGCGCCTCATCGAGCATCCCCTCGGTCTCGGTGCTTACCACCTCGGCGCTCACCGGTCCCCCTACCAGTGCGCAGATATCTTCGAGGATAGTGGTAAAGGGGCGCGACTCTTTTGCCACCAGCGATGGGTTGGTGGTCACCCCGTCCACCATGCCCATGGCCACCCCCTTTCGTATCTCTTCGAGGTTTGCCGTATCCAGAAAAAACTTCATTACTTGTCCTCCGCTTTTGATTCATACTCATTACGGCAGGTTTCACTGCAAAAATACCTGATCTCGCCGTCATGATCAAGTTCGTAAGCCTGCTGCCTGGGCACCAGTCGACCACAGGGGCATTCCACCAGGACGTCGGTTATCTTGCCCGGTTCACCGGAGTGCTCTGGTTCTTCATCGGCCTTTTTTGACTTGAAATTGGCCGCAATGAGGCGGTACCCGATATACAACAGAATCGCCAGAACAATAAATCGCAGCACTATCACCGGCTCCCTCGCCCTTTACTGTTTATGGTTTGCGCCGTGTCGGCAAGAACATCATCCTCATCTGACGACTCCGGCCAGAGTGTGGCGGCAATCTCCTGGGAGGCAATCTCCCCTTTGCTTATCCGCGCCACCAGACGCCGATGCAACTCACCAACGGAACAGCCCCGCAGCGGGTCTATCATCCCAGCGTCAATCTCGATCAGCGGCGCCAGCACGAATAACCGCTCAACCAGACGCGGGTGCGGAACAATGAGCTCAGAAGATCTGATACAGGCGTCGCCATAATAGATCAGATCAAGATCAATGGTTCGATCCTGATACCGCTTGGTTTGGCGTTCCCGGGTTCGTCCGAGGCACTGCTCCGTCTCATGCAGCACCGCAAGCAGGGCAGAGGCGCCCAGGCTAGTGCGAATTTTGCCCGCCGCATTGACGAAGGGTGCACTGCTGTCCATCTCCACCGGTTCACTGATAAAGGGCCGGGAAAGCAGTTCCGTACTGATTTGTCCATGACTGCCCAGCAAACCCCAGGCCGCCAGCAGGGTAGCAAAGCGATCTCCCTGGTTGGCGCCCAAACCGATGATGGCCGCAACCGGCTCGTCGATCTGCCCTCCCGTCACGGTAACAATCCCATCGACATTTAAAATTCACCAAGTTCAAGGACGTCAAACATCGAATAGAGTCCGTTGCCCTTACCCTCAAGCCAGGCCGCCGCCACCGTTGCCCCGCGGGCAAAATGATCCCTCGTGTGGGCACGGTGGGTAAGCTCCAATCGTTCACCGGGGCCGGCGAAGTAGACGGTGTGCTCGCCGACGATATCGGCGGCGCGAATGGTCTGAATACCAATTTCACCCGGTTTGCGTTCACCAATCAGCCCATCGCGGGCGCGTACACCGACCTCGGCAAGATTCGCTCCCACCGCCTCGGCGGCAAGCTCGCCGAGTTTCAGGGCAGTACCGCTGGGGGCGTCCTTTTTCATCTTATGGTGCGCCTCGAGGATTTCCACGTCATAATCGGGCCCCAACACAGCGGCCACCTTGTGCACCACCTTAAACAAGACGTTGACGCACACCGACATGTTCGGCGCCTGCACACAGGGAAAATGAGCGCTCAATTCGGCAAGCTCGTCCCGCTGTGCATCACTGAGCCCGGTGGTGCCGATAACCATGGCCACACCAGTGGCGGCTGCCTGACGGGCAAACTCCATGGTCGCCTGGGGATGGGTGAAATCGATAAGCACATCGCCTTCGTTAATAACCGAGGCGAGCGATTCGGCAACGATCACACCGTTGCTTTCCACCCCGGCAAGCTCTCCGGCATCGGCGCCGACACCGCTGTGGCCGGGCGACTCAAACGCGGCCGCATAGCGCAGTCGAGGATGATGGGACACCATGTAGCCGATGCGCCTGCCCATGCGTCCGGCCGCACCGGCTACGATAACATTGATCATCTCATCCACCTCCACCTGCTAGGCGAGCATCCCAAGTCGCACCATTTCGGTGCGCAGGGCTTCGGTGGTGGATTCATCGGGCGCCGTCATCGGCAGACGCGGATTGCAGTCGCGTATCTTACCCATCATCTCCAGCCCCTTCTTAGCCGGCCCCGGACTCGGGGACGCGAACATCAGCTTCATCAAGTCAAAGAGCCGGTAATGTTCACCGTTGGCAGCGGCAATATCGCCCTGCAAACCGGCCTCTATCATCTTCGCCATGCCGTCCGGATCGAGGTTTGAGACCACCGAAATAACCCCTTTGCCGCCCATGTAAACAGTGGGCAGGGCGGTGAAATCATCACCTGATAATACGATAAAATCATCCGGGCACCAGCGGATCACATCGCTGATCTGCGCCAGATTGCCGCACGCCTCCTTGATGCCCACAATCTTTTCCAGTTGAGCGAGCCGTGCCACCGTCCGCGGTTCAATATGGATTACCGTGCGTCCCGGGACATTATAGAGAAACATGGGTATATCAACGGCCTCGGTAATAGCCTTGAAATGTTGATACAGCCCTTCCTGGCTCGGCTTGTTGTAGTAGGGCGCAACGGAGAGCACCGCGTCGGCGCCGCTCTCTTGTGCCGACTGGGTCAGTTCAATTGCCTCGATGGTGCTGTTGGCGCCGGTGCCGGCGATGACCGGCACCCGCCCATTGACCGTTTTTACCGTTATGTCGATAACCCGCTTATGCTCGGCAAAATCAAGTGTTGCCGACTCACCGGTGGTGCCGCACGGAACGATGCCGTGAATGTTACCGTTGATTTGAAATTCGATAAGATCGACCAACCCCTGTTCATCGAGCCGGCCATCGATAAATGGCGTCACCAGCGCCGTTAACGCACCGTTAAACCGTTTCATATTGCCCCTCCCTGGTGTCCACACGCTTCGTTTATTTATTATCCATCCCAACTAAAAGCCTCATCCGATAACGATCCGTCATAAATAAAACGGGCCTCACCACGCAGAAACACCCCCCCCGTATCAGCCGAGACTTCCAGCCTGCTGCCACCGGCGGATTGTACCGCCACCGGCAACCTTACCATACCACAACGCTCGGCCACCAGCGCAGCCGCCACGATGCCGGTGCCGCACGCCATGGTTTCAGCCTCCACGCCGCGCTCGTAGGTCCTCACAAAGAGGCTGTCGTCATCGCCGCGGGCAACAAAATTGACATTGGTACCGGCTGCACCAAATTGATGATGATGCCTTACCAGCGCCCCCCATCGTGTAACCGGTGCCTGCTCCGCCTCGGTAAAAATCACCGCATGGGGAACACCGGTGTTGATGAAATAGGGAGTCACCGGCTGCTCGTCGAGAAGGATTTCAGCGCCCTGGCAAAAGCCCGCGGGCTCCGTCATTTTCACCGATACCTGCATATCATTTTCTATATGAGCCTCAATGATCCCGGCATCGGTGACAAAAGACATGTCCCGCCCGGCAAGGCCGCGTACATGGGCAAACCGCGCCGCGCACCGGGCGGCATTGCCGCACATCTCGGCACGGGAGCCGTCGGAGTTGTAAAAATGCCAGCCAAAATCCGCTCCCGCACCATCTTCAAGCAGCACCAACCCGTCGGCACCGGCACTGAAACGGCGCCGGCAGATCAGTCGGGCAAATTCCGGCTGGTGGGCGACGGCGATATATCGCAACCGATGATCGAGGACGACAAAATCGTTTCCCGCCCCGCTCATTTTGGTAAATGCGATGGGAAATGGCAAATCCATCAGCAATCGCCCCACCCGTATCGACGTCTGTTCAGCGTGGCGATACCTCCGCTGAACGTTCTGATTCGTTCGCCGGCTGAGCCTGATCAAAGGCCGATACCGAATAGTAAACGGTGGCGCCGGCATCTATATCTCTATCGTCAAAGATATTATAAATGGATTCCACTTCACCCACCAGAACCGCTTCGGTTTCACCCGCCAGCCGTCGATACACCCGATAGCCGGCAACCTCGGGATCAACCCCCGGCTCCCAGAACACCTTTATGCCGCTGCCGGTACGCACCGCCCTGATCCCGGTGGGCGGTTGCGGCGGCGTCATATCCAGAGGAACCGCGGCAATCACCCTGCTGATCCCGCCGTCAATGACATTGTCACGATAGGTGAGCAGACTTTGTACCTTATAGAAATATTTACGCCCGTTGACCACCTGGATATCGATAAAACCGGTCTCCGCGAGCGGCTCCGTCAGCGGTTCAAATTCTTTGCCGTTTTCACTGCGCAAAACCCGATAGCTGATGGCACCTTCAGCCGGACGGCCATCGAGCAGGGTGGTGACCGGCGGCCAGCTCAGGCTGATCCGCGTGTCGGAGGCGGCGGCGCTGATCGAAACCGGCGGGCTGGCCGGTACATGCCAGATAAAAGAAACGATATTGGAATCGTCACTGGCCGCCCACCAGCTGTTACGCGCCCGTATTTTATAGAAATATTTGTGATCGGAGCGCAGCAGCGAGGTGCGGTACTCACCCATCCGCCTTTTGCCGGCCACCGAGGTCTCGCCGCCATCAATCTCGGTCGGCTCACCAAATGGGATTGGACAGGTATCGCACAACCCATCAAGGTCCACTACCGCCCGGTAGACATCAAAGGCGGAAATAGAGGAAATGTTGTCCCCGTTGATTGTTCTGTCGGGAAACGTCCAGGTCAAACGCACTCCGCCTTCATCGATCTCATAACGCAAATCGACAATGGCTTCAGGCGCCACGCTCGCCGGCGGCACCGGATCGGTTTTGACCCCACAGCCAGCGAACAATAACGTCGCGGCAAGCATAATGATGAGTTTTGCACACCCTCTTCCCTGCTGCTCTCTCATGATGTCATCCCCAATGCTTGTTCCTCACGCGCCAGCGCCTCGCTCACCCTGGCAAGACTGGTTCCACCGGCGGAGATTCTGCTGTCAACCGATCCCTCAACGGTAAGAATTTCAAATACATCTTTGTCAATCAGCGGCGAAAAGTTGCGCAGATCAGCCAACTCCATATCCGTCAGTTCACAGCTCCTCTCGACGCAATGTGCGACAATTCTACCGACTATACCATGCGCCTCGCGGAAAGGAACTTCTTTCAGGACCAGGTAGTCGGCAAGATCGGTGGCGGTCAACCACCCGGAGCCGGCCGCCCGGGCTAGCCGCTTCTTTTTGAAAGAGACTTCGGCCAGCAGCTCGGCAACAATCGACAGGCAGGCCCGCACCGTATCCACCGCATCAAAGACCTGTTCCTTGTCCTCCTGCAGATCGCGGTTGTAAGTAAAGGGCAGCCCCTTGACCAGCACCAGCAGGCTCATCAACGAGCCGATGACGCGACCGCTTTTACCGCGAACCAGCTCGGCAATATCGGGGTTTTTCTTCTGCGGCATGATCGATGAGCCGGTACAGAACCGATCGCTTATTTCGATAAAATCAAATTCGCTGGACGCCCACAGGATCAGCTCCTCGGCACAACGCGACAGATGCGTCATGATGAGTGCACAGCAACTCACAAACTCGATGGCAAAATCACGATCGGCAGCACTGTCCATTGAATTTGCGGTGATCTCGCCAAACTCCAGCCGCCGCGCCACCTGCTCCCGGTCGATGGGCAGACCGCTGCCGGCTAAAGCGGCGCTTCCCAGCGGACACTGATTGATCCGCACACGACAATCACGCAGCCGGTCGCCGTCACGGGTGAACATTTGAGACCAGGCCAGCAGATGATGAGAGAGCAGCACCGGCTGGGCTCGCTGCAGATGGGTATAGCCGGGCATGATGACGCCCAGGTGACCACGGGCCAGACGGGCAAGTACGCGACGCAGATTTACCAGCAATGCAACAATATCATCGCACTGTTCACGCAGATAGAGACGCAGATCAAGAGAAATCTGGTCATTGCGGCTCCGCGCCGAATGGAGTTTGGCGCCGGCCGGACCGATGCGGGCAATCAGCGCGTTTTCGATATTCATATGAATATCTTCCAGGCTTTTTTGGAACGTAAAGGTACCAGCCTCGATTTCCGCCTCGATCTCGGCAAGCCCGGCAACGATGGCAGCCAGCTCTTCTTCGCTCAGCAAGCCGTTGTCGGCCAGCATTTCGGCATGGGCGCGGGAGCCCTCGATGTCATGCCGATAGAGGCGGCGGTCATAGTGAACCGATGCGGTAAAATCCTCAACCGATGTGGCGGTCTTCTGGGTAAAGCGTCCGCCCCACAATTTATTGGAAGAGCTATTCTCGGCTGCCATCTAATTCAACCGCTTCCGCAGTGCCTGAATCTTCAAACGGAGCCCGTTCAAGCGGATAAAACCGGTGGCATCGGTCTGGTCGTAGACCTCATCCTCCTCAAAAGTGGCAAAATCGGGTCGATACAGCGACTGATCCGATGTTCGCCCAACCACCATGCAATTGCCCTTGTAAAGCTTGAGCCTCACCGTACCGTTTACCGTCTGCTGGGCCTGATCCATGGTGTTCTGGAGTAACTCCCGCTCCGGTGAAAACCAGAACCCGTTATAGATCAGATCAGCATAGCGACCAATCAACGAGTCGCGAACCCGCACCACCTCACGATCCAGGGTGATCGATTCGAGGTCGCGATGAGCAACCCGCATAATGGTGCCGCCGGGGGTTTCATAGACCCCGCGCGATTTCATGCCGACAAAGCGGTTCTCCACCATGTCAAGCCGCCCGATCCCGTTTTCACCGCCCAGGGTGTTCAGCGCCGCCAGCATCTCGTAGGGAGAAAGGGCGGCACCGTCCAGCGCCACCGGATCGCCGGCACGAAATTCAAGATCGATTACGGTGGCACGATCCGGCGCCGCCTCCGGCGACACCGTCATGGTATACATGGCCTCTTCGGCGGCCGCGAACGGATCCTCCAGAACCCCGCCTTCATAGCTGATATGCAGGACGTTTTCATCGGAGCTGTAGGGTTTGGCCGTGGTTACCGGCACGGCGATGTCATGGGCACGGGCAAATTCCATCAAGCTCTCGCGTGAGTTCAAATCCCAGAGACGCCACGGCGCGATAACCGTCAGAGAGGGGTCAAGTGCCATGTAGGCAAGCTCGAAACGGACCTGGTCATTGCCCTTGCCGGTAGCACCGTGGCTCAGCGCATCGGCGCCATATTCGTGGGCCAGGCGCACCTGTTCACGGGCGATCAAGGGGCGGGCCAATGATGTACCCAGCAGGTAGACTCCCTCATAGACGGCGTTGGCACGAAATGCGGGAAACACGAATTCCTTGACGAAAGTTTCACGCAGATCAAGGATTTCCACCGCCTCTGCCCCCGTTGAAAACCCTTTTTCCCGGACCGCCGCCCAGTCCTCCTGTTGACCGATATCGGCACAATAGGCGATAATGGGACAGCGATAATGCTGGATCAGCCATTTTAGAATAACCGAGGTGTCCAGTCCACCGGAATAGGCGAGTACGATTTTATTCACATCCATTGTAATTGATATCTAGGGGTTTGAGTTAGCAACGTTACCGGTTAGAAAGTGCTCCAGGATCGCCTGATGCACATGCATCTTGTTTTCCGCCTGGGTGAAAATCGTCTCCTGATGGGACTCCAGCACCTCATCGGTAATTTCCTCATCTCGATGGGCAGGCAGACAGTGCAATACCATGACGTCGGCGGGCGCATGGCGGAGGAGCCCCTCATTGAGCTGATATGGCATAAAGGTGGCCAGTCGCTTTTGTTGCTCATCCTCCTGGCCCATGGACGCCCACACGTCGACATTGATTACATCGGCATCTGAAATTGCCTCAAAGGGATCACGATACAATTCTATTGGCGTAGCCGCCTTCGCCCGGCTTGCCGCCAGGATAGCCGGATCAGGTTCATACCCACGCGGGCAGACTACGCTTAACCGAAAGCCGAATACGGCCGCCGCCTCAATCCACGAATTGGCCATATTGTGGCCGTCGCCGAGCCAGACGATATGCAGCGTCTCGATATCTCCCTTTTGTTCGATAACGGTCATCATATCGCTTAAAATCTGGCAGGGATGGTGCAGATCGGTAAGGGCATTGATCACCGGCACGCTGGCGTAACGGGCAAGCTCGTCCACCACCTCCTGACCAAAGGTGCGTACCACCATGCCGTCCACGTAGCGGGACATGACCCGGGCCGTATCCTTGAGCGGTTCGGAACGAGCCAGTTGGGTGTCGCGCGCGGAGAGAAAGACCACCTGGCCTCCCAGGCCATACATGGCGGCTTCAAAGGAGAGTCGGGTGCGGGTCGACGGCTTTTCAAAAAGCAGGCCGATTATCTTACCCGCCAGTCGGGCCTGACGCACCCCTAAGTGGTGTTGCCGCTTGAGCTCTATCCCTCTTGCAATAAGTGCTGAGAGCTCGGATCGGTGATGATCGGCAAGTCGCAGCAGATCTTTATTCATCTCCATATCTCGTCTATTTTTGGTGGCCTTAGGGTGTTTGACTATACTCCTATGATGGCATCGTAAAAACCAATGTTTCCGTCATACCGGAATTGACCCGACACCCATAATTAACTGAAATCACTGGATTCCAGCTGAAGCCTGCCCTTGAAGGGTGTAATCGAGGGCGGGAATGACGGCAGCAAGCAATTTTGAGGTTTTTACGAGTTCATCATCCTGTAATAGTCCTAACTGAGCTGACCCCGTGTCGACAGGGGTATGAAAACACAGAATCTCCGATGCTACCGAATCATGCGGGGATTTGCAAAACGTTTCGCCGCTTTTCAGATGGAAATGAACTGGTTTATCCCGTTTTCGCCGTCAAGACCTCCGCCAGCGCCTCTGCCATGCGGTCAATCTGCGCGGTTGAGACAATCAGGGGCGGTACGAAGCGCAGCGTGGTGGCACCGGTAAAATTGATAATTACCCCTTTGGCCAACATATCAGCGACGATATCGGCGCCGTGTTCGGCGCCGCGTTCGCTGAGCACGAGGCCGCGCATCAGCCCCATGCCCCGCTCATGGGTGACTAGATCAGGAAAACGGCGACCCAGATCGGTAAGCACATTGCTGAGATATTCACCTGTGCGCTTAACCTCAGATAAAAATCCATCGGCCGTAATAACCCGTAGGGTCGCCACCGCCGCCGCCGCTGCCAGCGGGTTACCGCCAAATGTTGAACCGTGAGTACCGGGCGCCATCAGGGTTCCATAACGGTTGCTGGTCAGCATGGCGCCGATGGGTACACCGTTGCCCAACCCTTTGGCCAGCGTCATGACGTCAGGAACCACACCAAGCTGTTCATAGGCAAACATGGTGCCGGTTCTGCCCATACCGGTCTGAATTTCATCAAAAATCAACAGCAGATTGTGCCGGTCGCACAATTCCCGCACCAGTTTCAGATATGAGGACGACAGTGGCAGCACCCCGCCCTCGCCCTGGATCGGCTCACAGATAACCGCACAGGTGTGCGGGGTTATGGCCTTTTCCAGAGCCGCTTCGTCCTCACCGGCTACCGATATAAATCCCGCCGGTAAGGGCTCAAATCCCTGGTGACATTTGGCCTGCCCAGTGGCGGCAACGGTGGCCAGGGTGCGGCCATGAAACGAGTTGAGCAGCGAAATCACCTCGTAGCGCTCCGGACCGCCGGCAAGACGGGCCAGCTTCAGGGCCGCCTCATTGGCCTCGGCACCGCTGTTGGTGATAAAGACCTTTTCGGCGAAACTGAGACCACAAAGCATCTCGGCAAGTTCGGTGGCCACCGGATTGTAAAAGAGATTGGAGGCGTGCACCAGTTCACCCGCCTGGCGGCACAACGCTTCAGTCACCGACGGGTGGGCATGGCCCAGAACGCACACCGCGATTCCGGCCAGAAAATCGAGATACTGCTTGCCTTCGGCATCCTCCAACATGCAGCCATTCCCGGACACCATGGTAAGGGGGTGCCTGGCATAAGAGGGGACGAAACGATCGTCCGCCCGTGTTTTAATCTCGTAATTGCTCATAGCTATCCTGTAGGTTATCAGACAATCTCCGTCCCAACCCCCTCTCTGGTAAACATCTCAAGGAGGACGCAATGTTCCCGGCGGCCATCAACAATGTAGGTTTTATGTACTCCGCCGGCCAGGGCCTGGCGGCAGCAGTTGACCTTGGGGATCATGCCGCCGACAATGGTACCGTCACCGATGAGCTCATCAAGCTGATCCCGGTTGAGAGAGCGGAGCAACTCACCGTCTTTGTTACAGACCCCGGCCACGTCGGTCAGCAGGATAAGTTTTTCCGCCTGCAGGGAGGCGGCGATGGAGCCGGCCACCAGATCGGCATTGATATTGAGGGCCTGGCCGTCCTCACCAACCCCAACCGGGGCAATCACCGGGATAAAACCCTCCTGCTTGAGGGTCTGCAAAATAGCGGTGTTAACCGTGGTCACGGTGCCGACCCGGCCCAGGTCGATCAACTCGGGTGGGGTGTTCTCCAGACTCGATGAGCCGCCGGGCACACTGATCCGCATCTTACGGGCACAAACCAGATCGCCGTCCCGGCCCGACAACCCCACTGCCCTGCCGCCGCTGTGGTTGATCAGCCCGACGATTTCCTTGTTTACCCGGCCCACCAGAACCATCTCCACCACGTTCATGGTCTCCCCGTCGGTAATCCGCATCCCCTGGATATAGCTGGGCTTGATCTTGAGCCTCTCAAGCAGCAGGTTGATCTGCGGACCGCCGCCGTGAACGATGACGACATTAACTCCGATCTGATTGAGCAGGATAACATCCAGGGCGAATCTGCGTTTGAGGTACTCGTCCACCATGGCATGACCGCCATATTTCAATACGATGGTTTTGCCGCGAAACTCCTGAAAATAGGGCAAGGATTCAATGAGAATCTTAGCCCGATCAATGTTGTGGTGCACTGGGTGTACCTCCATGGCTTGCTTTACTTTAACACGGCCCTCGGTTATGATAGCGCTCCGGGTATACAGGACTGCGTCGACAGATGCTATAGTATAATGCCCTGCTTTGTTATCGCCGCTCTTTTTCCCCGCCTGGGGTTATCGGGGGCGGCAATGATGGTTTGTTGTAAGATTAAAAGAGTAACAAGCTCGAATTGCACCGTCGAGCGGTTTGTTGCTGATCACCAGGAGATTTTTCATATGACCAACTATGTACAAGGTGTCATTTTTACGGCGCTGATACTCATCGCCACCACCCTTGTCGCGCCGGTGGCAACCAATGCCGCGAAAAATCCGATTACCATCGAGGCCGACCAGATGTCTTCCACCGAAACCGACAACACCGTGAAATTCTCGGGCAATGTCGATGCCAAACAAGGTGATCTGCAACTCAGATCAGATACCATGACGGTGTACTATACCGCCCTGCCCGAGTCGGGAGGGGCGGCAAACGACGACACCACCCAGCGCATCGAAAAGCTGGTATGTGTCGGCGACGTCGAAATCACCCGGGAAGACTGGCTGGGCACCGCCGACAAGATGACCTATTACGCCGACACCGGCGCCCGACGGCTCATTTTGAGCGGCAACGCCAAGGCGTGGCAGGGAGGCAATATGGTGTCCGGCCGGGAAATCATCTACTACCCGGATGAAGGGCGCTCCGAAGTAGTGGGCGGCGCCGGCGTCGTCCTGCCCGGATCGGATGACGGCGCTCAGGAAGGCGAAAAGAAAGAGCGGGTGCAGATGACCATACGGCAGAATTGATACAATCATGAAAAGTTGCCGCGAACGCACGCGCGGATAAAAGGGATCAGCCCAACGAATCAGGAAAAACATCGTGTCCGGTAGCCTTGCATGTCACTGCTTGAAACCAGAAATATCGTCAAAAAATATGGCTCCCGGACGGTGGTCAACGGGATCAGTCTACAGGTGGGCACCGGCGCCGTGGTGGGGTTGCTCGGTCCCAACGGGGCGGGAAAAACCACCACCTTTTACTCCATTGCCGGCTTCATTCGCCTCAACCAGGGCAACATCCTGCTCGATGGGGAGGTAATCACCAGACTGCCGATCCACAAACGGGCCCTCAAGGGAATTACCTATCTTGCCCAGGAACCGTCGGTTTTCAAAAAACTGACGGTGGAGGAAAACGTTCGGATCATCCTTGAACCGCTCGGCCTGAGCAAAAAAGAGATCGATGAGCGAATCAATGATCTCTTGATCGATCTGAAGATAGAGTATCTGCGTACCAACAAGGGCCACGCCCTGTCCGGCGGTGAACGCCGGCGGGTGGAAATTATGCGCGCCCTTTCCACCCGCCCCGATTTCATTTTGCTCGATGAGCCCTTTGCCGGTATCGATCCGCTGGCGGTGGGCGAGTTGCAGAAGATCATCCACGGCCTCAAGGACCGCGGCCTCGGGGTGCTTATTTCCGATCACAACGTCAGAGAGACTTTGAAGGTGTGTGATTTTGCCTATATCATCAACAGCGGGTCGGTGCTTACCAGCGGGGTTGCCCATGATATTATCGAGAGTGAAGTAGCCCGGAAAATGTATCTTGGCGAAGATTTCAGAATGTAGGCGGGAGCCCATGAAACATACGCACCATTCATCATATCTTCTCAAGGCGACCGCCGCCGCTGCCCGCATGTAACCCGGCCATGGCCCTTGAACTGCGACAACAGCTGAAGCTGACCCAGAAGTTGGTGATGACCCCGCAGCTGCGGCTGGCCATCAAGCTGCTGCAGCTCAACCGGCTTGATCTTTCCCAGGCCCTGCAGGACGAACTGGAACAGAACCCGGCTCTGGAAATCGATCACGATGGCGATGGTTCGCACCAGGAAATACCGGCTGATCTTTCTTTGCAGGTGGAAGAACCAAAAGAACCCGCTGAAACCGAGTTCACCGCGCCGGTAGCCCCCGGCGACGACAAACTGGCCGAGGTGAACTGGGAGGACTACAGCAATACTTTTGAGCCGAGCTTTTCTTTTTCACGGGAAAGACCGGCCGAAGACGCACCCAGCCAGTTTGATTTCATTTCCGAAAAACCGGGCCTTGCCGCCTATCTGCAATGGCAGCTGGCCCACTGCGGCCTGGACGAGCAGGAGTGGGAGATCGCCCTTTTTATCATCGGCAACCTCAACCGGTTCGGCTTTCTCGATATAGACTATGAGGATATCCAGGTGCAGACCGGATGTTCGCCGGACGAGGCCGAATACGCCCTCGAGGTCATCCAATATCTCGACCCGCCCGGAATCGGCGCCCGCACCGTTGTTGAATCACTGCTCCTGCAGCTCGAACGCCTTGATATGGCCGACTCCATCGCCGCCACTATTGTCCGCGACCATCTCGACCTGCTGCAGACCCGAAACATCAAACAGATCACCCGCCTCACCGGCTATAAGCGGGGCGAGGTCGTCACCGCCATCAACTTCATCACCGATCAGCTCACCCCTTACCCCGGTCTGCCCTACGTGGAAGAGACCACCGCCTATATCGTCCCGGATGTGTATGTACACAACATAGATGGTGAATTCGTCATTTCCCTCAATGACGAGGATTTACCCCAGCTCAAGGTCTCCAGCTATTACCAGGAACTGCTCAAGGCACAGGATGACTCCGACATCGACCAGAACTCGCACCACTACCTCACCGACAAGGTAAAAAGCGCGCACTGGTTTATAAAATCAATCCATCAGCGGCAGCGTACGATATTTAGGGTGATGGAATCGATTCTGAAATTTCAGCGCGGTTTTTTCGAACACGGCCCCACCGCCCTGAGGCCCCTGATCCTGCGTGATGTGGCAGCGGACATCGGTATGCATGAGTCAACCATCAGCCGGGTTACCTCAAATAAGTACGTGCAGACCCCGCAAGGGATATTTGAGTTGAAGTATTTTTTCTCCACCGCCATCGAGCGGGTGGGTGGCGACGCGCTGGCGGCCGAGTCGATCAAGGCGCGAATCAAAAAGATGATTCAGGATGAGGACCAGGCCACACCGCTGAGCGACGGTGCCATCGTCGAGCGGCTCAGTGCCGACAACATCAAAATCGCCCGCCGCACGGTGGCCAAGTACCGCGAACAGATGAGAATCCCGCCGGTAAAACACCGGCGCTCACCGAGCCGGGGCAGACCATAGAGACCACGCCAAGAGAGGAAAATTGGATTGTAAGAAACGCACCAGCCCCACAACAACGCGGTTCGTGGCGTCTTGTCCAATGGTCACATCTACGGGGGGTGTGGGCCCATTGCCCCCATTGCCCGCCTGCAAGCAACCCGCACCGCAACTAACAATACCCGGAAACGGCATATCCCAAACCATCTTGAGAAAACGCGAGATTGCCCCATGACAATTGCCTCTTATGAGCGTGCTTGAGCGGCTCTATTTTTTCCATGAGCAGATCAGTGCCGGACGGTACCCCGGCATTGCCGTGCTGATGGATGAATTTGAGGTATCACGCGCCACCGCCCACCGCGATATCGCCTATCTCAAAGAGCGGCTGCTGGCGCCACTGGCGTTTGATCGCCGGCGAAACGGCTACTATTACACCGATGTCCATTTTCAGATGCCCTTTGTGGACAGTCCCCGGCTTGTCTTTTTCCTGGCCATGCTGCATAAAATCGGCCAGGAAACGGGGCTGGGCGGGCTTGCCGAGATCGATGCCTTGAAAAAGCGGCTCGGTGGTATGCTTTTTGTCGATCACGGAGAACTCATCGATGCCATGCGCTGCGAATGGGTTGCTGTGGAGCATCCGGCCCCGGCCGTCTTCAGCGCGGTAGTCGAGGCGCTGCTTGCCCGGCGGCAACTGCGTATCACCCACCAGGCCCCGGCCATGAGGTGATGGCGCGCACGGTTGAGCCGGAGTTGCTCTACAATTATCAGGGCGGGTGGTATCTGCGGGCGTGGTGCACCCTGCGCGATGACCATCGAATGTTTCATCTGGCCCGCATCAGCGCCGCCGAGCTGGGTGAGGCGCATAGCCGGCCGCCCACCCCAAGTAAGCTTGACGAGTCCTTCGGCATCTTCAAAGGATCGGCCAGATACTGGGCGGTTATCCGGTTTACCGGCACCGCCGCCGCCCTGGTTAAAAACCAGCTCTGGCACAAAGATCAGCGTATTGATCATCAGGGAGACGATCTCATCATGAGCCTGCCGGTGGCCGATGATCGCGAGTTGATCATGAAGATCATGCAGTATGGCGCCCAGGCCCGCGTTCTGGCGCCGGTTGAGCTGGCGATAAAAATAAAAGATGAAGCGCGCCGCATGCTGCAAACCTATGATGCGACAGAAGAAGAATAAGTATTTTGTTACGCTCCGCCCAAAGCCCTGCAATTGGCCAGATACCAGCTGTAAGTGAGCCGCAACCCTTCTGTTAATGAGGTTTTGACGGTAAAGCCGAGGCTGGTGAGCCTGCTGCTGTCGAGCAGTTTTCGGGGGGTGCCGTCCGGCATGTCGGTGTTGAACCGTATGGCGCCGGTAAAGCCGGTGATGTGGGCAACCAGCCTCGCTAATGCATCAACGCTTACCTCGTGTCCTGAACCGACGTTGATAATCTGCTCATCGCTGTAGGTATGCATGAGAAAGAGGCAAGCGGCGGCTAGATCGTCGATAAAGAGAAACTCCCGCTTCGGCCTACCACTACCCCACACTTCCACCGCATCCGCGCCGGCGGTACAAGCATCATGAAATTTGCGGATCAGCGCCGGCACCACATGACACCGTTCCAGGTCGAAATTGTCACCGGGGCCGTAAAGGTTGGTGGGCATGACACTGATCGCATCAAAGCCGTACTGGCGGCGATACGCCTGGCACATCTTGATGCCCGCTATCTTGGCAACGGCATACCACTCGTTGGTGGGTTCCAGGGCGCCGGTGAGCAGATGTTCCTCACGTATTGGCTGTGGAGCCAGTTTCGGGTAGATGCAGGAAGAGCCTAGAAACATGAATTTTTTGGCACCAGCCCGGTACGCCGCATCGATAACATTGGTCTGAATCTGCAGGTTATCACGGATAAAATCGGCGGGATAGCTGTTGTTGGCATTGATCCCGCCCACTTTGGCGGCGGCCACAAAGACATATGCGGGTTTAGTCGCCTGGAAAAAATCATACACTTTGGCCTGGCTGGTCAAGTCCAGTTCGGCGCGGGATACCGTCAACACCTTGGTATAGCCCTGATTGGCAAGAGCCCGACAAAGAGCAGCGCCCACCAGACCGCGATGCCCGGCCACGAAAATGGTATCAGTGGGTTTCATAAGAAATTGTAATTACTCATGATGATTCAAGGCCTGATACCCCTTGCTGGTGAGCACCTGATCGCGTCGGGCAAGCATGAGATCTTCGCGCACCATCTCTTCCACCAGCTGCTGAAATGAGATGTTCGGCTCCCAGCCAAGCCTTTCTCTGGCTTTGCTGGCATCACCAAGCAGATTCTGCACCTCGGTGGGTCTGAAATAGCGGGGATCAACCGCAATGATCGGCGTCCCGGTGGATGGTTCGCAACCAACCTCTTCCACTCCGCTTCCCCGCCAGTCGATTTCCATGCCAAGGACAGCGGCGGCCACCTCCACGAACTCCCGCACTGAATGCTGAACACCGGTGGCGATTACGTAATCGTCCGGTTCATCCTGCTGCAGCATCAGCCACTGGGCGAGTACGTAATCTTTGGCGTGCCCCCAGTCCCGTTTGGCGTCGAGGTTGCCCAGATACAATTTGTCCTGTATGCCGAGCTTGATGCGGGCAAGTCCTTGGGTGATCTTCCTGGAGACGAAGGTTTCGCCCCGGATGGGTGATTCATGGTTGAACAGGATGCCGTTGCAGCAAAAGATATTATAGGCCTCCCGGTAGTTCACGGTAATCCAGTAGGAATAGAGCTTGGCCGCCGCATAGGGTGAGCGCGGATAAAACGGGGTGGTTTCAGATTGCGGGGTCTCCACCACCTGGCCAAACAGCTCCGAGGTGGAGGCCTGGTAGAACCTGGTTTTCTTCTCCAGTTCCAGGATGCGGATAGCCTCGAGAATGCGCAACGTTCCCAGACCATCGGTGTTGGCGGTATATTCAGGAGTTTCAAAGGAAACCGCAACATGGCTCTGGGCCGCGAGGTTGTAGATTTCATCGGGCTGCACTTCCTGAACAATACGGATCAGGTTGGTGGAGTCGGTCAAGTCCCCATAGTGCAGCCTGAATCGCACATCCTCCTCATGGGGATCCTGATAGAGATGATCGATGCGCTCGGTATTAAATGACGAGGAACGCCGCTTCAGGCCATGCACCAGGTAGCCCTTTTCCAACAATAGCTCTGCCAGATAGGCCCCGTCCTGACCGGTTGTTCCGGTAATAAGCGCGGTTTTCATGATATATGAGATTCAGATTTAGATGAGATTTGCTGGATTTTTGATCATATCAGGTTGTGATTAGAGCTTCAAACGATCAGTGAAATTGATGGAAAGACCGTTAGTTCTTTTCGCAGTATCGCATACTGCAAACAAATGGTTACTGACCACCGAGGTCACTTTACCAACGGCTACCGGTGAGCCATGCCCAGGCGGTCTCAACAATCATTTCGATTTCTGAATGAGACGGCTGCCAACCGAGCCGGCGCCGTGCCTTGGCGGCATCAGCCACAAGCATCGGTGGATCACCGGGTCGCCGGGGGCCATAGCTGACCGGCACCGGGCGACAACACACCGACTCGGCGGTATCGATCACCTCGCGCACCGAAATTCCCGTACCCGAACCAAGATTGAAAGCATCGCTTTTCTTCTCATTCTCTAAATAGCGGAGTGCCCGGACATGGGCATCGGCAAGATCGGTGACATGGACATAGTCACGAATCGCGGTGCCGTCTGGAGTATCATAGTCGTCGCCATACACCTCGATATGCTCACGTATGCCGGCCGCGGTCTGCAACACCAGCGGTACGAGATGGGTCTCCGGGGTGTGGTCCTCGCCGGTCTCCCCTTCAGGGTCAGCACCGGCCGCATTGAAATAGCGCAGATTGATATGTTTGATCCCGTAGGCTAGATCATAGTCGGCAAGAATCTGTTCGACCATACGCTTACTTCGCCCATACGGGCTAATCGGCTGCTGTGGAGCCGACTCGGCGATGGGAACCGTTTCCGGCAGGCCATAGGTGGCGCAGCTGCTCGAAAAAACGATCAATTCACAGCCATTACCGCGCATTGCCTCCAGCAGTTCGATGGAGCCTATTACGTTATTTCGGTAATATTTTCCCGGAGCATACATCGACTCACCGACGTAGGCAAAGGCGGCAAAATGAATAACCGCCCGTGGTTGATACCGCGCAAATACCTCAGACAAACGAATTCCATCACCAATATCACCCCGCTCGAATGGGCCCCAGCGCACCGCCTCGGCATGGCCATAGACGAGGTTGTCGTAGGTAATGGGTTCGTAACCATGCCGGCGCAGCATCTTGCAGGTATGGCTGCCGATATATCCTGCCCCGCCAGTTACAAGAACCCGGTTTGTCATCTGTGTACCTCCCTAACGGAAAGTAATGGGTTACGAGAAAGAACCTTACCATTTTCAACGAACCCAATCCCTTAGTTAGCTGCAATTAATACTACGGAATCAAGATTGCAAGTGTTGTAGCGAGCAGCAATTTTGAAATCATCTCTCAAACTTCAAATCAGTTATCGGATAAAAAGTAGAGCCTGACAATAAAAAGAGCAAAAATGCATTATTACTTTGGTGATCACGATTAAAAAGACCAATTGTGAAGGGTACCGCCTCATTGAAAATATAGCCGATTCCTGCCAGCCCTGAGAAGAGAGGGGTGAACCGTCATGGTACTTCATTCCTGCTGATTATTTTCCATTAATGAAGGAACGGTTAGTCAAATGCCGTTACCACGTGGTAAGGCATACGGGGACCTTGAAAAATAAAAATATTCGTTCAAGATCAAGGCGCGAGGGAAATTTCACCGCAGGCATATAGCTGATATTCCATAGGAAAAATTTTTAGAGCAACAATGAGATTGGGCGAAAAGGCCATTTTGCAAGGTTCCCATACCTTTTAGTAAACTTGGTCAATTCACTACGCCATGTGTAGCACCTCCATGCGATAACCCTAACGAAAAAAGCCCCGAAGCACTACAACAGAAGTTAGGAAAACATTACAGTCGGCTTAGCTAAATTATGTCCTTTTTCTCGCTGTCTTTCACACAATATTTCCAGCTTATAAAGGGTTTCTCGCACTACACTGTTTCGGCTATAATTTATCCTCCCCCCAACTCTTTGAAGTATGAATCAAAAAACATGGTAAAATATTCATTTTTCATCTCCCCACAATAGATTAGGTGTCTTACTAGAATAGATGCCAACGAATCAGTAACTTTTGTAAAGGTGATGCTCTCAATCTCTAATGGGCCTTTTTCCCTATCAATAATCACAAATTTTACCTTGTGAAAATTTTCACTATACCGCGTGCAAACCAAATCAGTAACACGAACAATGGAGGATATCAGTCCTTTCAGGTGCAACCGAGCAGAGAGTATGCCATATGCGGAAATTAGTGTTCTCTGCACCATACAAGGACTTTTCTTAAACAATACCGTGTATTCTTCCCCAACAACGGCTTCTTGAATAATAAAGCCTTCAACGGGGGCATTAAAAAGCAATTTTTCACCGTACGCGACACATTTAACAACAGGAAAGCCTAATTTTTTATAAAGATTGAAAAGGTGAAACTCATGCGTTGTTGATATATAAAAACCCTGGCCTGCGAGCAAGGCAGTTTTGCAAAATTTTCCAAAGGATGCCTTCTTGATCTTTATATAAAATTTCCTAATTACCACCAATCCTCAGCTAACTTCAGTTTATAGCCAGGGATTGGGGGCGTACGGGCAGCTGCGCGGATGAGCTTTGGAATCATCTCTCCGACGTTAAATCGATTGTTGAAACGAAAACAAAATTCAGCGAAATAGCGAGGAAGATGTCTGGTACTCACCTGGTGATAGGTACCATGGATGGCATTTTTGACGTTGCCAAGCATGGTATTCACCCATTTAAATTGAGGGATCTTCATGCTGTTATGCCCACCACCAGTAATGATTGCCTGGTGGATTCTGCCGGTTGCGCTGATACCTCGAAAGCCCGGTAACCCATCGGTAACGCAGATACCATGAGGACTTATTCTAATTTGCATTCAAGATAATATTAATATACACTGTGCCTGCAACCATTTTCAGCAACACTCTTTCTCCAAGGAGGCAGGCACGACATGGCACGACCAGCGCAACTTACCACGGAAATGGAGCAAGAAGCAATGTACCTTGTTAAGCACGCAAAGACCGCCAAGGAACTCCGTACCGGACTCAGCGTCTTGCTCCCCAAACAACATGGACTCACCAATGCCGGCACGGGTGAATCACTTGGCGTGAGTATCGCTACAATTCTCAGGATGCAAAAAGAGATTCGCCAACGAGTCAATGGCACTACCGAGCAAAAAAGAAAGTGGGGTGGCAGACGCCGACAACTCATGACGGTTGAAGAAGAAAAAGCGTTTCTTGAACCATGGGTGGCCGAAGCGGAAAAAGGCGGCGTGTTGATTGTGCCACCAATCCATAAAGCACTTGAACAAGCATGTGGGCGTACCATAGCTCCTTCTACCGTATATCGGTTACTCGCCAGGCATGGTTGGCGCAAGATTGCACCCGACACCTACCATCCAAAACGTGATGTAGCAGCGCAAGACGACTTTAAAAAAAATTCTGCCAAACAGTGGCGTAATCAGCGGGAAAAAACACCACAGACTTACCGGTACGAGTAATGTTTCAGGACGAGGCTCGGTTTGGGAGGATAAACGACCCTCGTCGCTGCTGGGTGCCCTTTCCCATGCGGCCATTGGTTGCATCATCTTTGGTCAGGGAATACGTATACGCCTATGCTGCGATAACACCGGCGGATGGCAGCCTTGATTGGATGGTGGGCTCCTCAATGAAGACGGAGACCATGAATGTTTTTCTTGATCAAATAGCACGGAAGTATCATCGGGAATTCATTATCATGGTACTCGATGGCGCTCCCTCGCATCGCTCAAAGGATCTGGAACTCCCCGCTAACATGGCGCTGGTTCGTTTACCGCCGTATTCACCTGAGTTAAACCCGGCCGAGCGGCTCTGGGATGAGTTACGCGAGAAAGAATTTGCCAACAAACTATTTGATTGTCTTGATGCTGTCATCGCACAGCTGGCGCTTGGCCTGTGGCGCATGGAAAACTCACCAGAAGCACTCCAGTCTTTGACTGGTTGGAAATGGATATTAAACGCATCTTGAACGCAAAATGGAATTACATGGTGTTTTACCCATCGTCCAATCTCGTGACTGGTAAAGCCCGCTATTCGGCTCAGTCGCATAAAGATCGGATGGCCGTCTTCATTGGTTTCGACTGCCGCAAGAAAAGGGGTTTTTCCCGAAGCACCACGGCCTACCAAGCCATCATGGCGGGTACCGCCCCAGTAGGCATCGTCGATCTGAACCACTCGTGAGAGGGCAAGGGAATCGTCATGGTTCTTCATTGCCTGCTGAAGCTTATGCTTCATGCGCAACGCAGCGGTTGGCGATATTCCGGTGCTTCGCGACAACGCAAGAGATGAGATGCCATTTTTTGATTGAGTGATCAGGAAAATGGCAAGGAACCAGATTGTTAACGGAAGTTTGGAGCAACCAAACACCGTCCCACTCATCAGAGAAGTTTGCGTCCGACAGCCGGTGCATTGATAGAGCATTCTGGTTTTTATGAGAAAACAACTGCGGTGACCACAGCGTGGGCAGCAAAACCCAGAGGGCCAGCGAATCCGATAGAGCGCTTCCCGACATTGTTCTTCAGTGCCGTAGGTGGCGAGAAATGATGGCAAACTGAGCCCTTTTTGAAATTGTACGGTACTGCGTGGCATGGCATATCCTCCTGATTCATTGGGTTCATTTGATTATGCCATACCAGGGGTCTCATATAGTGAGACTCTCAGAAAAAATTCGGCTTAGCTGAGCTTTAGTGGTAATCAGGTAAAATTTTTCTCAATACTTTGTTTATCAAACAACAAAAACGTTATGATTTTTTTCCTGCTTCCTTCTCTTATAACCGTACCATTGATACGCAAAATCTGCTTATATCCGGTCAGATCACTGCGCATAAAAAATGAAATAAATTCTTCACATATCTCTATATTGTAGCTGAAAACCATTAAATAATTATTACCCAGTGATAGACTACAGCAAACCCTATCAACCTCCTTTTTTGTCCACTCTCATCGCCGCAAGCAAAATTTCGCCCTAGGAACCTCCCCCCGGTCTGCAAGTGCAATTGTCTTTGCACCTCAATGTTTAGTGAAAATTCTAATCTCCTGAACTCCCGTATATACCACTACTTATCAGGCCCTTCCCCAGTTCTTCGTTTAATCTGCTGGACATATTTGGTCATACAAACGGGCATAGGCCGCCGTCATCCGAGTGCAGTTGAACTTATCGACAGCCACCTGATGTGCATGAGCCGCCAATTTCGCCCGTCTTTCCGGGTCAGCAATAAGCCCCATAATCGCTTGCCCGACTTCAGCGGGAAGATGCGAATCAACCAGAACTCCAGATTTTCCGTGCTCGATGATTTCCGGGGTGCCGCCCTTGTTGGTCGCCACCACCGGTTTCTTAAGGGCGCAATATTCAAGAATCACGTTGGACAAGCCCTCACCGTCCGGGCTCAGCAGAATGCAGACGTCCGCACCTTTAATATAAGGGGCCGGTTCATGGCAGTTTGTGACCATATCGACGTGATCGCTCAAGCCACGCTCTTCTATCAATCTACGGCACGCCGCCTCGGTCGGGCCCTGTCCGACAAGCACCAGATGGTATGTCGGATAAGAGCGCAAAACAAGTACAAATGCCTCGAGCAACGCCTGGTGATCTTTTTTGGCGGTAAAATTGCCGACCATGCAGAGATATGGGCTGTCACTGTGGTGAGATACAACCTCGGCATAGTCGGCAAGATCGATGCCGTTATAAATAACCGTGGCCCGCGGATTGTTCCGCTGACCGAACGCGTGGAGTCCGGCTCTCGAGTTTGCCACAACATGGTCGGCGAAACGCATGGTGAAGCGGCTCAGTATATCACGGCGGGTCAAACGACGGCGTGCCGATCTGATCGAACCGTTGACCAGTTTCGTACCACAGAGACGGGCGGTGATCACGCCGCTGAGATCGGCGATGGCGCCGAAGGTGTGAATGATGTCGATACCATGCGCACGCACATATCTTCGCAAAGACCAGGCCAGGCGCAGGTCGTAAGGATTGGACCGTGGAACCATAAAACGGTGATCGGCCCAATAATACGCCTCCTGCTCCCGAGCCCCGCCCTTGGCAAGGACGCCGAAATGGGAAGTGATCCGCGGGCATTCTTGACGCAGTCCTCTCAGCAGGGCTACAATCTGGCGCTCGGTACCGCCGGCAGGCATACCATCAGCGATAAGGATTACATGCATGCGACGATGAGAGGACATTGCCCCAACGTTTCAGAGCGAGAGTATAAAAATTAAAAAAAGTCGCACCCAAGCAGATTAAAAGGCCCCAAACGCTTTTCCTGGAGTTCCATGATGGTAACATCGCCTTCCGGATCCCAGGATACCGAGTAGTTCCGGCTAAGATTCCGCTCAAGAAACCGGGCATTGTTTGTCCGGCCATCAATTACGATGCAGGTACCGGGTAGAAGAGTCGACTCCATGAGAAGTATATCGGCCGCCATTACGGTCCGCTCATCACACTGAAAGCTCAATCCATTGATCTCGCCCTGAACATCTTTTGGGTTTGGGCCATCAAGGTAAATAAAGTCGGGCACTATATCGGGCAATGTATCGTAATAATGGCATATCTGCCCGTTGAAGCGTCCGATATGAACTGAACTCCTCAAAAACGTCACATAATCAATCAAATTAGTGGGGAATCTACGCCTGCTTCGTTCAATCCAATGAGCGGAGGCATCAACTGAAAAGAGATCAAACATAAAACGGTTACGGATATCAGGTTTCTTTTCAAGCTGCGCCCACTCTTCTTTATTTTTTTTCAAGGCATCCGCCATAACAATCGTCGAAAATCCGACACCGAATTCAAGTACGGTGAAACATTTCCTTGCCCTGATCATCTTGTGCAGGCGTGCCAAATCAACCGGCTCCGGATCAAAGGGAGTGATGCGGCCTCCGCGCACCGTATCGAATGCATCTTGATCAGAGGCAGTATCGATATAATCGGCTATGAGTTTACTAACCCCTTCGGCCTCTAAATAATCGACCGCTTCTATTTTTGCCTGATTGTCCACGAAACCCTCTCACCAGCTTATGGGAACCTTGAAAAATGGCCTTTTCGTCTAATCTCCGCGTTGCTCAAAAAACTTTATCCTGACAATATCAGTCCGGCCTGCGGTAACATTTCCCTCGCGCCTTGATCTTGAACGAAAATTCTCCTATTTCAAGGCTCCCTTATCTTTTATAATTAGTCGGCAACAGTGTAAAAATAACCGCAACAACAGATGGTCTTATCCGGCCATCGCTAAAGTATGGAAACAATGAGATGGGGAATCACCGCCTTCACATTATCGCGAAATTCGCCGCAGCATGAAGCATTCCTTTGTAAACTCCGACACAGCGATATCGTCAAATCTACCGGTAAGGTCGGTGAAGCGTTGGCCAATTTCTTCGAGCTCCCGCAGCTGCAAATGGGGAAATTTCAATCTGTCATAACGCTCAGCCCGCCGGTATACAGATTTCCATCTCAACAGAAAATCCTTGGTTGTTCTGAGCTGATTGAGCAACACCTGAAAACGTCTGGACAGACTTTGATCAGCTTTCCATTGGCCTGACGAGTCAACAAGAGCGGTTAGATTTTCAACGATACAATCGCTTGCAAGCTGACCGGAGGTGCCGCTAATATAGGCGGAGCAGATTTTTTGTTTTTCATCGTTGGCGAGCCAGTCCGGAGCAGCTTCATCACTGCTGAGCAACTCACTCATGCAGGCCTTGAACGAATCAAAACTGTAAACACTTTTACTCAGTGCATTGGGCAGGAATGTCTCATATATTTCCGAGGTGACGGGTCGATACGCAATTGGTGGCACACCAAGCAGGTACGCTTCGATACCCGTTGTACAGTTGGAGTGCACCATCACATCAGAGGCCATGATCCATTCGATGACACTTCCTTCCTTAACCACCCGAACATTGGCGACCCTACCAGCTTCAACCTGCCAGCGCTCTTCGTTTTCGGACGGATGCGGGCGCACAATAATTGTGTGTTGGGAAAACCGTTCGCCAAGCCAGGGTAAGACGGCGGCGAAAGCGTGAAACAGCTTTTCCTGGTAATCAATCCAATTGTCAATAAAGCGCTCATCAGCATGAGAAGAACTCTGGGAAAAGATTCGTTTCGCCTCAGCAGCACCCTTGAAATGATTGTAAAACCCAAAGTTCGTGTTGATCAGTATGATATGCCCATACCGGTCTCGCAAACGCTCCGCCGCATCACTATACAAGCCCCTGAGTTCAACTCGGAGTAAATCAAACCGGGGGTTGCCCGCCAGCACAAACATCTGCTCCCTATCAACAAATGCGTTAGCCAAGATGTCGCGCTGGGCGGCTCCCCAGGCAAAAAACAGATCGGTCAAAGCAAGTGCCCGCTCTGAAATTCGACTTTTCAGATACTGTTCTTCATGGATAACCAGCCCTTCCTCGTCCCAGGCAACCACACGGTTGCCCAGATTACGGAATCTCTTGAACCACCGTTCTTTAGAAACCGCCACACTTTTATCAAGGTACAGGCCCGCGGGAAAGTTGTGCAGTTGCTCGCGCAGTACCTTTTGCCGGCCAATGACAACAGCGAACCCTGCTTCCGCCGCGCACAGAGCAAGCAACATCTTCCCATGCAGCTCACGAGCCTTGATTTCAACCGGCAAAAAAAGGTAATCATCGTGCATAGTGGAGCTCTAGCTTTGCATCAAGCCAAGACTAATCAACTGCCAGTAGGGAAAGCTGTTGTCTCCCCCTTCACGGCGAAAGAGATCCCAGGTACGCCATACTTCTTTTTCCTTGAACCAGGCTCGTCCCCAACCCCGCATCGCCGTGGCAATGCAGGCAGTCGCCCAATCGGCAAGATCGTTTTGCAACCATTCCCTCTGGGGCGTTTGCACCGGCCGCTTCGGTGCAGTGCTTACACTTTGCGGCATCATGTCTCGAGCAATCTCCCGCAACAGCCATTTGCCTTGACCATCCTTTATTTTCCGTGCATCAGGCTGGCAAAAAGCCAATTCCACAAGCCGATGGCAGAGGAAAGGCTCTCTCAGCTCACAGGAACTCATCATTGAGGCATGGTCGTTAAAACGTAACGCCCGCGGAATTTTGGCGGCAAAGATGTCTCTATATTGGAGATTTTTAAGTTCTTCTGAGAAAAAGTCCTCTTTTTCTATTGGCCTAGCAACGTGTTTGAAGTCCTCCTCCAGGCAATGAGCCAAGTTCAATGGCAGGGTCGTTCCCTGAACGGGGGTGATATCCCCCGACTGAGCCGCGGCTGAATGATAGTAGTCGTAGCCCGCAAGTTGCTCATCCATCCCCTGCCCATCGAGCAGTACGGTCACCCCATGCTTCCGGGCCATGGAAAAAAGATGGGCATAGGCAAGGGTGGGAAAACCTCCAAACGGCTCACCCTGATTACGACTTACCCGTTCCGCCTGAACAGGGATATCGTGCGCATTCAACAAACAGGGCGTCAATGGATAATTCGTACCCATGAGCATAGCACGCACCCAGGGTAATTCGTCATAACGCTCATCACCGGTGAAAAAAGTGAAAACGTTGATATTTGCCGAATCACCATGAAAACGCCTGATCAGGCTCAAAAGCACGGATGAGTCGAGACCGCCGCTCAGGCTGACCCCGACCGTGACATCTGAGCGAAACCTCAGTTTAACGCTGGCCTCAAGCAGGCTGCAATACTCTTCCGCTACTTCGGCAATTGACCGGTTTTCCGTAAGCCTACCGACGCGTTCACGAAAATCGTACCAGCGACTGATCTGTAACGTATTGTCCCGCCATGTCAGCAGACAGCCGGCCGGCAACTTGAAAACATTGCGCCAGAAGGTTTTCTCCGTATGATCATATGCTCCGTACACAAAATAGGTCGACCACGACACGGGGTCGAAAGTTTTGTCTATACCCGCGGCATGCAACGCCTTTATCTCGCTGGCACAAAAAAGTACGCCTCCGTCAGTACAAGAATAATAAAACGGCTTGACGCCGAACCTGTCCCGGGCGGCAAACAGTACTTTATCTTTGGTGTCCCATATCATGAAAGCAAACATGCCGAGAAATCGATCCAGGCAATCTGCCCCCCATTCAATATAGGCGGCAAGCAGAACTTCTGAGTCCGTTGCGGTCCGAAATCGATAACGGTGTTCGAGTTGTTCTCTTATCTCAAGATAGTTATATATCTCCCCATTATAAACCAGACAGTACCGTCCTGAATTGTCATACATCGGCTGATTTGCCTTGGCCGACAAATCTAAAATGCTGAGCCGGCAATGCCCCATCCATGCACCACCGGACTGATCCCAGCAGACACCTTCGGCATCCGGCCCGCGATGCCGTTGCACCGCCACCATCCGGTTTAGCTGTTCATCGGCATGAGAGGCGCCGAATATTCCGGCTATACCGCACACGGTGGATAGTCTCCCTGATTGCGAAGCATACGCTCCAATTTTTCCAGCATGAACAGCTCGGTCTTTTCCATCGATTCATGAGTACAGCCGCCAATGTGCGGAGTAATGAGCAAATTTTCATGTGTGCGGCTATATACAACCAATGGATGTTCCGCCGTCTTCACTCCCGTTTCACCGGCCAAGACATCAAGCGCCGCCCCTTGGATTTCTTGGTCCTCCAGTGCACGCAGCAGCCCCATTTCGTCCACTAATTCCCCACGAGATGTATTGATAAAGTATGCTGTATTTTTCATCGACTGAAAGGCATCGAAGCCGAAAAACCTTTTGTTTTCAGGTTTATAATCTACGTGCAATGAAACAATATCAGAACGTTCAAGCAATGTTTCTAAAGAAACCGGGGTAACCTCCGTAAGCCCCTCTGCCGGTCGATAGAGCGGGTCGGTCGTCAAAACCGAACTTCCGAAGGCAAGGAGATAATTCGCCACCAGTCTGCCGATTCGTCCAAACCCGACAATGCCGACCGTCCGCTCATACAATTCATTTCCCTTGAAAAAATCACGTTGCCAGTTCCCTCGACAAACGCTCGCCGAAGCCGCGGGTATCTTTCTGAGAAGGGCAAGGATCAATGCCACCGTATGCTCCGCCGATGCTCTGACAGTGCGCAGAAAAAGTGCTTCACCGCGCAGCGAGACGATTGTGATGCCTTTCGTTTGAGCATATTCAACATCTATATGATTAAGCCCTGTTGTTGCCGTTACGATATAGCGTAGCCGCGGTGCGGCATCGATCACCTGCTGATCAATCAGGTTGCGAAGCCGTACCCATAAAATGGTAGTATCGGCCAGACCGGCGAGCAAATCCTGCCGCTTCCAATCTGCTTTATACACCGCGCCGATTTGCTCCAGTTCCCGAACTGCCCGCGGCGAAAAACCAATACTTTCGGCAATGACTATTTTATGGGGTGTCCGCACGCTGCTTTTCTCTCCAGAGACGTTCGGCATAGTGCCAATCTTCGAGCGTATCTACGTTGACTGTCTGCTCAACGGCCATGTCATAGCCGACAATCCGTTGACCGTAGAGCGATGATGACTCCATCAGAGTTTCTCTTCTAATTATATAAACCGATCCTTCCCGAACATATGCCGGCTTCACGTCCTGGCGCCGTACAACAGCCAAATCGTTGCCGAGACAACTGTGCAACCACCCTTCACTACTTTTAAAATAGACAAAGGCGGGATGGAATTTTTCCGGAATGGGCTGAAGCGTGATTAGGGTGTCAGCGTTCGTCTCGACAAATGTCTCCAAACATTTTTCGATAACCCGTGAACCTCGGAACGGTGAGGTTGGTTGCAGCAAACAAACCGCCTCATAGACCGCACCACGCTTCTCCAGCCAGTTCAGGGCATGCTGAATGACAGGCAAGGTAGGGGTATCGTCTTTTCCCAGCTCCGCCGGCCTGATAAATGGAACATCAACGCCACACCGTTTGCCAACCTCGGCAATCTCTAGATCGTCGGTAGACAGGACGATGCGATCAAGCCCGCGGGCCCCCTTCGCCGCACTTACCGTATACCAGAGCAGTGGTTTGCCGCCGAGCAGCTTGATATTTTTCCGCGGAACCCCTTTGGAGCCTCCCCGGGCCGGAATAAGACCAAGAATCTTCATCAGTAATTCAAGCGCTTTTCAATTGAAAGAGGCGTTGTGGCCAGGACATCGGCAATGATCTTTCCGGCATGTCCATCTCCATAGATATGTGCCTGGTCATATCTGCCGCGTTGCGTCTGGATGGTGACCGCCTCAACAATCTCGCGTCGATCATAAGAAACATCGATAACATTTTCTCCGCGCTCGCGTCCCTGTTGGCGAGAACCTATATTGACGACCGGGACGCCGAGAAAAGAACTTTCACGAACACCGACACTTGAGTTACCGATAAGGCAGCGGCTGTTATAAATGAGCCTGAGAAAATCATAAGGCTCCATATTCTTAAAAAAATGGATATTCTCAGGCTGTTCTCGTTCCCTGAAACTCCGAATGCCCTTTGATGTGCCATCAGATCCGGCGTCGACATTGGGCCAGAACCACAGCGTTGGAATGCCGAGTCCCATAACCGCATAAAGGGTTTCATCAACCTGGGTACTGGCTTTTTCGTATTCGGTCGTTACTGGGTGCTGCATCACCACCAGGTAACCGTTCGCTATATCGACATTGCGACCGACACCGCCGTACTTATCAAATGGACAGAAATCAAGCTTTGGTGAAGCCAGTATCTCTTGTGCAAGGTCGATGGATGGACATCCGGTTATCACTACCTTGTCAGGATGCTCGCCCATTTTCACCACCCGATCAAATGCCTGTTTTGTTGAAACAAGATGGAGGTCGGCAAGCTTGGTTATGGCGTGGCGTACCTTTTCATCGATGGAGCCGGTTACTTCGCCCCCCTGAATGTGAACCAAGGGAATGTTCAAATATGCTGCAGCAACAGCGGTTGCCATGGTTTCGTAACGATCGGCTATGGTGACGATAAGATCCGGACCCAGGTTATCAAATACGGTAGCCATTTCCATCAGACCAATGCCGGTCGTTTTAGCCATGGATATCGGACTCTCTCCTTCGAGGACCATGTACACTTGCCGGTCAATTGAAAAGCCGTCCCGCTTGATTTCGTTGATCACCATGCCGTACCGGTCAAGAAGCGCGGAGGCTGCGACCACGAGATACAAGTGCAGTGACTGGTGATCCCTGATAGCCGCAAGGGCGGTTTTTATTCTGCTGTAGCTTGGACGGGCCGTAATGACCACACATACTTTTCGCATTATTGGCTGTTCCACTCAATATCTCCCGGTAATAAAACCTGGTCAACCCTTACATCCGTCCTGAGCCGACATCCAATAACGCTGTTCAACTCTTTGGCTGGAATTCCATGACCAGGCTTTTTAACCGTCACATCTTCCCCTGTCAGGATTGTGCCTGCCGCTAAATCACGCACGGAAACGACACTTTTCGTGAAGAGTTGCCGCATTGGCGCCAACTCTTTCGCGAGTCGATCTTTGTCCACGGGGTTACCCATCATTTTTTCACAAAAACGAACACCCTTAATCAGAGTTGCAAGCTCTTCAATAGTGATCGAAGAGGATACATCAGGCCCAAAAAGATCCCTGCTGAACGTTACATGCACCTCGAGGATGCTGGCACCCAATACGACAGCGGCAAGAGAGGGATAAATCGTGCCGGAATGATCTGACAGACCAACCGGGCATTTAAACTCTTCACGAAAAAGAGCCAAGTTATTCAAGCCGACCTTTTCGGGCGGACATGGATAGTATGAACTGCATTGCAAGAGACTAAACGGTTTGTCTCTTTGGCGAAAAATTTTCACGACTTTTTTTATTTCTTCAAATGAGCTCATCCCAGATGATACGAGAACGGGGATATTTGACTCCACCACTTTCTCAATCAGGTCAGGGGTCGCAACCTCCCCGGATGCGATTTTCCAGGCGTCAATACCAGTCTCAATGAGCATATCGACGGCTTTGATGGAAAAGGGAGAGCTGATAAAAGCCATACCCTGTTCTTGCGCATGCGCATAAAGACCACGCCATTGAGCCTCGGAAAACTCAAGGCGTCGCCAATAATCATAGCGCGTTTCATCTTGCGGACTGAATTTAATGCGCCACGGCTCCTCTTGCGTGCTTTCTGCTTCTGCAATATGGGTTTGGAACTTAACCGCGTCAGCACCGGTTCTTGCGATGGCATCTATGTATGCATGGGCCGTTCCGAGACTGCCGTCATGCGCTTGCGCAACCTCGGCAACAACATACGGTGTATGCCCAATACCGATTTTTTTATTCTTAATATGAAATATTTTCATTCAAAATTTTGTATTATTAATTCATTTCAGAATAGTATTAATTACATGTAAAGATACAATCTTTCACCACTTGGTGAATTTAAATTAACGTCACAAGAATCAATGTAATTCAAACTTGTGTTAAAACTTTTCAGGGAAAAAGTCGACGGCACTTTCTTCGAATCAGGACAAAGAACCACCAATGCATCAAAAATCAAGTGATCAATGTGTGATATATCGGCAAGCAAATCATCTTTATACTCAATAAACATAATAGTTCGTTGGCTATGAGGCATATTACGCGACGTAGAATGATCAAATGAAGATGGAGTAACAACGCTAAACCGAGAATATCCAAGGATTATAAAAATTTCCTCAATTAGCTGGTGATCCTCTTCGCCCCTTAAAAGGGTACACCAAGATGCACCAAGATGAAGAAATAGCATTGAAAAAAAACCAAAATCTTCTCCTGAGTCAATAATGATTGAACGATTTATTTCAAGACGATTATTTTGAAGAAACACTCTAACTTTATCGCTCAATATTTCAGCTAAATTGATACTTTTTCTTTTGTAAAAACTATATTTTATCAACTCTTCAATAATAAAAACGGCAGAATAATCTTCATACCTCTTCTTTATATCACTAAGAATACTTCTTATCTTTACGTTGTTTTTGAAGATAAAATTCTGAATATCAACGTAACGGCAATGTCCCTCTTCATCACATAATATATTCCCACGAAAGTCCGGTGGCCTTAAATCAGAATGCTCTTTAATGCTCATCGTTTCCAGTCCAAGCGTTTTTAGTGCATTCGTAAAACTCCGCATAAACTCAACGCCCTGCTCACCCGTCACCACCTTATTGCCAACATGTTCAACAATCTGAGCATAGCGCCATGTTCCATCATGTGATTCAAATTTTACCAGGTCAATAACACGAGGAGCGACACCTTCTAAATGCAACAGGTTGCTTACAACCATTTTTTCGGCCACGCTGCCAACCGCAAACATACTAAACCAAGTCGATGCGGGAGCGAGTTGTGATGATGTATAATAGGGTGTTCCATCCACGGCCATCTGCCTGCTCTTTATAATTTTAACACCAAATTGCTGCCAATATCTCTCTCTTAACCCTGCAGATATTCTGTCAATATCATTTTTGCTTGCAATATAAACCGTGTGACGCCCTTGAAAGACTGCCAGCCCTTCCCTGATTAATGTCTGGGCCAAAGTATCAGTGCCGGTATCAGCACACAGAGAAATATTACATCTCAACACCATAACCTTCTGCCGCAGGGCGTGGTCGAGTACAATCAACCGGCCTACAACAACTCGCTTTATTGCAAAATAAACAAATAATAAATAAATAACATACACATCAACAGCCCGAAAAAACGGCCATAACTTTTGGGGAATGATTGATTTTAATAGTGATCTCACTGAGCCGACTCTATCCCATTCGAATATATCATAAATGAGCAGTAACGGAGGCTTTTTACATCCTCATGAACAACTGCTCACGAGAAAGCCATAACTATATGGAACTAAAGAGCCCACCCTTTTCAACTAATTCATGATAGCTGCCCGATGTCGCGAGGCGTCCCCGCTCCAGTACATGGATAACGTTGCAATCGCGGAGGGTTGTCAACCGATGAGCAATCATAATAATTGTTTTTTTGCCGGAAAGTGCGTTAATCGCCTTCATTACCGATTCTTCAGTATGTGTATCCAAAGCACTTGTCGCTTCATCGAAAATCAGCAGGTCGGGGTTGTGATAGAGAGCCCTGGCAATGCCAATTCGCTGGCATTGCCCACCACTTAGACGAATACCGCGTTCGCCGACGATGGAATCATAGCCTTCCGGCAGTTGGCTCACAATGAAATCATGTAAATTAGCCGCCCGGGCCGCATTCATGACCGCTTTCATATTGAGATTTTCCGCGGCGATGCCAAAGCCGATATTAGCGGCAATGGTATCATCACTCAGATATATATCCTGCGGCACATAGCCGATATTTCGCTGCCATTGGCGGACATTTTCAGGGGATAAGGTGATGTCGTCCACTTTGACCTGCCCTTTTTCCGGGAGGAGCAGTCCAAGCATGATATCCACCAGCGTCGACTTGCCCGAACCTGTTGAGCCGGCCAGTCCCACCATAGTGTGGGCTTGTATGGTGAGGGAAAAATCCCTGTATAGCCAATCGGCCTGGCCGGGATAGCGAAATGACATATGTTCCAACACAAGTTTTTGCAGTAGAGCAATGCCGCGAGCATCACTGCCATCGACACCACAATCTGTGACCTCTTCAGCCACATTCTGATAATCAGCATATAGTTCATTTAACGCCGGAGTTGTATAACGTATCTCCGCCACACCGGTAAAAATTAACTGCAAAGCCGGCATGAGACGATAACCGGCGAAGGCATAAAGCGACAAAAGTGGAATAATCGTTTTAATATCTCGATCTTTTGCCAGCAGGTAGATAATTATCAGAAGGATCCCACCAAAAGCGATAACTTCAAAGGCATACTTTGGGGTCTGCGAAATAATCTCTTTTAGCGCCTGGACTTCAGCCATTCTTTTTGAATGAATGCTGAATTTATTAATAAAATACTCTTCACGCCCGAAAACTTTAACAGGCTTGATTCCACCGAGTGCCTCGCTTGCAATCTTGAAGCGGATCCGGTTGGCATTTGCTCTTGTTATTCCAATATTTTTTAAGATACGATTGACACCACGAAACAGCAGCCCATACGAGCCCCCGAGAACTACAGCCATAACAAGGGCCAGCTTTATATCTATAAACAGTAATAATGCGACAATAAAAAAAACAACTACAATGCTTTTTATTATCATAAGCAGTGGACGAACGATACCGACAACTACTATTCTAACTTCGTCCATGATGTTTTTCTCGAGATCGGCGGTGTTTCGATTGAGGAAAAATGGATACGGTTTGTGCAGGTAATTGCTGAACAACCGCCTGGATATGCTGTGGTTTCTCATCCAGATAAACTTGTGAATGAGCCAAGTGACGAGGGCAGTAGTCAGGTTATTGATGACTAGAATCACGAGCACAAACAGCCCGAGGGCGATCAGGAAACTCTTGTACCCGGTAAACCCCAGCGCCAAGTAGACCCGATGCAGATATTTGTTGGACTCGATCAGCGATGGATCGGAAACAACACTCATAAACGGCAGAATCGAGCCGACGCCGGTTACTTCGATCACCCCCATCACAACCATGGTGATAAACAAGTATCCGAGGTGTCGTTTCTCCCTGCCAGAGAGAAAAGACAGAATTTTCGAAAAAAATGTACCCATAGCTCAAGACTGATGCCGCTTTGTCACTCCTGGTTGTTGCCTATCGGTTGGAGAAGGCGTTCGTACAGGTCCACATACTCATTCGTTACCAATGCAAAAGAATGGCGCGTGCACACCGCCTGCCGACCGTTTTTTCCGAGACGTGCGCGCAGGGCCGGGTCCTCGGCCAATTGCATCATTTTAGCAAGCAACTGGCTGGCATCATCTGGCTCGAATAGAAGCCCCTCAGCACCGTCGCGTACAACATCTACCACCCCGCCGATAGCGGCGCCAACAACCGGCAATGCGGTGGCCATCGCCTCGAGCAAGGCATTGGGAAAACCCTCCAGGCGAGATGGGAAAACAAAAACATCAGCCATAGGAAGGATACGATGCGGTTCATCGGTTTCGCCAAAAAAGCGAACTTGCCTGATACCCTCGTTTTTCACCCTGGCGCGAACCACCTCTTCAACAGAATCGTCTTGCCCCTTCCCACTGCCGATTATGAGCAGAATAGCCGGTTTTACAGAGGAAGGCCATCGGCTCCAAGCTTCAATAAGGGTATCAATCCCCTTACGCCGAACCAGCCTGCCGGAAAATAGAAAGATAAGCTCATCCTCGGTACATCCGTGTTGATGACGCATCAAACTCTTCTGGGCAGGCGGTAATGGGGCAAAGCAGCGACAATCGATGCCATTTGCGATCTGAACGATTCTTTTTTTTTCCAGACCTATAGCCGCCATTTCAGAGATGATCTGATCCGTCATCGCGATAACGGCATCAACCCGCTTGAACAGATATAGCACTGCCCTGCCGAAGAACCGCCTCTGCAACACTGGTACGTGACCGGCAGTGGCAATCTTGGCAACGCTTTTTTTACCCAGCAGATTCGCCAGCACGGCTATGATCGCCCCCATTTTAACCGCGCCATGGGCATGAAAGATATCAATATCATTTCGTTTTTTCAGGGCAAAGCGACACAAACCGGCAATGAAGAAAAGGCGAGCGGCAGCGCCTTCGCCCGGCCTGCCGACGCGATGTACATCAATACCATCTACCTGCTCGAAACGAGCCATTTCAGCGTCCCAACGCCTCGTTATAATCGAAATGCTACAGCCGCGGCTCATCAAACGAACCGCCAGCTGGCGCAACTGGTTTTCGGCGCCACCCCAAATCGGTGCATATCGTTCTATGACCATGAGAATATTCATATCACCGGGTGTGTGGTTCTGATCATCCAACCACGAAATACTCACCGACGAGACATTAATCCGTCGAGAATTTCTTTGAAATTGTTACCGATTGCACGTGGTGCAATTCGACGCTGAATAATTACCATCTCAGCAGGCTCGACCAGAGGCTTTGGTAATAAGTACGCCATCGAAATTGCCCGTGCCAGAGCGGGGGCATCCCCGGCGGGCACCAAGTACACGCCGCGCATTTTTTCATCGACCAGTTCTCTGATTGCGGCTGAATCGCGGGTAATCAAGGGTTTCCCCACCATTAAACCCTGAAACACTTTGTTGGGGATGACCCGGCCGGCCTTGCCTGAAGTGCCAAAGATACCGAGGCAAATATCTGCTCGATCAATATGTTCGTGGAGCTGGTCATAGGCGACCCATAAAATCCGGTGCACACGCTCAAGCCGATGGTGATGAAGTATTGCATCTATTTTTGTCTGTTCCTGCCCCGTACCGATAATGGTCCATTCGATCGGCTCGTCGGCAAGCTGTCGTGCCGCCTCGACAATCGTTTCGATGCCATGCAGCGGAATAAACTGGCCGTAGAACAATACCCGAAGCGGTCGCTCATTTGAAAAGGCTGTATCCTTTGGAGGTTGCTGAGTTGAAGGCGGAAAATGTTCCGGTTCGGCACCAACCGGAATGGCCGCGGTTTTACCCGGGTCGAGTCGATACAGTTGTGCGAAATAAGCGCAGTGCGCCTTGGTATCCATTACCACAAGATCACAGCATCTGCTTGCCAGCCATTCCCAGCCGTAGAGCATCCAGGCAAGGGGATTGCGGCGCGCCAGCAGGCATCGGTCAGCAACTACGGTGTCATACAGACTGATGAAAACATCCCAGCACACCGGAATACCGCGCAGCTTGGCAAACGGCCGGATAACGATTACGTCAAGCTGCCCGAGGTAGCCGACTACCACTACATCAATGTGCTTTTCCCTTAAAAATCGCCAGATTAAGATGGGGTAGGCAAGTGCCGTTTTAATGAAATAGAGAATTTTTATCGGTAGATTCCGCAGTTGACTCTTGTCCTCGACGCCACCCCATACGTCATGATGGATTTCCGCCACCTCCACCCCCGCCTCCCTGAGACCGTGCAGTAATATCCGATTGCGCGGCTTTCCGGTATCATAGGTACCCCAGTACAGAACCCGCATATATCAATGTTCTTGTTGCTCGTGATCGGAGGTCTTCTTTGAAAGTTCCATTTTTCGGAGCCGGTATTGCACATCTTCCAGTAATCGTCGGTTGACGGAGAGCAGATCGGAAAGAAAGGCGGTCAGGATCACCTGGAAGCCGGCCCCAAGCAAAATGGCGGCGAGAATCAGAGACTGGATATGCCCGTCGCCGCTACCGGAGAGATAGAAGTAGAGAAAGCGCAGGGCGATGAACAGCCCGCCGCCAAAAGTTACAAGCCCAACTCCCAGAAAAAAACGAAACGGCTTGTAGACCACGAAGATGCGGATGATGGTCGCCACCGACTTGCGAATATACGATGGGATACTGCGCATCAACCGTGAAGGCCGCAGATAATCGTTGGTGCGCACCGGTACGGAAACAATGGCCATATTCTTCTGGCCGGCCTGAATGATTGTTTCCAGGGTGTAAGTATACTCGCTGAAAACGTTCATCTGCATTGCCGCCTCCCGGCTGATTGCCCTGAACCCGCTGGTGGTGTCGCTGACCCTGGTTTTGCTGGCCGCCCGCACGACCCTGCTGCCAACTTTCTGCAGGATTTTTTTCAAGGATGAAAAATGCTCGATATCGTCGATGGGCCGGCACCCGATGACAACGTCGGCCGTGCCCTCGATAATCGGCGCCACCAGTTTTGGGATGTCTCGTGCATCATACTGATTGTCGGCATCGGTGTTGACAATAACGTCCGCGCCAAGCCGCAAACAACGATCCAGGCCGGCGATAAAACCTTTGGCGAGTCCCTTGTTTTTCGTGAGCCGAACAACATGATCGACGCCGTTTTCAAGAGCCACCCGCACCGTATCATCTCGGCACCCGTCATCGATGATCAGCCACTCCACCACATCGAACCCCTGTACCGCTCGCGGCAATACGGCCAGGGTGACGGGCAGGGTTTTCTCCTCATTGTAGCAGGGGATCTGGATAATCAGCTTTTTCATCTAGAGACACTGTTCTCCATAGCTTTCAAGCCCAGACTCAGGCTCAACCGGCCGCAGAAACAGAAGCGGGATAATCAGCAGCAGACCGGTTACTACAAGCGGGTAGTGGTAGCGAAACACGGATTTATGAATAACCATTAAAAAATACGGTAATGAGTTGGCCAGCAGCGGCACCAGCAACAGGTAGAGACGCAGACGCAGACGCCAGGAAAGCATAATCAGCAGCCCCGTCAGTGCATACAGAAATACCGCTGGCCGCCACATCCAGGACAGCAAATTGTCAGAGCGGGACCTATCGAGCACTCTGTCTATCTCCTCCAATAGTGAGGGTATAAGGGAACGTTCGTCAAGACCGAGATCATTTGCGCTCATATATTTTATTGAATATTCATTTCCATTCCACTTTCGCCACATATTAACGTACTCGATTCGGGCGTGAAATTCAGTCAATGGTTGGATCCGCCAGAGCCGTGAGGCGGAGTGGATTCGCTCCACAGCCGTTTTTGAAATAAGAGACGGCGAATCCTCAACCGAAGCGTCACCCTTGACCTGCGGCTCGATCACATCCATTTCGGGGACCTGCTCGGAACGGACAAAAAGATCTTTTTTGATACGCTTCACCACTTTCGCCACCGGGTCGCTCCGCCCCACTTCGAGCACATCGTAGAGCGGCCCTTTTACTCCACCGTACATCATTACCGCACAGAGCATTGCCAGACTTACCCCGCGCCAAAAACGAGTGAAGAAAACAAGCAAAACGATAATGGTTGCCACACCCACACCAATACCGTTGTGACGGTACAGGCAAACCAAAGCCAGAATGATTCCGAGCGCAAGCCAATTGAGACGATGTAGCAGCCACTCACCCTTGGTCATCACGACCTGAAACAGACAGATCACTAAAGCGAGCATGGCGCAACTGTAAGCAACATCTTTCCAGAGGGTGACAACCATCAAGCCGTTCACCGGAATAAGCGCAAACAGAAAACTGGTGCACCACAACACCGGCCGCGGTACACCGTGATACTGCAAGACCGACAGGCCCCAACCGGCCACAAGGGCAAGAGAGATGATCTGGGCAACGGCGACAATGGCCGGCGACATCCAGAGACGGGTGAGCAGCCAGATAGTCATGGTATGAAAGGCCGGATGCCAATCAGTATACTGGCCCTCAAGCATTTGCTGCCATTGGGTATGGGAATCCGGACTCATCGAGCCGGGCCACATGGCGACAAGATAGAAACTCCAAACAAACAGGGAAGGCAGCGCAAACCAGAGCCATTGCAACCGAAGCGGCGGCTCCGACCATATCGCGCAGTACTGTCTGGTCACGAACCAGAAAGCGGGAATGAAGAGACAACCGCCCACCACTATCGACCATGCCGCCAGATACAACGGTATGGCGACGGATTGTGGCGGAACCGCCGGAGTAACCAGATAAAAATAGAGCCCGAGCACCCAGAAAACCGCGACCCATAAAAACCAGTGCAGCGGCCGTTTTGGGTAGGTACGGTGCGCGTAAGCGGCATACGTTGCTGAAGAAAGATAGCACAGCCCCAGAGTCAGTAGAGCAGCCGGCAGCAGTGCCCACGCCACCACTTTCAATTGCTGGATAAATCGAAAGCTCCGGGTTACCGCGGCCATATCAATTTCGGTGCTGGGATCGATACCGGTTGATGTGAGAAGGACAGTGTCTGCCCCGGCAACCGGCTCAATAACGACCTGGCCCGCGGCATACAATACATGAGCCAGTGCAGTGCCGGAGAGATTGAAGATCACCCTCCCGTCCCACTGCAGACTGATTTCGTGCAAGGTCGCCCGGCTTGAACGAGTGGCCGGATCAAAACGCAGACGGGCAATGTCGTAGCGTTTGGGTAAAACGATGCGGTACGTATTGAATCCGGGCATGAGGGTGAAGGTCCGACTCTGTTCCTGGCTGTATTCCTGCTCGTCTAAACGCCAGAAAATCTGCGCAATTGCCTCCTTATCAGTATCCAATCGAAGCTGAAGCAGAGCTTCCCGCGGGTCATCCTTTTCACTGAGAACAATAAAAAAAGCCGCCAGAATACAGACAAAAAAAGCCACCTGCACTACCAGGGGAAGGGGATGATTGCGGCGCAGGCTTGGGTTCATAACCTTCGGTTTATTGGCGGGGAAATACCATCAAATGGTGTCAAAAAAGCGGCGGACAATGCCTTTAAGTGCTCTTCTCCGCGACTGCTTGCGATATGTTTGAATAATTATGTCGGGATCCGTTTCTTGTTGAGCGCTCACATAGCAGTCAATATCGAGAAAACAGCCCCTATCCGCAGACACGGGATCAAGTATAACCTGGGGATCCTCATCAAAGGCGCGGAGCACCAGAAATCCCTGATGAATTTCCGCATGCGCTGAGCCGTCAGCCCGGCAGCCGGCGAAATCATTTCCGCCATGCGCATATAACAATCGCCGACCAAACCGCCTCGTACGCAGAACGAGCCTTCTGATCACGATGGTGCCTGACCGATTGGCCGGATCGATGCGATATAAACCATCATGCCCGGTAAACGGTAAATTCAGACGCAGCCGTTGCCATGAGCCCAGTGGTAAATTCACGTAAACCGAATTATGCTCCCACCACTCTTCGTTGACTCGCGAGTAAACCTGGAGACGAACGCTTCCACCTGACTGCAATTCAGCCTGACTGGCCGGCTGCAGGTAAGCGTTTGCCAACTGAGCCTCAGCGAACTCCAACTCCGCTTCGGTCTGTTTCCACAAACGGGCCAGCATAATCGCCATTTTCCCAGTCTGCGGCGTGAGCAGTTTCTCATGTTTGATCATCATGTACTGGATCAAATCCGCTCGCTGCCGGTTTGCGGTGGTATAGACCATAGAATCGAAATGGCGCCGATAATAAAAGAGTTCTGCAGGCAGCACATCACCCTCAAAGCCCCGTTCATGAAGGCTCAAAAGCAAATCCCAGTCTTCGTAAGAGGTCATCACCTCGTCGTAGGCAAGGTGGGAGCAAAACAATTCCCGCCGATAGATGTTGCTGCATTTACCGTGGGTATTGGTGTAGGGCATCAGTTCAGCAACATAGCCCACCGGAATATAGGCATCATGTAACTCCCCGAAGTTTTGGGCATGACAACTGACATATCCAAGATCAGGGTTGTTCAGAAGAGCACTTACACCTTTTGCGATATATGATGGTTCAAGCAGATCATCGGCATCCAGCGGCAGAATGAATACCCCGGTAGCCGCGGCAATTCCGGCGTTTCGAGCCGAACTGAGGCCGCCGTTTTCTTTACTGAGCTTCACCACCCCGGTAAGAGAATCAAAGGCCTCTATTGCCGCGGCCGTTGTCGAGCCGTCATTGACCACGATAATTTCAATAGCCGGATAGGCGGACCGGCGCACCGATTCAACCGCTTGCTCCACGTACTCCGGCTGGTTGAAAAATGGGATAATTACCGATACCAGCGGGGCCGCTGGCTGCAGGTCGCGCCAACTCTTCTGTTTATATGTCTGTCGATAGTTTTCCTCTATCTGCCGGGTCGTAGCCAGCGGATCGCAGATCTCTCGGCTGCGGGCAACGGCTCGCATCGATATTTCCGCCAATCGTTCGGGTTTTTGAGCATAATCTATAATAATTCCAGCAATCTCCACCGAATCAAGCGGATTGATGACAAAACCACTCACCTCGTGCTCGATCATTTCACTCATCCCACCTTCCCTGGAGCCAAGGACTATACACCCACTGGACATGGCCTCGAGGCAGACATTGGCCCAGTTCTCCCAGCGGGACGGGTATACGCAAAAACAGGACTGTTGGAAGAGTGGTGGAATCTCGCTGTACGGTAGTGTCCCGGCAAACCGGATTCGGTCCCTGAATTCCTCCGGTATCAACCTTTGAAGCGTGTCCGTATAGCTCGTGCCGAACAAATGGGCATTGCGATCGGCACCCCAGATCTCAAAGACAAAGCCCGGATCCACGCGCAAAACCTCAATGGCCGCCCCGATGAAGGTATCAACACCTTTGCGTACCTGAATCGAGCCAATTAATCGTACCCGGCGGATTTGCTCGTCGGTAAATGTGCGAGCTTCGCCGTTTTCAGGAAGTTCAAGAGGATACGGACACTTTTTGATATCTTTGCGGCCGACCCGCTCGACAAAATAATCACCAAGCGAAAGTGATGGCGAGGTGACCATGTCGGCATGCTTGACGCAGTAGTCTTCCATGTAATAATCGCACAGGCTGTCGACATGGAGCCGCCGATCCTCATTGATCCGGTAGAGCAGTGAACTTGGAGTATGAAGTTTGACCACCAGCTTGGTGTTTGCAAACATTCCCAGCAGCCGTTTGGCTCGGATGGAAATGAAGCCTTCTACGCCAAATTCGGCAAACTCAATCACATCCAGTGCGATCTTTCTGGTCAAGGCGGTCAAGGTGTCGTACACACGATAGCTGTACTCATGATTACCTGAGACGAAGCTGCCGTGTCGATGGGGTCTCGTGGCGGCGAGGTTGACCAGTTCTATACCGTCCGGCAGGTGGTGCCGGTTGTCATCGGTAAAACAGTCGGTAATGAGAAATACCTGGTGGCCGCGATCAACCATCGACCGGCTGACCTGTTCGATATAGGTACCGATTCCACCACCGGTAATAGAGCCGAATTCCCGGCAGACGTAAGCTATCCTCAACGCCGCACCCGCTGCTTCAGAAATATTGGTAAACGGCGTCATCATTGAAAAAATCGGGTAATCATGCGAACCAGTGAGACGGCATTATGACGCTTTTCGCGAACAATCGATGTGGCCAGCTCTTCACTGACGCCCAAACCCCTGGTTACCGCCTGGTAATCTTTGCTCAGGTATCTGCTGATATTGGTTACTATCTCCAGCCATTCCAGGCTGTTGTCAAGTGTTTGCAATGCCGCCTTACCATCTTCTTTGCCCAGCTTTTTAATACAGTTATCGAGCAAGTGTAAATACTCCGACTCTCCCTGGCTGACGATTTCCAGTCCTCGTTTTTGAAACCTCTTTCCACGTGTTCGCGGGTCGCCTGATCCGTTCAGCAACTCATGCAGCTTTTCAGCCACTGCATCGTAATCGTGCTCAAAGTTAAAAATATAGTCTGAAAACTCGTCGCCCAGCAGCCCCGCCAATCCCGTTCCCTCATTGACAAGCACCGGCACCCCATACACCATGGCCTCCAGACAGACGATCCCAAAAACCTCCCACCGTGATGGAAAAAGGCAGACCGATGCCCCCTGAAAGTAGGTGCGCACCTCCGTGTGATCAATTTGACCGGTAAAGGTAATGCGCCCACGATGCTCTGGTGGAATACGCTCCCGCCACTCCTCAAGAAACGTGCGCCCGTATGCCAAGCAATGGCAGTCCCGGCCCACCATTATCAGCGGTGCGGGATTGGCGTAGCGAGCACAATAACAAAGATAGGCCTCAAGGAGCAGATCGGCGCCTTTGTGCCGATCAAGCCGGCCGACGAACAGAATATATCGATCATCGGCCGCTCCAATCGGTGGCGTTCGCTTTACATAATCAGGAGCGAGAAGATTTGGGATAATCCGTACCTTATCGTTGCTGACCCGCAATCGGGAGCGGACGCTTTGCCAGGCGATATTCGATGGCGCAATAATCATATCGGCCAGATGAAAGCAGGTATCCTCCAGCGAACAGACAAGTTTGTTGCGCGGCTCGTTCAAGGCGTTATAACCGTCTTCTTGTTGCCCGCTATGGTATACCTCAAGGGCATCCCGCAGACCGCCGGAGAGATGGAGCACGAAGCAGGTTCGGGCAAATACCTGACGCGCATGCCGCATCATAAGTATTACGGCCTCCGCACCAAAATCAGCTGATACAACGATATCCGGTGGGTCTTCGGAAAAATTCCGGCAAAACGTCTCGGCTACACTAAATGCGTAGTGCAGCGCAAACGTTGAGATAACCCCTCCGCTTGGCGAATAATCTACAAAATCAGCCGCATCTCCCGCTGCCACGGGGACCAGTCTGACATCCCCGTAATGAAGCTGAAACTCATGCTCATCAAACGTTTCCGGCACCGTGGTCAGCAGGCTTACGGAATGCCCGGCGCCACAGAAAAGATTGGCGATGGACATGAAAAGCGTACCGATTCCACCGTAATGATATGGTACGAGTTCACGGGTAATGATAACGATATGGCGTCTATTGAGCATTATTACGCTTTTTTACTGCGGTTCTAACAATGCTGCAATCGCTAGCTGGTTGGAAACTGAGCATGTTACCGATTAAAAATACGCTTCACCGCGGTATAGAATCGGTAGCCAATTGAGCTCTCGATGGCGGCCAGCCGTTGCTGTACCGCTCTGCTTTCTTCATGCAGGTGATGCCAATCATTGTAGATTTTTTCCCGTGCCGACCAGCCATCCAGGTAATTTCGCAGGTAAAGCAGGGCGTCCCTGCGAAAGGGGTGGTCTGCATCCGTGAGCAGCTCCATTCGGGACTCGCCGCTGCACTCCCGCAGGCCCCACCAGTAGAGGAGAGCCATAACAATGCGTTCTCCGTTATGGACATGAACCCCATTAAAAAGCTGTGTTATCGTGGCCGTATCCGATTCACCGGCCCCGTTCAGGATGTCATGTGAAAAAAGAAAATCGGCAATCACCCATGCACACTCAAAATCAACCAGCGCTGAGTCTTCTTTCAGTGTATTGCCGCCGTGGACCCGATACTGCAACAATTGCCTGTGGATCAACTCTGCTTTCCCGGCAAATGCCAGCCGTAAAAAGAAATCATAGTCATGGCAGTAACGAAGGTTCCTGAATACACCAAATCGGGAAAAAACCGAGCGCTTGCAAAATAAATTAGATGTCGTCTTGAGAAAGTTTCCCTGCAGCAGTTGCAGGTACAGCGGGTGATCCTCTGAGAATGAATATTTTGACCAGCCACTTTTCCAGCGTTCGTCGGTGCCGTCCGAACTCTTCAGCAATAATCCACTCTCATCGATATAGTCGATGAAACTGAAAACCGCATCGATCCGCTCGTCCGTATTGATTGTTTTAAGACAGGTTTCCAATCTGTCCGGTGCATACAGATCATCAGAATTTAAAATACTGATATAGTCACCGTGACTCAGTGCGATGCCATTGTTAATCGCGGCATGTGCCCCCTGATTTTCCTGATACACATAAAAAACCCTAGGATCATCCACGGATTTTACCAGTTGAGGCGATGTATCCGTTGAACCGTCGTCAACTACGACCAACTCAAAGTTCTTATGAGTTTGGCTGCGCACCGATGCGATAGTCGCCTCAATGTATTGCGCATGGTTGTACAGAGGAACGATTACCGAGATAAGTGGTATAGCCATGGGTTAGCAGAAACGTGATTTGCGAAAAGTGTCAAGTCTCCCTGCTGACACCAATTGGTACTTTGAGCGATTGATTACCTAGCATCCACCCCGGCACCCCCACAAAGTGAGGCAAAGGCTGACTGTACCGATGTGTTGTAGAGCTTGGCATATGACCGATATTCATCAACAATTCGTTCACGCTCCCGTAGGGCGACGATTATCATCTTATGAATAACATCAGATCGATCGGGATATGGAACCACAAGACGTGAATAGAGATAGGCATGATCTTCAAAAAGATGGGAATTTGGCCCAAACAGGCATGGCACGCCAACAGACAAGCTCTCCAGTGGGAGCATGGGGCAACATTCACTGAGCGTTACATAGAGGTTCAGGTCCATGTCCGCCAAGGCTTGCGGCATTTCATCCTGAGGAAGAGGGTCCTCCCGGTATTCGACGTTAATATCAAAAAATCGGGCAAACTCCAGGGCCCGACTATCTTGGCCAACCAGATGAACCGTAACCCCTTCCAGCAAAGCCGTTGCCGCTAGCATGGCATATGGAGACTTTCGCCAGATGGGTGCCAACGCCCAGATACCGATACGTATGTCGCCATTTCGCCTTGTCCCGGCTTTTTCGGGAATGCGATTGACATAGCTCGGAAGAAACTCGGCATTGCCGCCAATCTTGGTGAACACCTCAGCCATGCCCTTTTTGGCCATGGCAATGGTGTCGATAATACCTTTTTTGTTCAGGTCATGGAGACGCCTTAACGCATACCAGGTGTAATCCTCATTGCTTTGCAGAAAGCTGCTCAACCAGAACACGGTGGTGATCGCCTCAGGCTTGCTTTTCTTTAACTGAGTTAAAACCGGCTCGTAGGAAATCGGAAACCCGCCAAAGAAAAACTGCTTGGCACCGGATTGACAAAGCAGGTGGGCGACACGCCTGGCTGACACAGCGTTGAGATTGTCCTCAATTAAAAGAGGGTCGGCAACAAGATTTTCGGTTGCACTGCGAACCCCGCGCCAGTCAGGATTTACTATCGAAACGACGGTTCGCGATGATTTTTGCATACGCTCCAGCCACTGGCGTTGATTGTCACTGAAACGCCCCAATCGCTCAGATTCATTTTGCATCAGATCTGGAACCGCAACCCTGAGGTGACGGCTGACCGGAGAATACAGATCAATCAGCACGGCCCGCTCGCCACTGGTGAGCTCAATCGAACAACTCCAGGGGTGACACAGGAATAGCAGCTCTCCGTGGGGGTGCACGGCCAGACGTAGTTGTGAAAGAGAAGAAAAAAAGATCGTATTCCGGCCGGGTTCCAGCTCTTTTCTTTCAATTGAAGCCGGCAGATCAGACCGCTGCCAGTCAACAATCGAATCTCCGGCCTCATCGAAAAGGTCAAGCAACCACGCTTCCCCTCCACCACTCTGGTTGTTTGTCGTTTCACGTAATTGTATTGTTATCTCTGTAATCGGGCAGGTGCCGTGCGTAAGGTTGACAACAGCAGCCTTCTCAGGTACCGATGCTATGGGAGCCGGCTTCCCAGGCCGTTTTTTCAAACGACGAATGCGCTCCGCGTTCCTCCAGACAAACGTGCTTTTCATCGCCGCTATTTCGCTCAGAGCCGTTTCAAGAGCCTGCTGAGTCTGGGTAAGCCTGGAAGCTATACTATATTTATCATGCTGAGCCTGCTGCAACTCCCATCGAAGTTGATCCATTTCTTGGGCGAGCAAAGCAGATTCAACTCTCGGCTCCGCTGATTCATGAGGAAATGAAGACAATTGCTTACTCTCTTCAACAAAAAAAGAACGGCACATAACTTGATGCCGATCAAAGAGGCTATCCAAGAGTGCAAGATCATCTTCCGTCATCGCCTCTCGACCGCTTAATCGCTGGAATACCTTATACGATTTGACGGCAAGGGATTCAAGACAGGTGTCGCCTAAATCCTCACTATCGGCATGCGCCGGTGGTGATTTGATCATCGCCTCATGCTCTTCAGCAATTTTCGAATTCGTCCCACCGGCCGGGGCGAAGGTCTCAAGTATGTCATCCAGGATTGTTTTTGGATGAGCGACAACATCTTCAAATAAAGTAAAAAGTCGTGGATGCGTTCGCGTCATCCGCTCAACACCAAGACAATGATTCAACCAGATTGCCAGGCTTTTGGAACGTGAAAAACGGTATTGCTCGCGCAAAATTCCGGCGACTTCGGCAGGATGCCGTAATGGCACAACAAAACCTGCCTGAATATCAAGTTGAATGCAGGTCTTAACCCAAAGCGGTAAGAGGGCACAAAGTCGAGGGTCTTGGATGGCGAAAAATGTGGAGCCGCCAAACTCAGCAACAATACACTCTTTGATTCTCGTCAGCGATGAATCCGAATGTTGCTTTTGTAAAACCCATTCACCACCAAGACATAACGGGCTATCCCAACTGATCCCCCACTCATTCAGAATTGCTTCGTTACAATCGCCTATGTGCCGGTTAGCATGATGGTCCTTCGGGCTGTCGCCTGATGGTTTAACCCATGTTTTCCCAAAATCCACACCTGCCGTAGCAAGCATGGCGCTCACGGTAGAGGCACCGCTGAAGCGCATACCAGTGACAAACAAACAGAATTTTTGGATTGGCATGTGGTAAGATGGCAAACAGGTGGGATTTTGCCCTTACAACGTCTGTAGTTTCTTAAAATAGTTTATTGTAGGATCAAGCCCGTCTGACAATGAAATATCGGGCTCCCATCCCAATTTTGCCACGGCCAGCGAAATATCAGGCCGTCGCTGGCGCGGATCATCTGCTGGTAGTGGTAAAAACTCAATTTGAGAGGTAGATCCGGTGCGGGCTATAATCTGCTCGGCCAGTTGCAGGATGGTGAACTCGTTAGGGTTACCCAGATTTACCGGCCCGCAAAAATCATCAGGTGAATCCATCAACCGGATAAAGCCGTCGATGAGATCGTCCACATAACAGAATGACCGGGTCTGGCTGCCGTCGCCGTAGACGGTAATCGGCTTGTTGGCCAGGGCCTGGACGATGAAATTGGAAACCACTCGGCCGTCATTTGGGTGCATTCTTGGCCCGTACGTGTTAAATATCCTGGCAATTTTTATATTCAATCCATGCTGCCGGTGGTAGTCGAAAAAAAGCGTTTCGGCGCATCGCTTGCCCTCATCGTAACAGGCCCGCACCCCGGTGGGGTTGACATGCCCCCAATAGGTTTCAGGTTGCGGATGTACCCGGGGGTCACCGTACACCTCGCTGGTGGAGGCCTGGAAAATTTTGGCTTTTATGCGCTTGGCGAGCCCAAGCATGTTGATGGCGCCATGCACCGATGTTTTTGTGGTCTGAACCGGATCGAACTGATAATGAATCGGTGAGGCCGGACAGGCAAGATTGTAAATCTCATCAACTTCGATATAGAGCGGAAAGGTCACATCATGTCTGATCAGTTCAAACAGAGGGTTAGCCAGTAAATGGGCGATGTTTTGCTTCGTACCGGTAAAAAAATTATCGATACACAGCACCTCATGGCCCTGGCTCAACAGCCAATCACACAGGTGCGAGCCGAGAAAACCGGCGCCGCCGGTGACAGCGATTCGTTTGATTGACGTTTTCATGGTGAATTGATAACACCCGCTACTCCTCGGCTTTGATCAAACGAGGCGTCCATAACACGGCATCCTTGGTGTCGATTTCATCAATGATCTCCTCGCCCGACCATCCTTTCGTCTGATCAAGATAGCCGCACCGCATAATTCTCATGGTGACGGTTTTGCCGTCCTCCAATTGATCCCCGGAAAAGGTCTCGGAAATATCCAAAGGCGTCATCCCCAGATAGACCCAGCGCGAGCCGTCATTTTGTAAAATGACATGTGCACCCGCCGGCTCACTGTGTACCTTGAAATTAATCGCCTGTTTCGAAGAACAACCGGCAACAAGTAGCAAAGCCATCAATACCATAAATAACAGTACCCGTTTCATTGAGATCTCCCTCTGGAGCCGATCACGGCTGATTTTCTCTTTCCATCACCACGAACACATCGATTGCCTCATTTTCCGCTTTAACAAGTTCTTCATGGCGGTAATTAATCCAGAAAGCGGTAATTCGGTCAGCATAGCCAGGTCGTCGGAGCTGCACCGTCACATATTCGGATTGGTCGTCGCTACTGCGAAAGGTCGCCTTCACCGGCGTAATACCGAGATTACTGTCATCTCTGAGATTTACTACTTCGGCCCCGGGCGGTTCACTTTTGATCATCGCCACCCCATATCGCATTGTGTTACTGCCGCAGCCGCCGGCAAAAAGGGCACCGATCATTACGGCACTGAGCAAAATGTTTTTTCTAAAATATTTATTGTGGATAGCCATTGTTTTACGCTCCAGAGAATGATAAGCAAACCGCATCTTCTATCACTGTTGGCGCGGCAAACCTACCATACTTCCACTACTGGTACCAGCCCTAAAACCATTTCATGTCCCTGATTTACAAAAATTTGCCTCGCCTGCCATTGCCATACCACCTGTCAAGACATTGCAGGTCCATACCGGGGTCACCGTTCAACATTTGATTTACAATTGACGCAGGTCACCATAAACAGCTATCATATCACATAATTCGTACCTTTGTGGGAATCTTGATGCTTTCGTAAAATCCCATATACCAGTCATAACGGAGTTGACCCGACACTCATAATCATTTGAAATTACTGGATTCCCGCTTTCGCGGGAATGACGATAGCAAACAATTTTGAGGTTTTTACGAGTCCATCAATCTTGATGAATGAGAATTTTCGTTCACAATCAAGGCGCGAGTAACATGTTACCGCGGGCATATGCGTAACAGCGGCAAGATAACATTTTTTGAGTAACAAATAAATCAAGCAAAAAGGCCATTTTGCACGATTCCCTCATACAGAAATTCCGCAAATGAATACATTTTCAAAGTGTCAGGCACACGCCCGGTTCGGTTGGCCATTGTTTAGCGCCATCATCAGATCTGTCCCACTGGCTGCATGTCTGGTGCTTTTCAGTAGCTGTACGGCACTGCTTTCCAACGTGGTGATCGAACCCTCGGTAACCAACCTGCAACGCCAGCAAGATGTCGATCTGGTCTGTGAAGGGGCGGCCTCTTACCTGCTCATGCTCGATTCACTGGTGGCCGACAATCCCACCAGCAGAACCCTGCTGCTGATTACCACCAAGGCCTACAGCGGTGCAGCAGAGGCATTGCGTGCATGCGATGCGCCGGCCGACCGGATAATGGCGATGAGCGGCAAGGCCAGGAATTATGGCAAAAGGCTGCTGGCCACCAGGCTGCCCATGGACACCCCGCACAGCCCCGAATTTGAGAAAGCCCTGGAGAGACAATCCAAAAATGATGCCGAACTCCTCTTCTGGGGCGGGTTCGGCTGGCTGAGTTGGATTACCCAGCAGCAGGGTTCACCGGCGGCGCTGGCTGATCTCATCGTGGTGGAAAAAATAATGGCGCGAGTTCTGTCCCTGGACGAAACGGTGGAGCAGGGCAGCCCACATCTGTTCTTCGGTGCCCTGTACGGGGCAAAACCGGTTATTGCCGGCGGCAACCCTGATAAAAGCAGGTTTCACTTTGACCGTGCCCTGGAGATATCAGACCGGCGTTTTCTCATCATCCAGACCACCTTTGCGCAAACCTATGCACGCATGACCATGAATCAGGCGCTGCATGACTCATTGCTGGCCGAAGTGATTGATTTCGATATCAACGATGCCCCGGAGCATGCCTTGTCAAACCAAATCGCCCGGCGCACCGCCCAAGCGCTTCTGGATGAAAACTACTTTGGCGATTAAACAAACGCCATGCGCTATCATCCCCCGATGTGTCACCATTATAGCATGTTTAATAACATAAAAAATACGGAGCAGGTTCATGAATAAAATCCTTACCATTGTTTCTCTGATCTTTATTGCCGCAGCCGGATTCACTTCCGATTGCCGGGCGAAACCCAAACACCAATTCAAGATTGCCAGCCTCGCACCGGAAGGTTCGGTGTGGGTAAATGTGTTTGAGGAATTTGCCGCCGAGGTGGCGGAAAAAAGCGCCGGTCAGATCGTTTTTCGTCACTATCCTGGCGGAGTTATGGGCGATGATCGGGCCATGTATCGGAAAATGCGCATCGGTCAGCTCCAGGGCGGCGGCTTTACGGTAACCGGTATTGCCGAAATAGTTCCCGACTTCCGGGTAATGAGCATCCCGTTCATGTTTGATTCCTACGAGGAGATCGATGCAGCCGTCCCCCGGTTGATACCGCTTTTCACTAAACGTTTCGCCGATCAAGGGCTGGCGCTTATCGCCCTTACCGAGGTCGGCTTTATTTACACCTTCGCAACTCAGCCGCGCGTCACCATCGCCGAGCTGCGGCAGGGCAAAACCTGGGCACCGTCAAACGACCCGCTTACCGACACCTTCCTGCAGAGTCTTGGCATCAGCCCTATTCCCCTCTCCATCCCCGATGTACTCTCATCGCTGCAGACCGGCCTGGTTGATACGGTATTCAACTCACTTTACGGCTCCATCGTCCTGCAATGGTTCACCAAGGCGTCTTACGTTACCGACGCACCCTACGGATATGCCTACGGCGCCTTTCTACTCGACGGCAGGGCATTCAACAAACTGTCCCCGGAACAAAAAACTGTGGTGGAGGAGGCCGCGGCTCGTCATTTCGGTGAGCTGCTGGTTAAGACCCGGCAGTCCAATCGTGAGTCGCGCGATGTACTGGCGCAAAACGGCGTCACCTTTGTGCCGACAACACCAGAAACCCTTACGACCCTGCAAACCCACCGGGATGAAATGCTCACCCAGCTGATCGGCAGCGCCTTCTCAAAAGAGGCCTACGACACCCTGATTGATGCCCTCAATGCACATCGCACCCCATGAGAACAAAGCCCATCGGCGACTTCGGCGATACCCAGACAGAGGCGTCACCTTTTCCCGCTCTCTTGATTAAATTGGAGGAGTGGATGCTCAGCGCCATGCTGGGCGCCATGATCCTGCTGGCCTGCTATCAGATCGGCCTGCGCTGGTTTACCGCCGGCGGATTGAGCTGGATAGACCCGCTGGTACGATACCTGGTGCTCTGGAGCGGCATGATGGGCGCCGTTCTCGCCACCGCCAGGGATCAGCATATCACCCTGGATATTGCCGGGTTTATGGTCTCCGAACCGATTCAGGCAGGGCTGAAACTGCTTGCCGGACTGGTCAGCGTGGTGGTCTCATTTTTTCTGCTGGTGGCCAGTATGCGCTTTGTCGCAGGCGAACGGGAGTTTCCCATCAGTGGGCTGCTTGGCATATCAACCTGGATCTGGAACCTGATTTTTCCCATCGCCTTCGCCCTTATCCTGCTCCATTTCGTCCTGAACTGCCGGCTCCAGATCAGGGCACTGTGGCGAGGCGCTTCCATCGATCAATGAGCTCGCTGATCCTCTTCATCCTTGCCCTGCTGGGTACGCCGCTCTTTATCGTTATTTCAGCCCTGGCACTGATTTCATTTCAGTCGGTGGACATCGATATATCGGTGGTCATCATCGAGATGACCCGGCTGGCCGAAACCCCCATGCTGGTTGCCCTGCCTCTCTTCATCTTCGCCGGCATCCTGCTCTCCGAGAGCAAGGCGCCAAGCCGCATCCTCGACGTGTCGAACCTGCTGCTGGGGTGGATGCCGGGCGGCCTGGCCGTTATCGCGCTGGTCGTGTGCGCCGTATTCACCGCCTTTACCGGGGCCTCGGGGGTTACCATTTTCGCCCTGGGCGGGCTGTTATTACCGGCCCTGCTCAAAGACAATTATCCGGAGCGTTTTTCCCTGGGGTTACTCACCTCATCGGGCAGTCTCGGGCTGCTCTTTCCCCCCAGCCTGCCGCTTATTCTCTACGGGGTGGTGGCCGAGACCCGGATCGACCACCTCTTTCTGGCCGGGATCGTACCGGGATTTTTAATCCTGTTTCTGCTGGCCGGCTACGGCATTACCACCGGGCTTCATCGCGCCCCGCGCAAACGGCTCAGGCAAAAAAGCGCGGGCCGGGTTATCAAAGAGGCAGCCTGGGAGATCCCCCTGCCCCTGATCATCATCATCGGCATCTACGGCGGCTACCTGGTTCCTGGTGAAGCGGCGGCGGTCATCGCTCTGTATGTGTTGATCGTGGAAGTGTTCATTCATCGCGATATCGCCCTGAGCGCCCTGCCCGCTCTGATGGCGCGGTCGATGATGCTGTTTGGCGGCATCCTTATCATCCTTGCCGCCTCCATGGCCTCCACCAACTATCTCATCGATCAGGATATTCCCACCCGGCTCTTTGAGTTCATCAAGACGTATATCGATAACAAGTTCACTTTTCTGCTGGTATTAAACGTCTTTCTTCTGGTGGTGGGAGCGATGCTTGACATGTTCTCCGCCCTGGTCCTGGTGGTGCCGCTCATCCTGCCGATAGCGGCGGGCTATGAGATCAACCCCATCCACTTGGGCATAATATTTCTCACCAATCTGCAGATCGGCTATTGCACCCCACCGGTGGGCCTCAACCTGTTTCTTGCCTCCTATCGATTTAAAAAGCCGATTATTACCCTGTATCGCGCCACCCTGCCCTTTCTTGGCCTGCTGCTGGCGGCACTTCTGGTTATTACCTATATTCCATGGCTGAGCCTGTTTATGGTGGAGCTGTTCGGCTAAAAATACCCCATTGGCAAAAATCATAGTGACGCTTGACACGATTATGATGCAAGGCCATGGTAACTGCCACGGAGGCTTTTTATGACACGCGTATTTATGACTGCCGGCGGCCTTTTAGCCGCCATGGCCGTTCTGATGGGGGCATACGGCGCCCATGGCGGATCCCTTGACGAAATTCAGACAATCTGGATCGACAAGGCGTCCAGGTACCAGATGTATCACGCTATCGCCCTGCTCATCTGTGGGCTCATCCCGCGGGCGGGAAACGTACCCGCCCTGCTGGTCATCAGCGCCGGCTGGTGTTTTCTGGCGGGGATTGTGCTGTTTTCAGGCAGCCTCTACGCCATGGCCATGAGTGATATCGATGCCGGCTACATTACGCCTGCCGGCGGCATTTTGTTTGCTCTGGGCTGGGTGCTGACGGCGTTGGCCGGGGCGCGGTTCGGTGCCCGGCGCAACCCGTGGGAGTGAGTCAGCCTTCCAGCACCTCCCTGGATAAGACCCCGACGTAGGGCAGGTTGCGATACCTCTGGGCAAAATCAAGTCCATAGCCGCAGACGAACTCATCCTCGATGGTGCGGCCGCAGAAATCGATGGGCACATCAACCAGACGCCGCGACGGCTTGTTCAAAAAGGTACATATCTTTAGGGTGCGCGGTCGTCGATGATGCATCAGCCGCAACACCTTGGCGAAGGTATTGCCGGTGTCGATAATATCCTCCACCATGAGCACATCCTTGCCTTCGATGGACTCATCAAGATCCATCACCACCTTGACGTTGCCCGTACTCGCGGTCTCGTCGCCGTAGCTTGAAACGGTCATAAAGTCCATGATCAGCGGGAGGTTAATGACACGCACCAGGTCCGCGGCAAACACAAAGGAGCCGCGCAACAGTCCCACCACAATCAGATCAAAGGTTTCAAGGGCGCGGTAATGGGCGGTAATCTCATCGCCAAGTCGCGCGACAATGGTTTTGATTTCCTGGGTATCGATCAGCACCCGCTCAATATGTTCGTCCACCTGCTCTCCTGTTCATTGTTTAAAGGCGACGGCTGTCCATGGCCATCGAAAATAACCTGAAAAAAGCCACTCCTGCCGGCGCAGCTCAGCCAGATCATACACGCTTCCACGCCATGAAATAGCGCCCCGCCGCTCGGCCATCGCCATGGCTCTGATGATTATGTAACAGATCAGATAGGGGGTAAGTAACAGCGCCACGATACCTCTTACCCCGTAGCCATTGATTACCATCGGGATACTAAGCGCGATCAACCGTACGCCTAAGGCGGCGCCGAACAACACCTGCGCCGGTGGTTCGGCAATCACCATCCCCCACTGCGGAACCACCGTGAGGATACCGCTGAGTCCGGCACCGAGAACGGCAAGGGATGGGCGATAGTTAAATGTTGCATAGCTGTTTTTCATCAGCCCATCGATCATCTCCGGCACGGTTGCGTACCAGGACACCCTGAGATACCCGGCACCCAGCAGACAATCCTGGGTAAACCCGTGCCGCTTAATTAATTTACCCAGAAAGACATCATCTATTACCTGCATTTTCAATGCATCATGGCCACCCACAGCGCGATACGCCTCCCGGCGCACCATATTGAAGGCACCGATGCCGGTAAAAATGCGGCTGTGGGCATCTGCTGCCTTCCATGGTTTGAACAAGAAAAGCAGATTCATGCTCGCTTCTATGATCAATGCGTTGAGCAGGGCGCCACCGCCGATGTTGTCGAAGGTGATGCACAGATGATCAAGGTTTTCCTTCTGCAAAACGGAGACCGCCCGACTTACGGCTGAGTGATCAAATCTCACATCGGCATCGGTAAACAGCAAAATCTCGCCCGTAGCAAGGGCGGCGCCTTGTGCCAAGGCGTGATTTTTTCCCAGCCATCCGGCAGGCAGACTATCAACTTCAACAGGTCGCAACGTCTCACATTGCCGAGCAACGTTTTTGAGAATTTCACCGGTTCTATCGGTTGACCGGTCATTTACCACAACAATCTCAAGATGAGGGTATGACTGCTCTACCAGCGAGCGCAGACCCGCCTCTATAGTGTTCTCTTCATTACAGGCGGCAACGATTATTGAAACCCGCGGGGCATCGGTTTCTGCACACTCAGGGCAGGAGGGCAACCGGCGAAGCGAACCTACCCCTCTACCGGTGTCATACACCACCGTGCACACCACCAGAAAAAGAATCGCGGCAATAAGAGTCAGCATCGGATGCTCGTCTACAAAACCTTGAACTTTCTGGGCGCCGTCATTCCCGCCCCCGATTCCACCATTCCTCCATGTGCGGGGAGGCTCCAGGTTGAATCAAGCACTTCCGGTTGGTCCCGGGCGCCTGATGCAGATCATGCAGGGCGGATCGAGGATCTTTTTGATCCCATCAAATAGCGTCAGGCACTATAATCGTCCCAGTCGATGTTGGACGATAGTGATTGCCGCCACCGCCGCCGTTTCGGCACGCACCACAACATCCCCCAGCCCGGCCACCCGCCAGCCGTCTGCCCGGGCCAGTTCCACTTCCCGGTCGGTAAATCCCCCTTCGGGTCCGGTCAACAGACAAATCCGCCGCGTGCCGGTACCGGCAATAAGGGTTGCATCAAAAGCCGCGCGAGCTCCCTCATAGAACATGATTCGGATTATACCGTGATCCCCCGAACCACTGATGAGGGTTGCAAAATCGCCCTCTTCGGCAACCTCCATAAAGGTGGCCCGGCCGCATTGTTTGCAGGCGCCTCGGACGATGTTCTCGCGTCTTTTCCACCGCTTTTGCAGACGCCTGCCATCGCGCCTGCCCTGGGTGCGTGCACAGGTTACCGGGATAAAACGGGTAACGCCCAGCTCAACGCATTTTTCCACCAGTTCATCAGTTTTTGCCTGCTTCAACTCCCCCTGATAGAGCCATAAAGACGGCGTTGCCGGTATCTCATAGGCGACGTCAATAACCCTTACCGACACGGTGGCACCGATGGTATCGATACTGCCATGGTAGCGTCCGCCGCACCCATCCAGCAACTCGACCACATCTCCCACAGCCAGCCGCAATACCTGCCGGACATGATGCGACTCGGAACGTTCCAGTTCTACCGGTTTTGAAATATCGGCGCCCGGGGTTATGACAAAACGCGGTACGCTCATTTTTTCAGGTATACCCCATACCACTGATCGTCCGCCCGCACCTCAACCATCTTCATCCCCAGTTCGCCATAACCGGCGACGATACTCCGCGCCTGCTGTTCACCCGCCAACCCGGAGAGAAATAAAGAGCCGCCCGGCGCGGTACAGCGGACTAGATCGGCCGCCAGCATGAGCAGGACATCGTGGACGATGTTGGCAACAACGATATCATATTCACCATCAATTTCAGCTACCTCACATTCACTGACACATACCCGCCCACCCAGGTGGTTTGTCTCAATATTGGCCCTGGCGATGGCCCGCGCCTCCGGGTCGCTGTCCAGCGCCGTTACCCGATGGGCGCCATACAGCGCCGCCGCCATGGCAAGAATACCGGTGCCGGCCCCCACATCGAGTACCCGGTGGGTATCTGCATTGATAGTCTCATGCAAAAAGTGCAGACAGAGTCTGGTGGTCTGATGGTGACCGGTGCCGAACGCCATGCCCGGATCCATAACGATCACGGCACCATCACCACCCTGCTCTGGTATCTCCCAGGTTGGCGCGATGATCAGACCCGGCGCCGCCGTAAAAGTCGTAAAATGCTGTTTCCAGTTCTGTTCCCAGTCTTGGTCGGCAACCACTTCATGACCCAGCCGGGGCTGCTCAGCATGCAGAATAGTCGCCAGTTCGGCAAAGTAGGCAGTCGCCGCCGACAGCACCGTATCGATGGTATCCTCATCCACGCTGAGATAGCCGCAGATAGTACACAGAGGTTCTTCCGGCTGGTCATCGATGTGCACCGCCGCCCCCAGTATGCCGGTACAATAATCCGTTACCCCCGCTTCAAGGCGGGCGTCGCAAACGATATGCAGGAGCAGAGTGCGGGACATGGATGGTACCTGAGACCGAGACGCTGAACTCGCCATGGCCGGCTCCAGCGATGGCTCACGCCTGGATGAGATCACGTGAGGTCTGAGTGTTTTCTTTGCAAAACTGTCACAGGGAGATGGTGCGGCGAACCAGAGGCGTGGCCCTGGTTCGCCGCACTATTTGCGCGAAACGTATGGCGGAAACGGTGTTCAATGCCCCCCCGCCACCCGACAGCTGAGGTTGACCCCAGTCATCAGCTCACGCTCAGGCGACGGGGTATCGCCGGAGATGAGCGTGGTGCCGATGATCGGGTCTTTGACATCCTCGACGATCTGCTCGGAAACCTTTTCCTGTTAGATCACCTGAAAAACATCGTTTCCCATCAAGTCAGCCTCTGACGGCCCGATTATCCATTGAGCCCCTGCAATTACGCCGGTTGCTCCGCCATCTGCTTGAGCACCTGATAGCGCTCCAGAATCTCCTGCTCGATTTTTGCCCGCAACCGTTTTGATTCCTCCGGATGACTGCGCTCCAAAGCGGAAAAACGAATCTCGCTGGCGAGAAATTCCTGCAGGGTTCCATCGGGCTCTTTAGTATCCAGGATAAACGGATTCTTGCCTTCATCCTTGAGCAGCGGGTTATACCGGAACATGGGCCAGAACCCGCACTCAACGGCCCGCTTCGCCTCATACTGGGTGCGCCCCATGCCGGCCCTGATGCCGTGGGCAATACACGGCGCATAGGCGATGATCAGCGAGGGGCCGGGATAGCTTTCCGCCTCGACAAACGCCTTAAGCATCTGCTGCTTGTTGGCGCCCATGGAAACGCAGGCCACGTAGGCATGACCATAGGTCATGACCATCCGGGCCAGATCCTTTTTCGCCGCCTTTTTCCCCGACGCCGCATACTTGGCCACGGCGCCGGTCTGAGTAGCCTTGGAAGACTGGCCGCCGGTGTTGGAGTAGACCTCGGTATCCATCACGAAGATATTGATATCCTCGGACTGGGCCATGACATGATCCAGACCGGAGTAGCCGATGTCGTAAGCCCAACCGTCGCCGCCCATGATCCAGTGCGATTTTTTGGTAAACAGATCAGCGGCGGCGGCGATATCTCCGAGCAACTCATTGCCGCCATCATCGGCAAGCAGCGTCTTGAGCTTGTCGCCGGCGGCTTTGGAACGCTCACCATCATTCATCCCGGCCAGCCACTCGCGCATGGCCGCTTTGAGCTCTTCGGAAATATCCAGCTCCAGGGCCTGCGTCATCTTGTCGGCCAGGGCCTTTCGCCTGGTAGCGTAGGCCAGGGTCATCCCGTAGCCATACTCCGCCGCATCCTCGAACAAGGAACTCGCCCAGCCGGGGCCGTGGCCGTCAGCATTGGCACAATAGGGCGAAGACGGCGCCGAACCGCCCCAGATAGAGCTGCATCCGGTGGCGTTGGCAATGGTCATACGCTCGCCGAAGAGCTGGGTCAGCACCTTTACATACGGGGTCTCACCACAGCCGGCGCAAGCCCCGGAGAACTCCAGCAGCGGCTGGTAAAACTGGCTGCCCTTGACGGATTGGCGATTCGTGATCCCGCCCTTGTAGGGAACGGTGAGGGAAAATTCATAGTTGGGAATTTCAGTGGCGGCCTCATGAACCGCCCGCTTCATCTCCAGCGCCTTGGTCTTGGCCGGGCAGATGTCGGCGCAGTTGCCGCACCCTTGACAATCAAGGGTGTTCACCTGCATGCGGAACCGATATCCTTTGAGATCCTTGCCGATGGCGGGGATGGTGGTGAAACTGCCCGGCGCCCCGGCCAGCTCCTCATCGGTGGCCAGAATCGGAATAATGGCGGCATGGGGGCAGATAAAGGCACACTGGTTGCACTGAATGCACTCCTCGGCAATCCACTGCGGCACGTTTACCGCCACTCCACGCTTCTCGTACCTGGCGGTAGCGGTGGGAAATACCCCGTCAGGCGGAAAGACACTGACCGGCAGGTCATCGCCCTTAAGGGCCTGCACCGGATACATGATGCTATCCACATAGTCGGTTGCCGGCGGTTTCGGCGGGATGGCGCCGGAGGCCTCCCCCCATGAGGCGGGGACCTCGATCTCCACCAGATTTGCCAGGGTATTGTCCACCGCGGCAATATTCATGGCAACGATGTGATCACCCTTTTTACCGAAGGTCTTCTTGATATCTTTTTTCAGCAGATCGATGGCGGTTTCGATGGGCAGCACGTTGGCCAGCTTGAAAAAACAGGTCTGCATGATCATGTTGATGCGACCGCCCAGCCCCGCATCCTGGGCAATGGTAATGGCATCCACGTTGTAAAATTTGAGTTTCTTCTCGTAGATGGTGCGACGCAGATCACCGGGCAGCTGCTCTTCCATCTCGGCTACCGACCAGGGTGAGTTGAGCAGGAAGGTGCCACCCTCCTTAATCCCTTCCAGAATGTCGTAGATATTGACATAGGTGGGATTGTGACAGGCAACGAAATCCGCCTCGTTGATCAGATACGTTGATTTGATGGGAACATCGCCGAATCGCAGGTGGGAGATGGTGATGCCGCCTGATTTTTTCGAATCATAGGCAAAATAGCCCTGGGCGTATTTCTCGGTGTTATCACCGATGATCTTGATGGCACTCTGGTTGGCGCCCACCGTACCGTCGGCGCCGAGACCCCAGAATTTCGCCCGGATGTTACCCTCCGGCTCGGCTTTGAACAGCTCGGTGACCGGCAGGGAGAGGTTGGTGACATCATCGGTGATGCCCACCGTGAAATGCTTTTTGGGCTCGCTAGCGGCCATATTGTCATACACCGCCTTGATCATGGACGGGTTGAATTCCTTTGAACTCAGGCCGTAGCGCCCGGCCAGAATACGGGGCGCGCTGACCTCATTGGCGATATAAGCGGTGCACACATCGGTAAACAGCGGTTCGCCGATGGAGCCTGGCTCCTTGGTTCTATCCAGCACGGTCATTACGGAGGTCGAGGCCGGGATCGCGGCAAAAAAACGCTCGGCGTCAAAGGGCCGATAGAGCCGCACCTTGACCAGGCCGACTTTTTCACCCTGAGCAATCAGGGCATCAACGGTCTCCTCAATGGCCTCGCAGCCGGAACCCATGGCGACGATAACACGCTCCGCTTCGGGATGACCGAGGTAATCAAACGGCTTATAGGGCCGGCCCGTGAGTTCACCCACCTCTTCCATGTATTTCGCCACGATATCGGCTACTTTCAGGTAGTAGGGGTTGGCCGCCTCACGGCTCTGGAAATAGATGTCGGGGTTCTGGGCGGTGCCGCGGGTGTCGGGATGCTCCGGATTGATGGCCCGTTTTTTGAAGGCGCGATAGGCCTCCCAGTTGAACAGCTTGGCCATATCGGCGTAGTCGATCATCTCGATCTTCTGAATTTCGTGCGAGGTGCGAAACCCGTCGAAAAAGTGAAGAAAAGGAACGGAGGCCTCAATGGTTGCAAGATGCGCCACCAACCCCAGATCCATAACCTCCTGAACGGAACCGGAAACCAGCTGGGCAAAGCCGGTCTGCCGGGTTGCCATAACATCGGCCTGATCGCCGAATATTGACAAGGCGTGGGCGGACAATGAGCGGGCGGTGACATGAAAGACGCACGGTAAAAGCTCGCCGGAAATCTTGTACATGTTGGGAATTTTCAGCAGCAACCCCTGTGAGGCGGTGAACGTAGTGGTGACCGCGCCGCCCACCAGGGAACCATGCACTGCCCCGGCGGCGCCTGCCTCAGACTGCATCTGCTTGACGTTGAGGGTCTGGCCGAAGATATTTGTGCGGCCGGCCACCGCCCATGAGTCGGCAATCTCGCCCAGCGGACTTGATGGGGTGATGGGATAAATAGTTGCCACCTCGCTCATTCCGTAGGCCACGTGACAGGCGGCGGTGTTGCCGTCAATGGTTTGCATGTTTGGATTCATCGGTTCACCTCGTAAAGGATTCGTTCACTCCGGGCAACGGCCGCCCGTGCCATCATCTGAAAATAACGAGTCTAGTAAAATACTGTCTAAAATTCAAGTATCATGACACCCCGGATCATATAGGTCGGACAACTGATAGCGAAAATGTCGAGGCCACCTTTTTCATGGAGTCGTAACCACCCTGAAATGTATTCTCACCGGTATTTCTGGTGGCGTCGTAAAAACCTCGAACTTGCTTGCTAACGTCATTCCCGCCCTCGATAACAACACTCAAGGGCAAGCTGCAGCGGGAATCCAGTAATTTCAATTAATGAACGATTTCGGGGTTACTCGATCCAGGATCATTGGGTGCTCTCAGATGCATCTATCTTCTTGCCAACCGCGTGAATTTCCGCCATGGTTTGAAGGATCTGCAGGGCATTTTCATACACCGGCGTGTCAACCATCTTGCCATCATACGAGACGGCGGCGGAACCCTTGGCGATCCCCTCCTCCTCAAATACCCGCTTCACCCCCTTGGCCCACGCAACGATTTCCGGAGACGGTGTATATATCTCATGGGATGGCTCGATCTGACTTGGATGGATGAGCATCCTGCCCTCATAGCCCATCTGCCGTCCCTGCCGGCAGCTTTGCCTGAATCCCTCCATATCCTGAAAGGCCACAAACGGGCAATCGATGGCCACGCAGCCGGCGGCGCGAGCGGCCACCGCGGTGTGATAGCGGGCGTAGAGCTGCTCGGTGCCCTCGCTGGTGAGCTCAACGCGCATATCCTTGGTGTAATCCACCGCCCCGAAAATCAGCGAATTGACCCGTTCACTGGCAAGTGCGGCGGGATAGGCGTTCATACAACCCCTGGCGGTTTCAATAAGCAGCTGGATGGCCACCGAACCTTTTTCCAGGCCACGCCGCTGCTCAAGCTCATCGAGCTTCCAGGCCAACCGCCGGACATTGTCGGCACTGCCGCATTTAGCCAGACAGACCCCATCCAGTCCGGGAAAGACGACCGCCTCGAGATCATCATTGGTCATCTGGGTTTCCCAGTTATTGAGTCGTACGTAGAGATAGGGCGACACCTGGGCCCCCCGTTTGTGTTTCAGATAATTTCGCACCACCTCCCGTCCCTCACTCTTCCTGGCCGGCGGGACCGAGTCCTCCAGATCCAAGGTGAGGACATCGGCCAGAATGGTCGCCGCCTTGCTCATCATCTTCTCATTGGTACTGGGCACGTAAAACACCGACCTCATCACCGTCATAACTAATCCCCCTCACGAATCCCTGGTGCTCTCATACCTACCGTTAAGGACTACCCACCGACGATCATTACTGCTCCGAGCCGGGCTTTCCGCATGGTAATCAGTGATCCGGCGACTCCGGTTCGCCCTGCCTTGCCTTTTTTACTACACCGACATGTCCCAAAAAGCCGTAATAATCTCTATGCTAACAAGCAAATCTTGATGCACTCGTAAAAACCTTGAATTTGCTTGCTAACGTCATTCCCGCCCTCGATAACAACACTCAAGGGCAGGCTGCAGCGGGAATCCAGTAATTTCAAATGATTATGGATTTCGATTCAACTCCACAATGACTGTACTTGGGATTTTTACTAAGCCATCATATCCTGAAAGATGATACTTTTCGCACCAGACCGAGACAACACAGGTTGTGGTCCCGCGTGTAATCGCCAACTCGGCGGCAATAGCCCAAAACAACTACCATTTTTCAACCATTGCTGGTACGTTCAGCTGGCCCGAGGGTAATACGATTCCTGTCGTTTCTCGCAAAGCCGTGGAGAGTCCATGAAGATTATTTTTATCGGCCAGGCGCCTTTTGGCGGACACACACTGGAAACACTGCTGAGCCAGGGTGAATCAGTGACCGGAGTAATCACCGTTCCGGATGTCCCCAGCCAAAAACAGCCAAACCCGGTGGCCCAGGTAGCGCGGAAGCATGAAATCCCGCTCTTACGCACCCGGCTGCTGAAAGCGCCGGAAGCCATTGATTGGGTGCGCATGCTGCAGCCCGATTTACTGGTGCTGGCCTTTGTCACCTCTTTTGTTCCGGCGGCGATGCTTGCTGCCGCCCGGCTCGGCGGCATCAACTATCACCCTTCCCTGCTGCCTGCGTATCGGGGCGGCTCGGCCATCAACTGGGCCATCATCAATGGCGAGAAAAAGAGCGGGGTTACCATTCACTCTATCGATGAGGGCGTTGATACCGGTCCCATCCTACTGCAGGAAGCAGTTGACATCGCCCCCGACGATACCGTCAAAAGCCTCTATTTCGACAAACTCTTCCCGCTGGGAGTGAGCATGATGGCCGAGGCGGTGCGGTTGATCCGCACCGGTAAAGCCACAACCGTTGCCCAGGATGAAGAAAAGGCCTCATTTCAGCCGGTGATCACCGCGGCAGACACGGTAATTTCGTGGCAACGCCCCACCGCCGAGCTCTACAATCTGATCCGAGGCGCCAACCCCCATCCCGGCGCCACCACGACATTTCGCGGCGGCGACCTCATGATCTTCGATGCCCGGCCCGCGGGCGGCAGCGGGCGGGCAGGCGAGATCATCGCCATTACCGAGCAGTACATCACTGTCGCCACTGGTGATGGCGCCCTTAAAATTTTGTCGGTGCGAAAAAAAGGGGAGAAAAAACAGGCGGCCGCTGATTTCATCGCTGCCGATCAACCCAAGATCAGTGAAATCTTTGGCGAAACCGCGCAGCCCGGGGCACCACGCTGATGCTTGTCGCACTTGCCATCTATGGCGGGGTCGGCGCGGTTGCCGGAGTGCTGGCCGGATTGCTGGGGGTGGGGGGCGGCGTGGTCATTGTTCCCATGCTGGTGTTTTCCTTCAAACTGCTGGACATTCCCCTAGTGGTGATGATGCATCTGGCCTTGGGCACCTCGCTTGCCTCCATTATCTTCACCTCCATCTCCAGCTTCATGGCCCATCATCGGCGCGGCGCGGTCTACTGGCTGGTGGTGCGCCGTATCGTCATCGGCATCATGACCGGCACCTTTATCGGTACTTGTTTCGTGGCGACCCTCTCCACCCCGACCCTGAAGATCGTCTTCGTGATCTTTCTCTACACCGTCGCCGCCCAGTTTCTGCTGGACAAAAAACCCAAACCGGGCCGGGAATTGCCGGGCCGGGCCGGTATGTTCGGGGCGGGCAACATAATCGGCTTTGTCTCCAGTCTGGTGGGTATCGGCGGCGGCTCGCTGTCGGTGCCCTTTATGATCTGGTGCAACATCCCCGTCCATCGCGCCATCGGCACTTCCGCCGCCATCGGTCTGCCCATTGCGGTGGCGGGCGCCTTCGGCTACGTCTTCAACGGCTGGAGCGACCCGAACCTGCCAGACTATGCCCTGGGCTATGTCTATCTGCCCGCTCTATTCGGCATCGCCGCGGTCAGCGTGCTCACCGCGCCCCTGGGAGTGCGGCTTGCCCACAGCCTGCCGGTGGGCAGGCTTAAAAAAATCTTCGCCCTGCTGCTAATCGTGGTAGGCGCCAGAATGCTGATCGGGCTCCTGTAGCAGGAGCCTTATCAGCGAAAACGAATAATTAAATATACCTTCCCCGGAACCAATGAACAGGTTTGAAAAATAAGCAGAACAATCTAAAATTTCGCCAACGCCTCAATTCCGACCATTACTTTTTACGTGTCGCCACTCCCTATTTCCCCCTCAAACGCTGGATGCTCTTTCCGCCAGCTGCCATCAACGCGGCGGTGGGTGAATAGGCCTTTGCCCTGGCCAATTTTAAAGTGCTGCCGCCGCCACCATCGGCAGTTTAAGGGACGCTCCGGTTCTTGGAAGCCGTTGCTGGTGCGCGAAGACGGGTGGGCGTCAACATAGGGCATGAGCACGTCAAGGAAAAAATCGCGGCGGCACAGCACCGACTGATTCGTCCAGTCGGCGCAGCAGGAATCGAGAATCCAGAATCCTTCCGCGGTTTTTTGGATGACTTCCGGAAATAGCTCCTCGGCTGCTTGTTCAACGTAGATGGCCCGGCCCTTCATGCGGCTCAGGTTGTAACGCTTCACGCGCCACAGCCACCGAAACATGATTTCCAAACGGTATGGCCTGATATCCACCAACGGTTCTTTTTTGCGTACGGGGTAGTAGCGCAGATATTTTTGCACGTCGGCAAAGGCCTCGCCGGGATGCAGACGGGAGCGCAAGCGCATCACGTCGATGATGCCCGATTCCAGATATTGCCGAGCGGTTTTTAGCTGAAATTCCACCTCATCCCGTGTTTCGATGAGCGGGCAATCGTTTTCCAGAAAGAGCACGTAATCGGTTCCCAGCTCCGTGGCCGCGTTGCGCATGCCATCGGCTATCCCGCAGTTGGGCCCGCCGCCATAGGGGAGCCCGAATTTGGCTGCAATCTCAATATCGCGTTGGCCCAGGTCTTGGAAGTAGAGGAGTACGCGGTCAAAAAAATCAAACAGCCCCACTTCCTGGTAGGAGGAGAGCGTCATTTCCAACGTTTCCCACGAACGCCAGCTGATGATGCTTACGCCTAAAGTTTTTGCTGCGCTAGCCGTCAATGCTGGCACCATGCGTGGGCTGGGAGGCGCGGTCGTTGTCAGAGCCGGGGGCATAGCTTGCCGTGTCTTCAAAAGCTGGGTGATAAGACCGCCAACTGCCATCAACGCGGCGGTGGGTGAATAGGCCTTTGCCCTGGCCAATTTTAAAGTGTTGCCGCCGCCACCATCGGCAGTTTAAGGGACGCTCCGGTTCTTGGAAGCCGTTGCTGGTGCGCGAAGACGGGTGGGCGTCAACATAGGGCATGAGCACGTCAAGGAAAAAATCGCGGCGGCACAGCACCGACTGATTCGTCCAATCGGCGCAGCAGGAATCCATAATCCAAATGCCATCCTCGGTTTTTTGAATGACCTCTGGAAATAGTTTTTCGGCTGCTTGTTCAAGGTAGACGGCCCGGCCCTTCATGCGGTTGAGATTGTGGCGTTTATAGATACGCCTCAGCCATCTGCGCCGGGTCTCGGCGTGGAACGGCTCGATATCCACCAGTGGCTCTTTTTCGCGCACGGTGTAGTAGCGTAAATACTTTGGTATATCCATAAAGGACTCGCCGGGGCGCAGCCTCGAACGCAGCCGCATGATGTCGATTGTGCCGGATTCCAGGTACTTAAGAGCGGTTTTAAGTTGGCGTTCTATCTCGTTCCGGTCTTCGATTACCGGGCAATCGTTTTCAAGGAATAACACGTAATCGGTGCCAAGTTTCGTGGCTCCGTTGCGCATGCCGTCGGCGATCCCGCAATTTGGCCCGCCGTGATAGTCGAGCGAAAACCGCGTGGCTATCTCAATATCGCGCGGGCATACGTCCTGAAAATAGATGAGGACGCGGTCAAAAAAATCAAATAATCCGACCCGCTCATACGATTCCAGGGTGGCAATAAGCGATTCCCAGGAACGCCAGCTCAGTATGCTTATGCCACAGGTTTTTTGCGTAGATGATAAGATGGTAGATGATAAGAATTGATGATGATAAGAATTTGCTTTCTTAGCGAGTCCTCATTTCACCGCTGATTTTACCCTCTGGCAGTGTGCGCGGTAGCTTAGCTCTTTTTTGCCGCCGCTTCAAGGAGTTTGATTTCGCCAATGGATTGCACGGCCAAAGCCACCATGTAGACCCATTTCCCACCAATTACGGGCACCTCGTCGACCACTTCTGTCGCTGCTGTGTTCTGCCCTTGTTCCCGCTTGTGCTGCTTGTCCCTATCGCCGCGCATTCGGTTGCTGTAGCACCCGTACTACCGCACCAGTTGAAATGGCGAATCAGAAATGTGTTGGGTTATTGCCGCGACAAACTCCACGGGTGAAAATACCTGGAAGTTTTTCTTGTTTTTCCCATGCGTCATCTTCGAGCGGTAGATTACCGACGAGTCACCTGATTCATACTTCAGCTTTTCCAAAGGGATGTCTGACAGGACGTCATATTCCAAGTAATATCTCTTTAGTTGGCTGATACCTTGCTCTTCCCCCTGTATCGGTTCTTGGTGCAGGGGGGAAATTTTTGGAAGTCAATTGAAGGTCTGCACTATGATGCAAAAGGAGGTAGAGGAAAATATGGGTAGCGGCGATTAGCACCGCCTCAATATCTATTTTGCTGTCCAGCCACCATCGACAAAAATCGTCTGTCCGGTAATATACGCGGAGGCGGGTGATGCGAGGAAAATTGCCACACCCTTGAGGTCTTCCAGTTCTCCGTTACGACCGATAATAGTTTGTCGAGCGAGAGCATCAATCACCTCTTTCTTGTCATATAGGGCAGAGGTTAATCCTGTTTTGAAGAAGCCGGGTGCAATGGCGTTGCAGGTGATCCCGCTTTCACCAGCGGACCAGGCCTCAGCCATAGCACGGGTCAACTGCACTACACCCCCTTTGGATGCACCATAGGGAATGCTGTTTGGAAACGCTCTTTCAGATTGGAGCGAGGCGATGTTGATAATTCTTCCCCAGTTCTTTTTCTTCATTTTTGGCACCAGATGCCTGGCAACAAAAAAGGGCGCTTTCAGATTAATGTCGATTTGCCTGTCCCAGCTCTCGACAGTAATCTCTTCCCAGGGTTGACGAAGGTTGGTGCCAGCGGCATTGACTAGGATATCGGGTGCTCCAAAAAAAGAACACGCTTTCTCCAAAATTTCAGAAATCTCATCAATTTTGAACAGATCACAGGACAGGTATGCAGCTTTTCCATCTCGTTTTTCAACTTCCTTGGTCGCATCCTGCAACTCCTCTTCTTTTCTTGCAACATGGATTATTGCGGCACCTGCCTCGGCAAGACCCATTGCAATTACTCTGCCAATCCCTGAACTGCCCCCGGTGACAAGAGCGATACGCCCCTCCAGACTGAACAACTGGTGTACAGCATTCATCGTGTTAAACTCCTCTCATGGTGTTGAAAAGCTACGCGACTATTTTTTGCCAGTGATACTTCCATATCGGTACAAGCTGCGAAGCTGAACTGTTTGTAATCCATAGAATTTTTAGTACAACAATCAGCAACATCGCTTTTGGATGAACTCTGCTTTACGGCACTGCAACGGATGCTTTTTTATTATTGCCTGTGATATGACCGGACGTCAACATTTTATAAAATATTTTATGAAATGTTGACATCAGATGTTTTTCCTACTATTTCTACTCACTGACATAAGCATCATTCGGATTATCTGTTGATACCGCCATGTACCGAAATCAAGCGACAGTAGAATGCAGCCTAGTAAGAGAACGCGGATTGAGACAATGAATACGAGTACCCACCCAGCACTTTTAGGATCACTCAAACAATCAAAGACGGCAGGTAAGCTGATCAATTTCAGCCCCGGTCCAACCTCTTTGCCTGAGGCTGTTGAGGAAAGGATTGCTGATAGTTTCAAGAGGCCTGGACTGACATCTCTGGCGTTGTCGCACCGGTCGCCGGAGTTCATCGATATAATCGATCGTACAAAGGCATCTGTCAGGCGGGTAATGGGTATACCTGATCAATACGAGGTGCTTTTTACCCATGGGGGAGGTCACGGACAGTTCGCTGCTGTGCCCTTGAACCTCTGCCACAAAACATCAGATGTTGCCACCTACGTTGTCAATGGGACATGGACAGAAAGGGCTCGCGACGAAGCTCTCCGGTATTGTGCCGTGCAAACTATTGATGGTAGAGACAGCATGGGGGGATATACAACCTTCCCCGAGCTAAAGGAAAAAGATATCGACACTAACAGCAGATTCTTCTTTTTATGCTCCAATGAGACTGTCAATGGCATTGAGAACCACAGGCTCCCCAAATTGCCTGAGTCGCGTCGTCACATTCCACTTGTCATTGACGCAAGTTCAGACTTTACCACGAAACCAATTGATTGGCAGGATGACGGCGTGGGGGTTCTCTTTGCTTGCGCATCCAAAAACATTGGCCATCCAGGTGTCACCTTAACGGTTGTACGAAAAGATCTTCTCGGTAATGAGAAATTTTCCCCTCTATGCCCTGGGGTTTTCAATTACACCACAAATGCTGAGGCTGACAATCTTTGGAACACCCCTGCAACTTTTAATATTGAAGTCATTGGTTTTTTGATGGAATGGCTTGAACGAGAGGGTGGTGTCGCGGCAAACGAACGGCGCTCTATTGCGAAAAGCAGCATCCTTTATGATGTAATCGATAACTCCGGTGGTTTTTACCGGACCCCGGTGCAGGATAAGTCGTTACGGAGCAGGATGAATGTCCCTTTCAACGTCAATGGGGGAGATGAAAACCTCACCAGTGAGTTTCTTATTCAGAGTTGGAATGAGGGCATGGTTGGTTTGCGAACACTGACGCCTTTTGGCGTTGGCTCATATCTGAGGGCGAGTCTTTATAATTGCATTACCGTTGAGGACGCCGCATATCTTGCCGATTTCATGAAACGTTTCGCAGGCAAATATCAGATGAAGTGACCGTGGTGAGCACAATCGCGGAATTGTCTTTCTGTTAGATAAAAAAGGGTGATAATGACCGAAAAAAGATTCACCAAGAACTTTACCAAACAGGAACCCATCTGCGAGGATGGGATAGAAAAAGCACTTGTTATCCTGAGAACTGGCAAGCTTCACAGATATAATACCGAAGGTGAAGAGAAAGGTGAAACAGCCCTCTTGGAAGAGGAGTTTGCAGCTTATATGGGCAAAAAATATTGCCTGGCTTGCGCATCCTGCGGAAGCGCCATATACCTTGCCCTGAAATCGTTGGGCGTTGGCCCTAGGGATACAATTCTTTGTAATGCCTTCACCCTCGCTCCAGTTCCCGGTGCAGTAGAAAACACAGGGGCCAATATCGAGCTTGTTGAAATTACAGACGATTACACGGTCGACTTGGATGACCTCGCTGATAAAGCTCCGGGCGCGAATTTTTTTCTTCTCTCCCACATGCGAGGGCACATCGCCAATATGGACAAGGTAATGGAACTCTGCAAAATCTATGATTTGACCCTTATCGAGGATTCTGCTCATACTATGGGGGCATCATGGAATGGCAAGAAATCCGGGGCGTTTGGCAAGGTTGGATGTTTTTCTACACAGACCTATAAACACATTAATTCAGGGGAGGGTGGTCTGCTGGTTACCGATGATCCTGAAGTTATCAGCAGAGCAATAATATCCTCTGGCTCGTATATGCTGTATGAACGGCATACGTCACGCCCTGCCATGGATGTATTTGAGCCCATCAAAAACATAACGCCCAACTACTCATGCCGGATGGACAACCTCAGGGCGGCGATACTGAGACCGCAGTTACAAATGCTTGATGCGCAGTGTGCCAGATGGAATAAGCGGTACCAGATTCTCGAACAGGGCCTCAACAACATCGATGGTATTGCCTGCCCGAAAAGAGACCCAAAAGAGACATATGTGGGGAGTTCTATTCAATTTTCAATCAATAGTGATCATAAAGAGATGACAACCACGTTTCTTTTGAGATGCATGGATCGTGGTGTTGAGCTCAAGTGGTTCGGCAATAAAGAACCGATTGGGTTCACCAGCAGCTATTCAAATTGGGAATATATAGAAAATCTCCCCTCTCTTCCCAACACAGACCGAATTCTCAGGACAATGTGCGACATGAGGATTCCGCTTACTTTCAGTGAAGAAGATTGTAGAGAAATTGTTGAAATTATATCAGATGTCGCCAAGAGAACCTTATTCTGATGGAACATAGTAAACTGATATCATCTTTGAACCCGTTCAGCTTACCTGAGGCCTATTGATGGTGTCGCAATGAGTACTTCTCTGACATCAATGAAATCTCTGAAAGCGTACGAAATCATACGCGATATGATCTTGTGCGGAGATAAACTACCAGGGTCACGCCTTATTCTGACAGATCTCGAAAAGGAACTGAAGATCGGTCGCGGTCCAATCAGAGAGGCCTTGATGAGGCTCGATCGTACCGGATTGGTGAAAAATATTCCCTATAAAGGTGCTATTGTTGAGACCCTCCCCAGCGGCAAAGAAATACTTCACATCTATGATCTGCGCATCGACCTTGAGACAAGACTTGGTGCTGAGGCAATTGGCAACCTGACGCGCCCGGACATCTGTAAGCTAGAGGATCTTCATACCACCATGCAGGGGTGTCCTGAGAATCATCACCAGTTGGATAGCGACTTCCATTTTCTCATCTATGACGCCTCAAATCTTCCTCATCTCTGCAATATCGCAAAGATTTTAAGGGGGTCGGTAGAGAACTTTCTGCATATCTATCGGCGTGAAGAAGAGCATTGTAGGAAGTTTAATAAAGAGCACGGTCTCATTATAGCAGCCATTGAAAATCAAGATACAGAAAATCTTCAAAAGACCATTGCAAACAATATTGAAAGTGGATTGTCGGTCATCAAAGAAACATACAGGGAACTCTTTAGAGTGTTGAGTTGAGGGCTCTTGACCAGCTCCCAAGTTGGAGCTGTTCGAAAGAAACTATTGAGGCTTGTAGCAGTAGTGCATTGCAGGAATGAATTGGTGCCAATTGCAGTAACGTAGAACTGTTTTTTGGAAAACGACGTTTTTGTATACATGGTTGGTTTGAGGCTCCAAGAGGGGCCTCAGCAATAGCCGAAGCAGCGAATCGGCGCTGTCAGAGGGCTGAATATCACAAACGATTACAACGGGAGGAAAAGAATGAAAATGAAAGGCTTAAAGCTCGTACTCAGCAGTTTGGTCGTCTATAGCGCTATGACGCTATCAGTGAATGCAGCAGATAAAGTGATCATAGCGACATTTGGTGAAGCGTTGCCCGTCCAGATGGCAGCACATGAAGGAACCCTGGCTGAAGCAACTGGCTGGAATATCGATTGGCGTAAATTTGGGTCGGGAACTGATGTCATTGCGGCGATGGCGTCAGGGGATGTCGCCCTTGCTGAACTCGGCTCGTCACCTTTTGCTATCGGTGCGACCCAAGGCGTCGATATTGAAGCATTCATGCTCGATTTTGTTATCGGTGAATCGGAGTCTTTAATTGTGCGCAACGGCGCTGGTATTGAATCATTGGCTGACCTCAAGGGCAAGCGTGTTGCGACACCACTGGGTTCAACGGCGCATTTCTCATTGATGGGTGCCTTAAACCATGCAGGGGTTGCGGAAAATGAACTCACTATCATGGGGATGTCGCCGGACCAGATTACTGCAGCTTGGCAACAAGAAGCAATTGATGCTGCATTCGTGTGGCCACCGGCACAAACCGAGATTCTCAAAACCGGCAAGCGTCTGGTCGGCGCGGACAAGGTTGCTGAATGGGGTTATCCGACCTTTAACGTTTGGGTCGTGAACAAGGAATTTGCAGCTGCCAACAAAGATTCACTGGTTGCATTTATGAAGGCCGTCGATGCTGCAAATCTTGATTATCTTGAGAATATGGAAGCCTGGACTGCCGATAGCCCGCAAGTAAAAGCAATTGCAGCTCAGACCGGTGCCACCCCTGAAACGGTAGTAGTATCGCTCAAAGGGTATAAATTCCTCCCTTTGACAGAGCAGCTCAAGCCTACTTGGATGGGTGGTGGCATTGCCAAGGCTGTTAAAGATACTGCGGCATTCCTGAAGTCAGCAGGGCGTATTGATCAAGCCGCTGATGACTACTCAAATTCAGTGAATATTGAATATCTCAAGGCGGCTATCAAATAGCCTGAGACAATTATTTTTACCAGTATTCCTGCCCTCTTTCTAGAGGGTGGGAATACCACCTGATCAAGCGGAGACCCAGCAGCATGAGTCTGAACGTCGAAAATGCGACGGTTATTTATCCAGGCACGGATGGGAGGCCCCCAACCGAGGCCCTGCAGCAGATAAATATGACCCTAGACGATGGTGATTTTGTTGTCTCAATTGGGGCGTCCGGTTGCGGGAAATCAACACTCCTAAATTTGATTGCAGGATTTCTTGCCCCGACAGAGGGGCAAATTATTCTTGATGGTTCGGCTGTGGAGGGGCCCGGTGCGGACCGCTCTGTGGTTTTTCAGAAGCATGCTTTATTGCCCTGGCTGAATGTCCTTGAGAACATAGAGTTTGGTTTGATGCTGCAGGGGCACACAAAAGAAGCCCGCAATACGGTAGCTGGCAGGTTCATCAAATTGCTGGGCCTGAGCGGTTTCGAGAACTCCCCGGTTTATGCACTTTCAGGCGGCATGCAGCAGCGGGTTGGGATAGCACGCGCTCTGACCTGTGACCCCAAACTGTTACTCATGGATGAGCCGTTAGGTGCTCTTGACGCTTTGACCCGTGAAAAGGCGCAAGAGCTCATCCTGCAGCTTTGGCACGATACAGGGAAGTCGGTGTTTTTTATCACCCACAGCGTCGAAGAGGCCTTGTTCATGGGGACGAGGTTGATCGTAATGTCACCACGCCCAGGTCGGATTACGCACGAATTTGATCTGCCATTTTCACGAAAGTTCTTAGATGGAACCAGTGCCCGCTCTGTGAAAGCTTCCCCTGAATTTATTGAGATTCGCGAGGAAGTGTTGGCGATCATTTTTGCAGATGAGGAGGCTGTATGAGTAATACGAGTAATGAAAACGAACAAAAAATACAGTCCGCCTCGAACTCTTTGCTCTCCAAGCTGACGCGGGAACGACCTACACTGCCCGGCGAGACCTATGGTGTTCCTGGTTCCGGAAACACAGTATTACTCAGCTTGACTACAATTGCGATACTGCTTTTTTTCTGGTGGTTGATCACTGCGATGGGCTGGGTCAAGCCGCTGTTTGTTCCTTCGCCGCAAAGTATTGTAGTAAAGTTTTTAAACATTTGGAGGGACGGATTCACCGGCTCCGCGCTTTGGGTACACATCCTGATCTCGGCTGGCAGGGTGTTTAGCGCTTTTCTGTTGGCCTGTGCCATTGGCATACCACTTGGCCTGGCTATGGGAATGAGCCCACTCATACGTGGTATTTTTGACCCACCAATCGAATTTTATCGACCTATCCCACCACTTGCATACCTTCCATTGATGATAATTTGGTTTGGAATCGGTGAGACCTCAAAAGTTCTTCTCATTTTTCTTTCGGTGTTCGCTCCAGTTGCTCTGGGCGCAAGAGCTGGAGTGCGATCAGCTGCAATCGAGCAGATTCATGCTGCCTACTCTTTTGGGGCGACGCGTTGGCAGGTACTGCGCCATGTTATCCTCCCATCGGCTATGCCTGAAATCCTTACGGCGATGAGAATTGGCATCGGTTTCGGTTGGACGACCCTGGTCGCTGCTGAAATGGTCGCTGCAACAAAAGGTATCGGCTATATGGTGCTGACGGCCTCGCAGTTTCTCCAGACATCGGTAGTCATCATGGGTATTGTTGTGATCGCCGGTATCGCATATCTGTTTGATCTGCTGATGCGCATGATTGAACGAAAAGTCGTGCCCTGGAAGGGAAAGATGTGAAACGTTTCACGAGCTAAAACAGTCGATAGCGGTTTTTACTGGTCTGCCACCTCTTCCTGTGTTCGGTTAGAATATAGGATATCATTTCACCTTACCGTTGTCAGTTAAGTCGAAGGTATTTTGGTGGAGGATGGCGTCTGGAGAAACTAGGAAACGATCGTTGCCCGCGGTTAGCGCGAGCGCTCGCCGACGAGACCCATGAGAACCGGATCGAGGCACACCGGTATCCGGGTATGAATCTGCTCAGAGAGCACCCCAAGCAGCTGTTGCTGGAGCCTCCCGTGCACCACCACATGCTATGCGAGCAAATTGCGTAACTTGACGCAACGAAGCTCGCCCAAAGGCCCCTTTATGATTTCTGGTATATTATTTTATTTCAGCTAGTTGGCAACGCTTTCGTCATTTTTTTCAGGGCTCTTGCAAATTCTATTGACAGCAGATGAAAACGAATACTATTAGGGGCCAGAATCAGCATAAAATTGCTGCTGGAACGAGAACCGAAAAAAAGATAACTTACTAATTTTAATCAAAAGGTGAGCCATGATAGCCAAGACCATCTTCGCCGAGGAGCAGGATGAACCCCCAGACAGTAGAGCGTATTTCGCTGCCCCCTCTCCGCCCTGCCCCGATCGCACCACCGCCTTCCGCCATCGTTTTTTCCCCGAAGCAACGCTAACCGACTGGAACAACTGGAAATGGCAAATCCGCCATCGCATCGATCGATGCGAACAGCTCGAACGAATGTTTTCCCTGACCGACAGCGAGCGCAACTCCTTCCAGTTTCAAAACGCCACACTGCCCCTGGCCATCACTCCGTACTACGCCAGCCTGATAGACCCTGATAATCCGAGTCATCCGATCAGGCGCGCCATGATTCCGGTTGTCTCGGAATTGTTCGTCTCACCCGGAGAGGCACAGGACCCGCTCGGCGAAGACGGCCACAGCCCGGTCAAGGGATTGATTCACCGCTATCCCGATCGGGTACTCTTTCTGGTGACCGATTTCTGTTCCAGCTATTGCCGGTACTGCACCCGCTCCCGCATGGTCGGCAAACGGAGCAAGGGCGGACAACAACAATGGCAACGAGCCATCGACTATATCGCGGGCCATCCGGAAGTCCATGACGTGCTCATTTCCGGGGGCGACCCGCTCACCTTGGGCAACGGCCAGCTCGACTGGCTGCTCGGCCAACTGCGGGCCATCAAACACGTCGAATTGATCCGGGTCGGCACCAAGGTCCCCATGGTATTGCCGCAACGGATCACGCCCGCTCTGGTCAGGATCCTGAAACGATACCACCCGCTGTGGATCAGCATTCACTGCATGCATCCGGAAGAATTGACCACGGAGGCCCGGAGGGCCTGCACCATGCTGGCCGACGCCGGGATTCCGCTCGGCAGCCAGACCGTACTGCTCTTAGGAATCAACGATTCCGTCGAGACCATGAAGCGCTTGATGCAGCAATTGCTGACGATCCGGGTCAAACCCTATTACCTGTACCAGTGCGACCCGATTCTCGGCTCTTCGCACTTCCGCACCTCCGTCAAGAAAGGGCTGGAGATCTACCAGGGGCTGCGCGGTCATACCACCGGCTACGCAGTACCGACCTATGTCATCGATGCCCCCGGAGGAGGCGGCAAGATTCCGCTGCTTCCGGAAACGGTGCTCGGCTGGGAAGACAACGAACTGCTGTTGAAAAATTACGAAGACCGTGTTTTTCGATATCCCGACCAGTTTGTCTCCACCTGCGGCGAGGAGGCTCTATGCGGATAGGCATGACCTACGACCTGCGCGATGACTATCTCGCTGCCGGCTACGGCAAAGAAGAGACGGCGGAATTCGATCGTCTCTCCACCATCGAGGCCATCGAGGGGGCAATCCGCAACATGGGCCACGAACCTCAGCGAATCGGCAATCTTATGAGTCTGGTGCCGCAACTGGCCGCCGGCATACGCTGGGACCTGGTCTTCAATATCGCCGAGGGTCTCTACGGGTTTGGCCGCGAATCACAGGTACCGGCCCTGCTCGACGCCTATCGTATCCCGTATGTCTTTTCCGGACCGCTGGTTCAGGCGATCACATTGCATAAAGGCATCGCCAAGCATATCGTCCGCGACTGCGGGCTGGCGACCCCGGCTTTTGCGGTGATCACCTCCATCGCTGATATCGCTGCTATCGCCCTGCCCTACCCGCTGTTCGCCAAACCGGTGGCCGAAGGGACCGGCAAAGGCGTCACACCGGCTTCCAAAATCAGTGAGCCGGGTCAGTTGCGTACCACCTGCGCAGCGTTGCTGGACACCTTCAAGCAACCGGTGCTGGTTGAAACCTTCCTGCCCGGTCGGGAATTCACCGTCGGCATTGTCGGCAACGGGGACGATGTCCGTTCCATCGGCATCATGGAGGTGGTTCTGCTCGATCATTCGGAACCGGATATCTACTCCTATCACAACAAGGAATTCTACGAAGAGCTGGTGAAATACCGAGCGGTTGACGATCTCGAAGCACAGGCGGCCGAAGCCCTTGCCCTGGAGTGCTACCGGGTCCTCGGCTGCTGCGACGCCGCCCGAGTCGATCTGCGCTCCGATGCCACTGCCCGCCCTCATTTCATCGAGATCAATCCGCTGGCCGGTCTGCATCCTGACCATTCCGACCTGTGCATCATCGCCACCAAGTACGGGATAGACTATCAGCAGCTGATGGAGCGAATCATCAACGCTTCCATCGTGCGCCACGGCCTAGCTGGCCGCGGGTGAGAGCGATGATCGGGTTGGTCTATACCCAGCCGATTGAGGAGGGCCTGGCCTATTGGTTGTCTTCGGCCGATGTCCTGGCCCAGGTGGAGGCGATCGAAGCATCGCTGAGAGACCTGGGCCACACCTCGGTCCGCATTCCGGTCACCCGTGATCTGAAGCGGTTTGTCAAGGCTGTGGAAGACGCCGAGGTGCACGCGGCGTTCAATCTCTGTGAATCGCTGGACGACGATCCGTTTTTCGTCGCCCATCCGGCCGCCGTCCTGGAGTTACTCGGCATCCCTTTTACCGGATCGCCGTCAGCGGCCTTGCAGACCACCACCGACAAGCACCTGATGAAGCTGATCCTCCGCGGTGCCGGGCTGCCCACCCCAAAATCGTTTCTCTACGACGGGACGGTCGACACCGACCCGCGGGAGATGGACTTTCCGGTGATCATCAAACCACGCAGCCAGGATGCCAGCATCGGTATCGATCAGGATTCGGTTATCGAGGCCAGTGCCGCCTTGCCCGAGGCCTTGACCGCATTTTATGAGGCGTACGGCCCGCTGCTGGTGGAAGAGTATATCGACGGGCGGGAATTCAACGTGTCCCTGCTCGGCAGTCCAACCCCGGTGGTCTTGCCGGTGGCAGAGATCGATTTCACGACCATGCCCGACCACCTGCATCACATCGTCGGTTATCGGGCCAAATGGGAACCGGACTCCATCGCCTACCGGGAGACACGGCGGGTTTTCCCCCAACTGGACCCACCCCTCGCCGCCCGGCTGAACACGCTCGCCACCGAGTGCTTTCAACTCTTCGGTCTGCGCGACTACGGCCGCGTCGATCTGCGCATGGACAAGGACGGCTCCCTGCATGTCCTGGAGATCAACGCCAACCCCTGCCTCAGTCCCGACGCGGGCTTTCCCGCGGCAGCAGGCCAGGCAGGGCTCGACTATACCGCCATGGTGGCTCAGATGACTACGCTGCTGGGTGACAGAAGAGTATGAACATAACGATTGCTCCGATCAGGCCGAAAGACCGCGAACAGCTGGTGCGGATCATCAAGATGCAGAAGAATTTTCTCAAGTGCGAGATCGACGTGGCCATCGAAGTGGTCGACGCCACCTTCCACCCCAAGGAAGATTACCGGGTGCTCGCCGCCGCCGACCAGCAGCGGATGCTCGGCTTCGTCAGTTATGGACCGATCCCGATGACGGAGAATCGATTCGATCTTTATTGGATCGCCGTTGACCCGCACGACGGAAGACACGGCATTGGCACCATGCTGCTGGCCGAGATGGAGAAACGGCTCAGAACCACCAAACCCGTGCACGTCTACATCGACACCTCGTCCACCGAGGGGTACCAGCCGGCTCGCCATTTCTATGAAAAAAACGGTTACGACATGGCGACCCACCTCAAAGATTTTTATCGGGACGGCGACGATAAGATCATCTACCGAAAGGTTTTGTGAGATGTTTCGCATCCGGCGGATCTATGATAACACGTTGGCCGTCGACCGCGACGCCATTACCCAGGTACAGGAGATCCTGCGGCGCCAGTTTTCCGGCCTGAAGGACAGCGACATCTCCAGCCTGGCCCGCAAGCTCGCCGACCCGTTTCGCTATCGGCTGCGCACCATTCTCTTCGTTGCCGAGAACAGTAGGCTGCATGTCAAAGGGTTTGCGCTCCTCGACCACGCGCCGGACCTTCACTTCTGTTACCTCGATTATATCTCCGTCGAGCCGTCGACCACCGGTGGAATCGGCGGAGCCCTCTATACGAGGGCCCGTGAAGAGGCCCGACACCTGCGGGCTAGCGGTATCTTCATGGAGTGTCTACCCGACGACCCGGCGCTCTGCGCCGACCAGCAGATACTCAAGCAGAACCGGGCGCGACTGCGCTTCTACGAGCGTTTCGGCGCCCTGCCCATCAGCGGCACCGCCTACGAGACGCCGCTGCATGAAGGAGACGACTGCCCGCCATACCTGGTCTTCGACGGATTGGGGGTGACCAAACACCTCGCCCGGGATTATGCCCGTCACGTGGTACAAGCGATCTTGACCAGAAAATATGGTGATCGCTGCTCGCGAGATTACATCGACCTCGTCGTCAACTCGTTTGCTGAAGATCCGGTCCGGTTGGGGCCGCCACGCCACCTGCATCCATCATCGCGGCAACCGGGTAAAGGAGCGATCCACATTGATCAGCGAATTGCCCTGGTGGTTAACGAAGGCCATGATATTCACCACATCCACGAACGCGGCTACGTGGAAGCACCGGTGCGGATTTCCTCCATCCTCAAAGGGATCCTGCCCACCGGTCTGTTCGACACCGTTGCCGCACACCATTTCCCGGAGAAACACATCAAAGAAGTGCATGAACCGGCCTTTGTCGAGTACCTGAAGCGGATGTGTCTGACCATGGAACCGGGGAAATCGGTCTATCCGTATGTCTTTCCCATCCGCAACGCCACCAGGCCGCCCAAGGAGATGCCGGTACGGGCCGGCTATTATTGCATCGACACCTTTACCCCGCTCAATCGAAACGCCTACAAAGCGGCAAAAGGCGCCGTCGACTGCGCGCTGACCGCCGCCGAGCGGTTTCTCCGCGGCTACCGGATCAGCTATGCCCTGGTCCGCCCACCCGGCCACCATGCCGAGCGAAGGGTCTTCGGCGGTTTCTGCTACTTCAACTCCGCGGCCATCGCCGCCCAGTACCTGAGCCGCCATGGGAAGGTGGCGATTCTCGACGTTGATTACCACCACGGCAACGGCACTCAAGATATCTTTTATGAACGAAGCGACGTGCTGACCGTCTCCATTCACGGTCATCCCAGCTTCGCCTATCCCTATTTTTCTGGCTTCTCCGAAGAGCGCGGGGAGGGTGCCGGGCATGGCTGCAACCGCAACTACCCCCTGCCGGAGTTCCTCGACGGCCCCAGCTATCACCGGACGCTCGAGCGGGCCCTCAAGCGGATCAGTGAATTCCGGCCGAAAAGCCTGGTGATTGCCCTCGGTCTCGACACTGCCCGTAAAGACCCGACCGGCACCTGGTCTCTGACACCTGCCGATCTCCACCAGAACGGCACGCTGATCGGAAGCCTCAGATTACCGACGCTGGTAGTCCAGGAAGGAGGGTATCGCTCCAGATCCCTCGGGATCAATCTTGGGTTTGCGGTCTGTAAGTACATGAATCACCGCAAACCATTGCTGTTGGTGGTTATGCGATGCATAGCAAGATTCGGCGTGTGTCTACAAATTCAAGCTGTTTTTTCCGCGTGTATGAGCTGCTTTGGTACCTTTATCTTTAATGATTTTAATATGTTTCTTGCCTCTGTTGTCACTTCGTTGCGCATAAGCACACGATACTTTAAATCAAAAAATTCTGTGATCTGCAGTGTCTCCAAATTTCGCTGGATATGGTGCCACGACATGCCGCAGGTCATTTCAGCGATCCGTTCGATAAGCAAGGCCAGTACGCAAATTTTGACATGACTCACAATCCTTCGGGAGGCCCAGTGGTACATCGGCACCATCTTTATCTGGGTACGTTTCAACGAGCGGAAACAACGCTCGATCACCATCAGACTCTTGTAACCGCACGCCGCATCCTCGAGACTAATGGTATCGTCGTTGGTTTCAATTACCCATTTTCCATCATACTTTGCCGCCTTACCAACGGCAGCCCGGTCAATACGAATGAGGCCACCTTTGGTGGTTCGCAGATATTTCTTGAAACGGCGTGATGCCAACAATTCAATAGCCCACTGGGCAGTTGCTGAGTGATCCTTGTGCGTGGCCAACTCAGCTTCAAGCAGCTCGATTATTAGCTGTCTGTGGCTCCGCTGCCTTTGCGCTTGTTTGGGGTTATAACAGAGGATGTAACGCCTCCGCCTCTCACCATCGCCGACGATGATCTCCTTGGCATAGAGGTTATCCTTAAATTTGGTGTAGCGGCCACGTTTACTGAGAACCTTCAAATTGATTTCAGAGATACTGGCCATACGACAGGCCAGAAGATATTTCCCACAAGCTTTGGCCAGTTCAACGCGGTTATCTTCGGAGTTCATCCCCGCATCGGCGACAAACATTGCCCGACCCAAGTTCCAGCCTCTGAGATCGGCGCGAACTTTTTCTACCGTTGTGACATCGGCGGTATTACCCGGCAACACCCAACTACGCACCGGGATACCATCGCGGGTCACCGCCAGAGCAACGACGACCTGCGGTGCCCAACCGCCTTCTTTACAACGGCCAAATTTACGTAATGTGGCGTTGGGGTCGGCTTCAGAATGGTCTTCAGCATCGACCTGGAAAGAAGCGGTCGTCGTATCGTAAAAGATCAGATCGACCTCCAGGTTGAAAAGGTTGGCCGTGTTGAAAAACACGGTTTGTTCAATGGTATCGATATTGGCGTGAAGCAGGTCCATCGCTTCATACATATGCCTGAGCCTGAGGCTTGCACAAGAAGGCAGGTAGACGGTGGACAGCCAGCGGTCCCATACCCCGAGTTTGGATTCGGGGTCACATAATCGGTTAGCGACCATGGCCAGAATTGCTCGTTCGTAAGGAACTTGACTACCGGTTGCCTGTTCAATACTATTGAGCGTCTTTTTCAAACCGAGCCGTTCCCATAGGGTCTCAATGACCAACGGGCACCCCAGAGCAAACGTTTGCTTGATCTTCAGATCAGGCGGTATACCTATTGCTTCTCCCTCTGGTAGCAACACGTCTTCAGCCAATGGATCAGAGATATGCAACCCACAGACCCTGGCGATAGATCGACACAGTCGTACCAGTTCAAGACGGTCAAGTTGGTCGGCTCTACCAAAGTTATGGATGATTTTGGCGACCGGTTTGCGAGTCTTTGGATGGCGCTCGTTGTGGGCAATCTGAAAGTACTCGACGACCGAGCCATCTTTGTTGGTGCGTTTTGTTGTTCTCAGGTACATGCTTACGTAAATAGCATGTATAGACAGCTAATGCAAGGAAATAAATACAATTCGTGTGCCTACATATTTCAGCTCACACCTGACATTTGGCTCGATATATGTTGTTGAAATTTAGCGATTTTGACTTATCTAATGGAGTGAATTCGACCGATTTTGTGCCTACTGACCGCAAACCCAAGTCAATGCCAGGAATTTCTTTCTCGGCCTCTGGCATGGTATGCACGGCTGGCGTTGAATGGCTGCGACAAGGCCTGTACAGCAAAAGTGTCGCAGCAGCTTAGCTCTTTTTTGCCGCCGCTTGAAGGAGTTTGATTTAACCAATGGATTGCAGCGCCAAAGCCACCATGTAGACCCATTTCCCACCCATTATGGGCGCCCCGATCCGGTGGCGGTCTGCAGATGTTTTCCCCATCAAACAACGGTTCATCAGAGCCGGGCCACTCATCTTCATCCGCGACAATCTCAGCTGGCTTGCTCTCTCGTTGGGCGGGTGCCGGCGGCGCCCGCTGATTCCTGTTCTTTTCAAAAACCCCCAGATGGGTGGAAATCTTCTAGAGATCCGCCCGGGGGTGGCACCGAGGTGGGCGACAAAGTGGGCAAACTCAAAGGAGATAAAGCCACCGCCGATCCGAAAGTCTTGGCGCACGCTTTTTTGCCATTGCCCGCGCATGCTTGTTGAGGCAACAGCATTTCTGATGGTGGCAAGGGTGAAGGCCTTTGCTGACGACCGGCTCACGTGCCGAGTGTATTTTCTCTCATCGGGCTGAGCAGGCGGCGCCCGGCGGCGCCGCCATGCCCAGAACCTATCACTTTGTCAAATGCTACTCTAGTAAATACTAGCGGTTTACAGGGCTGCCTTGTAAATCGCTTTGACGTCATCATCGTTTGGACAACGTGGATTGGTCAGACCGCAGGCATCTCGTTGCGCGTTGACCGTCATGGTGTCAATGTCCTCGGCTTTTACATCTTTGCCATACCTTTTGCCGAGTTCCACCAGTCCCGCGGGAATGCCGATATCGGTTGATAATTTTTTGATCGCATCCAAAGCGACCTCGGCGGCATCTCGTGTGGACATGCCGGTAACATTTTCGCCCATAAGTTCCGCAATCTTGGCGAAACGCTCCATTTTTGCGATGAGATTAAACCGGCTCACGTGGGGCAGAAGAATTGCGTTACACTCACCGTGGGGCAAGTCGTAAAAGCCGCCCAGCTGGTGCGCCATGGCGTGAACATGGCCCAGACTGGCATTGTTAAATGCCATACCAGCCAAATACTGCGCGAAGCACATGCCTTCTCGGGCGCTGATGTCTTGGCCGTTGGCAACCGCCGGTCGTAGATGTGTCGCGATGAGTTCAATCGCCTTTTCCGCGGCTGAGTCAGTCATTGGCGTGGCAATAGTGGATACATACGCCTCCACGGCGTGAGTCAAGGCATCCATTCCGGTTGCCGCGGTCAATGCCGGTGGCATGCCAACCATCAGCAGAGGGTCATCAATGGCGATTCCCGGGGTAACCCGCCAGTCGACGATGGCCATTTTCACTTTGCGGCTGGTATCGGTGATAATGCAAAACCTGGTCATTTCAGATGCGGTGCCGGCGGTTGTATTAACGGCAACATAGGGCGGCATGGGTGAGCTTGATTTATCAACGCCCTCATAATCATGGATTTTACCGCCGTTGGCGACCACCAGGCCGACCCCCTTGCCGCAGTCATGGGCACTGCCGCCGCCAAGAGTGATGAGACTGTCGCACCCGTTTTCCTTGTAGACCTCGACCCCGTCATGCACGTTAACGTCGGTAGGATTGGGGACGGTTTCGTCGAAAACCATAGGTTGCATCCCGGCACCCTCGAGCAGATCGGTGATCTGCTGAGTAATACCAGCCGCGGTAATGCCCTTATCAGCAACAATCAGCGGTTTCGAGCCTCCCAAAGATTTAATTTTACTGGGAATCTCCTTGGAAGCACCAATGCCTATCAGGGTAACGCTTGGAATGAAATACCCATACACTTGTTCTTTGACTGCCATCAGAGCACCTCTCTTAGCTTTGGTTGTTTAGTTTGCAAATGGCCAATGGAACCTCGTGCTACATTGTTCCAAGGCCACTACATTAACCATTGTTTACTTTGACTATTGCTTAAAATGCTATCATCATGGCAAGAATAGCCATTTGGCTCCTCTCATCATATCACCCAGCCAATCAAGATGGTAAGAATTTGCTTTCTTAGCGAGTCCTCATTTCACCGCTGATTTTCACCCTCTAGCAGTGTGGCTCAGCAGTTTAGCTCTTTTTTGCCGCCGCTTCAAGGAGTTTTTTAAACCCGCTTGATTGCGCCAATGGATTGCACGGCCAAAGCCACCATGTAGACCCATTTCCCACCAAATATGGGCGCACCGATCCGGAGGTGGTCTGCAGATTTTTTGCCATCCAAACATCGGTTCATCAGAGCCGGGCCACTCATCTTCATACGCGACAATTACCGATAAATCACCTGCTTCATACTTCAGCTTTTCCAGAGAGTAGGAATTACGGATACTGTATTGAGAGAGATTTTCTATTGCTTTCGCGTCGTCCGGTGCTATCCGAACCTCATTATGGACGCTGAATCCAGAACTATACCGCCACTTCATGATCATTGTTATGAAGCTATCATCTATCAGCCCTTCCTGTTTCAACATCTTGAGCACATGGGCACGGAAAAGCCCGGCCAACGACGGAGAAACACCTTCGGCATGACAAAAAAATAGCCACTTTCGAGGAAGAGGCCGTCGGCCACCAGGGCATGGAGATGAGGATGCCGGCGGGCGTAGTTACCGAAGGTCTGTATGGCCAGGATGACGCCGGCAATACCGGTTTTCTTACCAAGGGTGAGCTGAAGTATTTCCACCTTCAATTAAAAATTTTCAATTCCATATCCAGCAGAAGGATCGGGGTACGTCCCCTATTCACTCAAGAATTGAAAACATGCACAAACAAAGGAAAGATGCTTAACTCAGCGCAACTCTAAGTATCATCCGGCACGGTCTCCGCCAGGGCCGAAGACACTGATATTATGGGCGTACATCCTTCAATAACCGCACCGCCGGATGAGCAATACTATAATTCAGCCGAGGACGTGGAAAAGAGTGTGACGCCGCCCTTAACGAAATCCTCACCAACTGCACTGAATGCGGTGCCTGCCGGCGTGACTGCCTGTTTCTACAGCATTACGGGCTCCCCTACCATCTTACCGATGCCTTTAAAAAGGCATCTCAGGGCTTAACCGTTCCATACTGCTGCAGCCTTTGCCGCTTATGCGCGGCGGTATGCCCGGAAAACCTCGATCCCGCCCGTCTTTTTTGGCTGATGCGCTGCCTGTTCATACAGCAGGGCGTTATCAGTGCCCGTCCCTACCGCTCAGTGCCCGCCTATGAGCGGATCGGCCTCTCCAGCCTGTTTCGCCGGTTTCATCTGCCGCCTTCATGCCGCACCGTTTTCTTTCCCGGCTGCGCCCTGCCGGACACATATCCACGCATTATGGTGCGTGCCATTGCCGCTGCAAGCCCAGACCCCTCATTTAGGCGTGGTGCTGAGCTGCTGTGCCAAGCCCTCTCATGATCTGGGCCGGATCAACTATTTTTCAACGGTGATGGAAAGCCTGTTTGATCGATTACGACAACACGGGGTGGATACCATCCTCACCGCTTGCCCAAGCTGCCATCAGATGTTTTCTTCTTATGCAGCAGGTTTTACCATCCGTTCAATCTATGAAGACCTTCGTGCCGGTGGTGCGGCCATACCCACCAAAACCTCTGAGAACGTGGCTTTACACGATCCCTGTGCATCCCGTTTTGACCGGTTAATCCAGAAAAATGCGCGGGAATTTCTGAAAAAACATGGATACAGGGTACACGAGCCCGAACACTGTGAAAAAAAGACCATGTGCTGCGGTGAGGGTGGTGCGGTTGGTTTTGTTGAGCAAACCTATCGGGAAACATAGGTGGCAAAACGGAGCTCTGAAATGAGCCACCTGCCACTGGCAACCTACTGCGGAGGATGTGTGGAGATCCTTTCACCACATCGGCAGGTCCGCCACATTCTCGATCTGGCGTTTGAGCCCGATGCGAGGCCTGCCACACCGCCGTGGCCGTCTCTGAGGCACCTCAACCGATTATGGTTGAAATGGAAGCTGTAAAAAGAGTCTGAGGGCGTTTTTCAACACCTCAAACAAGGCGTGGTTCAGGTGCCGTCCACCCCCTGCACCGTTTTGCAGAATCCCTCGAGAGCCCGATGAAATGGCGTGGCATGCAGGGCACAGGCGGCGGCCGCCTGCTTCCGGGAGGTGGCCGAATCGCCGGACAGGAGGCCGTGAATTGCTCGCCGAGCAAGCCGGCCGGCATCAGCTTCTATGATCAGCAGCTGTCTCAAATCAGCTTCGCAGCGGGCGCATGCGCCCCCCTGCCGATACCGGGCCTTGCAAAAAGGACACTTCTCCACGGTTCACGAGTCCAGATAAAAGATAATTTCAGATAGTTCATCCATATGTTTTCCGAGATCCTCGATATCATGCCCAGCAATGGCATTGTTCATCGCACTGAGCAATTCGATGATATCCTCCTTATCATCATCACCGACTGTATCCAGCAGGTTGCGGCCCTTCTCCATCAACACACCGGCTTCAACGAAGAGGTTATCGGCACCTTCTGAACGCACTGGAACTTGTTCGGCTGTTGAGGGGGTGCGGGACTCTCTCTCCAAAGCGTTGGAATCATCTCCGAAAAGCTGCCGGATATTGTCCCGCGCTTTGGCAAGAGACTGCTCCGAGCCTTCAGTGAGGGCATTGTGAATGGTTATCGATTTTGCCAAGCCGGTGGCCTTTTCCGTGGCGCTGACCTGCAAAATACCATCGGCATCGAGCGCGAATTGGGCAAGTATTTCATTCGAGGCCGGGTATTTGCCCAACCCCTCGACAACAAATCTCCCCACTTCTACATTGTCCCGGGCATCTTCACACTCACCCTGAAATACCTTAACCTCCACCACCTCCTGGTCGTCTATAACGGTATAGAAGACCTCGCCTCGGGTCACCGGAATCGGAGTATTTTTCCGGATTATCGGTACGAACTTGTCATATGATAATATACCATCCACCTCTCCGATTGCGCTGATACCAAAGGTATACGGGGTCACATCGATGAGCACCGCCCGAATATCCGAGCCGCCGATCATTGCTGCTTGCAGGGCCGCGCCCGCGGCCACGCAGAGATCGGGATCCATCTCAAAGCGTGGAGCCATGCCAAAATTTTCCTCCAGCTTCCGCTGAACCAGCGGGGTATGGGTAGAGCCGCCCACCAGCAGGATTTCTTCAACTTCGGTGGCGGTTATGCCACTATTTTTTAAAACCAGATGGGCGGCATCCAAGGTTTCATCAACCAGAGGCTCGATCATCTCCTCATAGTCGGCACGGGCAAGTTCGACCCGAAGGTGATAGGGAACGCCGTCTTGATCCAGCAGGTATTCTTCCTCAATGAGCACAAACGGCTGGGACGAAAGGTGCTTCTTTGCATTCTCCGCCGCCCTTCTGATTCTGGCCCGGGCCTGCAAAGCGATATCAACAAGGCCATCCTCCCGTAACTTTTCCACTACATAATTTTCAATAAGCCCATCAAAATCATCTCCGCCAAGCTGGTTGTTACCGTGGCTGGCAAGCACCTCGACCACATCGTCTTGTATTTCCACCAGGGACACATCGAATGTTCCACCGCCAAGATCGTATACCAACACCTTTTTTGAACCGTCGTGAGAACTCTCGTAAACCAGAGTGGCGGCGGTTGGCTCATTAATGATTCTCACCACCTCAAGACCGGCTATCTTACCGGCCTCCCGGGTTGCCTGGCGCTGGTGGTCGGAAAAAAAAGCGGGCACGGTGATGACCGCTTTATCAATTGAATGCCCCAGATGCGTTTCCGCGATTTGTCTAAGCCGGCGAAGCATCATTGCGGAAATTTCCTGGGGTGAATAGCTCTTTTCACCCAGCTTAACCTGCTCCGCCTGGCCCATCAGCCGCTTGATCGATTTGATGGTCCGATCCGGGTGGAGGACATACTGATTCAACGCCGGCGCGCCGACTAAAAGCCTACCGTTATCGTCTAAACCCACATAGGAAGGCAGTAATTTTCCATCCTCTCCTTCGATGACCGTTACCGTATGTTCGGCGTATACCGCAACTTCTGAATTCGTGGTTCCCAGATCTATGCCGATAATCACCTCAGGCCGCGATTCCATGATGTCATTCCCCTCGTTTATTGACAACAACGTCGGCCACCCGAACAATTTTTCCACCTTGCATAAAGCCGGTGCGCACTTCCTCTAATACGGTATTGTCGGGATGGCATGCGTCTGTTCTGAAACTGATCGCTTTCATAATAGCGGGATCGAATTGTTCACCAGCGGTTTTGACCGGCTCCACCCCGCATCGTTGGAGCAGATCAAGGGTCCTGCCAACAACCATCCGCTGCCCTTCAAGAAAGCTCTCAAACCAGGTAATCTTTCTCCTGCTCCGCGGCAACAAACGCTCGATAAACGACGGTGCCGGCGGCGGTGTCCGCAAACCCGCCGCCAACCGGTCATACAGCTCGATCAAACCGGACATCACAGGCTCAAGAGCGGTGCGAATGGTGTCGCTTTCCCCCAGCTTTTTCGCCCGCAACATGCGGACAATATCCTGTTGGCTGGCATCAAGGGAGGAAAATACGAGATTAAAATTATCAAGCGCCCCCTTGAAGCGGCGAGATTCGATTCGAACCTCGTTTCTCAGGCCCTCCAATTCCTGAAACAGGCTCATACGATCAACCCGGGGGGAGGGTGCGTCAATAGTAAAATCATTGTCAAGATAGGTTCGAAAGCGTTCAACAAGTTGTTCCTTCAACTCACTGTTTGTACTACCCACCTCGTTGTTAATCACGGCGTTAACTCCCGGCAAAAGAGCCGAAGACTGGCGGCCAGCTCCTGCTGCCATTTCTCGCGGGATTCTGGCACCTGTCGTGTATCCTCACCCAGCAGCAAGGTCGCGATATCAGACGGCTCTGGCTGGTGGCAATAGAACAATCGGTGCGACAACCTCTCCTGCGCCGTTTTGATTTGTTCAAACGCCCGGTAAATTCGTTGGAAATCATGGGGGTATCGTTCGGGGGGGAAACGTCGAACCAGGTCGAGATAGGCCTTTTTTATCTCGCCGTCATCACCATTCTCGCTAACCCCAAGTATTTCATAGGGAGTTTTCATCATTCGTCGTCAAAAAGGTTGAGTTGTCTGTTCTTCGGCTCTTGAGGGCGAGGTTTTTTGGGTTTTATATGCTCATCGTGCGCAATTTCGGGCATTGTGAAAGGACCAAGGTCATCAAGAACAACTTCCTCAATATATTCAGGATAGAAGGGATCAGGTCGGGGTAAGCCTCTTTGCTTGATAGTTTGCTCAATTTGTTCAATGAAATCAAACCGATCTTTTTCTGCTAACTCTTCAAAAATAGTATCTAATTCACTATATAAATAGTGTGTTGACACCTTGTTCTTATCCCAGGCGGAGGCCAGTAAACACCATAATTTCAATTCCGGTTCGTCAGGGAATTTCGTTTTCAGGCGACACGCACACGATGCCAGAGCCGCAATCAAATCCATTCGTTCCAGCGCCAGACACAAAGATAAACTCTCGGCGAAACTCAACTGGGAAACCGCGGTTTTGCTAAAATAGTTCGCCAGAGTCTGACACGTCTTTTTAAGCAGCAACCAATTTTTATCTTCAGAATCAAGAATCCAGGAAATCAGATGGCGCAGTTCTTTACCATCGTTGCTCATTGAGGTTTTGGCATAGTTTCTTAAACTGGTGTCAAACGTTTTTTGCCGTTGCCGAGGCAGACCAAAAAGCCGGGCCTCCAGCGCAACCAGCAAATGCCCCAGAAGCGGGTAAGGATTTTGTCGCCGGCCGTCGTCGATGTGCTGCAGTCCTGATTCATTTTGCTGAAGCAGAAACAGCATGCCAAGGCATATCTGCTTGCGCCCGACAAGCCGAACCGACCTCACTCGCGTATCCGCGGCCAGAATCTGTTCTTCAGCCAGTGCCCATTTTTTCCGCACTGCCAGTCTCCGTCCATGCTCTAGCCGCGAGGCCACCGATGAATCAAGGGCTGTGGTGTTGATCGGATCAAGTTCCAGAACCCGTGCCGCCAACTCGGCGGCTTTTTTATGAGCGCCTCGATTCCTGCTTGCCTTCATGGCCGCAAGGAGAATAGGGACATTGTCCGGCAGCTTCTTGACTGCGTCCCGAATGATTGCGTAATATCGATTCAGCTGGTCGTATTGTTTGGCGTATTCCGATGCCTCAAGCCAGGTTTGGGCGTGATCCGGATCATATGCAAGGCTATCCATCAGCGTATTGAGGATTAGTTGAGGCGAATAAGCGTAGGGAGCCTTCTTCATCAAATCGACCTGATGCCGTAACACCATTGCAACCAGTCGCCACTTGTCCGGATCCTCAAAGCCTATTTCATCCAGATATTCACTCCAATAGGATGTAGCGATATCAAACACCTGGTCCTGCTCGGCGGCCAAGGCAGCGATGCGGTATTTTTCAACGGCACTGAACATCGGTAAGCGTTTGACTATATCAACCGCCTGCTCTTGGCAAAATGGAAGGATGTTTTTGTATAGCGTCCTTTTATCCCGGGCGGTGAAACATCGTTCATGGCGACGAATTATCTTGTACAGCTGTATCGGAGTACCGTCGAAGCGGGCAAGATCCTTTAGCACCTTCACCCCGCCGGGAGATACACTTCTGAGCCTTAACTCCCAGAAACTATCGACTTTTTGATGTTCGGCGATCGAGTTCAGCAGAGAGTCACATGATTCATAATCAGAGGAGTATGCCGCCGCGAAAACACCATAGGGTGAATCTTTTCCGATCTTCTTCAGATAATCCCCCGCCCTGCTTTTATCTGTTGGAAAATGATGCAGACCATCGAGCAACAAGCGAACATCCCGATATGGTGAACGAACAGGAACTTGTCTCAGGGCCTCAGTAAGCGCGCCTCTATCGCCGGTGAAAAACACCTCTAATGCAGCCACCGCATTCGGGTAGAAACGAACAATCGGCGACGCCGACGGGAAATCCATCAAGGTAACACCGGTGCCGGCTAGCAGCAGCGCACCAAACAGAGCCTCTATCTGTTGGCGCTGATCGGAACTCAGCTGATCATGACACAGCTGGTAGAATGCGGCCGCCTCCTGATAATTTTCGCTCTGGAAAAGCAGGGTGAGTTTGTGATGATCCGTTTTCGCGGCGGGATAACGATTATTCAGAGTATCGAGCATGGCGAGTGCTTCCTTGTACATCGACTGGCCGGCAAGTGCGGTAGCCCTTCCCAGATATGCCTTTTCTAATCCCTGAAAATAGTGCTTTTTGTGCTCATGTTTGAGAAGTTGTTTAAAGCAATCTATCGCCTCCTTATATTTTTCCTCTCTGAGCAGGAAAGCACCTCTCTCTTCCAGTCCCGCCACCGAGAGCTTTTGTGGAGAGGCGTCATTATGAGATGGGCGCCTGCGTCTCTTTTTTTTTCGTGCTGCCATCTAGAAATGATATTGATATTTTTCTAAGACCTGCAAAATATCTAATAATAACAATTCAATAAATCTTCTTCGGGGTGGGTTGCCAAGCAGCCGTAAGCAGATGGCACCCTGTTTCAATTACAGTGACATTGCTTAAACGATCTGCTTTGATATGGCCATCAAAAACGAAAACCCCGCACAGCAAAAAAATACAAGCACCTTGTCTTTGCCGGTTTGTTATCGGCTTCCCCATTGGGCCGTCCGTTTTATTGTTCAATTATCCTGAACGTTACACCATATATCGTTAACAGAGATGAACGCGGCAAAAGTCAGGCCGCCGGTTTCGGACGGCTCACTCATCGGCACTCTTAGAGAAGTGGTGGTCGTTCCGATCTCGCCACCATAATGGGTGCGTCAAGAAGTCAAAACGATCTCACAACGACGTAGAGCGAAGTTTTTACGACTTCATCATCTATCAGCCCTTCCTGTTTCAACATCTTGAGCACATGGGCACGGAAAAGCTCGGCCAACGGACGGAGATTCACCCTCACCATGACAACAAATAGCCACTTTCGAGGAAGAGGCAGTCGGCCACCATGGCATGGAGGTGAGGAAGCCATCGAGAGGTACGTCTTGAGGAGGCTCAATTTCACCCTGCTGGTGCCAGCAAAACATTTTCCCGACTAATTAATGGTGTCTTTTGGTCCGGGCGTGTGAGCTAAAGGCATCGCGCTCTCGGTCATCCTTCGAAACCAAGCAGGAAACAGCCATAATTTCGCTTTGAAGAGAAATGCGGGCTTAGGACCCGTATCCATTAACTCAACGGTATCATGTAAGAAGCGGTGGGGGTTCCAGCAGACCGTTGCGCCACGAGGCCGGCCACGCTTCGATGCCATGGCGGGCGCCCAGCAGAGCGCCGATGACCACGCCGCGACCGCAGTTGTCACCACCACACATGGTATTGGCGATCAGTGCCTGGCGCGGATCGTCTTCATAGCGACTGGCCAGGTAAAGGGCCGCCGGAACCGCATCGTCTACGTAGCAGGCAGTGGAGAAGTGGCGGCCGACCACCTGCTCATCGGCAAACCGGCTGAGACCGTGCAGACGCTTTGGGCTGCACGGTGCGTCATCCGGCACGGTCTCCGCCAGGGCCGAAGACACTGAACTGCCGGCCATTATCTCATTGAGGATGCGGACCAATAGGCTGCCCCATGTGCGCATCAATTGACCGCCATGGGTCAGAGCGAGATGGTTAAGCAGCAGCTTCTCATCTGGATGCGCCAACCCACAATAGAGCGGCAATAGCTGAGTAAAGCCGCCGATGTGTTTTTCATCACTCCGGCCACACCGCTCCGGCTCTATCCCCCGTCCAAGGTTGTCAAAAAAATGGCGTAGATATTCTTCTAGATAGGTGTCTTTATGGGTGCCGGCAGACGTGAGAAACTCGATCATCACGGCGAGCCAGCGTGATGCATCGTAGCTGGTGTCGCGCTCAAGCAACAACAGAAGCTGGCGGGCAAGCTTCATGTTCAGGGTATTTTCACCGGCGGCGAGGAACTGGTGGTAGTGCACTCCCGCCGTTCCCCAGTAGCGCGCCTGCTCATGACGGATATCAAGCTCCGGTCGCACCGGCCGCCATGATGAGCGGTAGAGAATCGAGTCAGGATGCGGATTGCGGGGCGACAGATACGCGTCCACGACCCCGTAATCACGCCGCAGTGCACTCCGGTCATAGTACCAGTGTACCGGCATGGCCAGCGCATCGCCGATAAACATGCCAAACAGTGCACCGTGACGACGGCTGGTGGTATTCATGTGCGGACCTTGATTAAAAATAATAGTGGCAAAGCAGTGCTGTGTATTACCCGCAACCAGCCGAAGAAAGCTTAGCCCGGCGTCAGAGCAAAGGTATTGTGCTGCACGATCCAGAGGTTGATGGCCGTGGACAGGGCCAGCCAGACCAGATAGGGGATGAGCAGCAGCGCCGCGGTACGGCTGACCCGGCCGTAGGTATAGGCCATGGAGAGTACCACGCCATCGAGAATGTACAATTCCCACAGGGCTATGTCCGGTCGCTGCATCGTGAAAAACAGCAGGGACCAGCCGCCGTTCAGCACAACCTGGCCACCATAGAGCATAAGGGCCGCCATAACCAGCGGCCCCTGTAATTCGACCTTGCGCGCCACCAGCCAGGTGGCCGGCGCCAGACAGGCCAATACCACCACCCAAACCGGGGTGAACAGCCACGGCGGCGGCTGGAACGGGGGAAAATCGAGTTGGTAATACCACTCGTCCAGGCCAAGATAGGTGAGCCAGCCGCCAAGCAGAAGCAAACCTACGGAAACGAGTGCAAAGAACAAAAACCAGACCGGGGAATTAATGACGTCTTTGTGCACGGCCATCACTGAGCTGACAACGATTTGTTCATAGTCTTGAGGAAATTCTCACCTGACGGCCAAGCTTACGTACCGGGCCGATTGCATCTTTAAAGCTTTACCGCACAAAGATATATCGCTTTGGTGTTTATGCTACCTCACGTATGATCAGGGTCGGTCATCGTAGCGCCTTCAGGCCGGATCACAATCTCTGATTTGCCATCCAAACCTGCCACAACCCGGTTGAGCAGTGTGCGCCCGATATCGACACTACAGGTGCCCCGCAAACACGTTCATACCAAGTCGTTTGGCAACGATTTCCACCCCGACCTGACCGTGTATACTGTTTGCCACCTCGTCCAGGGTCGGGGCGAAAGCAGCAATCGCAAGCTGACCGGGCACCACCGCCATCAGACCGCCACCCTGTACCATCTCATGTGTTACGCTCTGAGTTCCAGAAAACTTGTTTATAAGCGCTTCATGCCTTATTGCATTGTTCAGACCACTCGACACCCCCCTCTTCGTCAAGGAAGCCCACCATGACTGCCACCATCTACTCAGAAGCCCTGGAATATCACCGTAGCGGCCGTAAGGGAAAAATCGAGGTTATCGTCACCAAGCCCTTTGCCACCCAAAAAGACCTTTCTCTTGCCTACAGCCCCGGCGTAGCACAGCCGTGTAAAGAGATCCAGGCAGCGCCGGAGGCGGCATTTGAGTATACCGCCAAAGGCAATCTGGTGGCGGTAATCTCCAACGGCACCGCGGTGCTGGGCCTGGGCAATATCGGCGCACTGGCCGGCAAACCGGTGATGGAAGGCAAAGGCGCACTGTTTAAAAAATTTGCCGATATCGATGTGTTCGATATCGAGGTGAACAGTGAAGATCCTGATGAATTTGTCAGAACCTGTGAGCTGATCGCCCCCACTTTTGGCGGCATCAACCTCGAAGACATCAAGGCCCCACAATGCTTTTACATTGAAGAAACCTTGAAGCAGCGGATCGACATCCCGGTGTTCCATGACGATCAGCACGGCACCGCCATCATCACCGCCGCCGCTTTTCTCAACGCCCTGGAAGTCACCGGCCGCGATATCGCCGAGGTCAAGGCGGTGTTCAACGGCGCCGGCGCCGCCGGCATCGCCTGTGCCACAATGTTCATTGCCCTGGGACTGCGTCCGGAAAACCTCACCTTGTGCGACTCACAGGGGGTTATTTACGAGGGCCGCCCCGACTCCATGAATCCTTACAAAGAGCGGTTTGCACGGCAAACCGACAAGCGGAGTCTGGCCGAGGCGATAATCGGCGCCGACGTCTTCTGCGGGGTGAGCGTGGCCGGCGTGCTGACCCCGGCGATGGTGCAATCAATGGCGGCCAAACCGATTATTTTTGCCATGGCCAATCCGGAACCGGAGATTTCCTACGAGGCGGCCATGGCCACCCGCCCCGACTGCATCATGGCCACCGGCCGCAGCGACTACCCGAACCAGGTCAACAATGTGCTCTGTTTTCCCTTTTTGTTTCGAGGGGCCCTTGATGTTCGGGCCACCGAGATCAACACCGAGATGAAGATTGCCGCCGTCAAGGCGATTGCCGACCTGGCCAAGGAAGATGTCCCCGACCAGGTGCTGCGTGCCTACGGCACCGAGCATCTCGAGTTCGGCCCGGAATACCTCATCCCCACCCCATTTGATCCGCGTGCCCTGCTGCGCATTGCTCCGGCGGTGGCAAAGGCGGCCATGGAGAGCGGCGTAGCACGCAGTCCCATGGAAGATCTGGAAAGCTACACCAACCATCTGGAATCCACCCTGGGCCGCTCCAAGGCAATTCTTCGCAACGTCACCAACCGGGTACGACGAACCCCGGTACGAGTCATCTACCCCGAAGGCACCAACAAATATATCGTTCGTGCCGCCCAGCAGGTGGTGGAACAAAATCTGGCCACCCCGATTTTGCTCGGCAATCATGATGAAATCCATGCCCAATTACACGCCCAGGGGATATCGGAGGATGCGATGGAGATCATCGATCCCCATCGAGAAGATGAACAGGTGGAGCGCTATGCCGCCCAGTTTCATCTGCGCATGCAGCGCAAAGGCATTACCCTGCCCTATGCGCGTACCATCATGCACCGCGACACCGGCTATTTCGGGGCGATGATGCTGGCCTCAGGCGATGGCGACTGCCTGATCTACGGCCAATCGTTGCCCTATCCCTACGCCATTCGGAGGCTGTTGCAGTGTATCGGCAAGTCGGGCCGCCATAAGACGGTGGCCTCGGTTTACATGATGGTGTTCAAAAACCGCACCCTGTTTTTCGCCGACACCACCGTCAACATCAACCCCAGCGAACAGCAGCTGGCGGAAATCACCATCGCGGTAGCGGATTTCGTCAAGGAGTTTGATTTCACTCCCCAGATCGCCATGCTCTCCTATTCCAATTTCGGCTCATCCGACACCGCCGATGCCGCCAAGGTGGCACGCGCCACGGCACTGGTAAAGGAGCTCCGACCGGAGCTTGAAATAGATGGTGAGATGCAGGCAAACCTGGCGTTTAACACCAGCCTGCGCGAGGATATCTTTCCCTTTTCAACGCTGAAGGGTGAGCCCAACATCCTCATCTTCCCCGACCTCAACGCCGCCAATATCTGCTACAAGCTGTTTATGCGGCTGGCCGAGGTGGATACCATCGGCCCCATTCTGGTGGGGCTTGATAAATCGGCCCATATCGTCGAGCGTGGGGCACGGGCCGACAATATCTACAACCTCACCGCCGTCGCCGCCTTAAAGGCGAGCCAAAACAGGGGATGACGGTAACGGGGACGGCATTGTTTTATGAACCGTTACCCATGCCGACTTATACTATCTCCTCCAACCGGTCGGTGGCCGGTGGCGGATGTGGTGAAAGAGCACTGATTTCCCGGCGCCACTCAGGTGTCATGTCGATGGTGACCGCGTCCAGCGAGGCCCGCAGTTGTTCCACGTTGCGGGCGCCGATAATCGGCGCGGTTACATCCGGATGCGACATCACCCAGGCCACCCCGAGGGTGACCGGATGGACGCCTCGGGACGAGGCATGGGCGATAAAGCGATCGGCAATCTCATAGTAGAGATCGAGGCTGTAGCGCTTGGCGTAGAACCCCACATCCTGCAGGCGGCCGCCGTCGGGACGGTGCTTGGCGCCGTATTTACCAGTCAGCAGGCCGCCGCCCAGCGGATTGTAGGGGATCACCGCCAGATTTTCGGCCCGCGCCAACGGCAGCAATTCCACTTCCGCCTGACGCTTGGCCAGGTTGTACATCGGCTGGATGCACTGAAACTCAGCAATGCCATGGAGGCGGGAGAGGCCAAGGGCGGTGGCGATTTGATACGCTGCCCAATTGCTCACCGCCGGGTAGATAATCTTGCCGGCCCGCACCAGATCATCAAAGGCCCGAAGAATCTGTTCACCATCCACCGAGGGGTCGAATTTATGGGCAAAGTAGATGTCGATCCGGTCGGTTTTCAACCGTTTCAGGCTGGCCTCCACGGCGGAAACGATATGACGGCGAGAAAGCCCCCGGTCGTTGATCCCTTCACCCATGGGCTCGAAGACCTTGGAGGTAAGCACGATGTCATCACGACTGCCGACCATGAGTCGACCCAGTATTTCCTCAGCCCGGCCCGTGCTGTAGGCATCGGCGCAATCAAAAAAGTTGACGCCCGCATCCCGGCAGGCGGCAAACATCGAACCGGACATCTTTTCGTCGGCCTCCTTGCCGAAGGTCATGGTGCCGAAGCAGAGCTGCGATACCTTGACGCCGGTTTTGCCCAAATCTACGTATTTCATGGCCACGCCTCCAGGTATGGGGTCATCCATTAAAAGGCCTCTTGTTAAGAAAAACACTTCACCATTCAAGAAAAAACCACTTTTTTCTTACACTACGATTATCAGTACGTTCCCGCACCCTTTATTTCAGCGTTATTGCGTCAGCACTACTTCAGCCATATGCCCGCGGTAAAATTTTCCACACTCCTTGATCTTGAGCGAACACGCCATCGGCGTCAGCACGGTGCGAACCCCGGTTGAGATTTCCCCTGATCGATACTATCGTGCGCTGCCGTCAGCTCTTGAAGCTGCTCTGTGGCGCCGACGCCATCCCACCATCGAGAACAGGGTTGAACGACCAGAGGGGCGCGGCGGTTGTCCCCCTGGCATTGAGTCCTGCCAGGGTGATATGAAGCGAGCGGAGCCGATCAATCACACCATGAACAGACCATCACGAACGGGGCACCATGGGCCATCGAAAAGAGATATCGGCGACCGCCGGTGAGGGCGCTCAGAACAATTGTTCGGAATCTTTCGAGGCCCTGCTTCTGGAAATTTCCGCACTTTTTATCAACATTCCCATCGATACGATCGACTCCGTCATCGAAGACGCCCAGCGCCGTATCTGTGAATATCTGGGGCTTGATCTGTCGTCGTTATGGCAATGGTCGGAAAAAGATCCCCGGATCATGACCATTACGCACCTGTTCAGCCGGCCGGACGGACCTGAGCGGCCAGAAAATATCGACGCGTCGATCAGCTTTCCCTGGGTCTTCAACAGGGTGCTTGGCGGCGAAATGATGATTTTTTCCAATCGTGACCTGCCCGTCGAGGCGGCCGCCGTTGATCTGGCTTCGCGCTCTTTGTACGGGGTGGAATCCACCGTTGTCATTCCGTTGCGAGTGGGCGATGAACCGATACTGGGTATTTTGACGTTCGAAACGCTCGGCAGAGAACGGTTCTGGGACGACAGCGAGGTGCAGCGGCTTACCCTGGTGGCGACGATCTTTGCCAATACACTCAGGCGCCGGCGGGCACAGCAAAATCTACGCGACAGCGAGGCACGGCTCAGCCTGGCGGTGGAATCGGCCGGCGCCGGGCTCTGGGAGTTTGATTGCGCCACCAGCCTGTTTTGGGCAAATGAACGGGCCCGCGCCATGTTCAACTATGGCACCGATGAGCGCATCAGCATGGATCGCTTCGAGCGTTCCGTTTACGTCAATGATCTTCTCGCCGTCAAGGAGGCGCTGGCCGAATCCTTTGCTACCGGGCGCAAGCTCAAAACCGAATATCGTATTTCAGCCGGAAAACATGGGTACAAGTGGGTGTGCTCCATGGGCCGGCCCTATTTTGACGAGCATGGGGCGCCGGCCCGGATGCTCGGTATCTCTCTTGATATCAGTGAGCGCAAGCGGCTGGAAGAGCGGCGGAGGGAGGATACCTCTGAAATCAAACGGCTTAAAAAGCTGCTGGAAAAAGAAAATACCATTCTCCGCGAGGAACTCAAGCAGCAGTTGGGAACCCATCAAATTATCGGCAGTTCACCCCCATTCAAGGCGGTCATCGACGCGGTCAACCAGGTGGCGCCGACAACGGCAACCGTCCTGATTCGTGGCGAGACGGGGACCGGCAAGGGCCTCATCGCGCATCTTATCCATCAGCTCAGCGAGCGTAAAAGCAAACCTTTTGTCACGGTAAATTGTGCCGCCCTGCCGGCATCGCTCATCGAAAGTGAATTGTTCGGCCATGCCAAGGGGGCCTATACCGGCGCTCACGCATCTCAGGTTGGACGATTCGAGGTCGCCGACGGTGGGACGATATTTCTCGATGAAATCGGGGAAATGTCTCTGGAGATGCAGGCCAAACTGCTGCGCGTGCTCCAGGATGGGAATTTTGAGAAGCTGGGCAGCCCCCGCACCATCAGGGTCGATACCCGGGTTATCGCGGCGACGGCGCGCGACCTGAAGGGTGAGGTGGCGGCGGGGCGGTTTCGCGAGGATCTGTTTTACCGGCTTAACGTGTTTCCTATTTCCATCCCGCCGCTACGGCAGCGGATTTCGGATATCAGCCTGCTTGTCGAGCATTTCATGGAAAAATTCGCCCGTAAAACCGGCAAACATATCGACCGCATCCCCAGCCGAGCGCTTGAGATAATGTGCCGTTATCACTGGCCGGGCAACGTTCGGGAGCTTGAGCACATCGTCCAGCGCAGCGTTATTCTCAGCCCCGGCAGCGTGCTCGCCGTCCCCGAGCAGACCTTTGCGGTGACGGAGTCCGGGCATCGCGAAGTGAAAAAAGAGATAAAGGATCTGCGCTCAACCGAACGGGACCACATCATCGAGGTCCTTGCCATGACCAACTGGAAAATAGAAGGGGCCGGCGGCGCCGCCGGCATCCTTGATATTCATCCCAGCACCCTTCGTTTTCGGATTAAAAAGCTGAACATAGAGCGGCCCGGCTAGAAGTTCGACTACCCTCAATATATGGCGGATCCTTAATCTATTGAGGTTGGCTGTTCTCTTCCCGCCGCTCTTTCAAGGCGGCTGCGTCTTTATAACCTCTTGATATCTTTTCAACTCTTGTGGGCTCAGCTACTTTTCACGGGTGGCACCATTTTTGCTTACTGATTGGATGACGGGGTCTCTTGCGTGAGTATCACACTGGGCGCTCTAGCAAGCGTTGTCCCGGCAAAGGTCCGATATGTCCGCGCAACCCACATGAAATCAAATATCTCGGTGCGGTCTGATTTTGCTGGGTGGCTACATACAAGGAGGACAGAGATGGGGATTAGTTTAACGGCTAAAAAGAGTATTACTGGTGCCGTCGGCGCAGTGCTTTTGCTGGTGGCCGCGGGAGGCGCCGTTTCGGCCGCGGAGTCTGGTGGCTGGCACAACGAGATCACCATATACGGCTGGCTGACCGATATCGGCGGCACCACCAGATTTTCCGACATAAACAATAACGATATCAGCGTTGACGTCTCCGACATTATTGCAAACCTCAACATGGTCCTGATGGGAAACTATGTGGGAAAGACCGGTCGCTGGTCAATTATCGGTGATCTTGTCTATGTAAATCTGAGCGACAGTTCCACCACTGATACCGCTCTGGGTGGCGCTGCTATCAATTTGGACATCACCTCATGGCTGCTGACCGGCGCTGTCGGTTATGATCTTATCCAGTCCGATCAGGTGCTGGTGGCGGCTGTTGCCGGGGTGCGCTACATCGATGTGCAAACAGATGCCACCTTGTCGCTGAATGGGGCGCGGCTGGCGGATGCGTCCGAATCGGAAGGGGTCACCGACGGCATTATCGGCCTGCGCGGTGAGTTTATGCTTGGCGAGCATTGGTTCATCCCCTATTACGCGGATGCAGGTACCGGCGGCACGGATGTAAGCTACCAGTTGTTCGGCGGCGTCGGTTATCGGTTCGGCTGGGGCGATGTGCGGTTGGGTTACCGGTACCTGGATCTGGATTTCAGCGACGATAAACTCCTCCAGGATCTGAACATGGGCGGCCCGGTTCTGGGGGTCGGTTTTCGATTTTAAGACGACTACCCGTGGATGCAAGAACCGCCTGGTTTTCAGTAACGGCACTAACAGACAGAGCTTGATAGATACGTCAACCCAGCAGTATAAACGGAGGCAACAGCATGATAACGACCACACCCGGGAAGCTCATCGCGTTCTGCGTTCTGGCGCTGTGCGCGCTGAGCTTTCCCCCGAGAGACTCATTGGCTCAGCAAACAGCGATCGATCCCGTCGCTCTTGAGAAACTGCGGGCGATGACCGACTATCTCGGCAGCCTGCAATCATTCAGCGTACACACCCACAACACCCTGGAAGAGTTGCTCGATTCGGGGAACCGGGTCGATGTTGACGTATCGGCGGATATCATCGTCAGCCGCCCGGACAAGCTCCAGGCCACCCGCTCGGGCGACCTCGTCGATCAGCACTTTTTTTATGACGGCGCCACGCTCACCCTGTTTAATCCCACCGACCAGGTTTATGCAACCGAACCGGCGCCCCCGACCATCGAAGAGATGCTCGATCTCGCCCGTGAATCACTTGGCCTTGACATTCCCGCCGCCGACCTGATTTACGGCAACGCCTATGAGCTCCTGACCCGAGAGCTGGATCTGGCAATGGTGGTCGGCGCCTCGGTGATCGGCGGTATCCGTTGTGACCATCTGCTGTTCAGTCGACCCGGTGTTGATTTTCAGCTCTGGATTGGCGCCGAGGGTACCCCGCTCCCTTACAAATACGTGGTGACCGATACCGGTTTTTACAACCGCCTGAGTATCGGTACGGTGATGAGTGAGTGGAATACGGCCCCGCAAACGGACAATACATTATTTCGGTTTGAACCGCCTGAGGCCACCAGACGAATCAATTTCATGCCCCTGTGAATCGAATGATTCACGCGCTACGTTCTCCGAGGAGGTGGAACATGACCCGGATACTCAAGTTCGTTATGCTGGCGGCCGCACTCATCGCAATGCTGGCCGTCGATATGTCCTTTGTCCTGGAAAACAATCTTCCCATCCCGTTCAAGCGGGACCTGCACGCTCAGCTCGAACAACTCGTCCCGAACGCCGAGGCAATCCTCGGCGTTCGGCGGCGGACGAGAAGAAGAACGGCGGTGGTGGTGGGCAGTGCCGCCGCCGCTTCAACGGCCGCCGCCCAGCAGCAGGCCTATGAGGCCCAGCAACAGGCAGCGGCTGCTCAGCAACAAATCGCCGCCCAGCAGCCTGTCGCGGCGTCCTCGCAACCGATAATTCCGGTGGGCTCGGCGGTAAAGACCCTGCCTGGAAACTGCAAGGCAGTGCCGGTCAATAACACGAGCTATTCCGACTGTGGAGGCGTGTTCTATCAGCAGGCCTATCAGGGCAGCAACCTTGTCTACGTGGTGGTGGCAAAACCGATATGATCGGCATGAGTTCCCGGGGCGATAGCGCAATGAGCGGACGTTTCCCGCAACATAACGAGGAAGTACGATGAAACGAATGACCCTTGTGTTCACAATGCTTGTGGCACTCTTCTGGCCGGGTGGTCCCGCATCCGCTCAGACCTCATCAGGTGATGCGGACGCCATGGCGATTCTCCAGGCCATGGCAACGTATGTCGGCAGCCTGGAGACAATCAGGCTCAGTTTCGACAGTGACATTGAAGTAATCACCCCAAAGCTGGAGAAGATTCAGTTCACCAATTCCGGTGAAGTGCTTCTGCACCGGCCGGACAAGCTGTACGCCCGCAGGCTGGGCGGCTATGCCGACGTGGCGCTTTACTATGACGGGACCACCGTCACCATCCATGGCAAACATCTCAACGGCTATGCTCAGTATGATGCCCCGGGCGATATAGACGGCCTCATTGAATCGTTGCGGCAGGGCCACGGCGTCGCCCTGCCGGGAGCTGATCTGCTGCTGTCACATTCCTACGATCATCTGGCGGCAGATGTTTTGGAGGCCAAGCATATCGGCCGCGGGGTCATTGATGAGAGAGAATGCGAACATCTCGCCTTTCGCAATTTTGATACCGACTGGCAGCTCTGGGTGGAAACGGGCAGTCGGCCGGTGCCGCGCAAGCTGGTCATTACCACAAAAACCCTGAACAGCGCGCCGCAATACACGGTTCGCATCAAAGAGTGGGAAACCGGGGATGTTCCCGCACCGGCGGCGTTTATCTTCACCCCGCCGCCCACCGCCGAACTGCTTGACCCCAATGCGCTGATCGAACTCGATGAGTTGCCGCCGGATACCATACCGGGAGGCACGAAATGATCTCAGCCAGAATGAAATATCTCCTTATCGGAAGTGTGGCACTCGCCGTATGGCTCCTGGAAATTGGCGCGGAGCCACCGAAGCTGAGGGTGGGAAGTGATGCCGAGGCGGTCATCGGCAGGCCCGTTACCCCGGTAAGCTATGCCGGGGTGGCGCGACGATCCACCGTGGGGCTGGGGGCTCCCGGAGTAGGCGTCGCCCCCAGAAATAAGGGCGGGCCGGTGAACAGGGTCGGGCGCTGGTAACACCCGCCTTTCTCATTCATACAAAGTGAGACGTAAAAAATAGTAGGCAAGTATGCGCCGTATGATGATTTCCGGCCAGGCTGCGAAGCATGCCCATCTGCGTGAGCCTCCACTTTGCGGAGATCAACGGCGCCATTTTGATACCGCGGAGCCGTTACTCTGCCGCCGGGCGATGGCGGGAACTGAGCCGCAAACAATGCGTTTTAGTCCTGTAACAAAACCTCAACCATCAAACATAACAAGAGGGGGAATGACATGAAACAGCAGTACCATAAAACCACAGCAATGATCGGAGTGCTTCTGATCATTTTGGCAATGGCCGTACTGCCGGCCATCGCCGTGGAAACTTCAGGTGAACCCGGTTCGCCCGGCGCCACGGCGACCATCAGCGGCACCCAGCTGCCTCCGCCGGTGCCGGAGTTCGGCGGCGTCATCAAGGAGGACGCCCTGCAATCAAAGCCGTGGTGGCCGCCACGCACGGTGGCGCCCAAGGAGGCGCCCAATATTCTGTTGATCATTACCGATGATTCAGGCTTCGGCGTCCCCTCCACCTTCGGCGGGGTGATCCCCACCCCGGCCCTGGACCGGGTCGCCGAAAACGGCCTGCGCTACAACAACATTCACTCCACGGCGCTCTGCTCGCCATCGCGCGCCGCCCTGATCACCGGACGGAATCATCACTCCGTCGGCTTCGGGGTCATCTCCGAGCAATCAACCGGATTTCCGGGCTATAACAGTATCATTGAAAAGGACAAAGCGACCATCGGCCGAATCCTTCGTGATAACGGCTACGCCACCGCCTGGTTTGGCAAAGACCATAATACCCCGGCGTTTGCGGCCAGCCAGGTCGGCCCTTTTGACCAGTGGCCGACCGGTCTTGGGTTTGAATACTTTTACGGCTTCGTGGGGGGCGACGCCAACCAGTGGGAGCCCAACCTGTTTCGCAACACGACCCAGATTTATCCGTTTAAAGGGGCCAAGCCCGGTACCTGGAACCTGATCACCGCCATGGCCGATGACGCCATTGACTACATGCACCGCATGAACCAGATCGAACCGGATAAACCGTTTTTCATCAAATATGCCCCCGGCGCCACCCATGCCCCGCACCATCCGACCAAGGAGTGGGTGGAGAAAATCCAGGCGATGCACCTGTTTGACGACGGCTATGAAAAGCTGCGTGAGACCATCTTCGAAAATCAGAAAAAACTGGGGGTGATTCCGGCTGACACCGTGCTTGAACCGTGGCCGGACGATGTCTTGAAGCCGTGGAGTAAATGCACCGAGGACGAGAAGAAACTGTTTATCAAACAAGTTGAAATTTTTGCCGCCTTCGCCGCCTATACCGACCATGAAATCGGCCGGGTCATCCAGGCGGTGGACGACATGGGCGAGCTTGACAACACCTTGATTATTTACATCAACGGGGATAACGGCACCAGTGCCGAAGGCGGGCCGCTGGGAACGCCTAATGAGGTGGCCTTTTTCAATGGCATCAACGAGATGCCGGTTGAAACACAGCTCAAATGGTATGATGAGTGGGGCACGGAGCAAACCTACAACCATATGTCCGCCGCCTGGGCATGGGCCTTCGACACGCCGTTTACCTGGTTCAAGCAGAATGCCTCCCGGCTCGGTGGGGTGCGCCAGAGCATGGCGGTATCCTGGCCGGAGAGGATCACCGACAAAGGCGGCATGCGCGAACAGTTCATGCACCTGATCGACGTGACTCCCACCATTCTCGAGGTAACCGGCATTGCGGCGCCCAAAGAGGTAGATGGCATCACCCAGGCCCCAATCGAGGGCACCAGCTTTGCCTACACCTTTGCCGCGGCCAACGCCGCGGCGCCGTCTCAGCACAGAACCCAATATTTTGAAATGATGGGCCAGTGGGCGCTCTACCACGAGGGTTGGCTGCTGGCCACCAAGGTAAATCGCGCCCCGTGGGATGCCTACGGCGCCGCCAATCCCGATCCACTCAACAATCAGGTGTTGCAGCTCTACAATCTGGAGAAAGATTTTTCCCAGTCACAAGACCTGGCCGATCAGTATCCGGATAAGGTGAAGGAGCTGAAAAAACTATTCATCGAGGAAGCAAAAAAATACCAGGTGTTCCCGATGGACGCCTCAGTGGCGACCCGGGTAATTGCGCCGCGGCCGAACATCACCGCCGGACGGACGGAATTTGTCTACACCCGTCCCATGACCGGTCTGCCTCAGGGCGATTCGCCGCTGTTGCTCAACACATCCTACACGATCAAGGCCGACATCACCGTGCCGGAAGGTGGCGCCGAGGGCATGATTCTCACCTCCGGCGGTCGTTTTGCCGGATATGGGTTCTACCTGCTCAAAGGCGCGCCGGTGTTCTGCTGGAACATGCTCGACCTGGAACGGATCAGATGGGCAGGATCCGAACCGCTCACCCCCGGCAACCATGTCATTGAGTTTGACTTCGATTATGAGGGGCTCGGCGTCGGAACGCTGGCGTACAACAGCATGAGCGGTCTGGGCCGACCGGGAACCGGCACCCTGAAGGTAAACGGCGCGGTTGTCGCTACTAAAAAAATGGACAAGACCCTGCCGATGATCCTGCAATGGGATGAATCGTTTGATATCGGTATCGACACCTTGACCGGCGTAAATGATAGTGATTACCTCCCACCGTTCCCACTGACCGCAAAACTCAACAAGCTGACCATCACGGTCGATCGTCCGGAGCTTTCGCCTGAGGACATCAAAAAGCTTGAAGAGAACATGAAGAAGGTCGCCGCCGCCCGACAATAGTGGTGCGGCATCGGTATTGCACAGCCTCGGGCAAAGGCCTTAGGCTGTGCTTTACCTTCGCCCATGGGCTCGAGGACCTTGTCATCTGCCCCTCTCCTGGTTCATGGGTGTGATTTCGGGCCGCCTCATTGTATTATTGTGACACGATTCCAAGCAGGATGGCGCACCGTTCATTCCTGCTGAAGCTCCGACGACGGCTCAGTGACGAGTACGCTCGATCCTAATTCCTCCAATACCTGCTGTTCCAGGCTGTCCTGTTTGAGACGCAGTTTTTTTAGCGCTTCAGGGGCGAACTTTCGCGGCAGCTTGCCAAGGTTGCAGATCGGCTCCCCCGGGCTGACCGATGGCAGAGAGGTCATCCCCATTACCACCGCGTTATAAGGAGCAAAAAGGGTACTCCGCTCTTCACCGAGAAGTGTCGTACTGGTAGTCAAAGGCTGCCCTTTTTCCACCAGGTCACCCGGGCTGATGTGGAACTGAAGAAATCCACCGTGCTCGGCACGGATCCATGTCGATTTTTCGATAATGATCTGATACCGCGGCTTTTCACTCTGGGTTTCAACCATCTGCAGATCGCCAAGCACATTTTTAATACCGCGAACAGCGGTTTCGACAATGCCCGGCTCGACCTTCCACACCTCACCACCTTCCATGACAATGGTCGGGCATCCAGCCTTGCAGGCCTCTCGTCGAAAGGAATTTCTCGGCCCTTTACTGTTGATGATTATTTCCGTGCCAAACGATTCGGCGAGCCGGCGAACGGCAGGGTCACCGAGATCGGCACGCACCGTGGGGTAATTGGTGCGGCGAACGGCAGCGGTATGCAGATCAATCCCATAGTCGCATCGCCGCACGATCTCAGTAAATATCGTATGAGCCATGCGGCTGGCGAGGCTGCCGGTGGCAATACCAGGGAAACAGCGGTTCAAGTCACGACGGTCGGGCAGATAACGGGAATGTCGCTCAAATGCCGGGAGGTTGAGAACCGGCACGAGCATTAACGCACCTTTTTTGAGTTTGAGATCTGAGTCCTGAATCAAATGGCGCACGGCGCCGCAGCCATTGAGCTCATCACCGTGAAGGGCCGCCGTGACGAACACCACCGGGCCCGGCTCAACCGCCCGGCGAATCTGAATCTGAATCCGCATGGCCATGCTGGTGTAGCTTTCACCAACGGTAAGCGCCACATTGGTTGTTGTTCCAGGGGCTATCGTTTTACCAAACCAGTGGTCAATGGATATCGATCTCGGCTTCACCATCATCCATCTCCCCTGTTCAGCTCCACCGGTACTGAAGCGGGGGACGCTGCACCTGAATCTTTGGATACCTCGTCGGCAACCGGCAGTTCGGGCAAAGTTTTAACCGGTGGTTGTCTTTTCCGACGGGTTTTGCCGGGAATCATATCGCGCATCATGGCCAACCGACCAAAACAGAGCAACCGATCTCCGGCCAGGAGCTCACGTCCCGAGCGCGGGTTTGGAATCACCTTGCTATCGCGGTGCAGGGTCAAAACGATAATATCTTTGCCGCGCAGCCCGGAATCAATAATTGTTTTACCTACAAACTCGGAGCCTTCCGGAATGGCAATCTCGGCAACCCCATAACCACTGCTCACGGTGAGACGCTGGCGCAGATCTATTTCCGGGAAATTGACCTGAGCGGCAAGATAGTCGATGACCGCTCCGGCAATATCAAGTTGGGTACACTCCTCGATGCCCTCCAGTCCCGGTGAGGAATTCACCTCCATGATCAGCGGGCCATCCTTGGCCTCGAGCATATCCACTCCAGCAACACGAAGACCTAAAATCTGCGCCGCCCTTACCGCGGTTTCCTGATACAGACCATCGAACGCCACCGGCTCAGTCCGTCCGCCCCGGTGCACATTGCTTCTAAACTCCTGGCCCTGAGCAACTCTTCGCATCGCCCCGACAACACGATCACCAACGACAAAGGCCCGGATGTCCCTTCCCTTACTCTCTTTGACGAATTTCTGGATAAGAATACTCTGCTTCTGGCTCTGCAACAGCTCGATGATACCGGCAGCGGTTTCGATGGATTCCGCCAAAAGCACACCGATACCCTGAGTGCCCTCAATGAGTTTGATAATCACGGGAGCGCCGCCCACTCGTTCGATGGCGGGCAGAACATCATGTTTGTCCCTGACAAATGTCGTTTTCGGAATACCGATCTGATGTTTACTGAGAATTTGCAGGCTGCGCAGCTTATCGCGTGAATTTGCGATACTGGCGGAAGAATTGGCGCAGAAAATATCCATCTGCTCAAACTGCCTGACAACCGCGGTACCATAATAGGTGATCGAAGCGCCGATCCGCGGCAAAACCGCATCGTACTGCGACAGGAGCTTTTGCTGGTAGTATAAATCGGGCATACCCTGCTCGAGATCGATGGCAAATTTTAGCGTATTCAACACCTTGACCTTGTGGCCACGCTGCAGCGCCGCCTCGCGAAGGCGTCGGGTGCTGTAACATTGTGGGCTGCACGAAAGAATAGCGAGTTTCATGGTGTACCGTATTCTGATTTTATTGGTTATCTTTCGAGGCCTGGGTCTTTCTTCCCGGTCTTCCGCCGTAGAAGGAACGGCCGCCATCAACTAGAAACCGGCCCCTGAATGCCTCGCGCCCCAACAACATCCGAAAGCCCATATTGTCGCGCCCGGCCAGCGTCAATTCGACCAGCCAGCGCATATTCATCAATTCAACATGGGTAAGGATCACCGGTCTGATACGTGCCAACCCACTTGAGTTCCTAACGGATCTGAATTCCACAATCGGCGATTCCACCTGCACCGCAATCTTGCTGTTTTTCTGAACCGGATGCACCCCGAAGCGAACCCATTGCTCGTTACGGCGTTCAAAGACCTTGATGTTATATGCATGCAGAGACGAAGAGCGGGCACCGGAATCGACTTTTGCCTTGATTTCTGAAATACCGAAATCAGGCAGTGCGACCCATTCCCGCCAGCCGATCAATGGTAAATGCAGCGATTTCTGTTTGGAACCATGTTTTTGTTTCACTGCCGACCCGTACATTACCTCTTTGAATCGCGGCTTAGGCCCACATTTACAAACGTCAGCGCGGGTATGGGGGCACGTCTTGAAATGCCACATTTGTCATGCGGCGCACCCCACGCACCCTTACCGTAGTGCGGAACAACAACATGTTGAGGCCGTCGTGTCAAGATTTTATCAGGGAAAGGTAATGTCCTCATAAAAGTATAGAATACCAGATAGTTATACCGGTTGTATTGTTAAACTATTCTGGTACATTGCGTGCTTCTGCGCTGATGTGCTGTATGCACCAGAGGGAGACTGGGAGTCAATCAGAACGAAGTGCACCGCATTCGCCCGGTTTTCCATACTGGCTTGGTAACATCTGTGCCGATCACAGGCGATATCACGACCTCGTTTTGACAACATTATACCGTTAGGCAATGGCGTGCTACCCGCCATCGCCGTGGAAACTTCAGGTGAACCCGGCTCGCCCGGCGCCACGGCGACCATCAGTGGCACCCAGCTGCCACCGCCGGTACCGGAGTTCGGCGGCGTCATCAAGGAGAGCGCCCTGCAATCAAAGCCGTGGTGGCCGCCGCGCACCGTGGCGCCCAAAGAGGCGCCCAATATTCTGCTGATCATTACCGATGATTCAGGCTTCGGCGTACCTTCCACTTTCGGCGGGGTGATCCCCACCCCGGCTCTGGACCGGGTCGCTGAAAACGGCCTGCGTTATCACAACATTTTCTCCACGGCGCTCTGTTCACCACCCTCCCTCAACATTCTGACATTGTATACAGCGTATCGATAGTGTATAGGTGTTTTTTTATCTCCGGGTTTGCAACGAAATTTTACTGCTTTTCAAGACGTGCCCCCCAGCCATTCTTTTTTGGTGCATCTGCACCCGCGGACAATACCTGCCGAGACGCTGCGCGTTACCCTCAGCTTCGGGCTGGGCGGTATGGCGGCGACCCTTGTCATGCTTCTGTTTATCAGTGGCCTGCTGCAGTTGCTCAGTTATTCACCCCAGGCCCACCAGGCATATCACTCGGTGCTCAGTATGTATGAACCGGGCGGGCTCGGCGGCTTTGTCCGCAATTGCCATTACTGGGCCGGTAATCTGCTTGTCATTATCACCTTTCTCCATATGCTCCGGGTCATGCTGACTGGTGCGTTGACCGGGTTTCGCCGCTACAACTGGGTGGTGGGAATCGTATTGTTCACCCTGGTATTGTTTGCCAACTTTACCGGCTACCTGATGCCTTGGGATCAGTTGGCGTTCTGGGCGGTGACCATTTTTACCGCCATGCTCTCCTACATCCCGCTTATCGGAGATGCGCTGATGACCCTGTTGCGCGGCGGAGACGAGGTCGGTCCGGAAACGCTGAGCACCTTCTTTGCCATCCATATCGGCATTGTTCCGGCTCTGTTTGTGCCGCTTCTTATCTATCATTTCTGGCTTATCAGAAAAAGCGGCGGACTGATCAGAAGAAGCAGGGAAAGCACCAACTCGTCCGTTGAGCGCCTGCCCGCCATGCCCCATCTGGTGGCGCGAGAAGCGGCGGTGGGCTTTTCCCTGCTGGCCCTTGTCCTGCTTTTTGCCGCCTTCGTGGATGCTCCCCTGGGAACCGAGGCCAACCCGGCCCAGAGCCCGAATCCCGCCAAAGCGGCCTGGTATTTTATGGGGCTCCAGGAGCTTTTACTGCATCTGCACCCATCTTTTGCGGTGAGTGTGGTGCCGCTGCTGGTATTTCTTTTCTTTCTATCACTGCCGTTCTTAAAGGATGGTACATTGTCGGGTGGAGTCTGGTGTGGCGGGCCCGGCGGGATACCGATAGCCGCCGGGGCCGGTTGTGCCGGTGGATTGCTCGGTTTTTTCGTTGTCTGGCTCGACGATGTCCTGCTGAGCCGGTATGCCGATATGCTCGACGCATGGCTGGGGCGAGGCGTCATACCAACGGCCGGACTCGTTCTGATATCGGTCACCGTATTTCTGCTTTTGAGCAGGCACCCTGCTGTTTCCCGGGCTCAGGCGCTCATGGGGGTGTTCATGCTGGTATGTGGCGGGGCGGCAAGCCTTACCCTGATCGGGGTTATGCTCCGTGGTCCGGAAATGGCGCTTGTCTGGTAGCGCTCCTTTTTCCAACGATACTCTGCCGTCAGTACTCACTATCATGACCTCACAACAATGATGTGCACGACACATGACACCCCCTGAAAAAGAAGTGGTGGACCACACTATCACAAACCACGGCCGCAGAAATTTATTCACCTATCTGTGGCGGCTGCTTGCGGTGATTTTCTGTATCGAATTGTTATGGGCGGCAACCTCTTTAATCTCCAGGCGCGGAAAAAAAAGACAACAGGCCGATGGCGGCGCCCAACTGATCTACGCCGGCGCCGCGGCGGATATGTCACCGGGCGATGTCAAAGCAGTCCCGGCCGGAAAGTTCTACCTGGCATGTCTGGAAGACGGCGGTTTCATGGCACTTTCAAAGACCTGCACACACCTGGGATGCTCGCTTCCCTGGAACCGGGAAGAGCAGCGCTTCACCTGTCCCTGTCATGGATCAACCTTTGATATTCGTGGCAGTGTCATGACACCACCGGCAATCCTCCCCTTGGATATCTATCCGGTTCGGGTGGAGAATGGCCGCATCATGGTTGATGTCAGCCAACCACGAAAGCGTGATTCCTTTCAGGCCTCTCAGGTTGCATACCGTTGAAATGAAGGATACCCCACCTCAATCCATGTCTGAAAAGACCACCCTGAAGTGGCATGGTGCCGGCCTCATTGCCGCCGTAATCTGTCTTCTTGCCCCGCTGCTCTATCTGATGCGAGACAGCTACGCAATCAAGCCGGTGGTGGCCGGTGAACTGGAGTTCACCGGCAGCGAGTCCTGCAAGTCATGTCACCGGGCCGTCTATGACAAATGGCACAACTCTCACCATGACCTGGCCATGGACGTGGCTGCCGAAGAGACGGTGCTGGGGGATTTCAGCGATGTGACGTTTACTGATTCCTATTCAGGTGCTACCAGCAGGTTTTTTCGCAATGGCGGAAAGTTTTTCGTAGAGACCGAAGGCGTGGAGGGCACCCCTGTAACCTATGAAATCACTCACACATTTGGCGTCTACCCACTCCAGCAGTATCTCATTCCTTTTCCCGGCGGCCGCCTGCAATGTTTGAACATCGGCTGGAATTCCCGGGAAAACCGTTGGTACCGGTTGCCACCCTATGAAGTGGAGGGCCCGGATGACTGGCTGCACTGGACCCGCGGTGGGCAAACCTGGAACGGTATGTGTGCCGAATGCCACTCTACCCGGCTGGAAAAAGGGTATGATATGGCCACCGAGACCTACGATACCCGCTGGTTCGAGATACACGTGGGGTGCGAGGCATGCCATGGGCCGGGTTCCCGGCATATCAGCTGGGCGGAGCGACCGGAAATGGCACGGCCGAAAGCCGTCAATTACGATCTTGCCGTACAGCTTGACGCTACCGACCCCGGTAATCGCCGGCAGATCGCCGTTTGTGCGCCGTGTCATTCCCGGCGCTATCAGCTTGGTGACAATCTCCACCGGGAAGGGGAGTTGCTCGACACAATCGTGCCCTCCTTACTGAGTGAAGGGTTGTATTACCCGGATGGGCAAATCTATGAAGAGGTGTACGTCTACGGCTCCTACACCCAGTCAAAGATGTATCAGCACGGAGTGCGGTGCAGTGACTGCCACGACTCCCACAGCCTGCAACGCCATCACGAGGGCAATGAACTCTGCCTGCAGTGCCACCGGGCCCAAACCTACGACACCCCGACCCACCATTTTCACAAGCGTGAGCATAACGGCGAGCCTAGCGAAGGTCATCTGTGTGTGAAATGTCATATGCCCGGCAGGATTTATATGGGGGCGGATTACCGGCCGGATCATAGTCTGCGCATACCCCGGCCCGACTTAAGTGAAAAGATCGGCGTACCCAACAGTTGCTCGGCGGCCGCTTGTCATGCCGACAAATCCCTTGACTGGGTTAACGAACACTACGTGAAGTGGTACGGTTCAGCCAGAAAACCGCACTACGGGGAGGTGTTCGCTCGCGGGCGAAACCAAATCCCGGAGGCGGTTGAAGAGCTCATGAATACCGCCGAGGACGGGTTGCTACCGCCGATTGTCCGGGCCACGGCCCTGTCCCTGTTGAGCACGTATCCCCACGAGATTACTTCGGACGTGTTCATCAGGGCCCTTGAGGATGGTGAGGCCCTGATCCGCCACAGCGCCGTTCGCAACCTTGCCCATCTGGACATAGAGAGCCGGCGCAAACTGCTGGAACCCAAACTCTACGACGACGTCAAAGCTGTTCGTATCGAAGCCGCCGCCCTTCTTGCCGATGTCGACCCTGAGTCGATCAGACCGGAACACCGACAGGCACTGGCCAGAGTACTTGAAGAGTATCGCGACGCCATGGTCTACAACAGTGATTTTGCGCCGCAGCGCTATAATCTCGGAAATCTTGCCGCCGCCACCGGCAAGCCGGATGACGCCATTAGGCTCTACCGGGAGGCCCTTCTGATCGATGATCGGTTCTACCAGGCCAAGATAAATCTGGCCTTTCTGTTAAACCAGAATGGCGACAACCCGGGTGCCGCGGAGTTATTCAGCCAGGTCCTTGCCGAGAACCCGGATCTGCCCGAAGTCGCCTATTCGTTCGGGCTCCTGCTTGCTGAAATGGAGCAATACGAACAATCAGCCTTTTGGCTGGGCGAGGCAGCCGACCGTATGCCGCATCACAGCCGAGCGCGCTACAATCAAGCGCTGGCGTTGTTGAAACTTCAGCAGTGGGAAAACGGCGAAAAGGCCCTGCTCCAGGCTCTGGACCAGGAACCGGGCAACCAGGAATATTTCACCACCCTTGCCAACCTCTACCTCAATTTCGGCCTCATCGACAGGGCTGAATTGCTGGGTCGCAGGACACTGGCGATAGACCCGAGTCATAACCGGGCAAGGGAACTGCTGGAATCTTTGCCTAAATAAACGCAGGCTCGGAGCCGCCACCCGCGTACGACCCGTCACTGGGTCTGTTCCTGTATCCGCTCAAGCCGCTCCTGCTCAAGCCGCGCCGCCTGTTCAGCCTGTTCGATGGGACGCCTCATGGCGGTAACCGCCGCATCGGCGATCTGTTCGCGAGCGTCTTCTGAAACAGTATGCTGCGCGTGCGTCTCCGCTTTTTCATCATCACCGCAGCCGGCCAGAAGTATCAGAACAAGCACCGTCAGAAGCCCTTTCATAATCTGCCCCCTCCTGAACCACCACCAGCACATGGTATCGGGACAGGCCCGAGACCTGTCCCCATTTTCACTGCCATCACAGGGTGATGGCGTCGTAAAGACTTCGCTCTACGTCGTCGTGGGATCATTTTGACTTCTCGACGTACCACCTGTACGCCTGCGAGGTCAAAATGACCACCACTCCTAGTAGAGCTTTGTTTTTACTTAGCCATCTTAACCTGCAAGTCTAACTTTTTACGATTTCATCACAGGGTGACTCAGATGATAAGTACCGTGACCACGCCGTGATCCGGACAATCACCTACGCCCCTACCCGCTTAAGCGCCATGGCCATGCCCTGACCGCCGCCGATACACAGGGTGGCAAGGCCATGCTCCAGCTCCTGGCGCTGCATCTGGTACATCAGGCTCACCAGAATGCGGGCGCCGGTGCAGCCGATGGGATGGCCTAAAGAGATACCGCTGCCCACCATGTTGGTCTTTTCCATATCGCATCCCAGCTCGCGGATACAGGCCAGAGCCTGGACGGCAAAGGCCTCGTTGAGTTCGATGGCGCCGAAGTCGGCAATATCCATGTGTTGCGCCGACAGCAGTTTACGCACCGCCGGAATCGGCCCCAGTCCCATATAGGCGGGATCGAGGCCAGCCGATGAAAAGCCCGATATTTTCACTGGTGGCGCCAGCCCCAACTCTTTTGCCTTGGCCGCCGACATGAGTAGCACCACGGCGGCGGCATCGTTGATGCCCGAGGCATTGCCGGCGGTAACCGTGCCATCCTTGGTAAAGGCGGGCCGCAGCTTCGCCATTTTCTCTATACTGGTATCCATGGGTCGCTCATCCGTACTGAAAACAACCGGATCCCCTTTACGCTGAGGCACCATAATCGGCACAATCTCATCATCAAACAACCCCGCCGCCATGGCGGCCCGGGCCCGCTGATGGCTGAGCACGCCCAGTTCGTCCTGCTCCCGCCGGCTGATTTCATAGCGCCGGGCGATGTTTTCGGCGGTCATCCCCATGTGATAATCGTAAAAATATTCGAGCAGACCGTCGTAGAGCAGCAGATCGGTAAGCTCACCATGGCCCATGCGCTGTCCCCAGCGTGCTCCGGCCAGGGCGTAGGGAACCCTGCTCATGGACTCCATGCCGCCGGCCAGCACGACATCGGCGGCGCCGCACATGATCGCCTGGGCACCCAGAGCAACCGCCTCCATGCCCGAGGCGCAGAGCTTGTTGACCGTGGTGGCGCTCGCCTCTTTGGGTACCCCGGCCATGATCATGGTCTGGCGGGTGACGTTTTGTCCCTGGCCGGTGGAAAGCACGTTGCCGAGGAGCACCTGATCGATCTGTACCGGCTGAAAACTCTCGTCATAATCATGATACTTTTTTTCCAGTTCGATCATCGTATCGGTACGGATTCGATCAGGGCCAGAACCCAACACCGCCTCACTGGTCACCGGTCGCAGCCGGCATCGATTAAGGGTGGTCCTGATGACCTCGGCGCCAAGGCTGACCAACGGTACCTCTTTCAAGCTTCCACCAAATGCGCCAATCGGGGTGCGCGCCCCGCCCGCTATCACCACCTCTTGCATAATCACGCCTCCTTTAGGGTTAATGATCTCAATCTCACTCGACACGCCGTTCAGGCGGGCCGTCATTTACAATATACCCGCTCATTGCTAAGATAGCCAAACCCGTTTTCGGTGAGCACGGCTTTTCGCCGCTTTTTTCATGGCCGATATATGCAGTACAAGACATCCATAGCCGGTACATACAGCATCAGACATGGAGAATACAATGAATGCTTCCCGCGCAGACAAGGTGGTAACGGCAGCCGAGGCGGTTGCCGCGATTAAGGACGGCGACATGATCGCCACCGGCGGCTTTGTCGGCAATGGTTTTGCCGAATACCTCGCCATTGCCCTGGAAGAGCGGTTCCGGCACACCGGCACGCCGCGTGGCATCGGCCTCATCTACGCGGCCGGTCAGGGCGACGGCAAGACGAGGGGGCTCAATCACTTGGGGGCGCCGGGCATGGTCGCCAAGGTCATCGGCGGCCATTGGGGGCTGGCGCCCGCCTTACAGAAACAGGCGGTAGCCAACGAAATCATCGCCTACAACCTGCCCCAGGGCATCATCTCCACCATGTTTCGCGATATCGCCGCCGGCAAGCCGCGCACCATCAGCGCGGTGGGCCTGGGCACCTTTGTCGACCCCCGCCTGGGCGGCGGCAAGATCAACGAACTGACCACTGAGGATATCGTCGAACTCATGATAATCGACGGCACCGAATATCTTGCCTATAAAACAACACCGGTGAACGCGGCGCTCATTCGCGGCACCACCGCCGATCCGTTCGGCAATATCACCATGGAGAAAGAGGCGCTCACCCTGGAGGTGCTGGCCATTGCCATGGCCGCACGCAATAGCGGCGGCATCGTTATCGTTCAGGTGGAGCGCATCGCCGAGCGCGGCACCCTCAAGGCCCGCGATGTCAAAATCCCCGGCATCATGGTGGACTACGTGGTGGTAGCACCGCCCGAACATCACTGGCAGACCTTTGGCGAGCAGTACAACCCGGCGCTCAGCAGTGAGATCAGGATACCGGTTACAAGTATCGCCGCCATGGAGATGGGGGCCCGCAAGATTATCGCCCGCCGGGCCGCCCTCGAGCTGAGCCCCGGCGCCATCGTCAATCTGGGCATCGGGATGCCGGAAGGGGTCGCCGCGGTGGTTAACGAAGAAGGGATCCTTGATACCATGATGCTTACCGCCGAGCCCGGTGTCATCGGCGGGATTCCGGTGGGGGGCTTGAGTTTCGGGGCGGCGATCAACACCGAGGCACTCATTGACCAGCCGTACCAATTCGACTTCTATGACGGCGGCGGGCTTGATATCGCCTATCTCGGGATGGCCCAAGCGGATGCGGCCGGCAATGTCAATGTCAGCAGATTCGGCGACCGACTGGCCGGCGCCGGCGGCTTTATCAACATCAGCCAGAACGCCAAGACCGTGGTATTTTTGGGTACCTTCACCGCCGGCGGACTGGAGGTGAGGGTGAGCAACAATCAACTGGACATCGTGTCCGAAGGCAAGATGCGTAAGTTCCTGGACGGCACGGTGGAACACGTCACCTTCAGCGGCGCCTACGCGGCGAAGCGCGGCCAGCGGGCACTCTACATCACCGAACGCTGCGTATTTGAACTGGACGAAGGTGGGCTGATTTTGACCGAGATCGCCCCCGGCATCGAGCTTGAACGCGACATCCTGGCGTTAATGGATTTCACTCCGCGGATGACCCAGCCTTTGCCAAAAATGGATCGAAGGATCTTCAATCAGGGGATAATGGGTTTAAAACAGCCCAATCCTCTCAACAATTCTTAGTTTTTTCAGGTAACCTTCTACCGCCCGAAGAAGATTGCCGGCAACCAGGTAATGAGGCCGGGGAAAGCGGCCAGAATAAGCAACCCAGCAATCTGCAGCAGCACAAAGGGGATGATGCCCCGATAGATGTGCCCCATGGTATAGCCCTCCGGGGCCACCCCTTTAAAGTAAAACAGGGCGTAACCAAAGGGAGGGGTGAGAAACGAGGTCTGCAGATTGACGCAGAGTAGAATGGAAAACCACAACGGGTCAAAGTCAAGCTCCATGGCAATGGGCATGAAGATGGGCACGGTAACCAGCAAAATAGCCGCCCAGTCGATGAACATGCCCATGAGGAAGACGATGCCCATCATGATCAGCAGCACCACCCAGCGGTTCATGCCGGAGCCCACCAGCACGTCGGCCACCACGTCGCCGCCGCCCATAAAGAGAAAAACTGAGGAAAAGAACTTGCCGCCAATAAAGAGCATCATCACCATGGCGGTGGTGCTCAGGGTGGAGCGGGCCGACTCGCGCATCACCTCCCAGCTGAATTTGCGGTTGATAATCGCCAGGATCAGCGCCCCGAAGGCGCCTAAGCCTGCCGCCTCTGTAGGGGTAGCGATTCCCGCCAGGATAGAACCCATGACCGCGAGAATCAGAAGAATAGGTGGGATTAACGATTTAAGCGTCAGTACAATCTTTTGCCCAACCGACCAGCTTGACGCTTCTTCTCGGGAAATCGGCGGCCCCAGACTCGGGTTGATGGTGCACCGCACGAGAATATAGCCGAAATAGAGTCCGGAAAGCACCAGACCAGGAAAAATCGCCCCGGCAAATAAATTACCTACCGAGGTCTCTTTCAGCCCGGTAAGTCCGCCATAGACTACCATCATGATGCTTGGCGGAATAAGAATGCCCAGGGTGCCTGAAGCACAGATGATACCCGCTGACATCTCCTTCTGGTAACCCTTTTTCATCAGCGCCGGCGCTGCCAAAAGCCCCATGGCCACTACCGAGGCGCCGATGATCCCGGTAGTGGCGGCAAAGACCGTGCAGACCACGACCACCGCCAGGCCGAGACCGCCGCGCAGGCCGCCCAGAACCACGTAAAGTGTTTCGAAGAGCTCGTCGGCCACTTTGGAGCGATCCAGCAGCTGGGCCATGAGAATGAACAGTGGTATAGCCACCAGCACATAGTTGTTCATCAACCCCCAGGTATTGTTGGCGAACATGTCGAACAAACCGGCCACGTCCCCGCCATTTTCAATGAGCCCAAAAAGAGTGGCGACGGCAGCAAGGGTGAAGGCCAGTGGATGGCCGAAGGCAATGGCGATGATCAGTGTGGCGAACATCGCCACGGTCATGAATTCCGGACTCATGCGTCCTCCTCACCGGCGCCCAAGGCAATGCGCACTTGTTTGAGAAAGCTGGAGACGCCCTGGAGCAGCAGCAGAAAAAAGCAGACTGCCATCACCACCTTATACGGATAGATGGCCGGCGCCCAACTGGTGGAGTTTAGCTCACGGGTCTGAACCGCATACCAGGCAAATTTTGAGGTCCAGATGGTCAGGCAGACCATCACCGGCATAAACATGACGAGATAGGTCAAGGCACCGATAGTGGCACGCACCCTGGGACGAAGCATGGAAGTGAAAATATCGACCCGGACGTGACCGTCCTTCACCTCGGCGTAGGAGTAACCGAACATGTAGTGTATGCCATAGAGAAAGGTGGTCATCTCAAAGGCCCAGACGGTCGGGGAGCTGAACCCGTAACGCATCGTCACCTCATAAAGCACCACCAGCAACAACGGGATGATCAGCATCGCCGTCCAGTCGCCCAGTGTGGTGGTAAACCAGTCAATGGCTGAGGTTATTTTTTTCAGCATCCCCCCTCCTTACCGTGCGGTGTTGCCGTTACCACCATGCCTTCCCCACGGAGGGGAGGGCATGGTGTTTTATCATTTTATTCCGTGATTCTGCCGGAAATGTACGTCTCATAGGGCCATGGGGTAACGCCACTGCGGGCGTCGCGCCAGACCGCGAATTCCTCGATAAATGCCTCCTGGCTGTCCAGCACCTTTTTCACCATGGGATACTCGGCCTTGACGGAATCGAGATACTCCTTGGTTACCTTGCGGAACTCAATGAGAGTTTCCGGATCCATTTTGACAATCTCAACGCTTTCCTGAAACCGGTTGATGGCCTCGGCGTTGAGGGCGTTGATCCAGTTATACGACCACGCCTGGGTCTCGGCCGCGGCAATCTTGACGATCCATTTCAGGTCCTCGGGCAGCTCGTCCCACGCTTTTTGATTGAAGAACAGGGCGCACTGAATGCCCGGCTGATGCGCACCAGGCTGAATAACGTACTGGGTGATTTCATCAAAGCCCATTGGGTAATTGATGGCAGGTGATGAAAACTCAGCAGCATCAATAACACCGCGCTCCAGCGAAAGATAGATATCACCGCCGGGAACTGGAATAACAGAGGCACCCAGGTTGTTCATGATATCCATATACCAGCCCGGTGTTCGCACTCGCATGCCTTTGAAATCCTCCATCTTGGTGGCCCGCTTGTTCGAAAAGAGCCCCATCTCCTGACCGGTTTGGCCACCCGGCAGGGCATAGAGGCCAAACTCGCCATACACCTCCTGCATCAGTTCGATACCCCCTTTCTCCTGCAGCCAGATGTTGTAGCCCTCGGCATCCAGGCCAAACGGTACCGAGGCAAAGGCGACAAACGCCTCGTTTTTGCCTTTCCAGTAGCCGGGCCAGTCATGCCCCACTTCGGCGGAACCTTTGGCCACTGCATCAAAAGACTGCATGGCCGGTACCAGTTCATCGGCGGAAAACGGCTTGATATCCAGACGACCGGCAGAGGCAAGCCGGACACTGTCGCAAAAATGGACCGCAATATCGTAGAAGAGCAGCCCCTTTGACCAAGGCATTACCATCTTCCAACGAATCTTCTCATCTGAGGTTTCAAAATTTACCCGCTTGGCACCTTCGCTGCGCGGATCAACCCCGAATTTCTCACGGGCCGCCTGGCTTCCGGTAGCTCCGATACCGAGAACCAGGCACAATGCCACTGCCACGGTAATAACTTTCTTCATATCTCCTCCCATCTGTTTTTTGGTGCGATCAGCACGTCTAACAGGCGTACGGATCACGTCATTTGATGCAGGGAGGATTCCCCGCATCTCTTTGGCAAACCGGTGGCATGCCAAAACTGGGTAGCCGTAATGAAACAGAACCGGACATCATCATAGATATAGATTTCTTCAGCATAGTCGAAAGTGGGCCAAGAATAGTATGTTATTTCATGTCGGGCAATTGTTTTTTATTTGCCCTCACCGATTTGATGAAATTGCGTCACTGCTGGCACCAAGGTGAGGGCCATGTTGTGGCTAACAAAAAAAGTATAGAAAAACGGACTTTAGTTCATGGCGGAAATGCAGAAAAATTAGCTCCAGACCGGATTAACTACAGCCCGTCACACCCTGATGACGCTGTCGGCCAGCTCCATGGCACTGACAATATCCACCATGTTGGTAGCCTCGCCAACCCGCTTTTTGTCGAGCAGATCGAAGTGATTCAGGCAGGTGGTGCACACCATGATTTTCAATCCCGCCGCCTCATACGCGGCGAGATCATCGAATACGCCGGAGGTGTCGATGGTAAATTTCACCCCGCCATTGACAAACACAAGCCGCCAGAGACTATCTCCCATCTCTTTGAGCGTACACAGAAAATTGATCATTAATTTTCTGCCCAGCACATCATCACCGGCACCAAAGCGCTCACCGGCACATACAACCAGAATCTTCTTACCATCATCGGTATTTTTCATAGTGATGCATCTCCTCAACATAAACGAAAGGGGTGAAACAGTACCAGAGTTGCCGTCATTTTACCAGGCGATTGTCGGCGGGTGGAGTGCAGCCCTCCATAGCGCATTGGTTTTTGGGCTCTAAAGCTGATGGCGTCGCAAAAACCCTGAATTTGATTGCAAACGTCATTCCCGCCCTCGATAACAACACTCAAGGGCAGGCTGCAGCGGGAATCCAGTGATTTCAATTTATTATAGGTGTCGGGTCAATTCCGGCATGACGGACATATGGGTTTTACAAGCGCATCAAAGCTGCGAGATAAAAACAACAACACTGCACGCAAAGCACCTGCAATTGTCTATCCTTGCTCACCACACTCTGCTTTTTACGGAAACCTCATGGGGATGGCGCAAGCTTGAATTTACCGCCACGCAGCTAATGCCACGAACTTATTGCTTGCACGATCATCCACGATGATTAATTTCAGCATTAAATTAAAAACTAAATCAACTTGCTGGAGGTCATATGAACAAACTGCTTACTCAAACTCAGTGGAACTGGTTGACCAGCGGCGTCGCGTTAGGAGTCACTTTTCTGTTGGCCGTGCTACTGGTAAAGCCGATCGGGGTTTCCACCCAGTTCGTCATTTTCGACGGCATCGTCTGGAACCTGTTCAGCAATTCCGTTGTGCAAGTGGATGAAGGGGCAAAATCCGGCTACACCAGCGCCAATAGTTATCTCGCCAAAAGCGGCGGTAAGTACGCCGAAAATGTCGCCAATCCGTTCAACTACAGCTTTATCTTCGTTATCGCCATGATCGGTGGCGGGTTTCTCGCGGCAAGACTGCAAGGCGAAAAGACCCCACCGGAACAAAACATCGCCCCGGATATCTGGCGCGATACCTTCGGCGACTCATTGTGGCGACGCTACGCGGCGGTTTTTTTAGGCGGTATTCTGGTCTTGTTCGGCGCCCGGCTGGCAGGGGGCTGCACCAGCGGCCACATGATGAGCGGCATGATGCAGACATCGCTGTCCGGCTATCTCTTTGCCATGGGCGCATTTGCGGCGGCGGTGCCGGTGGCCCTGCTGCTCTACAAAAGGAGGAATTAAGATGGATATTATACTTGCCATCCTGCTTGGCGGACTTTTCGGCTTCGTGCTGCAAAAGGTGGGCGCGGCAAATCCGCAACAGATTCTTGGCATGTTGCGGCTTTCCGACTTGCACCTGATGAAGGCAATATTTCTTGCCATCGGTATCAGCAGCCTGACGCTTTTTGGGCTTTTGGCCACGGGTATGATCGACGGCGCCCATCTCAGCGTTAAATCGTCGTATGTGGGCGTTATTGGTGGCGGCATCATTTTAGGAACCGGCTGGGCGATTACCGGTTTTTGTCCCGGCACCGGGCTGGTGGCGGCCGGCGCCGGCCGTAAAGATGCGCTGGTGTTCATCCTTGGCGGGCTGTTGGGTGCCTGGCTCTTTACCCTGAGCTTCGGCGCCCTCGCCGATACCTTTCTCTTTGCCGATCTGGGCGGCAAGGCAACCCTTGCACAAACGGGCTCAACCAGCTACCCGGCCATGTTCGGCACTCTCCCCGGCCTGCTGGTCGCAGGGAGCCTGGCGCTGATGTTCATAGCCATTGCCTGGCTGCTGCCGGAGCATTCCACAAAAGTCCATTCCACCAGAAATATTGTAGATACCGCGCCCAAAGAGACACTCAGCTCGGAGCGTTAGTCCCCATCTTCTTAACTCCCGTTACCGGCGACTTGTGCCGCCGGTAACGAGTTAGAGCATAAGGGTCTTCGGGGATAAGGGCGATCGCATAGAGGTAGATGCTTCTTTTACCGGGCAATGATTGATGGCGTCGTAAAAACCCCGATGACGGTCATTGTGGAGTTGAACCAAAATCCATAATTATTCGAAATTACTGGATTCCCGCTGCAGCCTGCCCTTGAGTGTTGTTATCGAGGGCGGGAATGACGGCAGCAAGCGATTTTGAGGTTTTTTACGACGCCATCATGATTGATTCAGGCAATGGTCCACTCAACCGCTCATTGCCGATAAGGTGCAGACCATTTTCGCTCAGCCTCTCGCTATAAAGATGAACAGAGCCGTACCACAGCTGCTTGAGCAGCATTTCAATCTGCCACTCATCACCCCGGGCTAAGCTGCCCAGAGTGATTGCCAAACGTCCATCAATACTGCTACAGCAACAGGGCAGATAAAGCTAATTCTCGTTATCCTTTTCCCCAGCGCGGCCGGCAATTCATACTCGCCATTGATCCATCAACCGGCAGCCCTTTTCAGCCCCGCTGACTGGGCCTTGCGTCGATCGAGCCAGCGCATGATGGCTTTTTCGATCTCCACCAGGAAAAATACGCTCACCGTGAAGCCAAGCAGCCGCAACCAGTCGCCAAGGGGGATAGCGGCGGTCCCGAAGACTTGCTGAAACAGCGGCAGATAGGTAAAGAGCATCTGTAATGAAGCGATTCCAGCCACCGCGAACAGCACCGCCCGGTTGCCCAACAGAGCCTCCCGTGAAAATGCCGACGCCTTCAGGTAACGGGCATTGAACAGATAAAATATCTGAAAAAAAATCAGGGTGTTCACCGCCGTGGTGCGGGCCATTTGCAGGGTTTCGTCATGAGCAAGATCCCAGAGGAACAAGCCCAGGGTTCCCATCACCATAATCGCCGAGATAAAAACGATGCGCCATGAGAGAAACTGGGTAAGCAGCGGCTCATCCGGCGGCCGCGGCGAGCGCCGCATCACATCACCCTCGGGCGGTTCAAAGGCCAGCGCCAGACCAAGGGTTACCGCCGTTACCATATTCACCCAGAGAATCTGCAGGGGAGTGATGGGCAGGGAAATACCGATCATCACCGAAGCGATGATGATACCAGCCTGGGCGCCGTTGGTGGGGAGCACAAACGCAAGGGTCTTGCGAATATTGTCATAGACCGTACGCCCCTGCCTGACGGCGCTGGCAATCGAGGCGAAATTATCATCGGCAAGCACCACCTCGGCCGCCTCCTTGGCCGCTTCCGTGCCTTTCTTGCCCATCGCCACCCCCACATCGGCCCGCTTCAGGGCGGGTGCATCGTTGATGCCGTCACCGGTCATCGCCACCACCTGACCATCGGCCTGCAGGGCGCTCACCAGTCGTAATTTGTGTTCCGGACTCACCCGGGCAAAAATCGAGGTCCTGCGTACCGCGATAAGCAACTGATCATCATCCATCTGCTCGATCATCTCGCCGGTTACCGCTTTTTCGGCAGCGGCCAGACCAATCTGGGCGCCGATGGCAGACGCGGTCAACACATGGTCACCGGTGATCATCTTCACCTGGATGCCGGCATCCTGACAACTGCGAACAGCAGCGATCGCCTCTTCTCTGGGCGGATCAATCAGACCGTAGATGCCAAGCAGCACCAGATCGTCACCGATGTTATCGATATCAACCGAGGTATTGGTATACCCGCGATGCACGGCTACCGCCAGGGTACGCCGGCCGGAACGGGCGATGTTTTCGATAACCTCCGTCCAAAACTCCTGCTGCAAAGCGACTTCACCGCCACCACTACGCTGCCTGCTGCACCGGGCAGCGACCCGCTCCGGGGCGCCTTTGACGAAAAGCACGGCACCATCATCACCTGAGCTGTGCAACGAGGCCATGAATTTATGCTCCGAGGCAAAGGGGATGATGTCCAGACGAGGTTGCTCGTTCAGGCAGGTTTCCTGACTCAGACCGGCCTTGGCGGCAACGGTGAGGATTGCGCCGTCGGTGGGGTCACCCTGCACCTGCCACTTTCCATCTTCCTGATACAGCTCACCTTCGTTGCAAAGCATGCCGGCCCGCAACAGCTCCATCAGATCAGGATCATCCGATGCTGAGATTGCCACGCCGTCTTTGCGAAATGACCCCACCGGTTCGTAACCGGCACCGTCGATATCATACTCGCCGTCGGCGGTGACGATGGTGGTGGCGGTCATTTCATTTTTTGTCAGGGTACCGGTTTTGTCGGAACAGATGGTGGTCACCGAGCCCAGGGTCTCCACCGCCGGCAGCCGTCTGATGATGGCGTTGCGCCGCGCCATGCGCTGGACGCCGAGGGCCAGGGTAATGGTGATAATCGCCGGCAGCCCCTCGGGAATGGCGGCAACCGCCAGGGCGACACTGGCAAAGAACAATTCGGTAAAGGTGTAATCCCGCACCAGCAGACCAAAAAAGAGGGTGCCGGCGGCAAGAATCAGAATCGCTCCGGTCAGCCATTTGCTGAACTCATCGATGTGCTGAGTAAGACGGGTGGTAAGGCTTTGCACCCGGGCCAGCAAAGCGCTTACCTTACCGATCTCGGTCTCAGCCCCGGTGGCCACCACCACCCCGCGCCCCATACCGTAGCTTACCAGGGTGGAGGAAAAGGCCATCCCCGTGCGATCCCCCAGAGGTGAGCCGGGGGCCGTGGGCGCGGAGTCTTTATCCACCGGTACCGACTCACCGGTCAACGCCGCCTCTTCAATCCGCAGATCCTTTACCTCAAACAACCGGATATCGGCGGGTACCTTGTCACCCGCCTGGAGCAGAACTATGTCGCCCGGAACCAACCCCTCCACGGTGACGGTATGACGGTGACCGTCACGCATCACCACCGCCTCATGGGAGAGAATCTGACGGATCGCGTCCACCGCCTTTTCCGCCTTACCCTCCTGGAGAAAGCCAATAATTGCGTTGATCACCACCACTCCCAGGATTACCCCGGAATCAACCCAGTCGGCCAGCAGTGCGGTAACAACCGCGGCGGCCAGCAGCACGTAAATCAACACATTGTGGAATTGCAGTAAAAACCGATACCAGGCCGGTCGCCGCGGCGGCGGCGGCAGCGAGTTGGGCCCGTATTTCTCAAGTCGCGCCCGGACTTCTTCATCACTCAGTCCTTTTACATCAGTCTGAAATTCAGTAAAAATATCGTCAACATCTCGTGCATACCATTGCCCGGCTTGGATCGACTGAGACTGCTCAGTGTTTGTCATAGCTGCGTACCATGTATTTTGTTGAAAAAATGTTGCACCGACAGGCCGGTGCCCCCATTGCCTAGGTAACTGATCAAACAGGTAGGTAATCTGACGGTCGGACGCAACAAAAAAGGGGGCCTGACCAGGTGGTAATAGCATCGGGCCGCGCTGGTGACCGCCGAAATTCAAAAAAAGACGAATTATCTCGACAATACAGGACAATACTAATAGGATAATGTGTTGGGCAATCGTCGAGAAACTGGCGAAGTTTTGATTGCTGACCTTACCGCTTCTTTGCCGACTGGAGAGTTCAACGGACGCAACACCGCATATTGTCCCCTGTGCACCACTGTTCAGCACCCTATACCGTATGCAACGAGATGAGGCAGTCTACCTATCAGTAACAGGCTTATGACGCCACAAGAACAATCATCACTCCAAGGCGCTGCACCATCTCTTGTCGCCGCCTGTAAAGATTGTGATCTTCTCCATGTTATCGAACCGCCGCTGCCTGGCCAGCTGTATGAATGTGACCGGTGCGGCGCAACCCTGGCGTCGGGTTCCAACAACAGCATTGACCGGGTACTAATCCTCAGCCTCAGCGGCCTGCTTCTCTATCCGCCGGCCATGCTTCTGCCCCTTATTACCCTGTCCTCCATCGGTTTTACCCAGGAAGGGAACGTCATCCAAAGTGCTGTTTCTTTTTGGCACAGCGGCTACTATGTGGTGGCGCTCATGGTATTTTGCTCGGCGATCATATTTCCGTTTATCAAGCTGATACTGCCATTCACTCTGGCGCTTTCACTCAAACTGAACCGATCAAACACCTTTTCCAAAAACAGCCTGAAATTTCTCACCCACCTGGAAGAGTGGGGCATGGTCGAGGTGTATCTGCTGGGCATCCTGGTCACCCTTATTAAGATCAGCGGGATGGCCTCGGTCACCTACGATTACGGTTTTTTTTGTTTTGTCGGCCTGGTATTGCTGACCATGACCACCTCGGTCAACCTGGATCGACCACTCTTCTGGTCGCGCCTTGACAATACGCAACACCCAAGTATTGCGGTGCGTCTGCCGGCTATCATCAACACTCCGCGAGAACGAACCGTACGGTCAACCGCCCTGCAATACGGCATGGCCCGCTGCCATCAGTGCGGGCTGCTCAACCCGTCGCCGCACATGGGAAGCGCATCCTCGTGCCACCGCTGCCACGCGCCGGTACACGCCCGCACCACACAGGGGATGCAATGGACATGGGCGCTGGTGTTGACCTCATTTATTCTCTTTTTCCCGGCCAACATGCTGCCGATTATGCAGGTTGATTTTTTAGGAGTACCACAGCGTTCAACTATCCTCGACGGCATCCTCTATTTCTTCAAGGAGGGCTCCTACGGCATCGGGTTGATCATCCTGACCGCAAGCATCCTGGTGCCGCTCTTTAAGGTTGTCGGCATGCTTATTTTACTCTTCACCACGCAATCGGGTAAAAACCGGTTTTTGAAACAGAAGGCCGGAATGTTTCGATTTATCAAGTTTATCGGTCGCTGGTCCATGCTCGATATTTTCGTGATCGCCCTGCTCACGGTATTGGTGGATTTTGGCTTTTTCACCTCCATTCATACCGCCCCGGCGGCCACCTATTTTACCCTTGTAGTGATATCGACCATGTGCGCCGCCATCGTGTTTGATCCTCGCCTCATGTGGGATCGCTGCGCGCCGCTCGACAATCCAACAGGAGAGTATCATGCCATCAGAGGCCACCCTTAAAGAGAAGAAAGGAATCTCACCACTGTGGATTCTCCCCATCATCGCGCTCTCAATCTGCGGGTGGCTGCTGTATCGCTCCTATATGGAGGCGGGCGTGGAGATTGTCGTCTATTTTGACGACGTAACCGGTCTTACTCCCGCCAAAACCCAGGTTATCGCCAAGGGACTGCCCATCGGGGTATTGCGCAAGTTAGTCCCGGACATAGAGCAACAACGGGTTAAGGCAATCATTAAAATCGACCGGCTGGTTGAGTCTTACCTGGTTGAAGGCACCCAGTTCTGGATTGTCCAGCCGGAGATTTCAGCCAGCCGGGTGAGCGGCCTGGAGACGGTGCTCTCGGGCGTCTACATCGGCGCTCAGAGCGGTAAATCCACCATCCCGGCACGAGAATTCACGGCCCGCACCACCCCACCCCCCGCCCCCGCCGATACCCCCGGGCTGTGGGTTACCCTGAAAACTCCGGCCCTGAATTCAATCCAGAGAGGCTCGATTATCTACTACCGAAACATCGACATCGGCTCGGTACAGTCCTACTCGCTGGACAGCGATGAATCTATCCTGATCGAATGTTTAATAAAGCCGGACTATGCCCATCTCGTCCGCACCGGCAGCCGCTTTTACAATGCCAGCGGTCTGACCATATCAGGGCGTTTTCCCGACGTAAAAATGCATATGGAATCAGTGGCAAGCCTGATCAGCGGCGGCATCGTGGTATTCACCCCGGAGCAGCTTCATGACACGCCGCCGGCAAAAAACCGTGCGACTTTCACCCTGCACGAAGACTTCGACGCGGCCGACTACGGGCTTCCCATGACCTTGAAGCTGGCCTCCGGCGCTGGCATCAACGAGGGCGCCACCAAGGTGATGTATCGCGGGCTGACGGCGGGCTACGTCAAGCAGGTCACCATTAACGAGGACACCCAGCGCTCAGTCACCGCCCATATCATGCTCGACCCCCGGGCGGAAATCATCTTACGGGAGACCACCAGGTTCTGGATGGTTTCCACCTCGGTAAGCGTACGCGGGGTGGAACATCTCGATGCCTTGCTTACCGGTCCATACATCACGTTTCAGCCGGGCGACGGACCCTTCCGCGACCATTTCGAGATTCTCACCGAGCCGCCGGTAAAAGCGCCGCTGAGGCCGGGAAAAGAGATCACCCTGGTGGCCCGGGATGCATGGGCGGATTTCGGCGCACCAATTTATTATCGCAAGGTGCAGATCGGTGAGATTATCGGTTTTGATCTTGCCGCTGATCGCGCCACCGTGCAAACAAAGGCGTTTATTTACCAGGAATATGAGGATCTGGTCCGCCCCGATTCCGTCTTTATACAGACCGGCGGGGTTCGTCTCAAGGCATCGCTCGCAGGCGTAGAGTTTGATGCGGAACCGCTAATCACCACCATTGCGGGCGGCGCATACGTGGTCAATCCCCCCGGCTCGGAGCCGGCGGATCAGGCCACTCTGCCCCAGAGCTTTCCCCTCTACAGGGATTTCAGTGAAGCCCAGAACGCGGTAAAGGCGCTACGCCCGCGGGGATTATATATTGAACTGAGCGGAGATGATGTATCCGCCGCCCGGTTGGGCAACCCTATTCTTTTCAAAAACATGCAAATCGGCCAGGTCATCGATTTCACCTTCCCTGCTGATGCCGACAGCGGTCGGCTCACCTGTTTTATCGAGCGGGAGTATGAACACCTGCTCAGCAACCGCTCCCGTTTTTATGAGGCCGGCGGCGTGCGCGTTACCGCTGGTCTCAGTGGACTTTCCGTGGAAACCAAATCGCTGGAAGCGCTTTTGACCGGCGGCATCGGCATATTCACCCCGGAAGGAGGAGAACCGGTTAAACAAGGTTACCGCTTCACCCTCCATGACTCACTGGCCGTCGCCAAAGGGGTGGACAACAGTGAGATAGAGGTCAGCTTTCAGCAGGCGCACAATCTCGCCGTCGGCGCGGCGGTGAAATATCGCGGCATTGAGATCGGCACCGTCTCCGCCATTGGTTTCGGCAGCGATTACCAGACGACGGTTGTCACCCTGAGCATCGCCCCGCCCCATGAAACCCTGTTCCGAACCGACACCCTGATCTGGCTCGATAAACCGGTGATCAATCTGAGCGGCATCAAGCACGCCGAAGCCATCGTCTTTGGGCCCTCCGTTGCCCTCAGACCGGGGCGAGGCTCGCCGCACTCTCAATTTAACGCCCTCACTGAACCACCCAAACCGCTGCTTGGGGAAGCAGGCGGGCTGCAAATTATGCTGGAAGCACCTCAGTTGGGATCGCTGGAGATCGGCTCACCGATATTTTACCGGCGAGTTCAGGTGGGCAGGGTGGCGGGCTACGATCTTGCCGCCGATTTCAGTGGAGTATTGATTTTTGCCGAGATCAAAAAACGTTATGCCGCCATTGTCCGCCAAAATACCCGGTTCTGGAACGCCTCGGGCATATCCGTGGAAGGCGGCCTGTTCTCAGGAATTACGGTAAACACTCAATCCATGGAGGCAGTGCTGTCCGGCGGCATCGCCCTGGCAACGCCCGGCAATGAAGAAATGGGGCCACCGGCAGCAACCGGCGCCCGGTTCACGCTTTATGACAAGGCCGAAAAAGGATGGCTGGACTGGAGCCCGACCATCTTTGCCATCGAAGAGGAAGCGGGACGGCTCACCGGGAGATAGCCTACACCATCTCCCGGTTTTTCACCTCCTGCTCAACGTCCACCACCAGCTCGCGCAGGGTTTCCAGCAATACGTAGACCACCGGTACCAGCATGGTGGAAACGAAAGTAGCGGCGAGCATGCCGCCAAGCACCACGACACCGATGGATTTCATGGTCATGGCGCCGGCGCCGCTGGCGATTGCCAGGGGAATGACGCCGAAAACAAAAGAGAGAATGGTCATCATGATGGCGCGGAAACGCAGCTTGGCCGCATTCATCGCCGCATCGCGGATAGAGACGCCTTTTTCCCGCTGTTCTTTTGCCACCTCAACGATCAGAATGGCGTTTTTTGACGAGAGGCCGATAAGCAGCACCAACCCGATCTGGGCAAACAGGTTGTTGTCCAGGCCGGCCAGATGGATGCCCGCCAGGGCGCCAAGCATAACCAGCGGTACCGAAACCATGATCATAATGGGCAGCACCCAGCTCTCGTACTGGGCTGAGAGCACCAGATAGACGACGATGAGAGCGAAGGTGAACACGTAGATCTTCATGTTGCCCGCCAGCCGCTCCTGGTACGACATACCCGACCATTCATAGCCGTAGGAATTATTGGTTGGCAGCACCTTTTCGGCCGCCTCTTCCATGGCCTCCATCGCCTGACCTGAGCTGAAACCGGGCGCCGCGGCACCGTTGATGGTAATAGCCCGATACATGTTGTAATGGGGCAGTTCGGACGGACCGATATCCTGTCTCAGATTCACCAGGGCCGCCATCGGCACCATTTCGCCGTTGCTGTTACGAACAAAGAGCTGAGAAATATCACCCACCTCGCTGCGATACTCCCTGTCGGCCTGCACAAACACCCTGAACACTTTGCCGAAAAGGGTAAAATCGTTAACGTAAATAGATCCTAAATAAGCCTGCAGGGTGCTGAACAATTCAGCCAGATCAACACCGAGGGTAGACACCTTCTGCCTATCAATCTCAATCTCAACGAAGGGATAGTTGGGAGCAAATGTCGTATAGGCGCCGATGATGCGCGGGTCTTTGTTGGCCTCGACAATCAGCTCCTGGGCATAATTAACGAAGGTGGTGAGATCGCCGGAAAGATAATCCTGCAGACGAAAATCAAAACCGCCCACGGTGCCGATACCGGGAATCCCGGGCAGGTTGAAAGCCACCGCACGGGCGTCGGTGATGGCGGCCATCTCGGCGTTGATTGTTTGCAGGATGGAGTCAACTCCCAGACCCGGCTCGGTGCGTTCGCTCCAGTGGGTAAGCGACACAAACCCGGCCCCGGCGCTGGAATCAAGGGTGGCGCTGAGCAGGTTGTAGCCATCAATGATAACCATATCACTGAGGCCTTCAGTGTTTTGTAAAATACCTTCAATCTCACGCGCAATCTCGGTGGTTCTGCTCAGCGCTGAACCGGGTTTGAGATTAAACATGATCATGATTGCGCCCTTGTCCTCCTCCGGCACAAACCCGGAAGGAGTCACCGAAAAGGCCCAGTAGGTAATACCCAGCAAACCGACAAATGCCAGCACCACAACATAGCGCAAGGTGATAAGCAGCCGTACAAGGGCGGAATATCCTCTGGTCAGCCAGTCAAAGAATCGATCAAAGATTTTAAAGGGCAGCAGTTTGCCCCCCTCACCGGTGCGCCGGATAAAAATAGTTGACAAGGCCGGTGAAAGAGTCATGGCGTTCAGCGAGGAAATGAGCACCGCAAACGAAATGGTCAAGGCGAACTGCCGGTAGATGGTGCCGGTAAGCCCAGGCATCAATGAAACCGGGATGAACACCGCCACCAGCACCAGGGTGGTGGCGATAATCGGACCAATTAACTGGATCATCGCCTTTTTCACCACCTGGGCAATGGTAAGATCGGGTTCTTCGCCGGCAATACGCTCGACGTTTTCCACTACCAGAATAACGTCGTCGACGACGATGCCGATGGCCAGAATAAGCCCGAACAGGGTGAGAAAGTTGATGGAGAAGCCCACCGCCAACATTGCCCCGAAGGTACCCACCAGGGAAACCGGAATGGCCACCGCGGCAATGACCGTGGGCCGCCATGAACCGAGGAAAATAAAAACGATGAGAACCACCAGGGCAACCGCGATTAGCAGGTTGGTCACCACGTTTTCAATGGCAATCTCAACAAACAGGGTGGTGTCGTAGGGAATATTATAGCTTATTCCCTCAGGGAACCGTTTTGAAAGCTCATCCATTTTGGCCACCGCCCGCTGTTTGATGTTCAGAGCGTTGGCCCCCGGCAACTGATAAATGGCGATGGCGGCAGCCGGTTTGCTATTGACCCGGGCGTTCCAGTCATATTTTTCGGCACCCAGCTCAATATCGGCCACGTCTTGCAGATAAACCAGGCTGCCGTCTTCATTGAAGCGGATAACGATATTACCGAACTGCCGGGCGTCTTCCAGCTGGCCCTTGGTCGTCAGGGTGAACTGCAGTTGCTGATCATCGAAAGTGGGCGGAGCACCCAGCCGCCCCACCGCGGCCTGACGGTTCTGTGATTGTATAGCGGCGATTACGTCATTGGGGCTCATGCCCATCGACTTAATCCGGTCCGGATCGAGCCAGACACGCATGGAGTATTTTTTTTCTCCCAGCACCTCGGCCTTACCCACCCCGGGAATGCGGCGCAGCTCGTCGATAATGTTGATGGTGACGTAGTTACTTAAAAAGTTGGCGTCAAAGCGCTCATCCCCGGTGATCGAAATCAAGCTGACAATAGAAGGGGACTGCTTATCTGTAATAACCCCCTGCTGGCGAACCTCGGCGGGAAGTTGCGGGGTAGCCATGGATACCCGGTTCTGAACGTCCACCGCGGCAATATCCAGATCGTAGCCCGGCTCGAAAAACACGGAAATGGACGAGGTGCCGGCACTGGTGGACGACGAGGTCATATAAATCATCCCCTGCACCCCGTTGATCCGGTCTTCCAGCGGCCTGGTTACCGATTCCTCCACGGCAAACGCATTGGCGCCGGTGTAGGTGGCCGAAACGAGCACGGTGGGCGGTGCAACTTCTGGATATTCCTGAATCGGCAGCACGAAAATCGAGACCCCGCCGGCCAGCAGAATGAGCAGCGAAATAACCAGCGCGAAAATGGGGCGCTTGATGAAAAATACCGAAAACATGACTACTCCTTATCGGGCAGCAACCCCTGTTCGGCCATTACCGCCATTACCCCTCTGGTATCGGTGACATCCTGGGGCTGCACCGGCGCCCCGGGTTGGAGCCTGACAAATCCCGAGGCAATCACCTGCTCACCGCCGGCAAGGCCATTGTTCACGATCAGATAGTGCCGCGACTCATAGTTGGAGGTAATGTCCACCCGCTTGGCCTGATGGTTTTCATCGACGATATAGACAAAGCGACCGAGCTGATCACGCTGCACGATTCCCGGCGGGATCATGATAAATGACTCCTGGTCGGTAACCATCACGTTCACGTAGACGAAGGTGCCTTCCATAATGAGGTTGTTGGGATTTTCCACCTGGGCCCGCATGGTGATGGTGCCGGTTGTCGGCTCAACCCGGTTATCGGTAAAATCCACGAAGCCGGAGAGCGGCTCACGGGAAAGCTGTTCCGCCGCTCTGTTGGGGATAACGACAACCGCCGGCATCTTGTCTTGCGACTTGAACTTGCTCATGATCTGGAACTGAGACTCGGTGGGGTTGAAAAACGCAAACATCGGGTCATCATTAACGATATTGGTGAGCACCGCCTGCTCTGCTCCGCCGACGATATTGCCCACATCAAAGAAACTGCGGCTCACCCGGCCCGAGGTTGGTGCTTCAACCTCAGTGTAGCTCAATTGCAGCTCGGCGTCACGAATCGCCGCTTCATCCGCCGTGATACTGGCTTCCAGCTCAGCAACGCGGGCTTCGTACTGCTCCAGGGTCTGGCGCGGAGCCAGATCTTCGGCAACCAGCGGTTTGTAGCGTGCCACGTCGGCGCGCGCCAAGGCAAGCGTCGCCTCGTTGCGCTGCCGCTGCGCCATGGCCTGATCCACCGCCGCCTGATATGCCGTTTGCTCGATAATAAACAGCGGCGTACCCGCCTCCACATAGTCTCCCTCGGTAAACAGTATCTGCTCGAGACGTCCGCTTACCCGGGCGATTACATTGACCCGCTCGGTGGCCTCTGTTCTCCCGGTGTATTCCAGCCACACCGGAGTCTGCTTCATGGCAACGGTAATAACCTCCACCGGCAGCGGCGGTGGGCCCTGGGGCTGGGCGGGTGGCTGCTCTTCAGCTACAGTAGTTTCGGCAGCCGCTTTTTCCTCTTGCGACGGGGGCGACTCCTCACTGCACGAAGTCAAGACAAACAGCGTGAGCACGGTGATTGTCCACAAAATGAATCGGGTCATGTTTTTCCTCGATGTTGAACTGAAGTGAGCTGAGATGAGTTTTCATCTATGGGGTGCGCTGCCATCAGGATGGCCGGGCACATCCAGTCAATTCTTCTATAAATACGTGATAGAGTCTAGCATTTTTATCACCTGCGTTGTAATAAGAGGGTTTCTACTGACAAGCACACGGATATCAAACAGACGGAAACCATGAGGAACTCATCATGAATTATTTTGCTTCATTGTGTTTGACAATAGCCGTGATAGCCGTACCCATGGGAGCATGGGCCACCAGCAGCCTGACTCTCAGCGATTGCATCGATATCGCCCTGGCCAACAACCCAGAAATAGATGTTGTCCGGCAACAATATGCCGGCAACGAAGGGCTGCTCACCCAGGCACGGGCCGGATACCTGCCTCAGCTTTCCGCCGATGCCGGCTATGGCCGCTATCATGTGCAGGATTTACAGCCGGTGGATGAAGACAATGTCGGCCTCGGCCGTATCAGATTATCCCAGCTTATCGTCGACTTCGGTAAAACCACCGGGCTGATCGACAACCGGAAATTCACCCTCACCGCCTCCGAAGAGGCCCTGACCCAGGCGTACCAGGATGTCGTTTTCCAGGTAAAAAGGGATTTCTTCCAGGTGTTGGCAAGCAATCGGTTTATCGTGGTTGCCGAAGAGGCGGTCAGAAACTACGAACAGCAATTGTACCGGGCGCGGCGTTTTTTCGAGGCCGGCATCAGGGCCCGTATCGATGTCACCAATGCCGAGGTGGTGTTGTCCAATCAGAGACTCGCCCTGTTACGTGCCGAGGCCGACCTGCGCTCATCAAAGGTCGCTCTGGAGCAGACCCTGGGAACGATACCCAACAACGGTGACTATGAGATCGTTACCGATGATCCGCCCCTCGCCAAACTGGCCGCGCAGAAACCGGAGCTCCCAGTTCCTCTTGCCGAACTGCTCGATTCCGCCGCTGAAAACCGCCCCGGCCTCAAGCAGTTCAACCTCCTGGTTGACGCCGCTCAGGCCAACATAACCCGGGCCAGGGGCGGGTACTGGCCCTCCATTGACGCAGTTGGCGATTACACCGGCTATGACACCGATCTGACCAGCCTTACCGACACCTGGGAGGTGCGGGTCGGCCTGACCTGGGAGCTGTTTACCGGCTTCAGGACTCAGGGTGAGGTGGCTGAGGCACAGGCGGGGTTGCGCGAGGCGCGGGCATCACTGCGTACCTTTGAGCTGGAAGTGACCCAGGATGTCACCGACAGTTTCCTGCGCGCCGAAGAAAATCAGGAGGCGGTCGACATCGCCGATCAAACCCTCGAGCTGGCCGAAGAAAACCTCAGGCTGGCCGATGGCCGCTACACCGCCGGCATCGGTGATATCCTCGAATTCAACGATGCGCAACTGCTCTATATTGAAAATCAGAACACCCTGGTGGATACCTACTACACCTATCTCACCTCACTGGCGAGGCTCGAACGGGCAACCGGGGTTGTCCCCGAGCTTGAGACCCGGCCCGTTGACCTCGCCGGCGGATATCAAAGCGAGTAAGGCGGTTGAAACCGCAGCCTTGTAATTACGATGATGGCCGATGACGTCCTTGGCACCCATGAGCATCATCTGGTGTATGGGACCCTGTTTGACTACCTCACCGGCGAAAATTGACCGATACCGACGATGAGCGCATCCGGCAGGGGATTTCGAAGCGGATGGTTGAAGAACTGGGCTACAGCCGCCATGAGCTTATTCCCCGTCTCACCATCGAGACCCTGTTTACCAGGAATTTCGTAACCTCGGTTATCGATCTCACCGTGATGCTGGCCAACCGGTACTGTATGATTGTCCGCTACGGCCCGGGGTCGCTGGTCAGTCGGGAACGGGCCGCCTGCGCCGCCGCCCGGGTACTTACCCCGCACTATCGAATTCCGCTGGCAGTCGTTACCAACGGCACCGATGAGATGCTGATCGACACCACCACCGGCAAGGTGATGCAGGAGGGTGGATTGGTAATACCTGCACATAATGATTTACTACAAATGGTACCGCGCCTGAGCTTTTTACCGCCGCAGGACAAAAAGAGGCAGGAACTGGAAAAACGCGTCCTCAACACCTTTGATCTGGATAGGTGCTGTCTCGGCACCTGGCACATCTGACAAGAAGAGAAAACCATGAATGAAAACACCTCCGACACCTGGTCGCTTTCCAGTTGGAAAAACTTTACCGCCCTGCAACAGCCAAACTGGCCCGATGAGACCGCCGTCGACATCGCTCTGGCCGAGCTGAAACAACTGCCGCCGCTGGTCTTTGCCGGTGAGATCAGGGCCCTGAAAGCGCTGCTTGGCAAGGCGGTTACCGGTGAGGCATTTTTACTGCAGGGCGGTGACTGCTCGGAAAATTTCGCCAAGGTAAGCGCTCCTAAGATCAGAGAAGCACTCAAGGTTCTGCTGCAAATGGCTATTACCTTGACCTATGCCGGTGGGGTGCCGGTGATCAAGGTGGGCCGCATCGCCGGCCAATTCGCCAAGCCCCGTTCAGCCGACACGGAAACGGTGGGCGACCTGGTGCTGCCCTCATATCGCGGCGATATGGTCAATGACGCCGCCCCCACCGGCGCAGCTCGCACCCCCGACCCTCAGCGCATGGTGAAGGGATATCATATGGCGGCGGCCACCTTGAATCTGCTGCGCGCTTTTACCCGCGGGGGCTTCGCCGCCCTGCACCGGGTGCAGGCCTGGAACCAGGAATTCGTCTCCCAATCCCCCATGGGCATGACCTATGAACGGATGGCAAAACAGATCGACGAGGCCATCCGTTTTATGGAGACCATCGGCATCTCCATGGACACCCCGCAGATCAATCAGGCCCAGTTCTTCACCTCACACGAAGCTTTGCTCCTGGGCTACGAAGAGGCCCTCACCCGGGTCGACTCCACCACCGGTGACTGGTATGACTGCTCGGCCCATCTGTTGTGGATCGGCGAGCGCACCCGCCAGGTGGACGGCGCCCATGTGGAATTTCTCCGCGGCGTCCTCAATCCGCTGGGCGTCAAAGTGGGTCCCGGTCACGATATTGACGATCTCAGACGGCTTATCGATGTTCTCAACCCGGCCAACGAGCCCGGCCGCCTTACCCTGATTACCCGGCTTGGGGTCAGCCAGATCGATGATGTACTGCCGCCGCTGATTCGGGCCATGAAGCAGGATGGACGGGCCATTGTGTGGAGCTGCGACCCCATGCATGCCAACACCATCACCACCGGCGGCGGTCATAAGACCCGAAAATTCAACGATATTCTCACTGAGTTGCGGAGCTTTTTCGAGATTCATTGGGCCGAGGGAACCATTCCCGGTGGAGTCCACTTTGAACTCACCGGCGACAACGTCACCGAGTGCACCGGTGGCGCCCGTGATATCGGCGACGATGATCTGATCATCAACTACGAAACATCGTGTGACCCACGCCTTAACGCCGAACAGAGCCTCGAACTCGCCTTTCAGCTGGCGGAAATGATCAGGACGTAGACCCTGTTTTCGCAACGACGCACAGGCCGTCCCAGCCGTGGGTGTCCCTTGACCGCACCCAAACCTCTCTTACCTTATTGAAAACGCGGGAATTAACGCACAATTCAATAAGGAGATGCTTTTTATGAATCGCACGCAGTTTTTATCTATTGTTACCGGTATGCTATTGCTTCTGCTGGTACCCTTAAGTGGCTATGCAGATGAAGCAGAAGAGCGGGTGGCAATGCTTGATCGCTCCGCCAAGGTCTTTGCCGAGGTGGTCAAGGATGTTACCCCGGCAGTGGTGCATATCCGGGTGGAAAGCACCGTTGACATGAACCCTGAGTTCGATGAGTTTTTCAATCACCCGTTTTTTGAGCGGTTCTTCGGCCCTGAGTTCAGGCGCTTTCAGGATCCCGAGCAGCGCAAGCGACGCCAGCAGGGCGCCGGTTCAGGATTTATCATCAGCAATGAGGGCCATATCCTCACCAACAATCACGTGGTGGAAAACGCCGAGGATATCACCGTCACCCTTGCTGATAGCAGCACGGTCAAGGCGGAACTGGTGGGCGCCGATCCACAATCCGACGTTGCCCTGATTAAAATTGATGTGGATGAGACACTTCCCACCGTGCCCCTGGGCGACTCTGACAAACTCGACGTTGGTGAATGGGTGATTGCCATCGGCAACCCATTCGGCCTGAACCAGACGGTCACCGTCGGCGTGGTCAGCGCCAAAGGCCGCAGCCGGGTAGGCATTAATGAGTATGAAGATTTTATCCAGACCGATGCAGCCATCAATCCCGGCAACTCGGGCGGGCCGCTGCTCAATATCCACGGTGAGGTGGTGGGCATCAACTCGGCGCTTTACAGCCGCACCGGCGGGTACATGGGAATCGGATTTGCCATTCCCATCAACATGGCCAAATCCATCGAATCTCAGCTCCAGGAGTTTGGCAAAGTCACCCGCGGCTGGCTAGGCGTGGGTATCCAGGATATCGACGAACAACTGGCCCAGTCGTTCAACCTGCCGGACAGCAACGGGATTCTGGTCACCGAGGTACACCCTGATACCCCGGCTGAAAAAGGTGGGATCAAGGAAGGTGACGTCATCGTTAAACTCGACAACGAAGCGGTTGCGGATGTGGCCGAACTGCGCAACGGCATCGCCATGACCAGCCCCGGCACCGATCTTGCCATCGAGATATTTCGGGATGGAACATCTCAGACCATTAAGGTTACCATCGGTGAGCAGCCAGACGATTTCGGAATGGTGGCGCAGAAGAGCAACGAGACCCTTCTCAGCCCGTTTGGTCTTGTCGTGCAGGAGTTGACCCCCGAGCTGGCCGAGCAGTTCGGCTATGAAAACCGACAGGGGGTAATCATCAGTGAAGTTATACCGGACAGCCCGGCAGCCCGAGCCAACCTGAGATCCGGCCATCTTATCGAAGAGGTCAATCAAAACAGGATTACCAGCCTTGCCGAACTTCAGCAGGTGCTCGATCAGAACGAAGGCAGCAATCGTGTTCTGTTGAAGGTTCGGGTAGGAAACTTCAGTCAGTATATTGTCTTGAACATCGAATAAAAAAATTGGGGGTACCGCTCGGTACCCCCAGTTCCTTTCTGTCTGTAAAGCAGCAATCAGTCGGGAAAACAGATCTTACGCACATCGTCAAAGGTCTTGACGAATACCGCCGATACACCTTCCCGGACGTGATCCGGCAACAGATCGAAATCCTCTCGGTTATCTTCCGGCAACACCACCTGCTTCACCTTCGCCCTGGTTGCGGCAATCACCTTTTCCTTGACCCCGCCGATGGGCATCACCAGCCCCGTCAGGGTCAGCTCTCCGGTCATCGCCGTGTTGGCGACCATGGGAGTAGCGGTTGCCAGTGAGTAGAGGGCACAGGCCATGGTTATGCCGGCCGAGGGCCCGTCCTTGGGGGTGGCGCCGGCGGGAACGTGCAGGTGAATAAAGTGCTTCTTGAAGAATTCGAGCAACGCCTTGTTCTTGCTGAATAGCGACCTGACATAGCTGTAGGCGATCTCCGAAGATTCCACCATAACCTGGCCCAGCTGGCCGGTCTGTTTGAAGCCCGGCGATCCCGAGGGTACCGCGGCCGCTTCGATATGCAGGGTGGTACCGCCCATGGCAGTATAAGCCAGCCCGGTAACCACCCCGACCCGCGGCTTGCTGAAGATTTTTTCATCGGAAAACGACTTCTTACCCAGCAACTCCGGCAGATCGCTGATTTTCACCTTGACCTGCTTGTCGGGCTCTGAGACCAGATCTTTGGCAACCTTGCGTAATATCTTCTTGATCCGGTTCTCCAGATTACGAACCCCCGCTTCTCGGGCATAGCCGTCAGCAATGGCGGCGATGACCGGCTTTGCAATGGAAACCTGAGACTTGGTCAACCCATGCAGTTTCAACTGCTTGGGGATGAGATGGCGTCTGGCGATCTCCACCTTTTCCGCCTGGATATAGCCGGGCAGCTGAATCATTTCCATACGGTCGATGAGCGGGCCGGGGATGGTTTCCAGCTGGTTGGCGGTACAAATGAAGAGCACTTTGGAGAGATCGAACCGGACATCGATATAGTGATCGAGAAAATCGCGGTTCTGCTCCGGATCCAGCACCTCGAGCAGGGCGGAAGCGGGGTCGCCGCGGAAACTGGCGCCGATCTTGTCGATCTCATCGAGCATGATCAGCGGGTTGGCCGTCTTACACGTCTTCATGGCCTGGATGAATTTACCAGGTAGAGCACCGATGTAGGTGCGGCGATGCCCCTTAATCTCAGCCTCGTCACGCATACCGCCCAGCGAAAACCGGTAAAATTCACGCCCGACACTGCGCGCAATGGACTGGCCGATGGAGGTTTTACCAACCCCGGGAGGGCCTACCAGCAAAATGATTGAGCCGGCGAGATCACCCTTGATGATACCCACCGAGAGCAGCTCAAGGATGCGCTCTTTGACCTCTTCGAGGCCGAAGTGATCCTGGTCCAGGATCTTACGCGCTTTAGTAAGGTCATAGTTGTCCTCGGTGTACACCCCCCAGGGAAGCACGGTAAGCCAGTCAAGATAGGCGCGGGTGACATTGAATTCGGCCGACGACGGCTCCAGCAGCTTGAGTTTCTCAAGCTCTTCATTGATGCGGGTCTTGCCCTCTTCGGAGGGGTTGAGGGTCTTGAGCCGCTTTTCAAATTTTTCAAGCTCGCTCTGGGTGTCATCCTTGGCGATACCAAGTTCTTTTTTAATCTCTTTGAGCTGCTGCTTGAGAAAAAATTCCCGTTGCTGCTTGGAGAGCCGCTCTTCGATACGCTTGGAGATATCGGCCTTGAGCTTTGATATCTCAATCTCCTTTTTGAGCAGGATGAGGACGCGTTCCAGTCGCTGCTGTACCGAAACGGTCTCGAGAATCGCCTGCAATTCCGCTCCTGATGAGGTCGTCATGGAGGCGGAAAAATCGGCCAGAGCACTTGGGTCGCTTACGTTGATGCGCTCCAGCAACAGACTGAGCCCTTCCTTGAACAGCGGGTTGAGGTTGACCAGCTCCTTGATGCAGTCGATGATGGCCACCGAATAGGCTTTGAGCTCTTCGGTGGATTCGTCATCTTCATCCTTGAGATAGGTTACCCGAGCCTGAAAAATGGGCTTTTCCCTGATCAGTTCCTTTACCGCATAACGCTCCTGGGCCTGGGCCACCAGCTGCATCGGCTGATCGCCGCTGGGCGGAGTTATCTGCACCACCCTGGCCGCTACCCCAACCTCATAAAAATCCTCCATTGCCCGCGGTGCATGGGCAACGGCCGATTCATTGGGTTTCACCAGCAGCAGGCCGAGATAGATCGGCACCCCCTTATCCTGAGCCGACTTGATGTTCATCTGCAGACGTTTATCCTCCACCATGATCGGTCCCATCATTTTAGGAAACATGGGACGATCATACAGGGGGATAATAAGCAGGGTGTCGGGTAGAATATCCTTGGCCGGCAGCAGTGCTCCGTCCTGTTGAGAATCGTCTGATTCGTTTTCAGTGATTACACTATCTTCTTCCGCCATAACTACTCCTATTAATTGATGAAGGTGTTGCCAAAAACTATTTACATAAAAGGGTAAATCCCGTTTTACATTTGGCAATACAAGAGAAGTGGTGCAAAAGATGGAATGAGCTTAACACCCTGAACGGGTGTAATGATAAAACAATGAAGCCGCGCCATGGCACTCGGGCGCCGGCAAGACAGCGCACCGCATACGCCATGAAGAGGCGGGGTGCGGCACACTCTCTCTGCGCCGCACCCGGTTCAAGAGACAATCAGCTCAGCAGTCCCAGAAGAAGCAAACCACCGAGAACGAGAACGAAAATGACCCCAACCTGATAGCAGACCCGAGGGTCTTCGTGATGATCGTGGTGATCCATGTTAGCACTCCGGTAAATAGTATTATCCAAATAACACATCCATCAATTCGGCCAGTGAACCGATTTCAATGTGGGCAAGGCTGCCTTCATTCGGCGCCATATCCTCCTTTCCGACGGGCGTGATGAGGCGGCCAAAACCAAGTCGCCTTGCCTCCTGGATACGCGATTCCATGCCGCTTACCATCCGCACCTCACCAGCCAGACCAACCTCCCCGCACACCGCCGTCAGCGGTTCCACCGGCGTATCGAACACGCTGGAGGCCATGGCGACAACAACGCCCAGATCAAGCGCCGGCTCGCTTATCTTGATGCCCCCGGCAATATTGATGTAAATATCGCGCCCAGCTAAATCTAATCCCCCCTTTTTTTCAAGCACCGCGCACAGCAGCGCCACCCGCTGCGGGTCGGTGCCGATCGCGGTACGCCGCGGCGTCCCCAGATAAGATGGGCTGACCAGGGCCTGCACCTCCACCAGGATCGGCCTGCTCCCCTCCATGCTGGGAACCACCACCGAGCCGGAAACCCGCTCCGGGCGTTCGGCCAGAAAAAGCGCCGAAGGATTTGCTATTTCCTCAAGCCCCTTAGCGCTCATGGCAAATACCCCGATCTCGTTGGTGGAGCCGAAGCGGTTTTTGACGGTACGTAACAATCGGTAATTCTGGTAGCGCTCACCTTCGAAATAGAGCACCGTGTCCACCATATGCTCAAGAACCCGGGGCCCGGCAATGGCGCCGTCTTTGGTGACATGTCCCACAAGGATAATCGGCAGATGTTCTTTCTTGGCAAACTCCACCAGCCGGGCGGTTGATTCGCGCACCTGGGCCAGGGAGCCGGGCGCCGAAGCCACCTCATGACAGCGCATGGTCTGGATGGAGTCAACGGCAATCAGGGCCGGACGCAGCTCCTTTGCCATGGCGCACACCGCCTCTACCAAACGCTCGGTGCTCAGATATTGAGTAGGGCGCAGGGCACCAAGACGGTGGGCTCGCATTTTTACCTGGTGCGGCGATTCCTCACCGCAGATATAGAGCGCCGCCGCGCCCTGATCGGCTAATGCCGCCAACACATGCAACAGCAGGGTTGATTTACCGATACCGGGATCGCCACCGATCAAAATAGCGGAACCGGGCACGATACCGCCGCCCAGAACCCGATCAAATTCGGAAATGGCAGTCCGCAGGCGGGGTTCGGGGAATTCCGGCGCATCCATCAAGGGTACCGGCCGCTCAAACGAAGATGCAGAGTGCGGCACCGTCTCCTTCTGCTCCACCAGGCTGTTCCACTCTCCGCACTGGGGGCAACGGCCAAGCCACTTAACACTGCGAAAATCGCAGTGGCGACAGACAAAGTGTGTTGTTATTCTCTTCGGTGCCACCATTTCATTTCCCATTCAAGATGCACCTGATACATACCATACAATGTGCCGGTACCACACGTGCGCTCTTCAATTAACCTCGATCCGATGAACACCACATCACCACAAAATCCGGCCTGGGTCAATCTTTCCGGGGCCGTATTGTTTCTGCTCCGCCATCCCGGGCTGCTCATGTTCTCGCTGGGACTGGTCAGCCTTACCGCCTTGCTGAGCTGGCTGGGCTTTACCTTTATCATAGCCCAGTTGGATACGTTCTTCACTGATTTGCTGAAACCACCGCAGCCCAGTGATGGTTGGTGGGCAATAATCATCGAGGGCGGCTGGCGGCTGGTAATGTGGTTTTATCTGCTGGTTTCACGTTTGATTGGGTTCTATCTCTGTTTTCTGCTTGCCTACACACTGAGTTCACCGTTGTATAGCCTGCTCAGCGAAGCGGTTGAGCGAGCAACCCTTGTTACGGGGACAAACGCCATCAGATTTTCCCCGCGCACCCTGCTTCTTGATATTAAAGAAGGCGTCAAGCTGGCCCTGATGGGGATTGGTATCGCCGTGGCTTCACTTGTTATCGGCCTGGTTCCCCTGTTCGGGCCGGTACTGGTGCTGATTATCTACATCTTCTATACCGCTCTATTGTTTATCGATTTTCCCGCCGCCAATCGACACTGGGCGCTGCGCCGCAAGATACGGTGGCTGCAAGACCGACCCCGTGTCGCCATTCGGTTGGGCACATTGCCCGCTCTGATCGGCATGATCCCGGTAGTAAATATTTTCATCATGGCCCTGCTTTTTCCCCTGCTCGTGGTCCAAGCCACCCTGAATTTTGTGAGTATTGAAGAGTGATATCGGTGTCAAACAGTCGATCGTACAAATAAATGGTGCCGAGCGCCAGCCCCTGGAGTTTTCCTCAGATCAACCGGGCCATAACCATGTTGGCGTAGCGAAGTCCGCGTGGGGTCAGATATACTCGACGGGAAGTCCGGTGCAACAGTCCCTGGTCGACCAGTGTGGTAATTTCGTCTGGGTAGACCGTGTCGATATCAAGCTGATAACGCTGCTGCAGTTCGCTGATATCGGGGCCGTCCATGAGCCGCAAGCCAAGCATGACACTTTCTTTAAATCCGGCCTCAGCGGACAGTTTTTCACACTCGGCAAATACTGGTTGCCCTGTTTCCAGGCTGCGGCAATAGCCTTCCGGGTCGCTTACCCGGCGACAGCGGCTACCGTTGATAAAACTCACCGACCCGGCGCCACAGCCGTAATAGGGCAGATTGCGCCAGTACGTGAGATTGTGCCGGCATAGATTCCCCGCTCTGGCGTAACTGGCGATTTCATAGCGGTGCAACCTGGCTGCCGTGCAGACCCGTGATGTTATCTCCTCCATTTCCGTCAGGTCATCCTCGGAGCAGGTGGCAAGCTCACCCGCCGCCTGCATGACACCAAACGGGGTATCTGGTTCGATGCTCAACTCGTAGATGGAAAGGTGAGTGGGCTGACCGGCAAGAACCGCCTCCAGGGTTTGGCGCCAGCTGTCAGGGGTCTGGCGGGGAATACCATACATCAGATCGACACTGATGTTGGTAAAACCGGCGGATGCCGCCATGGCAATGCACCTGAGCCCGGCCGCACCATCGTGTAGTCTGCCTAGACTTGCCAGTTCATCGTTGTGGATGGATTGGACGCCGACGGAAAGCCGGTTGAACCCGGTCCCGCGCAGCAGCTCGAGATCGGCGTTGCTCACCGTTGCCGGATTTACCTCTATGGTGATCTCCGCATCGGCCTCCATCCTGAAAGTGGTACGGCAGTGCACCAACAGATCGGCAAGAAGGCTGGGGGCAAGAGCACTGGGAGTTCCGCCACCCATATATACGGATGTGAGTGAATCGGTCTCCCCCAGATCCCGCACGCCGCTTATTTCTCTGACCAGAGCCTGGATATAACGCTCATGGCTGAAAAAAGGGTCATCAGTGGATGGAAACCCGCAATAGAGACACTTTTTCAGGCAAAAGGGCAGATGGATATAAAGGGCCCGTACCATGTTTCAAGGCTCGCCTGAAACGGCAAAACCACTGGTAATGGCAGCGGCCCAGTCAGAGATCTCGGCCATGATGCCGTTGTCGGCAAAACTGAAATAGCCATCTCCGATAATGATGTGATCCAGCAGCCTAATCTGCATCATGGTACAGAGCAGATAGAGTTGTCTGGTCAGGGAAATATCCGGCGCCGAGGGGGTTAAAGAACCGGATGGATGGTTATGCGCCACCAGCAGCGCGGCGGCGTGCCGGGTAATGGCACGCTGCATAATTTCACGCGGGTAGACGGTATTGACGGTGATTGTCCCCTCGGCGATCACCTCGGCATCGATGATGCCCAGTGATGCATCGAGAAAAATAGCGGTAAAGCACTCGATGCGGCGCCCCTGCAGGGAGTGACGCAGATAGTTTATGACATCGTGGGAGGATTTGAGATACGACTTGCCGTGTAACCGCTCCTGCAGGTAGCGATCAGCCACTGCCTTGACGAATTGCAGGGCAAAACTGTTTTTTTCACCCACCCCGGAAACCCGGCTCAGTTCATGCGGGGTGGCATCCAGCACGGCGGCGAAGCTTTTGAATGCTTTGAGCAGCTCCCGGGCCGGTTCCTTGCAATCTTTACGCGGGGTACCGAAACTCAAAAGCAGTTCCAGCACTTCCGCGGCGGAAAACGCATCCAACCCGGAGGCAAGAAAACGCTCTCGCAACCGCTGCCGATGTCCCGCTCCTTTTTGTTGCCATTGCCGCTTTTCCATCGGTGGCTGCTAGCGTGCCGACAACTCCCTGGTAAAGAGCTGATTGGCAAGTTTGGGGTTGGCGGATCCTTTGGTTTTCTGCATTAACCGGCCGATGAAGTAGCCCATCACCTTGGACTTGCCGGCCTTGAACTGGGCTACCTGATCGGGGCTGGCTGTGATGATCTCACGCACCAGTTTCAGCAGTTCATCTTCGTCCGATATCTGACTGAACCCTTTTTCGGTAATGATGGTGCGCGGGTCTTTACCGGAGGAGATCATCTCGGTGAAGACACTTTTGCCGATTTTTCCGCTGATCGTGCCATCTTCTATCAACAGCACCAGGGTACCCAGATGTTCCGGGGAAACCGCACCATCAGCAATAAGGGCCGGTGCGGTAACTTCACGGAGCAGCTCAGTCATCACCCAGTTGGCAACCTTTTTGGCGGGTGCGCCGGTGGCCGTGGCCTGCTCAAAATAATCGGCCAGCTCACGGGCTTCGGTGAGCAGGGCGGCATCATAAGGGGGCAGTCCATAACTATCCACAAAGCGATTTCGACGCGCTTCGGGCAACTCCGGCAGGGTGTGCCGGACGGTATTTACCCAGCTATCATCGACCTGCACTTCAAGCAGGTCCGGGCAGGGGAAATACCGGTAATCATGAGCGTCTTCCTTGCCCCGCATGGGCTCGGTAATCCCTTTGTCCGGGTTCCACAACATGGTCTGTTGGATCACCGTGCCGCCTTCCAGCAAAATATCGCGTTGACGCCGCTGTTCATATTCCAGGGCCGCCTGTACGTGACGAAATGAGTTCATGTTCTTGAGCTCGGTACGCACTCCGAATTCAGCGGCACCAAAGGGTCGCAGGGAGATATTGGCATCGCAGCGAAAACTCCCCTCCTGCATGTTACCATCACAGACATCGAGATAGCGCAACATGGTGTGGAGTTTACGCAGGTAGTCCACCGCTTCGGCGGGTGAACGCAGATCGGGCTCGGAGACAATTTCAAGCAGAGGGGTTCCGGCCCGGTTCAAATCGACAAAGGAGCGGGGTTCGCGCTCGTCATGAATCAGTTTTCCGGCATCTTCTTCCAGGTGCATACGGGTAATACCGATGGTTTTCACCTCATTGTCAACGGTAATGTCGATGCGGCCATGTTCCACCAGTGGGCGATCATATTGCGAGGTCTGGTACCCCTTGGGTAAATCGGGATAAAAATAATTTTTCCGGGCGAACTGGCTCAGCGGATTAACCGTAGCGTTGGCGGCAAGCGCCACCTTGATGCCGTACTCCACCGCCATTTTATTGAGCACCGGCAAACTGCCCGGCAACCCGAGGCAGACCGGACAGGTATTGGTATTGGGGGGGGCGCCAAAAGTGGTCGCACAACCGCAGAAGATCTTGGTGGCGGTTCTCAACTGGGCGTGTACTTCAAGGCCGATAACCGTTTCAAATTCCATCGTATTATTCCCGATCAAACGCGCTCCGCGGCGCCATGCACCCAGCGGCGGATGGCCCGCAATTCTTCATCCCACCCTGCACTGGTGCGCACGGTGCAGAATAACGAAAATAATTCATAAAACAGGCGAACCACGGTTTCAATTGCCTCAATACGGTCATTGAGTTCCTGCCCCTCAGTCCCCGTACCGTCCGGCCCCATCAGCGTTTCCGGCTGGGTTGAGCGGGGCAGGACGATATTTTTAAAACCAAAGGTACGCGCCGCGAAGGTAAAAATGTACTCGGTATTGAACTGCGATAGTTTTATCCGAGCCTGTTCGAGCTTTTTACCGTGGCGAAGGGCGGTTCGCGCTTCGTTGAGCTGGGTATTTAAACCGCTGCAGATGACCCGTTCGTGATAGTCGTCCACCCCATACTCAAGCACCATATGCTTTTCGAATGTGATGGCGATATCGCCCGCTTCGGCCAGCGTGACGGCGCCGCCCCGCTGTTCGCTCTTAAACCAGAGCCAGGTAAGAAATTCCTGGCCGACAAAACCGTAGTCGCCGATATCATCGAGATAGTTCATGGTATCCTCATGCAAAAACGGCGGGTGAAGCGGTACGTAATGATGACGCCTGCTCCTCACTCAAACCGATAGCGGCAATTTCCAGAGGTGAATCACGGATAAGAATCAGGTCAAAACACTGTTTGAAGAAATCCTCTAGAATACCCTCAATAATTGCATTACCTCCACACAGAAGCAGTGATGATTCGGCAAGATTCCAACAGATATCATACATTGCGGCAACCGGTACCGCCTTGGCAAGCAGGTGGGCGCGCACCTTGTTTTTAAGTTTTCTTCGCTCAACTCTGGTGAGCGAAGGAATCTGTTTCTGCTTGAGAATGACCGCTTCTTCTTTCTGGACGAATTTATTGATCAGCGCCGGCGCGACCTTGCGCTGATCAATACGCAGCGACGCTACCAAATGATCACCAGTCAAAGCAGGCGGGTAGTTGAGGTCAAGCCCCCACAGCCTCCCCAGTGACACCCATCCCACCGAAAGCTCATCGGTATGATTGTCAATATCACGAAACGTATAAAGTTTCAGCCGTTCCTCAAGAAAATCTTCGCCGTCGGCAGGTAGAGAACCATCCACCTTAAACCGGACAAAACTGACGGAACCACGAGCCAAGCCCATGAATTACCTCATGTATTTCAATGCAACAGACGACCCAACGGCCACCTGTCAATAGTTTACCCAAGAGACTCTTTAGTATCGCACATTGCATATATCGGCTACATTTTTCTTGACATTAAGCCAGCAAATCTATAAAAAATAACCGCTTAAGGGTCGTTAACTCAGTCGGTAGAGTATCTGCCTTTTAAGCAGAGAGTCGTTGGTTCGAGCCCAACACGACCCACCAGAATAATGTCGTCCCCATCGTCTAGTCAGGTCCAGGACACCGGCCTTTCACGCCGGCAACACCGGTTCAAATCCGGTTGGGGACGCCACCTGGACTTCACCCTTCCTCAAAAAACAGCCCAACTTACTAAAATCACACGTTTTTGTCGCCCTATAACGCTCTCTTGAACACCATGGCGCCCCGCCTCACCAATACCGGGCAGGGCAAAAAGGGGTGATGATTACCGGTATCCTTCCTGTCCCACTGTTTCACGTGAAACAATTCGCCCAACACATTTCAGTTGACACCCTCTTACCCGCTAACACCCGATGGTAAAGTTTTTCTCTTGCCGCTTTCGGGGTTTGGGTATAAAAGATGGTCACAAAGGGAGATGGTATGAGTAAAAAACAAACGGGGCGGATAGTCGCGGTGGCGAACCAGAAAGGCGGGGTCGGCAAAACCACCACCACCCTGAACTTCTCCGGCGCCCTGGCGTTGACGGGAAAACGGGTACTGATCGTTGATTCCGACCCACAGGGAAATGCCTCCAGCGGTTTAGGGATCCATCCTGGAGCCGACGAGAAGCACCTCTATCACGGCATGTGTGGTGATATCTCCGTTACTGGAATCACCAGGCCCACCTCCACCAAAAAGCTCTTTGTTATCCCAACCAATATCGATCTTGTTGCAACAGAGCTTGAAATCATCAACGAAGAGAACCGGGAGTATTTTTTACAAAACCTACTGGAGCCTGTTCGCGCGGATTATGATTTCATTATCATCGATTGCCCCCCTTCCCTTGGGTTGCTTACCGTGAATGGCCTGACCGCCGCCGACTCGGTTCTGATTCCGATGCAGTGCGAGTATTTCGCCATGGAGGGGCTGGCAAAACTGATCAACACGATTCGCTTGGTGAAAAACTCATTCAACTCAGATCTTTATGTTGAGGGGCTCCTTTTAACGATGTTCGATACCCGCAACCGCTTGTCACATCAGGTTGCCGCTGAGGTACGCCGTCACTTCACCTCGCAGGTGTTCCAAACTGTCATTCCAAGAAACGTGCGGTTGAGCGAGTGCCCAAGCCATGGCAAAATCATCATGGAATATGACAATAAATCCAATGGGGCGCAGGCGTATAACGCCCTTGCCCGGGAGTTTCTCAAGCCCAGGAGGTAAAATTATGGCAGCGAAATCACTGGGCCTTGGCCACGGCGTCAATGCGTTGTTCAAGACCAATCATGATTCTCATCGTTTTTTCCAGTGTGATGTTGACTCAATTGTTGCGAACAAACATCAGCCCCGCCAACACTTCGCCGATGACACCCTGTCCGAGTTAGCCGATTCGATCAGAGAAAAAGGGGTTATTCAGCCGTTGATCGTCGTTCGGGCCAGTATTGATTCATACGAGCTTATCGCCGGCGAACGACGGCTGCGTGCCGCCAAACTGGCGGGACTCAAGACGGTGCCGGTTGTGGTTCAGGATATCGAGGGTGAAGATAGCCTGTTGGAACTTGCTCTCATAGAAAACATCCAGCGCACCGATTTAAACCCCTTGGAAGAAGCGGCTGCCTACCAAAAACTGATCGACCGATTTGGCTACACCCAGGAGCAGGCAGCTGAAAAGGTCGGAAAAAAACGCTCCACTATTGCCAACACCTTGAGATTGCTTTTATTACCCGATTTCATCAAAACCGATGTACTTTCCGGTACGCTTTCCGAGGGTCATGCCAGAACTCTGCTTCGAGTGGCGGATGATCAAGCCCTGATGCAAAAGGCCCGCGACCGGGTGGTTGCCGGACAACTTTCGGTGCGCCAGACCGAGCAACTCTTACATCGACTTCTTTCTCCAGAACCTCAGCGGCGACGACCGCTGGTGTCGAGACGGAAACTACCGCTGGCATACCAGAACAGCCTGGAACACAAACTCAACGCCACGCTCAAATCACGGGTCGTCATCAAACAACAGGGAAAGCGGGGCACCATTGAGATCGACTACCTTTCTCCGGTGGATCTTGAACGGTTGGTATCGCTGATTACCGGCGAATCTTTCAGCTGAGCCCCTTAAAACACTTTAACCGATGATATATTCATGCGTATTATAAACAGATGTATCCTGCTGCTGATTCCGGTACTTTTTCTTTGTTTTGGTACCGTTTCCGCATTCGCCTTAACGATGGTCAGCGTCGCTGCCGAAAACGTCAACCTGCGCAGTGGCCCCGGCACCACCTATGATGTTAAGTGGCAGTACGGCAGCGGCTTTCCGCTCATCGTAAAAGACTCCAAGGGAGACTGGCTGCAGGTGGAGGATTTTGAAAAAGACACCGGCTGGCTGCATAAAGACTACACCTCTCGAGAGGGACACATGATCGTAAAGGTCAATAAAGATAAAAAAAGCCGTATCAATATTCGCAGCGGTCCGGGGACCTCCTATAAGGTTGTCGGCAAGGCCTACTACGGGGTGGTCTTTAAAACGCTCAACCAGCAGGACGGCTGGGTGAAGGTACGACACGAAAAAGGGTTGGAAGGGTGGATCGAACGATCCCTGATGTGGGGTTTTTAAGGGTGGTGCCCAAAAAGTTTAAAAACATTTGTGAAGTACCCGCCCAGTAAATCCATAACCGGTTAAGTTTACCCGATTACCGCCACAGTCCACCATGAGCAACATGTCAGGCCGACAATAATGGTGGTTGGCAATATCAGGGTTTTACGGGTGTTGGGCAGCGGTGACGGTAAAAGAAAACGCTGATGAGGCCTGGGATGCTCCAGGTGATGATTGGCGGAGAGAGAGGGATTCGAACCCTCGGTGGAGTGTTATCCCCACACTCGCTTAGCAGGCGAGCACCATCGGCCAACTCGGTCATCTCTCCTTTTGATCGGGTGGCGGAGGGAGTAGGATTCGAACCCACGGTACTTTCGTACAACGGTTTTCAAGACCGCCGCCTTAAACCACTCGGCCATCCCTCCAGCGCAAGTGTAATTAACACTGAAACGTTTTTCTGTCAATAATATGTCATTGCAAGCAGCGCAATGCAACAATATAGTGCTCAGGTCGGCTCGCACTGCCGTGTTTGCGCATCCCGCGCACTGAATATTAAAGAGAAAAATCTACCATGTCTGTCAAGGAAGGCTTCGACACCACCGATCAGCTCATTGACCTGAGCTGCCTGTATGAAATAACCAGAGAGTTGGCGTCTTCTCTTGTCCTTCGCAATTGTCTGGCCCAGGCCATGTCGCTTCTGTCGGAAATGAAGGGGATGAAAAACGGCACGGTAACCATCGTTAACCCGATTACCGGAAAACTTGAGATAGAGGTTGCCCATGGCCTCACCGCGGAAAACAAGAAACGTGGTAAGTATGATATCGGCGAAGGGGTTACCGGCCGGGTCGTCGCCACCGGCGAACCGATCATCATCCCGCAGATCGGTGAAGAGCCATTGTTTCTCAATCGCACTAGGTCACGCGGTGATCAGGTGGCGTCCGACCGTTCTTTTCTGTGTGTTCCCATTAAGGACTCATCACGGATTATCGGTGCCCTGAGCGTTGACTGTCAATACGAGGAAGGTATTGACGATCAGGCCCGGAAGGATCTGCAGTTTCTTACCGTACTCTCAAGTATTATCGCGCAAACGGTGCGTCGAATTCAGATCGTCACCCAGGAAAAAGAGTCCCTGCAGATCGAGAATCTCAAGCTCAGGCGTGAGCTTTCCAACAAGAACCGAATCGATGACATTGTCGGCAACTCCAGCAGGATGCAAGAGGTGTTTGATATGGTTCACCGGGTTGTCGACTCGAACGCCACCGTGTTGCTGCGTGGTGAATCGGGAACCGGTAAAACCCTTGTTGCTAAGGCCCTGCACTATAACGGGGTGCGTCATGATAAACCCTTTGTCGCGGTGAACTGCTCGGCATTGCCGGAAACACTTCTGGAAAGTGAGTTGTTCGGTCACGAAAAAGGCGCCTTTACCGGGGCCACCGAACGAAAGATCGGCAGGTTTGAGAGCGCCGAAGGTGGCACCCTGTTTCTTGACGAAATTGGCGAAATTCCACACTCGGTGCAGATCAAGCTATTAGGTGTTGTTCAAGAAAGGGTGTTTCAACGGTTAGGCTCCCCCCAGTCAATATCGTGCGATGTGCGGCTGGTTGCGGCAACCAACCGCGACCTTGAGCATGCGGTGTCAGAGGGCAATTTCAGAGAGGATCTCTATTATCGGCTCAACGTGTTTCCCATCTATCTGCCGCCGCTACGCGAAAGAAGAACCGATATTCTCCTGCTGGCGGATTTTTTTCTTGAAAATTATGCATCGGAAAACAAAAAACCAATTCGCCGTATATCAACTTCCGCCATTGACCTTCTGGTTCAGTATCATTGGCCGGGAAACGTACGCGAACTGCAGAACTGCATCGAAAGGGCGGTGCTGATATGCGACGGCGACTCGATCCTTGCAACCCATTTACCCCCAACCCTTCAGACCGCACCGGCTGGATCAGATGCAAACCCCCTATCACTGGCGGTTGCGGTGGAGAATTTTGAGCGTGAAATCATCATCGATGCACTGAAAAAAAACAACGGCAACCAGACAAAAACCGCTCAATACCTTGACACCAGCCTCCGTATCATCAACTACAAAATTCACCGCTACGGGATAGACCCGAAACAGTTCAAGCTATAACACTCATGAGTATATTACTGCATGTATGCTGTGCTCCGTGCCTGCTATATCCGGCGCGGATTTTGGCCAACGAGGGGGTTGATTTTACCTGCTATTTTTACAACCCCAACATCCACCCCTTCAGGGAGTTCAGGCAACGTCTGGAGACCTTAAAACAACTCATCGATCAGCGCCGCTACCCATGTATCATTGAACCCGACTACGGCCTGCGTGACTTTCTTCGCGCGGTGGTCTTTGGTGAGGACCATCGGTGTTCATTCTGTTATTCCAGTCGCCTCACCAAAACCGCACAACGTGCCGCCGGTGAAGGGTTCAACGGGTTTTCCACCACCCTGCTCTATAGCAGATTTCAAAATCACACCGCAATTACGAACATTGGCCACCACTGCTCTGATGAGCATGCGGTGCCGTTCATCTATCATGATTTCCGGGTTGGATGGGAAGAGGGGATCAGAGAGTCACGAGAGCTTGCCCTCTACCGCCAGGGGTATTGCGGATGCATTTTCAGTGAAGAAGAACGCTATAACAAACAATCTCAAAACACATCAACAGATCATCATGTTTAATATTTTCGTTCTGGCCACCACCAATCAAAACAAGGTACGCGAGTTCCAACATGGGGCAACAACAGCCGCTGTTGAGCTGAAAAGTCTTGCCGACTTCAGCCCACTTCCACCGGTTATTGAAGATGGGGCGGATTTTGATGAAAATGCCTACAAAAAAGCACTGCACTATGCGCGGGTGCTGGGACTTCCCGCTATTGCCGATGACTCAGGACTCGAGGTTGAGGCACTGGGGGGCGCCCCCGGCGTCCGCTCGGCCCGTTATGCCGGAGAATCGGCTACTGATGAGGACAATTGCGCCTTGCTTTTGAAAAATCTCGAGAATATACAAAACAGAAGGGCGGCGTTCGTCTGTGTGGTCTCCATCGCGGTCCCGTCCGGGCCGGCACTCACCTATGAGGCACGCTGTGAAGGTACAATTCTCACCAAACCACGTGGGGCGGGGGGATTTGGCTATGATCCGCTGTTTTACTTCGAGCCACTGCAAAAAAGCTTTGCCGAGCTGGACATTGACCAGAAAAACAGAGTAAGTCACCGGGGTAAGGTACTTTCTGAAATCAATAGTGAGTGGGAGAAGATCAGGAAATGGACGGAAGTAAGGTTAATGGAAGCCGCACCGCCAAAGCCTGATCATGATCAGTTTATGGATAACGACTGGTCCTGATGACGTTGTAAAGAATTCGGAGGACCCTGAAAAATATAAATGTTCGGTTCGTTCAAGATCAAGGCGCGAGGAACATGGTTCCAAAACCATATACCTAGTCGTGCCGAGGTGAAAGTTTTTGAGCAACAAAGAAATTGGACTAAAAGACCATGTGGTGAGGTTCCCTACGCTCTAAAGGCTCAAGGGAGCATTTTCAACATATACGGCTTAACTGTTGTGATGAGACAATATTTATCATTAACCTTTTGATATATTTACTATTCTTCTCTCTGTTCGCGGTTGAGCAGGTCCTCTACCGCCGCTTCGCACGATTTGTTTTCATACAAAATGCGATACACTTCGGTGACGATGGGCATATCGATGTTTCTTTGCCCAGCCAGACGATAAAACGCCTTCGTGTTGACCACCCCTTCAGCCACCATATTCATGTCTGCGAGCACTTTATCCAGGGGTTCACCTTTTCCCAGGGCCACGCCAACCGAGCGGTTTCTGCTTAACGGGCCGTTACAGGTCAAAACAAGATCACCAAGACCGCTGAGCCCGACAAAGGTTTTTTCATCTGCCCCCAGCAAACGGCCAAGCCGCCTTATTTCCACCAGCCCCCTGGTGATTATGGCAGCCCGGGCGTTATCTCCGTAGCCGATTCCATCACTGATGCCTGCCGCCAGGGCTATGCAGTTTTTCAAAGCTCCGCAGATTTCCACCCCCAGAACATCGCTACTGGTGTATACCCGAAATCTCTGGGTGCTGAACACTCTTTGCAGAAACTGTCCATGTGGTGCCGCGGAACAGGCGAGGGTAACCGCGCTGGGCAACCGCTCAGCGACCTCCTTGGCAAATGAAGGGCCGGACAACACGGCCGGCGCCGGCGCCGATGTACAATCAAGCATTTGAGTCATAAGCGCCGTCATGGTTAGTGAGGTGTCGGTCTCGATACCTTTGCTGGCCGAGACAAAGTAGGCATCTTTGCGGCAGTAGGAGATTAACGCGCCAAACACCTCTCGAAAGGCGTGGGACGGTACCACCATACAGATAACGTCCGCCCCCGTGCAGGCGTCTGCTAGCTCGGCGGTAACGGTGATAGAGTCAGGAAATGTAAAACCGGGCAGGTATCGGTTGTTCACCCGTTGGCGGTCTAATACTCTGATATGTTCCTTGTTGTGCCCCCATAACCGAACCGTATGGTTTTTGCGGCCAAGCAACAGGGCCAGGGCGGTCCCCCAGGAGCCGGCGCCGATTACCGCAACGGCACAACGCTCAGCATTACTCAGATTCAGGCTCGTCATCTGGTTCGTCTTCGTTTTTATCCACCACCGCCATTCCCACCACCCGCTCGGATTCAGACAGGTTGATCATACGAACACCCTGGGTGGTTCTACCGATAATACGAACGGATTCCACCCCCATACGTATCATTTGACCACTGTCGGCAATCAGAATCACGTCTGAAAGATCATCAACGATCTGAGCGCCGATTACCGGTCCGTTTCTAAGACTTGGCTTGATGGCTATGATCCCCTTTCCACCACGGAACTGAGTCCTGTACTCGGTTGCGATGGTCCGTTTGCCATACCCATTCTCGGTTACGATCAGAATCGACTCTTCGCTGTCGGAGGCAAGCACGTTGGCTGCGACCACATAGTCACTATCCTTCAGTTTAATTCCCCTTACACCGGCGGCAATCCTGCCCATGGTTCGGACGTCTGATTCATGAAAACGGATGGATAACCCGTGGTGGGAAATCAAAAATACCGTATCATCACCACCAAGCAGGTGAGCCGAGAGTATTTCGTCGCCTTCATTAATGGTAAGGGCCCGTTTTCCCTTCTTAAGGGGGCGGGCAAACTCTCTCAATGCTGTCTTCTTGACCTTGCCGTATTTGGTTACGGTGAGAATGGTCTGGCTTGCCGTTTCCTCCCCAAATGAAGAAATGGGTAAAATTGCCGCAACACGCTCCCCTTCACCAAGTTCCAGCAGGTTAATAATTGCCTTGCCCCGTGCGGTTCTGCCGGCCATCGGCAACTGGTATACCTTGCGCCAGAACACCTTACCAAAGTTGGTAAAAAACAAAAAAGTATCCAAGGTTGAGGCAACATAGAGGTTGGTGACAAAATCATCCTCCACATGGGTCAGACCACGCACCCCCTTACCCCCTCGATGCTGGGCTCGATACAGACTCACCGAGTTTCTTTTAATGTAGCCCGAATGGGTCACCATCACCGCCATATCCTCCGGGGTTATCAGGTCTTCAGGCAGGATTTCATCGGTTGCATCGACAATCTCGGTGCGTCGCTCGTCGCCATAGGTCTCGCGAATATGCTCAAACTCCTCTTTTATGGTGGCCATTATCAGGGCATCACTGCCGAGAAGCTCACGCAACCGCGCTATTTCAGCAAGGGTGTCTTGATACTCCTGATAAATCTTGTCACGCTCCAAACCGGTAAGCCGCTGTAATCTCAAATCAAGAATCGACTGGGCCTGAACGGCGGAAAGGGAAAAACGCTCCATCAACTGCTCTTTGGCAACAACGGGGTTTTGCGCTGCTCTGATAAGGGCCACCACCTCATCGATATTGTCTATGGCAATGGTCAACCCCTCGAGCAGATGTGCCTTTTCTTCAGCTTTTTGCAGTTCGTAGGCAGTGCGTCGATACAGAACAACCCGGCGATGCTGAATGAAGTGTTCCAGCATCTGCTTGAGGTTGAGAATCTCCGGCTTGTTGTTGACCAGGGCAAGCAGGATGATACCGAAGGACTTCTGCATGGGGGTCATGGCATAGAGCTGATTGATTACAATATCAGCATATTCATCCTTCTTCAGATCCATGACGATGCGCAGCCCCTGGCGGTCTGACTCATCACGGATTTCACTGATGGCGGTAATCTTTTTGTCGTTGATGAGCTGGGCGATCCGCTCCACCAGCACCGCCTTGTTCTGCTGGTATGGAATTTCGGTTACGACAATTTTTTCATGCCGTTCGTCCTTGCTTTTTTCAATATGGGTTTTTGCCCGCAATAACAAAATCCCACGGCCCGTCTCATACGCCTCCCTGATTCCGTTTCTCCCACAGATTATACCGCCGGTGGGAAAATCGGGCCCGGTGATTATCTGGTTGAGGTGGTGAATGGATATGTTGGGGTCGTCGATTAACCGGATAAGCCCGTCAATAATCTCGTTTAGGTTGTGTGGGGGTATGTTGGTGGCCATACCGACGGCAATACCTGATGACCCGTTGATCAACAGGTTGGGGATCCTGCTGGGCATGATGACCGGCTCGGTCAGGGAGTTGTCGTAGTTGGGGGTAAAGTCAACCGTTTGTTTATCGATATCGGCAACAATCTCCCGGTCAATCCGGGTCATCCGTGCCTCGGTATACCGCATAGCCGCCGGTGCGTCCCCATCAAGGGAACCAAAGTTTCCCTGGCCGTCCACCAGGGGATAGCGCATGGAAAAATTCTGCGCCAACCTGACCAGGGTGTCATAGGCGGCTGAATCTCCATGGGGATGATACTTACCGAGTACTTCACCGACGATGCGTGCCGATTTGACATAGGGACGATTGAACTGCACACCAAGTTCGTGCATGGTGTAGAGAACCCGACGGTGCACCGGTTTCAGGCCGTCTCGGACATCGGGTAAAGCACGGCCGACGATTACGCTCATGGCGTAACCGATGTAGGATTTTTTTAATTCGAGCTCGATGGCAATGCCATCAGGCGGTGTGGTGATATCGGTAGTTTCGTTCATTATATGTCTAACTCGGTTACCTCAAGGGCATGGTTTTGAATAAATTCACGTCGCGGTTCAACCTTGTCACCCATCAGTGTGGTAAACATTTCGTCAGCCGCTTCGGCATCGGTAATCCTCACCTGCAGCAATTTTCGGTTCTCAGGTTTCATGGTGGTTTCCCACAATTGATCCGGATTCATTTCACCAAGTCCCTTGTAGCGCTGGAGATTGCTTCCCTTAAAGGCCTCTTCCTTGACTCTGGCTAGCAGGGTTCGCCAGTTTTCAGCGGTGGCGATCTCTTCCCCGCCCTCTTTTCTGACAATGGCAAAGCTACACTTCAGAAAGCGCTCTATTTTGGGAAAGAGCTTATAGGCGCTGCGATATTCGGCAATAAGCGGTAGATGCGGGCCAAGTGTTGTGCTGATGTGAGACTTTTCGCGGATCGCCACGTCAACCTCATAACATTCCGCCCGCCACCTGCAGGGGCGGATTGTCCCGACGATCATACTTTTTTCCTCTTTTAACAAAGAAAGTAAGGATTTAATAAATTCCTCATCGGTAAACTGATCGGCATTGTGAACTGAGTTCTCCAGCATGAAAAAGAGCAGTTGTTCCCACACGTTGAGCTTTTCAAAGTAGTCGGTAATCTTTTCAAAGGAAAAGAGAGAGCCTAACAATTCGAATAACCTTTCGTCCTCTACCGTTTCCACATCCGGCAGTTGTGGTGTAATGGAAAACTTTTCACATGCCTGGTTGAAAAGATGCCGGTTGAGTTCTTCCTCGTTGAGGAAATACTGCTCCTTTTTACCTCTGGACAAGCGAAACAGCGGTGGTTGACCGATATAGACATACCCCCCCAGCAAGAGGGGCTGCATCTGTCGATACAAAAATGTAAGCAAAAGGGTGCGAATGTGGGCGCCGTCAACATCGGCATCCGTCATGATGATGATTTTATGATAGCGCAGTCTTTCCATATCAAAATCATCTTTACCGATCCCACAGCCAAGGGCGCTGATCAGATGTTTAATCTCATCACTTGCCAGGATCTTATCAAATCTGGCCTTCTCCACGTTCATTATTTTGCCGCGCAGCGGCAAAATGGCCTGGGTTGAACGATCCCTTCCCTGTTTTGCCGACCCGCCAGCGGAATCACCCTCCACAATAAATATTTCCCGCCTGCTCGGATCTTTTTCCTGACACTCGGCCAACTTTCCAGCCATGAGCAGGCTGGTTGCCCCTTTTTTCCTGGAAAGATCACGTGCCTTGCGGGCTGCCTCACGGGCCCGGGCGGCATCCACCACTTTGGTAAGTATCTTTTTGGCAACGCCGGGATTCTGCTCGAGAAACAAGCCAAGTTTCTCGTTACAGACCGACTCAACAATCGATTTGACCTCGGAGTTGCCGAGCTTCGTCTTGGTCTGGCCCTCAAACTGCGGATTTGGTACGTGTAATGAAATTACACAGGTCAGCCCTTCCCGGACGTCATCACCCCCCATCTTTTCTCGCAGGTTCTTAGGGGCGATGTCGTCGCTTGCATAGCGGTTGATACACTTTGTCAACGCGGCCCTGAAACCGGCGACATGAGTACCCCCTTCCCGGGTGTTTATATTATTTACAAAGGAGAACAGCCGTTCCGAATACCCATCAAAATATTGAAAAGCTACCTCCACCTCAACCTGCTCTTTTTCCGCACTCAGATGGATCGGCTCACTATACAGTGCCGTTCTGTTTCTGTTGAGCCACTGCACATAAGAAACAACCCCGCCCGAGGCATGAAATTTATCCTTTTCCCCGCTTCTTTCATCTTTGAGATAGATTTTTACCCGGCTGTTGAGAAAGGCCAGCTCACGCAACCTGTTTTTGACCGTTTCGTAGTCATACTCGGTGGTTTCGGTAAATATCTCCGGATCGGCCTGAAATGTTATAATCGTACCTGTCTTCTCACTTGTTCCAATTATTTCAAGTTCGCCGGTCTTTTCACCATAGCGGTACTCCTGCCGATAAATCTTTCCATTTCGCCGCACCTCTGCCACGGCCCTGCTGGACAGCGCATTTACCACGGAAACCCCGACGCCGTGCAGACCTCCGGAAACCTTATAGGTGGAATGATCGAATTTTCCCCCCGCATGCAGGGTGGTCATAACCAGTTCCAGGGCGGAAACCTTTTCAGTTGGATGAATATCAACCGGTATGCCCCTGCCGTCATCTTCCACCTTTACCTGATTATCAGACAGGATGGTCACCCGAATACGCCGGCAATACCCTGCCAGTGCTTCGTCGATACTGTTATCCACCACCTCCCAGATAAGATGGTGCAACCCCTCCACTGCGGTATTGCCGATATACATCGCCGGCCGTTTACGTACCGCCTCGAGGCCATCGAGTACCTTTATCTGGTCGGCATCATATTGTGGCTCATGTGAACTCAATGCACTGTTCTCCGATTGCATGGGTGAGGGCGTATGGTGCAGCCCTTTTTTTACTGTTTTTACAGAGTTACAACAGACTTACGGGAACTTTATAATATGGTCTTTTCGCTCAATTTAATTGTTAAAAAGCATTCTAACAATATTAGGTGGCTGCCTGCGGTAATATTTCCTTCACGCCTTGATCCTGAACATAAAATCTCATGTTACAAGGTTCTCTCATGTTTCAAAATTCATTAGGATGTGCAGTCCCATCAAAAATAAACGCTTTTATAGCTGCATCGGCATGATGACACTGGTAAAGCCGGGATCATCGTCTCCTTGCAACAGGCAGGGACTGTTTTGTGTATCGATGTATGCCTTTACCACTTCACTTTCCATAACCTGAAGCGCATCGATAAAATATCGGCAGTTAAACATGAGCTGCATGGATTCTCCTTCATACTCAATGGATAATTCATCCTTGGCGCTGCCGATATCGGCATGTTGCGAAGTGATGACCATACTGCCGGCTTCGATGGATAATTGGATGGTATGAAACACGTCCTCGGTAAATATGTCGGTTCTTTTCAGAGATTCTAGAAATGGTATGCGCGGGATACTCAGCTTATTGTCTGTTGCGATGGAATCGAGAATTGACTGATAATGGGGAAATTGTCCCTGACGCAGGCGAATCACCATTACCGCCTCGCCGTCCCTTACCACCAACTGCTTATCCTCGAAAGCCAGTTCAATGGTATCTCTGTTTTCACAAAACTTACGTAACTCCTGTACCCCTTTTTTAGGAATAAGGGTTACCTCACTCAAATTGAGCCCATCAACATCGGTAGCCACATCCTTTTCCATGATGGACAAACGATGGCCATCTGATGAGATCATCCGCAGATATGAACCATTTTCTTTCTTTTCCTTTTCGAACAGGACCGAAGTGAGAGAGTAGATGTTTTCATGTTCTCCAGCTATGGAAAAAATCACCTTGTCGACGAGATCAAGAAAGATGTGTGACTCAAACGAGATAAACCCGTCTTCGTCATAGTCGGGAAATCGGGGATACTCCTCACTGGGTATACCAGCTACGTTATAGGTGCTCTTTCCTGCTGTTATGGTTATCCAGTGATTTTCCTTCTCTTCAAGGTGAATTGACTCTCCGGCCGACTCCCTGACTATTTCAAATAATTTTTTTGAGGGAATGGTTATGGTACCGGTTTCATTGACCTGGCCACTAACAATAAGTTTCAACCCTACTTCCAGATCGGTGCCGGTCATGACGATTCCCTGGTCTTCAACTTCGAGCAAGACATTGTTCAAAGCAGCCAGAGTACCTCTTTTATTTGTGATGTTTTGTAACTCACCAAGCTTGTTTGATAGTTCGTTCTTGTTTACAAAGCAGTTGAAGGCCATGGCTCAACTCCCTATCATAATTTATATTCTTATTATTTTTGTTATTAGAGCTGCTTATATCTTGAAAAAAAGAGTAACCGTTTAGTTTTACTTATATTTTTTACAACAATAGCGATGTTATTAAAATGTCTTTTCCGTTATATTCCGTGTTATTAACACCGTTATCGACACCTTGTGATCAGGTTGTTGTAAATCGTTGTCAATTGAGTGTTAAAAAAAATTGTGCGACGCACCAACCGTTGCTTTGATTAGTTTTCTTCCATAAACCATAAAGTATACCAGAACTACCTAAAATATCAATAAATAATCAGAATATGACGAAGTTTCGGCAAATAGATGAAAAAATAGATACAACGATGTCCCAAGCGCTTCTGAAGGGGTATGAGAATGGAGTATATACGGGGGCGTCAGCGGGTTTTATGTGGCAGGAATTTAATAATGATCCATCACATACCGTTTTTTACGGAAATACCGGTCATGGTTGTCAGGATTTGATTAATCAAAACACATATTTTGATCTGGCCTCGTTAACAAAACCACTGGTAACCCTTCTCTGTCTGCTCATCTTGATAGAAAAAAAGTCAATCCAGTGGAGCACCCCGATCTCCGCCTGTCTGCCCGTGAATAATACCTCCCTGTTGCGTGAAAAAACTGTATTCGACCTGGCTGCTCATCTTTCCGGTTTACCGGCGCACCGCAATTTCTGGGATTGTTTTGATACTAACACAGATAACAAGCAATACACCCTTATAAAACACATTGAGGCCGAACCACTACAAAGTGGGCAGCCGCTGCCACTCATCTACAGTGATCTTGGTTATATCCTGCTGGGATACCTTATTGAGTGCATCACTGCGCAATCATTGGCCGTGTATTGGCGTAACACCGTGGCAGCACCTCTTGATCTTGGCAATGCACTTCATTTTTCCGACCCTTCAACTGACCCTGATAATTATGTATGTACGGGCCAATGTCCATACACCGGCATCGTTTTGTCCGGGGTGGTGCATGACGACAACTGCCGGGCCATGGGAGGAGTTGGCGGTCATGCCGGCTTATTCGGGACGGTGGAGGGGGTGTTGCGTATCTGTAAAGAGATGATAAAGCTTTATTATGGTAAGAAATCGGCACTGCCGATAGCAACTGATGTTTTTCGTCGGATATGTACCCGCATAAATGGTTTTGATTGGTGCACAGGCCTTATGCTGCCCTCACTGGATTCACCCAGTTGCGGTCAACATTTTCATAAACAAAGTATCGGCCATCTGGGGTTCACCGGTACCTCTTTCTGGGTTGATCTATCAAAAAAGGCCGTCGTGGTATTACTGACAAATCGGGTAATAAAAGGCGATGACCTGAGCGGCATCCGGCGGTTTCGGCCCACCCTTCACGATGCTGTTATGTCCGCTCTGTTACGATGATAACAGACCCCCGCCGATCAACGGGGGTCTGTTAAAGAGGACTAATATTACCACCAGCAGATCGTTTGATCCGCCGCGAAAATTTTATCAACCAGGGCACTGTAATCAGGACTGTCAACAGATAGATCAAAACTATCCTCTTCTCGGTCGCGGGTCACGATTTCAACGAGTTTTTTTACGGTTTCGTCCGGTTCGGAACGATATACGTTAAGTATCTTCATAATTTCCCCCAATTATTTGAGGCCGTAAGGAATGATGATGGTCATCTCGCGCAGCTTTTCACCGACTTCTTCCAGGGTGATGGGCTCCAGTGCATTTTTTTCGACATTTGCTTCCACAGTGGAAAAAATTTCTCCTTCCATATCGCGCAACATCTCGATACTCTCCAGATTATGCTCGTCAAGCTTGTCCATCTCATGGTCCATAACGACCCCGTAGGAGTACATGTTCTCCACCGCCAACCCAAGCGCGGAACGCATTCCATCCACCGCATAATCTTTGTTTCGATAGAGAAAACAGACTTTTTTGTATTCCATGTCATGCTCTCCTATAAACTGAGGTAGTAGTCGTAGTCTTCGATGATGATGCCGTGCTGGGCCTGCGTTGCCATTTGTTTGGCACTGAGGCCGGCCGGAACATCATTTATGTCGTAGCCCTGTTTGGCGTAACTGTCTACGCAAATAGAGATATCATCGACAAGCTCGCACAGGGCGGGAAAATCTTTATCCTTGGCGTTGTGAGTGGCGGTCCAGGTAAAAAACACCTTGACCTTTGCGCCTTTTTCCTTTGCCGCCTTGGCGACGCCGATGACATGATGGAGCTGGTTCGGGTTGGTTACAAAAATACCCAGACTTTTTGCCATGGTGAGCCCTCCAGTCGCTCTATGTTAAGCCGTCAGTGCAAGGCGTGAGAGAAACCATGTGATGGTTGATTCACGCCTTGGGTGCGGATAACGGCAATGGTGTATTTCTTAGCCTTTCTTGATGAAAAAACTGAAATAGCCGCTTTCCTCTTTCTCTCCGAGATACTCATGTCCGGCACGGTCACACCATCCAGGAATATCATTGCGCGAACCAGGGTCGGTGCCATCTACCTGCAGAACCTGACCGGCCTGGATTTTGCCGATCTCTTTCTTGGTGCGCAGCAACGGCATTGGACAGCTCAGCCCTTTTGCATCGAGAACCAAATCCGCTTTCACATCATCTGCTACCGGTTTTACATCACTCATGGTTTTCCCTCCAGATATGTTTTTAGGTCAACAATCAGGTGAACGTTCACCCCTGAAACAGCAAACCGCATAAAGTGAGTACAACATGTCAGCCTACCATAGACAGTGTGGTTGTTAAAGTAAATAAACAACCGTGCGTTCGAGGTCTTTATACAACCACCTCAGGCAGGGGGTGGATGCTTTCAGTGGTATTGTTTCTGACGTTTTGGAAGGGTCGGTGCTGGTGGGGCTGACAGCTGGTCTGTATCATGGGGCGGTCAAGATGGTTTGCGGCACCAACAATATTGACAAAATCCGGTACTGACGGTAAAGCAACCTGAATTGTTTTCAATAAGTTGGTTATCGATAAGGAGGATTCCAATGAGTGAAGAAAGCGTCATGGTAAGCAAGGTGAAGGGGTTATACAAAATCCTTTGCCAGACCGAGTGGAACGCCACCGTCACCGGTATCCTGGTAGGTTTTTTGTCGGTCATGATTATGGCTTGGTGGCGCCCATGGGGAGCGGTTGGGGCGATTCGCAACTGGGGAGACTGGATAATGCACGGCATCGCCTCCGGGCTCGGCTCCGATGCCGGTATTCTTATCCTCTACGAGGAGGCCCCAGGTGCTTTGCTGGTCAATTCCGGCTCGGTTATCGGCATTGGTTTTGTTCTGGGCGCCTTTGTCTCTGCCTGTCTGGGCCGTGAGTTTGCGCTGCGGGTCCCTCCCCACCGGGAACTGGTCAAGGCGGTAATCGCCGGCATCCTTATGGGTATCGGCGCCGCTCTGGCTGGGGGCTGCAACGTTGGGGGTTTTTACAACGCCCTTGGCAACCTTGCCGCCAACGGATTCACCATGATGATTGGGCTTGTTGCCGGCGTCGTGCTTGGTCTCAAACTGCTCTATCTTGAAATGGAACACATCAGCTGGGGTGACGGGGGCGCCAAAACCATTGAATTTCCCAAGCCGGTGGTAACCCTTCTGGGGATTGCGGCGCTGCTTTTTGTGTTGTGGCAGGCTTACTCCTACTCCACAAACGAAGATAGTTCATATATCGCCTCACTCAGTGGTGTCATTCTTATTGCCCTTGCCCTGGGTTATGCCATGCAGCGCGGCCGCTGGTGTATGGTGCAGGGGTTTCGGGAGCCGCACATGACCGGGGACACGACCATGGCGCGATCGGTGATGATATCGATTTTTATCGTTGCGGTCGGGGCGGCCGTCTTGAAATTCGGGGTACCCGTTCGCGGTGAATTCGGCGACCCGGTGTTAAACCCGGCCTACTACGTGCGCGGCACCTTTGGCTGGGGTGGTGTGGTCGGTGGTTTTATTTTCGGCCTGGGCGCCATGTTTGCCGGCGGCTGCGGCTCCGGAACCCTGTGGCGGGTCGGCGAGGGGCAGGTGAAGTTGATGCTGGTGGTGCCGTTTTTTGCGGTGTCCAACTCCCTTCTGTCTTCCTGGTTTAAAGATAATTCGTTTGAAGAAGACGGGGTGTTCGGCCGTTATATCTATCTCCCTGAAATCATGGGATATGGCGGCACCCTGGTACTGATCGGGGCGTTTCTGATCGTATGGTATCTCATCGTCACCTGGAACGAGGAAACCAACAAACTGATTGTACCGATGTAAACCCGGTAAGCCCCTCATGGATGATGCTATCGCAAAAAGTCGAATGTACAGCTAAAGATGGCTAAGTAAAAACATAGCTATACTAGGAGTGGTGGGCGTTTTGACCTCGCAGTTGTACATATGGTACGTCGAGAAGTCAAAACGATCACTTGAGGCCGTAGAGCGAAGTTTTTACGACGCCATCATGGGTAAAAGGTTGTATTTTCCTGTTGGAGAATACAACCTTTTTTTATTATGGTGTTGGCTCATACCGAATTCTCTTTTTAATCTGTGGGGCTTTTATGCGAAAGACGGCGGTGTTCAAAGATAGGTTGTTTCTCATGCATGACCCGGGGGCCAATCACCCCGAGAGAATCGATCGGTTGCGGGTGATCTATGATGTTGTCGAACGTCCGGAGGTGCGGGAAAAGTTTCTTTTTCCAGTTGCGGATCCTGCTCAACCCGAGCAGATTCAGGCGGTTCATGATCAAGCACAGTTTGACCGGGTGTCTCGAACCCAGGGGAAGGATTTTGATATTCTCGATGCCGATACCACCACCTCATCGCGTTCCTATGAGGCTGCCCTGCTGGCCGCCGGTTCGGTAATGAAAGGCATTGATATGATGATGAGCGGCGATGCCGATAACGGGTTTGCCCTGGTTAGGCCGCCCGGCCACCATGCCGAACGCGACCGATCCATGGGGTTTTGCCTGTTCAACAATGTTGCCATCGCCGCCCGTCACGCCCAGCGTGCTCATCAGCTCGACCGGGTCATGATCATCGACTGGGATCTACACCACGGTAACGGCACCCAGTTCTCTTTTTATGGTGAGAAGGAGGTGTTGTACCTCTCCACCCACCAGTACCCCTACTATCCCGGCACCGGCAATGTTGCCGAGGTGGGGGTGGGGGACGGTGAGGGGTACACGGTCAATGTTCCCCTTTCGCCGGGCTGCGGTGATCTTGAATATGCCGCTATCTTTAACGAAATAATCATTCCCATCGGTATATCGTATCAGCCGCAATTGATTCTCGTATCCGCCGGTTTTGATATCTACCATGGTGATCCGTTGGGTGGTATGTCGGTGAGTCCGGCCGGGTTTGCCTATATGACCAAAACACTTGTTGGTCTCGCCGATACGTGTTGCGATGGCCGCATACTTGTCACTCTGGAGGGCGGGTACAACCTCAAGGGTCAGCGTGACGGCGCCGTTGCGGTGTTGGCGGAACTGCTGGGCGAGCCTCTGAATACAGAGGGGTTGGGCGCCTACTTAAGTGATGAGCTGGATCAGCAGATGAGCAAGGCCACTGTATCACGCCTGGAAGTAACAGAGGTGAAAGATGCGCTGGCAAAATATTGGCCGTATCAGTAGAACAGCAACTATCTCACCGAGGTATAACAGATGATTTCACGTCAAGAGGTTGAGCACGTGGCCCACCTGGCCCGGTTACACCTCTCAGCTGATGAACTGGTGCGCATCACCGAGCAGCTCACCACCATTCTCGCCTATGCCGATACTCTGGCCGCGGTTGACACGGACAAGGTTGCCCCCACCACCCATGCCGCCGCCAGCACAACCGCCTTTCGCGACGACATTATACGTGCTTCTCTGCCGCTGGAGACGGCGCTTGCCAATGCCCCCGCCCGCGATGAGCAAAACTTTATCGTCCCCCGGGTGATCTAGCTTCCAACTTTTTCTTTTTTCACTATAGCGCCAACTATAACCCGTGAACCCTTGTTTTCTCACCATATCTGAAGCGCTTGCGGCGATGGCGCGCGGGCAGCTCAGCGCAGTGGAGCTGACCCGGTCGTGCCTGGACAGAATTGACACATTTGATTCGCGCCTGCACTCCTTTATCACCGTTGACGAAGAGGGCGCCATGGCGGCTGCCGCGGCCGCCGATACGAAGCGCGACTTAGGTGATGAAGGAAAGCTGCTCGGTATTCCGCTTTCCATTAAAGATCTGATCTGTACGGAGGCGATGGCTACCACCTGCGGTTCCAAAATGCTGGCCAACTTCATCGCTCCCTACGATGCCGCCGTTGTGGAGAATATCAGAGCAGCCGGCGGCATCATGGTGGGCAAGACGACGATGGATGAGTTTGCCATGGGGTCTTCATCGGAGACCTGCTGCTTCGGCGCCCCGGCAAACCCGTATAATACCGACTTCGTGCCCGGCGGTTCTTCCGGCGGGTCGGCGGTATCGGTGGCGGCGGCGGAGGCCCTCGGGTCGCTTGGTTCCGACACCGGCGGCTCGATCAGGCAGCCGGCCGCTCTGTGTGGAGTGGTGGGAATGAAACCGACCTATGGCCGGGTGTCGCGCTACGGGCTGGTGGCGTTTGGCTCATCGCTGGATCAGATCGGACCGATCACCAGAGACGTCACAGACTGCGCCCTCATGCTTGCGGTTGTTGCCGGTTATGACCGGCGCGACTCAACCTCGGTTAACCGGCCGGTGGAGGATTACCCCGCCGCCCTGAGAAAAGGAATGGATACCTTAAGGATCGGGGTACCGCGCGAGTTTTTCCAGGAGGGTATCGATCTCGAGGTAGAAGGGGTGGTACGCGGAGGCATCGACATGCTCAGCGATGCCGGCGCCACCGTGGTGGAGGTGACGCTTCCCCATATCAAGTACGGGGTTGCCGCCTATTACCTGATTGCCTCCGCCGAGGCCAGCTCCAATCTGGCCCGCTATGACGGGGTGGCCTATGGGTTTCGCGCCCCGGCCGATGAACTGCTTGCCATGTATAAGGATACCCGTACCCAGGGGTTTGGTGAAGAGGTCAAGCGTCGCATACTTATCGGTACATACGCCCTTTCCAGTGGGTACTATGATGCCTACTACAAAAAAGCCTCACAAATACGTACGCTTATTATAGAGGACTTCAAGGCGGCATTCTGTGACTGTGATGTTCTCGTTTCACCGGTGAGTCCCACTCCGGCCTGGCGCATCGGGGCCAAAACGGATGACCCGCTGGCCATGTATCTGTCTGATATTTTCACCCTTTCCACAAATCTTGCGGGACTGCCCGGGATCAGCGTACCCGGTGGTTTCAGCGGCGACGGCCTGCCCATCGGTATTCAGCTCCAGGCCCCTCATTTTCACGAATCCGTCCTGCTCAGAGCGGCCTATAACCTCGAGCTGCAAACGGAGTTGGCAAACCACCTGCCATCCCTGTGAGATAGAAATTTTCAAGGTACATCACGATGAACATAGCCATTCCGGCCCATATCGAGGCGATTGTTCCCTATCCTCCCGGTAAGCCGCTGGAGGAAATAGAGCGCCAGTATGGCCTGAAAAACGCCATCAAGCTGGCCTCCAACGAAAACCCCTTTGGCCCCTCCCCCAAGGCGTTACAGGCAATCCAAAACGCGATGACCGGTCTGCACCGGTACCCCGACGGCTCAGGCTATTACCTGGTTCGGGCGTTGGCCGAGCATCATCAGGTGGAACCAAACCAGATCGTGCTGGGCAACGGCTCCAACGAGGTAATTGAGTTTCTGGTGAAAGCGTATGTCAATGAGGATGATGAGGTTATCACCTCACACCCATCTTTTCTGATGTATTCCAAGTTCGTGCAGATCAAAGGTGGGGTAAACCGGGTAGTACCGCTGCGCGACATGGCCCACGATCTCGATGCCATTGCAGCTCAGGTAACCGAACGAACCCGTCTTGTGTTTATCGATAATCCCAACAACCCGACCGGTTCCGCCCTTTCCCCTGAGTTGTTTGCATCATTTCTGGATGGGCTGCCGGACACGATCATCGTTATTATTGATGAGGCCTATGCGGATTTCATGGAGGCGGCTCTGCGGGTGCCGTGTAAAGAGCTTATCTCCGACCAGCCGGGCCGCTGTGGGGTCGTCTGTCTGCGCACCTTTTCAAAGGCCTACGGGCTGGCGGGATTGCGGGCCGGATACGGGCTGATGCACGAGAGTATCGCCGCCATTCTCAACAAGGTTCGGCAACCGTTCAATGTAAACTCCTTTGCCCTTGCCGCCGCCCATGCCGCAATACATGACCGGCACTATTATAACACCGTGGTAAGCCGGATCACCGAGGCCAAAGAACAACTGATGCGGCGGGTGGAGGAATTGGGGTGCAATCCTTACCCGTCCCACACGAATTTTTTCCTGATCAATATCCACGACGATGCCGCAACCTTGTGTGAGGCGATGCTCCACTCAGGGGTAATTGTCCGGCCCATGTCCAGTTACGGTTTCACCAACTGCTTTCGCATCAGCGTCGGCACCGATACCGAAAACGAGCGGTTTCTGGAGGTGTTGTCGCATTGCCTGAAGGTGTGCGGCTATGGTTGATGGCGTCGAGGTCGTCACCATAGACGGCCCGTCCGGGGTCGGTAAATCCACCATAAGCAGGCGCCTGTCCCACCATCTGGGGTTTACCTATCTTGATACCGGGGCCATGTACCGGGCCGTGGCCTGGTATGTGAATCGTCATGGTATCGATGCCGACAATGAGGCCCAGCTCACCGATAACCTAGATAAGATTTCCATAACTCTCATTCCGGCCCACCTTCCCGGTGAGGATACCGGTGTTATCGTCAACGGCGAGCACCTTGGCGCTGAGTTGCGCACCCCGGAGATTTCCATGCTGGCCTCAAGAATTTCCGCCCTGCCGCCGGTGCGCCGCTGCTTGACCCTGATGCAGCAGGAGATGGGTAAACAGGGCAAGGTGGTGGCGGAAGGGCGCGATACCGGCACGGTGGTCTTTCCCGATGCCGCCTATAAATTCTTTTTAGATGCCAGCCCCGAGGTTCGGGCAAAGCGCCGGATTGGTCAACTTCAGGCAAATGGGGAAACAATTTCCTTTGATGAGGTGCTGGCCGCCACCATACAACGCGACCGGCAGGACAGGGAGCGCTCAATCGCGCCCTTGCGTCCGGCCGACGATGCGCTGCGTATCGACACCTCCACGGCGACCATCGATGAGGTCGTTGACCGTATGCTTGGTGTTATAGCCGCCGGCCCCACCCTCTAAAGGGGGCGACCGGCGGAGGCGGTAAGCGAGAGTTACTCGAGAACGAGGTCGGCCCGGCGGTTCTGGCTCCAGGCGAACTCGGTTTGTTCGAAAAACAGCGGGCGCTCCTCGCCGTAGCTCACGGTCCTGATCCGGCTGGGATTTATCCCCAGATTGATCAGGTAATCGCGAACGTTGATGGCCCGTTTTTCACCCAGGGCAAGGTTATATTCCATGGTGCCGCGGTCGTCGCAATTTCCTTCGATGATGAGGTTGTTGGGTACCCCGGCGAGGAAGGTGGCATTGTCAATGAGGCGGGTCTCCATGTCGGCGCGGATGGCGGCCCGGTCAAAATCAAAGTAAATGGGAAGCAGGGGGCCACTGGAGCGGCCATAGGTCTGTTTGTACTCCTCCGTCGAAGCCGCCATCGCATCCTCCACCACAAGGCTGCCCATATGTCGTGGCCCGGTGGTGGCGGAATCATCCAAGGCGCCCTCGACGGGTAGATTTGATTCATCATAGATGGAGGTGGCGGGGGGGATAATCCAGGGTCGACACGCCGGACTCAAGGGCGGTGGCACTGCCCGATTGTGATTCCGGGGGAATCACGGTTTTCTTTGAACAGGCTGCTCCGAAGACGACAAGTGTAATGATGATGACGGCCGCCAGGCAGGTTTGATTGACGCGTGCACCCATGTTTGTTTCCTCCGTAATTTAGCGTTGCGGACTTTTGCGCGTCATTTTTACCATGGTTTGCACATTATGTCAGCGATCTTTGCTGACATAAATAAAAATTTGAGCCGTTGCGGCAGCGGGAATAGTTTTTTTGATGGGGTTGTCTTGTATCACAACAAAACCCGGTATGGTCGGGAGCCAGCATGAGTGGGTTACGCTTTTATGTTACTTGTGCGGTGGGGTTGGAGGAGCTTGCGGCGGGGGAGATCAGCCGGGCGGGCGGTACCGTGCAGCGCTTGAGTACCGGCCGGCTGGGGGTTACCGGCTCTCTTGAAACCGCCTACCGTCTCTGTTTGTGGTCGCGGTTTAGTTCCCGAGTGGTGTTGCGACTGGCCCGATTTGCCGCCACTAATGGCGACGAGCTCTACGAGGGAGCCCGCAAGATACGGTGGCGTGAACATATCGACCCGCGGGCAAGTTTTGCCGTGAACGCCCGCATCGATACCAACCGGGAGCTCAATCACAGCAATTATGCGGCACTGCGCATCAAGGACGCGGTGGCCGATTACTTTCGCGACCGGGTCGGTTACCGACCGTCGGTACGGGCCGTGCGACCCGATGTACAGCTTATTCTTCGGATTGCCGGCGGCTCCGCGGAAGTGGGGGTGGACCTGGCCGGCGAGAGTCTGCATCGGCGCGGCTATCGCACCGGCGCTCACGGGGCGCCGCTTAAAGAGAGTCTGGCCGCGGCAATTGTCGCCATGAGCGGCTGGCGGATGGATGAACCGCTGGTGGATCCGTTTTGCGGGTCGGCAACACTGCTGATCGAAGCGGCAATGATGGCTTGCGATACCGCGCCGGGACTGTACCGTTCATATTTCGGTCTGCTCGGCTGGGCCGGACATCGCGCTGATCTCTGGCGCTCTTTGATCAGCGAGGCTACCCAGAGAAAAAAAGATGGTGGCGCCCGCCGCCCGCCGCCGCTGCTCGGCTATGATGGTGACCCGGAGATGGTGAAAACGGCACGCCACACCCTGGCACGGGCCGGTTTTGGTAACAAGATAGAGGTGGCGGTAGGCGATTGCGCCTTCTTGCAGGTAGAGGCCGATTCCGGGCTCGTGGTATGTAACCCACCCTACGGCAACCGGATGATTGCAAAGCGGGCGGCCGGCTATCTCTATCGCGGGTTTGGTGAACGACTCAGCGAGCAATGTGATGGCTGGCGACTGGGTTTTTTTACCGGCCTGCCGGAGTGCGCCGAGTTTGTCGGGGTCAGGTGGCGGAAAAAAATTCGATTGCAAAACGGCCCCCTGTCGTGTCGCCTCTTCGTCGGTAAGATAGAGCGCCGTTCCAAGGCGCCATTTCACCCACGGTTGGCGGAGGGGTTGAGCCCTCCCGATGGTGAAACTCATAGTGCCCGCACCCTGAGGGACACGATTGCACATCGCTTTACGTGGGCCAGGTTACGGGAAATAGAGTGTTTTCGCTGTTATGACGGCGAACTCCCCGGCTACGATGTCCGCCTTGAATGGTATCGCAAGTATATGGTGGTGTCTGAGCGGGCCGACTCACAAGCATCACCCCCCGCATCCAATCCCCAGCCAATGGCGCATATGGTAAATGACGTTCGCACCCTGCTTGGCTTGAGCCGGGATCAGGTGATCCTTGCACGTCCTCGCCGTCCTGACGATAGCCGGCCGCCCAGATTGTATGAGGCTGGTGAGCAGGGTGGTATCTTTCTGCTTGATTTCGCCTCGGCGAGTTCTTTCGGCCTGCCCCTTGAACAGCGTGAGCTGCGGGCCAAAGCGGCCGCCGTTGCGGCGGGTAAAAGATGTCTGCACCTCTACAGCGGCACCGGGGTCCTTGGGGTGCTTGCCCTGCGTGGCGGAGCACACCGATGGGTCGGGGTGGAGCCCGACCCCGAGCTGCATGGCAGGGCGGAGCTCAATCGCGCCCGAAACGGCTTAAGCGAGAAGGGGCTGGAGTTGATCCAGGAAGAGTGCCTTGCCTGGCTGGGCGGCGGCCGGTCCTGTTTCGATCTGATCATTGTCGACGGGACGGCGGCTGTCTTTGATGAGAAGATGGACCATCTTATCATGGCCGCCCTTGGTCGGCTCGAAGCGGGCGGCATGGTCTGGTTCTGGGGGACGAGAGCGCCTTTTGCGGCGGCCGGCATATCCGCCACCGCCATGAGCATATCATCTTGTTCCGGGCTTGCCCCTGATGACTGCCGACCGCAGCCACTACCAGTGTTATGGCAAATCAGCACGGCACGTGAGAGCCCCTGTTAAATTCTGGGCGTGTATGGTACAATGGTGGCCGATACACAAGAATAAGCGTACATTCTTCAAGGTAGGACAGGTATGGGCACATCTGATCAAAAACCGGATACTTCGGCTAATCGGAGCATCGAGAGTTTGGTGCAAGAGTGTGATGATTTGCGCGCACAGTTGGCCGAGGCTCAGCAGCACAACCGCGACAAGACCGATTTTATCGTCAATATGGGGCATGATATCAGAACCCCGTTGCACGGAATCCTGGGGATGACCAATCTGGTACTGGAAAGTTCATTGACCGATGAACAGCGTTCATACCTGGAAATGGTCTCTTCATCAGCCGAGCGTCTCTCCGATGTGGTTGCCCAAAGCCTTGTTTTTACCAGGATCGAGGCCGGCACCCTCACCCTTAAAGATGAGACGGTGGCCCTGGCTGAAACCCTGGACTATGAGTTGTATGTGCTGCGGCTCACGGCGCAGAAAAAGAACCTCACTCTTATCTTTACGGTGAGCCGTGAGATACCTCGCCAGGTAAACACCGATATTGCCCGGTTGCTCCAGGTGATTGGACACCTGGTCAACAACGCCATTAAATTCACCACCAAAGGCTCTATCGAGGTGTTGGTTAGGGTGGTCACCAGGCAGGCCGACGGTGCCTTAGTGCTAAAATGTACGGTCACCGATACCGGCATTGGCATCGCCCAGGAAAAACTCGCCGGTATCCGGGATAAATTTCATCACAACCATACCTCCTTTGCCCGCAAATACTGGGGAGGTGGGATGGGGCTCACCGTCGCCGCTCGTATTGTCCAGTTGGCCGGCGGTGAGATCGATGTAGAGTCCACCGACGGACTGGGCGCCACCTTCTGGTTTACCTGGCCATGTCGTTCCGCCGTCCCTGAAACAATCAACCATCAACCGCCTCCGGACGACGAGGTCGAATCCGCCTGAATTTCTGATAGATGATGTTTTTTAAGCAGGTCCGCCTGCACAGCTACGGCTATGAATTGCCCGAACGGGAATTGAGTTCCGCCCAGATCGAATATTGGCTCACCCCTTTGTACGAGCGCCTTAAGTTGCCGAAAGGGCGTCTTGAACTGATGAGCGGCATCACCACCCGTCGGCTCTGGGAGCCGCCACGAAAACCGAGCCAGGCAGCCGCCGGTGCAGGTCGTAATGCACTGGCCCGGGCCGGGGTTGACCCAGGTGAAATAGAGTGTCTGATCTGCACCTCGGTGTCCAGAGATATGCTGGAGCCGGCCACCGCCTCATTTGTCCATCATGAGCTGGGACTATCCAGCCGCTGTCTGATTTACGATCTGTCAAATGCCTGTCTCGGCTTTTTGGATGGCATGCTGATGCTGGCCACCATGATCGATGCCGGTAATCTGAACAATGGGTTGATCGTGTCGGGTGAAACCGCCGAAGACCTAATCGAGTCCACCATTGCCGCCTTGCTGGCCGATCCGGAGTTGACCAGAAAAGATATCAAGCCGGCCTTTGCCTCACTCACCATCGGCTCCGGAGCGGTGGCCTGGTACCTGTGTAAGACTTCCTCTTCGACCACGTCAATGCCGCTGCTCAGTCATGGCTGCTGGCGGGCCCAGACCAACCATATCGATCTCTGTCAGGGCGACCGCTACGGTGGCTCAACCACGTTGATGGCTACCAATTCCGAGGAACTGCTGGTGCAGGGAGTGGAGACGGCGCAACTCACCTGGCACGATTTTATCGCCACCGGCGGCTGGGAACTTGATGAAATCGATCACTACTTCTGCCACCAGGTGGGCAGTGCCCATGCCCGGTTGCTGATGGAGCGCCTTGCTCTTGATCCGGCGAAAAATTTTGAAACCCTGGCTACCCTGGGCAATGTCGGTTCCGTCTCGGCGCCGCTGACCATGGCACTGGCCATGGAGCAGGAGGTGTTTCGGCCCGGTCAGAAAGCGGCGCTGCTCGGTATCGGCAGCGGCATCAATTGTCTGATGGCGGGGGTGACGTGGCCATCCTAGATCAACCAGCGGGATTTACCGACGAACAGGCTCAGGCGCTGCTGAATATGGCCCGGGGAAGTATCGGCCATCGTTTGGGTTTGACACCACCGGTGCAGCCGCCGGATGATCCGGCCATGCAGCGACATGCCGGCGTTTTCGTTACCCTGCTGCTGGCGAACAAACTTCGTGGCTGTATCGGCACCCTGGAACCGGTGGACGGCATCGCTGACGCGGTAATTCGTAACAGCGTCGCCGCCGCCTTTTCCGATCACCGCTTTGCTCCGCTGACCGCTGAAGAGTACAAACAAATCACCATCGAGCTTTCCATCCTGAGTGCGCCTCGCTCCCTATCTTACGATACCCCGGAGGAGTTGCCGGGACTGCTGCGTCCAGGGATCGACGGGGTCATCCTGGCCTTTGGTTCACGCCGGGCAACTTTTCTTCCTCAGGTCTGGCAGCAATTGCCCGACGCCGCGATGTTTCTGCGGCAATTAAGCATCAAGGCGGGGAGGGAACCCTCGGCATGGCGCTCCATGAACCCGGAGGTTTTTATCTATCAGGTCGATAAGTTGGTGGAGTCGCCATAACCAGCCAATGTGAACTTTCACGAGAGCATCATGAATAAGCTTTTACTCAACCCTGATCTGCGCGACCAATTGCGACAGCTCTACGAAGATATGGAGACCGCCTATGATGCGGTCGCCGTTTCATTGTCGCTGAGCTGCACGGGGTGTCCCGATAATTGCTGTGACTCCTATTTTCATCACCATACCTATATCGAATGGTGCTATCTCTGGGAGGGGATTGCCCATCTGCCCCCCGATCTTCAAGAACGCATCATGGCCCGGGCGCGTGCATACGAACTCAACTCCTCCCGGTTGACACCCGAGCCGGCGCCCGTCATGTGTCCGCTTAACGAGGGGGGGCGCTGCCTGCTCTATGCACATCGGCTCATGGTGTGCCGAACCCATGGGGTACCGGCGCGGCTGAGCCTGCCCAACGGGATGGTCAAGGAGTTTCCCGGCTGTTTTCGGGCCCAGGAGTTGGCGGTTGCAGTGCCCGCCGGTAGCGGCGGGGTTATGGAACGAACCTCGCTGCTGGTGAGACTGGCGGAACTTGAAAAAGCGCTGATCGGCGGCCACCGTCTGCCCCGTATTAAAATGACCATCGCCCGCATGATTGTCGGCGGTCCGCCCCGGCTGCCCTGAGTTTCGCGGAGTTGCGCGGCGGCGTTCACCATCGGTGGATTACGGCAGATCCCTGCCGGTGGAACTCATCGCCAGTTGACAGTCCCGGATGCCCCTGAGCGCCCGCAGTCGGTGAGCGAGGTCCTGGATGGAAGGCGCCGAGCCCTTGACCACCACCACCTCAAGACAATTGTTGCCGTCCATGTGGACGTGGGTGGTGGAGACCACCTGCTGGTGATGTTCATGCTGGAGCCGGGTTACCTTTTCCTGGAGCTGGTGCTGGTGATGATCATAGACCAGGGTGATCACCCCCATAACAGGGGTGTCCGATTGCCAGACCTGCTCGACAAGATCCGTCCTGATCAGATCACGGATCGCCTCGGAACGGTTTGAGTAGCGCCGTCGGCTGATCAGCGCATCAAATTCGGTCAGCAGACTATCTTCCAGAGAGACGGTAAAGCGTTTCAGCATAATGAAAATTGTTTCGAATATGTATGTATAGAAACATGTACCGTACACAATCCGTGGCCGTCAACCAAACGAAGCGAAGTATCACGATTTTTTTCTTCGCGATATAAGTCTGAAGTCTAAAGTATCATAGTTGAGCCACCTCAGAGTGACTGGGTGATTTTTTGTCGTCATGGTGTTCTTTGACAGCGTTAAAACGGTTTTATTTCACTGGATTTTCATATGTCAACTATCAACCTCGATGGTCTGCACAGCCCCATGCAGCCCATCGGCGTTATTGAATCGTGTTTTCCCGAAAAGTTCGGCGTTCCCCGACAGCCGGGACTGACCCCGTCGGCCACCGGCCGGATTATGCTGCGAGAGCCGTTTGACCGTCCGGAGATGTTTCGCGGTGTGGAAGATTTTTCTCATCTCTGGGTTGTCTTTCTCTTTCACCAGGCGGTGGCTGAAGGGTGGAAGCCGACGGTGCGCCCGCCGCGGCTCGGTGGAAAACAGAGGCGCGGTGTTTTTGCCACCAGAAGCCCGCATCGCCCCAATCACCTGGGGCTCTCCGTGGTGCGTCTGGAAGAAATGGTCTTCGATTCACCGCTCAGCTATCTGCGGATAAGCGGTATCGATATGGTGGACGGCACCCCGGTGGTCGATATAAAGCCCTATATCGCCGCCACCGATCAGCCGGCGAACAGCGTGCCGGCCCCCGGCGAGGGTGTTGCCGAGATCGTATTCAGCAGCGACGTACAAAGGTTCTGCCGCCGGTATGAAGCATCCACCGGCCGTCGCCTGCACGCCTTGATCGGCGAGGTGCTCGCCCAGGACCCACGCCCGGCCGGCCAGCGGAGCAGGGAAAAGGAGTTTGGTATGCTGCTCTGGGATGTCAATGTCAGGTGGCGCCGGCAGGCGGACGGCTACATCGTTACCAGCTGTGAGCGCGTTGATCCCCCCACTTAGCTCTCATCAAAATCCATGATCACGCAGCGCAGCCTGCCGCCGACCTTGTATTGAGCGGTGGCGATGTCGTAGTCGAGGCTGGCGCCGTCAATCTCGATATACTCGCCCACCAGCCGGGCCGGGCCGGGTGATTCGATGCGCTGTGTTTCATCGAAATAGAACAATTTATCGGAATAGAGCGTCTGCTGCTCGCTTTGCCGATTGACCACCACGTTGTCTTCCAGGGTCAGGGTACGTGATACCATATCATAATGGCCGATATCGGCAACCACGGTGATGATATCGCCCTGCTCACTGTAAATCTCGCCATCCACCGAGCGGAGGATAAAGTCGTTGGGGGTGTTGCCGGTTTGCGCGGTTTTGGCGCGAATGACCCCGGTTTTTTTGTCCGCCTTGTTCTGCATAATATGGACATTGTCCATGACGAATTCCTGGGTGGCGGCCGGGGCCGAGCTTGGGCCGCTGTCGAAGTCGCCGCGCGGCGCCAGGAAAGAGGCCACCGGCGGGCGCCACAGCGGAAAGGTGACAATCATGACAAGCGGCGCCAGCCACAGCAGATTACGGCGGGCGTTCATCAGCACCGGTACTGATCCAACAGGGAATGGTACTTGCCCTTGGCACGCACGATTATCTCGCATAGCTCGCGCACCGCTCCCATCCCGCCCTTCTGGGCGGTGACCAGGTGGCATGTTTCGCGTACCTCGGAAGCGGCGTCGGCCGGGCACGCCGCGAGCCCCACCCGCTGCAGCACGCCGAGATCGATCCAGTCGTCCCCCATATAGGCGACCTCATGCGGGGTTTTGCCGGTGGCGGCGATAATTTCCTTAAAAGTATCAACCTTGCGGCCAACCCCCTGAAACAGGTGTTCGATTCCCAGTTCAGTGGCCCGGCGTGCAACCATGGCGGAGGTGCGGGCGGTGACCAACCCCACCTCCACCCCGATGTTCCGCACCAGTCTGATGCCCATCCCGTCCCGGACATGAAAACTTTTTTCCTCGGCGCCCTGGTCGTTATAGGTGATCCGGCCGTCGGTGAGCACCCCGTCAACATCGATGAGCAAAAGTGATATCTGCTTGGCCCGTTCCTGAACCACCGGGTCCATCGAGAATGCTTCGGCCCGGCGCCGCGAGCGTTCTCGCATTGCGCTCAGCACCTCACAATCGGAAGGATGGTTGAACTCGGTCGTACTACTCATGGATTTCGGAAGAGATATCGACATCAAGGGCGGCGACACTGCGCCATAAGGGGACGATCTGGGAAAGAAAGCCATCCATCTTATCAAGCATATAGGAGTTGGCGCCGTCACACTTGGCCTGGGCCGGTTCCGGGTGGACCTCCATGAACAATCCATGCACGCCGGCGCCGATGGCGGCCCGCGTCAGCGGTGCGATAAAGTGGCGCTGGCCGCCGGAGACCGCGCCGCCGCCCGGCAGCTGGACGGAATGGGTGGCGTCGTAGATCACCGGGCAGCCAAGGGCTGCCATAATCGCCAGCGACCGCATATCCACCACCAGATTATTGTAACCAAAATTTGCTCCCCGCTCCAAAAGCATGACCGGGCTTGTCCCTGATGCACGGATTTTTTCCACGCTGTACCGCATGTCCCAGGGGGCGACAAACTGGCCTTTTTTGAGGTTGATCGGTTTGCCGGTGCGGGCGGCGGCCACCAGCAGATCGGTTTGCCGGCATAAAAAGGCGGGAATCTGCACGATGTCGAGGACCTCGGCGGCGGTTTCGGCCTGATGCGGTTCGTGGATGTCCGAGACTACGGGGATACCCAGCTCATGTTTGACCGCCGCCAGCAGCTCCAGACCTTCAGTCAGACCGGGCCCGCGAAAGGAGTTGATGGAGGTGCGATTGGCCTTGTCGAAAGATCCTTTGAATACATAGGAAATATTGTGGTGTCGGCACAGATCGCGCATGGTGCGGGCCACCGTAAAGGCCACATCTTCGGACTCCAGCACACAGGGCCCGGCCATGAGCAGCGGCGGACACCCATAGCCGATCTTAATCGGCGGCTGGCCGGGACGCGGGATGCGAACCACTGAATCGATCATCTGCTTATTTTTGCTGATAGTCAACGGCGGCGCCGATAAAGGCGCGGAAGAGGGGGTGCGGCACCATCGGCTTGGATTTTAATTCCGGGTGAAACTGGCAGCCCAGAAACCAGGGATGGCCGCCAAGCTCGACGATCTCCACCAGGTTGTTGTCCGGGGAGACGCCTGAGATAATCAGACCGGCTGCCTGCAGCGGTTCGCGGTACTCGTTGTTGAACTCGTAGCGGTGCCGATGGCGCTCGGAGATTTCACCGACCCCGTAGGCCTGCTTAGCCAGGGTGCCGTCAATCAGCGTGCACGGATAGGCGCCCAGCCGCAGGGTGCCGCCCATGTCCGAGTGTTCGTCACGAACCTGGACGATATTGTTACGATAATCAAACCACTCTTTGCACAGATAGATTACCGGATCGACGGTTGCCGGATCCATTTCGGAGGAATGAGCGGTGCTGATCCTGGCCACATTGCGGCTGAACTCCACCACCGCCAGCTGCATGCCCAGGCAGATCCCGAAAAACGGGATACCGTGCTGCCTGGCATGGGAAATTGCCTTGATCTTGCCTTCCGCGCCGCGCTTGCCGAAACCGCCGGGCACCAGAATGCCGTCGCAACCGGCCAGCAGTTCGGCGGCGTCGGCGCCTTCCAGATCCTCGGCGCTGATGTAGCGCAGGTTCACCTTGGCACGGTTGGCGATGCCGCCGTGGCCAAGGGCCTCGTGCAAGCTCTTATACGACTCGGTCAACTCCACGTACTTGCCGGTGACGGCGATGGTGACGGAATGTTTGGGATTGTTGATGGTTTTGATCAGGGATCGCCATGCCGACACATTGGGTTGTCCGGTCCAGACGTTGAGCAGTTCGAGGATTTTCGTATCGACCCCTTCCTCGTGCAGGTGCATGGGCACTTCGTAGATGTTGGCCACGTCGATGGCGGTGATCACCGCGTCCGGCGACACGGAGCAGAACAGGGCGATCTTGGCCTTAAGCTCAGCACTCAGGGGCACCTCGGTACGGCATAAGATGATGTCGGGCTGAATACCGTCGGCTCTGAGTTCCCGCACCGAATGCTGGGTGGGCTTGGTCTTTACCTCGCCGGAGGTTTTGATGTAGGGCACCAGGGTCAGATGGATAAACAGGGAGTATTCACGTCCCAGATCAACCCGAAGTTGCCGGATCGCCTCGACAAAGGGCAGCCCCTCGATATCGCCGATGGTGCCGCCGATCTCGATAATGGCGATGTCGGCGCTGCCGTCGAGCTGCAATACCGCGGCCTTGATTTCGTCGGTGATATGGGGGATGACCTGGACGGTACCGCCCAGATACTCGCCGCGCCGCTCCTTGGTGATCACCGAGTAGTAGATGCGGCCGGAGGTGTAGTTGTTTTTCTGCGCCATCACCGCGTTGGTGTAGCGCTCGTAATGGCCCATGTCCAGATCTGTCTCGGCGCCGTCGTCGGTGACATAGACCTCGCCGTGCTGAAACGGGTTCATGGTGCCCGGATCGACGTTGATATAGGGATCGAGTTTTTGAAAGGTGACGGTAAGCCCCCGGCTTTCCAGCAGAGCGCCGATGGAGGCGGCGGCCAGCCCTTTGCCGAGGGAAGAGAGAACGCCCCCGGTGATGAAAATGAACTTGGTCCGTTTGGTGTTGTGTGGTTGTGGCATGAAGTCTCTCCGCGGCGGCAGGGGTAGGCGAACGATGCGCTCTCTTATACAATGGTTTCATACTGGAATCAAGGTGTTGAAAAGCGGCCGGAGATGGCCATGCTCAGTTGCCGGTAAGGCGGTTTGTGCCTATTGTAATATATGAAACATCAACATTGATCATGGAGTAAGCCATGAAGTATTTGGGTATTATCAGTCTTGTCATGATTTTCGGCGCCATATCTGTTATTGGCGTCTCTTACGCTACGAAACAACAGGAAGATACAATGAAGCAACAAACAGCACTATTTGGCGGCGGATGCTTCTGGTGCATGGAGCCGCCCTTTGAGCAACTGGAGGGGGTAACCGATGTAGTTGCCGGCTATACCGGCGGCAGCGCCGAGGATGCCACCTACGAAAAGGTATCACGGGGCAAAACGGGACACTATGAAGCGGTACGGGTAACTTATGACCCGGAAACGGTATCGTACGACACCCTGCTCGACACCTTCTGGCGGCAAATCGATCCCACTGACGACGGCGGTCAGTTTGCCGATCGCGGCAGCCACTATAAAACCGCGATCTTCTATACCACCGAAGAACAGCGCTTAGCGGCCATGCGCTCCAAGGCAGCCCTTGATGCCTCCGGTATTTTTGAAAAGCCGGTGGTAACAGATATCGTGCCGGCGGAACCGTTTTACGTGGCTGAGGAGTATCACCAGAATTACTACCAGAAAAACGTGGTCCATTATTCGCTGTACAAAGAGGGTTCCGGGCGCAAGGGGTTCATCGAGCGGGTATGGAAAGACCAACCCATAGCAGCCGGCGGATTCGTCAAGCCCAGCGAGCAGGAACTGCGCCAGACCCTTACCGATATGCAGTTCAAGGTAACCCAGAAAGACGGCACCGAGCCACCGTTTAATAACGAATACTGGGACAACAAGCAAGAAGGGATTTACGTGGATATCGTCTCCGGCGAACCGCTCTTCAGCTCACGCGATAAGTTCGACTCGGGTACCGGCTGGCCCAGTTTCACCCAGCCCATTGAAGAGAGCCGGATAACCGAGCACGTTGATCGCACGCTCTTCATGACCCGCACCGAGGTGCGCTCGAAACAGGCCGATTCCCATCTCGGCCACGTCTTCACCGATGGCCCGCCCCCCACCAACCTGCGCTACTGCATCAACTCCGCCGCCCTGCGCTTTGTCCCGGTGGATGAGATGGAGGCCAAGGGATATGGGGAGTACCTGGAACTGTTCGCCAAGAGTGAAACCTGATAATCTTTTTTGTTGATACCGGGGCGGTTTATAAACCGCTCCGGTGGGTTTTTTACGGCGCCATCAGTTTGGTGCTCTCGTAGAAATTCGAAATTGCTTTCCTTTGCTTCTGCGCTTGCCGTAGTCACCTCAAGCTTTTTGGTGTATCACCCTCCATGGTCAACACGACTGTAATAGTGTAGTATGGCTCGTCGCGCCCGGTGGGTTTGCCGTGTTTGGGGTGCGGTTTGTCGGCGGTTACTGGGTGATATAAAATGAAGCCATTTGCAAGGGGGAATCGGGTGAGCGATTTTTTAGATATTTCCGGTAAGATTTTTCTTATATTCGGGGTGGCCAACAAGCGTTCGGTGGCCGCCGCCATTGCCCGCACCCTGATCGATCAGGGCGCCGTGGTCTATCTTTCGGTACGCTCCGAGCAGCGGGCGACTACCGCCCGCAAGCTGTTTTCCGGCAGCCCGGTGTTTGTCTGTGACGTGGAGCATGAAGAGCAGATCGTTGCGCTGAAAGCCCAGGTGGAACAAGAACTTGCCGCGACAGGTGGGGTGAAACTGGCGGGTATCGTCCATTCCATCGCCTTTGCCAATTACAGCGAAGGGGCCAAGCCGTTTCATCAGACCCTGAAGCGGGACTTTCTGCAGGCGGTGGACATCTCCTGTTATTCACTGATCAGCATTGCTGATCAGTTCGCGCCACTGTTGGCCGAAGACGCATCGGTGGTCACTATCTCCATCTCCACCACGAACATGGCGGCTGAAAATTACGGTTACATGGCGCCGGTCAAGGCGGCTCTGGAGTCGTCCTTATCCTTTCTCGCCAAAAGCTTTTCGTCTTTTTCCCGGGTGCGCTTCAACGCCGTCGCCCCGGCCCTGCTCAAGACCTCGGCCTCGGCGGGGATTCCCGGCTATGTCGAGAGCTATCTCTACGCCGAGCAGGTGATTCTTCGCAAAACCGCCATTGCCACCCAGGAGGTGGCGGATACCGCCGCATTTTTGCTCTCGCCGCGTTCCTCAGGTATAACCTGTCAGTCAATCGTGGTTGATGGCGGCATGGGGGTAAACTATTTTGACCAGCAGTTGATTGGTGCCACCCTGTCCTGAACGAATCGGCACGCGTGCCGGCATCTCAGCAAAGTTTGTTTCCACCTTACCCATCATGATCGCGCTGCATGGTGACCACCCTTTGTGGGAAGGGGATTTCTATATCCGCCTCGCCGAGCGTTTTATAGATGGAAAAATAGAGATCGGAGCGTACCGAGAGCATGGAATTGACGTCCTTGATAAAGCAGCGCAGCTCAAAATCGATGGAACTTTCTCCCAACCCCATGAAGAGCACTGAGGGTTGTGGAACGGCGAGGACCATCGGGTGCCGCGAGGCAATCTCGAGAAGCAATCGCTTCAGCTCTTCGGCGTCGGTGCCGTACGCCACCCCCACCGGTACCACCACCCGTCCGATCGTGCCGGTGAGGGTCATGTTGGTCACTACCCCGGCAATTAACTCGGCGTTGGGAATGATCACGTCGTGCCGGTCAAAGGTTAAAATCCGCGTTGAGCGCACCGATATTTTCTGGACGTAGCCCGAGTATCCGGCCACATCGATCCAGTCGCCCTCTTTTATGGGCCTTTCCACCAGCAAAATGATGCCGGACACGAAATTCGACGCGATGGTCTGCAGGCCGAAACCGATCCCGACCGAGAGGGCGCCGGCGAAAATTGCCAGACTGGAGAGGTTGAGCCCGGCCGAGGAGATGGCGATCAGCGTTGAAAAGGCGATACCGGTATAGCCAATCCCGGTAATCAGCGCATTTTGGCCACCGATGTCGAGCCGGGTGCGTGGTAAAATGGCGACTCTGAAGAGCTTTTGCAGCCAGCGGGTAATGACGAGACCAATGGTGAACACCACCGCCAGCAGAAAGATTACATCCAAGGATAAGCGCACCTCACCGATCGACAAACCTTCGTTTAACGCATGCCAGATATCCACCAGGGTTGTCCAGCGCATCCCCCAATTCAAGGCCATAAGTGGCAGGACGGCGACCCCGATAAAAAAGGCGACGAAAATTGGTAGCAGGGTTGGCGAGGTATCCTGGATGGCACCGCCACGATTGAACAATGGCTCCAGCAACGTTGTGAGGATCTCGAAAATAAAAAAGCACAACCCCAATAGGGCAACGGTGGCCAGCATGGGCCCGAGAATCTCGCTGGCAAGCAGGGAAAATCCGAGAATAATCAGGAGCGTCGAAAGAATCGCCGCTACCCTGAGCGCCCATCCAAATACCAGCAACAGGGGGCCATGGATGGCGGCCTCGGCGTCGGTGATCTCGGCTGCCCGGCTCCTTATGTTGTCACGGGCGCGCGTAAAGACGATTGACAGTCGCCACAGTACAAAGCTACCGAGCAGAATAATGGGAAAGGTCAATACCGCTTTGGCGGCACCGCTAAACTGGTAGCCCGCCTCGATGAGTCCCCAGGCGGTAAGCAGTGACAGGGTGAGGCCTAGCAGGAACATGAGCCGGTAGCCGACTCTGGCCTGTTGTTCGTCTACCCGGATGATGCGGATTTCCTCTTGCCCGGGGGCAAACAGCGACTGGCCGAGCCAGTGACCGACGGCAAAGAAAATGGCCACCAGCGGCAACAGTGAAAACGATTTCTTCAACCCCACGAAATCGAGCTGAAGCAGGTAAAAACCGCCGATGAACAGGCCGGCGCTTAGAATAGGCAAAGCGAGCTGCGTGCAGTTGATGGCAATAGCCGGCCAGTTGATGGTCTCGCCCTCCTGAGCGGCCCGGTAACGCGGGATGAGACGGCGCATGACTTGGCTGCGGAACAAGGTCACGGTGACAATACCCAGGAAAAAAAGAAACAGTGAAAGCGGCAGTCGGTTTTTCAATGCTTCCCTGGCATAGGGTTTGGCAAAAACCGTTTGCAGTGATTCTTTTTCCAGCCGCAAACCATCCATGAGTTCGGAAAAAGCGGGCTTCCAGTGAGTGATATTGAGTGGTGAGGGATCGCGAGCGATCAACGACCTGGCCATTTTCTGTCGAATGGAGTTGTCAAGTTCGGTGATCAGCACACCGGACTGCAGGACGATTTCTTCGGCCTGAACCAACGGTTCATTGGCCGCGGCGATTTCTTCCTGGAGTTCCAGCCGGCGGGTAGCCATCTGTTCGGATTCGACCGCGCCATCGGCGGGGACCGGGCCGAGGGCCTCAAGCTGGGCAGTGAGGGTGCGTAGCGGGATACTGCGATTGTCGACAATCGCCTGCGCCTTCTGACGCTGGTCGACAAGTCTTTGGCGTATCGTTTCCAGCTCTTTGACGGTGGTCTCCGGTTGCTCAAGCAGCACCTCCGCCTGCATGATATTGGTGTTCCAGATAAGAAACTCTCCGGTATCAGATGCCGTGCTCGCCAGTGGCCACAGCAGCAGACAGAAAAACCAGGCAAGCAGCCACACGGGTTTTAATAGGGGTGGTATCGTAGAGTTCATAATTTCTCTTTAGGTAAGTTTATCGTCAAACTCGGGTAGTTGTCTCTACAGGCGTAGCGATATGGGTGGTAAAACCTCTGATATGGGAAGTTTCTGGGATGGAGTAAAACGGATTTATTCAAAAAGATCGCCAGTAATGAGGACACCTCTTCTCATCATCTCGCATGTAAAACAGCAGTGTCTTTCGTGTTCATCGTGATGCGACCGGACCTTTTTTCATAGTAGGCGGGCGCTTTCGAGGTTATGGACATAATTATCCCCCGCGAACATCGTCATGTCTCTTGTTGTGAACCCATCGTTTCCCGTCACCTGATCTCTATCGTAACCTGCCCCGTCAATCCATGACGGTCCAGTTCATCCCTGCCATTTTCTCAAATCGACCAGCAGATAGCCTTCCGAGTCGACTATTGTAACCGGGATGGCAAATAGCGAGCCGGGCAACACCATGGCTGCCTCGGCCGCTGTCGAGGTAATGAGGAGCTGCCGCCTCATCATTAGCGAGAGTGCAGCCTTTTTATGGTGTTTCATGAGAGTTCCCGACCTATTGCTCTGCACACAGCAGATCTGTGGTGCATTTGCTCGTTAACAGCAGCTCCGTGAGCACTGTTTTGTTGAAATCAGCGGTGAAATCGTCGCGCGCCGCTGCGGTTATGGTAATCTGCCCTCTGGTTCCTTTGCTCAGCCAGCCACTATTAACCTTTTATCAACCTTTCTTCTGACCGTTTCCCGTGGGATACCGGTTGCTTCGCTGATCGAGAAGGCATTTGTCGACTCTTGAAGTTTCAACCGATCCTCTCCCGTGGGAATATCGCTTCGGGTTTTCAGGCACCCATCTTCCTGGTAGTAGAATGCGCGTATGTTGTGATGGGCGATTTCACCGAGGATGATGGGCATGAGAAGGTCGCCTTCAAATTTATGGTAAAGCCGGAGAAGATGACGGAGCATATGCTGTCCCATCAAAACGGCAATCGTTGATTTGTGCGTTTCATAATGCTCCAGTTCAAAGAGCGTATCCGGGTTTATTGCTTCGTGATCATGGCCACTGCCTGAAACACTTTTCTCATTCGTCATCATGATCTATGGTTGTGACGGGTAAGCATCTTGGCGGAAAAGGATTACCAACTATCAAGGATTTATGAATCATGCACAAGCAGCAGACTGCCCATTTTGGGCACTGAGGGGGGTGCGGCCTCACTTTTGATGGAATTTCTTGATGAGGGTATGGTACGATGGCGCACATTTAAAAAATTTGGTGTCGTACAAACTCGCTCAGTCTTGCCGCGGGCTCGTTATGACTTCTTGATCTCCACCGTATCTAAGCGTGCGGGGTAAAAACAACCACCACTTTTGGCAATGCGCCTTATGGCGAGCCATCGTCGATGGTAAGCATGATTGTCCATACGAACACAAACCAAGACCAGTCGTGTCTGTGCGGGTTGTGCGTTGAGTCCTGCCCTGTATGGTCTGAGCTCTGGTTGATATAGCTTGCTTTCTAGACGAAACGCGACAGAATTCCGGGTCAGTAAACGATAACTCCCATGAAATGTGAAAACTTCCTGATATCGTCTGTGCGGCACGGCGTGGTGGTACTGCTTTTTGCCCTTGCTTTTGCTGGGATAGCGGTCGAGGCTTTCGCCCTGTTACCTGAAGCGGCCGCGAACACGGCTGATCAGAACAATGAGGCGCAGGCGGAACCGGTTGCGGTGGATCGTGATGTGGCCAGGCTCATCCCGAAAATCACCGAATTGGGGAAACATCGTCTGGACATGCTCAGCCAGCTGGCCCCGCTGATAGAGATTGAACCGCTGCAGGATAAACTGTTGGAGCTCTCGGAGATGCGCAACGGGCTGATCGAGACGTTTTACCGGGTGAAGGTCGACCCGCAGAGCAATATCGAACAGATATCCGAAGTGCAGGTGCAGGTCAACCGGGTGGAAACGGACGCCGAAACGCTTGTCAGGGAGGTAAGCGAGTATATCTCCCGAATTGATCAATGGATCGATTTATGGGACAAGGAAGCGGCCGATGTGCCGCTGTGGCGCGAAGGGCTCGGTCCGGCCGGCGAGCTCGCGGCGGTACTGGCTCAGATCGACCGGCTCGACACCCTGATCCAATCAGCTCAGCGTGAGGTGGACGACTACCTCGGCCCGCTGTTGTCCCTCCAGCAGGAGGCCGGTGCGCTGGAGATGTCGGTTCATGAACTGAAGACGACGGTCGATGCACTATTTCAGACTAATGTCCGTGATCGTACCGGCGTATCATTCATGTTTTCGGTTGATTTTCTCGATCAATTCAATCCGAGCCTGTGGAGAAAGGCTCGCGAAGGGGCAGGGCGGCTGTTAAACCCTGATTTCAGTGTATGGATCGGCAATGAACTGCAGATTGGCGCGGCACTGTTGATTTTTACTTTGTTGACGGTGGTGTTGTGGCTGTTCAGAGACACGCTGCAGAAAAGGGTTTCACTTCGGTTCCTCGCCCGGCGGCCGGTGGACGTGGCGCTTTTCCTGTGCCTGAGCTTTTTTCTGTTTACCACCGAGGACCTGGGCCGCTTCTGGTTGTCACTGCTCTGGGCCGTTGCCCTGTTCTGTTTTTTTCGAATCGGCTGCCTGCTGATCAATACGTCGCGCCAGCGCCGTATTCTGATCTTTCTCGTGACCCTTCTCATCGCGGCTGACCTGATTGTCATGCTTTCCCTGCCACAGGCGCTGACGCGCGTCTATGTGTTCGTGCTCTGCCTGATTGTCGTGAGCCTGCTCGCCGTATTGACTCAGCAATCGGTGCGCCGCCTTGGCCGGGCTGACTGGATCGTCTGGTTCGGCCGTATGGGGATGGCGGTTTTCGCTGTCATCATTCTGGGTGAGCTGGTCGGGCTGGCGCAATTTTCCATGTATCTGTTTTTTGCATCGATCAGATCGGTCTTTGCCCTGCTCTATGTATGGGTGATGTATCGGGTTTTGACGGGGGTGGTCGAAGCCCTGCTGATTTCTGTCCCCATACCTATTGTAGGCGAACAGGCAGAGCCGGTGACGCGCTCCCTGCGGCCGCTCGTGTTCGTACTCGCTGGGTTTTACACCCTGGTATTCCTGTTGGTTGACTGGCGAATTTTCAGCGCCCCCCGCGAGGCCATGGAGGTGCTTGCCAATCTGAGCGTCGGCGTCGGCGGCCTGACGATTACTCTTGGTTTGGTGGTTGCCGCGTTGTTCACCTTGTATGGCGCCTACTGGATTTCAAAGATGATCGAATTTGTCCTGCTCCAGTCGGTACTGCCCCAGCGCGGAATCGACAGAGGTATACAGCTGTCCATCACACGTTTGGTGCACTACGCGTTTATGCTGGTGGGTTTGCTGCTGGCGTTGGGGGCCCTTGGATTCAATATGACCAATTTGACGATCCTTGGCGGTGCCCTCGGGGTCGGCATCGGGTTTGGTCTGCAGGCTATTGTCAACAACTTCGTCAGTGGGCTGATCCTGTTGTTTGAGCGGCCGGTCAAAGTGGGTGACACCATACAGATAGGCGAGGAGATCGGCGAGGTCAAGGAGCTTGGTCTACGGGCCACCGTTGTACAGACGTTCGACCTTGCCGAGATGGTCATCCCCAATGGTGATCTGGTCACCGGGATGGTGACGAACTGGACGCTGCAGGCACGCCGGGTCCGGGTGCGGGTACCGGTTGGCGTGGCGTATGGATCAGATGTGGAGCAGGTGCTTGAAATTCTTCAGAAATGCGGGCAGGAACACCCTGCTGTCCTTGACGACCCCAAACCTCTGACGCTTTTTCTGGGCTTTGGCGCCAGCTCTCTTGATTTTGAACTGCGCGTCTTCATCGCCGATATGTCTGAACGGGTAGGGGTGCGCAGCGAGCTGAACTGCTCCATAAATGCGGCCTTTGCCGAGGCTGGTATTGAAATACCATTTCCGCAGAACGATCTGCATGTCAGAAGTATAGATTCGGAGCTGCTCACCAGATTGGGTGGCGTGCACAGCAATGAAAATCCCGGAGTGTCCCGTTGAGCGGGATATTGTTACGACCCAATCAGATATTGATGGGGGTTTCGGCGGTAATGATAAAACCCCGGGGCGTCCCCTGACAGGCTTTGCTCGACCCGTCCTGAAAATCGATACGAATCTGCTTGCAGTAGCTGAGCAGCGACGAGTCAACCACAAGCTCGATGGTGTCGAAGGCAAAGCGTTCGTCCGTTTCGTCCGGATCGTCCAGCATCAGACCGATACCTGATCCCTCGGCCCCGCCTCCCATAACCGCCAGGCGAATGGCTGAGCCGGCGCTGGGCTGGGCGGCGAGCATGGCGGCAAGATGAGGTCGAGCGGCGGCGGAAACAACCAGCCGCTGGTCACTGTCGTGTTCACTCATGTTCAGAGCCCTTGCCTTCGTCTTTCAGGATTCCACGGCCGATTATAACAGGGCCAGCAGGACGCCGGCCGCCACCGCCGAGCCGATCACTCCCGACACATTGGCGCCCATGGCGTGCATGATCAAATGATTTTGCGGATTGGCCTCCAGGCCAACCTTGTTCACCACCCGGGCCGCCATCGGTACCGCGGAGACCCCGGCCGCGCCGATGAGCGGATTGACCGGGGTCTTGGAAAGCTTGTTCATCAGTTTTGCCATCAATACCCCGCCGGCGGTGCCGATGGCGAACGCCACCATGCCCAGAACCAGGATACCGATGGTTTCCATGTTGAGGAACTTGTCGGCCGAGAGCTTGGAGCCCACCCCTAGTCCGAGAAAGATGGTCACCGTATACATCAGGGCGCCTTTGATGTTTTCGGAAAGCCGATCAATCACCCCGCACTCCTTGGCCAGGTTGCCCAGCATGAACATCCCGATCAAGGGCGCCGCGGTGGGCAGCAGAAAGGCGCAGATGCCAAGCACCAAAAGCGGTAGAATCATCTTTTCCAGCCGGGACACGTGTCTGAGCTGCACCATGGCGATTTTCCGTTCCTCGGGGGTGGTGAGCAGTTTCATGATCGGCGGTTGAATGATCGGTACCAGCGCCATGTAGGAATAGGCGGCGATGGCAATGGATCCCAGCAGCCGCGGTGAGAGCTGGCTGGATAAAAAGATGGCGGTGGGCCCGTCGGCGCCGCCGATAATACCGATGGAGGCGGCATCACGCAGGGAAAAACCGATACCGGGAACGAGATCGGAGAGAATCAGCGCTCCCAGAAGGGTGACGAAAATGCCGATCTGGGCGGCGCCGCCCAGCAGAATGGTCTTGGGGTTGGCGATCATCGGGCCGAAATCGGTTAAGGCGCCCACTCCCATGAAGATCAGCAGTGGAAAAATGCCGGTGAGGATGCCCACCTCATAGATGTAAAAGAGAATGCCGCCCGGCTCGGCGATACCGGCCAGCGGGATGTTGGCGAGAATCGCGCCGTAGCCGATGGGAATCAGCAGCAGCGGTTCAAACTTTTTAAAAATGCCCAGATAGAGCAGGCCGAGGCCGACGCAGATCATCAGCACCCGGCCGATGCCCACCGTCCAGTCCTTGTTGAACTGGCCGTCGATCACCCCGTACAGGCCGGTGGTCTGGAAGAGGTTTTTCACCAGTTGCCCGATACTTGGCAGTTCGCGGCTGGTCAGTGCGGCGGGCTGTTCGGCGATGATGGTGGCCGGTATGATAACCCCGATCACCTGATCCCGTGCAATCGGTTCATATGGCGCGACCTCGATGCTCTGTACCTCTCCCGCGACCCCCGCCTTAAGCTCGACGGTGACCCCGCTCTTACTCTTGAGGATGGCGAGGATGTCGCCGCTGAAGACGGTGTCGCCGGCGCCGACATCGAGGCGGACGATTTTGCCGTCCATCGGCGCGGTAATGGAAACTTCCTCCGTCGCCACGGCGCCTTTAGCGCCAAGCAAAAAGAGCAGACAGAAGGTTGCCAGGGCTGCCAGCACCGACAGGTTTCGGCGTTCTGAAAAGACCGGGCTATGTGGTAAGGTGGGCACGATTAGCACCTCGATAAATTAGGCGATGGTAAAGAGCTGGTCACCGGTCTGCACGGTGTCGCCGGCGGTGACATGCACCGCCGAGACCGTGCCGTCGCATGGTGATTTCACCTCCGACTCCATCTTCATGGCCTCGAGAACCAGCAGCGGCTCATCCTTTTTCACCTCATCTCCGTTCTGAACCAGGATTTTTACCACGTTGCCCGGGGTGGGCGCCTCCACCTCGGTGCCCCCGGTCGCCGGCGGCGGGGTCGCGGCAGCCGGCGCCGTGGCGGGAGCGGCGGCAATGGCGCCGCCTTCGTTTACGGTAACGTCGTAAATCCGGTTATTCACGGTGATGGAGTAGGAGCGCGGTCCGGCCGGGGCCGGGGCCGGGGCTGCCGCCGTCTTGGCCGGGGCCGGGGCCGGTTTTTCTACTTCATCAGATTTCTTGCGGACATTTACCTTGGCGTTGCCCAGCAGATAGTCCAGCCCTTTTTGTTCGCAGCTGGCGATGATGAAGATATTTTCATCGTTGACCGGCAGATTGTTTTCCTCGAGTACCTTGGTGGCCTTGGGAATGCCGGGCTCCAGGATATCCAGCGGATCGTCGGTAAATACCGGCTTTTCCAGCTGTTCGGAGGCGAGTTTGACAATCTCCGGATCGGGCGGCACCGGGGTGCGGCCGAAATAACCCAGCACCATGTTGCCATAATTTGGATTGATCACCTTCCACTTGCCCTGGGTGACGTTGAGATACGCCTGTTGAAAGTAGAATTGTGATACCGGGGTAACCGAGGAGCCGAAACCGCCCAGCCGCACCACCTCGGCCATCTCTTTGATGACCTCCGGATAGAAATGCAGGGTGTTAGTGTCGCGCATCATCATCGTGTTGGCGGTGAGCGCCCCGCCGGGCATGGGTGAGAGGGTGATGGTGGGAGACACCATCTTGGCCTCGGGCGGGAAGAAGTAATCGCTCATGGCCTCCTCGAAGGCCTCTTCGGCGGCCAGGATCTTTTCGTAATCGAGATCCAGGGTGAAGTCGGTGCCTTTGAGCACATGCATCATCGATAAGATGTCGGGCTGACAGGTGCCACCGCAGACCGGGCTCTTGGCTAGATCGATGCCGTCGGCGCCGCCCTCGATGGCGGCGAGGTTCTGCGAGATAGCGATGCCGGCGGTGTCATGGGTATGAAACCACAGGGTGGTGTTTTCAGGGACCATCGTCCGGGCGCCTTTCAGGGTATCGTAAATCTTGCGCGGGTTGGCGGTGCCGGTGGCGTCCTTGAAGCAGATGGAATGAAAAGGAATGTCCGAATCAAGAATCTTTTGCAGCCGATCCAGATAGAATTCGGCGGTATGTGATCCGCTGCAGCCGGGCGGCAGATCCATTACGGTAACAACGATCTGGTGATGCAGGCCGTGATGGGCGATGCGCTCGCCGGAATATTCCAGGTTGCGTATATCGTTTAAGGCATCGAAGTTGCGGATGGTGGTGATGCCGTGCTTCTTGAACATCTTAGCATGCAGATCGATAATGTCGCGGGGCTGTTGGCTTAAGGCCACCACGTTGATGCCGCGGGCCAGGGTCTGCAGATTGGCATCAGGACCCACCTCCGCCCGGAACCGATCCATCATGTCGAAGGCCGATTCACCGCAATAGAAGAAGAGGCTCTGAAAACGGGCGCCGCCGCCGGCCTCCATGTGCGTGATGCCGGCATCAACAGATGCCTGCAGGGCGGGGAGGAAATCGTCCGTGAGCACGCGTGCGCCGAAGACGGACTGAAACCCATCCCGAAAGGATGTATCCATGAATTTGATGACCTTTTTACCCACTTTTCTCCCCTCGTCTTTTTTGTTATTCAAAAACAGGTCTCATAAAGCTTCTTTCAAAACTAACGATACAGCTTGTCTTTTCAGCATGTTCCCACGCCGCTATACAGTCTCCGTCGGTTTTAATTTTGTTCCGGTAAGTCTCATATTCGGCTAAACTTGGAAAACTGAAAAGCGCATATGCTCTGTTGTTGGCACCTTCATGAGGCAGAAAATACCCATGATGGGTGCCGCCAAATTTAGTAACCAGCGGTATCCACAACCTGGCGTAGGTTTCAAATTCCTCGACTTTATAAGGGTCGATAAGGTAGTTCAGGTAGCACGTAATCATATGGGAACCTTGCAAAGTGGCCTGTTGGCTCAACCTCATCGTTGCTTCAAAAATTCTATCCTCTAAATATCAGTCATATGCCTATGGTAACATGTTCCTCGCGCCTTGATTTTGAATCAACATTCTCATTTTTCAGGATCCCTATCTCTGTGACGCTCAAAACTCACCCCCGGCTAACGCCGTGCGGCAGTCATGTCCGCCTCAAATGCCGCCACCGCCGCGGCAATCACCACAATATCCGCGTCGTCACCGGCAAGCGCCTGCTCCCGCTGTAATTTCTCACGGCGCCGGCGGGCACTTTTCTCATCACTGATGGCCTGCATTTCCCGGGCGGTAACGTGCCGGGTCAGATGGGCGATCAGCTGGATAAGAAGAATCATAAGGATGAGAAAGAGCAGAACGGTTGTCATGCCGACAACCATCAGTTTGATTCCTTCAACGATCATGGTCCCATTCCCCCGCTCAGTCTTATTCCTCGTACACGGCGTATTCGGTCTCGCTGCCGAGAAGCAGGTCGATCTCGCTCTGGATGGACTTGCGTTGCTCATTGCTCAGCCAGTTCTCCCAGTCCTCCACCGAACGCCAGGTGGAAATCACCATACTCTCATCGGGCTCATCGATGCGGCGCAGGGTCTCGCCATAGATATAGCCCGGCTGATTCAGGGTCAGGCTGCGCAGCCTTTTGAGCAGTTTAGTGAGTTCGATGATGTTCTTGTCCACTCCCTTTCTGCGGATCAATATTTTGACCGCCATGATGAACCCTCCCTGGTTCTTGCCTGTTATAGTCTCGTTGCGTGACGGCGCCGACATCTTCACTATGGTGAAAAACGGGTCGACATGGTAAGCGTGGCGGTACCGTCATACATCTTTCACAATCTCGCAGACTATCGAGAGACGGTGGTTTTGTAAAGCTAAATCACCATTGTTTTGACTGATTAAAAGATGAGCAGGGACAGCAATTTCTACACAATACCGGAGCAGGTTTCACCTGACGGATAAGGTGGTTGGGTGGTACCATCTGACTTCAACGTTTACCAAAGAACGGACGCCGATGAGCAGTGGTGAAAATCTGATTCAGTTTATCAAATACGGTATCGCCGGCGGGGTGGCGACGCTCACCCACATCCTCATCTTCCACCTTTGTGCATGGCGGTTGTTTCCCGCCCTGCAGGCGGACGACCACCTGGTTCGCCTCTGTCACCTTTCGCCGCGGCCGGTCAGCGAGGATGAGCGGGCCCGCAATTCGATGATCAGCAACCTCATCGCCTTTGTTTTTGCCAACATGGTGGCGTATATCAGCAACGTATTATGGGTGTTCACCCCCGGGCGCCATCATATTATCGTGGAAATCGCCCTTTTTTATGCGGTATCCGGTATCAGTGTGGCGCTGGGTACGGGGTTTATGGGGCTCTTGATCAAACGGTTCGGCATGCTCACCACCTATGCCTTCGGCGCCAATATCGTAGCGGCCGTGCTGATCAATTACGCCATGCGCAAGTTTTTTATATTTCAGGGATAACCGCAATGCCGGGACGGCCATGCGCCCCGGCAACAAAGATCTGAACGTGTAACGCTGGCGCTACTGGTTAGCGAGCAGCTCCGCCATTTCCACCAGCCGGATAAATTCCGCCCGGTAGCCCTGTTCATCCACGCCTTTTGCTCCTTTAGCCAGGCTCAGGCAGGCGTTCCAGTCAAAGTCGCCCCCCTGGGAGGACTCTCGAAGCAGCGCCGCGAAACCGGCCACGGCGACGGCGAAACGAAAATCATCACTGGTGTCACCAGGTTCAAAAGGGCGATCGGCCACGGCCACGCTCATCTGCGTTGACCGTGCCTGTCCCCGCGGCTTGTAGCGCATCTTGACGGTCGCCAGCTCGCCGCCGTGAGCATCTTCGGCTGGAGCAACACGCTGATAGGTCAGCTCATCCACAGCCGGAATCGCCTTATGGCTGGCCGGAATCAATTCATAGAGCGCGGTTACCTGGTGCCCTGCTCCCACCTCGCCCGCGTCTTTGGCGTCATCGCGGAAATCCTCGTCGGCCAGGGCCCGGTTTTCATAGCCGATCAGGCGATAGGCACCGACCGTGGCGGGATTAAACTCCACTTGAATTTTCACGTCCCTGGCCACCGTGAACAGGGTGCCGCCGATCTCCTTGACCAGCACTTTTTTGGCTTCGAGCAATGAGTCGATATAGGCGTAGTTGCCATTGCCCGAATTGGCCAGAACTTCCATGGTGTCGTCGTGATAGTTGCCCATGCCAAACCCAAGCACGCTCAGATAGACTCCGGAATCACGTTTTTCCTCAATGAGTTTTTGCAGCTCGCCGCGGCTGGTGACACCCACGTTGAAGTCACCGTCGGAAGCCAGGATGACCCGGTTGTTGCCGCCCGGCATAAAGCTTTGCCCGGCAAGTTCATAGGCGGTGACAATGCCGCTGGAACCGTGGGTGGAACCGCCGCTTTCAAGATTGTCGATGGCGGCTGCGATGACGTCTTGCTCAGCGCCAGTGGTTGGACGCAGGACAACCCGGTCGGAACCGGCATAGACCACCATGGCGACCCGGTCAACCGGACGGAGCTGTTTGGTGAGCAGTGTGAGGGACTGCTTGAGCAGGGGCAGTTTGTTTGCATCGCTCATGGAGCCCGAGACGTCGATCAAAAATACCAGATTCGAGGGTGGCGCCTGCACCATGTCAAGCGCTCTGGTGGCCAGTCCGATGCGCAGCAGCCGGTAATCGGGGTGGAACGGACTTGGCCCCACTTCGGCGGCGATGGTGAATGGATCGTTACCCGTTGGCGTGGGATAGTCGTAGGTAAAATAATTGATCATCTCCTCGGAGCGGATGGAGCCGACCGGCGGCAGGCTGCCGCCGTTGATGAAGCGCCGCATGGTGGCGTACGAGGCGGTGTCGACATCGATGGAGAAGGTAGAGAGCGGGTCATTGGCGACGGTGATGAAACGGTTTTCCTCCAGACTATTGTAGGATTCACGATTGTATTGGGGGGGCGGGCCGTGCGCCTGCTCTTTATCAATGGCAGGCAAGGCGACACGCGATGCACCTGTGCCGGCAGGGGCAGGTGCCATGGATAGTGAGTGTCTATCCAGTTCTTGTTTGCTCATGTGACGTGGAGCGCCCGAAAGCGTATCGGTCATTACCATTTCTTCTCTTATCGTCGAGGACGGTTGGGTCACGATAAGTCGACTTGATTTCTCATGTTGGTTCTCTATATCTCTTTGTATTGGTTCAGGCAGATTTTCTCCGCTGTCCCGGTCAACCGGGATGGGCGAAATGGAGGGGGTAGCTTCTCCAGAGCCAACGGTGGTGGATGTATCGACGTGCTGCGTCGATGGATCCTGCTGTTTTGTTCCAACCGGTGGTTGCTCCGAGCAGACGCCAATCAGTAACAGTGGTATAACGGCCGCCAACAAATGGTATTTTTTCATCATCATCACCTTTTGGTTCTTGTTTACATTCGGGTAGAATACCAGCCATCTGGTGTTATCTCTGAAGACGGCACGGCGTGCTGAAGGTGTCGGGGGCGTTACATTTTTTTATGGCGGCTGCCTCTTTCTACACCTGCAAGAAAAGCGTAACAGGTGAGCGGCAGATGGTTATCCATGGCTGACCCACAACAACGACAAGAGCTCGCAAAAGACCCGCGCAGCTGGGTGATGGGGCAGTGGCAGACCATCAATCAGCTTGCCGGGCGCCGCTTTGGCCGTGAATCTCTGGCCGAAGAGGCGGCCCTGTATGTCCTTGACCAGTTGGCCGCTGAAGATTGGCGGCGGTTGCGCGAGTACCGGGGGCAAGCCTCATTGCCGGGCTATTTTCGCGCGGTGGTGTATCGGCTGTTGGAAGATTTCGCCCGGCGCCGCTTTGGCCGCAGGCAAGTCCCAGGATGGCTGGCGCGACTGGGCGGAGCATGGCTGACCCTGTTTCGACTGCTGTGCTGGGAGCGCTTTTCCTTCCCCGAGGCCATCGCCCTGGCCGCAACCCGTAGGCCGCGGGTGGAACAGAAGCGCCTGGAGCGCATGGCTGAGCATATCCTGGCCGAGGTTGTCCATTGTGGATCCCATCAGGAAGAAATCAGTGTTGATTCAGAGGAAATGGAGGCGATGGCCGCTACCGGTGCATGTCCGAATGAGCAGGCGGAAAAACGGCAACGCGAAGATATGCTCCAGGCCCTTTTCGTTGAGCTGGTCGGCGCGGCGGACGAAAAGACGAAAACTGATTTCCGATTGGCCGCTGACGCGCTGAGCGGGCTTCAACTCAGCGGTGAGGAGCGCCTGCTCCTGCAACTCTGCTATCGGGACGGCCATTCGGTTACCACCGCCGGTACCATGCTGGGGCTTAACCGGTTTCAGGCCCACGGCCGGCTGCGGCGGGTTTTGGCAAGAATCCGTGGGGTGTTGAGTGAGTCCGGATACGGAGAAGAATTACAGAGGTTTTTACACAATGAGCCGACACGATGAACACGCTGATCCGTCATTTTCAATAAGAAACATGGGAGCATATGGCAGCAACGAATAACACCGAAAAGAGGCGGGTGGATGAGCAGTTGGCGCGGCTGGCGCTGGCCTCCGGCTCGTCCGAAAGTGCTAAAACCTGCCCGGATATCGACACCTTGTCGACCCTGATTGAAGATCCGGGGCGGTGCCGGGATCGGGACACGATTCTCGCCCACCTGGCCGGATGCGAGGCGTGCTATCAGCAATGGGTTGATCTGAGCAAGGCGTACGCCAAAGAAACGGTGCACACCAAGCGGCGCACCATTATCAAAATGATTGTCCGCCCCCGCTACCTGGCCGCCGCGGGTTCTGCCCTGGCGGTGGCCGCCTCGGTGCTGCTCTACCTGGGCATCCCCAGTGAGCAGTTGCGCCGGGCGACGGTGAGGCAAGAGCTGGACGGCCAGGGCACCTACCACGATTCTCCGGCTGAGACTATGGGTGGAGAGCTGACCGAGAGTGAATCGGATGCAGGGCAACCGGATAGAGCGTGGCGTGTCTACTCCGGACGTGAAGATCCCATGGATGAGGCGGAGCCGGCGAAACGCTCACCAGATGATGGGGTTCCCGCGCCGGTGGGTAAAGCGCCCGGCGACCAGGTGTTGCGGCAACGGCAAGCGCCATCAGAGAGCACTCAGGCGGCGGTGGAGAAACCGCAAGGTCCGGTATCGCCGCCTCGGCAACCCGTGAGCGAACAGTTGGAATTCGCCGATCGTGGTGCAGTTCAAAGCAAAGAGCTTTCCGTAGTAAATGATGAAAAACAATCCCTGCTGAATGAGACAGCTTCAACTGCTTCAGCCGGTGTGGGTAAGGAGGAGGACAAGGAAAAAAGCATGGCTGTGCCACGCAGTTCGGCAACGACGATGGGGGATTCGGCCGAAGATACCTTTCATACCCAAGGCGGGGTTGATAGTGAGTTGGGAGCGTCTCTGAACGAGCCCGCCGGAAGGGGGGCAGCGGTTCCGGCACCGGTTGTCATGGAACCGGAAGCGACACGCTCCGCCCCGGCGCCGATGCTTCATGGCTCAACGGACAGCAGCCGCCTGAAAGAAGAACAGGCTGAGTTTAACTCAACCTCTTCGCCGAACATGTCGGCTCTTGCAATAGCGGAAGAAGTGGCGCCGGTGGCCGGGGAGTACCATGCATACCCCCAGTTTATTGATCATCTGCGACTGCTCTGCACGCAGGAGGTCCCACCAACTGACGACGAACTGGAGGCCATACGCGAAAAGGCAGCTCTGCTTGCGGCCGAGACTACCACGTCGGCGGCGGATCGCGACCATCTGCAAGCGCTTATCGAGGTGCTCGGTAAAGATGAAACAGAGCCGCAAGGTTTTGCCCTTCTGTGCGGTCGGCTAAGCGATAGTGGAGAGGGAAAATGACAGCGCCCATGATACGAGACATTGCCCTGCGCGACCGGGTCATCGTCGCCCTTGATTACCGCGATCCCAGCCAGGCGAGGGCTTTGGTGAAGCAATGCGAATCGCACATCGGTTTTTATAAGGTGGGGCTGGAGCTCTTTATGGCCGACTGGTTCTATACCGTTGACTGGCTGATCGAGCGCGGTCATCAGGTGATGCTCGATCTGAAATATCACGATATACCCAATACGGTGGCCGGCGCGGTGACGCAGGCGGCTCGTCATCGGATTCGTTTTTGCACCGTCCATGCCCGCGATACCCTGATCGGCGCCGCGGTTCAGGCATCGAGCAACACTGAAATACTGGCGGTCACGGTACTGACCAGCGTTGCCGCCACCAGTGACAATGTTGAAGAGAAGGTGCTTGCCCGGGCACGGCGGGCCCTGGCCGAGGGTGGTGCGGGAATTGTCTGTTCGGGGCATGAAATCAGCCGCATTCGCACTGAACTTGGCGATCAACCGATAATCGTCACACCCGGTATCCGTCCTTTTGGCTGCGGCGGTGCCGATGATCAGCGACGGGTGGTCACGGCCGGTGCGGCGGTGGCGGCCGGCGCCGACCATCTGGTGGTAGGACGTCCCCTCACCAAGGCCGTCGATCCCCTGGCAGTGATTGAGGTGATGCAGGAGGAAATCGTCAAAACGGTTGATGGCTGAGCAAGCTGCCAGGATATTGACATCATCTTTTAATTTGTTATTGATTGAAGCTGTTAGCGGGTTAACATAAGAAGGTATATTCAAGCGCTTGGTACATATCGTCAACCACAGATTAGGGAGGAAGTCATGAAATATATCGCACTGCTGTGCACCGCTGCCGCGGTGATTTCTCTGAGTTCATGTACCAACACCACCCTGAGTAAAAGCCAGCAGGGTGCGGTGGGCGGCGCCGCCGGCGGCGCCCTGATCGGCCAGGCCATTGGTCGCAGCACCGAGGCTACCCTGATTGGCGCCTTTGTCGGCACGACCCTGGGCTACATCGTCGGTAATGAAATGGAAAAATATGATCGACAGCGGCTCAACGATGCCTACGAGCGTGGCCCATCAGGGCAACAGTACAGCTGGGTGAATCCGGATACCAACAACCAGTATCAGGTGACCCCGCAGCCGGCCTATACCGCGGCGGACAATACCATCTGCCGAAAGGCGGAAATGACCTCAGTGATCGACGGCCAACCGCAGACCATAAACACCACCGCCTGTCGCAACGCCCAGGGACAGTGGGTGCTGCAATAATTGCCGCCGGGCCGGTTCAGAAAAGGCTTACCCGGTTATCAGCTCAGAGATGGGGTAATCCGGATGGCTTCCAAGCCCAGCTCTTCCTTGAAATAGCTGATGCCCTCATGGTTGGTCAGATCAAGGTGGATGGGGGTAATTGAGACATAGCCGTGGTGCAGGGCATAACTGTCGGTATCGCGGCCGGATTCAAGCTGGGCATGGCCGCCGCCAATCCAGAAATGGGGTCGGCCATTGGGATCGCTGATCTCCTGCACCGACTCTTGCCATAACCTTCTGCCCTGCCGGGTTATCCTGAGCCCAGCGATATCGCTGCCGGCAGGGACGTTGACATTCATCAAGGTGTTTGCCGGCAGTCCGGTACCGATGATGCGCTCAGCCAGCAGGTAGGCGATGTGGCCGGCTACGGCAAAATTATACGGAGGCTCGCCGGCCAGCGACACCGCCACCGAGGCAACCGCATACATGGCGCCCTCGATGGCGGCGGAAACGGTGCCGGAATAATTGATGTCATCGCCGATATTGGCCCCGTTGTTGATGCCCGAAACCAGCAGGTCCGGCGGCTGCGAGAGCACCTTGTTGAGGCCGATGGTAACACAATCGCTGGGGGTGCCGTCGAGGCTATAGCGATCCGGGGCAAGCTCGATAAGGCGTAGTGGCCGGTTCATGGTAAGGGCGTGGGAGATGGCCGAGTTGTCCCGGTCCGGGGCCACCGTCACCACCCGGCCCAGTGGCGCCAGAGCCTGGGCGAGGGCGTGCAAGCCGGGATTGTTGATGCCGTCATCGTTGGTAATGAGAATGGTGGTCATGGGGTTGCTTCTATGTTGTGGTGTTTTGGTAAAAACCTCGAAATTGCTTTCTGCCGTTATTCCCACCCCCGATTAACCCATTCAAAGGCAGGCTTCAACGGGAATCCAGTAATTTCAATTTATTATGGACGAAGGGTCAAGGCTCGTCCGTCGGGAGCATCTCTGTAACGGCACGATCAATTCCTGAAATTCTCGTAAAAGGTCGCACGTGTGGTTAAAGATGGCTACGTAATACCTCAGCGGAGTGGTGGTCGTTTTGATTTCGCAGGCGTACACATACTGCGTCGACAAGTCAAAACGATCCCTTGAGCCCGTAGAGCGGTGTTTTTATAACGCCATCAATTCTTGACGCGATGGCTCATAGAGCATATAGAGCATCGGCACAACCGAGTCTAACCGATAACAAGGAGGAATAACATGGCTAATTATTTCAATTCGCTGCCATTTCGCCGGCAGGTGGAAGAACTGGCCCAGTGCCGGTTCATGGATGCGGATGAATTTGATGGGGTGGAGGAACTCAGAGGCAAACGCATCGTCATCGTCGGCTGCGGCGCCCAGGGCTTGCACCAGGGGCTGAACTTGCGCGACTCCGGCCTCGATGTTTCCTATGCCCTGCGCACCGAGGCCATCGCCGAAAAGCGCCAGTCCTGGAAAAACGCCAGCGAACACGGGTTTCTGGTGGGCAGCTATGAAGAGCTTATCCCCGAGGCTGATCTGGTCATCAACCTCACCCCGGACAAGCAGCACAGCCAGGTGGTGGAAACCATCATGCCGCTGATGAAGCAAAACAGCCGTCTTTCTTATTCGCACGGGTTCAACATCGTCGAGGTAGGCATGCGGATTCGCCCCGATATCACGGTTATCATGGTGGCGCCGAAAGGCCCCGGTACCGAATTGCGGCGTGAGTATCAGCGCGGTTTCGGGATTCCGACGCTGATTGCCGTGCACGGCGAAAACGATCCCCGCGGGGTCGGGCTGGAAATTGCCAAGGCGTATGCCTGCGGTACCGGCGGCGACCGCGCCGGGGTGCTCCATTCCTCGTTCATCGCCGAAGTGAAATCCGATCTGATGGGCGAGCAGACCATTCTCTGCGGATTGCTGCAGGCCGGCTCCCTGTTGTGCTACGACAAGATGATCGAAGAGGGGATCGATTCCGGCTATGCCTCCAAACTTGTGCAGAACGGCTGGGAGGTGATTACCGAGGCGCTCAAGTTCGGCGGTATCACCCTGATGATGGATCGCCTGTCCAATCCGGCTAAAATCCGCGCCCATCTGCTTGCCGAAGAGTTGAGGATGATACTCACTCCGCTCTTTGCCAAACATATGGACGATATTCTCTCAGGAGAGTTTTCCCGCACCATGATGGCGGACTGGGAAAACAACGATGCTCAGTTGCTTGAATGGCGCCGCCGGACCGGCGAGACCGCCTTTGAGCAGGCGGTCTCGACCACCGATGAGATTGCCGAACAGGATTATTTCGATAAGGGGATTTTACTGGTGGCCTTTGTCAAGGCCGGTGTCGAGCTTGCCTTTGACACCATGGTGGCGGCGGGCATCAAGGAGGAATCGGCGTATTACGAATCGCTGCACGAGGTGCCCCTGATTGCCAACCTCATCGCTCGAAAAAAACTCTACGAGATGAATGTAGTAATCTCCGACACTGCTGAATACGGCTGCTACCTCTTTGCCCATGAGGCAGTGCCGCTGCTTGGTGACTTTATGGACGCGGTGTCCGCCGATGTCCTGGGCGCCGGCCTGGATCCGGCCGATACCGGGGTGGACAACCTCGAACTGCTGGAGGTCAACGAGGCAATCCGCTACACCGAGGTAGAAGCTGTCGGCGCCGAACTACGCGCCTACATGGGTGCCATGCAACCGATCATATAGCGCCTTAGCAAGGTGCCCAGGGGTGCCGCCGACTTCCGCGGGTACAGATAAAACGATACAGTGAGCCGTTCGGGATCGTCCATGCTTATGAATCCCGTTATATCGATGCTTGGCCGGCGGCTGCGGTTGGCGCTGATCGGCGGCGGGCCGGGGTCTTTTATCGGGGCAATGCACCGGCAGGCGGCACGGCGTGACGATCGTTTTGAGGTGGTGAGCGCCGTGCTTTCCTCTGACCCCGCACGCTCTTTGTCCGCCGGGCGGGCTCTGGGGTTGGCCGAGGGACGGATCTATCCCGATGTCACGGCCATGTTGGCCGCCGAAAGCGCCCGCGCCGACGGTGCCGAGGTGGCGGCCATCATGACTCCCAATGACTCCCACTTTCCCTATGCCAAGGCTGCGCTTGAGCATGGTTTTGACGTTATCTGCGACAAACCGATGACCAATACCGTTGCCGAAGCTCAAACCCTGGTTCGCCTGGTAAATGACACCGGGCTGGTCTTTTGCCTTACCCACAATTATACCGGCTACCCGATGGTTCGGCAGGCACGGGCGATGGTGGAGTATGGGGAGCTGGGCGATCTTCGCCTGGTGCAGGTGGAATATGTTCAAGGAGGTAAGGCCCTCGAAAGAGACCCCGATCCGGCCGCCGGACCGGTTCCCTGGCGCTTCGATTCGAACAGGAGCGGCGCGTCTCTGGTGCTGGGCGATATCGGCAGCCACGCTCACAACCTGCTTCGCTATATTACCGGGCTAGAGGTGATGGAGGTTGCCGCCGAGGTCGGGGCGGTGGTTCCGAACCGGCTGGTTCATGACTTTGCCGGTGCGCTGCTTCGCTTGGAGCGCGGGGTGCGGGGGATGTTCTGGGTGACCCAGGCGGCCGCCGGGGTGGAGAATTGTCTGCGCATCCGAGTGAGCGGTACACGCGGTACCCTGGAGTGGATGCAGGAGCATCCTCAGGTTCTGCACTTCAAACCGCTGGGGGCGCCCGCCGAGACAAGAACTCCCAGGGGGCCGGGAACGTTGCCGCTGGCGGCACGCGCAAGCCGTATTGCAGCCGGCCATCCGGAGGGGTTCCCGGATGGTTTTGCCAACCTCTACAGCGATGCGGCCGAGGTTATTGCCGCCCGGCGCAGCGGGGGCAAAGCTGATCCGCTGGCGCTTTATTTTCCCAACGCCCGCGACGGATTGCTCGGCGCCAGATTAATCGCGGCCATGCTCAGCTCCAGCGAACATAACGGAGCCTGGACTGTCTGTTGAATACGGTGGGCTCGAAAAAGCCCTGTTCCCGTCATACCGAAGGTGATCAGCCTGAGGAAGTTAGCGCAAACCCTGATGGATCCCCACGTTTCTCAATAGGCGGATAGATGGGGCGCTATTAGGGCAATATGCCCGCGGCGAGCACTGTGCACTGATGATTATTGTCTCTATAAAGTTTGTCGGCCCGCTGAGGAAATAGCTCCTTATGACGTGGCCTCCGGCCAGCGTTACTTTGGTCAACCAATAGAATGTTTGGTTTTAGTTGCCCGATGTTTGTTGCTAATAGTGACCGGAAAAAACCACTTTTTCACCTATTGTCTTTATGACCGCAACACCTCAGCGAAACTCACTATTGTGTCCTAATTGCCGGCGGCTCGTGAGTCGTTCGGCGCCAAGCTGTCCCTATTGTGGCCTGTCGCGGCCCGGCTCGGTTTTCAAGAACAATCCATTGAGCCGGCTGGTGAGCGACGAAGAAGCGCTCTTCCGCCTGATTCTTGGGGCGAACATCACCATGTTCGTCTTGTCGCTGCTCGTGGTGCCCCAGGGTGGTGCGCTTTCGCCCAGCAGCGAGAGCCTCTTTGTGCTGGGGGCCTCCGGCAGCATGCCGGTGTTCGCGGCAGGTCGCTGGTGGACACTGATCTCGGCCAATTATCTGCACGGTGGTCTGCTTCATATCGTCTTCAATATGGTTGCCCTGTATAATCTGGCACCGCTACTGATCAAAGAGTACGGCGCCAGCCGCATGGTGGTTATCTATACGCTGAGCGGCATCATCAGCTTCCTGGTCTCGGCCGTTGCCGGTGTGCCACTGACAATCGGCGCGTCCGGGGCGGTATGCGGCCTGATCGGAGCGGCCCTCTATTTCGGCAAAAGTCGGGGCGGCACCTATGGCCGGGTAGTCTTCAGCCAACTCGGCAGTTGGATGGTCGGCATCTTTCTCTTCGGATTTCTCGTGCCCGGTATCAACAACTGGGGCCACGGCGGTGGACTTGTTGCCGGTGCACTGGTCGGGTATCTACTGGGCTACCGTGAGCGTCGGCAGGAACGGTTCAGTCATCGCTTGCTGGCCGTGGCTTGTCTGGTCATCACCGGCCTAGCGCTGGGCTGGTCGGTGGTCAACGCGGTGGACTATCTTCTCCTGTAGTGCGCCAAAATTGCCAAAGCTACCAGTGTCATGTCAAGTTTCAGATGTTCAAAAATTGCGCCGTAATTTTGGTTTCCCGCAAGGCGCGAAAGAGGGCGCATAGCAGCGCTATGTAACCGACTGAGTAACGAAGTCGGGAAGCCAAAAGGACAAGCAAGATTGAACAGATGAGGCTTGACAGGGCACTAGTTGGCTGAGCAGATGCCGGCTCGATTCTTGGGTCTGATGGTGCGCTGCGGGCTTGACGAGACTCCTCAATTTTCAAGAATACTTCACTTCCTTTCTCCGCCGTCCACTACCTGCCGCAGGGTGCGCTCCACCTGGCGATAGTTGCGGTTAAGATCGTGATGAGTGCGGATATGGCGGGCCGCGGCGTGGCCCATTTCGGTGCGGCGCGGTGCATCGCCCAGCAGGGTCCTGATTGCGGCGGTGAAGGTCTCCGGGCGGGAATACTCGGTGAGAAGGCCGGTTGCCTTGTCAATGACCGTTTCTCGGGCGCCCCAGTCACCACAGGCAACCACCGGCAGCCCGCATGACTGGGCCTCCAGATAGACCATGCCCAGTGATTCGTCGATGCCGGGAAAGGCAAAAATATCGGCGCCGCTGTAGCATTCAAAAAGTCTGGTGCGGGTAATCCTGCCCAGAAAAAGGACATCCTCACCAAGCAGCTCGTGCCCACGGCGCGCCAGTCGAGCGCGCTCCTCGCCATCGCCGGCAATAACCAACAGAAGAGGCTGATTATCGGCCCGCAGCTCAGCGCAACTCTTCATTACCATCTCCATACCCCGGCTTTTGACGCCGGGGCGCAGCATCGCCGTGCTGAGCACCACCGGCCGGTCACCGGTTCGCCAGTTCGCCCGCATCCGCGCTCGGGCCTGGTGGTCGAAGTGAAATTGTGCCGGTTCTATACCGGGGGCGATGTAGCGTACTCGTGGTTCTTCCAGCAGCCGTTTGAGATTGATTTCGTCGCGTTTTTTGTTGGTAAAAACCAGTTGAGCTTGCTGCAGGGCCCTGCGGTTGAGCACAAAACCGATATAGGTGATGGCGCTGCGTCGTCTTTTGGTGGAGTAGATTCCCTGAAAGATGACGTAGGGAATCGAAAGGGTGCGGCTGCACCATGGGCCGAGCAAGTCCGGCGCCTTATAATAGCTGTGATAGCTCAACCAGAGCTCCGCGCCGCTTTTCCGCGTGTGGCGTAGAGCGGACTGCCGGGCATGCGCCAACTGTGGATAGCGCCACGGCTTCAGATAGAGCCAGCGGCAGCGCAACCGGCTGGCAATGTTCAGCGAGTGGCCGCCATCGCGCAGAAAATCATGCAGCTCCATACCGGTGATCAGGTCGCCGGAGGGATTGCGGTGCCCCGGCGGTTTGAAGGGCATATAGTAGGCGATCTGCATGGCGGCAATTTCAGAAAAGATAGTCGGCTTTGCATCATACCCGGTTTTTCATTGCAGTGGCAATCAGTTGTGCATCTGCTATAGTGGATCTATGGATCGTCTCGATGTCTTGCTATATGCCCATGACGGGCGCGGCCTGGGGCATGTGAGCCGGGCCGCGGCAATCGGCCTGGCCCTGCGCCGGCTGGCCCCGGAGTTGAAAGTATGTCTGGTCAGCGGCTGTCGTCACACCGCCGAGTTGATCGGCGGCGGTGAGCTGGACTGGTTGAAACTGCCCGCTTATCGCACCGAGGTTATAGACGGTACGGCCAGAGGGGTTACCGGCTCTTCAGGCTACTCGGACTCCCAATTGGGACAATTGCGCGGCGAACAGCTGGCATTTTTCGTTGGCCAGCTCCATCCCCGCGTAGTGCTGGTTGATCACAGCCCCCAGGGCAAGCACCGTGAGCTGCTGCCCGCTTTGGCGGTGAGCAGCGAACAAGGCGGCACCCACTGGCTGCTGGGGGTACGGGGTGTGGTGGGTGAGGTGAAACAGCTTACCGAGGCTCTTGCCCGAGACACCTTTGCTCGGTATTACCAGGGGCTGCTCTGGTATGGCGATGAAAAGGTGATGGGTGCTGAGCCGCGTGTTGTACTTGAGCGGAGCTTCGGTACCGTCGCGCAGCCATGCGGCTATGTCTCGCGTCTGCGCGAATTGAGATATCTGCCGAATGGCCCGCTGTCTGAAGACACACGATCCGGCGGAACCGTCTCGATTCCCTGGCTGGGTGAACACACCCTGTTCATGCTTGAACAATGCGCTCAGGCGCTGGAACGGCTCGGTGGGAAGCGCGGCAGGGTCTCGTTCTTTCTGGGCGAGCCGCCGCCTGATTCGCTGCATCGACGGCTTACCACCATGGCCGGGGTAACGGTGGAACCGTTTTCGGCACGGTATGCCGACAGCCTGCCGCGGTCGAGCTGGGCGCTTGTCTTCGGTGGTTACAATTCAGTCATCGACGTGTTGGCGGCGGATGTTGCCGCCGTGGTGATCGTCCGCGATATGCGCGACGGCGAACAGCGTGCCCACCTGGACGCGCTTCGTGCATACCGCACCACCCACCTGATCACGGTGCCCGAGGCGACGGCCGATGCCCACCGGCTTTACCAGGCACTGGCCCAGGTATCGCGTCTTGATCCGGCGGCGGCCCCGCCTCTTGCCCTCGATGGTGCGCAAAACAGCGCCCGGGCTATCCTGAGCCACTTTAAGGCTGCGACAACCAGCCATGGATCACGTTGACAGTCGGGGATGCTTGGGCTAGGGTGAATTCCACGCAGTCAATCGCCGTTGTCAATCCGCATTTTGGGGAGAAACCCAAGTGATTGATCAGGAAAAGCTGTCCATGCTTACCGATCTGGTGCCCTTCGCCTTTCTGCCACGCCGGAACGTGACCCAGCTCCAGCCCCATATTTCAGAAGAGACCAGCGCTGCCGGTGAGATCAAATTTGTTCAGCAGAAGACACCGGTGCACCACCTCTATGTAATCGCCAAAGGCTCAGCCGAGCTCTACTTCGAGCATGACCAGAAAAAAACCCTGCGCGGTATGCTTTCCGAGGGTGATTGCTTCGGCGGTATCTCGATGCTGGTGAACGGCGGTGTTGCCATTCGCACCATGCAGCTCGTTGAGGACACCTCGTTTTTTCTGGTGCCGCACGATCAGTTTATCGGGCTGTGTGACGAGTTTGAGGTGTTCAAGGAGTATTTTACCAACACCTTCGGCAAAAAAATGGTGGATCGCGCCTACGCCGATATGGTCGCCGGCCAGATCAGGGCGGATAGCGGCGCCACGCCTTTTCTGCAGCAGCCCATAACCGCTCTTATCGAACCGGCCATTCTGCGCTGTCCCGCCACGGCAACCATCAAACAGGCGGCGACCATGATGAGCGAGGCGGACACCGGCTACATCTTCGTCCACGATGGTGATGAGGTTATCGAGGGCATCGTTACCGACGAGGATCTACGCACCCGCGTCATCATCACCGGGCTGTCCGGCGACCAGCCGGTGGCAACGATCATGTCCAGCCCCCTGGTCAGCGTGGAGGTGGGCGCCCTTGTCTTAGAGGCCTACATGGCGATGATCGAGACCTCCATCTCGCATCTGGCGGTACGCGATATGGACGGCAACATCGTGGGCATCGTCACCGACCGGCAGATTATCACTGAACAGAGCCGCTCGCCCTATTTTCTCATCCAGGAGGTGAAGCGGGCCGAACACGCCAAGGAGCTTACCAATATTCACCGGCGCCTACCGGACATTCTCCTGGAGCCCATCAAGAACGGCGCTCAGCCGGAAACCCTGACTTCGCTGATCACCACCTTCTCCGACGCGGTTCTGGAAAAGATCGTCGAACTTGCTCTGGCCGATGCCGGGCCGCCGCCCTGCACCTTCGCCTTTCTGATCATGGGCAGTGAGGGGAGGCGGGAACAGACCTTAAAGACCGACCAGGATAACGCGATTATCTATCAAGATATCGAAGATGAGAACGACCGGGAAGAAGCGCGAAGCTATTTTCTGGCGCTCGCCACAACAATCAGCACCTGGCTAGATGAGGCCGGTTACTCGCTGTGCGAGGGCAACAACATGGCCTCCAACCCGCACTGGTGCCAGCCGTTGTCGGTGTGGAAGCGCTATTTCATGGATTGGATAAGGACACCGAATCCTGAAGATCTGCTCAACTCCTCCATATTTTTTGATTTTCGCCATGGTTATGGTGATACAGCGCTTACCGATCAGCTGGCACACTACCTTTTTACCTCTCTTCAGAACTGGCCCGGATTTTTTCGCAACATGGTGGAAAACGCCCTTTATTTCAAACCGCCGCTAGGATTTTTCAGAAATATCGTGGTGCAGTCAAAAGGTGAGCATAAGGACAAATTCGATATCAAGCGGGCCCTACAGCCGATTATCGATTTTGCCCGGATCTATGGCCTCAAATTAGGCATCCGCCACACCAACACCCTTGAGCGGCTGCGGTTGATCCATGAACAACGCAAGCTCACCACCGCCGAATATGACGACATTGTCCAGTCGTATCACTATCTGATGAACATGCGTTTTCTCAGGCAGATTACCGCCATCAACGAGGAGGGCGGCAGCGCCGATAATTTTGTCAACCCGAAACGGCTCTCCCGCATCGATCAAACCATGCTCAAGGAGATATTTCGCCGGACCGAGGGGATCCAGCAGAAGATGAGCATCGAGATGACCGGGATTGTCTGACAATGCCGGTAATATAACCCATATTGAAAAAGAGCGGATATAGTATGAATGACGGAAGATTATCGCCCTATCGTGATGCTGAGGGACCGGACGATCCCACCAAAAACCGGATCACGCTGATCAAGTTTCTCGTTATCTGCATGCCGCTGTGGCTTAGCCTGCACTATTTCAACGGGCCGCAGGCGGAGCTGATAAACATCTACATTTCCGCCATACTGCTGCTTATTGTAGCAAGCCTGATTATCCAGATAGCCGTTCCCCGGCTCCGGGAAAAACAGGTGCTGCTCGGCTGCTTTGTGGTGCTGAGCGGTATCGAACTGCTCGCCGGGCAAATTCCCGCCATTGGTGCGCCATTGTCGGGAACCACGCTGTTTGGTGATTTTTCCATCAACAAGATACCCTATTACGGGGTGGGCGGTTTTATCGGCTTTTTCATTCTCCAGGCCTGCCGGATTCATAAACGGTGATGGCGTCGTAAAAACTTTGCTCTTCGTCGTCGTGGTGCCCTTCCCGGCTTTCTGAGAGTCTCGACAAAACAGGGGCCGCCCGCACTGTGCGGGCGGCCCGTGGTAAGGTGAGCGCCGAAGGCGGCGCCCCCGGCACAGTGTATTATGAGCGGTGTGCGCCTATCCCCACAGCCCCATGCCGAATGAGGCGGTAAAGGCGATAGCCACGGCCACGACAATAATCAACCACATATCTTCCTTGGCCATATCGTTCTCCTTTGCTGGTGGTTAGGCTTCCTTGACGACGATCATCTGCTCTTCGCCGGCACGCTTGATCTGCTCTTCCGAGGTGGTGGACATCTCCGCCTTGAAACAGAGCGCCCACATCATCACGATACCGATGATCCACCAGACAATCTGCCAGGACCAGACGGCTGGAAAACCGGCGAACTTGAAAGCGTTATTGCCAATGATGCACAACGGTCCAATGGCGAATACATACCAGAGCGGGACCAGGAATTTCATGGCGTTACGCCATTTCTGGCCGCGTTCCGACGGGCCGTCCACGTCATTGATCCAGACCCGTATCTCTTGCTGGCGCTTGATGGTCTCCTCGGAATCCTTGATGCCGATGCCGCGGCAGATATAGGCGATTATGAGGCCGACGAACAGACCCCAGAAGGCCGTGTGCATGGTAAGCGGGTACCTGTAGTAGAAGTAGGTCACGAAACAGGCCGCAATGGCGCCGATCAGGCCGATCACCACGCCGATGGCCGGGTATCTGAAGCCGTAGTGGACGCCCAGCAGCATCAGATACATGATGAACCCGAAGGCGGTGGCAAAACCGCCGATCATGACGATGGCGCCGGGCGCCGTGAGGCTGACGAAAATTGCCAGGGCGGTGAGGATGGTGACGAAGATCCGGTTTGCCCAGATCTGCTCGGCGTGACCGGCCTCCTGTTTTTTGAAATAGCGCCAGTACACGTCGCGCAGCACAATGGTGCCGCCGGTGCCGATATAGGGTGCCGCCGTGGAGTGGATGGCGGCGATGATACCGAGGAACACGATGGCCATCATCGGTCCGGGGAGCAGATAGTTCATCAGCATCGGCACCACGTCGCCGTCGACATTTGGCGATATTTCTCCCATCCCCTGCAATATCCTAGCCCCCATGCCCTGGAATGCCGTGAAGAAGAACAGGGCGATACCAACCACGAAGGTGGACATGAACACCTGCTGCCAGGCCAGCGGTTTGGGGGAGGACATCCCGTAATTCCAGAGGGTGAAGGCAGGCGATGACTGGATGCCCATGAGGGCGAACATGTAGGTGAGAATCATCACCGATGTCCAGCCGCCGGTGCCGAGCTCGAATTTAATGACGGCGGGGACTTCCAGGTATTTTGCATCGAGCTCACCGATTTTTGCTGAAAATACCGACCATCCACCGAGCGCGTCGCAGGTGACGGTGAAATAGCCCAGCACGACGATGGAAAGGACAAGGAGGATAAACTGAATGACCCCCACCCAGGTGGAGGCCTTCAGGCCGCCGGTAACCACGTAGAACCATACGATGAAAGCCATGAAGAAAAGGCCGTACACATACGGCACGCCAGCCACGATTTCAAACAGCTTGGCGGCGGCAATAAGTTGCAGGCCGGAGTAGAACATGGAGTAGAGCACCGCCGAGAGCACCGTGAGCCAGCGCACCGCCTCGTTGTTGTAGTAGTAGGCGAACATGTCGCCCGGTGTCACGAACCCGTAGCGTTTTCCCAACAGCCAGTTGCGCTTGGCGAAGAAGGCTCCGGTAATGGGAATGGTGAGCACGTAAAATGAGGCAAAGGCGTATGCCAGCCCATCACGCCAGATCAAACCCGGGTGGCCCACCGTGGTCCAGCCGGAAAACGAGGCCGCGGTGGCCGCCATCAGAAACGCGATAAACGGAATGGAGCGCCCGCCGATTGCGTACCCGGATGCGGTTTTTTCAGTGAAGTACCCTCTGAGACCCCACCAGAAACAATACACGATGTATAGTAACAGAAATATCCACACCCACACTCTTGGTTCCATCGATTTCCCCTCCTCTCTTGTGATTTATTCTTTTAGCCTCGCGGCCTGTTGGTCATGCTGCGCCCATCGGCTGTGTTATCACCCCCTTATAGAAATTGTGCATGTGAGAACCCTTTCCGCCATACTTTCATCCATCTCTGCATGGCTTATCTCATCATCTTGTCCAATGATGCCGCAGTAGAGTAAAATAAAATTTGATAATTAACATCATTTTTTTTTATTTTTTATGAAGATGTGGTACATCAATCTCACGCAGGAGGTCTTGAGTTGTGGAAAATGGCGCCGCGATCGGTTGTATTCGTGGGAGCAAGCTGGTATGAAGGCGCACGTATGGCCGTGCATTTCACGCTATTGATTGCTAACACTTTTCCTTGAAAGCCATGTCCGAACAGATACCTGCGAACGGTTCGCGGCCGGATAACCCGTGGCCGCTTTCCACCGATCTTTATCAACTGACCATGGCTCAGGCCTATTTGCTTACCGGGATGGCGGATCGCCGCTCCATCTTCCACATGTTTTTTCGCACCGCTCCCTTTGCCGGCCGGTATGCGTTGGCGGCCGGTATCGGGCCGTTTGCCGACTGGCTGGAACGGCTGCACTTTTCCGCCGATCATATCGATTATCTCGCCTCACTCACCGGCGCCGATTCCAGGGGATTGTTTCACCCTGAATTTCTCGACTATCTCCGGCGGTGGCGGTTTCGCGGTGCCATCGAGGCGGTGGATGAGGGGGAAATCATCTTTCCCTATGAGCCCATGCTCCGGGTGCGGGCGCCCCTGTTGGACGGTCAGCTCATCGAAACCGGCATGCTGACCATGGTCAACCACCAGAGTCTGATCGCCACCAAGGCGTCGAGAATGAGAATGGCGGTGGGCTCCGATGAATTGCTGGAATTTGGACTGCGCCGCGCCCATGGTATGGACGGTGGGCTTTCCGCCAGCCGCGCCGCCTTTATCGGTGGGGTGGATGCAACCTCCAACGTGCTCGCCGGACGGTGTTACCAGATTCCCGTGCGCGGCACCCACGCGCACAGCTGGGTGATGTCATTTGCCGATGAGCAGCGTGCCTTTGATGCCTATGCTTCGGTATTTCCCCATAACGCGGTGCTACTGGTGGACACCTTCAACTCCCTGGAAGGGGTACGTCACGCCATCATGACCGGTCATTCCCTGCGTGCCCGGGGCTCCGATCTGCTCGGCATTCGCCTTGATTCCGGCGATCTCGCCTATCTTGCCAAACAGGCCCGAGTAATGCTCGATGAAGCGGGGTTTGCTGATACCAAAATCATCGCCTCCAGTGACCTTGACGAACGTTTGATCACCAGTCTGAAGCTCCAGGGGGCGCCCATCAATGCCTGGGGCGTGGGCACTAAGCTGGTAACCGCCTATGATGATCCATCTCTTGGCGGCGTCTATAAGCTGGCGGCGGTGGAAAAAGAGGTGGGTGAGCTGGTGGAGTGTCTTAAGCTATCCGATCAGGCGGCCAAGACCTCGATTCCCGGTTGTCTCGATGTGGCCCGGCTCAGCGTCGATAATCATTGCACCGGTGATGTCATCTTCGACACCTTTACCGAGCCGCTGCCCGGCAGCGATGAAACGGTGATTATCATCATTTCCCCGGTTGATCCCTGGAAGCGCAAGGTGGTACCGCGAAAAAACCTGGAGAGACAAACCCTGCTCACCCCTCTTTTTGCAGACGGCGTTCGGGTGAAAGAGGCGCCGCGGCTGGCCCGGATTCGCGCCCGCACCCGGGAGAATCTGCGCCGTTTCGATCCGGCCATCTTTCGCTTCGACAACCCGCATGCCTACGCCGCCGGGCTGTCGCACCGGCTTCATGAGCGGCGTGAAGCGATGAAGGCGCATGAATTTGAACTCATCAAGGCGCACCTTGCTTCCCAGCACGAAAACGGAAACAACCATACAGAGCAGAAGAGCGATTCATGAAAAGAGCCTTGCTGATTATCGATGCGCAGAACGACTTTCTCCCCGGCGGCCCGCTGGCGGTGCCGGAGGGCGATATGGTCATCGACACTATTTTTGGCCTGCTTAAAGAACCTGAGCGATATGATCTGATCGCCGTCTCCCAGGATTGGCACCCGCCCGACCATGGCTCGTTTGCCGCCAGCCACCCGGGCGCCACCCCTTTTTCCATGGGAACCCTGGCCGGTCGAGCCCAGATGCTGTGGCCGGAGCACTGCATTGCCGAAAGCGATGGGGCGCGTCTGGCGCCGGCCCTGCGTGAGCGGCTGGTTACCATTGCTGAGGATGGTCATAAAACGGTGATCATCACAAAGGGGCTGGACAGGGAAGTGGACTCATACTCCGCCTTTTTCGACAACGCCAGAATCAATGAAACGGGTCTGGATCGAGCCTTGCGGGCGCATGACATCGAGGCGCTCGATGTGGTCGGTCTGGCCCTTGATTATTGTGTGAAGTTCAGCGCCCTGGACGGTGCCGCGCTGGGGTATGAAACCCGGGTCCTGCTGGCTGCTACCAGAGCAGTTGTGCGGCAAGATGCCGATGCGGTAATTAACCAACTGCGTGGCGCCGGCGTTGTCTGTATCGAGGATGATACCACTGAGTCATCGTCCGTCGCCACTCAGAACAACCGTCGCCACCACGGATAGGTTATGGTCTGATACCCGTCGGGCGCCAGGTCCCAAGTTTCACCGAATACGTGGACGCGGTTGGTTACTCCCCGCGCGTCAGTGATCAGGCCGCCCTCGAGAATCCAGGCCAGCAGGCCGCCGCGCAGGTTGCAGACGGTGATGCCGCGGGCCGCCATCTTCTTGGCAAACAAGCCGCTCCGGTAACTGATGGTACAATAGACGACTACCAGATGATCGCGGTAGCGGTGGTAATCTTCGATAAATTGTTTCTTGTCGATTGCTCCCGGCAGCATGGAGATCTCCTGCTCGGCGCTGCCGCGGACATCCACGAATAGTATCGGTTTAGACGCCGCTGCCGTCGCCCGAGCCTGTTTCACCGAGATCTCGCAAATTTCCGGAAACTGCCGGCGATACTCATCGTAGAGCCGGTAGACCAAGGTTAATTTTTGTCGATCATCAGCTGGTGTTGCGGCCCCGTAGTTTTGGGCGCATGCCACCGGCGAACCAAGGGCAAGCAGGCACAGCGCCGTCGTCATGAGCGCCCAGATGGCCCGGTTCGACGGTGGCGCTGATATCATGACGGCAGGTGCAAAAACCTATCCTTGTTCTCCGAGGTGCCGATGGCAATCAGTTCATCGGAGATATGCAGTTCGGTTTCAGGCGGAGGACTCACCAGCAGGTTCCCATTGCGTTTGATGGCGATGATGGAAAATCCGCTCTGTTCACGGATACCGCTGTTCATAATGGTCTTGCCGGTAAAGGCGGGTCCCACAAGATGGTGGAGCACCACCATACCTTCGCTGAGCAGGGTCATTTCGTTTGGCTGCAAAAGTTGGAAGATGGTACCGGCCCCCAGAGAGGCGTACGACATAACCTGATCGGCCCCCGCCATGTAAAGTTTTGCCACGTTTCGTTGGAGAATCGAGCGGCTGATGATCTGAATATCGGCCCGCAGTTTACGGCAATAGAAGGTGAGATAGATATTCATGTCGTCACTGTGAGTGGTGACGATAACGGAATGGGCCTGCTCGATGCCCGCCTCCTTGAGGGTGTTGATATCGGCGGCGTCGCCGGTGACGATTGTTTCCCGGGCGTACCTATCGGCGGTGACGGCGCGTTTTTCAATAACCCGATAGCTGATGTCGTGGGCTGCCAGGGTTGCCGCCGCCGCATCTCCCACCCGGCCGCCACCGAGGATAAGTACCTCGGGCTCGGCGTTGCTGGCCTGGTAGCTTGGTTCAAAAAGTTGATCAAATTTTTTCAACTGGACGGTGGAGCCGGCCAGCATCATGATGGTCTGGGCGTTGATCACCGTGTGCGGGGTCGCCGCCAGAAATCGCCCGCGTTCCGACATACCGATCACATTGACCCCGGTCTGCTGACCAATCTGCGCCTGAGCAAGGGTCTTGCCTTCGAGACCGGTGTACATGGCCGGCATTTCAGAAATCAGCAAATCATCCATGCGGCCGATGATATTGGCCGAGCGGCCCACCCCGAAGGTACGTTTGCTCAGCGATTCACCCAGCATCTTCATAAACTCAAAGACGCTGGTGTTGCCGGAATATTCGAGAATATCAATGGAATTCTGGTTCTCGGCATTGGTAACGATGGGCACGGTTTCATCGACTTCGCGAATGGTAAAGGCGATGTTGGTGCTCACCTGATCATCGTTGGTAACCACCACCAGTGATGCCTGGGCCACCCTCAGGTTGCGATAGGTGGCCGGCAGATCTATCTCTCCCAGTACCACCCGATACCCCGCATCCTGGAGTCGGCCCGCCTCCTGCGGATCGGCGACGACGATGACATAGGGCTGATGATAGCGGATCAGATATTCAATCAATCTGGTGGTGATGGGATCCACGTGGGTGATGATCACGTGGTTGCTCACATTGTCCGGCATCGCCCGCGGAATCCTCGTTTTTTCCTGGGCTTCCAGCCACGGTGCGTAGAAAAACTGAATGAAGGTGAAGGGAAGAATGATGAGCAGAAACATGATGCCTGAGATCAGCACCACCATGGTAAACACCCGGCCGATGTCGCTGTGGAAGGTAATATCGCCAAAGCCCAGGGTGGACATTACCGTCATCGTCCAGTAGAGGCCGGTAACCCAGCTGAAATTCCGGCCCTCGTACATCATCAGCAGATGAAAGAGCAGAGAGTAAATGCAGATGATCAACCCGAGAAAGACAAGGAATTTGCTGAGCAGGACGAGGTTGCGCTGGGTCGTCTTGTTTCTGAAAAAAAACAGCAGTTGCGGCATTAAGAATTTCATGTCGGCAGCACAGTGGAAAACTGTTCAACGAAGAAGCTCGGGATGTTTTTTATGGGTGCACTGTTCTACCTGAAAAATTCTCGTTCGGCAAACGACTTTCTATCTGGTGGCAGACAGGGCAATGGGTTTGAGCAGCTGGGGAAAGTCGGTTATCAGGCCGGCCACCCCCCAGTCAATATAGCGGCGCATGGCCTCGGTTTCATTGACCGTGTAGAGGTTGACCGCACATCTTTTGTCGTGGGCACGGGTAATCTGCGCACGATCGATACAGTCGCCGTTGGCATTGTAGGTGCGGTAGCGATAGTCGCCCCAGTTGTTGCCAGCGGCCGGATCACCACCAATGAGCGCCTGGATCTCGATATCCGGGCGCCTATCGCTGACGATGTCGAGCTGACGGTGATCAAAGGAGGAGATTACTACCTTTGCCGGCGCCACCTTGTGGCGGTCAATAGCGTCAAGCACCGCCTCCGCCAGCGGGAAGGTCTCCATCGGGGGGGGCATTGATTTCAGCTCACAATTAATCAGCCACGCCTTGTCGGTGATAAAGTCCAAGAGCTCAGAAAGCGTGGGGATCGTACATCGGTGAAAGGTCTCCGCCTCGTCCCGGTTGATGGCGCCCGCGGCCAGCTGTCCGAACGGATCGGTATCGATGAACCAGGAACCGGCATCAAGGCTTTGCAGCTCACCCATGGAAAATGTGGTGAAGGGATGATCTTGCCGATCCGGGAAACGAGCGGCGACATCGGTGGTACGAGTAAGGGTTGGATCATGCATCAGGAGCAGGACCCCGTCGCCGCTGACGCCAACATCCACCTCGACGCCGTCAGCACCCGCTTCCCACGCCTTTTTGATTGCCGCCATGGTGTTTTCCGGAGCGAGGCTGCGTGCCCCGCGGTGGGCGATGGTAAGAACCATGGGCGGGAACTCAGCCGCGGGTGCGGTGAGCTGTTTCACCGCGCAGCAGATACCATGAGAAAAAGGTAACGACACCGATCAGTGCCAGGGCATACCAGGGGAACCAGCCGATCGAGGCGCGAAATGCACCATGTTCCACCGCCTCCGCCGACCAGTCCGGATGGGCGGCGGCGCCGGCCCCGCGCAGCCGGTGCATGAGCAGGGCGAACAATACCCCGATGGCGCCGTAGGCAAGATTATAGGCCAGTCCCTTGAAACTCAGGACAGTAGCACGCAGCTTCGAGCTGGTGATTTTGTTCAGGTAGTGAGAGGTGAAAAAGTCGGTGAGCAATAACCCCACCATTACCATGGACATGGGGATAAGCCCGAAGTAGGGGATAAAACCAGTTAAGCCGATCAGGGTGACCATGGTCAACAGTGCCAGCCAGCCCGCATTCTGGGCCGGGCTGAACCGCTGCACCATCCATTCGGCCAGTCTGGCCACCGCCAGCCCAAGCAGGGAGAGCGCCGCCATAATCACCCCGAAGCTGGCCTCGGGCAGATCGATTAACCTCAAATACTGGCTGGTCAGGGTGATCATCATGCGCAGCACATGGTCGTAGAGCATGGCGTAGAGGATGATAGCCAGGGCGAACGGGGTGGTGAGGATCCAGCGACCGGCCCGCAGGGTCTGCCGGCCGGTGTCAATCAGGGTCGAGACCCCGGTGGGCTCGTCGGCGGACTCAAGATGCGGTTCTTTCAGCCTCAGGGTGGTAATAAAGGCGGCCACGGCCAGCACCAGGGTGAGATAGACGGGAAATCGCATGGTGGTTTGTTGATCCACGCTCAACGAAGAGCCCGCCAGATGGATAAGCGAGTTCACCACATCGGGGTCGTAGACCAGGGCGCCCACCGTCATGGAAACCATGGCGGCGATGGACCTGATCCGCATCTGCACCCCCAGCACCCGCGGCCACTGATTGGCGTCTCCCTCCAGGCTGAGGGTGTCGTAGGCAATGGCCTCATCGGCGCCGCTGGCCATGGCCTCGGCCAGACCGCTGATGATGCGGTTGATGAGAAAGGCCCAGAAGATCAGGGTACTGCTTGCCAGGGGAATGAAGGCGATGACGCTGAGTTCGACGATCATCAGCACCGAGGTGAGAACCAGCAGCCGTTTTCTTCCCAGCAGGTCGGCAAGGGCGCCGGACGGCACCTCGGTGAGTACGATAGTGATCGCCCACACCGTGTTGAGCAGGGCGAACTGTTCGATGCTGAGACCGTAGTCGAGAAACAGGATGGTGAATACCGGATAGTAGAAGCGGGCGTTAAAACATACCCGGAAGGCAATGAACAGCCGGATATTTCTAAGCTGAAAAGCGCTGGCGGCGGCCATTGCGATTCTCCCTAACGCCTCCGAAAGGCGGTGAATTTTTTCTCCAGCCGGTGAACCCACATGGAAAGGGAGAAGCAGATCAGAAGATACATCAAAAAAAGGGTCAGCAGTATCTCGATGTCGGCCTGTGTCGATGACATGATCTGCATTCCCTGAAAGGTGAGTTCCTGGATGGAGATGAGTGAAATAATCGAGGTGTATTTAATGGTGTTGATAAATTCGTTGGCCAGCGGCGGTATCATCATGCGCAGGGCCTGTGGAACAATAACCAGTCGCAGCTGCAAAAAGCGGTTCAGCCCGATGGCCCGGGACGCATCCCACTGGCCGCGACCCACCGCTTCGATACCGGCCCGGACAATCTCGGTGACATAGGCGCTTTGAAAAAGACCTACCGTGATCACCCCGGAGAGAAATTGGCCAAAAAGGCTGGGCGGGGCGCTCACCAGGGCGAGCCATTGCTGTGAAGAGGGCGACAGGGAGCGGACGAAATCGTCCACCCCGAGCACCGGCAGGATCTGATCGCTGACGAAATAGTAAAAGAGAATAACCAGCACCAGCGGCGGGGTGTTGCGGATCAACTCCACATAGGTTCTGGTGGTTAATTTGAAAAACAGCCGGTGGGAAACCCGCAACACCCCCATGACAAGGCCGACAACGGCGGCCACCAGGGCGCCCCAGAAGCTGAGCTTGATCGTGGTGAACAGCCCCTGCAGGAGCAGGTTGGGGAGCCATCGGCCGCTTTCTTCATCAAAGCGAACGAGATAGGTGGGAATGACCCCCCAGTTCCACTTATAGTTTAGAAATGCCAGGCGATAGGCGACAAAAATGCAGAAGCCCGCCAGCAGGGCGATCAGCAGCCAGTCGTACCAGCGAAAGCGCCACCGGTGCGCAGGAGACCTCATAACAGCTTGTTCGCCCGCCTCACGCTGCCGGTGGCCGGTGCTCTGTCTTGGACCGGGTTATTCGACGAGTCCGGCCCAGTCACGGGTACCGAACCAGTAGCGGTGCCGCTCGTCTAACCATCCTTCGTGGGTAACCCCGGTGATCCATGCGTTGAAGAAGGCCAGGGCATCGGGGTCTCCCTTGCGCAAGGCAAATCCGATGGGTTCCTTGGTGAAGGTTCCTTCAACGGGCATAAACAGGGTTTCGGAATACTCAATGGCCTCGAAGGCGGGCCGCGGGGCTGAACCAACCACCGCGTGGACATTACCGTTTCTCAGCTCCTGATAGGTCTGCGGTTCGTTTTCAAAGAGTCGCAGGGTAGCTTGTGGAAAATGCTTCTTGGCGGCGATTACGGCGGTAGTGCCGAGCTTGGCGGCAATCTCCACCTCTTTTTTATTAAAATCTTCCAGTGAATCGAACCCGGCCGCCAGCTCCTTGTGGGCAACGATAGACATTCCGGAGAATTCATACGGCTGGGTAAAATTGACTTTCAGGGCCCGTTGCGGGAGAATGCCCATACCACCGATGATGACGTCGAACTTACCGGTGAGCAGGGCGGGGATGATTCCGGACCAGGGGGTGGGCACAAACTCCACCCGCACCCCCATATCATCGGCGAGCCGGGTGGCCACATCAACCTCGAACCCGATGAAATTGCCGTTTTTGTCTTTCATCGCCCACGGCTGGAAGGTATCCATGCCCACCCGCAGGACGCCACGTTTGAGGATCTGCTCGACAACGCTGCTCTGGCTCAGTTCCTGGTTTATGGAAGCGGCAATGGCCGGTGCTGAAAAAAGAAAAAGGGCAAGAATGAGTGCCGGGGCAAGTATGGGCGACAGACGTTTCATCTCTAGTCCTCCATGAGTTGGTTTTGTGATGATGATCTGGCTGGTAACTATCGATATCGTACTCTTTTTTCCAGATACGCTACAAACAAAGATAGGCTTATGGTAATCATCAGGTAGAGCAGTGCAACGAGGAACCAGATTTCAAAGGTCAGAAATGTCTCAGCCACCAGTGCGTTGGCATTCATCACCAGATCGTATATGGCAATGGTTGAGACCAGGGCCGAATCCTTGATCAGTGAAATTGCCTGGCTGGTCAAGGGTGGCAGAATCGTCCGCAAGGCCTGTGGCAGGATAACGAGACGGTAGGCAAGACCCTTGTTCAGCCCGAGACTGCGGGCCGCCTCCGTCTGGCCCCGATCCACCGATAAAATTCCGGAGCGGATGATCTCCGAGGCATAGGCGCCCTGAAAGAGGCTGAGCGCGAGCACGGCGGCGGGAAAGCGTTCCAACCCCAGAACCGGGCCGAGCACATAATAGATCAGATAGATCTGGATGAGCAGCGGGGTGTTGCGAATGATCTCAAGATAGATGCGTGCCAAAAGCGATGCCACCGGGGAGTTGCTGAGCCTGAACAATGCCGTCATCAGCCCGATGACCAGTGTACAGACAAGACTTACCGCCGATATTTTAATGGTTACACCAAGCCCCAGAAGCAGGGGGCCCATGCGAAACCCCTCCTCGGTGCGGGACAACAGAAAGTCGGAAACCCGGTACCACTGCCAGTTATAGTTCAGATTACCGGCGCTTTGGAACAAGAGCCAGCTCAGCACCGCTATCAGGATCAGGAACTGCGCGGTATCAGCCAGCGGTGAGCGGGGTGGTCGATATATCCGGTTAGTGTGCAAAATAACCTTTTCGCTTTAATCTATGAACTCGTAAAAGCCCAAACCTGCTTTCCGCCGTCATGCCCGCCATCTTTAGCTGCAAGTTTGACTTTTTACGAGAGCTTCAACGGCAATCGATTAATGTAATTAGTTATGAATTACCGGTCAGGCAATGGATGACTGAAATAGAGGTTCTTACGCCGGTCTGAAACAGGATTATCCCCATTCCCTGATCTCTGACGTCAGCTCTTATCTTCACAGCCGAGGCCTGAGGTTTTGGTTTTTTGGCGGATGGCGCTCTAGTTTTTTCGCTGGCTTGCGGAGTTCAGCTCACGCACGACCTCGGTGATGGCGCGAAAATCAATTTTGCCGCTGCCCATTTTGGGTAACTCATCAAGCACCTGGAACTGTTTGGGCAGAGCGATTTTCGGTAATTGCGCGGCGAGCTGTTTCATCATGGCTTTTTCATCGAGCTGGCGGGTAACCACCGCGATTATCTTCGAGCCTTTGGTTGAATCGGGAATCTCAACCACGCAGCACTCAGCATCTTCGGGAAGAACCTTGTCGAGAATCGATTCAATTTTTACCAGCGAAACCATTTCACCGCCGATTTTGACAAACCGCTTCACCCGACCCACATGCCACAGGTAACCCTCTTCGTCGAGATTTCCCATGTCGCCGGTATCGTACCAGCCGCGCCTGATATGCAAAGAGGTCTGTTCGAAATCATCAAAATAGCCTTTCATGACATTGTCGCCCTTAACCAGGATCCGGCCATCTACGCCCACCCCGCACTGCTCACCGGTTTCGTAATTTTCGATCCGCACCGATACGCCGGGTATCGGCTTGCCGACGCTGCCGGGCCGGTTTTCCTCGGGGGTGTTGGTGGAAATAACCGGGGCGCATTCGGTGGCCCCGTACCCTTCGTAGAGCGGCTGTTCATGTTTTTCAAGAAAGGCTTCACGCAGAGCGTCCGGGCACTTGTCGGCGCCCACCAGAGCGATGCGCAGTGAGCTGAAATCGCCCGTTTCCGATTTGCGCAGATAGCCCCAGAAAAAGCTGGGCGTACCCACCATCAGGGTGGCTTGGTGATCCCGGACGATTTCACATATTTTCCGGTACTCCAGAGGATTTGCGTAGGAGAGGATTTTGGCGCCGTGAAACAAAGGGATCCACAGGTTTACGGTCAACCCGAAGACGTGGAAATAGGGCAGTGCCGACATGAATATATCCATCTCGGAAAAACTGAACCGCTCTGAAATCGACAACACGTTGGCGCCGATGTTGCGATGGGAAAGCTGTACCGCCTTGGGGTCTTTTTCGCTGCCGCTGGTAAAGAGAATCACCGCCGTGTCGTCCGCCGCCCCCCCCTGCACAACCAGCTTCAGCAGGGATGCGGGCAGCGCCGCGACCAGGGCGGCTCTGAGTTTTCGCAGCGTTGTTACCCTGGCCATGATGTCTTCGAGAAACACCATCCCGTCCACTTCGACGCACTCGATTTTCTCCAGCAGGGCACGGGCCGTAATGATGGTGCGAAAACCGCACTTTTTCTGGGCATAGCGGGCATTGTCGGCGGCCCCGGTAGAATAGTTGATCATCACCGGGATGCGGCCGCTCAGTAAAGCGGCAAGCGTGGCCAGGATGCAGCCGGCCGAGGTGGGCAGCATGATGCCGATAAAGCCCCGCTCGTATTTCTTGAAAAACCCGGCAAGCAACAGCGCCGCGATGAGGGTGCGGTGGTAGCTGAGTTGTCTGTTTGTGGAAAAATCATGGATGGCGAGTTTCTTGCCGTACCGCTTGGCGGTATCGATAAATCGATGATGAAGTAGCATGGTTACTCTCCTGTTCGCATACCTCATAGGTACTGATAAGAGCTATATTCAGGGTACATTAAGCCCATACATGTAGACCCTACCGTCGAAAAAGACAACCACTCGCAAAGCGGCTACGGCTATATCGTCGTTGCCGTCTGCTTAGCACTGCTAGACCAATTGCCCCTCCTTCGGCGGCCGCGGTAGAATCAATTCAACGATGGCAACCTCTCGGGTCTCCAGGGTGGAGAGGTTGAGCTCATATTGATCCCTGGCGGGGATCGGCTCGTTGTTCGGGGTAGTGGTGACTCGTACGGTGGGACGATCTATGGTGGTGCCGGCCGCGGTGACAATGCCGGCGGATGTATCGGAAAGTTTGACCATGGTGCCGGGAGGATAGAGGCCGAGTATGGTGATAAATGAAGCGAGGATGGCCGGATTGAAGGCGCCGGGGTCGTTGAGCATAACCGAGAATGCCGTATGCGGGGTCAATGGTGGTTTGTAGGGGCGAACCGCGGTAAGCGCCTCAAAGGCATCACAGACCCGCAGCAATGAGGTAATGGGATGGCGCACCGCCCATTGCGGCTGCTCGGGATAGCCGTCCCCGTCGTGTCTGATATGGTGACCCCATGCTATTGCCACGTCGAGTTTGGTGCTGCTGTCCTGGGCAAGCAGAATTTCCGCGCCGATCCGCGGGTGCGCCATCATGATGGCAAACTCCTCTTTGCTCAATCTGCCCGGTTTGTAGAGCACATTGTGGGGAATACCGCTTTTACCGATGTCGTGCAGCAGCGCCGCCGAGCCAACTTCCAATTGCACATCCTCGTGCCAGCCAAAGGCATTGGCCATAAAAACGGCCAGGGCGGCCACCCGCACCGAATGACCGATGGTATAGCCCTCAAAATCGGGATAGTGCACCTGCTGCATCATGTCTGAAAAATTGCCCGTGGAACGTTTCAACATGAATTCGGTGATCGAGCGGGTATGATCCAGATCCACAGCTCCGCCCGTGAGTGCATTGTTATGGGCCTGGGCGACGGTGTCAAAGAGCATTTGGTAGATCAGCGCCGGTGATGACAACATTTTATCTGATTCCTGGCCGCGCCAGATATCCTGCTCTTCTTTGAGCAATGGCGTTGCCGATTCCTTGAAGCGCTGGCCGAGTTTTATGTGGGTAATTCCGTGGGTGCTCAACAGGGTGCGGGCGGCGTTGAGGTCGCCGGGCGGCTCGGTGAGTTCGGTAATGAGTGAGAGAAATTGAGCGAACTCAGAGGCGGGCGTGTTCGCGTCAAAGGAGATGCCGCCGCTCTTCAGGGTGGTGGCGGCATCGATGAATTGAGCGCCGATGATAGTCGGCCCGACAAGGTGTTTGCCTTCAAAGACGAGTTCCCCATCGACGATGCCGATGAAGAGGGTTTCCAGGCCGGCGGCATCGCAAAACTGCTTGAGTTCATCGATAAACTTCCGGGTCAGCTGGGTTACGGTGGGATGGTCGGCGAAATAGAGTTTTCGGGTCGAGATGGTTCGGCACATCAGGATCAACAGATTGTTCAATTGAGCCGACATGGTTGCTGTCTCAGCGTTTTCGTTTTGCCGACAAGACCAGCGCCGCCGCCTTTCGACACGTTGCCGGCCATTGCGGCAGGAGAAGGAGTTTTTTGGCGGTGGCGATTTCTTTCATAAAACTGAGCGATTCCTTGGTCTTCAGGCTGGCAAAGGCATTGATGGATTCCGTCACCCACGGTTCGGTGCGTCTTTCAGGGGGCAATTCTTGCAGGGATTGCACTAAAAGATCGGAACTTTGTTTGAGCAGATCATCAGGTATCTGGCCTTGATGCGCTGCGTGCAGATATTTTCGCAGAAATTCCCGGTGGGCTTGGCGGTCGCCATCCAGAGCCGGAGCCATCGCCTTTGTCAGCCAATCCGGCGGGTTGTGGGTGAGCCCCTCGATAATTCGGGTGCTGATGAGCGGGGCGAGATCGGTATGCAGCAGGATCAGGAAAAGCCGATAGGATTCCACCGGCAGTGTTAGAAAAATGTCTTCGGCCACCATCTTGTTCTGAAAGGCCTCCATCCCTTTTTTGATTTCCGGTGCCGGCCGTTGCGCGGCGAACCGGCACAACGCTTCGTAAAACTCCTTTTCGGCGCCGCGTCCCACCAGGAGAATCTCATTGACGACATACGGCCATATCAGCAGATAGTTCTCTTTTTCACAGAGGCGCACAATGTCTTTGAACAGGGTCGTGGTGGAGGCGTGTCTGGAGCGTCGCAACGGCTCCAGAACCATGTGTAGCAGGGCGCCGGTAGGCGCGGCCTGGCTTGTGGTGATGATACTATGCAGGCCGCTGACGAGAATCGCCCATCTCTTTTCGCTGATCGGGGAAGAGAGTATCTCGCGGAAAAACTTCTGCATGTTCAGCGGCGCCTGCAGCGGCTGCTCATGTTTGAGCCAGTTGCAGCAGTATTGACAATATCTCATCATCGGGTGATGAATCGGCGATGGCGATAAGATTTTTTCGGTGCAGCCGGTTTTTGGCGGTGAACGCCTGGATTTTTTCAGCTACCAGGTGCTGACTAAGGTAATGGTCGGAAGGGATAGGGTTTGCTTCGTCGTGGTGTATCTTTAGATGGGCCGATTCCTTGATGAGTGAGACGATGAGGTTGAGCGATGTGCGTGCCTTTGAATGGGGCGGATGATGCTCAAGTTGCTCAAGCATGGCGCCCAGAGCATCGATATGCGAGGCGGCGCCATGCTTTTGGTCGGCGATGGCGGCCAGATCACGATTTGACTTGACGGCGGAAGCCAGCAACCGGCTGACATCGTGCCAGGAGACGGCGGCGTCGGTATCCTCGATGGGCCCGGATGAGCTGAGGTAACGGGGCAGTGATGCAAGCAGTGCTCTGCAGGTGTCGAGCTGCTCCGCGGAAAGCCCGTACTCGGCAAGCGACTCCACCAGAGTGTCGATGCTGGTGGACGAGGGATCGTCGATGGAGCCGCCCCTGCGGGCAACAAATTTTTTCCGATGTACCTTTATGGAGGCGGGCAGATTGGTGATTTCAACCTGGGAAAAGCTCTTGGCGCTCATGATCCTGGAGCGTTGGGTGAGCAGGATGTGGACAAAATCATGCAGCTCGGTGCAGCTTATATCCCGGCTGATGGTAAAGGCGTGGACGTCAAGCGATGCCATGACCTCTTTGATCTCTGCCACGAAGGGCAAGTCGTGGTCGAGAAGGGCCTCATCTATTCTGATGCTGTTATGACAATTTTCCAGGGTGATGGCGGGCTTGTCGCCGGCTAAAGTGGCAATCAGTCCAATAAGACGGCCGGTGGTTTCGGTGAATATGGGGTGAGCGGCGGGATAGTAGACGCCGATCTTGAAAAGACGCTGCAACGACACCATAAAGTCGCGAAACAGGGCGGGGCCGATGACCGCGTCGGCGGGGCGTGATGAATTCATCTCATGATAACTTCCGCTGAAATAAAGGTTCCTGGTCAATATTACGCGGATTATTGGTGAGATGCGGAGCGCACAAAAAAAGAGTACATGATGGCAAATTGAAATGTCAAACAAATAGTAGTATTGGTAAGAAGAGGGCGTGAGTCCTTGCGCAAATCAGATTGGCAGGGACGTAAATGTCTCCAAAATTAGACAAAAATGCTGTTTTCATGGAAACAATGAACATCGATCAGGGTACATGGACGGAGGTGGGTGGTAAATGATAACGGAGCAAACCGGCAGCCACGCTGAGGCGGCATGGATTCACCAGGCGGCAGCGCCATTTATAAACGGGCGCCCCGCCCTGCTCATAGATGCTCAGCTTTCGGCGGAACTGCCGGATTATTTTTTTGCCCGCTATGAGGCCCAGGACCACGACACCACCGATAAACTTCTGGCGGCCCTGGGCAAGAGTTTGTGCATCGACGACCGGGTGATCAGGGAGCGGGCCCTGGTGGTGGTGTCGCTGATCTGTGAAAGATCTCATGAACTCAGAATTGATGAACTGCGTGCCCCCCTGGTAGCCATTCTTACCAATTGGCTGCGCCAGGAAAAGGAGTTTGTCAGCGGGTTTGAATTTGTCTGCATGCAGTATCAGCGCTGCCTGCTGACGATGATTGACCGGGAGCAGTGGGAGGAACTGCTGGAACCGCTCGCCGCTCTTGAGCAGGTTGTTTCCAGGCGAAGTCTGAAAAGCAACATCATGACCGGCACCGTGGCCCGCATGTGGAGTCGGCTGGCAGCGCCTGACGTCATGGAGCGGTTTTTTGCCCACTATTGTGAGCAGGATGACGAGGGCCGGCTTATCTTCGAGAATTTGTTGCTCCGTCTTGGCACTCTGGCGGCGATATTTCTGGTAAGGAAACTGATCGCCAGCGAGATCAGGGAGGAACGGCTGCATCTGCTTGCCCTGATCCCCAAATTCGGTGAAACCTGTGTCCCTCCGGTCCTTGAAAGCCTGGCCGATGAGCCACCCTGGTTTGTCGTTCGAAATATGCTTGCCATAATCAACAATCTCGGCACCGATGATCATTATGAAACGGTTTCCTCGTATAGCGATTATGGTGATGTGCGAGTCCAGAAGGAGGTTCTTGAGTACATCAAAAACAGCGATGAATCGGTGCGGCGCTCGCGGCTTTTAGCCGCTCTGGGGGATCTGGATGCAGAGTTGGCGGGACAGGGTGTGGGCATCTTATTGGCCGGGGAAGGTGAGTTGGAAACGGGTACCGCTGAGTTGCCCGAAGATTCCGAGGTATATGAAGCGCTGCTTGCAAAAATCGGTACCGTGCTCACCGAGTATCCCCGGGAACAGACCCTGTTGGAATTGCGTCGCATTGGCGCCGAGCGCACCATCAAGTTCGGTCCTGACGATCCGGTAGGTCGTGCCGCCGTCGCCTCACTGGCGCATATCGAAAGCGAATTCGTCACCCCTGAGCAGACCTCTCTCCCGCAAGCGGCAGATGATGCGGCCGGGCCGGAGCAGGAGGAGGCAGGCAACGCTGAAACCGCGGTTGCCGGCCGGCCGCTGTTGGTTGATCGCACCCGTCATGCCATGACCTGGAGCAACCTCTACAAATATATGAGCGATAAGGAGGCGGATGAGTTCTATGACGCCCTGCGTCCCGTTTCTTTTGCGCCCGGCGAGTTGCTGGTGAGGCAGGGAGACATGGTTACCGATCTCTTCTTTATCGACAGCGGCATCGCCGCTGTCAACCGGCATGATCAGAGCAGGGTTTTCACCTTGAACAACCTGCAGTCAGGTGAGTTGATCGGCAGCGAGGGGTTTGATCTGGGTATATCCTGGTCGGTGTCGCTCAGCGCGCAGACCGAGCTAAAATGCCGCATCCTCGAGCAGACCACCTTTTTGGGATTGGCACGCAAGCACCCCGAGAGCATGCAGAAAGTACGCTATGATTTCAACACCCTCGATGTTATTCCCTATTTAATTTATCTGGCCGGCAATGGGGGTGGGGGTATGGGCAAAGCTGTCGATGAAACGGTGGTCATCCAGGCGGACAAACTCTTCTCTTCTACGCCGGGTGAACAGGGCGACGGCATCCTCCAGACCACGCATCGCCAGGTGGCCAGGGGCGGCTATTGCCTGCGTCTCGAGCAGTCGGATGAATATACTCTCTCAACCCTGCTGAGACGACAAACTATCTCCACCATCGAGATGTTTGACGGCGCCATCCGCACCTGTTTCGGTATCGTTGCAGGTGCCTGCGCGGGCGGCGACATGGGTGCGGCCGCCGATCTCTATATCAAATTGTATAATCCGGTGGAAAAGGCCGACTACCGGTGTACCTCTCTTGAGATTTTGTAGGTAAGCTTGAGAATGAGAAGTTTCACGCAAGCTCGAGTTGTGAGGAAAATATGCAGCAAATCTTACCGCCTTTGCCACATGTGATTGAGTTGTAGACCCTTATGAAAGACCAGAAAACTTCTTCCCAGGTGGGGGTAAAGCTGGTGGAATGCCTCAAAGATCCGCTTGCCTCAGAAAGTCAGGAGAGCTTTGCCAGGGCGCTGGAGCTTACCAAGGCATACGCCGGCTCCGGCTCGGTCACTCACTTCAGTTCGGTGGCCCGTCTCTTTTTTGATCTGTTTGAAATGTTTGAAACGGGGCGTGACCCGCGCGACAAATAAGGCTCCATTGCAGCGGTGCCGGCTCAATCAGGGCTGATCAAAGGCATCTTTTTGAAACGAGAGATCCGGGGTGATCGGATAGTCACCGTTGTAACAGGCCAGGCAATAGTCCTGAAACGATTTACCGGTGGCCTCCACCAGCCCTTCCAGGCTGAGATAGTGCAGTGAATCAAGCCCCAGGTAGCGGGCGATTTCCCTAATGGATTTGTCGGTGGCGATGAGTTCTTTGGGCGAGGGGAAATCAATACCGTAATAACAGGGATGTCTGGTCGGCGGGCAGCTGACCACCATGTGTACTTCGGCGGCACCGGCTTCACGCAGCGACTGAACGCGGCTCTTGCCGGTGGTGCCGCGAATGATTGAATCTTCCACGATGATGGCCCGCTTGCCCATCAGAAAGGAGCGTACCGGGTTGAGTTTGACCCGGACGTTGAAGTCGCGCATGGATTGGGTGGGCTGGATGAAGGTGCGGCCCACGTAGTGGTTTCTGATCACCCCGAATTCCAGGGGGATTCCCGAGGCTTGTGAGTAGCCGATGGCGGCGTAATTGCCCGAATCGGGAAAGGGCATGACGAAATCGCCGTCAATGGGGCACTCTTTTGCCAGAATGGCGCCCATCCGCTTTCGTATCTCATAGACATTGCTGCCGTAAATATCAGAGTCGGGCCGGGCAAAATAGACCTGCTCGAAGATACAGAAACTGGAGCGCTGTTTCGGCCAGGGAAAGATGGAACGCATGGTGTTGCCACTGCAGACGAGAATTTCACCCGGTTCGATATCGCGCTCGTAGTGTGCCCCAATCAGGTCCAGGGCGCAGCTCTCAGAAGCCACGATTATCCCGCCATTGTTGAGCCGGCCCAGGCAGAGGGGGCGAAAGCCGTGCGGGTCGCGGGCGGCAATGATGCTTTCGCGGGTCATCAACAGCATGGAGAAGGCGCCTTTGAGCTCGGTGAAGCTCGTTGCCAGCGCCTCATCGAGGGAGCGGTCGGCGGCCCGCGCCATCAGGTGCAGAACGATCTCGCTGTCCATGCCGGTTTGAAATATAGAGCCTTTCTGCTCCAGTTCGTGCCTCAGTGTAACGGAGTTGGTCAGATTTCCATTATGCGCTACCGCCAGGGTGTTTCCCTTGTGGGTCACCAGCAGCGGCTGGGTGTTTACGATGGTGGAGCCGCCGGTGGTGGAGTAGCGCACATGGCCGATGGCCAGTTGGCCCCTGATGGCGCTCAGGTTCTGTTCGGAAAACACCTCCGGGACAAGCCCCATATCCTTATGCATCCGCACCTTTTCTCCGTCCGAACTGACGATGCCGGCACTTTCCTGGCCGCGATGCTGGAGGGCATAGAGCCCGAAGTAGGTGAGCTTGGCGGCATCTTCATGGTTGCAGATGCCGCAGACCCCGCACTCATGCGTCGGTCTGGTTAATTGTTGAGCAGGTTGCATTATCAGTACTATTCGGCGTTTTGGGGACCTTGCAAAATGGCCTTTTTGGCCAATTTCATCGTTGCTCGGAAAAATTTATCCTGGCAATATCAGCGATATGCCTGCCGTACATGTTTCCTCGCGCCTGGAGCTTGGATAGACATTCTCATTGTTCAGGGTTCTCTCTTGGTAATTCATCACTCTGAAGTGCATACCAAGGCGATGAGCATTTCAGTCAACCGGCGCATATCCCGCAGGTCCACCCATTCGTCGGTGGAATGGACCTTGCTCATACCGGTGGCGAGAATGGCGGTGGACAGCCCATATCCGTTAAATATATTGGCATCGCTGCCGCCACCGGCTATTTCCCTATGCAGCTCTCGGCCCAGCTTGTGGGCAGCCGTTATCGCCCGCTGCACCACCGGGTCGGTCTCCCGCAGGCGCATGGCGGGATATTCCGGCTCCACCAGAAATTCAACCCGCGGCGGCGCATCCCCAGCGCCGTTGTCTTTCCGCCGATCTGCCACACTGGCGGTAAAGGCGGATTCTATGTTGGCGGTATAGCGGGCCAGTTTATCTTCTGAATGAGAGCGCACCTCCCCGTGGATGACCAGTTGTTCCGGGATGATGTTGGTGGCCGTGCCGCCCTGCATGACGCCCAGATTGGCGGTGGATTCCTCATCGATTCTGCCCAGGGTGAGGTTGGTAATGGCCTCGGCGGCCATCTCAAACGCGCTGATTCCCTCTTCCGGATTCATCCCGGCATGGGCGGCGATACCATGTACGGTAACGGTAAACCGATTGGCTGCCGGCGCCCCGATGATCAACTTGTCGATCCCGGTGGAGTCCAGGGCGTAGCCATAACGGGCACGTAACAACTGGTGGTTGAGGGCCTTGGCGCCGCGCAGCCCGATCTCCTCACAGGTGGTAAATACCAGCTCGAAGTCACCATGGGGCAGGGACTGTTCCTTGAGCATATGGACCAGTTCGATCAGCGGAGCGATGCCCGATTTGTCGTCACCGCCGAGAATGGTCTGACCGGCGCTGGTAAAGATATCGCCAGTGCGCACCACTTCGACATTGTCGCCCGGCTGCACGGTGTCCATGTGACACGCGAAAAACAGCGGTTCACCCTTCTGGCTGCCGGCAAAGCGAACGATGAGGTTGTTGCAGTCAGCACCGGTCTGGCGGGCGGAGTCATCCTCGACGATCTCGTCCGCGCCCAGTTCGGTAAAGACATGCCGCAGATAATCGCGCACCTTTTTTTCATGCCGTGACGGGCTGCTGATTTCGCACAGGGTGGTAAAGGTGTCGGCAAGCCGTTCAAGGTTTATTTCACTATTCATACGCTTTCCTGTTTAGAGGTGCTGCCGCGGATTCAATCATTACCACGGCATGGCAGGCGATGCCCTCCTCACGGCCGGTATACCCCAGACGCTCGGTGGTGGTCGCCTTGAGGTTTACAGATGACGGCGCAACCCGGCATGCGGCGGCGATCAGCCGGCGCATCTCCGGGATATGCATGCCAAGGCGTGGCGCCTGGCAGACAATGGTTATGTCGGCGTTGGCCACGCGCCACCGTTTTTCCTGGACGATATCCACTACCCTGGCCAAAAGTTCACGAGAATCGGCGTCCTTGTAGGCCGGGTCGTGGTCGGGGAAAAGGGTGCCGATATCGCCTTCGCCGGCAGCCCCGAGGATGGCATCGATCAGGGCATGACATACCACGTCCGCATCGGAGTGTCCAGCAAGGCCGAGATGGTGCGCCACCTCGACTCCGCCCAGAATGAGTTTTCTGCCGCTCACCAGGGCATGGACGTCAAAGCCGTGGCCGATACGCTGATGCACCGGTGAAGATTGAGCCAGGATGGCGCCGACCATGGTCAGATCCTCCGGGTAGGTTACCTTGATATTGGTTGATTCACCAGTGACCACGACCGCCTTGATTCCTGCCTTTTCAAGCATGGCCGCCTCGTCGGTTACCTCGTCATCACTGTATCGGGCAACGGCCTGTCTGAGTAGAGCGGTCTGCATGGCCTGCGGGGTCTGCGCCCGCCAGAGTCCGGCCCGCTCGATGGTTGCCCTGATTGTCCCGCCGCTGTCCGCCTGTTTGAGGGTGTCGGTGACGGGCAGGGCGGCAATGGCGGCGCCATGGCGCCTGGCCGCATCATAACAGCGGGTGATCAAAGCAGGGGTAACCAGCGGGCGTGCCCCGTCATGGATAATGACCACCTCATGGTTGGGTGATACCTGGGCAAGACCACCACGCACCGAATCCTGCCGTCTGCTGCCGCCGCTGATGACGATCATGGTGCGATCGCCCGTGGACAAGGTGGCGAGCCACCGGGTTGTTTGGTCAACCCAGGCCGGTGGCACCACGACGATGATGGTGTCGATGAAGGCGCACCGGGTAAACGGCTCGATCGCAAAAAGCAGCAGCGGTCTCTGGTTGATTTCCAGAAACTGCTTCGGGACGGCCTCACCCATGCGGGTGCCGGAGCCGGCGGCGGCGATAATGGCGGCAGCGGAAATTTCCACGAAAACAGAGGAGTTGAAGAAACCTTACATCGAACAGTGCATTGTGATGGCGTCGTAAAAAGGAGCGGGCTATAAGCCGAATTCTGTTCCCTTTTCAGGGTGTGATCATTTATCTGGGATGCCGGTCACCCGGCACCTCGTGCGACCTACCCGGAGATATCGGACGGGCCGCCCTCAAACATCTCCCTATTTGGTCTTGCTCCGGATGGGGTTTACCCTGCCTTCCATGTCACCATGGAAGCGGTGAGCTCTTACCTCGCCGTTTCACCCTTACCCGCCGTCGGCGGGCGGTTTGTTTTCTGTGGCACTTTCCCCCGGTTGCCCGGCGTTCGCGTTACGAACCATCCTGCCCGGTGGAGTTCGGACTTTCCTCCCCGGCTCGCGGCCGGAGCGATCACGTACCCGCTCCAGTTTCTTTTTAGTACAGGTGGGGGCAAGTTGAAAGAAAAATATTGTCTAATGCTCGATGGGTTGATGATAGAGCAGACGCTGGCACGACGGGCACTCGAGGATTTTGTCGCCGCGCAGCAGAAGATTGAATTGCTGAGGCGGCAGATTCATGAAGCAGCCCTGGCAGACCCCTTGCACCACGTTGACAATCGCCAGTCCGTTGCGCCGTTTGCGCAGCACCTCATATTTTTGCAGGGTGGCGGCGGGAAGTGATTCGGCCTGCTTGTCACGTTTATTCTTTCTGGTCCTTTTTTTCCGGTTAAGTTTTTCAATGCTCTTTTTTACCGTGTCTTTTTCTTCTTCGGCCAGGGTTTGTTCGCCTTTGAGCAGGTTTTTTTCACTTTTCAGTTCGGCGCTCAGGGTTTCCGACTGCTCCATGATGCTGACGATTTTTTCCTCGTTTTCCTTTACGTTCTTTTTCGCATCTTCGATTTCCTTCAACAGGGCGGTCTGCTCACGGCTGGTCTGGACCTGCATCATCTTGGCCTGACGTTCCTTGACATGGGCGATCTTGTCCACCATTTCATCATCCAGGGTACGGCGCTCTTTTTCCAGTTCATCTATGGTGGTGGTCAGGTAATCGATGTGCTGTTCGCGTTCGGCCAGCGCCTCGATGCGCTGGTCAAGCTCGGTCTGCACCTGGCTGATCTCATCTTCAACCAGATCGATTTCCTGGTCGATTACCTGCAGGGCGACAATCTGGGCGGCTAACTCATTCACGGTTGCTCTCCTTTCTTCAATATTTCCGGGTGATACATAAGGGTAAGTGGTGAAATCTCCCGCCGTGACTCGGCAATGACGAGCGGCCAGGCGCGGGCGCTGGCATGGTGTTGCAACAATTCAACAAGAAGGCTGACGGCGGGTCGTTCGGTGGCAAAATGGGTGGCGTCGATGATGCAGAAATTGCATTCCACCGCCCAGCAGCCGATATGATGTTTTATTTCCGCGGTGACAAAGCAGTCCGCTCCCGCCAGTTTTGCCTCAGGCGCATATTCGCTGCCACTGCCGCCGCATACCGCAACCTTGGCGATGCGTTCCGGCAGGGTACCGGCAAGGTAGACGGCGGGCAGTTGCAGGCGAGTCGTCAGCTTTGTGATAAAGTCGGTGCCGGTGATGGCATGCGGATATTCGCCAAGGCGGCCGGATCCGTATGTCTCGGCGCCCGGCTCGGCAATCAGGGGAACAAGACGCTCCAGGTCGAGCAGTTCGGCAAGCCGGTCGCTTACCCCCGGACTGGTCCGGTCCAGATTGGTATGGGCGGCGACCACCGCAATACCACCACGCAGGGCGGTGCTCAGAAATCGTCCCACCGGCGTGGCCGGATCGATGGTGCGCAGCGGCTTGAACAGGAACGGGTGATGGGTAATTACCACATCGGCGCCTACTTCCACGGCCTCGTCAATGAGACGGGTGGTGGGGTCGAGGCCGATCAGCACCGATGAAACTGGTTGTTCGAGGCTGCCCACCATGAGGCCGACACTATCCCAGGGCTCGGCCAGATGCTGGGGGGCGATGGTATTAAGAGCGTCGAGCAGGTGGCGCAGGGTGAGCGTCATGGGCGGCCGGTTTCAGGCAAAAAAAAAGGTACACCCCATGTGGGTGCACCTTGAAATCCGGCGTCCAGGAACCCTGGACGCTGACTGGTGGGTTCGATCTATGAGTGGTGGTCGCCACCCCTCCCGCTTTCTTCTTGGATAGTGTAACCGTGGTCGTACTGGCATTCTTTTGGTGACAATTGATCTCAGCGGTGGGCGCAGTAGGACTCGAACCTACGACCGACCGGTTATGAGCCGGTGGCTCTAGCCAGCTGAGCTATGCGCCCTGTCCGGCATTAAACTCTTCACTTAAATCAATTTAGCAACTCAAGTCAACAAAAATCGGCACCTCTTTTTCCGGCAACCACCACGGTGATTTTTGCCCGGCTCCGGTGGGCGGTTGCGCGGGGATGGACAATATTTATTATTCTAAAATACTATTTAGATGAGAATTTATCCTCGGACTCAATCAATCATTTCCCGTGGTCTACGCCAACCTGCTCATATTCATTGCCGCCATCTTTCTGGTGAACGTCTTTTCCACCGGTTCGGAACCCGGCGAATCACTGGCCCGGACGATTGTCTGGACGGCGCTGTTTTTCGCCCTGTTCAACTATGGCGCCCGGCGGGTCTTCAGTAAAAGCTGGACACGCTCGGCAGGGGGCTATTTCAAAGCCGAACAGCGGTTGTGTCTGGCCGCCCTGCTGGTCTTTGCGGCCATCCTGTTCAGCACCGACGCGGCGCCATATGTGAGTCGCTATTTCGGTGGCGCCCAATTGAGCGCGGTGCCGGGCATTGTCCTGCTCACCATCTTCATCGGCCTGCTCTCTATTGTCTGGCTGGCCGGGCGGCAGAGCTACGCGGCGGTGTTCGGTGCCACCCACAAACCGCTTCGGTTCGTGGCCGTCAACATGGCGCGGAACTTGCCGATTATCCTGCCCTGGCTGATTTTATCGCTGCTCTTTGATCTGCTGCGCGTCCTTCCCCTGGCCCCGGTGCATGCGGTGCTTGATTCAGAGTGGGGAGATATGCTGTTCTTCGGCTTGTTTCTGCTCTTCATCATCCTGTTGTTTCCGCCCATCGTGTTACGCCTGTGGGGATGCACGCCGCTGCCGGTGGGGCCGATCCATGATCATTTCCGCGGATTTTTTCGCCGGCTCGGTTTCAATGCAACAATCTACAGCTGGCCGCTGTTTGAGGGACGGGTGATTACCGCCGCGGTGATGGGGCTGGTGCCAAAGCTGCGCTACATTCTGCTGACCCCGGCGATCATCCAGAATATGAACATGGCTGAACTCGAGGCGGTAATGGCCCATGAGATCGGCCACGTAAAGAAAAAACACCTGCTGCTCTACCTTGTTCTGATTATCGGGTTTGCCCTGCTTATCGGGGTTCTGGCTGAACCGCTGTGGCATTTCATGCTGGCTCAGGATCTTCTCTTTCATATCATGGCAGCCGATCTGCTGGCCCCGGAAACGGTAATGAGCGTCGTTGGCTCGCTGCCGCTTTTTGCCCTGATGCTGATCTATTTTCGCTTTATCTTCGGCTATTTCATGAGAAACTTCGAACGTCAGGCGGATCTCTACGTGATCCGGGTGCTGGGCAGCGGCCGGCCGCTGGTCGATGCCTTTGAAAAAATCGGCGGCGCCGGTGAAAACAGAAGCAAGCACAACTGGCACCATTTCGGCATCGATGAGCGCATAGCCATGATTGATCGGGCCGAACGTGACCCGAGCCTCATCGGTCGCCACGATCGCAAGGTACTGACCAGCCTGCTTATCTACCTGATCTCACTGTCGCTGCTGGTCGGCATGTTGTGGCAGGGGGTGCCCACCGCCTCTCTGGTCCGCGACTACGAGGAAAAGTATATCGAGCTGGTGTTCATGAAGCAGCTCGAGGTGGATGATGAGGCCACCTATTTTACTATCATGGGCGATCTCATGCAGGGCAAAGGCATCTATGATCGGGCCCTTGAGTCGTATGAGACGGCCCTGGAAATCGCCCCCGGCAACGAGCAGGCGCTCAACAACCTGGCCTGGCTGCTGCTCACCGGCACCGATCCCGCCCTGCGCGACCCGGGGCGAGCCTTACGACTGGCTAAGACCGCCGCCCGGGACACGATGCAGCCCCATATCATGGATACCCTGGCCACCGCCTACTGGGCCAACGGTGAGTCGGATCGGGCGATTACCATCATGCGTGGGCTCATTGCCGCCGATCCTGACAATAGTGAGTTTTACAAGCGTCAGCTCAGCCGTTTTCAAATAGAGCGCTACAGCGCCGAAACCAGGTGGGAGGATTGAGGACCATGCCGTATCTGGGCGCCCATGAATCGGTGAGCGGCGGTCTGCACACCGCCTTTGCCCGCATCGAGGCGGTTGGCGGTGAATGTCTGCAGATATTTACCCGCAATCAGCGGCAGTGGCGCCATAAGCCGCTGGTGGATGAGGAGATCGACCTGTTTCGCCGGGAGCGCGACCGCCACCCCGCCATGATGGTGGTATCGCACGGCTCCTATCTGATCAATCTTGCCGCCGGTAATCCCGCAACCCGGAACAAATCAATCGATGCGCTGGTTGCCGAACTGCGCCGCTGCCACGTTCTTGGCCTGCCCTATCTGATTCTTCATCCGGGCAGCCACGGCGGTGATGGGGTGGATGAAGGCATTGCCAGAGTTGCCGCTGCCTTGGATGAGGCCATCAACCGGGCCGAGGCCGATACCATGGTGCTGATCGAGAACACCGCCGGCCAGGGCACCGGGTTGGGGCGCCGCTTTGAAGAACTGGCGATGATTCGGGAACAGGCGGCGACGGCCGCATCCATCGGCGTCTGCTTTGATACCTGCCACGTGTTTGCGGCCGGCTACGATATCCGCGGTGAGCAGTCATATAATCGCACCATGGCGGAATTTGACCGCATTGTCGGGTGTGAACACCTGCGCTTTTTCCATCTCAATGACTCGAAAAAGGAGCTCGGCAGCCGGGTGGACCGGCACGAACACATCGGTCATGGCGCATTGGGGCTGGAAGGCTTCGGTCCGCTGCTCAACGATCCACGCTTTGCTTCCCACGCCATGGCAATCGAGACCCCGAAGGGTGAGGATCTCCACGAGGACAGGGAAAACCTGGCCCGTCTGCATGGCCTGCTGCACCCATAACGAGATATTGACCTTGCGAAAATACCCACTTCCCTGCACAATAGAACAACCACCATTGAACCTTGTGAGAGCACATGAAATTTCTCTACAGTGACGCCCTGTTCGACACCCTGGTGCGGCAGCGGGTGATCACCGACAAGCAGCGGCAACTGGTTGAGCTGGAAAAGGGCAAACAGCGCCATAAACTGCTCAAATTGCACGGCACAACCGATCCGCTGGACAAAAATTTTCCCGACCTTGTCGATATCATCGTCTCGCTCAACCTGAAAAAGCGGGGCACCAGAAACGAGGTGGTGGACGAGGAGGCTATTGCCCAGGCGGTGAGCCGGGAATTTACCCTGCCCTTTAAAAAGCTCGATCCGCTGGAGCTTGACATCAACATCGTCACCAAGACCATCCCCAAAAACTTTGCCATCCGCCATCTGCTGGTACCCTTCAACGTGGATGAAGGGGTGCTGGAAGTGGCCAGCTACCATCCGGACTGCGAGCAGGTATGCAAAGATATTGAACAGGCCAATCAGGTAAAGACCCGCGCCTATATCGCCACCAAAGCCGAGATCAAGCGTATCCTGGCCGAGTTTTTCGGGTTTCAGACCTCCATCAGCGCGGCTGAGGATCAGTTCGGCCGGGAGACCATCGGTGCGGTGGATATCGGCAACCTGGAGCGCTTTGTCGCCATCAACGAAAAAAACCTCGCCTCCACCGATCAGCATATCAAAAACGCGGTCAACCATATCTTCAACTACGCCCTGGATCAGCGGGCCAGCGATATCCATGTGGAACCCAAGCGGGAGTTCTGCGTCATCCGCTTTCGCATCGACGGTACCCTGCACATGATCTATCAATTGCCCAAAGTGGTGCATCCAGCGATCATCTCGCGGCTGAAATACCTCTCCCGCCTCGATATCGCGGAAAAGCGACGGCCCCAGGACGGCCGTATCAAACTGGGTGTTTCCGCTGAAAAAGAGGTGGAGGTGCGGATATCCACGGTGCCCGTCTCCTTTGGCGAAAAGGCGGTGCTGCGTATTCTCGACCCTGACGTCATTTTCCAGTCGGTGGATCAGCTGGGCTTTTCCGCCCGCGATTACCAGGTATTTCGTTCCTTCATCACCTCGCCGCACGGTATCGTCCTGGTCACCGGCCCCACCGGCAGCGGCAAATCCACCACGCTCTATTCGGCGCTCAAAGAAATCGCCAGCCCGGAGATGAATCTGGTCACCATCGAAGACCCGGTGGAGATGGTGCATGAGGAGTTCAACCAGATTGCCGTGCAGCCGCTCATCGACATCACCTTTTCTTCCATCCTGCGCAACATCCTGCGCCAGGACCCGGACGTTATCATGATCGGTGAGATCCGCGACCACGAAACCGCGGCCCACGCCGTCCAGGCCGCCATGACCGGCCACCTGGTCTTTTCCACTCTGCACACCAACGACGCGGTATCCTCCATCGTTCGGTTGATGGATCTGGATCTGGAACCCTTTCTGATCAGCTCCACCATGCTGGGCGCCATGGCTCAGCGGCTGGTCAAGCGGATCTGCGTGGAGTGTGCCGAGGTCTACGAGGTGGATGGGGAGTCGCTGCGCAAGGTGGGCTTTCCGGTCAACGCTGCGCAGCCGGTTAAGCTCAAGCGCGGCAAGGGATGCCGGGAGTGCCGGGGCACCGGGTTTCGCGGCCGGGCCGGGATTTTTGAGATATTTCCGCTCTCCACCCAGCTCAAGCAGATGGTTGCCGACGGCAAGAGTGTCGAGGATATGCGCCAGGTGGCCACCCGCGAGGGCATGACCACCCTGCGTGAAGACGCCTGGAACAAGGTGAAAACCGGCGTCACCACCATCGAGGAGGCGCTTCGGGTTACCTCCACGTAACCAGAGGCGAAACAGTATGGGCGCCAAGGTGGTATGCCGCAATAAGAAGGCCTTTCACGATTATCATATCGACCAGAAATTCGAGGCCGGCATGGTGCTTTCCGGCCCCGAGGTCAAATCCCTGCGGGCCGGCAGGGCCAACCTCAAGGACGGCTACGTGAAGATCGATGAACACGGCGAGGCCATGCTCCATAACGTCCACATCTCCTCCTATATCAATGCCACCCACAACCCCAACGACCCGCTCCGGGTGCGCAAACTATTGCTGCACAAGCGTGAGTTGCGCAAGCTCATCGGCAAGCTGCAGGAGAAAGGCCTTGCCCTGCTGCCCCTGTCGATATACTTTATTGCAAATGGCAGGGCCAAGGTGGAACTGGGTCTTGCCCGCGGCAAGCGACAATACGATAAACGTGCCGCGCTCAAGGAGAAGCAGACCAACCGTGAAGTACAGCGTGCCATGCGGCGCGGCTAGCAGCGTGGTTAAGACGACTTTGAACGAGTGATGAATTGGTAAAACCCCAAAAACTATTTGCTACCGTCATTCCCGCGAAAGCGGGAATCCAGTGACTTCAATTAATCATGGATGCCGGGTCAATTCCGGTATGGCGGGCTTATGAGTTTTTAAGAAAGCATCAAACACTGATGGACTCGTGAAAACTTTGAATTTGCTTGCTACCGTCATTCCCGCCCTCGATAACAACACTCAAGGGCAGGCTACATCGGGAATCCAGTAATTTCGAATCATTATGGATTTCGGGTCAACTCCACAATGAGCGTAATCGGGGTTTTTAAGACTCCATCAGATATAAAAACTACAACAAAGGGGGGCGAAACGGCTTCGACGGGGATGTGCAAGCTCATCGTTGCATGCCGAGCTTCTGTCGGCTCGTAAAAACGGCGGAACCTAAATATAATCGCAGACGATTATAACTACGCAGTAGCAGCGTAACAGCTGTCATACTGCCGTCCCACCGGCTGCCGCCCTTGCGGCCGGATTAGGGGCGTCGACTCAAGGGGCTGGCCGCTGGGCGGTGCCTGTACGCCACGCGGTAAGATCTACAAGGGCTAGCACTGGAAGCGCTCTGTTTCCGCGGCATATCCAGGGCGAACACCCACGCCGGAAACTAAGCATGTAGATACGGGAGGGGAGCATTCACGGACGCGGGTTCGACTCCCGCCGCCTCCACCATTTGAATGATAGGTTTCAGTAAAACCAAATAGTTACCTGTCGTTTGGGTTATTAGGTTCGGCAAAAAAACGTCGAACTGGTACATCAAGTGGTCCATTAGTGGTACATATGCCATTAATGGGCCATTTTTTTTGCATTGAAAAAACGGGAAAGGGTGGTGACTTATTCACGTAAAGTGTCTCGGTGAGCAGTGGTTGCTGGTTACCGTCCAAAACCGCGTCATGATGTTGCGAATGACAACCGAAAATTGACCACTTGTGATTACCTAAAACTGACCACCCTGAATTAAACAAAAAGAAGGGTGTTGGGTACCACCCCAGTGTGGTCGTTTCCGGGGGGCAGGAGAAACGGAGGGAGCCGTAGGCGACTGGAGTTTCTCCTGCCCCCCGGAGGTGTCCTCCAGCACCGATTCAATGCAGCAACAGTGCCTACTTACATAATTCTCCCGCTTTTTACGGCTGCAATATGCCCTTTCTTGAGACATCATAAACAAATACGGTTCCCCCCTTATGTCGATCAAGATCTGCCGGCAAGTGTCAAGATTAGTGGCCATATGGACACGTGCAAAGATCCCGGGGTGTCTCACTATGTTGTTGATATCGTGCTTCATTTCTCTGTCTTTGATGGTCTCCCTCTGAGACTTTGTTTTAGACGAAAGCTATCCCATTGACAGGTGATGATATGGGCTCGATGCGTCAGTCGATCAAGAAGGGCCGCGGTCATCACCGGATCACCAAACACCTGTGTCCAGTCGGCAAATCCAAGGTTCGTGGTAATGATGACCGACCCTTTTTCCTGACGTTCGGCAAGAACCTGAAAGAGCAATTCCCCGCCCTCCTTAGAAAACGGGATATAGCCCAGTTCATCGAGAATCAACAGATCGTAGCGAGCGTGACGTCCAATAAGACGGCGAAGCTCTCTTTCCTGCCGAGCTTCTATCAGTTCGTTTACCAACCCATAACAACTGACGAACCTGGTCCGGTAATTGTTCCTGCAGGCCTCAATGCCCAGTGCCGTTGCAAGATGAGTCTTGCCGGTACCACTACGGCCAAGAAACATAACATTGCTATGCTCTGTAATATAGTCGCATCCCGCCAACTCTCGTATAACCCTGATGTCGAGCTCGGGTGCCGCGGCACAATCAAACCCTTCCAGGGTCTTGAGCAAAGGAAACTTCGCCTCGCGCACTCGGCGGGTGAGTCTCTGTTCCGCTTTGGTTGCAAGCTCGGTTATCGTCAGATCCAGTAAAAACTCATCGTAGCCTGGACCGCTCTCTTTTGCCTGACGAATGCTGGTTTCCAGACCCCGGGCCGTGGCCGCAAGATTCAGTGCCTTCAGATTTTCACGCAATTCGACCATGAGTGCACTGCTCATTGCACACCTCCCAATACCCCGTAGACGCTTACATCAGGAGATGGCAGACTCGGCCAGTCTGTCAGTCGGGCACTCGTGGTGTCCTTCTCTCGTGAAGATATCAGCACATGCCGTACCCCTTCACTGCCGTTAAGATTGCTCTCCAGGGCACGTTTCACCGCAGTCTCAACCTCGTCGACTCCATAGTGGCTGTAGAGCATCAATACTGAAATAAAATCCTTGATCCCTTTGGTTTCTCCCTGGATACGGCAGAAATTTGCAAGCAATTGATGCAGCGATTGGGGCCACTGTTTTTTCCATTGCCGAATTACTCGAGCACTGGAAAACGACATCGGGCGTTGTTGGATCAGTTCCAGATAATGTGCGGGATTAAGACTCCACTTGTTGTTGGCGAACAATCGTTCATGGACAGCCAGTTTGGCGCCGTCCGCAAAAATCTCCACCCGGTCCACATACACCACTGTTTTCAACCGCCGCCCCGCGTACTGCCAGGGCACTGAGTAACGGTTCTTGTCAATCATCACCGTGGCGTATTTGTCGACCCGGGCATCACCCGGAAGGATAGTGCTAAACGCTGTCTCCGGGTGAGCAAGAAGATGTTGCTGCTCTGCCTTCAAAGCGCTCATTTACGCTCTCTGAGCGACCAGCCATCTTGTGTGAACCGTACGCCAGACAGTCTGCCAGAATCTTCTCATTGAGTTCCTCAAAGCTTTCCACCACCGGCACGGGAACCATATAATTCCGGCGAGCAAATCCCACCAAGCCTTCAACTCCTCCTTTCTCATTGCCGCTATCCCGGTTGCAAAATCGTGCGGTAAAACTGTAATACCCTTTGAATCGGCTGAAACTCTCCTGTTCAATACGCTTTTTACCCTGGAGAACTTTGCGTACCGCGGTAGTGAGGTTGTCGTAGATCAGAACCGGAAAAATCCCCCCAAAAAAATCGAAGGCCTTGATATGGGCGTCAAAGAAAGCCTGCTGCCGTTCACAGGGATAACAACGGACAAAGTGTTTGCCGGAATATTTGCTTCGCATGCAAAAAAACTTCAACCGGACTTTCTCTCCGCCCACAACTGCCGTTGCAGTACCCCAGTCGATCTCCGCTTCCTGTCCCGCATCAGCTTCACATGCAATGAAAACCTCCCGGCCAGGATCAATTCCCAATTCCATTCGCACCAGCCGCACATAGCGGCGAACATTCGATTCACTGCCCTGATATCCCTGCTCGGTGCGCAGGCGGTTGTAGACACGTCGGGCAGTATGGCGCTGTTTCTTCGGCACTTCTTTGTCCGCTCTCAACCATGCTTCGATCAGTGAACGATATGGCCCCAGGACTGGAAACGATTGCTGTTCACGTTCACGGTATCCCCACGATTCACCGTGAAGTGCCTTTTTGATGGTGTTTCGAGAATGGCCTGTCTGTCTTGCCAACTCACTGATGTTCTTGCCGTAGACCCTGTGGGCCGTCCTGATGTATTCGTATTGATCCATGTTGAGCAACTCCTCACCTCCTGCTTGAATGACTAAAAATGGTATTCTAGCAGAAAATTGATTGCTCAGGGTGGTCAGTTTTCGGTGATCACTACCCTGTTTTGCTGGTCAATTTTAGGTTAGCACAACCAAGTTTCCGGTAATAAAACGGCAGACGCGACTGCTGCCCGAATACCATGCTCACGTTGATCTGGGGAAGATGTTCATGGTCCTTGTTCTTGCCATAACGCACCTGCTTCAAACATTTTGAGTAGCTGGAAATAGAGGTGCTGTCATAGACCAGGTATTCCCGCTCCACCTGGCGCTTGCCTTGGAGTTTGAAAAAACGTTGTCTCGCTTCCTCGCTGATAGAGGCAAAAAGCTCACTGCTCCTCTGGGAAGCAATAACTTCACCAGCGGGGTGATGATGCAGTGTCGCCCAGTGGGGAAAACGACTTAAGGGATTCCTGTCTTCAAGGATCAAGTAGTAAGCAATCGAGAGTAGGTGCTTGTAAGAATGCGGAAAACAGGTCTTCAAATCATCGGTTACTCCCATCAGTTTGCCAATGTGGTCAAACAAGTATGTTGCTCCGAAAAAGCTCCTTGTCGTCTTGATCGATGGCACGGGTCCTCGTTTACCTTTCGGCTCGACTGTCGGTGCCTTTCTTTTCCGGGTCGGAACAATCTTGTGGGTTTGCGGATCAACCCTGCCAATACATTTGCGCTTTGCCCGGGATTGTTGCTTTTGCTTATCCCAGTGAGAAACTGACTCGTAAGCGTAGGTGATACCTGTTTTCTTGTTCGTTTGATAGACGATGGCTGCCATGGCGATTTCCCCTCCTTGTTCCTCGTTACACTATTATACATGTAACGAGAATAATGGCAAGGGAAATCGTCCTTATTTATCACTTTTTCATAGGCTTAGTTGTACTTCCTCGTTATATCTTTCCGGGAACTCAGGGTGTACGCCTGCGAGGTCAAAACGACCACCACTCCTAGTATAGCTGTATTTTTGCTTAGCCATCTTTAGCTGCAGGTTCGACTTGTTACGAGAGCATCATAAATACCGTAACAAATGGCAGGCCTGTTGCGAAATGCCTTGTCCGGTTGCCAAAGAACCATACACGGCAACATGGTCGATGTGGAACATCTCCGCCATCTAAGACATAAGCTCATCGCTGCAGATCAGCTGGGAATGGGCTCCCCGTGGCCGCTTGCATTACTGGCGATACCCACCGTTTGAATACAGAAAAATTACCCTTTGTCAGCCGGCACCGCTTCAGATAACCAGGCCGAGAAGAGCGGAACCAAACCGGCCACATCGATTTTCAGTTTTTCGATGCCGGAGCGAAGCGTTATCCGTGACTCGTCCAGATAAAGGGCGCGGTTGATCTCAATTTGCAGCCCGTGAACCCCGTTGGACGGATGGGCATAACGCTGCAGAAGTGCGCCGCCGGCGTAAGGATCGTTGATCGCTGTGTGGTACCCTCTCGCTGCCAGGTAATCGGCGACAGCCGTGGTCAAGGCAGGGTTGCAGCTTCGCCCATGATTATCGCCGATCACAAAATCGGCGCGCGTGCTCCCCTCGCCATCGGGTGTTGCGGCATTACCCACCGATTTCATCGAATGCCAATCAATAAATAGTACCGGGCTTTTCAGCTTTCCCAACCGAGCGAGGCATTCGGCAAGTTTTTTATGATAGGGTGTATAATAGCGTTCAATACGAGATTTAACCTCATCAAGGCTCAGCAACCGGTCGTAAATTCGATATTCGGGCGTCACAACGCGTCGGATCAAGCCGATGCCCAAGCGGGATTTGGGGCCGGGTGCTGCAATGATTCCGGGTGTGAACAGTTCCGGATCAAGATCATCTTCATCTCGGTTGACATCAAGATAAGCCCGGGGAAACAGCGCCGTGAGAAGCGTTATACCCTGATCCGGCGCCTTATCGAGTAACAGATCAACATAGGCATCTTCGGCTCGTCGCAGGATTTCCAGGGGTAAGGCCGAGCCGAAATCTTCGGGGTAATCCCGGCCGGCGTGGGGGATGCTGTAAAGGATCGGCAGCGGCTTGAGCGTCGGCGCAACTTCGGCAAGAACCCTATCAACTATATGCTTGTTCATTCAAGTGACAGGCAGAATATCGACCGGGAGTGATCTCCCGCAATTCCGGCGCTTCCTCTTTGCAACGGGCCATTGCATGCCTACAGCGGGGGTGAAAATGGCACCCGCTGGGCGGATCCAACGGTGATGGGATCTCCCCCTCAACGGATGCAAAGGAAGCATGCCGATTTTCCAGGCGAGGGATGCCGGCCAACAGGGCCTGGGTATAGGGGTGGTTGGGTTTGTCAAATACCTCCTCGGTGCCCGCCAGTTCGACGACACGACCCAGATACATAATGGCGACCCGGTCGGAAATGTGTTCGACCACACCCAAGTCATGGCTGATAAAGAGATACGTAAGCCCCAGCTCCTCACGCAGTTTCATAAACAGATTCAGGATCTGCGCCTGGATCGACACGTCCAGGGCGGCTACCGCCTCGTCGCAGACAATGCATTCCGGCCCAACCGCCAAGGCCCTGGCGATGCCGATACGCTGGCGTTGGCCACCGGAGAACTGGTGCGGATAACGGCGCTTGAATGAAGGATCAAGACCGACGCGGACCATTATTTCGTCGAGATAGGAATCGAAATCCTCACGTTTTACTTTTCCGTGAACCAACGGCGCCTCGCCGACGATATCTTCGATGCGCAAGCGTGGATTGAGTGATGCGAAGGGGTCCTGGAAAATCATCTGAATTTTCAACATCGCATCGCGCGCTTCGATCAGCTCCATGGTTGCGACGTCGTTGCCGCGGTAAAGAATCCGCCCGCCGGTGGGCGCCAGAATACCCGCTACCATGCGCCCAAGGGTGGATTTGCCGCACCCCGATTCGCCGACCAGGCTCACCACCTCGCCCTCGGCGATGCTGAGATCGACGTTGTTCACGGCGTGTACGACTTCTTCGCGGATTGCAGATCCTAGGACGTGGGCGATTTTTCCTGCCAGATCAAGCGGCTTTACAAATTTCTTATCAAGTCCCTTGATTTCCAGATACGATGTGTTCGTCATGCCGTGGCTTCCTCCTCGTATGGATGGAAGCAACGCACCGCACGACCGTCCTTAAGCTCATGGATTTCGGGTTCTGTCAGGCAGGCCCGGCTTGCGCGAGGGCACCGTTGTCTGAAAGCACAGCCGGGTGGCAGGTTGAGCAGCGACGGTGTCATCCCCGCGATTTGCGCCAGCGGTGCCCCCCGCTTATTACGACTGGGAACGGAACCAATGAGACCATAGGTATAGGGATGGTGTGGCGTATCCAGCACCTGGTTGATACCACCTGCCTCGACAATCCGACCGGCATACATGACGCAGACCCGATCCGACAGCCCCGCAATCACCGTGAGGTCGTGGGTGATCCAGATCAATGCCGTCCCCGTATCACGGCATAATTTCTGCGCTTCATGGAGAATCTGTGCCTGAATGGTGACATCCAGCGCCGTGGTCGGCTCATCGGCAATGATCAGATCAGGCTTGTTGATGAGCGCGATGGAAAATGCCACCCGCTGGCGCATGCCGCCGGAAAACTGGTGCGGATACGCTTTGAGGCGCTCGTCCGGCGAGGGAATGCCCACCTGCCCCAAGGCATCGCGGGCACGTGTGCGGGCTTCTTGACGGGAGATGTTCTCGTGGGCGGTGACCGCTTCAATCATCTGCGTGTCGATACGCAGGACCGGATTAAGCGTCATCATCGGATCCTGAAATACCATGGATATGCGTGATCCGCGCAGGTTCCGCCACTCCTTTTCAGGCAGGGTGGTAAGGCTATGTCCCTTGAAGCGGATACGGCCACCGGCGATCCGACCTGGTGGATCAACCAGACCCAGGATGGAAAAGCCGGTTACCGATTTACCTGAACCGGATTCGCCCACCAGCCCGAGAACCTCACCTTTATCGACGGTAAAGCTGACGTCGTCTACCGCCTTGATCACGCCCGACTTGGTATAAAAATAGGTCTGCAAATTTTCGACGCATAGTGTCGGTTCGTTCCCCGTCATCTTTGCAGCCTCGGGTTCAGAACATCGCGGAGCTGGTCGCCGACGAGATTGATGGAAACGATGGTAATCAGCAGGGCGATACCGGGGTAAAAACTGATCCAATAATCACCACTGAGCATATAATCGAACCCATTTTTGATTAACAGGCCAAGAGACGGCTCAGTGATGGGAATGCCGATACCAAGAAACGACAGGGTTGCCTCCAGAGCAATGGCGTGGGCAACCTGCACGGTGCCGACGACGATCAACGGCGGCGTGCAGTTGGGTAACAGATGGCGGAACACAATCCGCCGGTGCGAAAGGGCCAGACAGGTAGCCGCTTCGATATACTCACGGCGCCGTTCAACAAGTGCCGTACCGCGGATTGTGCGGGCGTAATAAGCCCATTGCACGCCGACCAAGGCAATGATGATCTTATCAACGCCTTGCCCGAGAATGGATACGAGGATCAGGGCAATCAGGATGGCGGGGAAACTCAGCTGCAGATCCGCCACCCGCATAATGATGGTATCGACCCGTCCGCCGAAGTAGGCGGCGATCAAGCCGACGCTGCCGCCCAGAAAAAGGGCGATAAGCGTCGAGGCGGCGCCGACGCTGAGGCTTGTGCGCAAACCATAGAAAATACCGGAGAGCATATCACGACCCTGATCGTCGGTGCCAAGAAGATAGGTCATCTCCCCACTGACGCTTCCCGGCGGCAAACGGCCATCGAGAATATCTATCTGCATCAGGTCGTATGGATCTTGGGGGGTGATCCAGGGGGCGAATATGGCGGAAAGGGCAATCAGCACGAAAATCGTCAGGCCGGCGACCGCCAGACGGCTTTCGCAAAAATCCGAGGCAAAACGCCGCCAGGGCGGTTGCCCCTCAACCACGCCGGTCTTCTCCTCGAGTATGCTATCAGGCATGTTCATGCCTTCATATCTCCCAGCCTCACCCGGGGATCGAGAAGCGAATACAAAATGTCTACCACGAAATTAATGATGATGAACATGGTGACCGTCATGAGTAGATATGCGACAACAAGCGGCCGATCCAGGTTCCCGATGCTGTCGATGAGCAGCTTGCCGATACCGGGCCAGGCGAACACGGTCTCAGTAACCACCGCGAAGGCAATCACGCTGCCCAATTCAAGGCCTAAAACGGTCACCACCGGAATAAGGATATTTTTTAAGACATGCACTCCGATGACGCGGACATTGGAGAGCCCTTTGGCGCGGGCGAATTTAATGTAGTCCTGCAACATAACTTCGCGGGTTCCCGCCCGGGCCAGACGAATCACCAGCGACATTTTGAAGAGCGCTAGATTAAATGCCGGCAGGAAAATATGGGTGAGGCCGTCCCAGGTCAGAAAACTGACCTGAACACCGAGAAATCCGACGGTGTCGCCGCGGCCAGAAGCCGGTAGCCACCCCAGCATAACGGAAAACAGCATGATCAGCATCAGCCCGACCCAGAAGGTCGGTAGACTAAAACCAAGAATCGAACCGGCCATGATTCCCCGGCCGATGATCGAATCCGGGTATAGTCCGGCAATAATGCCTGCGGGAATGCCGATTATTATCGCCAGCCCCACAGCGCCGACAGCCAGTTCCATGGTTGCCGGCAGACGCTCCAGGATAATGAGCAATGCCGGCTCGTTATGGACGAAGGATGTACCTAAATCCCCCTGAAGCACATTGGTCAGGAAGGTGAAATACTGCGTCCAGACCGGTTTATCCAGGCCCAGGCGGCGAATGGTTGCTTCTTGCTCGGCAATGTCGGCTTCAGGATTGATGAGGATATCAACCGGGTTCCCGATGGCATAAATGCCCAGGAAAACGATTATCGACATCACGAAAAGGACGATAACGCTTTGCAGCAAACGCCTGACGGTAAAGGCGAGCACGTTGCCTCTCAAAGAAGATTCTGTCGGTGAACTAACGTCCACCGACAGAGATCTGATATCGGGTAAAGCCTACTTCTTCGAGTTGATGCCGATCGCCATAGTGTACTGATCAGCCCGCGCACCATAACTCAAGTCTGAGCGGTGTGCCCAGATGGTGACCTCAAAGTGCAGCGGCAAGATGGCGTAATCTTCCATGGCCATGCGGCTGGATTCTGCCAGCAATGTCGCCCGCTTGTCGTCATCAACAGTCGACAGGGCTTCCATGATCATATCATCAATGACCGGATTGGAATAACGGCCACGATTGGTACCGCCAAGGCCGCGGGATTTGTCTCGGGTACCGACCAAAGCCCGCATCGGCGAGGACATTTCACCGGTGCCGGAGCCCCAGCCCGCCAGGTATAGGGAGAACTCATATTTATTGCGGGTTGCGAAGAACACGCTTTTGGTCATTGCGTTGACGCTTGTTTTAATCCCGACGCGGGTGAACATTTGGGCGATCGCCTGGGCAATTTTGGCATCATTGATGTAGCGATCATTGGGGGTGCCGAGGACAAGTTCAAAACCATTGGGGTACCCGGCTTCCACCAACAGCTTCTTGGCGCCTTCCGGATCGTAGGCTTCAGGTTTGGCGCCTTCGTTGGTCCCGAAAAAACCTTGCGGCAGCAGTTCTCCGGCTGCTACGGCATAGCCGCCCATCACCTTGTCTACAATTGCATCGCGATTAATAGCCTTGGAAAGCGCTTGCCGGACACGCCGATCAAGCAGCGGATTTTTTTCGCACGCCGATGTTGCGCAGGGGCCTTCCCCTTCGTAGGTGCCATCCGGCGCACCGGTACCTTTAACCCCCGGAGTTGAGGGGCCATATTGGTCCATATGCAGATAAATTACCCGGTTGGAGCCCATTGAGGACAGCGTGATATCAGGCTCACTTTCAAGGCGCTCGAGGTCCTGGGTCGGCGGCTTTGAGATGAAATCCACGTCTCCGGCCAACAGCGCCGCCACCCGAGCAGCAGAGTTGGTGATTGGTTTAAAGGTAACGGTGTCCCATTCGGTACCTTCACCCCAGTAGGCATCGTTGCGGTTCATGACGTAACGGTCACCCTTGACGTATTCCCCATACTTGAACATACCGGTGCCGATAGTGGCCTGGCCTGAATTAAACTCTTTGGTTTGAGGGAAGCTGGTTATACCGCACCCCGTGCCATCGGGATTGAAGGTGATATCCCCGGTTACGCCATTGGCGGTCGCGGAAATGATACCCCAAACCGCCAGTTCGACCGGCAGCAGCGGATATGGTTTTTCGGTGTGGATAATCAGGGTATGGGGATCCGGTGTCTCAATCTTCTTCATCGCGCTCGTGTAGATCGTAAACGACGATGGACTGTTGGGAACCGTTGGAATACGACAGGCGGTATAAACGAAGTCGCGCGCGGTAAAATCAGAGCCGTCGTGGAATTTCACGCCCTTGCGCAATTTGAATTCCCAGGTGGTTTCGCTCGTGGGTTCCCAGGAAGTTGCCAGTAGCGGGGTGAGTTTTTGTTGCTCGTCCTGCCAAATCAGGGATTCGAAAATGTGGCGACGCATCTCATTGTTTGGACCCAGATTGTGGTAATGCGGGTCGATGGAGCTGGGCTCGGAGGCGAGACCAACGGTCAAGTCGGCAGCCGATGCCATCACCGGCGCCAGGGTTGTCATAGCAAACGCAGCGGCAAAACTAATCAAACGAATTTTCATGGAACCATCCTCCTTTATTGCTCCAAGCAGAGCCAAAGCCCATTTATCTGGCCGCCGGAGCTGTTGTTTGACATGGGTTTCACGCTTGATGAGCTTAAATAAACAAACTGAACAAAGGATGTGCTTCGGTACTGATGTTCATTGAATCCGGATATCTTGTATCCACGATTCAGGGGTACATAATTTGAACTAAAATGTCCACCATGCTTTACCACAATAAATCTAATGGAGACCCTGAGAACTCATACCGGCGGCGAAATCTTTTGTAATCTGTTCCCGCAGGTTCTCAGAGGTGAGAAAATCATAAGCGGTCATGGCTAAAAGTTTGGCTCCTTTCAACAGGGCCGCTTTGCCTCGTTCGCTGACCGTAGCATCGCGAAAGGCGGTGGAATGGCTGGGGATATCATCATCGCAGATAGCCAGATAGGGATGAATTGCCGGCATATATTGGCTGAGATTCCCCATGTCCGAAGAACCGGTACGGCCGGGGTCTTTGTCGACAGCTATATTCAACAGACCCATGTTGGCAATAAATGCATCCTGAAGCGCATGGTTATGCCGCATGGGATCAGTCGATGGCTCATGCACGTGGATATCAACTGAGCCACCCACGGCGGCAGCCGCCGAGGTGGCGCAATTCAACACCCGATTGAAGATCTCTTCCCGGTAATCTATTGTTTCGGCTCGTACATAAAACAGCGCTTCTGTGTAATCCGGGATAATATTGGGAGCGTCCCCACCTTTGGTGATAATACCATGAATGCGGGCATCAGGTCGCAGGTGCTGACGGAGGGAATTGATGCCGTTGTAGGCCAACACCAGGGCATCGAGTGCATTGATACCCTGATCCGGTGATCCGGCGGCATGAGCGGTGCGGCCATGAAAAGCCATGGTGAATTTTATCCGCCCAAGCATCCCCTTGCCGATGATGTTGTATTGCCCTGGGTGAATCATCATCGCTGCATCCATATTTGCAAACACGCCTCCTTTGATCAGCCGCACTTTACCACCACCGCCTTCCTCCGCGGGTGTCCCCACCAGCGCTACGCCGCCGGCATTTTCTCCCAGCACCCTTGTGAGAGCCAGGGCGGCGCCGACGCCGGCAGCGGCGATCAAGTTGTGGCCGCAGCCGTGACCTATTTTTGGCAGGGCATCATACTCGGCAAGCAGCGCCACTGCCGGTCGCGTTGCTTTGCACCCGGCCGGCCGCGCCAGAAAAGCGGTTTCGACATCGCCGGCGCCTTCTTCCACCGCAAATCCGTTTCTTCGCAGTACCTCGCTGATATGCTCACAAGCCTTAAACTCCTGGTAGGCTGTTTCCGGGTTGTGTAGTAAAAATTCGCTGACCGAGAACAATGTCTCGGCCATGGCCTCAACTTCTTTCTCAATGAGTTGTTTTGGTTCGTTCATTAAATTTTCCCTGCTAATCGAGCGGGTCATATCATGCAACGCTTTGAGGTGATCTTTCCCCGCAATAGTGAACACAGGGTTAGGCCGCATTTCTCAGACTCTCCCATTCCATCTCATATAATGCGGGTGATTTATAGTCCTTCGTTGAGTGTCTTCGTCTGCGGTTGGAATAAACCTCAATATAGTTGAACAATGCCTGCTCAGTGTCTCGTTTGCAAGCAAATTTATGGTGGTAAAGCAATTGCATCTTCAAAGTATGGAAAAATGATTCGGCCACAGCGTTGTCCCAGCAATCTCCTTTTCGACTCATCGATTGCACAAAACCATTTTTGCTGAGTAGCTTAAGATAATCTGAACTGGCATATTGAACGCCTCGGTCACTATGAACGAGCAGACCTGATGGTGGGAGCCTTCTCCACAGAGCCTTCTGGAATGCGTGTATCATGGAGTGACGTTCAAGAGATGCACTGAGGTCCCAGCCAACCACACTTCGAGAATATAAGTCAATAAATACAGACAAGTAGTTCTATTTTGACCCAACTCTAACATACGTTATGTCGCTGACCCACGCTCTATTGGGCTTTGAAACGGTAAAGTTTCGATCCAGTACATTAGGGGCCACCGGTTCATCGTGTTTTGAGTCGGTGGTTACCACGAATTTTCGGGTTGCTCGGCATTTCAGACCCATTTCTCGCATGTGGCGAGCAACTTGATTTTTACCAACATTTGAAAACTCCGGCTCAGCACGGAGGTCTGCGGTGATCATGGGGCTACCTGCCATTCCTTTGTGCTCTGCATAGAGCTCCCGAATGCGTTTTCTCAGTCGATCGTTCACAACGTTTCTGATAGAAAAGGGATTCCTCTCTGACACTCCTCCCCGGTTCCTCGGTCAAAAGAACAGCATTTCGTTTAAATTCTGGGTCGTATTTCCTTCTTTGTTGGCCACTCATGTTTTCCTCCTGTCGTGTTTCTATCAACGACTAAACTGAGTGTCCACATTTTTAGGGGAGGATCAAGATGGTCATTGGTGCTGATTGCATCTATATTGATTGTATATTTAGTAGTATCCCCGTTTCTCCCAGAGGGAGTTTGCATTTCAATTCTGGATAGAATTTGTTCATTTTTTGAGAGGTCGCTCCAGGTACTGGTAGAGTTGATTCAATTTTTTCCATCGAACCCAAATCCACGGTAACCAGCAACAATTGGAAAAAACAGCATAGAAAATCGATGGTACATCAACGTAAGCGCTTAATTAAACACCCGTCACCCGATCACCGATGTCGAGATCGGCGGGTTTTAGCTGACTGGGGAGCAGTGCTCGGTAATCATCTTCACTTGTTGCACACGGGATTTTTTCAAAGAGATAGCGAAGATATTTGTAAGGCTCCAGGCCGTTGGCCTTGGCGGTTTCGATCAGGCTGAACAGATCACCACTGGCCTGAGCACCTTCGGGGGTGCCGGCAAACAACCAGTTCTTCCTGCCCAACACAAAGGGGCGGATCGCATTCTCGGCCCGGTTGTTGTCGGGGGTCATAGAGCCGTGATCGAGATACACCAGTAGCCGAGCCCATTGGCTCAATGCGTAGTTAACCGCCTTACCCAGCAAGCTCTTGGGAACCACCTGGGTTTTCTTTTTGGCCAACCATGCGTAAAATTCGGCAAAGATTTTCCTGGCTTTTTCTTGCCGTATTTTTACCAGCTCCTCTGCCGAGAGTTCGGCCTTCTTTGCCTCGGATTCAATCCGGTAGAGGGCGCCGATATAGTGCAACGCCACATCGGCTCCGCCGGTCTTGGTCGCCGTCTTGCCTCGCGCTTTTTTGGCTTCATCGAACTTCCGCCTGACATGCGCCAGACATCCGCCATGGAGTACGTCCGGGTGGTGATCAAGATAGTCATATCCGACATAGCCATCGGTCTGCACCACCCCTTTGTACCCCTGTAACAATGCCTGGGCCACCGTGGATGAGCGGCTCGGTGCATAGCGATAGATAATTACCGGTTTATCCGGCGGCCCGCCACGGCATACCCACATGTACGACTTCGTGGTCGGCGAACGGTTCGGTTCGTCAAGCACCTGCACCGTTGTTTCGTCTATGTTGATCAACGGGCCGGAACGAATTTCAGTATGTAACAGTGCCAGCACCGGCCCACAGGCGGTAGCCGCCTTTATCGCCCAGTTTCCCATGGTCGCCCGGCCAAGCTCCACGCCCAATCGGGCAAATTGCTTCTCCTGCCGGTAAAACGGCAGCGCATCACAGAACTTGGCAGTCAGTATGTGGGCCAGTAAACCGGCGGTGGCAATACCTTTGGGAATAATCTGCTTCGGCGCCGGAGCAATCGTTACCGTCGCGTTCTTGGTCTCAATTCCTTCACACTGCCGGCATCCATACTTAGGCCGGACATGTCTGATTACCCGGATCACCGCCGGAATGATATCAAGCTTCTCACAGACATCTTCGCCGATCTTTGACAAGGGTGCACCACAGCCACACTGCTTGTCCGCTTCGTCTATATCGTGGACGAGCTCAACCCGGGGCAATTCCTCCGGCAAGGGTTTTCTTCCTCGCTTTGTACGGGTGTGGGCGGGTACCTCGATGGTCTCGGGTTCTGGCTCGATCTCGGCGGGCTCCGGCATATCGAACAATGACAATTGCGGACTCTCATCATAGAGAGCAGGCTTCTCGCTCTTCTTGCCGAATAATTTGGCACGCAGAAGCCGAATCTCTTCCCGTAACAGATTATTCTCATGAGTGGAGCGCTCATGTTCCCGAACCAAAGAATTGATCATCTCTGTGAGTTCGGCAACCGTCTCAGGCAGAGGTGTATGAGCAGTGTTAATCATGCTCACATACTACCACCATTGGGCAATTATTTCACGAATAAAATCAACATAATATCATATTTTTTGTGATGTTTTTTACGATACCGAGCCATACCCCAAGCGACCATGTGCCTGGCTCACATCAAGACCGCTGAGCAGCCAGCTCAACGCCCGTTCGCTCATCGCCATGACCTCCTCGCCGTCCTCGGGCCAGCGATAACAATCCTGTTCCAAGCGCTTCATCCACAGACAAAACCCACTGCCGTCCCAATACAAGATCTTCACCAGATCACGACGACGATTGCAAAATGCAAACAAGCTGCCACCAAACAGGTTCAGTTCGAACTGCTCTTCCACCAGCAGTGCCAACCCGTTGATCGATTTGCGCAGATCCGTAGCGCCCACCGCAACGTACACCATCGAGCCCTCGGGTGAGCCGGTCATCATCGCTGCTCCAGAATCCCGATCAATTCACGCAGGGTCGCCGGGCAAAAGTGTTGCTTTATGGTTATATGGAATCTCTCGTTACCGAGTATGACCCCCAGGCCTGAGTCGGGGTGCTCTGGTTGTGGTGAGATTGTCCGAGTACCGGTGCCGACCATTACCGGGTGAAAGCGTGCTTGGTCGTCCCCGCCTCTCTTGAGCCGGCTCCGCCAATAGCCAAAACTCGAGAGGGAAAGCTGGTGCTTGCGGCAGTACGCCTGCTGACTCAATCCTGATTGTTTCCAGCCTGCGATGTGATCACCCCAGTAGCTGCGTTTTGCATCTCTGCCGGATCGCTTGTTCTGCTCCATATGCGCCTCCTTGAAAAAGTTCAGCACAACAGAGCATGGGGGGAGGGATAAAAAAAGAAGGGGTTTGTTGAGCGCTTACACATCAACGGTTCAATCCGTGGTAAATCGGCCAAGGCTCGATCAAAATGTCGAACGTCAAATAGCTATACAGGGTCTCATTGTTTAAGGTAAGTGTCTATAATAGCTTAAATTCCCGCCGCCTCCACCATTTAGAAAAAGACAACCCGTCTCTCTGGGGTCAATCTCCGGGGTGACGGGTTTTCTGTTTCTTAATATTGTCAGCGGCTCACGCCGCTTTCAGGGTGTCGGTGCTACCGTCCCGATCACTGCCTTTTCGGGAAATCCGTCATACCCGGCTTCTGTTTCGTCTCAAAATCCTCCGGATTCTTCTTCTCATTCTCTGGACCTCGTCCGGTGTCCAGCATCTTTTCCTGCACTCGCTGGTCAACGACATCACAGGCAAACTGGTTGCTATTCTTCATGATTGAAGTCCAACAAGTCGCTGATGCCCTTGGTCGGTGGCTCCTCGTGGTGAATTTTGATGACTTTTCCAGCTTACTTACCGGTGAGATGGAGAAAATCTCGGGTGCCTGGTGATATTATTTCATGTCTGCTCCTGGATCTTACATTCCGGGTGGCGGCGTGAAGTGATGGAGTGTATTTGAGATTGCCGTATCAGACGATAATTTCTGCAAGAATTTCAAGGTCGTGCTTGAAATTTATGGCGCAATGGACGATATACCAAAAGACACATTGGGCGCTATCGATGGTGCCGACGGCACGTTAGTAAGATTCAGTAAGGAGAAGTCCAGTGGATGAGCAACACAGTGTGGCGAGGCTGGTCCATGAGCTTCGGGAACGTACCGGTCTGAGGCAGGAAAAGTTTGCGGTCAGGCCCGGGGTGACCTTTGCCACGAGATCAACCGCTGTGAGAACGAACGCGCCAAGCCTTCGCCGCTGGTGCTGGAGAAGATCGAAAGCCTGCTGCGCAACCTGGGGGACAATGGCAAGGCCCTGCATAGTACGTATATTGGGAAGGAAGCCTGAGCATGGCCCAGCTTGAACACATCGAAGCTATTGAAAAACGGCTTTGGAGCGCGGCGGATACCCTGCGGGCCAACTCCAACTACGCCGGCAACGAGTATTTCCTGCCGGTCATGGGACTGGTGTTTCTGCGCCACGCCTACAGCCGGTATCTTGGTGTCAAGGATGCTATCGAGGCGGGCCTGCCCACCCGAGGCGGCAAGACCCGACCGCTGACCAAGGAAGACTTTTCGCAGAAGAGCGCCATTTTCCTGCAGCCCAAGGCTCAGTTCGACACTCTGGTAGCCCTACCTGACAGCGCTGACCGCGCCAAGGCGATCATCGATGCCATGGAGTCCATCGAGGCCGACTATGAGAATCTGCGCGGTGTATTGCCTAAAAGCGAGTATCAGGAACTCGATAACGTCGTGCTCGGCCAGCTGCTGCGCACCCTCAACCCCGAAGAGCTTAAGCGCGTCTCCGGGGATGTCTTCGGCCGCATCTACGAATACTTCCTGACCCAGTTTGCCGACCAGAAGGCCCACGACGGTGGCGAGTTCTTCACTCCGGTGTCGCTGGTCTCGCTGATCGCCAACGTCATCGAACCGACCGGCGGCACATTGCTCGACCCGGCCTGCGGCTCGGGCGGTATGTTCGTGCAGAGCGCCCGGGTGGTGGAGCGGCGGCACGAAAATCCCACGGAGAAGCTCACCTTCTACGGCCTGGAGAAAAACGCCACCACCATCCGCCTGGCCAAGATGAACCTGGCGGTGCATGGTCTGGAAGGTGATATCCAGAAATCGATCACCTACTATGAAGACCCGCACGAACTGCTGCGCACGGCCGACTTCGTCATGGCCAATCCGCCTTTTAACGTGGATGAGATCGACGCCGACAAGGTGGGGAGCGACCGGCGTCTGCCCTTCGGCCTGCCCGGCGTCAACAAAAAGGGCAAGGTCAGCAACGGTAACTACGTCTGGATCAGCTACTTCTACAGCTATTTGAACGAACAGGACCGGGCCGGGTTCGTCATGTCCTCCCAGGCCTCCAGTGCCGGGCGCGACGAGGCGAAGGTGCGCCGGAAGCTGGTGGAGACCGGCGACGTGGATGTTATGGTCGCTATTCGGTCGAATTTTTTCTACACCCGCACCGTCCCCTGTGAGCTCTGGTTTCCTCAACCGCGCCAAGCCCGAGCAGCACCGCGACAAGGTGCTAATGATCGACGCCCGCAACGTCTACCGCAAAGTCACCCGCAAGATTTTCGATTTTTCGCCCGAGCAGGAGCAGAACTTGCTCGCCATAGTCTGGCTCTATCGGGCGAAACAGGACGATATCTCGACCTCGTGGCAGGTTACTGCCAACGTATGCTAACTGAGGGCGCAGCCTGTTTCACGATGAAAGACGACAACGATGAAATGGTCGAACCACTGCCGGATTTTCTTAGTGCACTGACCTCGTTGCGTAGCTACTTCGACCCCTTTCTCAAGACCCTGGCTAAGGATGCACCCCACACTGAGCCGCTCAAGGAACTGGATGACGCAATCCCGATGTTCAAGGCGGATGCGGAGGCCTTCCGGAAAACTTTAAGCGAACAGCGGGTAGCTTGGGGCAACAGAATACCACCAACGGTGAATTGAAAAAGGCCGTGAACCGCCTCGCACCCCTGGCCGAGACCAGCCGCGATCTGGTCAAGCAGACTGAGCTGCTCTACAAGCTCGCCTGCCGCCTGATCGAAACCTGCGAGAACGATTACGACGCCCGGGACAGCGACGCCTGGGCGGGCCGTGATATCACCCGCGCCCGCAAGGCCGCCGATGAAGCCCGCGCCCTGGCGGTGGAACAGCTCAAGCTTGTCCGCTATTTCTGGAAACAGGCCCACTGGCTAACTGATCGTTTCCCCGAGGCCGAACTGCGAGATGTGGAAGGTCTGGTCAAGTTGGTGGACCGGACCGAGATCGAGGTCAACGACTGGAGCCTGACGCCGGGCCGCTATGTCGGCGTTGCGTCGGAGGACGAGGATGAGGATTTCGATTTTGAGGAAGCCTTGCGCGATATCCATGTGGAACTGGAGGACCTGAACGCCGAGGCGGTGCAACTGGCGACGACGATCAAGAAGAATTTCGAGGAGCTGGGGGTATGAAGCGAGCTATAGTCCAACTCGGCGAATTTCTCACCTTAAAAAGAGGTTATGATCTTCCAGAGCACGCTCGACTCCCCGGTGAGATTCCGGTTGTCTCCTCTTCTGGTATTACTGGCACACACAAGGAAGCAAGGGTAGCAGGCCCTGGTGTTGTAACAGGCCGATACGGCACATTAGGTGAAGTGTTTTATATCGATGAGCCATTTTGGCCGCTCAATACTGCTTTATACGTCCAAGATTTCAAAGGCAATCATCGTCGCTTCGTGTCCTACTTTCTGAAATGGGTTCTTAACGGAACAGAGAGTAACAAGGCGGCAGTCCCAGGTGTCAATCGAAATGACTTACATGCTCGCAAGGTTGGTGTACCAGAAGATGTAGGTGAGCAAGTCCATCGCCTCCACCCTCTCCCCTACGACGACCTGATCGAAAACAACCGGCGGCGGATTGCCTTGCTGGAGCAGGCGGCGCGGCTGCTCTACAAGGAATGGTTCGTCCACCTCCGTTTCCCCGGGCACGAACACACCCCAATCATCGACGGGGTGCCGGAGGGTGGGAGAAGAAGCCGTTGGGGACTGTAGCGCCCCTCAAATACGGCAAAGCCCTGAAGAACGACGACCGCGTTCCTGGGCCGTTTCCGGTCTATGGCTCAAGCGGGATTGTTGGGACTCACGCAAAAGCCCTCGTGCCTGGCCCCACCATTATCGTCGGCCGAAAAGGTAATGTCGGCAGCTTGTACTGGTCGCCGGACGATTGTCACCCCATCGATACGGTCTACTACATCGACTCGGAAAACAGTTCTCTCTTCCTCTACTATGCCTTGCAACAAATGACCTTCATCAGCACGGATGTTGCCGTTCCGGGCTTGAATCGCGATTTTGCCCACAGCCGTTCGCTGTTGGTCGCGGATCAGAAGATTCTGCGATTGTTCGAGGACACGGCATCGCCGCTGCATCAGCAGATGGAACTGTTGAAGCGTCAGAATGCCTCACTCGCCAAAGCCCGTGACCTTCTCCTGCCCAAACTGATGAACGGAGAACTGGCTTAACGGAATCGCGTGGAGAACCAAGGATGAAGTGGCAATCGTTAATATCGATGAAAAACCTCAAACTCGCCTGGCGACGCATTAATACCGGGCGCAACCTTCAATATAAGCGGTTTTTTCGCGAGTCGTATCTGGTTTATGAAAGCGGTGCCACAGCCACATCAGGGAGCTTCACGATGCTCTTGCCGCGAAAGCATGGATACCCAACCATGCTACACGATTGTACATCCCTAAGCCCTCTGGTCTGCAAAGACCTTTATCTTTACTGGGTATCGAGGACCAAATTGTCCTGCAAGCCATCGCCAACCAGTTCGCCACAAAGCTGTACAAGAAAAGACAGCGGGTTGAGCTGGAAACAGTATTTAGTAACAAACTGGCAAGCCCCAAGGATTCCATATTCTTTATGGAACGATGGCAGAAGACTTATAGCGCTTTCCAGGATAAATGCACCAAAACATATGACGAGGGCTCAGGTGGTCGGCACATTTCGACCTTTCGGCATACTATGACACAATTTCGCATGACTTACTGCTATCAATTTTTTCACCGAACAGTAAAGAACCAGACACCATAAATACTATAAAGGGATGGCTTAGCATCTGGTCAGCTGACAATATTGCAGCTACGACAGCACATGGAATTCCACAAGGGCCTATTGCGTCGGATTTTCTCGCCGAAGCCTTCTTTTTGCCAATTGATACCCAATTGCAGAAGAAGTCATTCCAATATATTCGTTATGTTGACGATATTCGTTTATTCGGGCGTACTGAAAATGAGGTTCGCGAGGCGGCTATCAGGCTTGAGCAGGAATGTCGGCACGCGGGTTAATACCGCAAAGTTCGAAATTTGACATATGCGAGCTTAAGTCGGCGGGAGATGCGATGGGGCGCTGCCAAGTATCGCTCCAACGGATGGCCGCGATAACGCGGAGCAGCTGATGTCTGCAACGGAGGCCCGACTGATTATCGCGAGTGCGATCGGCAATAAACCGCAAAAGGTCAAAGATAAGGCTCGGTTTCGATTCGTTATGTATCGAGCGCCGATAGATAGTGAAATACTGAAAATTGTTCTTAGGCTATTACCACGGCATCCGGAACATATTGATGCGTTTATTGCTTATTTCTCAAACTATGGCAGAAGACGCAGTATCGTTAAATCGGCGCTTGATTACCTGGAGAGTGCGGTCCCTTATTCCTATGTGCGTGGCGAACTTTGGCATCTCATTGCTCGACTCGCTGGAGCGGACGAGATGCGCAGAGTGAGGTGGACCCCAAGTCAAGGACAATTTTCCCCTGAATTTAAGTTATTTCCCTTTCCTTTATTCGCAGCGGATTAGCGCTGCCCCAGTTCCTCTTTCCGGTACCATTTCGGTGGAGCGAAGCGGAGCCGAAATGGTACCGGAGCTATCCGTGTTGAAATGATCCTTTATTTCCGCCCCCGCCCGTGCCCGCTCGATAGACTGATGCGGGCGTAAGGTAGCCCAACGCCTGATGGGGCCGCTCATCGTTATAAAAGGTGAAATACGCTCGGAGGCCACGGTACAACTCGGCAAAGAACTCGTACCCCTTAAGGTAAATATCCTCATATTTGACGCTACGCCACAACCGCTCGACGAAAATATTATCCAATGCCCTGCCCCGTCCATCCATGCTGATCGCAATCTTTGCATCCGTGAGTACCTTCGTAAAGCCGTACTGGTAAATGAGCCCCCTGGTCAGTGTTGAATATCTCAGGCGCACCATACGTACGGAGTGCTTC
>JAEQMT010000020.1 GCA_016722945.1 Desulfofustis sp. PB-SRB1 | reverse complement strand
GTCACCCGATCACCGATGTCGAGATCGGCGGGTTTTAGCTGACTGGGGAGCAGTGCTCGGTAATCATCTTCACTTGTTGCACACGGGATTTTTTCAAAGAGATAGCGAAGATATTTGTAAGGCTCCAGGCCGTTGGCCTTGGCGGTTTCGATCAGGCTGAACAGATCACCACTGGCCTGAGCACCTTCGGGGTGCCGGCAAACAACCAGTTCTTCCTGCCCAACACAAAGGGGCGGATCGCATTCTCGGCCCGGTTGTTGTCGGGGGTCATAGAGCCGTGATCGAGATACACCAGTAGCCGAGCCCATTGGCTCAATGCGTAGTTAACCGCCTTACCCAGCAAGCTCTTGGGAACCACCTGGGTTTTCTTTTTGGCCAACCATGCGTAAAATTCGGCAAAGATTTTCCTGGCTTTTTCTTGCCGTATTTTTACCAGCTCCTCTGCCGAGAGTTCGGCCTTCTTTGCCTCGGATTCAATCCGGTAGAGGGCGCCGATATAGTGCAACGCCACATCGGCTCCGCCGGTCTTGGTCGCCGTCTTGCCTCGCGCTTTTTTGGCTTCATCGAACTTCCGCCTGACATGCGCCAGACATCCGCCATGGAGTACGTCCGGGTGGTGATCAAGATAGTCATATCCGACATAGCCATCGGTCTGCACCACCCCTTTGTACCCCTGTAACAATGCCTGGGCCACCGTGGATGAGCGGCTCGGTGCATAGCGATAGATAATTACCGGTTTATCCGGCGGCCCGCCACGGCATACCCACATGTACGACTTCGTGGTCGGCGAACGGTTCGGTTCGTCAAGCACCTGCACCGTTGTTTCGTCTATGTTGATCAACGGGCCGGAACGAATTTCAGTATGTAACAGTGCCAGCACCGGCCCACAGGCGGTAGCCGCCTTTATCGCCCAGTTTCCCATGGTCGCCCGGCCAAGCTCCACGCCCAATCGGGCAAATTGCTTCTCCTGCCGGTAAAACGGCAGCGCATCACAGAACTTGGCAGTCAGTATGTGGGCCAGTAAACCGGCGGTGGCAATACCTTTGGGAATAATCTGCTTCGGCGCCGGAGCAATCGTTACCGTCGCGTTCTTGGTCTCAATTCCTTCACACTGCCGGCATCCATACTTAGGCCGGACATGTCTGATTACCCGGATCACCGCCGGAATGATATCAAGCTTCTCACAGACATCTTCGCCGATCTTTGACAAGGGTGCACCACAGCCACACTGCTTGTCCGCTTCGTCTATATCGTGGACGAGCTCAACCCGGGGCAATTCCTCCGGCAAGGGTTTTCTTCCTCGCTTTGTACGGGTGTGGGCGGGTACCTCGATGGTCTCGGGTTCTGGCTCGATCTCGGCGGGCTCCGGCATATCGAACAATGACAATTGCGGACTCTCATCATAGAGAGCAGGCTTCTCGCTCTTCTTGCCGAATAATTTGGCACGCAGAAGCCGAATCTCTTCCCGTAACAGATTATTCTCATGAGTGGAGCGCTCATGTTCCCGAACCAAAGAATTGATCATCTCTGTGAGTTCGGCAACCGTCTCAGGCAGAGGTGTATGAGCAGTGTTAATCATGCTCACATACTACCACCATTGGGCAATTATTTCACGAATAAAATCAACATAATATCATATTTTTTGTGATGTTTTTTACGATACCGAGCCATACCCCAAGCGACCATGTGCCTGGCTCACATCAAGACCGCTGAGCAGCCAGCTCAACGCCCGTTCGCTCATCGCCATGACCTCCTCGCCGTCCTCGGGCCAGCGATAACAATCCTGTTCCAAGCGCTTCATCCACAGACAAAACCCACTGCCGTCCCAATACAAGATCTTCACCAGATCACGACGACGATTGCAAAATGCAAACAAGCTGCCACCAAACAGGTTCAGTTCGAACTGCTCTTCCACCAGCAGTGCCAACCCGTTGATCGATTTGCGCAGATCCGTAGCGCCCACCGCAACGTACACCATCGAGCCCTCGGGTGAGCCGGTCATCATCGCTGCTCCAGAATCCCGATCAATTCACGCAGGGTCGCCGGGCAAAAGTGTTGCTTTATGGTTATATGGAATCTCTCGTTACCGAGTATGACCCCCAGGCCTGAGTCGGGGTGCTCTGGTTGTGGTGAGATTGTCCGAGTACCGGTGCCGACCATTACCGGGTGAAAGCGTGCTTGGTCGTCCCCGCCTCTCTTGAGCCGGCTCCGCCAATAGCCAAAACTCGAGAGGGAAAGCTGGTGCTTGCGGCAGTACGCCTGCTGACTCAATCCTGATTGTTTCCAGCCTGCGATGTGATCACCCCAGTAGCTGCGTTTTGCATCTCTGCCGGATCGCTTGTTCTGCTCCATATGCGCCTCCTTGAAAAAGTTCAGCACAACAGAGCATGGGGGAGGGATAAAAAAAGAAGGGGTTTGTTGAGCGCTTACACATCAACGGTTCAATCCGTGGTAAATCGGCCAAGGCTCGATCAAAATGTCGAACGTCAAATAGCTATACAGGGTCTCATTGTTTAAGGTAAGTGTCTATAATAGCTTAAATTCCCGCCGCCTCCACCATTTAGAAAAAGACAACCCGTCTCCTCTGGGGTCAATCTCCGGGGTGACGGGTTTTCTGTTTCTTAATATTGTCAGCGGCTCACGCCGCTTTCAGGGTGTCGGTGCTACCGTCCCGATCACTGCCTTTTCGGGAAATCCGTCATACCCGGCTTCTGTTTCGTCTCAAAATCCTCCGGATTCTTCTTCTCATTCTCTGGACCTCGTCCGGTGTCCAGCATCTTTTCCTGCACTCCGCTGGTCAACGACATCACAGGCAAACTGGTTGCTATTCTTCATGATTGAAGTCCAACAAGTCGCTGATGCCCTTGGTCGGTGGCTCCTCGTGGTGAATTTTGATGACTTTTCCAGCTTACTTACCGGTGAGATGGAGAAAATCTCGGGTGCCTGGTGATATTATTTCATGTCTGCTCCTGGATCTTACATTCCGGGTGGCGGCGTGAAGTGATGGAGTGTATTTGAGATTGCCGTATCAGACGATAATTTCTGCAAGAATTTCAAGGTCGTGCTTGAAATTTATGGCGCAATGGACGATATACCAAAAGACACATTGGGCGCTATCGATGGTGCCGACGGCACGTTAGTAAGATTCAGTAAGGAGAAGTCCAGTGGATGAGCAACACAGTGTGGCGAGGCTGGTCCATGAGCTTCGGGAACGTACCGGTCTGAGGCAGGAAAAGTTTGCGGTCAGGCCGGGGTGACCTTTGCCACGAGATCAACCGCTGTGAGAACGAACGCGCCAAGCCTTCGCCGCTGGTGCTGGAGAAGATCGAAAGCCTGCTGCGCAACCTGGGGGACAATGGCAAGGCCCTGCATAGTACGTATATTGGGAAGGAAGCCTGAGCATGGCCCAGCTTGAACACATCGAAGCTATTGAAAAACGGCTTTGGAGCGCGGCGGATACCCTGCGGGCCAACTCCAACTACGCCGGCAACGAGTATTTCCTGCCGGTCATGGGACTGGTGTTTCTGCGCCACGCCTACAGCCGGTATCTTGGTGTCAAGGATGCTATCGAGGCGGGCCTGCCCACCCGAGGCGGCAAGACCCGACCGCTGACCAAGGAAGACTTTTCGCAGAAGAGCGCCATTTTCCTGCAGCCCAAGGCTCAGTTCGACACTCTGGTAGCCCTACCTGACAGCGCTGACCGCGCCAAGGCGATCATCGATGCCATGGAGTCCATCGAGGCCGACTATGAGAATCTGCGCGGTGTATTGCCTAAAAGCGAGTATCAGGAACTCGATAACGTCGTGCTCGGCCAGCTGCTGCGCACCCTCAACCCGAAGAGCTTAAGCGCGTCTCCGGGGATGTCTTCGGCCGCATCTACGAATACTTCCTGACCCAGTTTGCCGACCAGAAGGCCCACGACGGTGGCGAGTTCTTCACTCCGGTGTCGCTGGTCTCGCTGATCGCCAACGTCATCGAACCGACCGGCGGCACATTGCTCGACCCGGCCTGCGGCTCGGGCGGTATGTTCGTGCAGAGCGCCCGGGTGGTGGAGCGGCGGCACGAAAATCCCACGGAGAAGCTCACCTTCTACGGCCTGGAGAAAAACGCCACCACCATCCGCCTGGCCAAGATGAACCTGGCGGTGCATGGTCTGGAAGGTGATATCCAGAAATCGATCACCTACTATGAAGACCCGCACGAACTGCTGCGCACGGCCGACTTCGTCATGGCCAATCCGCCTTTTAACGTGGATGAGATCGACGCCGACAAGGTGGGGAGCGACCGGCGTCTGCCCTTCGGCCTGCCCGGCGTCAACAAAAAGGGCAAGGTCAGCAACGGTAACTACGTCTGGATCAGCTACTTCTACAGCTATTTGAACGAACAGGACCGGGCCGGGTTCGTCATGTCCTCCCAGGCCTCCAGTGCCGGGCGCGACGAGGCGAAGGTGCGCCGGAAGCTGGTGGAGACCGGCGACGTGGATGTTATGGTCGCTATTCGGTCGAATTTTTTCTACACCCGCACCGTCCCCTGTGAGCTCTGGTTCCTCAACCGCGCCAAGCCCGAGCAGCACCGCGACAAGGTGCTAATGATCGACGCCCGCAACGTCTACCGCAAAGTCACCCGCAAGATTTTCGATTTTTCGCCCGAGCAGGAGCAGAACTTGCTCGCCATAGTCTGGCTCTATCGGGGCGAAACAGGACGATATCTCGACCTCGTGGCAGGTTACTGCCAACGTATGCTAACTGAGGGCGCAGCCTGTTTCACGATGAAAGACGACAACGATGAAATGGTCGAACCACTGCCGGATTTTCTTAGTGCACTGACCTCGTTGCGTAGCTACTTCGACCCCTTTCTCAAGACCCTGGCTAAGGATGCACCCCACACTGAGCCGCTCAAGGAACTGGATGACGCAATCCCGATGTTCAAGGCGGATGCGGAGGCCTTCCGGAAAACTTTAAGCGAACAGCGGGTAGCTTGGGGGCAACAGAATACCACCAACGGTGAATTGAAAAAGGCCGTGAACCGCCTCGCACCCCTGGCCGAGACCAGCCGCGATCTGGTCAAGCAGACTGAGCTGCTCTACAAGCTCGCCTGCCGCCTGATCGAAACCTGCGAGAACGATTACGACGCCCGGGACAGCGACGCCTGGGCGGGCCGTGATATCACCCGCGCCCGCAAGGCCGCCGATGAAGCCCGCGCCCTGGCGGTGGAACAGCTCAAGCTTGTCCGCTATTTCTGGAAACAGGCCCACTGGCTAACTGATCGTTTCCCCGAGGCCGAACTGCGAGATGTGGAAGGTCTGGTCAAGTTGGTGGACCGGACCGAGATCGAGGTCAACGACTGGAGCCTGACGCCGGGCCGCTATGTCGGCGTTGCGTCGGAGGACGAGGATGAGGATTTCGATTTTGAGGAAGCCTTGCGCGATATCCATGTGGAACTGGAGGACCTGAACGCCGAGGCGGTGCAACTGGCGACGACGATCAAGAAGAATTTCGAGGAGCTGGGGGTATGAAGCGAGCTATAGTCCAACTCGGCGAATTTCTCACCTTAAAAAGAGGTTATGATCTTCCAGAGCACGCTCGACTCCCCGGTGAGATTCCGGTTGTCTCCTCTTCTGGTATTACTGGCACACACAAGGAAGCAAGGGTAGCAGGCCCTGGTGTTGTAACAGGCCGATACGGCACATTAGGTGAAGTGTTTTATATCGATGAGCCATTTTGGCCGCTCAATACTGCTTTATACGTCCAAGATTTCAAAGGCAATCATCGTCGCTTCGTGTCCTACTTTCTGAAATGGGTTCTTAACGGAACAGAGAGTAACAAGGCGGCAGTCCCAGGTGTCAATCGAAATGACTTACATGCTCGCAAGGTTGGTGTACCAGAAGATGTAGGTGAGCAAGCGTCCATCGCCTCCACCCTCTCCGCCTACGACGACCTGATCGAAAACAACCGGCGGCGGATTGCCTTGCTGGAGCAGGCGGCGCGGCTGCTCTACAAGGAATGGTTCGTCCACCTCCGTTTCCCCGGGCACGAACACACCCCAATCATCGACGGGGTGCCGGAGGGGTGGGAGAAGAAGCCGTTGGGGACTGTAGCGCCCCTCAAATACGGCAAAGCCCTGAAGAACGACGACCGCGTTCCTGGGCCGTTTCCGGTCTATGGCTCAAGCGGGATTGTTGGGACTCACGCAAAAGCCCTCGTGCCTGGCCCCACCATTATCGTCGGCCGAAAAGGTAATGTCGGCAGCTTGTACTGGTCGCCGGACGATTGTCACCCCATCGATACGGTCTACTACATCGACTCGGAAAACAGTTCTCTCTTCCTCTACTATGCCTTGCAACAAATGACCTTCATCAGCACGGATGTTGCCGTTCCGGGCTTGAATCGCGATTTTGCCCACAGCCGTTCGCTGTTGGTCGCGGATCAGAAGATTCTGCGATTGTTCGAGGACACGGCATCGCCGCTGCATCAGCAGATGGAACTGTTGAAGCGTCAGAATGCCTCACTCGCCAAAGCCCGTGACCTTCTCCTGCCCAAACTGATGAACGGAGAACTGGCTTAACGGAATCGCGTGGAGAACCAAGGATGAAGTGGCAATCGTTAATATCGATGAAAAACCTCAAACTCGCCTGGCGACGCATTAATACCGGGCGCAACCTTCAATATAAGCGGTTTTTTCGCGAGTCGTATCTGGTTTATGAAAGCGGTGCCCACAGCCACATCAGGGAGCTTCACGATGCTCTTGCCGCGAAAGCATGGATACCCAACCATGCTACACGATTGTACATCCCTAAGCCCTCTGGTCTGCAAAGACCTTTATCTTTACTGGGTATCGAGGACCAAATTGTCCTGCAAGCCATCGCCAACCAGTTCGCCACAAAGCTGTACAAGAAAAGACAGCGGGTTGAGCTGGAAACAGTATTTAGTAACAAACTGGCAAGCCCCAAGGATTCCATATTCTTTATGGAACGATGGCAGAAGACTTATAGCGCTTTCCAGGATAAATGCACCAAAACATATGACCGAGGGCTCAGGTGGTCGGCACATTTCGACCTTTCGGCATACTATGACACAATTTCGCATGACTTACTGCTATCAATTTTTTCACCGAACAGTAAAGAACCAGACACCATAAATACTATAAAGGGATGGCTTAGCATCTGGTCAGCTGACAATATTGCAGCTACGACAGCACATGGAATTCCACAAGGGCCTATTGCGTCGGATTTTCTCGCCGAAGCCTTCTTTTTGCCAATTGATACCCAATTGCAGAAGAAGTCATTCCAATATATTCGTTATGTTGACGATATTCGTTTATTCGGGCGTACTGAAAATGAGGTTCGCGAGGCGGCTATCAGGCTTGAGCAGGAATGTCGGCACCGCGGGTTAATACCGCAAAGTTCGAAATTTGACATATGCCGAGCTTAAGTCGGCGGGGAGATGCGATGGGGGCGCTGCCAAGTATCGCTCCAACGGATGGCCGCGATAACGCGGAGCAGCTGATGTCTGCAACGGAGGCCCGACTGATTATCGCGAGTGCGATCGGCAATAAACCGCAAAAGGTCAAAGATAAGGCTCGGTTTCGATTCGTTATGTATCGAGCGCCGATAGATAGTGAAATACTGAAAATTGTTCTTAGGCTATTACCACGGCATCCGGAACATATTGATGCGTTTATTGCTTATTTCTCAAACTATGGCAGAAGACGCAGTATCGTTAAATCGGCGCTTGATTACCTGGAGAGTGCGGTCCCTTATTCCTATGTGCGTGGCGAACTTTGGCATCTCATTGCTCGACTCGCTGGGAGCGGACGAGATGCGCAGAGTGAGGTGGACCCCAAGTCAAGGACAATTTTCCCCTGAATTTAAGTTATTTCCCTTTCCCTTTATTCGCAGCGGATTAGCGCTGCCCCAGTTCCTCTTTCCGGTACCATTTCGGTGGAGCGGAAGCGGAGCCGAAATGGTACCGGAGGCCTATCCGTGTTGAAATGATCCTTTATTTCCGCACCCCGCCCGTGCCCGCTCGATAGACTGATGCGGGCGTAAGGTAGCCCAACGCCTGATGGGGCCGCTCATCGTTATAAAAGGTGAAATACGCTCGGAGGCCACGGTACAACTCGGCAAAGAACTCGTACCCCTTAAGGTAAATATCCTCATATTTGACGCTACGCCACAACCGCTCGACGAAAATATTATCCAATGCCCTGCCCCGTCCATCCATGCTGATCGCAATCTTTGCATCCGTGAGTACCTTCGTAAAAGCCGTACTGGTAAATTGAGCCCCCTGGTCAGTGTTGAATATCTCAGGCGCACCATACGTACGGAGTGCTTCTTCCAGGCAGTCGATACAGAAGCCTGAATCAAGCGTATTGGACAACCGCCAGGCCAAGACACGACGAGAATACCAGTCCATGATCGCCACCAGATAGGCAAACCCGTGGGCCAACGGATATAGGTGATATCGGCGCTCCACACCTGGTCTGGTCGCGTAATGGCCACACCACGCAGCAGGTAAGGATAGATCTTATGGGTGGGATGCGGTTTACTGGTATGAGGTCCGGGCAGCATGCCGGCAAGTCCGAGTACCTTCATCAAACGCTGTACCCGTTTTCGGTTGACCTGATACCCAGCATCACGTAACGATAAGACCATTCTCCTGCTGCCGTAAAAGGGACGGCGAGTGTACTCGGCATCAATTAACCTCAGCAGTTTCAGATCCAGCTCGCTGACCGGAGTGTCACCCTTCCAGCACCGATAGACCCTGAGCGGGTTACTCCGGCCAGTTCACACTGGCGACTCAGCGATGGAGCTGAGGATTGGCCTGCTGGAGCAGGCTCTATCCAGGTTTGTCGAACGCTCACCGGCTCAGTCCGGACTTTTTTTTCAACCAGTCCAGCTCCATGTTCAACCCGATTTCCGTGTATAATCTATCCGGCTCAGTGGCTTCGTCGCGTTTTTTGCGTCCCCGCTTGGTTTCAAACAGTGTCCCGGCTTGTTCGGTGATCGCCTTTTTCCAGTGGCCGACTTGCACCGGATGGACACCGTATGCCTGGGCAATTTCGTTAGTAGTCTGTACCCCACGGATCGCCTCCAAGCCAACCTTTGCCTTGAATGCCGCGGTGTAGGTCCTGCGCCTTTTTTCTGTCATTTTTCAGTATCCCCGTTATGGTGAGGAAAATAACTTAATTTGCTGTCCCATTTTTGGGGTCCACTATAGAGCCTTAACATGGCTCGTGAGGACGCCAGAAAAAGGTCACACTGTGTTGCACTTTCTTGGGGGGTAATGCATTTCCTGATTAGGTGCGAGAAAGAAGGATTAATTCGTGACACCAGCAGGCTTTCTAAGGAGCATTCAATAAGTCGAAGTCTTCTTGCGCCAATTTTCAGGGACCGAGAGTTCTCGCCTGGAGGACAAGCGATAACCCTGCTGAAAGGGACTCTGATGGAACAACTAGCAGGAGCACGCGAGCTGCAGAAAAGAAAAGTGACTCTCGCGTCCCTTGGGCTACGACAAAGAGACCTCTCGCCGTCGTGTAAAACAGCTCTGGCAAGTCTCGGAGTTATTGGTCGCCGTCATCGAGTAACCCAGCGAGACTGGATTTCCGAGTGTTTGGCGGAGCTTTATGGGTGCAGCGACAAGAAAATTTGGCACTTACTGCTTGGCACGGAATATGAGCACGCCCTGCAATTATTGATTGAAGCAAAGGCGCGGTTCTCCGGCGCTTATTCCGACTGGCTTGGTTTACAAGACGGGTTCGGAGACTAAGCCACCCGTAAATTTTTTGAGTTTCTAAAGGTGAAAAGACTTGATGGGCATTCGAAAACAGTGGGTAGCGACGGAAAATTGGTTGATTATGGAATTCTTCTAGCGGCTGGGAACCCATTCGACAGGTTTTACCCAACAGTGGCTGCTGCGCTTCGAACTCTCCATGAACGAAGAAATAAACTGCCTGGTTCACATCCATAT
>JAEQMT010000038.1 GCA_016722945.1 Desulfofustis sp. PB-SRB1 | reverse complement strand
CTCGCTCTTCTTGCCGAATAATTTGGCACGCAGAAGCCGAATCTCTTCCCGTAACAGATTATTCTCATGAGTGGAGCGCTCATGTTCCCGAACCAAAGAATTGATCATCTCTGTGAGTTCGGCAAACCGTCTCAGGCAGAGGTGTATGAGCAGTGTTAATCATGCTCACATACTACCACCATTGGGCAATTATTTCACGAATAAAATCAACATAATATCATATTTTTTGTGATGTTTTTTACGATACGAGCCATACCCAAGCGACCATGTGCCTGGCTCACATCAAGACCGCTGAGCAGCCAGCTCAACGCCCGTTCGCTCATCGCCATGACCTCCTCGCCGTCCTCGGGCCAGCGATAACAATCCTGTTCCAAGCGCTTCATCCACAGACAAAACCCACTGCCGTCCCAATACAAGATCTTCACCAGATCACGACGACGATTGCAAAATGCAAACAAGCTGCCACCAAACAGGTTCAGTTCGAACTGCTCTTCCACCAGCAGTGCCAACCCGTTGATCGATTTGCGCAGATCCGTAGCGCCCACCGCAACGTACACCATCGAGCCCTCGGGTGAGCCGGTCATCATCGCTGCTCCAGAATCCCGATCAATTCACGCAGGGTCGCCGGGCAAAAGTGTTTTTATGGTTATATGGAATCTCTCGTTACCGAGTATGACCCCCAGGCCTGAGTCGGGGTGCTCTGGTTGTGGTGAGATTGTCCGAGTACCGGTGCCGACCATTACCGGGTGAAAGCGTGCTTGGTCGTCCCCGCCTCTCTTGAGCCGGCTCCGCCAATAGCCAAAACTCGAGAGGGAAAGCTGGTGCTTGCGGCAGTACGCCTGCTGACTCAATCCTGATTGTTTCCAGCCTGCGATGTGATCACCCCAGTAGCTGCGTTTTGCATCTCTGCCGGATCGCTTGTTCTGCTCCATATGCGCCTCCTTGAAAAAGTTCAGCACAACAGAGCATGGGGGAGGGATAAAAAAAGAAGGGGTTTGTTGAGCGCTTACACATCAACGGTTCAATCCGTGGTAAATCGGCCAAGGCTCGATCAAAATGTCGAACGTCAAATAGCTATACAGGGTCTCATTGTTTAAGGTAAGTGTCTATAATAGCTTAAATTCCGCCGCCTCCACCATTTAGAAAAAGACAACCCGTCTCTCTGGGTCAATCTCCGGGTGACGGGTTTTCTGTTTCTTAATATTGTCAGCGGCTCACGCCGCTTTCAGGGTGTCGGTGCTACCGTCCCGATCACTGCCTTTTCGGGAAATCCGTCATACCCGGCTTCTGTTTCGTCTCAAAATCCTCCGGATTCTTCTTCTCATTCTCTGGACCTCGTCCGGTGTCCAGCATCTTTTCCTGCACTCGCTGGTCAACGACATCACAGGCAAACTGGTTGCTATTCTTCATGATTGAAGTCCAACAAGTCGCTGATGCCCTTGGTCGGTGGCTCCTCGTGGTGAATTTTGATGACTTTTCCAGCTTACTTACCGGTGAGATGGAGAAAATCTCGGGTGCCTGGTGATATTATTTCATGTCTGCTCCTGGATCTTACATTCCGGGTGGCGGCGTGAAGTGATGGAGTGTATTTGAGATTGCCGTATCAGACGATAATTTCTGCAAGAATTTCAAGGTCGTGCTTGAAATTTATGGCGCAATGGACGATATACCAAAAGACACATTGGGCGCTATCGATGGTGCCGACGGCACGTTAGTAAGATTCAGTAAGGAGAAGTCCAGTGGATGAGCAACACAGTGTGGCGAGGCTGGTCCATGAGCTTCGGGAACGTACCGGTCTGAGGCAGGAAAAGTTTGCGGTCAGGCCCGGGGTGACCTTTGCCACGAGATCAACCGCTGTGAGAACGAACGCGCCAAGCCTTCGCCGCTGGTGCTGGGAGAAGATCGAAAGCCTGCTGCGCAACCTGGGGGACAATGGCAAGGCCCTGCATAGTACGTATATTGGGAAGGAAGCCTGAGCATGGCCCAGCTTGAACACATCGAAGCTATTGAAAAACGGCTTTGGAGCGCGGCGGATACCCTGCGGGCCAACTCCAACTACGCCGGCAACGAGTATTTCCTGCCGGTCATGGGACTGGTGTTTCTGCGCCACGCCTACAGCCGGTATCTTGGTGTCAAGGATGCTATCGAGGCGGGCCTGCCCACCCGAGGCGGCAAGACCCGACCGCTGACCAAGGAAGACTTTTCGCAGAAGAGCGCCATTTTCCTGCAGCCCAAGGCTCAGTTCGACACTCTGGTAGCCCTACCTGACAGCGCTGACCGCGCCAAGGCGATCATCGATGCCATGGAGTCCATCGAGGCCGACTATGAGAATCTGCGCGGTGTATTGCCTAAAAGCGAGTATCAGGAACTCGATAACGTCGTGCTCGGCCAGCTGCTGCGCACCCTCAACCCCGAAGAGCTTAAGCGCGTCTCCGGGGATGTCTTCGGCCGCATCTACGAATACTTCCTGACCCAGTTTGCCGACCAGAAGGCCCACGACGGTGGCGAGTTCTTCACTCCGGTGTCGCTGGTCTCGCTGATCGCCAACGTCATCGAACCGACCGGCGGCACATTGCTCGACCCGGCCTGCGGCTCGGGCGGTATGTTCGTGCAGAGCGCCCGGGTGGTGGAGCGGCGGCACGAAAATCCCACGGAGAAGCTCACCTTCTACGGCCTGGAGAAAAACGCCACCACCATCCGCCTGGCCAAGATGAACCTGGCGGTGCATGGTCTGGAAGGTGATATCCAGAAATCGATCACCTACTATGAAGACCCGCACGAACTGCTGCGCACGGCCGACTTCGTCATGGCCAATCGCCTTTTAACGTGGATGAGATCGACGCCGACAAGGTGGGGAGCGACGGCGTCTGCCCTTCGGCCTGCCCGGCGTCAACAAAAAGGGCAAGGTCAGCAACGGTAACTACGTCTGGATCAGCTACTTCTACAGCTATTTGAACGAACAGGACCGGGCCGGGTTCGTCATGTCCTCCCAGGCCTCCAGTGCCGGGCGCGACGAGGCGAAGGTGCGCCGGAAGCTGGTGGAGACCGGCGACGTGGATGTTATGGTCGCTATTCGGTCGAATTTTTTCTACACCCGCACCGTCCCCTGTGAGCTCTGGTTCCTCAACCGCGCCAAGCCGAGCAGCACCGCGACAAGGTGCTAATGATCGACGCCCGCAACGTCTACCGCAAAGTCACCCGCAAGATTTTCGATTTTTCGCCCGAGCAGGAGCAGAACTTGCTCGCCATAGTCTGGCTCTATCGGGGCGAAACAGGACGATATCTCGACCTCGTGGCAGGTTACTGCCAACGTATGCTAACTGAGGGCGCAGCCTGTTTCACGATGAAAGACGACAACGATGAAATGGTCGAACCACTGCCGGATTTTCTTAGTGCACTGACCTCGTTGCGTAGCTACTTCGACCCCTTTCTCAAGACCCTGGCTAAGGATGCACCCCACACTGAGCCGCTCAAAGGAACTGGATGACGCAATCCCGATGTTCAAGGCGGATGCGGAGGCCTTCCGGAAAACTTTAAGCGAACAGCGGGTAGCTTGGGGGCAACAGAATACCACCAACGGTGAATTGAAAAAGGCCGTGAACCGCCTCGCACCCCTGGCCGAGACCAGCCGCGATCTGGTCAAGCAGACTGAGCTGCTCTACAAGCTCGCCTGCCGCCTGATCGAAACCTGCGAGAACGATTACGACGCCCGGGACAGCGACGCCTGGGCGGGCCGTGATATCACCCGCGCCCGCAAGGCCGCCGATGAAGCCCGCGCCCTGGCGGTGGAACAGCTCAAGCTTGTCCGCTATTTCTGGAAACAGGCCCACTGGCTAACTGATCGTTTCCCCGAGGCCGAACTGCGAGATGTGGAAGGTCTGGTCAAGTTGGTGGACCGGACCGAGATCGAGGTCAACGACTGGAGCCTGACGCCGGGCCGCTATGTCGGCGTTGCGTCGGAGGACGAGGATGAGGATTTCGATTTTGAGGAAGCCTTGCGCGATATCCATGTGGAACTGGAGGACCTGAACGCCGAGGCGGTGCAACTGGCGACGACGATCAAGAAGAATTTCGAGGAGCTGGGGGTATGAAGCGAGCTATAGTCCAACTCGGCGAATTTCTCACCTTAAAAAGAGGTTATGATCTTCCAGAGCACGCTCGACTCCCCGGTGAGATTCCGGTTGTCTCCTCTTCTGGTATTACTGGCACACACAAGGAAGCAAGGGTAGCAGGCCCTGGTGTTGTAACAGGCCGATACGGCACATTAGGTGAAGTGTTTTATATCGATGAGCCATTTTGGCCGCTCAATACTGCTTTATACGTCCAAGATTTCAAAGGCAATCATCGTCGCTTCGTGTCCTACTTTCTGAAATGGGTTCTTAACGGAACAGAGAGTAACAAGGCGGCAGTCCCAGGTGTCAATCGAAATGACTTACATGCTCGCAAGGTTGGTGTACCAGAAGATGTAGGTGAGCAAGCGTCCATCGCCTCCACCCTCTCCGCCTACGACGACCTGATCGAAAACAACCGGCGGCGGATTGCCTTGCTGGAGCAGGCGGCGCGGCTGCTCTACAAGGAATGGTTCGTCCACCTCCGTTTCCCCGGGCACGAACACACCCCAATCATCGACGGGGTGCCGGAGGGGTGGGAGAAGAAGCCGTTGGGGACTGTAGCGCCCCTCAAATACGGCAAAGCCCTGAAGAACGACGACCGCGTTCCTGGGCCGTTTCCGGTCTATGGCTCAAGCGGGATTGTTGGGACTCACGCAAAAGCCCTCGTGCCTGGCCCCACCATTATCGTCGGCCGAAAAGGTAATGTCGGCAGCTTGTACTGGTCGCCGGACGATTGTCACCCCATCGATACGGTCTACTACATCGACTCGGAAAACAGTTCTCTCTTCCTCTACTATGCCTTGCAACAAATGACCTTCATCAGCACGGATGTTGCCGTTCCGGGCTTGAATCGCGATTTTGCCCACAGCCGTTCGCTGTTGGTCGCGGATCAGAAGATTCTGCGATTGTTCGAGGACACGGCATCGCCGCTGCATCAGCAGATGGAACTGTTGAAGCGTCAGAATGCCTCACTCGCCAAAGCCCGTGACCTTCTCCTGCCCAAACTGATGAACGGAGAACTGGCTTAACGGAATCGCGTGGAGAACCAAGGATGAAGTGGCAATCGTTAATATCGATGAAAAACCTCAAACTCGCCTGGCGACGCATTAATACCGGGCGCAACCTTCAATATAAGCGGTTTTTTCGCGAGTCGTATCTGGTTTATGAAAGCGGTGCCCACAGCCACATCAGGGAGCTTCACGATGCTCTTGCCGCGAAAGCATGGATACCCAACCATGCTACACGATTGTACATCCCTAAGCCCTCTGGTCTGCAAAGACCTTTATCTTTACTGGGTATCGAGGACCAAATTGTCCTGCAAGCCATCGCCAACCAGTTCGCCACAAAGCTGTACAAGAAAAGACAGCGGGTTGAGCTGGAAACAGTATTTAGTAACAAACTGGCAAGCCCCAAGGATTCCATATTCTTTATGGAACGATGGCAGAAGACTTATAGCGCTTTCCAGGATAAATGCACCAAAACATATGACCGAGGGCTCAGGTGGTCGGCACATTTCGACCTTTCGGCATACTATGACACAATTTCGCATGACTTACTGCTATCAATTTTTTCACCGAACAGTAAAGAACCAGACACCATAAATACTATAAAGGGATGGCTTAGCATCTGGTCAGCTGACAATATTGCAGCTACGACAGCACATGGAATTCCACAAGGGCCTATTGCGTCGGATTTTCTCGCCGAAGCCTTCTTTTTGCCAATTGATACCCAATTGCAGAAGAAGTCATTCCAATATATTCGTTATGTTGACGATATTCGTTTATTCGGGCGTACTGAAAATGAGGTTCGCGAGGCGGCTATCAGGCTTGAGCAGGAATGTCGGCACCGCGGGTTAATACCGCAAAGTTCGAAATTTGACATATGCGAGCTTAAGTCGGCGGGAGATGCGATGGGGGCGCTGCCAAGTATCGCTCCAACGGATGGCCGCGATAACGCGGAGCAGCTGATGTCTGCAACGGAGGCCCGACTGATTATCGCGAGTGCGATCGGCAATAAACCGCAAAAGGTCAAAGATAAGGCTCGGTTTCGATTCGTTATGTATCGAGCGCCGATAGATAGTGAAATACTGAAAATTGTTCTTAGGCTATTACCACGGCATCCGGAACATATTGATGCGTTTATTGCTTATTTCTCAAACTATGGCAGAAGACGCAGTATCGTTAAATCGGCGCTTGATTACCTGGAGAGTGCGGTCCCTTATTCCTATGTGCGTGGCGAACTTTGGCATCTCATTGCTCGACTCGCTGGAGCGGACGAGATGCGCAGAGTGAGGTGGACCCCAAGTCAAGGACAATTTTCCCCTGAATTTAAGTTATTTCCCTTTCCTTTATTCGCAGCGGATTAGCGCTGCCCCAGTTCCTCTTTCCGGTACCATTTCGGTGGAGCGAAGCGGAGCCGAAATGGTACCGGAGCTATCCGTGTTGAAATGATCCTTTATTTCCGCACCCCCGCCCGTGCCCGCTCGATAGACTGATGCGGGCGTAAGGTAGCCCAACGCCTGATGGGGCCGCTCATCGTTATAAAAGGTGAAATACGCTCGGAGGCCACGGTACAACTCGGCAAAGAACTCGTACCCCTTAAGGTAAATATCCTCATATTTGACGCTACGCCACAACCGCTCGACGAAAATATTATCCAATGCCCTGCCCCGTCCATCCATGCTGATCGCAATCTTTGCATCCGTGAGTACCTTCGTAAAAGCCGTACTGGTAAATTGAGCCCCCTGGTCAGTGTTGAATATCTCAGGCGCACCATACGTACGGAGTGCTTCTTCCAGGCAGTCGATACAGAAGCCTGAATCAAGCGTATTGGACAACCGCCAGGCCAAGACACGACGAGAATACCAGTCCATGATCGCCACCAGATAGGCAAACCCGTGGGCCAACCGGATATAGGTGATATCGGCGCTCCACACCTGGTCTGGTCGCGTAATGGCCACACCACGCAGCAGGTAAGGATAGATCTTATGGGTGGGATGCGGTTTACTGGTATGAGGTCCGGGCAGCATGCCGGCAAGTCCGAGTACCTTCATCAAACGCTGTACCCGTTTTCGGTTGACCTGATACCCAGCATCACGTAACGATAAGACCATTCTCCTGCTGCCGTAAAAGGGACGGCGAGTGTACTCGGCATCAATTAACCTCAGCAGTTTCAGATCCAGCTCGCTGACCGGAGTGTCACCCTTCCAGCACCGATAGACCCCTGAGCGGGTTACTCCGGCCAGTTCACACTGGCGACTCAGCGATGGAGCTGAGGATTGGCCTGCTGGAGCAGGCTCTATCCAGGTTTGTCGAACGCTCACCGGCTCAGTCCGGACTTTTTTTTCAACCAGTCCAGCTCCATGTTCAACCGGCCGATTTCCGTGTATAATCTATCCGGCTCAGTGGCTTCGTCGCGTTTTTTGCGTCCCCGCTTGGTTTCAAACAGTGTCCCGGCTTGTTCGGTGATCGCCTTTTTCCAGTGGCCGACTTGCACCGGATGGACACCGTATGCCTGGGCAATTTCGTTAGTAGTCTGTACCCCACGGATCGCCTCCAAGCCAACCTTTGCCTTGAATGCCGCGGTGTAGGTCCTGCGCCTTTTTTCTGTCATTTTTCAGTATCCCCGTTATGGTGAGGAAAATAACTTAATTTGCTGTCCCATTTTTGGGGTCCACTATAGAGGCCTTAACATGGCTCGTGAGGACGCCAGAAAAAGGTCACACTGTGTTGCACTTTCTTGGGGGGTAATGCATTTCCTGATTAGGTGCGAGAAAGAAGGATTAATTCGTGACACCAGCAGGCTTTCTAAGGAGCATTCAATAAGTCGAAGTCTTCTTGCGCCAATTTTCAGGGACCGAGAGTTCTCGCCTGGAGGACAAGCGATAACCCTGCTGAAAGGGACTCTGATGGAACAACTAGCAGGAGCACGCGAGCTGCAGAAAAGAAAAGTGACTCTCGCGTCCCTTGGGCTACGACAAAGAGACCTCTCGCCGTCGTGTAAAACAGCTCTGGCAAGTCTCGGAGTTATTGGTCGCCGTCATCGAGTAACCCAGCGAGACTGGATTTCCGAGTGTTTGGCGGAGCTTTATGGGTGCAGCGACAAGAAAATTTGGCACTTACTGCTTGGCACGGAATATGAGCACGCCCTGCAATTATTGATTGAAGCAAAGGCGCGGTTCTCCGGCGCTTATTCCGACTGGCTTGGTTTACAAGACGGGTTCGGAGACTAAGCCACCCGTAAATTTTTTGAGTTTCTAAAGGTGAAAAGACTTGATGGGCATTCGAAAACAGTGGGTAGCGACGGAAAATTGGTTGATTATGGAATTCTTCTAGCGGCTGGGAACCCATTCGACAGGTTTTACCCAACAGTGGCTGCTGCGCTTCGAACTCTCCATGAACGAAGAAATAAACTGCCTGGTTCACATCCATATGACAAAAAGGGCGGAACAAAAAACAAGTGGTTAACCAAGAACGAGCGGGACTTATTAGTTCCAAAGGCAAAAGATGCATTGGATATTCTTGCGTCGGTCGTTGAGCAAAACAAATAATTATTCGGAACGGACTTGAATGTATACAAGGAACAAATCATAGACGCATGAACCCAAAAGCCTTCTACAACATCCTCTCCCTCGGCGAAGGCTTCACCACCGAGTTCAAGTGCTCCGGTACACCGAACCTCGGGCGGGAGATATGCGCCTTTGCCAATGCCACCGGCGGGGTGATCCTTCCCAAGCTGATGTACGAGGAGGTGGCGGTATGAAAGACTATAGCAATACAACAGGAGGTAGTGCGTAACATGGCAACCGCCGAACAGATCAAGTCCCTCATCCGCTCTCATTTAAGCGATCATCCTGAGCAGTTCTTCACTATTGCGCTGCAGGTTGCCGCCCATGAAGCGAAACAGGGGCATCAGAGCCTGGCTCACGAGATACGAACTCTGGTCGATAAGGCCAAGGCACGGCCGGCCCGGGTAATTCCTTTCACACCGGATCTGGATCACCTGGTGCTGACGTCAGAGCCCAAGGAGCGTCTTGGGGTGCTTGTGCAATCCGATGAGATGCGCGGGAGGATCGAGCGCATCTTGCGTGAATACCAGCAGAAGGCAAAACTTGAAAAGCACGGCTTGTCTCACCGGCGAAAGATCCTGCTCGCTGGACCGCCGGGAACAGGCAAAACCCTGACTGCCGCTGTCCTGGCCGGGGAATTAGGCCTGCCGCTCTTCACCATTATGATGGACAAAATCGTCACCAAGTTCATGGGCGAGACGAGCGCAAAGCTGCGCCAGATTTTCGATGTCATTCAGGAGCGCCGGGGAGTCTATCTTTTTGATGAGTTCGATGCCATCGGTGGCGAGCGCAGCCGTGAAAACGACGTGGGTGAGATGCGGCGAGTGCTCAATGCGTTTCTTCAATTCATCGAGCGGGACAGCTCGGACAGCCTGATCGTGGCGGCGACCAACAACCCCCGCATTTTGGACCAAGCGCTTTTCCGGCGCTTTGACGACGTGCTGCATTACCACCTGCCGGAAAAGGCCGAGATCGAACGGTTGATCGAAAACCGTCTGGGGGCGTTCCGCTCGAAGAAAATGCAGCTTGAAACCTCGGCCAAAATTGCTGAATCGCTTAGTCATGCCGAGATTGCCCAGGCCTGTGACGACGCGATCAAGGAGACGATTCTCGCCGACCGCAAAACCGTGACCGCGACGCTGCTCAAGCAAATGCTTCAGGAGAGACGATCCGCCTATAAGGCGTCCACGAGGGGGTAAGATCGCATGGCTACAGAGCATTCCCATATTTTTCTGCGCGATTCAGGAGAATCTTCGGATTACACACGACCGCCGAGAAAAATTGAGCAGGCGCAAAGGTTTCCAGCCAGAGAACGGGAATCGCACAGTGTCAGGCTTCGGCAGCAATGGGAATCCATCTGGACCAGGGCAAGAGAGCAGCAAGAATTCCGGACGGCGGTATCGATGCCGACCAGGGATGGCGTTTATGTCGAGTTCGAAGGAGCGCCGGGATACGATCTGGTAACCAAGAGTCTCGAAGACCGGGGTGCCGGGATACGTCTTCTCAACGTCTATACCATCCGCACCGAGACTGATCCTACACAGGAGATCACCCGAGCGACTGTTTTCATTCCCTTGGGTAAGCAAAAAAATTTCCTCAAGAAAATTAGAAAATACGCTGAGGAAGACACTAAAAAGGGTAAGCCGAAGAATGCGGATTTAATCCAAAGCGTTGAGGATATGCGGCTCGCGGTGCTGGAATCCTTCTGGCGTGACGAACTCCACCTGTTGCCACAAGGGACAATGGCGGTCTGGTGTGAAATCTGGCTGCGGGGAACAGATGACGATGTCGAGCAGCGTTTTCGGGAGACCGCTGCCGCCTTGAACATGGACGTGCAGGCGCGGTCGCTTCGTTTTCCTGAAAGAACAGTACTGCTCGGCAGGACGACCCGTGAGCAACTCGCCAAACTGATCGAATCCAGCCCCGATATCGCCGAGTTTAGACGCGCCAAGGAGACCGCACGGTTTTTCCTCGAATTGGAGAACAGGGATCAAACGGAATGGATGAACGATCTGCGTTCCCGTTTGCGGGTCAATCCCAATGCCACGGTGGCCGTGTGTGTCCTCGATACCGGGGCCAACAACGGGCATGCCCTGCTTCAGCCCGTCCTTGCAGATGATGACTGCCATGCGGTGGAACCCGGCTGGGGCGTCAACGACCACCAAGGCCACGGTACGCTGATGTGCGGAGTCGCCGCCTTTGGTGACCTGACGGATGCCTTGCAGCACAGCTATCCACTTCGGGTCGAGCATTGCCTGGAGTCGTCGAAAATACTTCCTCCGCGAGGGGATAACGATCCAGACCTGTACGGTGATGTCACGATCCAGGGCATATACCGTGCCGCAATCCAGGCGCCAGACCGGAATCGCATCGGTTGCATGGCGGTAACCTCGGAAGATGGGCGCGACCGGGGTCGGCCTTCCTCATGGTCTGCGGCCATCGACAAACTCACCTCCGGGTATGAAGACGACACCAGGCGTCTTTTCATCGTTTCAGCGGGGAATATCGAGGAACAGCAGATTTGGGCCGATTATCCACAACGCAATTTGAATTATTCCGTTTGTGACCCCGGCCAGTCCTGGAATGCCCTCACCGTGGGCGCATATACGGAAAAGGCCATTCTTTCTGATCCAGACCTTCAGGACCACACCCCGCTGGCCCAACCGGGCGAGTTGTCTCCTTTCAGCTCCACCTCTCACGATTGGGAGAGGAAATGGCCTGTCAAGCCGGACATCGTACTTGAGGGCGGAAATGTTGCCCACGCTCCCGATGGTTTCATCAGCGAACATGACGATCTTTCACTGCTCTCAACAGGCCATCAGCCGACGCAGAGACAGTTTGACGCAATCAATGCGACCAGTGCCGCCGCCGCTCAAGCGGCCTGGATGGCGGCCCAGATACAGGCGCGATATCACGAGGCGTGGCCGGAAACGATTCGAGGGTTGATGATCCATTCGGCCGAATGGCCAATTGCCATTAAACGGCAGTTCTTGAACGCGAATGGCCGGGGGGGATATTCCAAGTCCGATTATGGACGGCTGCTACGTATCTGTGGTTATGGGGTCCCCAACCTTGCCAAGGCGCTGGCCTGCGCGTCAAACTCACTGACGCTCATTTCGGAAGCGGAGATCCAACCCTATACCAAGAAAGAAGGCCGCTCCGATTGTTCGACCAAGGATATGCATCTGCACCGGCTTCCTTGGCCACGTGAGGTCTTACTCGAAAGAGGAGAGATGCCGGTATCTCTGCGCGTTACACTTTCCTACTTTATCGAGCCGGGACCGGGCGAAGTGGGCTGGAAGGACAAATACCGATACGCTTCCTTTGGTTTGCGGTTTGGCCTGAATAGTCAGGGAGAGACCGAAGAAAATTTCACAAAGCGCCTGAACAAAGCTGCTCGTGATGAAGGGGAAGGAAGGCCAGACACAGAAAGTGGTAGTGAGCGGTGGCTTATTGGATCGAACAGTCGCGATACAGGCTCTGTTCATTCCGATATCTGGAAGGGCACGGCTGCCGATATTGCGTCATGTAATCTGATCGGGGTTTATCCGGTCATCGGCTGGTGGCGCGAGCGGGCGTGGCTTGGCCGATGGGACCGGAGAGCCAGATATTCTCTTATTGTTTCCCTTAATACGCCGGATGAAAGTATTGATATCTACACTCCAGTTGCCATTCGATTGGGTATCCCTGTGGAGGTTACAGTGTGACGCCGATTTCAGGATACACCGAAGACACCCTCGTTCAGCAGACCACCGCTCAATACCTGGAGCAGGAGCTTGGCTGGGAGTCGGTGTACGCCTACAACAACGAGAACTTCGGGCCGGACAGCCTGCTGGGCCGGGAATCTGACCGCGAGGTGGTGTTGGCCCGCACCCTGCGGGCCACGATCGAGGAATTGAACCCCGGGCTACCGGTCACGGCCTATGACGATGCCGTCCGCCAGATCGTCACGGTCTCCGCCGCGCAGACCATGGCCGCCACCAACCGCGAGAAGTACGAACTGATCAGAGACGGGGTGCAGGTCACCTTCCGCAACGCCAAGGGCGAACGGGTGCGCCAGCGGCTGCGGGTCTTGGACTTCGATGTTCCCGAGAACAACCATTTCCTCTGCGTGCGGGAGTTGTGGGTGCGCGGCGATCTCTACCGCCGCCGCGCGGATATCGTCGGGTATGTCAACGGCCTGCCGCTGCTGTTCATGGAGCTCAAGAACGTCAGTCGCGATATCCGCGCCGCCTACGAGCAGAACTTTCTGGACTACCAGGACACCGTTCCGCACCTGTTCCATCACAACGCCATGGTGGTGCTGGCCAACGGTGTGGACGCCACACTCGGCTCGCTCACCAGCAGGTTCGAGCATTTCAACGAGTGGAAACGATTGGCCGAGAATCAACCGGGCGTGGTTGCCATGGAGACGCTGCTCAAGGGGGTGTGCGCGAAAGACAATTTTCTGGACCTGGTGGAGAACTTCATCGTCTTCGACGACTCGGCCGGGAACCCTCGAAAGATCCTGCTGGCACGTAACCATCAGTATCTTGGGGTCAACCGGGCCATCGAGGCGGTCCGTGACCGGAAGAGCCGGAGCGGCAAGCTGGGGGTGTTCTGGCATACCCAGGGGTCGGGGAAGAGCTATTCCATGGTGCTCTTCACCCGCAAGGTGCACCGCACACTGGGCGGCAACTTCACCTTTCTGATTCTCACCGACCGCGACGACCTGGATACACAGATATACAAGACCTTTGCCGGATGCGGCGTGGTGGACAACGACCGCGACCCGTGCCGGGCCGCGAGCGGTGAGCATCTCGCCCAGTTGCTGGCCCAGCACAAATCGCATGTCTTTTCACTGATCCATAAATTCAATCAGACCGTAGTGGAAGGGGAGGCCTACTCCCGGCGCGACGATCTTATCGTCATCACCGACGAGGCCCACCGTACCCAGTACGGAACCCTGGCGCTCAACATGCGCAACGCCCTGCCGAATGCCAGCTATATCGGTTTCACCGGCACGCCGCTCTTTAAAGACGACGAGATCACCCGGCGGGTGTTCGGCGATTACGTCTCCACCTACGATTTCCAGCGAGCCGTGGAGGACAAGGCCACGGTGCCGCTCTATTACGACGCGCGTGGCGACAAGCTCGGCGTGGCGGTCGGCGACCTGAACGAACGGATCGCCGAGAAGCTGGAGGAACTGGAGACGGACACCATCGATGTGGAGCAGCGCCTGGAACAGGAGATGGGGCGCGATTACCATATAATCACGGCTGGAAAACGTCTCGACCAGGTAGCCCGCGATTTTGTGAATCACTATTCCACCGCGTGGGAGACCGGCAAGGCGATGCTGATCTGCATCGACAAGATCACCTGCGTCCGTATGCACAAGTTGATCGAGTTCTACTGGAACGAAAGAATCGGCGAGTTGGATGCGCAGTTGCCCGAGACTGCGGATGTGCAGGATGAACTTGATATTCGACCCCAAATCGAGTGGATGCGCCAGACGCAGATGGCGGTGGTGGTCAGCGAGGAGCAGGGCGAGGTCGAGAAGTTCCGCAAGTGGGAGTTGGACATCACCCCACACCGCCGCCTGACCAAGGAGGGCATCGACCTGCCCGATGCCATGCGGAAACAACCACAGTTTCAGAACATGCAACGGTTGTCGCTGGATGATGCCTTCAAGGCCGCGGAACACCCGTTTCGCGTCGCTATCGTCTGTGCCATGTGGCTGACCGGCTTTGACGTTCCCAGCCTCTCCACCCTGTACTTGGACAAGCCGCTCAGGGCGCACACGCTGATGCAGGCCATCGCCCGGGCGAATCGGGTGAGCGAGGGCAAGAACAACGGGATGATCGTCGATTACTGCGGCATTTTGAAGAACCTGCGCAAGGCGCTGGCAACCTTTGCCGGAACGGGCGATGACGGACGCGGAGGCACCGGCGGCGAGACCGAACCGGCCAGGCCCGATGAGGAATTGCTGGCCGACCTCGCGGAGGCGATTGCCTTTGTCCGGGCTTTTCTTGAGGAGCGAAGCGCGTTCCTGGATGGGATTATCGGGCAGACCGGATTTGCCCGAAATGCGGCGATTCTCGCCGCCAAGGAGGCGGCCAACGAAAACGAAGAGACGCGCAAACGGTTCGAGGTGATGTGTCGGGCAGTGTTCTCGAAGTTCAAGGCCTGCATCACTGTCGAAGGCGTCAATGCTTACCGGGACAGCTTCGACGCCATCAACATCGTCTATAAAAGCCTGCAGCAGGATTGCGAGCAGGCGGATATCACCGATATCATCCGGCAACTGCACCAAGTCGTCGATGAGGCAATCGAGCCCCAAACCCTGCCAACCGCTGCCGAAGCATTGAGGCCCTATGATATCAGCGCAATAAATTTCGACCGTTTGCGCCGGGAGTTCGAGCGCAGCCCGGCCAAGCGAACCACCGTACAGAATCTGAAAACTGCCATCGAACAACGCCTGCGGCGCCTGCTTCAGCAAAATCCCTTGCGGACCGATTTCCAAAGACATTACGAGGAGATCGTCGCCGAGTACAATCGCGAAAAGGATCGAGTAACCATCGAAAAGACCTTTGAAGCGCTTTTCCAGTTCATGGGCGCTATGAACGATGAAGAGAGCCGTGCCGTGCGGGAGGGGCTCGATGAGGAAAGTCTCGCCCTGTTCGACCTGTTAAAGAAGCCGAATCTCACGTCCGGTGACATCAAACGCATCAAGGCGGTCGCCGTTGACTTGCTGGAAACGCTCAAGGCTGAAAAACTGCGGATCAATCACTGGCGTGATAAGGAATCCACCCGGGACGCGGTCCGACTGACGATTCAGGATTATCTCTGGAGCGAGCAAACCGGTTTGCCGGAAACCTATTCAGAGGACGATATCAGGGACAAGGCGGAGGCTGTTTTCGTGCATGTGTTCCGGGCCTATCCAACGGTGCCGTCACCCTACTACGCAGGTACTACGCCATAGAATATAAGGGAACCTTAAATGGCCTTTTCGCCCTGTCTCTGCGTTGTTCAAAAAGATTTTATCCTCGGAATACCAGTCATATGCCTGCGATAACATGTTCCTCGCGCCTTGATCTTGAAAGAAAAGTCTCATTTTTCAAGGCTCCCTTTAAACATCAAAAACGGCATTTTGGCCTTTTGCGGTATTTGGCAACACATTGGCAACAGTATATCCAACTCACCGAGATAGAACAGGCTTTCAAAGAGTTGAACGGGGATCTGGCGCTAATGGCCGAATATCAGCAGATCGTCCACCAGCTCGAGGCGGCGCAGGCAGCCTTGAAGGCCGAGTTGATGGCCTGTCTGGGAGGCAAGGCATGAGCAGGAAGAAACAAACCGGCAAAAAAGTCTCTATCGTTCGCTCCTCGGCGGCGGAATATCTCACTTTTGTTGCGGCCAGCGGCAGCGGCGGTGTAGAAGCCGTTTATGCTGACGAAAACATCTGGCTGTCCCAAAAGATGATGGGCGTGCTCTACGACGTGAACGTGCGCACGGTGAATGAGCACCTGAAAAAAATATTTGCCGACAGTGAGTTGCAGGAAGATTCAGTTATCCGGAAATTCCGGATAACTGCTGCTGATGGCAAGAGCTACAACACCATGCACTATAATCTATCCGCCATTATTGCAGTCGGCTATAAGGTCAACTCAGAGCGGGCCGTGCAGTTCCGCAAATGGGCTACCACCATCATAAAGGAATACACTATCAAAGCCTATGTGATGGATGATGAGCGCATCAAAAGCGGTGGCTCTATCCTGACGGAACAATATTTCGAAGAGCAGCTGGAGCGCATCAGGGAAATACGCCTGAGTGAACGCAAGTTTTACCAGAAGATCACCGATATTTATGCGACGTCCATTGATTATGATGTGACCGCTCAGGCGACCAAACGCTTTTTTGCAACCGTACAGAACAAGCTGCATTGGGCTATTCACGGCCAAACCGCAGCTGAAGTTATTGTCGACCGGGCAGACCACCAAAAACAGAACATGGGTCTGACGACTTGGAAGGACGCTCCAAAAGGTAAAATCCAGAAGTTTGACGTCAGCGTGGCCAAAAACTACCTGACCGAAAATGAAATGGCGCAACTGGCCCGGCTGGTGAACGCCTACCTGGATGTGGCCGAAGACATGGCCTTGCGCAAGATGCCCATGACCATGCAGGATTGGGAAACACGCTTGAATAAATTCATCGAAGCTACCGACCGGGAAATCCTGCAAGATGCTGGAAAAGTAACCGCGGAAATTGCCAAGGCCCACGCCGAAAGTGAATTTGAAAAATATCGTATTGTTCAGGATAGGCTCTTTGAGAGTGACTTTGACCGACTACTCAAACAGATTGAACACCAGAAGGATGAATAATGTGTCCTGCATAGCAACACGGTGCTGCGACAAAAACTTGCGACAAACTCACGACAAAACTTGTGACATGGCCACTTTCAGACTCGGGTTTGTGGAGTGATTACAGGAGGCATCCGAACGGGGATCGAACCCTCGTCCGTTCTCTATTTCGGGAAAATGTAGAGAATTGAAACTCTCTCGGTGTCCAGCATCTTTTCCTGCACTCGCTGGTCAGCTACATCACCGGCAAACTGGTTGCTATTCTTCATGATTGAAGTCCAACAAGTCGCTGATGCCCTTGGTCGGTGGCTCCTCGTGGTGAATTTTGATGACTTCTCCCGCTTACTTACCGGTGAGATGGAGAAAATCACGGGCGGCACGTGAAATTTTTTCGTGCAGGTCTTTTCTGATAGCTTGCTTACCGGGTGGCTACAGGAGTTGTCGGTTCAGGTAAAAAAATTGACTATTTCTTGCTGATTATTCGGCCAATCTGGCACATGACCTATGGCCTCGATTGAATAAGTACAAATTAGGCTGAAATCGGCAAAGATCGATTGACTTCGCACGAATACCCTTTGTATATGGAAGGAGTTTTTAACCTGGGAGAGGTGCGCGTAGCGCTTTCCCGTCTCGCCTCTGGCGGAGGTGGCCGTAAACCAAAACGCCTGTGGAGTTTTGAGCATGAACGAGATGGAAGACCGCTGGTTGTCGATAACCGAGATCTGTAAATACCTCGGCGTCAGCAATGACACCGTGTACAAGTGGATCGACAGGCATGGCATGCCCGCACACCGCATGGGCCGCCTCTGGAAGTTCAAGAAAAGCCGGGTGGATGCCTGGGTCGAATCCGGCGGCGCGGCGGAACCCGGACCGGGGGTGGAAAAACCATGAGCTTCAACGAACAGGAAACCCGGTTCTTTCTGATCGATCCCGTCTTGCGGGACAAGGGGTACAACGATCACCAGTGGATCAAGATGGAAACCCCCGCCCCGGTGGAGCCGACCGGCCCGAAAGGCCGCCGTCGCAGGGGGGTGGGCCGCACCGATTACCTGCTATGCGTGCAGGTGGGCGATATGCCGAAAGCCTTGCCCGTGGGCGTGCTCGAAGCCAAGAAAGAAACGGAAGATCCCCTCAAGGGCATGCAGCAGGCCAAGGGGTATGCCGACTGCCAGCGCTTTGAGGTCAAATATGTCTTTGCCACCAATGGTCATCTCTATGGTGAGTTTGATTTCTTCACCAAACTGCAGGACGGACCGTTCCCCTTTGTTGATTTTCCGCCGCACCCGGACTTGACTGCCCGTTACGCCAAAGACACCGGCATCGACATCACCAGGCCGGAGGCGGCCATGCTGTTTCAGGCCGACAGCCCGGCCTGGTCGCTGACCCGCTACTATCAGGACGCCGCCATTCGCGCCGCCTTTGCCAAGATCATCCGCTGCCGCCAGGAGGGAGAACCTGTCCGGGAGCTGCTGACGCTGGCCACCGGTTCGGGCAAGACCATCATCGCCACCAACCTGCTTTGGCGGCTGGGGCAGGCCGGGCAACTGCCCAAACCGGCGCTCTTTCTCTGCGACCGTGACGAGCTGCGCGAGCAGGCCTTCACCAAGCTCAAGGCAGCGTTTGGCGATAACGTCCGCATCGTCAAGACTGAAAGAGGGGGCAACGCCGCCGCCAACGCCCGTATCCATATCGCCACCTACCAGACCCTCGGGCTGGATGATGAAGACGACGGCTTTGCCAGCTTTCTGTCCGAACATTACGGCGAGGATGCCTTTTCCGTCATCATTATCGACGAGTGTCACCGCTCCGCCTGGGGCAAATGGTCCGAGGTGCTCAAGCGCAACCCCAATGCCATCCACATCGGCCTGACCGCCACGCCGCGCAAGCTGCAGGAATCGAAGCACGCCACCGCCGAGGATCAGGAGATCACCGCCAACAACCACAAGTATTTCGGCGAACCGGTCTACGAATACACCCTCATTCAGGCCCAGGAGGACGGCTATCTGGCCGCCTGCGAGATCGTCAAGCGCAAGGCCGATATTGACAAACGCGTCTTCACCAAAGAGGAGATCCTCAAGGCAGGCGTGAAGGATATCCGCACCGGCAAGCCCCTCACCGAGGCCGACCTGACCAAGGGTGAATATACCGGCAAAGATTTCGACGACGAGCTGTTCATCGAGCTGCGCACGCCCGCCATGTGCGAGGATTTGTTTGGTTTGCTCTGCGCCAACGGCGGGCCGGAACAGAAGGTGATTATCTTCTGCACCCGCGAGATCCACGCCGATCGTGTGGCCATGCGGATGAACAATCTCTACGCCAGCTGGTGTAAGGAGTACAGCCAGATCCCCAAGGATCACTACGCCTTCAAATGCATGGGCGGGCCAAACAACGGCGCGGACATGATCGAGCCCATGCGCGGCTCTGGAGAACGCGCCTTCATTGCCTGTACGGTGGATCTGTTGGAAGCGGGTGTCGATATCGAGCGCCTCAACGCCGTGGTCTTCTTTCGCTACCTACAGTCGCCCATCAAGTTCTACCAGATGGTGGGGCGCGGCACCCGCATCCACGAAGAGACCCAGAAATACAAGTTCTGGCTCTACGACTACACCGACGTCACCAACCTCTTCGGCACCGATTTCATCACCAAGCCGCCGCGTCCCCGTGGTGGTGGTAATGGAGAGGATGATGGCGGGATTATTGTCGACCCGCCATGGCCGCCGCCCGAACCGCCCAGCGTGGCCGTGATGGGCGGGCATTGGGTGACCGTCACCCCCCAGGGCCGCTTCATCCTCGTGAATCGCGACGGCCGCGATACGCCGATTCCGGTGGACGAGTACCGCCGCGAGGTGATCCAGCGGGTGGTTGACGAGGCCCACAATCTTGATGAATTCCGCCAGCTGTGGATCGAGACCCAGAAGCGCCGCAGCCTGATCAATCACCTGCTGAGCAACAACTTCAGTCCCGAGGTGATCCGCGAGATCGACCAGATGACCGACTTCGATCTCTATGACTTCTTCGGCCATCACGGCTACCACGCCCGGGCGCTCAAACGCACCGAGCGCGGCAGTCTCTACATCTCCGGCAATGCGGACTGGTTCGGCGGGATGGACGCCAAGGCCGCCGTCGTGCTCAGGGGCCTCGGCCGCCAATTCAGCCAGGGCGGCACCGAGGCCCTGGAGACCCCGGCCCTGTGGGAGGTGCCGGAGATCAAGCTGGCCGGAGGGCTGGCGGCTCTGGAAAAAATCGGCCAGCCGGTGGCGGTGATGCACGAGGCCAAGGGGAGGTTGTTTGGGGTATGAGAATGATTGAACTTGGCGATGTCGCAGAGCTGATCATGGGTCAATCACCTCCTGGTGATACTTACAACACCACAGGTAATGGCTGGCCTTTTTTTCAGGGTAAAACAGAATTTGGAAAAGTTAGCCCCATTGCAGTGAAATGGTGTACAGAACCTAAGAAAATTGCGCAACCTGGAGATATTCTTATTTCAGTCCGTGCACCGGTAGGGCCAACAAATCTTGCCAACCAAGAGTGCTGTATTGGCCGTGGCCTCGCCGCAATAAGAGCAACGTCAGTAGAAAGAGATTTTCTTTGGCTGTTCTTGCAATACTCAGAAAATATATTGGCAGCAAAAGGACAAGGCTCAACCTTTGAGGCCATCAACGGCGATGATCTTAAAACACTGCAAGTCCCAAATTACCCCATCGAAAAACAACGCCAAATCGCCGCCCGCCTGAAGGCCCAACTGGCTGAGGTGGACAAGGCCCGCCAGGCGGCGGAGACGCAGCTGCGAGATGCTGATGTTCTTGGGCAGCGAATATTCAATAAAATTTGGGCTGAGCTGGATTCGGTGCCAAGGAAACCGCTGGGCGAGTATGCACAGACCACCAGCGGCTCAACCCCTGCTCGTAGCAATAAACAATACTGGCAACCGGCAGAAGTAGCATGGGTGAAAACGGCAGAAGTCGCGTTTGCGCCAATCACCAAAACTGAAGAAGCCATCTCAAAAAAGGCTTTGGCAGAATGCTCACTGCCCATTTTGCCGACGAAAACGGTCCTGATTGCCATGTATGGTCAAGGCAAAACCCGTGGTCAGTCGGCAATTCTTGAAATCCCTGCGACAACCAATCAAGCCTGTTTTGCCATTCTTCCCAATGATGCTTGGGTACCTGAATTTCTGTTCCATTGGTTGAAATTCTCATACCAAGATTTACGCGCACTATCTGAGGGCCGTGGCGGGAATCAGGCCAACTTGAACGGTGGATTATTGAAAGCATTGCTGATACCCACACCGGACAAGCCAACGCAAAAGGTGATCATCGCCAGAATTGAAAATGTGCTTACCGAAATAGAAGCAAACAAAAACGGAAGCAAGGCAATGCTCAACGATATAAACCTCCTACCCCAGAAAATCCTGGCCCAGGCGTTCGAGATGTAACCATGGCCAAGAAGAAGCCCGAATCGAAGGATCAACCCGTCTCACTGACGCAACCGCCGGCAGGCTATGCCGAGTGGCTGGGCGAGTTAAAAAACCGCATCCACAAAGCCCAGCAGCGGGCGACGCTGGCGGTCAACCGCGAACTGGTGCGGCTCTACTGGCAGATCGGTCGCGATATCCTGGCCCGTCAGGCACAACAGGGCTGGGGTGCCAAGATCATCGACCGGCTGGCCCACGACCTGCGCAACGCCTTCCCGGAGATGAAGGGTTTTTCCCGCGCCAACCTCATCTATATGCGCGCCTTTGCCAAGGCCTGGCCGGATGAGCAAATTGTCCAACAGGCTGTTGGACAATTGCCCTGGGGGCATAACCTGGTGCTGCTGACCCGGCTGAAAGAACCGGAACAGCGTCTGGCCTATGCCCGGGCCTTTGCAGACGAGCCTGCCGACCGTTGAAGAGATTGAGAAAGAACTGGAAAAAACCACATGACCAGAAGCGTTTCCCGGAAAAAACAGCCCAAGGCCATCGCCTCCACCCAGTCGCTGTCGGCCTTTGTCAAATCGATCTGCGACATCATGCGCCGCTCCAACTGCGCCAGTGCCCTGCAATACGTGCCGGAGCTGACCTGGATTCTATTTTTGCGCATCCTCGATGCCCAGGAGGAGAAGGCCAAGGGCGAGGCGGAGGCGGTCGGGGCAACCTTCACCCCGGCCCTGGTCAGCCCGTACCGTTGGCAGGATTGGGCTGCTCCCTATTCCGATGAGGACGAGCATCCCCAAACCAGCGACGGCAAGCCCTATGGCTGGAAGCGGCAGGAACTGTTCGCCGACGGGGACGGCAGACTGTTCGACTTCATCAACAAGGAACTGCTGCCGCATCTGCACGGGCTGGACATCGACGCCCGTACCGGCTTGCCGAATCCCTCGGCCTCGCGCAAGCAGCGCATCATCGGCCGCATCATGACGGCGGTGGAGCGGGTGCGGGTGGATAGCGAAACCAACCTGCGCGACATCCTCGACAAGGTGCACGAGATCTATATCGACCACGTGGACGACACCCATTTCTTCACCCTGTCGCAAGTCTATGAAGATCTGCTGCTCAAGATGGGCGAGAAAAACTCCGACGGCGGCCAGTTCTTCACCCCCCGCGAGGTAATCCGCGCCATGGTGCACACGGTGGACCCCGTGCCGGGCAAAACCATCTACGACCCCGGCTGCGGCACCGGCGGCTTCCTGGCCATCGCCTATGAGCACATCGCCCGAAAATTGGGGCAGAGCGCCACCAGCACCGATATCGACACCCTGAAACACGATACCTTCTTTGGCCGGGAAAAGGAGAACCTGGTTTTCCCCATCGCCCTGGCCAACCTGGTGCTGCACGGCATCGACCAGCCCAACCTCTGGCACGGCAACACTCTGACCGGCCGCGCCACCTATGCGGCGCTGTTCGAGCAGTCTCCGAAATTTTTCGACTACATCCTCACCAACCCGCCTTTCGGCGGTAAGGAGGGTAAGGATGCCCAGAAACATTTCGCTTTTGAGACCAGCTCCACCCAGGTGCTGTTCGTGCAGGATATCCTCAGCGAACTGGCCCCGGATGGCACCTGCGCCATCGTCCTTGATGAGGGGCTGCTGTTCCGCACCAACGAAAGCGCCTTTGTGGAGACCAAGCGCAAGCTGGTGGACGAGTGCGACCTGTGGGCAATCGTCAGCCTGCCCGGCGGGGTCTTCTCCACCGCCGGGGCCGGGGTGAAAACCAACCTATTGTTCTTCACCAAGGGGCGTAAGACCGAAAAGATCTGGTACTATGACCTCTCTAGCGTCAAGGTCGGCAAGAAGACCCCGCTGACCCTGGCCCATTTCGGTTTAGATAAAGATGGTTCCGCGCTGGCCGAGGCCCAGCTTCCGGCCAACCTCGTTGCCGACTGGAAAGAGGACGAAGCGAACGCGGACAAACCCTTCCCGAGTTACGCCAGCCTGTTGCCCGAGCGCGGCACGCCGCAAGGCGAAAGCCGCTACTCCTGGACCGTCGATTTTGCCGCCCGCCGCGCCAGGGCGCGGGAAGAGATGCAGCCACTGCTCGATGAAGCGGCCGCCATCAAGGCGGAGGTGGTGGACCTGAAAGAACAGCTCAAACGGCTGAAGAAAGAGAAAGTCGACAAAGAAGCGCTGGATGCGGTGGGCGGGCAGATTCGTGAAAAGGAAAAGACCGTCAAGGTTCTGGAGACCAAGGCCGCCGATATCGACGCCGCCGTGTTCGACCTCAAAGCGGTCAATCCCAACGCCGTCGCCAAGGTGGATGACCGCACCCCGCAACAGATCATCGGCAGCATCGAGCAGCAGGGCCGGATCGTCTCGGAATCGCTGGCCAGGCTGGCAAAGCTGTTGGCGGCAGATTGAGCTGGAGATGAACGTAATTTTACCTAACGGCGTTATCGGCAATCGGACAAGTACCGAGCACCGTGGACGGCATGGCACTACAGAAAGGAGAGAGGAATTATGCTGAAACAATTACGGATACAAAACTTCAAGGGCTGGAAGGATACCGGCACCATTCGCATGGCTCCCATCTCCCTGTTTTTTGGCGCCAACAGCTCGGGGAAATCCAGCATCGGCCAGTTTCTGATGATGCTTAAGCAGACCGTGGAGTCACCAGACAGAAAGGTGGTTTTCTATCCGGGCGGCAAGAACTCGGCGGTTCAGCTTGGCTCCTATCAGGAAATGGTTTTTCACCGCGATCCGGAAAACAAGATCACCTTCGACTATCGGTGGTCGTTGCCGGAAATACTGAAATTCAAAGACCCGGTGACCGGCCAGTCCTTTACCGGCGATAACCTCTCTTTTCATGCCGAGGTCGGTTTAGGGGATAAGGACCAGCACACCCTGGTGCTTGACCAACTGAAATACGAGTTGCTTGAAGAGGAGGAATCCCGGCTGTCCATCGGCATGGAGCGAAAATCGGGCGCCAAATCCGAGTATAAAGTCGATGCGACCAATTACACGCTGAAACGCAAGCAGGGGCGCCCCTGGATGCCTGGCGCACCGGTCCGGTTTTACGGTTTTCCTGATGAGGTGGTTGCCTATCACCAGAACGCGGATTTCGTCCAAACGTTGAACCTGCGCCACGAAAAGCTCTACCGAACTCTCTGTTATCTTGGCCCCCTGCGCACCAAGGCGGAACGTCTGTATTCATGGACCGGCATGGAGCCTGAAAATGTCGGCTACGCGGGAGAAAACACCGTCGCGGCGATTCTGGCGGCGCGAAACCGGAAAATCAGCCTATTCAAGCCGGGTGCCAAGCGAGCATCTCCAGCCAAACCTTTTGAGGAGATTATTGCCCTCAAGCTAAAAGAAATGGGACTGATCGAGGAATTCAAGGTCAATGCGATATCGGAGCAGCGGCAGGAATACGAGGTTAAGGTCCGCACCAAGGGATCAAGAGACTGGGTCGATCTTCCAGACGTCGGTTTTGGCATATCCCAGGTGCTGCCGGTTCTGGTGCAGTGTTTTTACGCTCCGGCCAGGTCGATCATCCTTATGGAACAGCCGGAGATTCATTTGCACCCGAATGCGCAATCGGCGCTGGCCGATGTGATGATTGATGTCATCAACTCCCGGGAAAACGGGTCAGACAGGGATATTCAACTTGTTATCGAGACCCACTCGGAGCATTTCCTGCGCCGCCTGCAACGCCGTATCGCCGAAAATGCCGTCCCACAGGAAAAGGTGTCGGCCTACTTCGCCAATATCGCCACGACGCCGGCGACCCTGGAGCCACTTCAAATCGATCTCTTCGGCAACATTTGGAATTGGCCCGAGAACTTCTTCGGCGATGAAATGGGCGACATCGCCGAGCAGGCCAAGGCCGCCCTGAAGAAGCGGATGCAAAATGCCGAGAAACAGGAGGCTTCCAAATGAGCCTGCCCAAGAAATGCCTGGTGGACACCAATGTTCCCAAGACGGCAAATCTCGCTACTCAGCCTGACGAGGGCTCTGACGTATCCGATGCCTGCGTGCTGGCCTGCGTCGAGGCGGTTGAGCATGTCATCAAAAAGCGAGGCCTGATCATTGACAAAGGAGATGAAATTTTCGATGAATACCGGCGGCAGCTCTCCATGAAAGGACAGCCCGGCGTCGGGGACCGTTTCATGAAATGGGTTCACGATAATCGCTGGAGCCTTCCTGACGCCCACCGAGTGACTATTACCAGAAATGACGACTCATACGAAGAATTTCCCATCCATGACGATCTGAATAATTTCGACAGATCGGACCGCAAGTTTGTCGCCGCAGCCAACGCCCACGTGGAGAAGCCGCCGATATTGCAGGCGACGGACAGCAAGTGGTGGGGATGGAAAGACGCCCTGGCAGCGGTTGGGATTACCGTTCATTTCCTTTGCCCGGAATATGTTGAAGCCAAATATATCGAGAAAATGGGGGCGTGAAAGAGGATTTTTCCAAATTTCCCTCGACGCCTCATCTGGCGACTTTGTCAGGGGTTGACATCAGGAGAGATAAGGTCCTGACGAAATCAGAACGTGTTGCATTCCTGACGCATGAGGTGACTGTGGAAGAAAAAGTAGACGGCGCAAACCTGGGCTTCTCGTTTGATGCGAATGGGAATATTCGCGCCCAGAATAGAGGCGCTTATTTGCACCTGCCAGGTTCGGGCCAGTGGAAAAAACTCGGGCAATGGTTGGCGCTTCATACCGATACGCTTTTCGAGCATCTCTCTGACCGGTACATCCTTTTTGGTGAGTGGTGTTACGCCCAGCATGCGATTTTTTACGACCATCTGCCCGACTGGTTTCTTGGGTTTGATGTTTATGACCGAGAGAAACGTCGCTTCCTGGCCACAGCGCGCCGGGATCGGCTATTAGGTAAGATGCATATTTTCAAGGTGCCAGCCGTTGCACACGGGCGCTTTACCTACCCAGAGATTCAAGAACTCTTATCGCAATCAAAGCTGACAAATCAGCCAGCTGAAGGGATTTATCTGCGAATTGATCACGGCGACTGGCTTGAACAACGAGCCAAACTTGTTCACCCCGCCTTTATCCAGGCGGTCGGGCAGCACTGGTCGCGTTCCGCAATCAGGCCAAATCGGTTAGACGCCGGGAATGAGGATGAAGGAAGTAGTAACGGCAACCATGATCAGCAGCTGTGCAGCGAAAATCCGTGATCGATTGGATACCGTTTTGTCTACATCAATGAACAAACGAGGTTCACGGGCATGGTGATTATAAAGATGCCGGAACGCATCAAGCAAAGGTTCAGCCGCTATATCGGCATCGATTACTCCGGCGCGGAAACCCCGGATTCCAGCCTGAAAGGGCTTCGGGTTTACGAGGCCGGCCGCGAATCTACGCCCATCGAGGTAGAACCGCCGCCCAGCCCGCGCAAGTACTGGACCCGACGTGGCCTGGCACAGTGGCTGAAGGAGCAGTTATCCGGGGATGTGCCGACCATCGTTGGTATCGACCACGGCTTTTCCTTTCCTCTGCGGTATTTCGAGGTGCATTTGCTCGAGCCGGATTGGCCGACCTTCCTCGACGATTTTCAGAGGCATTGGCCGACTGATGCCAAACACACCTACGTTGACTTCATTCGCGACGGTTCACGGGGTAAAGGCGAGGCCCGCTCCGGCAGCGCCCGCTGGCGACGCATTACCGAGGAACGGGCCGGGGCCAAATCGGTCTTTCATTTCGACGTGCCTGGCACAGTGGCCAAATCGACCCACTCCGGGCTGCCGTGGCTGAGGTATCTGCGCAACCGGCTTGAGGAGCGGGTCCACTTCTGGCCCTTCGACGGCTGGGAGATCCCCACGGGCAAATCCGTGCTGGTGGAGGTCTACCCCTCGCTATGGAGCAAGAGCACTCCACGGGAGGGCCGCACACCCGACCAGCATGATGCCTATGTCGCCGCCGCCTGGCTGCGGCGGGTGGACATGGACGGCAGCCTCGGCAAATTTCTCAAGCCGGACATGCTGCCCGGCGAATATCCCGTTGCCCAGGTCGAAGGGTGGATTCTATGGGTGATGTGACCGCTGACCGAGACCGACAGGGCGTGGTCGACACAAGAGACCTTGCGGGGATTGACGCTGATCCGGGTTGCTGGGTTGAAAACGATGTTCACGCTGAACAGGAGCCCGGCGTCATCTGATGCGACATACTAATCGACCAGCGAGCTTTTGCGCACCCACTGTCATGCATGCTTGGCGTGGCGAAACAAGCAGATGGTTTGTCGAAACAGCGGGTGATTCTGTTCGATTGCGTTTTCGGAAACCGAACCCTCGTCCGAACAAGTTGATATGGTGAGAAGATTACAGCTCTCTGCTCCAGCGGCGGATGAATACCGTCACCTCGGCCTTGTCGACCTCACCCCGGGCAACCAATAGTACCATCTCGGCAAAGTATTGTTGCTTTGTTCGCTGCGCTCCAAGCCTTTGTCCTATATTTTTTCCTGCAACCGCTGTTCGGCGATCTTCTCGGCACACCGATTGATACTCTTCATAATTCCGTCAAACAGATTGTTGCTGGTTGTGGCCGATCGCTCTTTATATCGAATTCTGATTGCTTTCCCGCTTATTTTCCGGAGAGATGGAGAACGTGTCGGGCGTTGGTCGTAGTTTTTGCGTGCTGCTCGTATGACCCTTGCTTACCGGATCGGTTTCAAATCTGTCGGAGTCACCTCGTGTTTTGAGTTGCACGGCGCATAGCAGATGTTATGTTTGCGAGTAGTTTTGAATGGCATCCGTGTGCCCGGCGGTTTGGGGTGCGAAAAAGTCTGAAAGGTGAATGTGCCTGTGGAGGCTGAGCAATGAACAGACAACGTGCCCTTGACCTGCTGAGCCTCAGCAAGCCGGAGTTGCAGGCCCGGTTCGGCGTCACCCGGTTGGCACTGTTTGGCTCCACCGCCCGCGACATGGCGAGCAGCGGCAGTGATGTCGATGTGCTGGTGGCTTTCGACGGCCCGGCCACCTCCACGCGCTATTTCGGCGTGCAATTCTACCTGGAGGATCTGCTCGGCTGCCCGGTCGATCTGGTCACCGAAAAGGCGTTGCGGCCGGAGCTGCGCCCCTACATTGAACAGGAGCGGGTCTATGTCTGATGCCAACCAGCGCGAATGGCGCTTCTACCTCGATGACATGATCGACTTTGCCGGGAAGGTGCTCGCCTATACCGACGGTTTCGACCAAGCCGGTTTCGTGGCCAGCGGCCTGACATACGACGCCACCCTGCGCAACCTTGAGCTGATCGGCGAAGCCGCCACCCATATCCCGGATGAAGTCCGCGCCACCCATCCCGAAATTCCCTGGCGGATGATCATCGCCACCCGCAACAGCCTCATTCACGGTTACCTCGGCATCGACGACGATACCCTGTGGAGTATCATCCGTGACGACGTGCCCGAACTGCTGCCGCTTTTGCTGGCCCTCAAAGACGAGGTGCGGCCATGAAACCCGGCAGCGTCAAGATCGTCGACCGTGTCTCCGCCGTTGAGGCGATCAAGCGGTTGAACGAAGAGGATCTGCTCTTTCTCAACCGGCTGATTGTCGAGCGGCTCAAGCTCATCTCTCAGGCCCGCGCCACCACGCTGATGACCAGCTTCACCTCGGGCGACCGCGTTAGTTTCCAGGCTCCGGACGGCCGGATGCTGGAGGGCTTGGTTCTGCGCCTCAACAAGAAGACCATCAGCGTCGCCACCGACGGCGGCCACCAGTGGAACGTCGCGCCCGGCCTGCTGCGCCTGGTTCAATCAGCGGGAGATGTTCAATGGCCATGATCCGCCACCCCGAAAACTTCCCGGAAACGGTCAAGGAGGTGCGGCGGTAGCTGGCGCTCTCCCAGGAGGAAATGGGGTCAGCTTCGCAACCGTCAACCACTGGGAGAACGGCAAGATGGTACCGTCGAAGCTTGCACAGCGGCAGTTCGAGCTGTTTTGCAAAGAAAAGAAGATCAGCCTGTCAGGGCTCTACGAAATGAAGGAGAATTGAGATAGGGCGAGACCTAAAAATTTCAGATCAGGACGAACGAAACACCCCAGCGTCTCGCCACCCGTGTCAAAGCGATGTACGCTGTCGAAAGGTATAAGGAGCCGGACGTCTTCAAGATTATTGGGGGGTTCGGGTCTTGAATTCACGCATGTACGTAATCAAGAATTGCGGTGGCGTCGTAACACTTCAAGGCTTGATCCTGCGTGAATCGAGCGATGCTGCTGCCGCGCTCAACGATCAACAGACCAGCCGGGATATCCAGCGTACCATGTGGCGTGTCGGGCATCGTGAATGCTGACCTATGGTCAGTTTCGTAATCAGAACGTGCTCAAATTGAGAGTTATTGCCCTAGAGTTACAAGCAAACCAGGTGATTAGTACAAATGCATTGATAGGGAACTGGTAAATCCTAAACAATCTGGAGGCAGGCAGGATCTAAGTAGAATACCACATTATGAAAGATCGAAAATAGAAGGATATTTTGTGGCCGAGTAATAAGTACTCCCGGAGATGAGTACAACTGTCTGCATAGAGAAATGAATCAGCTCCGCACAAGTAGGTACTGAGCTAATAATGCCTTGTGGACATCGGATCATACAAAAGGGTTGGTCGATACCGGCGAACGACCTAAGACAGCAGACGGCAAGGTGGTCGAGCTTATAGCTCACCTTCCGCAATTGCGGAGGGGGTACTGAAGGATGCCTTCTGTCCTTGCATGGATTGACCATGACTCAAAAGCTAGGGAACGCACACTTCGCATCCTTTCACTTTTCCAAGAGAAGGAAAGTCGTGACGAACTTGGGCTCGGCTCCGTGCGGGACAGCTTTGCCGATCAGTTATTCCCAGGAACAAGTACGATCCAGACGCGGCTCCGCTACATGCTTTTTGTGCCATGGATTTACCATTCGCTGGAAGAGAAGCGACTACCTGCAGAGAGTTTTTCGATCCAGGCTGACAAGCTGGAAAGGAACCTGGTTCAGCCATTGATGGATTCCGATGATCAGGCTGGCGTCTTTGGTAAGACCGCAGGAAAGAGGCTCAAACGGTTGCCCAGCTCCGTCTACTGGGCCGGTCTATGTGTCTGGGGAATACGCATTACGCCATTCTCGCAGGACGAATATCACAGGCGCATCGACGAAACATACCGTCGCCGGAATACCCTGAAGGCTCTTGAGAAAGACGCAAAGGTACGGGGAGACGACATTGACGTTGAGCAGCGGATGGCCACTCTCAGTTGGCATCCTCGATTGCCAGCACCTCCGGAAGACTTTCCGGGGGCGGTGAACTTCGCTTTATCCAGGGAAGAAGCCGAATTTGTTCGGGATCGCATCCAGGTCGCTTGCCCCAACAGTCTCCTCTCGTTCTTGGCACTGCACTGCGAACCCGCCGACACCCAATCTCCATGGGAACATCCGGACTACGGCAGCTTTTCCGAACAGCATAAAGAACTCCTGACCCATGCACGGCTGTTCTCGGAGGTGATGCATGGAGCGGCGCTCTCGTACAACGTTCAGCTCGCCAGGCTTCGAAACCATGAAGATCTTGTCGCCGAGCATCAGGCAAGTTTCGACGAATGGACTGCAAATCTTCCTCTGGAGGAGATTCGCTCCTGGTCGGTGAGCCGCCTCTGGGAGTTGACCATGGATCATGGCCACACCATCACCTCGCAAACGAGGTTCTTCGTTCAGCAGTGGATCGACCATACCCGGAAGTCCCCCAGCGGCCTTCTTTCTAACGCCAAGGCGCTCACCCTGATCAAAAGAAGGGAAATGAAACTCAAGGGCAGGCGTTCCCGATTCAGGAACCAGAGGGCGCTCGAGCAGTGGGGCGGATACTCCGGCGTCGGAAGACTTGTCTATCGCTGGCCGAATGTGAAGGTGCTTTTGAACGACCTGTACCAGGGGATGAACCGGGAGGAGAAATGCTGAACCCAAACTCCCGGATTCTTTATACCTCTGCATTGACTCCACCGCCGGGGATGATTTTCGACGAGGCCGTTGCGACCACCTTTTCGATGGACCCAGCTTTACTGCTTGAGGCACCTGTCTACCTGGCGTTAATGGCGGCGGATGGTCAGACCGATCCTGACCCGTTGTCTGTGCTTGAAGCCATCCGCAGGTACTCGAAACGAATCACCGTCTATGTGCAACGAGGACGGATTCAAGTGCCCCAGATAGCCAAGCCCAACCCATTGTTTGGATTTCTGGAGGAAATGGTTGTCGAGGTAACGGCCCCTGGCGGAGGCTTTTTCCATCCGAAAGTCTGGGCAATCCGTTTTGCCAGCCCTGATCATAGCAACGCAATGTATCGGTTGGTGGTCCTGACGAGGAATATGACCACCGATCAGTCCTGGGACCTGTCACTTCAGCTCGAAGGGACGATTGTAGGCCGGAAATCCAAACCAAATAAACCGCTGGCTCATTTCTTCAAGACGCTTCCTGATCTGGCCACCGGAACAACAGAACCGGGCAGGAGCGAACAAACTCTCAGATTCGCGGACGAGTTGCATCGAGTCCAGTGGGAACTCCCCGACGGCTTTGACGAACTGACCTTCTATCTTCCGGGAACGAAAGGGTATGACTGGGAGCCTCCCATGGCGAATCGGATGGCTGTCATATCGCCATTCTGCTCTGACGAGGCCCTGCGAGCATTGACGAGTAAAACTAAGGCCGCCGATGCTCTGATCTCACGCCCGGAGTCGTTGACAGCCCTGAAGAAGGATACGCTGGAGCTTTTCACGCAATGTCTTCATCTGGACGATGCGGCGGAAACCGAGGATGGAGAAGAAGACGATGCCATCGAACAGCCGCTTGCGACCGGCCTCCATGCAAAGGTCTATCTGTTTGAGACCAGGTACTATTCAGACTATACCCATGTGATTATGGGGTCTGTGAATGCAACCAACGCGGCGCTGAATGCTTCGAAGAACGTCGAGATTCTGGTCGGACTAGTTGGCCGCAAGAGCAGAGTCGGCGGCATCGACGAGCTTCTTGGCGCTGACGGATTAGGTGAATATCTTGTCGACTTTGGCACGAGCAAGGAAGCAGAGATTGATGCGCTCCGGCAGGCGGCTGAGGAATCTGTTGAGAGGGCTCGCTCCCGGATAGCTGAAGTAGCTCTGTCTATCGAATGCAGTCCGGAATCGAAGGACGGTCTGTGGGCATTGGTTTTGACGGGAGAAATACCATCCCTTGATGGGATCGTCAGCGCTATTGCATGGCCGATAACCGTTACTCGGGACTTCGCGGTGGACATTCTTAACGGCGATGCTAACGGTGGGATCGTCCTCGGAGAGTTCTCCGCCTCTTCTGTAACGGGTCTCATCGCGTTTGAACTTAAGACCAACCATCCGGATGTTTCGGCCCGGTTCGTTCTGAATATTCCCGTTAGCGGCGTTCCAGAAGAACGCAACTCTGCCATTCTGCAAACCGTGATCAGCAATCAGGAGGGATTCCTGCGTTATCTCCTGCTGTTGCTGGGGGGTGACAGGGTATCCGGACTTGATCCAGGTAGTGGCTCCGGGTTTGCCAAATGGTTGGCCCGATTGGCCGACGGCGAGGATATCCCGCTACTGGAAGAGCTGACCCGCACTTACAGCCGACACCCGGAGAGACTATCGGAAATCTCGGGGCTGGTTCGCGATCTGTCCCAGGGAAGCCAGAATGCGATCATCCCCGAGGATTTTTTGAACCTCTGGACAGTTTTTGAATCGGCTGTCGGAGGGCGTGATGCATAGCAACCGCTCTTTATCAGCCCCCGCCTTGGCCGGTCTGAAAGATTTCCAGAGGAAGACCGTGGAGTACGTCTTCAAGCGGCTCTATGGCAATGACCCAACTTCCCGTTTTCTGATCGCCGATGAAGTTGGACTTGGAAAAACACTAGTCGCCCGGGGAATCATTGCCAAGACCTTGGAGCACCTTCAAGACGAGGTGGATCGGGTCGATGTGATCTACATCTGCTCCAATGCCGCCATCGCGACCCAGAATGTCAATCGGCTCAATGTCAGCGACACGGATGGTTTTTCAATCGCTACGCGACTGACGTACCTGCCCAGGCAAGTACGCTCGCTGCGAAAGAACAAGGTAAATTTCATCAGCCTGACGCCCGGTACCGCCTTCGACCATGCCCGCAGTCGAGGGGGGCATGCCGGTGAACGGGCTATCCTCTACCGGATGCTGTACGACTTGCCCCTGGCGCAAAATGAACGGCGCAGACGGTTGCGCGTAGGCCTCCTAAACATTCTTCAGGCGACAGCGGGGAAGGATAACTGGCGAGCCAAGGCCAAAAACTTACCAGCGGAGGATCTGGATGCAGACCTTTCCAAGGCCTTCCGCCGGGCAGTTCTAGAGGATGCCGAACTGTATGCGGCCTTGAAGGAAGGCTGTGAACGCTTTGCTCGTTACCGGGACTACAGCAGAATCCCCTGGGAGGACTCTGAGCTTCGCTACGACCTGATCGGAAAACTCAGAAGCAAGCTGGCGTCAGTGTGCCTTTCCGCGCTTGAGCCCGATTTGGTCATCCTTGATGAATTCCAACGATTCAAGCACCTGCTGGATGGCGATGACGAAGCCTCCATGTTGGCGACCGCCCTCTTTGAACATCCCGACGTTCGCGTTCTCCTGCTGTCCGCAACGCCCTACAAAATGTTCACCCTCGACCAGGAGAATGACAAGGACGACCACTATCCAGATTTCATCAGGACACTGAACTTCCTCTTCAATGATTCCGGCAAGGTCGATGCGGTAAAAAATCTCTTGTCAGAGCATCGAACAACGCTCCACGCTTGCGCAAAGGGCTCCGTATGTCATCCGGGGAAAAAGGCCGAACTTGAACGAGCCCTCCTGAAGGTCATGTGCCGAACGGAGCGGGTCGCGACAACTCGTGATCACAACTCAATGCTGACTGAGATCGAGCGGACGGCTCCCCTCAAGACAGCGGATCTTCAGCACGCCGCGACCGTTGACGCAGTGGCAATCTGCGTTAAGGCCGGGGAACCAATTGAATACTGGAAGTCTGCGCCTTACTTGATCAACTTTTTAAAACATTACGAGCTGCGGCATAAGTTGGATGCACAGTTGAATGCTCCTTCAGATGCGCTTCGAGAGACTCTTTCTTCGGCAAATGGACAGTTGCTGACGAAAAACAAATTTGAAGGCTATCAGGCTCTCGACCCTGCCAATCCGAGGATGCGCGTACTTTTTGAAGACACGATTGATAAAGGCATGTGGCAGATTTTATGGATGCCGCCGTCCATGCCATATATCGAGCCTGGTGGCGTATACCGGGAAAAGGATGGCTTGACCAAGGCCCTTGTGTTTTCCTCATGGAGCGCCGTTCCGGACGCGGTTGCGTCGATCTGCTCCTACGAAGCCGAACGGAAGATGATCGCCGGAACTTCGGTTTCCCACAGCGAACTCTATGACAAGATTAAGCCATTACTGCGGTTTGCTGTGGCCTCAAACGACAATCGCCTGACTGGTATGCCGGTTATTGCCTGGTTGCTACCGTCTCCGACCCTTGCCACTAAGATTGATCCGCTCGAGATTGCTCTGCGCCTTGGAAGCGGGCCACTGAACGCCCAGGAACTGAGGGACGAGGTCAAGACTGTTTGCCGCAGTTTGGTCGAGATCCTGCCTGATGCCGGGGAAGGGACGCGGGCTGACGAGCGATGGTATTGGGCGGCTCCCATTCTTCTCGATTCCCATAATGGGTTGTTGGACTGGTGTAAGAGCCATTCGGGATGGAGATCCGCTACGCCGGACCATGAATCAGGCACCCGTTTCAAAGATCACATCGACCTGCTTGTCAGCATGGCCGAGGGCAACATTCCTCTCGGTCCTCAGCCGGATGATCTGGTCGATGTGCTTTGCGATTTAGCTCTTGCCGGTACTGGCGTGTGTGCCTTGCGAGCACTTCACCGTATCGGTGCCGGGCTCGACGCTGCCGATCCGAACCTTCTGTCAGCCGCAGCCAGAATCGCATCCGGCTTCCGATCTCTTTTCAATATGCCGGAGACGATTGCCATGCTGCGAGGCTCCGGCGAGGACACTTATTGGCGGTTGACGCTGCAGTACGGTATCGACGGCAATCTCCAATCGGTGCTCGACGAATATGTGCATGTCCTTCGAGAGTCTTTGGGTCTCCAAGAGCACTCACCTGAAGAGCAGGTGGCTGGCATAGCCGAGTGCATCCAATCTGTGTTGTCACTGCGGACCGCGCAGATTCGAATCGATGAAATAAAGATGTCGGGCGACGGCTTTGCTCTTGATGATTTCAACACCCGCTGTCGTTTCGCGCTCCGGTTCGGGGATATTCGAGACGACAACAACCAGGCTCTTGTTCGCGCCGACTCGGTGCGGGATGCCTTCAACTCACCGTTTCGTCCCTTCGTTCTGGCGTCGACCTCGATAGGTCAGGAAGGGTTGGACTTCCACACTTGGTGCCATGCGGTAGTCCATTGGAACCTGCCTTCCAATCCCGTTGATCTTGAACAACGCGAAGGTCGGGTTCATCGTTATAAAGGCCATGCTGTCAGGAAGAATATCGCGGAACGGTATGGTCTGACTGCTCTCTCCGTGGCGCATGAGGGAGGCGATCCATGGAAGATTCTTTTCAATATCGCGGCCCAGCAAAAATCCAATGGGCATTCCGATCTCATCCCATATTGGATCTTCGAGGATGGTTCCGCCCGGGTGGAGCGCCGCATTCCACTGCTCCCTTACAGTAAGGAGGTTGGGAAGCTCAAACGGCTGAAGCAAGGGTTGGCCTTCTATCGGATGGTTTTCGGTCAACCACGCCAGGAAGATCTGCTGTTCAGCCTTAACCAGAACGGTATCCATGAATCAGCGGATTTGGCCGACTGGCTGATTTCGTTGGAGCCACCGAAGATAAGTCCACTATCGGAACCGGAAGATGCGTTGAAGTTGGCCACGCAATTTACTTCATCAGATACCAAGTAAACAGGAGGCGACCATACCAAAGAAACCAGGATCATATCCCAATCCGGGTAGCGGCCTTAAAACCACTGATAACTGGGGTTTTCCGGCAAACGACAAATCGAAGCTGTGGTTGTAATCTTTTTTGCTTTGCCAGATGCGTTGCTGCGTCGAACGCTCGTTTGAGGAAATCGAAACGGCCAATTGGGAAACCCGCTTGATCTTTCCCCCCGTTCTTTATTTTAGATTCGAGGCTGGCAGGATGAAGCGAGAACTCCAGGGCAATTACGTGACCATGTCGACGACGGTGTTGCGCAAGGAGCTGCCCATACTGACACTCGTGACCCTTCTCACCGTGGTCCTTCTCGCAGATCTTGATCTGTCACGGTTCGATGCCGCAGTCCTGCTGCTGGTGTTTGGCGGTCTGATGGCCTGGACGATTTATCAGGGAACAAGGCGAAAAACCGATACGCTGGCCACCGAAGTCGAGTCTGAGACCGCTGGCCACCAGATGCCGATCAAGCGGGCCGCTTTCTGGATTGCGGCCGGGCTTCTGACGCTCATTGCCAGTTCGCGTCTGCTTGTGTGGGGGGCGGTGGAAATTGCCCGAATTGTCGGAGTGGGCGACATGATCATCGGCTTGACGATTGTCGCGGTCGGCACCTCCCTGCCGGAACTGGCGTCATCGGTCATTGCCGCCCGCCGGGGCGAACATGATATCGCGCTGGGAAACGTGCTCGGTTCTAACCTGTTTAACACGCTGGCCGTGGTCGGCATTGCCGGATCGATTCACCCTTTTGCCGTCGCGCCCGAAACGCTTTCACGGGATATGGTTGTGATGGGCGCCCTGACCGTGTCGCTCTTTCTGATCGGCTTTGGGTTAAGGGGTCGACAGGGGCGCATCAACCGTTTTGGGGGCGCGGCACTTCTCCTGGTTTATGCGGGGTACACCGCATGGCTGATCAGCTCGGTGTCGTGAAGGACGGAAGATGATTTGCGAGCGTGGCAGAAAATTTGAACAGAAGATCGATGGTGCCGAAGGATGGACGATTTACACATGCAGCTTTTGATCGATCTGCACAGATCGAATTTCAGGCAGGGTTCCGGCGGCGAGGCAGAGACCAGACAGGCTTTGTCGAAACAGCGGGTGATTCTGTTCGATTGCGTTTTCGGAAACCAAACCCTCGTCCGAACGGGTTGATATGGTAAGAAGATTACAGCGCCCTGCTCCAGCGGCGGATGAACACCGTCACCTCGGCCTTGTCGACCTCACCCCGGGCGACCAATAGTACCATCTCGGCAAATTCATCTTCCGGCGCATCGAAGTTATGGCTGTTCAGGAGCAGAAACACCAGAGCCGCTACCGCACCGACCCGCTTGTTGCCGTCAAGAAAGGGGTGGTTTTTGACCAGGTGAAAGAGATAGGCGGCGGCCATTTCAAAAGCATCGGTGTGCAGGAACTCCCCGCCATAGGTGGCCGCCGGCATGCCAAGCGCCGATTTGAGCAGTTCGATATCCCGGATGCCGGTCGTGCCACCGTAGCGTGCAATCTGGTCACGGTGGATTTCCAGCACCTCGGTGAGGGTCAGAAACTTCACTACCTACTCTGCCAGTTTTTTGAGCGCTTTGGGGTAGCGGGCATTGACCTTGTCGAGGGCGGCGGAGAACGCATCGCTACGGCCACTATCCTTGATGGGTGAAAGAATCAGGACCTGCCCGTCGGTGGTGACATCAAAGGGCGTCTGAGCATCGGCCCCGAGCAGATCGAGGACTGGTTTTTCAATCACCAGCGCGAGGCTGTTGCCGTGCTTAGTCAGGGTTTTGATCATTGCGGCTCCCATGAATTACGTTGATACATCGTCATTACAAAGTTAAAACTAACTGGCGATTCAGTCAAGACGGATGTTTGCGAGCCGGCAGGAAACAGCACCCTGATTGGTATGATTTTCTTGGTGGATTTGGTTGGCGGATGTTAAGAAGATGTCGCGTTTCCGCCGCTTCCCGCTCCTCCGGCGTGGGGACGATGCACTGGTCGTCGATCCGGTCGCGCACCGCTTGTTCGCTGCGCTCCACGCCGGTATCCTGCATTTTTTCCTGCAGCCGCTGTTCGGCCCCCTGCATTAGTGTAGTTGTCGCCTCCACCTGTGTAATTTGTTAGAGCAGAGGGCTTCACTATGGCAGAGATGATGGTGGAAAGCCCAACTCTCCGTCGGCTCTATCCTATTCGTTAGCTGATTTTTTTATATATTTCTTTCCTGTATCCTACTTTTACGACCCAAACTGTTAGCTCATTATCTTGGATGGCATAGAGGATACGATATCGTCCTTGACGCAAGCGATATCTCTCGCGACCTGTTAGCTTTTCGCAGCCAACAGGTCTTGGGTTTTCTTGAAGTGACTCGATTTTAGCTAAAATCTTAAGAAGCTCTTTTTTTGGTATAGGCTTGAAGTCTTTTTCAACTGATTTCTTGAAAAAGACTTTAGGGAACCTTGAAAAATGAGAATTTTCGTTCAAGATCAAGGCGCGTGAAAAATTTTACCACAGGCATATGGTTGATATTCCGAGGATAAAATTTTTAGAGCAACGATGAGATTGGGCTAAAAGGCCATTTTGCAAGGTTCCCTTTATATTGAGCCATTTTCCTTCAGTCTCTTAACCATGAGATCATAGCTGAGTAATGGCTCGTCTTTTCTTTTTTCAAATGAAATTATATCTTCTGCATCTTCAGATAGAGCCTCTCTTACCGCCTCATTTACCAGGTCTGTTATTGATCTTGAGGTTTCCACGGATTTTAACCGTAAGGCTTTATGGAGTTCAGGGTCGAAATATATCGTTGCTCTTTTTGCTTGTATGGCCATACTGTCATCTCCTTTTAACGAAATAATAACGCTATGACGCCATGGCGTCAATTTTCTTCTGGTAATGCGCCAATTGACATGCCAATTGAGTTACATGTGGCCTCACATGGCGGAAAAGCACTTAGATGTGGTATGTCGCGCCCGTACTGGCCGTTGGCAAAACTTTATTCATCATAGCGACTTTGCAGGCCGCGCTGGAAACAATCTCCGGCCCGGGGTGTACAAAGGTGGGAGGACCCGACTGGAAAAACTTTAATCATCACGAAGTGTTCAAAGATCAGATCATGCAGGCCCATGGTCGCAAACGAAGCTTCTGGTCAAAATATGAGGTGAAGAAATGAACGAACGCTTGTATCTGCTGAAAATAGAACTGCTTGATATCGAACCGGCGATCTGGCGGCGATTTGTGGTGCCCGCCAGCATTACACTGGACCGGTTGCACGATGTCATCCAGATTGTCATGGGCTGGACCGATAGCCATCTGCACGAATTTACCATCGGCAAGAAACGTTACACCGAATATCTTGAATCGAAGGAAGACGGGCTAATCTGCGGCAGATACCGTCTTGGCAGTCTGATCAAACAGAAAGGCCGTACCTTCCACTATCTGTATGATTTTGGTGACTGCTGGGAGCATGAAATCCTTCTCGAAGAAAGCCGCTATTTCAATCCTGACTTGATAGCGGCGCTCACCTGTCTTGAGGGCGAACGGGCCTGCCCGCCTGAAGATGTGGGTGGCGCACGTGGTTATTTTGAATTCTTAAGCGCTTTGACAGACCCCAGTCATGAAATGCATGTAAGATATATGGAATGGTCCGGTGGTGACTTTGACAGTGAGCGGTTTGACCCGCAATCGGTGAACTGGGAATTGATGAAATACCTCCGCTGGTCCCGAGACAGGTATCACAACTGGGGAGGCGTTGAATGAAGAAGGATAAAAACAAGCAACTTCAGAAGGCCGGAAAAAAAAGACATCTATTGTGCGCTCCTCAGCGGCTGAGTATCTAACATTTGTTGCAGTAAGCGGCCAAGGCGGTGTTGAGGCGGTTTACGCGGATGAAACATCTGCTTGCGGGGCATTTTCGAGCGGGCTCTCGACAAGTATCCATCATGGAATTATTTCATTTTGCATGTTAAGCTAAAATAAAAAAGCCGTTAATTGAAAAAGTGAAATAAGAGCATGAACCGGGAACTGCAAGGCCATTACGTAACCATTTCGACCGTTGGGGAAAAGGCGCAAGCCTTTGTTCCGGCACCATTGCCGCCTGCACCACCGGTTGAGTGGTCAGCTGAACTCCGGGAAAAATTTGATCAGGCCCTGCTGGCTCTCGGCCGTCTGGACAGCGTTTCGGTGTTGCTTCCGGATACCTCGCTCTTCCTTTACATGTATGTGCGTAAAGAGGCGGTTCTTTCCTCGATGATCGAGGGGACTCAATCATCTCTCTCCGATTTGTTGCTATTCGAGTTTGAACATCAGCCGGGGGTGCCGCTGGATGACGTTCAGGAAGTCAGCAATTATGTGGCGGCACTGAATCACGGGCTGAACCGACTGAAGGAGAACTTCCCGCTCTCGCTCCGATTGCTCAAAGAGATTCACAGTGTTCTGCTATCAAAGGGGCGCGGCACGCAATGTGATCCGGGCGAATTTCGCCGAAGCCAAAACTGGATTGGTGGCAGTCGTCCCGGCACGGCTGCTTTCGTCCCTCCGCCTCCGGAATATGTTCAGGAGTGCATGGGTAAACTGGAGTTGTTTTTACACGACCGACCGGAAAAGACCTCGGTCCTGATCAAAGCGGCCTTGGCCCATGTTCAGTTTGAAACGATCCACCCGTTTCTTGATGGAAACGGGCGTCTCGGTCGCCTGATCATTACCTTGCTGCTCTGTTCCGAGAAGGTGCTGAAGGAACCGATGCTCTACCTGAGTTTATATTTTAAGACTCATCGGCAGCGGTATTATGAGTTGCTGAATGAAGTACGCCTGACCGGTGACTGGGAAGCCTGGCTGGAGTTCTTTGCCGATGCGGTCATCCACACCGCAACGCAGGCGGTGGATACGGCTCAGCAACTCATGAGGTTATCAGCCGAAGATGGCCAACGGATCAACGGGCTCAAACGCATCTCGGGATCTGCACATCTGATTCATAGAGCGATGCTGGAACGGCCGATGGCCTCGCCAAAATGGATAGGGCAAAAGACCCAATTGTCACCGGCAACCGTCAACGCCTGCCTGCGTGAATTGGAGCAATTAGAAGTTGTCCAGGAGGTAACCGGGCAGAAGCGAAACCGCCTTTATTCCTATGTGGAGTACATCCGGATCATGAACGAAGGCATCGAGCTGCCACGCTGATTGGATGTGGGTGTAATGTGTTACAACGGGCATGGCGAAATGAGTCAGACTCACACTTGTTTCGGGAAACCTGTCATACCTTGCTTACCTTTCGCCTCAAAATTCTTTGCATTTTTCCTCTCACTTTCCGGTCCTCGTCCGGATTGTACCCTACTTTGCAGTGGCATTCCTGCGGAACTCGCCTGCGGATCGCGCACCGGTTGATCGCTGCGCTCCACGCCGTTCTCCTGCATTTTTTACTGCACACGCTGCTCAGTGACATCATAGGCAAACTGTTTGATACTCTTCATGGTTTAAGTCAAACTTGACGTTGATGTCCATAGCCGATCACTCCTCGTTGTGATTTTTTATGACTTCTCCGCTTACTTACCAGAGAGAGGGAGAAAATCTCGGGTGTCGTCTGATGTTTTTTGCTGACTTCCAGGGGGCTTATTTTCCGAGTGGCGGGTGTAGTGTCTGAAAATTCATGAATAGTCACCAATTTTCCTCTTTCCACATGCGTAATCACCCGCTATGTATAGGGCTGTAATTGTATGTTGGGTACATTGTGTTTGCTTGCTGCCGGTGAATTGGCGGCGCCCCAGGAATTGAAGAAAACCGCTATGACAAGGGCACCGGAACATTTTGCGGAGACGGTCAAAGAAGTCAATCGGCAACTGGGGCTCAGCCAGGAAGAGCTGGCCCACGAGCTGGACGTGAGTTTTTCCACGATCAACCGCTTGGAAAACAGCAGTACGGTTCCCTTCAAGCTTGCGCGAAGGCAATTCGAAGCTTTTTGTGAGTGGATGACGGAACAAGGCAAACTGGAGCTCGATAACAAGGATATCACCTGAGGAATGCGGTGTTAGAATGGCGGTTGAACCTTGAGGCTTTGGCCGGTCGTTTGAACGTCCGCTGCTAAAACTCGACATCGGAGAGCAGAGCCGATACAGACTCCAGTTCCGCTGGCTCACTAAAAAGGTTGAATAGACCATTAAACAGATGGATTGAGAATAGTAAAGATGGCAGTAATTTAGGACGGGATAGAAGCGTAATGACTATGTTCACTGAACCACGAAAGAGACTCATCGATTGGGTACGCCAGCAACTGGTTGGTCCAACCGAGTCGGTGCCCGATAGCCGGGTCATACGTGGTGTGCTACCCACAGAGCGTTTCCCCTGCGGTGCGCTTTACCCTACATCCAAATGGGGCGAAGGTATCGATCCTGCCAGTGAGGATGTCGATGAAGCAGAGGGTACTGCAGAAGTCGCTGGTGAAAGCTTAGCCGAACCTGCCATTGTACGACGTTACATTCCACCATCGTCTATTGGTTTTTCGTTCTTTATCAAGGGGGAGTATATCCGGTTCCAGGCGTTGTGCCGTGCCGCCGGATATGAACGCACAGAACGAGATGAGCGAGGACATTACAAAAACGATTGGACACGCAGAGAACTGGTTTCCGGGCTAGGAGGCGAGGAGGAGTTCGAGAACATCAGTTGTCCTGGAAAAGACCAACGCCAGAGCTTTTCCAAACTGGCAGATAAGGCACGCGTGGATGTTCAGTGGCGTCACTTCGTTGATGGCTGGATCGTCACAGTTTCTCTCTGCAACGCGCAGGAGCTTGCAGATAGCGCGATTGGCAGCGACTACGTTTACGAACGCGCGGAAAGGACCCTGTTTGAGGCCAGTCTACGCTGCGTGATCGATGCAGGCGATGTCGGTGTCTATCCCCGCGTTGACCGAAGCCTACTAGACCAGGAAGAACAGGAAATCGAACTCCAGTACGCACACCGGCACATCTACGCCCTCGGGCATGGCTGTGCCGCCAACTGGGAAGTGAAGGACGGGAAGGTCGCCGAACTGCGATCTGAAACGATGCCGGCGGTGGAAGTGCCCCAGATGACGGCAGATACAGGATCGGGGGGTGAGCCTGTACTGTCGATGGCGAGACTGGCTGACATCGACAGCGCTCACGCAATCCTCCTGCCCGATTTAGACGATTTCATAAGCGGATACGCGAGCTGGGTTGCCAGCCAACAGGGTAAAATCCCAGGTCTTCCAACGGACGACCGTGCAGCCGCAGACCGCATGGTCGAACGCATGAACACAGCCGTCTCGCGCATGCGTGTGGGACTGCGCCTGCTGGGCGACAATGCACAGGCAAGGCTGGCCTTTGCCTTAGCCAATCGCGCCATGTTGAATCAGATGCGCCAACACGATCATCTTCAGAGCAAGCCCCGCACCGACGATGCCTATCGTTGGCGTCCGTTCCAGCTGGCTTTCTTGTTGACCTCGCTGGAATCCACGGCGAATGAGGACAACGAATTTCGCGATACGGTTGACCTGATCTGGTTTCCGACGGGTGGCGGTAAGACCGAAGCTTATCTAGGCTTGATTGCATTTCAGATAGTGCTGAGACGACTTCGTCATTCTGATACCGGGGGCGGAACAGCTATCCTGATGCGCTATACCTTGCGCCTGTTGACCCGTGACCAGTTCATACGTGCTACCCGCCTGATCTGCGCGTTGGAGCTGGTACGGCGAGAACGTGATGATCTCGGTTCCGCGCCAATTACCATAGGCATGTGGGTGGGAGAGGCCACCAGTCCCAACACCTTCCAGAAAGCGGCTGAACTCGTAAAGAAGGCGATTGCCGCCAGGGAAAAGCCCGAACTGGTGCTCGACCACTGCCCCTGGTGCGGACAGGACTTTGAAGCCGACCGCAACTACGACAGCACCACGAAGCATTTTCATTTCCTTTGCCGTAACCCGGACTGCGACTTTGGTGTGTCCACGGATGGCGTACTGCCTTGTAATATCGTTGATGAAGCTTTGTATGCCGAACCACCGACCATGTTGGTCGCCACGGTGGATAAATTCGCGAGACTGGCCTGGGAAGAACGTGCCAATGCGTTCTTAGGAGGCACACAGCATCGACCGCCGGAACTCATCATCCAGGATGAACTGCACCTGATCGCCAGCGCGTTGGGATCGGTGGCTGGTCTGTATGAAGCTGCCATTGACACCGTGCTTCAATTGCGTGGCGTGTATCCAAAGTACATTGCATCGACCGCCACCATTCGCATGGCGGACCAACAGGTGAAAAGACTGTATGGACGCGAAGTCGCTGTGTTTCCACCACCGGGACTGAGCTGCGACGATGCCTATTTCGCTCGTACCGTCCCACTGGAGCAACGGCCAGGCCGAATCTACGTCGGCTATCTGGCGCCGATGCTGAACCGTCAGCAATGCCTGGCGCCGCTGGCGGCGGTATTGCTTATGGCCCCGTACGTGCTGTTTGAGGGTGATCAGCACGAGTTAGAACTGCTGGATGCTTGGTGGACGCAGGTGGTGTATCATGGCAGCCTTAAGGGGGTGGGGAACAGCCACACGGCTTTTAAGAGCGATGTGCGCGATTTCATGCGGTTGTTGTCTAACACGACGGACGCACTGGTTCTGGAGAACGAAAAGGCGAAGAAACAAGAACGCTCGACGCCGAGCATTGCCCAACTTACCAGCTTGCAGACTGCGGCGCAGAATGCAGACATTTTCACCCGGTTGAGCAAAACGCGCGAAGAGGATGGCTGCCTGGATGCCGTGCTGGCAACCAATATGATCTCGGTCGGGCTTGATGTGGCTCGGTTGGCACTGATGGTTATCAACGGTCAGCCGTTGACTACAGCGGAATATATTCAGGCAAGCAGCCGCGTGGGTCGGAGCGAGGCGCCCGGAGTGGTGTTCGCGAACTATTACCGTGAACAGGCACGCAGCCTGTCACATTACGAGAGTTTCCGTCCTTACCATGAAGCTTTCTACCGTTTCGTCGAACCTACCAGTGTCACGCCTTATACCTACCAGGCCCGCCTGCGCGCCCTGCCGGCAGCGCTGGTCATCGTGATGCGACACGGTGGGTTTGGATTGTTGAATAACAGTGCAGCTGCCAATTTTGACTCGAACGATTCGCATGTTGCCATAGCCGTTGAACAATTCAAACAACGTTGCGTACTGTCAGCACCCGTTCAGGTTGATGAGGTGACCGGTCATATCGACGCTCTAATTGCTGATTGGCAGACTGAAGTCGAACGTTGCCGGTTAGCTCGAAGACAATTGGAGTATCAAGTCCCCGAAAAGGACAATGGGCGTGACCGCCTGTTGTACAACCATGATGATCGTATTCGCGGCCTGTGGCCGACTTTGCAAGCTCTACGCAATGTCGAAAACACCGCCCTGCTTAAGGCACTATAACCTATGGCCAATGAATTGATACCCATACGCCTGTCACACCTGCTCGGCCATAGCGGCGTCGGAGCCATCGTGCGAGGGGCAAATGGGCTGGTGGTCGTTCAGGACACCCGGCAATGGACGGATCAAGATCGCCAGGGCCTCTCCGCCGGCAAGCTGATTCCGTATGTGGAGCGCGTGCGTGCCGCGTTGGGCATCAAGGAGCAACTGCGCGAGCCGCCTGTAGCGAAAGAGCTGGCGAATGGCCAGGTAGATGGCGCCTGCGTGCCGGCGACGCGGTTCCCATCCTGGATGCGCTGTCCGGCCTGTGGCGCCATGTATCGCTGGCCGTGGCGGAGCGATCAGCCCATTCACATTCCCCGCTGCAATCAACAGGATTGCAAAAATCACCCTAAGCTGGAGCAGGTTACCTGGGTGATCGCGCATCCTTCAGGGTACCTTGCCGATGTGCCGTGGCATTTTCTCTCGCACAAGGAAGCGCGTGAACTTACTCAGCGCAACTGCAAAGTACAAAATCAATTACGATTAATTGAGCGTGGCTACGAAGATCGCATATTACGGTGCGGTGCCTGCGGCGCTGGAACCAGGTTTCGTGGTGATGAACGAGTGGGCTTTGGCCAGGGCCGGATGCAGCCATGGACCAAAGACGATCTGGTACCGCTAATAGAGGTCGGGGAAAAAGATGACAAAGACCTGGCGCAGGTACTGGTGATCAATGATACGCGGGTTTACGTCCCAGTTGCTGAATCCGTTCTGGTGATTCCACCGGAATCTCGGGTACGCAAAGGAACCGTCGTGGATCGCTTGTACCGCAATTCCGGTGACCGTAGTCGCATAGACGGTGCACGAATGCCGTTGGCGAGGAAAGGCATAATACGAACGCTGGCGACGGAATATCGCTGTACCCCCAATGATATTGAAACCGCATTGGCTGATCTTGCCCGTGGCTATCCCTTGTATGGTGAGAACCTTACGCCAGGGCAATTGCGGGAAAGCGAGTATAAGGCTTTCCTGGAGGTGCTGCCGGACCAGCGCGAGGATGAGGACCTGGTGACCCGCAACAGAAGTGATGAGTGGCGTGAACTGGGAAGCGCAGTCGATTTAAATGCGGAGGAACAGAAAATTGTTCACGGCGTTCGTCACCTTGTGCGCGTGGATCGCCTCAAGGCGGTGAAGGTATTCAAGGGCTTTACCCGCCTGGGAGGAGAGGAAATAGTACCACCGGACATCGCAGGGGAATCGGATTGGTTGCCGGCTGTAGAGTTGTACGGAGAGGGCATTTTCCTCGCGCTTGATGAGGACAGGCTCAAGGTGTGGGAGCAAACACCGGCGGTTGTTTTGCGACTGAATCGACTACTTCCCCGATTCACCCAATCCGGTCGTGATGACCCCAATCCAGTTACAACGCGCTTCATGTTATTGCATACCTTGTCACACCTGCTGATGCGACAAATCGAGTCCGAGGGTGGCTATCCGGCGGCATCGTTAATCGAACGAGTCTACTGTGCCAATGCACCGGAGCCCATGGCCGGTATCCTTATCCATGTAGCTGTTCCCGACATCGCTGGTTCACTGGGTGGTCTGGCTGAACTGAGTGAACCCCGGCGCTTCCTCGGCATCCTGATTCGAGCTCTGGAACATTCACGCTGGTGTTCACTTGACCCGGTTTGCAGCGAGCATGAAGGTCAAGGGCCAGGCTTGCTGAATCGTGCTGCCTGCCATGCCTGTGCGCTTGTACCCGAGCCTGCCTGCGAATACGGCAACACTTTGCTGGACCGGGGGTTCGTCAAGGATGATGCCGCCAACGGGCTGCCTTCATTTTTTGGAGTAACTTGACGATGCCTATTGATCGCACACGCCGATTCACACTTCCGGGAATTCATGAACTGAACAAAGATCAGGATGAGGCGCTGGCCTTGCCATTGGAGGGGCAACACCTGATTATTGGTGGTCCCGGAACTGGTAAGTCAGTTGTGGCGTTGTTAAGGGCGCGACGCCTCTCGGAGAAGGATAAGACCTACCGAACTCTCGTTTACAATCACTTGCTGGATCATTCAAACCGTCATTTGTTTGGCAGTGAACAGGCATTTTCGGCGAAAACCTGGGACACCTGGTTTCGAGATATTTGCAAATATTTTTTTAAATCCGTTCCGACACGTGAACCGGATTATCCGGGAGGATATCGGCCAATAGATTGGGATGCCGTCGAACTCAAGGTTCAATCTCTGGACAATATTCCAGATCAAAGCGATAAGTTTATCGTTATCGATGAGGGGCAGGATATGCCGCCAGCCTTTTATCGAACTCTAGCCCATCTGGGCTTTGAGAATTTCTACGTGGCTGCCGACCAGAACCAGCAGATTCACCCCGACAAATGTAGCTCGCGCCAAGACATAGAAAACACGCTGGCAATTGAACCAGGCGACACGCTGGAACTGAAGACCAACTACCGGAACACGCGTCCTATTGCGCTGCTCGCCCAGCACTTTTATCCAGCTGATCCGGCCAGTCCAAAACCAGACCTGCCTGATCTCCAACCTGCTGCCGCGACGCCGGAGTTATGGACTTATGGTACGGCAAACACAACGCCATTGACCTCGATTGCAGACAATATCCTCCTGTTGAGCGACCGTAATCCACGCAAACTCATTGGAATCATTACTCCCGACAATAAAGTGCGGACGAAATTCAATGATGCCCTTCGTCGTGCCAGTCCCAAATTGGACAACGACAAACCTCCGATTCAGACCTTTGTTTCCGGCCAGCGGCAGTTACCGGATTTCGGTCAAGGCGGCATCATGATCATAAACGCCCAGTCCTGCAAAGGCCTGGAGTTTGATACTGTCATCTTGGCTGATATCGACCAACATCAACCCAAACGTGACTCTTTTACGCTCAAGGCAAGGTTTTATGTAATGGTGGCGCGTGCCCGGGAGCAGGTGATTTTGCTTCGCACCGGAAATATCTGCCGAATCGTGGAGAGTCTGCTTCCCACTGATTCGACTACTCTTCTTAGGAAAAAGCAATGAATACGACAAACTCAAAGAAAAGAATTCCCTCGCAGGTCTGGTATCTGATCACCAACCATCTGAACTTGCTGTATATGATGGCAGCTGGCCTGGTGATGGAGCCTTCCGGATTTCGTGGAAAGCACTATGTCGATTCGCTGGGCGTCATTCCCGGATGGATACCTTTGTTTCGTAATGCGATTCCGGCCAAGGCTCTGGACCAGGCCGTCAGTGAACGAAAGCACCTGCGCCCCTGCGTTGTATCATTTGACCTTTCGGGCGTTTCCGCCCAGGTACAAGTGGTATCCCGAGAAGGTAAGATTCGATATGCCAACTTTCCTAACTTACGTCTTGGGAAGAAAGGGATAGGCATTCTTGTCCGAGCACCTTTGCCACTAACGTTGTTCTCCCACATTTATTTTCATTCGGATGAAGACCAGCAGATATTCGAGACAGCAGCCAAGGATGTTTCCAATGTGGACTTGAAGCCATATCGCTTGAAAGTTGAAGAATCCTTGTTTCGCAATAATATCGATGTCGCCTGGCCATCGAATCTACCGCGTCGGAACACCCATCAAAAGAAATCCGACAGTCAGCAAGGGATGTTGCCAGGAATGGAGAAGGATAGCCCGCAAGTTTCAGGTCCTCCAACAGATCATCATCGTATCTCTGAGCAGGCTTTGGGTGGACTGCTTGCCATGCTCTATCATTGTTCAAACCGTAGTGAGTTTGGAGTAAAGGTGTTTCAACTGATAACAACGACATCGCAAGCGGCGGATGCGGTCTCAATTCAAGACCCAGTATTGGCTGAGCTACCAAATTGGTTGAAAAATGGTGGTGTTTCGGCGCATTCAAATACGCCAACCAGACTGTTTTGGGGGTGTGTGAATGCACTTGCGCAGGAAGAAAACAGTCTAGCACAACCAGTGGATATAGTTCTGGCGTACCTTGACGCGCAGCTCGCGCAATTGACAGATGAGGCAAACAAGTTCCGTCTGGAACGATTGATCGCGGACATGCGAGGTATCCTGGGCCTCGGTAGAGGAACGATTACGGATCTTTTCGAGCACAACAAAGGTTCTCTGTCAAGGCCCTTGCTTTTGTTCTGCTTGCGCGAACATTGCAAAGACCTGTTGGAATTCTCACATCCTCTTTTGAGCGACGCTGAATATCTCCTATCCGGCATACTTTTTGGAGTCAGAGATGGTTGGCTGAGGCTGCCTTGCGAGATGCGCAACCAGGCGTTGTCCGCTTATATCATGTCTCGTATGACGGATGTCGCACATCAAAAACAAGGGGACGTTTTTTCGGGTCCCCAAATGCGAAGCCCGCAACCGCTACGCGCCTTATTCCCTGCTGGGGGAGAGAAATGGCATCAGATTCAAACGAACGCTGCTATCGAAATTGCCAAAGTCAGCAAGTGGCAGGACTGCATTGAGACGATCATTGCCTCTGCTGACGGTTCTCCTCTATCCGAGCCGAAGCGGGAGAGCGGAAAACTCATCTTTTCTGGGGAAACGACTTCAACGATAAAAATCAAGCATGAGGTTTTCCTGAAACATCTTGGAGAGTGGCCTCCAATTGACATGGAGTTGGAGGCTAAGGTGAGGAATGATTTGAATTTCATAAAAAAAGAGGGAATGGGACAAACATGAGGATGATTCCTGGCGAGCCGCTGCACACCGTTAGCCGTGCAGAAATGCGTGTATTTGACCAATTACGCGCGGCATTTTCCAAGCCGGACCAGAATGGTTGGTTCGCCTTGCATTCACTCAACCTCCCACGTCATGAGTACAAGCGGTTTGGAGAAATCGACTTTGTCGTATGCGGGCCGGATGGACTTTTTGTGTTGGAGATCAAGGGCGGCAGGGTATCCTGCCATGATGGCATCTGGGAAACTACGAACCGGTATGGTGAAACTGAGCGATTGCGGGAGTCGCCATTCAAGCAAGCGGAGGGGGCGCTGCATGGTTTGCGGAGAAAGCTTCCCTCTTCTCTCTACAATGTAATTGTAGTCGGTTACGGTGTTGTCACGCCGGATGTCAATCTACTTCCCGATAGTGCGGAGTGGGATCGCGCTGTCCTCGCTGACGGTCGGGACTTCAGACAGTTCGAGAAGTGGTTGGAGCGATTTATTAAGCACTGGCGTGTGAAGGACCCTCGGAAGAGTGTCGTTACCCCTTCGCAATTGAAGGTATTACAGCAACACTTGCGACCTGATTTCGAGGCTGTTGTGCCATTGCATGTTTCTGCCCATGAGATTGAATTGCGCATTGCTCGTCTGACAGAGGATCAGTTGAGATTGATCGATGTTGTCGAAGCCAATCCGCGGGTAATATGTTCTGGAGGTGCAGGGACAGGGAAAACAATGCTGGCGCTTGAATTAGCAAAGCGATGGTGTGCATCAGGAATGAAAACAGCGCTGGCCTGTCATTCACCTTGGCTAAAGCGTTTTATAGAACGGAACGCCGTGCCAGGGCTGATCGTCAGCCTGGCTGAGTCTCTTCATGTCGCTGCTAAACGCGCAGGTATTGAAAGATTCGATGCATTGATCGTCGATGAAGGTCAGGACATATTGAACATGGATGCGCTGGCCCATCTGGATAGCTGTTTACAAGGTGGCATAAGCGAAGGCCGTTGGTGCTTTTTTCACGATACCAACAATCAATCCGGCCTGTGCGGTTCCTATGTTCCCGATGCCTATGAGTATCTGGAAAGCATCTGCCCGGTACGAATACCGCTAAAGACCAATTGCCGGAACTCACTGCAGATCCTGCAACGGATACAAGGTGATCTGGACGCTGATGTGGGTAATTCAGGAGTTGGAGATGGCCCGGCGGTACGTGAAGTTTGTGTCGCGGACATAGACAGTGCTATCCAAGCCCTGGAGAAAGAGCTACACGACCTCGTGGATGTCGAGGGGTTCAGCCATGGAGACATTGTCGTACTTTCGCCTTTGCCATTTGTACAGTCCTGGGCGTCTTCTCTTTCCGAGAATTTGCGAGATTCAATCTCCGTTCTGGACGATGCTTCACCCCGTAACATGAATCGTCATACCATTGGCTTTGCACGGATTAGGGATTTCAAAGGACTTGAGAGTGAGGTCGTTGTTCTTGTTGATCTGCCAAAACCTGGACATAACGAGCCCCTGCGTTCGCTTCACTATGTTGGGATGAGCAGAGCACGTGCGCTGTTGAGCATGGTCTGTTGCTGATACCGGCTGGCAGCCATAATCGGCAAGCGCGAACACTCTGCTACCGCGCGGTGCACCAATGGTGGAAGACAGTACCACTTCTTCTTTGCTTTGCTCGCTTCGGGCGACGGCAAGCATCATCTCGGCAAGCTCATCTTTTGGCGCGGCGATATCGAGGCCGTTGAGCAACAGGAACACCAACGCCAGTACCAACCCGTTTATAACCATCCAGGAAAGGGTGTTTCTTGACCAGGTGAAATAGATAGGCGGCGGCCATGTCATGGGTGTCGGTATGCAGAAACTTTCCCTAAAAGGTAGTCATCGGCATGTCGAGCGCTGATGTGAGCAGCTCAATGTCGCTGATGCCGGGGACGCGCCGTATCGTAAAATATGATCCCGATGGATTTCAAGAACTTCTGTGAGGGTAAGAAACCTCACCACTCATTCCGCCAGTTTTTTCAGGGCCATGGGGTAGCGGTTATTCACTGCAGAGAGGGCGTTGCTGAACGTTTCGGGCTGGCCTGTATCCTTGATGGGAGATAGGATGAGTACCTGCCCGTTGGTGCTTCCCTCAAAGGGTGTTCCGGCGTTTGCGCCAAGAAGTTCCAGGATGGGCTTTTCGATTATCAGAGCGAGGCTGTTGCTGTGTTTGGTAAGCGTTTTTATCATCGCAGTCTCTGGGATGCTTGTTGGTATAATGTCATTACGATATTGTAACAGGAGTTTAAGAGATAAACGGCAATTTTTAGAATAAGTTGTGTAATATCATCACCTTAAGCACGTCAACGCTGTAAGCCCCTCCTTTTTTCACCCAATCTTTCCTCACAAATGATATAAAATCAGTAACATGCTTAATTTTTCTCTTGACATGTAAGACCCTATTGTATAGGCATAGGCATGGCACATTTCCACATAAAGAAGAAAAAAGGAAGACCCTATCTCTACGTGCGAGAAATAGCCCGTGTCGGCGGCAAACCGAAGGTGATCTCCCAAGTCTATCTCGGCTCCCCGGAAAAGGTCGCAGCGCTTGCCGCAGGACACACTCAAGAACTTTCAGAGCTGAAAGTCGAGGAGTTTGGCGCGTTGTGGCTTGCTTTGGAGGTTGACCGGGATATTGATCTAAGCACCATCGTCAACTCCCATGTGCCGAGAGGGGAACGGGAGAAAGGACCACCGGTGGGGGATTATTTCCTCTACTGTGTCTTGAATCGAATGGTGGAGGCAGTCAGCAAGAACAAACTGGCAGATTGGTACCGGCAGACAGCGATCCAGCAGCTTCGGCCGGTTGAACTTGATGAACTCACCAGTCAACGGTATTGGGAAAAGTGGGACCGCGTCAGTGAGGACGACCTAAAAAAAATCTCGCACAGCTTTTTTGCGCGTGTCTGGGAAAAAGAGCGCCCTGCCTCCGACTGCCTCCTCTTTGACACGACAAACTATTACACCTTCATGTCAAGTCATACCGACTCGGAGCTTTCTCGGCGGGGCAAGAATAAAGCCGGACGACATCATCTTCGCCAGATTGGGCTTGGGCTTCTGGTGGCCAAAGATTCACGACTGCCGCTGCACTGGTCCGCTTATCCGGGAAACCTCCATGACAGCAAATTGTTCGAGGCAGTCATGGACGAGATGTTCGGGATTGTCTGCGGTCTTGACAACACCAAGGAGCGCCTCACCGTTGTTATCGACAAGGGAATGAACTCGGAGGGCAATTTTTCTTGGATTGACGAGCACTCCAGGGTTCACTTCGTCACCACCTATTCGACCTATTTTGCTCAGGATCTCGCAGCCACGCCGCTGGATCGTTTCGAGATTGTCGATCTGGCCAAGAATGAGCGGTTGATTGAGGATGACCGAAGGGAGGACTGCCTCAAAGCCTTTCGTTCCAGAGGGGAGTATTGGGGAAAGGAGCGCACGGTTGTCGTAACGTATAATCCCCGAACAGCCCGCAAGAAGGCATATACCTTTGAGAACAAACTCGAGACGATCCGCCGGCAACTCCTTGAGATGCGGGCTAAGGTGCGAGAGGGGGTGCCTCATTGGCGTAACGCCGAGAAAATAGAAGGGCGGTATCTCAGGCTTTGTAAAAGACTGCACATCTCATCTGATTATTTTGAGTTGCGTTTCGAGACCTCGGGCACGAGCCTTTCCATGAGTTTCAGAAAGGACCCCGACAAATTGAAACAGAGACGAGCGATGTGTGGGAAGAACATCATTATCACCGACAATACGGACTGGACAACGGCGGAAATCGTGCAAGCCAGTCTGGATCGATGGCAGGTTGAGGAAACCTTCCGCTTGAGCAATGATGATGATTTGGTGGGTGCTCGTCCGTTTCGGCACTGGACCGACAGCAAGATCCGACTGCATCTGTTTACCTGCGTCGTTGCCCTGACCTATGTGCGCATCCTTGAGAATCGACTCGCACGTAACGGAGTACAACGTACGGCACATGATGTTATGACTGACATGCGGCGGCTGCATTCAGTGTTATCGGTGAAGAAGGGAGCGAGAAAGCCTGAACGTCGACTGGAAACGCCTAGTAAGACCCAAGCCGAAGTCCTACACGCCTTCGGATATCAAATCGACAGCAGTGGGGTCTTACGCCCTTTGCTTGCATAAACCTATGCTGGGCAAGGCTTTGGGGCACATTTGCTGGATTAACTCTTAAACTCCTGTGTAACATCCATTTTATTTCGTCAATCCCGACGTGTGGTCAATATCCGCCTTACACGACGAACTGATATTGTGGGAGTTCGGCGCTCTGATAGATATGAACGTGGCGATTGATGGAGATTCAGCCTCTCGGTGAAGAAGCTCCGTTTGTCAAAAGACTGGATTGTACCGTGCTGTACCAAGCTGTGGGAAGAATTGTCCGACGATGTTTTTTACCTGAATGGCCCTACCGCCGAAAATCGATCTCGATCGGTGCGGCGCCAAGATGCAGCTCGCTGTTGCGGGGCCGGCCGTGGGCGATGATCCGGCCTCGCCTGAACACCTGGAGCCTGGCGGCACGCAGGCGAATTGCCTGCATGGCGTCGGAGGCCTGCAGGATGACGCAGTCGGCCGGGTTGCCTTTCCTGATCCCGTAATCCTGCTGGTTCAGCACCGCCGCCCCCCGGCTGGTCACCATGGCCAGCAGTTCCTCGGCCTGAGCGGCGCCCATCATCTGCAGGCAGTGCGCCCCCATGTGGGCGACTTCGAGCATGTCATGGGTGCCCATGGGGTACCAGGGATCCATCACGCAATCATGACCGAATGCCACATTAATCCCGGCCGCCAGCAGCTCCGGCACGCGGGTGAGGCCACGGCGCTTGGGATAAGTGTCGTGGCGGCCCTGGATATGGATATTGATGAGCGGGTTGCACACCGCCTGGATTCCCGACTCCGCCATCAGCGGCAGCAGTTTTGAGACATAATAGTTGTCCATGGAGTGCATACTGGTCAGATGCGAGGCGGTGACCCGGCCGCCAAGACCCAGCCGGGAGGTCTCCGCGGTGAGATGCTCGATGTGCCGGGAGAGGGGATCATCGCTTTCATCGCAGTGCATATCCACCAGCAGTCCACGTTTTTCGGCCAGTTCGCAGAGCCAGGTGATGGATTCACCGCCCTGGGCCATGGTGCGCTCATAATGGGGGATACCCCCGATCACCTCCACCCCCAGGTCAAGCGCCCTGGTGAGCAGGGCGCGTCCGTCCGGGCAGCGAAGCAGACCATCTTGGGGAAAGGCGACCAACTGCAGGTCGATCCACCGGCTCATCTCTTTTTTGACCTCGAGCAGCACTTCAACCGCCAGCAGCGACGGGTCGGTCACGTCCACATGACTGCGAATGATCAGGGTGCCCTGGGCGATTGACCAGTGCAGCAGGGCCATGGCCCGCTCCTTGATGGCGGCGGCATTCAGGGATGGTTTGAGCGCCGCCCAGATCTGGATGCCCTCCAGCAGGGTGCCGCTCTGGTTGAGGGTCGGTTGGCCCAGGGAAAGGGCGGCATCGAGGTGAAAATGAGCATCTACGAAAGGCGGAACCACTAAACACCCGTCGGCATTGGTCTCCTCGACGGCATCTGCCTCGATGCGGGGGCTGATTTCCACAAAGCGGTCGTCAGCAATGCCGATGTCATGTACCTGGTCGGCGCCGATCAGCGATGCGCGGCGGATTATGTGATCAAGCATAAGAGCAACCTCAATGATATTAACTCAGAGCCGGGAAGCGATACGGCGCGGCCAGACCCGGACGGACCCGGCCATTAGCGTTCTCCTTTACGGAAGGGAACCAGCAGCGCTTTGGGGTATGCCGAGCGGCGCGACATGACGATTAGCGCAACAATGGAGAAGATATACGGCATCATCAGGTAAAACTGGTAGGGAAGCGCCACCGCGGTCTGCTGTTGCACCCGCATCTGCAGGGCATCGAAGGCGGCGAAAATGAGGGTGCCGACCAAGGCCTTGCCGGGATTCCAGGAGGCAAACACCACCAGGGCAATGCAGATCCAGCCGCGGCCGTTGACCATACCGATATAAAACGCATCAAAGGCGGACAGGGTGAGAAAGGCGCCGCCCACCGCCATGAACGCGCTGCCGATAACCACCGCCGTGGTTCTGATGGCAAACACCGAAAGCCCCTGGGATTCCACCGCGCTGGGGTTCTCGCCGGTCATGCAGAGGGCGAGGCCGGCCGGGGTTTTCTTGAGCACATAGGCGACCGCCACCACCGCGACCAGGGCGAGCATGGTCATTGGCGATTGTCTGAACAAAATTTCCCCCACCACCGGGATATCGCTGAGAACCGGAATCTTAACGGGAGCGAAGGGAATGATTTTCGGCGGGGTGGTGATATTGGGCAACAGCATCCTGAAGACAAACGAGGAAAGCGCCGCGCCAAGCATGGTGATGCCGAGCCCGGTGACGTGCTGGGAAAGCCCGAGATGCACGGTGAATATGGCATGCAGCAGCCCGAAACAGGCCCCGACAAAGGCGGCGAAGAGCACCCCGGTCCAGAGGTCGCCGCCGAAGTAGACCCAGGTCCAGCCGGCCATGCAGCCGGCCGCCATGATTCCCTCGATGCCCAGGTTCAACACCCCGGCCCGTTCACAGATAAGCTCGCCCAGGGTGCCGAACAAAAGCGGCGTTGCCATCCGCACGGTGGCCGCCCAGAAGCCGGTTTCAAAGAGGATAAGGAGAAGATCCATGATTTATCGGAACCTGATCCGGTAACGGGTCAGCATCATTCCCGCCAGCACCGCCAGCAGACTGATGGCAGTGGCGATATCGGCGATATAATTTGAGATATTGAGGGCGCGGCTCATGGAGTCGGCGCCGATCGAGAGGGCCGCGATGAACAGGGCGGAGAGCAGAACCCCGAGTGGATGGAGACCGGCCAGCATCGCCACCACGATTCCCGAATAGCCGAAACCGGGCGACAGATCAAGGGTAAGATACCCCTTGACGCCCAAGAGTTCGGACACCCCGGCGCAGCCGGCGATGCCGCCGGAAAGCAGGGCGGTTCTGATAACCACCCTGTCTATCGGGATGCCGGCAAAGGTGGCGCCGGCTTGATTGTTGCCCACCGCCCGGATCTCATATCCCCAGGTGGTGTATTTCATCACCACCCAGAACAGCACCGCCGCGAAAACGGCGATGAGCAGACCACCATGCAGCCGGGTTTTGGCCACCAGGGGAGGGAGCAGGGCCGCATCCACTACCGGTTCGGCCTGGGGCCAGCCCATTGCCATGGGGTCTTTCCAGGGGCCGAACACCAGCCAGTTGACAAAGAGCAATACGACGAAATTGAGCAGCAGGGTGGTGACCACCTCGTCCACCGCCAGCCTGGTCTTGAGCAGGGTCGGTCCCAACAGCCATAACCCGCCGGCGATGGCACCGGCTGCGAAAAGAAGGGGAATCAGCAGCGGCGGCGGCAGATCGATAGCCCCGGTGCCCAGCCAGGTGGCGGCACAGGCGCCCAGATAGAACTGCCCCTCGGCACCGATATTCCAAAGCTTGGCGCGAAACGCCACGGCGGCGGCAAGGCCGGTGAAGATGAGCGGGATTGTTCTGGTTAATGTTTCGGAAAGGGCAAAGACCGAACCCAGCGAACCCTTTACCAGCAGGGTAAGGGCCAGAAACGGCGACGCCCCGGCCCAGAGGATCAATACCGAACAACTCATCAGGGCGAGGGCGGCGGCGCCCACCGGCACCAGAATAGTCATCGCCATGCTGGTGTGGGCACGAGGTTCCAGTCGCATAATCAGTCCCGCGCGCTGATCATTGCCTGGGAAATATCACGCTGCCCGCTCATGGCCAGACCGATTTCGGCGGCGTTGGTTCGGGCCGGATCGATGGGTGGTGAAAGGGTACCCTGGTACATAACCTGGATGGTATCGGCAATGGCGAATAATTCGTCGAGATCCTCGGAAATCAATAAGACGCCGGCACCTTCACGAGATGCTTCGATGAGTCGCTGATGGACAAATGCGGTTGCCCCGACATCGAGCCCCCAGGTCGGCTGATTGGCGACGATGAGGATGGGCCGCTCGGCCAATACCCGGGCCAGGATGAGCTTTTGCATGTTGCCGCCGGACATCGTGCGCACCGGTGCATCGGCGCCGGCGCAGCGGATATCGAAACGACCCAGCAGTTCAGCGGTGCGTTGACGCAGAGGGACGGCGGCAAGAAAACCGAGCCGGTTGAATCCCCGTTTCCAATATGATTCCAGGGCGAGATTTTCGAGCACCGTCATGTCGCCGATAAGCCCGGTGGCCGTTCTGTCTTCTGGAATCCTGCCCACCCCACGGCGTACCATCTGGCGGGGGCTGGGCTTTTCGATGGGGGCGCCGGCCAGCATGAAGGTACCGGAAAAATCGGCAATCATACCCGAGACCAGATCAGCGAGCTGGCTCTGGCCGTTTCCCGACACCCCGGCGATACCGACGATTTCACCAGCATTGACGGTAAGATCAAGATGGTCGAGCAACTGGTATCCGTGGTCGTTCTCGGCGCTGAGGCCGCCCAGCTCAAGCAGTGGATCGCCCGGGGTGGCGGCAATACGCCGCACCTCGGGCAGTTCCCCGCCAACCATGCGGCGGGCCAGTTGCTCGCTGCTGGTGGTAGCGGTGCGGCACGCGAACACCACCTTGCCATGGCGCAGAACAAGGCAGCGGTCGCTGGCGGCCATCACTTCGCGCAGTTTATGGGTGATGAAGATAATCGCCAGTCCCTGGTCTACCAGCAGGCGCAGGGTGGCGAAGAGGTGATCGCTTTCCTGCGGGGTGAGAACGGCGGTAGGCTCGTCGAGAATGAGGATCCGGGTGTGGCGGTACAGGGCCTTGAGGATTTCCACCCGCTGCCGCTGGCCGACCGAGAGATGCTTGACCAGCGAGTAGGGGCTGACATCCATCTCATAGCGTTCGGCCAAGGCCCTGATCTTGGCCACCGCCGCGGCGGTGTTCCGACGAAACCGGGTAAGTGGTTCGACACCCACCATGATATTGTCGACAACCGACATATTGTCAGCCAGGGTGAAGTGCTGGTGAACCATGCCCAGCCCGGCGCCCAGCGCCGCTTTTGGCGAGCCCGGCGGCAGCGGCGCGCCATCGATTTCGATACTTCCTTCATCGGCCGTGTAATGGCCGAAGAGGATGTTCATCAAGGTGGTTTTGCCCGCCCCGTTTTCGCCGAGCAGGGCCAGCATCTCACCGCGCTGAAGATCAAGGTCGATGTCGTCGTTAGCCACCAGGGCGCCGAAGCGTTTGGTGATCCCGCGTAAGCTCAGTAGCGGTGTTGCTTCGCCCATATCGGAATAGTGCGGCGAATTAACGATACAATCGTATCAGAAGGTCGATTTCGGTTCCTCGTCGTTGATTTCCACCACGAATTCACCGGCCATAATGGCCGCCGCGATCTGCTCCACCTGCTCCTTGGCGGCGGCGGGGATGCGCTCTTCAAATTCGTAGTAGGGCGACAGCGACGCGCCTCCCTTGGCCATCATCGTCCATTCCTTGTAGTCCTCGGCCGTGAACTCACCGGCCTTGACCAGGGCGACGGCGTGGGAGATGGCCGGCTCCATGTGCCAGAGGGCGGAGGCCACCACCACATCGGTGCCGTTTTCTTCCTTATTCATGTCGTTGACGTTGCCAAAGGCGATGATCCCCTTTTCCCGGGCGGCATCGACAACCCCGGCCCGTTCGGCATAGAGCACGTCGACCCCGGCCTCAACCTGGGCATAGGCAAATTCCTTGGCCTTGGGCGGATCGTACCAGGAGCCGATAAAGGAGACCTTGAAGGCAACATCGGGATTCACCGAGCTGGCGCCGGCCATGAAGGCGTTGAACAGGCGGTTCACCTCACCAATGGGATAGCCGCCCACCATGCCGATCTTGTTGGTTGTGGTCATCGTGCCGGCGATAATCCCCATCAGATAGCACGGTTCGTGGATGTAGTTGTCAAACACAGACATATTGGTGCCGTGCGGCCCAAAGGAGTCACCCATCAAAAAGGCGACCTCGGGATAGTCATCGGCCACCTTGCGAGCCTCGCGGGAAATCCCGAACGCTTCGCCGACAATCAAATCCACCCCCGATTCGGCATATTCGCGCAGCACCCGAATATAATCGGTGTTTGCCACTTTTTCCGAATAGACATAGTCGATTTCACCCTGGCCGGCCAGGCTGTCCAGCGCCCGGTGCAGGGCGGCATCCCATTTCTGCTGGATCGGCTGGGTATAGATCCCGGCTACGGTAATCTTTTCGGCCATGGCGGAAAGAGGCATCAGGGCCAGAAGAAAAGCGGCGGTAACGCACCATGCGGCTGTTTTCATGTTTGTTCTCCGTTAGTGGTTTGGTTTGTATAAAAAGCTCGGCTAAACAACGCTTACAGCTGCTGGGCGGAAGTGAGCATACAATGGAGCAGAACATTGGCGCCCTTTTCACAATCTTCCCAGCTGCTTTCCTCCACCTCGACATGACTGCGGCCTCCCTTGGAGGGGATGAAAATCATTGCGGCGGGGGCGATCTGGTTAATGTAGCTGCAATCATGGCCCGCCCCGCTGACCATGTAGAGTGAGGAGTGTCCCAATTCGGCGGCGGTGTCGAGGACGTTTTGCACGAGCTCCTCGGCAAAAGGCGCCCGCACCACCCGCCAAGTTATCTCCATCTCGATGGGGGTGCCGTGCCGGTCGGCAATAGCCTCGAACTCCCGCCTCATCACCTCCCAGGCGCCGATGGCGTGATCGTCCTCCCACGAACGGATGTCGACGGTGAAGTGTACTCCGTCCGGGATGATGTTGCGCGAGTTCGGGTAGTTGTGGATCTCTCCCACCGTCGCCACCATATCACCTTTGAGATGGGCCACCTTGTTGACCGTCTGGATCATCTCGGCGGCGGCGAGCAGGCAGTCGTTACGCCCGGCCATGGGGGTGGGTCCCACCTGATTGGCGGTGCCGGTAAGCCGAATGTCATACCAGTGCAGGCAGAGCACCCCCTTGGGGGCGCCGATGGTTCTGCCCTCGGCCTCCAGCATCGGTCCCTGTTCAATATGCAGTTCATAGTTGGCGTGAATGGGAAAGGCGCGGGCGGGGGTCTCGCCTTTATAGCCGATCCGCGCCAGTTCGTCGCCCTGCTTCAGGCCGTTGATATCGGTGCGGCTGTAGGCCCAGTCACGTTCGAGCTTGCCCACCCAGACCCCGGAGGAGACCATGGCCGGGGCAAAACGCGACCCCTCTTCATTGGTCCAGTCGACAATGACGAGGTCACGCTCCGTTTCGATCTTGTGATCGTGCAGGGTGCGCATCACCTCCAGTGCTCCCATGACGCCCAGAACCCCGTCAAAGCGCCCGCCCTTGGGCTGGGAATCGAGATGAGATCCGCTCATCACCGCCGGTAGCTCCCGGTTTTTGCCGGGGCGCCTGCCGAAGATATTGCCCATTTCATCGATGCTTACCTCACAATCGATCTCCTTGAGCCAGCGGACGAACAGATCCCGCGCCTGCTTGTCTTCATCGGACAGGGCCAGCCGCTGCACCCCGCCGCCGGGCGTGGCGCCGATGGCGGCCATGGTTTCCAGCGAGCGGCGTAGTCGTGCTCCGTCTACCCGCAGATCCTTTATGCTCATGGTCAGGCCTCTATTTTTTGATACCGTCGGTGACAACGTAGCCGCCCCGGGCAACGATGTCCTGCCAGCTCTCGACGGTATCGGTTTCCGAGATGTCGGTCATGGTGATGCAGTGCACCGGGCATACCAGGGAGCAGAGATTGCATCCGGTGCAGCGTTGAGCGAGGATGGATGGGATGGGCTTGCCGCTTTCGGTGGTTCGGGAGGAATGGACGATTGCCTGATAGGCGCCGTCGTTACATGCGGTATAGCAGGAGTTGCAGCCGATACAGGCGGCCTCATCGATGGTGGCGACCACTTTATAGTTCATGTCGAGCTCGCCCCATTCCTTATAGTTGGCCAGTGCCTTGCCACGCAGCGCCGCCGGTGATGCCATCGATTTTTCCTGGAGATAGGCGCTGAGTCCCTCACTCATCTGCTTAACGATACCGAAACCGTGCTGCATCACCGCCGCACACACCTGCACCGAGGTACAGCCCAGCGCGATAAACTCGGCACAGTCCCGCCACCCGCCGATACCGCCGATACCTGATATGGGCAGGGAAAACCAGGGTTGTCGGGCGAGCGAGGCGACCATATGCAGGGCGATGGGCTTGATCGCCGCCCCGCAGTAACCGCCGTTGGTTGAACCGTTACGCAGTTTGGGGAATGGGATGAAATCGTCAAGATCGACCCCGACAATCGATTTGATGGTGTTGATCAGCGCGGCGCCGTCCGCCCCACCGGTGACGGCGGCCCGCCCCTGGTCGCAAATGTCGGCAACATTGGGGGTGAATTTGACGATTGTCGGCAGCGCCGTGCACTCCTTGACCCAGCGTGTTATTTTAGTGGCAACGGCCGGTTCCTGGCCCACCGCCGAGCCGAGTCCGCGCTCGCACATGCCGTGGGGACAGCTGAAATTGAGTTCGAGGCCGTCAACCCCGGTATCCTCTACCCGGCGAATGAGCTCTTGCCACTCATCCTTGTCGCCGGCCATGACCGAGGCGATCAGGGCGTGGTCGGGATAGCGACGCTTGACCTCGGCCATTTCCCGGAGGTTGACGCTGAGGCCGCGATCGGAGATCAACTCGATATTGTTGAACCCCAGGATTCTGCCCCGTTCCCCCCGGAAAGCCCCGTAACGGCTGTTGAGATTGACCACCGGATTGCCCAGGGTCTTCCACACCGCGCCGCCCCAGCCCGCCTCGAAGGCACGCGAGACCTGGTCACCGCTGTTGGTGGGTGGTCCGGAGGCAAGCCAAAAGGGGTTAGGGCTCTTGATGCCACAAAAATCGATACTCAGATCCACCATAGGCTACTCCATATCAGGCGTCATGCCGAGGCTCAAGGCGTCGGCCGGCGCGGGATAAAGTTACCGGCGCCCGGTTCCACCATAAGCGTGCCCTCCTCATACTGGAGGCGGCCGGCGGCGATGACAAATGCGGGCCCGCCGATCGTCTTGAAGCCTTCAAAAATCGAGGTGTCCACCCGATGATGGTGGGTGGCGGCGGAAATGACGCCTTCGCCCTCGGGTTGCCAGACCACCAGGTCGGCGTCGCTGCCCGGGGCGATGATTCCTTTTTGCGGGTACATGCCGAAAATCTGGGCCGGTCTGGTGGCGCAGGTGGCGACCATCTGTTCGATGCTGATCCTGCCGGTTTGTACCCCGTAGGTGTACATCAGCTTGAGGCGATCCTCAAGGCCGGCAGCGCCGTTGGGGATCTTGCGAAAGTCATCCCGGCCGAGTTCTTTTTGCCCTTTGAGGTTGAATGGGCAGTGATCGGTTCCGATTACCTCGATCTGACCGGCGCGGATCGCTCCCCAGAGGGCATCGGCGTGTCCTTTCGGGCGAATGGGTGGGCTCATGACATAGGCGGCGCCGCGAAAATTAGGCTGTTCGTAGACCGAGTCGTCCAGGAGCAGGTATTGCGGACAGGTTTCCCCATACAGGGGGGTGCCCCCGGAGCGTCCGTCCACCAGTACTTTGGTGGACTCGGCGCAGCTCATATGGACGAAATAGGCGGGAACGCCGACGGCTTTGGCCATGGCGGCCAGACGGAAGGCGGATTCACCTTCGGCATATGACGGACGCGACAGGGCGTGATACTTTGGTTCGGTTTTGCCCTGGTTAAATAACCGCTCCTGGAGCAGGGCGACAATCTCTCCGTTCTCGCAGTGAGCCATAATCAAGGCGCCCAGTTCGCGGGCGTGGATGAGCATGGCAAAGAGTTCGTCATCGTTTACCATGATCGCCCCTTTATAGGCGAGAAAGGCCTTGAAGGAAGAGATCCCCTCGTCGTGGACGCAGGTCGTCATCTCCCGGGCAACCTGGTCACTGTACCAGGTTACCGCCATGTGAAAGCCGTAATCGGCCACCGCGCCCTTGGCCTTTTCCTTCCATAGTGCCAGGGCCTCGAGCAGTGACTGCTGTTTGGCGGGAACCACATAGTCGATGATCGTGGTCGTTCCACCCGCCATGGCAGCCGCCGTGCCGGAGGTGAAATCGTCGGCCGAGACCTCGCCCATGAAAGGCATTTCCAGGTGGGTGTGGACGTCGACGCCGCCGGGCAGCACATAGCATCCTGATGCATCGATTACCCGATCGGCGGAGAGCTCAAGGGCGGCCCCCACCGCGACAATTGTTGTTCCCTCGATGTACACGTCGAGTTCTCTGCTATCCAGAGGACTGACTACCGTACCGTTTTTTACGAGAATGGATCCCATATATATTCATGCTCCTTGCAACTAGATGGTGACTCTTTCGGCTTCGTCTCATTTATAGCATAATGCCGCGGCCTATTTTTTCATGGATCGGACGCCAAGTATATTGAAAGCAAAATAAATGCTACTTTTTAAAAATTATGGTGTGATACCGTAACTGTTCGGGATAATTTACAGTTTCTGTCACGTGGTGTCTGCACGAAGAGCAGGTGACGAAATGGCGGGTAGGTAAGTTTCATTAATGTAATAAATGGGGCTGACAACTTACACTTATGTGACGAGAGGGTATGCCTAAGCTATACCTTCACTGTCCGCTGGGGTTCGACAGGCCAAATGGTGATGACTTTCCAAAACGTCAGGATACGGAGACCATCAGATAGATTGTTGAGATTGTCCTGTTTCTCTGCTACCGTGGGGAGTGTCTCATTTTGCTACAGGTGCGGTTTTCTGATTCATAGCCGGCGGGGGGGCAATGCAAGAGGAAATGATAATCGGCGGTATACCCACCGCGGAGAGGATGAAGCGGGAGATTGAGAAATCTCACCGGCGTTCGAAATCGTACGGCATCTCGCCTGAAGAGCGAAACATCAGCCAGAAGAAACTCTCGCCGTTGGAGCTTGCCGGCCGTCGCAATCATTCCGGCCATCTTCTGGAGGTGGTTATCGCCCATATCGAGGAGTGTTACGAACTGCTCTCGCCGGACGATTTCATGGTTGCCTTTGCCGATGCGGACGGCTTTATCCTCCATCTGGCCGGATCCGATGAGATTAAACGCAAATTCGCCCAGCGCAACTGCGCACCGGGGTATCGGTGGACCGAGCGTGATGTGGGCACCACCGCACTCAGCCTGTGCCGCCTACTCACCTGCCCGATTCAGCTTAACGACAAGGACCATTTTTGCCGCCGGGCACACGGCTTTACCAGTTCCGCCGCGCCCATTTTCGGGCGTCACGAGAGCTTTGCCGGGGTCCTGGTGGTTTCCGGGGCGAGCAGTAAGACACACCCGCATACCCTGATCATGGTGACCATGGCGGCCCGATCCATTGAAAAGCATATGCGGCTGCTGCGGCGTAACAGCGAAATGTCGCTCTATATCGGTTTTCTCGACCGGGTGCTCGAAACGGCGGGTACCGGCCTGATGACCATGGACAACGATATGCGCATCTGGAAGATCAACCGTCAAGGCAAGGAAATTCTCAAAGCCGGAGAGGTGGATGGCCAGCCCCTTTCAGTGGTGCGGGGACTGGAGCTGGATCTTGACGATATCGCGCGCAATCCCGAAAAATGGAAAGACAAAGAGGCATCCTTGCCCGGCGATGTGCACTTCTACTATACCGTTCAGCCGGTGCTCTCCGAACATCAGGAAAAGCTTGGCGCGGTCATGGTATTTGAGGAGTTCAGCACGGTGCGCAAACGTGCCGCGAGAATCTCCGGGGCCGAGCCGTTTTTCATGTTCGACCATCTGATCGGCTCCTCTCCGCTATTCGCCGAGGCGGTGAAACTCGCCCGAAAAGCGGCAAAGACCGCCTCCACCGTGCTCCTTCTGGGAGAGACCGGAACCGGCAAGGAGCTCTTTGCCCAGGCGATTCATAACGGCAGCCCGCGCCGCCTGCAGCCGTTTGTGCCGATCAACTGCGGGGCGATTCCCGGCGAACTTCTGGAAAGCGAGTTGTTCGGCTATGTGGACGGCGCCTTTACCGATGCCCATCGCGGCGGCCGGCCCGGTAAATTCGAGTTGGCCAACGAGGGAACCATCCTGCTGGACGAGATCGGCGATATGCCCCCCGCCATGCAGGTCAAGCTCCTGCGGGTATTGCAGACCGGCGAGATCCAGCGCATCGGGGCCCGCCAAACGATGCTCACCGACACCAGAATCATCGCCGCCACCCATGTCGATCTCAACGAGATGATCGAGCTCAACAGATTCCGCAAAGATCTCTTCTATCGATTGAACATCGTCCAGATCATCCTGCCGCCGCTCAGACAGCGTGGTGCCGGGGATATCGAGGCCCTGGCCCTGCATTTCGTCGCGCGCTACGGCGAGCACACCGTGCTCAGCACAGAGGCCCTCCGGGCCCTCATCACCTATGACTGGCCGGGAAATGTCCGCGAACTGGAGAATGCCATCCAGCGGGCCATGCACCTGAGCGGGGGACGCACCATCAGAGCCGAGCATCTCGGCCTTCAGCGCCGCCCCGCCACCCGCGCTGCCGGGGCGCCGGGTACGCTGAAGGAAATGGAGCGCCGGGTGATCAACGATACCCTCGCCCAGCGTGCCGGCAATATGGCCCGGACGGCCAAATCGCTGGGGATCTCCCGGGCAACCCTGTACCGCAAGGTCGAGGAGTACAGAAAAATGGATAAAACGGGGGAACAGTGATCGGTGTATCGATCGCATAATTGTTCAGGTGCTACACATTATCGACTCCTTCCAATCGGGCAGTACATTTCCTTCACCCTGACGTGTCTGCCTTTTGTATCCGACCCTCCGGGAAAGTATCTTGAAACATGCATAAAACTGCGGAGCAACCAACAGCGAGTGCAACCTATGAACAACCATACTGAAATCAGTCATAAACTTGGTCTGCGCCATCTTCGGCTGGAGGATTATGTTGCGGTGCGTGAGATGAGCCACAAGGTTTATAAAGGACTTACGGAGCCATGGTCGAAAGAGGAATACGGCAACCTGATCAATCGGTTTGGGGAAGGCCAGGTCTGTATCGAAGACAATGGGCGCCCGGTCGCCGTCGCTCTGTCGGTAATTGTCGATTTTACTTTGCTGGGCAGGAATCACACGTATACCAAGGTGATCGGGGGAGGTTCCTTCAAGAACCACGACCCTGAGGGAGATTACCTCTACGGGGTCGACGTCATGGTCGATCCGGATTACCGGGGCATGCGTCTGGGCAGACGATTGTACGATGCGCGCAAAGACCTCGCGGTAAATCTCAATCTCAAGGGGATTTTGCTTGGTGGAAGAATCCCGGGATACAGAAATTATGCGGAACAGATGTCTGCCCAGCAATACATTGAAAAAGTAAAGAACCTTGAGATTGTTGACAATGTTCTGACCTTCCAGCTGTCCAATGATTTCCACGTCAGAAACCTGTTGCCCAGCTACTGGGCTGAAGACCATCAATCTCGCGGCTATGCCGTCTTGCTGGAGTGGGTCAACATCTATCATGAAGAGAAGACAAGACTCATCGGGGGCACCAAGTCTATTGTCCGCCTGGGGGTGGTGCAGTGGCAAATGCGACGCTTTGCCTCCTTTGACGAATTCCTGCAGCAGGCAGAATTTTTCATCGACACCGTTTCAGATTATCAGGCCGATTTGGTCCTTTTCCCGGAGCTGTTCAATGCCCCGATGATCCATATGTACGAAGGGCGCAGTCCTGCTGATGCAATGCGAATGCTGGCGGAATACTCCGAAAGAATTCGCCAGGCGATGACGGAAATGGCCCTCTCATACAACATTAACATCGTCACAGGAAGTGTTCCCCTGCTTACCGATGACGGCAGGCTGAGCAATGTGGCGTATGTATGTCGGCGCGATGGCACCTGGGACAGTCAGGAGAAAATACATGTAACTCCGGATGAGGAAAACCATTGGGGGTTTGCAGGGGGAAACGAACTCAAGGTTTTTGATACTGACGTCGGGAAAATTGGCGTGTTGATTTGCTATGACGTGGAGTTTCCTGAACTTGCAAGAATTCAGACGGAAAAAGGTATGAAGCTGCTGCTTGTCCCGTTCTGGACGGACACCCAGAACGGGTACCTGAGGGTAAGGCGCTGTGCGCAGGCCAGAGCGATAGAGAATGAATGTTATGTGGCTATATCCGGAAGCGTCGGCAATATACCCAAGGTGGAAACCATGGGAATTCAGTACTCGCAGTCAGCCGTCTTCACCCCGTCGGATTTCTCTTTTCCCCATGACGCGGTGGCATCCCAGGCGACTCCCGGGGTTGAAACGACCCTGATTACCGATCTCGACCTCGACCTGCTGAAGGAATTGCGGAAAAAAGGAAGTGTCAGAAATATGGAGAGCAGGAGACTAGATCTCTACCGTCTCAGGTGGGTCAAACAGCAATGAGCGAAAGTGGAAAAGGATGATTCATCTCAGATCCCTTGATGGCCCATCGATACGGGAAACGGCCCTGGAAAACAGAAATGCGGAGAGGGGGAACTCACCATGGGCAAGGAAATCGGAAGATTAGACGCAAAGTGTATCCGCTGATCCCCGGCTTCGGTTCCGCCGCGGCTCAACAATCCACCAGCTTGCCGCAACCAGCAGGCCAAACCCCGTGTATAGAATCACAAACACCCAGTCCGGTGCATCAAAATACAGCAGGCGGTGCACCCAGTGCTGGATGAAGGAACCCTCGTAGAAGGCGCCGCCGCCACGCTCGCGCAGGTGCATTTCCCAGCGCGTGAGCGGACAGATTGCACCACACCAGGCCTGAATCACCACAAAGGTAATGGCCGCGAGATGGGCCACCCGAAACCGGAAGGTGCGCACCCAGCGCCAGTTCAGGATCGCACCCGTATAGATGGCCACCAGTCCACCCACAACGAAGAGCACGAACAGAAAATGAACCACGAGGATCAGATCTGCCAGATGCAGATAGTGGAAATCAGGCTGCACGCGGTACCACCGTCACACACATTTTTTCTGCTGCCACGCGCTGCCGCTGTGATGGTCACCGGATCTGGCGACACGGGTTTTCGAACACATCCTCGCTGCCCGAAAGACCTGGTTTAACGGCCGCGGTGGCGAAGATGGAATGTGTATGGGAGCGGAGCCTTGAGCAAAACAAGTTTACTCCACGCCCTTTTGTTACCTGCCGGAATCGATGAATTCGACCACTTCATCAAAAGAGGGGCCGATATCTTCGCGCAGTTTGGGCCAGACTTCGGCTCGTACCTTTTCGCTCATGGTTTCATGCTCAGTCTCGCTTAATTCATATACCGCCACCCCAAGCTCTTTGAGCGCGGCGCGGTTGATTATTTCATCCTGCTCGGCAACTTCAAAACGCTTGGCCTCCATGTCCCGGACGCTGCTGGTGATGACCTGCTGCTGTTGTGGTGTCAGGCTATTCCACAATTCAAGGTTCATGTAGACAAACCAGTGCTCGAAATGATCCTTGACCGCGACATAGTATCTCACCAGATCACTGAGCCCCTTGTAGCCTTCCGCTCCGCCGCCGATCAGCCCGTCGACCATGCCGGTCCTCAGCCCCATCTTGGCATACATCCAGGTGATGGGATAGGGAGTATAGCCCAGCGCCCTGGCCGTTAATTCAAAGCTTCTGATGGGCGGCACCCGGATAATCATATCCTTGAAAACGTCCGGATCCCCCGGCGCTTCAGGTGCTTCGGTCAAGGCGATACCGCCGAAATAGACGGGCCAGCCGCCGAGAATCTTGATGTTGAGCGGTTCAAGGAAATCCTGCAGATTTTCTACCAGCGGGCTCGACGATGCATAGAGTCGCCGCGCCTCGTCCCAGGTGTCCACCAGAAAGGGCACGAAGGCGAGCATCAGCTTTTTATTGACGGTGGTGCCGAAGGGGCCGACATACATCTCCACCTCGCCAAACGAAACCCGCTCCTGGACAACCGAATAGTCGCCCAGCTTGTTGGCCGGATAGATGGTGAAATCGATAAGCCCGTCGGTGGCGGCGCTGATCGTATCGGTCAGCTCCTTCACGTCGGTGTCCACCGCCGAGCCGGCCGGCCGCACATGCCCGATCTTCCAGTTTTGCGCGGCCTGGCTCAGCTGAGCGGTGCCGTTCATGGTCAGCAGGCAACAGCCGATGAGTACCAGGATTTTGTGCATAGCGATCACCTGTGGTGCGGGGATATCAGCTCCCCGGCGGCTCACAAGCCGCCGGGGAGAATAATTTGGTGCGGTCGTTCGGGTTATTCTACAATAGAGTCGAGCACTCCCTGGCCCCACTCCTGGCCCACGTCGTTGAGCACCTCGGGCCAGACTGTTTTATGAATTTTAGCGGCAATGGCTGCTATCTCGTCGTCGTTGATCTCCACGATGGTGGCGCCATAGTCGGCCAGCCGCTGCTCGTTTGCGGCCTGGTCGGCCTCGGCGGATTCCCAGCGGCGCTGCTCGAATTGATCGGCAACATCCAGAAGGGTCTGCTTCTGAGCGTCATCCATTTTGTCGAAATACGGCTTGTTGATAATCAGGTACCAGACCTCAAAATGGGTGTTCTGGGGAATGTAGTATTTGGTGACGTCACGAAACGAGGCGTAGTATCCTTCCGCGCCGGAACCGATAACCCCGTCCACCACGCCGGTCTGCACGGCGGTAAAGGCGTCTGAGAATGGAATCGGGGTGCCCAGGTAGCCGGTGTTGTCGGCCAGCAGCTGAAAGGTCTTCATCGGCGGGACGCGCAGCTTGATACCCTTGGCGGCATCCGGGTCACCGGGTGAAACCGGCTCACGATTCAGCGCAACTCCGCCGAAGTATACCGGCCACGCGGCCAGCAGCTGGATGTCCTGTTCGGCGTAGAGATCGGCGACAACTTGGCGTAGCGGGGCGCCGGGGGAGTAATTCTTCTTGGCCTGCTCCCAGCTTTTTACCATGTAGGGGAAGTAGACCACCTGAAATCTTTTATCGGCCGCCGAGGCGGGTGGCTGACACGCCATGTCGACGGCGCCGAGACCGACCCGCTCCTGGACGACGGTGTAGTCACCCAGGGCGCTGGCCGGATAAATTTTCGTTTTGACCTTACCGCCCGAGGCCTCTTCCAGGGTTTCGGAGAACCAGCGGAGATCCTTGTCGATTGCCGTGTCCTGCGGGCGGACGTGGGAAATCTTCAAGGTTTTGGCATGTCCGACGCCGGTTATGCCGAGCGCGAAAATTACCGCTGCGAGAATACCTAGTCTGCGTGTTGTCTTCATGTCATGACTCCTTTTTGGTGGTGGGAGGATTAGTATCCAAACAATCCGGGGAAAAATAACGACAGGCTGGGCCACAGCGACGTTAAAAATACCACCGGTACGTACCCGCAGATAATCAGGATCATCGCGGGTTTGATCACTTGCGAAAACTCCACCTTACCGATCCTCATACCAAGGTAGAGAATGCTGGCGTACGGCGGGGTGACGCCGCCCATGGCGGTGTTGACCCCCATAATGGCGGCGAACTGCACGGGGCTGATGCCGATTGCCTCCATCAGTGGAAGCAACAGGGGGGCAATCAAAATGATTGCGGTAACGTCGTTGACGATCATGCCAACGAAAAAAAGCAGAAAGTTGATCAATATCAGAAGCAGCACTTTGTTCTGAGTGATGGTGAAGACCCCTTCCACCAGTGCCTGCGGAACATCTTCCATGACAAATATCTGGCTCAGCATGAGGCTGAAGACGATCATGACCATGATCGCTCCCACCGCGGTGGCGGAGTTTTTGGCAGCGGTCAGAAATGTCTGAAGGGTGAGTCCCTTATAGATGAGAAAGCCCACCGGGATGGAATAAATAACGGCCACCGCGGCGGCTTCGGTGGGCGTCATGATGCCGCCGTAGATGCCACCTAAAATGATGAGTGGCATGACCAATGCCGGAATTGCCCGGGAGGTGCAGGCGACCCCATCCTTCACCGTTTCGGGAAGTGTTTTAGGAGGATCCAGCACCAGGGGAAATTTCCGCGCCATCACCAGATTGACCACTGAGAACAGGAAGGTGATCAGCAGCCCCGGCCCCAGGGTGGCCAGAAAACAGGCCAGAATCGAGGTATCGGTGACCCAGCCGTAGATGATCATGGTGACGCTTGGCGGGATGAGCAGCCCCAGGATCGATGAATTGGCCACCAGTGCGGTGGCATACCCTCGCGGGTAGCCTTTTTCCGCCATTTCGGGGATCAGCAATGGCCCGGTGGCGGCCACGCCGGTCAACCCGCTGCCTGAGATGGCGCCGATAATCGCGCAGCTCACCGCCGCCACAACACCCAGCCCGCCACGCACCCGGCCCACGAAAATGTTGACGAATCTGAGCAGGCTGGCGGCAATGCCGCTTTCACTCATGATGGTGCCGGCAAAGACAAAGAGTGGAATACAGAGCAGCACCGGGTTGGCCAACTGGGTGTAGCCCCACACCATGGTGCCCTGCATGGTGGCGCCGCCGAACAGACACATGGTCATCAGGGCGCCGCCGAAACAGTAGGGCAGCGGTACGCCGAAACTGAGCAGGGTAATGAGAACCGCCAGAGCAATGAGAGAGATGGTTACGATTTCCATGGTTACGCTCCTTTCTCGGAACTCGGCGCCAGAAAAAGCCGGCGACTGTTTTTCACCAGGTACCAGGCCGCGTAAAAGGTCATCAGCACGAGGCCGATAAACAGCGCGCATTCGGCGTAAAAGGTGGGGATATAGAGGGTCGGGCTCTCCTTCCAGACCCGTAGGGCGTAGCGAAAATAATCATATGCCCAGTAGGTAAGCCAGCCGGCAACGATCACCGAGAGCAGATCGGCAATCACCCGGACGATCAGTTTCGCCTTGTCGGTTTTCAGAAAAACGTCCAGCACGTTGGCCTTGATCTGGGTGTCTTCGCGCGACGCGTTCACGCTGCCCAGAAAGTAGAGCCACAGGGTGGGGTAGACGAGCAATTCCTCCAGCCCCATAACGGGGAGCTCAAGAATATAGCGCATGACCACCTGGTAAAACTCCATGGCCGCAACAGTGCTGATCAGAATGGTGAGGGTGTATCTGAAGAATCGTTCCATATCGTGCCTCGTAAAGTGCCGGGTGATCGGGGGGCGCCTTCGTCTGGGTAACCTGTCAGCGCTCGCCCGTTTCGATGAAAGTCATCAGATCATCCCGAGACATACCCTCTACGCCAAGATTTTTCAACGTTCTCCCCGTGGTGAAAAAATCTTCATCCACGAGATACCCGCCAAGTTTGGCGATTACCTCCATGCGCGGAGTCGGTACCCCGCACAGTTTCCCCAGCTCGATCATTGGTACCAGCCCGGTGGGAATATCCTCCATGATGTAGCGGGTTTTGAGCTCTTTCTGGCCGGCGATCCCGTCATAGGCCGGGTTGGCGCGCACCGTCTCACTCAGGGTCGGCTTATCGATTCCGTAGGCAACCTTGTACCAGGTGAGAATCGGCAGCAGATCGACGCCAAATGCGTCGGCCAGGGCCATGCGCTCGGCGTCGAGTTTTTCCACGAAGGCCCCGATGCTGGGGGTGATGCCGTCGTAGTAGTATGACCACTGGTGGACGGATTCGATCATCGATGTGTTGAGCAGTGACGGGGCCGGATGAACAACCGCGTTGGCGTTGCCCAGACTGGGCTGCATGACATTGACACCGGCCACCACCTGGGTGAACGCCTCTTTGAACAGGGTGGCGACGGTGGCGGTGTCGCGGGCCGGCAGGGCCGCCACCACCAGATCGTTTTTGATGCCGATGATCCGGGCATGGCCCGGTTGTGGGCTTCGACAGGCGTAGATCAGGGTGTTGGTTTCGGCGATGGTGAGCTTTGCCGTGCAGCCATTGTCCGAAAGTGCCTGTTTGAATTCAAGCGAACCGCAGGTGGCACCGGGATGGAGGATGACAATCTGGCCGTCCGCCAGAGCCGGTGCACAGGTCCCCGCAATGGTCCGATGGGCGGTGGCCGGCGCCACCACCATGACGATATCGGCCCCATCCACCGCCTTGTTGATATCGGTAGTGGCCAGTTCCAGTGTGCCGAACCCCTCTACGGCGCCCTCAACATGAATACCGCCCTGCTCAGAGATGACGTCGATGGTCTGCTGGAAAATATCATAGATCGTCACCGGAAATCCCATGATCGCCAGATGTCCGGCCAGAGACTGGCCGCCGTTGCCACCACCGATTATTGCCCACTTCGTCGTTTTTGCCATGACTCCCCCTCCAGGTAAATGGTTAAAACAATAAATTTGCAATAATTGTGCTTGTCCGAAAAGCGTTCTGGATATCTATATATATCAATATGATACAGAAATATCTGGGACACCGGTTAATCATCGGTAAACTCAAAGTGTTTCAATACGAGACATAACAACGCGGCGATAGCCGGAAGATACGGCGTATAGCCTCGCCACGCTCAAGGTGTCCCATGATGAGACATGACTCATTTTGAGACATCTCTTCTTTCTCAACCGATTGATCGTTGAGCCGCTCAAGCTCATATCCCAGGCCCGCGCCACCAGTTTGATGACCAACTTCAGCAGGGGCGACCGGGTAGGGTCTCAGGCCGCCGACGGCAGGATGATTGAAGGAAGAGTCCTGCGTCTCAACAACAAGACGATCAGTATCATCACCGACGATGATCACCGCTGGAATATGGCGCCCGCCCTGCTGCGCCTCATCAAACCAGCCTCAGACATTACCTGGCCATAAGCGGCCACCCGCAACCCGCCTGCTGCTAAAGTGCGAATCGTGTCGGCACCTGCGCTTTGCGGTTTTGTGCGGTTGTTCATTTTGACTCGGGCCTTGTTGAATCGATTCGGAGATTCGGAGCAAAAGGCAATGAGTGGAAGGATACTAAAAGGTACCTTAAAAAAACCTTTTTCCGCCAAATTATATTTTGCTCAAGAAAATTCATCCTCAGGCGCAATTCCCTGTGGTATAATTCCTGTTAGCATCGTAAAAACTTCGCTCTACGTTGTCGTGGGATCGTTTTGACTTCTCGGCGTACATCATAGAACTGCTGGGTCAAAACGACCACTACTCCTAGTATAGCTGTGTTTTAACCTAGCCATTTTAGACTGCTCGGCTGATTTTTTAAAGGCCCATAATTTCAGATGGCGTCGTAAAGACCCCAATTACGGTCATTGTGGAGTTGAATCGAAATCCATAATTAAATGAAATTACTGGATTCCCGCTTTCGCGGGAATGACGATAGCAAGCAATGTTGCGGTTTTTACGAGCCCATAATTTCTATTGAGCTTACATTTTGGACAAAAATTATCACATATCAAGACTCCCTTTTGGGTTCCGCTCCCTCGCTAATGATAGGAGAGGGCACTCTCAGATTTTTTACCGGCAATTCAACAAATGAAAACGAAAAATATGCCGCGTCAGACCACCTCATTTTCTGTAGCTGCATGGTGGATTTGTGCCGGCTTGATGCTGTTTGGTATGAGCGGCTGTGGGCCACGCCATCCGGTGACACTGGCACAGAGCGGTACGGCTGCCCGCACCAACCCACCCGAAAGCACCGTCGATGTTTATTTCGATGACTCTCCCATACTTATTAGGGCGCAACTAAATGATGTCTCCACACCCTACACCTTTATGCTTGATACAGGTGGTTTTACCATAATACGGCCCGAAGTGGCGGCTGAATTGGGGTTGCCCAAAGGGGTGGCTATGTGGATTTACGGTGCGAGCGGAAGATATCAGGATGTGAATATGCTCACCCTTGACAGTGTGCGCATCGGTGACATGGAGGTGCGTGACTGCGGCGCCGGTGTCTCTGACTTTGCTGATAAAAGTTGGCCGCCGGAGCTTGCCGGCTACCTCGGGTCAAACGTTTTGCGTCATTTCAGGGTAAGTATCGATTATCGGGAAAATACGGTTACCCTTGCCGATTCGGTCATGGATGAACCGAACCCGCCTGGGGCCATCGAGATACCTTTTACCTTTGATTCAGAAATCTTGTTTTCCCCGGTGGTACAGTGCCGTATCGATGATCGGCTGGATGGTGAAGCGGTGATCGATACCGGATTTTTTGGGGTGGTAGCGGTACATGTTGATACGGTTGCCCAGACCGATGCATTTGCCGATGACGCAGTAATCGCCGCCAGGGGACAAGTATCGACGGGCGTGTTCGGAGTTATTGATGAGCCGAATTATGCCTTTCGCTTGCGCGAGTTTCGACTGGGAGACAAGCTTTTTCGGCACCTGCTCGGCAGGTCACACCAGTCAATTTCGTACGAGATGCTTGTGGGCAACGATTTTTTACAGGCATATGACGTCATCCTTGACTATCCGGCGAAGAAAATGATTCTGATACCAAATGGTGAGCCCATGGGCAATAACCCAATTACGCATGGGGTGGTATTGGTTCAGGATGAGGGAAAAACAATAGTAGCCGGGGTCTGGGAGGATTCTGCCGCGGCTCGTGCCGGGTTGGATATAGGCGATGAAATTCTTCGGGTAAACGGTCTCGACACAACGAAGCTTTCTGCCGGGAAAGTATGGTCGTTGTTGGAAGACAGTGGTGATGATGAGGTAAAGCTTGAATATGACCGGGCTGGTGTGCGGCGAACAATTTCTCTTGTTCGGGCACCGCTTGTTCCAATAGTAGACGATTAACTATTCTCAATGATAAGGGAGGATGATCATGAAACCTTATGTGCTGTTGTCACTTATTGCTCTCTGTCTGGTAATAGCCGGCTGTGCCCGGAAATTACCCGACAGACAGCCAGGATATGGCATGGTTGCGGTGCCGTTTAAGTTCAACAACACATCGGAGTTTCCCATCTTGTATACGTATGAGCTCAGAAGTAGTGAGGATGAAAGTTTTTCGATTGTGATTGAACCACAATTCTATAAGGATGATGTGGTCATCTCGGGGTTACTTGCTGAGGGAGAATATTTGGTTGATACAGTGGTCAGGCGGTCTGTTAAAAAAGTTGGCGTTTATGGTGGTGCAACAGAAGAGACAAGTACTATATCAGACCCGGATATTATCACCGTAAATGACGGTGAAATCGGTGTGTTACCTGTGCTGATGGCCGCTAAACAGAGCATCATGGGTGAATATATAAGAATCGATTTCGAGTATATCCCGTTCAACGACGAACTGGCGGAATTTTACCTCGGCAGAGCAAAGCAGAGAGAAAACAGTGACCAGTGGAAAGTCGGTATATTACAATTCAGAAAATTGTAATGATGTTGTTATGGCTCTGTGTATCAGGTGGTGTGGTGTCATATCTTATCCCTTGAAACGCAAAATTTAGAAGGCAGCACCATCGCGCGGCGTGCCGGGTGGCACGAGCCGGCCGCCTATTGGCCATTACCGTGATTTTTTTGTCTACTTTATATATGCCGTCGACGTGGTGGCGCCGCCGGTACCGGTCCAGTTGGTATGAAACCACCGGCCGCGGGGAGCATCGACACGTTCGTAGGTATGGGCGCCGAAATAGTCCCGCTGGGCCTGCAGCAGATTGGCCGGCAGACGGGCGGTGCGGAGGCCGTCGAAGTAGCTCACCGCGGCCGCGTGACAGGGCATGGGAATCCCCGCCGCTATCCCCATCGCCACCACCCGGCGCAGGCCCGACTGGTTTTGTTCCAGACTGTTTGTGAAATAGGGGGCAAGCAGCATGGTGGTGAGGTCCGGGGTTTCCTGGTAGGCCTTGCTGATGCGATCCAGAAATACCGAGCGAATGATGCAGCCGCCGCGCCAGATGCGGGCAATTTCGGCAGCCTCGAGCTTCCAGTCAAATTCCCGGGAGGCCTCCTGGATAAGACCGAACCCTTGCGCGTAAGAGATGATTTTGGCCGCATACAGCGCCTTGCCCAGATCCTCCAGTGTTTCCTGCCTCTCCCCGGTGAATGTATATGCCGGGCCGCTCAGCTCCCCGGCGGCGGCAACGCGCAGATCCTTGAACGCGGAGAGGCAGCGGGCAAACACCGATTCGCTGATAAGTGACAGGGGTACGCCAAGCTCAAGGGCGGCGTTTATCGTCCACTTGCCGGTTCCTTTCTGTCCGGCCGCGTCGAGGATCGAGTCAAGCAGGACGGCACCGTTTTCGTCCCGGTAGCCGGTAATGGCGGCGGTGATCTCGATAAGATAGCTCGACAACTCCCCGCCATTCCAGCGGCCAAACACCTCGTGTATTTCATCGGCCGACATGGCGAGCACCGCTTTCATGAAGTGGTAGGTTTCGCAGATCAACTGCATGTCGCCGTACTCAATCCCGTTGTGCACCATCTTGACGAAATGACCCGCCCCGCCCGGCCCAACCCACGTGGTACAGGCGGAGCCGTCTTCGACGCGGGCGGCGATGGCGGTAAAGATGGGAGCAAGGTGCGGCCAGGCACCGACGGAGCCGCCCGGCATGATGGATGGGCCGGTAAGCGCCCCCTCTTCGCCTCCGGATACCCCGGTGCCGACAAATAGGAACCCCTGTGATTCAAGAGCGGCCTGACGCCGCGCGGTATCGAGATAGTGGGAGTTGCCGCCGTCGATGACGATATCGCCGGGGGCAAGAAGCGGGTTCAGGGTGGCAATGAACGCATCCACCGGTGCGCCTGCTTTGAGCATCAGCATGATTTTTCTGGGTGATTGCAGCGCCTCGACAAACGCGCTGATCTCGGTATAGCCGGTAATCGACGTACCCTTTGCCCGGCTCGCCATGAACTGCTCGGTTCTAGCGGCGGTGCGGTTGTAGACGGCCACGGAAAACCCTTTCGAGGCCATGTTGAGCGCCAGGTTTTCACCCATGACGGCAAGACCCACTACACCGATTTCATGTTTCATAATGTTACTCGTGTGTTGATGGGGTGCAGGCACCCACCCCGTTTAAGTGGCTGACAATCGCCTCGGCGGTTGCCTCCGGCGTCCCGGCGATGGAAACGGTGATGCCGTCCGTCGGTTCCTCAAGAGTCGCCAGCTGGCTGGCCAGAAGACTGTTATTCATATACTGGTGGGAACGTGCTGCCACCCGCTCCTCAAGCAGGGCCATATCCCCCTTGAGATATACGGTGATAACCCGCTTCTGGTCGACGCCAAGCGTCTTCCGATAGCTCTTTTTGAGGGCTGAGCAGGCCAGGATTATGGATTTTTCCTCGTCAAGGGCTGTGTCGATTATAGCTTTCAGCCGTGTCAGCCAGGGGTATCGATCGCGGTCGTTCAGGGCTATACCCCGCGCCATTTTTTCGATGTTTTCCGGGGGGTGATAGTCATCGGAATCGATAAATTTGATCCTCATGCGCTGTGACAATATCTTGCCCACCGTCGTCTTGCCGCATCCCATCGGGCCCATCAGTACGATAACCACGGTGCCGCTCACCCGTGCTTACTTGAGATTGACCAGCCACAGGGCGATGCCCGGATTCAGCACCACCAGGGCCAGGGCAAGCAGCTGCATGAGAATGAAGGGCCAGACCGAGGCAAAAATCGTCATCAGGGTAATGTCCGGCGGTGCTACGCTTTTCAGGTAGAAGGCGGCCGGTCCGAACGGCGGGCTCAGAAACGACACCTGCATATTCATGCAGAACACCACCCCGAACCAGACCGGGTCGTAACCGAGCCCGGTGACGATCGGCACAAAAATCGGCATGGTCAGCAGGGCAATGCCGATCCAGTCCATGAACATCCCGAGAAAGATGAGGATGGCCATCATCAACAAGATGATGAGCAGCGGGGTAACATCGAGGCCGAGGATCATGCCCTGGACGAACCGGTTGCCGCCCATGAGGTTGTAGACGCCGATCAGAGCGCTGGCTGAAATGCCGATCCAGATAATCATGCCGCAGGTGCGCATGGTCTGGACAATGGCCTGCTGCAACACGGTTAATTTGAGTTCCCGGCGGATTAGTGCCAGACCGAGAACCGCGGCCACCCCAACGCTGGCCGCCTCGGTGACCGAGGCAATGCCGCCATAAATGGAGCCGAGCACAAAAAAGATAATCACCCCGGGGGCGGCGATATCCATGAAGATTTTTTTGATACCGCGATCCTCCATCTCGGGGTCGCGATTGTTGGGGGCCAGTTCCGGCTGCAGGTGGCAGCGGACAAGGATATAGATGAGGTAAAAGCTGGCCAGCATCAGGGCCGGGACCACCGCCCCGGTGAACAGATCACCAATGGAGACGTTGGCGGTCAGCCCATAGATAATGAGCACGATGGACGGCGGCACCATGGTGCCAAGGGAGCCGCCGGCACACACCGTACCGATCGCCAGGTTCTTGTTGTAGCCCAGGCGCAGCATCTGCGGCAGGGCCAGCATCCCCAGTAAAACCGTTTCACCACCGATGATGCCGCTCATGGCGGCGAGAAACACGGCGACCACCAGAGTCTGCACCGCCACCCCGCCCCGGATACGGCCGCCGAAAAACTGCATGGCGTTATAGAGGTCCTTGGCGATATTGGTTCTATCCAGCAGCGATGCCATGAGCACGAACATCGGCACCGCGATCAGGGTGTACTCACTGACGAAGGAGTAGATCCGGCTGGTAAGCAGCGGCAGCACATTGGGTCCGAACCAGCCGATGGCAAAAAACATGGCCACGAACCCGGTCAGGTAGGCAAGCGGTTTGCCGAGAATCAGCAGAACAATCATCATGCCGAACAGCAGCAAGGTTCCCCATTCGACGCCGAGGGCGGAAAGTTCAAACATCATCAACCTCCCTGCTGGTCATCGGCAATATCGTGCCGTTTGAGGTCTTTTAGAGCCCTTATCCTGGCTGCCAGCTGCTGCAGGGCCTGGAGGGTCATCAGGATAACCACCACGAACAGCACCGTTTTCACCACCGCCGGCGCCGGCGAGTTGAAGGCCGAGCCGGTTCGTTGCAGTCTGAACATGCCGGTGGGATCGAAGAGCGCTTTCTGGGTCATCACATACCCTGCCCAGGCAAGCCCGGCGCAAAAGAGCAGATTGAGCAGACCGACGATAACATCGACGATCCGCCTCGTTTTTCTGCCCATGGCGTCTCTGATCACGGTAACCCGGATGTGACGATCCTCGGCCATACAGTATGAGCCGCCCCAGAGCATGCCGATGCCCACCAGCATCAAAGTTGTCTCGTGTGCCCAGGAGGTGGGCCGGTTGAAGCCATAGCGCAGGACGACTTCGAAAACGGAGATCACCACCGCCGCAAAGTAGAGCCAGCCGATGACATTGCCCACCCGGACGATCCAGACGTCCAGAATTGACATGGGCTGGCCGTTGACGGTCCGGGGAACATTGTCTGCCGGTACGTTCATGGTGCCGCTCCTGTTAAAAGCGGTCCGGGAGGTATTGTCCCGGACCGCTTTATGAGAACTACATCAAACCCTGGGATTGCATGAAGGTGACCAGGGCGTCGGCGTATTCTTTAGCGATAGGTGACTGGGAGGTGACGCTTTCCCACTGCTCGCGGGCGATGTTACGGAACTTGGCACGCTCTTCCAGCGACCAGTCGGAAATCTGGATACCCTCGGCGCGGGCCTGAGCGGCTGCCTCAAGATCCAGCATTTCATACTGGAAGTACACCTCGGTGGCGAGCCGCCAGACCGCCGTTTCCATCATGGTCTGGATGGATTCGGGCAGCTCATTCCAGATATCTTTATTGATCGTCACCACCTGCAGCGGCATGGAATGAAAGCCGGGAAATACCGGATATTTGCCGATCTTGTGCATGCCCTGCTGCTGGTTCACCGAAAACAGGGTGTAGTCAGCCGCGTCGATAACCCCTTTTTCAAGAGAGGTGTACACCTCGGAGCCCGGCAGGTTGACCGGGGCGGCGCCGGCCGCCGCAAACACCTTTTGTACCATGCCCTCGGGAGCGCGCATTTTCAGCCCTTTCAGATCATCGACCCCGTTCAGTGGCTTGGCGGAGACAAAGGCCTCGACACCGGTAATAACCACGCCGATGAGATGGACATTGTACTTATCGTAGAGCTTCTGGAAAATCTCCTTGCCGCCGCCGTAGTTGAGAAACTTGAGTGCTTCCGAGGGGTGGCCGAAGGCACCGACGGTGTTGCCGATCAAACCAAATGCCGGATCGAGGCCGGCAAAATAGGAGGGATCGGTAAATTCGCCCTGGAGAATGCCGCTGGTCACCGCATCGAGGGTCTCGTTGTACTGCACCACCGAACCCACCGGGGCCACCGAGATTTTTACCCGACCCTCAGACATTTCATCGACCCATTTCCCATAATTCTCGGCCATCTGGTACATGAAGATTCCGGGTGAATCCGAAGACTGGAATGTCAACTCATAATCCTGTGCCAGAGCCGGGCTGCATGACAACGCCATGGCTAGTGCCACACTTCCGGTAATTTTTTTCAACATCTTTTGTTCCTCCTCCTTGTGTTGTTAAATGCCCGCCTCTTTTTTGGTGAGACGGACCTTTCTACCGTCCTGCCGCCCATGATCTCCGTAGTGCGGCAGATCAGGTAACGTGGTTCCCGAACCGCTGGATAATGTCCTGCCGGAACGGGATATTGAGATTTTGCAAATCGACGATGGTCTTGGCCAAAACCTGTTTTGCCCGGCGGCGCGCCAGATCCGGCCGGCGTGCCTTGATCGCCTCGTACAGCATGGTGTGGTTTTCAATAGTGGCGTGCACCGACTCCACATTTTCGTAGGTAAGGCGGATGATCAGCTCCACCGATACCATGCAGAGATCGCGTAGGCGGGCCAGAAAGATGTTGCCCGAGATATCGAGGATTCTGTTGTGAAAGTCGATATCGCCCTGGACGCTTTCTCTGGTGCGCTTGGTCTTTCCCGCCGACATGCGGGCCAGGGCCTCCTGCAGTGCCATGAACTGTTCCATGGTGCCGCGGATGGAGGCGAGTGCCGCCGCTTCCGGCTCGATAATGAGCCTAACTTCTAAAAGATGTTCAATGATAGAGCTAGCCATATCGGACTCGCGCAGCCAGTTGAGCACTTCCGGGTCCAGCAGCATCCACTGCGAGAGCGGCTGCACGGTGGAACCCTCACCCGGCTTGGATGCCACGATGCCCTTGGCGACAAGTACGCTGATCGCCTCCCGGGTGGCGGTGCGGCTGACCTGCAAGGTGTCGCATAACACCCCGGTGGGGGGCAGTTGCTCGCCGACCTTAAGTGACTGGGAGAGGATTTGATGGATCAGAAATTCGATAACTTGGCGGCGCACCCGGGGGTGTTTATGATGGGCCTGATTCGAGAAGGGGTAGGAACCGCTGTCGGCCATGATCGTCACCTCTGCCGCCTACCATTCGGCGATGGAGCCGTCCGCGTGGCGCCAGACCGGGTTGCGCCACCGGTGCCCGGTTGCGGCCCGTTCGGCAACAACCGCTTCGTTGATCTCTATGCCCAGCCCCGGCCCGGCCGGGATTTCCACAAATCCGTCTCGATAGATGAAGACTTCCGGATCAACCAGATAGTCCAGCAGATCACTACCCTGATTGTAATGGATACCCAGGCTCTGTTCCTGGATAAAGGCATTGTGGCTTACCGCGTCGACCTGCAGGCAGGCTGCCAGGGCAATCGGCCCCAGGGGACAGTGCGGCGCCAGCGCCACATCGTAGGCCTCGGCCATGGTCGCAATTTTACGACACTCCGTTATGCCGCCGGCATGGGAGAGATCGGGCTGAATAATATCCACCGCCCCCGATGCAAACACCTCTTTGAAGTCAAATCGGCTGAACAGCCGTTCACCGGCCGCGATGGGAATGTTGCAGTGGGCTCTGACGGCGGCCATTTCATCGAGGTGTTCACTTAATACCGGCTCCTCGATGAACATCAGGTTGAAGGGTTCGAGTTCTCTGGCGACGATTCTCGCCATGGGCTTGTGAATGCGGCCGTGAAAATCCACCCCGATATCGAAATAGGGGCCGCAGCTCTCGCGGATGGCCGCCACCCTGGCCACCAGTTCGTCAATTTTGCGGCTGGTGTCGATGCACTGCATCTCTTCGGTGCCGTTCATCTTGACGGCGGTGGCGCCGCCGTTTTTGGCCTGTCGGGCCGCTTCGCCAACCGCGACCGGGCGGTCGCCGCCGATCCACTGGTATACCCGGATCCGGTCGCGGCAGGCGCCGCCCATCAGCTCATGAATCGGTGCGTTGAATTTCTTTCCCTTGATATCCCAGAGGGCCTGATCGATACCGGCCATGGCGCTCATCAGGATCGGGCCGCCCCGGTAAAATGATCCCCGGTACAACTCCTGCCAGATATCCTCGATGCGGGCAGGATCACGGCCCACCAAACAATCCATCATTTCATCCACCGCCGTCTGGACCGTGTGGGCCCGGCCTTCGACGACCGGCTCACCCCACCCGTCAATACCCGCGTCGGTTTCAATTTTGAGAAAACACCAGCGCGGCGGAACAATCCAGGTGGTGTACGAGGTGATTTTCATGGGGACGGTATATTATCACACATTGTTAATAATACTTTATGGGGCGCCAAATAATCTTTAATCGTGGCAACCTACGCCTGTCAATGAAAAAAGATGTTCTCGTAAAACGTCGAACTCTCGGGTACAGATGACTTACGAATGCTCATGTTACGATCAATAGGTCAAGACACGCGGCGAAGACTAAACAATCCACGAACACAAAGAGCGAAGCTTTACGACCCCATCAAAAAGAGGAGCAACACGGTGTCACAATCAGGCCGGATTATTGCGGTGGACTGGGGAACGAGCACGCTGCGAACGTATCTTCTTGATGAATCCGGCACGATCAATGCTGAGACCACATCGAAGCGCGGCATTCTCAAGGTATCGGACAAACGGTTTGAGGACGTACTTGCGGATGAGGTGGCACAACTTGGAGTTGTCGCCCGGTGTCCGATTATCTGCTCCGGCATGATTACCAGCCGGCAGGGCTGGGTGGAGACCCCCTACGTCGGTTGTCCGGCCGAAATCTCTGATCTGGCCGCGCAAATGATGGTTCGAGACACTGAGCGGTTTGGCCCGATTTACTTTATCCCCGGCGTCATGCAGCACTCACCTGAACCGGACATCATGCGCGGCGAGGAAACCCAGGTCGTCGGTCTTGATCAGGATGATGGGCTCTGCCTGCTGCCCGGTACCCATTCCAAGTGGGTCAACCTCGAAGACGGACGGATACGCGGCTTTACCACCTATATGACCGGTGATCTCTACGGCGCTTTGATTGCCGAAACAATCCTGCGCGCCTTGCCTGACGAACATTGGTCGGCCGATGATTTTCTGGCCGGCATCCGTCGCGGTCACGAGGAACATCGGCAGGGCGTATCTCTGCTTACGAGCCTGTTTCGCACCCGAGCCCGAAGCATTCTTGGATTGGAGCGATCAGCCGGATCGCGAAGCTATCTTTCCGGGCTGCTGATCGGCGCCGAGATAGGCAATGCCTGTTCAATCTATGCGCCGGCGAGGCCGGTTACCGTCATCGGCGATGAACCGCTTACCACCCACTATATGGAAGGACTTGCCGAACTCGGTGTGGCCAGTCGAGTGGCGCCGGCCCGGTCTGCTCCCCGGGGCATATTTCAAATAGCTTTGATCAAAGGACTTATTTTATGATGCGCTCATAAAAACCCATATGCCCGTCACACCGCAGTTGACCCGACATCCATCATTAATTGAAATCACTGGATTCCCACTGCAGCCTGCCCTTGAGTGTTGTTATCGAGGGCGGGAATGACGGCAGCAAGCAATTTTGAGGTATTTACGAACTCATCATTTTATTACCGGAGGCATAGATGATGGCCATCCACGAGATACTCTCCTCCTTTCCCTTTATTGCTATTACCCGGGGTGTCGAGCCACACGAGGCCGAGGCCGTCGGCGCCGCCATATGCTCCGGTGGCTTTAGGGTGATTGAAAACCCACTCAATTCGCCGGATCCCTGCCGGAGCATCGAGATCATGGGGCGGGTCCTGGCCTCGAGAGCGCTGATCGGCGCCGGTACCGTCACCACGGTTGACCAGGTGGACATGGTCAAAAAGGCGGGCGGCTCCCTGATTATCTCGCCGCATTGCGATCCCGCCATTATCCGGGCCACCAAAGAGGCGGGATTGATTTCCATACCCGGAGTCGCTACCCCCACGGAGGCGATGACCGCCCTGGCGGCCGGGGCGGACGCGTTGAAACTCTTTCCGGCCGAGATCATCACCGCTCAGGCGGTGGGCGCCTTCAGGGTGGTGCTGCCGCCCGAAACAGTGCTGCTGGTGGTGGGCGGTATTACCCCGAACAACTGGCAACCCTATCTGCAAAAAGGTGCATCAGGTTTTGCCGTCGGCTCCTCTTTGTATGCGCCTGGGCGATCTATCGGCGATATCACCGCGCGCGCCGCCGCGTTTGTCAATGCCTGGCAATTCCATGCAAGCTGATTGATCGGTTCCCAGCTCTGTGGGACACCTGAATTTACCGTCAAAGCACCCAGAAAAAGGTGAAAAATCAGTGCTCATCTGGTAGTATTGAGTCGTGCTGAATAAAACGAGCCTCTTGTCCATGATGGACTCGTAAAAACCTCAAAATTGCTTGCTATCGTCATTCCCGCGAAAGCGGGAATCCAGTGATTCCAATTAATTATGAATGTCGGGTCAACTCCGTTATGACTGGTATATGGGTTTTTACTACGCCATCATTCATAAGGTTATGGCAACACTGATCCACTGCTCAACAGTTGCAGACCGAGGTTAAGTCCACGTTATGGGTGACCCGCTCAATGGTTGCGAAAAGTGAAACGAGAAAAGAGGTTTTTTGCAGTTTACTAACCCCTTCAGGTAATGGCAGCTGACACGCTCCCTGTAATGGATCACTGCATCCAGCTAAACAGGAACGCTGGAGCGGAGGGGATGATGTAAAACCTCACATCCCATTCGTTGCTGGGGATATTGTCTGGTTGGATCACCGAATAATGAGCCTCTACGCCGATACGGACCGGAACCTTACCGAACTGGAACGTTCGGTTGATGCCAAGACCGACAGGCACTGTCCAACGGTCATCGCTTTCCTGTTCCCAATTGGCAATGATATTGGGGCCCGCCCCAATTGAGGTAACTTTGTCAAGACTGTAGTACAAGAAATACTGTAAATTGGTCAAACTCACATCGTCACGGTCATCGTCACCGGCATAATCCCAGTATTGCTGAAGTAGACCGCCAATTTTCCACTTCTTTCCCAAGTAAACTCCGATGGCTGAGGGACCGGCCGTCCACTTGCCGGTGCCGAGGATGTCGTCGGTTGCCGTGGGCAAACCCAGATCGAAACCAAGTCCCCAGACGAATTTGCCGTTGAGCATATTCGGTGCCTCTTTAGGGGAGAACAATCCAATGTAGTAAAGATCGCCAAAGCCAGTAGTCCGGCCGTCGAAGACATTGATTGGCAACGGCCCTGCTGCTGGTGAAAGGGTGCCACCCTGGGATTCGCCAAAGGGCGCGGATCCACCCGCGGCCGTATCGATCTTGTCCTGATCGAGAGGCACGCTCGGCACCGTCCAGACGAAACGGTTGATCAGGTTCCAGTCATCGCCGAGCCCCTTGGGAAATTGAGCGATACCCATGTATTGGCTTTTGGTTGCGCTTTCATCGGTAATGTTATCATTGGTCATTTTGTAAAAATCGAACTGGGTAAAGAGCATGGCAATGTTGCCGACGGGATTGTCCATCAGAGCTGCCATCTGCTCCAGTGACGGCGGGCAGCCCATTTCGTTTTGTTTGCCCAAATCGGCGTTAACGTCTTTTTGCATCCTGATACACTCTGCCGTGAGCTCCTGTTCGCCATTTTCTGTTGTCTCTGAAGCAAAGCCAGGTTGTGTGGTGGCGAGCACAACTCCCAGTCCGAACATACCAATCCATTTGCCTGTTCCTCTACTCTTTACCTTAATCATACTCATACTCCTTTTTATAAATTTACGGTTTCCCAAACATCACAATGGAGATTTAAAAATTCGATGGCACTGATAACTATTTTCAACCACGGTTCCTGGTATCGAGGTGCGCTATGTCTGCTCCCCACCACGACTTTTCTGCTCTCGTGCGGACATTCCATTACCTGCTCAAAGAAGACTCGCTTTGGTTATGCATGAGATTTCACCCCACCCCACTCCGAATTCCTCCGACAGGCATTCACGAACGGCACATTCTCTGAATCGGGATGTGATGGGGCTGCTTTCAAAGATGAAGAGCAGCGATTCTCCGTCGTACGAATCAAAATTCACTTCGACCCGACCACACTAGGATCTGGCAGTCTCACCTCATTGCGAGCCAGATCTTCGACCTCGGCGATGGGTAAGACTGCCCGCGGGCGAAACTTCAACGCTCAGTCCTGTTTCTCAGAGAGGCCATACTCCTCGTTAATCTTATCATAGGTGGGCTGATCCACTTCTTTCATGTCGTATTTACCATCCAAAATAACTTGAGAAGGAGGGATCCTGAGTTTTGGATCGGGCACTTGAGGCTTCTCGGAGGGCTGAGGTGGCCAGACGTCTTCATCAACCGCCGCCATCCGCACCCGGACAGTCTCCTTGGTGATGTTCCACACCATGTAGTCGGTAGCAAGACTCAGTGGCCCATCATAAGTGGAGCGGATGCGCTGGGTGATATCCGGTGCAGTATCGAAGTCGTTGAAGAAGTGGTAGGCGACGGCCATCCGCGGCTTGACGATCGACATCATCTTTCCAAACGCTTCAGGGGAGGTGTGAACCTGCGTACCTACACTCAGCGCTCCTTGCGGGGTGAATTTAAACTTCTCAATCAAGGTCGGTACGCTGATGAAGCTCTCGTGAATGGCCAGGTCGGCGTTCTTCGCATACTCCGCATACCACTTGTTGGGGTAGGTATCACCGCCAAAGACAAACTTGAAACCGTTCCACTCGAGAATGAAACTCACCGGACCATCCAGTGCGTGGATAGCCGGAATCGAGCGGATCGTCACACCGTTCTCCTCGTAGACGATCTGATTCACCCCTTTGTAGTCAAATTCAGTCACTTCAAAGGGGACGTATCCGCGGGGGTCGGTAATTCCCTTGCGCCCATCGAGGTCCCAGGTCAGCGCTTTGTATAAATGATCAAGGGCGTACTTGGTGCCTCGCTCCGGAGTGTCACCACTTGGTCCCCAGACCCGTAGTGGTTTCTGTCGCCCCATCAATGCACCGCCGACAAAGAGTGCATCCAGATCGCCAAAGTGGTCGGTATGCAGGTGACTCAGGAAGAGCTTATCGAGGAAATTATAGGGGATCTGCAGGGCTGCGATACGCTCGGCTGAGCCGGTTCCGATATCAAAGATGAATTTATCCCCATTGCCCAGTTCGAGCAACCAGCATGAGGCCGCCTGTTTCGGGCGCGCCGTGGGCATCCCGGTACCACAGGCAATCAAGCGCATTTCGTTCGGCCCGAGATCCTCGCTGTTGGGCGCGTAGAAATCCCGAGCGCGTGCTTTGACCGGGGAGACCTGTGGCGGGCTCTCAGCGGCAATTGCCTGAGCTGTGAGCCCGGATGTGTTTGCGTGGCGATTGCCTGAATGGTTCCACTCAAAGAGCATAACAGCCATAACAGCCAGCGCTGCTCCAATGAAAAGTTTTTTGGTCGATATCATGATTTTTCTCCTTCATGTAGAGTTCCGGCGTCATCGTCCTCATGGTGAACAACGACGTTACCTATGGCTTGACTTTATTGAAGGCACCATCCCTACAAGCTGACCATGTAAGGAACGAACCGAGCGCTACAATTAGATTTATATAGCAACAAAGAAGAAAAAATCTATTGCCTCTTAGGGCATTGCACTTTAGGGCAATATGGCCACGAAGGGGAAAAGGGGGGAGGGATGATATACTGGTGAAATCTGCCGGGAGGCAGGGAAGTTACGGTAAGACATTCACCGGCTTAATACCGACTTTTTCAGTCAGTCTGACCAGCTCGGCAATGGAGTCGACCTCCATCTTTTTTAGTACCTGTTTACGATGTGCTTTTACCGTGCGCTCGGAAATGTTTAGCGCATCGGCGATCTGTTTGTTCAACATCCCGGCGATGACATAGCGGAGAATTTCGCTTTCCCGTGCCGTCAGCAGATCGAGCCTGCGCTGAATGATGTTTTTTTCCCGGCAATGTTCACGGGCCATGGAATTTTTCATGAGCGCCTCTTCTATGGCATCCAGCAGTGCATCGTCATCAAAAGGTTTGCAGAGAAAATCGACCGCACCATGTTTCATCGCCCGCACACTCATGGGAATATCGCCGTGACCGGTGATGAAAACCACCTTCATAGGGTGATTCTTTGTCGTTAATTCTCTTTGTAACTCGAGGCCGTTGAGACCCGCCAGCTCAACATCCAAAACAATGCAGGCGGATTCCGACGTGCGCTGGTCCGACTCAAGGAACTCTTCGGCCGAACCAAATGTTTTGACCCGGTACCCCGCTGAATCCAACAATAGACGGAGGGACTCTCTGATTTCATAGTCGTCGTCAATGACAAACACGGTGGAGATCGATTCCGCCATATCTCGCTCTGGTAAAACAAAATAGAATTCTTTAACCAACCAAGTACTGGGCCGAAACGGCTATCGCTCATGGTTGCTGCTGGTTAATCTGATTGCCAGTCGGTAGGGCAAAAGAAAATATAGTACCCCCTTCCGGGTTGTCAGCCGCCCAGATGGTTCCGCCATGGGACTGGATGATCGATTTGCAGATGGCGAGTCCAAGGCCTACTCCTTTGGGTTTCGTTGTATAAAAAGGGGCAAAAACATCCTCTCGCCTTTCAGCGGGAATGCCCCCTCCCGAATCCGCCACCGAGACGATAATGGTTTTGGAATTCTCGGCTCTGGTGGAGACGGTGATGATCCGCTTCGGAACCGGTTGATCAGCGATTGCATCCCAGGCGTTGGTCAGCAGGTTAAGCATCACCTGCTGAATCTGGATAGAGTCGCCATGAAACGGTAATTCGTTCGGATCCAGATCCTGGCTGACCAGCAGTTCTCGTTGAACTATTTCGCTGTTGATGAGACTGATTACCTCATCGATGAGCGCGTTCATCTCAAGCCTCTCCTGGTGCACCTCACCTTTTCTCACCAAATCCCGGAGCCGCTTGACCACTGCCGCGGCCCTCTTGTTGAGCCTGACAATACCATGCAAGGATCTCTCGATGCTCTGGTAGTGAGGGGGGTCTTGAGCCAAGAAACGCAGGGCCGCCTGGCCGTAGCTTCGCATTGCGGCAAGCGGTTGGTTGATTTCGTGAGCCAGGGCCGAGCTTAGAGCGCTGATTGTGACAACTCGGTCCATGTGGGCCAATTCTGATTGAAGTTGGCGGGTTTCAGATTTATAGAATTCTCGTTGCGAGACATCACGATTGCTGGCTCGTACACCATGGTTATTCCCCTGGGCGTCAAATACCGGTTGGCAGACATGTTCGATCCAGCGAATCTCACCATCTTGTCGGTGAATGCGAAATTGAATCTCCGCTGATTTCGGTTCATCTCGAGTGGTGCAACGGTGATCGGTCCAGATTTTTTTGTCCTCATTGACAATGATCTGCTGGAGCAATGAGGGCATTTTCATGAAATCCTCGGCCCTATAGCCGCTGATACGTTCGCAGGAGGGAGAGACATAGGGCAGTGAACCGTCTGGTTTTTGCCAGTATTCCCAGTCAAATGTGTGATCGGCCACGGTTCTGTATTTGAGCTCCGCCGCCAGCACCCGTTGTTCTGCTCGCAGACGGACCCTGCGCTGATAGAGCAGATAGAGGATAATGATCCCCTGCAATACAATTACCACCAGCCCCCCGATAATCTGGATCTTGTATCTGTCCCAGATGGTGAGTTCTTGAAATTTGACAATACTTCCCGGAGGCAGCCTGTCCGCGGCAATGGAGAACCGTTTGAGTTGTCGCCAATCAAAGATATAGCGCAAATCATTGTTTTGAACCGGTGGTATATCTTCAACTGGAGTTCCCCGTAAAACGGCCAGACCCATTTCAGCGGTTGTCTTCGCCTGTTGGGAAAAATCCTTTATGTATCCGCCCACAACACCCTTGCTCAAGGGTCCGGGATAAAAACTGTAAACGGGCGCCTTGGAAATCTTTGCAATCTGGCTGATTGCATCACGAGAGATAATCGATTTGCCCGTACTATCCTCAGTGATAGGGAAAGACAAGACCACCGAGTCAGGAGCAATTGTGGCGACTCTCTTCTGGATGTCAGCGAGCGAAAGTCCAACCATATAGGTAAATTGGACACGGTCTTCGTATCCCGCAAAGGTTTTTCGGCCCTGCGCCAGCCATGATTGCTCGACAAATCCCGCCCCCCCGATAATGACTACCTGACGGGTGCCGGGGTGCAGGGTCAGGGCAAGTTCAAGTGTTTTGCCATAGGCGCTGCTGTCCTGAAAAACCCCCGTGGTATCGCGGGCAAGATCTACAGTTTCACCAGGTGGTCGTTCGATGCCGCCAAAGACGATCGGCACATCCGCAAAGAGCGTTTGCCTGTGTGCCAGGACAAAGTCAACGGCGGGTTCAAAAACCGCGATAATCAGATCCGGTTCTGATTCTGCGTATCTAAAGCGCAGACTGTCAATGGTTTTTTGAATATATTCCCCATCGTGATAGCGGGTGAGATCGAGGTTTTCGGTGTAGACTGTAACGTTTACATCGTGCTGGGCCCTGAACACCGACCAGATAGTGCGATCCCAGGTTGCCATCACCGGGTACATATGGCCTAAGGAATAGACAATGAGAGCCGTTTTTTGCCTGTCTTGCGCTGATCCCAGGGCAGGGAGATTATGCAACATGAGGACTGTCGCACACGCAAAAATGACCACCCGAAGGTGCATAGATTTTGCCGAATTACTCAGCGGCCTGAACATACAGGTGACGATACGAAGATAAAAACAGCGTTATTTTTGCTCAAGACAACCTTGAAAAATGAGAATATTCGTTCACCATCAGGGAAGAGAAGTTTACCACAACTTGGGAGTGTGTAATAGGAAAAAGTGTTTTCTTGAACAACGAGGATGATGGCCGAAATGGTTATTTCTCACGGATGATGCTTTCGTAAAAACCCATATACCAGTCATAACGGAGTTGACCTGACATTTATAATTAATTGGAATCACTGGATTCCCGCTTTCGCGGAAATGACGGTAGCAAGCAATTTTGAGGTTTTTACGAGTTCATCACGGATAATGGCGTCGTAATAACGTCGCTCTCCGGCTCAAGGGATCGTTTTGGCCTCACAGCGGCCTGCGGGGTCAAAACGACCACCACTTCCCGAAAGGCCTTTTGGGCATCCATAGAAAGATAGGCAAGATTGGTGCGAAATCGATACACCATCGAGTTCGTTTCTTTCAGGATGGCGCCCTGTGGCGCCATGGGCGGGCCTTTACGAGCTTTACGATCTCATCCTACTAGTGCCCTGTCAAGCCTCATCTGTTCAATCTTGCTTGTCCTTTTGGCTTCCCGACATCAAAGCTCAGTCGGTTACATAGCGATGCTATGCGCCCTCTTTCACGCCTTGCGGGAAACCAAAATTACGGCGCAATGTTAGAACATCTGAAACTTGACATTACACTAGAGGATACCTTCCAGGTGGGCGATATTTTCTTTCATTACGGTGATAAAGTCGCCCGATGTTGGGGTTGAAAAACAGGGTGAGAAAACCAGACCGGTGATATTCATTTCTTCCAGGCGCCGCGCCGAAGATGCAAGCGGTTCACCCTCCCATATCATCCACTTGGCCGGATGATCCCGGTGAAGCTCTGTGAGGTGATGCCATTGTGCATCTGATGGGCTGACATCGGGTTCCCAGGTCACCATTTCCAGGTTCAGAAGGTAACGCCTGGCCAGGTAATGGTAAATAGGGTGGGAGGCGAACAGGGCGATGCCGTCCAGCCGCTTTCCCACCTCAAGCATCTGTTCATCCAGATCCATCAAGTCCTGAGCAAGCGCCTCATAATTCTGGGTGAACACCTCTTTGTGTTGTGGCCGTTTCTTGATAAATGCCACAAGGATCTCTTCAGCCTGCTGTGCCGCCTGCGAAAAATCAAGCCAGGTGGTAAAGGCAATATCGCCATGGGAGTGGTCGCCTTCCGGGCCGTGGCTATGGGTGACGCTGTCCTCGATATTGATCAGGGTATCGCGAAACCGACGTGAGGTGTCAACGGTGCGCAACATGGGCAGACTGACTTTTTGTGTCCATTTGGCATAGCCGGCTCCGTTTAACAGGATCAGATCAGCCTGTTGATATTGGCGGATCGTGTCCTGATCAGGGCTCCAAAAGGCCGGATCGGTATCGGGTGGCGCTGGAAATGTGACCGCCACATGAGGAGTGCCGATGCGCTCGGCGAAATAGGCAAGCGGATAATTTACGGCGTAAACATTGAGCGCCGTTTCTCCATGAGCCATCGTCGAAAAACCAGCAATCAAGAGTACTATCGGTACAATAAATCTCATCTGGAACCTCCTTTTTTTTACAATAGTAACGTTCGAACCAGTTGTTGATCGTAGTGGCTCACCACCAGCAAAAACGCGCCCGCGCCGATGGCGCCGGCCAGCAGTATGAGGACGATTTCGGCGCCGAGCAGGCGGCTGATTGTGGCTCGGCTGCATCCGAGTTTATAGACGATATCGATTTCCTGCTCTCTGAGGCGAAGCGAAAGGGAGAAAACAAGCACCAAGGCAAGCAGGGTGGAGCCACCCACGACGCCAATGACCGCGTCAAGCACGGTGCGTATCCTGAAAATCGTGGCCATGAGCCCATCGATTACCTCAGCTGGCCGGACGGCCTGATACAAGGTGTCGGCCTCCAGATACCTTCCCCGCAGAATCGTTCCCGATTTGTCGTCATAGGGCACGGCAAGTACGGCGGTCAGCGGAAAACCTTCGGGATCACCATGCAGATGGAATGAATCGATATTGTCTTCGGTGATTTCCGAATAGTGCATGAGTTTGGCGTTTGCGGTAACGTTTTGGGCCTCTTTTTTGAGGATGACCGAGTTGTCCGTTGTCGTGGTAACATCGGTGTGACCATGGCCCAGCCCATCAATCACCCAGGCGGTGTGAATGTCGACGAACACCGCCCGGTCGTCAGCGCTCCGAGATGGTGTCAGCACCCCAGAAATTTTCATTTTGAGTGGATAGACGCCGGCAAGATCAAACAGCGTTTCAGGGGACGAGACGATATAATCGCCACTGGCAAGTTTCAGTGTTTTGGCAACCTCAGCGCCGATCACGCACTGGCCCAGAGTGGTGAACAACTCGCCGCTGTTAGGGGCAAGGTTTCGGTACTCAAAATAGTCTAAGGTTGTTCCGACGATGGGAAATGTACGCGCGCTAAAGCGTATATAAAGGGGAATGGCTCCGGCCAGCCCGCTGTCCATCACCTCTCCGGCCGCCGCCATGGTGATCGGTTCAGGAATTTCGTCGGTGAAATAGAGCGAATTCATTACCAGATCAAGCGCACTGCCCTTGGCGCCGATGAGCAACGGACTTGACTCCGCCCTCAGCGTCAACTGCCGTTCACTCTCATTGAGCAGAACCTCCAGGGTAAGGGGAAGAACGGCTATGATGGTGATACAGCTCACCAGTATGGCGCTTTTGACTCTGTTGTAACGGATATACTTCCAGGCTATGTAAAAGGTATCGACCATTGTTGTTGGGTTACATCCGGCGGGGCGGCATTTACCCCGTAAGCCAGTTTTGGAAATCGGTCACCTGATCGAATTGACCCAGTAATTCCTGGTCATGGGTCACCGCCAGCAAGGTGGCATCCTCGAATTCAACACTTTCACACAGAAGATTCATGATATGGAGCTTATTTTTCGGATCGAGGTTGCCGGTCGCCTCATCGGCCAGGATGATCTTCGGCCTGGTCAGCAGGGCCCGGCAGATGGCCACCCGCTGTCTTTCCCCATGGGACAGCTCGGGCGGATGTCTGGTCAGTTTGTCGGAAATCCCCATCCGTTCAGCCAGCAGTTCTGAGCGGTCGCGGACATCTTTAGTGAGGGTAAGGGTACCGGTAATGCGATACGGATGGAGGATATTGTCCCGAACATCAAGATAGTCGAGCAGGCCGAAGTCCTGAAAAATAAAACCGATGGTACTGATCCGAAAGTTTCGTCTGGCCGTGTCGGATAGCGTGCTGAGCTCGACGTTGTTAACTGATATCGTTCCGCGGTCGGGAGACAGGATGCCTCCAACCAGGCTAAGCAATGTCGTCTTGCCTGAACCGCTTGGCCCGATAACGGCCATTTTTTCCCCGGCGCCGACGGAAAAGTGGGGGATTTGCAAGCTGAAGGAGCCGGGCTGATAGGTGAAATAAATATCTTTTACGTGTAGCATAGAGCCTTCCCTCAGTATGCGTCGTTGCACCATGGTCAGCTCTTTAAAAAAGTCAGGCTCCAGACCTTTTACCGCGGGCATCGCAAGAGCGTGCTTACCGGGTTTTTCCGGAAAACGGATCAACTCGTTTTTCTTCGAGAACTTCAAGGCGGTTGATTTTCCAGTTCCCGTCTTCAACAGCGATGGTGAGAATCGCGTCGTACAGATTCTGGCGGGTATGAACATGGCCCCAATGCCCCACCGTGCCAGTGGCGCTCCATTGTGCCCGGACATCGAGAGCACCGGAGAGTTTTTCCGATTCCCGCGCCGACGTCTCGATAATGTCTATCTGTTTCACCGAGGCCTGGGCGCCCCCGGCCTGCTCGATCTCCAGCGATGTGCGACTCTGCAGATAAATATTGGTCAACAAATCACCGCTGACACTCACCGCCAGCTTGTCGTAGACATCCTCTTCGTCACGAAAGTCAAAAGCACGATACACATTTTTCAAAAGGGCGAGAACAAGCTGAGCCCGCTCCTTTTCATCCATACCGGTCGCGCGCGGCGCGCCACCGACCCGGGTGTGGCCCAGCGGGTAGGCTGCCACCGCCATCCCCACCAGGCCGATCAACATCAGTATCGGCAGGATGACTGGTCGGCGTGCGCCGATTCTTCTCACAACTCCATAGCCGACCGGTACCATGGCAAGCAGACAGATGAGGCTGACGAAGGGAATCCGTCTGCCGCGATACCGCTCATCAACAGTGATGTTTTCCACCGTGGGAATAATGTAGTTATTGAGATAATTAGTCCATTTCAAGACATTATCCCCCGGTTCCAGATCATAGGGGAACGGGCCGGCCGGATCGATCATGCTGGCGGTCACTTTTTGGACCCGATCAGAAAAAAGATCCCAGCGTGCCTCGACCTCTTGTGGCATGCCATCGGTGAGATAGGTGATAATAATCCCGACCATTGCCGTGTTGAGCGGTACCCGTTCCGGTATTTCGATAAAGCGGCTGCGCAGCATTGACGATTCCACGTAGGCGGTGCGGTCAAGGATCGGCTTGAGTCGCTTGCCATCAATCAGCAGACGTTCCCGTTCCATGAAGAATGCGGCGATTTTCCGCCGGACCGGATCAAACTCGTTTTCTTCGATATAATCGTTGCCTTGCAAGTCAAATTCGAGCCAGCTCATCATATCCTTGACCCGGACTAAAATCTCATGGCGTACCTCGTAGGGCTCAATATAGAGATAGGTTCGCACCCCGGGTTGCAGCCGTCGTTGTAATTGTTTTCTGGCAAAGCTTGAGTACCACGGGTCATCCCAATCAAGCGTGAGCGTCGCGTTAGCAGTCAGTTGGCGAAAGTCAACGACCATAACCCCCTCATGGTAACAGACGAAGCCGATGGCTGGGTTCGGTATGCCGTTTTCATCCATGGGAGGATTGAACGTGAGGGTCTCGGGCGGTATTCCACCAAAAGGGTAGATCAGTTCGACATAGAGCACCCGTTTGTCTTCGGGCGGGCCGGGAACCGGCATTTTGGTAACCGGGTTAATCATGCCGGCCAGTGGTGATGGCCGCGTCGTGCGCAACCGTGGTTCGGCCACAACACTATCAGCTAAGAGTTTTTTTCCGTTCTCATCGGTTATGGTTAATTTTTTCGTGGAGAAACTCCTCATTCGCTCCCCATCCGATGGCCTGTTGCGGGTTGCGGTTTCGTTGAGCAACCGATTGGGTATCAGCTCCCGGAAAAGCGGAACGTCATGAATATATATTTCGAGATTCACCTTCACATGGTCCCGCTCAACATATATCTCGGCAATGGTCGGGGAATTTTCAGCACCAGATAGATTTATCCAATCCGCCCTACAGAAATTGCTCCAGCAACATAAAAAGACGACAACAAGCAGACCGCGCGCCGATATACGCAGTGCTTTCGACGTTGTCCGCATGCTATGCATGATCAATACGAGCACGATAGTGGTGGGTGTATGCTGATCGGTTTGTGAACGTCGGAGGTGTTTTTTTAGGAGATCTGCTCGGATACTCATCACGAATATGACTGAAAGGACGAGAGCCGCGGCAGACCAAATGTTTCACGATCAGTGTCTATAAAACGTTGTGATACCCTGAAAGGTGAGAACGTTCGATCACTATCAAGGCGCGGAAATGTTACTCGAGCCGACCGGATAAGTCTACCCCGATTTTTGCGCCGACCTTTTCATATACCACCCAGCCACGCCGTTCACGCTCGGCGCGGGCGGTGGGATTCACACCGCCCGGCCCCATCTACCCAAAACGCTCAGCGGGTCGGAGTTCGGCGATGCGGTGAAGAAAGGGGCGGGATTACCCCGTCATCCGCATCGTCCTACGGGCGATTATCTGTCCGGCTCATACCAGGGCTTGGCCGGCCGCCAGTCCTGGTCCTCGATCCCATATTTCCTTGCATGTTCATTTAGCATCTCGTTCTGTGCATTGAAGCCGGGACCCCATTCGCCCGCTTTGATGAAATCGGTCGTCGGGTCAGGCCAGTTCCTGTCTGGCGGCGGTTGCCGGGTCGGACCGGGAACAGAGCTTGCCCGATCAGCCGAGACCGCCATACGCTCCTTGACTCCTTCTGAAGTGATGTTCCAGACAATCATATCGGTGGCGATCGACAGCGGTCCGTCATAGGTTGAACGAATCGCCAGCAGCAAATCCTGATGCGCCTCTTCCATGGTGTGGTAAGCAACGGCATGAACCGGCTTGATCTCGCTCATAATCTTGCCAAAAGCCGGTCCTGAGGTGTGAAACTCACAGCAGGCCCTCCAGGCCAGTTGGGGCGGCTGCCCATAATCCTCGACGAAAAATTCGGGGGTGGCAAATGCCTCGTGAATGACAAAATCCGCCTCTTTTGCATATTCGACAAACCACTTGTTCGGCGAGGTGTCACCACCAAACACCAGCTTCAGATCACCATATTCGATGATGTAGCTGACCGGTCCGTCACCGGCGTGAATGGCCGGAATGGAACGGATAACGATGCCGTTGCGGTTATAGATGATCTCATTGACCCCCTTATAGTCGAATTCATGCACCGCGATATCGCCGGGGATAGGAGATATCTTGAAGGCCCTGGTCTGATAATCCCAGTTAAAGGCCCGCTTAAACCCCTCCATCGCATAGGCGGTACCCATCTCAGGGGTGGCGCCGCTTGGCCCCCACACCTCCAGTGGCACCGGCCGGCCGGAAGTCCAGCCGCCGGCCCACAGGGCGTTGAGATCAGCCCAATGATCGGTGTGCAGATGGCTGAGAAAGACCTTGGTGAGGAATTCGGCCGGAATCATCAGGGCGTTGATGTTGCGCATCGACCCCGAGCCGATGTCAAAGATCATCTTCTCGCCGTTGCCGAATTCAAAGACGAAAGAGGCCGAGGCCTGACCACGGCGCTGATCGGGCATCCCGGTGCCGGTGGCCACCACCCGTACCTCATCTTCGGCCAGCACCTCGGTGCCGGGATAATAGACGTAGCGTTCCGGGGCGATCTGGTTGGGGCTCTTGACCACCCCACCGGCCGCCAGTGAGTTTGAGGCTGCCGCCAAGAGCGTCATCCAGATGACGAGGCTGACAAGCAATTTCAGCTTCATAAATCGTTCTCTCCAGTCAATGGGTGAAATGGCGACATGGGTCGCTGATTTGGCGGCAACCCACGAGACTGTATAAACAATTATTTGGCGCCCACATCGGTAAGGGCCTGGCTGCAGCGCTGGCTGAGCTGGCTAAAATTGTTGTCCAGGCACCCAAGAAGACGACCTTCGCCAACCGCCACATCAGCGCAGAACGTTTGCAGATCGGTGTTGCACTCATTTGCGACATAGCTGAGCGCACTAATGAACCTCTCCAGCTGCACGGCCGCGTCATACAAGGCATATTCACACTGGCCGGACAGTTTGTCGGAGTGGGCATAGAGACAGGCCAACGTACGGCCCTCTCCGGGAGTGACATCGGCACAGTAGCCGGCCAGTTCCTGCTCGCATCCGGCGGCCACCGATTCGACCAGGTTTTCCGTGGCCCAGCTTGAGGTGGCTGATATCAGCATAACAGCCATAATAACGGGCAATACAAGACACTTTTTCATAGCGGTTTTCCTCTTGTGTTGAAGTGTAGCAAACACCATTTGTAAAAGCTGACTTCCCCTTGTCCTACTCCTCAGGAAGCGGTGGAGGGATATATCCCTCCCATTTGCCGGCATCGATATACTCTGAGTAACTGGCCTGGCCGCTGCGCTTGGCTTGTTTGTACTCCATGGTCGTCGGCGGCGCCTGGACGCGCTCGGCACTGACCACCTCGCGCTGGACGATCGCCTCTTTGGTGATGTTCCAGGCCATCAGATCATCGGCAATCACCAGTGGCCCGTCATAGACCTTGCGGACCTCTTCGAGCATCATCTGGTCCAGTTCAGGTTGGCGGATGGTGTGGTAGCCCACCGCCAAGCGCGGCTTGACTTCCGCCATAATCTTGCCGAAACCCTGCGGTGGGGTGTGAATGTAGGACGAGACAATGGTTGCCTGGCGCGGTGGAAAACCCAGAGCCTGCTCCAGCCCCTCAGGGGTATAAAACATTTCATGGATGACGAAGTCGGCGCCTTTGGCACGTTCGATAAACCACTTGTTGGGCGCCGAATCACCGCCAAAAACAAAGCTCAAGCCGTTCCACTCGAGGCGGTAGCTGACCGAGCCGTCAAGCACATGCACGGCGGGAAACGAGGTGATCTTGACCCCGTTCTCTTCGTAGACAACCCCACCGTCCTGCTTGTAATCAAACTCATGGGCGATCAGTCCGCCTCCGGCATCAGGGAGGATGCCGGCGCGACCGGAAATGTCCCAGGCGTAGGTTTTTTTCAGCCCCTCCACATAGGCGGCGGTGCCGAGTTCGGGCGTTGCGCCCGAGGGGCCGAAGATGTGCAGGGGCATGTACCTGCCGCTCAGCCAACCGCCGACCCAGACCGCCGCCGCGTCACCGACATGGTCAGTATGGAGGTGGCTGACAAAAATCTTGTCGATCCGATGAAATTCCGGCCTCAGGGCAAAAAGGTTCTCGGCGGAGCCCGAGCCGATATCAAAGAGAAAAATGTCGCCATTGCCCAACTCCACATACCAGGCGGTGGACTTTTGGCCGCGGGTGATGGGCGTCGGCATCCCGGTGCCGAGGGCGACAACGAACATTTCATCCGGCCCGAGCTTCTCGGTGCGGGGGTACCAGGCGGCGGGTCGCTGCTCGGCCGGTGGGTTCTCGGCCCTGGTTTCCTTGACAAAGGTCACGGCGGGGCCTGACCCACTCTGGTACATCCCCACTCCGAAGAGGGGGAGCGCAACAAGCGCGGCAGCAACAAACAGCCGCAACATTTTTCCATCTATCATCTTCAACTCCTTGGTAATTTTTTATTGTTGAGTTGTGCTTGAGAAAAGAGGCTCATTGCCAGCCTATCACTCAATCGTTGATTTCTTCATCGAGCTTTGGGCACCGCTGCTCGATCCTGGTTTATCTCATTACTGCATCCAGCTGAACATAAACGATGGAACGGCGGGGATGATAAAGACGCGGATGTTCCACTCATTGCTGGGAATGTTATCCGGCTGAATCGCCGAATAGTGGCCCTCCACGCCGATGCGCACCGGCAGTTTGCCGAACTGGAAGGTTCGGTTAATGCCCAGACCGATGGGTACCGTCCACCGATCACCACTGTCCTGTTCCCAGTTGGCAATGATATTGGGGCCCGCTCCGATCTAGGTGACTGAATCCAGGCTGTAGTAAACGAAATATTGAAAATTGGTTAAACTGACATTGTCACGCTCATCGTCACCGGCATAATCCCAGTACTGTTGCAGTAAACCACCGATCTTCCACTTCGGTCCCATATAGGCGCCGATAGCCGATGGGCCGGCCGTCCACTTGCCGGTGCCGAGGATATCGTCGCTGGCGGTGGGAAATCCCAGATCAAAACCGAGTCCCCAGAGGAATTTGCCATTGAGCATATCCGGCGGCTCCTTGGGTGAGAACAGCCCCACATAGTAGAGATCGCCAAAACCGGTGGTCCGACCGTCAAACACATTGATGGGCAAGGCGCCCGAGCTTGGTGCCAGGGTCGTTCCCTGTGATTCACCATAGGGTTCGGATTGGCCCGCGGCGGCATCGATTTTGTCTTGATCCAGCGGCATGCTCGGTACCGTCCAGACCACCCGGTTGATCAGGTTCCAGTCATCGTTGAGCCCTTTTGGAAATTGGGCGATACCCATGTATTGGGATTTGGTTTCCGTCTGATCCGTGACACTGTCATTGGTCATCTTATAAAAATCGAACTGGGTAAAGAGCATTGCCACGTTGCCGATGGGGTTGTCCATCAGTTTGGACATCTGGGCCAGCGAGGGCGGGCAACCCATCTCGTTTTGTTTGGCCAGATCGGCGTTGACATCTTCTCGCATCCGGATGCATTCGGCGGATAATTCCGGCTCGGCCGGGGGCTCTGCCTCGGCCGCAAAACCCGGTTGAACAGCGGCAAGTACAATAGTGAACCCGGCAATGCCGACCGCTTTGCCAGAAATAGCTTTAGTGATCATCCTCATCCTCCTTCTTGTTGATAATTATCGCGCTTGTACGGAGTGACGCATTGCCCTCTACCCGTATCGTTTTGAAAAATCGTGTCGTGATGATGCGTATTGTCAGCTATTTTTTATATCGGCACTGGGTGGCGTACTGCTTCAATATGTTCCATGCCGAAGCTGCCGGAGATTATATGGAACTCAACCGCGGGCCGTTCCAGAGCCAGCTCCAACACCTCTATAAGTAGACCATAGGTGGGTGAGTTGAGATATGTGTCCAATTCCGCCTGAGAGTCCCACTTTTGCATCAGAAGCAATTCGTCATCGTTATCGACGTGTGCAAAAAGGTGGCAAGACAAACACGGTCGGCGTGCCCGCGTCGGGCCAATCGCCGCCTGGATTGTTTTTATCGCATCTGAGCGGTCTCGCGGCGGCACTTCTAAGTGCAACAGGTGAATAATCATGGGTGATACAAGAGCGAGGTCTAATTTTCTTATATTGCTACACGCTTGATGACCTCGTAAAAACCTTGAATTTGCTTGCTAACGTCATTCCCGCCCTCGATAACAACACTCAAGGGCAGGCTGCAGCGGGAATCCAGTAATTTCAAGTGATTATGGATTTCGGATCAGCTCCACCATGGCGGTGGAAGATGTTTTTACGATTCCATCAAGATTTTTATATTACAATTTCCGTGCCACCTGTTGGATACGGACGATAATTTCCCTAACATCATGGAATAATTTTAGATTTATTACAAACAGTGGTGCGGGGATAGAGTGGCGTGCGGTCGGAGTGCCCAATATATTGGGAAATTCCCAATGAACATCGGGTAAGGAAGGAAGGTGGGTGACGTCAGGCAGGGCGTGAAATCCCAAGTTTTTTCATGCGGGCTTCCAGGGTGGTGGGCTTCAGGCCAAGCAGCGTCGCGGCGCCTTTTTTACCGCTTACCCGCCAGCCCGTTTGAGTGAGGGTTTTTATGATATGCTGTTTTTCAACATCGGCGAGACTCACACCCGCCGGATAGGTATCATCTTCCTCCAAGACAGTGGCGCTCATTGACTTTTTGAGGGTCAAGGTGTCGCCTGAGCTCAAAATCATGGAGCGTTCGACGATATTTCTCAGCTCTCTGACATTGCCGGGCCAGGCACAGTTTTTCAGGGTGTTCATGTCTGGTTCGCTGATCTTGGAGATCGCTTTTCCCATCATCTTGTTAAACTCATTGATGAATGCCCAGACCAGAAGCGGGATATCGTCGCGCCGTTCACGCAAAGGCGGCACGGTTATGGGGAATACGTTAATCCGGTAAAAGAGATCTTTGCGGAACAATCCCTTTTTAACCATCTCTTTTAGGTCATGGTTGGTGGCGGCGATAATTCTTACATTAATCGTGATACGTTTATTGCCGCCCAGCCTTTCAAAGGTGCCTTCCTGCAACACCCGCAACAGCTTTGCCTGCAATTCCAGGGGAAGATCACCAATTTCATCGAGAAATATCGTCGAGCCGTCGGCGTGTTCAAATCGGCCCTGTTGTTTTGCTATCGCTCCGGTATATGCCCCTTTTTCACGCCCGAACAATTCGCTTTCGATCAGATTTGCCGGCAGAGCGGCGCAATTGACCTTGACCATCATCCGGTGTCGGCGATCGCTCATATCATGTATGGCCTGAGCGAACAGCTCCTTGCCGGTGCCTGTTTCACCCTGCAGCAGGACGGTGGAGTTTTCGGCGGCGACCGTACGAGCGTCAGCAAGGCAACCTCTTATAGCGCTGCTGTCGCCAATGATTGACCGTGGTTGGCGCTGAAAGGCAATTTCTGCTCTGAGTCTGCTGTTCTCCTTCTCGATGCGCTGCTTGAGGATATTTATTTGCTCAACGGCTTCTTGCAGATGTTTTTCCTTCTCCTTGATGTCGGTGATATCAAAGGCGATGCCACCCAGAAGCCTTTCTCCTGAAGTCAGGGTGATGGGGAACTTGTAATCGCGGAAAAAAAATTTCTTGCCGTCCCTGGCAAGAATCCATTCCCGGGCGGTTCCGGGAAGTTCTTGAGCAAGGATCTTTTTATCGACATCCACCAATTGTTTGGCGGTGTCGTCATCGAAGAAATAGTGGGTGGTTGCTCCCGTGAGTTGCGCTACCGTCTTGCCCGTGAAGCGTTCGGCATGCTCGTTGACATAGATGTGCTCGTCACGTTCGTTTTTAATGTAGATAGCGGCCGGTATGTTTTCCATAAATGCCTGCAGTTGCGCTTCTTTGTCAGACAAGGCTTTCTGGGTTTCGTACAACGCGGTAATGTCGGTGATATTGCTGACAACGGCGCTGATCTCGCCGGCGCTGTCAAAAAACGGGTAGTATCTGATATCGAAACGTCGGTGGCCTGATTCACGGTGTTCATGCCACATTTGAAAATTCACGCCGCGGCCACCAAAACAGGCGTCGTAATGAGCTTTAAGGGTCTTTTCAAAGACCTCTACACCAAGTAACTCGGCGACTGAGTGGCCTACTATCGCCTCGGTGGGGATACCGAACACCTTTTGAAAGGCCGGGTTTATGTATTTATAGCAATACCCGCGATCCACCAGGGCAATGGGATTGCCGATATTATCAAGAATGTTCTGGTAGTACTTGACGGCTTTGTCCGTATACTCTTTTTCGGTCACGTCCCAGCCGCAGGACCAGATGAACTCGTCCGAACCTTCTTTATGATATCGTGAAAATACCTCGAAAATATGCTCCCCCCCGGTGCGGTCGATCACCGACGTGTGTAGCCATTTCCCGCCGATTTTCTTAAGTTCTTCGAAATGGGCCGACCAGTCGTCCTGAGAAAAGCGTCGATCAACATCGGATACCCGTAATGTCAGCATCTCCTGCCGGGAATAGTTCATCGTCCGGCACCCCGCTTCATTGACATAAAGATAGCGGCCATCAGGCGCAATGATGGCGATCCGTTCGACGGCCTTATCGAGGGCGCGGGCCAACATCTGCCGACCGTTCCCGGCACGGTTAACCTCCTGGTTTTTAATTTGAAATTCCGTTTCGTCGACCTTGTCTAAATCGCTCTGATGAGGCGGGGTGGTGTTGGTGCGCGCTTCGTTCCGGCCATGAAACGAGTTGCTGATACAGTCGATAGGTGCTGGTAAGAACTCCGTTATTCCATCATCAACATCACCTGCGGCACCGAGAATCAGCACCGGAATATGAGCCGTTTTTTCATCAGCCGTGAGCTGAGTGCGGATTTCATGGCCGCCGGTGGGCAATAGCTTGATATCAAGTAGGATGAGATCAGGTAGCTGGCGGCCGATAATCGTTTCAGCGGCGGCTCGGTCGGCGGCTGTTTGTACATCAAAGCCTGCCGATTCGAGCATGGTGGTAAGGGGGCGCAGATCGGCACAATCCAAACTTATGATCAGGATGGTGCGGTGTTGACCGCTCAGTGTGGCGTTGCTCATTATCACGTTTTTCGTATCATGGTTACCAATCATCCTGCCTCGTGCAACCTCTTCTTCCAGGACTACACGTAAAGAGCATGTTGATCAAGCATCTGATGCACCTCAGCTGCTCTTCTATCCCCCTTGTGGTGCGGTCCGATATGCCACCGGGCGCCGCTCTATCGTTTATTTGGCGATCGGCGGGAAAACAAGATCGGTGAATTCGCAAAAGCATGCCCATGGCGGGTCTCAATCAAACAATGGGCATAACGATATTTTCAGCCTGAAGTTTTCCAAGTCTTGATGCGGACCGGTTTTAAGCTTGCCAACGAAGTGTATCACCAATTTTCATACCAGCTGAGCAGATTGATAAATTTTTGCAATGAATTGATAGAGCCTCTTGCAAAAGTCTAATTTTACCTAAACTCAAGAAATTTCCAGTTTTAACAGGTGATCGGCAAACAGTGATATGACTCCAAACATACGGTGAGACATAACCCTCTGTGCACCCCTTACCATAACATTCCGGTCACCACATTCTTCCTTCAAACGACGGTTGAATCTCTCGTATGCGCCTGGGCGATCTATCGGCGATATCACCGCGCGCGCCACCGCGTTTCACAATGCCTGGCAAGTCCATGCAAGCTGATTGATCGGTTCCCAGCTCTGTGGGACACCTGAATTTACCGTCAAAGCACCCAGAAAAACGTGAAAAATCAGTGCTTGTCTGGTACTATTGAATCGTGCTGAATAAAACGATTGAATATCTCTGTTATGCCCGGATTTTTGATCAAAAACATCGATTTTCCACGATACCTGCCTGCAATTGGATGTGTTCCCGGTTCTCTCGAGCGGTCATTTCGTTCAACTCACCACGTCACGCGAGGTTGCCATGAAACAAGATAACCCTAAAGACCCCGTCAGGTGGGAAGAAGAGGTGTGGCCCTCTCATCCGTTGATGGAGCGCTCAGGTATCAGGCGGGATACGTATCTGAACTGCTGGTGTCCCAGTTGCGGCGCCTCGCTCAACCAGAATGGCAAAGCGGTGTTTCACATTGTCAACCGCACTGGCGAAGAAGGCATCAGCCGGGTATCTCCCTATCTCAATATCCTGGATCGGGAGAGCACCATCCAGGTAGACGACGATGAGGAATTGATAGATGTCCGTTGCATTCACTGTGGCGTATCGCTTATCGAGCCCGGCCGGCTCTGCAGGCAGGACCAGTGCAAAATGGTCAGAGTACATTTTTCCGTTCAGGATTCAGGCAGATTGTCGCTGATCTTTTGCGTTCGCCGCACCTGCCGCTGGTACACCATGAGCGAGGAAGACAACGAACGGCTTATAATCGGCGAAAGTCATGAGTGGTAGTACCCCGAGGCGCAGAAACTGGACCGTGTCCATAACCGGTGCCCTGCTGGTCGCCATCATAACCGCTCTAATCGGTTTCATGAAAGATGAGGCATCGACGGCAACGGATAGATATTACCTGCGTAACACCGCCGGCAATGTCCTGTTCGACCATGGCAGACACAGTGAGGATGCCGATGCATGCGCCGCCTGTCATCACACACTGTTCGGCGCCGAGGTGGCAATCGGTTGTGAGGAGTGTCACGATTCGTTTGCGGCCGAAGAATTCGAACATGGTGAGCTGAGCGAATTTCATGGCTGGGATTGCGCCACCTGCCATGAGCAGGCGGAAGATGATGAGCAGGCCGCCTCGTGCCGAAGCTGTCATCCCGCCAATCAGGAGAGTGAGAGCCGGTTGATCGACTGTGAAGAGTGCCACGATGAGGGGTATGAAGCTGACATGATGACGCATGACGAATACCTGGAGATCGATGACCACTCCTGCCTCGGCTGCCATGTTCCCGGCTCGATTGCCGAGGTTTACCATCAGAGTTGCACGCCCTGTCACCTGGAAGCGGCCTATGAGAGATTTACCCGTGCCGACGGCAGCGTAAATTGCGGTGGCTGCCATTTACGATGAAAAAGGCCGCACCAATGAAAGCATTGCTGAATCTGATCGGAAAAAAACCAGCCATGGCGGAGATGGTCGATTACGATCCCGTCATCCGTGAGATCGGCGATCCGGATCAGATTACCCTGCCGCTCGAATACACCGGGCAGGTTCGCTATACGCCTATCGTTACGGTCGGTGATCGAGTGCGCAAGGGGCAGGCAGTCGCCACCTCGAGGTACGGTAATACGGTCATTGCCTCCATCAGCGGTATGGTCAGCGCGATTACCTCGGTCTGGACTCCGCAGTCGGTACATGCACCGGCAATCGTCATCGACAAGGATGAAAGTCCACCACTTAACCCGGAGGAGCTGTTTACCGGGCCGGCGCCCGCCGGGGACAGTGAGGCCGCTCTGCTGCGTCTGCGGGCGGCCGGTGTGGCGCCGCCCTGGGCATTGCCGGGACGTGAGTGGGAAGAAGGTAAGATGATCGAACTGCCCCGGATTGAGACGGTTATCATTACCGGGGTGCGTCAGGAGATAACGGTGCTCACTTCACAGCTTCTTGCCGACCAGCAACGGGACAAAGCGGCGGCGGCCCTGACCCGGATCGGTACGCTGCTGCCCGGCGCCCGTATCTGCCTCACCGTGCCGGATACGTTTAAGCATTGGGCCGATGCATTCTTTGCGGGGATTGCGGAACTGCATTATCTGCCGCCCTCCTACCGTGGCCGAATCGAGCGTGAGGTGGTTGCCAAGATTCTCGGCTATAGAATTCCCAATCGCCTGAGCTATCGCGACCATGGTGTGGCGGTGCTCGATATGGAGTATCTGCTAGCCCTGATCGATGCCTTGGACGGCAAAGCCGCGTTAACCCATAAGTGCATGACGATCAGCGGCGCCGGTCTGCCCCGGGCAATAACCGTGCGTTTCCCGCTGGGTAGCTCCCTGCGTCATATTCTGAACAGCCAGGGCCTGAGGTTTTCCGACTATACCCGCTCGGTGATCGACGGGCCCATGAAAGGGGTTGCCCAATTCACCGATCAGACACCCATCACCCATTATAACGGCCTGCACCTGATATCCGGCGATGTTGCGCCCTTTGATCCCATTGCCCCCTGCATAAATTGCGGCCGCTGCACCCGGGCGTGTCCGGTGGATATCCAGGTGCACCTGATCAACCGGATGGTGGAGTTTGACCAGATCGAAGCGGCCCGCGGACTCAGCCCGGAGGCGTGCCATGAGTGCGGACTCTGCGCCCATGTTTGTCCGGCCCAGCGGCCCATTGTGCAGCTGCTCCATTTCTGCAACCGCGATATGATTCATGGTGAGCGCTATACCTGGACGCCGGGAGGTATCTCATGAAAGAACTCAAAATGTTCCGACCGGCGCCCATGGATGCCAGCCGGCTTGACCTTGCGGTGGGGCCCCACTACCGGCTTGGTACCGGACTGGCCCGGGTTTATCAATGTTGGGTAATTGCCTTGATGCCGGCCGTGGCGGCAAGCCTGTTTATGGTGGGTCCTTCGGTTTTGCGGGTGTTTGGGTTATGCGTATGTTTTGCGGTGATCATCGACTATCTGTGTGAGAAATGGGCTCCTTCCCGAGATTTGACTTCCAACTGGAGCAGCGTCAGCCTCGCTCTGCTGCTGGCATGCATGCTGCCGCTCAATGCCCCCTGGTGGCTGATCCTGGTGGGATGTCTGGTGATGATCGGGGTCGGCAAGAAACTTTTTGGCGGGGTGGGCGCCTACCCGGTTCAGCCCGCTGTGCTGGCCGTGGCCATGCTCCAGCTCTCCTGGCCACAGCGGATGGATTACACCGCCGCCATGAAAGATCTGGACTGGTCGGTGGCAATGATCGAGCCGTTACGGCTGGCCAAAACAATGGGAGCCGACGGCGCCGCATATTACCAATTCTACGACCTTCTGGTCGGCTATCAGGTGGCCGGGATCGCCAACGGCATGGTCTTGTGGCTGTTCATCGGCGGTCTGTTTTTGCTGTTGACACGTGAGATTCAATGGCAGGCACCGGTGGGGTTCATGCTTGGCATGGTGCTGTTCGGCTCCCTGATGCATTGGTACAATCCGGCAACCGTTGCCTCGCCGTTTTTTTATCTGCTCAGCGGCGGCACCGTTTTTATGGCGCTTTTTCTCATAACCGATCACACCACCTCGCCGGTGAACCATCGCGCCCTGTTTATCTATGGACTGCTCGCCGCCCTCATCCTGATTCTGATCAGAGGGTTCAGCCGGCATGTGGACGGCATGGTGTTCGCCGTGCTGCTGGTGAACCTGTGCACGCCATTGCTGGATATGATCAGACCGAAAACGATAGGAGCCGGAGATGTCTGAGATCACCCGCATGGTTCTCGTGTTGTCGGTAATTGCCGGAGTCTGTTCGGCGGCATTGACCTCGGCCAACTACCTGCTTGCCCCCTATATTGACCAGCAGACCGATTTTTATGTGCGCGGCCCCGCTCTGGCACGGCTTTTTGATACCCCCGCCGAGGAGGTGCTGGGCAACAAGGTTGTCATTGCCCATGGGACGGGTGAGGTTCCGGTCTTTTTCATTATGGAGGATGACCAGGTTTCCCGGCTTGCCGTGGAGGCCGTGGGTACCGGCGGTTACGGCGGTGATCTGCTGCTGATGATCGGTATCGATCTCATCAACAACCGGCTGACCGGCATGGAAACGGTGAGCCACAGTGAAACGCCGGGGTTGGGAGGCCGTATCGAAGAGGAAGGATTCCGCCGCCAATGGCGGGGATTGTCGCTGGATCAACCGGTGGCGACCACCACTGAGGGAGGAACCATCGATGGTATCAGCGGGGCCTCCGTTACCTCCCAGGCGGCAACCAGGGGAACCAACGCGGCGCTGGATTTTGTCCGTGGCAACAGGGAGTTGATCCTGGCGGAGATTGCCGGATTATAGAGGAGAATATGGTGATGGCACAGCTCTATCTGGATACCTTGACCGGCGGCTTGTGGAAGCGCATTCCGCCGTTTCGCCTGGTGCTGGGGCTGTGCCCGGCCCTGGCGGTTACCATGTCGGCGGAAAACGGCCTCGGTATGGGAGTGGCCACGGCATGCGTCATTATTCTCTCCAACGGAGTGATTTCGGCACTGCGAAACCTCATACCCCACAAGGTGCGCATCGCCTCCTATATCGCCATCATCGCCACCCTTGTTTCCATCGTGGAAATTGTCATGAAGGCCTTCTTTTTTCCGCTTTCCCAGCAGCTTGGCATCTACATTCCGCTCATCGTCGTCAATTGTATCGTTCTTGGCCGTGCCGAGGGATTTGCCGCCAAGAACCCACCGCTGCTGGCCATGGTCGACGGCTTGAGCATCGGTATTGGGTATGGGCTGTCCCTTACCCTGATCGGCTCCATCAGGGAGATATTGGGGGCCGGTACCTGGTTCGGCCTGCCGCTCTTTGGTGAGAGCTTTGAACCCATGAGTTTTTTTGTATCGGCGCCGGGCGCCTTTGTCACCATCGGCATCCTGCTGGCCGTGCAAAATCTTTACTCCCGCCGGCGCGGTGAGAAATTCATTCAGGGGTAACCAGGGCGGCCATGGATCTCTTCTACCTGTCGGTCTCGGCAATATTTGTAAATAATATCCTGCTTGCCCAATACCTGGGAAACTGCCCCTTTCTCGGGGTTTCCAAAAAACTGGAAACCGCGCTGGGTATGGCCATGGCGGTGGTTTTTGTGACCATCATGGCGGCTATCTGTACCTGGGCCGTGTTCACTTATTTTCTCAAACCCTACGGCCTGGAGTTCCTGCAGACCTTAAGCTTTATTCTGATTATCGCCTCGCTGGTGCAGCTGGTGGAAATAATCATGAAAAAGCAGAGCCGGGTGCTCTATAACGCGCTGGGCGTCTATCTTCCGCTTATTACCACCAATTGCGCGGTGATGGGAGTGGCCCTGCTGGTTGCCAGGAAAGAGTATGGGTTTATCGAGATGCTGGTCTTTTCCTCCATGAGCGCCGTGGGGTTTGGCCTGGCATTGATCGTGTTCGCCGGTATCCGCGAACGATTGATGATTTCAGCGGTTCCCCAGTCGCTGCGGGGAACCTCAATTGCATTGATTACGGCCGGCATTATGGCGCTGGCCTTTATCGGTTTTCAGGGAATGGCGTAGAACCCTGGCCCGAAGAAGCGTTATTTCAGGAGTTGTATCGTGTTTATCCCAGTAATTCTGTTAGTTTGTATCGCCGCTGTTGCAGCCGTTGTTCTCGGCATCGCGGCCCGCGTATTTTATGTTGAAGAGGACCCCCGCGTCGCGGCCGTCACCGATCTGCTGCCGGGCGCCAATTGCGGCGGTTGCGGCCAGGCCGGCTGCAGCGCGGCGGCGGAGGCCATGGTAAACGGGAAAATCGAGGTTAATTCCTGTGTCGTCGGCGGTACCGAGACGGCCGAGGCAATTGGTGAATACCTCGGCTATGACGTCACCGGCGCTGAGCCGACATTGGCCTGCTCGAGTTGCGAAGGCGGCTATCGGGCGGCGAGAAAATTTGACTATTCAGGTCTGCGGGACTGTCGTGCGGCGCTGCAGCTCTATCATGGATTTCTGCGCTGCGAAAACGGCTGTCTTGGCCTTGGTTCCTGCGTGCGGGCTTGCAAATTTTCAGCCATTACCATCAACCCCGACAGCGGTCTGCCGATTTTTGATCCGGAGCGCTGTGTCGGCTGCGGCAGTTGTGTGGAGGTGTGCCCCAAGGGAATTGTCAAACTGGTGGGTGAGACCACCAAGATCCTGCACTGGAATCAGTATACCCAGTGCCTTTCACCCTGCCGGCAGCGCTGCCCCGCGCAGATCAATATCCCGAAATATCTGGGCCACGCCCGGCGTGGTGAATACGCTGCCGCCCTGCGTGCCATCAAGGACAACAATCCGCTGGCCGTCGCCACCGGCCGGGTCTGCCCGGAGCTGTGCGCCACCGAATGCCGGCGTACCATTAACGACGACCCTCTGGCCATTAACTCCATCAAGAGATTTCTATCGGACTGGGAACGCAATTCCGGCACCCGGCTGGCCATGCCGGTGGCCGCCGACACCGGCAAGAAGGTGGCGGTGGTGGGTGGGGGCCCGTCCGGGCTGAGCGCCGCTTATTATCTGCGTCGTCTGGGCCATCAGGTTGATCTATTTGAACAGATGGAAAAACTCGGCGGCATGCCGTGGTACGGTATTCCCGAATATCGCCTCTCGGAAAAGCAGTATCAGTGGGATATCGACGGGGTCCTCGAGCTTGGGGTAACCGCTCATACCGGGGTCAAACTGGGAGAGGATTTTACCATTCGTTCCCTAAAGGCGATGGGCTTTGATGCAATATATCTCGCCCTCGGCTGCTGGTCCGGCCGGTTGCTGCCGTTTGAGGGTAAGGAACTGGCGGGAATTTACAGCGGCATCGATTACCTGCGCCGTTTCCATACCGACGAAGAGATAATCCGGGGCAAAAACTATATCATTATCGGCGCCGGCAACGTGGCCATGGACTGTGCCCGCTCTGCCCTGCGCACCGGAGCGGCGAGCGTCGATCTGCTGTTTCGGTTCTCACGCGATATGATGGAGGCCAACGCCCATGAAATCATCGATGCCGAGAACGAGGGGGTACGGATGCACTGTCTGGTGTCACCCATGAAGTTTATCGGTGAGAATGGCATGCTGACCGGTATCCAGGTGCAGGATGTCACCCTTGCCCATCAACCCGGTAAGCTGCCCGACTGCATACCGGTGGCGGGGACGGAGCGGATAATTCCCTGCGATATCGTCATTCAAGCCGTCGGCCAGGGCGCCGATATCGATGCCATTGTTGAATCGGACGGGCTCGCGAAAACCAGATTCAGCACCATCGACGCTGATGAAGATACCCTCGAGACCAATATCCCCGGGGTCTTTGCCGGCGGTGACTGTTTTTCCGGACCGGGGCTGATGATCGAGGCGATTGCCGCCGGCCGCTTTGCCGCCCGCTCCATCCATTACTACGTGACTACCGGTGAGATTCCGCTGATCGAAGATCGGCAGCGGGAAATGATGCCGCCCTCGCTGGTGGACTCGCTAATCCATGTCTCACCACGCGCTTCAGCGGCCCACAACCCGGTAATTCCGATAGCGGAACGAATCGGAACATTTGCCGAGGTGGAGGGCACCATCAGTGAAGAGCAGGCTACCACCGAGGCTGAGCGTTGTCTTAACTGCGGTATTTATTGCTACGACCAGGATGATCTTGACGAAGACCAGATACGAATTTCCGCCTCATGCCCCAATGAGCCGCATATCGTCGAGAAGGTGGAGAAGATAACGGTTTCGGCGTGAGATGGTATCAGATAAATTTCTGAGAAGTGTTTGCGGGGGACGTCCGGGTTCATCACCCCTCTCATCACTGTGTGATCGAGTACAATAAAAAAGGCCTGCCGGGTAATCCGGCAGGCCCTTTTACCTAATCCACGTCACCGTACGGTGACGGGCTCAGTGTATACTGGTTAGTAATTTACCATGAAGTCAACACGGCGGTTCTTTTGTCGGTTTTCCCGGGTATCGTTGGGATACGCGGGATCCAGCTCACCTCTCCCCTCCGCGGTGAGGCGGTCGGCGGCAATACCTACCTCATTAACGAGGAAATTACGAACCGCATTGGCGCGCCTTTCGGACAGTCCCTGGTTGTATGCTTCCGGTCCGGTGCTGTCGGTGTGACCGATAATGGTCACTTTAATTTCCGGATATGCATCGAAAACAATCTTTGACTCAGCGAGTTCGGGCTTTTCTGAATCACGGATAGCGGCGCTGTCGAAGTCAAACAACACCTCGGCCGGACGCGACCAGCAGCCGCGCTCGTCAACCGCAATACCCGCCGGGGTATTCGGGCATACATCAATTTCGTCAATAATACCATCACCGTCTGTGTCGATCACCGCGATTGTTTCAGTGGGCGTTACCACTACAAGCTCCTCCTCAACAACGACAACGGGGACTCCGTACGCGGCAAGGATTACCTGCCATTCATTTGCGTTGTATGCGGTGGAGGTGCCGCCGAAACTTACCGAATCACCGGAGGCGGTTGCATAGTTGAGCCAGCCCATTGTTTCTTGCACCATTTGCGGGTTGATCTCCAGCCCGTAAGCGGTAAGAATCTCATGGTATTGTGCCGGGGTAAACGCCATGGCGTTGTTTTTAAAACTCACCGAGTCACCGCTGGCAACGGCATAATCGGAAGGCACCGTCTGGGCCGCTTCCGGACTCATACTGATATCGTACATCTCAAGTACGCTGTTGAGCTTTGTGGCCGTGTAGGCGGTGTTTGGGCCGCTCCATCCAGGCGTTACACCGGCGGGCGGCTCGATTGCCATGGCCGGCACGGCAAGCAGCATAACCAGTGCGCAAAACAAAAGCTTTTTCATGTTCACTCCTCCTCTTTCTGATCTGATTATTATTCGTTTTCAACTTCCGCTCATGGAAGTCGTTTACATCCAATAGTTATTATACACGGCTGAGTAAAAATCAAGTGTCGCCTTTAAGGTAACCTTTAATTGATGATGGAGTGTGTTCGGTACCGCCCAAGCCATGTATAATCGCGTATGATAATGATAAAGCGTCTTGTTGCAACCTGTTCCGGTGGGAGAAAGCGCATAGCCAGAAATAGTAAGAGACAACTACGGGAATATTGCAAAAAGGCCTTCTCGCCCAATCTCACCGTTGCTCAAATAATCTCATGCCGGCACAATCACTATGGTGGCGGTACCATGTTCCTCGCGCCCGATCTTACACGAACTTTCTCATGTTGCAAGGCTCTCTTCAATCCGGCTGTAACCATGGCGGACCAAATCATCTCCGGGCAATCACCAGATAGTTGTAGCAAAATTGGTTGAATGTGCGGATATCTCTAAAGCCGCGGCGTTTAAGGTCGTCGGCTACCTGGCGTTCATCAACCCGGATGGCCACCGACGGTGCAATTTCCATCTCCTCCTTGCGCCAATCGGAAATGGCAATAGCTGCCCCTTTTTTCAGAACTCGATGAGCTTCCCGCACGGTGGCTTCGGCATCGTCAATCTCGTGGTGCAGGTTAACCATCAGCAGGAAATCAACGCTCTCATCTTCCAGCGGGACGACCCCGTCATCCATAATAAGGGGTTTGATCCGCGGGTAACGGGGCACGACATGCTCGGCCATCCATTCTACCATCACCGAGGAGACATCGAGGGCATAGATGATGCTGTTGGTAAACAGTTCGGCAAAAGCGCGGCTATACAATCCGGTTCCGGCGCCAAGATCGACAATCACCTCGGGCTCGACAAGGCCCGCCCGGGTTGCGATAAAAGAGACCGGCAGCTCACTCAACCGCTCTGGGTTGTTGAGCTTTTCAAGTTTTGCCGGATTGAATCGTTTGCTTGCCATAAGGTTTTGCTCGGTTTTCAGGTTTTGCCGGGTGGTATCCGGTAGGTGGTGAGGATGATGCCGGTGACGATCAAGGCGATGCCCGGGAGGTGATAGGGATACAGGCGCTCACCCAGAAAAATAACGGCTAAAATGGTGGAAAATACCGGCATCAGATGAATGAAGGGTCCCGCCTTGTTGGGGCCCACCGAGCGCACCGCATGGTTCCAGAATAAAAAGGCGAGCACCGAGGCAAACAGCCCCACATAAACAATGGTGGCGATGGTTGCCGGGGTGAGGGCAAAGCCGGTTCCGGAGACGCGTTCAAGCAGGTAGAAGGGGGTCAGCCCGGCCAGCCCGACGATGACGATGCCGGCCTGATAGGCGTATGGGTGCAGCTCTTTTGGATAGCGCTTCAGATTGGCCGAGTAGCAGGCCCACAGCACGGCGGCCAGCAGTACCAGCAGATCACCGCGGTTCATGGTGAGTTCCAGCAGGGTGGCAAGCGATCCCCGGCCGATAATCAGCCATACCCCGACCAGTGAAGTAAGCACCCCGCACCCCTGGCGAATGGTGAGGGCGTCGCGATAAAAGAGCCAGGAGCACACCGCGATCAGTACCGGGATGCAGGAGTTGACCAGCACCGCGTTGATTGCCGTGGTAGACTGGACGGCCAGATAAATGAGGGTGTTGAAACCGGTCACCCCGAGCAGCCCCTGGATGATGATGAAACGCGCTTGACGACGTGCCTCACGGCGCTGCAGCCAGAGTTTGCCCACCGCGAACAGGCTCAAAATGGCCAGCGCCACGCTCCACCGCCAGAACGACAGGGCCAGCGGCGGGATTTCGGCATGCATGCCGCGGCTCAGCACGAAGTTGCCGGACCAGAACAGGGCGGCGCAGGTCAACAGTAGGTATGGCATTGTATGGTATTAGGTGTTGGGGCGTCTCGGCACCGCACCATACACCCGCGTTCATATTATGCCAGAAAATTGTTGGCCGGATTACTCCCGGCTCGACGGATAAAACGTGAGCGGCTTTTCCGGCGCTAATCGCCGGTACCCGCCACGAGGTCTTTCTATAATTTTTGCTCGCCCGGCCTGCTGAAGAACAACTCCCACACCTTTTTCCTGCCGATCACCGCGCTCAGCTCACGCAAGGAAAAAAACGGCAGAAACGCGACAAACACGATAAGTCCATGGGCCAGCATCTCGTATGGTGAGCGGTGCACAATCGCATGCACCGCGCCGGCAAACCCGTCCCGTGTATGAAACTGATGACCACTATTTCAACGCCCCGGAACAAGACCACCCACAAGGTGAATACCACCGTTTTGTGCAGTGTCCGGAAAATCAATGGGTGGGTGTCGGCCTTGCGGCCCAGCCGCAACAGATCGCCGATCATGATGACCTTTGCCAGGATGAGCGCCTTGATGAGGCTGATACCGTAATTTTCGTAGCCAATATCATACTGCGCCAGCAAAAGCCGTTTATACCCTACGAATACGCCAAAAAAGAGAGCCAGATAGACAAAATTGATCAAATAGGCGCCCAGTTCGGAAGCAAGTTTCTCTTTTAGTGCGGCTCTGTTCATCTGCGGTTCTCCGATTTATTATCCGGCCATGTTGCAATGGTTTCCCTATGTTTCATCTCTCGGGCTGTGATCCTAAAACCAAGCCCGGTAAACCGCCACTGTTTTGTTGGTGGGCGGCTTTTGTATCATGGTAGAATAACCTTCCATGCCAGGCGTTATCAGCTTGGTGATAACAACCATGACAATCATGAGGTGCTGGATGTCATGGTCCCGTCCCTGCTTGACGAAGGGCTCTACTATCCTGATGGGCAGATTCTCGAAGAGGTCTACGTATACGGATCGTATACCCAATCCAAGATGTACATGCATAACGTGCGGTGCAGTGATTGTCATGACATGCACTCGCTGAATCTTCATGCCGAGGGTAACGAGCTCTGTCTCCAGTGCCATCGGGGCGCGGTCTATGATCAGCCCTCACATCAATTCCACAAGCGCGAGCATGAGGGCAAACCAAGTGACGGATACCTCTGTGTCAAGTGTCATATGCCGGGCCGGACCTATATGGGCATCGACTACCGCCTCGACCACAGCCTGCGCGTTCCCCGCCTCGATCTCAGTCTCTCGCTCGGCACGCCAAACAGCTGCAGCAGCGTGGGCTGCCACGACGACAAGGAGCTGAGCTGGGTGAACGATGCCTATACCCGCTGGTACGGACAAACCCGACCGCCTCATTACGGTGAAGTCATTGCCGGGGGACGGCAAGGCGCCCCGGAGGCGGAAACCCCTTTGCACACCCTTGCCGAGGATCCGCTGGTGCCCGCCATCGTTCGCGCCACCGCGTTGTCACAGCTGCGTCAATACCCCGGCGCTGAGATCACCGAATTGTTCAGCCGGCTGCTGGACGATGATGATGCCCTGATTCGCCATACCGCCATCCGCTCACTTGAAAACAGCGACCGGGATACCAGGCTGCGCCTGATTGCGCCCAAGCTCTACGATCCGGTCAAGGCAGTGCGCATCGAGGCGGCGGTGGCCCTGGCCGGACTGGGCGATGATGAGCTGCGCGAAGATGACCGGCAGCGATTTGCCGAAGTGCTTGAGGATTACCAGCAGGACATGCGCTACAACGGCGATTTCGCCCCGCAGCACTACAACCTCGGCAACCTTGCCGCTGCTTTGGGCGATGATGAGCGTGCCGTGTCACACTACGAGGCTGCCCTGGCTATCGACGAACAATTCTTTCCGGCCCGGGTAAACCTGGCCATGCTTTACAATCGGCGCGGTGACAACGACCAGGCGGTGGCTCAGCTCCGCCGGGTGGTGGCGGCACATCCGCTGCAATACGAGGCCGCCTACAGCCTGGGGCTGCTGTATGCGGAAATGGGCGATTTTGAAGAGGCGGCCGTGCAGCTTGGGCGGGCCGCCGACGGCATGGCCGGTTATACCCGGGTGCGCTACAATTTCGAGCTGGCCCTTATGAAGCTGGGGCGCTGGGCGGAGGCGGAGCAGGCTTTGCTGATGGTTATTGAGTTGGAACCCGGCAACGAGCCCTATTTTTCAACCCTGGCCAACCTCTATCTGGGGTTCGGCATGCAGCAGCGGGCCAGACAACTGGCCGAATCCTTCCTCGCCTTGCATCCTGATCATCAGGCGGCGGCCGAGCTGTTTGCCAAATAAGTAACTACCAAACAAAGGTGGGCTCGTAAAAACCTCAATATTGCCTGCTATCGTCATTCCCGCCCCCGATAACAACACTCAAGGGCAGGCTGCAGTGGGAATCCAGTGATATGCCTCACAAGGAAAATCTGCTTGCATCAAAACCGTACATCCTGAGGAGGTGACACCGTGATCCCTTTCTTAATTTCGTACGGTTCATTCACAGGCGCAACAATCCAGGCCTGCTCAGGTCTGATGTCACTGACCAGCTCATAAAAACCTCGAGAGGGCTTAGGTGCCTTGGAAAGCTTACATTCAAGCAAATGACGTTTTCCGGCACGTTCAAGCATAAGATCGACCTCCGCACCGTTTGATGTTCTGATAAAAGAAGGGTGCCAGCGATCATACTCCGCGATGATATTTTCTATGACAAAACCTTCCCAGGAGCTCCCGGCTACGGGATTTGCCAGGAGACTGTCATACTCCTCAATATCACGCAGGGCATGAAGAATTCCGCTGTCCCGCAGGTATACCTTGGGTGATTTAATCAAGCGTTTTTTCAAATTAGTTTCAGCCGGTGGAAGGATCCGGATCATGTAGGTTTTCTCAAGGATGGCGAGATATTTTTTCAGCGTGGGGATGGAGATGTCAACTGCTGCCGCGAGTTTATGGTAATTTACGGTTTGTCCATGATAGTGCGCCAGAAGAACCCAGAGTCGCTCGATTACAGGAGTCGGGATGTTGAAGCCCAGGCTTGGAATATCGCGCTCCATGAAGGTGCGGATAAAATCGAGCCGCCACTCGAAACTGTCTAGGTCATTGCCTGCTAGAACACTTTCAGGGAAGCCCCCTCTCAGCCATATATCATCCCACGATTTTATATCTGCTGCTTCTTTCAAAAGAAAAGGAGTGAGGTCAATGTAGGCCAGGCGGCCGGCAAGTGATTCGGTCGACTGTTGTAACAGGTCCCTGGATGCTGATCCCATGATAAGAAATCTTCCAGGCCTGCGGTCTTTGTCTATTTCGGAGCGCAGTACCGAAAAAAACTCTGGGATTAATTGAATCTCATCAAGGCAGATAATCTTATTCCGATAGCGCTCAAAAAAGAGCTCCGGCTCGGTTAATTTATTTCTATCAACCCTGTTTTGCAGGTCAAGGTAAACGGAATCAGATTTTTTAAGCAGAAATTTTGCAGTTGTTGACTTGCCGCACTGTCTGGGGCCGAGAAGGGCTACTGCCGGAGCGCGTAAAAGCGCTCTATTGATTTTTTCCTCTGCGAGCCGCCGAACGTATCCATTCATATCAATAAATGATTATTCTGTTTTGCATTATTGTATTCAGGGGCAAGTTGGTTTGTCAAGGAAAAACCCTGGTTGCAATCTATTGGGTGGGGAGCGGGTGACATGCTGCCATCAGCATGACGGCGGTGGCTTTCAAATAAGTGATCGCTTACCCCTATGAGCGCAGCATCTCGGTTATGGCATTGCCTTCCCAGAGCCAGTGGGGAGTGATGTTCATCAGGTGGGCGGCGGTGGGGGCGAGGTCGATGACGGAGACCGGACGGCTGATGGTGAACCCCGGGGTGATCCTCTCGCCATGAGCGATAAAGGGAACGGTGAGCACCTCCGGTGTCAGCTGCTGATGATGGCTGCCGCTGCCGCCGTGATCGGCCAGCAGCAGGGTGGTGTAGTCGCTAAGCACACATTCTGTGGCAAGGGTGTCGCGCAGCCGGCCGATGGCCCGGTCGGCGATGGTGATTGCCTCTATATAGGACGCCGACATCCAGCCATGCTCATGGCCGGCCTTATCGACTCCTTCCAGATAGACGAAACTCAGATCGAAGCGGGTGGTCGCTATCCGCCGGCCGGCCAGTTCGGCGATGATCAGATCACCCTCGGGATCAGCAACGGTATCGATCAGATGTGATTCCGCCAGTACCCCCGGCGGGGCCAGGTTGCGCAGATGTTCCCAACTGTAGAAAGCGGCAGAGGTGCGGCCATGGTAGCGGGCCAGCTCGAACAGGCTGACGGTGTCCGGCGATACCCCCGGACTGGCGCTGTTGACCAACACCCCGTGATTGAGGGGTGTTCTGCCGGTGAAGATAGAGAAATGGGCCGGCAGGGTGATGGGGGGCGATACGGTTTGGGCGGCGAAGGTGTGGGCGCCGGTGGCCACCAGATGATCAATGACCGGGGTATCGGCCGCCTCGATACCATCGGGGCGGCAGCCGTCGATGATGATGATGAGAACCTTGTTAGACATGGTAATCAGTTGATTTCCGCTACCCGGTGGCAGGCGGCGTAGTGATGCGGCCGCCACTGTTTCCATTCAGGTTCCTCATCAATACAAATCTGTTTGGCATACGGGCACCGGGTATGAAACCGGCAACCGGGCGGCGGCGCGGCCGGATTGGGGATTTCACCGGCGAGCTTGAGCGGATTGAACTCCCGGTCAAGATCGATGGTTGGCACCGCCGACATCAGCGCCTTGGTGTAGGGGTGCAGCGGCTTGAAAAATAATTCCTTGGTGGGGGCCAGCTCGGTGAAGCGGCCCACGTAAAGCACCGCTACCTGGGTGGAGATATGGGCCACCACCGAGAGATCGTGGGCGATAAACAGATAAGTCAAACCCAGTTCCTGCTGCAGATCCATGAGCAGATTGATGACCTCGGCCTGGATGGACACGTCCAGGGCCGATACCGATTCATCGCAGACAAGGAATTTGGGGTGGGTGGAAAGCGCCCGGGCGATGCAGATGCGTTGCCGCTGGCCGCCGGAAAAGGCATGGGGAAACCGGCGCAGATGTTCGACATTGAGTTTGCAGGTAGCCGCCACCGCCCGGATCTGCTCGTCGATCTCCTGGCGTGAGCCGGCGTTGAGGCATTCCAGCGGTTCGGCGATAATGTCGCGTACCGTCATGCGGGGATTCAATGAGGCATAGGGGTCTTGAAAAATGAGCTGCATGTTGCGGCGGAAGTGTTTCAGGTTCGAGCCGTGCAGGGCAAGCAGATCGACCGGGTCACCATTGGCCTGAAACGTGATGCTGCCGGCGGTGACATCCAGGGCCCGCAAAATAGCACGGCCAATAGTCGTTTTGCCCGAACCGCTCTCGCCTACCAACCCCAAAGTTTCACCGCGGCCCAAGGAAAAGCTGACCCCATCCACCGCTTTAACGTGGCCCGCCACTTTGCGGAAAAGCCCTTTCGAGTAGATGGGAAAATGAACCCTGAGATCTTCTACCGTGATCAGCGGCGTTGTTTCCATGGGTATTACCGGTAGAGGTGACAGCGGACAAAATGGTTGGGCACTACCTCGGTACGCTCCGGCGCGAACCGCTCGCAGGTCCCATCTATCCGGTGCGGGCAGCGGGTATGAAAGAGGCAGCCGGCGGGCCGCTCCAGCGGGCTGGGGATATCGCCGGGCACTGACGAGAGGCGCGTATCGAGACGATCCAGGCTGGGAATCGCGGCCAGCAATCCCCTGGTGTAGGGGTGGCGGGCATCCTCGATGAGTTCTCTGGTGGGGCCGCGCTCGACGATGGCGCCCAGATACATTACCGCCACTTCATCGGCGATCTGGGCAATCACCCCCATATCGTGGGTGATGAAAATAATCGCCATGCCCAGTTCGGCCTGCAGTTCTCTCATCAGCTCCAGGATCTGCGCCTGGATAGTGACGTCCAGGGCGGTGGTGGGTTCATCGGCGATCAGCACGCTCGGATGGGTGGAGAGCGCCACCGCGATCATCGCCCGCTGTCGCATCCCGCCGGAGAGCTCGTGCGGGTATTGGTTGACCCGTAGCCCGGCGTTGCCGATGCCGACTCGCTCCAGCATATCGACGGCGACGTCGCGGGCTTCCAACTTGCTCATCTTTTTATTGCCGGCACGGATGCTCTCATCGATCTGGCTGCCGATGGTGGCGGTAGCGGCCAGCGGAGAGGCAGCGGCGTGGCGGTGCTGGCGCACCGCTTCGATAATCTGATTACCCACCGTGTACACCGGTGAAAATGATGCCATCGGTTCCTGGAAGATCATTCCCACCTGGCCGCCGCGGATGGCACGGATCTCCTTGCTGTTGGGTGAGAGCGGGGTGATGTTCAGGGGTTGAGCGGCGCCGTTCTGGTAAAAGAGTATCTGCGAGGTGGGCTCGATCACCGCGTTTTTGGGCAGCAGTTTGGTGAGTGCCCGAGTAGATACCGACTTACCGGAGCCGCTCTCGCCGACGATGCCCAGCGTTTTACCGCGGCGCACCTGATAGTTCACCCCGTCCACCGGGGTGATAAACCCTTCGTCGGTATGAAAGGAGACCCGCAGGTTCTTTACATCGATGAGCAGATCGTTGTCCATGGCCGTTTAGTGTGAGCTGACTGAGTAGGGATCGGCGGCGTCACGCAGACCGTCGCCCAGGATGGTGAAGGCAAGCACCGCCAGCACCACGAAACCGGCCGGGATAAAGAACCACGGCGCCTGCTCGATGGCCCGGATATTCTGGGCATCCTGCAGCATGATGCCCCAGGAGACGCTGGGCGGACGCAGGCCGAGACCGATAAAGCTGAGCGCCGTTTCACTTAGAATCATATAGGGAAAGCTGATGACCAGGTCGACAATGATATAGCTGGTGAAACTGGGCAGCAGGTGTTTGGTGATTACCCGCGACGCCGAGGCCCCGGAGAGCTCCGCCGCCAGCACGTAGTCCTCGCCGCGCTGGCCGAGCAGATGGCTGCGGGTACGCCGAGCCAGGGTTGGCCAGCCGATGAGCCCGAAGATCATGGTCATGGCGAAGTACACCTGAATATTTGACCACTCCTTGGGAAAGGCGGCGGCCAGCCCCATGTAGAGCGGTATTACCGGAATGACCCGGACGATCTCGGTGAGCCGCTGAATAACATAATCGATGGGGCCGCCGAAATAGCCCGCCACCCCGCCGATAATCAATGCCAGGACAAAGGCCACCAGCACCCCCAGTACGCCGATGGAAAGCGAGGTGGCGGTGGCAAACAGGGTGCGGGAAAAGAGATCACGGCCCAGCTCATCGGTGCCGAACAGATGCAGTTTGCCCTCATCGAGCCCGAACAGATGGATGTTCATGGGGATAAGGCCGAGCAGTTTGTAGGGCTCACCCTCCACGAAGAAATGTACGTAGCGTCTGGTATCGGGGTCGGCGGTGGCGATTTTGCGCAGGGTGACCGGGTCACGCTTGGTGGTGATGCCGTGGACAAAGGGGCGCAGAGAAACGCCGTTGGCGTCCCAAAATTTGGGTATTTGCGGGGCGCCCATAATGTATTCACCGTTACGGGCGGTAACCGAGTACGGGGCGAAAAAGTGGGCGAACGCGCCAAGAATCGCCATGATCAGCAGTACGACGGCGCCCAGCATAGCCAGCTTATGACGGCGGAAGCGCCACCAGACCAGCTGCCATTGCGAGGCAGTGTAATAGCGCAGGTCTTTTTCGCTTACCGTTTGTTCCGTGTTTATCTGTGTTGCAGCATCCTGGGCCATGGCATCACCCTTCCAGCGAAATTCTTGGATCAAGCGCCGCAAGGGCAATATCGGAGATGAAATTCATCACCACGATAAAAAAAGTGAGCATCAGCAGCACCGCCCCGGCCACATACATATCCAGATCCAGATACGACTGGATGAGCAGCTCACCAAGTTCCGGCAGACCCAGCACCAGAGCGACGATGGGCAGCTCGGAGAAGATCCGGTTCACATCAAAACCGATGGTGGAGACCACCGGATTGACCGCCAGCCTCGCCGGATACTTAAGCAGCAGTTTCCACTCTGGAATACCACGGGCTCGGGCGGCGGTAACCGAGAGTTTGTTGAGCTCATCGAGCATGGTTGCCCGCACCGTCTGCAATTGCAGGGCGGTGGCCGACCAGGCCAAAACGATGGCCGGGACGATCAGATGCTGCAACAGATCAAGCGCCTTGCCGACGCTCCAGCCCGCTTTTTCATACTCCGGGGAAAAGAGCCCGCCGATACTGGTACCGAACAGGGTCACCGAGATATAGAGCAGGATCAGCGCCAGGAGAAAATTGGGCAGGGCAAGGCCCAGATAACTCAGCACGGTGAGCGAATAATCAACCGCCGAGCGTCGGTGAATGGCGGCGTAGATGGCAATCGGGATGGCCAGCAGATAGGTAAGGACAAGGGTGGAGTAGAGGATTGCCAGGGTCATCCACAGCCGTTTACCGATAACGTTGTTCACCGAGGTTTCAAAGGCGAACGACTGGCCGAAATCAAAGCGGGTGACGATACCGCCCACCCACTGGAAGTAGCGCTGCCAGGCCGGCTTGTCCAGGCCGAACTGGATGCGGATGTTCTCTATATCGCCCTCCGTGACGTTGACCCCGGTGCCGGAAAACTTGCGAAAGGCGTAGCGGTCGGCATAGTCGCCGGGCGGCAGCTCCATGATCACGAAGACCATGATGGAGACAAAAAACATGGTCACCGCCAGGCCGATGAACCGGTGTACAAGAAAGCGAAGCATAATGTCCCCGTCCGATGAAAGAAGGGGCGGGGGCGATAACGCCGCCCCCGCGCTCTGATTCAGGCTACTGCTTTAAAAACCATTGCTTGGGACGGAAGGGGTAGGTCCAGTAGTAGTCGTAGGTCTTGGCGGTAAACTTCCTGAAGTTGCCGAGGTCATTACGATGCATGACCGGATCGACAACCTCACCCACAGTGCCGATTTTCCACAGGTTTTTGATGTGGATATCGACGATTTCCCCGCCCAGCCGGTCTGATTCCTCAGTCCCCAGAGGTACCTGGATGAATTTTTCGGCCAGTTCGTAGAGTTTCATCACATCTTCGGGCGGCTCGATGCCTTCGGTGCCGCCGGATGTCTTCCAGGCCGCCCAGCCAAAACCGTTGCCCGGGTTGAAGTAGTCACCAAAGGGCGGGATCATGGCGGTCACATCCTGGGAGATGGCCGGGGCGGCAACCCCGTCGTTTTTCCAGGTGGTGACCTCGAGGTCGTTGTTGTTGCCGGCGGCGCGGTACTCATCGGAGGATACCTCCTTGAGGTCAAGCCGGATGCCCACATCGGCCAGATAGTCGCGGGTCAGCTCATGCAGCCGTACCGGCGCGCCCTGATTCGAGTAGAGCAGCCGGATAATGAACGGCTTGCCGTCGGGACGTTCTAGAATGGTGTCACCGTTGGCATCGGTAAGACCCATCTCAGCGAGCAGTTGTTTGGCCCGCTCCGGATCGTAGTCGATAAAGTAATTTTTCTGTTCATCGGTGACGAATCCCACCGTCAGCGGCTCCACCGGCATGGACTGCATGGGTACGCCCTGGCCCAGAAAGACGATCTCGTTCATCTCATCACGGTTCATCGCCAGGGCCATGGCCTGACGGAAACGGATATCGTTGAATATCTCGCGCAACACCTCGTCCTTGACGGTGGTGTTGAAGGCGTAGAAAATGTTCTGGCCGAACGCCGGGGCAAGATCGACGGTGTAGTTGCCCTTGGCCTCGTTTTCCTTGAGCAGCGGAAAATTCTCGATAAAGAGCGCTTGCTGCTTGTAGGTCACCTCACCGTTGGTGATCTTGAGGTTGCTCACCTCCACGTCCTTGACGTACTGCTCGGAGATTTCGCTGATGTAGGGGAGCTGGTTGCCGGCGGTGTCGACGATATGGAAGTAGGGGTTGGCAACAAGCTCGCGGCCGGTGGAGGTGTCGGCGATGACGATGTGGGACTCCAGGGTCGGCACCACCACGTCATCGAACTCACTCAGCAACGGGGTGGGAATATCCTTCCAGTCTGAGCCGCCGTAGTATTTGGCGAGCAATTCGCCCCAGTCGGCAAGGCCCTTTTCGGCGGCCAGCGCATCGGCGTTTTCATTGTATTTGCCGTGGAACTGCATAAGAAAATGCTTGGGCTGGAAGGGCTGGCCGTAATCCACCGCGAACCGGTTGATGATGCCGGGGGTGGGCACCGGGAAGATGAACTTTACGGTGATCTCGTCAACCGCCTCGACCTTCATCGGTTCACCGGCAAACAGCCAGCGATCCGAGGTCTTTTCATAGACGTTGGGATCAAGAATCAGATCCTCGTACCAGAAGACGATGTCCTCGGCGGTAAACGGGGCCCCGTCAGACCATTTATGGCCTTTGCGCAGGGTCATGGTGAGCTCGGTGTAGTCGTCATTCCACTGCCACGACTTGGCCACATCAGGGACGATGGTCAGCAGATCGTCGCTGTAACGCACCAGATTGACGTGCCGGATGGAGAGCAGATCCGAGGTGCCGGACTCGGTGCCCTTGGACAGCCCCACCAGGGTGCCGCCGTAGGCGCCGATTTCATTATACGGGGCATACACCAGCGGCTCTTCCGGTAACCGCTCGGCCACCGGCGGCAGCTCGGGGTTGCCGTTGATCTGGGCGTTGAGTTCGGCAATGGCCGGATTTTCTGAAAAACTCAGGGTGCACTCTGCCTTTTCCTGGAACTCGGCGATCTCGAATTGATAGGGGTATGCTCCGGTGATTCCCTTATCATCAGCCACGGTCACGGCGGGACACTCGGCCGCCATAACCTGGCCGCCGCCACCCATGGGCAGGGCGCAGCTCAACAGGGCGGCTGAAGCCAGCACCCCCATACGGGTGCGCCACGACACCCGGTTCAGCAAAGTAGTACGCTTGTTCATGATTCATCCTCTCGCAATGTTCTTATGGAATGTGAAACGACGATAAAACGGCATTACACCGCACCCCTTTATACGCCCCCAATATTGAAAAACGATTAATTAATCGTTACGAATTGGTTAGCGCGGTGACGGCTGGTGACCACCAACTTTCTATAAACTGTCCCCGGAAAACGTTGGAAACGGCGGTTGGAGCAAGGTAAGCCCTCAGTACTTGAGACCTGATGGGGAAAAAACCATGGGAGAGCTAGGAATGGGTAACAAGGCGATGGCTTGTCACCTTTCACCCGGATACTTATGGGGCTGAGGGGTCTCGATCATTTACCCAGGCGGCAAAAAGGGTGTAACTAATTGCCAGGACGACGGCCCGACAAAAAGCCCGATGAGCCCGGAAAGCATCATTCCCCCGAGAGCGCCGATCAGGATGACGAGCATTGGGGCATCGACACCACGTCCCATCAAAACCGGTTTGAGGATACTGTCACAGCCGCTGACGATTAACGCCCAGATAAGGAAAAAAACGGCCGGCACGGTGCTGGCGAAGCTAAATACCCAGAGAGCAATGGGGAAAAGAATTAACAGCGGGGGCAATTGGATGACCGCCAAAACTAAAACGAGAACAGCCCATACCCCGGCCGCCGGTACACCAACCGCCATCATCCCGATCAACGCTAAGACAGCCTGTATAAATGCCACCCCGATAACCCCTTGCATTACCCCTCTGATGGTGGCCGTGCTCAGTGCGATGATCTTGGCGCCTTGTGTGCCGGCAAACTTTGATACCACTCTTGTCGCTATTGCAGTGCTCCTCTCAGCGGTGGCCAGAAAAGCCGCACTGATAGCAATCGATATAATAAAGAGCAGTACCTGTCCGATTCCACCGCTTATTGTGTCGAACAGGAATAGTCCTGCTTTTCTGAGTTGTGGGCCAAATTTTTCGAGGGCGACAGCCAGATTTGAAGAAGCAAGATTCCACGCCTCATAGACAGGCTCGCCGATAATCGGCCATGTTTGAACAGCGTCCGGTGGGGGCGGCACGACAATTTGTTCACCCTGCAGGTCTGCACTGAGCTGCTGGGCCATCTCAACGGAGGTCGATGCCAGTTTAAACGAGGCGATAAGGAGCAGGCCGATGGTAACAATCGCAAATAGGGTCGCCACTATTTTTCTCCTGCCACCGAGCCACCCGGCAACAATCCTTACAAGCGGCTCAACCGCAACGGCGATGATAATCCCCCAGGCAATCGGCATCAGAAAGGGGTAGACGATCTGAACGGCGATAACGATGAGCAGGAATAGAACGGAAATCTTTATGACTACTTCTATTATTTTCTTTTCAAATGAACGGTCGTCAGGTTGATTATGGTTCATCGCCTTACCTTAGTTGAGGATTATAGCGTCGGTTTCGTGCCGGTAAGACCGCTTCGGAGAACGGAGTGGTAAGCTCTCGTCCTTTTTCAGTAGTACCGGATGCGCCTGCCAGGGGCTCGTTTTTCCGCAATATCTGCCTGACAAAAAATCTTTACAGGGGGGAGTCCATCCCTGGCTTGCATATCGATGGTAACCACATATAATCAAAAACAAGCAAAAGCGCTGTATCCACGGCACAATAGTCTCCTGAAAAATCGGTTCCGCCGTAAGCAGGTCAGACAGACATAGATGTCCCCGTTTTCCTTGTGCGTTTTTTGTTTCTGGTAAAAAGGTTCTAGTCTATCTGGGCAGATATTTGGGAACTTTGCAAAATGGCCTTTTCGCCCAATCTCATCGTTGCTCTGAAAAATTTTATCCTCGGAATATCAGACATATGCCTGCGGCAAAATTTTCCTCACGCCTTGATCTTGAACGAAAATTCTCATTTTTCAAAGCTCCCATTTGTATTGAGGGGTGATCAGAGAACAATATGTAAATACCGCATCAAAACAGGTGCCGGCGAGCAGTTTCTCGCTCTGTTGATGCGCAATGTGCTGCCGAATGGCTTTCGCGGGAGCAGGGATTACGGCTTTCCGCGTCCGCGCAAAAAGCCGTTCATGTTCTTTTCCGGGTCTTTTTATAAACAGCGGCTTTATCTCTTTTGCCGACAGCGATTACCAAAATGACTATTTCTTCTTCAATTACCTCATATACCAGCCTGTAACCGCTAGCCCTAAGTTTTATTTTGTAGTGGTTGTCAAATCCTGAGAGACGACTCGAAGGGACATGGGGTGCTTCAATTCGATCTAATAATTTAGATTTGAATTGTTTTCGTATCGAGTTATCTAATTTTTCCCATTCTTTTAATGCAGTAGGGATGAATTTTAATTTATAGCTCATCAATATCCACTTCCACTGCATCTATTTTTTCATTTTGCCTTTCTTTTACAAGGAGACCTAATTGAAAATCCTCGATTTTCTCCAAAAGCAATTCATACGTTTCCGCGGGAATGAGATAGGCAGTTGGCTTGTTATGATTTAGGATTGCTATAGGTTGTCCATCGGACTGTTCGATAAGAGCAGATGGGTTTTTCTTTAACTCTGAGATACTTGCCGAGCAATTAGCTAATACGGATTCCATAATAGACCTCATAGATTAGGTTCATATTGCGACCTTAATATAGGTCATATATGTGTCCAATGCAAGGACAATTATAAGTTCTGTGAGGCTAGCGTGGCCTTCACCGGCGGGGATGGAGTGAAGTGGAATCCAGGCCGGTGTGCAAGTCATTGCTGGTATTGCTATCCGTACATGGTGAAGTCCGTGAACTCCTCGCCGTCGAACGACTGCGCGATGAGCGAATGCCCACCGAACATGCCATCATCGTCATAGAAGGCATCAACTGAGTCTCTGGAGAGGAAACCCAGATGCGTCAACCGGAGTCGTTTCCCGAATTCGTCTGAAGACAGGATCGGGGCGTCCTCGGCACGCCATTTGTCGTTGTAGTTGTCGAGGGCGTCGGTGCACACGCGCTCCCGTGCTCGCGACTCGCGGCGGCGAAGCCGCCGTGAACGGTGAGTTCACCTGCTTCGAGTACGAGAAGGTCAGGGGAAACGACTAGTTAAATGATCAATGTTGGTTTTGTCTTCCGATATTGTATCGTAGATAAATAATAGTATTGGGCTAAGTATTCCAATAAATATAGTAAGAAATGCAAAAGACCACTTATTCGTATTGGTAAATTTTGCCAATTTGAGTATCCATATAGATAATAAGAGATTGCTAAATACGCCGCTAAAAATTAGTATTAATTGGATATTAGAAAGAAAATCGCCGGGCGTTATAATTATAGCGTTTCGTAAAAAAAAACATGTTACGCATATATTAAAGAACGAAATTAATAACTCTAAAAATAATACTATGTTGAAAATAATAAACTTATATTCGCATGTACTTTTTTTGTGTTTCTTATGAAATATATAGGAGAAATATAATAAAACGCCAGTTACATTAAAAAATAACCCTGTCAATCCCCAAGTCAATTGTCTGCCGGTTCTTTTTGACAAATATATCAAATAGATAGATGATACTATGCCTCCTGAGTATCTAATGGCGGAGAATAACAACCAGCTTAAAAGATAGATATTGCTGAATGTTATACCTTTTTGCTCGAAAAATGCATCTATGGCGGATTTAAGTGAATAAGAAGCGAGGGCAGTTGATATGCCCCCAATTAATAAGGCAAATGAGACGACTGCTATAAACGAGTTAAAGTGTTTTTTATTTATCAATTCCATTGAAGATTTTGTGACTATTTATTCGCGGCGCCTCAATCGTGGCAGATCGGCGGGATCGATCAGGAGTTTAATGGATCGGGCTTGACCGGAAACTCGGCTGATGAGCCCCTTCTCTTCCAGTTTCAGGATCATCTGATGAACTGTCGGAGGCGTCGTACCGAAGAAGCGCTGCAAGTCGGCCTCCGCCGGCGCTCGACCGTGCATCGTAATGTAGATGTCGATAAACGCCAGGTATTGGCCTTGCTTCTCGGTAGGCTGCTCGCTCATTCGTTTCTCTCGTTAACAAAAAAACGAGGACAGACCAAGTTTTTCTCGTGGGCGCAGCGCACGGAGCACATCAGAGTCCCAGGAAGAATAGTGCCGGTAATGTTCATTTGCTGATCTTCATTTAGGTGATTTTTCTCCGATGTATACGGGGCACTAGCTTAGCTAACCGAAAAAAAGCGAGCGTAGCGAGTATTATGTCCAGTGGAGCTATTTGCTATACGATTTCTGCTTTTTTTAATTCATATGCAATAGTGTCCGCACTTAAATCCTGTTCATCTGGCCAGATGATTCCGCAAAAAAAAGGTTTTACCTGCTTAAAATATTCTATATCTTGCAATTGTTTAAATACGCCTTTCGATAAATATGGTTTAACGTCAAATACCCCGGTTCGACCATCAGATAATTCAACAAGTAAGGTATAATCATCATTTGCATTGACCTTTTTTACCTTTAACATTACTCACCTCAACGGTTCTATCTTATGTGGTTGCTGACCTTCGACTGCCAGCTTCCAATTTGCCATCAAATCCTCCTGATGAATTTCAACCCATGCTTTTATCAATTTTAGTTTCGAATTTGGCATTTCACCATTTATAACTTCACCTTCTGGTATTGAAATGACAGCATCATATTCAGCATAATTAGCATGAATATGGGGCATTTTATGTTCTTTATTATCAAAATAATACATGTAAATTATTATTCCATAAAACAGTGAAATAGTTGGCATTTTATTATCTCCATTGTCATTTACCGATCTGTTTTCAGACATCCATCAAACTGACTTCATGAATTATCAAGTTCTTTATCTGGAATGATTCTCGTCATGATAAAATATCCTCGGCTCACGGGTGGTCCAAAGCCTCGCATCAGTGGCGAAGCTTTGCTGCGTCCGGCTGCATGCGCTTGTGTGGGCCGGGCACGGCACATGTTCTTAAAAGTTAGTCAAGTGTAAAATAAGGTCAGTTACTTGGCAAGTCTTAAACCCAGCCAGATGGAGGCAAAGGGTGTAGCGTTGAGCAACGAGGTAGTGGCGACAATGCTTCGGGAGGAAGCCGCTTGGAAATTCGTGTACCGCGAACGTACAAGGTGACGAACAGGAATCGGTTATAAGGCGCATACGTCGGGACGAGTCCGCACAACAAGATAACGTCCTCTATCTATTATATGGCGTATCCGTAAACCCGGCACTCACGTACAGAAAGAGATGTGTTTACCCCGGGAGATCTCCCCTGTGCCACCTGGGAACTCCCCGGGGTGGACCTCTTTCTCCGCTGCTGTCCAACATCGTCCTTGACGAGTTGGATAAGAAATTGGAAAGCAGAGGGCAAAAGTTCGTCCGCTGCGCGGACGAATTTCATGATTTCTTGCAAAAGCCAGTAAGCAGCCGAGAGAGTGAAGTGGAGCATCACTGATTTCCTGAGGCTGAAATTGAAGCGTAAGGTCAACCAGGATAAAAGCGCTGTCAGCAGACCGTGGCTCCGTAAATCTTACGGTAAAGTGGGAAGATAAATATTACGTCCCCGGAATTACGCCGAGCACCATTTAAAGCGTTAAATATTCATTGTCGGTACCAGGCAATTATAATCGTCGCTGATCACCAGGTGGTGTGGGGGCTGGGGGAGAGATTCCCCCGGCTACCCGATTCGCTTCTGTGTGCCGGGCTATTCAACCAGCTCTGGATTGCCCGGCTTCCAGCTCTGGTCATAGAACGGTTCCAGTGGTCCATAGAGACGGAAGATCGTGTTCCAGGCCTTGCCAGGAACGGTCTGGATCCAGTTGTGCTCCATCCCCTCGGGGGCCTTCGGACCGAAGTAGATGTCGTAGGAGCCGTCGGCATTCGCCTTCACCTCGCCAAGGCTGTCGACCCCCGGGAAGCGCTGGTCGGTCTGCAGCATCGAACGGGTCTGATTGTCGTAGAGGGTGAACGACCAGAAATCCTTCGCCGGCACGTTCGGCGGCAGGTGGATCTTGCAGGTCTTGCTCCCGTCGAGGGCGTTGCCGTCCTTGTCGAGGTAAGCGATCAGGTATTGCGAGCCGACGCCAACATTCCGGGCGGCCATGGCCGGGGTGATCCCGGTGGCGTAGAAGTGCATGTAAATCCGGGCGTCATGGAAAATGCCACCGTTGACGAGGAAGTCGTAGCTACCGCCGGGCATCGGGTTGGTCCACACCCGCTCGCCGGGATAGACGTAGAAGCGTGGATCCCGCGGCCGGGCGGTGAGGGCCTGGGCGGTCACCGAGCCCACCTTCGCGGCTTCAGTGAGGATCTTCTTCATCCGCTCGTCGGGATTGAACTCCTTGCCCTTCTCGATCCCGATCGCCGCGAGCAACCCACGAACCTCAGGGCTGATCCCGTCGGTCGGCTCCGCCTGGATGGTGGAATTCACCTCCTCCCAATAGCCGTAGTCCATGCGGTGGATCGTGTTGTGTTCGTTGCCCGACACGTCGATGAACTTCATCTCCGGCGGGTTGTCCTTCTGCGAGAGCGGGTACATGCGGAACTTTGACTGGGTGGCCTCAACCGCCGGCTTCGTCGATCCATCGACCTGAAAGCCGCGCCAGATGACCCAGTTGCCGTAGGTCCGGGTCCTTGCCACGAAGTAACCTTCCGGCAGTTTCCCGTCGTAGCCGGGAGGCACGAGCAGGAACTTCCCACCCTGGCCCTTGTCGGGGCCGGCGTTGCCGAAATCCGTTACATAATGGAACCAGGCGTCGTCGATGATGCCGAGCACCTTGGGCGGCGTCTCGATCACCATCGGCTCGTCGCCAAGCTCGCACCAGACCCCCTGATAGATCGACACCGTGTTCGGCGTGAGCCACAGCGACTTGGAGTCCATCAGCTCCCGGAACTGAATCACGACCTTGTTCGGCTCGCCCAGCGAGCGGAGGCCGGACTCCATCGTCGCCATCGAGGCGATCGGCAGCGTGGCGAGAAAGGCCTCGGTCGCTCGGCGAAGGTCGAGTGCGTCGTAAATCTTCCGGGTCGTCTCCTTGTCGGGAACGGCATCGAACGATGTCAGGGTTCCCAAGTGGGTCTCCATCGTGTTCGGCGTCTCAATTCCTTCCGGAATCGGCGTCGTCATCTTCATCTTCGGCGGCTCGGCTGCCGACAAGGTTCCGGCGATGGCCAGAGCAGTCACGAATGTTATGAGTATTGTTTTCATATGGGGTCCTCGGGTTCGTATGGATGGGAACTTAATTAGCGAACACTAAAGCTCACTTGCCCAAAGTAAATTCACCTGTAAATTATTACCGATAGCACATTGTTTGAGAAACCAAGAAAGGTCGAATTCCTTTAGGGTTAAGTGAAGTGCCAGGTGTACGCCCGGCATGGGCGTGATCTTATGGGGTGCAAGTCCCCTGTATTTAAACCCAGTTACTGTCGTGATGACAGGAACATAAATACTGGTCGAAAGCAAGGGCGATCCCGCGAGGGCTCGTCTGGAGGAAGCTTGCGTACAACCTTATGGGCTGACGGACAGAAGGTTCCTGGAGAAGAAACTCAAGCTCACCGTCAACCAGGAGAAAAGCAAGGTGGCTCATACCAACGAGATCACCTTTCTCGGTTTTGCCTTCTCGGGCACCAAAATCCGCTGGTCGAATAACGCCTTTATACGCTTCAAACAGCGCATCAAGGAATTGACCGGACGGAGCTGGGGCGTCTCCATGGCGTATCGATTGTTCAAACTGGCAGAGTATCTACGCGGCTGGATGGGATATTACGGGATATCGGAACTCTATCGTCCCATACCCGAAATCGACCAGTGGCTGCGCCGCGGGATACACATGTGCTCCTGGAAACAGTGGCGTTACCGACGTACCAAAGTTCGTGAGCTGACCAGGCTCGGCACATTCCTGCGCATAGCTATCTCCGTCGGTTTGAGCCGCACAGGTTCATGGAGATTATCCCGCACAGTGGCCACCCAATCGGGCATGACCAATCAATGGCTCAGGGGTCAAGGGTTGCTTTGCCTTAAAGATCTATGGGTAACCATCCACTACCCGGCTACGGCTCGGTAACCTCTGGGAACCGCCTAGTGCGGACCCGCTTGCCAGGTGTTGTGGGGGCTGGGGGAGGGATTCCCCCGGCTACCTGATTGTGTTTCAATCCTAATCTTTCCGCCTGCTCTGTGAACTCAGACAGATGTTTCTTCAGCAGCCGCTTGAGCCTGCCATTTCCTTTTGATTCATTCCAACCCATCTCGTCTTCGATCACGAAGATCTCCTGCCGGAGGTCTGTCATCTCTTCCCAATCAATACAGAATCGTTCGTACAACAATCCGACTGCCCGATTGGCGTCAGCTCGGGCTGAGTAGAGTCCGGCAACGAGAGAAAGGTATGAATCGTCGTCAACCTGAGGAGCAGCCCCCGCTTCAGCGAGAAGCTTCTGGACTGCCAGTGGGTCGCCGTCCGATTGGGTCGAGAGCTGAATCAGCCAGTACGGGGGCTGATCCGTGGCAGCAATCTGTCCGTCTGCCCACGATGCAACCTGGTCGGGCTCAATCAGCCCTAGCGCGAGGCACTGGGATAGAAATGTCGGATCATTCATCTTTCAAACACAACGTTAAAATGAGCTATGAGCTAGGCGAGCGCATCGAGTCCAGCCAATTAGCTCAATTTTATTGTTAGTTTATTCATCGGCCTGCTTGGGTGTTTTAGCTATTATCCACGCGTCTCCGATTTTATTTCGCCAAGCATGAAAACCTGGTTCAATCTTAGCGACTTCGAATACCGTTGGATCGATTTTTGTAATTTCCTCTAGACCAACCAGTCTGGCATCTTCCATAGTGTATTCAATATTACCGACAAACTGCCAGCCATTATCTTCTAAGTCGTGATATACAACTTGAATCGGACATTCACCCTCTATGATTTGTCGAATCGTAAAAACGGCGCAATTTTTTGGCTGATCGAATGGCCACTCACCTTCTTTAGTCTTGAATATTCCGAGCATTTCACGATCCTACTTTTGGAAACTAATCGCGGTGCTGACCGGCGCCGTGCGCCGATTAAGCAGACGCAGTCTGGTTGATTGGTGTGCGGTGTCCGGTCAGCACCGCGATTCTCGGCGGCGCAGCCGCCGAGAACGCTTAATTTCAGCCGCGCGCGCAGTTTGCGCGTCGGCTGGAAATTTTTGTTGGGCGTTGCTTTCTCTTTGCCCAAGATAGAAAATTAACAAGTCCAGCTGTCACTGCCATCTAAATATTACCTCCACGCATGCGCGACAATTCTTCGGAAACTAGCTGGATCGACAACTCAAAAAAGTCGAATAATGCGTACAGAGGGGACAAAAGAGGGTGCACGATTTCCGGCAAGTTCGTATCGATCGCCTGTGCGTCCACATGTGTATTCAAAGTAATTGAATTCTGGCGCGCAATGCGACTCTCCCAGACATGACGTCTATGGTCAATGCTCGTTAGGGCCCGCCCAGATAGACCTTCATAGGTGGCAATAAACCTTATCGTCGTTGGCCCTTCAAACAGGTTCTCCGCTAAACGTTGCGCCTGCAAAAGCGTCTCGCCTATCCGCCACACGGGAAGTGAGATGTCGAAGGCCGTGCCAGGTAGGATGGTTGAGCGACCTGGGCGCTGCACTTCCATTCCATCTTCTTGAAAGCCACGGAGTAAGAATGCCATGCCCTCAGAATGAATCCGCCAGAAGTCTGAATGAGCAGCATCACGGTTCTCGGCAGGCGTTTGTGTATCGCCGCCGAGCCAACATTCAACTGCGCCGTCAATTGGATAAGGTGTTATTCCTTCCCGTGTTGGGTACCAAAAAGGCGGCCATCCTGTATGACGAACCACACTTGCCCTCAATACATCTGGCAACTGAGCAGGCGAAATCTGTCGGCGTTCGCCTATGATCTCATAAGCAAAATTGTAGTACCCATGGGGGAAACGTGGGCCAACATGCTCTGGTAACACCTGGGTAAGCGTGTGCCACCGTTCGAAACCGACGCGAATCCAATCTTCTAGACGGGCTGGCTCAGTGGGTTGTTCTATCTGTGGCACGGCACCTGTGATCAAGTCCCTGATCTGATCGAACATCTCGTCCCGACGATTACGCAAGCACCTAGCCAGAAGATAATCCCAATCCTGGGCGCTTTGCGGAGTTTCGCTCCGAGGTCCCGGCTTTCGAATGTAGATTGCGTTATTTTGGACAATGTTTCCGTGCGGACCAGCCCGACGTGCCCTTACAGGAATCCGATGGCCGCCGGGAACAACCACTATTGGATATAGTGTTTCGTCTGGACTAGCAACTATATGAACGGCACAGTGAAACGGAGGGTCACAGTAATTCTGTACGATGCCATTAATCAGATCCTGACTATATCTATCCAGTGTTGCTGGCCGTCCCTCTGCCTCAACTATTCCCGAATCCGTTTCTAATAGACCTAAAGCAACAAAGCCACCACCATGGTTGGCAAGTGCTAAGATTGCCTTTGCAAATGTCGCTTTATCCTCGTTACTATTTTGAAGGTCCAGCCAATTCTTGACCTCAAAGTCGAGATCCTCACGGGGATCGACCAATAGGTCGGAAAGTCTCTCTCGTGTAATTGCCTGCGTCATCAATTGAGTCAATCAGTTTGATTTATGTGCTCTATGCGCGACAGTAAGACGCCCAACGGCCGAGTTGACGTGCAAATTGCGTTAATAATGGCAGTGGTAACTGCCGATTATTGGGGCAATTTGCAACGTCCAACGATTGGTTTGCGCAGCGCAGCGGAGCACACCGATCGTTGGGCCACGTCAACTCAACGTTTTGTTAACTCTGGAAGACATTCAGTTTGCCTTCACTGAGGGTGACTTTGGTTCCAATTTTGAAGTTTGGAATATCTGAGATGAGTTTTTCAAGGCATTCCAACTGACTGTCTACAGATGAAAAGACGTGTCCATTATCTACCATTTTCGCAAATACATCTTTGGCAGTGATATCTTTGCCTACAAAGACGATCATTCCCTTTTGGTAGTCTTTCTTGGACTTCAGGCCCTTGAGTTTCCATGATCCATCTGATAGGGATGGCACTAGGAACTCTCCTGGATTAGTTTCTGTTGAAATAAACTTCTTCATTTTTTATATAAAGAGTTAACGTTGCGATAACCGGCCGCAAAAGTGCGGCGTACGATAACTGAAAAATAAATTAAGCTAATGCAAACCAAAAAACTTTCAATCGTAAGATGTTTTTGCGGTCCGTGTTGATTGGTTGGTTATGTGTTATTTATATCAATTTCTATTCATAAGATGTATATATATGAATAATTTTATCAGACTCGTCATATACTACATCTAGTGGACAATTCTTATTCCATAAGATACGATATTGCATCATTCTTTCCCCGGTTGTAATTCGTAATGCCAACCCCACATTGATGTTTTTGGATCAATTTGATGCAAAGAGTATAAATTCAAATATTTTTCTAGATCACCTTTTGTCTTTGGGTGATCCTTTATCCATTTTGCTTCTAGATATGATGCATAACCATACGCAGTTCCACCAATCCAAGTAAACCATGTGACAAAAATTATAAAAATAGTCGCTAGGCAAAGGCTAGTGTATTTTAGAATCAGTATTATTTTCATTGAATGCTAGTTTTTCTGTTCACATTACAAGTACTTATCTGAACGGATTGCGTCCAGATAATTCGCAAATTGTGGGGTTATCGATATCGCAATTAACGTGCCAAGTAATGATTCTTGTTGTTGGGCTGGTTCAAAATCCATGGGGCTTTTCGCCTCTTTCGCTGTTTTACTGGGTATACAGTGGGTATAGATCATCGTCGTTCGTATATCGGGGTGGCCCAGCATGGTCTGTATCGTGCGTATGTCGTACTGTGCCTGCAAAAGATGGGTGGCGAAGCTGTGCCGGAAGGTATGCGATTTTATCCTCGGAATATCTGTCATATGCCTGCGGTAAAATTTTCCTCGCGCCTTGATCTTGAACGAAAATTCTCATTTTTCAAGGCTCCCTCAATACTTGCGGTTTGGAAGCGGATTTGTTGTTTCCCCGGGCCTGAAAAACGGATACCCTGGCAGGGCGCCTGCATTTTGAACAACAGCCTATCTTTTCTTCTGCGCTCTTGCAAGATTATTTCAAAGCATATGTTCTGGAGACGGTATATTTCGATGTGTTTACCGATCCGCAATTCAGTGTTAATCATTGCCCCCTTGCGGAGAGGGAAAAAGGCGTCGTCGGTTGTAACATGGTTAGGTAACGGTCGCCTTTGGGAGGATCGATTGCAAAGATCGCGATAGGGAGGCTGTTTTTAAACGCCGGTCTGGTGACCGGCGCTTCCGGGGCTGCCGTGAACGGGTCACCGCTTAGGCAGACCATCGGGCCGGTGAGCTTTGTTGATCACTCGTTTGGCGTGGATCAGCAGTGGGAATAAGGTGACTTTCCCTGTTTCAGCAGTCCGTTGATGGTGTCGATGATACCGGGCAGCTCAGCCATGGTGTCCATGACGAAGTGGGCGCCGGCTTGAATCAGACGACTCCGTGCCGTGGCGATCTTGGCCTCGCGCCGGGCCGGCTCCAATTCCTCCAACTCCTTGAGACCGAGGCCGGTCTCATTGCCGGTGGCGGCCACGCCGACACTCCAAACCCCGCCGTTGAGACCGGTATGGATATCCACCACGGTATCGCCGACGTTGACCACGGCCTCGGGCGGATAGATATCGAGCAACTCCATAATGCGGTGTACCATGGCCGGGGATGGTCGGCCCTGGCGGACGTCGGAGGCGCAGAGGTGGGCGTCGGGGATGTAGCCCGCCGCTGCCGCCGCCCGCACCACGACTTCGGCCGCCTCATGAAAATAGCCGGTGGTGGCGCCGATTTTGACGCCATCCGCACGCAATGCGGAAACGGCATCGGCGACATCTGGAATGAGCGCGGAATAATCGGGGAGAATGCTCAGCAGATGCGGTACGAAGTCCTCGTACATACTGTCGATATCCTCATCCGTAGCGTCTTTACCGTGCACCGAACGCCAGAGTGCGGCTACCTCGTCCATGGCCAGAACCGCCTCGATATGGGCCCGTTTTTCCATGCCCATGGGAGCGCGCGCCTGTTCCATGGTGACCTCCACGCCCCGTTTTTTAAAGCCTTCCATAAAGGCGATGATCGGTGCCTGGCAGCCAAAATCCACGGCGGTGCCGGCCCAGTCGAATACCACCAGCTTGACGGGGCCGCGATAGGTTCTGGTATAAGAAAAATCCTGATTGTGCATGTGTATCTCCAATAAATTGAGGGAACCTTGCAAAATGGCCTTTTCGTCCAATCTCAGTGTTGCTCAAAAAATTTTATCCTCGGAATATCGATCATATGCCTGCGGCAAAATTTTTCTCGCGCCTCGATCTTGAAAGAAAATTCTCATTTTTCAAGGTTCCCTAGATTGTTCAACCGCCTCTACCAGCGCCTCGATATCACGGGGAAAGACGTGGCCGATGGTGCCGATGCGGAAGGTGGAGTGCTCGCTTACCTTGCCCGGGTAGATGACATAGCCCCGTGTTTTCAGGGCTTCGTAAAAGCGCCTAAAGTCATAATCAGGGTGGGGCGGATTGTAAAACGCGGTGATAATCGGCGAGCGAACCGACGGGTTCAGCAGGCAGACAAAGCCGAGGCGTTCCATACCTTCTATGAGGATACGATGATTTTCCCGGTACCGCTGATGCCGTGCCGCTACCCCGCCCTCTTCCTCAAATTCGGCCAGGGCCTGGGCAAAGGCGCGCACCGTATGGGTGGGTGAGGTGAAACGCCACTTGCCATGGTGCTCTTCCATGGTCTGCCACTGGGCATGCAGATCCAGACTCAAGGAGCGGGCGGTACCGGCCAGTGAGGCAAGAATTGCGCGCCGGGCAATGACAAAGCCGAAGCCGGGTACCCCCTGAATGCACTTGTTGGCGCTGCTGATAAGAAAATCCGCGCCAAGTGTTGCCATATCGATGGGGACGCCGCCGAAGCTGCTCATGGCGTCGACGATGTAGATCCTGCCGTGTTCTTTCACCACCGCCCCGATTTCCTCGATGGGATTGAGCATGCCGGTGGTGGTCTCACAGTGCACCACCGCCACATGGGTGATGGCGGGATCATCGGCGAGGGTTGCGGCCAGTTCATTGAGACCGGGCTGGGCCAGTTCTCCGCTGTCCAGGACGGTGAAGTCGATGCCGATGCGTCGGGCGATCTCGGCAATCCGCAATCCATAGGCGCCGTTTGCCAGCACTAAAAGCCTGTCGCCCGGTGCCACCGCCGTGGTGATTACCGATTCGACGCTGAAGGTGCCGCTGCCCTGCATGAGCACGCTGGTATACCCCTCGGGGGCGTTGGCGATGGTAAGCAGGCGGGCCCGGATAGTTTCGACAATTGCGTTGTAATCGTCGTCCCAGGTGCACCAGTCGCGCAGCATCACGCGTTTGACGCCCTTGCTGGTGGAAAGCGGGCCGGGAGTGAGCAGGAGGTAGGGATTATCGGGCATCTGGTCAAACGGCGGCGTGGTCATGACGGGGCAATAAGGGGTTGAGGGAATCAGGTGAATCGGTTTTGATCCGCTATCGGTGACCCTTAGTACCAGATTGCGGGGCCCTGGTGTGTGTGAAATTGGTTATAATGTGGTGAGGATTTCGTTAAGAAGCCGGTTTGCCGGCGAATTACTGCTTTTCATTGATGATGGCGTCGTAAAAACTTCGCTCTACGTCGTCGTGGGATCGTTTTGACTTCTCGACGTACTATATGTACGACTGCGAGGTCAAAACGACCACCACTCCGTAGACTTATTACTTAGCCATCTTAAACTGCTAGACTGAGTTTTTACGAGTTCGTCATGGATGATGAAGTCGTAAAAACCCCAATTACGCTGATTGTGGAGTTGACCCGAAATCCATAATGATTCGAGATTACTGGATTCCCGCTGCAGCCTGCCCTTGAGTGTTGTTATCGAGGGCGGGAATGACGTTAGCAAGCAAATTCAAAGTTTTCACGAGTCCATCATGGATATGTTTCTATTGTATAAACGCACCTCGTCATGATTGTCCTTAACGCCCTGTTTCCCATCTTTGCGCTGCTTGTTTTGGGGGCGGTACTGAAGCGGGTCGGGCTGACCGATGCCGCCTTTTTGAAAAAGGCGGATAAGCTGATCTACACCATATTCTTTCCCCTGCTGCTGTTCTGGAAAATCGGTGGCGCCGAACCGGCCGGTGATGACCAATGGCTCTTTGTAGGGGCAAGTCTGCTAACATTTTGTATCATGTTTGTGCTCAGCACGCTGTTCATCATCCATGGGCCGGTGACCCCCTATGAGGCGGGTTCGTTTTCCCAGAGCTGCTACCGGTTCAACACCTATATCGGGGTGGCGGTGGTCATCAACAGCCTGGGGGAGGCCGGTATCGCCTACTTCGGGGTGTTGATCGGCATCGCCATTCCGGTCATCAACGTCTTTGCCGTGTCGTTGCTCATCTGGTTCGGGCAGACTGCCGCCGGCGGCACTTCCCGCCTGCCGCTGGTGGGCCGCGCCTTAGTGGCCAATCCGCTGATTATCGGCTGTTTTCTGGGAATCGGCTATAGCCGGATGGTGGGTTCATTTCCGCTTTTTCTCGACAATACCCTGCAACTGGCCGCCATGGTGACGCTGCCCCTTGCCTTGCTCTCCATCGGCGGCTCGCTCAGTTTTTCCGGTCTGCGCGCTCACCTTCGGCTGGCAACCGTGGCCGCCGCGTTCAAGCTGGTACTGCTGCCGGCAACGGCCGCGGTGCTCTATGCCCTGTTCGGGCTGGAGGGAGTCGCCCGGCAGACCGGGTTGATATTTTTCTGTCTGCCCGCCTCCACCGCAATTTACGTGCTCTCCTCGCAACTGCGCAGCGATACCGAACTGGCCTCGGCGGCAATTGTCATCTCCACGATTTTCTCATTTGTCAGTCTGTCGGTGGTCCTGCTGGCCGCCGGATGACGATGTGTTGGTGGCATATACCACAAAAATGAAGTTACTTGTGGTTAAGTCCGATCTAATCTGTTACGATGAGTGTTTTACAAAACTTCGCGTTTCGCCTTTGTCTGATCCTTTTTGATTTTTTACCAGAGTATCTCTTAGTATCTTGGCTTATGAACACCGCTTTATCTGTCTCATGTCCTTCGGCGGGCCGCCTGCTGCGCGCCCTTTTAGTCCTGTTAACGGCCACCGTTTCAATCAATGCATATGCGGCTGGGGCCGCTGCGCCCGAAGAAGCTGATGCACTGCACCAGGCGCTGGCCAAACACCTTGCCTGCTTCCCGATTTCGCTCATCGGCTATCAGGAACAAAAACCGATGCTGGCCACCAGGGAGTTCTGCCTGGCAACCATTTATCTTGAACTCGGCGCCCGGCCGCTGTGGGTAAGCCCGGATGGTCCCGGCGACAAGGCTCGGACTATTGTCGAGTTCATCACCAGAGCCGGCGATGAAGGGCTTGATCCGGTGGCCTATCAGTTGCCGGAAATCATGGCATTGTGGGAATCCAGGCACCCCGATGATCTTGCCCAGCTGGACACGCTGATCAGCTATAACGTGGTAAAATACATCCATGATATGAGTTTCGGTCAGCTCATATTTTATTCCGCCGCACCGGAGCTCTTCACGGAGGCGGGCAACGTACAGTTCAACCCGGTGGCCGCGGTTGAGGCATGCCTGGCGACGGACGATCTGGCTGCCTACCTGCATGCGCTGGCCCCGCACCATCGCTGGTATAGAGATCTCAAGGTGGCCCTGGCGCGACTCAGAGCGGAACCGGAGCAGACCGGCTGGACGGTGATTGACAATGGCCCGTTGATCAGGCCGGGGGACACCGATCCCCGGGTGCCGGCGATCCGGCAGAATCTCGGCAGCCAAGAGCAGATGAGTGGGCAGGATGAACCATCGCGTATCTACGATGAGGGATTGGTTGCGGCAATTACCGCCTTTCAAGGCCGGCACGGCCTGAAAACAGACGGGATTGTCGGTCCCAATACCCTGGCCGCCTTGAATCTTTCAAAAGCGGATAAGATCAATATCGTCACCGCCAATATGGCGCGCTGGCGCTGGCAGGATCACGACCTGGGGGAAACCTTCGTCATGGTCAATATTGCCGATTTCTCCCTGGTGGGGGTGGAAAAGGATGAACCGGTGCTGGCGCTGCCGGTGATCGTCGGCAGGTTGCGGCACCAGACCCCGGTCTTCTCCGATACCATCAAATATCTGGATTTCAACCCGTACTGGAATATTCCGCCAAGCATTGCCCGCGATAAGAAGTTGCCGGCCCTGCGCGAGAACCCCAATGTTCTGGTGGAGGAGCATATCAGGCTCTTTTCCAGCTGGCAGGAAGACGCGGTGGAGCTTGATTCAACCACAATCGACTGGCATGCCGTTACCCGGGGGCAGATGGCAGGCTACAAACTGCGGCAGGACCCGGGGCCGTGGAACGCCCTGGGGCAGGTGAAATTCATCTTTCCCAACCATCATTCAGTTTATCTGCACGATACTCCGGCGCGGGAATTGTTTGACCAGTCATCGCGCTCTTTCAGCTCTGGGTGCATCAGGGTTGGCAGTCCGCTGAGCCTCGCCCTGTTTGCCCTCAAACTGGAGGATGCATCATGGACGATGGAGAAAATCGAAGCCATCGTCGATTCAGGTGAGCGCAGGGTGGTTCGTCTCTCCACACCGCTGCCCGTCCACCTCACCTACCAGACCGCCTGGCTTGACAACAATGGCGATATCCGTTTTAATCGCGACGTGTATGAGCGGGACGCCGCCCTGCTGGCGGTGCTGAATCCTCAATAATTATTTTCTATCATTGTGGAACCGGTATGCAAGGCTATCTGACAAGGCGTCGTTTTATCAGCAGAACAGCGGTGTGTGGTGTATCGATGGCACTGCTCGGACCCACCAGTATCCTGGCTCAAACCAAGCGGCCGCATCCGCTTCGACTCTATCACACCCATACCGGAGAATCGCTCAGTATCGATTTTTCCCCGCACTCCTGCGAACCTGGGACACGTGCCGCGATCAATCACTTTCTGCGCGATTTCCGCACCGGCGAGGTGCATCCCATCGACACCGAGCTGCTTTCCCTTTTGTGCGCTATTCAACGCAGTGCCGGCAGTACCGGTACCTATGAGATTATTTCAGGCTATCGGTCGGAAAAAACCAATGCCTCGCTGCGTAAAAAAAGCGGCGGAGTGGCCAAGAAGAGTCTGCACATGAGAGGCCGCGCCGTTGATGTCCGGCTCACCGACCTGCCCACCACCGCGCTCAGAGATCTGGCATGGTCACAGCAGGGTGGCGGTGTCGGCTATTACCGCAAGTCAAACTTTGTCCATCTCGATACCGGTCGAGTACGCCGCTGGTAGCGCCGCGGTTCAGCAGGGCTGAACAGCCAGGTGCCGACATTCTCATAGGGGGCCAGCGCCGGGAAAAACAGGATGGAGCCGGCGATGAAGATAAGACCGCCAACCAGGTAGAGCACCGCATTATAACATTCCCAGCGCCGGTGATCGGCCCGGCTGCAAGTCCTGTCCGACACCCAGTGAAAGCGGGGACGATTGATGAATACAGGGGGCATCAGCGATCCCTGTCATGGGCGGGTGGAAAATGGTTCAGTGGTACGCGTCATAGCTGTTCGTCGGTCGCTGTCGAGAACAGCGATTTGTCGATAGCCTTCTCATAGGCGGCTTCCCTGGTGATTCTGCCCGCCGCGATCAGATCGAGCAGATGCTGATCCATGGTCTGCATACCCACCGCTTTGCCCGTCTGGATCAGTGAGTCGATCTGGGTGATCTTGCCTTCTCTGATAATGGATGCCAGCGCCGATGAGCCGATCAATATCTCTACCGCGGCGCACCGCTTGCCGTCCGTTGTTTTGAGAAGCTGCTGGGCGACAACCGCCTTCAGCGATTCCGACAACATGGTTCTGGTCTGGGTCTGCTGGTCGGTGGGAAAGGCGTTGATGATTCTATCGATGGTCTTGCCGGCACTGTTGGTGTGCAAGGTCCCGAATACCAGAATTCCCAGCTCCGCGCAGGTCAGCGCCAAAGAGATGGTCTCCAGGTCGCGCATCTCGCCCACCAGAATTACGTCTGGGTCTTCTCTGCTGGCCACCTTCAGGGCTTCACCGAAACTCACTGCGTGGGTGCCGATTTCACGCTGCGAGAAGATGCATTTTTTATTGGGATGGACGAATTCCAGCGGGTCTTCGATGGTGATGATGTGTTTGGGGTAGGTGTCGTTGATTTTGTCGATGATCGCCGCCATGGTGGTGGATTTGCCGCTTCCGGTGGGGCCGGTAACCAGCACCAGGCCGCGTTGATAGTGGGCGATTTTTTGCACGGCTTCGGGCATCCCCAGTTTTTCCAGGGTGAGGATATCGGTGGGAATTATCCGAAATACCGCCCCGATACCCCGGTGCTGGTAGAGAAAGTTGCAGCGAAAACGGCCAACCCCGGCCAATTCATAGGCCTTGTCGAGATCTCTGTCAGTGGTGAGTTTTTCCTGCTGCTCAGCGGAGAGAATTTCAAACAGAATCTGCTTATTTGTCTCTGCCGTAAGCACCGGCGCATCGATGGGGACAAGTTCACCACGCAGGCGCAGCAACGGTGGAAAACCGACCACCATATGGAGGTCGCTGGCCCCTTTGTTTTTAACTTCGGCAAAATACCGGTCAATTTGTGCCATTTTCAGCTGTTTAGTGGTACGGACAACCGCTCAGGGCGTTTGCCGTCCTCATCTGTTCAGGAACCTTTCGCGGCGGCGATGATGCGCTTGCGAAGGACCTGGCTTTCAAGATTTATCACCGCCGCCTCCGGTGAAATCCTGCCCGCCTCATACAAGGTGAAAACCGAGTCGTCCATTAACTGCATGCCCTGTTTTTTGCCCATCTGCATGGTTGAGGGGATCTGATAGGTCTTGTTGTCCCGTATCTGGTTGGCAACGGAGAGGTTGCCCACTAGAATTTCCACGGCAAGAACCATCTGTTTACGATCCTTTCCGGCAATGAGCCGCTGGGTAAGCACCATTTTAAGGGACTCGCTGAGCATGGTGCGGATCTGGTTCTGTTCACCCGGCGGATAGGAATTGATAATGCGTTCCACGGTTTTCGCGGCATTGGAGGTGGACAGGGTGCCGATCACCAGATGGCCGGTTTCGGCGGCGGAGATGGCCATGGAGATGGTGTCGAGATCACGCAGTTCACCAATGACGATCACATCCGGATCCTGCCTCAAAGCGCCCTTCAGGGCATTGTGATACGACAGGGTCGAACTGCCCAGCTGGCGCTGGTTGACCACCGCTTTTTTGAGGGGATGAATGAACTCAATGGGATCTTCGAGGCTGAGGATATGGTGCGCCCTGCGCTCGTTGATATAGTCCACCATGGCCGCCAGGGTGGTGGTCTTACCGTGTCCGGTGGCGCCGGTAACCAGGATGATGCCCTGGTGGTTGTCCAGCGCTTTGTATACCACAGCGGGGATGCCCAGCTGTTTGAAGGTGGGGATCTGGGCCGGAATGATCCTGAAGATGCCGCTCATACCGTTATTGTGCACCATGGCGCTGCCCCTGAAACGACCAAGGCCCTTTACCTCGTAGGCAAAATCCAGCTGCTGGTGGCGGTTCAGGGTATCGCGTTGGGGTGGGGTGAGAATTTCGGCGATGGCGTGGCTGGTCTGTTCGGCGGTGAGCTCTTTACTTTTAAGGCGCACCAGTTGTCCAACACGTCGCACCATAAAGGGTTCACCGGGAACCACATGGACATCGGAGGCCCGCATCTCCACCGCCGCCTCGAAAATTTTGTCCAGCAGGGCCATGGCTCTTTTCTATCAATCCCGATGAAGGGCGTCGGCGGGGAGGATCAGGGTTATCTCGTGCATCTGCAGATTGATAAAATCGGCCGCCAGAACCTCTCTTCCCTCATGGGTAAAGACCCGGGCCGAGGTTATCGCGATAAAATTCTTTGCCTCGTTGACGAAATCGGTGATGCGCGCCCCCTGGATCAGGGCGATCTCGCCTTCTATTCTAAATTGGCGGGTGAGGATGATGACTTCGGTCTTGTCAGAGGACATGCTATCACCATGGTGCGTTTTTATAGACGGTTGACGATTGATGAAGGGAGCCCTGGAAAACTAATCTGTACTTTCCCATACTATCCCATGGTACGGTTCAAGTACACAATTTATCGACATCGGGCTTGCTCTCTATGCGAAGGTCGCGTGCTAAACTACGAACTGCACGACAGCATCGAGCAGCCGGCGCGGTTGCGGGCCCATTCAGGGCGCTTTACGGCGTAGTGGTCAAAGTCGGGCTGCTCGTCGTAGGGGTGGCGCAGCACCTCGTGCAGCTCAGTCAGCAGACCAAAGTCGCCTTGTTCGACCTTGTCGATTGCCATTTGAGCCAGGTAGTTGCGAAACACGTATTTGGGATTGGTGCGGTTCATCAACAACACCCGCTGCTCGTTGGGAATCTGGTTACGGGCAAGCCGGGCGCGGTAGCGGGAGATCCACCGGCAGGCAGCAGCCCGATACTCATCGTCGAGTGTGTCGGGCTGGTAATAGGCGGGTAAGAGCTGCGCCAGCGGGTCGTTACAGGGTTCATTGTCAGCCGGGTTGATGAGAGTGAGGCGCCGGAAAAAGATAGTGTAGTCGGTTTCGGTTTTGGTGAGTAGCTCAAACAGATCGTTGATCAGCGCAGCATCACCTTCTTCGCTGTTCTCAAGGCCCAACTTTTCATGGACAATCTGCTGCCAGCGGCTCTGGAAGGTGGTGCGGTACTCGTCAACCGCTTCCTGGAGCGGCTCTGCCGCCTGGACAAGGGGGTAAAGGGCGTTGGCCAGCTGCATCAGGTTCCATTGGCCGATATAGGGCTGATTACCGAAACAGTAGCGCCGCCCCTCACTATCGGTGGTGTTGGGCGTCCAGGTGGGGTCGTAGCCCTCCAGCCAGCCGTAGGGTCCGTAGTCGATACTCAGCCCTAAAATTGACATGTTGTCGGTGTTCATCACCCCGTGCACAAAGCCCACCCGCATCCACTGGGCGATGAGTTCACCGGTTGTCCGGGCGATTTCGGCCAGCCACTGGACATAACGCTCGGTGTCGCCTTTTTCGGCAAGCAGGTGAGGGAAATCGGCGCCGATGGTGAAATCGGCCAGGGTGCGTAACAGCTCGACTTCTTTGCGCACGGCGTGGATCTCGAAATTGCCGAATCGTACAAACGAGGGCGACATGCGGCACACCACCGCACCCGGCTCGGAGGCGGGGTGCCCATCGTAAAACATATCGCGAACCACCGCTTCGCCGGTCAAAATAAGGCTCAGGGCGCGGGTGGTGGCAATGCCCAGATGGTGCATGGCCTCACTGCACAGATATTCACGCAAGGATGAGCGCAATACCGCCCGGCCGTCGGCACTGCGCGAATAGGGGGTGAGCCCGGCGCCCTTGAGTTGCAGGGTCCAGTGCTCTTTTCGATGGTTGAGTACTTCGCCCAGATTGATAGCGCGCCCGTCGCCAAGCTGGCCGGCCCAGTTGCCGAACTGGTGGCCGCCGTAGTTCATGGCAAACGGCTGCATGCCCGGCAGCAGTTGGTTGCCGACAAAGATATCGGTAAACAGGGCACTGCGACAATCGGCTTCAACCAGGTCGATAAGGGCGGCGGCCTCCGGCGACCAGGCCACCAGGTGGGGTTTTTTGACCGGAGTCGGATTAACCGGGGAGTAGACGGCCTGGTAGACCTGCCGGATATGGTTGGTATCCTCTTGGTCAGCCGGCATTGCCTGATAAAACCGATTGTCGAAGCGTAAACCGTGTAACGATGAAGTGGGGGACATGATCTCGTTGTTGTGGTTCATCTCGTTTTTATGTATATCCACACTAACCATGGCCGACCTTGGTGCAATAGAGCCTGTTTGCCGGAGTCTGATGGGTATTGATCGGGCGCGGATCGGGCTCCTGTGATACACGCTTGACGGCGGTGGCGGCTTGGTCTCTTCCGATGTGTAACAGAGCGTTTCAGGGACACAATGACCATGAGATGGAACAACGGTATGCGTTATCTGGCTGCCCTGCTGGTTGCTTCGGCAGTGACCGGCTGCGCCTCATTCCAGGAGGAGCATTCTCACACCATGCTCATCGATTACAACACCGGTGAGACCAGAACCTGCGAGGTAGGTAAATTGCGTACTGCCGTATCGTATGAACGGTATCGTGACTGCATCGAGGACTTCAAGGCGCAGGGATATACGGTGTGGAGCAGCTATTGACGGTTGTCCCGATTAAACCTCTTCAAACCAGTGCCGCATCGATGTCTTCTCTTGCTTCAACCGCTCCCTTTGTCAAAGTAATTGTATCCTTTGTTCTCATCCTGGTGGGGATCCGGGCCGGCGCCGGGCTGGTGGTTCCGGGCCTGTTGTTCATGGCTTGCGGTTTTGCCCTGTGCGGACTGCTCCAGATGATCAGTTAAGGCCGCCAATGAAGATGCCGTCTCGTCTGTCGCCCCATCGTCTGCCGCATCTGGTGGGCTGGGTCTCTATTTTCGGCAACACCCTCTTGTTTGGTGCCAAACTCTGGGTGGGTTTGCTTACCGGTTCGGTGGCCCTGACCGCTGATGCCTGGCACACCTTGACCGATTCGTTCAGCTCCGCCATCGTTCTGTTCAGTGCCTGGCTCAGCAAAAAACCAGCCGATGAGGACCACCCATTCGGCCACGGCCGGATAGAGTTGATCTGCGCGGTGATTGTCGGGGTTATCCTGGCGATGATCGGTCTGGAGTTTTTCATCGAGGCAATCGGCCACTTGCGCAGCCGGATCGGCGTTGATTACGGAATGCTTGCCGTTGCTGTCACGGTTGTTTCCATAATCGTCAAGGAACTCATGGCCCAATTCGCCTTCTGGGCGGCGCGGCGCACCTCCAGTTCCCTGCTTAAGGCGGACGGCTGGCATCACCGCACCGACGCCCTCTCTTCACTGGTGATTCTGGGGGGCATTTTTATCAGCCCGCTGTTCTGGTGGGTTGACGGGGCAATGGGGGTGGCGGTGGCGGTGCTTATCTTTTACGCCGCCTATGAGATCCTGCGCGACGGGATTAACCGGCTGCTTGGCGAATCACCCGACCCTGAGCTGCTGGCCGAGGTCAGACGAATCGTTCTGGCCCAGCAGGCTGATTTGACCCCGCACCATTTTCACTGTCATCACTACGGCGATCATCGTGAATTGACCTTTCACATTAATTTCGATGGTGATATGCCGCTACGGCAGGCCCATGAATCGACGGCAAGGATCGAATCGGCCCTGCGTGATGAGCTGGGGATTGAGGCAACCATTCATATGGATGTGAAGGAGTAGAGATGCACACTATTGATCTGCGCAGCGACACGGTGACCAAACCGACCCCGGCCATGCGTGAGGCTATGGCTTCCGCCGTGGTGGGCGACGACGTCTATGGCGATGACCCCACCGTCAATGAACTTCAGGAACTGGGCGCCCGGCTGCTGGGCAAAGAGGCGGCGCTGTTCACCCCCAGCGGCACCCAGGCTAACCTGCTGGCCCTGCTCAGCCATTGTGAGCGGGGCGATGAATACATCGCCGGCCAGCATGCCCACACCTATAAGTACGAGGCCGGCGGCGGCGCCGTACTGGGCTCCATTCAGCCCCAGCCCCTGGACTTTGAACCCGACGGCACCCTTGATCTGGACAAGGTGGCGGCAACCATCAAGCAGGATGATTTTCATTTTGCCAGAACCCGGCTGCTCTGCCTGGAAAATACCCACTACGGGCTCGCTCTACCTCTTGACTATATTGATCAACTGGCCGCCTTTGGCGCCCGCCACAACCTTCGGCTGCACCTGGACGGGGCCCGTATCTTCAATGCGGCAATCAAACACGGCGTCGATGTAAGCCGGTTGTGCACCGCCTTTGACACGGTATCGTGCTGCCTTTCCAAGGGGCTGGGGGCGCCGGTGGGATCACTGCTGTGTGGTGACAAACCAACCATCGAGACGGCCCGGCGCTGGCGCAAGATGGTGGGGGGCGGCATGCGTCAGGCGGGCATCATCGCCGCCGCCGGTATCCATGCCCTGACTCATCACGTCGAACGACTCCAGGAAGATCATGACAACGCCGCCCGGCTGGCCGACGGGCTGCGCTTAATTGAATCCGTCCAGGTCGACTATGACGAAGCCCAGACAAATATGGTATTCATTACGGTGCCTGATAAGGCGGAAGCCGGCCTATCATCCTTTCTTGCCGAGCAATCCATACTCATCCCCTCCGGCACCCGCATCAGGCTCGTCACCCACCTTGATATCGACCGGTCGGCAGTGGAGCGCACCGTCGAGGCCATGCACCACTTTTTTATCCATCTATCCGGGTCTTGAATTGATGCACTGGTAAAAACCCCAAAATTGCTTGATATCGTCATTCCCGCCCTCGATAACAACACTCAAGGGCAGGCTGCAGCGGGAATCCAGTAATTTCAAGTGATTATGGATTTCGGGTCAGCTCCACCATGGCGGTGATAGAGGTTTTTACGATTCAATCAAACAAAATAGCATTGCAATCTCCTTTCGGCTGTCTTCAGCGTCTGGATTGACTTTTTTTGCCGGGCGAAGCGGGTGGCACGTAAAAAGGTTTCAGGAGTTGATCGAACGTGAGGAGGATATCTGCCTGTGTGGATCATCCTCACGGAGGTGCTTCAGGGCATCCGCTAAGACGCGGAGTATGGTAAAACAGCGTACTATCTTGCCGGGCTGATCTACCTGCCGATGCCGCGCACAACCTTTACCCGTGCGGCTCAGCTCTACCGAACGCTTCGTAAGCACGGTGTCACGATTCGTACGCCGGTTGATTGCCTGATCAGTGCGGTCGCCATTGAGCACGAGTGCCGACTGCTTCACAACGATCGGGATTTTGATACTATCGCCCACCACTCGACACTCAAAATGTATCAATAAATTTGAACGCGGGCACGTACGCGGGCCTGCCACCGTTTAGTCAGATTTTGGGTGCGGCCGTCCACGGCCCTACATTATGGGGTTACAAAACCCGCTTCGAAGGGTAAACCGGCCACCGGGCGGCGAGTCTTGGCGGCCTGTATGGCAACACCATGGCTATTTGCGAAAGACGGTGAGTTTCGACCACTTAGCCCGCGTTAGGTTGTCTAGAAATCCCCCCCTTGCTCCTTGCCACCCCCTCTAGCAGATGATATATTATTGAATATTACTTGTTGGTACATCAAGAGGTGAAACCATGCATAAAAACACAAGCGTAACGCTTGGCGCTCACTATGAAAAATTTATTGCCGATCAGGTTTCCCGCGGCCATTTTGGTACGACTAGCGAAGCTATCCGGGCAGGCCTGCAACTTTTAGAAGAGCGGGAAATCAAAAAGGCTCTCTTGCGCCAAGCACTTGTTGAGGGAGAAGAAAGCGGTAAAGCAGACTATTGCCTGAAGGCCATCCTTGATACACTGGACAAGGAAAGCATGGTGTAATGCCGTCATTCTCCCTGACCCACAAGGCGGTTGCCGACTTGCTGTCAATCGGCCGCTATACTTAAAAACAGTGGGGACCCGCACAAAGGCGTACATATCTTTCGATGATAGACGAAACCTTCAGCGCCCTTGCCCAAAAACCTCTGCTGGGTCAAGATTGCAGCAACAGTAAAGATGGTGTCATAAAAACCCATATTCCCGTCATACCGGAATTGACGTGACATTCATAATTATATGAAATCACTGGATTCCCGCTTTCGCGGGAATGGCGGCAGCAAGCAGTTTTGAGGTTATTACGAATTCATCATGGGCGCCTAATAATTTTTCGGGGGCGGTGCAGTAGGGTTTGAGAACGGAGACCGGTCTCCCGCATCCAGGCCACCGCGGTAGAATAGTTTCTGAGACCGATAATCAGCTTGTCTCTGAAGAAGCATGGCATAACCGGCCAACGGAAAATCTTTTTCCTTTCCCTTGACAGCGGCCATGAGAGCTTGGTAAACGGTGGGGGCGTTTAGTTTGTATTTCATGCGGACGATAACGTCTCTTGCCGGGGGGTGATCATGTCAGCGGAGTTGGTGCTTTCAGGAGTCCTTTTCTTTGGACTGGTGGTACTGTTGCCGCTGATCATGCTTGCCACCGCCTTTCTCGGGCCGCGCGCCCAGAGCGCCGCCAAAAACGAACCGTATGAGAGCGGTATCAAGCCCATGGTCGGCCGCGCCGACCAGAAGTTCAGCGTCAAGTTCTATCTGCTTGCCATTTTATTTCTGATTTTCGATATCGAGACGGTTTTCATGCTTCCCTGGGCGGTAAGCCTTCGGGAGCTGGGATTGTCCGGTTTCATCGAGATGAGCGTCTTTATCCTGCTGCTGTTTACCGGGCTCATCTACGTTCTGAGCAAGGGGGTGCTCAATTGGCGCTAGGATTGGAAGCGGGGCTGGGTGATTCGGTTCTCACCACCAAGCTCGACACGCTGATCAACTGGGGGCGGCAGTATTCGCTGTGGCCCATGGTCTTCGGTACGGCCTGCTGTGCCATCGAGTTCATGAGCGCCGCCGCCAGTCAGCACGATATTTCCCGGTTCGGTGCCGAGGTGGTTCGTTTTTCTCCCCGCCAGGCTGATCTGCTGCTGGTGTGCGGCACCATCAGTTACAAACAGGCGCCGATCCTCAAGCGCATCTACGAACAGATGCCGCAGCCCAAATGGGTGGTGTCAATGGGCGCCTGCGCCGGCTCCGGCGGTATGTATGACAACTACTGCACCGTGCAGGGGATCGATTCGATCATTCCGGTAGACTGCTACATTTCCGGCTGTCCGCCGCGTCCCGAAGCGGTGCTGGATGCCCTGATGAACATACAGGAGCAGGTGCGTTCCGACTCCGTGCTGCGGGAGCGGCACCAGGATTTCAAGGGGATTCTGGATACACCATGACGACGCCGCTGGATACTATTCTGGCATCGGTTTTTGCCGATATCACCCGTGAAACGGTATTGGATACCCGTCTGCTGACAGTGGACGGTGCCGCTTTGTACGAGGTGTTGAAAAGGCTCAAGACCTATCCTGATCTGGATTTTTCGTTGCTGCTCGATATCACCGCCGTTGATTATCTTACCTACCCGAAGCGGGCCGCCGCTCGGTTTGTGGTGGTCTACACCCTGCGCAATTGGAAAAAAAACTACCTGGTACAGGTACGGGTACCGGTGGCCGATCCCGACACCGGGCTGCCGTCGGTTGCCGATCTCTGGGGCTCGGCCCTGTGGGCCGAGCGTGAGGTGTTTGACCAGTACGGCATCACCTTTACCGGCCATCCCGATCTGCGCCGGATTCTCAACCACCACCAGTTCAAGGGACACCCGCTGCGCAAGGATTACGATATCCATGCCGGCCAGGTCTGCACCGAGCCCGACAGTCTGGAGCCGGAAATCAGGGCGCGGCTCAAAGTCAACGGGGTGGATGACTCCACCATGAGCGATATCAACACCGAGATCATGTTTCTCAATATCGGCCCGTCGCACCCGGCCACCCACGGCGCCATCCGCATTTTCGCAGCGCTTGACGGTGAGACCATCATGGCCAACGTCAACGAGATCGGTTATCTCCATCGCGGCTTTGAAAAAACCGCCGAGCACCGCACCTACAACCAGATCGTGCCGCTCACCGACCGCCTCAACTACTGCTCGGCGCTGATGAACAATATCGCCTACGTCAAGGCGATCGAGTCCTGGCTGGGGCTCGCCATCACCGAGCGGGCCGTGTTCATGCGGGTGATTCTGTCGGAATTTTTCCGTATTCAGGATCATCTCGTCTGTCTCGCCGCAAATCTGGTGGATATGGGTGGGCTTACCAACTACTGGTACCTCTATAATGAAAAAGAGGCATCCTATGATCTGATCAGCAGGCTGACCGGGGCCCGGCTCACCAGCTCCTTTACCCGGATCGGCGGTATGGCCCACGATTTTTACGAGGGCTGGCAGGATGATCTGGCCCGTCAGCTCGTCGATATCGAAAAAGGCGTCAACGATTCGCTTAAGCTGGTGGCGCGTAACCGCATTGTTCACGACCGCACCCAGAATGTCTGTGTACTCAGTCCCGAAACCGCCCTCTCCTATGGATTCACCGGCCCCAACCTGAGGGCCTCGGGGGTCGGTTTTGATCTGCGCAAGGACAGCCCCCACTACTTCTACGAGAGTTTTGATTTCAACGTACCGGTGGGCACCACCGGTGATGTGTATGACCGCATGATGGTGCGCTTTGAAGAGATTTTCGAGTCCATGCGCATTATCCGCCAGGCAGTGAAGATGATTCCAGAGGGAGAGTTGTTTGCCGCCGATCATCGCTACGTGCTGCCTGAAAAAAGCAAAGTCTACAACTCCATCGAGGGCGCCGCCAACCACTTCAAGCTCATCTTCGAGGGGGTCAGGGTACCCGAGGGCGCCTGGTACGATAGTTTCGAGGCGGCCAACGGCGAACTGGGTTTCTACTTTGTCTCAGACGGTTCCGGCACCCCTTATAAGCTCAAGGTGCGTCCTCCCTGCTTTTATGCCATGGGCGGATTTCATGAAATGGTGGAAGGCGAGATGATCGCCGATGCGATCATTAACCTGGGCAGCATCAATATTATCGGCGGAGAGCTCGACCGATGAGCGATCGTTCGCAGCTTCTCGACGCCGGGCGACCCTTTGCCTTTGATGAGACCCGTGAGGCCGAGTTTACCCGCCTGGAGCCGCGCTATCCGGAGCGCGATTCGCTCATCATGCCGGCCTTGTGGCTGGTTCAGGAGCAGCAGGGGTGGATCAGCCGCGAGGCCATGGAGTACGTGGCCGAGCGAACCGGCGCCTATCATGCCCAGGTCTTCGAGCTGGCCACCTTTTACACCATGTACCACCTGCGGCCGCCGGGCAAACACCATATCTGCATCTGCCGCACCCTGTCGTGCTATCTGCGGGAAAAACAGCTCCTGGTGGACTGGCTGGCCGCGAACCTCGATCTGGTTCCCGGCGCGGTGACCGAAGACGGCAGGTTCAGCCTGGAGGAGGTGGAGTGTCTGGGCCACTGCGGGTCCGCCCCGGTGGTGCAGGTTGACGGGGTGTTTTACGAGGACATGGACGAGGAAAAACTGGGCGCCCTGATTGAAGATTTACGCAGTGAGGCTATATGACAATATCCCCCGTCTCCATACTCAGCGCCAGGTTCGACGTTGAAGACGCCCATCTGCTGGCGGTGGCCCGCGAACAGGGGGCCTATGCAACCCTTGATACGCTCTTTGATATGACGCCCGATGATGTCACCGAAGAGGTCAAGAACAGCGGCCTGCGGGGGCGCGGCGGGGCTGGTTTTCCGGCCGGCATCAAGTGGAGTTTTCTGCCCAAGGACACCGGCAAACCGGTCTACCTGACGGTAAATGCCGACGAGTCGGAGCCGGCCACCTTCAAGGATCGCTACATCATTGTTCGCGACCCGCATCTGCTGATCGAGGGCATCATCATCTGCTGTTACGCCATCGGCTGTCACGATGCCTATATCTACATCCGCGGCGAGTACACCAGCCAGTATGAGATATTGCGCAGCGCGGTGGAAGAGGCCTATGCGGCCGGCTATCTCGGTGAGTCGGTGGCCGGTCATGATTTCAGCCTGCAGCTCACCATTCATCGGGGCGCGGGAGCGTACATCTGCGGCGAGGAAACCGCCCTGCTGGAATCCATCGAGGGCAAAAAAGGCCAGCCCCGCTCAAAGCCGCCGTTTCCGGCGGTGGTCGGCCTCTACGGGTGTCCCACCATTATAAACAACGTCCAGACCATTGCCTCGCTGCCGTATATCCTTGCCAACGGTGCGGCCGCGTATCGGGCCTACGGCACCGAAAAAAGTCCCGGCACCCACCTGTTTGGTATTTCCGGCCATGTGGAGCGACCCGGAATGTATGAGTTGCCGCTGGGACTGCCGCTGCTTGGCGTGATTGATGAGGTAGCCGGCGGCGTCTGGCGGGGGCGGGGATTGAAGGCGGTTATTCCCGGCGGCAGTTCCACCCCGGTGTTGACCGCTGAGGAAGCGGCAACAGTCACCCTGGACTATGAGTCCATGGCCGCCCATAAGACCATGTTCGGCTCCGGCGGCATCGTGGTGCTTGATGAGACGGTGGATATGGTCAGGGTCGTGGAAAATCTTATTCAGTTCTATCACCACGAGTCCTGCGGCCAGTGCACCCCCTGCCGGGAGGGGCTCGGCTGGATGGAGAAACTGGTGCGTAAATTGCTGGCGGGGGAAGGCAGCCATGCCGATATCGATCTGCTGTTGGAGTTGTGCGACAATATCGAAATGAAAACCGTGTGTGTGCTCTCCGCCGCCTGTACCATGCCGGTGCGCAGCTATCTGGTGAAATTCCGCCACGAGTTCGAGGCCTGTGTCACCGAGCATAGTGCCGCCGCTCAGCCCGCACAAAACCTTGAGGCGGCGCCATGAGTGAGAAAGTGACACTGAGCGTCAACGGCCATGAGGTGCGGGTGGCGGCGGGCGCCAATCTCATCGACGCCCTGGAGGCGGTGGGTATCGACATCCCGCATTTCTGCTACCATCCGGCCCTGGGCGCCGACGGCAACTGCCGGATGTGCCTGGTGGAGATCGAAGACGGCCGGCCACCCATCGTGCCCGCCTGTAAAACCCCGGCCGCGGAGGGTATGAAGGTGGTGCTGGAGAGCGAGAAGATCAAGAAGATCCAGCGCGATATCCTGGAGATGGAATTGATAAATCATCCGGTGGATTGCCCGGTGTGCGACCAGGCGGGTGAGTGCACCCTGCAGGATTACTACATGAAATTCGATCTGGGCGACAGCCGGATGGATGTCGCCCAGGTGAAAAAAGATAAGCGCCTGGATTTCGGCGGCGGCGTCGTCCACGACCAGGAGCGCTGCGTGCTCTGCGGCCGCTGTGTGCGCTTTACCCGGCAGATCACCAAGACCGGTGAGCTGGGCATCGTCAACCGGGCCGATCAGGCCCGGGTGGCAATTTTTCCGGGTAAGCCGCTCAATAACCGCTACGCCCTCAACGTGGTGGAGCTCTGTCCGGTGGGGGCCATGACCAGCCGGGATTTTCGCTTCAAGCAGCGGGTCTGGTTTCTCAAAAAGACGCCGGGAGTGTGTCACGGGTGCGCCACCGGCTGTTCCATAACCATCGACCATCACCGCGAGAAATACAAGGACGCCCGCATCTATCGCTACCGGGCCCGCCATAACCCCCTGATCAACGGATATTTTATCTGTGATGACGGGCGCTTGAGCTATCACCTGGAGAACGAAAATCGGCTGGAGACACCACTGGTGAAGGGCGTCCCGGTCACCCCTACTGAGGCGCTGGATGCAGTGCGGACGCATCTTGGTCAGGCAAAATATCCGCTGGTCGTCGTTTCTCCAGATTGTAGTCTCGAGCAGCTCTACGCCGCGCAGATGTTCTGTCTCGAACACGGTGCAAAAGTATCAGGCTATAGTGCTGCCGCCATCGTCGCCGGCGACGGTGACGACTATCTGATCAAAGATGATAAGGCGGCCAACCGGCCATCACTTAATCTGCTTGGTATCGACACCAGCCGTGAGTACCTGCGAGAAGCCCTTGGCCATGCGGATCTGGTGATCACCCTGAACAACGATCCGTTTACCGACGGCGCCGATGCCGATCTCAGTGAAATGATGAAGGGAATCACTACCATTGCCTGTGCCACTCATCACTGCGAATTCTTCGATAACGCCGATATTGTTCTGCCCATCGCCTCTTACAGCGAGTATGCCGGTTCGGTTATCAATAGCGATGGCGTCCTGCAGCGCTTTGGCCGGGCGGTGGTGAAGAACCGGCCCGTCCCCGAGCTGCTCGAGCTGTTGCACGCGCTGGGCGGTCCGGTGGCCGATATGGGCGCGGCCTGGGCCGGGATGCGCACGGCGGTGGCGCCGCTGGGCGCTGTGGATCCCGATAAGATTGGCGAGCACGGCATGAGACTGGAGGGTTTGTAATCGTGTCTGGTACCGAAATCTTCATCACCATCATCCGCGTGGGATTCGGTGTGTTTGTACCGCTTTCGGCGGTGGCGGTCATGGTCTGGATGGAGCGGCGCGGGGCCGGCTTTATCCAGGATCGGGCCGGCCCCAACCGTTGTAACGTGCTCGGTTTTCGCTTTGGCGGGCTGCTTCAGAACATCGCCGATGCCATCAAGCTGCTGTTCAAGGAAGATGTGATCCCCGGGCACATCGCCCATAAGTTCTACTTCATTCTGGCCCCGGCCCTGGTGTTTATCACCGCCCTGCTCTGTTTTGCGGTGATTCCCTTTGCCGATGCGCTGGTGCTGGGCGCGTCCACCTACCTGATGCAGGCCATGCCGCTGGAACTGGGTATTCTCTGGTTTCTGGCCATCATCGGGTTCGGTGTCTACGGCATCATTCTCGCCGGTTGGGCGTCGCATAACAAATATGGTCTGTTGGGAGGGTTGCGGGCGGCGGCCCAGGTAATCAGCTATGAGATCCCCATGGGGCTGGCCCTGGTGAGCCTGCTTGCCGTCTACGGCACGGTGAACCTCACCGAGGTCACCCAGTTTCAGGGCAGACTGCTGTTTGGTGTTATACCCATGTGGGGGGTCGTTCTCCAGCCCCTTGGTTTTATCATCTTTGTCATCGCCGCCTTTGCCGAAACCAACCGCACCCCCTTTGATCTGGCCGAAGGTGAAAGCGAGATCGTCGCCGGCTTCCATGTGGAATACAGTTCCATGAAGTTCGCCCTCTTTTTCATGGGTGAATATATCGCCATGTTTGTCTCCAGCGCCCTGATCGTCACCCTCTTTTTCGGCGGTTATCAGATTCCCTGGCTCAACACCCAGACCCTTGTTGCCCATGCCCGCCCGGTGGCGGTGGCGCTAATGCTGATCCTGCCGGCGGCAGCCTATGTCTTTGCCCGCTGGATTGGTTTTAACAACCCCGGCCCGGCGCCCAATCCGGCCCAGCGGGTACGTGAAACAAAGGTTTATATCGCGGTGGTGTGGAGTCTGGTGGCGCTGATCGAGGTGATTCTTCTGGGCTATATCGTCGCCGGCGCGGGCGGGGCGGCGGATCGGATTCTGGTGGTCTGGCTGCAGACCGCCGTGTTTCTGCTCAAAACCTTTTTTGTCTGCTTTGTCTATGTGTGGGTACGCTGGACGTTGCCGCGATTTCGTTACGACCAGTTGCAAAAACTTGGCTGGGAGAAGCTGCTGCCCCTTGCCCTGTTCAATATTTTCATCACCGGCGCGGTGGTGGTGGCATTAGGATAAGGTTATGGCGGCGCGGGTAAAACAGATAAAGCGGCGGGGACGAACCTTTCTCGAGCAGCTCTACCTGATCGAGGTGATCAAGGGGATGGGGGTTACCATCACCCATTTCCTGCGAAACCTGCGTGATAATCGTAACCTCTATGTGCGTGATTACCCCGAGGTGAAGCCGGAAATCACCTCCCGCTGGCGCGGCCGCCACCGGCTTACCCTTCATCCCGACGGCACCGTCAAATGCGTCGCCTGTTTTATGTGCCAGACCAATTGTCCCTCTGAGTGCATCATGATCGAGGCAACCGAGCGGTTGGACGGGGTGGCCGAAAAAATGCCGGCCCGCTTTACCATTGACCTGCTGGAGTGCATCTACTGCGGATATTGCGTCGAGGCCTGTCCCATGGATGCGATTCGCATGGATACCGGGATTTTCTCGGTCACCGGTACCAGTCGCGAAGATATGGTGCTGGAGCTTGAGGATCTGCTGGCCACGCCCGGCGGGTTTGCCGAGCACGAGCAGGAGGATCGGTGAGATCATGAGCCAGCCCCTTCTTTTTTACGCGCTCAGCCTTCTCGCCATCGTCGGGGCGGTGGGTCTGCTGATGTTCAAGCACCCGATGAACGCCGCCATGAGCTTTGCCGTCACCCTCATTGCCCTGGCCGGGCTCTATGGATTGCTGTCCGCTACGCTGGTCTTTGCCATTCAGCTGATCGTCTATGCCGGCGCAATTATGTCGCTGATCCTCTTTATCATCATGTTTCTTAATATCCAGCCCGATGATTTGCCCGATGAGTCCGGCTACTGGTACTACCTGGCCGGGGGAGCGGCGGCCCTGACCCCGCTGGCCCTGCTGCTGCTTTATGGGATAAATTCCTTGAGTGTGACTTCGACACCGGAGGCACCGCCGGGTTTCGGCACCATAAAAGAAGTGGGCGTGGTGCTGTTCACCGACTGGTTGCTGCCCTTTGAGATTGTTTCCATTTTGCTGCTCGTCGCCCTGGTGGGGGCGGTGGTGCTGGCCGGTAAACGGGAGGGTGGCAATGATTGAGCATGCCCTCTACCTGAGCGTGGCCCTGTTCTGCCTGGGGGTATTGGGGGTAATTACCCGGCGCAACGTGTTCGTGGTGTTCATGGCCATCGAGCTTATGCTCAACGGCGCCAACCTCGGCTTTATCGCCTTTGCCCGGCTGCACGAATCCATGGACGGCCATGTTCTGGCCCTGCTGGTGATGGCGGTGGCCGCCGCCGAGGCGGCCCTGGCCCTGGCGGTGATAATCTTGTTGCACAAACACAAAGGTAAACTGGATACCAACGTGTTTAACCTGTTGCGGGGATAGGTACATGATGCACCACAGCGCGCTACTGTTGCCCATGGTCATACTGCCTCTGGCAGGAGCATTCGTGCTCGGTGTACTGCGGCTGGCAACCGTGCGGGAGCGCGGTATGGCCGCCCATCATTTCGGCATTATCGCGGCATTTGGTCCGATACTCTCTTTTCTGCTGGCCCTGGGCCTGCTGGTTCAGATCAACGGGCTGCCGGGCCATGACCGGGTGCTGAGTCAGAGCCTCTATCAATGGTTCGCGGTGGGTGAGATGCGGGTGAATTTCGGTCTGATGGCCGATCCGCTGGCCGTTTTGATGGTATTGTTCGTCACCTTTGTGGGCTCGCTCATCCACATCTATTCCATCGGCTACATGAAAGGCGACCCCAATGCCGGCGCCTTTTTCGCCTATCTCAACCTCTTTCTGGGTGCCATGCTCATCCTGGTGCTGGGCAGCGGCCCGTTGGTGATGTTTGTCGGCTGGGAGGGGGTGGGGCTCTGTTCGTATCTGCTGATCAGCTACTACAACGATGATCGCGCCAACGTGGCGGCCGGCAACAAGGCCTTTATCGTCAACCGGATCGGCGATCTTGGCTTCATCCTGGGCCTTGCCCTGCTGTTCTGGGCCATCGGCGACACCGGTTTTGATTATGCCGACCTGCGGGAACGCGCTCCGGAACTGACGCCGTTACTCGCCCTTACGGTTGGCCTGCTGCTCTTCATCGGCGCCACCGGCAAATCGGCGCAACTGCCGCTCTACGTCTGGCTGCCCGATGCCATGGCCGGTCCCACCCCGGTCTCGGCGCTGATCCATGCCGCCACCATGGTTACCGCCGGCGTTTACATGGTGGCGAGGTTTTCTTTTCTGTACATGCAGAGTGTCCCCGCTGGAGTGATTATCGCCTGGGTGGGGATTCTCACCGCTCTGTTGGGCGCCATCTTCGGGATGTTTCAACGCGATATCAAAAAGATCCTGGCCTATTCCACCATTTCTCAGCTTGGCTATATGTTTGTCGGAGTCGGGCTTGCCGCTTACTCGGCGGGGATTTTTCATGTGTTTACCCACGCCTTTTTCAAAGCGCTGCTCTTTCTGGGCGCCGGTTCGGTGATTACCGCCCTGCATCATCAGCAGGATATCTGGCGCATGGGTGGGCTCAAAAAACGTCTGCCCATTACCTACGTGACGATGCTGATCGGCGCCCTGGCCCTGGCCGGGGTACCACCTCTGGCCGGGTTTTTCTCTAAAGATGAGATTTTAGTGGCGGCACTGGCCACCGGCCACCCGGTTATCTGGCTATTGGGCATCCTGGTGGCGGGGATGACCGCCTATTACACCTTCCGTCTGATTTTCGTGGTGTTCCATGGAACCCCGCGTGATGCTCATTATGAGGAGGTGACGGAATCACTACGGGTCATGACCATCCCACTTATGATACTGGCGGCAGGAGCAGTGCTGGCCGGCTTTATCAATCTGCCGCCGATTCTGGGCGGCCACCAGCTGCTCTCCCATTGGCTTGGCCTGGAGGCGCATCACAGCCCCCACATCAAGCTTGAACTGCTCACGATTCTCGCCTCCCTTACCGTTTGTGCGGTTGGCATCGGTATTGCCTACCGCCGCTTTATCCCCACCGCCGTGGAGCCGGTGTATCACGGTTTTGCCCGCTTTGCCGAAGCAAAATTCCACGTCGATGAGCTCTACGACTCCCTCTTTGTCCAGCCGCTGTTGGGGGCGGGAGCGGCGATCCGCCGGGTTGTCGAGCCGCGTATCGTCGATGGCCCGGTCCAGGCGGTGGTCTGGCTCTACCGGGCCGGTGCCGATGCGGTCTCGGCAGTACAGAGCGGCTATGTGCGGGTCTATGCCATCTACATGGTGGTTGGCGTGGGACTGCTCAGTTTTGCCGTATATCGCTTACTTGTGGGCTGAAGACGACTATGATTACACCGCCGCTCTCAACCATGATCTTTTTGCCGCTGCTGGCCGGGCTGGTGGTGCTGGTGCTGCCGCTGGGGCGCGAGTCGGCACGAGCCGTCGGGCTGGCGGTGGCGGTGCTGATGGCGGCGTTCAGCATTAATCTTTTCGCTTTATTCGATCCGATTTCGGGCGGCTTTGCCTTCTATGAGTCATACCCGCTGGTGCCCGCCCTGGGAATCGGTTACCGGCTCGGGGTGGACGGTCTGTCGCTTTTGTTGCTGGTGGCGGCAGGTGCTCTGTTTCCCGTGGTGTACCTGCTTTTTTCCACAAAATCGCGTGGCTATTACGGCTGCCTGCTGATTGTCCAGGGCACCATGATCGGCGCAATCTGCGCCGCCGATCTGGTCTTGTTCTACTTTTTCTACGAGCTGATGCTGCTGCCGATTTTTTTCATGATCGGCCTCTACGGCGGCCCCAACCGGGTAGGCGCGACCCTGAAAATCACCATTTACACCATTGCCGGTTCCCTGCTGATGCTCGCCTCCTGCGTCTACCTTGGCGTTGTCTACCAGGCCCAGAGCGGCGTCTGGAGCTTTGCCGTGGCCGATCTTGCCACCCTTCGCCTCAGCGGTACCGTCGCCACCATCGCCTTGCTTGGTTTTGTACTTGCATTTGCCGTGAAAATCCCCCTGTTTCCGCTGCACACCTGGCTGCCCGACGCCTACACCGAAGCGCCGCCGGCGGCAACCTTTGTGCTTTCCGCCATCATGGCAAAAATCGGGGCGTATGGGGTGTTGCGCTTTGTGTTGCCAATTTTTCCCGAACCGCTTGGCAAGATAAGCCTGCTGCTGGCCTTTCTGGCGGTGGTTGGGATGGCCTATTGCGGCATCGCCGCCCTGGGCCAGCGCGATATGAAACGGCTGCTCGCCTTTTGCTCGGCCTCGCACATGGGCATTATCGGGGTGGGATTGTTCTGTCTCAACGTGCAGGCCATTACCGGCGTTCTCTATCAGATGGTCGCCCACGCCACCAGCGTCGGGCTCCTGTTCTTGTTGGCGGGGCTTATCGAGGAGCGCACCTCCAGCCGCGATATCGAGAGCTTCGGCGGGCTGGGCGGACAGGCGCCGCTGTTTTCCGTCTTTTTCATGGTTGCCCTGCTGGGTTCGGTGGGACTGCCGGGCACGGCCTCATTTATCGGTGAGTTTCTCATTATTGTCGGCGCCGTAAAGTTTAACCTGGTGATCGGTATCCTGGCGGGAACCTCGATGATCATTGCGGTTACCTACATGTTATGGCTGTTTGGCCGGGTGTTCTTCGGTCCTCGGACGAAGACGGCGACGACGATGCGTGATCTGACGCCCATCGAAAGTCTGACGGTGCTGCCGCTTATCGTACTGATTGTGGTTATGGGGCTTTTTCCGGGGCCCTTTATCGACAAAATCGAACCAGCCGCCGACACCCTGAGCGCCCAGGTGAGCCGATCATCGGCGGCGGCGGGGGCGATACTGGCGCAACGGGGGGATGGTGATGGCTGATCTGCTTGCCCTGTTACCCTTGATTGTCACTACCGCCGCTGCCATCGTGGTGATGCTGGTGGCCGGCTTCTCCCTGTTTGGTCGCGAGGTCATGGCCCTGCTCACCACGGGGCTCTTCATGTTCTGCTTTTTCGTGCAGGCCGCAACCCTGGTGAGCATGCCGTTTTTCCCCTATCAGCAGACCTTTGGCTCGATGCTTGCCGTATCCCCCTTTTCCGGGGTGGCGGGGCTGATCATCCTGGCCTGTGGCGGCTTCTCGGCCCTTGCCTCGCAGACCTATTTTGGTCACAACAAGGGGTATGTGCCGGAATTTTATGCCATGCTGCTCTTTGCCGCCTGCGGCATGCTGCTGCTTACCATGGCGGCTGAGTTGATTACCCTGTTCATCGCCCTGGAGATCATGTCGCTGGCCGTCTATGTGCTGGTGGGCGCCGATCGGGAGCGGCTGTTGCGGGCTGAGGCGGTGCTCAAATACCTGATGCTCGGCGCCTTTTCCGGCGGTTTTTTTGTTATGGGGGCGATGTTTGTCTACGGTGGTCTCGGTACCACCTCCTTTGCCGGGATCAGCCGTGTCCTTGCCGAGTCCGGATTGTTCACTTCGCCTCTGGCAACGGCCGGATTTTTATTGATCCTGATCTGTTTTCTCTTCAAGATCGCCGCCGTTCCCTTTCACGCCTGGGTGGTTGACGTCTATGACGGCGCCCCTCTGCCGGTTACCGGTTTTATGGCTACGGCGGTGAAAACGGCGGTGTTCTGCGCCCTGGTCAATCTGCTGCTCACCGACGGCTCCTTGCTGTCAGTCTGGCGTGACATCCTCTGGTATCTCTGTGTGGTGACCCTGTTTACCGGCAACCTGATCGCCCTCGGCCAGACCAACATCAAGCGGATGCTGGCCGCTTCCGGGATCGTTCATTCCGGCTACCTGCTCATTGCCATCATCTCGGCTGATGTGACCGGCGCCAGCCGCACTGTGATCGGTTTTTACCTGGCCGCCTATGCGCTGGCCACCCTTGGTATCTTTTCGGCGCTTTCAACCCTGTCGGGAAACGACGAGAAGCGTATTTCATTTGCCGATTTCAACGGACTTGCCAAGGTACATCCCTATTCGGCGGCAATGATCACGGTGTTTCTGCTGTCCATGGCGGGCATTCCGCCCACCGCCGGATTCATGGCAAAATTTTATATCATCACCGCCGCCTTCAGCGCCGGGCAACTGGTACTGGGCGTACTGGGCCTTATCAGTACCATCCTGTCCATCTACTATTATGTGCGGTTGATTGCGGCCATGTATTTCACCACGCCCGAAGATGATTTTGCCATCACCGGTCTGGCCCTGGCGCCGGCGGGAACGGCGGTGCTTGCGGTGGCGGTGTTTGGTTTCAGCCTCTACCCGCTGGGCTGGTGAGAAAACCTTGAGGAGTGAGTATGAGAGCTAAAGACATTCTGGCGGCAAAGGGTACCCGCGTCGTCACCGTCCCCGAAGAGAGCAGGCTCATCGATGTGTTGTCGCTTTTTTTTGCTAACCGCATCGGTTCACTGGTGGTGGTCGACAACTATAACGTTATCGAGGGCATTGTCGCCCCCAACGATGTGCTCAAGGCGCTGCACGAAAACCCCACCACCATCGCCGCGCTATCGGTGGGCGATGTCATGACCCGCGAAGTGATTGCCGCCGACCCCGAAGAAACGGTGGATAATTTGATGAGCATCATGACCGAGCACCGGATCCGCCATATTCCCATCATCGAGAGCGGCAAATTGGCCGGCCTTGTCTCCCTGGGCGACGTGGTTAAAGCGCAGCTCAAGGACAAACATGTGGAAATCCACTATCTAAAGGACTATCTGGAGGGGAAGTATCCGGCTTAGGCGGAAGTCAGAAGTCAGAAGTCAGAAGTCAGAAATCAGAAATCAGAAATCAGAAATCAGAAATCAGAAGGCAGAAGGCAGAAGGTAGAAATAACTTCTTTTTTTACCGTTATTCCCGTAAAAGCGGGAATCCCGTAGTTTCAATGAGTCCGGAGTATCGAATCACGTCTGGAATGACGGATATCTGAATTTTCACGATGCTATCACAATTTACGACGCCATCACAACTAAGCTTGTGAGGTGTGCGAAGCCGATTCGGCAGCTGTTATTGGTTGTACTTGCCATGCTGCCGCTTTCCTGCGCAGCCATCCAGGCAAACGCTCCCATAGTCGGTCATTTCGTGGTGGCACGCCATCCCCACGATCAGAGCGCCTTCACCCAGGGGTTGGTCTTTCACGACGGATTCCTCTATGAATCCACCGGCCTGTATGGCCGCTCATCGGTGCGCAAGGTGGAGCTTGAAACCGGCCGGGTGCTGATGCGAACCTCGCTGCCGGACGATATGTTCGGCGAGGGACTCACCATCTGGGACAATGAGGTGCTGCAGCTCACCTGGCGGGAGCAGGTCGTCCTGCGCTACACCCTTGCAGATCTCACGGAAACAGGCAGACTCACCATCCCCCATGAGGGGTGGGGTCTAACCCATGAGGGTCGCTTGCTGATTGTCAGCGACGGCAGTGCCACCCTCCGGTTTGTCGACCCCCACACCTTCAAGCTGATCCACACCATAACCGCGCGAGACGGTTACCGAAAACTCACCAATCTCAACGAGCTGGAATACATAGAGGGCGAAATCTGGGCCAATATCTGGAAAAAGGAGCTCATCGCCCGCATTGATCCAACCGATGGGACGGTACTCGGTTATATCGACCTTACCGGGCTGCTTACCGCCGATGAACGCAGAATCGCCGGCGTTGCCAACGGTATTGCCCATGACCCCGCCATCGGCGCCATCTACATCACCGGCAAGAACTGGCCATGGCTCTTTGAGATCAAGGTGTTGCCATCTCCTTGACCATTCAAGTTGGGGAAAGAACCTTTTCGTGTTCGGATAACGTGCTGTTTTCGATCAATGAAGGGAGTCTTAAAAAGGAGAATTATCTTTCAAGGTCGAGGCGAGAGAAACATGTTACCGCGGCTATATTTGTGCGGCACGCTTCTTACTACGTATCACCTGGTTAAGCACCGTTGATCTGGTGCGTACCAGCAGGGTGCCGCATACCAGGAAACCGGAGAGTACCAGGAGAGCCGGGGTAAAATGGGTAAATCTATCGTAGATAAAGCCGGCCAGGATGGGAGAGACCGAAGCCGGGATATTGCTGGTGAAGAGCCAGCCGTATACCTGGGAAATATTGGCTGCTCCCCAGCTCCTGGTGGCCGAGGAGACATAGAGCACCAGTACTCCTCCGTAGTTGAAGCCGGTGATCATGGCAACAGCCAAAAAACCCCATTGCAGATGTAAGAGAAAGGGGGCAAGGGCCAGGATGGCGGCCTGAAGCATGAGATTGGCCTGAATCGCGGTGGCTGATTGAAGGCGGTCGAAAACAGTCCCCCAGATGACCCTGCCGGCAGCATTGGCCAGGGCAAAAAGTGATACCGCGGTTATGCCAAGACTCACCTCATTGCCGGTCCCCTGATAGAGTTCCTTGAGGTTGGCATTAATCGCAAAACCGGCCGCAAGGCCCAGGAACATGGCGAAGTAGAGAATCCTGAAATTGACATGGGAGAAGATCTGGGAGGCCCTCAAACGCTCTTTCGGGGTTGTGGTCAACTGATCCTCCGGGAATCGCATCACTGAACCCGCGGAAGTAACCAATATCAAGAAAATAATCCCAAAGACGGTAAAGGTAGTAAAGGGGCTGAGCCCCATGGTGTTGATGAGATAGCCACCGACCTGGCTGACTATGGCAGCGCCACCGCCAAAGCCGGCCACCGCAATACCGGTGACCAACCCCTTGGAGTCGGGGAACCAACGAACACAGACGGCAATTGGCACGATATAGGCCATTCCAGCACCAATCCCAGCAATTGCTCCGATGCCAATAATCGTCAGGAGGAAGGAGTGGTTGCCCATCCCGGCCAGCAGCCAGCCGCCGCCAAAAAGAAATCCCCCCAACACGGCGGATCTTCGTGGACCGATCCTTGGCAGAAATTGCCCGGCGATCATCATGGTAAGGGGGAAGGCAAAGTAGAACAGCGTAAAGGGAATCTGGGCCGGCCCTTGGGCGATGTCCGCGAGTTTTCGCAATGGCTGTACATACACCGACCAGGAATAGGTGGCGCCCAGGCAGGCCTGCATGAGCACCGCTGCAAAAAGAATACGGTAGCGCATCGTACACCAATTATATGTGAGGAGAGGTGATCGCCCCCAGGCTCACTGTTTTTCTACGTGATGCTTGGTTCTCGGACGCAACAGGGGAAAACAATGTTCATTACTGTATCCAGCTGAGCTTTTCACTGGAAAAGCTCGGCGATGATCAGGAAAAACGCAGTACCCGTTCATCTAAGAATCAAGATTGTTGCAGTGGTTCGATGGCGATCCTCCGCAAATGTTGCCCATGGGTTGATGAACACGTAAAAACCTTGAATTTGCTTGCTAACGTCATTCCCGCCCTCGATAACAACACTCAAGGGCAGGCTGCAGCGGGAATCCAGTAATTTGGAATGACTATGGATTTCGGTTCATCTCCACAATGCCCGTAATTGGGGTTTTTACGAAACCATCATGGGTTTATTTCTGGTAAAAAACCACTAAAATTAGAAGGGAGAAGCCTATCGAGCTTCATTGCGTAAGAGGTTGATTCCTGGAAAATTTTGCAACCAAGTGGAAAGCTGACAACCGCTGATCAGTAATGCGGATGCTAGCACCCTTCTCGAGGTATGTATAACAATGTCTACCGCACCCAAACTAGATGGTTGGCCCCTGGTAACAAGCTTTGATGAGTTTGTGGGGCTAGCTGATTACTCCCTGATGGATAGTCTGAATGTCGACCCGGATGGTACCGAAGATGGTGATGACCACCGCGCCCGGCAGGTTTTTTCCGGTCATTTCGTACCGGTGGCACCCACACCGCTGCCGGAACCGGAATATGTCAGCCACAGCAGGGTCTTTTTTCACGAACTTGGGCTGAGCGACGAACTCGCCCATGATGCACGGTTTATCCGACTGTTTTCCGGTGATCTCTCGGCCGCAACCGCGCCTATGCGCCAGGTCGGCTGGGCGACCGGCTACGCTCTATCTATTTACGGCACCGAATATACCCACCAGTGTCCCTTTGGCACCGGTAACGGCTATGGCGATGGTCGGGCGATCTCGGTCTTTGAGGGAATCGTTAACCAGCAGCGCTGGGAAATGCAGTTAAAGGGCGGCGGCGCAACGCCCTATTGCCGAGGTGCTGACGGCCGCGCGGTGCTGCGCTCAAGCGTGCGGGAATTTCTCGCCCAGGAGTATATGCATGCCCTGGGGGTGCCGACCTCGCGCTCCTTGACGCTCTACGTGTCCCGCTCTGAGAGTGTTGCCCGGCCCTGGTATGCAGAGAATTGCCAGACAGCCGATCCTGATATCATGGTGGACAATCCGGTGGCGATTGCAACCCGGGTCGCCCCATCTTTTCTACGCGTCGGCCAACTGGAATTATTTGCCCGTCGTGCCCGTACCACCGCGCATCCCAAAGCATTACAAGAGCTGCACATGATTGTTGCGCATTTGATTGCGCGGGAGTACCACGGCGACATCGATCAGCGCCTTGCTTTTGCCGAGCAACTGGTTGAGCTGGCACGGCTTTTTCGCCGGCGTCTTACCTCGCTGGTGGCCAACTGGCTGCGGGTTGGATACTGCCAGGGCAATTTTAATAGCGACAACTGCGCGGCCGGCGGCTTTACCCTGGACTATGGCCCCTTTGGCTTCTGCGAAATGTTTGACCCCCGTTTTCAACCGTGGACGGGCGGCGGTACACATTTTTCATTCTTCAATCAACCAGTTGCCGCGGAGGCCAATTACCATATGTTCTGGACCGCGGTACGACCGCTTCTGGCCGAAGACCCTGAAGCGTTGAAGGCTTTTGACCGGGTCCGCCAAGGCTTTGCGGACGCAATGCAAAACGAGCTGCAAAACATGTGGATGACCAAGCTTGGCCTGCGCCACTATGACCAGGGACTCACCACACAATTATTGCAGTTGTTGGAACGCTCAGAGGTGGATTACACGATTTTTTTCCGTGAGCTATCTCATGTTCCAGAGCACACCTCGGCTCTGCAAAAAAGCTTCTACCAGGCTCCCACCCCACAACTGGGTGATGAGTGGCAGGCGTGGCTCGACAGCTGGCGCGCCGCGGTCGGCAAAGAGGGCGATGTGACTGAGATATCAGCAAAGATGAAACGGATAAACCCCAAATACGCATGGCGGGAGTGGCTGATCGTCCCCGCCTACGAGCGGGCCATGGAGGGTGACTACAACCTGGTCAGGGAGTTGCAGGAAGTATTGAACGATCCCTATGACGAGCAATCACAAGAGAGAGAAGAAAAATACTATCGTCTTAGACCCAGAGAGTTTTTTAATGCCGGTGGGGTGTCGCACTATAGCTGTTCATCCTGAATTGGGCGTCCGTCTCCGTATAGCAGCCCTAGGCCTGGCACCATTCAAATCACTATCCTGAAAAAGCCGGAGTGCTCACCATTGCTATTTCTTTCGATCTCTAGTTTGAGTTGCTCGTTGACCCTGGGCTGATTCCCGTCCGCGACAATATACATCTGACTGGTGAGCACCACTTCCCCATCCACCCAGACCTTAAAATGGATATGGGGTGGACGGGGCGCATATTCCCCGGGGATCAGCGTGGTAAAGCTGTATCTGCCATCCGTATCAGTATCCGCTTTACCCCAGTACTGAAAAAACGGATCTCTTGGACCTTGTGCCCTCTCCCGTGGATGGCGGTAGAGGCCGTTGGCATCGGTCTGCCATATTTCGATGGTGACGTCAGCCTGGGGATTTCCTTGCTGGTCTACCACTACCCCGTGCACATGCAGGATGTCACCACGGGCGGATTCAGACTTCCCGTTGACATTCACCAGATCATTATCCTCGTCAGCCTGTTGCTCTACGGGATAAAAAGGACCTTCATGATCACTGGGTGTTTTTGTATACTGGGTCTGAGCGTTAACCTGCAATACCAGGGATAGGCTCATCGAAAGAATTATTACTATGGTATTGAAACTGTTAGCTTTCATGTAGGTTTTCTCCTGGATTTTCTCCTGTAGCAATTAACCTCTTCCTTGAGAAACTTCGCTACTGAGACACTAATGCATCCGGCACCAGCACACAGATAAAAAATAGAGTTCGTTTTTCCCACTGAAAAGAAGAAGGTCCCGACCGGGGGCCGGAAACCGGCCTACTGCCATTTCCAGTCTGCGAGAGAAAAACCGCTGATGACGTGTTTGTCAGGTGTAACGGGGAAACTATCCTGATTTGGCGTTATCATGAAAACCTGCGATGACGCCTCGCGGAAATAACCTTGGATATCGCACAGGGTGGTAAATGCTGATTGAGGCGGAATTTCCTTCCACTTGGCGTCGAGCAGATACAATTGCGAGCCGTAGGAAATCATGAAATCGGCTTCTCTCTGCTGGTCTCGATAGAACCACAATGTTGCTTCCGGATGTTGTAAAAACAGAGATTTGCGCAGCTCCGAGAAGACAAATGTTTCCCAAAGGTGGTCAAGATGGGGAGAATCGAGAACGTTAGATACGTTTAAACCCATCAAATAAGAGACCAGACCGGTATCGGAAAAGTAGAGTTTGGGGGATTTTATTACCCGCTTGCCGATATTTTTGAAATAGGGTTCAAGGAGAATAACCTGATTGCTCGCATGCAGGATACGTAACCAGTCATGTATTGTTTTCGCGGATACTCCCACCTCCCTGGCAATCTCTGATTTATTGACCAGCTGGCCGGTTCTGAGCGCGCAAACTCTCATAAAACGGTCAAAGTCACGCAACGATGTGATGTTGAGGATTTGCCGCACGTCGCGCTCAATATAGGTTGCGATATAGCTTCGGAAAAAATCCTCTCTCGGCAGGGTTGGCGCATCCCACAGGTGTGGGAAGGTGCCGCGCGTCAGGCAATAGGCTAACCCCTTTTCCGTGCGTGCCGCATGATAATCGCTGCCCAGTTCGTTGACCGAAAACGGCTCCAGCTCCAACAGGCCGCACCGTCCGGCCAGGCTGTCGCTGATCTCTTTCATAAGGTTGAATTTCTGTGAACCGGTAAGCAGATATTGGCCGCATTTGGTGCGCTGCCGGTCGATCCGAACCTTCAGGTGGCGAAACAGTTTCGGGGCATACTGCACTTCATCGATAACCACGGGGGGTGGGTACTTTGCCAGAAAGGTATCGGGGTCTTCTTCGGCCAGCTGAGCATCAGCGGGTAGGTCCAGGCTGGCGTATGAATAGTGAGGAAACAGAGCCTTTAACAGCGTGGTCTTCCCCGTCTGTCGCCCTCCCGTTAACACCAGCGCTGGAAAAAATTCACAAATCTGGTGTATTTTGGTTGAAATATCCCTTTTATATCGAATGGTTGACGATTTAATAACTGATGGTACGGAATATCAACATCTAACGATACCGTATGGTAAAGCAAAGGGCAAGGGATATACCTGGTTCAAACCAAAACAGCATCGCTTCGGCATTACACAAAAGGGTACAGCACCGAGTCGCAGGGTGCCGACTCGGTGGGTACAGGTACAACTCCAGCAAGCTTTCCCCATTCAGGTGAGGCGGAGCATTATAGCCGGGGACATGCTGGTGACGCTCACCCGCTTTTTTGCATTCGCTTGCCCCACACCGCAATGCCCTGGGCGTTGAGATCCACATCTTCGGCCAGCAGTTCAGCAAGCTTTGCGGGTGGTGGTTCGCCTCCGAGGTAGTCCGCGTACGCCTCGGAGATGATGGAAAACACCCGGGCGGCAAGCTGGTCGTGACTGAGTTCCGGCAAAACCGGCAGCAGGGCGCCGAAACCCCGCACCTGATGAAGCAGTCTGGCCACCGCACCGGGGGCGGCGACCACCGGCCCGTAATGGGTGATGTAGAGATAGTCCGGGACCAGATCCATCATCTTCCTGATTGAGGTTTCCATTGCCGCCGGCAAAAATGCCGCCGCTTTTTTCATCCCAGATGCAGCAGTGGTGGCGGGCATGACCGGGGGTGTCGTAAAACCGCGGAACCCGTTCAGCCAACCGCAACTCGAAGCCGTCTTCTACGGCCACCACCCGCTCGGCCGGAGCCGGGACAATGACGCCGTAGCGCCTGGCGAAAAGTTCTTCACCATAAATTGAGGTGGCGGCACTGCTCAGTTTGGCCAGATCAGACGAGATACCACATCGTCAAAGTGAGAGTCAGGATTCACCGTTATCCGACCGGCAGGATGGCGGTATTTCATGGCCCGCAAAAACTTGCCGATTATGAGGCCGATGGTTCATTGCATGAGTCCATCACCTGCGCGGAGCAGACGACGTGAGATGACCGCCATCTCCTGCTTTCGCTACGCTACAGCAGGAGATGGCGACACAGGACAAACCGGACAGTTTATTTGTTTTAAAACCGGACAACTCTATTTGTTGACAACACAGGAAAACTTCACAGGCGGAAAAAATTTAAGGCAGAGTGGTTAGATACTCTTATCGTTCACAGCAACGGATGTCCCAAGAAAAAACACCTTAACATACTGAAATAATGTGATAAATATTTAAGTATGCGTTTTTGGGCAGGCACGATCTAGGCACTGTATGTTGTGCCGCCGCCTGGAGGCGGTTTCGTCAAAGCCGGCGGCGGTGAGGTGAAATAATGTTATTGCCGTTTAAGGGAACCGAAACGTTGACTTCGTGAAAAAAATTGTGTTCTGTTCAATCACGTCGCTGCACTTCCATTAAAACAAAGTAGAGGAGGGTCATGTAAAACAGCTCAGCACAAATCCATTAAAACACAAACACAGCTCAAGGAGGTCATCTTTATGTTACGAAAGATTGCGTTAGTTACCGCTGTAGCAGCGTTTGGCGTTACTCAGGCTTACGCTGGCGTTGACGAGGCACAGAAGTGGATTGATGAGGAATTCCAACCTTCGGCACTGTCAAAAAGTGAGCAGATGGCGGAAATGGAATGGTTCATCAATGCGGCGAAGCCTTTTGCCGGGATGGAGATCAATGTGTTGTCTGAAACTATTCCTACCCATGAGTACGAGTCCAAAACCCTGACCAAGGCATTTGAGGACATCACCGGTATCAAGGTAAATCACCAGTTACTGGGCGAGGGTGAAGTTGTCCAGGCGGTGCAAACTCAGATGCAGACCAAACGGAATCTCTATGATGCCTATATCAATGATTCAGATTTGATTGGTACCCATTCACGCTTACAGCTTGCCGTCAATCTAACAGACTGGATGGCAGGCGAAGGAAGCGATGTTACCAACCCGTATCTGGACATTGATGATTTTATCGGCAAATCATTCACCACCGGTCCTGACGGAAAGCTCTATCAGCTCCCCGATCAGCAGTTCGCCAATCTCTACTGGTTTCGTAAAGACTGGTTTGATCGCCCGGATCTGAAGGAAAAATTCAAAGCGAAGTACGGCTACGAATTGGGCGTGCCGGTAAACTGGTCTGCCTATGAAGATATTGCCGAATTTTTCACAAATGATGTTCAGGAAATTGACGGCGTCAGAATCTACGGACACATGGACTATGGTAAGCGTGCGCCTGATCTTGGCTGGCGAATGACCGACGCCTGGCTCTCCATGGCGGGAGCCGGCAGCAAAGGATTGCCAAACGGCATCCCCGTTGATGAATGGGGAATTCGCATGGAAGAAGGCACCTGTAATCCCGTGGGTGCATCGGTAAGCCGTGGTGGCGCTGCCAACGGCCCCGCGGCAGTATATGCGATTCGCAAGTGGGACGAGTGGCTGCGGGAATATGCTCCTCCGGGTGCGGCCAGTTATGACTTCTACCAGTCATTACCAGCGCTTTCCCAAGGTAATGTGGCTCAACAGATCTTTTGGTACACCGCCTTCACCGCTTCCATGGTGGCGCCTAAGTCGGACGGCAACAACACCGTTGATGACAGCGGCATGCCCCTGTGGCGCATGGCTCCATCCCCCCATGGTCCCTATTGGGAAGAGGGCCAGAAGCTTGGCTATCAGGATGCCGGCTCCTGGACCTTGTTCGAGTCAACCCCGGTTGATCGCCGTAAGGCAGCCTGGCTCTACGCACAATTCGTCGTCTCCAAGACGGTGGATGTGAAGAAAAGCCATGTCGGCCTGACGTTCATCCGCGATAGCACCGTCAACCATGATTCCTTTACCGAGCGCGCCCCAAAACTGGGCGGCCTGGTTGAGTTTTATCGTTCGCCTGACCGGGTAATGTGGTCGCCTACCGGCGTCAACGTACCTGACTATCCAAAGCTGGCGCAGATCTGGTGGCAGCAGATCGGCGATGTCAATTCAGGTGTTTTTACCGCGCAACAGGCCATGGATCGTCTTGCCGAGGAAATGGACCTGGTAATGGAGCGGATGCAGAGAGCTGATGAAAAGGCCAACACCTACGGTGGCTGTGGTCCGAGGTTAAACGAAAAAATAGATCCTGCCGAATGGTTGAGCAGGCCGGGCTCTCCCAAGGCCAAACTGGCCAATGAGAAGCCACAGGGAGAAACGGTTAACTATGATGAACTGGTTAAACGCTGGGCCCAATAATTAGCCGGTGAATACCTGATCAGAGGACTATGGGCCCGCCTTTACGTGTTAGGGGCGGGCCCTTGGTTTAAGTAGAAGTATCATCTTTCAGCCAGTACATTACCATGCAAACCAGTATAAGTACGCGACAAAGTTTGATTTTGGAACATATCCGTGAGCATGGTTCCGTACAGGTGGATCAATTGGCAGCCCATTTTCAGGTTACTCCAGAGGCCATACGACGTGACCTGAATCGGTTATATGATCTTGAATTTGTTCAGCGTGTCCGCGGCGGCGCGGTTATCAGGAATACCGTCGAGAATCTTGGTCACGGTGCCAGAAAGACCCTGATGGCTGAGGAAAAAACTGAAATTGCCAGGATTACCTCGGGAATCATCTCAAACAATACTTCAATGTATATCAATCTCGGAACCACCACGGAACGTGTGGCCGAGTTTCTGGTAGATCATGATTCCATCCTGGTGATCACCAATAATATTACCGTGGCGAGTACATTATGGCCTCTTCGCAACATAGAGGTCATGATAGCAGGAGGCAAAATACGCAGTTCCGATGGCGGGATTGTTGGACCGGCCACTGAAGAGTTTATTGACAGATTTAAACCGGATTATGCGATTATCGGCTGTTCGGCCCTGGATTATTCAGGCGAAATACTGGATTATGATCTGCGTGAGGTACGGGTGACGCAGGCCATCATCCGACAGGCTCGTACGGTGATCCTGGTAACCGATTCGATGAAACTAGAGCGCTCTGCCCCGGTCAAGGTGGGAACGCTTAATGATATTGATATCCTGGTTACCGACACCGGTATTCCAGATGAGTTTATCGAGTTATGCCGACAGAATAATGTCGAGGTAAGGATCGCAGAACCTTCGGAATAGGGAAGGACTAGGAAGAAACGTCATGGCTATTGAACTGAGAAATGTAACCTTCCGGGTTGGCGCGGAAACGCAGATTTATGAAACGTCACTGACGTTGAAGCCCGGTGGGTTTAACATTCTGCTCGGCACCACGCTCAGTGGGAAAACCACCCTGATGCGCTTGATGGCAGGGCTGGAGAGACCAACCACCGGGGAAATCTGGACCAATGGTGAAAATGTCACCCGGCTCCCCGTGCAGCAGCGCAGCGTGGCAATGGTATACCAGTCCTTCATTAATTACCCCAGTTTCACTGTCTATGAAAATATTGCCTCACCTCTCAAGGTTGCAGGGTTCAGCAGGCAGGAAATTGACGAAAAGGTTCATCGCTTTGCCGATCTCCTCAAATTGACCCCGATGCTCAATCGACTGCCCCGGGAACTCTCCGGCGGCCAGCAGCAGCGGACTGCGCTGGCGCGGGCCCTGGTAAAAGGTGCGGAACTTGTCCTGCTGGATGAACCTCTGGCCAATCTTGATTACAAACTGCGTGAAGAACTCCGTGATGAATTACCGAAATTGTTCGAGGATACCGGCGCCACCGTGGTCTACGCCACAACCGAGCCGCTGGAGGCTTTGATGCTGGGTGGCAATACCGCGACCCTCAAAGAAGGTCGGGTGGTTCAGTTTGGCAGTACTGCATCCATTTACCGCAAGCCGAACACATTGGAAAGTGCCGAGGTATTCTCAGACCCGCCGATCAATACGGCAGTAATTACAAAACGTGGTGACCAGGCAATGCTCGGAGAGGTAGTTTCCTGGAGTGTCCCTGAAAAGCTCACCGCCTTGCCGGACGGAGAATATAAAATTGCTTTACGGCCCCACCATTTTCTGCCGGAAGGCGACGGTGTAAAAGTGAGTGGTACCGTCCAGATTGCCGAGATCAGCGGCTCGGAATCGATAATCCGCTTAAAAGTAAATGGTAATGTCTGGGTCAGTCAAGCTCCAGGGATTCACTCTTTCGAATATGGGGAAAAGGCTCATATTTATTTTAATCCAGACCACTGTATGTACTTCGGTACAGATGACCATTTGATTGATCTTTAACCCAGGCAGGTTGCACCATGGCAAGAATCAGATTCAGAAATGTGAGGCATGCATATCCGCCACCAAAGGGACAGGATCCGGTTTACGCGCTTAATGAAATCAACCAGGTGTGGGAAGACGGAGGCGCTTATGCGCTTCTGGGTCCTTCCGGATGTGGCAAAACAACGCTGTTAAACATTATATCCGGACTATTGACGCCATCCGAGGGGGAAATCCTCTTTGACGGTGAAGAGGTAACCCATTTCCCTACCTCACGAAGGCAAATAGCCCAGGTCTTTCAGTTCCCCGTGGTTTACGACACCATGACGGTTTTCGATAATCTGGCTTTCCCGCTGCGCAACCGTGGTATGGCTGAAACCTTGGTCAAAGAGCGCGTCGAGCAAATAGCACAAATGCTTGATCTGACTGCTAATCTCAAGAAGCGGGCCGCGGGCCTTACCGCCGATGGTAAACAGAAAATCTCCCTCGGCCGCGGCCTGGTTCGTTCCGATGTCAACGCCATCCTTTTTGATGAACCCCTGACGGTTATCGATCCGCATCTAAAATGGCAGTTGCGTTCCAAGTTGAAGGAATTGCACCAGCAGGTTGGGGTCACCATGATTTATGTCACCCACGACCAGGTTGAAGCTTTGACCTTTGCGGAAAAAGTAGTGGTTATGTATGACGGCCTTGTGGTGCAGGTCGGCACTCCGGTTGAATTGTTCAACCAGCCTCGACACACCTTCGTGGGTTATTTCATCGGCTCTCCGGGGATGAATGTATTCTCCTGCCGTGTCGATGGCGGCCAACCTGTCTTTCACAACAATCTCCTGAAAACCTCCCATCGGGTCAAAGGTGAGTTGCATGGCAAGCTCGAAGTCGGTGTCCGGCCGGAATTTATCGAATTTGCACGTGATGGAATTCCTGTACGTATTGAAAAGATAGAAGATCTGGGGCGCTACCAGGTGCTCACCCTCACGCATGAATCAGAGATAATCAAAATGGTGATCAAAGAAGACCAGGACATCCCCGCGGAGAACCCCAGAATTCAGTTTGATCCGGATCATACCAGAATCTATTGTGACGATTGGCTCGTTGAGGAGACAATCCATGCATAAGACTCAAAACAATAAGGCCTGGTGGCTTGTTGTACCCGTCTTGATTCTGGTGGCCTTCAATGCCTTCATACCGTTGATGACGGTTGTCAATTATGCCTTCCAGGAGACCTTTGGGGACAACGTATTTTTCTGGGAAGGAACGACCTGGTTTGAACAGGTGCTGCGTTCACCCCGTTTTCATGCTTCCCTGATCAGACAGCTTGTCTTCACCGGCATGATCATCGCCATCGAGGTACCCCTCGGCATCGCTGTTGCCCTGACCATGCCCCGCAAAGGTCTATGGGTATCGGTTTGTCTGGTTTTAATGGCCCTGCCGCTCTTGATTCCCTGGAATGTAGTCGGTGCCATGTGGAATATCTTCGCGCTGCCCGATATCGGTCTGCTCGGGTACACCCTGAATTCCATGGGAATTGATTTCAATTTTACCAGACAACCGATATCTGCCTGGATGACCACGGTGGTAATGGATGTCTGGCACTGGACATCGTTGATCGTGCTGCTGTGTTACGCCGGCCTGAGTTCGATACCCGATGACTACTACCAGGCGGCACATATTGATGGCGCCAGCCGCTGGGCAATTTTTCGCTATATTCAGCTGCCAAAAATGAAACGGGTACTGACCATCGCCATCCTGCTGCGTTTTATGGACAGCTTTATGATTTATACGGAGCCGTTCGTGTTAACCGGCGGCGGCCCCGGCAACACCACGACATTTCTGTCGATCGATCTGGTCAAGATCGCCCTTGGGCAATTCGATCTTGGCCCGGCGGCGGCCATGTCGCTGGTTTATTTTCTTATGGTATTGCTGGTCTGCTGGGCGTTCTACACCATCATGATGCGAAATGAGGAGCAGTAACATGACCCGATCAACGAAGTGGCTGGTACCAACCCTCTACATCCTGTTTTTGATGCTGCCGATCTATGGTCTGGTCTCCATGTCCTTCAAGACGACAACGGAGATCCTGGGCGGCTTCTCATTTTTCCCACAGGAATTCACCCTGGCTAATTACAAGGTTATATTCACCGATCCGACCTGGTACAACGGCTACATCAACTCGATCATCTACGTGGTGATCAATACCCTGCTCTCGGTTACCGTCGCATTGCCGGCAGCGTATGCATTCTCACGCTACCGGTTCCTTGGCGACAAGCATTTGTTCTTCTGGCTGCTCACCAACCGTATGGCCCCGCCGGCGGTATTTGCTTTGCCGTTCTTCCAATTATACTCTGCCATCAACCTGTTTGACACGCACCTGGCCGTAGCTCTTGCCCACTGCCTCTTCAATATTCCTCTTGCGGTATGGATTCTTGAGGGCTTCATGTCCGGCGTACCAAAGGAACTTGATGAAACAGCCTTTTTGGACGGCTATTCGTTTTCGAGATTTTTTATCCGGATTTTTATCCCGACCATTGCCGCCGGTATCGGAGTGACGATGTTCTTTTGCTTCATGTACTCGTGGGTAGAGTTGTTGCTGGCTAAGACTCTTACCTCAGTGGACGCGAAACCGATTGCGGCAACAATGACGCGTACGGCGAGCAGTTCGGGGTACGAGTTGGGCCTGTTGGCTGCTGCCGGCTCGCTAACCATCATACCTGGTGCGATCGTGATTTATTTTGTCCGAAATTATATCGCCAAAGGCTTTGCCCTTGGACGGGTCTAGTCAGAGGAGGGTTTCTTATGGGTTTATCCTGGATGGCATGGACCTGGCCGACAGCTGCTTTCTTCATCGTCGTGGTATTGTCTATCGCCACCATGGGCGTATGGGAGCATTACAGTCCCGGTGGTAATCAAAGGCGGGGAGTGTTCGGCCTGGTTACCACCCGAGGGGATCGATTGTTTATCTCCTGGCTGGGGACAGGCTTTATCAATATGGGGTGGCTGGCTTTTTACGGAGCGCCGCTGTGGGGGGGGCTCATACTGTCCATAATCTGGTTCATATTCGTTTTTCGATATGTCTAGCCAGATGTTGATCATGTGCCGTGCTTTTGGTTTCCCGCAAGCCGCGAAAGCAGGGGCAGAGCAGCGCTCTGTGAGCGATTGAGCGTTGATACCGGCAAGCCCAAAGGACAAACATTATACAACAGATGAAGGTTGATTGGCAGCCAGATAGACATCAGATTTACAGCCTGAAGAATTCGCTATGAGCAGACATATTCTCAGTATCGATCAAGGCACCACCTCGAGCAGAGCCATCGTTTTTAACGAAACCTTTGATATCCTTGGGCTCGCCCAACAGGAATTCGAGCAATTCTTCCCCCAGTCCGGCTGGGTAGAGCATGAGCCGGAAGATATCTGGAAGAGTTCCCTGGAGACCTGCCGACAGGCTCTGAGTAAATCGAGCCTGAGCGGCCGTGATATTGCGGCAATCGGCATCACCAACCAGAGGGAGACCACAATCCTCTGGGACCGCGCAACAGGAGAACCGGTCTACCGGGCCATTGTCTGGCAGGATCGAAGAACCTCGGAGTATTGCAACGAGTTGCGAGAGGGGGGACATGGCGAACTCGTCACCGCCAAAACAGGCCTGCTGATTGACCCTTATTTCTCGGCAACCAAGATCCAATGGATCCTTGAAAATGTTGCGGGAGCGCGCGAAAAAGCCGAAAAGGGAGCGCTTGCCTTCGGCACCGTCGACAGCTTTCTGCTCTGGCGTATGACTGGTGGCCGGGTTCACGCAACCGATGCGACCAACGCGGCCCGGACCATGCTCTTCAATATCCACGATAATTGTTGGGATGACGAACTCCTCGAAGTCCTCCAGATTCCGTCTTCCCTGCTTCCCGACGTGTATGACAGTTCCGCGGAGTTCGGCATGACCGATGCTGGAGATGTTCGGTGTGCCGGTGCCTGTCTGCGGTATAGCCGGCGACCAGCAGGCCGCCCTGGTCGGTCAGGCATGTTTTCAGCCGGGAATGCTCAAAGCCACCTACGGTACCGGCTGCTTTGCCGTGCTCAATACCGGTTCCGAGGCAGTGTCCTCCACCAGCAAACTCCTGACCACGATTGGTTATCGTATTGATGGTGTCACCGCCTACGCCCTGGAAGGTTCTATCTTTGTGGCCGGTGCGGCCGTGCAGTGGATGCGAGATGCCATGGGGTTGATTGAAGCAGCTTCCGAGTCGGGGGGACTTGCTCGAGCCGCGGATCCAAACCAGGATGTCTATCTGGTCCCGGCCTTCACCGGACTCGGTGCTCCGCATTGGGATGCCGATGCACGGGGAGCGATTTTCGGCATCACCAGGGGTACCGGGCCGGCAGAACTGTCTCGGGCTGCCCTGGAATCTGTCTGCTACCAGACACGTGATCTTTTAGAGGCCATGCAACATGACTGGAAGCAGGAAAATGCCCCGGTCCTCAGAGTCGATGGTGGCATGGTGGCTTCGAACTTTACCATGCAATTTCTTGCCGATATCCTCAACGCCCCGGTCGATCGTCCCCGTACACTTGAGACTACCGCTATTGGAGCTGCCTACCTCGCCGGACTAAGAAAAGATATCTACCCGGCACCAGCGCAATTTGCAGAATCGTGGCGGCTCGACCGTCGGTTTACCCCGGTTCTGGCCCGTGATGTGTGCGAACGAAAATATCTGGGATGGCAGGATGCAGTAAGACGAACACGATCCACTTATTAGCTATTATTCAGGCAATCCCCTTCATCACTGGCCGTCCGCTGCTGCGGCACAGAACAGAATTTCAATCCTCAATTACCACGGTGACGGAGCCAGGTCATGAGCACACAAGCTAACCCCAGACAAGACAATGCCGAGCTGAAAGTGCTTGAAACCGAGGTTCTCATTATCGGAGGCGGGCTGACTGGTGCAGGTATCATGCGAGACTTGTCCCTGCGCGGCATTCGCTGCCTGCTGATCGACAAGCACGATCTTTGTGCCGGCGCATCAGGGGGCAATCATGGTCTACTCCATTCGGGGGCACGCTATGTGGCAAATGACCTGCGGGCCGCGGTAGAATGTCGTCAAGAAAGCGATATTCTGAAACAGCTGGCCCCTCAATGCATCGAAAATACGGGGGCGCTTTTTGTCGGGGTTGAAGACGATGACCCAGGCTTTGGCGCGCAATTTCCGGCGCGCTGCGCATCCGCTGGTATTGCCTGTGAGGAACTGTCTCCGGCTGAAGCCAGGACCATGGAACCGCACCTGACAGAAAAAATACATACCGCCCTTCTCCTGCCCGATGCAACGGTTGACCCCTTCCGCCTGGCCCTTGAAAACGTTGCCCAGGCGCAGCTCAGCAGCAGCAGTGCATACCGCCCCCACACCGAAGTCCTTTCCTTTCGAATCTCGCATGGAACCATAGACGCCGCAATCTGTCGCGATAACAGAACCGGAGATCTACTCGATATACGGGCACATCAGGTGGTCAATGCCGGCGGTGCATGGGCCATGAACATTGCCCGGATTGCCGGCTGCAGTGATGTAAACCTGCTCTATTCCAAGGGCACATTGCTGATCAGTCACGACCGACTCACCGACCGTGTCATCCATCGGCTCCGGCCACCCGGCGACGGGGATATTCTTGTCCCCGGCGGCACCGTTTCTGTTCTAGGCACGACGTCGATCAGGGTTGATGAACTTGATAGTATCGTGCCGACGGTGGAAGAGGTAAACACAAACATCAGAGAAGGTTCCGCCATGGTTCCCGCTCTTGTACATGCCCGTTATATCAGGGCGTTTTCGCGGGTGCGACCGTTACTTCAACCCGGCGCTGAGGCAAGTGATCGTGAAGTGACACGGGGGTATGCCCTGCTGGATCATCGCTCCCAACTGACTAATTTTTGCACCATTACCGGTGGTAAACTCACCACTTACCGACTCATGGCCGAACGAGCCTCGGATCTTGTTGCTGAACGCCTCTCTAATACCGTCGGATGCAAGACCAGAGAACTGCCTATGCAAGATGGCGAGGCCTGCCGCTGGACTGAACCGGGGGCCTCACCAAAATACTGGTTCCAGGCAAACAACCCGGATGACTCCATTTTGTGTGAATGTGAGATGGTGCCCCAGTCAGCAATAGACGAGATAATCAAATGTGCTCCGAGTGGTGGAGAGGAAATGACCCTCGAGGGCATCGCTCTCAGGTCCCGGGTTGGGAAAGGGCCCTGCCAGGGTTCTTTCTGTGGGATGCGAATTGCCTCCTACCTCTACGATCGTGGATATTACCGGGATAAAACAGGCCTGGATCACATGCGCAAGTTCTTCAACGAACGGTTCAAGGGGTTACGGCCAATCATATGGGGACGGCAAATGGCCCAGATGGAACTGTCAGAGGCGCTTCATTGCGGCCTCCTCGGCCTCGATCAGGCAAACAATATGGATGAATCAGCCGAATAATCACGACAACAACAAAACATTGTGAAACAAAACACTCGTCACATCGATACCGATTTGACCATAATCGGCTCCGGACTCGCCGGAGTCGCGGCAAGTTCTTTTGCTCTGCGCAGAAACATCAGGACTGCCCAGGCAGGTAATACCGGAGCCCTGGCCTATACAACGGGCTATTTTGATCTTCTCGGCAGTCTCACAGGTGGCAGCGGGGCGAGTATCAGCGATCCTTGGGAAGGCATCAGAAGGCTGCGTGAGAGTGAACCGCTTCATCCTCTGGCCCGAATCGCGGAAGATGATATCAGGGCGTCCTTTGAGGAATTTATCACCTTTCTTGCCGAATGCGGAATCACCTACGGAAAACCGGGCGACCGGAATCTGGACGCACTGACCCCCGGGGGAACACTGAAAAAAACTCTCAGTGTACCGGCGACAATGCAGGCAGGTGTTGATGCCTTTGCGCGCAAAGCTCAATGTATCATCATTGACTTCAAGGGACTAAAGGGGTTCAGCAGTCGCCAGATAGTAGCCAATCTGAAGACTGACTGGCCACAACTTCGCCATGAACGGATCTCTTTCCCGGAAATTGACCAGGCTGAAATATACCCTGAAGTCCTCGCCCGCGCTCTTGAAGTTCCCGCTAACCGTGCAAAACTTGCTGAGGTTGTGAAAGGGTTAGCAACTGATGCGGAGGCTATCGGCATGCCGGCCGTCTTTGGCATCCATGCACCGGACAGGGTCATGGCTGACCTGCAGGATCGTATCGGCAGGCCGATTTTCGAGATCCCCACCATGCCTCCATCAGTCCCGGGCATCCGTCTGCGCGAACTGTTCGAGCAAGTTTTCCCGCAAAAGGGTCTCACCCTGATTCCACAGCAAAAAGTGGTGTCTACGGATCTGCAGGCAAACACCATTCAACTTGATCTCAAGGACAACTACGGTCCTATTCACATCAGTTCCCGGGCCGTAATTCTTGCCACCGGCCGTTTTATCAGCGGCGGCCTCGAGGCTCACATGGAGCGTATCACTGAACCATTGTTTGGGCTTCCCGTCACCCAGCCTGCTTCCCGAGACCTCTGGTACCGCCACCAATACATGGACAATCTCGGGCACGACGTTCACCGAGCCGGAATAGAGGTGGACGAACAATTCCGGCCACTTGACCGTGATGGGAAGGTGGTTCACCATGGTCTTTTTGGTGCCGGCATACTTCTTGCTCACCAGGACTGGATTCGGGGACGTTGTGGGGCGGGTATTGCTGTCGCCACTGCATATAAAGCAGTTCAAGCGGCCCTTTCAGTGCTGCAGCCGGCTGCTGCCTGAGTGCTTGACCAGACCAGCAGCGATTTTATGACGTGTCACAGGCGGTACATTACTTCAAGGAAGCAACTATGTCAGATACCCCGATAAAAAAATTGAACTTCAAAGAGCTTGCCAGTCAGCTTCTGCCGGAAGGAGCCAGCTTTGATTCCTGTCTTACCTGCGGTCTCTGTTCCTCCGGATGCCCCGCCTCGGGTCTGGAGAATATGGACCCGCGAAAATTCATTCGGATGGCAATGCTCGGAATGGATGAGGAACTCTCGAAAACCCCCTGGGTCTGGATGTGTACGCAATGCAAACGCTGCCAGCATGTATGTCCCATGGATATTGACATTGCGCAACTTGTTTTCGCTGCCCGGAGTAACTGGCCCAAAGAGCTGAAACCCTCCGGCATCGTTCGCTCCTGTGAGTTGACCCGGTCAACCAGCAGTACCAGTGCCATGGGGCTGCCCCCTGAGGATTTTGTCTTTGTGGTACAGGATGTGCTTGAAGAGGTGCGGGAACTGCAGCCTCAATTCAAGGACATGGTTGCACCGATGGACAAAAAGGGTGCTTTTTTCTTTGTCAACCAGAATTCCCGGGAGCCGATGAGTGAGCCGGATGAAATGGTCCCGCTCTGGAAAATATTTAACCTGGTCGGAGCTGATTGGACCTACTCCTCCAAGGGCTGGGCCGCTGAGAATTTCTGCATGTTCTCCGGGGATGAGGAGGCCTGGCATCAAGTCATACAACAGCGGGTCGATGCGGTAAATGAGCTTGGCTGTCGAGTATGGCTCAATACCGAATGTGGACACTCCTATTATACCATGTGGAACGCGATAAACCGTTTCGGCATGGAGGCGGATTTTGAACTTGCCAATCTCGTCACCTATTACGCCCGCTGGATACGAGAAGGTAAGTTGCCGGTAAACGCAGACTGGAATACCGCGGGACTGAAATTCACCGTTCAGGATCCCTGCCAGATTGTTCGCAAGGCGTATGGTGATGAGATTGCCGAAGACATGAGATTTGTCACCAAATCCCTGGTAGGGGAAGAAAACTTCATCGATATGCAGCCAAACCGCAGCGCCAACTATTGCTGCGGCGGTGGCGGGGGCTTCCTGCAGGCCGGTATGACTGACCAAAGAAGAATCTATGGGAGACGCAAATTCGATCAGATTGCCGCCACCGGTGCCAGATATGTATTAACACCATGCCATAACTGCCATTCCCAGATGGAAGACATTGGAGACCATTACGGTGGAGGCTATCACGTGGTCCATTTCTGGACCCTTATCTGCCTTTCGCTGGGCATACTTGGAGAGAACGAACGTGCCTACCTGGGCCCTGAACTTGCGGCGCTGGGACTGTAACAATTTCGGGCTCAAGTCTGGAGAAAACCAGGTTGTGTAATTTCAATGGGTTACAGGCTTACGAGAGCTGAACATGGCCGGTAACTGTAGAAGAAAAGAAATGGTGAAATACCACGGCTGATTCAGTAACCGGATGCGTGGTGACAGAAATAATCGTTCCAGCGCTACCGGCGGCTCACTGCCAATTCCAGTCTGCGATAGCAAACCCGCTTACCACATGTTTGTCGGGTGCAAGGGGAAGGCTATCCTTGTTTGGTGGTATCATAGCGAGTCGCGGAAAATCGACTCAGTGTGGATAAGATTCGATCAGGGTTAGGCCTTTCATGCGAGAAGGAGACATGACCGCCAAGAACAAGCGGAAGTTCTCACCCGTTTTTCCACATCCGCTTGCCCCATATCTCGATGCCCTGGGCATTGAGATCCACATCTTCCGTGAGCAGTTCACCCAGTTCTGCCGGCGGGGCTTCGTTGCCCAGGTAGTCCATGTACGCCTCGGAGATGATGGCAAACACCCTGGCGGCAAGCTGGTCGTTACTCAGCTCCGGTAAAAGCGGTAGCAGGGCGGCGAAACCCCGCACCTGGTCAAGCAGTCTGGCCACCGCGGCGGGGGCGGCGACCACCGGTCCGTAATGGGTGATGTAAAGATAGTCCGGAGCCAGCTCCATCATCTTCATAATCGACGTTTCCATGGCCGCCGGGTCAAAGGCGGCGGGGCTGGAGGTGGGGAAGAGAAAGGGTTCGTCTTTTTCAGTGCTCCGCAGTTCTTTGTACCCGATGCCGAAGGCGTCGCCGGCAAAGACGCCGCGGCTTTTTTCATCCCAGATGCAGCAGTGGTGCCGGGCATGACCGGGAGTGTCGTAAAACCGCAAAACCCGTCCCGCCAATTGCAACTCGAAGCTGTCTTCCACGGCCACCACCCGCTCGGCCGGAGCCGGAACAATGACGCCGTAGCGGTTGCCGAAGAGTTCTTCACCGTAAATGGAGGTGGCGGCATTGCTCAGCTTGGCCGGGTCGATCAGATGAGCGGCGCCCACGTGATGAACGTACAGCGTCGCGTGGGGGCATTGTGCCAAAAGCGCCCCGGCGCCGCCAGCGTGATCCAGGTGAATATGGGTGGCGATAATGGCGCTCACCTGCGCGAGTTCAAGGTTGCGCCTGGTGAGCGCTTCGACAATGAGCGGCACGGCCAGGGTGGTACCGCAATCCACTACGGCCACCTGGTCACCCTCCATCAGCAGATGAGCTGCGGCGTGGCCGGGCCGCGTGTAATGGGTATCAATGGGCTCGATGCCAAAACGGGAAACGTCGGCCATGATAATCCTCTTTGGTTTTTGGTTTGAAAACTACCCTGTAAGTCTAACACCGCCGGCACTAATAGGCCAGTGCTATTGCCAGCGCGAGGGGTGCGTTATGGTGTATTCCGGTGACGCAATACGTAACTATAGTTTTGCCATGTTTGTGATTGCTTCGGTTGAAATTTCAAAGACTGTAGCTCTATCCCCATGCTCTAGCGATGTTCTCCCTTATTGTTGGGGCTCGTGCCTCGGCCCGACCTACCGCCTGCCTGCTGCACTTCCCGTTTTCATATGCCGGTTTTTATGAAAGAGCTATTTCCGTAGGTCGCTCAGGAGAGCGACCCTCCCGGGGCACGATCACGGGAAAGGGGCTTATTTGATAGGGGCAGCGAGCGATTTATTCTTTTCTAGGTCTATCCGTGGGTAAAAGCCTTTATCCGTAGTAAAACCAACCTGTTGTAACTCCTGGACTTGAGCACTCTTGATAATACCGCGATCGCCGATACTCAGTATCAATGAAAAAGCATTGACTTTTAATGGAAAATAATGGACAGACCACGTTTTCCCCGTGTACATTACTGAGAAATCCTCGAAATGATGATCGGCAAATGAAAATTGCTGGCACTACTCTTCCCGGGACTCAGGTGGTTGCTCCGTGCGCTGCGCACACAAGAAAAACGTGGTCTGTCCCCCTTATTCTGCTCAGCACAGCACTGCTCGACTGGAAGGCTTTAACAGTATCTTCCAGGCTGCCCGTGCCAGAGCACGAGGGTATCGTAACCCCAAGACCTTTATCGCAATGATCTACCTTATCGGTTCACCAATAGGCAACCTCATCAATTCCACTTGAAACGACGAAGAGGCAAAACGGCGAAAGAGGCGAAAAGCCCCATGGATTTTGGACCAGCCCAATAATGAGAATCGTAATTGGCACACTGATTGAGCTATCGCTAACCCCACAATTTCCGTATTATCTGGTCGCAATCCGTTCAGATAAGTAATTGTTGGGGCGTGTCGTAGCTGAGGTGGCTTTTATTCTGAATGTTCATTCACAATCCGATTCACAATGATTAGATCGTTTTGTATTGTAAGAAAAATTTCTTCTGATCTATGCTGCAACATGCCGATTAAATTTCTATAACCAAGTGTGCAATTCATGCCAAGGCCGACTAAAATTACACCTGATCCAATAATTGACGCTGTCGTGGAATTTCGATTTGAGAGTGAAATCCCACCTGATGCAGTACTAGGTATGTTGTTCAGTGTGGTTCGTGACGAGTTCTCAAATTTCAAAAAATTGCCGATTGCTGAGATTCCAGAAGAAATAAGGCGTAATGATCCTCAATTGAAATTTGCACCCTGCTATCAATCAGTTTCTGGAAGCTATCGATTAAGTGTTGGTCCAAGTGTAATCTCTCTTGGCACCTCAGGAGACTATGTCGGTTGGAAAGATAATTTTTATCCTTTTCTACAACACATTATTGGGCAATTGGAAAAATCAGGAATTGTTAAATCTTTTAAGAGAATTGGGATGAGATATATTGATTTTTTTAAAACTGATATTTTTGAAAAGATAACATTGTCAATTAAACTCAACGAACAACCGCTTGTCGCTAAGCAAACAACGATTAGCACGATATTTGAACATGATGAGTTGATAACTAGAGTTAATATACAAAACAATACGGTTATACGACGAGAGGACAATCAATATATAGGCTCCATTATTGATACGGATACATTTATAGAGCCTAAAGACAGCATAGCTTTTGAAGAACTGGTTGCATTAATAGATAAGCAGCATGAGGTTTCTTTAACGGTCTTTTTTGATTTGTTGAGGCCAGAATTTTTGGAAACACTTAATCCGGAGTACGACAATGTATAATACAGAGCTTTATGACAATTTTTTGCAAAGCCAAAGTTCACAATACTCTATTGCTGACATGACTAAAACGCTGGTATTTTGTGGTGCCATTCTGCTCAATAGTGGTTCTGTTTTTCAGCCACCAACACGGGCTTGCCTCCCTACAACAATGGAGGGGAGCGATAGTTATATCGTCAATAAGCTATACTTATCTGACAGCCCAACATGGTCTGATATAGAAACATCAGTTGCTTTACCTAGTGGTTCGGAAAATGACATATCTGCATCTTTTAACATCCTGAATCAAATAGCCTTCCTTGAAGGTGATGATGAAGCGGAAAGAGAAGCCGACCTATTTTTCAGCCAGATCCCAGTCAAAACTAAAAAGATCATGGTCAACGGAAGGACATGAATGTTTCCGAAAATTTTGGCCGCTGGCCACCTGTTTATGATTTTAATGAATTAGGGCAGCAGATTAAGGAATTAATAGATGATGGATCAATATTCCATCATTTTTTTATTCATGGTGTTATTGGGGAAGAATTTTTCCAAGGCGATATCATTACATTAAAAAGTGACCCAGTCTATATTGACAGTGATGGAGATGTAGCAATAATTGATGAAGAATTTCAATATTGGGTGATATTAGGGAATACATGTGATTTAGCTAGGGATTTATCAAAAGATACTTCATTAATAATACCGCAGTTAACGCATATCTCACCTCTTATCCCAATACCTCAGGACATACCTGACGACATCCTTGGTAATTTTAAAAAATACAAGCTTTATAAAAGGGTTTTTATACCAAGATGGGGAAGTATAGGTAATGATTTTTACATAGATTTAACAATTATTAATTCAATCGAAAAACAGTGTTTAATTGATCATTCAAATATTGCAGCACGTTTGAATTTTAAAACTTGGCTTTTGTTACACTCATGTCTCGTTCGCTATTTAGCTCGTGATGATGGACGTCATGATTAAGAAAAGGCATGCCCTAACAATGCGATAGAGGAAAATAAGGGACAGACCACGTTTTCCCCGTTTACATTGCTGAGAAATCCCAGAAATGATGATCGGCAAATAAAAATCGCTGACACAGGGGCTTCCTGACTACTGGAATTTTCCCTCATGCGGGTAAATAACCTTCCAGTCCTGCTTCATATCGACGATCGTCCAGCCTTTGGCCTGTGCTTCATCGAGGCCCTTGTCCAAACGTCCCATGCCGGCCTCGCGGTCATAGGCCCACTCACGCTCATCATCGGTGTGGTGGACGTAAAGCGCGAACCGCGATCCTTGCCCGGCAGTGGTCCATTGCAGCATCTGCAGGTCGCCGTCGGAGTTGCCGAACGCGGCAATGGGCCGCCGGCCGATCTGCTGATGGATGGCAACCGGCTTACCTTCCTTGTCGTCATAGAAGTCGATTTCGGGCAACCGAACAAGCACCGGGGTGCCTTCGCGCATTTCATATGTTACCTTGATACTGCTGCCAATCACCTGCTCAGGGGGGATCCCGTAGACTTTCTCGGTCCACGGGCGCATGAACTCGATGCCGCCGCCGGACACAATAAAGGTTTTGAAATCGTTGGCGCGCAGGTAATCGAGCAGCTCAAGCATCGGCTGGTAGACCATCTCGGTATAGGGACGCTTGGTCGTGGGATGGTGTGCGGTGGCGATCCAGTCACTGGCGATGGTCTCGAACTCCTCGGTGGTCATCCCGGCGTGAGTGGCCATGATGATTTCGGCCACCGATTTCATGCCGTCGGCCAGAGCGCCGTGCACGTCGCCCTTGAGCAGTGAGGCAAACGGCTCTTTCTCCTGCCATTCAGGGTGCCGCGGGGCAAGCGCCTGCACCCGGTCAAGGGCGAAGAGCAGTTGGAAGTACATCGGCCGCTCGGCCCACAGGGTGCCGTCGTTGTCAAACACGGCGATACGCTCAGCGGCCGGCACGAAGTCCGGGGAGCCTGCCTTCGTCACATTTTCCACGAATTCGATAATGGACTGCTTGGCCGCGCCATCGTGCCAGGATGGTAACGGATCAACGCTCTGAGCTGCCGCCAGGCCGGCAAAGATCAGAACTATCCCCAGGGTGAATATGGTGAGTAGTGTTTGTTTCATGCTCAGTGATCTCCCTCAGCGAAAAAACGGGAACAGCCCCGTTTGTTTAAAAAAACGTGGATTGTTCCCGTTCAGCTGAAACAAAGGTGCAGGCCACGTTCCCTCTGGGAAACGCGGCCATGCCCAGATGCCATAGGTGATATCTTACGGGGATCCGATGGTGCTGAAGATCTTCTCCTTGGCATCACCGATGGTAAATGATCCCGGCTTCTGGCTGGGCGGGAACTCTTCGAAGGTGGCCAGGAAGTTGTTCACATACCCCCCCGCCGCGTTCATAATGAAGATGCGGTCCAGAAGCCAGTCGTAATAGGTGTTCGAGGTGATCTGTGAGCGCTCGTACGGATCGCGCCGCAGGTTGAACAGCAGCGGGATACGCAGGACGGTCCAGGGTTCCGCCCAGGCCTGCAGGGTCTGCGGATAACGATGCTCCAGGAAGATCACCTTCCAGTCATCGTAGCGCAGGGCGGTCATATCACCGGTGTCCGAGAAATAGAAAATCTCGTTGCGCGGCGTCTGTTCCTCTTGACCAAGCAGGTAGGGCAGCGTGTTGTAGCCATCGAGATGGACCCGATAATCACGCCCGATCGCCTTGACGCCGTCGCCTTTCAGCTGTTCCTTGATATCATCCTCACCGGCCATGGCCAGAAAGGTCGGCAGCCAGTCCATATGGGACATGATCTCGTTTGAGACCCGGCCGGCCTCGATCTTGCCGGGCCAGCGAGCCATGGACGGCACCCGGAAGGCGCCTTCCCAGTTGGAGTTCTTTTCACCCCGGAACGGTGACCATGCCGCATCCGGCCAGGTGTTCATGTGTGGCCCGTTATCGGTGGAATAGAACACCAGGGTCTCGTCGGCGATACCGAGTTCGTCGAGCAGAGCGAGAAACTGGCCGATATGCATGTCATGCTCGATCATTCCGGCGGCGTATTCGTCGACGTGTTTGCCGGCGGCCTCATCGGCCATCGCCCGGCGCTCTTCGCTGACGTGGGTGCGGAAATGCATACGGGTGCCGTTCCACCAGACGAACCATGGGGTACCCTCTTTTTCCCTGGCCCGGATGTACTCGATCGCGGCGGCCACCGTCTCGTCATCGACGCTTTCCATGCGCTTTCTGGTGAGTGGTCCGGTGTCTTCGATCTCCTGATCGACAACAGCGCCATTTTCGTCATAGACCGCTTTGGACTTCAACACTCCGCGCGGGCCATGGACCTCGTGGAAGGTGCGCCCATCGGCCATGATCAGGTCGCCGGGGTAGTCCTCGTTCTCCGGCTCTTCCTCGGCATTGAGGTGATAAAGATTGCCGAAGAACTCGTCAAAGCCGTGGTTCGTCGGCAGATGCTCGTCGAGGTCACCCAGGTGGTTCTTGCCGAACTGCCCGGTCGCGTAGCCCTGTTCCTTGAGCAGGGCGGCAATGGTAACGTCTTGTTCCTTCATGCCCTGCGGGGCACCGGGCATACCGACCTTGGAAAGCCCGGTACGCAGAGCGGTCTGGCCGGTGATGAAGGTGGAGCGACCGGCGGTGCAGGACTGTTCGGCATAATAGTCGGTGAAAATGATGCCGTCATCGGCGATCTTGTCGATGTTTGGTGTCTGGTAGCCCACCAGTCCCTTTGAATAGGCCGAGATGTTGGTGATTCCAACGTCGTCGCCCCAGAGCACCAGAATGTTTGGTTTGTCCGCCGCCTGCCCCGTTGCGCCGATCAACATGGCCGCGCCGAGAAAAACAGCGCCGGTAAAGAACGTCCACCGTTTTGTCATGGTTCCCTCCTTGGTTGGGATGTGTTTTTATGCTTCACGAGCCACTCTATGCATCACGAGTTATCTTGGAAACAAGAATTGCAGTGTCCAGGAAAAAGACCAGTCCGGGGCACCATCGGGTTTCTCGACATTGTAGTACGCTTCCAGCTTGGTGTTCATCTTCTGCTCGCCGATGGTAAATAATTTACCGAAACCGCCACCCAGCGGGACGGTCCATTTATTTCCACTGTTCGCCTCCCAGTTGGCGGTGATAATCATGTCGGTGATCAGGTACCAGCCGCCCTCAAGATTGTAATTGATAAACGGCTCAACAAGCAGTTGACTCACCTTGCTTCGCTCTGACTCTCCGGCAAAAGACCAGAGCTGCCGACCCAGAAGTCCCATTGACCAGGGCTTGGGCTGCACGAGCACAACCGCGGTGGGGCCGGCGCTCCATTTGCCACTGCCCAACTGATCGTCTGTGGCGGTGTCCATCATGAGTGAGGGCCCGACCCCCCAGATGATTTTTCCAGGCTCGGCGGGAGATAAAAAAACAGAGTAGTTGATATCGCCAAGGCCGGTGGCCCCGTCCCCTTGAATTGGATTGGGAATTGCCGGTGTTCCGGTTACCGCGCCGGGGGTATCGATGAGAGGCGCGATGATGCGATGAATGAGGTTCCATTCGCCAACGGTTTGGGGTAAGACCGGCTGAATATTGAGAAAACTCGCCTCACCGTTGTCGGCGCCATAGTCAAAGGTGAACTTGAACGGCAGACTGTACATGGCGCCAACCGGATTCTGAGTCTTTGCCGCCAGATCATCGCCACCTGAGCCTTGCCCTTGACTGTGAGCCAGGGTGCCGCCACTGAAAAGCAGCAGAAACGCGAGCATGAGACCTGTTTTCTTCGGGCACATTGGAGCTCCTATATTGAAATGGAAACGGGCCTGAATCCTGTTTCTCATGATGATCATATTATATGGGCGCCTCATTTTATCACAGGGTTCGAACAAGTGCGGCTTGCCCCAGGCTGTCGGCGGTGAAACGTGTGCTTGATACGCAGTTGCTGCCTCTTGCTCGATTTCGTTTGAAATTGTGTCGTATTTCGAGATTTTGGCCTGGGCTTCCGGTACTTTTGACCGGCGCCAGTGCCGCAAAATGTCTGTTCAGGGATAATCACAAGCTTACAACATTGGCTCAGGCAGGTAAGTACGCTAGGGTAACGTACATGTTACAAATCCCATTCAGCATATTGAAAAAGTAAAACTTCCGTGAACAATAATTAACGTTGATAGTGGCCCCGGTGAGGCGGCGAAGGAGATGGTTCGGACTTACTTGGAACGCATCCTCCACGGTACTTGATTCAAGGCTTCGGAAAAGAGGGCCGGCCAAACCATGCCGTCGTTTGAAATGCTGGTATAAAACCCGTTTACCTGACCATGCATCTTGTCAGGTTGGCATTCGGTGTTTGGAGCAGGAAATGATAAAGATTGGGCATGCGGCAATAGGCACAAACAGACAAACAAAAAGATCGGTTGCCTCTCTGGCGACCAGAAAAAGAGGTGGTAATCATGAATGGACTCAAAGATATGTTCCTATCTTGCCGATGCATGGCGTGCTACCATGCATCGAGGTGTTCTCTTCCACGTGGCGGAGCCATAGCCAGATCCTGCCTGAGATGCGAGCAAAGCTCAAAACACGACGTGGCTGACCCCATTTCGACCCGGTATCTTGCCCACACCAATATGGACAACGATAATATCGTAGGTGCTTAACATGCATAATTTGCAGCAACTTTTGCCGACAAGAAGCCTTATCTGGATTTTCAGTTTTCTCACCTCGATATCAATCTGGTGCACGGTCGCCCATGCCGAAACAGAAGGACGAGTGCAGCATTTTACCGGGTATATAGAAGACGGTAGAGGGATTTTTTACAGCCTCCCGGACATGAAGCAGGGCGACATCATTTACGCATCCATGCAAAATACCGGTGGGAACCTGGACCCGTTGGTGGGAATAATGGCTGAGGAAATTGATCCAGCTGTGAGCCTGGGACAGGTTCTCGAGAAGGCGCTTGCCTCTGAGAACGACCTCATCTCCGAGCTTACCGCCGTTGCCGACCGTATCTTCCTCGGCTGGGACGATGACGGCGGAAAAGGCTACTCCGCCTCTCTTGAATTCACCATTCCACGAGATGGCACCTATCATATATTTGCGGGCAGCACTATCACCAACCAGAGGCTTGACAAGTTTCAACCAACCTACACTACGGGTTCATTTCAGCTCATACTTGGCCTGAATGCACCACAGGTAATCAGTGGTGAAGGAGAACCGGAAGGTGAAGTGTTTGCCAGTCTGGCCTCTTTAGAGATAAAGCCAGAGGCCCATGTTCAGGAGCTTGAAATACGGTTGGACAAAGATACACGTTACCTGACTCAGCATACGCGTAATCTACAACCAGGCGACACCTTCCATGCACTGGTCGAGCCGATTGGCGAAGCCCCTCTGCCTCGACTGAGGCTCACCGACTCTGGCGGGAAACCGCTGGCCTTTGGGTTGATCGATCAGCCAGGGGAGTCAGTGGAACTAAATTACACATGTGACCAAGATATTTGCGAGCTGGTGGTTCATGTGGATGGGACAGACGGACAAAAAGATAGTGGCGAAGCAGTGTACCGGCTTCTCGTTGGTATCAATGCACCAAACTTGCGTGAAAGCGGACAAACGCCCGTTGGATCTTCTGTTTTTCTTGAGAGCGATCTCGTCACCGTCGGTCTGGCGGTGGACCAGATTGTGGGTGTCGATCAACGATCCGAAAATTTCTCGGTCGTCGGCACGCTCAAGCTCAGCTGGCACGATCCGAAATTAGGGTTTAGCCCTGATCAGTGCGGGTGTACGGTTAAAAGTTTTGAGGACGCGAGCATCAGAGCAGTCGCTGGAGAGATTAACCTCCCCCTGCCAAGTTTTAGTTTTTACAATCAGCAGGGCAATCGCTGGTCCCAAAATCAGGTGATTTTCGTCACTCCAGATGGGCGTGCCAGCTATTTCGAACGGTTTACCGTCACCTTGCAGGCACCGGATTTCGACTTCCTGGCCTATCCCTTCGACCGCCAGAAATTTAGCATCAAGGTTGACCTCGCCGTACCAACTAATATGTTCATATTCAACGAAATAGAAAGATTTCAGCAGGTGGTCGGAGACCAACTGGGCGAAGAAGAATGGGTGGTCACAAGCTACTCCCAGGAGATTACTGAGGTCCCCTTTGAAAGGGGATCAACTAACTCAAGATTCACCACCACCCTCCTGGTGAAGCGCAACCTGGAATACTACATCCTCCGCATCTTTGTCCCCTTGTTCCTGATAATCTCCGTTTCCTGGGTGATCTTTTTTCTCAAGGATTATGGCCGCCAGTTGGAGGTTGCCAGTGGTAATCTCCTGGTTTTCGTCGCATTCAATTTCACCATATCCGGCGACCTGCCACGACTGGGTTACCTGACAGTTTTAGACCGGTTCATGATTGTCAGTTTCTGTCTTACCGCTATCGTGGTTCTGATCAGCGTCTGTCAGAAACGGCTTGGGGCAGTTGGAAAGCAGGCCGTCGCCGCACAAATCGACACTTGGGTACTGGTAATCTACCCTCTGGTTTACTCACTCTATATTATATGGGTGTATCTGCGATTTTTCACCGATCATATAGGTTGGTAAGTTGAACTCCCGGGAAGCTGGTGTCTGAGAGGCAATGTTACCCGCCTTTCTATTGATGCAAAAAGCACCTCCACATATAGCTCATCAAGATTCCACCAGGTATTCCTGATTGCTCGAGTGCCGGTCAATCCGACCCTCCTTCATCACCTCCGTCACCACCCGAATCACCTTCTCCATCAGCAGTCGTGTTATCACTTACACTTCTTGTGGTGTCTCCATAGATTTATCAGGCATGCTTGCCACCGCACCATGGATATAGAGCGCCCGCAGTTTATCCCAGAAATCACCACCGAGCAGGAACAAGCTGATCAATAATGAGAGATCAGCTCCCATGGCCAGGAAAAGGTTGCCGGCGATTTGTTTTGGGATAAACATGCCAAGGTAAGGCGCCAGAAAGGCAAACAGCAATGGCACGGTAAACATAACCAGGCCGATCTTATACCGTAAAGCGCTCACACTCTCCGGCGGGGAGTAAGACTTCAAGAAGCCAAAGACGCGCTGTTTGATGTAGGCAAAACCTTCTTTTCCCGTTAAGGCCGCGGCGGCCAAGAGCATCACTTCGGCGGCAATCAGCAGCACTCCCGAGAGTTTGGCGACAGCTCCGGTGGATATCCCGAAAAACAGCAAAACAGGCATAAATAGAGGCCACGCTATACTGACTAAGAATATGGCGAAACCGGCTTTGATACGCCATCCAGGCTTCACTTCTATTTTCGCGGACATCTCATCGTGCGTATTCGACTCCATGGCTCTATTTCCTCAGTTGTTGTTTTTATCATCAGCCCACAGGTGATCCAGCCCTTGACCACGCATCACGCCAGCAATGGGTTAAGCGCGGTGACAATCACCATCGAATAATTTCTCATTTTCACCCGAGTTTCCTGATAGTTTATTTTTTCACAATCACTCGGTTTCCAAGTCTGGTCGAGAACTGGTTTGCTTGGGCTATAGAGACGAAGCAAGGTAAATCATGCTTTATACGTAGATACTGCCTCTTGCTCTATTTGCTTTGAAATTGTAAAATATTCGGCGATTCGGCTTGGGCCTCTGGTGCTTTTGACCGGCGCCAGTGCCGCGGAGCAGTGACACAGTCGCGATAATTTTCTTCTGTCTCCTTGAGTATTGGATCTTCGTCCAGTGGTTGTCTGGTGGTCTTGCTTGCTTCAGGGAAGTGCCTGTGCAGTATCGTCAGCAGGTCATTAATCAATGAAAATGCCAGGCGCTGTCTCCGGCCGGGAAGTGCCTGTTCGACCAGAATTGTCGGCTCATGATTAAGTAGTAGTGTACCACGTTGGCTCAGGCAGGCAAGTTCGCTGGGGTAACGTACATGTTACAAATCCCATTCAACATATTGAAAAAATAAAATTCTGTGAACGATAATGAAGGTTGACGGTTGGCCCGGCGAGGTGGCGGAGGAGATGGTGCGGGCCCACTTGGAACGCATCCTCAGTAGTCCTCGATTCAAGGCTTCGGAAAAACAGAAACGTTTTCTGAAGTACATCGTGGAAGAGACGTTACAGGGCAGAGCGACCCAAATCAAGGCCTATACCGTGGCCATCGCCGTTTATGATCGGCCCGCTTCTTTTGATCCCCAGGATGATCCGATTGTTCGGGTGGAAGCCGGAAGACTGCGCCGTGCCCTTGAGAACTACTATCTCACTTCAGATACCGTAGGCCCGGTAAGAATAGAGATCCCCAAAGGTGGGTACGTCCCGCTGTTTATCGATACCGCGCGATCCGTCAGCGGTGATGCGGGGCAACAGGGCGCATCAGGACGGGAACCTCTTTTTTCGGGACCCTCGATTATCCTCTTGCCCCTGAAAAATCTATCCGGCGATGAGGAGCGTGACTATTTCGCTGATGGTCTGACCGAGGAGTTGATTTCCGAGCTGGCTAGATTTCAGGATATTTCCGTTATCGCCGCACACTCAGCCATGCAACTCAAGAATCAACAGGTAGACCCCCAGAAGATTGGTCGGGAACTTGGCGTGCGCTTCCTGCTTGCCGGCAGCATCCGCGTAGGAATGACTGAAATCAAAATTACGATCCAGCTTTTCGACACTCTTACCGCTGAACAGATATGGGGCAGCACCTTCAAGGAGAACCTTGCCGCCGCTGATCTGATTGCGATGCAGGAGTTTATTGCCCAGCGGGTGGTTGGCAGTATCGCCGATCACTATGGGTTGATGAATCGGCGTCTGTCAAAAGAGTCGCGCAAAAAACGGCCATCGGAATTGAAAGCATATGACGCCGTATTGAGGTTCTACCATTATGAGACGGTGTTGACCCGGGAATCCTTCCTACAGGCGCGTAATGCGCTTGAAGAGGCGGTGCGGTTGGACCCGGATTATGGTTTGGCCTGGGCCATGCTCGGCCATTTACATGCTGACAACTTCGCCCTTGGCTTTGTTGAAAGTACCGATGCTCTTGATACGGCTCTCACCTGCGCCCAAAAAGGTGCGGCTCTTGATAAAGATAATCAGTTCGTGCAGGACGCGATAACCCTGGTGCATTTTCATCGGGGCGATAGGGAATTGTTTTTGAAGAGTGTACACGAGACCGTCGCCCTTAACCCCAATGCGCCCTACATTGTCGGCGTTGCCGGTTGGCACCTCTGCCTCTTTGGCGAATGGGAGCGTGGTCGTGATCTTCTGGCCAGGGGGATGGCGCTCAACCCCTACCATCCAACCTGGTTTCATCTTGCCACGTTCACCGATTATTACCGCCGGGATGACTATGAAAATGCCCTCGCTGAGGCGCTGAAATTCAATTACCCCGACCTGTTCTACGATCCCCTCATGCGTGCGGCTGCTCTTAGCAGGATGGGGAGAGTGAAGGCAGCGCAAAAGGCCGTCAAGCAACTGCTGGCACTGGTGCCGGATTTTTCCAGTAAGGCAAGAGAGATGATCGGCACGTATGTAAAAGTGCCTGGCTTGATCGATAAGATCATTGAAGGATTGATTCCAGCAGGGTTGAGTATCACTGACTGAGTTGCGTGTTTGCTCCAGTTTCGCACTCTCTTTATTTTAAAAATCCACAATTGCCTCCGTTAATTGCACCCACTAAACCTTGCCTCCTTGCCTCCTTGCCTCCTTGCTCCTTGGTATACAGTAAATTGGTTAACTCATCTGTTTTTTGTTGAAGCCTTTTTGATAGGGTTTTAATCAGATAGCCTTGGAAACCAATAGCAACATCTGGAGCGTCGGATTGTAGCTGTCTCATTCGATCACGATCCAGAGCGGTAACTTCGCAACTTGTTGTAGCAATTACTGATGCAGAACGTTTTGAGCATAGAAAAAACCCCATCTCCCCAACTACGCTGCCGCTGCCAATTTTCCGATAGCGGATCCAAGAGGAATCCTCTCTTTCCAATAGTATCGAAAACTCTCCAGATTTAACAAAATAAATCGCCTCTGAATTATCGCCTTGGCGGAAGAGGAAGTCGCCCTCCTTTATGGTATTACATCTAAGATACGGAGTGATAGGTTTGAGCCGATCGTTTTCCATAATTAATGATTCCTGAAAAGTATCAAAAACAGATAAACTATTTACATGCTCTGCACTTGTTTTTAGAAGGTGATCTTCACACCACTCCAGCGCTCTATCAAGATCCACAAAACACTCAATAAATTGTGTGTCGTCACAACATTTTTGAACGTTAACGGTCAGGTCCTGCAGGTACGAATGCAACGGAGAAAAGACCAAGTGGATGTTCGGTTTTTTACCGGTAATATGGATGAATTTCTTTAGGATGTGTAGGGCAGTAGAATCTACGCCGTGAACGTTACCAAAATCCAGCAGGATGTAATGAGCACGACGAGATTCCATGTTGTCAATGAGGCGAGATAACAATTGGTATAGTTTGAAGACACTGCCAAAAAATAGATACCCTTGTAAACGGATAATCTGAATTCGATCTCCGTGAGTATCAATGTATTGTAAGGCAGCACCTGATCTTTCTACGGTGCTGCGGTGAGTACGGCTAGTGAGATGTTGCTTTATGACCTCAACGCCGGAATAGTTAAGCACAAACGCCACCAGCGATGCCAGCAACCCAAGTACAATGGCAGTCATCAGGCCAGTAACTACGCAAGTGATGAAGATGAAACAAACGATCGGGTAATCTATCCGCTTTAGCTCATGCCAGCTCCGATAGAGTCCTATATGCAGAAAACTAAATCCGACAAATAGCAGATAGCCGCCAAGAAGCGTGGTTGGAATCATCGATACGAGCCGACCCCCGCTGAAAAAAACGCAACAACATATGATCGCCGGCATTATCCCAGCTATTCTACTTTTAGTGCCATGCAAATAGTTGGAAGCGGAGGGCGATAGCATTTGATAGCCAACCAGCCCTCCAAGAAAGGATGCAACTGTATTTCCCCAACCAGCCGCGGCAATTTCGCGATCTAAATCTGCGTCCTTGGTTGTGACTAGCTCAAAATTACTGACATTGAAAACGATCGTGGTGAAGGTTATAAATACGAGCGCCAATATGGTCCCAAACTGGGCTGCAACTAAATCCCACCTTGCTGTTTTAATGCTCAACACAGTATCTGACAGCATCAAGCTATTCGATGCAATAGTGATTAGTCTCCAGGGGAGGGCGTCTTTTGGCCAATAGAGACCATTTATCCCCCAGAGGAAAATTGCTGATATAATAAATGCTGCGGTAAGAGGAACTGCTGAATTCATTCGAAGTGCGTTTCGTTGATCCAGATAGAAAGCAAAAAACCCGACCATGAGACCTATCAGAATATTTATCACTTGGACGATAGTTACTTGCCCATTGATGATATCTAGACAACTTACTATGCCCTCGAATATTTCGAAGGAGTTACAGAGAATTAGCCAGCCAGTCCCAGCTAATATTCCCCTCATCACAGGTTGAGGTATCCAGCGAATCCATTTAGCGACTTTCATACGTCCTAATAGAAGAAGTGCAATTCCCACAAAAAGTGTGCTGGTCAAAAAAAACGCCAGGAGCGTTGGTCGTACTGCAGCTAAATCGCCTTCACCATAAAGAGATGCATAGATGGCGGTAGCTCCAATTGAAACAACAATGGATGATGTAGATTGTGGGCCTGAGACAGTACACTTAAATGATGAAAGGCAATTGGTCACAATCCCTGTTATGGTAGCTCCGACTATTGCAAGGCCTATTCCCATTGGCATTAAGGCAACAAGATCGCCTTTAAAAATTAACGCAGCCATAGCTACGCTAACCGTCAAAGTCACCATGCCGGCCATGCATCCGGCCCACACTTCCCTCAACATTCCCGGCCAAAACGTTCCGATTGCTCTTCGAGGTATACCGTTAAGATTCATTGTAACCCCTGTTCGTCTCAGAAGGTGTTGGATTTATCCGGCAACCTGGCTCAATGAATCGTTGACCGCTCCGCTGTCTTTGGCTGCCGATGTCTGTACAAGCCGCTCGCTGACTCCTCCAATCAGCTTTCCGAGCGCCCACCCGACACCAATCATAAGCGGGATAAGGCCATAGACAACCACGGGAAAAAACCATGCCACCACAATCACATCCGCAAGCCAGTTCATTGTTCTCCTCCTTTGTTGAATATCAACGACCGCGGCTTCCCCCGCACCCCGAAAAATCTCTTCAGGATACAATTGTGCTCCACCATACAACTTCAATCTGACAATTTTCTGACACGCAGAGATATACGTGAAAATTTCAGATAAAATATTTAACATATTGAAGTAACATCTCTTATTTAGAATTTAATTGACTATTTAAATTGTTATCCTGTTCTATAGTAAATAGGAGAACCAACTGCCGAACTGCCAGGATATACATCTACCAATAAGCGTCGAGGCCATGGCTTGGCCTCGCCCAGGCAAACCACCACACTGGGGTGGTACCCAACACCCTTCTTTTTATTTAATTCAGGGTGGTCAGTTTTAGGTAATCACAAGTGGTCAATTTAAGGTTGTCATTCGCAAGTGGTCTGTTACACATACGGGAAACGTCAGATTAATGTGCCTGTTGAAGACCCGAAGGTAGCGAACTTGTATGTTGATGCCCCTAAAGGGCAAAGATTATGTATTTCATTTGAGTCCTCACACTTTCGAGAAGGATGGGAGGGTGTGATTGAGTTCCGATTCAACACGGAAAAGGCGCTGCTCTTTCGTGATGCGATAATATCAATCGGCGCCCAATGGGGCAATGCAGTGGATGCGGGCAGGATGCGCCGTTGAGTTTCTCGTTTGCGCGACTCCGCGTTGCAAATAGCCGAGTTGCCGTTGCCCAACGATCGGTGATGTTCCGGGAAGGCCCCTTCTACTGCTTTGAGAAGAAAGTAAACCAAGAACGAAGGCTCGATAAAGCGATGCACAGCGACGCGGTAAACCGCGCGCGTGAAGGCAGCGATTAGGCGAAGAACTTTTTTGAGGAGTGTTATGAATGTAAGCGCTCATTAATCAGCATCTTTTTTTAGTTTCGCCGATATGTTCCGTTGTGTCAAACCTTAGCTCGGGAGGCATCAATGGAACGAGATCAGATTAAACGACACGGTGACAAACACCGCTATTGGCAGCACCACCTCGATCAATGGCACCAATCGGGTTTGAGTCAACAGCGCTACTGCGCCGCCAACCAGCTCAGCATATCGAGTTTTCATTATTGGCGGGGTAAACTCAGTCAAGAAGATCCACAAGAGAAGCCTCGTTTTTACCCCTTGAGTATCGCTGAGCAAACGCCTCTTCCCCAAACCAAGTTGCATGACGCCAGTCTCCGGCTGCATTTAGGCGGCGATCGGTTCATCATCGCCATTGACGACTCTTTTTCTCCAGCGCTGCTGGGCACCGTGGTCACCACCCTGGAGCAGTTGTGATGGACGGGGTGAAAAAAATCTATCTGGCGATGGGGGCGACGGATATGCGCAAATCGTTCAATGGTTTGTCTTTGCTGGTGGCTGAGCAATTCGAGTTGGATTTGTTTTCCGAGCAGCTGTTTGCTTTTTGCAATCGCCGGCGCACCATGGTGAAGCTGCTCTGGTGGGACGGTACCGGGTTTTGTATCTGGTTCAAGCGTTTGGAAAAAGATCGGTTCCGTTGGCCCGAGGATGAGCAGGAAGTGATGGCGATTAGTCCGGCGGCGTTGGGGTGGTTGTTGCAGGGTCTGGATCTGAGCCAAGCGCATCAACGACTGGACTATGACTTAGTAGCGTAAAAAGATCATATAATAATGATTTTATTGATTTTATCGTTGATTATCTTGCCGTTTTTTGGTAGTTTTGTCGTATGGATTCGGCCACGCTCACCACCCTGCCCGACGACCCTGAGATTCTCAAAGGGATCATCGGCAAACTCACCCGGGAGCAGGAACGTTTCTGCCAAGAGATTGAGTTATTGCGTGAGCAGATTCATCTGCTCATCGCCAAGCGATTTGGTCCTTCAAGCGAAAAGACGGCCCCCAGAGATAACCCCCAGCTGCCACTGTTCGATCTGCCGGAACCGGCCGAGATCGAGCCGGCGCCGGAGATAGTAGAAGTCCCGGCCCATAGCCGGCGCAAGCGGGGCAGAAAACCTCTGCCGGCATCGCTGCCTCGGATTGAGGTGGTGCATGATATCGACGAAGCGCAGAAGCAGTGTGGCTGCGGTGCATCGCTGAGCCGGATCGGCGAGGAGGTAGCGGAAAAACTCGATATCATCCCGGCGACGATCCGGGTAATCCGCCATATCCGCCCCAAGTATGCCTGCAAGCACTGCGAGGGGCTGGATACTGATGGCGCCACGGTCAAGATCGCGCCGGCGCCGCCCCAGATCATTCCCAAAGGTATCGTCACCGCCGGGCTCTTGGCCCAGGTGTTGGTTGGCAAGTTCTGTGATGCCTTGCCGTTTTATCGTCAGGAAAAGCAATTTGCCCGGCTGGGAGTGGCACTCGGCCGAGCGACGATGTGCTCGTGGGCGATGAAGGCGGCTGAGGCGTGCCGGCCGGTGGTGGAGTTGCTGCACCATGAGATTCGCTCGGGACCATTGATCAATATCGATGAGACCTCGGTGCAGGTGTTGGCCGAACCGGGTCGGGCGGCGACGACAAAATCGTATATGTGGGTCTGCCGAGGCGGCCCTCCGGATAAACCGGGGATACGCTATCACTATGCACCAAGCCGCTCAAAAGCGGTGGCCAAGCAGCTGCTTACAGAGTATACGGGGGTGGTACAGACCGACGGCTACAACGGCTATGACTTTCTCGATACTCAAGAGGGTGTTATCCATGCCGGCTGCCTCGCTCATGTACGACGCACATTCGATGAGATAAGGAAAGCACGCGGTAAAAAGCACCATAAAACCGGCAGTGCCGACGTGGCATTGAACTGGATAAAACAACTCTACCGGATCGAATCCGAGGCCAAACGCCAGGAACTCACTGGCGATGAGCTGCTTGCCGAGCGGCGAGGCAAAGCCAAGCCGATTCTGGACGATTTTCATGAGTGGTTGCGTGAAAAAGCGACGCGAGCAGTTCCCAAAAGCCTATTGGGCAAGGCGGTCAACTATACGCTGGGGCAATGGGATCGATTAGTGGTCTATCTTGACCATGCTGAAATGAGCCCGGACAACAACCTCGTCGAGAATGCCATCAGACCCTTCGTGGTAGGACGGAAAAATTGGCTCTTTTCCGGAACGCCTGAGGGAGCCCAAGCCAGTGCGGATTTATATAGCCTGATCGAGTCGGCCAAGGCCAACGGTTTGGAACCGTATCGTTATCTTCGCTATCTATTCGAGAAACTCCCGTTTGCTCAAAGCCCAGAGGATTATCGGGCGCTGCTGCCGATGCAGCTAAAACCCGAACAGCTCAGGCTGGACTACGACGCCACTGCAGTGTAATAAGTGCTTACCCCTGAAACCGCTCCTGCTCCACCCGTTTCATCCATAAACAAAATCCATTGCCGTCCCACTACACTATCTTCACCAGGTCGCGGCGGCGGTTGCAAAACGCAAAGAGTCTGCCGTCAAAAAGATTCAAGGCAAACTGTTCTTCCACCAGCAGACCCAGCCCATTGATCGATTTGCGTAGATCTGTTACCCCGACCGCCACGTACACCTGAGACTCGGTGAACATACGATTCATTACACCTCCTCCAGTAGCCCGAGCACCGCTTTCAGTGTTGTGGGGCTAAACCTCGAAGATATGGCGATGCTGAAGTGGTGATGGGTGTGCACGACCCGCAGTCCTGAATCTTCAGCCGGTGGCTCTGGCACTGGTGGGGGATGCTTCCCGGCGATGACCACTGGGTGAAAGCGCGGACTGCTCTGTTCACGAACTCGCAGCCGGCTCCGCCAGTAGCCAAAACTTGACAGGGAGAGGTGGTGCTGCCGGCACTATTCGTGTTGGCTCAGCCCTGAGTGTTGCCAGCCTTCGATGTGGGACTGCCAATAGCTCCGACGAGAATCGCTTACTTTAGGTGATGAGCGACGATTATAATTCCCGAGTAACGACAATTAAAATTCCCGGTTAAACGAGGTTAGATTATTCAAATCCACGGAAGGAGGATTTGAATGATCACAGACAACCAGGTGAAGAAATTGAAAAGGGAATTACACCAAGATGCCAGTCTGGAGACAGCGGCGGCACAAGCAGGTATGGATCCTAAAACGGCACGGAAATACCGTGCCCTGGACACACTGCCCAGTGAAATCAAGGCGGCGCGGGTACGTGAGTGGCGCACCAGGGATGACCCCTTTGAAGAGGTATGGGGTACGGTCGAAGGATTTCTGGAGATTAATCCCGGCCTGAAGGCAAAGACGCTGTTTGATCATTTGCAAAGAAGTGATCCCGGCAGATTCAGTGACGGCCAGTTACGCACCTTTCAACGTAAGATGAAGTTCTGGCGGGCAACCAAAGGCCCCAGCAAAGAGATCTATTTTCCCCAGACGCACCATCCCGGCCTTTTGAGCCAATCCGATTTCACCTGCATGAATTCACTGGGTGTGACGATCGCCGGCCAGCCGTTCAACCATCTGATCTATCATTACGTGTTGAGTTACTCGAACTGGGAAACGGGCACGATCTGTTTTTCCGAGAGCTTCGAGAGCCTCAGTGAAGGATTGCAACATGCTTTGTGGACGCTGGGGGGCGTTCCCCAGGCGCATCAAACTGATCGTCTTACGGCGGCGGTCAATAAGCCGGATAATCCCGAGGAATTCACTCGGATGTATCAAGGATTATTAGATCATTACGGGCTCATCGGACGGCGCATCAATAGTAGGTGTGCCCATGAGAACGGCGATGTCGAGCAGCGCCACTACCGGTTTAAGGATGCGGTGGATCAAGCGTTGATGCTCCGGGGGAGCCGCGACTTTGCCACCCGTGCAGCCTATGAGGAGTTTCTCACGAAGCTGTTTTCCCAGCTCAACAGTGGCCGCACCGAGCGCTTCAGGCAAGAAGTGAAAGTGCTCAAAGCACTGCCGCCGACCCGCATGGATTCATGTACGAAGCTCATGGTCAGGGTTGGTCCGAGCAGCACCATCCGGGTAAAGCACAAAGTGTACTCGGTACCCAGCCGTCTGGTGGGTGAGCAGGTATGCATACGGCTGTATGCCGAACGGCTCGAAGTGTGGTACGGCCAACGTCACATAGAGACTATCGCCCGCCTGCGTGGCTCTGATCGGCACCGTATCGACTACCGACATATGATCGACTGGCTGATCCGTAAGCCTGGTGCGTTTGCGGCGTATCGTTTTCGCGACGACCTGTTTCCCACCAGCCGTTTCCGGATGGTCTATGATGCACTTGGTACGCAGCATGCACCGACCAAAGCGTCGCGAGAGTATTTACAGATCCTGCACCTTGCGGCCAGAGAAAACGAGGCCGCCGTGGATGACGTTCTGCAAACGCTGCTCGATGACCTCACCACGATCAGTGCACCGGTTGTTGCAAAGCATCTTCAGGAGCGTACCGCCCCAGCTCCGATGCCCTCCGTGGAAGTCGCCGCCGTGTCGTTGCACGGCTACGATCAATTGCTTGCACATACCCGGGAGGCGCGCACATGAAACCAGGTACTGAGGCGGTAGACAAACAGCTCGATCGCTCGCTCAAACAATTGCACCTGAGCATGGTCAAGTCGTGCTACCGGGATGAAGCCGCGCTTGCCCGCCGGGAATCATTGAGTTATGAGAGCTATCTCAACGAATTGATACACCGCGAATGTGAGCACCGTCGGCACAACCGTATCGCCAGATATCTGCGGGAGTCGAAACTGCCGGCGGAAAAGAATCTCACCTCGTTTGACCGCTCACGCCTGCCGGCCAAAGTCAACGCGGTGGTGCCGGTGCTTCTGGAAGGATCATTTTTAGCGCGTCATGAGAATGTGCTTGCCTTCGGCAATCCCGGCAGCGGCAAGACCCACCTGCTGTGTGCCATTGCCCGGGAGCTCATTGAACAGGGCAGACGGATTCTCTTTATCCCCTGCAGTCTGCTGGTGCAGCGGCTGCTGGTGGCCAAGCGGGATCTGGAGTTGCATAAGCTGATCAACAAGCTTGGCTGTTACGATGCCATAGTGATTGATGATATCGGCTATATCCAGCACAGCAGAGACGAGATGGAAGTATTGTTTACCCTGCTTGCCGATCGGTACGAGCGGGCCTCGGTGATGCTTACCAGCAATCTGCCGTTCTCGCAGTGGGAAAAGATTTTTAAAGATCCGATGACGACGGCCGCGGCCATCGACCGGCTGGTGCACCATAGCATTATCCTTGAGCTCAATGTTGAGAGTTATCGATTAACCGCGGCGCGGGGAAAAACTTCTGATCAGAGCGATACACCCCCGGAACCGGGCGCCGGTGAAGAAAAGGCGCCGGATCACAAGACACCATGAGCAAGGCATGCCCATACATCGCGGCGCCACTCGTGAGTAATGATGCCGTGTGGTGTGTGAGGGGAGTCATAACCAGTGGTGCGCTCAGTTCGGTGGCAGGTGTGAGAGCAGCGTCTACGTGTGCACATACCGGATTATGCCCGGCGGCGGCTCGGGATAGTGGACCCCAAACAGGGGACAGCAATGTAAGGTGTTTTTCTCACCATAACGGGGATACTGAAAAATGACAGAAACAAGGCGCAGGACGTACACCGCACCATTCAAGGCGAAGGTTGGCCTCGAGGCGAGCCGCAAGGTGCAGACGACGAACGAAGTTGCCCAGGCATATGGGGTACACCCACCGCCCCTTTTACGGCAGCAGGAGAACAGTACACCGTATCCCACCCATCGGGTCTCTCCATACCTGCTGCGTGGGGCCATTACTCGACTAGACCAGGTGTGAAGCGCCGATATCACCTCTATCCGGTTAGCCTACGGGTTTGCCTATCTGGTGGCGATCATGGACTGGTACTCGCGTCGGGTCTTGGCCGACGAGCGTGCCCATCAGGCGTTGGGCTATCTTACGCCCGCATCAGTCTATCGAGCGGGCACTGGCGGGGGTGCGGAAATAAATAACCATTTCAACACGGGTACTCCGGTACCATTTCGGCTCCGCTTCGCTCCACCGAAATGGTACCGGAAAGAGGAACTGGGGCAGCGCTAATCAGCTGCGAATAAAGACGAGGAACCCTTAAATTCAGGGAAAATTGTCCTTGACTATGGTGGGGCCACCTCACGGTGTCCGCCCGGTCTCCGGTCGCCCTACGGGCTCCCTCCGACCGGGCGGATGGAAAAGAATGACATCGTAACACGATGGATTATCCAACATGGTATAAAGAGATAGTAATGGTGAGGAATGTCGGGAAATATAATTGTCGTTGAGTGGGAAGAATAATTGTCGTTGATCACTTTAGGTTTCCGCGTTGGTTCCATGTACGCCTCCAATATGTTTTTGGTGCTAATGGAACATGGCCGGTTTACTTTGAAAAGATGGGGTTTATTGGACGCTTAGTACGCCGGGATAAGCCGGCAAAGGATAGTGGGTGCAAGTCCCACACAGATGAAGGTGTAGCCTACCAATCTGGCCCCGAGTCATGCGCGGTGGTTCGTGAGGACTAACGTGAAGTGTTGACAGGGGTGGCTATAGGCTGGGTATTGAGCTGCGAAATTTAAGTTTGAGGTGTCGATGTTGTTAAGCGAAACAGAAGACCATGCTGGTGCGAGCGTTATCGGGCGAGTTCGTATTCCAGGCCTTACGCAGTCGGAGACCCCATGCATGTGGCGAAGTCCTTTGTGCGGAACCCGGGAGATCTCGCAAACGTCCAGGTATCGTACCCGGACCGATTCCTGAAAACGCAAGTTGAACGAGGAATATGAACGTTTACGAGAAGTCGGACATAGCCATAGTACCGAAGAAGGCTGCGAACAAGGAGGGTTTTCCTTCTGCGGAGCGGCTGGAGGGAAGGGCTGTGCTCAAGTGGAACGTCCAGCAGCCTGCCGCAGTCCGGACTCAGAGCCGGGTAGCTGCGTCGATCAGATTGTTGGCCGTGCGCCGTGCGGCGCAAAGTAACAAGAATCTCAAGTTCACTGCACTCATGCATCATATCGATGTTCAATTACTCCAAGAGTGTTACTACAAACTCAAGCGGAATGCAGCACCGGGCATTGATGGACTGAGTTGGGCCAGCTATGGAGAGAAGCTTGACGAGAGGTTGATCCTGTTACACAAAGAGATTCATCAGGGGAGTTATCGGGCAAGGCCTGCGCGACGGGTACATATCCCGAAAGCAGATGGCAGCCAGAGGCCTTTGAGTATCCTTTGTATTGAGGATAAAATCGTCCAGCAGGCAGTGGTGGAAGTTTTGCAAGCCATTTACGAAACTGATTTCATGGGTTTTTCCTATGGATTTCGGCCAGGGCGTGGGCAACACGACGCGTTGGATGCCCTACAAGCTGCGCTCTATCGCAAACAAGTGAATTGGATTCTGGATGCAGATATTCGCAAATTCTTCGACAGTATGGATCATGATTGGACGTTACGCTTTCTGCAACATCGGGTAGGTGATAAACGATTGTTGCGGCTGATCCGAAAATGGCTGAAAGTTGGGGTAGCAGAAGATGGCAAACGGGTAGAACAAGAAATTGGGGCTCCGCAAGGGGCGGTTATTTCACCCATTCTTGCAAATATCTATCTGCATTATGTTTATGATTTATGGATTAACCAGTGGCGAAAGCACAATGCGACCGGCGATATAATAGTTATCCGGTACGCAGATGACACCATACTGGGGTTCCAATATAAGCGTGATGCCGACAGCTTACTCAAGTTGTTAGAGAGCCGGCTGGCGGGTTTTAGCCTTTCACTTCACCCTGCTAAGACGCGATTACTCCAGTTTGGACGGTATGCCCAAGAACGCCGTGCCAAAAACGGCAAGGGCAAACCAGAAACCTTCGATTTTCTTGGTTTCACTCACTACTGCAGTCGTGCCATAAAAAATGGCTGGTTTAAAGTTGTGCGAAAGACTGTTGCCAGGCGTATGAGGGTTCAGTTGCAGGAGGTAAAGACTGAGTTGCGTCGTCGCCTGCACCGTCCATTGCCAGAAACTGGTCGATGGTTGGGCCAGATTATTAGGGGACACATGGCATACTATGCAGTTCCCGATAATATTGGCAGCGTCAGCTCATTTGTATATCACGTGAGATGGTTATGGTATCGCGCACTCTGCCGTCGAAGTCAGCGCCGGAGGATGAACTGGACGAGATTCAACAAAATCTGTGAAAGATTCTTTCCTCCCGTGCGAATAATGCACCCACAACCTTTGCATCGTTTTGACGCCAAAACACGAGAGAGGAGCCCAGTGCGTTAGCAGCGCACGCTGGGATCTGTGCGGGGGGTGCCGGGTAACCGGCATTCCTACCGCGACCTTATGAATGAAGAAGGCAACACTGGTTACAAAGCAGGCAAAGATCGAATATGTGCTTCTGGTTCTATTGTTGCTGCTGCTGCTGCTGCTTCTTCTTTTCCAGCCTTTTGGCGCGTTTGCCTCCGATGGCTGGCCCGGTTTACCGCCCGACTGTTGGTCGGAATCACGAAATGTTCATTCCCTGTTTCCAGATAAAACTCACCGGAAGAAGAACGTAAAGATCACAGCACGCAAAGGAGAAAAACTAAATGAAGGCGAAATTTCTCCAAACAAAGGCTACCTGTTTGTGGTACGAAGTGGCCGCCCGACCGGACAAATTACGATCTACGCAGAAAAGGATCAGGTAACGGAAATAAATGTCTCTGAGCTTTTTGGGTTCTCTGACATCCGCTGGATTAACGAGAAGCTTATATTTTTCCGGGGGTGGTGGGGACGTATCGAGGCGACGGACTTCATATTTGACGTAGAGAAAGAAAAAATCATTTACTCCGAAGGAGTCACGGATGCATATCAGGCGCACCAGCAATATCTGGAGAGTTGCGCAACTCATGGCTGTCAATGCATCAAGAAAAAGTGAGACAAATGTCTAACTTTACTGAAGTTTCCCGAAAAGTCCTCAAGCCGCAAGCCTCATAAACAGAGCGGCAACGATATTTTTCCGTGGTTTGGGTGGAGGTGAGCAACCCATATGAAAATCCTTATCCACTACCTGTTGCGCAATCACTCTGCGGACATCGGAAAAGGCATAATGGGCACGTCCTTTTACCGCATGTCGGCGGTGGGGAGTTTTGTCTAGATGGATGGCATACACCCACGCAAGTGAGACGGCCATCATGCATAAGTTCAGATGATTGTAAACCGCCACCGGTTTCCGATTCTGGGCCTCGGCACTGCCGATATCCTGTTTGAGCTCTTTGAAGCTTGCCTCGATCTTCCACCTGGCGCCATAATACTCAATGATCTGGGCAACAGACAAGCTGAGATTGGTAGTAAACAGAGCAACCCACCGTGTACGGCGATATACCCACACCACCCGAATAGGGCATTTGAGCGTTTTCTGCATGACAATGGATGTAGCGAACAGTACCGTGCGCGTTGTGCCGTAAAGATTCACTGCTATCTCCGTGGCATGCTCTTGGTGAGCAATGGCAAGCGAGGTTGTCGTACCGAGGTAATCACCATACTTTTTTGGCCGGCCAAACCGCCTGCCTTGTGGCTGTTCAGGCATGGCATACAGATTATTGTTGGCGCGCAGGCGAGACAACAGATGGCCTCGTGAATCAAGCGATTGGCGCAGCGGTTTGAAGAGCCCCTGATTACCAAACCAAGAGTCGGCCACCACCAGGATCGGGTGCTCGGGAAAATGTCTTCCCACCTCATCGAGCATCTCTACCGCCTGCTGGTATTTGTTTTGAAACACGATGCGCTCGCCCTTGAACGTTGGCTTACTGGTGGTGATGTGTTTTGTGCTGAAATAGTAACGCTGGCTGAGGGGAAGACAGGCCCATCGTCCCTTGATCACCGTAATCAGACCGATGGCAACAACCAGTTGCGCCCATGGATAGCGTGACTGGTTTTTCTTGGCGGCATGGTCGAAGACCTTCGCGCAGCCAAAGATATTCTTACCGGTCTTGGGATTGACATAATCGTCCAGGGCAACCAGCAGGCGGCCGTCGGTGCACGGATCCGGGATCATGTTCCAGAGCGTGGGCCACAGCCTGCCCCAGGGAATCTTCGGCGAGGCGATAAAGCTATAGAATGGTTTCTTGCCAATTGTTGTGAGACCAAAGATCACGTGGAGTACCCGAAACAGATGTGAGGTTTTTGCCGAGGTGCCGGGCAGGATAATGGCGAGCAGGGTATAGACAAACCAGGCGCCGCGTTCTTTGCCTTTTTCTGATTGAATAAATTGGTCTTTGAGTTCGGTGAGCAGGCGGTGTAGTATAGACATGCGGGGTCCCTCCGGTTTCTTGTTGGTGATAAAACATAGTATACCATGAGTGGGCCTCGCATTCACTACTAACTTGCTGTTATCGTTTATTATTCTGACATTCAGGTGAAAATTTTGTTAATTTTTATCGAGTAATATCAAGTAGTTAGCGGTCTCAAAATTTCTCCTCATAAGTTATTGATATTAAAACATAAATATGTCCTTCCTGGGATCTTCCAAACCATATTACTGCTCTGATATTGTCAGGATTGTGTCGTCCTCGCTTCAAAAGTGGGAAACTTTAGTAACTTTATTCGTTGGGCTGATTTGATTCCTGGCATAGGAGGCGAACAGGGCGGTTTCCGCCCTGTTCTTTTTTGTTTGCCCGGCATGGCGGGCAAACCCAGCCTGCGTTCTGCAGGCGTCACCCCGACCAGGGGGAAGACAATCTGAATCGCAAGGGCGTTGCTGGTAACGGCAGGGTCTGAAGGAAGCGATAAGAAGTGAGCGGTACATAGCGTAAGCGAACCTGATTCGGCGTTACGGAAGGGTAAGCGTGCGAAATAGCGCAAAGCCCGATACCTGGTCAATTCCGTAACGTGATTGAGGATGCGATTGCTCACAGGGAGTTCGCCTTAACCGGGGAAGCCTTGCATCGTTCCCTGCTTGAATTACAGGAGGGTCAGGCGAGTACAAGAGGAGACTCAAGGCTTGTCGATGAGGTGTAAGGTGGCAGATGATCCCGCAGTAGTGTTGAAGTTCCGGCCTGTGAAAGCTGGTAACAGTGTGGAGGGGAAAACCGGAACGATCTGGCGCGATGTTGTCAGAGACAGTCATGAGCCAAAAGCCATGTCTGTTGCGAAGGGGTGAAGTTTATTCAAAGAGTTTCAACCACCTGTGAAGGTTGAACGGTGGAGGACGAATCGCCCGACGTGGTGAGGCTCATTATCAGCGGTAGGCCATGACAGGCCGTCTGCCGATGTTGGCTGCTCGCAGGAGTAGCGAGACAAACAGTCGTACATTGCCTGAGTGCTAGAAGGCGGCCGTCCCTCGTGAAGCATCCTGCATCGTTGAACTGAAACAGGCCGTTGAGACCGCGGGACAGGGGAATGACAAGGATTTGGTACAGTCTATACGGGAGAATGCTGAACCGCAGAGCCTTGGGTCAGGCATTCTGGAAGGTGAAGTCGGCGAAAGGATCTGCCGGTATAGACGGTCAGTCCGTCAAAGACTTTGCTGAATCCCTGGATAGCAATCTGAACAGTCTCCTGGCAGAACTGCAGGACAAGAGCTACCACCCACTGGCAGTTCGGCGGGTAGAGATACCCAAAGCGAATGGTGGTGTGCGTCTGCTTGGCATTCCTGCAGTCCGCGACCGTGTAGTACAGCAGGCTTTGCTGGATATTCTGCAACCGATATTTGATCCGGGTTTTCACCCATCAAGTTATGGCTATCGACCAGGACGTAGTTGTCATCAGGCGATAACCAAGGCGACGATGTTTATTCGTCAGTATGGTCGGAAATGGGTCGTGGATATGGATTTGTCGAAGTGTTTCGACACCCTTGACCACAACCTGATACTGTCTTCTCTGACAAAACGTATCAAAGACGGCAGTATACTGGAGTTGGTGCGGAACTTCCTCAAGAGTGGAGTTCTGACGGATGATGGGTGGCAAGCAAGCGAAGTTGGCAGTCCACAGGGAGGTGTTATCAGCCCGTTACTTGCCAATATCTACCTGGATGCGTTCGATCAGTTTATGAAAGAGCGTGGTCACAGGATAGTTCGTTATGCGGATGATATCCTCATCCTATGCAGCTCAAAGAGTGCGGCATACAACGCACTCAAGCAAGCAGGCCGTTATCTCGAAGAGGAGCTCCTGCTCACGGTCAATCGCGAGAAAACCCATGTATGCCGTAGCTGGCAAGGAGTGAAGTTTCTCGGGGTGTCGATTTACTCCGGCTACACTCAGATTCAGCAGGTGAAACTAAACGGTTTCAAAGCGAAGGTCCGGACATTGACACGGCGGAGCAGCCCAAATCTCATTGATGTAATTGATGAGCTTAATCCTGTGCTTGCAGGTTTTGCGATGTACTATAGAATTGCAAACTGCAAAGGAGTATTGGCTGATCTGGCAAGGTGGGTACGTCGACGTATCCGTGCAATCCAGATGAAGTTGTGGAAAAAGCCAACTCGGCTTCACCGCAGGCTGAGACAGCTTGGTTACCCAGCAGAATTCAAGGCCATCAAAATGAATTCCTGGGCTAATGCCGCTAGTCCTCTTGCTCATTATGCACTACCGAACAACCATCTCCACAAGGAATTATGGTTGTTTGATCTGTCGGCTGTAACTACCGGAATCCTCGTTCCGGATGAGAATAAGAATAGACAGGAGCCGTATACGAGGCCCGTACGTACGGTTCTGTGAGAGGGATGAGGAGAGGTTGATCGCCTCGCCTCACCCTACTCGATTGAGCCATAATATCTTCAATGACCGGTTGGACACCGTTATCGCAGTTGCAATCACAAGCCAGCCTCAACGATCTGGATTCCCGCTTACACTTGAACTTTCAGAAACGAAACTTCCTAAAAAATCCTGGGTCAAAATCAGTCAGACCCGGACACTCTCAACAAAAAGAATCGGGAAAAAGATTGCATCTTCTTCAGCAGAGGAGCTTGTCACTATTATCAATGGATGGATTGAATAAAATAGTTGGCGGCTAACCAGGCAAATTAATTCGTATGCAAATTCCGCTGCGCTTCACTTGCACCGGTTATTTGCAGCGTACTCGGCGGCTGCGTCGCAGAGAATCGCGGTGCTGACCTCGTCAATCTACTGGCCCTGGCGCCTTGCGCTAGGACCAGGAACTTGACCGGACAACGCACACAAATCAACCAGACTGCGTCTGCTTGATCGGCGTAAGGCGCCGGTCAGCACCGCGATTAGCCGTGACCAAAAATAATATTGACAATCACGCCCCGTGGAACCATATTAACACCATAATGAAACCGTTAATACAAGGTGAATAGTATGCCCAACATAACAGTCAAAAACATACCTGACCACACCTACGAAACGTTAAAGCAACTAGCAACAAGCAATCACCGGAGCGTAAATAGTGAAATCATTTACTTAATTGAAAGAGCTACAACGAGTAAGCCGTTTAATCCAGAGCAGCACCTCTCCTTGGCAAAGCAAATGAGAGAAAAAACAAAAAAATTCGTGCTCACAGAAAATGTTATCAACCTGACCAAAGCCGAAGGAAGGCCATGATTGTTGTGGATACCGATATCATCTGCTCTTTCTATTTGAATTCTGAGCATTCTGCCTTTGCTGAACAAATATTTCAAAAGGATTCCAACTGGGCTGCTCCGTTACTATGGAAAAGCGAATTTAGAAATGTTCTTGCACTGTATTTGCGAAAAGGAATAATTGAATTAAGTGGTGCCTTAGAAATCATTGGCTTGGCGGAAGAACTTCTAAATAAAAATGTATATGAAGTTAATTCATTTCAGGTGCTAAAACTAACAAATTTTAGCGGTTGTTCAGCATATGATTGCGAGTTTGTGAGCCTGGCAAAAGACTTAGATACCATTCTTGTAACAGAAGACAAAAAAGTACTCAAAAAATTCCCAGAAACAGCTCATAGCATGGCTCAATTCCTGAGTGCTTCGCAGTGAAGTATATATACACAGTTATAGTGCGCCATACATAATTACCCCTTGAGGCCGGGCTTTTGTTTCTTCAGTACTCGGGATGTGATTTTTTCCAACTGCTTGATAAATGGTGCCGAGCCAACCGAGGAAAACATTGAGAAGAGGCTCTATGGCAACGCCGCCGTCACCTACATGAAAAAGGAAAGTGGCGAAGTGTTTGCCGCCGGAACATGCGGTTGGGTGCACGGCCTGAAAGGGGGCGACCCGTTCGTCGAGCGTGTCACCAAAAACGTAATGGATCGGTTCACCTCATAAGAATTCAGATGGTAACGGTTGACAACAGTATCGGCTTGTATTGCTACTGGGTCATGATCAAAACATTTGGGAGCCTTGAAAAATGAGAATTTTCGTTCAAGATCAAGGCGCGAGAGAAATTTTACCACAGGATTATGTCTGATATTTTGAGGATAACATTTTTTGAGTAACTTAGAGGGTGGGCAAAAAGGCCATTTTCAAGCTTTACCGAAGTGGTACTGCTGGCGCTTTCATTCAATAAATTCTTCAGGGTTCTTTTTTCTTGCCACTCTTGACCGTTTCCTGTGATTTTTTTGGAGTTTCGCCGTGGGTTTGAAAACTTGACATCCGCTGACTGACCAGTACAAGGGGCGCAGGTACGTATCAAGTCATGTGCATCATTAACTGCAAAAAGTGCTATTATCAAGGTACATTGCCCTGTTTGGCGGGAAATTATCAACTTATCAGGTCAAATTGCTCTGACCTAAATATTGCAAAAAGGTAGCCATAGAAACATGAAAAAGGTAATATCCTTAGGAAGTTAACCATGACGAAAACAACCTGGAGGAATCACCTTTTTCATGAAAGCAAACAATAGCAGGCGTAGTGCCCGAGTGTCATCAAAAAAAGTCACCATGACCAACACCGCTAAGGGTCTCACCAGTCAGGCAGGGCTTCTTCCCGTAGTCAAATTCCTGCGTCACAACGGTGCCGTTTCCCTCATCAAAGACACGATTGAGCATGAGCGCGGCAACAATGCCCTCTATGACTGCGTTGATGCACTGTTTCTCACCATTATCGGTACGATCGGAGGAGCCCGATCAGTAAGCGGTGTGGTCACTTTATGGGCGGATGGTATCCTCAGAAAAGTGGCGGGGTGGGTGTCAATTCCTGATCCAACCACGTTAGGACGTATCTTCCGAACATTTGCGGAGCGCCAGGTCTATCAGTTGGAAGTGTTGAATCATCGACTGCGGGGGAGATTCTGGAGAAAAGCATTGAGAAACGGCACCTCCACAATTGCCATGCGGCCGTGCCGCGTCATTGATGTCGATTCAACGGAAAAAACCGCCTATGGCACCCAACAAGGGGTGAAAAAAGGCTACAATCCGTTTCGCAGAGGAAAAGCATCGTATCATCCACTGCTTGCTTTTTGTGCCGAGACAAAGGAGATTTTACAGGGATGGCTGAGAAGCGGTGATGCGTATACCGGCAATGGGGTGGTTGAATTTACCAAACAATTACTTGCTCACCTGCCGAACACGCAGACGATTCTGTTTCGTGGAGACAGCGGTTTTTTCAACGGCGCCCTGTTCGATCTGCTTGATCAGTATGGGCACGGCTACCTGGTCAAAGTAAAGCTGAAAGGACTCAATGAGCTTCTCTATGCCCAGAGCTGGGAGCCGGTTCTGGACACCCCCGGGTGGGAACAGTGCAGCTTTTGGCATCGCTGCTCCACGTGGTCTGTCTCGCGTCGTTTTGTTGCGGTGCGGCGGGAGCGGACATGCGCGCGGAAATCCCCCTGCAAAAGCCTGTTTGAGATCAAGGAGTATGACTTTTTCTGTTATGTGACAAGTGAAGATATGAGCTGCCGGCGGGCACATACCCAGTATGGCCGGCGGGCGACGTGTGAGACGTGGATAGATGAGGCCAAAAATCAGATGCCTTTGGCCCACCTGAAGATGGATGATTTCTGGGGAAGCAGCGCTCTGTTCCAGTGTGCCGTAATGGCCTACAATACCATTCGTTGGATGGCACTGTGTAGCGGTAACAGAGAGCTGCGCCGCTGGGAGCCGGCGACGATTCGGACGATGCTTGTCAGAGTAGCCGGCAAGCTCCTGACAGGCTCCAGGCAATTTACGCTGCTCACCCCTTCACATCATTTGTACCCAGCCCAATGGGATGCCTGGGTTGATGTTGGATTACACTGAATCTCGTCTGTTCCCACAGAGCTGTAAGATACTGACAAAGGGGCAGGTACGCCCTGTATATGGTAGATTGCCCGTAAAATTGATTTATTGAGCGCTCCACCAGCTTGTGGTAGCCATATAAGGGCTATTTGTGAGATAGGGAAAGGTGGGGGGAAGGGGGTAAACAAGTTTTAGTTGTCAGGCTTCTGCTCCCGATCAAGGATTGCAGGATTTAGGTCTGATAATAAGTGGTTAAACCAATGAATAAATACGATTCTATAATTTTCGACCTGGATGGCACCCTCTGGGATGCTTGTGAAGCATCTGCTATAGGCTTGAATAAAGCATTAAAAAGAACAAATATATCTCATGAAGAAATTACAGCTGATGTAATGAGAAGCGTATGTGGTTTGCCTTTTGATGATTGTTTAAATGTAATTTTGGGTAAAAATGGAAGCGCCGATCTTAAATCAATCTCTCCAATATTTTCAAAAGAGGAAAAGAAGGCTGTAGAATCATTTGGTGGTAATCTTTTTGAATATGTTAATGAAGGTCTCGAAGTTCTTTCAAATCATTATAAGCTTTTCTTAGTTAGTAACAGCCAATCCTGGTATTTAAAGGCATTTTGGAAGCAACATGATGTTAAAAAGTTTTTTAATGGTAGTGATTGTTACGGAGATTCGAGAGTATCTAAAACAGAAATGATAAATATCATAAAAGGCCAATATAATCTCAACAATCCGATTTACATTGGCGACACAAAAGGTGATATGGAGTCAACCCTAAAAGCTAAAATAGCTTTTGGATATGCAGAATATGGATTTGGCAAAATCAACTCCTCAGTTTTATCGTTTGGCAATTTCGAAGAACTTACTGATTATTTTATCAAAATAAAGGTTTAACCAGGCGTTCGAGCTGACAAATACCACTGCGCGCAATCCTTACCTTGCAGGTTTACCGGTATCATCCAGTGGTACTTTGCCGGGAAACTCTCATCGTGGTATTTGCCGCTCAATTTAACGTTTGGGCATGGAGACCATGAAGATAACAGATAGACAGTCATCCCGTCGCTACAAGCGGGACAACATCACGTCCTACCTTCTCGTCTCCGAGGAAGCAACGGGGGCAAAGCACATCACAACGTCCCTGGTTGAGATGGAACCCGGGGGTAAGCAGCACATCCATTCCCACGAAACGGAACAGTGCTATTTCATTCTTGAGGGCACTGGCCGGATGACCGTGGGAGACGAGACCCGTGAGGTACTGGCCGGTATGTCTGTATTCATACCGTCGAACACGCCCCATGGCCTCCAGAATACAGCAGACGGCATCCTTCGCTACTTGAGCGCAGGATCACCGCCATTCGGGGCAGAATCCGAACTTGAACAGTGGCCGCTGCCGCCGGAAAAACAACCGGGGAAGGGACAATGATGCCAACAAAGCGATGCTCAGCGACGCGGTAAACCGCGCGCGAGAATGCATACGTTAAGTGTTTAAAATGAAAGCCACCATCTCTACATTTACTATTGAACATTATGATCAAGTTTTCGATCTGTGGAAATCATGTGAGGGAGTTGGTTTAAGCGAAGCAGATTCCAAAGATAATATTGAAAAATTCCTCCGCCACAACAAGGGACTCAGCTTAATTGCCAAACAGGGCAAAGAAATTATCGGAGCATTACTCGTTGGCCATGACGGTAGACGAGGATACATCCATCATTTAGCAGTGTCACCGCATCTACGCCGTAATGGAATTGGCAAAGGATTAGTAGAAAGCGGGATTGAGCGGTTGAAAGCAATTGGAATCAAAAAGTGTCACATTTTTGTATTCAAAAATAATGAATCAGGAAAACATTTCTGGGAAAAATGTGGTTGTGAGTATAGGGAAGAATTAGGAATTATATCAAAGATAATACAATAAAATTTCGGTTAACCAATAAGGTTTTATCGTGCAACTAATCATTACAGTGAATGTCGTAATTGGCGCTGTCTAATTTCGCAAACGTGCAAGAATTGACGGCGTCGTAAAAACCCATATTCCCGTAATACCGGAATTGACCAAAAACCCATAATTTTTTGAAATCACTGGATTCCCGCTTTTGCGGGAATGACGGCAGCAAGCAATTTTGAGGTTTTTACGTGCCCATCAAGAATTAAGTTCAGCACCTTAGGGCGGGGTCATCGATCTCAGCGGGAAATGGGTTTCCATGGGAGAGAAATCACGATCATCGTGAAGTAGAGTCAGCCCCTCAATGATACAAAAAGTTGCGATGATGACATCAATCGTCTTTCTCACGGTAACGCCGGTTTTTCGCAGGTAGCGATAGTTTTGGGCACTTTGAACAGCGATATTGTAGCCCCCAATGTGGCGGAATGGGAGATCGCCAAGCAATTTTTTGGCGGTTTCGAAATCCCTGGTTGACCTGAAACCTTGGAGGACTTCGGTTAGAATCAAATCCCCTATGACGACAGGAACATTGGAAAGGCAATTATCCAGGGAGTTTGTCTGCCACGTTGAAATGCCGTTGAAATAATCGATCCATACGGATGAGTCGACGAGGATCACTTGTCCAGCCTCATCTTATTGAGGTCGCCATCCCAGTTCAACTTTCCGCGCAAATTCTTTATTCGCTCCTGTTTTTTGATTTGGACCAAAAGCTTAAGTCCCGTTTCAACGACAGCTTTTTTAGTTTTAAGCTGGCTTAGTTCCATTGCCTGGTTCATGAGTTCGTCATCTATGACAATATTGGTTCGCATGGGGTTACCTCCGGCGAAGAGCTTGTGTGTATAGTTTCTATAATGCATACACATTATTTAGCTGTCAAGAGTGAAGTTGTGTGGTTAATTCGTATAAATGTACAACAGACGGCTGCTCAGGATTGCTCGCAAGCCCGCGACCAGTGATCTGTAGCGTCAATGTGCAAAAGTTACAATTTATTGTCAGATACATCGGATCGGGTGACAGGAGAGGAGGGTTGCACAGTTACGACCACAAGAAGCTGATTAAGGCAACCAGTGGTTGTGCTAACCTAAAATTGACCAGCAAAACAGGGTAGTGATCACCGAAAACTGACCACCCTGAGCAATCAATTTTCTGCTAGAATACCATTTTTAGTCATTCAAGCAGGAGGTGAGGAGTTGCTCAACATGGATCAATACGAATACATCAGGACGGCCCACAGGGTCTACGGCAAGAACATCAGTGAGTTGGCAAGACAGACAGGCCATTCTCGAAACACCATCAAAAAGGCACTTCACGGTGAATCGTGGGGATACCGTGAGCGTGAACAGCAATCGTTTCCTGTTTTGGGGCCATATCGTTCACTGATCGAAGCATGGTTGAGAGCGGACAAAGAAGTGCCGAAGAAACAGCGCCATACTGCCCGACGTGTCTACAACCGCCTGCGCACCGAGCAGGGATATCAGGGCAGTGAATCGAATGTTCGCCGCTATGTGCGGCTGGTGCGAATGGAATTGGGAATTGATCCTGGCCGGGAGGTTTTCATTGCATGTGAAGCTGATGCGGGACAGGAAGCGGAGATCGACTGGGGTACTGCAACGGCAGTTGTGGGCGGAGAGAAAGTCCGGTTGAAGTTTTTTTGCATGCGAAGCAAATATTCCGGCAAACACTTTGTCCGTTGTTATCCCTGTGAACGGCAGCAGGCTTTCTTTGACGCCCATATCAAGGCCTTCGATTTTTTTGGGGGGATTTTTCCGGTTCTGATCTACGACAACCTCACTACCGCGGTACGCAAAGTTCTCCAGGGTAAAAAGCGTATTGAACAGGAGAGTTTCAGCCGATTCAAAGGGTATTACAGTTTTACCGCACGATTTTGCAACCGGGATAGCGGCAATGAGAAAGGAGGAGTTGAAGGCTTGGTGGGATTTGCTCGCCGGAATTATATGGTTCCCGTGCCGGTGGTGGAAAGCTTTGAGGAACTCAATGAGAAGATTCTGGCAGACTGTCTGGCGTACGGTTCACACAAGATGGCTGGTCGCTCAGAGAGCGTAAATGAGCGCTTTGAAGCAGAGCAGCAACATCTTCTTGCTCACCCGGAGACAGCGTTTAGCACGATCCTTCCGGGTGATGCCCGGGTCGACAAATACGCCACGGTGATGATTGACAAGAACCGTTACTCAGTGCCCTGGCAGTACGCGGGGCGGCGGTTGAAAACAGTGGTGTATGTGGACCGGGTGGAGATTTTTGCGGACGGCGCCAAACTGGCTGTCCATGAACGATTGTTCGCCAACAACAAGTGGAGTCTTAATCCCGCACATTATCTGGAACTGATCCAACAACGCCCGATGTCGTTTTCCAGTGCTCGAGTAATTCGGCAATGGAAAAAACAGTGGCCCCAATCGCTGCATCAATTGCTTGCAAATTTCTGCCGTATCCAGGGAGAAACCAAAGGGATCAAGGATTTTATTTCAGTATTGATGCTCTACAGCAACTATGGAGTCGACGAGGTTGAGACTGCGGTGAAACGTGCCCTGGAGAGCAATCTTAACGGCAGTGAAGGGGTACGGCATGTGCTGATATCTTCACGAGAGAAGGACACCACGAGTGCCCCACTGACAGACTGGCCGAGTCTGCCATCTCCTGATGTAAGCGTCTACGGGGTATTGGGAGGTGTGCAATGAGCAGTGCACTCATGGTCGAATTGCGTGAAAATCTGAAGGCACTGAATCTTGCGGCCACGGCCCGGGGTCTGGAAACCAGCATTCGTCAGGCAAAAGAGAGCGGCCCAGGCTACGATGAGTTTTTACTGGATCTGACGACAACCGAGCTTGAAGCCAAAGCGGAACATAGACTCACCCGCCGAGTGCGCGAGGCGAAGTTTCCTTTGCTCAAGACCCTGGAAGGGTTTGATTTTGCCGCGGCACCCGAGCTCGACATCAGGGTTATACGAGAGTTGGCGGGATGCGACTATATTACAGAGCATAGCAATGTTATGTTTCTTGGCCGTAGTGGTACCGGCAAGACTCATCTTGCAACGGCACTGGGCATTGAGGCCTGCAGGAACAATTACCGGACCAGGTTCGTCAGTTGTTATGGGTTGGTAAACGAACTGATAGAAGCTCGGCAGGAAAGAGAGCTTCGCCGTCTTATTGGACGTCATGCTCGCTACGATCTGTTGATTCTCGATGAACTGGGCTATATCCCGTTTTCCAAGGAGGGCGGGGAATTGCTCTTTCAGGTTCTTGCCGAACGTCAGGAAAAAGGGTCGGTCATCATTACCACGAACCTTGGATTTGCCGACTGGACACAGGTGTTTGGTGATCCGGTGATGACCGCGGCCCTTCTTGATCGACTGACGCATCGAGCCCATATCATCACCTGTCAGTGGGATAGCTTTCGTCTAAAACAAAGTCTCAGGGGGAGACCATCAAAGATAGAGAAATGAAGCACGATATCGACAACATAGTGAGACACCCCGGGATCTCTGCACGTGTCCATATGGCCACTAATCTTGACACTTGCCGGCAGATCTTGATCGACATAAGGGGGGAACCGTATTTGTTTATGATGTCTCAAGAAAGGGCATATTGCAGCCGTAAAAAGCGGGAGAATTATGTAAGTAGGCTCTGTTGCGACATTGAATGGGTACCAGAGGACACCTCCGGGGGGCAGGAGAAACTCCAGTCGCCTACGGCTCCCTCCTTTTCTCCTGCCCCCCGGAAACGACCACACTGGGGTGGTACCCAACACCCTTCTTTTTGTTTAATTCAGGGTGGTCAGTTTTAGGTAATCACAAGTGGTCAATTTTCGGTTGTCATTCGCAAACCAGTGGCCTCGACGAACTTGGGTTTGCGGTCTGTAAGTACATGAATCACCGCAAACCATTGCTGTTGGTGGTTATGCGATGCATAGCAAGATTCGGCGTGTGTCTACAAATTCAAGCTGTTTTTTCCGCGTGGATGAGCTGCTTTGGTACCTTTATCTTTAATGATTTTAATATGTTTCTTGCCTCTGTTGTCACTTCGTTGCGCATAAGCACACGATACTTTAAATCAAAAAATTCTGTGATCTGCAGTGTCTCCAAATTTCGCTGGATATGGTGCCACGACATGCCGCAGGTCATTTCAGCGATCCGTTCGATAAGCAAGGCCAGTACGCAAATTTTGACATGACTCACAATCCTTCGGGAGGCCCAGTGGTACATCGGCACCATCTTTATCTGGGTACGTTTCAACGAGCGGAAACAACGCTCGATCACCATCAGACTCTTGTAACCGCACGCCGCATCCTCGAGACTAATGGTATCGTCGTTGGTTTCAATTACCCATTTTCCATCATACTTTGCCGCCTTACCAACGGCAGCCCGGTCAATACGAATGAGGCCACCTTTGGTGGTTCGCAGATATTTCTTGAAACGGCGTGATGCCAACAATTCAATAGCCCACTGGGCAGTTGCTGAGTGATCCTTGTGCGTGGCCAACTCAGCTTCAAGCAGCTCGATTATTAGCTGTCTGTGGCTCCGCTGCCTTTGCGCTTGTTTGGGGTTATAACAGAGGATGTAACGCCTCCGCCTCTCACCATCGCCGACGATGATCTCCTTGGCATAGAGGTTATCCTTAAATTTGGTGTAGCGGCCACGTTTACTGAGAACCTTCAAATTGATTTCAGAGATACTGGCCATACGACAGGCCAGAAGATATTTCCCACAAGCTTTGGCCAGTTCAACGCGGTTATCTTCGGAGTTCATCCCCGCATCGGCGACAAACATTGCCCGACCCAAGTTCCAGCCTCTGAGATCGGCGCGAACTTTTTCTACCGTTGTGACATCGGCGGTATTACCCGGCAACACCCAACTACGCACCGGGATACCATCGCGGGTCACCGCCAGAGCAACGACGACCTGCGGTGCCCAACCGCCTTCTTTACAACGGCCAAATTTACGTAATGTGGCGTTGGGGTCGGCTTCAGAATGGTCTTCAGCATCGACCTGGAAAGAAGCGGTCGTCGTATCGTAAAAGATCAGATCGACCTCCAGGTTGAAAAGGTTGGCCGTGTTGAAAAACACGGTTTGTTCAATGGTATCGATATTGGCGTGAAGCAGGTCCATCGCTTCATACATATGCCTGAGCCTGAGGCTTGCACAAGAAGGCAGGTAGACGGTGGACAGCCAGCGGTCCCATACCCCGAGTTTGGATTCGGGGTCACATAATCGGTTAGCGACCATGGCCAGAATTGCTCGTTCGTAAGGAACTTGACTACCGGTTGCCTGTTCAATACTATTGAGCGTCTTTTTCAAACCGAGCCGTTCCCATAGGGCCTCAATGACCAACGGGCACCCCAGAGCAAACGTTTGCTTGATCTTCAGATCAGGCGGTATACCTATTGCTTCTCCCTCTGGTAGCAACACGTCTTCAGCCAATGGATCAGAGATATGCAACCCACAGACCCTGGCGATAGATCGACACAGTCGTACCAGTTCAAGACGGTCAAGTTGGTCGGCTCTACCAAAGTTATGGATGATTTTTGCGACCGGTTTGCGAGTCTTTGGATGGCGCTCGTTGTGGGCAATCTGAAAGTACTCGACGACCGAGCCATCTTTGTTGGTGCGTTTTGTTGTTCTCAGGTACATGCTTACTTGAATAGCATGTATAGACAGCTAATGCAAGGAAATAAATACAATTCGTGTGCCTACATATTTCAGCTCACACCTGACATTTGGCTCGATATATGTTGTTGAAATTTAGCGATTTTGACTTATCTAATGGAGTGAATTCGACCGATTTTGTGCCTACTGACCGCAAACCCAAGACGAAGTAAAGGCTGATAAAACATGCTTTTCTGAGTGAATAGAACAATAGGGCAGTTAGGTGATTGGCTTCCTACCGCCACACTCCTTGACAATGAAAAAGCATTGACTTTTTATGCATAAAATACTTAAACTATATGCATAAGGAGGTGTAACATGAGGACAACACTTGATTTATCGGAAGATTTGCTCAAGGAAGCCATGCAAGCAACCAATATAATGACCAAAACTCAGGTCATTACCGTCGCTTTAGAGGAGTTGGTAAAAAAAACAAAAATATCAGCGCTTAAAGATTTCAAGGGGAAAGTTGACCTGGACATTGATCTTGATGAATTAAGAGAGCGTACATGAAGGTGCTCGTCGATTACTCTGTCTGGATTGACTATTTCAAGTCAGGAGAGAGATCAGAGGAGTTAGACTATCTTATTGATAACAATTTGATTTATATCAATGATCTCATTCTGACTGAGCTCATTCCATCGCTGAAACTTCAGCATCAGTCATCACTGATTGCGGCACTCAAGGAGGTGGCAAGACTCCCGCTCTCAATACACTGGCAGCAAATTCAAGAACTTCAATTGTCTTGTTTAAAGAATGGAATTAATGGGATTGGAATCCCTGACTTGATTATAGCTCAAAATGCTATGCAAAATGTTTGTTTGATTTTTTCGCTAGATAAGCACTTTTCTTTGATGCAAGAAGTCTTGAACTGTAAGGTATATTAGTAATCAGGTGTACCAAATCATTTTGTGCCGGTTCAATATCCACTATGCCATGCCCCTTCCAGCCGGGCGAAAAAGAAATTATTTAATTCATGGCATGTGGGGTCTGAAAATCAGATGATCAAGGGTATTTTTTGACAGAGTATCGGGAATTATAATTGTCGCTGAGTGAGAATAATAATTGTTGTTGAACGTACTGTCGTATCACTTATCCCCTATGGAGGCGGCGATATCTGTCTGGTGGGTTCGGTAGCGGCGCATGAATGTATCAAAATCCACTGTATCATCTTCTTCAATCCGTGATTGCCTGAGCAGTGAGTCTTTCGCCTCGTTGGCAAGTTGTTCGATGATATCAGCGGCTACCGGTCTGCTCGTTATGGTCTTTTTGTGCTGTTTGCTCAGGGCCAGTACCCACTCGTTGTAGCTCAGAGCTGAATTTTTGATCGATTCTATTATCCGGGCGGACGGGGTGAGGTTCGGATCGTCGATTTTGGCGTGCTGTGCCGCCACTGATTGCGCGTAATCCGTTGTGTCATGTTCTGTGTCAAGCAGCTGGGCGGTGAGTCCGCATTGATGCAGCAGGCGCCGGGCCAGTTCTTCCAGTACCGTTTCTCCCCACGGGGTGGAGAGCATGAGCCGCGGTTCTCTGCCCCGGGTTGTTACCCGGTGGTGATTTTCGGCGATCACCCGGCACTCTTCTTCACTGACCGGTGTGTCCCCCATCAACAGGCATGTCAGCAGAAAGGCTTCCATGAACCGGGCCTGCTCGAGATCAATGCCCACGGGCAGCAGCGGGTTGACGTCGGTACTACGGACCTCCACGTACTCCACCCCGGCCCTGTTCAGGGCCTGCAGGGCGCTTTCCCCCGGCTCTGGAGCCCGCTTGGGCCGGATATCGCTGTAGTATTCATTTTCAATCTGCAAAATGGTGTTGGAGAGTTGGCGGTACTCGCCATCGACCACGACGCCGATACGCTCATATTCCGGATGCGGCGTGTTGATCGCCCCGGCAAGCGTTGCGATATATGTCGGCAGCGTATTGAAGCAGACAGCGATGGCTGACTGGGCGGCATTGGAATATCCCAGGTCACTCATGCGCAGGGAGGTTGCCCAGGGCAGATACAGGGAGTCCTCGGTCAGCGTGTCGAGGCCCCGGCGGGAGCCTTTCAGAAATGAGCGGGACACCACCGGAGATGCGCCGAACAGGAAGAGCAGCAACCAGGAGTGACGGCGGAAATTTCTCATCATCGCAAAATATGCCGCGGATGTGAACGACTGCATCGTTTCAGAACCCTCCAACAGGTCCCGATACCCACGCAAAAACGGCTCCGGCAGTGAGTAGTTGTAGTGGATACCGGCGATGCTCTGCATCATTTTGCCATATCGATGCTGAAGCCCCAGCCGATAGATATGTTTCATGCGGCCGAGATTTGAAGAGCCGTAACGGGCAATGGGAATCTCCGCGACATCTTCGATCCAGCAGGGCATGCTCGCCGCCCAGATCAGCTCGTCATCGAGGCTGGTATAGAGATAGTGGTGAAGGGCTCTTAAAATTTCCAGCGCCGTGGCCGGTTCGGGTAAGGCGGGGGTAATGAATTCGAGCAGGGATTCGGAAAAATCCGTCGTGATAAATTTGTTAGTCAGGGCGGCGCCCAGGCTGCGCGGGTGCGGAGTCGGTGCGATCCTTCCGGAACCGGTGACCCGCAGCCCCTCCTTTTCTATGCCGTGCAGGGCGGCGGCCAGATGATGGCCGACGCCGCCTGCTTCAATCTGCTCGAGCCGTTCGGGTAACAGCTGATTCATCGATTGCCCTCTCGCGTTTTTCTTACCGGGTGGATCTGATGAGATTGTACTTCACGGTAACCATTTCTCCAGGAGTTGGTATCCTGAGCGCGGCAGGGCCACCGATTGTTGCTTGCTGCCCATGACGAGCTTTTGTGGAGACGCACCAGATAAGGATGACCAGACACCGCGGCTGAAGAACTGAGAAGAAAAGAGGTGAGGGTGAAGCTGTCGGCTTATATCCGCCCTTCTTGCACCCCGTGGCAGGCAACTTGCACCGAGTCCTCCGTTTCGAATAAATGGGGTACTTCTTCTGTACACCGATGATTACGCCCGATGGTGGTTGCGGCTTAACAGCCGAAAACTTCACCAAACAAACGATTTACAGGGCATAGCCCGTAGCTGATCTAGCACCATGTAACATTTATATCTTTGGATATAGTTGTTTTAATTTAATCCGTGCATCGGCTGCCGTGAACTGCCAATCGATTTTTCGTGTTTTGTTGTTTGCTGCTTGCTGCCAGTGTGCCGCTTCGGCCTGCACCTTTTCTTTGCCGTATCCGGTCATTGAGGCCCTGGCCCTTTAGGGCATTGAGTTCAATTTCTGACATGTTCAGCCAACTACCATGGTTTGGCGTGTAATGGATTTCCAGGTGTTCAGCCAGCCGCCGTGCCTCTTCGGGAGGGAATGCCTCGTAAAGGGAGGCTATCCGATGAGTATTGAGGTTGTCCAATGAGGTGGACCCCAAGTCAAGGACAATTTTCCCCTGAATTTAAGTTATTTCCCTTTCCTTTATTCGCAGCGGATTAGCGCTGCCCCAGTTCCTCTTTCCGGTACCATTTCGGTGGAGCGAAGCGGAGCCGAAATGGTACCGGAGCTATCCGTGTTGAAATGATCCTTTATTTCCGCACCCCCGCCCGTGCCCGCTCGATAGACTGATGCGGGCGTAAGGTAGCCCAACGCCTGATGGGGCCGCTCATCGTTATAAAAGGTGAAATACGCTCGGAGGCCACGGTACAACTCGGCAAAGAACTCGTACCCCTTAAGGTAAATATCCTCATATTTGACGCTACGCCACAACCGCTCGACGAAAATATTATCCAATGCCCTGCCCCGTCCATCCATGCTGATCGCAATCTTTGCATCCGTGAGTACCTTCGTAAAAGCCGTACTGGTAAATTGAGCCCCCTGGTCAGTGTTGAATATCTCAGGCGCACCATACGTACGGAGTGCTTCTTCCAGGCAGTCGATACAGAAGCCTGAATCAAGCGTATTGGACAACCGCCAGGCCAAGACCCGACGAGAATACCAGTCCATGATCGCCACCAGATAGGCAAACCCGTGAGCCAACCGGATATAGGTAATATCGGCGCTCCACACTTGGTCTGGTTGCGTAATCACCACACCACGTAGCAGGTAAGGATAGACCTTATGGGTGGGATGCGGTTTGCTGGTATGAGGTCCGGGCAACATGCCGGCAAGTCCGAGTACCTTCATCAAACGCTGTACCCGCTTACGGTTGACCTGATGTCATCGGCGTTCTGAATTTGTACCTAGCGCGGCGATTTGAAAATGCATCCTCCGTCTTCTTCTTTTTCTTCCTGATCACTATCATACAATCATCTTCTTCTTTCTTCTCTGTTCTTGCTGTTTTACTCCCTGTTTAGGTTGATCAGCGGTACATCTTCTCCTGAGGAGGACTTCAGGAGATGGGACGACTACGACGACGTACGTGCAAGAACTGCGGGGAATTATTCAGTGCCGACCACCGCAATACCCACAAGCAGCGGTACTGCCGGGACCCCGGCTGCAAACAAGCGAGCAAGGCTGCCAGCCAGAAAAAATGGCTCGCTAAAAAAGAGAACCGGAACTACTTCCGCGGCCTGGTAAACACCCAGCGAGTGCAACAGTGGCGCCGGCTCAATCCGGTGTACTGGAAAAAAGCACCCGTAAAGCAGACTGCGTTACAAGATCACTGGTGCGACTTGGGTTTGCGGTCAGTAGGCACAAAATCGGTCGAATTCACTCCATTAGATAAGTCAAAATCGCTAAATTTCAACAACATATATCGAGCCAAATGTCAGGTGTGAGCTGAAATATGTAGGCACACGAATTGTATTTATTTCCTTGCATTAGCTGTCTATACATGCTATTCAAGTAAGCATGTACCTGAGAACAACAAAACGCACCAACAAAGATGGCTCGGTCGTCGAGTACTTTCAGATTGCCCACAACGAGCGCCATCCAAAGACTCGCAAACCGGTCGCAAAAATCATCCATAACTTTGGTAGAGCCGACCAACTTGACCGTCTTGAACTGGTACGACTGTGTCGATCTATCGCCAGGGTCTGTGGGTTGCATATCTCTGATCCATTGGCTGAAGACGTGTTGCTACCAGAGGGAGAAGCAATAGGTATACCGCCTGATCTGAAGATCAAGCAAACGTTTGCTCTGGGGTGCCCGTTGGTCATTGAGGCCCTATGGGAACGGCTCGGTTTGAAAAAGACGCTCAATAGTATTGAACAGGCAACCGGTAGTCAAGTTCCTTACGAACGAGCAATTCTGGCCATGGTCGCTAACCGATTATGTGACCCCGAATCCAAACTCGGGGTATGGGACCGCTGGCTGTCCACCGTCTACCTGCCTTCTTGTGCAAGCCTCAGGCTCAGGCATATGTATGAAGCGATGGACCTGCTTCACGCCAATATCGATACCATTGAACAAACCGTGTTTTTCAACACGGCCAACCTTTTCAACCTGGAGGTCGATCTGATCTTTTACGATACGACGACCGCTTCTTTCCAGGTCGATGCTGAAGACCATTCTGAAGCCGACCCCAACGCCACATTACGTAAATTTGGCCGTTGTAAAGAAGGCGGTTGGGCACCGCAGGTCGTCGTTGCTCTGGCGGTGACCCGCGATGGTATCCCGGTGCGTAGTTGGGTGTTGCCGGGTAATACCGCCGATGTCACAACGGTAGAAAAAGTTCGCGCCGATCTCAGAGGCTGGAACTTGGGTCGGGCAATGTTTGTCGCCGATGCGGGGATGAACTCCGAAGATAACCGCGTTGAACTGGCCAAAGCTTGTGGGAAATATCTTCTGGCCTGTCGTATGGCCAGTATCTCTGAAATCAATTTGAAGGTTCTCAGTAAACGTGGCCGCTACACCAAATTTAAGGATAACCTCTATGCCAAGGAGATCATCGTCGGCGATGGTGAGAGGCGGAGGCGTTACATCCTCTGTTATAACCCCAAACAAGCGCAAAGGCAGCGGAGCCACAGACAGCTAATAATCGAGCTGCTTGAAGCTGAGTTGGCCACGCACAAGGATCACTCAGCAACTGCCCAGTGGGCTATTGAATTGTTGGCATCACGCCGTTTCAAGAAATATCTGCGAACCACCAAAGGTGGCCTCATTCGTATTGACCGGGCTGCCGTTGGTAAGGCGGCAAAGTATGATGGAAAATGGGTAATTGAAACCAACGACGATACCATTAGTCTCGAGGATGCGGCGTGCGGTTACAAGAGTCTGATGGTGATCGAGCGTTGTTTCCGCTCGTTGAAACGTACCCAGATAAAGATGGTGCCGATGTACCACTGGGCCTCCCGAAGGATTGTGAGTCATGTCAAAATTTGCGTACTGGCCTTGCTTATCGAACGGATCGCTGAAATGACCTGCGGCATGTCGTGGCACCATATCCAGCGAAATTTGGAGACACTGCAGATCACAGAATTTTTTGATTTAAAGTATCGTGTGCTTATGCGCAACGAAGTGACAACAGAGGCAAGAAACATATTAAAATCATTAAAGATAAAGGTACCAAAGCAGCTCATCCACGCGGAAAAAACAGCTTGAATTTGTAGACACACGCCGAATCTTGCTATGCATCGCATAACCACCAACAGCAATGGTTTGCGGTGATTCATGTACTTACAGACCGCAAACCCAAGTGCGACAATACCCAATCAAAACAAGATGATATCTCACCAGTAACGAAATCACCGTTACAAGATGTCTTAACCAACTATCATGTTGTTCTGGTGGGATTATTGGCACAGTTAAGTGGTTCACTGTTACAAGATGACATCGCACACACCGGCCTCCGCCTGCAACAATTGGGGTTTGATATTCTCAAAGAATCATCACCCACCACAGGAGGTCGTCATGACGGTACACAAACACCCCATCCACACTCATTTGGTCCGAGCGATTCCGGAGCAGTTCAGCTGGGTCGATCACCGCCTGGTACAACAACGCTACATAGATCATCTCAGCCACCAGGCAGCAGCCCTGTATCTGTTCCTGGTGACGGTAAGTGATCACCAGGGGCTGAGCTATTACAGCGATACCACTCTGGGCAAGCGGCTTACCATGGATAGTGCCGTCCTGACCCAGGCCAGAGAAACGCTGATCCGCCATCACCTGATCGCCTATCAATGCCCGCTCTACCAGGTACTGGCCCTGGATTGTCGAAGCACAGCAGCACCAGCTGATCAAGAAATCTCGTCAGTTGGGCAGATCTTGCAGCAGCTGGGAGGAGGGGCGCGATGATCGATTATGAACAGTTTTGCCGGATACAGGCATGCCGGCGGGAAGGATTGAAAGCCGGCCAGATCGCCACAAAGCTCGGACTCGATGCACGCACCGTCGCCGCTTGGCTACAGGAAAAACGTTTCCAGCCGAAACAGTCGGCAAACCGAGCAAGCAAGCTCGATCCGTATAAACGCGATATCGTCTCAATGGTGGAACGATATCCATACAGCGCCGTCCAAATCTACCAGAAAATCAGAGAACAAGGCTTCGATGGCGGCTATACCATCGTCAAGGATTACGTACGCGCCATCAGGCCGAAACGGCACAAGCCATACCTGAAACTACGCTTTGCCCCCGGTGAATGCGCCCAGGTGGACTGGGGCTCGTACGGTTCAATCAGGGTCGGCTCTACCCGGCGGCGCTTGAGCTTCTTTGTCATGGTACTCTGCTATAGCCGGATGATGTATCTTGAGTTCACCGTTTCCCAGACCATGGAGCACTTTCTTGGCTGCCACCAAAATGCATTGCACTGTTTCGGCGGTGTTCCTTCCCGGATCATGGTCGATAATCTCAAATCGGCGGTCTTGAAACGAATCACCGGACAGGCGCCCGTGCTGAACCCGAAGTATCTGGACTTTGCCACTCATTACGGATTTACCATCGTCCCCTGCGGCGTCGGCAAGGGCAACGAAAAAGGTATCGTTGAACATGGTGTCGGCTACGTAAAAAAGAACTTTCTGGCGGGCCTCGAGCCGGCTGACTTCAAGACGATCAACCCCGCCGCGACCCACTGGCTGGCTACGATTGCAAATGTGCGGGTTCATGGGGAGACCCATAAAAAGCCACACGATATGTTCGCGCACGAGACACGATATCTTTCCCCGCTTCCTGCCCAGCTATACGATATCGCGACACTCACCCCGGTGCGGGCATCCAGGCAGTTCCGGGTGAGCCTGGATACCAACCGCTATTCAGTGCCAGCCGAATATGCCGGCACGTCCTTGCTGATGAAGACCTATCCGGACCGGATATGCATCTATCACGACCACACGCTTATCGCCCGGCACACCAGGAGTTACGACCGCCATAGAGACACGGAACATCCCGATCATCCCAAGGCCTTACTGCAGCAGCGCAAAAAAGCCAGAGACCAGAAATTACTCATGCGCTTTCTCACCGTATCGCCCCATGCCGAGCGATACTACCAGGGGCTTGTCGAACGTAAACTCAACATTATGCACCATATCCGGCAGATTGTCGGCTTAACCGAGATCTATTCCCCTGAGCAGGTGGCACGCGCCATGGAGGATGCGTTGGAATACCGTGCCTTCTCCTGCGATTATATCGCCAACCTGATCGAACAGCGGAAGTACTTCAACCGGCCGCCCGGCGCCCTGCATCTTACCAGGGCCGCCGATCTGCTTGATCTTGAAATAAGTGAACCGGATATAAGCATCTACGCAAAGGGGGACCATGATGCATAACAAACCACGCCACATCAGTGAACAACTCGACTATCTCAAGCTGCGGTTCATGCAACACAATCACGAAGCTCTGGCCAAGACCGCGGCAGCTAAAGGCTGGAGCCACCACGAGTACTTTCAACAGCTTGTCCAAGGAGAAACCGATCTGCGCTGGTACAATGGTATTGAACGCCGGATCAGAATGGCCCGTTTTCCGGTAAAAAAAACCCTGGAGCAATTTCAGTTCAATTGGCCGGAAAAGATCAATGAGATGCAACTCAAGCAGCTGTTTCGCCTCGAATTTATCGCTCACAAGGCCAACGCCATACTGCTTGGCGGGGTGGGGCTTGGCAAGACCCACCTTGCCACCGCCATCGGCTATGAGGCCTGTCTGCGCGGTCTCCCCGTGTTGTTTGCCACGGCGGTGGATGTTATCAACACCCTGGCCGCCGCGCAGGCTGCCGGCCAGCTCAAAATCTCCTTGAAGCAGTACCTCACGCCCGCGTTGTTAATCCTTGATGAGATCGGCTATCTGCCCATCGATAAACGCGGCGCTGATCTACTCTTCCAGGTGATCAGCAAGCGCTACGAGAAAGGAGCGATACTGATCACTTCGAATCGCGCCTACAAGGACTGGCCGGCCATCTTCAACAATGATGCAACGCTGACATCGGCAATCCTGGACAGGCTGTTGCACCATGCCGATACCGTTGTCATTGAAGGAAAAAGTTATCGCATGAAAGAACAGGTGGAAGGGTGACTCGATGACGCTGAAAGATCGCCGCCGGAAAGAGATTTCCTGGCGATGATTAGGAGGCGTGAAACAGCTGCATCTTTAAACCGCCGTTTCTATGCATCTTGGGAGCGCCGGTAACAGCGTCAGCAGATGAACAAAAAAATGCAATCGCCAGAATCCAGAGAAATCTACAAACAACGTAAGGTCATTGTAGAGCCGGTCTTTGGTCAGATCAAAAACAGTGGATTTCGAGGATTTACTGTCAGAGGAAAAAGGAAAACTCGCGGAGAGTTTTCCCTCGTATGTGCTGTTCACAACATCAAGAAAATCGCCCAAGCAATGTTCAATGGCGTGGTACGTCCAGAATCAGCTAAACTGATAGCTGCGGAGGGATAATGAAGGGCTAACAGGACCACATAGTGGTAAAAGCAGCTCGTCGGGCACTTTTTTACGTGCATATGCTCGCAAGCAGCTCTGGCCCCGCAGAAGATCTCTTTTAATTGTTAGGTTTTGTGCTTTTGTGCCTTGGAATAGTCTATTCTCGGACAGCCTCCTAGGACAATATCTGGGTGCCGACGATCAAACACAAATGTTACGCCGAGAAAACCATCCGCACCAGCAGGCTGGGCGATTACATATTTTGTCCAACCTGGTTCATGGAAGTTCTGCCAAAATACACAAGCGGCTCGCGTGCTCCAGTATTTGGTGAACAACTCAGACCGTATCATTTTCTGGCGGCCTAACCCTACAACGAAAGTTATTTAAAATCATTTAATGATCGCAGGCGTCGTCTTCGATGCGAAAGATACGCTCTGTGATTCTTAACCTGCACGCTCTCAATCAGCGCCAACATTGTCATGGCGTCATAGTGGGCGATTGGCAGAACCGTTTCAATCAACATCCTAAGCTGCGACAGAGTAATAGACGGCGTTTTTTTCCCCCAACCGTATCTTGAGGTGCCAGAGGAAAAAATGCCCCAGCATACATGTCAGAATATGATGATTCCAGCCGGAATATTTACGAACTTCATAGTGGTCCATCCCCAGCTCTGTTTTCGTTTCTTCAAAGCATTGCTCAATAGCCCACCGCACTCCGCTCAGCCAGACAAACTTTGCAAGGCGAGTGCTGACCGGGGCGTTGCTGATAAAAAACGAATATTCCGGCTTGGGGCCGAGCGTTCGCTTGATGACCAACCACACTTCCTTTTCCGGCAATCCATCTTTTGACAATACAACCCGGCGCTTAGTGAATTCATACATAATAGGGCCTTTGGTGCCTTCGGAGACCTTTCGCCTGTACCAGAAGAAATCATTGATGCTTTTGGCAAGATCGATGAACGCAATGGGGGTCTTTGATGTATCTTCCAGAATTCTCCTGGTTTTGACCGTGCCCTTGTATTTGTATGTCTTTTCCCTGACGACGGGTCTTTTCAGCCAACAACGGGTGTCACTGGCCATGGATACAAAATAGGTGACCCTGGGAAGCCGATCAACCGCATTGATAAATTCGGGGCTTGAGCCATACAGGCTGTCGGTGGCAATGTATTTGAATGGAAGTATCCCCTCGTCTCGAATTGCAGTAAACATCTCAACCGCCAGTTGCGGTTTGGTTTTGAACTTGATATTTTCGGGTAAAGCGCATTTTTCCCGTTTTGCGGCATAGTCTTTGGTGAACCATTTCTCTGGAATGAAAAGCCGCTTGTCAATCAGGGCGTACCCCTGGGGGGAGGCATACGCCGCGAATACACCGACCTGACAATTATCCACCTTTCCAATGGTGCCGCAGTATTGTCTGGCTACACCGATCGAGTCGGATCCTTTTTTGACAAAACCAGATTCATCGAAAATGAGAATGCCGTTTGGATCACCCATATCATCATTAACCATATGACGATACTTGCGGCTTATTTTATCCTCATCCCATTCCGCGTCACTGATAAACCGCTGCATTGCTCTAACATTTCCGCCTGTGATATTAACGGCAATCGGTTCAATCGACTTCCTTTCAAGCTCACTGAATTGGCCGGCCATGTACTTAAAAAAATGGCCCCGCGACTCACTCCGGTGGAAACAGTCGGCAAAAACCTCATGATACCCTTCAAGTTCGGAATAAAAACCATCAATGTCTTTTGTGGTGATCGAGAATTTCGGTATTTCGTACGTGTGCTCAACGGATCGAATTGACGGCAACATAGGCCCACCTCCATGGTTTGGGTTATGTTGCGCAGTGTTACATATTGTGGCTATGACGTCAATATAAGTTTCGTTGTAGGGCTAATATTACGCTCGCATGGCGGTAGCGGTTTACCAGCCGGCAACACCATCAACAGTGATGAAATATCTTTGAGATAATCGGTGCAAAAACCGGGGTGTCGGACTACAGGCCGACATTCTGACGGGTAACTTCTTTCAACGCTGCCCGTCAACTTCACCCGGAAACGGCTCCTATCTATCGCCATCCATCATGAGACATGGCTAATCTCAGTCCCAGATCGGTGAAGATTCATATGTATAATTGCGAGACTTAAAAATGGGTTGACATCAAAACGAATGGTTGCAAATCGACTGCTTGTAATTAATCTTTTGCTCTGCGGGGAAATCCGCTGGATAGATACCCTTTTGTTTTTTCGTTGAAGGCTCATTTATGATATGGAAAAAAGATAGGGTGGAATCGATAGCCAGATGATTGTTGTCGAACTAATCAAAACATACAGGAGATGAGGACATGAAAACACTGGGAAAGAAGTTGGTTGCATTTGCTTGCGGAGCATCTCTGTTTGCCTTCGGCGCGATTGCCGTTCAGGCCAAGACCCTCGTGTTTTGTTCCGAAGGAAGTCCTGAGGGGTTTAATCCGGCATTTTACACGGCCGGTACCACCTTTGATGCAACTTCTCGGAACATTTTTAATCGTCTCGTTGAATTTGAGCGCGGCACCACAACTATCCAGCCGGCCTTGGCGGAGCGCTGGGAGGTATCTGACGATGGCCTTGAATATACTTTCTATCTAAGAGAAGGCGTTAAATTCCACACCACCAAGGAGTTTACACCGTCCCGTGATTTTAATGCCGATGATGTGGTATTTTCATTTAAACGACAACTCGATACTAATCATCCTTTTCATGGGGTAACTGAGGGGGCTGAATACGAATATTTCAACGGCATGTCCATGCCCGCATTGCTCAAGGACGTTGTAAAGGTTGACGATTACACCGTTAAATTCGTGCTCAACAGGCCGGAGGCGCCCATGATCGCTAATCTGGGTATGGATTTTGCCTCTATTCATTCAAAGGAATACGCCGATGCCATGATGGCAGCCGGGACACCTCAGGTCATTGATCAAAAACCAGTTGGTACTGGCCCTTTTCAGCTTGTTGCATACCAGAAGGATGCGGTTATCCGCTATCAGGCTCATCCCGATTATTGGGACGGCAAGGCTGCAATCAACAATCTGGTATTTGCTATCACCCCGGACCCTTCAGTACGCTATCAAAAGCTCAAAGCGGGTGAGTGCCATGTTATGCCCTATCCCAACCCGGCCGATTTAGAGGCAATGCAGCAAGATGCCGATATTAACCTCTTGCAGCAGGAAGGGCTCAATGTTGGCTATCTGGCCTATAATACCATGGTCGCTCCTTTTGATAACCCGAAAGTCAGAAAAGCGCTAAATATGGCAATTAACAAAGAGGCCATCCTCAACGCTGTTTTTCAAGGCGCAGGCAAAGTCGCTAAAAACCCGATTCCTCCCACCATCTGGTCATATAATGACGAGGTGGTTGATGATCCGTATGACCCGGAAGGCGCTAAAGCGATGCTCGAGGCGGAAGGGGCCGGTGGATTGAAGATGAAAGTATGGGCAATGCCGGTGCAGCGGCCTTATAACCCCAACGCCCGGCGCATGGCGGAGTTGATCCAGGCGGATTTTGCCGCCATTGGCGTGGAAGCCGAGATTGTCTCTTATGAATGGGGGGAATACCTCGATCGTTCCAAGGACAAGAACCGTGATGGGGCCGTTTTACTTGGTTGGACCGGCGACAATGGCGATCCGGACAACTTTCTGGCGGTATTGCTTGGTTGCGATGGTGTGGGCGGATCGAATCGAGCAAACTTCTGCTATGAGCCTTTTGAAAACTTGATCCAAAAGGCCAAGGTAGTGTCCGATGTTGACGAGCGGACCAAACTGTATCAGCAGGCCCAATTGATATTCAAAGAGCAGGCCCCATGGGCTACCATAGCCCACTCGGTGGTGTTCCAGCCGGTTCGTAATGAGGTCGTTGATTTTAGGATCGATCCTTTCGGCGGCCATATTTTTTACGGGGTTGATCTGCAATAAGAGCAGACTGCACGATAGTGTGAAGCCGGGCCTTGCGCCCGGCTTTTTTTATTTGTGGTATGCATGACCTCTTAGCTTGTCTGGACATCGGCTTGTGTGTATATCTAATTTAATTAAGGCGGGCTTATAGCCCGCAACCCAAAAGTTTGTGATCTGATTGACCATCCGCAAAGCATTACCAGGCTTGGGTTGGCAATGATGCTTAAAAATTTTCTTGTTTTTTATGACAGACTTTCAGGAGTAAGTCACTAATCGTTTCATGTAGAACAGGCAATAACCTGGGTTCTTCGTCCTTCCGCTTTGAGTCGTGAGAATGGATATCCGGCCATACTTCGCTTGTGTTTCTCCCATCGTCTTGTTATAGAATCGGGCCATGGCGATATTTTTTCTGAAAAAGCTCGGAGTGATTATCCCCACCTTTCTAGGAGTAACTCTGATCGCCTTTACCTTTATCAGGCTGCTGCCCGGTGATCCGGTGCTGCTGATGGCCGGCGAGCGGGGCATGAGTGAGGAACGGCATGCTCGGCTGATGGCAAAGTTCGGCTATGATAAACCGATTCTGGTACAATACGGGCATTATCTCAAAGATCTCATGCAGGGTGATTTCGGCACCTCAATCGTTACCAAACAACCGGTGTTGAAAGAATTTATGACCCTGTTTCCGGCCACCGTCGAGCTGTCACTCTGCGCGATTTTCTTTGCCGTTTTGTTTGGTTTGCCGATCGGTATGATTGCCGCCGTTAAGCGCGGCTCGCCGTTTGATCATACGGTAATGGCTGGAGCGCTCACCGGCTATTCGATGCCGATTTTCTGGTGGGGCCTGCTGCTGATTATTTTCTTTTCGGGAATTCTAGGCGTAACTCCGGTTTCCGGGCGCATATCGCTGTTTTATTTTTTCGAACCGGTTACCGGATTCATGCTTATTGACAGCCTGTTATCCGGTGAAGAGGGGGCATTTGTCTCAGCCCTTAAACATCTGATTCTACCGACTATTGTGCTCGGCACAATACCTTTGGCGGTAATCGCCCGCCAGACCCGATCGGCGATGCTGGAGGTACTTGGGGAAGACTACATTAGAACCGCACGCGCAAAAGGTTTGACTCCGTCACGAATAATTGGTTTGCACGCATTGCGCAATGCGATGATCCCGGTAATCACCGTAATTGGCCTTCAGGTTGGAGTGTTATTCGCCGGGGCAATCCTGACCGAGACCATCTTTTCCTGGCCCGGTATTGGTAAATGGATGGTCGATTCCATATCGAGGAGGGATTATGCCTCGGTGCAAGGGGGGTTGATTTTGATCGCGCTGATCATCATGATCGTCAATCTATTCGTTGACCTGCTTTATGGGCTCATTAATCCAAAGATCAGGCATACCAAATAAACATGGCTGAACTGACTTACAATCAAGGCCTTGATACCCGCCAAAGTGGCAGACTTGAGTTGCTCAAGGAGTTTTGGCGCTACTTTAGTGAAAACCGGGGAGCGGTCATTGGTCTGATTTTTTTTGTCGTCATCATAATCATAGCCGTTTTTGCCGATCTCATCGCGCCTCATTTGCCCAACCACCAATACCGCGATGCATTTTTACAGCCACCCTTCTGGCAGGAGGGGGGATCGGTTAAGTTTATTCTCGGTACTGACGCAGTTGGCCGGGATATGTTGTCGAGGTTGATCCATGGAGCCCGATACTCTCTTTTTATCGGCTGCGTGGTGGTCTCGTTGGCGTTGATTGTTGGTGTTAGTCTTGGCCTGATCGCGGGCTTTTTCAGGGGCTGGATCGATACAACCATCATGCGCCTAATGGATATCGTCCTTTCATTTCCTAGCCTGCTTCTCGCACTGGTGCTCGTGGCAATTCTGGGCCCCAGCCTTGTCAATGCGATGATTGCCATCGCAATCGTTCAGCAGCCTCACTATGTCCGCTTAACCCGTGCCGCGGTAATGGGTGAAATGAGCAAAGATTACGTGACGGCGGCGCGGGTCATCGGGGTGCGGAGACTGCGGCTGATGTTCGTTACAATCTTGCCCAACTGTATGGCCCCGTTAATCGTTCAGGCTGCGTTGAGTTTTTCTACCGCCATACTCGATGCGGCCGCCCTCGGCTTTCTCGGTATGGGGGCACAGCCACCTACCCCGGAATGGGGAACAATGCTGGCTGAGGCGCGGGAGTTCATTTTGCGAGCCTGGTGGGTAGTGACCTTTCCCGGCTGTGCTATTTTGTTCACGGTTTTAGCGATAAATTTGATGGGTGATGGACTTCGCGACGCGTTAGATCCAAAATTGAAGAGCTCCTGATCAGCAATTATGACCCTCTTGGAAATAGAAAACCTCTCCGTCTCATTCCAAACCGCTGGCGGTCTCTTTACGGCCGTTGACCGGGTCTCTTTATCTCTTGAGCCCAAAGAGGTTCTCTCCATCGTCGGCGAATCCGGTTCGGGTAAATCGGTTTCCATGTTGGCGCTTATGGGGTTACTTCCGTGGACCGCCACTATAGCTGCCGATCAGATGACTTTTGATGGTAGAGATCTGCTGGCAATGGATAAAAAAAGCCGTAGAGAGATAATCGGTAAAGAAATTTCGATGATCTTTCAAGAACCCATGACCAGCCTTAACCCTTGCTTCACGGTGGGATTTCAGCTCGGCGAAGCGCTAAAGACACATCTGCGGATGGATAGTAAAGGGCGGCGCGACCGTTGTATCGAACTGCTTGGCCAAGTGGGAATTCCTGAGCCGGTTAAGCGGTTAGGAGCCTTTCCTCACCAGCTTTCCGGCGGCATGACGCAGCGGGTTATGATCGCCATGGCAATTGCCTGCAATCCTCGCCTGCTGATTGCCGATGAACCGACTACCGCTTTAGACGTCACTATCCAGGCGCAAATTATCGATCTTCTGCTAAAGATTCAGGAAGAAACCAACATGGCCCTGGTCCTGATCACCCATGATATGGGAGTCGTCGCTGAAACTGCCGAACGGGTAATTGTCAAATATGCCGGACAGCAGGTTGAACAGCAGGGGGTTAACGGGCTTTTTACCGAACCCCACCATCCCTATACCGCTGCACTTCTGGCCGCTTTGCCTGAGCGGGCGACGAGCAAACATCTGCCTTCCATAGGCGGTGTCGTCCCTGGTCAATTTGATCGGCCGCAAGGTTGTCTGTTTTCACCCCGTTGCCATTTTGCAACCGAGCGCTGCCGGACCGAGGAGCCAAAACAGGCGCCACCCCGTCTTGGCCTCGCCTTGTGCCATTATCCTCTTGAAAACGGCGTGCCGATTGACCACCCCGATAGAGAGGGGCAGTTGGCATGAAACGTGAGACGATCCTTGAGGCCAGCGGTCTCAAGCGGTATTACGAGGTAGAACGCGGTTCATTCAAAGCCAAAGCTGAATTGAAGGCGCTCAATGGCGCGACCTTTACCCTCGAAAAAGGGTGCACCCTGGCCGTTGTTGGAGAGTCCGGCTGCGGTAAGTCGACTCTTGCCAGATTGGTCACCATGATCGAGGCGCCCACCGCCGGCGAGTTGAGTATCCGAGGGGTCGATATTGTTGCCGCCGACCTGGCAACCAAAAGAAAGCTTAAATCTAAGGTTCAGATTGTCTTTCAGGATCCGTACGGTTCCCTCAACCCACGGCAGAAGATTGGTCATGCCCTCGAGGAACCGTTGCTGGTAAACACCAACATGAGCAAAGATGAACGCCGCCGGGCGGTACGTGCCATGATGGATTTGGTCGGCCTTCGTCCTGAGCAGTACGATCGTTTCCCGCATATGTTTTCCGGCGGACAGCGCCAGCGAATTGCAGTGGCGCGGGCACTGATGCTCAATCCGGAAATAGTGGTACTCGATGAGCCGGTATCGGCCCTTGATGTTTCCATCCAGGCTCAGATCCTTAATCTGCTGCTTGACCTGCAGCAGCGGTTTAACCTTGCATATCTATTTATCAGCCACGATTTATCGGTCGTGAAACATGTTGCCGATGAAATTATGGTCATGTATCTGGGGATGGTTATCGAGATGGGCAGCCGCGATGCGATTTTTACCCACCCCCGACATCCTTATACCAGAGCGCTGCTTTCAGCAACGCCGGTTGCTGATCCGCTGAGGGAAAAAAAACGAATTGTTTTGCATGGGGAGCCACCTTCTCCGATTGATCCTCCGCACGGCTGTTATTTCAACCCGCGTTGTACTGAAACAATCGATATCTGTTTTAAACAATTCCCGGATTTAAGGCCTTGTGGAAAAGCTAGAGTTGCGTGTCACAATCCAATTGGCGACTCCTGATTTTTTAATGATAGCCTCCTAGTGCTCTGTAACATTTATAAGTTCGGATAAAGACTTCTTAACTTTATGCGTGCATCAGCCGTTGTAAGCTGCCAGTCGATTGCCCGCGATGCGCTGTTTCTATCGTTCTGTCACTGCGTTGCCTCACTCTGCATAATAGCTCTATCAGGAATTCGGTGGTTTAAGCATTGGCCTTTCAAGGCACTGAGCTCTATTTCCGCCATATTCAACCAACTGCCATGTTTTGGAGTATAGTGGATTTCCAAACGTTCAGCCAGCCTGCGTGCTTCTTCCGGCACAAATGTCTCGTAGAGCGATGCCACCTGATGGGTATTGAGGTTATCCATCACCAGTCTCACTTTGACTGCCGCAGGATAGCGTATATCAAGCATATCCTTGATCTGCTCAGCCCACTCTTTTCTGGTGCGCTGCTGGGTAATCGCCACATGGCGTCTACCGGCCAGCGGCTCCACCTCCATAAAAATGTGCGCCACACCATGGCGTACGTACTCATCATCAATGCGCTCAACTTGCCCCGGCTTACCTGGAATCGGCTGACGAACTTCACCAATGAGCTGTTTAGAGGATTCGTCCATGCAGACGACGGGGTAATTCGGATCATAGGGCAAATGGTACACCTCCAAGACATCTTCCATCGCCGCTACAAAGGCGGAACTTTCTTTCGGCGGGATTTTCCAATATTTCCGGAGGTGAGGTTTATATTCGTTTTTTTTAGAACCCGGTACACGGTCATATGGGAAACAGATGGCGCCAAATCAAGTTCTACCGCCTTATCGGCAAGCAGACGAACGGTCCAGCGCCCATATCCCGGCGGTGCTTCCGAACAGGCCAAGGCGATGAGCCGGGCCTCAAACGCGCCGTCAAAGATGACTTCACGGGGCGGCTTCACCAGTGGCTTGCGAACCAGAGCGGCCTCAAACCCTTCTTCCACAAAGCGCTTCTTGAGGTGCTCAATTGTCCGGCTGGTAATGCCAAGCGCATCCGCGACATCGGCAACCCTCCAGGCCGGGCCTTGTTCACCGGCATCGCAGAGCAATAATGCCCGGGCGTTGATGAATTTTTTGGCGGGGGTTTTACCATTTCTTGTCAGACGCTCAAGTTCCATGCGCTCTTCTTCAGTTAGCGTAACTCGATATCGCGGTGCCATGGCAGCCTCCCATAGAGTTTATTCTGCCAGTATACACCACTTAATTATATTCACGAAATATTTAATGTTACATGGTACTAGGTTATTTTTCTATTAGGCCGCGAATCCGGCACCTCTCTCAGACACTCACATGTATATCCCGTCCGGTGGGCCGGTCAATGGAAAATGTACAGATCAGAGCGGATTACCGGCGACTGCATGTCGTTGCGGCGAGGTTTCTGGACTCATCCGTTTTCAGATTCCGCTCGTTATCACCGCTGCCATACCCTGGAAAAAGTCGGGTTCCGGCGGTGCTGGAAGATCCGTGAGCCGGTTGATGATGATATCGGCCAGTCCATGTAGATAGGCCCATGCCGCCAGAAAAGCCTGCTCTCCGGTCACCGAGGGTTTCGTTTTAGTGTTGACGATGGCATCAATATCTTCTCTGAGCACCTGCAGGGCATTTAAAGCGGCGTCAATCAATTCGGGATAGTGAATAATATGGTCTTTTCTGTAGAGGAACATGGTTCGATACAGGTGCGGGTGATCATAGGCAAATTGCAGATATGCGGCGGCTCGTTTGTGGAAAAGCGCGTATTCCGGTGGTTCTTTATCTTTGCTTGAAATAGCAGTGGAGGTAAGTTGGTCAGTCAGAATGACAAACCCACGTTGGCCCACAGCGGCAACAAACATGTCGGCGGAAGGAAAGTGACGATACGGCGCACCTTTAGAAACACCTAGCTCAGCGGCCAGGCCGCGCAGGCTCACCGCGCTTATGTCCGCACCGTTGTTAAGATGTTCAAGCGCTTTCTGGATAAGCGCCTCTTTTAAATCGCCATGGTGGTAAGAACTATTTTTTCTCATATCGCTCGTTATTATTTGACATCAATGTAGGCGCCGATTACATTTGTGTCAACTATGTAGGCGGCGCCTACATGGTCACGAAAAACCTTTCATCAGCATACATCAACAAAATGAGGTGAACATGTCCAAAACCATTTTGACCATCGGCGCCACCGGAATGCTTGGCGTCCCGGTTACCCGGCATCTGTGTGAAAGCGGCTACCGGGTGCGTGCTTTGGTGCGTGATAGAACAAAAGCATTATCTCTGGTGGGTGGTGAAGTGGGGCTTGTGACTGGTGATGTTACCGACATTGCAAGTCTGAGAAACGCGATGTCGGATTGTTTTGCGGTTCATATCAATCTTTCTGGGAAGATTCAGCAGACAGGGGTGGAGAACAGTGTCGCCGCGGCGTAGACTACTGATGTCAGGCTCATCTCCTATATCTCTGGAACCTCGGTGCATCGGGACACTATCTGGACGCCGAAAATCAAACGGAAATTTTACGCCGAAGAAGCAATCCGAACCAGCGGCCTGGACTATCTTATTTTTTGTCCAACCTGGTTCATGGAAGTATTGCCAAGATACGTGGTTGGCCCCAGGACTTCGGTGTTCGGTAAGCAACCCATCCCGTATCATTTTCTGGCAGCCGATGATTACGCTCACATGGTGGTCACGGCGTACGCTTTGGAAAATCCCCCGCAAAGGCGATTTATTATACACGGCCCGGAACCGATTCTGTTTCATGACGCCCTGAAGCGCTTTTGTGCGCTGCACCATCCTGATATCAAAAAAGTGGGCACCCTGCCCTACTGGATGGCAAATCTGATTGCCAGGATAAGCGGTGACCAGGAGATGCGGGAGGCAAGCGACTTTATGGCCGCTTTTGAGAAAATCGGCGAGCGCGGTGATCCAATGGAAACAAATCACCTTCTCGGCGCTCCCCGCATCACCTTTGAGCAGTGGTTGCAAAAGTCCACGCATATCAGCCAACAATGAAATGGAAGAGGTCGCTGTCTCTTTATTTCCAATACGGATAGCTGATGGCGTCGTCAAACTTCGCCCTGAGCCGCAGTCGGATCGGTTTTGACTTCTCGACCTTACAGCGGCCTGCCATCGGTGCGATCATCGGCAGAGCCGGTGAGCCCGGCAGCGAGCTGGCAACCCATAGATGGCTCCGGGACCACTCCGGACTGGAGGAACTCATCGGCTATGATTTCGCCACTATAAAATTGTATGAAATGTATCGGATTGCCGACCGGCTCCTTGCTCGCAAGGCAGCTCTTGAAGAATATAGCGCCCTGGGCGTGGCAAGCCGGCCAGGGTAGGTAGTGAAGACCACCATATAAAACGACAAAAGTAGTGACATAACCAACAGGGTGTGGGGGTCTAGATTGCCGAAATTACTGGAATTTACAGCTTGAACGTGCAAGTTTGAGTTAGGGTTTTCAGAAGGGGAATTCGTTGAATCATGGGTGCAACCAACCATGAAAATCGAAAAAGTAAATTTCGATTTTCATGGTTAATTCCTGGAGATACATTGTCGAGCCAACAGAATTGGAGGCGGTTAAGGTCGCCAGAGGATGACTTTTCCGGCATGCATTCCGAAAAAGTCTTGACTTTTCCGGAATGCATGCCGAATATGCCGCTGTGGATCGTTACCTTACGCCATATATCCGTGAAGATCTGGATAAAAAAATAATTCTGCTAACCGGCCCGCGGCAAGTCGGCAAGACAACGCTTGCCGGGATGCTTGCTGAACAGCTTGATTATTTCAACTACGATCATCCTGGTGACCGGCTTTCCATCATGGAGCGTTCATGGGATCGATCTAAAGAGCTCATTGTTTTTGACGAGCTTCATAAACTGCCGCGCTGGAAAGCTTGGCTCAAGGGTATATATGATACTGAAGGTATTCCGCCGTCCATCGTGGTGACCGGCAGCGCCAAGTTGGATACCTATCGCAGGGTCGGAGATTCACTTGCCGGCCGCTTTTTTGCCTTCCGGCTGCACCCGATTGACCTCAAGGAATGCGCCGCCAAGGAGGCTGTTGAGCCCGATCAGATGTTCGAGAGCCTGATTATGGTTGGTGGCTTTCCTGAACCGTTTCTCAATGGTACCAGACGTTTTTATCGACGATGGCAACGCTCCCATCTGGATATCATTATCAAGCAGGACCTGCTGGATCTGGAAAATGTTCAGCAGATTAACCAGATTGAAACCCTGATTGAACTTCTTCGGTACCGGGTCGGGAGCCCTGTTTCATACAGCTCCCTGGCACGCGATCTGCAATGCACCGACAAGACGATAAAACGATGGCTCCAGATTCTGGAAAACATGTATGTAATCTTTCGGGTGGGACCGCATCATCGAAATATTGCTCGCGCCCTCAATAAGATGGGGAAATATTACTTTTTTGATACCGGGCAAGTCATTGGCGATAAGGGTGCCAGGCTCGAAAATCTGGTGGCTTGCAGCCTCCTCAAAGAAGTCCATTTTCAGCAGGATTGTCTCGGGGGTGACGTACAATTGTCTTATGTCCGGGATAAAGATGGCAGGGAGATCGATTTTTGCATAGTACAGGATGGTGTACCGGTGCTGCTTATTGAGGTGAAATGGGAGGGCGCCGCTGTCAGCGGCCATGCCAGAACACTTGCAAGCCGCTTTAAGGAAGCACAATTAGTCCAGATTGCCGCTGTTCTGGAGAGGGAAAAAACATTTCCCGACGGCACCCAGATACGGCGTGCCGCCCCCTGGCTCGCGAGCCTGAATCTGTGTTGCTGATTCTTGTTACGGCGCTGGAGCCGGGCCGATGGTACGATCAGGAAGCTCTCTTGCCGGCAGTTGCGAGACAATGGGATATGATTAAAAGTGCCATATATTCAACAATAGCTAACGCCCTCAAACCCGCACCACGGGAGAAACCACCATGAGTGTAACCGTAATCGTCAAACGCGTATTTCGGATGGATCACACCCAGAAACTGATCCCGCTTCTCCGGCAGCTTCGGGAGGAATCATCGAAACAACCGGGTTTTATCTCACGCAGGACGTTCTCGAAAATCAGCGATCCAGGCGAGCTCATCGTCCTGATGGAGTGGAAGAGTGTCGAGGACTGGATGAACTGGATGGGCACCAAAACATCCAGGGACCTGCAGTGGGAAGTCGATTCCATCATTGGCGAGAGAACTACCTTTGAGGTCTATAAACCAGAAGAATATTAGCAGTGCTCAGTAAAAGCCGGTGTCGACGCCATGGCTCCGTGGAAGGGATCGACCCGGCGAGCCAGTCTCCATCTTTGCGCCGCTGAGTTTTTGTAGGGCACTAGCAACCACCACCGGTTTTCCACAGACGAAGTTGACCGCCAGTGAACCCGGCCTTTACATGCTCGAGGTCCGGGCCAATCTTATGAGCACATCCAGTTGCGGCGGTATTGCGGCCAGCACACTCAGCCGGGAACACGTACACGTACAGGTAAACCAGCCGTGAGTATACCGGCAGGACAGATATTATGAACATTGGTCCCTACAGCTATGATGAATTTGTTGCGCTCGCCACGGATTTTCATGGATTTCCCGCCCCCGGACTGCTTATTGGCGGTTACATGGTGGCACTCGCCAAACGGCACATTCCCGAAAAAACACTTTTCGAGGCGGTGAGCGAAACGCCCAAATGTTTGCCTGATGCGGTACAGTTGTTGACCCAGTGTACCTTCGGCAACGCCCGCCTGCGCACCGTAAATCTTGGCCGCTACGCCGTGACGCTCTATGACAAATTAAGCGGCGAGGGCGTGCGGGTGTACTTGGACCCGGCCAAACTCGATAGCTATCCGGAGATCAAGGCATGGTATCTAAGAACCAAACCCAAAAAAGATCGGGACTCCGAAAAGCTCTATGTGCAAATTCGCCATGCCGGGGATACCCACTGTACCGTGCAGCCGGTGCGTGTTTCCGCACGTTTGCTTGGCAAAAAGTCCCTGGCCGCCATCGGGCTCTGCCCGTCCTGCGGTGAACCCTATTCTCTCGACGATGGCGCAATCTGCCGCGGCTGCCTGGGTGAAGCCCACTATTTAGTACCAGGGTCTACTGCCGCCGGGCCGGGGTGTCCGGAGCTCCGGCCAGTTCCGGTGGAAGCGGCTATCGGCAAGCGGGCGCTGCACGATATGACCCGTATCGTCCCGAATGAATCCAAGGGGGCCGAATTTACCGCCGGTCAGCAATTCACCGGAACCGATATCTGTCGTCTACAGCAGATGGGCAGAATGAACGTCTACACCGAAGAAGACCGCACCGTAAGTGGTGCCTGGGTGCACGAAAACGATGCGGTCACGGCATTTGCCGAGCGCATGGCGGGGGAGGGAATCACTTACGCGCAGACTCCCCAGGAGGGCAAAATTGATTTTTTCCCCGCCGTCGACGGACTATTGATCATTAATCGGGAAGTGCTGCGGGCCTTCAACATGGTTCCCGACGTGATGTGCGCCACCCGTCGCGGCGACACCTACGTCACCGCTGGTAAAACCGTGGCCGGCGCCCGCGCCCTGCCCCTCTTTATCGCTCGGGATCGATTCAACCAGGCCCTGGCAACGCTGAGTGAACCGCTGCTCAGCATCCTCCCCGTTCGTCCTGCCAAGGTGGGCATTCTGGTCACCGGCACGGAGATTGCCGACGGCTTGATTGAGGATCGCTTCGCGCCGGTGATTACCGCCAAGGTGAAGCATTTTCAGTGCGAGATCGCCGGCGTCGAGATCGTTGCCGACGATGCCGCGGCCATTGCCGCGGCCCTGGAGAAACTGCTGGCCGCCGGCGCCCGACTTATCGTAACCACGGCGGGACTCTCGGTGGATCCCGACGACGTCACCCGGGCCGGCCTGCGTGCCGCCGGGGTCGACAACGTGCTGCGCGGAGCACCCATCCTGCCGGGGGCGATGCTGCTTCTTGGCGAGATCGGCGAGGTCTCGGTCATTGGGGTTCCCGCCTGTGCCTTGTTTCACAAAACCACGAGCTTTGACCTGCTTTTGCCACGCGTACTGGCCAAGCAGCCAATTACCCGTGCCGACCTGGCCCGCCTCGCCGAGGGTGGGGTATGCCTGCACTGCGCGAACTGTACCTTTCCCAAATGCCCGTTCGGGAAATAGTCTGGTCATCAATTGCTCTGCAAAAAATCGACTGGTCAGACTTTTATCAGTAAGCGGTAGAGGCGCGGGGCAGATCGCCAATTAGGCTTATTGCCGAGTCCCGCAAGGAACGGCTCTCCTGATACAAACCAATCGCCTGCCCCCCATAGGGGTGTGCTGAGGCAGACATGATGGCCTTTGTGAACAGCGAATTTCCCTCTGCGGCGCTGCTTTGCAGTGCGATGAACCGGCAACCGAGCAGCCAGTAGCAGGTAACGGACGAGAGAAAACGCCTGACGGATAAAAACCCCTATGCGTGGATGCCAACGTTATCGTTGCGATCTATGTAAAGAGACCAAACTCCCGAGAATCGGCACGTATTATCGTCGGCAATACTCAAGCCGTGCCATCACCATGGCGCACCAACTAGAATTCACTAATGCCCTGAAGCAGAAACAATTCCGGCACGAACTGGATGGAGATACGGTGCAACTCGTTCTGGAACGCTTTGCTGGTCGCAAACGGCAAGGAGCATATTTCACGCCTGTTTTGTCATGGGCTGACGTACTTAATGGTGTTTTCGAACTATCCGCCTCGGAATAGAGAGAAAGTGCATCTTTCACATGGATAGTCCGCTTCTTAGATGTCCGCGCGACAGTGGCGAATGGTATTCATTATTTCTTCATCTGGATAGGCTACATTCATGCGGTATGCCGGCCTCGGCCTCGCGCAAGCGATTGGAATACTCTTTGAATGTACATGTAGGCACGATGATGTGACGACTTCAGGACGTGGAGATAATGATATGATCTGGAAAGAGGTGATGGTGATGGTCTGTGCAGTCACGTTTGTTTCGCTGTCGGGTACCGGCATGAGAGCGGCATCCGTTCATCCTATGTTACGGCACCACCGGACGCTGATGCCCGCGGACTATGCCCCATCCATTGCACCGGAAGACTTTACCACTCACATCGACAACCCATATTTCACTCTGTCCGTTGGCAAGCGGCTGCTGTATCAGGTGCGTGCCGCCGATAACTCAGCACTCATTGAGCGTATTGAAATCATGATTCCCGGCTGGACCCGTAGAGTCAACGGGGTCCTCACTCTGGTTTTCTGGGATCGAGTGTATAAAAACGGCCAATTGATCGAAGATACCCGCGACTATATCGCCCAGCATAGACGAACCGGTGACGTCTGGTATTTCGGCGAGCACGTGGATAATTATAAAAACGGCGTCCTCACCGATCACGAGGGCCAGTGGCTGGCCGGCGAAAACGGTGCGCAGCCGGGCCGGCTGGTCCTCGGCACGCCGATTATGGGCGCCTATTTCATCAACGAATACCTGCCCGGCGAAGCTCAGGACGATACCCTGGTCGTCGGTCTTCATGAAACGGTACATACCCCGGTCGGAGCATTTTCAGGGTGTGTCAAACATCTGGACGGCTCCCCGCTCTTCTCGGAATTTGAGCACACCTACTATTGCGCGGACGATGGCGTTCAGGGAACCGTTTACGAAGCGGCTTTCAACGAACAGGGAGAACTCGAAGAGATTGTTGAACTCATGGAAATTGATCTTTCAGGGGCATCTGACATTGTTCTGCCAGCCGCCTACGAACGCCAGGGTGTCGTGCCGGCACAGAGCAAATAAGCATCACAGTAGGCTCTCGCCGTATCCGGGGACTTTGTGACACTGCCCGATAGACGGCATTGAGCGGGCCGTGGCCTGGGACTTACCGGGTCCAGCCGTTGTTGCGTTTCAGGACCTTGTCCGGCTCGCTTTTTTGCGATGGCGTCGCTCGCGTGCCGCGGTGTCCTGCCGGTAATAGCCGGCTAGGACCTGATAGAGCGCCGGCATCTCTTTTTGCATGCGCAGGGGACGATCGAAGAAAATCTCCGTGGCAACCGCGAAAAATTCCGCCTCATCTACCGCACCATAGTGATCCAGAAGGCTCTTACGCCCCTTGTCGGCATCATTTCTCAACTGAAAGAAGGCCTGTTCGCACACCTGTACCCACTGGCGGTACCGTTCTCTGTTTGGCAGGATCGGGGTGCCGTCGGCGGCGCCGTCACGCATGTCGAGGATGTGGGCAAACTCGTGGTAGACGACGTTGTGGCCGTCGGTGGCGTGGCGTGTACCGCGAAGCACCGCATCCCAGACCAGGACGACGGTTTCGCCGGCCGAGGCCAGGCCAAGAATTGCTTGCTGGTCCGGGACGATATCACCGGCCCCGTTAAACATGCTTGTGCGTGATGGCGGCATAGCTACGGTGGTGGGATAGACGAGGATCGCGGCAAGTTTGAGGTATTGAAACGGTGGCAGACCCAGGACAAGCAGGCACGCCTGGGCGCTGATCACTACACTGATCTCGTCGGTGATGGTGAGGCCGCCGCACCCCTCAAAATTCTTCTCGGCGATAAAAATCGCCACAAGCTGTTCAAGCTGGGATCGCTCGGCAGTATCGAGATATGTATAATGGGGCACCCTGTTCCGCATTATTTCCCGCCACTTGTCGGGAAAAGGCTTTTGCAGAATTTTGCGTTGTTTGTATTCCCGAAACCACTTGAACATCGGAATTAATATCCTGCTTCAAGAAAGGGTTCGGTGCACCGCATCCTGCCAGCCCTGGTATTTACGCCTTCGCAGCGAGCTGACGAGCGGCGGGGTGAAACGCCCTCCAATTGCCAGGGGTCGGCAAAATCTGCCGGCCCGGGGAAACTCGGCGGGCTTGGTGGCGCGGGTGATGCCGAAGATGGTTTGTTCGCCTTCGTCATGGTACGAACATAGCGTTGTAACCTTCCTTCGTATAGGGCACGGGCATCTTGAAAAATTCTGTTTTCGATCATCGGTGAAAACCATCTTTTTCATGATAGCTTCCTGTCTGTTTTTTTGATGTACCGGGGGCCCAGCACTTCTCTCGACCACTACGTAGTACGTCCGCGGGTGTGGTCGGTCAATGGAAAATGTGCTGATTTGGGGGGATTGCCGGGACACGGGGGACGATTTTTTGCAAGAACATCGTAAGTGATGCACTCGCAAAAAGTCTAATGTAGGGTCTGAGATGGCTAAGTAAAAACACTGCTCACAGGAGTGGTGGTTGGTCTGATCTCGCAGTGGTACCTGTGGTACGAGGAGAATTCAAAACGATCCCACGACCATGGAGAGCGAAGTTTTTGTAAGAGCCGGTAGACGATGTCGTCCCAACAGTGGTACAGGTGAGAGATGATCAGAACCAGACGTGGTCGTCTCTGAATACCTAGGGGGCGTGTCCGAAACAGAACCGCGCACAAGTCTTCATCTGGAGAAGACCAAGACACAATCAATCACCTGAGGAGGGCGTGTCGTGAGTGTTATTGTTATTGTCAAACGGGTGTTTCGCATGGATCACACCCAGAAGTTGGTTCCCCTGCTCAAACAGCTTCGCGAAGAATCTTCAAAAAGACCTGGTTATATCTCACGAACCACCTACTCGAAAATCAGTGATCCGGGTGAGCTCATCGTGATTGCTGAGTGGGAGAGTGTGGAAGATTGGATGAACTGGATGAATACCGAGGAGTCCAGGGAGTTGCAGTGGCAGATCGATTCAATTATTGGAGAAAAAACTACTTTTGAGGTGTACAGACCGGAAGAGTATTAGCGCCTGCTCGGATGTGTTGCGACTGGTACGCGTGATATCCACCGGTCGATGCGCACCAGCGTTTGTCGCAGTGGCCATGAAGGGTGAGCCTGGTGTGTAAAGGCCGTAAAAACTTACGTATGTCCTATTGTTTATGAGTGCCGATCTTATCGAAATCAATGATTTTCTGGGCAAACACCCACCTTTTTGCCTGCTTCCCGAGCAGGTGGTAGTGGATGCGGCCGGCGCCATCGAGATATCTTATTGCCGGTATGCCGGTGGGTGCCCAGCTATCGCTCATCGACCATACCGTTTCGAAGGTGGCGCTGAAAGGCGGCCATAACCCAGCCGTGGATGGTGGCCTGGGTGAAACGATAGAGCCGCCACAATAGAAAGGGTCTGAAGTCATGGATGGCGATGATTGCAAACCGGCCCCGGCTGACCGCCTGGAACTCCATACGTGCCGCCGTCTTTGCCTTTGTGCCGGACAGCAGGCCGCCGATGATAGCATAGACCTGTTTATCCGGTGTGCTTACCGGCTCATCGTGCTGCAATTGTAAAAGGGTTATGCCAAACAGGCGCAGGGTAATCAGCCACTGGCCCGTCGACTCTTGGCGGCAACGGATCAGCGGCCGGATTGCCCGTCCAAGCCAGGTAAAATAGTGGTGTGCCAGCCAGCCGGGGTCGGTGCCCGCTGGCAACCTGACCCGTTGAATTGAACGGACGCTCGATGAGCGTTCGAAGTCGCGTTTGTCACTGATCACGGAACGTTCGCGGGGGCTGTGGGGCAATGCGCCGGTGTCCGCGTCGAGATAGTTTGCCAGATACCCGAAACAGGTACCGGCACCTTCGGCAAGATAGCGCTGGAGCGGATTGTCTGACACCAGGGTGTCATATTTGACAGCCTCGGTGAAGATCGAGATGAGGCTTGGATGGGTGCGAGGGCTCAAGAGTCGCACAAAAGCCTTGAAAAGCGGTTTCGGGAATCGTTTGACCACATGTACTCGACTGGTGCGACCGTGGTTGTGGGCGCCATGTTCAAGAATGTCGGCAAGGGTGATGATGTCCGGGCCGCCGATGTCATAGCTTTTGCCAAACATCTCCTCGCTACCGAGGCAGTGGTGAAAGGCCCGCATCACGTCGGTAAGGGTGATTGGCTGTTTTTTCCCCAGTGCCCACATCGGCACCAGAAGCAGCGGCGCCCGCCGCACCACCTGTTCCAGAAGCGTGATGGCGCTGCTGCCCGGTCCGACAATCAGGCTGCAGCGAATGGTGGTGACGGCAATGCCGCTGCCGGCCAGTTCTTCGGTCACTTCGTTGCGGCTCTGCAACAAGGTTCTGGAGACGTTTCCCTGGGGGATCATACCGCCCAGATAGACGATGTGTCGCACCTTGTTTACGGCGGCGGCCCGGGCGAAGTTGGCGGCCTGCAGAAGGTCCATGTCCTCGCATCGCGCCTGGTCGAGGCGGGCGGTTGGCACCCGGGTGTGAGCCAGGTAGATGGCATAGTCCACCCCGTTCAAAACCTTTTCCAGATCAGGCCGCCGGAAAAAATCGCTCACCCGCCAGACCACGTCCAGTCCCGGTGAGCCCAGAGCGGCCCGATGCGGCGAACGGGTAATGGCGATTGTGTCATAATGGGGACTCATATAGTGACAGAGCCCATTTCCGATAAAACCGCTGGCGCCGAAAATTGCCAACCTGGGACGCATTTGTGTGGTCAATGAGTATCTGTTAAAAAGAGTGCCGGTCAGCAAAGATAGCGTTGTGAAAATTTTGCTCTGAGTCGTCGTGGGATCGTTTTGACTTCTCGACACACCTCAGAGGGCTGCGAGGTCAAAACGACCACCACTTCTACGAGCTGTGTTTTTATCGAGCCATCCTATCTTGTAAGAGAGATGTCCACCGACGTCGCCGCAAAATCGACTTTGTTACCTTCAAGATGGCGCCCGCGGTGCCATAAGCATGCTTCGTACCAGAACGCTTTAAACGGTTTACCATGTAAAGCTACCAATTTCTACCGGTTGTTGCTAATTTAACAGGTGTTACCCGTCACGAGAATTTCTGATGCCACGCGATACCGAGCTTGCCGTCATCGTTTTGCCTGATGGTTTTTTGCATCTTGAGTGGGTGGAGGCCGTCACCGAAGGACTTTCTCGCGCCGGCCACGTGGTAGAGGAAGATATCTTTAGTTGCTATACCCAGGAGCCTAACGACTGGCTCTTTTTTGCCGGGTTTTTTCAAAAAGGCGTACCCCTCTCCCCGTCACTTGCCTACTGGTGTTCATTTTCCGCTCTCTTTTCCGGTAAACTGAAACACACCCCTGAGCTCGAAGCGCTCCGTCACCGGGTGACTCTTTCCTTGGGCGACGAGGAACGCCGGAGATTGCTGGAAAGTGCCCCGCCGATGACCGGCGGGGAGTATCTCACCGGCGCAACGCTTGACCGGCAGTGGCAGGCACTGCATGAGATTTTTTCCCGGAAGATTACCGCCTATGCGGGCTCGGTGGAGGGTTTTCTCAAAGAGTACAGCCCTGATATCCATCTTGCCGGCCGTATCTACTTTCACCTTGTTGAAAACAAAGGGCATGACCTGCCCTTTGCCTTTCTTGCCACCTACTCCACCCGTCTGGACGAAACGGGCGCATCACGGCACCTGCCGCTTAAATATGCGTTGGAGGAATATAAAGACGATAACGAAAAGCTGCTCAACCTGCTTGCCACCGTCGATACGGCCGCCCGGAAAAGTGAGCTGGTGGCACATCTGCGCGACGGCGGCGAACTGTTTCACCCTTTGGGATGGTCGTCCCAAGAGGCGTATGAATTTCTCAGGGAAATTCCGATATATGAAGATGCCGGCATCCTCTGTCGCATCCCTGACTGGTGGAAGAAAAAATCCGCCGCGGTAACCATGCGGATGAGCATCGGTGAGCGGAGCCCGTCCGCCGTCGGTATGGACGCGCTGCTTGATTTTTCTCCCCACTTAATGATCGGCGATACAGAGATTACGCCCCAAGAGGCACGTCGGCTGCTGGAAGAATCGGAGGGCCTGATCTTTTTAAAAAACAAATGGGTGGCGGTTGATCCCGAGAAGTTAAGGCAGACCCTGGATGCTTTTGAAAGGGCCGCGGAGATTGCCGAGCACCAGGGTATATCGCTTCTCGACGCTTTGAAAATCTCCGCCGGCACCACAAATTCTCTCGGCGACGGGGCCGCCGACCATGCCGGTGTTTCCCATGGCGAGTGGCTGAAGACGTTTTTTAGACGGCTCCATACACCTGATTCCATGGCCGCCGTCTCAACCAGCCGTAACTTTAAAGCGACCCTGCGGCACTACCAGCAGGCCGGTCTTAACTGGCTTTTTTATCTCCATTCGATGCAACTCGGCGCCTGTCTTGCCGATGATATGGGACTCGGGAAGACGATACAGATCCTCGCTTTTCTCGATGTGTTGAAAAAACAAAACCGAAAAAGCACGGACAGGGCCGCTTCCCTGCTCGTTATTCCCACCTCGTTGCTGGCCAACTGGTCAGCGGAGATTGCTTCCTTTGTTCCGTCTCTTCGCGTATTTGTCGCCCACCCCGAAGCGCACCGGCCCTCACCGGTGCCGGTTCCCACGAAAAACGAGCTGAATGGCTTTGATGTAGTCATAACCACCTATGGCCTGGCCAAAAGATATACCTGGCTCCAGGATTACCGCTGGGACTGCATTATCCTCGACGAGGCCCAGGCCATTAAAAATCACACTGCCAAGCAGACCAGAGCGGTCAAAAGCCTTCGCGCCGAGGCGCGGATCGTTATGACTGGAACGCCGGTGGAGAACCGGCTGTCTGATCTCTGGAGTCTGTTTGATTTCATTAACCCGGGTTTGCTGGGAAACGCCGCCGAGTTTGGTGCATTCACGAAGCATCTTGGTGTCCACCCCAAGGGGTATGCCGGGTTGCGCCGGATGGTGCGGCCCTTTATTCTTCGTCGTTTGAAAACGGACAAGGCGATCATCGCCGATTTGCCAGACAAGGTAGAGGTAAAAACCTGGGCTGCCATGAGCAAGAAACAGACAGTGCTCTACAGTGAGATGGTGAGCGCTGTTCGCACAACGCTTGAATCCGTCGATGGCATGCAGCGCCGAGGTCTGATCCTGTCAACGCTGATGAAGTGCAAACAGCTCTGCAATCACCCTTCTCAGTATCTTGGCCTGGACGGCTTCAGCGAAAAGGAGAGTGGCAAATTTATCAGGCTGCGGGAGATCTGCGAAACCATTCATGCAAAGCGGGAGCGGGTGCTGATCTTCACCCAGTTCAAGGAAATGACCGGCCCCCTAGCCCGTTTCCTGGAAACTATTTTTCAACGTCCGGGGCTGATTCTCCATGGCGGAGTGGCGGTGGGGGCGCGTCGCAAATTGGTTGAAACATTTCAAGGTCGCGATTATGTACCATTTTTTGTATTGTCTCTGAAAGCTGGAGGAGTCGGTCTGAACCTTACTGCGGCTAATCATGTCGTCCATTTTGACCGCTGGTGGAATCCGGCGGTGGAGAACCAGGCCACCGACCGGGTCTTTCGCATCGGCCAGAAAAAAAATGTGATGGTCCATAAGTTTCTCACCAGGGGCACGATCGAGGAAAAGATTGACCGGATGCTGGTGGACAAGGCAACCCTTGCCGATGAAGTGGTTGCCGCCGGTGGAGAAAACTGGCTTACCGAGATGAGCGACGAGGAGTTAGGTGAGCTGTTCTCCATGCCCACCTGATCCACTTCTCGGGGAAGCGATGTTGTTAATAGAGACGGAGGGACTACGTACCAATGAGTTCATGGGGTGGATACCATAGATATGTCACCGTTGCCGAGAAGAAGCAAAAAGCGGCAAAAAAACTGGCCCAACTACGGAAAACAAGGCCCGATATTGCACCAATTATTATTGCGGGCACAACCCTGGCGCACACCTGGTGGGGACGGTCATGGAATAAAAATCTGGAGCGTTACGCGGATTTTAGCAACCGTATCGGTCGCGGCAAGAGCTACGTCCGGCATGGTGCCGTTCTTGATCTGCAGGTGAGTGCCGGCGAGGTGAATGCCTTGGTACAGGGCACCAGGACGCGTCCGTATGAAGTGGGTATCCGGATATCCGCGGTAAAAAATGCGAGTTGGAATCGCATTAAAAAACAGTGCCGCGGGGCGCTGTTTTCACTGTCCGAGCTGGTAGCCGGAAAGTTCCCACGCGAATTCAGTGAAATATTTTTTGCCGAGGGCGAGGGGTTGTTTCCCACCCCGCGAGAAATCACCTTGGCCTGTTCATGTCCTGATTGGGCCGTCATGTGCAAACACGTGGCAGCTGCACTCTATGGCGTGGGCGCCCGACTCGACGAAAATCCGCTGTTATTTTTTACCCTGCGGCGGGTTGATATCAATGAATTGGTAGGGCAGGTGGTGGAGGAAAAAACAGATGACCTGTTAACCAAGGCAAAACAGAAGAGCGGCAAAGCGCTTCACGGTGCCGACCTGTCAGATCTCTTCGGTATTGAGCTGGATGGATTACCTGGGGTGTCAGGCGATGCTCTGCCTGAAAAAGCTGATACCGCGGGTAGCCCCAAAAAATCGAGACGGCCTCCACGTACCCCCGCGGCCCGACCTACACGCCGCGCCGCCGGACAAAAGAAGGCATCTTTGCTTATCGAGGAAACCATCAAGCGTCACCCTGACGGGATACGTGTGGCGGAACTTGAGGAGCGAACCGGGGTAAGCCGCACCAGGATTTACGCCGTCGCCGCCAGGCTGAAGCGGGACGGCACGATCAGATCGCTGGGGCATGGTATTTACGGTGCCCCGTAATCATGTCAAAAGAGCCTGTCTTCTGCCCCGCCGCCCGCGAACCTCAGCGGGGCGTACCGGTGTACCATATATAAGAATCGAAGAGGTGTCTCGGCTCACCGGGGACCGTTCTGACACTGTCTTGTGGACGGCCTTGAACCGGCAGCTGGCGTATCGAGTTTTTGTTGCGTTTTAAGACCTCGCCCGGCTTGCACCCTTGCGGTGCCGTCGCTCGCGTGCCGCGGTGTCCTGCCGGTAATAGCCGGCTAGTACTTGATAGAGCGCGGGCATCTCTTTTTGCATGCGCAGGGGACGATCGAAGAAAATCTCCGTGGCAACCGCGAAAAATTCCGCCTCATCTACCGCACCATAGTGATCCAGAAGGCTCTTACGTCCCTTTTCGGCATCATTTCTTAACTGTAAAAACGCCTGCTCACACACCTGTACCCACTGGCGGTACCGTTCTCTGCTTGGCAGGATCGGGGTGCCGTCGGCGGCGCCGTCACGCATGTCGAGGATGTGGGCAAACTCGTGGTAGACGACGTTGTGGCCGTCGGTGGCGTGGCGTGTACCGCGAAGCACCGCATCCCAGACCAGGACGACGGTTTCGCCGGCCGAGGCCAGGCCAAGAATTGCATGCTGGTCCGGGACGATATCACCGCCCCCGTTAAACATGCTTGTGCGTGATGGCGGCATAGCTACGGTGGTGGGATAGACGAGGATCGCGGCAAGTTTGACAGGAGTTTAAGAGATAAACGGCAATTTTCAGAATAAGATGTGTGATATCATACTGTTACGTACGTCAACGCTGTAAGCCCCTCCTTTTCTCACCCAATCTTTCCTCACAAATGATATAAAATCAGTAACATGCTTAATTTTTCTCTTGACATGTAAGACCCTATTGTATAGGCATAGGCATGGCACATTTCCACATAAAGAAGAAAAAAGGAAGACCCTATCTCTACGTGCGAGAAATAGCCCGTGTCGGCGGCAAACCGAAGGTGATCTCCCAAGTCTATCTCGGCTCCCCGGAAAAGGTCGCAGCGCTTGCCGCGGGACACACTCAAGAACTTTCAGAGCTGAAAGTCGAGGAGTTTGGCGCGTTGTGGCTTGCTTTGGAGGTTGACCGGGATATTGATCTAAGCACCATCGTCAACTCCCATGTGCCGAGAGGGGAACGGGAGAAAGGACCACCGGTGGGGGATTATTTCCTCTACTGTGTCTTGAATCGAATGGTGGAGGCAGTCAGCAAGAACAAACTGGCAGATTGGTACCGGCAGACAGCGATCCAGCAGCTTCGGCCGGTTGAACTTGATGAACTCACCAGTCAACGGTATTGGGAAAAGTGGGACCGCGTCAGTGAGGACGACCTAAAAAAAATCTCGCACAGCTTTTTTGCGCGTGTCTGGGAAAAAGAGCGCCCTGCCTCCGACTGCCTCCTCTTTGACACGACAAACTATTACACCTTCATGTCAAGTCATACCGACTCGGAGCTTTCTCGGCGGGGCAAGAATAAAGCCGGACGACATCATCTTCGCCAGATTGGGCTTGGGCTTCTGGTGGCCAAAGATTCACGACTGCCGCTGCACTGGTCCGCTTATCCGGGAAACCTCCATGACAGCAAATTGTTCGAGGCAGTCATGGACGAGATGTTCGGGATTGTCTGCGGTCTTGACAACACCAAGGAGCGCCTCACCGTTGTTATCGACAAGGGAATGAACTCGGAGGGCAATTTTTCTTGGATTGACGAGCACTCCAGGGTTCACTTCGTCACCACCTATTCGACCTATTTTGCTCAGGATCTCGCAGCCACGCCGCTGGATCGTTTCGAGATTGTCGATCTGGCCAAGAATGAGCGGTTGATTGAGGATGACCGAAGGGAGGACTGCCTCAAAGCCTTTCGTTCCAGAGGGGAGTATTGGGGAAAGGAGCGCACGGTTGTCGTAACGTATAATCCCCGAACAGCCCGCAAGAAGGCATATACCTTTGAGAACAAACTCGAGACGATCCGCCGGCAACTCCTTGAGATGCGGGCTAAGGTGCGAGAGGGGGTGCCTCATTGGCGTAACGCCGAGAAAATAGAAGGGCGGTATCTCATGCTTTGTAAAAGACTGCACATCTCATCTGATTATTTTGAGTTGCGTTTCGAGACCTCGGGCACGAGCCTTTCCATGAGTTTCAGAAAGGACCCCGACAAATTGAAACAGAGACGAGCGATGTGTGGGAAGAACATCATTATCACCGACAATACGGACTGGACAACGGCGGAAATCGTGCAAGCCAGTCTGGATCGATGGCAGGTTGAGGAAACCTTCCGCTTGAGCAATGATGATGATTTGGTGGGTGCTCGTCCGTTTCGGCACTGGACCGACAGCAAGATCCGACTGCATCTGTTTACCTGCGTCGTTGCCCTGACCTATGTGCGCATCCTTGAGAATCGACTCGCACGTAACGGAGTACAACGTACGGCACATGATGTTATGACTGACATGCGGCGGCTGCATTCAGTGTTATCGGTGAAGAAGGGAGCGAGAAAGCCTGAACGTCGACTGGAAACACCTGGTAAGACCCAAGCCGAAGTCCTACACGCCTTCGGATATCAAATCGACAGCAGTGGGGTCTTACGCCCTTTGCTTGCATAAACCTATGCTGGGCAAGGCTTTGGGGCAAATTTGCTGGATTAACTCTTAAACTCCTGTTTGAGGTATTGAAACGGTGGCAGACCCAGGACAAGCAGGCACGCCTGGGCGCTGATCACTACACTGATCTCGTCGGTGATGGTGAGGCCGCCGCACCCCTCAAAATTCTTCTCGGCGATAAAAATCGCGACAAGCTGTTCAAGCTGGGATCGCTCGGCAGTATCGAGATATGTATAATGGGGCACCCTGTTCCGCATTATTTCCCGCCACTTGTCGGGAAAAGGCTTTTGCAGAATTTTGCGTCGTTTGTATTCCCGAAACCACTTGAACATCGGAATTAATATCCTGCTTCAAGACAGGGTTCGGCGCACTGCATCCTGCCAGCCCTGGTATTTACGCCTTCGCAGCGAGTTGTCCATCCGCGGGGTGAAGCGTCGCTCGAGCTGCCAGGAGTGGGCAAAGGTTGCTGGCTCGGGGAACACCCCCTGATAAAGCCCAGCCAGGTATGCGGCGCCGACGGCGGTGGTTTCCAGGATGGTGGGGCGATCCACCGGGGCGTCGAGGATATCGGCCAGGGCCTGCATGGTGAAATCAGAGGCCACCATGCCGCCGTCCACCCGCAGCACCGGAATCTCTTCGTGATGCCAGTCCTTTTTCATCGCCTCGATAAGATCCTTGGTCTGGTAGCAGACCGACTCCAGCGCCGCCCGGGAAAGCTCGGCGGGCCCGGTGGCGCGGGTGATACCGAAGATGGCGCCGCGGGCGTGGGCGTCCCAGTGAGGGGCGCCAAGGCCGGTGAAGGCGGGCACCAGATAGACATCCTGATTGGTGTCGGCGCGCTCGGCCAGGGTGCCGCTTTGCGCGGCGTGATCAATGAGTCCCATGGCATCGCGCATCCACTGTACGGCGGCGCCGGCCACGAAGATGGAGCCCTCAAGGGCGTAGGTGGTTGTGCCGGCCAGCCGGTAGCCGATGGTGGTGAGTAGTTTGTTGGTGGAGCGTACCGGTTCGGCACCGGTATTGAGCACGGCGAAACAGCCGGTACCGTAAGTTGATTTGAGCATCCCCTGAGCAAAACATGCCTGGCCCACCAGTGCCGCCTGCTGGTCGCCGGCAATGCCGCGGATGGGCACGGCAGCACCCAAAAGCTCAGGCTCGCTCATGCCGAAATCCGCCGAGCAGTCAAGTACTTCGGGCAACAGCGCGGCGGGGATATCGAACAGACCAAGCAGCTCATTGTCCCAGCGGTTTTCATGGATATTGAATAGCATGGTACGGGCCGCGTTGGTGGCATCGGTACGATGCACCGCGCCGCCGCTGAGTTTCCACAGCAGATAGGTGTCGACCGTACCGAAGGCAAGCTCGCCCTTTTCAGCCCGTGACCGCGCCCCGTCCACGTGTTCCAGGAGCCAGCGGATCTTGGTGGCGGAAAAGTAGGGGTCGATGAGCAGGCCGGTCTTGGCGCTGATGGTCTCATCGTGTCCCTGTTCCCGTAAGGTGTTGCAGAACTCGGCAGTACGTCGATCCTGCCAGACGATGGCACGGTGGATGGGATTCCCGGTGGCGCGGTCCCAGATGATGGTGGTTTCACGCTGGTTAGTGATACCGATAGCGGCCAGTTGGGCTGCTTCAATGCCGGCGCTGGTAAGGGCCTGCCGGCAGGTGGCAAGCGATGTTGCCCATATTTCCTCGGCATCGTGCTCTACCCAGCCCGAATGAGGATAGTGTTGGGTCGTTTCCTGCTGGGCCAGGCCCATGATGGAAAACCTATCGTCGAAGACGATTGCCCGGCTCGACGTGGTACCCTGGTCCATGGCCATGACATAACTGGTCATAACAGCTCCTTTATACGGGGACAGTTGATATGAAACCCCTCAAAAATGATGCTTTCGTAAAAACCCATATGCCTGCATGTCATACCGGAATTGACCCGACATTCATAATTAATTGAAATCACTGGATTCCCGCTTTCGCGGGAATGACGATAGCAAGCAATTTTGAGGTTTTTACGAAATCACTCAAGAATCTGACTTGAAAAAAATGCACTGAAGAGCAAACCCGCCTAGCTGTTCGCATTAAGCCACTCCTGCAGTTCATTTTTCTGTTCTTCACTGAAAACCAGGCCCAGATTGGTGCGCCGCCATAAGATGTCTTCGGCGGTGCGGGCCCATTCGTTTTTAAGGAGAAACCTCACTTCACACTCATAAAGATCAGCACCAAAACGGTGGCCCAGATCATTTTCACTGGTGGTCCCGGCCAGCACGGCGGTAGCCTCGGTGCCGTAATTTCTGATCAGCCGGTAACCGTGATCATCATTGATAAAGGGGTGCTGGGTGCAAAGCTTTTCAACCATGGTATCAAATTCATCGGGGGCGAAATCACCGCCCGGCAGATGCTCATGCTCGGTCCACTCCCCCCGCGTCGTATTCGGCAGGTGCGGCGCAAGTTTGGCCAGCACCGATTCCGCCAGCTTGCGGTAGGTGGTAATCTTGCCGCCGTAAATAGACAGCAGCGGCGGCTCCGAGCCGCTCTCACCGGTGTCGGTCTTGAGAATATAATCGCGGGTGGCCGCCTTGGCGTCCGAGGCGCCATCGTCAAAGAGCGGGCGGATTCCTGAGTAGGCGTGGACAACGGTGTCGGCGGTGATGGGGGTGGTGAAATATTCGCTGGCCGCGCGGCAGAGATAGTCAACCTCCGATTCCTCGATGGCCACTTCCGATGGGTCGCCCTGGTAATCGACATCGGTGGTGCCGATCAGGGTGAATGCACGCTCATAAGGAATGGCGAAAATAATGCGGCTGTCGGCGTTCTGGAATATATAGGCGCGGTCATGGTCATAGAGTTTGGGCACAATAATGTGGCTGCCCTTGACCATCCTGATGCGCTCCGTGGTAGGGCGGTGCTCCACCGTGTTCATAAATTGATTGAGCCACGGCCCGGTGACGTTGACCAGGGCTTTGGCCCGCGCCTCGCTGGTGGCGCCGGTGGCGGTGTCCGCCAGGGCCAGCTGCCAGCCGTTCTCGTTTCGTCTGGCGCCGGTGCAGCGGGTGCGGGTCCTGATGTCGGCGCCGAGTCGTGCCGCGTCACGGCCGTTGAGAACCACCAGGCGGCTGTCGATGACCCAGCAGTCGGAATATTCAAACCCGACGGTGAACTCCTCCTTCAGCGGTTTACCACGGGCATCGGTGCGCAGATCGACACGGGTCGTGGGCGGCAGCAGCTTGCGACCGCCGATGTTGTCGTATAACAAGAGGCCGAGCCGGATCAGCCAGGATGGCCGCAGCCCCTTGTGATGCGGCAGAATAAAGCGTAGCGGCCAGATGATATGGGGGGCGGCACGGAGCAGTACCTCACGCTCCCGCAGTGATTCGCGCACCAGCCTGAACTCGTAATACTCCAGATAGCGCAGGCCCCCGTGGATAAGCTTGGTGGATGCCGACGAGGTGCCGTTGGCCAGATCGTCCTGTTCCACAAGTAGCACCGATAACCCGCGACCGGCTGCGTCTCGGGCGATGCCGCAGCCGTTGATGCCGCCGCCGATGATGGCAATATCGTATGAAGTGGATGTCATGGCGTACCTGTATGAAAAATAAGGGGAAAAGTGAATCAGCTTTTTACTCCCTCACCGCTCAGATATAGGAAAAAAGCGCCAATGGTTCAAGGGAAAACGGCGGCGGTGGAGTAGCCATTCGTTGATTCTTATAAAGCGGGTAGGAAGAATTTTCCAGCGGACAGTCCGGCCGCTTCATGCTAGTGTGCATCCTCACCATGCAGGGGGTGAATAAGACCACGCACTGTTCCAGACATGTGGTGTTTCTAATTAATAAATACGTGATGGCACCCTAAGAACCTTGAAACCGCTTTCTATCGTCATTTCCGCGAAGGCGGGAGTCCAGTAATTTCAATTGACGATAGATGAAGGATCAACTTCGGCATGAGGGTAACAGGGATTGTTACGAATCCATCAAAGCATGAGGGTACCGATGCAACCTACGGTTTTTCATCTCTATCGACGGGTGGATGACACCTTTGAATACTGTTTCAATATCCAATGTGACCGGGAATTACACGACACCGAATTTGGGCGCCTGAGGCTGCTGCTGGCCGACGGCTTTATGGCCGGCTCAATTTCGGATAGTCCCACCCTGGATGGCGATGACGTCGTCGAGGTTGGCCCGCGGCTCAATTTTGCCACCGCCTGGTCGGCTAATATGGTGGCCATCTGCGCCGCCGTTGGTCTTGCCATGATCACCCGGCTGGAACGCTCTCGGCGTTACCGGGTGCCCCCCGGCACTGATCGCGACCACTTCGTCACTACCCATCACGACCGGATGACCGAGTGCCCTTACCCCGCCCCCCTTGCCTCTTTTGATACCGGCCTGACACCTGAACCGGTCTACGATATTGATCTCATGGGCGGCGGCCCGGAGGTACTGACAAGGGTGCCGGGATTGTCCATGGATGAATGGGACCGACAATTTTACCACGATTATTTCGTCGGCCGTCATCAGCGCAATCCCACTATTGTCGAGATCATGGATCTCAACAATGCCAATTCCGAACACTCCCGGCACGGCTTTTTCAAGGGCGTCCAGGTAATCGATGGAGTCGCCCGGGACGCCACTCTTTTTGAACTGGTTGCCGCCACCCTGGAAGCCAACCCGGCCGGCTCGGTAATCGCCTTCAAGGATAATTCCAGTGCCATCAACGGTTATCCGGTTACCACCATCATCGCCGAAAAGCCGGGTGAGCCAAGCCGGTTCGCCCTGCAGCACAGCCACTATCATCCCCTGTTGACCGCCGAGACCCACAACTTTCCCACCGGCGTAGCGCCCTTTGCCGGTGCCGAGACCGGTACCGGCGGGCGCATCCGCGATGTGCAGGCGACCGGGCGGGGTGCCTTCGTAATGGCCGGCTCGGCCGGCTACTGTGTCGGCAACCTCCATATCCCGAACTACCAGCTTGACTGGGAACTCGAACGCGAGCAGCCCGATAACCTGGCCGACCCGCTTACCATTCTTATCGAAGCGAGCAATGGTGCCTCGGATTACGGCAACAAGTTCGGCGAGCCGGTGATTCTCGGCTTTGTCCGCTCTTTTGATCTGCGTTTGTCAACCGGTGAGCGCTGGGGTTTTATCAAGCCGATTATGTTTACCAGCGGTATCGGCCAGATCGATGCCCGGCTGGTGGAAAAACATGAGTCGGAACCCGGGATGCTCATCGTCCAGATCGGCGGCCCGGCGTATCGGGTCGGTTTTGGCGGCGGCGCCGCTTCCAGCATGTTGCAGGGGGAAAACGTTTCGGATCTTGATTTTAACGCGGTGCAGCGCGGCGATGCCGAGATGGAGCAGAAAATGAACCGGGTGATCCGCGCCTGCTGCGAGCTGGGCGACGACAACCCACTGGAGATGATTCACGATCAGGGCGCCGGCGGCCCCGCCAATGTCCTAAAGGAACTGGTGGAATCGGCCGGCGGCAGGATCGATATCCGTGCTATCCGGGTGGGTGATCCCACCATGTCGGTGCTGGAGATTTACGTAGCCGAATATCAAGAGCGAGTGGGGCTGCTTATCGCGCCGGGCAATCTGGCCCGTTTTCAAGCACTGTGCCGACGCGAGAAAGTTACCTGTGAGGTGCTTGGCGAGGTTACCGGCGACAAACGCTTTATCGTCACCGACAGCGTCACCGACACCACCCCGGTGGATCTGGAGTTGGAACCCTTGCTCGGCGGTATTCCCCAAAAAACCTTTGCCGACCAGCGCCGCACCGTCTCGCATGAGCCGCTGACCATTGCCCCCGATGCGAAAGTCGTCGATCTGCTGCGCCGGATATTTTCTCTGGTTTCGGTGGGCTCGAAGCGCTTTCTCACCAACAAGGTGGATCGGGCCGTCACCGGGCTGGTGGCCCAGCAGCAGTGCTGCGGGCCGCTGCAACTGCCGGTGGCCGATTTCGGCGTGATGGCGCAGACCCATTTCGGCACCACCGGTATCGCCACCGCCATTGGCGAGCAGTCCATCAAAATGCTGGTGAACCCGGGCGCCGGGGCACGTATGGCGGTGGGTGAGGCGCTCACCAACCTGGCCGGGGTGGTGGTGGAGGACATCAACCAGATCAAGTGTTCGGCCAACTGGATGTGGGCCCCCAAACTGGCCGGCGAGGGTGCCGCCCTGCGCGATGCCGTGCAGGCCATGCACGATGCCATGATCCCCCTGGGAATCGCTGTGGATGGCGGCAAGGACAGCCTCTCAATGGCCACCATGGTGGGCGCGGAGACGGTGAAATCACCGCGCCAGCTGGTTGTCTCCCTCTACGGCGCGGTGCCTGATATCGGTGCGAAAATCACCCCCGATATCACAGAGCCGGGTTCGGTTCTTTTCTTTATTGATTGTAGCGGCGGCCGCTGCCGCCTGGGTGGTTCCGCCCTGGCTCAGGTACAGGGCCGGATCGGTGATCAAAGCCCCGATATGGATGATCCCGCCCTGGTACGTCGCGCCTTTGGCCTCATCCAGCACCTGGTGGCGGAAAAAACCATCAACGCCGGCCACGACCGCTCCGACGGCGGGCTCATCACCACCCTTATGGAGATGGCCTTCAGCGGCAACTGCGGGCTGGATATTGGCATTTCCGGGGAGGGCACACCTGTTGAGATGCTCTTTGCCGAAGAACTGGGATATGTGGTGGCCTGCCCGCCGGGTCAAGAAGAAGCGGTGATCTCCCGATGCCGGGAACATGAGGTCGCGGTGCAGCGCTTAGGCGTAAGTACCACCGACAAACAAATCCGTATCCGTGTCAACGATGAACCGGTACTTGCTGAATCCATGGAAACTCAGCGCGGTTGGTGGGAAGAGACCAGTCATCAGCTTGAACGACTGCAGATGAACCAGGCCTGTGCCGACGAGGAAAAAGCGGCCATCTTCTCGCGGCCTGGGCCGAGCTACCATATCTCTTTTGCACCGGATGCAAAACCCGCCGACAGTCGCCCAGCCGGCACCCATCCAAAGGTGGCGATCCTGCGCGATGAGGGCTCAAATTCAGATCGGGAGATGAGCAGCGCCTTCTACCAGGCCGGTTTCGAGGTGTGGGATATCTGTATGCAGGACTTGCTCGACGGCGCCATCGATCTGGCCGCATTCACCGGGCTTGCCGCGGTGGGCGGGTTTTCCTACGCCGACGTTCCCCAGTCGGCCAAAGGATGGGGGGCTACCATCGCCCTCAACGATATGCTGCGTGCTCAGTTCACCTCATTTTACCAACGGCCCGATACCTTCAGCTTAGGCGTCTGCAACGGCTGCCAGCTCTTTGCCCTCATCGGCTGGGTGCCGTGGCCGGGGCTGGCGACGGAAAAGCAGCCCCGTTTCGTGCGCAATCGTTCCCAGCGCTTCGAGTCTCGCTGGGTGAGCGTTACCGTCACGGAAAGCCCTGCCATCATGCTGGCCGGCATGGAGAACACCACCTTCGGCATCCATGTGGATCATGGCGAGGGGCGGTTTCACGCCCCTGATGCGGGCGTGCTCAATGCCGTCAAGGAGCAGAACCTGATCCCGCTGGCCTACGTCGATGATGATGGCGCTCCCACCGAGCGGTATCCCTTTAATCCCAACGGTTCGCCCGGCGGGGTGGCGGGGCTCTGCTCGCCGGACGGCCGTCACCTGGCGCTGATGCCGCACCCGGAGCGCTGCTTTCTGCCCTGGCAGGCGCACTGGCTGCCCGAAGATATGAAAACTATCGAAACCAGCCCCTGGTTCAGGTTGTTCACCAATGCTTATCGGTGGTGTACTGGATAGTCGATTTCCGCCATCGCCTCAACCTCTACCGGTGCGCCCACCGCCAGGGCGCTGATGCCGATGGTGGCTCGGGCGGGGTGGGATTCGCTGAAGTAGGAAGCTTAAATCTCATTGACTAGGACGAAATCGTTCATGTCCACCGGTGAGCTCACCTGCGCGACGACATAAGCGACAGGTAGAGCGTTGGGTTTTGGCACAATTATTTTTCTGAATTAAACTGGATTACTTTTTCCCAATGAATTTTACCATTTGAGTCACAAAACATTTCCATAAATTCAAGAGAGAACTTGTTGACTACGTTCGAGTATGCTTCAGTAAATTGAGCATTTTTTTCTTTTGAGTGATGCCCAAGAGGTTCAATTATTTCTGTGTATAAATTTTCGTTTCCAGAAACAAAGTCCCAAAATCTTTGACCACAAAATTTAAGGTATTCTCCCTTATCAGGGCTATTGTCTTTACCATAGCAACAACCGCAGACAGCAATTACATTTTGCGATGACGCAATATTTGTACCTAATATTCTTTTTGCTTTACGAAAATTGTCTTTCATTTTGTGTATTTGGCTTGAGTTTCCCCAACTTGGGCCAGATTTAATAGAAACAATATATTTAGTATTATCTTTTTGAAACTCTAAGTCGATACCTTCTGCTGATGATTTATTACCTTGATAAACTTGGCCACAAATATATATTGCCAATCCTTCAAGAAATCCACCAAACAGAGTTTCTTCTTGAGAGGATAAGTAAGCATTAAGGATTGTTTCAATGAAATCTCCTGCTGTAGTTATATGCTTGACTTTGAAGAGGTACGGATTCTTACGTTTGAGTACTGCCTTCAATTTGAGTTTCTTTAGTTTTTCTATCCTGTTTCGATGGAAAATTGGTATGTTGTCCTCGACGTAAGCTGTTATTTTTTCTTGGCTTATTGGGCTCATACTCTGCCTCTTCCTCACATAATCTGTATTGATAATGGGCTGTTCGCTCTTTAGCAAGATCGCAATATTCTTTATGAATTTCAATTCCAACAGAATTTCTCTGTAGACTTTGAGCTACCTTAGAAGTTGTGCCGGACCCAACGAATGGATCAAGTACCCAATCATGCTCTTTTGTAAATAATTTAATAAACCACTCTGGTAAAGATGTTGGGAAAACAGCACTATGCTTTTTGTTGTAACACTCAGTTGCGAAATGCAAGACGTTACTAGGGTAAGCCATATCTCGCCCTACCCAATTAGAAATGTTTTTTCCAAAGCCGCTATTGACCTTGGATTCATCTCTTGTAAGATCGGTTTTGCTAAGTTTCTTCAAGCGCGTTTTTGCCCAATCTCCCATTGGTACCATGACTTCTTCCTGGTACATATTGAATTTTTTAGACTTATTAAATTGTAGGCATCGTTCCCAAGAATCTCGAAAACGATTAGACCATTTACCAGGAAAACAATTTTTTTTGTGCCAAACAAATTCTTCGGTCCACAGCCATCCTTGTTTACGCAGTGCTAAAATCAACTCAATTACATATGTGTGGCGTTCTCCATTAACTGCTTTTTCCTTGATGTTGAGTATAAAAGTTCCGTCTGGTTTCAGTACTCTAAGGAACTCTTCAGCACGTGGTAAAAACCACTCAACATATTCATGTGGTTTTATTCCACCGTATGTTTTGCTTCTGCTATCTGCATAAGGTGGGGATGTTACTATGAGATCGAAAAAATTATCAGGATAATTTTTTAGTTTTTCTAAACAGTCTCCATTCTCAATTTTTGTTTCTATTTGCTCCATATAGTCTCCCATTTTCTATTTATAGAAATTATAATACATTAACCCATAAATATGAAAATATATTCACTTACATTTCTTTGGAATAAATGTAGCTTAAGGTAACCAAATGTATAATATTACACAGAGGTATCTTTGGGGAAATTACCTGTCGCTTCCCATGCAATTCTGAAAATTTTCATATCAATTCACTGCTTTATTCAAGAGAACTTTATTTCCCACCCTGATTTACAACTGGCCGATATGTCATGTAAATGTCCAGCTTTTCTGACATTGTAAATGACCAAAGGATTCTTGACAAGATTAAAATCAAGCGGTTGCGGTGCGTCTTTTTGCGTACTAGCCCAATTTATAAGGACGGCTGAAGAACTGCATCATGTTGATATTATGAGTAACATAGTACGCAAATACTGTATTTTCAATTCTGCAAATTTTAAGGTATATCCGCATGATACGGACACTGTTCCTACCGGCACAGAAAAATATCGGAATTATGAAATCGGTTGCCGGTAACGATTTTGCCCTGCCGGCTAGAGTGTCTCACCTCGCATGTTTTTTGCAATCGTGCATTGACCGGTGGCGGTGGTGAATAAATAATAGCTTTATTGATGCGCCGAGATGGCCGCTGGCGCATTGTCCCTTTCCTGGTACATAGATGAAGACGATTGCCAAACTTGCCTATGGTTCTCCCGCTTTTGCCCTGGCGGTGGTTGGTATACCGGTCTACGTATACATTCCGAAATTTTATACGGACGTGGTGGGTATTCATGTGGGGTTGCTTGGCGTTATTTTATTTTCGGTGCGCTTGTTTGACGCCATTACCGATCCGGTGATTGGGTATCTCTCCGATCGCACCTCCACCCGCTTTGGCCGGCGGCGGCCCTACATTCTGGTTGGCTCTATACTGGTGGCGTTCAGTATGCTGCTGCTGTTCAATCCGCCGCCGGGCTCGCCCAGTTTCGAAACCATCTATTTCACCTGCTGTATTTACGCGCTGTTTCTGGCCTGGACTATTGTTACTGTTCCGTATGAGGCGCTTGGTCCGGAGCTTACCTTTGACTATCATGAGCGCACTACCCTGTTTGGCCTGCGTGATGGCTTGCTGATCGGCGGCACCCTCACCGCCGCCGCCGCTCCCGCCCTGGTGCGGGCGCTGTTTGGCCTGCCGGAAACGAATGATGGTGAAAAAGCCACCTTTTTCTGGATATCGGTACTCTATGCGCCACTGCTGGTGGGGACTGCCGTGTGGTGTGTGATGGCCCTTAAGGAGTTGCCGCAACGGATTCTTCCGCAACCCTCTGGGCTGTTATCCGGGCTGGCCCTGGTGGTGCGCAACCGTCCCTTTATGGTGTTGCTGGCAAGCTATACGATTAGCGCCATCGGCAACAACCTGCCGGCAACGCTTATCCTCTACTATGTTCAATACGTGTTGCAGGTGGATTCAGCGGAGCTTTTTTTGCTGCTCTATCTGGTGATGGGGATCGTCTTTCTGCCGGGCTGGGTCGCCCTTGCCCGTCGTATCGGCAAAAAACGCGCCTGGATCGGTTCCATGGCTTTGAACACGGGGGCCTTTGTTGGGGTATTTTTCCTCGGCCCGGGGGATGTGATGGCGTATGCGCTGCTGGTCGGTCTTTCCGGGATCGGTTTTGGTGCCACCCTCGCCCTGCCGTCGGCTATTCAGGCCGATGTTATCGACTATGATGAGTTGCTCACCGGCGAGCGCCGCGAGGGACAGTACATCGGCTTGTGGTCGATTGCCAAGAAACTGGCGGCGGCGGTGGGTATCGGGGTGGGGTTGTCGTTGCTGGGGCTGGCCGGTTATGTCCCCAATCAACCGCAAAGCGCCGATGTTCAGTTTATGCTGCGCGTTCTCTATGCCCTGGTGCCGTGCCTGTGCAATGCGGCAGCTATTGTGATTGCCCTGTATTATCCTATCAGCGAGACGGTGCACCAGCAAATCCGCCAACAGATAATGGGCCGCGGCGCCGGTGAGCCGGTGCGTGATCCGCTGCATCCAGTGCGGAAGTAACGGCTGACCCCTTGATTCCTATATGGAGGTTTTTCGCTGGGCTTTGATCTCGTTGATAATCTCTTTTGCAGACAAGCCATCGAAAAGCTTGTGCCGGTCTTGTGTATAGTCGCCAGAGCCTGCTCGGAACTGATTGAGAAAGCGGATTGTATCAACTACTCCCATTTCTCTGATCAATGCGCTCGTACCACGTTGGGTTACTTCGGCAATTGGGTGAATGTGTGTTGTCATATAACCTCCAGGACGAGAGCGAGCACGGAAACGGGCTTGCATTCAAGTATTTTCTCCGATTTTGCTTTACGCAAAAAATAATCATCACATGTAGCAAAGTAATCTACCCCAACAGTTGAGGAAAGCGCAAGATGAACCGCATCCATGGGATCGATTCCATGTTTCTCGAGTAATCCGGCTAATTTTTCAGTCGCATGAGTTATCACGGCTCTTTCTCCAGCCAGAGAAAGAATTGCCGCCATCTCACTACGCCGCTGGTCATCTGGGATGCGGCCCAGTTCGTACTCAATGGCTTCTGAACTCACCAATATGCAATGTCAGGCTTGCACCGCCGCGAGGATCGCCAGCACGGCTTCAGTTTCGACGCGAACTCTCGGCTTCGTCTGGTCGTCCAGTGGACGCTGAAGGGCACAACTATCTAGATATACTCTCATAACGGCTGGGGTCAGGTCTTTTATTTTGGTGTTTTTTGCCGAATTGTTGACTTGCTGTTACATTATGAGACAAAACACCAAAATAAAAGACCTGACCCCATTATCTGCTGAGATGGCTGAGCAGTTGGCCGGCGGCGGCGGTGGGGGAGATTTCCTGGTTATGGATGGCGCTGCGCAACCGGGGCAGGTTGTCTTTTATATCGGGGTGGGAAAAGAACCACGATTTTAGTCCTTCTTCCAGCAGAAAATACATCCAGTCCTGCGCCTGTTTTCTGCGCTTGGCGTCAAACTCTCCCGCTGTCTTCAGGGCCTTGTGGTGGTCGGCGACGGTTTCCCAAATTTCGCTCAGACCGATTTTTTTCAGGGCGCTGCAGGTGAGTACCCGGGGCGTCCAGTTGGCGCTGGCCGGGGTCAGGATATGCAGGGCGGTTTCATATTCCCGGCGGGCGCGCTCGGCACGCATCAGGTTGTCGCCATCGGCTTTATTGATGACGATGGTGTCGGCAACCTCGAGAATTCCCTTTTTTATGCCTTGCAGCTCATCACCGGCCCCGGCGATCATCAACACCAGGAAAAAGTCGACCATGGAGGCAACCGCCGTCTCAGACTGACCAACTCCCACCGTCTCGATGATGATCACGTCGAACCCGGCCGCCTCGCAGGCCAGCATAGTCTCCCTGGTTTTGCGAGCCACCCCGCCCAGGGTGCCTCCCGAGGGGGAAGGGCGGATGAAGGCGTGGTCGTTGATTGAGAGTTCCTGCATCCTGGTCTTGTCGCCCAGCACCGAACCGCCGCTTCTGGCGCTCGACGGGTCGATGGCAAGTACCGCCACCCGGTGGCCGAGATCGGTGAGCATGGTTCCGAAGCTTTCGATAAATGTTGACTTGCCGGCCCCGGGTACGCCGGTGATGCCCAGCCGTACCGCCTTGCCGGTGTGGGGAAGGAGCCGCTCGATGATGGTTGCGGCCAGTTCCTGATGAGCAGGCAGTCCACTTTCGATCAGGGTAATGGTCCTGGACAGCATCAGCCGGTTGGCGGCCAATACTCCCTGGATATAATAGTCGGGTTGGTTATGCATCCTGAACAATCATTGCCCGGCTAATGGGAACATTTTGGGTGTTGAGCGGGAGCGGCTGCCAGCCGCTCCCGTCTGTGGGGTAGAGGGAGATTGGTGCGGCCTTTCAGGCCGGTTCATCGATCAAGTCAAGGGTGCGGTTGGCCGAGTCGATCACCGAGGTACCCGGGCCAAATACCGCCTGCACTCCACGCTTATAGAGATAATCGTAATCTTTGGGTGGAATGACGCCGCCGGCAACCACCTTGATGTCCGTGCCTCCCTGCTTTTTCAGCTCTTCCACCAGATTCGGCACCAGGGTCTTGTGGCCGGCGGTGAGGCTGGAGGCGCCGACCACGTGGACATCGTTTTCGATGGCCATTTTGGCGGCTTCCCGCGGAGTCTGGAACAGTGGCCCGATATCGACATCGAAGCCTAAATCGGCATAGGCGCTGGCAATCACCTTGATACCGCGGTCATGGCCGTCCTGCCCCATCTTGGTGACCAGCATACGAGGACGTCGCCCATGTTTTTTGAGAAACTCCTCAGTCCGCTTACGCAGCAAGACGAGGCTCTCTGATTCGGTCCCAAACTCCGATGCATAAGCCCCTGAGATACAGCGGGTATTGGCGACGTAGCGGCCAAACACCTGCTCCATGGCATCAGAGACCTCGCCCACCGTAGCCCGTGCCCGAATGGCCGGCAGCGCCGCTTCCAGCAGGTTGCCCCCTTCTCTGGCGACCCTGGTCAGCTCCGCCAGAGTCTTTTCCACTTGTGCGTTATCTCTGGTTGCCCGGATCTGGGTGAGCCTGGCGACCTGGTCGTCGCGCACCGAGGCGGGGACTTCCCTGATCTCGAAATCGATTTTCTCGTCCTTGATTTTGTATTTGTTGACCCCGACGATGACGTCGAGGCCCTGGTCGATACGTGCCTGTTTGCGCGCCGCCGATTCCTCGATGCGCATTTTCGGCATCCCCGATTCGATGGCCTTGGCCATGCCGCCCAGCTCTTCCACTTCGTCGATGATCTTCATCGCCTCGGCAACGATCGAGCTGGTCAGCGATTCGACATAGTAGGAACCGCCCAGGGGATCGATCACATGGCAGACCTCGGATTCCTCCTGGATGATGATCTGGGTGTTGCGGGCGATGCGGGCGGAGAAATCGGTGGGCAGCCCGATGGCCTCGTCAAATGAGTTTGTGTGCAGCGACTGGGTGCCGCCCAGCACCGACGTCAGCGCCTCGAGCGTGGTGCGAATGATGTTGTTGTAGGGATCCTGTTCGGTAAGGCTCCAGCCGGAGGTCTGACAATGGGTGCGGAGCATCGAGGAGCGCGGATTCTTCGGGTTGAACTGGCGCATGAGTTGGTACCAGAGGAGCCGGGCGGCCCGCAGCATGGCGATGTCCATGAAGAAATTCATGCCGATGCCGAAGAAGAAGGAGAGCCTTGGGGCAAAATCGTCGATGTCCATACCGGCTTTCAGCGCGGTGCGCACGTACTCGAGGCCGTCGGCGATGGTAAAGGCAACCTGCAGTACCGAGTTGGCACCGGCCTCCATCATGTGGTAGCCACTGATGCTGATGGTGTTGTAGCGCGGCATGTTGTGCGAGCAGAAGCCGATGATATCGGCAACGATCCGCATGGACGGGGTGGGCGGATAGATGAAGGTGTTTCTGGTCAGATACTCCTTCAAGATATCGTTCTGGATGGTGCCGGTCAGCTGTTCATGGGCGACTCCCTGCTCTTCGGCGGCGACGATATAACTTGCCAGGATGGGAATGACGGCGCCGTTCATGGTCATCGATACCGACATCTTATCCAACGGGATGCCGTCGAAGAGGATCTTCATGTCCTCCACCGAGTCGATGGCAACGCCTGCCTTGCCGACATCGCCGGTCACCCTGGGGTGATCTGAATCATAGCCCCGATGCGTGGCCAGATCAAAGGCCACCGACAACCCCTTCTGCCCCGCCGCCAGAGCGTTTCGATAAAATTTATTGGATTCCGCGGCGGTGGAAAAGCCGGCATACTGCCGGATCGTCCACGGTCTGCCGGCATACATGGTTGCCATCGGTCCCCGCGCATAGGGCGCGAGACCGGGCAGGGTGTTGGTGTTTTCCAGCCCCTCGAGGTCCTCGGCGGTGTAGAGCGGTTTGACCGTGATGCCTTCCGGGGTCTGCCAGTCAAGAGAGTCGAGCGGCTTGCCCTTCATCAGTTTGGTTGCCAGTTCCTGCCACTGTGCATATTCAGGATGTGTTGCCATGGGGTACTCCTTGTCGGTAAGAGTCAAACTCGTCAATGATGATGAACCCGTAAAAAGTCAAATCGATCCCACGATGATGTAGGGCGAAGTTTTTGCGAGGCCATCAATGATTGTTCTGGCCGTTTTTGTAGTCGGGATTGAGCATGCCCCGCCAGACCATTTCGAACATGGCATTGGCCTGGGCCGATAAGCTCTCCTTTTGGCCCCGTAGAATCCACATGAAAAAGGAGCGCTGGACGAAGCCCATGAAAAAATCGAGCAGGGTGCCTGCCCTGACCTCGGAGTTAAGAATGCCCTCCTTCTGCCCCTGCCTGAGCACTTCGATCATCAGACCCATCATCCTGGGTTGGGCGAAAGTCCTGTCGCCCATCCAGGTGTTCATCGGCAGGGTCATGAAGACGATTCTACCCAGCCCGACGTGGCGCTCGTAGTAATCAAGCTGCAGCCAGAATACCTTGCGCAGTTTTTCCTTGAGGTCCTCGATGCCCTGCAGATGGTCGACGATACGGTCGGTAAGTTTGCCCATCCAGACATCGACAAAGGCAAAGACCAGTTGTTCCTTGCTGCCGTAATGTTTGTATATGGTGGTAAAGCTTACCCCGGCCTGTTCGGCGACATCCCTGATGCTTGCCTTGTGAAAATCAGAGTTGGAGAAAATGTCAAGAACCACTTTCTCCAGTCGCTCGCGAACCTCGGGACGAAGCGTGTCGGCGGTCATGGCAGTCCGGCGTATTCGGTGGTGGGGCTTATCCTATCACGCAGAGAACCGCACCCTTGGTGATCGTGTCGCCGCTGTCAAAATCGATGGCCTTGATGGTGCCGTCGCAGGGGGCGGGCAGAGCGTTTTCCATCTTCATGGCTTCGAGAACGACAACGGTGTCGCCTTTGGCAACGGTGTCGCCGACCCGTTTTTCATATTTGATGATCATACCGGGCATGGGCGCCAGCAACAGGGTGCCGGCCGGTGAGGCGGTGGGTGCGGCGGCTTCGTTTTTTGGCGGTGGCGCCGGCGCCGCTGGTGCGGCAGCTGGGGCCGCCGGAGCCGCGGCGGGTGCCGACACGGGTTGGCCGGCAAACACCACCGGGCCGCCCACCGGATCGACATCGACGCTGAAAAACTCGTTGTCGACAAAGACGTTGAAGGTGCGGGCAGATTCGCTTTTGGCCGGTGCACCTTCATTTTTCTCGATCAACTTTCCGGCCAGGGCCTTTTTCACCAGGGCCTCTCTCGCCTTCACCTGTTCCATGGTAATCGGCTTGACGCTGTCCGGGGCCGGGGTTATCCCGTATTTCCATTCGAGAAACTTTTTGCCGGTCACCGGAAACTGGGCGTAGAGGATCAAATCGTCCATGTCTTTGGCGAGATTGCCGATCTCTGCCTTGGCCTTGTCCAGTTCAGGTTCCAGCACCTCGGCCGGCCGGCAGGTGATGGGTTCCTCGCCGCGGGGGTACCCCTTGAGCGCCTTCTGCTGTACCTCGGGGTTGATCGGGGTGGCGGTTTTGCCGTACAGGCCGTAGCAGAGGTCCTTGACCTGACCGGTAATCATCTTGTAGCGCTCGTCCGCGGTATCGTGCAGGACATTGTTAACGGTTTGCACCCCGACGATCTGCGAGGTCGGGGTGACCAACGGGATCTGGCCCAGGTCTTTGCGTACTCTCGGCAGCTCCTTATAGACCTCGTCGATCTTGTCAAGGGCGTCCATTTCACGGAGCTGATTGACCAGATTGGAAAGCATACCGCCCGGGGTCTGGTGGAGCAGTACGTTGATATCGATAATCGAGACCTTGGAGTCGTCCAGCAGGTGCTTGTACTTGGGCATCACCTCTTTTTCCAGGATCTCGTTGATGGCGGCCAGCTTGCGGATATCGAACCCGGTGTCCCGATTGGTGCCGAGCAGGGTCATGACCAGCGGCTCGATGGCGGCATGCGCGGTCCGGTAGGCGTACGGTGTCATGACTGTATCGATGATGTCGACGCCGGCCTCGATGGCCTTGAGGTGTGTCATCGGCGACATGCCCGAAGTGAAATGGCTGTGCAGATGCAGCGGGATAAAGACCGCCTCCTTCATTGCCTTGATCAGGTTATAGGCATCGTAGGGGGCGAGCAGGCCGGCCATGTCCTTGATGCAGATGGAGTCGGCCCCCATTGCTTCGAGGTCTTTGGCCTTGGCGATGTAGTAGTCGAGGTTGTAGACGTCTCCACCCAGTCGCGGCTCGGTCATCGTATAGCAGATGCAGCCCTGGAAATGCTTGCCGCATTTCTTTATTTCGCCGACCACCGTTTCGAAGTTGCGGTAGTCGTTGAGGGCGTCAAAGGTGCGGAAAATGTCCATGCCGTTGGCGGCGGCCCGGTCAACAAAGGCCAGGGCCAGGTCATCGGCATAGTTTCGGTAACCGACCAAATTCTGTGCCCGCAGCAGCATCGAGAACGGTGTTTTTTTGAAGTATCGTTTCAGGGTGCGCAGCCGCTCCCACGGGTCTTCGTTGAGAAAGCGATGCATCGTGTCAAAGGTGGCGCCGCCCCAGGTCTCCACGGCCCAGAAGCCGACTTCATCCATCAGTTCGGCAACGGGTATCATGTCCTCGGTCCTGCCACGGGTGGCAAACAGCGACTGGTGGCCGTCACGCAGGGAAAGGTCCATAATTTTTACCGGGTTTTCCGCCACCGGACGGTCACTGTCATAATTCATGGTGGTCATCTGAACTTGGTCGCTCATGATCTCTATCTCCTTGTGCCTGTTTGCTGGCGTATCCTTGTTAACGAAGGCTGGTGAAGGTTCGAAGTTGCATAAGCCGGCGCATGGTCATCATATCCTGACGCCCGCACTGGCTCCACGGGCTGTGGGTGTGGAACGGTGCCTGACTCTCCTGCAGCTGCCGGGAGGCATCCGCTGCCATCTGTTCTTCCATCATCAGGTACCCGTTAACCGCCGCCAGAGCCGCTGCCATTTTCTTTTGCATGTCTGCCATTGTATCTTGATGAGCTGGTGGTTTCAGGTTGAGGAGCGCTTGCGGCACCCAGATTGGTGATCGGTGCGGGCAAGGACTCTCACTCGTATACCTCATACTCTGTTTCCACCCCGAGCAAATCGTCGATTTCCTCCTGGATGGCTTTACGTTTTTGGTTTTTTATCCAGTCGTTCCAGTCATCTATGGAGCGCCAGGTGCTGATGACCATGCAGCTCCCGGGTTGATCGAGTCGCTTCATGGTCTGGCCCGAGACATAGCCCGGCTGCATCAGGGTGACGCTTCGCAGCCGCTTGAGCAGGACGGTGAGTTCAGGTTCCTTGCCTTCGGGAACGTAGCGCTTGATAAAGATTTTTACACTCATGATTTTCCCCTTCTATCAGTAGTTATAGCGGAATGTTTCCATGCTTCTTCATGGGATTGGTGTCCCGCTTGTTTTCGATGATGGTAAGGGCCTTGATAATTCTGATACGGGTGCGGGCCGGTTCGATGATATCATCTATGTAGCCCCTCTGGGCGGCGACATAGGGGTTGGCTACCGTATCCTGGTACTCTACTTCTCTTTCTTTCAAGAATTCCTGGGGGTTCTGCTCTTTTCTGGCCTGTCTGCCGTACAACACCTCCACCGCGCCTTTGGCCCCCATTACCGCAATTTCAGCGGTTGGCCAGGCATAATTGATATCGCCCCGCAGATGCTTGGATGACATCACGCAGTAAGCACCGCCGTAAGCCTTTCGAGTTATTACCGTGACCTTGGGGATGGTTGCCTCGGCGTAGGCGTAGAGGATCTTGGCGCCGTTTCTGATCACCCCGCCGTACTCCTGGGCGGTGCCGGGCAAAAAGCCGGGAACGTCGACAAAGGTGACGATGGGGATGTTGAAACAGTCACAGAAGCGAACGAAACGGGCGCCTTTGACCGATGAATCGATGTCCAGAACGCCGGAGAAATGGGCCGGCTGGTTGGCCACGATGCCAACGCTTCTGCCGTTGTATCGACCAAAACCGACGATGATGTTGGGGGCAAAATTCTCTTTTATCTCAAAGAAGTCCCGATTGTCCACCGTCTGCAGGATAACCTCCTTCATGTCGTAGGCTTCGTTGGGGTTGGTGGGAATAATCGTGTTGAGTTCTTCGGAGCGGCGCTCGGCCGGATCAGCGCAGGCAATTGTCGGTGGTTCCTCCATGTTGTTCTGGGGCAGAAAGGAAACCAGCTTGCGGATGTAAGCGATGGCATCGGCGCCGGTCTCGGCGGCGAAATCGGAAACCCCGCTGCGCGAGGAATGCATGTCGGCCCCGCCCAATTCTTCGACGGTGACGTCCTCGTGGGTCACCGATTTGACCACCTTGGGCCCGGTCAGAAACATGTAAGAGTTGTTTTTGACCATGACGACAAAGTCAGTAAGAGCGGGCGAGTAGACCGCGCCGCCGGCACAGGGCCCGAAAATTGCCGAAATCTGGGGAATGACTCCGGAGGACATCACGTTTCGTAAAAAGATGTCGGTGTAGCCGGCCAGGCTTTCGATGCCTTCCTGGATTCTGGCCCCGCCGGAGTCGTTTAGGCCGATTACCGGGGCGCCGTTTTTGGTGGCCAGATCCATGATCTTGCAGATCTTCTCGGCAAATGTCTCCGACAGCGAGCCGCCGAGTACGGTAAAATCCTGGGCGAACACATAGACGATGCGGCCGTCGATGGTGCCATGGCCGGTGACCACGCCGTCGCCCGGGATTTGCTGTTTATCCATGCCGAAATCCCTGCACCGGTGGGTCTTGAACATATCGAACTCTTCGAAGGAGTCTTTGTCCAGGAGGAGGTCGATTCGTTCCCTGGCGGTCATTTTGCCTTGCGAATGCAGCTTGTCGATTCGCTCCTGACCGCCGCCAAGCCTGGCTTCGGCCCTGAGTTTTTTCAGGTACTCGAGTCTTGCAATGGTATCCATGGGGCCTCCTTGGAACAATAAAAGAGGGTGAGGGAGTGCTCTTTAATAGTTGAAGTTTACCGCTTTACCGATATTATCTACCTAAATTGTTTACAAAAAAATGAAAATGCTCAGCTTCTTTACGGGTAAAAAAGAACGATGTTACCGCATTCTTTTACCGTGCTCCAGGCTACCTTGTCAAGGGAAAAACTCGTTGTTTGAAGTTTTGCTGAAATAATAATAATATCAATTTGTTGTTTTACATGCATTGGTACAAGAGAAAGGCTGTCATGCAAATTTCTCAAAAAAACAGCGCTACACATGCAGCCTTTTTTGGCTGTGCCGTCCGCCCGGAGGGGGGATGCGCCATGAAAGCTCGAACCGGAACGTGAAGTTGTTCCGACGCAATCAGTCATGCAGCGGCTGTTTTTGCTTTGCCTCTTTGATATGGGCGATGAAGCACTGGGCAATGCCGGGCAGTAGAGCGAGACCCTGGTTGTGGAGGACCGTGTCGATGTGGTACGCGGCAAGGCTGGTACGCCACGAACCCTCATCGTTGCCGTCGATATCGCGGCGCAGATGGGCGCCCGCGCCAAGCAGCAGGGGGATGACCAGCAGGGTGCGGCAGCCGCTGTTATTGATACGCTCGATAATGGTGTGCCGGGAGGGATACCCCCCGAGGGTGGCCCAGAAGAGTGGCTTATTGGATTTTTGCGCAAGGATGTGGGCAAAAGCGGGGTAGCATGTCCAGGCGGGGTGGACAGTGCCGTGGCCGATGAGCAGAACCGCTTCACCGTTAAAATTGTTCACATCAGGCGCCAGGATTTCGGCGACCCGGCTATAGTCCTCGGGGGAGGCGAACAGCGGCATCCCCAGATACACGGGGGCCGAAACGGTTTTCACAATTGTCACAACCTGATGAAATTCACCGGCAGCTATCAGATGAAGCGGCTGCACGATACATGGTTCGTCCGTTTCATGGGCAAGGCTTTGCAGTCGGGTCGCCACTGTTGCGGTTTCTTCGAGATGAACCGTTGCGCCGGCACAGGATTTCGCAATGGCCTGCCGAAGGTGGAGATAGGCGGGGCGGTTTGGTTCAGAGAGGCGAGCGGCGACGAGAATGATATGAGCATTCATAACAGGTAATGAGTGCGGTACATGAGAATGGCGCAGCTTAATTTAGTAAAATAGAAAATAATTATTTAATAAACTTATTTTTTATTGCACCTGTCCCCCTATTCTGCTACGTTTCTACCGAGACTAAGCTATTTCCGGGAAAGAGAAAAGAGTAACTTCAACAAGGGGGGGAAAGATGCGCACAGTCATATCCGCGGTAGCGCTGGCAAGCCTGCTCTGGATACCGGCGGCGTCGGCCGGAGGAAGCGGGGCGGCGGCGAGCCCCGATATTGCCGATCTCGAACGAAAGATCGAGGAACTGAGTCGGCAGCTCGATGCCTTAAAAGCGGCCATGGAGCAGCAAAAAGAGGTGAACGTTGCCACATCCGAGCAGGTCTCCGATTTAAGCGATGAGATCGACGACATGGATGAGCGTTCGGAGGCCTGGGACCTGGCCTCCCGTTTCAATTTCTTCGGCGATTTTCGTGCCCGCTACGATTACTATAAGGCTGATACCGTATTTGACCGGACGCTCAGCAACGATGCCCTGTTTACCAATCGGCTTCGGTTGAGCATGAACGTCAAGGCAACCGAACAGGTGGAATTCAAGGGCCGGCTGGCCATGTACAAGGCGTGGGGCATGCAGTCCGCATTTAATGATGCTTCCGGTACCATGTGGCCGGTGTTTGACGGTAACATAACCAGAACCCCGGTATCCGACAGCGCCCTCTACGTCGATCGTGCCTATGTCAACTGGAACGGCATCGGCGGTGCCCCGATCTGGCTCTCCATCGGCCGGCGTCCCACCACCGACGGTCCTCCCGGCCAGTTCAGGCTTGGTTGGGATGAAGAGCGGTTCGCCACGCCGGTTGCCTTTTTTGATTACCCCTTTGACGGGTTTGTTTTGGGATACGGCTATTCATGGGGTAATGATGCTCTTGGTACCGGCAAATTTCGCTTTTGTTTCGGGCGCGGCTTCGAGGCCGGTCTGCAGCAGAAGAATACAGGGCTTGATGATACCGATTTCTTCGGCTTTAACTGGGATGTCCTCAGCAAGGATGTTCGCCTGCTGAATCTGCAGTCGTTCATGGCCTTTAATGTCTTTAATTATCCCAATTTCCAGGATCCGATCATCAACGAAGCGTTCGGAGAAATGAGTGGTTTTGGTGAGCGCCAGCAACTGGGCAACATCTGGCATACCGACATGGTGTATCAGGATAAGATCAGTTCGCTGAACTACTTCATCTCCGCCGGGTGGAGCCAGACGCAGCCCAACTCCAACGGGATATTCAACGATTTTGCCGCCATGGCGGCCGGTATGACCGGCCCCAACGAGTCTAACGAGAATGGCTACGCAGTCTACGCCGGGATTCGCTACGATCTCGATGAAAGCAACCTCAAGTTCGGCGCCGAATGGAACTACGGCTCGCAGTACTGGATTTCCTTCACCCCGGGACACGATGATATCTACATGGCGAAGCTTGCCACCCGCGGTAATGTCTTCGAATTGTACACTATCTGGGATATTCCGGCGGGCGAGGCTATTTCCAAATATGGCCGTGCCTTCATTCGGCTTGGCTGGCAGCACTACAACTACAATTATGCCGGCTCCGGGGACTGGAACATGTATCCATATGATTTAGGCAGCGGCTCCGATCTGCAGATGCTGCAGATGATGGGGATGGATCCGGTGGAATCGGCTGACCAGATTTACCTAACCTTTGAGGCCTTTTTCTAATATCGCGTTGATTAGCTGACTGACAACAGGGCGTGGCCTCTTGTGGGGCCGCGCCTTTTTTCATGGCCTGCTTCCCCTCAATGAATTGCGACTATCGTTTTTTTGATCGACATGGTGGCGTCAGCACCGGCGCCTATGAGAGCCTCAATCTGGGGATGTCGGTTGGTGACAGTGCGCTACATGTCCAAGAGAACCGGCGCCGGGTCAAGGAGTCCATGGGGATCAGCCGGCTGGTGAGTGCCACGCAGGTGCATGGGGACGATATCTGCTTCGTTGATGATGGCGCGGTTGCCGGTGACGGCTCAGTTGGCCGCTATGACGCCCTGATCACCACCGCGGTTGATACCGGGCTGCTTATCCAGCAGGCTGACTGCCAGGCGGTGTTGCTTTACGATAAAGCGGCGCCGGCGATTGGCGCCATCCATTGCGGCTGGCGGGGCAGTGTTACCGGGATAATCGGCAAGACGGTGGCGGCAATGACAAACTACACAAAAAGCTCGCCTGAATCACTGCGTGCGTTTATCAGCCCTTCCCTGGGGCCGTGCTGTGCCGAGTTCGTCAACTATGCCGATGAGCTGCCCGCATCCTTTCTGCCTTTTCAGACCAGTGCCAACCACTTTGATTTCTGGCGGATTTCCACCATGCAACTGATTGAGGCGGGTCTTACCGCCGGTGCCGTTCATCTGGCAGGGAAATGTACCTGTTGCAATACCGACTATTTCAGCTACCGTCGGATGCGCCGCCGTGGTCTTGCCGCCACCGGTCGGCAGGGCTCGGTTATCGCCCTTGTTGATACGGTGTGGTGAAATTGTTACCATAGCGGTATGTTGACAATACCCTCCCCTAACTGAGCACATCTCCTTTTACCATGACAACAATCAGGATCGGTTCGAGAAAAAGTAAACTGGCCATGTGGCAAAGTGAATTCGTTGCCGGCTTGCTCAATGAACAGGGAGTCGATACGGTCATCGACGCCATCGAGACCAGGGGCGATCAGATACTGGATCGTTCCATCGCCAAGATCGGCAGCAAGGGCGTGTTCACCGAGGAATTGGAAGAACAACTGGCCGGCGGTGTTACCGATATCGCCGTCCACAGTGCCAAGGATATGCAGTCGCAATTGCCGGAAGGTTTCGAGCTGATTGCCTTCAGCCTTCGAGAACAATGCCACGATGTACTTGTCGGCAGCGAGACAGGGGGGCGGGTTGATCTTGCCGCCCGGCCGATGCGAATCGGCACCTCATCGGTGCGGCGGGCGGCGCTCCTGAAACGGGTGTATCCACATATCGAGGTGACCCCCATGCGCGGCAATCTCCAGACCCGGCTGGCCAAGCTCGAGGCGGGCGATTGTGATGCGCTGATGCTGGCCTATGCCGGGGTGAAGCGAATGGGGTTTGAGCACCGTATCGTCCATGAATTTGCGGTGGAGCAGTTCGTGCCGCCGGTGGGCCAGGGCTGCATTGCCGTGGAGGCCGCAACCTCACTGCCGGAGCATAAACGAGCATTGATTCGTGATATCGTCAACGATGGCGACAGCGAATATTGTCTGCTGGCCGAGCGTGCCTTTCTGGGGCGCTTGCAGGGGGGGTGTTCGATTCCCGTCTTTGGCCATGCCACCCTCGACGGCGATATCCTTACCCTGGTGGCCGGGCTCACCAACCTGGACGGTTCCTGGATGATGGTGGAGACGGTGCGCGGGAAAAAAGATGAGGCGGTCTCGATGGGGACTGCAATGGGCGAGAAGATCCTGACCGGCGGCGGTCGGGAGGTGCTGGCCGCGATCCGCGGCGCCCAGCAAGCCCCGGAAGCTTGAAGTTATGAGGATCCGGCCACCATCTTTTTCAGGTATTCGTGCCAGGCTGAAAGTCCGTCCCCGTTTACCGCTGACAATGCCATAATAGTAAGGGCCGGGTTGAGCTTGATGGCGTCATTGGTGGCGTCCTGAACGGCAAAGTCGAAGTAGGGCAGCAGGTCGGTCTTGGTGATGAGAAATACCTGGGAAGAGGTAAAGGCCTTGGGGTATTTGGCCGGCTTGTCGGGTCCTTCGGGGACCGATACCAGCACTACCCGCTGCGTTTCTCCCAGATCGAAAGAGGCCGGGCATACCAGGTTGCCGACGTTTTCAATAATCAGGAGATTGATGGCATCGCCGCCCGGCTGGGCCCGCAATTCCTCGAAGCCGCGCTGAATCATGGCCCCGTCCAGGTGGCAGGCGCCGCCGGTGGTCAACTGAATCACCGGCACCCCTTTGGCGCGAATACGCTCGGCATCGCGCTCCGTCTCTATATCGCCCTCGATTACCCCGATCTTGACGTCGGTGCCGATGGTTTCGATGGTTTTTTCAAGCAGGGTGGTTTTGCCGGATCCGGGCGATGAGATAAGGTTCAATGTCACCACTCCGGCGGCGGCAAAGCGGCGCCGGTTTTCCTGGGCGATTTCATCGTTGGCATCAAAGAGCGACTGGTTCGGGTTGACGACGATGCTCTCGGCATCGGCAATTGACTCGCCGCCCGTATCTCTATCATTTTGTTTCATATGGTAACCTCCAATAGCTGATGGCGCCTATTCCATTTCCACCTGTTGCAGTATCAATTCGTTGCCACCCTCGGCAATAAGCAGGGTGTCGCCGCACCTTGGACAAACCTCAGGGCGGCTTTTTACCCCCTTTTCAACGGCGCCGCAATCACTGCAGCGATAGTCCACCGGCGGCAGCACCACTTCGAGGGTCGCCGATGCCGTCAGCGGGCTCTGTTTGGCCAGCACCGAAAAGCCGAATTGAAGCGATTCGACCACCACGCCGGAGAGCGGTCCGATGACCATGGTCACTTTTATCACCCGGGTGGCTTCATGTTCGGCGGCAAGCTGACGGAGCTGGTCAAACAGCGACTGCATCAGAGACATCTCATGCATGATAACGGCTCAACTCAGCGGCTCTGGCGTGACCCCGAAATCACTCAGCCGCTTGAGGATGATTTCGGCCATTTCTTTGACGCGGGGGGCAACCACGGCGGAGAGTTCAGTGGTCGTCTCCAGGGTGTGCGGCACTACGCAATAAAATTCCATAACAGCCGGTGCCGCATCGCGCAGTTTGCAGATCTCGAGGATTTCAAGAAGGCCAAGCTGATGGGGTGACATACGGGTGCTGAATCTTCCCGCCTTGACGTCCTCGTTGCTGAAATAGTGCATGGAGCCGGGCTCCGCGTCGATATCAACCACATCCACAACCAGCACCGGATCGCACTCTTCCAGGAAGGGGCTCAGGTAGAGGCCGGCGGTGCCCCCGTCCATAAGTTCGACGTGGTCGGGAAAGCGGTAATGATTCTGCAGGTAATAGATGGTATGCAGGCCGAAACCTTCATCACCGACAATGAGGTTGCCGACGCCGAGTACGCCGATTTTTTTTTCCATGGGGACGCCCTCTTAACAGATTCGCGGCAATGGTTCGCCATGCAGGGCGGTAACGATACGGCTGCCGCCGATGGGAGTGTTGATCACCACCCGGGCACTGCCCGCTTCCACCCGCCCGATGATCCGGGCCTCTTTACCCTCGGTGGTAGCCCGCATGGCTTCCACCACCGCATCGGCCTGATCGCCCGCCACGGCCGCCAGACACTTTCCTTCATTGGCGAGATAGAGCGGTTCAAGGCCGAGGATTTCACAGGCGGCACGAACCTCGGCCCTGATCGGCAGCAATTCATCTTCCAAAACGATGGTAGCACCGGCGCGGGCGGCAATTTCGTTCAAGGTGGTGGCCACCCCGCCCCGGGTAGGATCGCGCATGGCATGAACGGCGCCGGGCACGGCGGCTAACACGTGAGCGGTGAGTCGATGCAGGGGCATGGTGTCGGAGTGCAGGTCTCCGCCCAGGCTCAGGCCGGCTCGTCTGGTCATGATGGTGATGCCGTGATCACCGATGGAGCCTGAGACGATGATGGTATCACCCGGCCGCACTTTTCCGGCCGATAACTCGATGGTCTCGTCGATTACGCCGATACCGGAGGTATTGATAAATACCTTGTCCGCCTTGCCCCGCGGTACCACCTTGGTGTCACCGGTGACGATGGGCACTTCGCAGGCCCGGGTGGCGGCACTGATTGAGCTGACGATGCGGGTCAATTCGGCAAGGGCGAAACCCTCTTCGAGAATGAAGCCCAGGCTCAGGCAGATCGGCCTGGCGCCGCGCATGGCAAGATCATTAATCGTGCCGTGCACCGCCAGGCAGCCGATGTCGCCACCGGGGAAAAAGAGCGGGTCGACCACATAGCTGTCGGTGGTAAAGGCCAGTCTGCCGGATTGGGCGGCAAGCACGGCGCTGTCTTCCATATCGTTTAAGACAGGGTTTCCCAGGTGTTTGACGAACACTTCGCTGATCAGTTCCTGGCTGGCCAAGCCGCCACTGCCGTGATCAAGAAGAATGGTTGGCTCTTTCATGGGATGTGGTGAGAAACGTGACCCGGATTGGGGGCCAACTGCCATTTGATTTAGTTCAATAACCGGATAAGTAAGGTGTCAGATGGATTCAGATTGGCCATATTTGTGATAGGCAGCACATGTCCCTTCACTTGATACCATACACGGTCCCACCGGTGTTGCCGGTGTGCAGCGGGTACCGAACAGGGGGCAGTGGGGCGGAGTGGTGATTCCTTTCAGCACCTTACCGCACAGGCAACCCTTTGGTTCGTGAGCCTCGGGCAGGGTGATGGACAGCCGCTTCTGGGCGTCGAACTGGCGATAGGTGTCCCGGATGCCCAAACCGCTTGCCGGGATCACCCCGAGGCCGCGCCACTGCATATCGACCGGTTCGAACACCTCGTCCATCATTGCTATGGCCCGCTGATTACCCTCCCAGGAGACCACGCGCGGATAGATGTTGTCTACCCTCGGCGTCCCCTCGTTGATCTGTTCGCTCAACAGGAGTAGTGCCTTGAGCAGGTCGGCCGGCTCAAAACCGGCGACCACGCAGGCCAGACCGTAGCTATCGACAAACGGCTGGTACGCCTTGGCGCCGATAATGGCGGATACATGGCCGGGGCAGATCAGCCCGTCGATGGAAAGCTCCGGGTCTTGCATGAGGGCATCCAGTGGGCCGGGGATCACCTTCTGGGTGGAGAACACGCAAAAATTATCAATGTTTTCACGGGCTGCCGCCATAATGGTGGCGGCGATTCCCGGGGTAGTTGTCTCAAAACCGACTCCCAAAAATACAACCAGCTCATTGGGATGCTGCCGTGCCCTTTCCAGTGCGTCCATGGCGGAGTAGACAATATCGACGGTGGCTCCCTTTGCACTGGCCTGGGCCAGCGAGCCGTGGGTGCCGGGTACCCGGAAGAGATCACCGTAAATGGCCACCCGGACGTCTTTTTTCCCGGCCATTTCGATGAAGGCGTCCATGTGTGAAGCCGAGGTAACACACACCGGGCAGCCCGGACCGGAGACAATCTCCATGCCCGCGGGCATGATGGTACGCACCCCGCTGCGGAAAATGGACATGGTGTGGGTGCCGCATACCTCCATCACCCGCACCGGCCTGGTTATGGTGGTGTTTCGGAGCCTCTCCGCCAGCGGTTTGACAAGATCACCGTGGCGATATTCATCGACGAACTTCATCAACTACCATCGGCCATCAGTAGCTCGGGCGGCATATGCGACGCCAGTTCTCTGATCAATTCGATATTCTTCTTGGCCTCTGCTTCATCCAGGCTGTGGATGGCAAAACCGGCATGGACGATAACGTAATCACCCACTTCCGGCCATCGGTCAACCACGTCAAGACGAACGGTGGTGGAAACCCCGTCCATGTCGACCCGGGCAATCTGATCCTGAGTGAAATCTTCCGGGTCGCCTTTTATTTCTTCAACCCGCATGGGCACTGCCAGACACATGTCGTAAACCTCCAATAACTGCTTGACCGATCGAGATGCCGCCATCGTTGACCGGAATTGATGTTCCACTATGTACAGTAAAGCCGCGTTCGCCCAGAGTAAAGAATAAGCCTTCCATAATTATTCGATTTTGCAGACATCCCCCGGTCAAGACCACCTGCTTAAGCTGATGGGTGGCGCCGAGCTCGGCCACCAGATGGCTGATGGCACTGATCAGGTCAATGTGAAATCCGGCGGCGATGGTCGCTCTATCGACACCGCTGGTAAGTCCTTCAACCACCCGCTCGACCATGTGCGTTGAGCGGATGCGGGATATCTCTTCATCGGCCAGAATAAAATCACCGGCCGATTCGGCCGCTTCGCTGAGCAACCGGGCAAGGCGCTCACCTGCCACCACGGGTTCGGCGCAGGCCTCCAGCTGCATGGCTGCCTGGCCCTCAAAACTCGCCCTAAGATTCAGCCCCAGAAGTGCCGCCACCGCATCAAAAAGCCGCCCACAGCTTGTGTTCCGGGGGCAGTTTATCTCTTTTTCGATCATCTCGACAATGGCGCGGCGACTGTCACGGTCGATGCCCGCCAGCAGATCGCTGTCTGCCGCATGGTTGCCTCGCAATACATGGAGATACGCCAGCGCCATCCGCCACGGTTCTTCCGCCGCCTTCTCTCCACCCGGTAAAACCGTTGTCTCAAGCGCCCCAAGGCGAGTGTAATCGGTGAGCCCGACCCGCAGAATTTCACCGCCCCAGATCGTCGCGTCCGGGCCAAAGCCGGTGCCGTCAAGCACCACCGCCAGCACCGGTTCAGTGATGCCATGCTCGGCCATAACCGCAACCGCATGGGCATGATGATGCTGAATGCGGTAGAGCGGCAGGCCGATGCTCTCGGCATGGCGGGTGCTCAGATAATCCGGGTGCAGGTCACAGGCCGCCACTGCCGGTTCGATCCGCAGGAGCCGTTTGAGATTGTCGATGGATTCCAGGTAGAAATCAAAAGAGAACTGATTAAAGAGATCGCCAATATGCTGGCTGGGAAAGATTGTTTTTCCACGCGCCAGGCTGAAGGTGGATTTAAGACCACCCCCGCAGCCGATGATATCGGGGAGCTCATACGGCACCAGCAGCGGGCTGGGAACATAGCCTCTGGCTCGGCGCAGCAGCCGGGTGGCGCCGGCCATTTTCTTAACCACGGAATCGTCCACCCGGGTGACGATATCACGGTTATGCAGGAGAAAATTGTCGGCAATGGGCGAAAGCCTGGCTATGGCGTCGGTGATGCTGGTGCAGATCGGCTCACCGCTCATGTTACCGCTGGTCATTACCAGGGCGGGCGGGCAGTCAGGATGGGCAAAGAGGAGATGATGGAGCGGGGTGTAGGGCAGCATAACCCCGATATCGTTCATGGCCGGGGCGAGGTTGGCGGCCAGTACCGAGTCCGGCAACGGTTTGAGCAGGGCAATGGGATGTTCGGGGCCCTGCAGGGTGGCCGCTTCTTCCTGACTCAGCCGGCATAGCCTGGCCGCCGCCTCCAGATCAGCAACCATGATGGCCAGCGGTTTGTGCGGCCGGTGCTTGCGACGCCGCAATGTTTCCACCGCCTGCTCCGAGCAGCCGTCGGCACAGAGATGAAATCCCCCCAGACCACGCAGGGCGATTATCTTACCATCCTTCAGCGCTGCTACACCACTGTCGATAACATCGTCCACCACTATTTTCTCGCCGGTACCATCGTGCCAGCTCAGCGACGGCCCGCACCGTTCACAGGCGTTGGGTTGCGCATGGAACCGGCGATCGGTGGGGTTTTCATATTCGGATAAGCACTGCTCGCACATCGGAAAAACCTCCATAGAGGTTTTTGGCCGGTCGTACGGTATGGTTTTCACAATGGAAAAACGGGGACCACAATTGGTGCAGTTGATAAACGGATAGCGGTAGCGACGATCGGCGGGATCAATCAGTTCACCGCGGCAATCCTCACACAGAGCAATGTCGGGCGGGATGATGGCGCTGGCACTTTCGCCGCCGCCGCTGGCGCTGATGGTGAAAGAGTCTGCCGCCAATGGCTCCGGCAGTTCCTCCCAGGTAAGTTCGTGAATCTTCGCTAAAGGTGGCGCTTCGGCACAAATCGCCTCGATAAACCCATGCAGGGCCTTTTCGTCAGCCCGGGCTCTGATGTACACACCGGTGCTGGTGTTGGTGACGGAACCGGCGACTCCGAAGCGAGTGGCGAGGGTAAAAATGAAGGGCCGAAACCCGACGCCCTGGACAATGCCCTGGACGCGGATTTCGACCCCGTTATGGTAAGACTCAGGTCTTATGTTGGAACTTAACACCAGTGAAAATCGCGGAAACGAGTCCCTCCGGTTCTTTTATGTCATTCCAGATGACAAGATAGAGGTGGATAAAGGCAAAAATCATGAACAGCCACATCAACAGATGGTGGATGTACCTGGCATACTGCTGGCTGCCGAAAATCATCACCCCATAGACCTCCCAGGTACCTATTTCCGGAAACAGCAGATAAAACCCGCTGATGGTCTGAAACACCGCGGCGACGATGATCGCGACATAGGTCATTCCGGCCAGCACGTTGTGGCCCAGGCGATCGGTGTCATGGTCGTCCTTGATATAGCTGTAGCGCAACAGGGTGTTGAAGAAGTTCTTGATGTTGCGCGGGGTCACCGGCAACTGCTCGGGAAGCCGTTCCCATTTGTTGCCGAAGATATAGAGAAAAATCCTCGCCAGCATGGCGCCGGTGAATACATAGCCGGCCACGAAGTGGATGAACCGCATCCAGGTCATGACAAAGCTCTGACTGCCTTCAGCCACCGTGTTCGTCCACGGGTCGTGGATATAGAAGCCGGTGATACACAGCGCCACGATGGACAGCGCAAAGGCCCAATGGTACAGCCTGAGCAGGATGCTCCAGGCCTTTTTCTTTTCATAAGCCATACATGCCTCCTTGCCGAAGCTGGTTAGAGCGCCTTGACATTGATCACTTCACGGCCTTCCGGATCAAGCATATGAACCGCGCAGGCAATACAGGGATCGAATGAGTGGATGGTACGCAGAACCTCCAGCGGTCGCTCCGGATCGGCAATCGGGTTGTCGATAAGGGAGGCCTCGTAGGGGCCCAATTGATCCTGGGCGTCACGCGGCCCGGCATTCCAGGTGGAGGGAACGACGCACTGGTAGTTCTTGATGGCGCCGTCCTGAATGACGATCCAGTGGGAGAGTAGTCCACGCGGCGCTTCGTGGATGCCGACGCCCTGCTGTTCGCCTTTCGGGAAGGTCGGGGCGTTGAAGATATCCAGATCGCCGGTGTTGAGGTTGTCCACCAGCATCTGCCAGTTTTTGAGGGTAAGATCGGCCATCAGGCCGCAGCGAACCGCGCGGGCGGCATGCCGGCCGATGGTGCCGAACAGCGCGTCGGGGCCGACCCTGGTGCCGGCAATGGTGCTCACCAGGCTGAGTGCGCCGTTGACTCGCTTGACGATCTCCTCATGGCCCTGGGCATAGCCGACCAGCATCTGGGAGAGCGGTCCCACCTGCATGGGCTGGCCCTCAAAACGCGGCGCCTTCAGCCAGCTATAGCGACCATCGGCATTCCACTGGCCGGCGGCGGGAACGGTATCTTCCTGCCACGGATGCTTCTGCCAGTCGCCGTCATACCAGGCGCGGGCGATGGATTCCTCGACGTTGTCGCGGAAGCGTACATCTTTCCAGTCGGCAAACGCCTGGGAGCTGGCCAGATCGCCGCCCATGATGGTGCCGCCGGGCAGATCAAAGGCGGTGGCCGCCGCATTAGTGGGCATATCGGGAGCGGCCAGATAGTTGGTGACACCGGCGCCGTAAGGCAGCCATTCGGCATACAGAGCACCGACCGCGGCAACATCAACAATATAGACGTTATCGACGAATCCTTTGACCTCGGTAATCAGATCCTTGATCCGGAACAACCGCTCCATGTTCAGGGTGGCCTCGTTGTCCAGATTGATGGCGGTAGCAACGCCGCCCACCGCGAGATTCTGGACGTGCGGGTTCTTGCCGCCGATAACACCCAGAGCCATGGTCGCCTTGCGCTGATAGTCGAGGGCTTCCAGGTAGTGGGATACGGCCATCAGGTTGGCCTCGGGCGGCAGTTTCATGGCGGCGTGGCCCCAATAGGCGTTGGCAAAGGGACCAAGCTGGCCGCTTTCCACCAGGGCTTTTACTTTCCCCTGGACGGCGGCAAAGCGCTTGGCGCTGTTGCCCGGCCAGTCGGACAGTGATTCCGCCAGCTGCTGAGTGGCCACCGGATCGGCGTCCAGGGCGGAGACCACATCCACCCAGTCAAGGGCGGACAGGGCGTAGAAGTGAACGATATGGTCGTGCAGACAGTGAATGCCCTGCACCAGGTTTCTGATCAGCTGAGCGTTGAGCGGGATCGGCAGGTTCAGTGCGTCCTCTACGGCACGCACCGAGGCAAGCGCATGCACCGTGGTGCAGACGCCGCAGATGCGCTGCACGAAGTGCCAGGCATCGCGCGGGTCGCGACCCTGCAAGATAATCTCGAGACCGCGGAACATCTGGCCTGATGACCAGGCATCAGTTACCGCGCCGCCGTCCACCTCGACATCAATTCTCAGGTGACCTTCGATCCGGGTAATCGGATCAATGGTAATTCTTTCAGCCATGTGTAACTCCTCCACAAATTATTTGTGTGATCACGGTATGTTAACCATGATGCTATTTACGATTCGTCGCTGCCTGATTTTCCTTTGATCAGTCGCTTGCCGATACCAACGGCGGCATGGATACCGACGGCGGCGGCGGTTACGCCCAGGATCTGGGTGCCGAGACGATCGGCGTCTTCAATGATACCGGTACCGGGGATATTCACATCGGGTATGCGCTCGTAGAACGGGGTCATGGTGTCCCAGAAAGCCGGTTCGGTGCAGCCGATACAGCCGTGACCAATGGATACCGGCCATACCCCCATTTCGTTGAAACGGGCGGTGGGGCAGTTGGCAAAGGTCTCTGGGCCCTTGCAACCGACCTTATAGAGGCAGTAGCCCGCCTGGTGAAATTCGTCGCCGAACTGCTCGACGAACCGACCCTCGTCAAAGTGGGCGCGGCGTTCGCAATGATCATGGATGCGGCGGCCGTAACCGAACTTGGGACGTTTCAATTGATCAAGAGCGGGAAAGCGATTGAAGGTCATAAAATGCAGGACGGTGCCGAGGAAATTCACCGGGTTCGGCGGGCATCCGGCAATGTTCACGATGGGCTTGTCGGTGATCAGCTTATCCACACCGACGGCGCCGGTGGGATTGGGGCTGGCCGCCTGGACGCCGCCAAAGGTGGCGCAGGCGCCGATGGCAATGATTGCGGCGGCCCCGGCGGCAACCTCGTTGAGGCTGTCGAGCGCGGTTTTGCCGGCCACCTTACAGTAGATACCGTCTTCTTTGGTGGGAATGCTGCCTTCCACCACCATGATGTACTTGCCGCGGTTTTTCTTCATGGAATCGTGCAGGGCCTCTTCGGCCTGGTAACCGGCCGCGGCCATGACCGTCTCGTGGTAATCCAGCGAGATGATGTCTAAGATAAGGTTGGCGAGATCTGGATGGGCGCCCCGCAGCAGGGTTTCCGAACATCCCGTACATTCCTGAAAGTGCATCCAGATGACCGGCGGACGCTGCCCCGAAGTGGCGGCCTCCACCATTTTGGGGACCACGGTTTCGGAGAGCCCGAGGGCCGCCGCTGCCATGGTACACCCTTTGAGGAAACCGCGACGGTTAAGGCGCGGATCCAGAGTTTTGTTTGCCGTGTCTGCCATATCAACCTCCTGTTGCGTGAAAAACACGTTGGCGCAAAGCGCGTTTATACCGGCAATAAACCGGAAAAGTAGGTAACCGTTACTCAGCTCGTGCTCTGCCTATCTTGCTCATAACGCTCATCAAGGCTGAGCCCGATACTGAAAAAACACTATTTTACCAATCTTAATAATATGTTAGGCGGATGAATGTCAATTCATTTTCGGTGACGGCTCGGGAGAAATAGCGGTTTTTTGCGGGATGGCGGGTAAATACCACGATGTGACAATCACTTAGGTGGGGTGTGGAAAACTATCGCAGACGAGTAAACATCACGAGGACCACGTGTCCGGGTACAAGTGGGGTCTATTGCTTCTTGAAACCGAAGATGCCACCCTGGCGGGTATCGGCAAATGATGGGCGGGTTCTGCTTTTTCCCCGTGAGCTGCGTCCGCGGCGGGGTGGCGTTTTGTTCTCGGCGCCGCTGATGGTTGTTACCTGTTGCGGCTGCACCTGTCTTCCCGTCTCCGCTTCCTGGATAATCGCATAGAGTACTCTGGTAGCAGCGAAATAGCTTTTTCGCTTCAGCCATTTCGGCCAGTCCCGCTCACCTCGGTACAGGTTCAGCATCGGCAGGTTGCCGAGCAGTGCGGTGATTTCCTGGCGGTGGGCGCGATTGAGGTTGAGATATGCGCCGATGGTTGCGTTGATGGCCTCTCTAATCAGCTTTGCCCGCTTATGCAGTTGATTGCCCTTAACCGGTTTGGCCGGCACTGCAAAGGCATTACTTGCCCACGGGGCAAGCAGGCAGGCCAGAATCAGATGATCGGGCAGGGTGCGGGCCGGTGCCCCCGGCAGGGTTGCTCCGATCCGGTCCAGGGCCTGAAGCAGTTGATGGATCTTCCGGTAATGGTGCTCCCGGTCGGTGGACTGGCTGCTCAGATGCGAGCGGTATACCGGCGCCAGTTCCACAAACAGGCCTGATTCGACGGCCAGCTCGAACCATGGTGCGGCGCTGCCGCCGGCAAGGTCTTTGAGCAGTTCATCACGCAACCGTGAGGCCGGGCAGAGCGACAGTTTGTCGGCATGGCGGTGGATGGCCCGGCGACTAGCCGGTTCAATGGTAAAAGAGTTGCGGGCGGCGTGGCGGATGGCCCGCATCATCCGCACCGGATCACGAAGGATTCGTTTTTCCGGATCACCAACCATCCTGATTACCCCGTTTTCAAGGTCGGCGACCCCGCCCACATAATCGATGATGGTCTGCTGATCGATCTCGTAGAACAACCCGTTGATGCTCAGGTCGCGACGCTGGGCATCTTCGGCCAGGGTGCCGTAGGTGTTGTTGGGGGCAAGTACCTGCTCGGGGCCGTCCAGGTCATGCTCACTTAAGGAGCGCAGGGTGGAGACCTCAATGATCTTGTCGTTTCTGAAAAAAACCTGCACCAGCCGGAAACGGCGGCCGATGGTCCGGCTGTTCTTGAAGAGGCGACGTATCTGTCCGGGTCTGGCGTTGGTGCCGATATCAAAATCCTTTGGCGTCTTGCCAAGGTATAAATCACGGACGGCGCCGCCCACCAGATAACTGGAAAATCCCGCCTCTCCCAGCCGTTGCATGACGCGCAGACCATCTTGGTCGATCATCTCGAGCCGGATGGGATGATCGGCGCGGGATATGGTCGTCGACGTTACTGGGGTAGACATGCCGCGGGATAGGGGTGTGCCTCTGAGATGCGAATAAGGCAGTGCTACGAGGCTGAAACCGGGGTTCGTTTTTCCTTGTAAACCGATTCCGCCTGGCTGATGAACTGTCTGAAAATTTCCGCCACCGGTAGGATTTTTTTCATCTTGAAGGTATTTTCCCCGGAGAAAAACAGCCCCTCTTCAATGTTGCCGTCCCGCGAGGCCCGCAGCCGCTCGTTGATGCAATAGTGTTTGTCGCATTTTTTCAAACATTGGTAGCGGCAGACCTTACTCTTCAGATCAAACCCCTGGGCGAGTTTATCGATAAAGGGTGTTTTCAGGGCGCGTCCCGGCATTCCCACCGGCGAGCTGGTGAGCACGATGTCATCCTTCTGGGCGCGAAGATACGCCTGCTTGAAGGCGTCATCCACATCACACTCCTCACTGAGGACGAACCGAGAGGCGATCTGCACCCCGTCGGCGCCGTAGGTATCCATCATCTCGGCCATTTCGTAGCCATCGGTGATGCCGCCGGCGGCAATGAGGGGTATCTTTTTTATTACTTTGCGAATGGGGGGGAAAATTGAACGCAAGGATTGGTCGGTGCCCAGGTGACCGCCTGCTTCCTTACCTTCCACGATGATGGCCGCGGCTCCGAGCCGTTCCGCCAGTTTTGCAAGGGTCGGCGAAGAGACGATCATGGCGATGGGGATGTTGTACGACTTGCCGATTTTAAATATATCGCGGGAAAAACCGGCCCCGGTGATAACAAAATCTACCCCGGCCTCGATGGAGCCGACGACCAGTTCGTAGAAATTTTTCATGGCGTACATGATATTTACCGCAATGACGCCGCTGCTTTTTTCTTTGGCCCGGCGGATATCGTCGCGCAACTCCCGCACATCGATGCCGGAGCCGCCGATTACCCCGATGCCGCCACAAGAGGCGACCGGCGCGGCCAGGGCTGAGGTGGAAACACGTACGGACATGCCGCCCTGAATAAGCGGGATGGGTGCAATGAGATTGCCAATTTTAAGGGGCGGCAGCTTCATGAGGTATTGCTCTATTGGTGGAATATGTTGATTTTTTTGCCAAACTGTAAGTTTGCCTCTCCTCTGCACCTTTGTCAAGATGCTTTAGGCAGTGACGCCCTGGGCCGGAACAACTACAGCGGAGCTACTGGCGCCGACCCCGCCCGCTGCCGACGCCTTTAATCAAGATGGACTCGTAAAAACCTCAAAATTGCTTGCTGCCGTCATTCCCGCCCTCGATAACAACACTCAAGGGCAGGCTACAGCGGGAATCCAGTGATTACAATTAATTATAAATGTCGGGTCAACTCCGTTATGACTGGTATATGGGTTTTTACGACGCCATCAATCAAGAAAATAGGCGCGGGCACGCAGCAGTAGAGTGGCGGCGGGGCTCAGGTGCCGGCGCTCGCGCAGAACCTCGGCCAGTATCAGTGGGTCGTCGGTCATGATACTGTCGACCCCGCGGTCGATGAATCGCGACATCGATTCAGGGTCGTTAAGGGTCCAGACATGCACCCTCTTTTCCACCCGGTGGGCGGCGGAAACATAATCAGTTGTTGCCATCCGGGTATTGATGGCCAGTACATCGGCTACCAGGCGCATGGGAGAGCCGATGCTTTGTGCCAGGATGGCGCCAATGCGAAAATCCGGCGCCAACCTGCTGAATTGCTTGAGGGCATCGATATCAAGTGAGGTGACGATGCAGTGCTCACGGAAATCGGCATTCCGCAAGGTTTCGGCAACTCGTTCAATAAATCTTCTTTCATGGCCGTGAAACTTAAGCTCTATATTGAGCAGAATCCGCCCCCGAGCCACTTCGAGTACATCATCTAGAGTCTGCAACCGCATGAAACTATATTCGGGCGAAAACCAGCTCCCCACGTCCCATCCCTTCACCTGATCGTAGCTCACCTCCCAGGCGCGTTCCGGACGCCCGGCGATTCTGCGAAAATCGGTGTCATGCATCATGACGATGGTACCGTCGCCAAGCTGGATGAAGTCCAGTTCACAGATATCGGCCCCCTCTTCGATGGCCAGTTCGATGGCTGCAATCGAGTTTTCCGGGGCACGTAAAGAGCTGCCGCGATGGGCGGTTATCAAAATATCGGTGTCCACATCGATCGTGTTTACCACAGAGGCGGCGTACCCGACCGCGATGCAGAGTCCTGCCGCCAGCAGGGCGGGAGCCCCCCGTGAAAACCGTTGCGCGGTGGTTTCGGTGGCCACGGCGGCATGCCTGGTAGTGGTTTCATCAGGGCCGGGTTGGCGGAGGTGGCGGTAGAGGCGGGCGAGAACGGCCGACTCAAAGGCGACCACGAAAAAACCCACGGCAGCGGCGGCAGTGATATAGAGTCCCGCAAACATAACCAGCGCCGGCAGCACCAGCGCCATCTTTTCAGGGAGATTGGTGAAAATCAGCGTACCCGCCGCATTGAACGGGATGCTCACCATGAGCGGCGAACCAATCAGCAGCGCCGTTGCAATAATAACCGGCAGCACCAGCGAGCGCCCCCGCGCCCCGATAAGCGTAACGCTTCTGCTCAGTGCATCACGCGGTGCGAGGCTGTCGTGGAGCATGGCGGGCAGGGAGAGAAACCATTTCAGAAACAGGCGGCCGTTGACGATGATTATGCCGATACCGACCAGGGCAAAGAGGGCGCCGGCCACCCACAGTGCCGGCGGTCGCTGGGTAAAGAGGTAGTAGATGTCATAGCCGGCCAGAAAAACGGCATAGATCACCACCATCAGTGCTATTGCGGGCGCCAGCCGAAGCAGGTGAGCGCGGACGTGCAGACCGCCGAGCCGTGCCAGCGAAGGAATCGAAAAAACGGTGTAAATCAGTGCCTCGGTTGCGCTTAGCCGCTGGTTTTGCTGAACTGCCCAGCAGATGTGCAGCATGCCGGCCACCGCCGCCCAGATGAGTACCAGAGTGGTGACGGCGGTGAATGCCGCCCACACAATACCCACCGGTGAAAAGATAAAAGAGATGATTGCCGTGTTGCTGATCGCCGTGGCGCCGCTGCGCCGCACAACCCACTGCCCCATCCAGGTGGTGACGGGAAGCAGGATGATCACCGAGAAGAGTTGAAAAAACAGATTATAGATAAGTAGCGAAGGCCAGCATGTCCGCACATCGCGCCAGGCCTCGCCTAAGATTTGTCGGGTGAATGAAAAAGACATGGTGAAAGAGAGATGGAAAGGTGAGGGCCCTAAAAATTGTCAGTCCTACCTTCAACCACGGTAAACCAATAGATCAGCATTACAGCAAGTTATACATAAGCTGCTACAATAGCCGACTTAATGGTGAGTTGCCATGTTCATATAAATGATGGGCTCGTAAAAACCTTGAATTTGCTTGCTGACGTCATTCCCGCGAAAGCGGGAATCCAGTAATTTCAAATGATTATGGATTTCGATTCAACTCCACAATGACCGTAATTGGGGTTTTTACGAAGCCATCATAAATGACAAGTAAACATACCGTCATTTTATTTGATCCCATCCTTTTTCCTAGAAGCTTCGGGCTTGGCAGCTTACAAGAGACTTGATCTATCCCACCAGTTGTAGCATCGTTTACCGACCATTACGAAAAGCAAATCAGAGAGGAATTCATGAAAAAAAAGATTCTCGTTCCACTGGCGGAAGGATTTGAAATGATTGAGGCCCTTGCCGTTGTCGATGTGTTCCGCCGGGCCTCGGTTTCAGTTGATATCGCCGCCATCGGTGGCCAACTGGCGGTCACTTCATCGCATCAGGTGGTTGTTCAGGCGGATACACTTATCGAGCAATGTGAGGATCAGGAGTACGATCTTATCGTTCTGCCCGGCGGCATCCCGGGTGCGGAAAACCTGAAAAAATCAAAGCCATTGGAAAAACTGCTGAAAAGACAGCATCAACAGGACAAGTTTTTTGCGGCAATATGTGCAGCCCCGGCGGTTGTTTTGCAGAGCCATGGCCTGCTGGAAGGGAAAAAGGCGACCTGCCACCCGATGTTTCTTGAGGAGCTTTCTTCTCAGGAGCATGGCCGAGAGAGGGTGGTGATCGACGGCAAGTGCGTAACCAGCAGAGGCGCCGGTACTGCCATTGAATTTGGCCTGGAGCTTCTGGGCATCCTCTGTGGGGAAGACAAAAAAAAGGAAGTGGCAACTCAGATGGCAATTGCCTGAGTGTCAGACCGGTTGCCGCCATCTACTGCCTGACGAGTTTCCAGCACACTCATTGCTTTTTTCGGTTCCGGGGTCATCATAATCCGCCGCATATGCAGGTTGATCGTGATGATCCACACGGCCGGGAGTGCCGGTCTCCAGACCGGCGAAAAAATAGGTGCAGAAAAAAGGTGCACGAACGCAACGGCACCATGTAATCAACAGCAGTAACCCTACAACGAAAGTTATTTAAAATCATTTAATGATCGCAGGCGTCGTCTTCGATGCGAAAGATACGCTCTGTGATTCTTAACCTGCACGCTCTCAATCAGCGCCAACATTGTCATGGCGTCATAGTGGGCGATTGGCAGAACCGTTTCAATCAACATCCTAAGCTGCGACAGAGTAATAGACGGCGTTTTTTTCCCCCAACCGTATCTTGAGGTGCCAGAGGAAAAAATGCCCCAGCATACATGTCAGAATATGATGATTCCAGCCGGAATATTTACGAACTTCATAGTGGTCCATCCCCAGCTCTGTTTTCGTTTCTTCAAAGCATTGCTCAATAGCCCACCGCACTCCGCTCAGCCAGACAAACTTTGCAAGGCGAGTGCTGACCGGGGCGTTGCTGATAAAAAACGAATATTCCGGCTTGGGGCCGAGCGTTCGCTTGATGACCAACCACACTTCCTTTTCCGGCAATCCATCTTTTGACAATACAACCCGGCGCTTAGTGAATTCATACATAATAGGGCCTTTGGTGCCTTCGGAGACCTTTCGCCTGTACCAGAAGAAATCATTGATGCTTTTGGCAAGATCGATGAACGCAATGGGGGTCTTTGATGTATCTTCCAGAATTCTCCTGGTTTTGACCGTGCCCTTGTATTTGTATGTCTTTTCCCTGACGACGGGTCTTTTCAGCCAACAACGGGTGTCACTGGCCATGGATACAAAATAGGTGACCCCGGGAAGCCGATCAACCGCATTGATAAATTCGGGGCTTGAGCCATACAGGCTGTCGGTGGCAATGTATTTGAATGGAAGTATCCCCTCGTCTCGAATTGCAGTAAACATCTCAACCGCCAGTTGCGGTTTGGTTTTGAACTTGATATTTTCGGGTAAAGCGCATTTTTCCCGTTTTGCGGCATAGTCTTTGGTGAACCATTTCTCTGGAATGAAAAGCCGCTTGTCAATCAGGGCGTACCCCTGGGGGGAGGCATACGCCGCGAATACACCGACCTGACAATTATCCACCTTTCCAATGGTGCCGCAGTATTGTCTGGCTACACCGATCGAGTCGGATCCTTTTTTGACAAAACCAGATTCATCGAAAATGAGAATGCCGTTTGGATCACCCATATCATCATTAACCATATGACGATACTTGCGGCTTATTTTATCCTCATCCCATTCCGCGTCACTGATAAACCGCTGCATTGCTCTAACATTTCCGCCTTTGATATTAACGGCAATCGGTTCAATCGACTTCCTTTCAAGCTCACTGAATTGGCCGGCCATGTACTTAAAAAAATGGCCCCGCGACTCACTCCGGTGGAAACAGTCGGCAAAAACCTCATGATACCCTTCAAGTTCGGAATAAAAACCATCAATGTCTTTTGTGGTGATCGAGAATTTCGGTATTTCGTACGTGTGCTCAACGGATCGAATTGACGGCAACATAGGCCCACCTCCATGGTTTGGGTTATGTTGCGCAGTGTTACATATTGTGGCTATGACGTCAATATAAGTTTCGTTGTAGGGGTAACATACACGGCACCGGAATGTGGGCAATTGCTTCTGGATTAGCGGCCATACCGGGCGCGAAGCGAGTTGCCAGGATGTTATGTGGCGGGTTTTGCATCGTAACACTGGAAAATTTTCGGCAATTTATCTGTCGCTTGTGTAAAAAAAGAAATAAGTCAACTATATAAGTCGCTTTGTCAAAGATAAAGATGCGACCCCCATGTTTCTATGTTTCTGCAGTGACAGAAAATGAAAAAACAGGAGTTGCATCTCATAATATCGCTCAACTGTGGACTTCGATTGCGCTATAGTGTTTTTCAATGAAACCGGTTAGCGGCAGATCACCAATGCGAGTTTTGTCTTTCAGTCATCATCACCGATTCGTGGCGGCTGCTCCTTCAGGCGGCGGCATCCCGCGGAAAAGGTGGATATCTTGTGCTGCGGTCGGGGCGCCGCTGCTCTGGATTTGCCTGGCCACTGACGTCTATGCGGCCGGGGCGGCCGCACCAATTTCCTGGTTTACCCTGCTGATGGGGTTGGTGGGCGGCCTTGCCCTGTTTCTCGCCGGCCTCGAACAACTGGCAGACGGGCTCAAGCGTGCCGCCGGCGGCGCCCTCAAGCGTATGCTCGGCCAGCTGACCACCAACCGTATCATGGGCGCGCTTACCGGCGCCTTTGTCACCGGGGCGCTCAACTCTTCGTCCATCACCACCGTTTTGGTGGTTGGTTTCGTCACCGCCGGAACCATGACCCTTACCCAGTCGGTGGGGGTGATCATGGGCGCCAACATCGGTTCGACGGTTACCGCCCAGATCCTTGCCTTCAACGTATCGCAGTACGCTCTGCTGCCGGTTGCCGTCGGGTTTTTCCTGATGTTCGTCAAGACCACCGAGCGACGCACCCAGATAGGAATGATGATTATGGGGCTGGGGCTGGTCTTTTTCGGGATGGGGATCATGAGTTCGGCCATGGCCCCCCTGCGCTCATATGAGCCTTTTATAGAGATGCTTCGAACCCTGCGCAATCCCCTTGCCGGGTTACTGGTCGGGGCCCTGTTTACCGGCGTCGTTCAGTCTTCGGCGGCCACGGTGGGCATTGCCATCGCCCTTGCCAGCGAGGGGTTTCTCACCCTCGAGGCCGGCGTGGCGGTGGCTCTGGGCGCCAATATCGGTACCTGTATCACGGCGATGCTGGCGGCCATCGGCAAACCGCCGGAAGCGGTGCGGGCCGCTGTTGTGCATGTCATCTTCAACGTGCTTGGGGTGCTTGTCTGGTTTTTTTTCATCGGCCGGCTCACCGATATTGCCGTGTGGCTCTCCCCCACGGTGCCGGAATTGAGCGGAACCGCCAAGCTGGCCGCCGAGGTGCCGAGGCAGATCGCCAACGCCAATACCTTTTTCAACGTGGTCAACACCTGTCTGTTTCTTCCCTTTGCCGGGCTTTTTGCCTGGGGTGCCACCAAACTGATTCCGGATCGCCCCACACCGCCGGGCCCGATTGAGCCGCAGTTTCTCGATCCAGCGCTTATTGCCGTCCCCGACATGGCCCTGGTCGCGGTGCGTCGTGAACTCACCAGGACGGCGGAAATCACCCTGTCCATGTTTACCACGCTGGGAGAAGCATTTAATCGTGGATCCATGCAGGAATTGCGCACTCTGGCTAAAGAAGATGATAAGATCGACACCCTGGAGTCGGCCTGCATGGCGTATCTCAATAAAGTCAGGCAGCAGCCTTTGAACGAGGGGTTGAGTGAGGAGCATCGGATTCTGATGGTCACCGCCGTCTCTCTGGAGACCCTGGCAGATGTCATCGAAACCGACCTGGTCGAACTCGGCGCCCAGGCCCTGGCCCTAGATTACAGGCGCAGCAGGGAGACCCAGAGCCTGCTTTTTGCCATGTATCAGTGCGTCCATATCTCTCTGGTCACTCTCATTGAGGTGCTGCGCACCGGTGATCAGACATCCATTGAGGCCATTACCCAGCGCTCCGTAGAGCTCAAACAGGTACAAAGAGATTTTGTCCATCGTAAGGCCGATCGCCTCTGCTATGTAAATGAGGCGGCCCTGAAAAGCGCCCGCCTGGAGATATCTATCTCCGAGAAGCTGTTTCGCATGCAGAGTCTGATCAAACGAATCGCCCATGAATACCTTGCCGTGGAAAAGGCTCGGGCCGCCGCCGAAACAACCGGTGATGACCCGCCACCCGGCGCGGTGTCATCATGACGGTCACTGTTCTGTTTTTAGAACCTGCAAGGTACCGAGCGGGGCCGTGCTTCACCGGTCAGCCACCCGGCATTGAAAACCCCAAATGCTTGACAACAAATAGATTTGTCCGGTTATAAAACAAATAAACTGTCCGGTTTGTCAAAGATAAAGATGCGACCCCATGTTTCCGCCCATACACGTTGATCGTGATGATCCGTACGCCCGGCGAAAAAATTGCGCGGTACCGCCGCGAATGAGTAAATCCCGTTGCTCGACGCCACAAAGGCTGCAGTATGGAGGAACCTGAGCGGATGAAAAATAACCAAAAACGGTGCATGTGCCAAAAATACTTCTCTGCCGCACAACAGGGTGGGTTCATTTTCGGGGTTCATTGTAGCTTTCTGGAAACGAAGCTGTGAAGAAATTCAGCCCCCTGCGCGTTATACATATCAATCAATTACACTCTACCCGCGGGCCATGTAAGATTTTTGTCAGAAACAACGGCTATAAGGAACCTTGGAATGTGGCCTTTTCGTCCAGCCTCTGCGTTGTTCGAAAAATTTTATCCTCGGAGCATCAACCCGGCCTGCGGTATAATTTCTCTCACGCCTTGGTGTTGAACGATAATTCTAAGTATTCACGGCTCCCTAGAGTGAAGCACAAAATGTGTTCCGGGGGGTGCTCTCCGGGGTCTGGAAGCAAGCTTTAGTGGTTGAAAATGAAATATCAGAAGAGAGTGATCTGGATAGAGGAACTGGTTGGGGCGGCATGGGTTTTTCGCGGGTGTTAAAAATATATACAGGATGGCGGCCCTATTCGCCTCTGTAGGCGGAGGACATGAACGTGCTTCCCGATGGTGACGGCGCTGCCTGTTGGCCTGTTGTAAAAAAAGGCAGGACATGAAAAAAAGATTGCACTGCTTGAGCAATTACAATAGCGTAGTAGCTTACGGGAGTGAGGGGTGAAAACTGTTTCTTAGCAAAAAGCACCAAGTTGTAACGATGCGATAAAATTGTTGGTTAACGAAATACCAGAACGTTGCAGCAGGAGCGGATTCTCAGGGAATCGTACACTATGTTGACGAATTTTCCTCTAACCGGCTTAATATGGGGCATTGCTGTCATTTTGACAATTTCGTTGGCACACGGTTCTGATTCCTGTCCGCGGCCGGCGGGCTGGCTTGTTTCTCTTGAAGGCGCGGCAACGGTGCGCGCGACATCATCTTCAGACTGGCGCAAGGTCAGCCTGGCGACGGTCTTCTGTCCCGGCGACCTGGTACGGGTCGGGAAGCGTTCCCGTATTGCCGTCGTGCTTCCTAACGATACCGTTGTTCGGGTTGGCCAGGATAGCACCCTGCTCTTTCAGACTTCTGCCGAAAAGAAGAACGGTGTACTGGGGTTGCTTGACGGTATACTGCATATTTTCAGCCATCGGCCCCGTTCGCTGGAGGTTGAGACACCGTTTGTCAACAGCATGGTGGAGGGAACCGAGTTTTTCGTTCAGGTAGACGAGCGGTCCACCACAATCAGCGTTTTTGAAGGAGTTGTACAAACCATTAACAAGCAGGGCTCCCTTCGTCTTGAAAGCGGCCAGAGCGGCGTGGCCACCGCCGCTGCCCCACCGGTCATATCTGCCGTAGTGCACAACCGCGAGGCGGTCAATTGGACGCTCTATTTTCCCGCCATCATAACGCCGGTTTCAGGTGAGGCAAAGACTCCGCGGCGGCAGCTGATTGCGCAGGCCGCCGCGGATCTCAGTGTCGGCCTTGTATCCCAGGCCGAGCAGAACATCGGGCTCGTCCTGCGGGGCGAGCCTAATAACGTCGACGCCTTGGCCCTGGCTTCGGTGATTGCCACCGCCACCAACGACAAAGAGCGGGCCATGCAATTGGCTGCCCAGGCCGTCGCCCTCGATCCCCGCTCGGTGCCGGCGGCGCTCGCCGAATCGTATGCCCGGCAGGCACGCTTTGATCTTACCGGGGCGCTTGCAGCTGTCAGGCGCGGCAGCGACGCGGAGCCGGACAATGGGCTTATTCTGGCCAGGCTCGCCGAACTGCTGCTGGCATCGGGAGATCTTGACGGCGCCGTCGCCGCCGCCCAGGCGGCGGTAGCCATTGTGCCTGAGAACGCTCTGGCGTGGACGATATTCGGCTTCGCCCAGTTGCATCGGATCGATCTGAAAGACGCCGCCCAATCGTTTGCGCGCGCCATCAGCATCGATTCCGCCCTGCCGCTCGCCCGCCTCGGCCAGGGCCTGACGCGCATCCGGCAGGGTGATCTGGCGGCGGGAAGAGCAGATATCGAGATCAGCGTGGCCCTTGATCCTGACGATAGCCTGTTGCGCAGTTATCTCGGCAAGGCCTATTTTGACGAAAAACGCGACGCCCGGGCCCGGCGCCAATACAGTATCGCCAAAGAACTCGATCCCCAGGACCCGACCCCGTGGTTCTACGATGCGATTCGCAAACAAACGATCAACCGCCCGGTGGAAGCACTTCACGATATTCAGCAGTCCATCGCCTTAAACGACAACCGGGCCGTCTATCGTTCCCGGTTCATGCTCGATGATGACCTGGCCGCGCGCGGCGCGGCATTGGCGCGCATCTATCAGGATCTCGGTTTTGAGCGACTGGCATTGGTGGAGGGGTGGAAGTCGGTGCAGACCAGTCCGGCCAACTTTTCCGCCCATCGCTTCCTGGCGGATGCCTACCGCAATGAGCCACGGCGGGAAATAGCCCGGGCCAGTGAACTTCTGCAGGCGCAATTGCTGCAGCCGCTCAATACCACCCCGGTGCAGCCTCAATCAGCCGATGCGGATCTTTTTTTCCTGGAAAACTCTGGGCCCGAAACCGCTTCACTGAACGAATATAACCCGTTGTTCCTGCGTAACCGCGTTGCTCTTCGGGCCAGCGGCGTGGTCGGCGGCAATGATACCCTGGGCGACGAGATAATCGTTTCGGGGGTACAAAACCGATGGTCCTACAGTCTCGGGCAGTTCTATTATCAAACCGACGGGGTGCGGGAAAACAACGATCAGACCAGCAACATCTTAAACGCCTATGTGCAGACCATGCTCTCGCCCCAGACCAGCGTGCTTGCCGAACTGCGCTACCAGGACGCCGATCATGGCGATTTGCTCTTCTTCTTCGACCCGGATGATTTCAGTCGTGAGCGGCGCAAAACCGAGGAACGGAAGACGGCGCGTATCGGCATCCGGCACGACCTCAGGCCGGGCAGCACGATCATCGGCACGGCGATTATTGGCAACGAAGACGATTCGAATAAAAATATTTTCAGTTCATTTCGCAATAGCTATATCAGAATTGACGCGGATACCGATAGTGTGATGACCGAAATCGGCTACCTCCATCAGGGCGCCGGCTGGTCGTTTCAGGGTGGGGCGGGCTATCTCAATTTAGATCAAACCACGTCGTATACCTACAGCGGACTTTTTACGGACAGCTTTACCCGCGATACCTCCACCGAGCATGCCACTCTCTATGGTTATGCAACCATCGATCTGCATAAGAGTTTGTCGGCAACGGTGGGCCTGAGCGGCGACCGGCTCGATGCGCCCGCCCAAGATCGGAACAACCTCAACCCGAAGTTCGGCCTTGTCTGGGAACCAACCGAGGGGACGGTGGTGCGCGGGGCGGTGTTTCGTACCGTATTCAAAAATTTGTTGTATGGGCAGACCATCGAGCCCACCGCGGTTGCCGGCTTCAACCAGTTGTTCGATGATTTTCCAGCCTCCACCGCGTGGACGTACGGGGTCGGACTGGATCAGCGGATCAGCGGTGATGTTTTCGGCGGGATCAGCTTCTTTCGTCGTGATCTCGACGTTCCGTTCACCGACCTCCTACAAGGAACACCACGGAATGTCGAGGATGAGTGGCAAGAAGATGTCGGTTCCGCCTACCTCTACTGGACGCCCGGCAATCGTTGGTCGCTCGGGGTAGAGTATTATTACGAGAATTTCTCCCATGACCAGTATAGTGGACCGCAGGGAATTGAGCGGGTGCGCACCCATCGGCTCAGTCCGCGGATCAATTATTTCCATCCGACGGGGATCAGCACCGGGATCAGCGCTCACTATATCGATCAAGATGGTGATTTCATAAACCCTTCTGATCAGGTGTACGCGGGCAGTGATCAGTTCTGGGTGGTGGACTGCTCTGTGAGTTACCGGTTGCCGAAACGCTACGGCATTATCAGCCTGGAGGCGCGTAACCTCTTTGATGAGTCCTTTCGCTATCAGGGTACCTACCCGAAGCATCCGGGTATCGTGCCGGAGCAGCAGATTATCGCCCGGTTATCGGTCTCGTTTTAGGATATGAGTCGGCCTCGGAGGGCGGGCGCAGGGCCGCGCCATCTGGATGTAAACAACAACCAAAGAATAAGGAGAAATTACAATGAAAAAAGGTGAGTATGCATTTTTGCTCGGAGTTAGCGACCATGGGGAATGGGAAGTCCTTAATGCAAGCGGTGATCAGGTAGAACCACTGTCCCCGGAGGAACTCGGCAAAGAGTTGCAGGGAAGAGAGATTACCAAGGCAACCGTGCTTCCACGGGTGACCATTTTACGATCAAACCCGCAATGGTGCTGTGTTGGTGGCAACTGGTATCGGTGCTGATAATTTTGATGGGCATAGCTTTTTTTGCCACGTGCTGATGCTTTAAAACGTTTTTTCACACATTTTTTGTAACTGGGCGGGGCGCGGAGTGCGAGCACCTTGCTTCGCCGCCCCGCTTGATCTTGTGATAAACGGGCTCTGCCAGGCTCACATACCCATCCCGGGCAAAGCGATTACACCCTTGCGGTTACAGGTATTTATTTTTCAAGCGCTATCACCGCGTCCCAATCCTTTTTCGGCTGGTCGGCGGCAAGCGCCTGGCACTGGTGCAGGTAAAAGCGCGCCGGCCCATCATCTGGTACCAGCGATAAGCAGTGTTCAAATGCCGCGATCGCCTGGGCCCACTGCCGCTTCTCAAACAATCTGAGTGCCTCCGGAAAATAGGTGTCCAGGACGGTTTCACGCTCGGGTGAAACCGCTTCGTCACCTATCAGTTCATAGACCGTAACCGGCTGAGCCTTGCCGCTGAGCAAAAACCGGCCCATTTTACGGGATCGCAGCGCCCTTACCCCGGCAAGGTTTTCCGCTGAAGTCAGAATGGACGTGCCAAGCGTCTTGTTGAGTGATTCGATGCGCGAGGTGGTATTGACGATATCGCCGATGGGAGCATATTCAAAATGATCCTCGGCGCCGATATTGCCGATCAGCATGGTGCCGGCATGCAGGCCGATACGGGTGGGCAGCGGGGTTGCCGGGTGAGCGGCGTTAAAACGGGCCGCCGCGGCCAGCACCGCAAATGATGCGCGGCACGCCTTGTCGCGCAGTTCCTGGCGCGGCTCGGCAGCCGGCCACAGGGCGAGCATGGAGTCGCCGATCACGTTGCAGACAATGCCGTCGCATTGCTTTACCGCTTTGAATATGTGGGAAAAATACTGCTTCATCAGCAGACTCATGGTCTCCGGCGGGAGTTGCTCGGAAAGGGTAGTATAGCGATGGGCATCGGTGATGAGGCAGGTGGCATATACCACCTTGTCACCGGTATTGATAAACGAGAGATCTTTGGACAGGGCATCTACGACATTTTGTGGCAGGTAGTAGCCAAGCGCGGTGCTGACTCGCTTTTTGTCACGCTGAACGCGCTGGTAGGTATCCACCGTTGCAATGAGCGAACCGCCGGCCGGAATCAGGCACAGAAGGAGGAACAGGGGCGGCCAGGTGCCGCTGTCGGTGAACATGAAATGAGCAGCAATCAGGCCGATAATGGTGGAAACAAGCAAGGCTGGAAGCGCCGCAAGCGGCGGCAGGTGATAGCTCAGCAGGCAGACGTACAAGGCTGCTAATAATACGAGAACAATACCGGTGCGCATCGTCACCGGCTGCACGGTGCGGGTTTCCCATATGTTGTTGTAGATCGTGGCGGCGACTTCAACGCCGCTGATATCGAGCCCGTCCGGTTGGCTGTAGACGGTATAAAAACCGTCTTTTTGGTCGAACCGGTTTCTCGTTGCCGAACCTACAAATACCGCTTTATCGCGTACCACCGGGGCGAAGGCTTTGAGCTCGGTCGGCGAAAACGCAAGTATCCGGTCTATCGCCACGGTCGGTATCGATGCCGGCGGGCCGTAAAAATCGATGCCGGTGTACGCTTGCCCGGTGTAGAGATCAATCAACGCATGTGGCACCGTGGTGGAGGCCGCCGGTAGATTTGACTCTGGTGTTTCATTCAGGCTGGTTAAAAGAGCGTGGGTGAGGCCGGGGTGATGGGAAAAGATGGTGCGCAGGATGCGCATGGCCTCCGCGAGGCCGGGATCGCTGATGACGGCGGTCTCGTTCGATGGCAGAGTGAGATCATACTCGGGTAGAGTTTGGCGGATGAGTCGGTGCAGGCCGGGGTAGTGCTTCAGAGCGGCGGCCTGAAATGTCAGGGCGGGCAGCATTGGTATATCGCCCGATGATGATTTAAAGCGCCACGTATGACCTAACCGCACCGGCTTTGCGGGCAGAGGAAAGGGGGCATGGGCAAGGGCGGCGGCGCCGAAGGCGGCAAACGGCGGTACCCGAGTGCATACGTCTACCCCGTTCACCGTCGCGTTAGGCTCAACTGGCACGGTGGTGCACTCCAGAGCCTCAGCCAGAACGACATTGCCCGCCTTCTTGATTGCCGCGGCAAAAGCAGCGTCATCTTCTGTTCTTTTGGGGCGTTTGAAATGGATATCAAAGGCGATCACCCGCGCCCCGCAGGCCGTCAACCGGGCTATCAACTCGGCGTAAACGGTGCGCGGCCAATCGGCGTAATGGCCGCGTACATTATCGGGTATGGGAGATTCGAGGTAGCGGTGACCATCAATGTTGACGATTACCGCCCGGTTCGGGTGTGGCCGGGGACCACGGAGCTTGTAGAGGACCCTGAGGCTGATAGATTCTTCGAGCCGATGGCCTGAGGGGGTGAGATAGAAGCCGATGCCGAGCAATGAAATGACCAGACTCGCGATCAAGGCGTGAACAAGCCGGTTCATGGCGACTCTCGATCAATACACCAAAACGAAAAAGACGCTGCACCACCAGTGTCGAGCAAAGTATTGCGCCGCGATACGATCACCATCACACCACTCATTTCAGTCATCCGGCACCTGCTGGTGTGTGGTCATGACGGCAATCGTATAGAAAAGTGTAGTAATCGTTACTTGGCGGCAAGCCCATAAGCGGCGATTTTATTAAGCAACCCCTGGCGTGAGATGCCCAACTCCTTGGCAACACGCGATCGATTGCCACCATGCCTGCCCAGTGCCTCGCGAATCATGCGTGCTTCCAGCCGACCTACCGCACCTTTTAACGTGCTCTGCCTTGGCATGTTCCGTTCGGCCTCGCCCTGGCGTGTTTGTCTGAGTTTTTCCGAGAGGAAATCAGGATAAAGAGTCCGGCTGCCGCCGGCGACGGTGACGGCTCGCTCCATTTCGTTTTCCAGCTGGCGGATGTTTCCCGGCCAATCAAATTCCATGAGCAGATCAAGGGTGAGCGGAGTGAGGATGGGGACGGGCCTATTGTGTTTGGTGGCGTATTTCTCAAGAAAGTGATTGGCAAGGGGCAAAATGTCTTCTTTGCGTTTCCTGAGCGGCGGTGGGGTGATTTTCAGCACGTTGATCCGGTAATAGAGGTCCTCGCGGAACCTGCCAAGGGTGACTTCCTCGCTGAGGTCTCGGTTTGTCGATGCAATTATTCGAACATTCACGTCAACAGTGCGGGTCGCACCAAGCGGGCGAAACTGCCCTTCCTGTAATACTCTGAGCAACTTCACCTGCATGGCAGGCGGCATTTCACTAATTTCATCAAGAAATATGGTACCGCCGTCGGCTATCTCGAACAGTCCTTTCTTTGTTCCATGGGCACCGGTAAAGGCGCCTCTGACATAGCCAAACAGTTCACTTTCCAGCAAGGTTTCCGGCAGGGCTCCGCAATTTTCGGCGACAAAGGGTTTATTCTTTAAGGGCCCGTTATAGTGAATGACTTTGGCAATGAGTTCCTTGCCGGTACCTGTTTCACCCTGGATCAGAATCGTGGTTGAAGTGTCGATTACTTTTTCAATTAAATCAAACATCTGACGCATGGGCGGCGAAGAACCGATAATCGACGTGAAGCTGCTTTTGGAACGGACTTGAGACAGCAGCAACCGCCGCTCTTCCTTGAGTCGCCGGACGTTATTGGTGAGCTCGTCGTAGAGCAACCCATTTTCGATGGACACGGCAATAGTACCGCTGACGATTTCAAAGATCTTCTGTTCGCGTGGCGTAAAGTTGCCGTCAAGTTTGTTGAGAGCATACAAAACGCCGATAAACCCTCTGCGCGTCTTTAGTGGGAGGCAAATCATCGATTTGGTAATGAAATCGTGCTTCCCTGGGAGTCCGCCAAAATACCGGTTGTCTTCCGAAACATCGTTGATCGTGACTGGCTGCATGGAACTCATGACCCAGCCGGCGACGCCGTGGCTGTCTGGAAATCTCAGAGGTTCCCGCGGGGCATGCTCTCCCCCGCCTTCTTCTATCGTGTAGATGAAGTAGAACTCCTTATTCGCTGGATCGTGCAAGGCAATGGAAACACCTTCGACGGCAATAAGCGCACGCAGTTTATCGCTGATGGCAACAAGCATCTTGTCCATATCACGAATGGTTTGAAACGAAGTGACCGCCTCACAGATATGCGAGAATTCATCTCCGGTAAGCGAGAATTCGTCAACCATGTCAGAAAATGGGCTTAGCTGTTTTAGCGAACTTGAAGAGGAAAAGGGTCTCTCACTACATGACAAACCAATTTACAATAGAACAACGGTTGTGTCAATTAAGTTGGCGATTTTTCTTGTTCCGCAATTTTCAGCCGCCATGGTAATTGTTTGGTTAACATATTAAGTAACTAATATCAATATGTTAGTTGCGATAAGCGAGTATTTCTAACGGCAGATAATTTTTGGCATATTATTAGCACATGAGAGTATCAGTAACACCATTTGTAATCGATGCTGATCCATTGATTATATACGGTAAAGGTGGCTAAACCTTAAAGAAATGGAGGTGTGGTATGTCAGGAGCTGAAGATCTGATTGTTGTCCTGTGGTTTCTTCCGGTAACTGTTTTCATCATTATCCCGCTTATGATTGGCTTCGCTTGGTCGCTCATATCGATTTTTCGCTACGTGGTGAAAAAGATGTCGATCAGCAAACCCGTCCCTGAGGAGCAAGAGCCTCTTCCAACCGCTGCCCCAAACCCTCTGTAGAGGAGTGCATTTCACACTGCTTGGCGCATGAAATGACAATAGCTGACGGGAAAATGAAACGGGGCAAACTACTCACTAACTTATATGGCCAGGGTTTGCCCCGCGGGAGAATCGGCCAGGAGACGGCACATAAAATTTTTACATGAGCGGCTCGGCGGAAAGGGGACGAGAAAGTAAACGATTTTATCTCAAGACACTACTGTCCAAAATAAATTGGAACAATCGGTTTTGGGCAAAAAAGTTCAATAATATCAATACTCATTTTGCTTTTAAACGACTTTTTAGGGAAGAGGTTGCCTGTTCTGGAAATAGCCTGTCCAAAACAGAACCACACCGGAAATCAGCATGATTCACCCTCCAATGCCCATAATTTGTAGCTTTTTCCAACATCAAGTCTCAAATCGCTCTTATAGAGAGGAGTATTCGGCTGTCCCAAAAAGCTGTTTTGGACAAGAGTGATGAATGTTCACTGCTATTAAGGCAAATTGCCCTGATAAAAAGTGGTTGGGCAACATAGATCGTAACCTGTAATCATAAACTTAACAAAGGGGGTGGAACAATAAGGAATACTTACGATTACCCAGATGATAATTAAAATTTTCAAGCAATAATGACTCACAAAATGAAAGGAGATTTTCATGAATAAATCAAAAATTACTCTATGTTTCACGGTGTTGGCCTTTTTTCTTTCTCTTCCTTTTTCATCTTTCGCTGCCGATCTAAAAAGCGGTGAAGAAGCATTGTTGAATGAATTTAGAAGCGTAATTCCCAAGGACAAATTTAAAACGGTAGATGATCTGTACCAAAAATGGCAAGAAGTCCAAAGTGGCAAAAGCAAGGCGATTATTCTTGATATCAGAACAGAGGCAGAGTTCGATAGTGGTCACATCATTTCATCAAACAATATCGATTCCGGTCATGCTTATGGAGTTCCCAAAAAGATTGAAGATCCAAATACTGAAATTTGGGTATTCTGCCGTACAAAACACCGTGCATCATATTTTGTTGGCATGCTCTACAAATATGGATACAAGAATGTATATTTTGCCGAAGGCGGTATAAAGGATTGGGCTGAAAAAGGTTATCCATTAGGAAATAAATATCTGGGCGAAATTAAAGTGGTGAAGTATCACGATAAGATGAAAGAGAACTTCTGGTACAGAGAAAACAAATAAAATCGCCCAATCGGGTAGCCGGGGGAATCTCTCCCCCAGCCCCCACACCACCTAGCAAGCGGGTCCGCACTAGGCGGTTCCCAGAGGTTACCGAGCCGTAGCCGGGTAATGGATGTTTACCCATAGATCTTTAACAGGAGTTTAAGAGATAAACGGCAATTTTCAGAATAAGATGTGTGATATCATACTGTTACGTACGTCAACGCTGTAAGCCCCTCCTTTTTTCACCCAATCTTTCCTCACAAATGATATAAAATCAGTAACATGCTTAATTTTTCTTTTGACATGTAAGACCCTATTGTGTAGGCATAGGCATGGCACATTTCCATATAAAGAAGAAAAAAGGAAGACCCTATCTCTACGTGCGAGAAATAGCCCGTGTCGGCGGCAAACCGAAGGTGATCTCCCAAGTCTATCTCGGCTCCCCGGAAAAGGTCGCGGCGCTTGCCGCAGGACACACTCAAGAACTTTCAGAGCTGAAAGTCGAGGAGTTTGGCGCGTTGTGGCTTGCTTTGGAGGTTGACCGGGATATTGATCTAAGCACCATCGTCAACTCCCATGTGCCGAGAGGGGAACGGGAGAAAGGACCACCGGTGGGGGATTATTTCCTCTACTGTGTCTTGAATCGAATGGTGGAGGCAGTCAGCAAGAACAAACTGGCAGATTGGTACCGGCAGACAGCGATCCAGCAGCTTCGGCCGGTTGAACTTGATGAACTCACCAGTCAACGGTATTGGGAAAAGTGGGACCGCGTCAGTGAGGACGACCTAAAAAAAATCTCGCACAGCTTTTTTGCGCGTGTCTGGGAAAAAGAGCGCCCTGCCTCCGACTGCCTCCTCTTTGACACGACAAACTATTACACCTTCATGTCAAGTCATACCGACTCGGAGCTTTCTCGGCGGGGCAAGAATAAAGCCGGACGACATCATCTTCGCCAGATTGGGCTTGGGCTTCTGGTGGCCAAAGATTCACGACTGCCGCTGCACTGGTCCGCTTATCCGGGAAACCTCCATGACAGCAAATTGTTCGAGGCAGTCATGGACGAGATGTTCGGGATTGTCTGCGGTCTTGACAACACCAAGGAGCGCCTCACCGTTGTTATCGACAAGGGAATGAACTCGGAGGGCAATTTTTCTTGGATTGACGAGCACTCCAGGGTTCACTTCGTCACCACCTATTCGACCTATTTTGCTCAGGACCTCGCAGCCACGCCGCTGGATCGTTTCGAGATTGTCGATCTGGCCAAGAATGAGCGGTTGATTGAGGATGACCGAAGGGAGGACTGCCTCAAAGCCTTTCGTGCCAGAGGGGAGTATTGGGGAAAGGAGCGTACGGTTGTCGTAACGTATAATCCCCGAACAGCCCGCAAGAAGGCATATACCTTTGAGAACAAACTCGAGACGATCCGCCGGCAACTCCTTGAGATGCGGGCCAAGGTGCGAGAGGGGGCGCCTCATTGGCGTAACGCCGAGAAAATAGAAGGGCGGTATCTCAGGCTTTGTAAAAGACTGCACATCTCATCTGATTATTTTGAGTTGCGTTTCGAGACCTCGGGCACGAGCCTTTCCATGAGTTTCAGAAAGGACCCCGACAAATTGAAACAGAGACGAGCGATGTGTGGGAAGAACATCATTATCACCGACAATACGGACTGGACGACGGCGGAAATCGTGCAAGCCAGTCTGGATCGATGGCAGGTGGAGGAAACCTTCCGCTTAAGCAATGATGATGATTTGGTGGGTGCTCGTCCGTTTCGGCACTGGACCGACAGCAAGATCCGACTGCATCTGTTTACCTGCATCGTTGCCCTGACCTATGTGCGCATCCTTGAGAATCGACTCGCACGTAACGGAGTACAACGTACGGCACATGATGTTATGACTGACATGCAGCGGCTGCATTCAGTGTTATCGGTGAAGAAGGGAGCGAGAAAGCCTGAACGTCGTCTGGAAACGCCTAGTAAGACCCAAGCCGAAGTCCTACACGCCTTCGGATATCAAGTCGACAGCAGTGGGGTCTTACGCCCTTTGCATGCATAAACCCATGCTGGGCAAGGCTTTGGGGGCAAATTTGCTGGATTAACTCTTAAACTCCTGTTTGACATGAACCGCAACATCCAGATAACTCATGACGGCGATGCCGGTCTCATTATTAAGGCCGACAGTACCCAGTGCCGGCTCTGCCCGGTGGGGGTGGGCAAGGCTCAACTTAAAGAAGGGCAGACCTTATGCCCGTTTCCCGAGTTTATGCAGGTGATGATAAACCACTATATTCCTGACCAACATCTTGAAATGGTGAAAACCAAATCTGGCGGCAGAATGAATATCGTGGAGAAAACCACCGGTACCTGCACCATGCGGTATCTGCCGGCGGCATCGGCATAGCTTGTTGCGAAGCAACGGCAAAGTGGTTCTGCCGCTTATGTCAGTAAAGCCTTGATGGTGTCTTAAAAACTTCCCTCTATGTTGTCGTGGGATCGTTTTGACCTCGCCGAGGCCTGCGAGGTCAAAACGACCACCACTGCTCGTAGATCTCCTTTTTCCGGGCCGTCTCAGACCGGAAATTAGACTTCCAACGAAGTTGATGCAAAATCGAGTTCGTTTCCTCAAAGGTGGCGACCAGCGCTGCCATGGGCGCGCTTTCTACAAAGGCATCAAGCCTTACGTGAACTTTGCAAAAGGGCCTTTTTGCCCAACCCCTGCGTTGTTCAAGAAATGTCATCATGGCAGGCAGACCGACCTGCGGTAAAATTTCTCGTACGCCTTGATTGTGAGCGAAAATTCTCATGTTTCAAGGTTCCCATATATTGTATACAAATAGATCAGCAAACGTGTGCCCCCTGTTCAGGCGCAAACCATCTGCTTGACAATTGCCTTGTCGCTCAGGTAATAGAAACGTTTTTTACCACAAACAGTCCACTGAACGCGATCACCGCAGATGGGAAACAATATAACCGCCCTGCAGGGGTTCAAAGATATCGTGCCGGCCGACATCGCCCTGTGGCGGGAGGTGGAGGAGTGTGTGCGCGAGGTGGTCGGGCGCTTTCAATGCGTTGAGATCAGGCTGCCGATCCTCGAGGCTTCTGAACTGTTTATCCGTTCTATCGGCGAGCAGACCGACATTGTCGAAAAGGAGATGTACACCTTTGTCGACAAGAAGGTGACCATAAGGCCCGAGGCCACCGCTTCGCTGTTGCGGGCTTATATCGAGCACCGGTTGCATCTGAGCAACCCGGTGCAGCGGTTTTTCACCATCGGCCCGATGTTTCGCCATGAACGTCCGCAAAAGGGGCGGCTGCGCCAGTTTCATCAGGCTGACGTGGAGTTTCTGGGCAGCGACAACGCGCGGGTGGATGCCGAACTACTGGCCATGGGCGCTATGATCTTTGCCCTGTTGGCGATTCCCATCCGCCTCGAGCTGAACTCTCTTGGCTGCCCCGTCTGCCGCCCGCCCTATCGGGGGGTGCTGGTGAGTTTTTTACAACAACGCCTTGATTTTCTCTGCGAAGATTGCCGGCGACGCAGCGTTACCAACCCGTTGCGGGTGCTGGACTGCAAGAAAGAGAAATGCCGAGCCCAGCTTGATGGGGCGCCGGCTTTGCTCGACTACCTGTGCGAGCCGTGCCGGGTGCATTTTACCCAGGTACGGACCTGCGCCGATGGACTTGGCCTGGATTACCATATCAATACGGCCATGGTGCGCGGTCTTGATTATTATGTGCGTACCACCTTCGAGTTTGTCACCGATGAGCTTGGTTCCCAGGCGGCGGTGTGTGCCGGTGGCCGCTATGACGGGCTGATCGAGATGCTGGGCGGCGGGCCGGTGCCGGGGATCGGCTTTGCGTTGGGGCTTGAGCGTACCGTGCTCTTGCTGCGGAAGCATCGGCGGGAAGCGGCGCCGGTGCGGGATTTGGATCTGTTTATCGCGGCGCTGGGCGATGACGCCGCGGCACGCTGTTTTACCCTGATGCACACCCTGCGCACGGCCGGTCTACGGGTAAATATGGGCAGCGGCTCGCTGAAGAGCCAGATGAAGCAGGCCGACCGGGCCGGCGCGCCATTGGTTATTATCTGTGGTGAAAATGAGCTGGCCGAGGGGAAAGTGGTGTTGCGGGATATGGCAACCAAACAACAGGAAGATGTGGAGCTACAAGATAACGGTATCCTCCTTCGCCTGCGGCAGCTTCTGGAGCGCTGAGCCGGGTGGAGGATAGGGGACGATTTATACGAGAATATCATGAGTGATTCACTTGCGGATTTGCGCCGCAGCCACCATTGCAATGAACTCGGCTCCGAAGATATCGGCGCCACCGTCACCCTGATGGGGTGGGTATTGCGCCGCCGCGATCATGGCGGGGTCATCTTTATCGACCTGCGTGATCGCAACGGCATCACCCAGGTGGTGTTCAACCCGGAAATCAACCCCGCTATTCACGAAAAAGCGCATCGACTGCGCAGCGAGTGGGTGATCGGTGTACGCGGGGTGGTGGAGGCACGGCCGGGTGATATGGCCAATCCCAAACTGGCTACCGGGGAAATCGAGGTCCTGGTGGATGAGCTGCGTATCTTCAACATCAGCCAGACGCCGCCGTTTCCCCTGGATGAGGAGACCGAGGTCTCGGATCATCTCCGTCTCAGCTATCGCTATCTGGATCTGCGCAAGCCGGCCATGAGCGCCAATCTTCTCACCCGCCACCAGGCGGTGCGAGCGGTACGGAGCTTTCTCGACGAGCACGGTTTTATCGAGGTGGAAACTCCCATGCTCACCCGTTCCACTCCCGAAGGCGCCCGCGACTACCTGGTACCGAGCCGGGTTAACGCCGGCCGTTTTTACGCCCTGCCGCAATCCCCTCAGCTCTTCAAACAGCTGCTGATGATCGGCGGGGTGGATCGCTATTATCAGATCGTTAAATGTTTTCGGGATGAGGATCTGCGGGCCGACCGGCAGCCGGAGTTCAGCCAGATCGATATGGAGCTGAGTTTTGTCGACGAGGGTCAGATCATCGAGCTTATCGAGCAGATGATGCAGGCTCTGTTTTTCAAAGTGCTGGGGCGCGAGGTATCGCTACCGTTTGCCCGCATCACCTATGGTGAGGCCATGGCCCGGTTCGGCACCGATCGGCCCGATACCCGGTTTGGCTTGGAGCTGGTGGATATCAGCGAGATCAGCGGTCGCTGCTCGTTCAAGGTGTTTCGCGATGCGGTTGATTCCGGCGGTACGGTGCGGGCGATAAATGCGGTGGGATGCGCCTCTTTTACCCGCAAAGAGCTTGACGATCTCACCGATTTTGCGGTGCGGCTGGGCGCCAAAGGGCTGGCCTGGGTCAAGATAAAAGATGACGGCGCCTGGCAGTCACCCATCGCCAAGTTTTTCTCAGATGGTGAGAAGGATGAGATTGGCGCGCTGCTGGCGGCGCGTCCGGGCGATGTTTTGTTCTTCGGGGCTGATCAGGCCGCCACCGTGTTCCGGGTGCTGGGTGAGCTGCGGATCGAGCTGGCCCGTCGTCTTGGTTTGATGGACAAGGATACCTTCGCCTTCACCTGGGTTACCGATTTCCCACTGCTCGAATATGATGACCAGGAGAAACGCTATGTTGCCCTGCATCACCCCTTTACGGCGCCGCACGAGGATGATCTGGACAAACTGGCCGCCGACCCCGCCGCCGTATTGAGCCGCGCGTACGATCTGGTACTCAACGGTACCGAACTGGGCGGGGGCTCCATCCGCATCCACGACAGCGAGGTTCAGGGCCAGGTTTTTGCCGCCCTTGGCATCAGCGCCCAAGAGGCCGAGGAAAAATTTGGGTTTCTGCTGCGGGCGCTCTCTTACGGCGCCCCGCCCCACGGCGGCATCGCCTTTGGTCTGGATCGGCTGCTGATGCTGATGACCGGCAGCGAGTCGATCCGCGACGTGATTGCTTTTCCCAAAACCCAGAAAGCCACCTGCCCACTCACCGATGCACCCGCCGCGGTGGCGCGGCGGCAGTTGACCGAGCTGCATATCAGACCTGATTGGAAAAAAGAACAAGAATCCTGAACGACATTCTCATTGTGCACAGTTCCCGCCTGGCTACCAGCCGTATCTTGCCAGCTGGATAAGAAACAGGTAGCCCCCCGCCGCGATCAGTGCCACCGTGAATCCGGTTGCGCCTATGGTTGCGGCCACGATCCGGCGGTTTTCCGATAGCCTTACCGCCATGTGGTGGAACATTCCGCGCAGTTTACGTTTCCATGGTGGATAGGAAACGTGGTGATGAAATACGGGTGCTCCGGTTGCAGCTAGACCTGCTCCATGTTCTCTCATGGCGTCCCTCCTTGTTGTGGGGTATGATGGTGATCATAACGGGGAGGGTGTCTCATATAGTGAGACTCTGATTTTTTTTTGATGGTGTTGAAAAATTTTGATGGACTCGTAAAACCTTTATTACTGTCATGGTGGAGCTGACCTGAAATCGATAATCATTTGAAATTACTGGATTCCCGCTTTCGCGGGAATGACGAAAGCAAGCAATATCAGGGTTTTTACGAGTACATCAAATTTTGTTTTTCGTTATTGTGGGAGCAGGTTTGCTTTACAAGGCCATCGTTTTTGTGGTGTTTTTTTACAAAGACACCTGTGGTCGTCTTGGAGGGCGGCCCTCCCGGTGAGTTGTGGGCGTGTTCGGTAAACAGGGTGCAAACGGGAGTGTCGGCCTCCCGGCCGACATACTGATTATACGGGCAAAAGAGGCGGTTAGCGCAAGGTTATGGGAGGATCTGGTATGGACTCAGTGAAAAAACTTGGTGCGGCGGTCTGTCTGGCGGTACTGGTGGGTGTCGGTGGTGGTGGATATTGTGCCGATATGGAGGTGGCGGGGGTGGCTCTAGCCCCGAGTCAGACCATGGCGGACGGTACCGAGGTGGTTCTCAACGGTGCCGGCGTCCGTTCAAAGTTCTTTTTCAAGATCTACGTTGCCGCGCTCTATCTTGAGCAGCGTGCTGATTCAGCCGAAGCGGTGCTGGCAACAGATGGGGCAAGACGGATGGTCATGCATTTTTTGTATGACGAGGTGAGCGCCGAGCAGCTGGTGGAGACGTGGGGTGATGGGTTTACCGCCAATGGCTCTGATGAACAATTGGCTGCACTGGCAACCGAGATCGAAGCGTTCAATGCGCTGTTCACCGCGGTACGCGCCGGCGATGTGATCATGCTTGATTACCTGCCCGGCGGCGCCACCAGCGTCTGGTACGGCGATGAGATGCGCGGTGAAATCGGCGGCAGGGATTTCAACGATCTGCTTCTCTCCATCTGGCTGGGTGAGAAACCGGTCACCACAGCCCTCAAAAAAGCGCTTTTGGGCCAGTGATCACAGCGAGCCGGAGCTTTTGATGGCGAAATAGGCGTTGATGATGGTTGCCGGCAAATCCGCGGCAACAATATCATAGGCGTTGATGCCGCGATGTCTGAGCTGGGCGATAAGCCGGGTGCGTCGGCGCAGATAGTGCTCCAGGGCCTGATAAGTGATGGCATCGTCAAAGGTGTCGATGGGGGCGTTTCGTTGTTCGTCTAAGATCGACTCACGCAGATCGGCCACCACTACCCGGTGCCGGCGGTGAAATTGTTTGACCATATCGGTGAGATCGTCGTGATCTTCGGCGCGTGAATTGGTAATGACGATAAGCAGGGCGCGGCGCTTCAACTCAGCCATTAATTCGGTGGTGGCCCGTTTGAAATCAGCCGCCACGTTGGCCGGCTCGATGTTGTAGCTGGCCAGCAGCAACCTGCGAAACGAGTCGGCCCGTCGCCGTGGCGGATACCATACCCTGCTGCCGCCAAAGGCATAAAGACCCACCTCGTCGCCCTGGCCGGCGGCGATGTGGGCCAGCAACAGGACACTGCTCAAGGCCTGGTCAAGCAGCCGGATAGAGCCCTCGGCGTGGGCCATGCGGCGGCCGCAATCAAGCACGAAGACGATCTGCTGATCACGCTCATCCTCATACTCTTTGGAAATCAGTTTGTTGAAGCGGGCCGTCGCCTTCCAGTCGATTTTGCGTAAACCATCCCCCTGTCTGAATTCTCTGAGTTGGTGGAACTCAGTGCCTTCACCGCGTCGCATGAGCTGCCGTACCCCGATTGCGGCGAGCTGATGGGAGGCGGCAAGCAGGGTGTAACGACTGATTTCGCGGAAGTTGGGAAATACCTTTACCCGGCTTGGGCAGGGGTAGAACCACTTCTTGTGCCAGAATCTCATGGGGCTGAGCAGCTCAACATCGACGCCGGTAAAAGAAAAGTCACCACGTTTTGCCGGCGTAACCTGATAGGTGCATACCACCTTCCGATGCGGGCCAATGGTGATCGGGACGGGTTGCGAACCAATGGTGAGTTCCGGGTCATGATACTCATGGACGATGCCGGTCAGAATGCGGTCTGAGTGGCTGGTCACACTCAGCGATACCGGTGAAGCGGCGCCCACCGGAAGGTTGGAGGGAAGATGACGGGAGATGGCAATGGCGGGCCGCCGCCAGCCAAGGATCGCATCGATAATCACCAGTCCCGTGACAAAAGAGGCCGCGATCATCCACCAGACGGCGATCCCGTCCACAAAAGCCGCCAGGATGCCGAAGAGACTCAGGAGCAGCGTGCCAATCAGGGTCGCCCGGGCCGGGGTGATCATGTTCTTTCTTCTGCCCCTGTGTTTTCAACCAGCTACAACCGCGGCGCCTCGACGGATTCCAGCACGTCGCTGATGATCATGTCCGGCGAATAGCCTTCGATTTCCATGTCGGCGGATAATGTGATGCGGTGCCGCAATACCGATGGGGCAACGGTTTTGACGTCGTCGGGGATGATAAAGGGACGATTTTCCATGAAGGCGTGGGCGCGGGCCGCGCGCAATAAATTGATGCCACCGCGCGGCCCGGCCCCGAAATCGATGGTGCCCCACTCCCGGGTGGCGCGAATGATTCTGACGATATAGCCGTAAATCTGTTCATCGATGGTGAGTGAGGTCAGCACCTTCTGGGCGCCGCTGATCTGCTCGGCGGTGAGCATTGCACTGATGGATTGCAGCGGCAGGTCGTGGCCGATGGTCGATTGCGTTGTCGCCGAAATAATGCGCTGCTCATCATCCTGGGCCGGATAGGAGATGAGAACTTTGCACATGAACCGATCGGTCTGCGCCTGCGGTAGCGGATAGGTGCCGTCCTGATCGATGGGGTTCTGGGTGGCCAGCACGATAAACGGCGCCGGCAGCGGCAACGGGGTGCCCTCGATGGTCACCTGCTGCTCCTGCATCGCTTCCAGCAGCGCCGCCTGGGTCTTGGCCGGGGCGCGGTTAATCTCATCAGCCAGCAAAATATTACAAAAAATCGGGCCGCGCCTGATCTTGAACGAAGAGCTTCCCATATCCAGCATGGCATGACCGGTGATGTCGGCGGGCATCAGGTCGGGGGTGAACTGGATACGGTTGAATTTTACTCCGGCGGCGGTGGCAAGGGCACGGGCCAGCAGCGTCTTGCCCAGGCCGGGAACTCCCTCGATAAGGATGTGGCCGGCCGCCAACAGGCCGATGATGATCTCCCGGACGGCCTGCTCCTGGCCGATAACCACCTTGCCAAGCTGCTGCTCCAAGCCGCTGAAGAGCTCATAAGCGGAAGTAAACGATAGCGATGTGGTCTCAGCCATGATCAGTGCCACTCCTTTTCTTTCTTGTTTTTTGTTGGGTCTGCATGGCCCGGCTGAGTTGAATTACCGATTCCTCACTGAGCATCTCTGGTGAGGCGCTCCGGCCGGACTGGTTGGTCTGTTTTTCCAGGTAACGATTGATGATTTCGACCTGGGCATCATCGCGCGTCTCATCACGGGATTGGCTTTTCGGCCACCCTTCAAGGGTGTCGTTGATAATGGCGGAGAGTGCGCCGATTCGCCAGTGGAAATTGCCGGTTGCCCGGATATGCGTCAGTACCGAACGGATCGGAGAAGGCTGGACAACCTTCGGTGGCCCGGTTGATCGTTGTGCCGCCCAGACAAGCAGCACCAGACCGGCCAGAGACGATACCCAGAACAGCGGTGCTTTTTTGTAGACCATGGAGATGAACGGCTCGACATCGCCACGATAAATCAGCCAGAGCTTTTCGGGGTCGCCTACCAGCAGGGCCAGCAGATAGGCGTGATCATGGTCGTCGATGTGGTGGTTGGTGGCGAATGCGGTCTCGCTCATAAAGGTTACCGTGCCGTCTCCCACCTGGTAGCGGACCAGCCAGATCGGCGTGATATCGTCACTGTCTGATTGGTCATCACCCGGTGGTGCGACAATTCTGAGCAGCGCCGAACCGCCTTGGTCGCGGAGCAAGGTTGCACCATGGTGCTCTATCACAAGGCGATGGCCTCCCTGCTCAAACTCGATAAGCCTCGGTGTATCATAAAGCTCATCTTGCTGCTCATTTTGCACAGTTTCTTCGCTGGTTTCTGCATCTTCCTCGCATCCGCGGGGGTCTTCCCATGGCAGATAGGAGACCCCGAACCATCGGGCCGCGAGATCATCGGCGTCGTCGCGCCAGGTCGGGGTGGTGATCAGGTGGCCGCCGTTACGGATCCACCGGTACAGTGCATCGGTGTGGTCTTCGGAGAGAACGGTTGACCAGCGTGGCAGAAAGATTGCGTCACCGGCGGGCGGCAGGTTGATGAGCGGGTCGAGGGAGGCGACACTGGTGGTGGGTATGCCCATTGCCTCGAAGTACCGCTGGGCCGCCAGGTAGGCGTTGATACGGGCCTCGGCTGAGATGCCGGTGGTGGTGTCAAATGGTTTTCTCTCAAAATTACGGATAAACCAGAATCCTGCCAGAACAGCGCTGAGCAGAAGAACTGCGGTAATAATGAAGGCGGGCCGGCGCAGCAGGTGCAGGATCATCTTCATGGCTGGTAGAGTTGCCGCCACTGGCTGAGCAGGCTGTCGCACTGATCGTGATCCGGTTTCTGGTGGCCATAGGCGCACAATAGCCAGGCGTGGGTGAGACCATCGAAAAAGGAGGCCTCATGTGGTGGCCGTGCCGAGCGCACCAGCTCCCTGCAGTCGCGTTCGGTGGCGGATGGCTGGATACTGAGCTGATGGTGATATACCAGTTGTGACAGGGTGGCCCGGTAGAGCAGGCTCAAGGCCTCGCGAAACCGGCTCTGGCTGAGCAGTTGGCCGCAGGCGAGGCTGATGTCATCAGGCAGGCTGGCCGGCCGGATATCAACGGAGTTGATCATTGACGGCGGTTGCCTGGCCGATTTCAAAGCGTAACGCGGGGTGAGCCAGGATCGTAGCCGGCGATAGCGAAAGAGCATAAAGCCCAGCAGACATCCCGCCGCAAGAAACACCGCCGGGCGGATTATGACGGCAAGAAAGTCGTTGATCCGCTCCAGCCAGCCGCCGATACGCTCAAAAAGCTGCTCAAACATCTTGAGCCAGGCCGATTCTTCGGGAACCTCCGGTCTTTCGCGCGGCATCCAGCGATATACTGTTTTTTCGCGCCCAAAATCTTCATCCTGCTTAATTTCCGCAATCAGGGTGCGTGCCGCTTCCGGTTCGCTGGTGGATTGGGCCTGAGCCTGCCAGGCACCGCCGGTAAAGAAGAGAGTGGAGATAAGCAAAAGTGCAATGATAGAGCCTATCGGTTTACTGAGCCGTTGATTCATTTTTTTAAAGCCCAGTTCAATATCCCATGCCTCAAGCTCGACCCGGCGATTGATGTAGAGCGTAAACGCCGCCGTGGTATAGAAGGGCGCCACCAGGGAGCAACTCAGAACATAGCAGGTGAGCATCAGCCACTGTATATGCTCCGCGAAGAACATGGTGAACGAGGTGTTTTGCAATTCATGAGGTATCAGGAAATTGAGCAGCGCCAGTATCGAGGCGGTGAGAAACAGTTCGATAAAAAAACAGGCGCCGGTGAGCGAGAGAATGTGATCGCACCCATCGTTAAGAAGGCTTGTTCGATTACGCCGTGTTTTTCCGCTGAGCCCTTCCAGCAGCAATACCGGCAGAATGATGAGCCGGTAGGGGGTGAGGCGGGACATAGCCACGGCAATAATGCGCGGCAGTGTGGTTCGCCGCCTGATCTCGGTGAAGGTGTGGCGAAAACTCAACTGCTCACCAAAAAGCGCTCGGCTTATCCATAACAGCAGGGGTGGTTCGTACAGCGGCTTGACCAGCCAGAAGATGACTAATCCCCACACTATCGGGGTATCGCTTACCAGCAGTCCGACAGCGAGCCCGACCATAAGCACCGGCGTTGCCGCCCCAAGCCAGAGCAGCCAGAGTCCGACAAACCAGCGGCGCCCGGCGAGCAGCCCTACATCGATGGCCTCCCATTGGCTGCGTGGCCTGATATTTACGGTGATTTTTTCAAGCTTCATGGCCGTCGGCGGCGCCCGCTCAGAGTGAAGTAGAGGGCCAGTGCCGGCCATCCCCCGACGCCCAGCCAATATTTGACGGATGGCGGCAGCGCTGAGCCGGAAAAAAAGGCCTCGATAAATGCCGCTACCAGCAGCATCAGGGCCGCCCCCAGAACAAGTCTGGCCGCTCCCGGAGCGGCCTGGCGCAGGGCATCCAGGCGCCGGTAGCCGCGTGGACGGATCAGCGCCAGGCCGAGCCTGAGGCCGCTGGCACCGCTGATCACGATGGCCAGCAGCTCAAAACTGGAGTGACCGCTGACAAAGGGCCAGAATTGCGCATTAAACGGTGGATGAGACAAATGCCCGGCCACCGCCCCGATGAAAACACCGTTATAGACCAACAGGAAAACGGAGCCCAGGCCAAAGATGATGCCGCCGGCAAAGGTGCGAAAGCCGATGGATATATTGTTGTAAATATAGAACCCGAACATGGCGAACTCACTGTCGCCGCTGCGCAATGCGTGCGGGCCCACCGCGTCGCCGCCCGGTTCATACATCTGCTCAAATTGGGCCGCCATCTGCTCGCCGGCGATGGCGTGGAGCATAAGCGGCTGTCCAAAGGTGGTGATTCCGACCAGTATGGCCGGGGCGAAAAAGAGGGCGAAGGCAAGCCAGAACAATCGGCCATGGGTACGAATCTCTCGGGGAAAGTCAACGGTGATGAAGCCGAGGGTGTGACGAATAATAGAGTCTTTACGCTTGTAAAGCTGTCGATGGCCGCGCAGTACCAGACCGTGCAACCGATCTACCAGGGCCGGGCTGTAATGGCGGCTTACGGCCAGGGCATAGTGGTTGCATAAACGCCGGTACGAGGCGGGGAACCCGGCCGCATCGGGGGTGATTGTGGGGGCGCGCTCTTCCAACTGGGTGAGCGTCTTCTCATAATCAGCCCATGTGGGTGCATAATTGTGTTCGAACTGTGTTTGATTCATGCTCTCTTGCCACCATGCATCAGCCAGTTGCCGTAGGCGAGCAGTTTTCGTTCCGGTTCGCTGGAATTGGCCAAAGACGGAACCAGCCGCGCCAATTCATGGCGGCGATCAAGGCTGAGCCGGTCGGTGCGCTCGCAAAAGTCAAGAATACAGCGCTGTTCTTCGAGGGTGAGCGGCTGTGGCGGGGGCTGTGGAGAGGCATCGGCAATCTTTGGCCGGCGGGTGGCCTGGTTGCCATACACCACCACCGTACCGGCGGCAAAATCTCCCAGCCGTTTGAACCGGTTGTTGCACAGCATGGTGATGAGACCGGTGATGTTGAATAGCGGCAGGAAATCGATGGTGCGCAGCAGGTTTCTGATTACGGCGGAATTCCAGGACAGAGGCGTGCCGTCATCGTGAATGACGAGAAGACCAAATATTTTTTTGCCGGGGGTGGCGCCTTTGATTTTTTCAAAAAATACCGGATAGAACCACTCCACGAGAAAGATGAAAATAAGGATCAGCCCAACCCCGACACCCCCCGCCCAGGCGAGCACGAAGCCGATAATCAGGTAAGCCGTTAGCTTGATGGCAAGATCCACCAGCCACGCCAGCCCCCGCGCCAGTGGGCCGCTGACGGCATGGCGCAGCTCGATGCCTTCCGGCGTTTGATAACCGAAAATGTTGTCAAGCGCAGCAGCCACGGGAATTACACCGCGTGTCTACTTACGCCTGTGCGGAAAAAATATCGCGAAAGGCGGTATAGTTTGAAAGCCCCAGAATGACCATAAAGGGGATAAATAGCACTATGGAGACAATGATAATTGGTATGAAAAATACCAAGCCGCCAAAGCCATCGCCAAAGATAAATCCGGCAACCGCGGTACAAATCCCGACAATGAGGGCGGCGATGAAGCCGACGACAAATGTTGCCAATCCATACACAAGAAAAGGCACGATGTTTTGCAGACAGGCGCGAAAACTGCGTTTCATGGCGTAAACGGCGGGCACCTCAACCAGTGCCGCTAATGCCGGTGCAAACCAAACTGCCATAATCAGAGGGATTGACAGGGCCAGGATAAGAAGGGGAATGAGCGCAAACATAAGCGGTGATCCGCCCATCATAGACTCCATTGCCTCGGGGTTGCCCGAGTTGAGAAACATTGGGATCATCATGGAGCCGAAAACCAAGAACATGATGAGAAACATCACGAGTACGCCCGCCATGTAGATTAGGCCGATAAGCAGCAACTGGTTGCGGTTATGGCGAAAACCATCAAACACCTGGCCGGTGCTCAGGGTATTGCCCGTATGCAAGGTATGGGCGCTCATTACCAGGCCGGCTCCGATAATGGGATATAAGATAGATTGGACAAAAGTGCCGACGATCGGGATGAATGCCGGTAATGATACGATAATCAGGGCTATAACATAAATTGCCAGCAGTTTCCAGGGTGCCTTCATAAAAAGCTTATAGGCATCCACAATCCATGTCCAGCCCCGACCGGCTTTTACCTTGCGCGGCTGGTCAAAAAAAGCGGTGGTTGTCTGCTGCTCGGGGGTGAGATCGGCAGTGGGCGGGGCGTAGGGGTCAGCCCCGGCAATCACTTGCTCTGGTTTTTCTAATTGTATAGCTGTATCTGGCGGTGGAGATGGCTCCTCGCTATCGGCCGGCTCCCTAGCCGGGTCTGAAGTCGGCTCGGGAGCAACAGACGGCTGTTGCGTGGAACGTGGCGAACCGACACGAATCTCCATTTCCATGCCGATGGCGCCAAGCCGCGCACATAATTGCTCGGCCGCGTCTTCTTCCATATCTTTTTTGATAATGACCGCTGTGCCGGCGTTTACCAGTTGCTCGGCTTTTTCCGGTGACAGCGAGGTAATGGCAACGAGCTGGTCGACGACCTCGTCATGGTCATATCCATCTTTTACAACACCGGTGTAGACGGCGCGATAGCGCGATTCCATGGCATCTCTCTCCTGTTATTCGCAAATCCTGCAAGGATAGTGGAACGGCTTTGTTATAGGAAGCACTACACAATCTATCGTATCGAAAGGCGGTTGACAAGCATGCGGAAGATGGATTGGTGATAACATCACCGGCAAATGCCAGGAGTCCTTTTTGTCTTAAGGGAACCGTGTAAAATGGCCTTTTCGCCCGATCTTATCGTTGCTCCCAAAATGGTATCCTGACAATATCAATCCGGCCCGCGGTAACATTTTCCTCACACCTTGATCCTGAACGAAAATTCTCAATTTTCAAGCTTCCCCCTTGAAATTGCTTCCTAACCGTCATTCCCGCGAAAGCGGGAATCCAGGATTTCAGTTAATGGTGCAACTCCGGTACAACGGTAATGAGAGGGTTACGAAGCCATCAGAGTTCCGGGGCGCCTTGTGGAATCAGACAGGCGAAGACGAACGGCGTGGTATCGTTGTTGCGGAGCTGATGCTCCTCATTGGGTGGGATAAAGATGACCGAACCCCGCTCGATATCGTTCCATGAGCCATCCCTGAAGACCTGGCCCTTCCCTTCATGGACAAGAATTTCATGTTCCCAATCGTGGGAGTGCCGGGGGGTGTGGCCGCCCGGTTCAACGGTGAACAACCGCATGCAGAAATTGGCGGCGCCGTCGGCGGCGCCGATGGCAACACGGCCAGCCACTCCCTTGACCTGATCACCGGAAAAGCTCCTTGCCTCTATCTCTTCAAAATGTCTGATAATTTTCATTGGTACCTGTTGTTACTCAGTGATTGTAGAGACCATTGGTTTTCTATTGCTTGCCGCCATGCCACCATATATCGCCATGATCGTTAAAGCCACCCCAAACCAGTTGAGCGGCGTGGTGGGCCGCTGAAATATCACCACATCCCAGACAAATGCAAGAGCGGGTTGTAACAGCAATGCCAGACCGGCCACGGCCGGCACCACTCGGGGAAGACTGGTGGTAATCAACACCCATCCCACTACCTGGCTCAAAAATGCCAATGCCACCAAGGCGCCAAGCGAGTGACTGGTTGGGATTGCCAGCGAGGTATTGCGGAGCAGTGCCAGTACCCCGAGCAGTATGCTGCTGATGGCCGATACCAGCATAAGCGGATAAAAGAGCGAGGAGCCCCCGTATAATCGTTGCAGACGGCGCAAACTCAGCAGATAGAGGGCATAAAAAAAGGCGGCGGCCAGCCCGAGAAAGACTCCTTTCTGAAAACTGGCGCCTATGGTCTGCCACTCGGGCCACACGATGAGCGCCAGGCCGCCGAAGGCCAGCGGCGGAGCGATGAGCAACGGGGTGCTGACGGGAACGCGAAAAAAGATAATCGATACCCCGGCCAGGATAAATACCTGCATGTTGGCAAGTATCGTCGAAAGCCCCGGGCCGATGAAGCTGATGGAGCTGTGCCAGCACCATAAATCGACGGCAAACATCAGGGCCGTCACCGTTGCCAGCCCGATGGTTACGAGCCGTGGCCGGCGCAGCTCACCGGCAAACAATGAGGCCATAAACAGCAGCAGAGCACCGAAAAATACCCGATAGAAGGCGGAGACCTCAGGCGCCACCCCGGAGAGGCTCACCCAGATGCCCGAGAAGCTGATCAATACCGCTCCGAAGATGATGCGAAATAGCGCCATACCCTTTGTGGCCGTGAAAATTTTAATATGATGATCGTGCAACCATGGCGTGTGCGCTCCGGTCTAGAAATAAAATTTTCATTTTTCAAGGTTTGCTTGCATTTTTAGCCGTGATTTGTTACCAGAGCAAGCCTTGGCCGGGTTTTGCGAGGTGATGCCGTACGATTGTCAGGGAGAACCCGGTGCACATAAATCAAGACCTCAACAGGGCGTGCCGATGGCGGATTTAACCACTCAGTATCTTGGCCTGAAATTGTCCAACCCGATTATTGCCGGCAGCTGCGGTTTGACCGGTTCTTTTAGCAAGGTAAAAGAGCTGGTGGAGGCCGGGGCCGGGGCGGTGGTACTCAAGTCGTTGTTTGAGGAGCAGATAGAGATCGAACTCAAGCAAAACCTCGATACGTATCAGACCGACTACCCCGACGCCTACGATTATGTCAAAGAGTATACCCGCGATTCAGCGGTGAGCGAATATCTTGAGTTGATCAGAACGGCGAAGCAGTCTTTTTCCGTACCGATCATCGCCAGTCTCAACTGTGTCACCGCCGCTGAATGGACGACTTTTGCCAAACGCTTCGAAGACGCCGGCGCCGATGGTCTGGAAATCAACATTTCGCTTTTGCCCAGCAACCCGAGGAAAGCCTGCGCCGATTATGAGCAGATCTATTTTGACGTGCTGAGAAAAGTTACTCAGGATCTGAGTATCCCGGTAGCCCTGAAAATGAGCAGCTATTCCTCATCGCTGGCCAATCTTGTCTCGCGCCTTGCCTGGACCGAAAAGGTGGCCGGTTTTGTGCTGTTCAACCGCTACTATCGCGCCGATATAGACATTAACACTATGCAGATGTGCAGTGGCGCGGTGTTCAGCACCCCCAGTGAAATTTCGCGGCCGCTGCGCTGGATCGCCCTGCTTTCAGATCTGGTGGACAGCGATTTTGCCGGCTCCACCGGCGTCCATGATGCCGAGGGGGTGGTTAAGATGTTGCTGGCCGGGGCAAAGGCGGTACAGGTGGTGTCTGCCCTGTATCAGGACGGCGCCGATAAAATCGCTGAACTGGTTGAAGGGACGGCCCAGTGGATGGCGGATAAGAATTTTTCCAGCATAGATCAATTTCGCGGCCGGCTGTCATACAAACTGGGCGATGACCAGTCATCTTTTGAACGCATTCAATTTATGAAGCATTTTTCAGGAATTTCTTAGACATGGCGCCTACTTTCAGTTTTCCCAAGGGTGGCGTGCATCCGCCGGAGGCCAAGGCCTACACCGAGCATCTTACCGTAGAACCACTGCCGCTGCCCGATGAGATCGACCTGATCTTGAGCCAGCATATCGGTGCGCCATGCGTGCCCACCGTTGCCAAAAAACAGGAAATTGGGGAAGGGGCGTTGGTGGGTACGGTGGAGAAAGGCCTTGGGGTGCCGCTCCATTCGCCGGTATCCGGCACGGTCAAGGCGGTGGGTAATTGCGTCCATCCCATCAGGGTGAGCGCCCCGGCCATCACCATCAAGGTAGATAAGGAGGCGGCGCCGATTGTCTGGCAGCAGTCGAGCTGGGAGCACCTCGATGCCCAGGCCCTGCTTGGCAAGATAAAAGACGGCGGCATTATCGGCATCGGCGGCGCTGGGTTTCCAACCCATGTAAAGCTTAAGCCGCCGGCTGATGCGAAGATAGATACCCTCATCTTAAACGGTGCCGAGTGCGAACCCTACATTACCGCCGATCATCGCACGATGGTTGAGCAAACCGACAAGATTGTCGAAGGCGCCCGCATTCTGCTCACCGTTCTGGGGATAAACACCTGTGTCATTGCCATTGAAACCAACAAGCCCGATGCCATTGGCGCCATGAGCGAGGCGGTGGCGGCGCGGCCGGCCGATGGCATGGACATCAGTGTTGCCGCGCTTTCGGTGAAATACCCCACCGGTTCGGAGAAGCAGCTTATTCAGGCCATCACCGGTCGGAAGGTGCCGGCCATGGCGCTGCCCTCGGCGGTGGGCGTGGTGGTTCACAACGTCTCTACCACCAAGGCGGTGTACGATGCGGTAGTGCTTGATAAGCCGCTTTTGGAAAAAGTGGTGACCGTATCCGGCGGCGGCATTGAGCGGCCCGCCAACCTGCTGGTAAAGGTGGGCACCCGGATCAGCGATATCGCATCGTTTTGCGGCGGCGTCAACGAGCGGTGCGAACGGGTGGTGCTGGGTGGGCCGATGATGGGATTTGCCGTCTCCACCCTGGCGGTTCCCATCACCAAGACCACCTCGTCGATTCTGTTTTTACGTGAAGATGAGATCGACACCCGGCCGCTCTCCGCCTGTATCCGCTGCGGCTGGTGTCTGGATGCCTGTCCCATGGGGCTTGAGCCCAAAGAGGCGGGCATTTACGTTGAGGCGGGCCGGGCCGAGGATACGGCTCAGTTCGGCGTGTTTGACTGTTTTGAGTGCGGCAGCTGCGCCTTTGTCTGTCCGGCTAAGCGGCCGCTGGTGCAATTTATCCGGTTGGCCAAAATGAAGGCCAAGCGTTCGTAATCACTTTATTTTTGGAAGGGGTGTCGTCATCGAATCGCAAGTAAGCGAGAATCACTCGGAGCGCGTTTTTTCAGTTGCGGTTTCGCCGCATGTGCGAAGTTCCGAGTCGGTTTCTAAAATCATGTGGACGGTGTTTGGCTGTCTGGTGCCGCCGCTGCTGCTCTCCGTGTTTGTGTTTGGCGTGCAGGTGTTGTTCATTGCCGCGGTATCGGTGCTCAGCTGCATGGCGGTGGAGGCTGCCAGCCAGAAGATGCTGGGGCGGCCGCTCACCTACCTCGACGGCAGCGCGGCGCTGACCGGCATGCTGCTCGCCTTTGTCATTCCCCCCGGCGTGCCCATCCTGATGCCGGCTCTGGGAGCGGTAATGGCCATCTACATCGGTAAACACCTGATGGGTGGTTTGGGATACAATATATTCAACCCGGCTCTGCTGGCCCGCGCCTTTCTGTTGGCCACTTTTCCGGTGGCGATGACCTCGGCCTGGCTGCCGCCCATTACCGATGGCGCCATCTTTACCTATCTCAGCGGTATCGACGGGATGACCACGGCAACGCCTCTGGCGGTGCTCAAGGATCAGGGGATGGCGGCGTTCATTGAGAGGTTCGGTGAGCCCCGAGATATCTATATGTCGTTTTTCCTTGGCTGGCGGCCCGGATGCATTGGTGAAACCTCGGGACTGCTGGTGGTGCTGGGCGGTCTTTATCTCATGTATCGCCGTTACATCACCTGGCATATTCCGGTCTCGGTAATCGGTTCCATTGCAATACTTACCTGGATATTCGGCGGTGAATCATTGTTCGGCGGTGATCCCCTGCTGGCGGTGCTCTCCGGCGGTGCTTTGCTGGGCGCCTTCTATATGGCCACCTGCTATGTCACCTCGCCGACCATGCGCAGCGCCCAACTGGTGTACGGTGTGGGCATCGGCGCCCTTACCGTACTGATCCGGCTCAAGGGCGGCTACCCGGAGGGTATCTGTTATGCCATTTTGCTCATGAATCCGCTCAGCCCGGTGCTTGACACCTGGTTCAAGCCGAAGCGGTTCGCACCGCCCCTGCGAGGTGAGCAATGAAAGACATTATCTCGATTATCTTCCGGTTAACCCTGTCGTGTATCGTTGCCGGTCTCATCATGGGAGGCACCTTCATCTTTACCGACCGGGCAAAAAAGGCCAATGAACATGCCCGCGAAGAAAAGGTCATGTACAGCCTGCTGGGCCACGACGAAGGCGGTGAAGACCCCGAATCAATGGCAATGCATGAGTTGTTCCGCTATATCGTCACCGATGGTGAAGAGCAGTTCATCGGCTATCTGCTGCCTCTGTCCACCGGATTTGAGTTCATCACCATTGGTTTGGACGGCAGCTTTGTCTCTCGCGTTCCCGTTCAGCTTAGTGAAACCCAGGTGCTGGAATCCGGCGAGCGCGACACTGCAATCGCAGCCGCGCTCGGGCCCACCAAAACCATCCGTTTTGCCGATCAGACACTGGTGGTTACCGATGACGGCGAGCGTTCCGCTTTTCTGTTGTCGGGTAAGTTTCCCGGTTACAAGACCTCTATTGCCATTATTCTTGCCCTTGCCCCTGATTTTTCGATTATCGGTTTTGAGGTGATGGAACACGAGGAGGACCCGGGGCTGGGCGCCGATATTGAACGGGACTTTTTCAGAAGACAATTTGAGAACAAGTCGTTTGAGTCCATCAAGGCCCTGCGGACAATCAAGGAGCCGCTGCCCCAGGAGTATTTCGATGCCCTCGAGGGGCGCATTGCCGAGGAGGAGGCAGCCGCCGCCATCATGGAAAAGTATCGACTCCAGGACATTTACGCCCTGACCGGCGCGACCATTTCAACTGATGCGGTGGTCATGGGCATCAAGGCCATGACCAAGAAATTCGCCTATCGTATCGAAACCCTTGACGCAGTGCTTGCCGATCAACAGATTGCCGCCTCGTTTTAACCAGGAGAAAGCATGGCTACCGATAAGAATTCTCTGCAACTGGTCACCAACGGGATTCTCCAGGAGAACCCGATCTTCAAGCTGGCGCTGTCCATGTGTCCGGCGGTAGGTATTTCCACCACCGTGGTAAACGGGCTGATGTTGGGGATCGCGGTGCTTTTCGTACAGGTGTTTTCCAGTGTGACCATATCTCTGATAAAAGATTTTATCCATCCCCGCATCCGGATTCCGACCTACACCCTAACCATTGCCACCTGGGTAACGGTGATCGACCTGACCCTGGCCGCTTATTTTCCGGCGGCATACGCCCAGATGGGCATTTTCGTCAAGATAATCGTGGCCTTTGCCATTATCACCATGCGCCTCGAGATGTTTGCCTGCAAGGAGTCGGTGCCTGCATCATTCTGGGATGGGCTGGGTATGGGGTTGGGATTTCTGGTGGGGATGGTGGTCATCGGCTTTGTCCGTGAACTACTTGGTTCAGGAGCCATTTTCGGCTACGACGTACTTGGTTTCAAACCCCTTCTATTCTTTATCCTGCCAAGTGCCGGTTTTTTCGTGGTGGGGCTGATGATGGGCTTTTTCAATTGGATTGAGGCCTCCTATGCAAAGCGGGGTAAAAAATGATGATAAAAAATCGTCTTAATCTGGCAGTGTGGTTTTGGGCCGCAATATCAGCACTGGTGCTTTGTTCTCCGGCCTGGGGTGCGGGGATCGTCGCTTCCACCAGTTTCGGTGAGGACAATGAAATCATCGTTGAATTCCGCACGCCGGTGGAGGTTGCTATCGCCGGTGAAGCCCAGAGGTACCGGGTATTCGAGGAGACGGATCCGGATATTTTGCTGCCGGTTACTGAAGTTGAGGTCGCTGATGACGGCACCAGAGCGACCCTGCGCTTTGCCGACCCGCTCAACACCACCAGTGCTCATGTGGTCAATGCCCAGGGAATCGGCGGGCTTGAGAGTACCACCTTTACGGTAAGTAAATCGTATCTGGGCTATCTGTTGACGGTGCTGATTTCGGCGCTGCTGATAAAAAACTTCGTCTTTACCAAATATCTCGGTTTATGCGTCTTTTTCGGCACCTCCAAGCGTAAGGAAACGGCCAAGGGGATGGGCGTGGTGTTTACCATCGTGGTGGTGGTTGCCGTCTCCATGAGCTGGGTGCTCTATCAATACGTACTTAAACCCTTCCATCTCGATTATCTGCAGATCGTCGTTTTTATCGGGCTCACCTCGCTTACCGTGCAGGCGGTGGATACCGTGCTGCGCAAGGTAAACCCGGTCCTGTTCAAATCATTTGGCGTCTTCCTGGTGCTGGTGATTGCCAACTGTGTGGTGATCGCCGTACCGCTTTTGATGGCCAGCAACGAGTATAATTACTTCGAGACCTTGATGCTCAGCCTCGGCGCCGGCGGTGGCTTCCTGTTGGCTCTGTATCTGATGAGCTCTGTACGGGAGCGGGTTGAACTGGCCCGGGTGCCGGAACCCTTTAAAGGGCTCCCCATCGCTTTTATCGTGGCAGGCCAGTTTGCCATGGCTTTTCTTGGGTTTTCGGGCCTGCAACTATTTTAAAGAACCTTTTATCTGGTATGGAGTAAGGCAGCACAATGGACATTGAGTTAGTCAAACTGGCAATTGGCGGCCTGGTACTGCTTGCATGTATCGGCCTGTTTTTCGGCATCGGGCTGGCGATTGCCGCCCATAAGTTTGCCGTCGAAACAAACCCGCTCATCGAGGAGGTGTTGGAGTCGTTGCCGCTGGCCAACTGCGGCGGTTGCGGTTATGCCGGCTGCGAGGGGTATGCCATCGAGGTGGTGACCGATCCCGAGGTGCCGCCAAACCTCTGTTATCCGGGCAAAGAAGCGGTGGCGGAAAAGGTGGCATCGCTGACCGGCAAAAAGATGACCGCGGTTGAGGACACCATGGCCCTGGTGCTCTGTTCACGGCCGGAAGGCAATGTCGCCAATAAATACCGTTATATCGGTTTTGACACGTGTACCGCCGCAAACCTCGGCTTCGGCGGCCCGGTCGCCTGTCAATACGCCTGCGTCGGTCTGGGTGAATGTGCCGCTGCATGTCCCTTCGACGCCATCGAGATGGTTGATGGCTTTCCCATTATTGATCCCAATTTGTGTGTAAGTTGCGGGGTATGCGTCAAAACGTGTCCGAAGAAGATCATCGAAATCCAGAGTCTGCGGGCCCGGGTATGGGTGCCCTGTTCCACCAAAGATACCGGCAAGGCTGTTACCTCCATCTGCCAGGTGGGATGCATCGGCTGTAAGCTGTGCGTCAAGGTCTGCCCGGCCCAGGCGGTGCGTTATGAGAACAACAGGGTGCACATCGATCATCAGGCCTGCATCGCCTACGGTCCGTCGTGCGAAGAGATCTGCGTGGAGAAATGCCCGCGCGACATCTTCCGCCATTTCACGGGACCGGTTACGCTTTCACGATCAGCGGAGGCTGGTTTGAAGATGGCCGGGTAAGAGGTGTCCGGCGGGTTTCATGCCCCGCTGCTGAGCAGATCATCTTTGTTGTGCAAACGAAGCAGGCGCTTACACAGCTAGATTGTTGCGAATCCCTGCGTCGTGCAGAGCTGAAGATCCTGAACGAAACTCCTCACAATTCAAAATTTCCACCGATGACTGGAAGAAGTATTATTCGATATTGGGTAGTAGTGCTTTGTTCAATATCGGTGATGGTGACATCGGTATCAATATTCGGCATCACCGATGTACATGCCCTTTCATGCTCGGGAGATCTTTTTGAAAGCATAGCAGCGGAAGAGCCCCGCACCCAGTTCAGTCCTTATGATACAATCTATCTCCGGGTGCTCTGCCAGGATTTGACCGAAGGGAGCCATACCACACAGGTAGACTGGATTCACTCCAGGCTGGGCCTGATGCGAACCGATGAACGCATCATGGACACATCAAACCAACAGGATCTTATGTTTTATTTCTGGCTGAAACTGCACAAGCGCGGCCCACTATCAGCAATGCTTTCCGGAAGTGACTTCAAAGAGCAGCTTCTAGGGGAGTGGGAGGTGAGGTGTTATGTGGATGACGTTTCCGCGCTGATTATTGTTTTTTCCGTATCGAACCTAACAGGTTAGCCAAGGTGCTGAAATAACTGCAAGGGTTCCGCGTATTTTTTTGAGACTTGATGATTGGTAGTAAAAATAACCTACTTCATAACTGTCGGTAATATCCTGAAAATCGTCTAAAGCGCACACTTTAAACAGAAAATATCATTCTCAGAGCACGGCATTATTGAAATACCGTGCTTTTTTCTTGCCTTTGCGCGTGTACGCATTATATATTATACGCACACCTTAAAGGGGGATTAAGCATGGCTAAGCCAATAACAGGAAAAACTCATGTCGGTGAGCGGCGTGAAAAGCGTCCCAATGGTGACATTTACGTCTATGAAAGGATTACGGCCTACGACGAAAAAAACAGAAAGACCTACACGCTCAGTCAGAGGCTCAAAGGAAAAATCAAGGCAGGAACCCAAGAGATTGTACCGACTCGTCCTAAAAAACGTAACGGTGAAAGAGGGGGTATCGATACAACACGTCAGCACACCGGCCTCACGGACATCCTGGAATGGGTTGGTAAGGTTTCCGGCATCGATGATGATGTGCGTGCTTCATTCAGCGAGGGTGATGCGGAGAAGATGCTTTCTATCGCTCGCTATTGGATTGGTTCAGGTGGTAACACCCTGCCGCGCCTTGAAAGTTGGCAAGTGATGCATCCTCTTCCGTACCGCGAAGCAATCACTGAAGACGTGTATGGTAAGCTGTTTAAGGACGTTGGCCGCAATGAGGAAGGTGTTCAGAGTTATTTTTCAGCTCGGGCTGCTCGGTTGGGAGAGTCTGCTGTGGTGGCGTTCGACTCAACCACCATCTCGACCTATTCTGAAAATCAGTCGGAGGCCCGGCGGGGATTCAATAAGGATGGGAACGGGCTCAACACGATCAAGCTTTTGACCTTATATGCCGTGCAGGCTTGTGAGCCAATAGCGTTCTCCAAGCAACCCGGCAATATTCCTGATGTCATATCCATTGAAAATACGCTCACACAACTCAAGTGCCTCAGCCTGGAAAAGCCCCTGATTGTCACGGATAACGGCTATTATAGCCAGAAGAATATGATGGAATTCGCCTTACGCAATATGAAATTCCTGACCTTGGCAGACCCGACTATTGTCTGGGTTCGTGAAACAATTGACGAGCTTCGTACAACAATTGCCGGCATGGCCAGCACGTGTCCGTTTGACCCAACCATCTGCGGAGCAACAGTACGTAGAATGCACCAATTTAGTCGTATGCGCAGGCGATCACGCAACGGCACAGTTGCCGGAGAAAAAGAAACGATCTCACGACGCCTGTATGTGCATGTGTATTATTCCCCTGACAACGAAGCCAAGAAAGAACTTGCCTTTCGCAGGGATCTGCTTGAACTGAAGGCGCACGTAGAAGCAGGGTACGCCGAGTTCACGGAGTCGGTGCAAAAGAAGATCGACAAGTACTTGACCTGCTCCAGAAAGAGGCGAGGAGGACGACTGAAGGTTGGATTTAATGACGAAGCCATTGCCGAGGCAATGAAGTACTTCGGCTATTTCGCTCTGGTCAGCAATCAGACTATGGACACATTTACCGCTTTGGAAAACTATCGGTTGCGAGAAAAAATCGAAGAGCTCTTTGCTGTGCAAAAAGGACGGCTCGACGGTGCTCGACCACGCACATGGTACCCGGATAATCTGCGCGGAAGACAATTCGCGCAATTTATCTCACTGGGCTATCATTGTTTCCTCACTAAAAAGATCAAGGAAGTGCAAGCCAGGCTCAGGAAAAAAGAACCCGAAAAATCCAAATCACTTAGTAAACTCGAAAAGAAACTCGACACCTGGCTTTCACAACGCTCTCTTGCCCAAATCCTGGATTGGTTCGACTGCATTGAAACCACAAAAGTTAAGACGGTCATGGCCGAATATCGATGGTCCACCGAATCAGTGGCCAGAGACAAGCTGTTCTTGGAGTATCTGGGAATGGATTGATAGTGTACGCTTTATACGATTTTCAGGGTAATATGGAACGCCTTCTTAATACGCTAGGTTGTCCCGCCAATAACACCGGCATCATATGCATGGCCCTGTTTCGATAAAACTGTCTGAGTATACAATCGTGAATTCTTCGCATATCTCATTGTTGTCGTTGTCCAGACCGACCCCTGTACATTTGGTGATTGGCTCAAAATATACTATTACCGACATTGGTCCAGCACCCTGGTAGAGTGCGCAGTTCCAGATACAGGTCTGTAGATCATTTTGCCGTATATTTTGGTTTGCATTGTAACAGGTGGCAGTTTGGGTTGCCTCATCTACGGTGTATGTGACATTCGCATAATTGCCGGATCCGCCGCTGGTTCCGTCGCCGTCGCTGCTCCCGCATGCGGCGATGATGAACATTACAATAATAACAGTAGAATAGAAGATGGCGGTACGCATGGTAGATTCTCCCTATGCAACAGGTGTTTATGAAATATTGACGTTCCGATAAATCCTGTATGGTTTAAGAAAGGTCTCTTCTCGGCAACATTTTTTGACACCGTAAGCAATAAAATAGCAGCTTACGTTGAGTTTATCGCATAAAAAAAGAAAATAGCAAGTTTTTTTTGGTGTTTGATTTTGGAATGTAGGAGAGGAAGATTTTTTCTGAATTTCCACTCAATAAGATGATGACGGTTTTTCTCACTTCTTGGCTGTGGTAAAACGTTTTTGTTTAAGAACGAATACTTGACGCACTTGCAATACGCTCGTACCGAATAATATCGTACGGTTCTTCAATTGTATAGGAATGCCTGCTGGTTTCTTGAAATTGTGAGTGATCGATGGGTGGGAAAAAGACATCGCCGTCAACCTCGCGCTTGAGCGCGGTCACTAAAATGGTATCGGTTATGGGCAGGGTGAGGGCAAAGATATCGGCGCCGCCGATAATAAAGACCTTCTCGTGATCCTTGCATGCATCAATGGCCTGGGAAAGCGTGCTGCAGCAGATGCATCCCGGTATCTTTAGATCTTCGTTGCGGCTGAGAACAATGTTATCGCGGCCAGGCAATGGTCTGCCGATGGACTGAAATGTCTTGCGGCCCATGAGTAGCGGGTATCCCATGGTGGTTTTCTTGAAGTGCTGCAGATCGGAGGGAAGGTGCCAGGGAAGTTTTCCGTCTTTGCCGATTACGCCGTTTTCCGCAATTGCCACGATGATGATATATTCAGGCATGGTAGTGTGTTATGTGTGGTTGTTGATTGAAGGAAACGCTGATGCTTATACCTTTACTGCCGGCTTCCGGCAAGCTATATAAGGAAGAACGGTTGGTTCGGTGTTATCGTCGTGGCCTGTACCAGCTTTAGATATCTCTGTCGTTCACACCCATGAGCAGATTCGTCCATCCCCTGATGCTTCTCTGCGCCACCCTGGTGTCAACCTCCTTTATTGTCGGTGATATAATCACCGAGTGGGTCGATCCGGCCCTATTGACCCTCTTTCGTTTTCTGGCGGCCGCGGTGATCGTGGCTCCCGTTCTATACATTCGGCACGGTCTGCACATCAAACTATACGATCTGATGCGATATGCAGCCGTCAGCCTCTGCCTGGTGGTTTTCTTCTGGTGCATGTTTTACGGACTGCGTTTCACCAGTGCACTCAATACCAGTGTGATCTTTACCAGCGTGCCGCTTTTTTCGGCATTGTTCGGGTTCGTTCTGGTGGGGGAACGGCTTGGTAAAAGAAGGCTGGTCGCTTTGGGGCTGGCGATGGCCGGCGCCGTGTGGGTGATTGTCCGTGGTGATTGTATCTACTTTGGTGATTTTGTCTGGAACCGCGGCGATACCGTTTTTCTTTGCGGCTGTTTTGCCATGGGGCTTTACACGCCACTCATTAAACTGATGTATCGTGGGGAACCCATGGAAGTGATGACCTTCTGGGTGCTAATAACTGGAGCACTCTGGCTTCTGCCAATTGGCGGAGCAGCGCTGGGGCGTACCGTAATAGCTGATATTCCACTGTTCACCTGGGCGGGAATTGGTTACCTGGCGCTTTTTACCACCGTTGTCACCTTCTATCTTACCCAGTACGGCACGACAATCATCGGGCCCACGAGAACCATGTCCTACTCCTATTTTTATCCAAGTCTGGTGTTGCTCATCGATCTGGCGGTGGGTCGAGGTTTTCCCGGATATCGAGTTATTCCGGGAGTTCTGCTGGTATTGGGCGCCATGGCGGTGGTGCAGTTTTCTCCTACACTTTACGGAAAGAGACAACAACGCTGTCAAAAAATGGAATAACCAGCCTTTCGTCCCACTTAACCCTACAACGAAAGTTATTTAAAATCATTTAATGATCGCAGGCGTCGTCTTCGATGCGAAAGATACGCTCTGTGATTCTTAACCTGCACGCTCTCAATCAGCGCCAACATTGTCATGGCGTCATAGTGGGCGATTGGCAGAACCGTTTCAATCAACATCCTAAGCTGCGACAGAGTAATAGACGGCGTTTTTTTCCCCCAACCGTATCTTGAGGTGCCAGAGGAAAAAATGCCCCAGCATACATGTCAGAATATGATGATTCCAGCCGGAATATTTACGAACTTCATAGTGGTCCATCCCCAGCTCTGTTTTCGTTTCTTCAAAGCATTGCTCAATAGCCCACCGCACTCCGCTCAGCCAGACAAACTTTGCAAGGCGAGTGCTGACCGGGGCGTTGCTGATAAAAAACGAATATTCCGGCTTGGGGCCGAGCGTTCGCTTGATGACCAACCACACTTCCTTTTCCGGCAATCCATCTTTTGACAATACAACCCGGCGCTTAGTGAATTCATACATAATAGGGCCTTTGGTGCCTTCGGAGACCTTTCGCCTGTACCAGAAGAAATCATTGATGCTTTTGGCAAGATCGATGAACGCAATGGGGGTCTTTGATGTATCTTCCAGAATTCTCCTGGTTTTGACCGTGCCCTTGTATTTGTATGTCTTTTCCCTGACGACGGGTCTTTTCAGCCAACAACGGGTGTCACTGGCCATGGATACAAAATAGGTGACCCCGGGAAGCCGATCAACCGCATTGATAAATTCGGGGCTTGAGCCATACAGGCTGTCGGTGGCAATGTATTTGAATGGAAGTATCCCCTCGTCTCGAATTGCAGTAAACATCTCAACCGCCAGTTGCGGTTTGGTTTTGAACTTGATATTTTCGGGTAAAGCGCATTTTTCCCGTTTTGCGGCATAGTCTTTGGTGAACCATTTCTCTGGAATGAAAAGCCGCTTGTCAATCAGGGCGTACCCCTGGGGGGAGGCATACGCCGCGAATACACCGACCTGACAATTATCCACCTTTCCAATGGTGCCGCAGTATTGTCTGGCTACACCGATCGAGTCGGATCCTTTTTTGACAAAACCAGATTCATCGAAAATGAGAATGCCGTTTGGATCACCCATATCATCATTAACCATATGACGATACTTGCGGCTTATTTTATCCTCATCCCATTCCGCGTCACTGATAAACCGCTGCATTGCTCTAACATTTCCGCCTTTGATATTAACGGCAATCGGTTCAATCGACTTCCTTTCAAGCTCACTGAATTGGCCGGCCATGTACTTAAAAAAATGGCCCCGCGACTCACTCCGGTGGAAACAGTCGGCAAAAACCTCATGATACCCTTCAAGTTCGGAATAAAAACCATCAATGTCTTTTGTGGTGATCGAGAATTTCGGTATTTCGTACGTGTGCTCAACGGATCGAATTGACGGCAACATAGGCCCACCTCCATGGTTTGGGTTATGTTGCGCAGTGTTACATATTGTGGCTATGACGTCAATATAAGTTTCGTTGTAGGGTTAACCATCTTTTACATCCAACGGATAGATGGCCTCCGCCGTGTGTACCGCTCCTTTGCTGGTAAAAGTGCTGGAATATAAAATGAAATGATGTACCGGCATGGGGGGCAGCCTGAGATCGTGGTGGGCGCCGATAAATCGCATGACCCGTGGAGTCGGGCTGTTATTCAGCCGGGCGATGGTGATGTGGGGATGGAATTTACGCTGCTCGGGCGCAACCCCGCATCGTTTGAGTTGCCGATTGATCTTAGTACGCAGTCGTAAGAGTGTATCGCTGGGTGCAACGCCAACCCATAAAACACGCGGTTGGCCACGCGGCGGGAAGTATCCCACACCGGCAATGTCGAGATGCAGCGGCGCCGCCTTGATGGCGGCCAACTCATCCTTGATATCGTGCAACATGGCGCCATCCACCTCACCGATAAAGCGTATGGTGAGATGGATCTGCTCGGGGTTCACCGCTCTGGCGCCGGGTATGCCGGGAGCAAGGGTGCTGATGAGTAAGCGGCTGGTCTCATTCAGCGGCAGGGCGATAAAGAGGCGGATCATGGCTGTTGTCGGCAAATATTGAGCAATACTTCATTGGCCAGAATCAGACCGAAGATTGCCGTTAGCGTCGGCAGACTGCCAAGCGGCGCCCGATTGCGGCCGCGCATAAGCGCTGAAGATTGGGATTCGGCGCCTTCCGGCTCATGCTCAACCGGGATGGGTTCGGTCGAATAGACGCAGGTGATGCCGGTGGTGACCCCGCTGCGCTTGAGACGAGAACGCAGACGGCGGGCCAGGGGGCAGCCACGGGTGCGGGAGATATCATCAACCTCGATCCGGCGCGGATCGTTGCGCAGAGCGGCGCCCATGGAGGAAAAACAGGTAATGCCGGCGTTATGGACGGATGTAAGCAGCTTCACCTTCGGACCAAGCCCGTCGATGGCGTCAACGACGATATCTGGTTTGGTACCCAGGATCATGGCTGTGTTGTTCTCGTCAACAAAGATATCAAGGGAAGTGATCTTGCAGTGGGGGTTGATGTCAAGAATCCGCAACCTGGCAACCTCGGTTTTTTTCATGCCGATGGTTGATTCGAGGGCGCCGATCTGACGATTGATGTTGGTAGGCTGGACGGTATCGAAATCAACCACGATGAGCTCACCGATACCGGCCCGGGCCAGCGCCTCCACCGCAAAACCACCCACCGCGCCGATTCCCACCACGGCGACCCGGGCCTGGGTCAGGGATTCAAACCGCTGTCTGCCAAGGAGCTGAACGGTTCGATTGAAGCGTTGATCGGTGCTCATGTACCCTCACTAATCGGTCCAGGAAAAGAGCCATGCCGCAAGAGTCAGAAAGATCAGGGTTGTTGCCGTCATGAGCAGACATTCAGGGGCGATCTGGACAAGATTCGCCCCCTCATTCATCACCTTGCGTGCTGCCTTGAGCAGATGGGTCAGCGGAAAGAGCCAGGCAAGTTGTTGGATCCAGTGAGGCGCCCGTTCCAGGGAAAACCACACCTCCGAGAGGAACATCATCGGCCAGGTGATAAAGTTGAGCGCCCCGGCGGTAAATTCCTCGCTGATGCCCCGTGCCGCCAGCAGCAATCCGATGGAGCACAGACTCAGTCCTCCCAGCAAAAACACCCCGAAAAAGAGGATGATCGAGCCCTGCATGTGGAAATCAAAAATCAGATCGGTGCCCACCCAGACCGCAACGAAGGTGAACATGATCAGAAAAATCCTCGATATCATCTGCGCGCTCAGATATTCAAAGGCACTCAGCGGGGTTGCCTTGAGTCGTTTGAGCGCCCCGTTTTTGCGGTAGCGAACGACGATATATCCGACCCCCCAGAGGGCTGAAAACATCATATTCATCGCCATGATTCCTGGAAAAAACCAGTCGATGTAGCGTATGTGGGCGCCGTCGATGCGTTCCCGGGCAAGTGGAACCTTGCTGAAATCAAAGGTGGCCGCCACCAGTATTTTTTCGGCAATGGCGCCGGCCGGCGAGGCGTCGTTTAGCCAATAGCGCGGCGGTGAACTCGTACCATCGAGCAACAGATCAATTTTGTGGCGGCGAAGCTTGTCCAGACCGGTTGCCATGGTGTCCACCGGCACCAGGGCAATGGCGGGATCCTCGGCAAAGCGCGGCGGGATCGAATGCTCGCCGGGAATTGTCTTGCCGGTAGAGGGGAATACGCCGACGGTATAGCGATGGAACGAATCCTCGCTGAAGATGATGCCGAAGCCGATGATGATGAGAAAGGGAAAGATGAAATTCCAGCCGAAGGCGGCCCGGTCACGAAAAAATTCGTGGTTACGGGCTACAAACATGGTCCAGATTCGCCTGTGGCTGATAACGGCCATCTCAGTCTCGCAGGGTGCGGCCGGTCAGGTGAAGAAATACATCTTCGAGGTTGGCTGAATGCACACTCATCTCGGAAAGATCAACCCCGCATGAAATAAGGGAGCTGAGGCTTTTTTCAACCTCATCGGTCTTGATGATCACCTTGCCGCCATGGGTCTGCATGGTGAGATCTAGACCGGCGCACCGCTTGGTTATCGATTTTTTCGGCAAGGTAATGGTGTTGGTGCTGTAGTGAGTGGCTATGAGGTTTTCCGGGCTGCCTTCGGCAATGATCAGTCCCTTGTCCATGATGGCGATGGTATCGCACAGGTTTTCGGCCTCTTCCATTGAATGGGTGGTCATGATGATGGTTTTGCCGCTCTCTTTTATATCTTCGATAATGCTCCACAAATAGCGTCTGGACTGGGGGTCAAGGCCGGTGGATGGTTCATCGAGAAAAACCAGCAGTGGATCGTTTACCAGCGCCAGCGCCAGCATCAGTCGCTGGCGCTGGCCCCCGGACAATTTATTGTTGCGCCGGCTGAGAATGGGTCCCAGTCCGCATCTTTCAATGAGCCAGTCGCTATCGACGGTGCGTCGATACAGGTTGGCATAGCTGGTAAGGGTCTCACGGACGCTGAGGAAATTGAGCAGTGAGGTGTGTTGGAACTGGATGCCGATTTCTTCGCTGAACCGTTTTGAGCGTGGCTGGTTTTTATACAGGATGGTGCCGGCGGTGGGCTCGATTATTCCCTCGATGATTTCCATGGTGGTGGTCTTGCCCGCACCGTTCGGGCCAAGCAGGCCGAAGCAGCTGCCCTGCTCGACCTGAAGCGACACATCGACCACCGCTTCGATGTCGTGATACCACTTTTGCAGATGTTCTACCTGGATGAGCACCATTGCCGTCAGCGTGGCGAGAAAATAGACCTTATTCCGGCAAAAGGCCGTAAAAGTAATTCAGGATATCGGTTCGGGTGACGATGCCGATAACCGTGCTGTGGTGAACCACCGGTAAATGGCCGATATTTTTTTCCACCATGAGCTGTGCCGCCCGCGCCGGCTGGACGTCGGGGGCAATGGTGGCGACCGTGCGGGCCATGAAGGCCTTTACCGGGCTGCGCCACTGTTTTTCCTGGGTGAATTTCTTCAGATCCCAGAGGACGATGATACCCTCGAGGTTTTTCGGGGTACCCACCAGTACTCCGCGAATATTCTGCTCCTGCATGATATCGCGAACCGCATCCATCGGCGTATCGCCTGCCACCATGGTTACCGGAAAAGACATGAGATCTGCCACCGTGGCCCCGCTGATTTTGGCCGTGGTTATCTGTTCGATGATCTTTGTGCGGATTTCATCCTGCTCATACTCTGCAAATTTGATCGTGGCTGAGCCGGCGGCAGGGTGACCGCCGCCGCCGAACACCTGCAAAATCGCGCCTACATCAATAACTTCCACACCGCTTCGGCCGATTACCGTGCAACTCTTTTTGTCGTTGATAACGGTAATAAACACCGCGTCGGCACTGATGATCTTGCGGTACATGGAAACAATTGAGGCCAGCATGGGCGGCTTTTGGCGCAGATTGAGGGTGTTGAACACAATTTTGTAGTGCAGGTGCTGATACGTTTCTGAATTCTGCATCATGGTGAACAGAATATCCTTTTCTATCTCTTCATAAGGTGGGGTCAGGAAAAACGAGGCGACGTGCAAATCAGCCTGGTTGTCAAGCAGAAAAGCGGCAGCGGCGGCGTCCTCGGCGGTGGTTGAGGGAAAACTCAAGTTTCCGGTATCCTCATAAAGCCCGATCAGCAGCACGGTGGAAGCCAGGGCGTTGAGGCTCATACCCCGCGCTTTCATCTCCCTGACAAGCAAGGTCACGGTGGCGCCAACCTCCTCCTGGCACCTCCAGTCCGCGTCGATGTCACCGCCGTGGTGGTGGTCCCACAGCCATATCTCCACATCTTCACGCTCCCGCAGCCGATCAAGGCGCTCAATTCGCCGCCACTGATCGGTATCGACGACTATCAGCCTGGTGACGTCGGCGAGAACAACTTCCTTGGGCACTACCAGATTAAAAGCGGTCTTATGGGTGGAAAGAAATTTGGCCACATTGGGGTTGACCGCTTTGGGAATGACGCCAACCGCATTGGGGTACAGCAGGGTGGCCGCGATAACCGAGGCCAGCGCGTCAAAATCACAGTTTTTATGGGTGGTGACAACCTCCATCGGTCCGCGGCAACCGCCTATTCGGCAAAGGCGTAGCGCGGCCGCTCACCCGGAGCCTCATACTCATCCATATAGTGCGGCGCAAGTCTTTGCAGGGTCTTCTGACGGTTTCCGGGAGAGGGGTGGGTGGAGAGAAACTCCACTGGCGAACTGCCTCCCACTTCTGCCATCTTTTCCCAGAGGGTGACCGCGGCATAGGGATTGTAGCCGGCTCTGGCGGCCAGCTCAATGCCGATTTGATCGGCCTCCGCCTCGGATGTGCGGCTGTTGGGAAGTCCAATGGCAACGGTTGCGGCGAGAGCGCCGCCGGTAAGGGCGTAACCCCGGTAGTCGCTGTCCACCGCCAAACCGAGTCCCAACACTCCGAGCTGCGAGGCCAGGGCCACCGACATCCGTTCGGCGGTGTGGTTGGCGACGGCGTGGCCGATTTCATGGGCCAGTACCTGGGCCAGCTCGTCATCGGTTGGCCGCAGTTGTTCGATCAAGCCGCTGTATACCGCCATTTTGCCGCCGGCCATGGCCCACGCGTTTACCATTTCTGGATCATCTATCACCTTTATCTGCCAGTCCCACTCTTTCGCATCGGGATACAGCTCAATGGCCTGGGCGATGATACGCCCGGTTATATCTTTGACCCTTTTGGTCATGGCCGGATCGGCATCCACCAGCCCCTGTTGCTCAAGTGGTTGCAGGGTTTGAATGTAGGCCTGGCGTGAGGATGAGATTGCCTGTTCAGGTGAAATCAGCATCAATTGCGAGCGGCCGGTGGGGCTGGTGGCACAACCGGCAGTAAGAAGCAGAAATATGAGTATGGGGGCTATTTTCATGACAAAAAATTACGCTGTAATGTGCTCCTCCGCCAGCATTGTGTCGACAAATTCGAAAATAAAATCACGTTGTGAAACGGTTGCATAGGCAGTGCAGGGGCAGTGCAGGTTGGTACTGCTGCGCACCAGTAGTTCAATGGTGAGGGTTTGCTTGTCAAGCAGTGCCGTCACCCAGAAAGGCTGGCATTTCCTGTGGTCGAGCTGGAGGGTGGAAAGGAGGCTCTCCGGTATTTTCAACCAGAACGTGCCGGAGAGAAAACCTTGAATCAGGGTGCGTTTCAGGTACGAATCAAGATTGTCCCGCTCCAGGGGAGTGAGTTCATCTATGACGATCTGGCGCATGACACTCAAAGGAGCGAATAATTCTTAAATATCGAGCCATGTCTGGTCACGGTTTATTACTTCGCCATGGTCTTCTCGTACAATAACCATATTTTCCAGGCGCACTCCGCCCCATCCCGGCAGATAAATTCCCGGCTCCACCGTTACCACCATGTCGCGCCGCAGTTTACGCCGGGAGCGACCGCTCAGCCGCGGGTCTTCGTGAACGGCAAGACCGACGCCATGGCCCAGGGCGTGGCCGAAATATTTCCCGTATCCTCCTTTCGCGATAACCTCGCGGGCGGCGCGGTCGACCTGGCCCACCGAAACTCCTTCGCGAATGGCTTTGATGCCGGCAATCTGGGCCTTGCGAACCAGGCGGTGAACGGCCAGATAGGTATCGTCAGGATCACCGAGAACGAAGTTTCTCGTCATGTCCGAACAGTACCCGTTGAGTCGTACTCCCATGTCAATAGTAATTGGTCGTTCCCGGCCGATGGGTGAGGCGCTGGGATGGGCATGGGGCATGGCGCCGGAGGGGCCGGCGGCGACGATAGGGGCAAAGCTGATGCCGTCGCACCCTGCTTCAAATGCCATGTTTTCAATGGTGCGGGCAACCTGGCGTTCGCTCATTTCCGGGCTGAGTGAGGAAAAAAGATTGGTAAAAATCTGTTCGTTGAGGGCCACCGATTCTCTGATGACGGCCAGCTCAGCCTCCTCTTTGACGATGCGCATCGACTCCACGAGGTTGTCGCAGGGGGCAAGATCGAGGTGCAGCCGCTTCGCCAGCGCCGCCAGTTTAACACTGGTGGAGTAGAGGGTATAGTCGCTCTCAAAGCCAAGGGTGCGGGTGTTGTACTCACCAAGCAATGTTTGCAGAAGCTGAAGCAGGCCGCGCCGATACAATGTTACCGGGAGATCGGACTGTTGTTCAGCCTGGACCTGGTAGCGAAAATCGGTGAGCAGAACACTTCGGCCTCTGGCAGGGATCAGTAACACGCCCGAGCTTTCCTGGGCGGAATGATCGTCAGCCTGGTACCCGCTGAGGTAGCGCCGATTTTCCGGCTGTGCCACCAGCAGCACGTCGATGTTTTTGCGGCGCAGCTTCTCTTTGAGCAGACGACGTCGTTTCTGGTAATCCATGGGCAATTAAAAACGCTGGGCAATCTGGTTTTTTCGCTGTTCAAGTGCCTCTTCGTACTGGCTGTTGAGATCGGTCAAAACCCGGCTCCACTCCTCCTGGTATTGCGGGTGCATGGCCGGATTGAGACTGAGTTCATCAGCCACCGCGAGCCCCTGCTGTTGCAGCTGCATTTTCAACTGCTGGAGGATGGACTGATCAAACTGCTCTTTTACCTGATCCAGATGTTTCCTGTATTGCTCTAAAATCTGCTTGATTTCCTTGCAGATGGCGGAAATATCACGCGATTTGCCGGCAAGTTCCGGCAGGTTCCGCAGGCTGAGCAGGCTGCGTGAGGAAATCTCTCCGTCGCGGGGCAGCACGATGTTTCTCAGCAGGGTCGTGGCCATCCCTTTTCTGATCTGCATCTGGTCGGCGGCCGGATGCTCTTTGAGGGTTTGACTCAATGGGGTGGACTGATCGTTGAGAAATGCGGCGGCCAGCCGAACGCCCGTCAACTCCTTGTCATACTGTTCGGGGGTATCGGCAACATCCGCCGCCAATCGGTCGGCCCGTTCCATAACCAGCTCTAGAGTGGATTTTATCTGTGCCATAGTAGTTGTGTGTGGGCAAAATTGATTAATGACGTAAACATCTCACACAATTCATAAAAGAACAACCCAAAGCTACATTTCATGTTTTTTCTTTGACTGATGGCGTTGCAAAATTTTACTCCACGCTCTCAAAAGATCAGGGGAGCTTGAAAAATGAGAATTTTCGTTCAAGATCGAGGCACGAGGAACATCGTACCGCGGGCCGACCTGCTATTTCGAGGATAAGATTTTTTGAGCAACCAAGAGGTTGGCCGAAAAGGCCATTTTGCAAGTTTCCCATCAGTTTGTACTGTTTGCTAGCCCACCTTGACCAGACGAGCGCCGAAAAACCCATCCATGGTGGTACTCGGCAGCGGCGCAAAACAGCCGTCAACGATAAAATCTTGGGCAACCGCCGGCAATAACGAATGTATATCAGTTACTGAGAACCTATCGTGCTCAGAGAGAAAGCGTTCAATGACCGCACCGTTTTCCTCCGGCTCGATGGAGCAGGTGGCATAGACAAGCACTCCGTTTGAGGCAAGCAACTCAGCGCCGTTTTTCAGCAGGGCCAGCTGCCTTTGAGCACAGCGCTTTATATCATCGGCGCGTCGATGCCAGCGAATATCGGGTTGTTTTCTGATGATGCCGGTGCCGGAACAGGGCGCATCGATGAAAATGCGCTCAAAAAGCGGCGGATGTCTTGTCTGTGCCACTTCTTCCAGGGTTTTGTTTACAAAAGTGACGGTATCGGCGGCTTGACAACGGGCAAAATTGGCCTTGAGCAGGTGAAAGCGGCCCGGGTGGGGTTCGACGCACATCAGTTCTTTGGGTGGTTCCTCGCACATATCGGCGACCTGCAGGCTTTTCCCTCCCACTCCGGCACACCCGTCCAGATAGGCATATTGTGAGCTGAACGGGCCAAGCAGCATGACGGCCAACTGGGCGGCCTGATCCTGGACGACAAAATGCCCCCTGTCATATCCCGGCAGATCAACGATCGCCCCGCGATAGTCCCAAATCAGCACGGAGTGCGGCGCCATGTCCCCGGGAGATGCTTGAATGCCGGCGCCATTGAGGATTCGGAGGTATTCGTTTCGGTCCACTGCACTGGTAATACGCAAACAGAGCGGTGGTTGAGTATTGTTGATAGTGCAGATCTTCCGTGTTGTCTCAAAGCCATAGTGAGCCTGCCAGCGGGAAACAAGCCAGGCCGGATGATTGGTAACGGGCGGCTCAGCCGCCCCGGATTCGGCGGGGCCGGGAAGATGTGGTTTTTCTCTCAGACAAGTGCGCAATACCGCGTTGACCAATCCCTGCAGGGGTTTCGCCATCCCGAACTCTTTTACCGTTTCAACCGATTCATTGATAATTGCCGAAGGCGGCATCCGATCTAAAAACAGTAACTGATAGAGCCCGCATAAGAGGATGAGGCGCAGACGCGGGTGCAGTGAGCGGATCGGTTTTCTACAGAATTGTTGGAGCAGGCGGCTGAGATATTCACGTTGGCGCAAAACCCCATAAACAATGTTCATTGCCAGGTTGCGATCAATGGATGAGACCTGTTCGCGGGTACAGATCTCATCCAGTACGTCCGCCCCCGGACGTCGGTGTCGCTGCAGTGTTTCCAGGGTAAGAACAGCGGTAAGGCGGGCGCTGTAGTTCATATGCCGGTATTCATGCTGATGGGTGTGGTGCCGCCCCTTTTTTTCTGGTATAGCTTTAAATGTTATAATAGCGAAAAGATACTAAACAACGATCTTCTCAGCGCACCTTCATCATGAGCATAAAATGGTCAAATGCCTAGTTATAATTTTCACAAGCCTTGCCCTTCTGTCAATCAATGTCCAGGGTGTTCTCGCCTACACCCTGGCCGCCGTGCAGGCGCGAGACAAGCTGCTGTGCGGGGTTGAACCAGGGGTACCGGGTTTTTCCGATACCGATGAGGATGGCGTCTGGCAGGGATTTCATGTGGATTTTTGCCGGGCGGTGGGGGCGGCGGTGCTGGGGGATGCGACCAAGGTTACCTTTGTCGCCCTTACCCGTGATACTTGTCTCAGCGCTCTGCAGACCGGTTCGGTTGATATGCTGGCACTTAACATAGCCTGGAGCATGGTGCGGGATACCGCCTTTGGCCTGCGCTTTGTCGGGGCCTCGTTTTATGATGGGCAAGGGTTTCTCGCAAGCCCGGCAAGAGATGTCGAAGCTATCGAGGATCTGGACGGCGCCCGCATCTGTCTCACCCCGGCCATGGATGCTAATTTACGCCGTATCGGCGAGTCCCGCGACGTCTCATACAAACCTGTTATTGTCGACACTTTTGCGGACAGCCGCGCCGCTTTTCTGGAAGGGCGCTGTTCGGTGTTATCCGGACCGCGCTACCGGTTGTACGAAGTGTTGTTGGCACTGGACGGCACTGAGCTCTACACCATGATGCCTGACATCATCAGTATGGAAAATTATGGCCCGATCGTCCGGCAAAACGATGATTTGTGGTTTTCCATCGTCAGGTGGGTGCTTTTTGCGATTCTTGATGGTGAACAGCAGGACATCTCTTTTCCCCAAGAAGGTGGTGATGCTGAGCCAGACGAGCAGATGGATGCGTTGTTTGCCCCTTTTATCCCGATTCAGGGAGCAACTGTGGGTCTTGATGATCAATGGGCGATGCGCATTATCCGGGAGGTGGGGAACTATGGGCAGATCTATGATCGAAATCTGGGGGAAAAGGCGGGCATGGCGATTGCCCGCGATCTCAATAATCTCTGGAACAAAGGTGGACTGCATACGGTACCGCCGCTGTTCAGGCGGGTGCCGGCGCCTCAGGCTAGCCCATGAAAGTACACTGGCTGCAGCATGTCCCGTTTGAGGGGCTGGGCTTTATTGAGACCTGGCTGAGCTCGATTGGTGCCGATCTGAGTGTAACCCGCTTCTGGGCGGAACAGACGCTGCCGCCCCCCAGAGATATTGATATGCTCTTCGTTATGGGCGGCCCCATGGGGGTCGGTGATGAACTGAAGTATCCGTGGCTGAGTCAGGAAAAACGATTCATCGAAGCGGTTATTGGGCAGGGCGCCGTGATTGTCGGTATCTGCCTGGGTGCGCAATTGGTTGCGGAGGTGCTGGGCGCTGCCGTCAGAAAAAATGAATTCAAGGAGATCGGCTGGTTTTCTATTGAGCGGTGCCTCTCTGGTGATTCTCGCCTGCACCGACTGCTGCCGCCGGCCATGATGGCGCTGCACTGGCACCATGACTGTTTTGGGATTCCCGTAGGCAGCCTCCACCTGCTGCGCAGCGAAGGTTGTGCGGCCCAGGGTTTTTTGCTCGATGATAGAATCCTGGGGCTGCAATGTCATCTGGAACCCACCAGGCAGGGTGTCCTGGATCTGCTTGCCAACTGCCGCGCCGATATGACTCCCGGACCGTGGGTGCAGTCTGAGGAAGAGATTATCGCGAAAGCAGTGTATGCCGAGCAGGCGCATAAGGTGTTGGCCGGATTGCTCGATTATCTTCGACCCTCCAGCTCGTAGCGATGAGACTTGATGGCGTCGTAAAAACCCCAATTACTGTCATTGTGGAGTTGAATCGGAATCCATAATCATTTGAAATTACTGGATTCCCGCTTTCGCGGGAATGACGGTAGCAAGTAATGTTGAGGTTTTTACGAGTCCATCAGACTTGATACCGTCGCGAAAAACTCTACTCTACGGTTTTATGTATTGTTTTTTAGTATGTTGGCGGCCAACAGCCTTGATGGCCAGGTGGCAGACAGGCAGATAGAACGGCGCCCACCACGGCATCGAAAAACATAACAGGCAGCGCTCATCTCCGCGTGGTTCCACCGTATGGCCGGTGGCCCGGAGGTGGCCGACCCGCCAGCTCCACGAACGGGATTGCTGATAGTCACAGATAAAAAAAGGCAGCCACAACCCCAGCACGGTTTTGACACGGCCCCGGCTGCCGGCGGTGATATACCGATCAGGACAGTCGATTTCGGCAACGGATGGTCCCCAGACCGGCCATTGGCTCGTATCGATAATGGTGCGCCAGACGACATCGGCGGGTAGTGGCATCTGATGACAGATTATCCACTGGCGGTGCGTAAAACGTATGGTGAGCTGTGGGTGATTCATGGCGCGGCAGTGCTGTGGTGATACGCTGAGCTGTTGATGAAATTGCTTGGAGTTGATGAATTCGTAAAAACTTCAAAATTTCTTGCTATCGTCATTCCCGCCCTCGATTACACCCTTCAAGGGCAGGCTTCAGCGGGAATCCAGTGATTCCAATTAATTATGAGTGTCGGGTCAACTCCGTTATGACTGGTATATGGGATTTTACGAAAGCATCTGTAGTTGATGGCGTGGTAAATGTCTATATTTACGAGTTAATCAGCTTATCATTAATTAACTTTACCATGAGGAACCAATGACCGTTTCAAATAACGTACTGGGCACTCCCCTTGAGCAGTGCGGGCTCTCTCCCGCCACCGGCTTTTATCGAGATGGCTCTTGTCTTACCGGGCCCGAGGATCACGGTGTACATGGGGTGTGTGCCGTGGTTACCAAAGAGTTTCTCGCCTTTTCCATGCAGATGGGAAACGATTTATCAACTCCCCGTCCCGAATTCGGTTTTCCCGGGTTACAGCCGGGAGATAGCTGGTGTGTCTGTGCCGCCAGGTGGCAGGAGGCATTTGAACATGGGATGGCCCCGCCGGTCGTTCTGGCGGCCACCAATGCCTCGGTTCTGGGAATTATCAAGCGTCAGGACCTATTGGCACATGCCTGTGAGGATGGCCACGGCTAATGGCATCTGTCGGGGTAGAGTTTTTGCCAGTGACATGAGGATGAAAGTCCCCGGGAATTGAGGCACCACTAGCGTCATGTCAAGCTTTACATGCCGCCATAGAGCGAGACGCTGTTTTTGTTTTAGGGAAGGCACGATTGAGGGAGCATGGCAGCGCTCTGTGACTGAAAGAGTAGCGGAGCTAAAAACATAAAAGAGCAAGAGTAAGCTATAGGCGATATTTCAGGCTTTACAGGGTACCAGGTTGTCCCCGTATGTTACCGGTAGTTATCCAGAAGATATAAACCGAAGGAGATACGTGTGGAAGAGAGGCGGACGGATGTCGTGATCGTAGGCGCCGGTATTGGTGGGTTGGCTTGCGCCCGAATGCTGCAAAAAGCAGGGCATAAGATCGTACTGGTGGAGGCACAGCCCGCCATCGGCGGGCGTTTGCAGACTGATGCGGTAGATGGGTTTCTCATGGATCGCGGTTTCCAGGTGGTGCCGCTGGCCTATCCCGCCGCCGAAGAAATGCTCGACTATGATGAGTTGGCCATGAAACGGTTCCCGCCGGGCGTTCGTATCCGAGCCGGCGGCAGGTTTCATATACTTGCCGACCCGCTTCGGGAACCACGTTATTTTCTTCGCACCATATCCTCATCCATCGGTTCCGTCGGTGATCGGTTTCTGCTGCTCAAGCTCGCCCGGCAGGTGAGCACCATCGACCTTGAACGGATTTTTAGTCAACCTGAGCAGCTGGTCGAGGATTTTTGGCGCGACTATGGGTTTTCCCGGAAGATGGTAACCCAGTTTCTCAGGCCGTTTATGGCCGGTATCTGCCTGGACCCCGAGGTTCGCGTTACCAGCCGCTTTTTCAAATTTATGGTACGCATGTTCGGCCAGGGAGATGCGGCGGTACCGGCGCGTGGAATGGGCGCCATTCCTGCCTATCTTGCCCGGGATATCGCGCCCGATGCACTGCTATTGAACAGTCGTGTCCAGAGGCTGGAGGGAACCAGTGTCCATCTGCAATCGGGGAAGAAGGTGTCCGCCAGGGCGGTGGTCTTGGCCGCCGACGGCCCGGAGACAGCCCGGTTGCTCGGCAAGAGACCGGACATGCAATCATGCCGCGAGGTCTGCTTCTACTATGGGGCTGATCAACCGCCCGTGCGTGCCCCCTTTCTCACCCTAAACGGCGAAGAATTCGGCATTGTCAACAGTGTCAACTTTCCCTCGATGGTCGCTTCTGATTATGCACCGGCTGGAAAATCTCTCATCTCTGCGGTTGTCCCCGGGCATCCTGAGATGGACAGTGAAGAAATGGAGACAACGGTTCGAGGCGAACTCACCGACTGGTTCGGCCCATCCGTCTCTGAGTGGAAACTGTTGCGCACCTATACCATCGAACATGCCCTGCCACGCCCGGAAGTCCCTTCCCCTGATCCTTTTCAGGCACCCATCGCGGTGGGCGAGGGCATCTTTAACTGCAGTGAATACGGCACCATGCCCGCTACCCAGTGGGCGCTGATGAGTGCGTCGCGGGTGGCGGAGGCGGTTCGTGCCTACCTGAGTTGATTTCCCGTCGCCAGGGTTCCCTCATTTCGCGGACATCGCGACCGCGTGGGCAAAGGCTTCAGAGCTTGGCAGGAGGGTGATCTGCTCATAGATATCCCGGCATTGGGCCACGTCAAGTGAGCGTACCAGCCGGTTTGCCCGGTATTCATGGCTGAGATGGGGAATGGTGTCAGCCGGCTCATCAACCTCTCCCTTGGTAATCACCTTGGTGAAGACTATTGCCTGCGCGGCAAGCAGGGTTTCTGCTTCTCTGTTCGGCTGGACCCTATCGAAATAGCGGGCGGTCAGCTCGTCTCCGGGACTGAAACCGTCCCAGCCAAGACCCAGTGTATCGAGCAGCTCCTGCTCGATACTGTGGACGCTCATTTCCCAGCCATCGGGCAGGTTTGCCTCAAGATAACGGGGCAGCAGCAGGTGCATGCCGCCGGCTTCTACAAATGTCGATTTTCCAGGTTGCAGCAGGGAGATGATCTCTTCGGCGCGGAGTTCGTCACGCAGTCTGAAACGGGCACAATCGGTACGCACGAAGGCCAGTAGCGTGGTGATCAGGGTTTGAAAATCATTTTCGGCGGCGGCCTGGTAGTAATCAATCAGACAGCGGGTGGCTTCATGCTCGGCCTTATAGATACGATGTTCAATGGTGCCCGCCGTGATATCGGCAGGCCCGTTGCCGGCTGCGAAAAACTCGTGAATGCCGAGCAATCCCTGGATAAACGGCTCGCTTTGTAAAATAACGGCGCCCATTGCGGCACGACCACGCAGGAGCTGATACTGGCTCTGGGCAAAGAGTGGGTATTCATGGTCAAGCAGAGCGATGTAGTCATCGATGGCAAACCTCCCAGCCAGCATATCACGAAACTCCTGACTGGGTGGTTCTTCCAGGATAATCACCTCATGATCCTTCCACAGCCCGGCACTTCGGGAAAGGGTCTCCAGTCGATGGGTGGAAAGTGATATGGTTATCCGCATAAAAGTGGCTGTGGGCTACCCGGCATTTGCGTTTTCAAGCACGCATGCAGATGGCGGCGGTCTATAACTCGCTGATCCGGGCAAACAGATCCTTATCCGTGTCTATTTTTTTGCGGTTGCCAATGGTGGCCCGGAAGCAGCGTTGCTGAAAACTGTGAAAGTAATCGGCGAAGCCGCGCAGCTCGGCAGGGGTGGCGGCGACGACCTCGTTGAGGCGCGCCTGTTTGTGGTTGCGGTCGATGCCGTTTAAAAATTCGTTACGGGCGGTGGCGCCCCGGGCGGCCACACTCTGGTGTGGATTGAGGGCGCCGTAAGCGCCGACAATCAGCTGCTCCAAGGCCTGGTCACTCAGGTCCAGGTCTGCCGTGATATCGGCCATGGCGCCATAAGCGTCATAGGTCTTGCGGACATGGGGATCGCGATAACTGATTACGGCACAATTGCCGGTGATATGACTGAACTGGATAAAACATCCGTAGGCACCGCCGATTTGCCGTACCGTATTCCACAGGTAGTCGCGCGAAAGATAGGCCTTTAACACCTCAAAAGAGCCGTGGTAGCCGTCGCCATCGAAAAGCACTCCGCCCTGCACGTTGTAGACAATCTCAGCGGCGGTGACAAAGGCTTCATGGCGCGGGAAACCACCCTCATCCGGCAGGAAGACAGGGAGGTCCCCGCCTGCTGCCAGGGCGCCGGTGAGGCGATCGCCCAGTGAGGCGAAACGGGTAATTTCAGGCTGCTCGGCGGTAAGGGCGAAGATGAGATTATCACGGGTGAAGAGCAGTTCCGCCATACTTTGCAGATCGGCGAGAAAGTCGTTCTCGTATCGGTCGTAGTCGGTTGCCAGAGTTTTAAGGTAGCGGTGCGCGGTGATGCCGTTGCACAGCTCCTGGTATCGTCCGGCAATGCTGAGATGAGAAAAGACCCGGTGCGACGCCAACTGATAGCCCTCACTCTGGGCGCCATGTTCGGCCCAGGCATATTCGCGCTGGACGATCTCCTTGATCCGTAACCGGTTGGCCAACGATACATCCGCCAACACCTCGGCCAACAGGTCGACGGCCTGCTCCAGGTATTCAGGTAGTGCCTTGAGGCTGAGCCACAGGACGCAGCGTACCTGATCGGGCGCCCCGCGGTGGGTATAGGTGTTGATGGCGTGGCTGAGACCGCCGGTGACGGTTGCCGCTTTTTTGGCAAAAGCCATGTAATCCAGTCGGCTGGTGCCGATTTCGGTGATAATGACGCCGAACAGATCGAGCAGCGGCAACAGACGTGGCGGCACCCGTGAAAAATCAAGGCCGACGTCGAGGTAGCTGATCCGCCTGGTGGGCAGTTCGTTGACCAGTACCTGACTGTTGAACATTTCTTGTGACTGCGCCTCCTGATACTCCACCGACGGTGGCAAGTCGGATCGGCGCAGACTGGGCAACAGGGCCAGATCCGCTTTACTGTTTGGCTGTCGCTGGTGAGCAAGTAACTCTTCGGTATATGAGATGAGTTGCTCAATATCTTTTTCGCTCAGGGTTTTCTCGTAGTTCTTCAGGGCGCGTTGCTCGGTGGCGGCGATTTGCCGCGGTTTATCGGGATCGGGAATAAGGGTAACGGTGGCTTGGGCCTTGTTGTTGAGCAGGCTCTGCTGGATGAGCGTTTCAAAATAGCGTTCATTGAGTGCCTTGGCGCGGATGCTCCGCAGGAGCTCGTCAATGGTCAGGGCCGCGAACGGGTCATTGCCGTACTTCAGCGCGGTCTGCGCCTTGCCCATCAGATCCAGGCCGCGTTGCGCCTTACCGGCCTCTTCACGCACGGTAAACTCGAATTTATTGAGTTCGGCCAGCACCAGCTCCTGGTCGATGCCGTTTTGTGCTATCTCGGTCAGCGCCTGCTGGTAGATTTCGGTGAAGCGTTCAAGGTAGTCTGGTTCACTGCCCACCAGATAGGTTATCATCAAGGTGTTGAAAGATGACGAGGAGAGGTAAAGACCGCCGAAATCCTGACAGATGCCACTCTCCATGATCCGTTTTTTTAAGGGCGAGCCGTCGGAGTTGTATAAGATGTTGGCAATCACCTGCAGGGCGGCGTTGCGTTCGCGCTGGGAGACGGTTCCCACCAGGGTGCCGACGGCAAGATAGGTCTTGTTGGCCGTGTCGGTTGTTTCCACCCCGTAGCGGTCTTCAATCAGAACCGGCTCGGTAATGATGGTGCCCGGGTCAATGGTGCGGCGCTGCTCCTTTTCCGCAAACCTGTTGAGATAGTTGGCGTGCAGAAAGTCCACTTCTTCTTCCAGTGGGGCGTCGCCATAGACAAAGATCATACTGTTGCTGGGATGATAGTGCGCCGCATGAAAATTGCGAAACTGCTCATAGCTCAGCTCGGGGATGACGGCGGGGTCACCGCCCGACTCAAATGCGTAGGTAGAGCCAGGCATCAGGCCGCGAAACAGGTGGTGGAAGATCAGCCGGATGGGGTCTGAGAAGGCGCCCTTCATTTCGTTGTAGACCACCCCTTGATAGGCAAGTGGTTGATCCACCGCCTCTTTGTGAAAATGGTACCCTTCCTGGTCAAATGTCTGACGGGTAAGCAGTGGATTAAATACCACGTCACAGTAGACATCCATCAGATTGAAATACTCTTTGCGGTTTTTGGTGGCAAAGGGATAGTAGGTAATATCGGCGCCGGTCATGGCGTTGAGAAAGGTCATGAGCCCTCCCCTGTGCAACTCGCCGAACACATCTTTGATGGGATATTTGACCGAGCCGCTGAGCACCGCATGCTCCAGAATATGGGCTACACCCGTGGAATCGGTGGGGATGGTGTGAAAGGCGATGCAGAAGGTCTTGTTCGGATCATCGTTTTTGATTGCCAGCAGTGGGCAGCCAAGGATCTGATGTTCCATCAGGTAGACGGCGGAATCGATTTCCGCAATATGCTCGGCGCGCTTGACGGTAAATCCGGCCACCGAGTCTCCGGCTTTATAGTGCATGAAAATTCTCGTAGCTATGTGTTGGCAGTTTGATGATTGACGGTGTCGCAAAAACTATTGGAGCCTTATAAAACGGCCGTATCGCCCACCCTCTTCGTCGCTCAAAAAATTTATCTTCGTAATTGCAGGTCGTCCCGCGGCAACATGTTCCTCGCGCCTCGATCCTGACCGAAAATGCTCATTTTTCACGATCTCCCCATGCTTTACAACTCATTGTTATGTGGCTCATTACGGGTTCATCGCTGGCGTATCTATAATGATGGTGACCGGGCCGTCATTTGTTACGCTGAGCTCCATCTCAGCACCAAAGCAGCCGGTGGCGGTTTTGGTGCCGTGGTGGGCAACCTCTTTGATAAAGCGTTCATACAACTCCCGTGCACGGGCGGGCGGCGCTGCTTCATGATAGCTTGGCCGCCGCCCTTTCCGGCAATCACCGTAAAGGGTGAATTGCGAGACAATAAGCATCTCACCGCCGATATCAGCCAGAGAGCGGTTCATTCTTCCGTCTGAATCACTGAAGATCCGCAGATTGATGATTTTTTCGGCAAGCCATTGAATCTGCCTGTCGCCATCATCGTGGTGGACGGCCAGAAGCACCGCGACACCGGCGTCAATGCTGCCGACGGTGCGGTGTGCAACCACGACGCGTGCTTTTGTGACCCGCTGGATTACAGCCCGCATCTCTTGCTATTGAGGTGTAGTGGTGGGGAAAACCCAACCACGGCGGGTTTCATATCCATTTCGGCCGTTACCCAAGGCCAAGTATGCGTGGAATAAACAGAGACAACCAGGGAAAAGCGATGATAATCACCAGACCGATGAGCATCGAGGCAACCAGGGGGAGCACGGCGGCGAAGGTCTGCTCAAGGTCGATGTCGGCCAGCTGGGTGGTGACATAGAGATTTACCGCCACCGGCGGGGTAAATTGGCCGATAGCGAGGTTAAATGTCATCATAATACCGAACCAGATGGGGTTCCAGTCAAAGTGGGCCATGATCGGCAGAAAAATCGGCAGGAAAATATAATAGATGGAGATGGCGTCCATCAGCATGCCGCCCACGAAAATAAGCCCGTTGATGACCGCGAGGATGATCCATTCATTGGTCGATATGGTAAGCAGGAATTCGGCCAAGTCGTCCAGGATGCCGACTGTTGATCCCGCCCACGAAAAGAGTCCGGCAAAGGCGACGATAAGCATAACCACCGCCGAGGCCTCACAGGCGTCTACAAGAATCTGGTAAATCATCGCCATGGTAAGGCTGCGATAGATAACCAGGCCGAGCAGCAGCGAATAAAATACCGCCACCACCGCTGCCTCGGTGGGCGTAAAGATGCCTCCATAAAGGCCGCCTAAAATAATTACGGGAGCCAGCAATCCCCAAAATGCCTCGAAAAATGCCTTACGAATGCTCTGCCTGGGCGCGTCTTCACGACCGGCGCCGTAGCCCCTTCTGCGGGCAATAAAAAACGCCGGCAGGAAAATGGCCAGACCGGCAATCAGGCCCGGTATGGCGCCGGCCGCAAACAGGGCGGGGATGGAGGTATTGGTGATCGCCCCGTAGACGATCAGGGCGATGCTCGGCGGTACGATAATGGCGGTGGAACCGGCCGCCGCAATGAGCGATGCAGAGTATGATTTGCTGTATCCCTGGGCGAACATTGCCGGGATGAGGATGGCGCCGATGGCGGCGGCATCGGCGGGGCCGGAACCGGATACGCCGCCAAAAAAGACGCACACCGCCACCGCCACGATAACCAGCCCACCGGCCCGCTGTCCCACCACCAGGTTGGCGAAGCGGATGATGCGCTCGGAGATGCCGCATCGTTCGAGGACGAATCCGGCAAGAATGAATAGCGGGATGGCCAGTAGAGGAAATTTGGCAATTCCGGCAAAAAAGTTTGGGGCGATCACCGGTGTTCCCAGATCCCCGAAAATAATGACGACAAACGCCGGTATCCCGATTGCCACGGCCAGCGGCGCCCCCAGCAGCAAAAGGATGAAAAACAGTACGAACAATACTACGCCCATGGCCGTTCGCTCTGCCAGGCAGTGATTTCAACGATTATGATGCGGATGATCACGAGGACGGCCCCGGCCGGTATTGCCACCGTATATATCCATTGTGGGTAGCCCAGAGATTCACTGGTGATTCCCAGAAGCCGCTCATCCAAGAGCTGAAGCCAGCCAAGATATCCCAGGCAAGCAAAGAGAATGACGGCGCAAAGACTGGTAAACCGCTCGATGAACCAGCGGCCGCGGGCAGGTAAGTTTTGCAGGAAAAAGGTGAGACGTAGATGCCGTTTTTTTCGAAATGCGGCGGCCGCCCCAAACAGGGTCATCCACACCATGGCATTTACCTCAAGTTCTTCGGTAAAGGCGATGGGCAGGTCGATGAGATAGCGGGTGAGGACATTAGCCATTGCCAGAACGGCCATCGCCCCCAGCAAACATGCGCCGAGTAGTTCTTCCAGGTGCGTGGCCAGCCAGGTAACGATTGACTTCATAGTGATTTGCAAAGGAACATGGGCAACCCTACAGGCTCTTCTTGACTGAGCCGCCCATACCCTACTTGTGTTTAGCGGCTTGCGTCTATTGCCGCTTGTGCCTTGGCCACCAGATCGGCACCAATTTTTTCCGTCCAAGACTGGCGCACACCCATTGTCTTCTCAATGAATTGGGTGCGTGCCGTATCATCCACAAAGGTGACTTCCATGCCGTTTTCCCTAAGCAGGTCGAAGGCCGACAGATCGGGTGCGATCAGCCCCTTACGAACGATGGCCCGCTGCTCTAAAGCCGCCTCTTGCGCGGCCTGGCGGATGATCTCCTGGTCCTGCTCGGAAAATGATGCCATGACCTTGTTATTTACGGTAAGCATAAGTGGATCGATAACATAGTGCCAGACCGTGATGTATTGATGGAACTGCCAGATCTTGACGGGAATCTCGATGGCCACCACCGGGTTTTCCTGGCCGTCAACGACCCCCTGCTGAAATGCCACCTGGGCATCTCCCCAGTTCATGTTTACCGGGTTTGCTCCCAGCGCTTTCATGGTATCAATGAAGATCGGGGTGCCGACCACACGGATCTTCAACCCCTCCATATCGGCGGGGGTGGCCACCGGACGCCTGGAGTTGGTCAGCTCCCGGAAACCGTTTTCTCCCCAGGCCAGCAGGGTTACCCCTTTTTCTGCCAGCAGGGCGCCGATTTCATCGCCCACCTCACCTTCGGTGACGGCGTCCAAAGCGGCATAGTCGGGAAAAAAGAAGGGCAGATTGAAAAGATTCAGCTCCTGGATGGATGAAGACCAGTTAATGGTCGAGGCCAGGCAAAAATCAGCCACCCCCTGGCGGTGGATAAGAAACTCGTTGGTCTGTTTGCCGGCCATCAGCGATGATGAGGGATACACCTTGATATTGATGCGGCCGTCGGTTCGTTCCCGAACCAGCTCGGCAAATCGTTCCGCCCCCTGACCCCAGGGCAGTTTCGAGCCTACCACCACACTCATTTTGTATTCGTCCTTGTAATCGGCTATCGCCAGCGACGGGATGGTACAGAAAAAAAGTAAAGCAACAAAAAACGGGAAGATTGAGCTTCGGTGTGTCATAGCGCCTCCTTGGTAATTGGTGGGGGTATGGATAAACAGACGAACTGGTGAACAAGTAACCAGCAACCGCACGCATTACCAAACCAATCCCATAAAATCAAACGATAACCTGGAAAATGTCTTTGCCGGTGTGTTCCCGTGGGGCAGGCAGAGCGTTTCGATTACCCCATAAAGGTAAATTGCCGGATGATATTTGCATGGAATGACAGGCGGGTTGTGTGGCATACTCATCGCGGATGAAACGACTGAAAACAGAGCCACAGGGGAACGTTGAAGAAGGGAGTTTTTGTTCAAGACCAAGGCGCGAGAAACATGCTATCGCGGGCATATGGCTGATATTGCCAGGATAAAATCTTTTTGAGCAACGATGAGATTGGGCGAATATCTGTCTGTGGGCCATCGGCTGCTATTGCCGACGCAGGTAGACAAGACGGGTGAGTGACAACGTACATTGCGGCGAGCTGCGCTACTGGTGTTCTTGCAGACGAGAGGTGGGATGCAACTCGACTATTTGTGCATATATTGTAATAGGTTGATGTAACTATAGAAATACATACAAGCGGCGTGCTGCCACCCATCATGATTTAAAGGAGTGAGTAATGATTGAGAAAGTAAAGAAGATGATGGAAGAATTGTCGGCGGAAATGCCGGGAATTCTGGCGGCCGCGGTGGTGACCGTGGACGACGGCCTCTCCATTGTCGATTTCAGCAAGAAAGAGGGGACGGATACGGCGGCTGCCTCCGCCTACCTTGCCTCTATTGTCAAATCAAACTCCAAGGCCATTAATCTACTGGCGGACGATGAGGTAACGGACGATATTCTTATCACAACGAACCACTACCATTTTATCATCAGGCACAATCCGTCCCTGCCGTTTTTTATCTTTTTTATGACCACCAAGGGAGAGTGGCTTGGCAAGGCCCGGCATATCGTCAAAAAGTTTGACGATGAGCTGGCCACCTTTGCCCAGCAATTGACGGATCAGTTTCAGCAGGCGGAATCATGATAGGCGGGAGCTTGCTTCCAGCCCACCCAGATGAGGTAGCCTGCAACTAACTTACAGGTTTGCCGCTTTTTCGATTACCTTCGAATTTTTCTTGATGGTGAGGCGAATCCAGCCGAGGTTGGTGTCCTTATCGGCAACGATCACCAGAAATGCCTCTGAGCCCACCGGGGCAAACATGACCGGACCCTCGGCATACTCGATCATGGTCAGATTCAAATTGCCCTGACCTAATTGCCCCCCCATCGATTCAGCCGAACCGAAGCCTGATGAAGCAATTGCCCCTATCATTTCCGCGTCGATACCGGTGCGGGCAATGTTGTCCAGGATGAAACCGTCGCGTCCCACCAGACAGGCGGTGTGCACTCCTTCAATGTTGGTGAATTCAGTAAGAATTTTTTGAATTTCAGTCATCTCGGGATCCTCCTCGTTATGTTCAGCAATATCAGTATCTTCATCATCAACGGATGGTGTATCCGTAAACTTCGCACGCAGTGCTGGCTCGCTGCCCCTATCATCTTCAGTTTGTGATGCCGCCCGCGGTTCGTAGGGCTCGGATATGTTTGCGATCTCCCCCGGTTCAAGCCCAATCTCAAGATCATCTTCGTCCGGCTCAGCGACGATGCTTTCCGAATCAGAGAGGCCGGCAATCTGGTCGTCATCGTCATAATCCTCATCGTCATAATCCTCATCGTCATCGGCCTCTTCATCGCCGCGAACCGCGGTCTCCAGCAGCAGTGAATCGAGACTTTTTTTGATACTGACGATGGGAGCTTCGACACCACGGATGTTCTGAATGGTGCCGTCGGTCAATCCAATAATCTTGAAAAAGGCGTCTTCGCCGGTTAGCTGGTCGCACATGGCGTGAACAACCTCGCCCTCACGAAAGAAAATCATTCCTTCATCGTCGGAGGTTGTCACCTTAAGAGCCGATGTTGCCCGTGATAATCCATTGAATTGGATAATGTCGAGCAGGTCGATCCCGCTCACCGTGCCCTGGAAACCGTCGCTCTCTTTCAAGACCGTTTTGACAATAGCCCGCATGTCTTTGATATCAAATGGCTTTTCGACGAAACGTAGACTTCCGCTCATCATCGCTTCACGTTCATAAGCGATGGAGGGGTAGGCGGTCATGATGATAACCCCGGTTTCCGGGTAACGATTATTGATCTCGATCAGCAGATCAAGCCCGTTCATGCCGGGCATATTGATGTCGGTGATGACCAGTTCGACGGGGGTGTCGCTCAACAGGGCGAGCGCTTCCTCGCCCGAGCTGGCGGTAAGGACCTCGACATCAGGCATGCCCTTGTTGAGATTTCTCTGGAGCATCCAGAGCATATCCTGCTCATCATCGACGACGAGCACCCGTTTCTTACTCATTGGCGTTCATATCATTGTGCAAAAATAAAAAAAACCAGTATCCTCTAGAGCTTGAGATATCACCGCGCCTGCTCTGTTTTGTTGTATGCTTCGTCACTCTTTCAGTCACCGATCGCTGCATGCTCCCTCAATCGTCTATTGCACCAAACACAACAATAGCGGCGCTCTAGTACGACATTTTAAACTTTACATGGTACTTGATAGATCCGTGGCCGTTGAATCGGTACTATTCACCGCCATAAGAAGCAAATAGGATACACGTTTGCCAATTGCTCTCAGGATATTGTTATTATTGAATATATCGACCTTTTTCCAGCGCTGCAAGGTGGTCAAGAATTGACCAACCGATCAGTTTCTGGCCGGTTTCAGGTGGACAATTTTTTTCTCAGGGTCGTTCGAGAGATGCCGAGAATCCGTGCCGCCTTAGATTTGTTGTTGTTGGCCTGTTTCAGGATTTTCTCGATATGGGAGTGTTCCAGCTGCTTGAGTGGGATATGGTCGGGATCGGTTGAACGAAGCGGCTGAAGTTTCAGGGCGCCGTGGTCCAGCCACCCATTCTTGCTGAAAATTACGGCACGCTCGATAACGTTTCGCAGCTCTCTGATGTTGCCGGGCCAGGTGTAGCGAAGCATAGCATCGTGCGCGGCGGGAGTGAATCCCTTGATACGTTTGTTCATTTCATTGGTGAAACGATGGAGAAAATAGTCCGCCAGCATCAATACGTCTTCGCCGCGTTCTCGCAATGGCGGCAGGGAGATGGGCAGAACGCAGAGCCGGTAATAGAGATCTTCGCGGAAAGAGCCGCCGGTGACCGCCTGTTCGAGATTATTGTTGGTGGCGGCAATAACTCGAAGGCGGACACGTACGTCTTCCAGGCCACCGACTTTGCGAAAGGTCCCTTCCTCGATGAGGCGTAACAGGGTGGGCTGGACGGTGACCGGGAGATTGCCTATCTCATCGAGAAACAGGGTCCCGCCATGGGCAAGCTCAACCAGCCCCTGTTTGTCGCCGGCGGCATCGGTAAAAGCCCCTCTCTTGTAGCCGAACAACTCAGATTCAATAATGCTCTCCGACAGGGTACCACAGTCAACCTTGACGAAAAGCCCGCCTTGTAATTGACTGCGTTCATGCACGGCACGGGCGATAACCTCCTTGCCGGTGCCGGTTTCGCCGGTTATGAGAACCGGTGAGGTAACGGTCGCGGCGCTGGCCACGATCTCGTTTACCTGCTGCATGGCCTGGCATGAGCCGATAACCGATCTGCCGGTGTCTCGTTTGGCGGCAAGCGCCGCCTGTTTTTCCATGAGCCGCGAACTCATCGCCTGCTTGAGAACCGCGGTAAACTCGATGGTTTCAAATGGCTTTACGATATAATCCTGGGCGCCGGCCTTGAGGGCCTCCACCGCCGATCGGGCACTATTGTCACCGGTGAGCATGATGATGCCGATCCCGGGGGACAGTTCCCTGAGTTCTCCAATCAGGGCGAGGCCGTTGCCGTCTGGAAGGGTTATGTCCAAAAACACCACATCAATAAGGGCGGTGCGCACGATGTCACGGGCCGCCTGTGCCGACGGCGCAAGTTCGACGCTAAACCCCTGATCTTTGACCAGGATGGCGAGTCCGTGACGAAGCGTCTCGTTGTCATCGACAATGAGTACTGATCCCATTGCAATCAGGCCGCGGTGAATATGATGGAGTAGGAGGTGCCGACCCCTTTCTCGCTCTCCACCTGGATGGAGGCGTCATTTTCAGCAAGAGTACGATAGACGATGGACATGCCGAGTCCGGCGCCGTTGGGTTTGGTGGTGAAAAAAGGTTCGAAAACCTTTGCCGCCACATCTCGTGACATACCGGCACCATTGTCTTTGAACATCAGCAGAACATGCTGTTTTGGGGCGCCGATGGATGGGTTTCTTTTGCGCTGGGCGGCAACTTCGGCGCTGCTGAGGACGCGGGCGATGATCTCGATGTTTCCCTCCTGTTTGATGGCATCGATGGCGTTGAGAAACAGATTGAGAAAGACCTGCTGAATCTGATTGGCGTCCACCTGAACCTCGGGGATACCCGGCTGAAAATCCTCGATCAGCGAGATCTTGTGTTTGACCAGTTTGTTGATGATCAGCGGTTTGGTCTCGGCAAGTATCGAATCAAGCCTGGTCGGCTGTTTTTTTGGAACAACCGGGCGTGCATATGAAAAGAAATCGGTAAGCAGCTCATTGAGTCGGTCCACCTGGCGAATGATTCGCTGGGCACACTCCATCCGTTCTTCCTCAGTATCGGTATGTTCTTCGATGGACTGGGCCATGATCTTGATGCCGGCCAGGGGATTTCGTACTTCGTGGGCAACGGCGGAGGCAATTTCGGCTACGGTGGAGAGGCGATTCATCTTTTCCAGCTCTTTTTGCATGAACTTCCACTCAGTAACATCGGTGATGCCGATGATTGTCTCGCCGCCCGCCCCTTTGACGGCGGCATAATGAAAAATGAACTCATCACCGGTGTCATGGACGAGGTGAAGCTCATGGTCAAGAGCGGGTGGCGTATTCGCTGCTTTTGAGATAATGCGAAAACTGTTTTCAGGGCCGAAGATATCTGCCAGGGATTTTTCCTCAAGATGGCCGCACAATGAGCTTATAATCGAGGCGGCAATGTGGTTGTAGCGCCTCAGGACGGTGTGCGTATCGCATATGAGAATGCCGTGGTTGAGTGATTGCAGGGTGGTGTCGGAAAAATCCCCGTTCTCCATAAGCTGAATCAGGGATTTACCAATATTATTTGTTTGGCCCAGGTGTTGACCGGTTGGCTTCTGGTCTTCCACAATTGCCCCGACGGTTTCACCGATAACTTCCAGCAGGGCAATTATCTGAGGATTTTGCCGATGATTGGGTTCAGTGTAAAGGCACAAGACCCCGACAACCGCACCGTGATGTGCAAGAGGAAGGCAATAGTGGCCGTGCGCAAAGGGCCGTTCGTTTTTTTTATGAGAGCATTTGACCGCTGCCGGGGTGAATTGCAGGGTGTTGGTTGCTATCGCTGTGCCGCAGTAACATCTACCGGGTGTTATGGCTGGGCATGGCTGTGAATATTCATCCGTTCCGTACCGGGCGACCAATGACAGTCGTTTGTCATTGTGGTCGGCCAGAAACAGCGCCGCTCTGGGCATCAGGTCCAGCTCTTTCAGGGAAACGATATAGGCCAGTATGCGTTGTAGTCGCTGGCTGAACGGGGCAGGCCCCAAGGAGTGGTGAAAAATAGCATTCACCGTCTCCAACTGAACGATGCGGCGCCGCAATGTGCCATCTCCTAGAGGCGTTACCCGCTGGGAAGTGGTAGTTGCGTCATGCTGGCGGGACACGGTTTTCATAACGCTCACAGCTGTGAGATATCGACTGGTGTCAAGCTTTCGTCGGTTATGGCGATCATGAGGCCGGTTTCATGTTGCCGGTAAACCTGCCGATCGGGCAGGAAATATTCTCAGAGATAGCAGTATTTCTACTCTAACACAAGGGATTTCTTACTGATTTTACGCTTGAGGGATACCTTTCAACAAAGATTGACATCCTTTATCAGCGTGACTTCTAGGCAGTTTCGTGAACCGTTTATCTCGATACGGCAGATGGGCATGTACCAATATCCTGCCTGAATTATGGTAATTTATAGTAATCTTAAGTTATTTTCCGGTCTTATTGTTGACGGGTTTCCATTTTTTTGCCAGAAAGGTCGTTCACTATGAAACAGGAAAAACGATATTTGACCACCAAAGAGGTGGCACGGCTGTTGAATGTTCATGAAAAGGCGGTGTATCGGTTGATTAATGATAAGCAGTTGCCGGCCATCAAGGTCACCGGGAAGTGGCTTTTTCCGCAACACTTTGTCGAAGAGTGGCTGGATATTTATACCCTCAACCACCCCCGCACGCACAAGGCTGGAAGCACCGGCCCAGCCCTTCTGGTTGCCGGCAGTGACGATTTGTTGCTTGATTGGGTCGTGGCGCGGTTCAACAGCGCCGATTCCGACCAGTGTGCTTTTTTTGCCAACACCGGCAGTATGGGGGGACTCCATGCCCTGCGCAGCGGTTTATGTCATATTGCCGGGTGTCACCTGCTGCAGGACGACAACGATGAGTATAATTTTCGATTTGCCGAAGATGAGTTGAGCCGGGCGCCGGTATTCATCAACCTCAGCAAACGACGCCAGGGGCTTTTGCTGGCCCCCGCCAATCCGCATAACATTGGCTCCATAAAAGATCTTGCCCGTCCCGGGATGCGCATTGTCAATCGCCCGATCAACACCGGGACCAGGTTATTGCTCGATTACGAATTGAGTCGGGCCGATATTTCCCCGGCCGCCATTGCCGGCTACGACAAAACCGCCGCCCGTCACCTTGAGGCGGGTGTCGCGGTGCTGAAAGGATGGGCGGATGCGGCGCCGGCTATTGAGCCGGTGGCGGAGATGCTGGGGCTAGATTTTCTGCCGCTTCGCTGGGAGCGGTTTGATCTGCTGGTCGATCGGGACTGTGTGTTTGATGATCCGGTGCAGCGTTTTTTACAGCTGCTTACCCATCCCGATATGTTTGCTTTTGCCGGGCAGTTCAGCGGTTATGATCTGTCTATGACCGGTCGGATTCTATATCCGGAACGTTTGGAACAATAAAAGAGGAGAGGAAGATGAGAGTTACCCTATGGGCCGCTTTGGCCGGATTAATCATGATGACATCGGTTGCCGTCACGGCAGCTGCGGATGAGGTTATTACCATGTCCACCACCACTTCCACCCAGGCATCGGGGCTGCTTGATATTCTGCTGCCGCAATTTACCGAGGCCAGCGGGATTGAGGTCAAGGTGGTGGCGAAAGGCACTGGTGCCGCGATCAGAGACGGTATGGACGGCAATGTAGACGTAATCTTTGTCCATGCCAGAGAGCGCGAGGAGCAATTTGTTGCCGAAGGCTACGGTACCAAGCGATATGCGGTTATGCATAATGACTTTGTCATCGTTGGCCCCGCCGACGACCCGGCCGGGGTGCGTGGCAGTGGTGACGTGCAGGAGGCGATGAAACGGATTGCCGATCACTCGGCATTGTTTGTTTCACGCGGGGATGACTCCGGCACGCATACCAAGGAACAGCAGATCTGGCGGTTGTCGGGAGTCCCCACCGAGGAAGTCGGTACCGAAATCGTCAAGGGCGGTACGCCCGTAACCCTGTCGTTTGTCGTCCCCGCCGACAGTGAAGGGTGGTACCGCTCCATCGGCCAGGGCATGGGCAAGGTGCTGACCTTTGCCGATGAGATGGGCGCCTATACCCTCACCGACAGGGGCACCTTCATCAAGTATAAATATGGCATCGATCCCCCCATCTCCCTGGAGATAGTAAACGAAGGCGCACCGGAACTGGCCAACCCGTATGGGGTGATTCCGGTCAATCCGGAAAAATTCCCCCATGTGAAGTATGACCAGGCGGACACCTTTGCTAGATGGCTTGTGTCCGAGCAGGCTCAGCAGCTCATCGGTTCATATCGGCTGGAAGGTAAGCAGCTTTTCTTCCCCGACGCCATCGCTCAATAGCCACCTCAGCGCCCGGTCAGGCCGGGCGCTGATTGCAGCCAAAGTATTTCACACCCATGATCCTCGACAGCCTTCATTCGGCCTTTCTCCTGCTGGTTTCGTGGGATGCTGAGATGATCGAAATTGTTGCCGTCTCGTTACGGGTGAGTTGTGCGTCAACCCTGGTGGCGGCTCTGGTCGGGGTGCCGTCGGGCGTTGTCATCGCCCTGAACCGTTTTCCCGGAAAGCGGTTATGCCTCACCGTGCTCAATACTTTGCTGGCCCTTCCTACCGTGGTCATCGGCCTGCTCGTCTATTCGTTCATCTCGCGCCGGGGGGTGTTCGGCCCGCTGGAATTGCTCTACACCCAGAAAGCGATCATTATCGGCCAGGTCATCCTCATCATTCCGGTGGTCACCACCCTGACCATTGCCGCAATCAGCAGGATTGACCGGCGCTACCGGCGAACCGCCCTTACCCTGGGAGCGACCTCGGTGCAGATGGGCTGGGTGATCCTCAAAGAGGCCCGGTTCGGGGTGATGGCCGCGGTTATTGCCGCCTTCGGCAGGGTCATTGCCGAGGTCGGCATTTCCATGATGCTCGGCGGCAACGCCAAAGGGTTCACCCGCACCATGACCACTGCCATGGCACTGGAGTACGACAAGGGCGAATTTGTCCTGGCAATTGCCCTGGGTGCCATCCTGCTCACCTTCGCCTTCTCCATCAACCTGATGTTTCACTTTCTCCAGGGCAGGATACGGGGTGATGATGTTTGAGCTGCACAACCTCACCAGACAGTACGGCGGCAATACGGTGCTCTCTCTGCCGCGGCTGAGCTTTTCGGCCCGGAAAATCTATGCTCTGCGCGGCGCCAATGGGGCCGGTAAGTCGACCCTGCTCAATCTTCTGGCGCTGCTTGATCGGCCCAGTGCGGGAACGATCCGTTTCCGGGGGGAGCCGGTGGTGTATGAATCCGCCGCGCTTACCCGTATGCGGCGCCGTATCGTCCTTGTTGACCAGAACCCGATTATGTTCACCGGTACGGTGTGGAGCAATGTCGAGTATGGTTTGAAGGTGCGCAAACTAAGCGCCAAACAGCGTGAACTGCGGGTGACCGGCGCCCTTGAACGGGTCGACATGAGAGCTTTTGCCACGGCTGATGCACGCACGCTTTCCGGTGGTGAGGGAAAACGGGTCGCCCTGGCCCGTGCCCTGGCCCTTGATCCTGAGGTGCTGCTCTGCGATGAACCCACCGCCAATGTGGATCGCGAACACCAGGAGGCGATGCTGAAAATTCTGGTGCACGCCAACGAACTGAACCACACCACCATTATTTTCGCCACCCACGATATCTCGCACAGCAACCGGATCGCCCATGAAACGGTGGTACTGCAACATGGCCGGGTGAACACCGATCGCCAGCTGAACTGGTACGGCGTTCATCTACGAAAGACGGAAGGTGGCAGCCATCAGATTGTATTTGCCGAAAACGCGGTGCTTGAGACTGGCCCGTTTCCTGCCGGAATCTCATATACCCGCGGCCAACGGGTGCACCTTTCCCCCCATCTGTTGAGTTTGCAACGGCCCGGTTGGGCCGAATATGGAAACGGAAAACATCCTAACCTGCCCGGCACGATAACCGGCATACAGGCGGACAAGGCAGGCATCCGGGTGGTGGTTGACGTGGCTGTGTCGATAGATGTGCTGTTGTCCAGCCAGGAATATGAAAGTTTCAGACCCTCTGTCGGCGAACGGATTCTGGTTGAGGTTCCACCGGATGCGGTAATTTTCGATCCCTGAGGGCAACACCAATCAGCACGCTTTGCGACCATTAAGCATCCGGCGTAATTGCTCATACTCGGCGCGGGCGGTGCGAAGTTTACCCTTAATCGCTTCTTGTTGAGAAAACTCGGCCGCGGCCAGCTGTTTTTCCAGCTGCTCCACCTGCTGCCGTGCCCGATAGAGCTCACGGGCTATCGCTTTAATAGACATGCTTCATGTTAGCTGTGACTGTCATCAGGTTATCGGGAACATTGTCTTACCGCTTTCTCAGAAGCAGCGAACCATATGCCGCCTTGAGCTGAATAAATTGCTCATGATCACCGCCGCTGTCGGGATGTAGCTCCTTCGCCCGTTGGCGATAGAGCCGTCCGAGCTCTTTTTTGCTCATCTTTTGCAGGGTCTGCCACTCTTCATTGAAGATTTCCGCCGCCTGGCTGGTGGACACACTTGGTTTTTTCTCAGGCCAGCTGAAGTTGCGATGTCTTCCCATGAATTCTCGCAGAAAATCATCAAAGAGTGAGCGGCGGCCATAACCATAGTCGAAAAACATTACCACGTAGCGAATCAGATGCTCGTGCAGGCTGTCACTCATTCCCAGATCCGCCCAAAAGTCGTCATCGGTGTTGAGGGTGCAGACATCTTCGAGAAAGTAATCGGCGATATCGATCTGGTTCAAGGCCTCGGGCATGGTGGCCGAAAATGACTGGCTGAAGTGGCGCTGTAGATCGAAGATGGCAAACACATAGGTGCGCATTTCATGTTCCTGCAGCACCTTTTCCATATTCATGAAATAAAATTCACGCTCATCCCGGCATTTATCCAGAAGCGGCCGATACAGCTTGGGATTGAGGCGAAAGATCCTGCTCTGATCCACCGCACCATAGCGAAGGTAGTAGAGGCGTCGTTGGTCGAAAAGATGGATATCGGTTTTCAGCCGCGATGTATCACGGGCCGATAATGGGGTGATGGAGGCCTTGCCGCGCTGGCTGAAATAGCTCAGCCGATGTTTCTCGGATTCGGGCAGAAAATCGTAGAGAAGCTCTTCGAGGATGAGGCTGGCGTCGCGGTCGGCGTATTGACTGACGCAGTCTTCCAGCCTCTCATCAAAGTAACAGATGTCTTCGGAAGGGCAGATAATGTACTTATCGGGTCGGGAGCCAAGCTCAAAAATGACCCGGTAGCCGGGTTCTGTATGCTCCGCCGCCGGGCGGCTTTGCCTGATCTCGAAGCGCCGATCCGCTCCTCTTCCGCTGGTGGCGAGGTACATGGTACTCTTTTCAGAAAAGACAACCTATTTTGAATGTGGTAACTAGGTGCTTGACACAAGGTGCCAAGGGCAATCAACTTTATGCTACTATAATACCATCCGGTAGTTCATGAAGATTTTCTTTTTACCTCGTATCTGCTCACAACCATGATTCAGTAGTAATGAAAAAGGCAGTGGGGAGTAATCACCGTGGCGCCGTCGTGGGGGCGGGCATGAAGATTGACGGGGAGATTCATTGCCCCGATCCGCTCGTCGTTCATGGGATAATGCGCGGTATCGTGGTGGGTGATGACATCGAAGTGTCCCGAAGCGGCACCATGGAGGGAACAATAACGAGCAACGCGCTTGATATAAGCGGTACGGTGGGCGGCGCCGTGTGTACCCAGCATCTTGCCCTGCGTCCCGGTTCGCGTCTGCATGGTCTGTTTGAAACCAGCCAACCCGCCAAGGCGGTGATCAACCACCTGCTGCCGTCATGCCTCCCGGTTCTTTCGGCAAATAGTAGCGCCCAGACGGCCGCCGGTGTGCCACCCCAAACAGAGGCGGTGTATGATGAAAGACAACAGTCAAAACCTGCTCTTACCCATTACGTGGAGAGCCTTGAACAGGCGATTCACGCCGGCTGCCGGCTTATCGTGGTAGTTGCCCCGGAACTTGATAGACGGCATATCATCGGCGAAATCATTGCCGAGCGACTGCGCGGCAGCCATGCCTGTGCGCTGCTTGCCAAGCCTGGGCGCTCGGTTCTGGAGATGCTGGGGATGGTGGCCGCCGAACTAGCGGTGCCGGTGGATGCCGATGGCGACAAGAAGGTGCTGGCCGAGGCCATTGTAGGTAGTGTCGGGCAAAGCCGGAAATCAGCAATACTGGTCTGCGTCCACTGGTCTGATGAGCTCTTCCCCGCTGCCCTGGAAGGGTTTATCCGCTACCTGAACACCATGCATACCGACACCTGCTCGGTACACGCCGTTATTTTCGGCAACAGGGAACTCAAAGAGCTTTTTTCAGCAAGAGGGGGCCTCGCCTTGATGGACGAGCCGGATTGCCTCATTGAACTGCCGGCGGACGTTCCATGAGCGACTGTCTGCTGGTCTGCCTGAACGGCGGTCTGGTGGTGCTCATCTGGCTGGTGCAGCTCATTATCTATCCAGCCATGGTGCATTGGCCGCTGCCATCTTTTTGTGCCATTCATCGCTGGTATACCAGCCGGATCAGTCTGCTGGTCATCCCGCTCATGAGTGGGCAAGCGCTGCTGGTCGGCTATGGCCTGGTTACCAATTTTTCCGCACTTTTACTTGTCCAAGCGAGCCTCGTGGCCATTGCCTGGGGTCTGACCTTTTTTCTTTTCGTTCCCCTGCACGCCCGGCTGAGCCGGGGCTACGATATAGCGGTAATCAGGCGATTGGTGGCGGCAAACTGGTTTCGTACCATCTTGTGGAGTGCGGTGAGCGGTCTTGACATAGCCCGAGTATATCTTGCCTGAGTCTCTACTCTTCATGGATTTTCTCCGGCAACTTAAAGACCAGGTAATAGGTTATTCCGGTGGCCACCAGTACCGCGCCGGTAGCAAAAATGTAGAGCGGGGCAAGCTCATCGTAGTCGAGAATGATTACCTTTCGGGCGATTGCCATAAGGGCGGTGGCCAGGACGATTTTCACATGAATAACGTCATCGCGCAGATACATGATGATATTCTGAAATATCTCGATGGCGATGAGCACCACCATAAACGCGCCAAAGGTTGCCAGCATGTCACCGATCGTCAGGATGAAGCCGGGCGGCGATATCAGCCGCTGATACAGGGTCCAGCCAACATCGATTACCCCGAAGATGATGACCAGGATCATCAACAGTCCCAGTACTTTCAGGCAGAAATGGATAATCTTTTTCAGCAGCTTGAGAAATGCGTCGTCCGATTTATCGATAATTTTCATGGGCTTAAACGTTAAAAAATGAGAAGGTCCGGTCAAGATTGAGGCGCGGGGAACATGTTAGCGCAGGTATATAACTGATATTGCCAGGATAAATTTTTTTTAGCAACGCTGAGATTGGGCGAAAAGGCCATTTTGTAAGGTTTTCTTTATTGATACCGATAGTGCGGTGGTATCCGCACCATTGCCCCGGACTGGGTGCAGACATAGGCCGCCAGCCGGTTGGCGACACTGCTGATTTCCGCCAACTCCCGGCCGTGCAGCAGGCCAAGCACCACCGCCGCGGTAAAGGAGTCGCCGGCGCCGATGGTGTCCACCGGTGTGGCGCCATAGCCGGGGTGACTGGCAAAGCAATCCCTGGTCATGATGATGCTGCCGCGGCCGCCCCGGGTCAGTGCCGCCATATCCAGATCAAATTCAGAGATTAGCCTCGACAATTGCTCAGGTGTATTACCTGAAAGTGACATCATTTTTGCCAGAACCTCCAGCTCCTCGTCATTTATTTTCAACACCGTGCAGCAGTGCAGGCAAAAGAGAAGGGTCTCCTTAGAATAGAAATGCTGGCGCAGGTTGAGATCGCACACCCGTATGCATTCGGGATTCAGGGTGTCGAGATAGCTTCGCAGGGTCCGCCGGTTGGCCGCATACCGTTGCGCAAGGGTGCCGAAACAGATGGCCCGCAATGATTTTTTCAGCAGGTGAGCCGGTTCGTTGATGAGCAGATGGTCCCAGGCGACATCGTCAGGAAATGAGTAGGAGGCAACCCCTTCATCATCGATGCGGGCGTCCACCGTGCCGGTGGGCGGCCCGGTTATTGTGCTGATGCACTCAACACTGAGGCCGGTGTGCGCCAGCTCAGCCAATGCCCGGTGCCCACGCTCATCATCGCCAACGGTGGAGACGGGTATACCGACTCCCCCCATGGCCGCTATCATATAGGCAAAATTTATCGGGGCACCGCCCAGATTCTCGCCACCCGGCAGGATATCCCACAGCAACTCACCGATCCCGGCAACTACCGGTCTGATTTTTGTACAAGCACCAACCATAGCGAGTATAATGCTAACAATTTTTTTAGAGATTTCTAACAAGATGCCAATTTATTGCCGGCCTGTAGTACCACTGCATCGTGCGGAGCCGCTGGGTATAAAGGTTACAGGAGTATTGTCAAAGTCAGGGATTTAACACTGTACCATCCTGAGGCAATGATTGCCCGAGACACCTTCGAAACATACCCAATAGCCGCTGGTTGCAGGGATAATAAATTTCTGGCCTGTGCCCTGGAGATCAACGCCGAAGATATCGTTTCCGGCGAGTATCATCTGCTCGAGTTAAGATACGTTCACCGGACCCACGTAGTCGGCGCTTACATCTTTATCATAAAAGTAACTCACTCATCATAGGGCCAAGCAAAAGGTATAGGGAGAGGCTTGCGCTACAGGGGTTGGTGCCCCGGAACCTCCACAAGAACAAGCGGCACGGCCATAGCCAAAGGCCGTGCGGGACACAGCTTTAGTGCAGCGGCGGCCGAAGGTGCTCTGCCCGCCGCCAATGGTGTATTACTGGTACGAATAAAAAAATAAAGAAATCGGTTACATGGGGCGCTTTGTCAAAGATAAAGATGCGACCCCATTACCTTGGCCCAACCTCCGCGCTTAAGCGTATATCTTCCTCATTGCGCGGCTTCCACTTCATCCCGCCCCTGAAATTATAAGCCCGATATATATAGAGAGTTCGAGCAGGTTCACACGACACGCTGAGAAAAGCTACTGGTGACGTTCGATAGAGATTGATCGAAAGCGGTGGATCGACGCGCTCGAACACCTCAAGCAGCCGGGTTTCATGATCGTTTGGCTCGCGGGTAACGCCTACCGCATTCTTGCCGATGTAATCATCATCATCGTACCAAAAATCGTATGCATTAGGCCGACTCCACCCATTTATCGACACGGTACGAGGTTGTCCGGGAACATAGAAGGCAAGCTGGCTGGCAATCTGATAGCGAACACCAAACAAAAATGTCTCTTCAGGATTTGCCATTTCCTGCCTCACTTTGTCTACAGCGTCGCCAAGACGATCCCAGCCGGCCATCTCCTGTGCGATGGGATCAAGCCGTGGACTCAACGGGATAATTGGCATCACCAGATGAAGAAGTGCAACGGCACTCAGGGCATATGAACTCGCCAGCGCCCAGGGAAAAAGACCTTTGCCGAAGCGATCAACGCGGGTAACCGCGGTATTTGATCTTCCGCCAAAATAGGCGGCAACCAGAATTGATGCAGTAAGGTAAGCCGCCGCCGGCCAATTGGCGTACACCCTTGTATGAAGACTTAAAATTCCAAATATCACCACAACCGGCAACGACGTCCATAACAGATAATACGAAACCCACCGCACGCGGCGCTCGGCAAATGCCTTGACCCATGCCAGTACCACCAGAATAAAGACCAGAGGAGTAATGATACCCACCTGCGAAGCCATATAGTCGCCTATGTATCGCAAGGTGATGGTACTTCTCTGTCCGACTCCGGCCTGAAAGGCAGCATGGCGAAACGATACCAGCCCATGAGTTACGTTCCAGAGTATAACCGGAGTAAACATGGTGAGCCCAAGCAGCACCCCCATATATGGCTTGATGCTCTTGAGCCGTCGGCGATGTTGAGGGCTGCATAGCCCAAAGATAAAGGCACATGGCAGGAAAAAGACCATCGTGATTTTACTGAGCATCCCGATGCCGAACACAAAGCCGCCCAACAGCCACTGCTTCCATGTACCATCTTCATAGGCGCGGGCGACGTGATAGCTAGCCCCTGCCCACGCGGCGCTCAGCAATCCATCGGTCGTTGCGATCAGGGCACCGGCATTAAAAATGATAATCGATTGAGTTAGAATCGAAACATACAGGGCGGCGGACGATGAAAACCAGCGCCAGGCAATGAGTATCAGGTAGCATGAGGCGATGGCGATGGCAACAATCGACGGCAGCCTTACGGTGACTTCCGAAACCCCGAACAGATAAGTACTCAGGCGGATAGTCCAGCTGATGAAGGGCCCGTGGTCGTAGTATCCCCATGCCGGGTGTCTGCTCCACTGCCAATAATACGGCTCATCCTGGGCGAGCAGGAAGAGATCGGCATAAAATAACCGAAAAACCGTAAACACGGCAACAAGCATTACGGCAATCACCAGATACCATGTATCACCCCGTTTTTCTGTTTTCATTGCAGTTTACTCATGGCATTATCACCATTAACCAGCGGCAATATACCACAATCTCCGGTCCTGACAAAGAAGTCTGAACGTTCATGACGCACCGCTTGAAGGATTGCAGTTTAGCAGTTGAAGATGAAGAATTGGTGAAAGGGGAGAGAGAGGCCTATTCAACAAAAAATGAAAAATACCGAAGGACTGATGTTGCCCGACGTCTTCCTGGCGGATTACGGCCTGGTGATGTGAATCTTAGGGAAGGTGAGCAGCGACATCCCAGATCGGTTGAACCGGCATCGGCATTGACCGATCAGAAGGTTCGGCATAACGGAAAAAGGAAAGCGGTACCGAGCACCCACTCGATAGGGTGATCATTTCGTGCCACATCTTGAACTTCGGGGGGGCTTTTCGGGAAACACTATTTGGTGCCGAGGGTATGATCTCAACCCGCGCTATATGCCAATGCTCCAAACTGATTTTGTCTGTATACCCTGATAATCATGGTTCAATGGGCAATGCATGAAGAAAGGTATCCACATCGCATCCGTTATTCTTCATTATTTCTTCATCGGTGCAGAGCGAATATTTTAGCCTCGGTTGCCAGCCCTTCACCATGCAGCGAGAATGGTTACTAAAATTTTGGAGACGGTAAATGCGAATATTAGTCGTTGATGATGAGGTTGATTTGCTCATTCAAATCAGCCGAGCACTGACCACTCAGAACTATGCGGTCGATACGGCGACTGATGGCGAAGCCGCTCTCGACCGTATTTGCGCGGATCCTTATGACCTCATTCTTCTTGACGTAATGTTGCCGGAATTAGACGGGTTTTCCGTACTTGATTATATCCGAAAAGAAAAAATCACCACACCGGTACTCATGCTCACAGCCAGACAACAGGTGGAAGATCGCGTCAAAGGACTTGATCTCGGGGCCGACGATTACCTGAAAAAACCGTTTTCAATGGCGGAACTTTTCGCCCGCATTCGAGCCCTCCTCCGTCGAGGCAAAGGGCACCACACCCCTTGTCTAGAAGTTGAAGGCTTAGCGCTGAATACCGCAAACCGCGAGGTTACGGTATCCGGCGCGCTGGTGAGTCTGACCCCGCGAGAATTTTCCCTGTTGGAATTTCTGCTCTACAATAAAAACCGGGCCGTCTCCCGTTTCTCTCTGGCGGAACATATCTGGGGTGATGAATTTGACCCGTTTACCATGTCCAACAACATCGATGTCCATATCAAGAATCTTCGCCGCAAGCTGTGTGATCGGGATGCACGAATCATCGCTACGGTGCGCGGGATCGGCTATATGATCAAAGATAGCTGATCATGAAAATCCGCTATCGTATCAGTCTCTGGTTTATCGGCGGCGGTCTGCTTTCGACCCTGCTTCTATCACTCTTTGTCGTTTATGAGAAAGCAACTCTCCCATATGAGCTCATCGACGATGAGCTGCTTTCCCAGGTTAACTCAATTGCCGACTTCTTGCGGGAAAACCGATCTGACGCCGAGGTTGCGTCGGTGCTCAAATCTCTGAGCAGACCATATTGGATCCAGCTTTTCGACCACAAAAATGAGGTGATCTTCTCCTCTGATCTGGTAGCTCTTGTCGATATCCCCCTGAAACAGGCACCCTCGTTTTACAACGTCAATACCCAAGCCCCATTGGGTCAGTTCTTCACGGGGGCGGATAGTGAAGAAAAAGCCCAATTCCGGGTACACTTCGCTCAGTTTGATGATGGCGGTTCGCCCGTTATGCTCTACATCGCTCGGCCGCTGGAGGATTTGACAAGGGAAACAAGTGAGCTGATCCAATCCATTTTCATCGGTCTGGCCATTTCCTCCCTATGCTTGCTGGCCATGAGCTATGCTATCGCCGGACGAATCCTGCGCCCGATCAAGACGATTAACAGGCTTGTTCGGGAAATCTCGGAAAATACACTGGATAAAAGAATTACGCCGGCCAAGAGCCGGGATGAGTTACATGAACTGACAGTATCACTCAACACCATGTTTGATCGACTGGAATTCTCATTTGCCAGACAAAAGGAATTCGTCGCCAACGCATCGCACGAGCTGAAAACCCCGCTCTCTATCCTACGCCTTGCTATGGAGGAAGCCATAGGGGACAACTCTATTGCAGAACCGCTGCGCAAAAAACTGTCTGATCAATACATCATCCTGCTTCGTCTAAACAGGCTGGTGGAAAATTTGCTTAATCTCTCCGTTCTTGAATTCAAAGGTTCAGTAAAAACCGATCGTTTCTCACTCAACGATCTTGCCATGGAGGTAGTCGAAGAATTCAGGCCGATCGCCGAGGCCCACCACATGACACTCACTGTCAGCTTCAATGACAGGTGCATGATGTCTGGATCACGCGACCTGATCAGACAAATTTTCATCAATCTTTCTGATAACGCGATCAAGTATAACAAGCCTGGCGGCACAATAAGATATCGAATCACTGCTGATAAGGGCTACGCAACGGTTAAGATATCTGATACGGGAATTGGTATACCGGCCGACAGTATCGTGCGTGTATTCGAGCAATTTTACCGGGTCGAAAAATCCCGCGCCGCTCGTCATGGCGGCTCCGGCCTTGGCTTGACTATCGTCAAAAAAATAGTTGAACTCCACAACGGTACAATATCGGCAGAAAGCGTGCCCGGACAGTGGACCGCAATCACCTTCACCTTACCGATACTATCCTGAAGCCGTCAACGTCTCGCCAGCCGGCGATAGATCGCAATTGCACCTGACCGCCATTTCTGCCATAGAGACGCCCCCTCATTAATAACCTCCTCAAACGGAGGCGACAACTAGTCTGACACAGAGAGAAGAACCGGGCGTGACAAGGGGTTGGATGTCCTAAATTATCTGGCGGTTTAGCGTGGATGAGTGTACTCATAGCTGACGGTGCAGTCACCTGCCCGTGGTCATGGCGGAGGAATTGATGGATGGAGTCGAGATTTGCCGTTGTGTTTGCTGTATTCCACATTATTTTTATGATATGTTGATGTATACGCTAATTAATTGTCGATTTTTTGGTGACATTGTAAGTATGTGGCATGAGGTAAGTGGGTAGCAATGGACGATACCGATCTTGCCATAATTCGGGAGTTGACTGATGGTCGCGTTCCGTTCAAAGAGGTGGGACGGCGTCTAGGGCTGGCTGAGGCGACGGTGCGCAACCGGGTTCGCCGTCTGCGTGAGGCGGGTGTGCTGGACATCTCCGGTCGGGTCGATCCCGATTCTTTGCCCGATCACTCCGTGGTAATGATTGGCGTGCGCGTCCGGGACATGAATCTGGTGCGCAAGGCGGAGGAATTCAGCAACCTGCGCGGGGTGGTGTCGGTGTGCGTGGTAACCGGCCGTTTCGATCTTATGGTGATGGTGGTTCTGCAAAAAGACTTTGGTATTCTTGAATTTTATACCCAAGAGGTCTCAAAGCTGGATAATATCCAGTCGGTGGAGACCTTTGTTATATACAAGAGTTTCAACCTCAGCGTATCGTTACCAGCCGATGGAAAAAAAGGTGAAAACGAATAAAGCGAGTTTTGCAAGATGAGTGATCACAAGCCTCTTACCACCCCGCTGCACCAGTGGCATGGTCGCAACCATGCCACCATGGGAAACTTTTCCGGTTACTCCATGCCGCTGTGGTATGCAAGCGGCGCCAAGCATGAACATATCAACACCATCGTCAAGGCGGGGCTGTTTGACACCTCCCATATGTCAATGCTCACCCTGACGGGCGACAGCTCTTTTGACCTGCTGCAGCGCACCTTTTCCCGCGACCTCAGATATTGTATCGGCAAACCTGCCGCTGCCCTGCACACCGGGCGGGCGGTATACGGCATGTTCTTTCATGAGGACGGTACCGTGCTCGATGATGCGATTATCACCCAGCTGGGCGAGAACCGCTATCTGCTGGTGGTCAATGCGGCCATGGGGGGGGCGGTGGGACGCCACCTGGATGAGCATCGCACATCGGGTTGCGAGATTGATGAGGTTACCGATGAATTTGGCAAGATCGACCTTCAGGGTCCCGCCGCCGGCAAAATCCTTGGTTCGGTGCTGGCCGATGCCGGCGCCGTATTTGCCGGGCTGAGCTACTTCTCGTGCCGGGGGACCTTGTTTGGCGGCGATGGGCAAGAGGTACGCTGCCGTGACGGTACCGAGCTTCTGGTCTCGCGTACCGGCTATACCGGTGAGTTCGGCTTTGAGCTTTTTATGCGCCGCGATGCTCTTGTTTCCATCTGGGAGCAGCTCCTTGCGGCGGGGGCGGGCAATGGTATTGTCGCCTGCGGTCTGGCGGCGCGCGACTCGCTTCGCACCGGGGCCGGGTTGCCGCTTTCCCATCAGGATATCGGGGCATGGGATTTTGGTACCACCCCCTGGTCATTTGTCCTGCCCTATGACGCCGGGAAGGCGCAATTTTCCAAAACATTTGTGGGCGGGGCCGCCGTTTACGATAATCTAGCACAAAACTACACTTACGGTTTTGCCGGTTATGATCCGCGCAAAATCGCCCATCTCCACAAGGCGGCGGTGCTGGATGAAGGCGATAAAAAGATCGGCGTGGTTACGAGTTGTACCACCGACATGGCGATTGACCGCGTGGATGGCACTATCTTCAGCATCGCCTCACCGGTGTCGGCGGGGCGGCCGGAGGCGTTCAGCCCGCGCGGTCTGAGTTGCGGATTCATCAGGGTGGACAAAGCGCTGAGTCCGGGTGAAGTGGTTGTACTGGTTGAAGGCAAACGGCGTTTAACGGTGGAAATACGCACCGACATCAGGCCGCATCGAACGGCGCGGCGATCAATGGAGAAAATGGTTTAGGCCACCTAACGGGAGGAGAGACATGAAAGAGTTGGAGGAGTTAAATCTGCCGGGAGAGCTGATGTACAGCAAGGACCATGAGTGGGCGAAAAAAGAAGACGATACCATCGTTATCGGGATCACCGATTACGCCCAGGATCAGTTGGGCGACATCGTCTTTGCGGAAATGCCCGAGGTAGGCAGCAGTTTTGAACAGGGCGAGGAGTTCGGCACCCTGGAGTCGGTGAAGGCGGTTTCCGAGATTTACCTGCCGGTGAGCGGAGAAATCATCGCCATCAACGACGCCCTGGAAGACGAGCCCGAGCTCATCAATGAAGATCCTTACGAAAACTGGATCGTTGTGGTTCGGCCGAGCAAGGAAGAGCAATTCGACAAGCTGCTCAGCCGGGAAGAGTACTTGGAGACATTGACGGGGTAAGTTATGCGTTATTTCCCTCATACGGATGCTGAAGTGTCGGCAATGATGGAAGCGGTGGGCATTGACGATCTTGCCGGATTGTTTTCCCACATCCCGGACGAGTGTCGCTTTGCGGGCGATATCGAGGTGCCGGGACCGCTTACCGAGTGGGACCTGACCAGGAGGCTGGAAGGGCTGGGGCAATCCATGGCCGTTGGCCATGCCCGCGCCGTGTTGCTCGGCGCCGGCAGCTATCATCACTACATACCCGAGGCGGTCAAGAGCGTTATGGGGCGGGCCGAATTTCTCACCTCATACACCCCATACCAGCCGGAGGTGTCGCAGGGCACCCTGCAGGGTATTTTTGAGTTTCAGACCCTGATTGCCAGGTTGCTCGGTGTGCAGGTAGCCAACGCCTCCATGTATGACGGGGGTTCGGCGCTGGCCGAGGCACTGCTCATGGCCCTGCGTATCAAGCGCAAGAAAACAACGGTGGCCATCAGCAGGGCGATTCATCCCCACTACCGGCAGGTGGTCAAGACCTATCTTGCCCCTTCCTCCTTTACTATTGTGGAACTGCCGGTTGACGCTTCCGGCCGTACCGACCTGAGTGGGTTGGATAAGATTGATGAGTGCGCCGCGGTTGCCCTGCAATCGCCTAATTTCTTCGGCGTGATCGAGGATCTGGAACAGGCGGCAACCGTAATTCATGACCGCGACGCACTGTTCGTGAGCTGTTTCAGCGAGCCGCTGGCCTACGGGCTGCTGCGCAGTCCCGGCTCACTCGGGGCCGACATCGTCTGCGGCGAAGGCCAGAGCTTTGGCATAGCGCAGTCGTTTGGCGGCGCCGGCCTCGGCCTGTTCGGTTGCCGCTCCGAGTTTATCCGTAATATGCCGGGCCGGGTGGTGGGTGAGACCGTTGATATGGATGGTAAACGCGGTTTCGTTTTGACCCTTTCCACCCGTGAACAACATATCAGGCGGGAAAAAGCGACGTCGAACATCTGTTCCAATCAGGGGATCTGCGCGTTGACGGCGGCGGCCTATCTGGCCGCGCTGGGCGGCAGCGGACTGAGACAACTGGCAAAGCTCAACTACGACAAGGCGGCGTATCTGAAGAACGGTCTGCGTGAGGCGGGCGGTAAACTGCTTTTTGAGGCGCCCCATTTCAACGAATTTGTCATGCGCTTTGATGTTGATTTTACTTCGGTTCGCGCCAAATTGATGGATAAGGGAATCATCGCCGGTCTTGACTGTACACGGTTCTACCCTGAGTATGAGGGGGCATTTCTCTTCTGTGCAACGGAGACGGTGAGTCGTGAGCTTATGGATGAATTAATTGATGAGGTGCGCCAATGAGTAATGGGCCGGGAATCAGCGGTTTGATTCTTGATGAGCCGCTGCTGTGGGAAAAAGGAAAACCGGGGCGAACCGGCTTCAGCATGCCGGAAAGTGATGTGCCGTCCGCCCCCTGTGAAGGCTCCTGGTACGGCGACGGGGTCGATCTGCCCGATCTCAGCGAGGTTGATGTGATCAGGCATTACACCAGGCTGTCGCAATACAATTTCGCCATCGACACCGGGATGTATCCGCTGGGTTCATGCACCATGAAATACAATCCCAAGCTGCATGAAAAACTTGCCTCGCTGGCGCCTATTGCCGCTGCTCACCCCTTGCTCGAAGATGAGTTGAGCCAGGGAATGCTGCGGCTGATATATGAGCTCAAGCAGTTTCTCGCCGCCATAACCGGTATGGATCAGGTGAGCCTGCAGCCGGCCGCGGGCGCCCAGGGCGAATTGACCGCGATGCTTATGTTTGCCGCCTATTTTCGCAAAAAAGGCGAACAGCGCACCAAGATTATCATTCCCGATACGGCCCACGGCACCAACCCGGCCAGTGCGGCGCTCTGCGGTTTTACCGCGGTCAGCCTGCCATCGGGTCCACGCGGCTACGTCGAGCCGGTGGATGTGGCGGCACGCATGGATGATCAGACCGCCGGCATCATGCTGACCAACCCCAACACCCTTGGCTTGTTCGAGGAATCGGTACGCGAGATTACCGATATCGTCCATCGCCACGGCGGGCTGGTCTATGGCGACGGCGCCAATATGAACGCGGTGATGGGCATTGTCGATATCAAGCGGTGCGGGGTCGATGCACTGCATCTCAACCTGCACAAGACTTTTTCCACGCCGCATGGCGGCGGCGGCCCGGGCGCGGGTCCGGTGTGCGTTGTCGACGAGCTGGTGCCCTTTCTGCCGACCCCGGTGGTGGAAAAAGATGGCGATAGCTACCGCCTGGTGGATAACCTTCCCGATTCCATCGGCCGGGTTCATGGCTTTTTCGGTAACTTCAGCGTACTGGTAAAGGCGTATTGCTACATTTTGTCCATGGGTCCGGAGAACCTGAAAAAGGCCAGCCAACTGGCGGTACTCAATGCCGGTTACGTGAAAGAGGCGCTGCGCGACGTCCTGCATCTTGCCTTTGACCGTCCCTGTATGCACGAATGCGTCTTTTCCGATAAGCTTCAACGGGGCGATAAGGTTACCACCCTGGATATGGCCAAGGCCTTGATCGATCACGGATTTCATCCACCCACCATCTATTTTCCCCTGGTGGTACCCGGCGCCATCATGATCGAGCCCACCGAGACCGAGAGCAAGGATGATCTGGATACGTTCATCGCCTCGTTCAAGGAGGTGGTCGCCCAGAGCAGCACTGACCCCGAAGCCCTGCACGAGGCGCCCCGCCGGCCCAAGCTGCGGCGTCTGGATGAAACCCGGGCGGCCCGCAAGCCGAAGCTGACCGGAGATATGTAGGGGCGCTTTGCCGCAAAGCCTGCCGGCTACTTGTGACTGTATGGCGATCCTCATTGAAGATCACGGCGTTGTTGACTATGGTGACGCCCATGCACGGCAACTACGGCTGGTGGAAGAGAAAAGGAGCGGGCAACAAGACCGGGATCTTTTCATGCTGGTGGAGCATCCACCAGTGTTCACCATCGGCCGCAACGGCAGCACCACACATCTCACGGTCGCCGAAACCACCCTGCAAGAGCGGGGCATCGATCTTATCCGGGTAGAGCGCGGCGGTGAGATCACCTACCATGGGCCCGGTCAATTAGTCTGCTATCCCATCGTCAATCTCAAGGCGGCGGGGTTGCGGGTGGCGGAATTCACCTTTCAGCTTGAAAAGATAATGATTCAAGTGGCGGCGCACTACGGTGTTGAGGCCGGGCGAGACCGTCGAAATCACGGTATCTGGGTGGGTGGGCGTAAGCTCGGCAGCGTCGGTATCGCCATCAAACACGGCATCACCTTCCATGGACTCGCGTTAAATGTACATTGCGACCTTGCCCCGTTTAGCATGATAACGCCCTGCGGTCTTGCCGGGGTGGCAATGACTTCTCTGGCCAAAGAAGCGGGCAAACCTGTTGATATGCAGGAGGTTAAGGATCGCTTTATTGGTGTGGTGGAGTCCATTTTTGCGCAGCCGACAATCGTCCGGCCGGTGACCGGCGAGACCGGCACCAACAATCAGCCGGCGGTGGCGCGGAGCGCCAAGCCGAAGTGGCTGAAAAAGCCGCTTCCCGCCTCGCCGCGCTATGAACAGACGAGAAAACTGGTGCGCGACAACCGGCTTCATACGGTGTGCCGTGAGGCGCGTTGTCCCAACCAGTTTGAATGTTTCGGTGAAGGAACCGCCACCTTTCTGATTATGGGTGATAGGTGCACCCGCAACTGCTGGTTCTGCGCGGTTGATCACGGGCCGATCACCAGGCTTGAACCGGATGAACCTAACCGCGTTGCCGATGCGGCGGCGCGGATGGGGCTGGAATACGTGGTGGTGACCTCGGTAACCCGCGACGATCTGGCCGACGGCGGCGCCGCCCACTTCGCGGCCACCATTAACGCCCTGCATGAGCGCTGTTCCGATATCGAGGTGGAGGTGTTGATCCCTGATCTTAAAGGAAATAGTGAAGCTCTTGCGCTCATCTGTGAGGCCGCGCCGGCGGTGCTCAACCACAATATCGAAACCGTGGCTCGGTTATATGATACGGTTCGACCCGAGGCTGACTATCGTCGATCCCTGGAACTGATCGGTTGGGTATCGCACCATTACCCCGATATCGTTACAAAATCGGGGATTATGGTGGGCCTGGGAGAAACCGAAGAAGAACTCCGCCACACCCTAAAGGATCTTCGCCGGGCGGGCTGCGATATTCTCACCGTCGGTCAGTATCTCCAGCCAACCACGAACCATCATGTGGTAGAGCATTTTTATCCGCCGGAGTGGTTTGAGGAGTTGAGCCGGCAGGCTGAAGAGCTTGGTTTTGGCGGCGTTGCCGCGGGGGTGCATGTGCGCAGTTCCTATCAGGCGGCACGGCTCTACCGGCGTGCCGCCGCCCACGTCCGCTAGTTTTTCCCGTCACAAGCGAGGCCGGGCGTGCCGTGATCAGAAAATATAAATCTAAAATCGTTATCCCATATCGGCCGCTCATCAAGTGGCTGGTTCGTCTCAGGCGCTCGCCGCGTGCCATTGCCGGCGGCTTTGCCCTTGGCACCTTTGTCGCGTTCACGCCGACGGTGGGTATTCAGTTCGCCATTGTCATTTTTCTGGCTACCATCTTCAACCTTAACCGGGGAGCGGCGCTGGTGACGATATGGATTACCAACGTTGCCACTATGACGCCGATTTTCACCTTCAATTATATGGTCGGCTCGTTGTTCTGGTCAGGTCCTTCGGTGAAAGAGGTGGCCTCTGTATTTATGGAGTTGACCAACACATTGGTAAAAATGGAGCTCTGGGACATGCTGGATCAATTTCGGACAGTGCTGAACCTGAGCACCGATATCATTGTCCCGCTCATGATCGGCAGCGTTATGGTCGGCGCCGTTGCGGCGGGGCTGGTCTATGTGGCCTCGATGACCGTGATGAGGAGCCTTGCGGCCAGACGATACCGAAGAAGAAGGCTTGACTGAGGGAGAGTATGGGGGGTACGAAGCACGCCAACCGCTCCCGCCGCCCGCGGTTCATGAACCGCTGAGCTGGGCGGGAACCACCGTGCCCGATGCGGCGATTGCCCGGTTTCGCGATCTCATCAAGGCCTACTATGCAACCTACGGCCGGAACTTTAGCTGGCGCCGGGATATCACGCCGTATCGAGTGCTGGTTTCCGAGATCATGTTGCAGCAGACGCAAACCAGCCGGGTCGATGAAAAATTTCCCGCCTTTATCGCCCGTTTCGGCACGTTTCAGGAGCTGGCCGAGGCGCCGCTGAGTGAAGTACTGCGAATGTGGAAGGGACTCGGTTACAATCGCCGGGCCCGTTTCCTGCATGAATCTGCCCAACGGATCGTTGCCGAACATGGCGGTGTTTTGCCCGATGATGAGAAAACCCTGGCGACCCTGCCGGGTATCGGAGGGGCCACCGCATCATCGATCTGCGCCTTTGCCTTCAATCAGCCGGTGGTCTTTATTGAGACCAATATCCGGAGCGTATTTCTCTATTTTTTCTTCAATGCACAAGGCCAGGTTCATGACCGCGACATCCTGCCGCTGGTTACCCGCGCCCTTGACCGCACCGCACCACGTGCCTGGTACTCGGCGCTGATGGATTATGGGGTCTTTCTCAAGAAAACGGTGGGCAATGTGTCACGAGCCAGCCGCCACTACACCAGGCAATCGCCCTTTGCCGGCTCCAACCGGCAGCTCAGAGGCAGGATTCTGCAACTGCTGCTTGATAATCGGCGCCTTGAGCGCGGTAGTGTAGCCGGATTGCTTGATGAGGATGCGGCTCGGGTGGATACCATCATCAACGCTCTGATCGATGAATCGATGCTGATCGACCAGGATAATTACCTGCGGCTCCCATAAGGCGGTCTTAGTCTTCCCGCGCGAACGATTCCACCTTGATCTCCTCGAAAAAGAGGTGGAGAAAGAGGCAAAACGATATCAGGCTGGCCACCGCGAGATAGATATTGGTCTTGCCCAGCGGCGCCAGGATCATGATAACCAGCCAGTGGAAGGTGATGATCCCCCAGGAATTCAGGCGCATGGGAAAATCGTTCCATCGCATCAAAATGAGCAGTCCGCTCAGCCCCCAGCCATAGAGCGACAGATAGGAGTGGGAGTCGAGCAGGAGCCTGCCGTAGCTTCGGTACAGCGAGGGGGATTCGTCCAGCATGATGTAGCCGATGCCGGTAATGCCGGTAAACACCAGAAACATCATGCCGGAGAGCAGGAAAAGTTTCTGCTGCACGTTTTTGCCAAGGAAGAGGAAAAAGGTGAAAATCAGGATGACGGCGACGAATAAAATTGTTGCAATGATGATTTTCGCGATCTCCAGCTCAAAGACGATAACCAGAAAAAAGATGATGACGCCGAGGTTGATCGTCCAGAAAAACCCCTGCTTGAGCCCGCGAATGAGCGGGTTTTCGTCTCGCCGGATAAATGAAAACATCACTGACATGGTGATCAGCGAGACGGGAAAGGAATAGCCCAGGAAAAAGACGTTGAGGGTGAGTTTCTCATAGGGCAGCCAGTGCATGATTTCATCGTTGAGCAGCACGAAGGTGGCGATGAACAGGGCCAGTGACAGACACAGGATCGAGGCGTGATGGAATTTATCGGCGGCGCTGGTGCGGGAACTGAACAGATCTACCGGCAGGCGGGGAAAGTGGCGGCCGCGTATCCACTCAACCAGTATTCCCAGAGCCAGTGACAAAAATGCCGCGATGGGGTGATTCTGTAAAAAAGCACTGAGCGCATAGGCCAGGCTGAGCACCAGGAAGAGATAGCAACCGATGGTTGGGGAGGCTTTGTTTTCGGTATGATAGACAATAATAAAGCCGCCGGCGCAGAGGTTGAACAAGAAAATGTGAAGCCGCTCAAAATTCTTGTCCCACACCTGATCGGCGAACCCGAACATAAAGGCGATAACCATCAGGGCAAGGATAAACACCCTGAGATATCTGTCGGTAAAAAACTGTGGATGAATCGGCTCGTTAGTGCGCATAAGGTCGAACAGTATTCAATATAAAACCCCAACAGCCCGGATCACCCTATTTATCATTCCTGTTAAAACCAAAGGCGCGGGCGGGGATTACTATTTCCTGCGCCATCATTGAATACTTGGTCAAGAAATGCAAGCAATTCGGGACAGAAGAGGGCAAAGTATATTATCTCAGTGCCTCTAAGGGGCAGGTAAAAATGAGGTGTAAATGTGATGGGAAGTTTGGGTGATAGTAGTTCCGGCGGAGGTATGCTGAAAGCAATCGTACGCATATGGATAGTGATGGTTGTCGTTGAAGTATCCGTTAATCCGGGTGAGGCGAGCGCTGTTGTTGATATTGAATCCATGGAAAAATCGCTTGAGGTGAGTCGGCATGAGCGGTTAACGGCGCGTGTCAGCCAACCGGATGCAACCCTGAGTAGGTTTGCTACCGATGGGTGTAGCGGTGGGCTCTCCATTGGCTGGAGTTATCTGGCTGAGCGCATCGATTTGTTTGCCCAGGTGCATTCTGATGAACCTCCCTGGCGCGACTGCTGTGTTATCCATGATTTCTCCTACCATCAGGGTGGGGCGCCTCCGGCCACCCCGGATGAGAGCTTTATGGCCCGTCGTCAGGCCGATGAGGAGTTGCGCGACTGTGTCGAGCAGGTCGGCGAGAATCGGGTTTTCGAGTTGAGCGAGGCGTATGGGCTCAATGAAGATGAGGTAGCCGATCTTTATCGGGTTATTGCCGGTCTCATGTACCGAGCCGTGCGGGTCGGCGGCGTCCCCTGCAGTGGGTTGCCGTGGCGCTGGGGATATGGCTGGCCTGAATGTAAGTGAACAAGCAGGGGTAACCGTGCTGCTCAGCGGACGAAAAGATATGGGAACCTTGCAACATGGCCTTACCGCCCAACCTTTTCATTGCTCAAAACATGTTGTCCTGGCAATATCAGTTATCTGTCCGCGGTAACATGCTCCTCGCGCCTTGATCCTGAACGAACATTCTCATGTTTCAAACTCCTCATATGGACGATGCCATCAGCCGTTGTTGCCGCCACTGTCCATGGTGATGGCTGAAAGTTCCGTGAACATAAGGTTGTGCATGGCCTGTTCGGTGGTGTGCAGTTTGCCCGGGTCATCCTTTTGCAGGGCGGTGAAATAATCGCGGCAGATGCGTAGCTGGGAGGTGGAAAAGCTACTGGTAGCGGTGCTGTCAGATGTTTGCGGGGAAGCGTCTTCGGCGGTGGGATAGTCGCGTCTTCCGTGCGCCCAGTTGCTGGTATGGCGGGTAAAGAGCAGAGCGCGATTGAGCAGTACGAAGAGCAAGGAGATATCACGAACCGGCCCCATCTGCATCTTTGTTGCACTAATTTCCATGCCCAGCAGGGCGGCACGGGGTAATCGTTCTGGGGTCAGCCAGCCGCTGATCCCGCCGATGGCGCCGCCCAGAGCGGTAAAGGCGCCGAGGCTGTGGCCCAGGGCCGCTACATCGAAAACCGCACCGGCGGCGGCGCCGCCAAGCCCGCCAACCGTTGCCAATTGCCGGCGGCCCAGGCCGAGCAGCTGCCATGTCCTGGTACTGAACAGTTCTTCTCGCAGGATTGAGTGGGGCGGCAACCGATAGTTGAAGATGTTGTGTTTAAATAGTGCTCTGATTTTCTCCTGAGTTTCGCGTTCAAGATCACCAATATCCGTGGTGAAACGTGTAAACAGTTTATTTTTTACTGACTCCTCGGAAGCCGGCGGTTTCCAAGATATGGTGATTGAATGGGTAAGCGTCGTGCGCAACATCTCGATGATGTGCGTTGCCACCTCTTGCAGCCGCATCGCCCAATCCGTCTCAAACGCACGTACGACTTCGCTGATAACTCCCTGCCAGCCCTGATCGATGGCGCCTAATGCCCGCAGCAGTTCGATACGCTCCCGATACGATGCCTGGTGGGCATTGAACAGGCGCACAAGGTTGAAATGTTTGTTGAGTTCGTCCCGCCATGACTCAAGATGGCGAGTATTCTCGCCCTTGCAGTTGAGCACCGCCATTCGCGGCCGGTTGAGCAACCGCAGCACCTCCATTTCCATCGTGTCCACCGAGCGCAGCGGCCGTGAACCGTCGGCCACGAAGATGAGCCCGGCGCCGCGTGCAACCGGCTGTAACAACTCATAATCCTCACGTAGCTCAGGGTCGGCGCCCACCTGGGCAAGCAAATCATGCAGCCGCTGTTCGCTGAGCCCTTCACCGCGAGAAAGCAGGCTCAGCAGCCGGGACGGGTGCTGAAAACCGGGAGTGTCGGTAAAACGCAGCACTTCACGGCCGTCGATACGAACCGGATAGCCGCGGCAGACGGTGGTCTCGCCGGGAAAGGAGCTGATACGAACCGAGTCGTCCTCGGCCAAGGTGGAGAGCACCGAGGACTTGCCCTCATTGGGGTGGCCGATGACGGCAATTTCCGGCACGAAATCCGGGCTTGAATTCATCTGCTATTCTCCGCTGATCCGAGGACAACGGGCGCCACGAACGGATCGCCAAGCGCGCCAATTTTTTTTCGCCATACCGCCCAGTCATCCGCTGCTACCGGCGTCGGGCATCCCGTTTCATAATCCATGCGACCCAGCAAGCCGACGTAGAGCGGTATTTCATCTTCAAGCCCGGCCCGTACTGCTTTGATCAGATCAAGGGTATCGCCAATGGGCGCCATCCACGCCTCCGCCAGCAGCAACCCGGCGCGTGAAGAGACGGCGGCATCGAAGGTTTGGCCGGCGCCTGCTCCAAAATGGTCCGGGCCGTCGGTGATCCTTGTCGTATCTATCGGCGCAAAGCCGTGGCGGCGGGCAAGCGCGTCAAGAAGGGATCTTCCGTACTCCTGCTCAATATCCATGGCAATGAACATGGTCACCGGCTGTGGGGATGAGGTGTCCAGCGAAATTGATGCTTCCTGGGCGATGGCTGGTTGAGGTTCACCGCGGGCCTGCTCCGGTTTTGGCGCCTGACTGCTCACCAGCGGACTGCGTAGTCGCCTCAGGAGAAGGCGGGAGTCGGGCAGGGCGGTATCCGGTCGGTTCAGGCGCAGGTATCGATACTGGGCCGCACCATAGATAAGCAACCGAACCAGAATACCGTAGACAAGCAGGCTGAGCAGCAGAAACGGCCACCACGAGACCAGATTCTCGGTGGCCAGATGGCCGATGCCTTCTTTGAGGATGATCCTGCTTCCCTCGATCTCGGCCAGTGACGGGTGGCCGACAGGTTCGGGGAAAAGCCAGGACCAGGGCAGGGAGACCAGTTGCACAAAGCGATAAATCGAACCAATGGAAAAATCCATGGTCGACTGCCAGCCAAAGGCGATATCGCGGGTTGCGATGCTGATGAAGCCGGCGATCAGAACGCCGCCATTGGCGATTGCCAGGATAAGCTGCGATTGTGCCGCCAGCCGCCAGCCCAGCAGGGTGCTGAACCGGGTACCCCGAGCCCGGATAAGGCCGAGAACGGCTTCATAAGTTGCCTGTCGTTCACCGGCCAGAGGTGTGCCGGTTCGGCCCATGACCCGTTTCAGGACATGGTTGAACAGATAGTGGTAGCCCGCCGATGGCTGCCCCATTGGTTTGGCGCCTGCTGCCATTCGTTTCATAAGCAGCAGGGCGGCGCCGATCATAAAAATGATTTGCGGAAGGATACACAGGGCCAAAAAATAAAAGACGTTAACCGGCGTTGTTCCCGAATAGCTGAAGAAACCAAAACCAGCCGCCACTCCGGCTATCGCCGCGATAATTGCACCCAGGCGAAATGTGGCGGACAGCGCCGCCGTTATCACATTTCCTGGTGGGGGGTGGTCGTGTGCCGGCTTTTTTCGTCGCGCTGCCAGCCATATCGACAGTAGTGCCGTATCGCCAAGCTCTTCCGGGGCCCCCCGGTCGGCAAGCAGCTGCCGGTCGCGCCGGTGCAGCTTCCGGGGGTCGTCTCCCTGATCCTGAGCCATAAAATATTCAAGATCGATTGTGTCGGCCAGCGTCCAGGAATGGGGCATCGGTTTACGGTGTGTGAGGTGAGGATGAATAGGTGCCAGGATGCGGAAAAGAATAATGCATGTAAACCGGCAATTGCAAATCTTCTTGTCTCACCTGCAATGATGTTCCCATAAAAGCTCCTATACCCGCCATGCATGGCTTGATCCGGTATCCAGAACTAACCAAAATTAATGGGTTTCCACTTTCGCGGTAATGACGGCAGGAAGCAATTTCAGGGGGTTTGTCGAGTTCACTCTGTAATGCTGCCTAGACCACCAATCTGCTGACAGGTAACCCCCTTGAAAGGCTGTTCAAATCAGTGACGTTTTCCCAAAAAGCGCCGTTTCCGTTGCATCCGAGACAGTCAAGTTTGATGCTCGCTTTAGCGGACAAACAGGCCCCACGGGCTGACGGATCGTCGTTAGGCATGCAGTAGATAGTACCATTTGATTATGGCCCAGATCCGTTCCACCCAAAGCAAGACAAACGCAAGAACCAGCATGCCGATATTGGCCGCCTGTGCTAACACTAGCTTCTGTTTCCAGTCTGTTCGGGAAACCACGAAGCCGACAATGGCGAGGCTGATTGCCAGCCTGATGAAATAGGAAAAACGAGGAGACACCGGCGGGGCTGCTACCCGAGCCGGGATTTTTTCACCACCGCCGGAACACCGGCGGCAACGCTGAAGGAGGGAATTGTGCCGCGTACCACGGCGCCGCTGCCAATAATACAATCTTTGCCGATGGCGGACCCATCCTGTACCAGTACACCACCGCCGAGCCAGCAGTTATCTTCAATAGTGATGCCGTGTACTACCTGCCCCTGGCGGATAATAGGGATATCGGTGCGCTTCGTCTGGTGATCGCCGCCACCGATGATGTAGCAGAAGGCACCAAACAGCACATGGCTGCCGATGGTGACGGTGCGGGCCGACTGGATAAAGCAGTTCATGGCGATGTTGGTGTTGTCGCCGATGGTGAGATCGCCGTCTTTGCAGCTCAGCACGGTTGCGCGTCCGATCAGTACGTTGTGACCGATGGTAATACCCTGGTTGTTTGTACCCTTGGCGTCGAGCACCGTGTAATCGTCGAATACGCAGTGATCACCGATATGAATCTTGTGGGGGTGGCGGATGGTCATGGATCTACCGAATATGACCTTTTTGCCCACCGAACCAAGCAGGAGCGGATACAGTTTGGCGCGCAAAAAAAGCCCTGCCGCCCCCGGTAAAGGAGCAATGAACATATTTACCAGTTCATGGAGCACCAGGCGTAACAGGCCCGGTCGGCCAATCGTCAACTCCTGATAGGTGCGCAGTGCGGAGCGGCGCTCATCGGTGAGGGTCGCCTGCAGTTCGGTTTTGCCGTGGGCGGCTTCCCGGGCGCTGTAGATTTCCCTCGGTTCGTTGTCGGGGGCCGGTTTCATAGCCATCCCTCCTGCTCGTACCAGACAATTGTTCTACGGATGGATTCACGCAGGTTGATGCGCGGGCGATAGTCAAGTCGTTTTTTTGCCTTGGCGATGGAAAATGCCCGGTTGTTCTGGAAAAAACTCATCCTTCGACGATGCAGGGGAGGCTCAATACCCAGTGGAACGCAGATGGTTTCGCACAGAGAGGCGGCCCACAACATCGGGGTGAGCGGTATCCTGATGGCCGGCGGTTTTACCTGGAGTTCTTCGGCGATAATGGTGAAAAGGGTTTCCAGGGGAACATACTCGTCGCCACCGATAATGAATACCTCGCCAAAGGCCTTGGGGTTGTCTAAGCAGAGCCTGAATCCTTCCACCACGTCATCAATGTAGGCCGGCTGAAAGTAGGCGTTGCAGGGGCCGAACTTGATGAAACGGCCCTTTTTTATCATCCTGAAAAGCTTGAGCATCCTGGTGTCGCCGGGACCGATCAGTGAGATGGGACGGATAACGGTGGTGGTTAGGCAATGGTGCCGGGTAAACTCCCACACCAGCTCTTCAGCTTCCAGCTTGGTTTGCTGGTAGATATCTCCGGGGTTAAAGGCGGTAGTTTCCGTGGCCGGGATTTCCAGCACCGAGCCGTGCACACCGATGGTGGAACAGTGAACATACTGTTTTACCTTGTGACGGCGGACAGCTTCCAGAACCACTTTGGTACCCTCGACGTTGATGCCGTGCGCCTGATCCTTATCCGAGCCGCCCTTTCGAAAATTTGAGACGGTGTGGATAACTCGGTCAACCCCGCGCACCGCATGGTCAACTACGGCCTCATCCCTGATATCGCCCCATACGGTTTCAAACTCAGGCGCGGGTGTGTCGGAGCCTCGGTTTCTGGCGAGAATTTTGATTCGGTAGCCGGCCTGGTGCAGGCCTTCTGCCAGATGTGAGCCCAGAAATCCATTTCCTCCGGTAATCAGTAGTTGTTCCATAGCTGAAATGTCGCGCCGACGTCCGTGTTTAAAACAAGCTGTGAGTTGGTAGTGCCGATTGCCGTGGACAGAACGGAAAAATTACAGTAGGGTGTGCGGATATAATTTCCCGCACATCTCTATACGAATTGTATTTTCCTGTTTTTCCCATTCACCGGTAACCTAATCGCATCTCGTGGTTTTTAGTTCTACCGTTTTTTTATTTATGTTTCTGCCGGTGGTTCTCACCGGCTATGTTCTGATACCCACCATTCGGCTGCGCAATCTTTTTTTGCTGGCGGCCAGCCTCTTCTTTTATGCATGGGGAGAAGGACTATACCTGCTCATCATGCTTTTTTCCATAGGCGCAAATTATCTGGTTGGTCTGCTGGTGGCAGGTTCAACCCAGCAGCGATCGCGCCTGCTCTGCTTGAGCGCGGGTATTGCAATCAACCTCGCCCTGCTCGGTGTCTTCAAGTACGCCAATTTTTTGGTTGACGGCCTCAACGCAATCCTTGCACCCATCAACATCGCACCCGTTGTGCTGGCGCCGGTGCATCTGCCCATCGGTATTTCCTTTTTTACCTTTCAGGCCATTTCCTATATTGTCGACGTCTATCGCGGACATGCCGAACCCCGGTCAAATCCTCTGGAGTGTGGCCTCTACATAGCGCTCTTTCCCCAGTTGATCGCCGGTCCCATTGTGCGTTACGAGCACATTGCCCGGCAGATCACCAGCCGGCGCCATACCGTGGAACGGCTGGCCGACGGCATCGTGCTGTTTATCTGTGGGTTGGGCAAGAAAATGTTGCTGGCCAACCCCATGGGCGAAGTGGCCGACCAGATCTTCGCCGTCCCCGTCGGCGAGCTGCCGGCCCTGGTTGCGTGGAGTGGTGCCCTTGCCTACGGGCTGCAGATTTACTTTGATTTTTCCGGTTATTCCGACATGGCCATCGGGCTGGGCAAGATGTTCGGCTTTGAGCTGCGGATCAACTTTAACTACCCATATATCAGTTCGTCCTTCCGTGAGTTCTGGCGACGCTGGCATATTTCCCTGTCCACCTGGTTTCGCGATTATCTCTATATCCCCCTGGGCGGAAATCGTCGGGGCAGGTGGCGCACCGGCCTTAACCTGTTGCTGGTTTTTTTCCTCTGCGGGCTGTGGCATGGGGCGAGCTGGACGTTTATTATCTGGGGACTGCTCCACGGCGTTTTTCTGGTGCTTGAGCGCGGTCGCTTCGGACGCCTGCTTGAGACGGTGTGGCGGCCGCTTAGACACGCCTATTTTCTTGTCTTTTTGCTGATAACCTGGGTGTTTTTCAGGGCGGAGACATTGGCGATGGCCATTGCTTACCTCAGCGCCATGTTTTCATTTGGCAGCCTTTTCTCTATTGCTCATCCCGTTGGCCTCTACTGGTCGCCGGCTCATCTTCTCGTTGCGGTGATCGGTATTGTCGCGTCGACTCCGTTGGTATCGCTGGGCTTTCGGCGGCTGGTGTTGGTCGCTGAAAACAATCCGGCATGGCAGGGTATCGTATACCTGTGCCGGATGTGCGGCTCCGCGGCATTGTTTATTCTGTGCGCCATGGCACTGGCGGCGGGCGCATATAATCCCTTTATCTATTTCAGGTTTTGATATGATGGTACTCTTTGTATTGCGTTTTGTTCTGATAGCTTTGTTTTTTATCGGGCTGTGGGTCCCGCCGCTGGTGACGCTGACCAGTCCGATCGAGGAAGTTTCCACGGTGGAGCGACGGCAATTGGCGCCGATGCCGGCAATTGACGCTGGTGATCTGGCCTCGTTTCCCGCTGCATTTGAAGCGTTTTACAATGACCACTTCGGATTGCGGGCGCCGCTGGTGGAGCGTTTCAACCTGTTGCAGGTAAGCTTGCTGGGCACCTCGACCTCGGATCGGGTAATCGTCGGTGCCGATGGGTGGCTCTTTCAGAATCATCCCATGCATGTTCGTGACATGCGTAACCTCTGGCCGTTTTCCGAAGATGAACTGCGCCATTGGGCCAATATTTTATCGGCAAAGTACCAGTGGTGCCGTGATCACGGAATTGTCTACGCCTTTGTGCTGACTCCCAGCAAACATCTGATTTACCCGGAAAAACTGCCGGCCGCATTTCAACCGGTCAATCCTGATTCCAGGGCTGATCAGTTGGTGGACTATCTTGGTCGCCACACCGAGGTGCCGATAATCGATCTGCGTCCCTCTCTGCTGCGCAAAAAAGAACTGCTCCGCCCCTATCATAAAACCGACACACACTGGAACGAGTATGGTGGTTTCGTCGGCTACTATGATATTGTCCAGTACCTCAAAGAGCATTTGTCCGATATCCATATCATTCGCATGAACCATACCCATTTTGCCATGGTGGAAGGGCCGAGCGGAGATCTGGCCGCGGCCCTCAACCTGCAAAACCGCATTATTGAGGAAAAACCGGTACCTACCAAGGTTGAGCTGAGCTGTATCACGAACTCCACTATTGCGGGCGAAGACGGCCCCGCCGCTCGTAACCAGCAATGGTTTTCCACTCAGTGTGAAGGGCGCGACAACCGCCTGCTGATGTTTCGCGATTCCTACTCCCTGGCGCTCATGCCGTATCTCTCAGAGTCGTTTGCATACGCCTACTATGTGCCCCACAGCCCGGTTAAACTAGAGGATTTCAAACGTATAGCGACTGAACAGAAGCCCGATGTGATCATCGAACAGCGCACCACCAGGTGGCTGCGTACACCTGAGGGGTAATTCGTAACATAGAGGAGAACAATGCATCGTCGTATATTTTTAAAGAACATGATGGCTGTCGCCGGTTTGAGCGCGACTGCCTGCGTTCCGCGCCTGGTTCAGGCCGGTGTCGCCCCTGAAGTAGCGGTAGTCACCAATGGTGATTATGCGGCGCTGGTACGCCAGACCATTGATCTGGTGGGCGGAATGTCCCGCTTTGTGCAGCCGGGCAACACGGTGGTGATCAAGCCCAATATGGGCTGGGATCGAGCCCCGGAACTGGGCGCCAACACCCATCCGCTGGTGGTCAAAACCCTGGTGGAGCTGGCTCTGACGGCAGGTGCCGGACGTGTCGAGGTGTTTGATTACACCTGCAATGAACCGCGTCGTGCGTATCAGAACAGTGGCATCAAAGATGCTGTCGAGTCGCTGGCAAGTGGTACGGTCCGGTTGGAACATATCGATCACCGCAAGTTTGTGGAATATGATATCCCCCGCGGCAAAAAAATTACCCGCTGGGATATCTACCGGCCGGCCATGGAGGCCGATTGCTATATCAACGTGCCGGTGGCCAAGCATCATGGCTTGAGCGGCCTGTCGCTGGGGTTGAAAAATTCAATGGGGGTGATTGAGGCACGCGGCCGACTGCACTTCAGCCTCGGCCAGAAGCTGGCCGATCTGGCAACCGTGGTCCGGGCCGATCTCACCGTTGTTGATGCCACCCGCATGTTGTTGCGCAACGGCCCACAGGGCGGCCGCATCAGCGATGTCAAACGGGCCGACACCCTCGTTGCCTCCACCGATCCGGTGGCGGCCGATGCCTATGCCACCACTCTGTTTGACCGGCGCCCTGATGAGATATCTTCCACCGTGGCGGCTCATGAAATGGGACTTGGCGAGATGAATATCGACAAGATGAGACTTCTTGGGAATGCTTCATGAATGGTGCGCGATCTGGTTCCAGCCACCGTTTTCGTCTGCTGCGCTGGAGCCGCCGGATCAGCCAGGCCCTGTTTGTGGGGTTGTTTCTCTACCTGTTTATCAGTACCGACTATTCCGGCTCTGATACGATCAATCAGGCGGTAAACGTTCTCTTCCGCATCGATCCGCTGCTCGCCCTGGTAACCATGCTGGCAGCCCGTACCGTGATCGCCCTGATGGCGCCGGCCCTGCTGGTGGTATTCTTGTCACTGGTGGCCGGGCGCACGTTTTGCGGCTGGCTCTGTCCGCTGGGAACATTGTTGGATGCAAGCCGACCGCTGGTGACAGCCCGGCGGACCGATAACCGGACCCTGTGGCCGTGGCTGGGAACGACAATTCTGGTCTTTCTGGTGGTTGCGGCATTGGTGCGGGTGCCGCTGGCCGGTTATGTCGATCCGTTTTCCATTCTCGTACGTGGCCTGGCGGTGGCGATCTATCCATCTTTCAATGCGGCAGCGGATACCTTTTTCACCCTTACCTACCAGCATGGACCGGATTTTATTAATGCGGTGACCGAGCCGCTATACGGGGTATTGCGTGATACGGTGTTACCGTTTACCCAGCACTACTTTGATCTGGCCTTGATCAGCGGTGTTATGTTGATCGGTGTATTTCTGCTGGAGCTGATCAGGCGCCGTTTTTTCTGTCGCACCATCTGTCCCCTTGGCAGCATGCTCGGGCTGTGCGCATCTGTTGGGGTGATGCGTTTGCGCGGCGGTGATGATGAGTGCGGGAACTGCCGGCTGTGCGGCGCCACCTGCCGGATGGGGGCAATTGATGCAGAGCGACGGATCGACATGCGTTTTTGCATTGTCTGCATGGATTGCCTGGTGCGCTGTCCACGCCAGGTTATCGATTTTACCGTGAGCCGGACCGGTGCTCCCCAACCGGCCATCTCTTCCCGCCGCCGGCAGTTGGTGGCGGCCGGCGCGGCAGCACTGGCGCTTGCCCCGCTCCTGGGGGTAAGCAGAGTGCGGGCGAGACCTGCCGGTGGGCCGATCAGGCCGCCGGGCGCTTTGGCCGAAGCTGAGTTTTTACAACGCTGCGTGCGCTGCGCCGAGTGTATTCAGGTATGCATCGGCAATGCCCTGCAGCCGGCCTGGCTCGAGTCCGGCTTCGAGGGTATTTTCTCCCCGCATCTGGTGGCTCGCACCGGCTATTGCGAATTTAACTGCACCTTGTGCGGACAGGTCTGTCCTACCGGGGCGATCAAACATCTGACTCTTACGGATAAACAGACCACCAAGATCGGCACCGCCTGGTTTGACACCACCCGCTGTCTGCCCTATGCCAGGGAGGTGTCTTGCATAGTCTGCGAGGAACATTGTCCGACTCCGGATAAGGCTATCAAATTTCAGCTGGTTGAGGTGATTGATCAGTTTGGCGTCCGCGTCCTCGTCAAGCAGCCGTATGTTATCGATGAGCTCTGCATCGGCTGCGGTATCTGCGAAACGAAATGCCCCTTACCGGGAGCATCGGCGGTGCGGGTGACCAGCGAAGGTGAGTCGCGCAATCCCGACTCCTTCTTACCACAGAGGAGCGAAGATCTTGGCTACGGGTAGTTGCAGTAGGGCGATTTCGATATTCGGTAGTATGAGTCGGGCGGGAAAGTCGTTTTGCAAGGTTCCCATTAGAAAACCCAGGCAAGAAGCAGCCACAGCACGGAAAAGAACAGAAAAAAGCTGCCGAGCATGAATTGAATCTCGCCGATTATTCCATCGCCCGCTGCAATGGCAAAGACGATCATGAGAGTGATAGTGAGAAAAAACGAGATGATGGCCGCATTTTTCAAACCCAGTCCCGGAGATAGGTGGTCGGCGGCGATGCCTGAAAGAGCCGGTAGCAATAACAGGGCCGCAACTCCAAGGGCAACCATCAGGGCGATCAAGAAGATGGCGATGGTGCGCGCCTCTTTCTGGTCTTTCTGGTCGGACTGGCCGGTCATGCTCAGTGCTCATCCTCTTTGCCGGCTCTGACCAGTTCACGGACGCGGTTGGGATCCGGCATGCCCGCCGCGATAATCTCCGGGGCGTCACCGGCGGTATAGATTTCGATGGCGCCCACCCCGAAAATGCGATTGAAAAACGATTGCTTGATTTTTACGGTGCGGACGCTGTCGATATCGATCTCCGAACGTTCCTTGCTGAGCAGCCCCTTTTCGTACAGGATGGTATCATCGGTGATGATCAGCTTTGACGCTTTGTTCTTCAGGTGCCACCAGAGCAGGATGATAAGCCCGACCCCCACCGGGATGAGCAGCAGCGAGATGATAAATCCGAGCGGGTTGTTTTTGAACATCGCCGGATTGGCCACGTAGTGTTCGTTCATATCATGTTTAGCCCAGATTCGATTTGTAGAGCCTGTATTGTTTGATGCTTTCGTAAAAACCCATATTCCAGTCATAACGGAGCTGACCTGACATTCATAATCAATTGAAATTACTGGATTCCCGCTTTCGCGGGAATGACGAAAGCAAGCAATTTTGAGGTTTTTGCGAGTCCATCATTGTTTGCTTGGTGTCGATCTACCCCGGATGATAAGCATTCTTACTCTTCAGCCAGAATTCTGGTTCTGCAGTCAAAGTCGACAATTGCGGTACTGGTGTTATGTTTCTCCGGCTGGACCTTGAACATGGCGGCGTCGAGGGTTCGGTGCAGATATTGTTCGGCGCCTGACTCATTGAGACATCCCAATGCTCCCGCGTTGAGAAAATAGTCGCCGGTATTCAGGCAGCAGTGAAAATCAAATTCGACCCGGTAGATATCGCCCTGTTTCACGCGCTGCAATGAGCTATTCCGATCAGGTGAGGATACCGCCCCACCAAGCTCGACTCCCAATTTTGTTTTGATAAGCATACCGAATCGCACATAAAAGACTTCCCGTTTAAACTCAACACAGTAGACATAGCGATATCGTTTTCCCCGTACAAGATGGTTAACCCGCTCGCCGTTTCCTGAAAGTATCATCGGCTTACCGATAACGGCGTCCGTGCCCTCGTAGGAGATGGTGCTGGTGGGCACCATGTTGGGGTCATAGCGGTCCTCAGATACGGCCACCACCACTTTCTTGGGTTTAACGGCATCTTTGGCAGCCGGTGGAGATGGCTGCTCTATTTTACGTGTGCCGGCAACGGATTGTCTGGACAGCTGTCTGATTTCATCTCGTACCACGGCTCTGTTTTCATCGGGAGCGTACAATAACTGCTGATAGCGCCCATATATCTCTTTTGGCAACCCAACCGCAAGCAACTCTCCGTGATCCATTAACACCGCGCGATCACAGAGCTGCACGACAGAGGCCCCTGAGTGAGAAACGAACAGAATCGTTGCACCCTTTTCCTTGATCTGCTCGATCCGGGCAAAGCACTTCCGCTGAAATTTCTCGTCACCGACCGCCAATGCCTCATCGATGACGAGAATCTCGGGGTCGACATTGACGGAAACGGCAAAGGCCAGCCTCACCATCATCCCGCTCGAGTAGGTGCGTGTTGGCTGCTCCATGAATTCGCCTATTTCGGCAAAATCGGCGATTGATTGAAAACGGGCGTCGATTTCCTCACTGGTAAGCCCTAAGATGGAAGCCTTCATGTAGACGTTTTCTCTTCCGGTAAAATCAGGATTGAAACCTGAACCCAGCTCCAAAATTGCCGCAATTCTCCCTTTCGTGGTGTAAGAGCCGCGGGTGGGGTTGAGGGTGCCGCAGATCATCTTCAGCAGGGTTGATTTACCCGATCCGTTTTTACCGATTATTCCGACGGTTTCACCTCTGCCGACAGTCAGTGAAACATCCTGAACAGCCCAGAATTCCCGGTAATACTGTCTTTTCCCTCGCCAGATCATCTGCAGCAGACGGTAGTGCGGCTTGTCGTATATAAGGTAGCACTTCGACAGGCAATCCGTCTGTATCGCTACATCAGATGACATCGGCAAACCCCTTTCTCGTTTTTTGGAACCAGGCAAAACCGAGACAGCAGACCAAGGCCGCACCGACATATTGCAGGGCAAGAAGAGATGGAGACGGACCGATGCCCCAGAAAAGGGCATTTCGGGTCTGCTCGATGACACCGGAAAGCGGGTTGATATGCATGATAATCTGGAATTGTGGGGGAAGACGGTCGGCGGAATAGAAAATCGGTGAGAGAAAGAGCAGGGCGGTGGTGATGATCGATATGATCTGGTTGACGTCTCGCAGGTAGACACCCAGCGAAGATAGCAGCCAACAGAGACCAAGAATAAAGAATCCCAATGGGAAAAGAATAACAGGGAGATAGAGTGTGGTGGCATGTGGCATGCCAAAGAGCACGGTGTATGCCAGGAGCCAGACCACAAGGCTTATGGCCATGTGGAAGATCGCGCTGCCCAGGTTAATAACGGGGAAAATTTCAATGGGATAGACGACCCTGGTGACGTAATGGTTATTACTCATGATTAGCGACGGCGCCCGATTGATGCACTCGGCAAAAAGATTGTACACAATAAGGCCGGCGAAAAGCAGCAGGGCGAATTCCGTTTTGGATCCGCTTCCACCGCCCCACCGTGCCTTGAATACCACGCTGAAAACAAAGGTGTATACGGCCAACATCAGCAGTGGGGTAAAAAACGACCAGAGAATTCCGAGAAACGACCCCCGATACCGGCCATACACTTCACGCTGAATCGATTTTATGATGAGATACCGATTATGCAGGATGGAAGCGACCATCGCGCGTGGGTTCATGTGATGATCTTGCATATGTCATCCTGGCAATACTACTCCGTGCCTCGGAGCATCGAACGCCATTTCTGGCGGATGAGTTATTTGGTGAATGTTAGCGCTTTCGGGTGATTATGAGTCAAAAGATTGTAATGCCGCAAGCTTAATCAGACTCTTTGATTTCAGCAACTTCTTTCCAGGCAATCATCACTGATTCTTATCAAGATTTGTTTTCGGTGGCGAACCGGCTGACCACATAGCGTGCCTGATCGAGATGGATCTTGAGGTGGAAGGCGAACATGCAGTGCCAGCGGTGTGCGTCGAATGTGCCGAAAAGCGGGTGCGGGGTGGTGGCGCCGCCCCGCAACGTACCAAGGGTGCCAACCATGGCAAGGTGTTTATCTACCTCGTCTCGTAGCCGTGCCACCTGTTCTTCCCCTACATCGGTAGCCGGCATCACGTCTGTTTTGGGATTGATGACGGCTGCACCATGCAGGGTTTCTCCCACGGCAAGCTGGTTGATAATGGCCGAAATCGTGTGGGCGACAATACCGTTGTGCGCCAGGATCTGGTAAAAAGACCAACCGCGCATATCCTCGTCCAACCCCCGCATGGGCGGCACCGTCACCGGAGTGCACCCCTGGACCGGTTCAATCTGTTCTGCCAGCTCGAGATAGTCGTGCAACGCCTTTTCCGCCTGGCGCGATGCCTTGGCCCGACTGGTAATGGCAAACAGCGATTGAATAATGGTTTTTAAGATCAACTTACTTATGGCTCTCTGTGTGGTGATTGTAAATTCTCTATATCATAGCCTTGGTCCGCGAGCAACGCGAGTAAACCGTCTTCGCCCGCCAGGTGCAGGGCGCCCACCAGCACCATCTCAATTTCTGGGCTTTCCATCATTGTTTCTATATCACTTATCCAGCGTGCGTTACGCCGCGCCAGCAGAGTTTCGTATATCTCTGGGAACTGTTCGCGCCAGGGATCAATGGCAATCCTGGCCAGACCATCCACGTCGCCGCGCCGCCACGACTCTTTCAACTGGGCAAGCATTGCCGGCAGGTTCTCTAAATCTTCGAGTTGTTGGAGAATCAGGGCATCCTCGTTGCCGACTCCCATTTCGGCAAGAAACCTCAGCTGTTCCTCAATGCTCTCCAGAAACCCCCGTGGTTTTCCATCGTTTCTCGCCAATTCGTCAAAATAGACGTCAACTCCATCACTGCCCATGCCAAGCTTTTGCAGTTCAATAGTGGTCAGGGTCACGATCAGCAGGCCCGGTTTGAATTTCAGCAATACCGAGCTGTACAGGTTTCGCTTTTCCAGATACTCCTTGAGCCGAGCAAAGGTAGCCGGCTGCAGTGTGTCGGCAATGGTGGTATCTCCGGGATAGATCAGGGTGGTCATCAGGGCACGCTGTACCTCTGGTGCGTTCATAGCCTGAATGTCTATCTCAAGGATAAGTCGCTCCGCGTTTCGGTACGCCTCTTTGAAGGCATCGGGTAACGGATAGTCGGTGATGCTCAGGAGGTGGATAGTGCCACCCAGGTAGAGATAGTTCTCACCGTTGCTCACTTTCCAGACCGGTGAGGCGCCATATCCACATACCGGCGCCGCGGCCAGTAAAACGATGAGTGCGGCGGCATTGATAAGTGTTCGGGTAAGAAGCATGAGGATGGGTGGACTGGGATGCATTGGTTTTCAGGTCATGTTATTATTTGATGCTCTCGTAAAAAGTCCTCGACAAACCACATTTACACTACTTGTTGTATATACTTTAGAATCTGAAACACTATATGTTGCCCATCAAAGTTAGGATTTAGGGTTTTTACGAGTGCATCATTATTTGATGAATTCGTAAAAACATCAAAATTGCTCGCTGCCGTCATTCCCGCGAAAGCGGGAATCCAGTGATTTCATTTAATTATGGATGTCGGATCAATTCGGATATGACGGGCATATGGGTTTTTACGAGCGCATCATGATATAATTACGCTTGTTTTCAAATGGTATCAGAAGGTATTATAGCCACTTATAGATAAATCAGTTCGCCTCGTTTTACACATGAGTTCTCTTTTTGTTAAGGTTTATCGGTTTTATCGGGACGGTTTTGCCGCCATGACGGTGGGCAGAACCCTGTGGAAAATCATTTTCATCAAGCTTTTCATCATGTTTGCCGTGCTCAAGCTGTTTTTCTTTCCCGATTTTCTCAGCACCCGTTTTGACTCGGATGAGCAAAGGTCGCAATACGTCCTTGAACAAATAACCAGAGAACCATGAACAATGAGGCTCTTCCTACAAGCTCGAATGTATCACAAGCAACCCAAAAAGGAGGATGGTAGATGAGTGAAATAGATCTGGGCCTGGTCAACTGGTCCAGGGCACAATTTGCCTTGACGGCAATGTATCACTGGATGTTTGTCCCGCTGACTCTGGGGCTGTCGTTTCTCTGTGCGTTTTTTGAGACGATTTATGTGAAGACCGGTGATGAAAAATGGAAACAGCTGACCAAATTCTGGATGACCCTGTTTGGCGTTAACTTTGCCATCGGCGTTGCCACCGGGATCATCCTGGAATTTGAATTCGGTACCAACTGGTCAAACTATTCCTGGATGGTGGGGGACATCTTCGGCGCGCCGCTGGCGGTTGAGGGCATTGTCGCCTTTTTCCTGGAGGCCACCTTCTTTGCCGTCATGTTTTTTGGCTGGGAGAGGGTCTCCAAGGGGTTTCATCTCTTTTCCACCTGGATGGTGGCGGTGGGATCGAACCTCTCCGCTCTCTGGATTCTTGTGGCAAACGGCTGGATGCAGCACCCGGTGGGCATGGAGTTCAATCCCGAATCGGTTCGCTTTGAGATGCAGAATTTCTGGGAGGTACTCTTCTCACCGGTGGCCATTGCCAAGTTTACCCATACCACCAGCGCCGGCTTTATGATTGCCGCCGCCTTCGTAATAGCTGTCTCTTCCTGGTTTCTGCTTAAACGGCGTCATATCCAGATGGCGACCCGCTCCATTCTGGTGGCCTCGGTATTCGGCCTTTTCTCCTTTGCCTATCTGGGACTAACCGGAGACGAGTCGGCCTACTCCAACGCCTACACCCAGCCGATGAAACTGGCCGCCTACGAAGGTCTGTTTGATGGAGAGCACGGCGCCGATCTGGTGGCGTTCGGTATTCTTAATCCGGCGGTATTGCCCGGCAGCGATGAAGATCCATTTCTTTTCTCGGTGAAAATTCCTGCCATGCTGTCGCTACTGGCGAACCGTTCGGCGGATTCTTTCGTACCGGGCATCAACGATCTGGTCTACGGCAACGAGGCTGAAGGGATTGTTGGGGTTGACGAGATGATGCAGCGTGGCCGGCAGGCGAGAATCGATCTGGCCGCCTTCAAGGATGCCCGCGGCGCCGGTGATGATGCCGCTGCTGAGATAGCTCTGGCGGATTTTGACCTAAACAGGGATTTTCTCGGTTACGGCTATTTGCAGACACCTGAAGATGCGGTACCGCCGGTGCAGATGTCGTTCTACGCCTTTCATATCATGGTGTTTCTCGCCGTTTTCTTTGGTTTCATCAGTATTGCCTATCTTGTATACACCACGAAAGGGACGATCGCCGATAAACGCTGGCTGCTGCCTTTGGGCATCGCCTCGTTTTTTCTGGCAATGCTGGCCAGTCAGGCGGGCTGGATCGTCGCCGAAGTGGGGCGTCAGCCCTGGGCAATTCAGAGCATGCTGCCGGTGGGAGTGGCCACCAGCAATATTGGGGCCGGCAATGTCATCGTAACGTTCTGGATGTTTGCCGGGCTTTTTACCCTCTTGCTGCTGGCGGAAATCAAAATAATGCTGCGTGTGATCAGCAAAGGACCGGAGGGTGCATAGATGATCGGAAGCCTCGATATTACCACCTTACAGCAGTTGTGGTGGGTGCTGGCCTCGGTGGTGGGTTCGCTGTTTTTGTTCCTTACCTTCGTACAGGGCGGTCAGACCCTGCTCTGGCAGGTTGCCAAAACGGATTATGAAAAGAGTCTGGTCATCAATTCACTGGGCCGGAAATGGGAGTTGACCTTCACTACCCTTGTGCTCTTTGGCGGCGCCTTGTTTGCCGCGTTCCCCAAATTTTATGCCACCAGTTTCGGTGGTGCCTACTGGGTGTGGATGCTGATTCTGTTTACCTTCATAATTCAGGCGGTGAGCTACGAGTATCGCAAAAAGGAAAACAATTTGCTGGGTACGAAGACCTACGATATCTTTTTGTTCATCAACGGCTCGGTGGGTATTTTATTGATCGGTGCGGCGGTGGGCACCTTCTTTACCGGGTCAAACTTCGTCCTTAACGAGTATAACCAGGTGCGCTGGACCCACCCCTTGATGGGAGTGGAAGCGGCCTTTTCGCCCTTCAACGTGGCGTTGGGGTTGTTTCTGGTGTTCAATGCCCGGGTGCTGGGCGCTAAATACCTGATTAACAACATCGATTTCAGTTCCGCCCCGGAGCTTGAAACGCGACTGCGCCGGGCATGTCTCACCAGCCTGATCTGCGCCCTGCCGTTTCTGCTGTACGTACTCATCCGCCTGGTCTTCATGGCCGGTTTTGGTTTTGATGAAAACGGCGTGGTCAGCATGGTGGATTACAAGTATCTGGGTAATCTGCTGGCTATGCCCATTGTTCTGGGCCTGCTGTTGGCGGGGTTACTGCTGGTCGTGTATGGGGTGATCGCCACCGCCTTTCTCGGCGGTCGGCGGGGTATCTGGTTCGGCGGGCTGGGTACCGTGCTGGTGGGGCTGGCGGTCTTTTTCACGGCCGGCTTCAATAGCACCCCGTTTTATCCGTCCAAGTATGATCTACAGTCGAGCCTATCGATCTATAACGCGTCGTCGAGCCACTACACCTTGACGGCAATGACCTATGTGGCCATGGTGATACCGTTTGTGCTCGCCTATATCGCCTACGTATGGCGGCTGATGGATGCAAAAAAGATCGACCATGAGGATATATCGGATTCTAAGGCGTACTAGCAAATAAGGAGAAAGAGAATGGAAGCATTTTTACTGATCTCGTGGGTGGTGTTGATTGCCGCCTCATATAAGGTATCGGTTTACCTGCTCGATAAAACCGGTAATCTGTAAGATGCACATGGCGTACAACTAGAAGGTGCGGCGGGAACCGGTTGCCTTCCGTCGTGTTATTTTTTCATCTTTCCTGGATACCGCAATGGCAAGAAATTTATTCAACAAGGTGTGGGATCTGCACAAGGTGGCGTCTCTGTCGGAGACCCACGACCAGCTCTTCATCGGCCTGCATCTTGTTCATGAAGTGACCTCGCCGCAGGCATTTGCCGCCTTAAAAGAGCGCGGCTTGCGGGTTAAGTACCCACAATGTACGGTGGCCACCGTTGACCACATCGTACCCACTCAGAGCCAGATGATTCGCCCCTATCGTGACGGGCTGGCCGAAGAGATGCTGCAGGCGCTGGAAGAGAGCACCAGGGAGTTCGGGATCAGATTTTTCGGCTTGGATTCGGAGCGGCAGGGCATCGTCCATATTATTGGCCCGGAAAACGGCCTGACCCAGCCCGGCATGACCATTGCCTGTGGCGATTCGCACACCTCCACGCACGGCGCCTTCGGTGCCATCGCCTTTGGTATCGGCACCTCTCAGGTGCGTGATGTGCTCGCCACCCAGACCATGGCCCTGGAGCGGTTACGGGTCCGTCGCATAGAGGTGACGGGAAAACGGGGTCCGGGAGTCTTTGCCAAGGATATCATCCTCAAGATCATCGCCGAGCTCGGCGTCAAGGGCGGTATCGGCTACGCCTATGAGTATGGGGGAGAGGTGCTCAGTGCACTGTCCATGGAAGAGCGCATGACCATCTGCAATATGAGCATTGAAGGCGGTGCCCGGGCCGGTTACGTCAATCCCGATGAGACGACCTTCAATTATCTTGAAGGCAAACCCTTTGCACCACCGCCGGAGCGATTCTCCGATATGAAAAAGTTCTGGCAGTCGATGGCTTCTGATCTGGACTGCCCCTATGACGATTCCTATCATCTCGACATCTCTTCGCTGGCGCCCATGGTTACCTGGGGTATTACCCCGGGCCAGGCCATCGAGGTGGATAAACCGTTGCCCCGCTTGGCCGAGATGAGCGAGAGTGATAAGGAGATCGGCGCCAAGGCGTATGAGCATACCGGCTTTTCCGAAGGCGCTATGTTGCTGGGCCGCCCCATTGATGTAGCCTTTATCGGCTCGTGCACCAATGGCCGGATTAGTGATTTGCGCAGCGCCGCCGCGGTGATCCAGGGAAGACGGGTGAAGAACGGCGTACAGGCCCTAGTGGTGCCCGGTTCCAGGCAGGTGAAGATGCAGGCCGAGGCGGAGGGGCTGGATACCATCTTCACCGAAGCCGGTTTTCAGTGGCGTGAAGCGGGGTGCTCCATGTGTCTGGCGATGAATCCAGATAAGCTTCAGGGCAACCAGATCTGCGCCAGTTCTTCCAATCGTAATTTCATCGGCCGGCAGGGTTCGGCAAAAGGCCGCACCTTGCTGATGAGCCCGGCCATGGTGGCGGCAGCCGCCCTGGAAGGGGCGGTGGCCGATGTCCGCACGCTTTTATAGGAGTCTGTCATGACCAGCAATGGTGCACGTATTAATCATATAGCAGGAACCGCCGTACCGGTTATCGGCAACGATATCGATACCGACCGCATCATCCCGGCCCGCTTTTTGCGCTGCGTTACCTTTGAGGGACTGGGAGAACAGGTATTTCGGGACGAGCGGTTTGATGAGCAGGACAATCCCGTTGACCATCCACTCAACGATCCACGCTTCAGCGGCGCCTCTATTTTAATCGTCAACGCCAACTTCGGGTGTGGTTCCAGCCGCGAGCATGCCCCGCAGGCAATCATGCGATACGGGATCAGGGCGATCATTGGGGAATCGTTTGCCGAGATCTTTGCCGGTAACTGTTTGAGTCTGGGGATTCCCACCTTTACCGCGGACCAGGCGACGGTGCGTGATTTGCAGACTCGCATAACAAACCACCCCGATACCGTGCTATACCTGGATATAGAACAGCTCACCGCCACCATGGGGACGACGACCGTTACTCTTGCCATGAGCAAAACCACCCAATCGGCCCTTGTCTCCGGCACCTGGGACAGCCTCGAACAATTACTCGCCAATGAGGCGGCAATCGATGCGGTATATGATCGTATTCCATATTTAGGCGGGTAGCGCGCCCTATACATCACCATGGAAAACAAAATCGCCCTGATCACCGGCGGCAGTCGGGGTATCGGCCGGGCCATTGCCGTGGAGTTGGCCCGCCACGGTGCCCATATTGCGGTGGCGTATCATCATGGCCAGCGTGAGGCGTATCAGGTGGTTGCCGATATTGCTAGCGGCGGCTCTACGGCGGTATCAATTGCGGCCGATATCTCTCAGGTTGCGCATGTTGAGAGGCTTTTTGATCAGGTGGTTGAGCATTTCGGCGGCCTCGACATCCTCGTCAATAACGCCGGTGTCATGGTCAACCGGGCCATTGCCGAGGTCGAGGAGGAAGAATTCGGCCAGATGTTTGATGTTAATGTCAAAGGCCTTTTTTTCTGTTGCCGGCAGGCCGCCCGGCTGATGCGTGACGGCGGCAGGATCATCAACATAGGTACCACCGTCACCAAACTCATGTTGCCGAACTACGGGGTATACGCCGCCACCAAGGGGGCTGTCGAGCAGATCACCAGGGTGCTGGCCAGGGAGTTGGGTGAACGGATGATCACCGTTAACACGGTATCGCCGGGGCCCACCGATACGGAGTTGTTTCGACGCGGTAAAAGCCGGGAACGGATCGATGCCATGGCCGCCATGTCACCATTCAACCGCCTCGGTAGGCCTGAAGATATTGCCCGCGTGGTGGCCATGCTCTGCTCAGATGATAGCGCCTGGATCAGCGGCCAGACCATCTTTGCCAATGGCGCCCTGGCCGGATAGTCTCTGCTCGGTCGACCGGAAGGGCGACCTCTTGGGGGTGGCGTAACGTGTTGTGAAACGGTTAGCTTTGCCGTTTTACTTTATTGTAGTGGGGTCTTGGGGGGAGCGGCCCGGTAGATTTCCTGATAGACCTGCGCCAGCGGTACCTTCTGTTCGGCGGCGACCCGCCGGCATGCTTCATATTCCGGATAGATGACCGCGCCGTGCGGTTTTTCTACATACTTTGCGGTAACCGGGCCCCAGGGAGTGGCGACCTCAATCCGGCTCCGGGCCAGGGTGTAGCGCTGTTCACGGCGAAAACGCAGGCCGATGGCGCTGGTCTCGCTTAGTATCACCTGCATGAGTGGCTGCTGGTGGCTTGGTCGGCAGATTACCTGTAGACAGAAACCAGGGCGCGATTTCTTCATGTGCAGTGGAGACAGACTTACGTCCAGGGCGCCCTGATCAAGAAGTTTGCCGCATACATAGTCAAATCCTTCCGGATTCCAGTCGTCTAAGTTGGTTTCAATGACCACTACATCCTGGGCCTCTTCCACCTCCCGCGCCTGGCCGAGGATGGCACGCAACAGGTTTGGCCGATCCGGGCTGCCCGGATGGCTGCCTGCGCCGTAGCCGGTCTTGATCATAGTCATGGAGGGCAGCGGCCCGAATTCATCAACAAGCTCGCGCAGCAAGGCAGCACCGGTGGGGGTCACCAGCTCAAAATCTGCCTCGATACCCACTACCGGAATCCCTTCAAGCAGTTCGCATACCGCCGGTGCCGGCAGCGGCAATCGACCATGGGCACACTTGACAAAGCCGCGGCCAAGTGGCAGCGGCGCACTGATGACTCGATCTACCCCAAGGGCGTCAAGGGCGACGATCGCCCCCACAACGTCAACAATGGTATCAAGGGCTCCCACTTCATGAAAATGAACACGCTCGATCGGTTGCTGATGCACCTTCGCCTCAGCCTCGGCGAGTCTTCTGAACACGAGGCGGCAACGATTCACCACCGGCTCGGACAGACTGCTTTTGGCAAGCAGTGTTTCAATATCCGGCAGGGTTCGGAGGCGCGGCTCTGTTGCCGCGGTGACGGCAAGCGTAGTGGCGCCGATACCGCTTACTGTCTTGCTGGAAATGGACAATTCGAAGGAATCAATGGGCAGTTTTGCCAGTTCACCCCGGAGCACCGATTCGTCCAGGCCGCAGCCCAGCAGGGCGCTCAGCAGCATGTCGCCGCTGATACCGGAAAAACAGTCCAGATAGAGGGTATGGGGCGCGCTCATTTCTCAGTAACCGGCTGCCGGCAGATATCGCCTGGTTTGAGCGGCCACCCGTTGAGCATCTCCCCTACCGTCATCCGCTTTTTACCGGCGGGTTTTAGCTCGCCGATTAACAGGCATTTCCTACCGGTGGCGATCAGCAGTCCCTGGCGATCCGCCGACAAAATGGTGCCGGGCGGTTGGGAAGAGTCGCGGTAGACGACCACGGGCTTGAAAAGCTGAACCTCCCGTTCATGGATCAGGCAGCGTGCCACCGGCCATGGATCAAGCCCACGAATAAGGTGCTCGAGATCAATTGCCGGCCTGTTCCAGTCGATATATCCGTCCTCTTTTTTAAGGGGTGGAGCGTTGGTGGCCCCGGCATGGTCCTGCCCGGTCGGGGCTACTCCGCCTGAATGGAGTGCATTGATTACCTCGAGCAGAGTAATAGCGCCCAGTTGCGCAAGTTTGGCAAGCAGGCTGCCGCTGGTCTCGTCGGGGGCGGGGGTAAGTGCGCTCTGAGCCAGCACATCGCCGGTATCCATGCCTTCATCCATCTGCATGATGGTGATGCCGACCTCAGGGTCACCCTCGATGATCGCCCACTGGATGGGGGCGGCTCCACGATGGCGGGGAAGTAGTGAGCCATGCACGTTGATGCAGCCCAGCGGCGGCAAATTTAGAATATGCGGCGGCAGGATGCGGCCGTAAGCGGCCACGATGATGAGATCGGGCTTGTAGGCGGCAAGGGTTACCGCGAATTCATCTGTTTTGATGGCGGTGGGCTGCAAAACCTCGATTTCGTGTTGCAGGGCCAGTTCCTTGACCGGTGGACTGTTTTTTTTGCGGCCGCGCCCGGCCGGCCGATCCGGCTGACACACTACCGCCACAACCTGATCAGGGCCGTCGATAAGGGCCTGCAGAATGGGTACACCAAATGCGGGTGTACCCATAAATATGATGCGATAGGGGACGTTGCCACCCATTAGGCGGCCTGCTGAGTTTCCAGCATCTTCTTTCTTCTCTTTTTGTAGAGGCTGCGTTTAAGCGGAGTGAGATGGTCGATAAACAGCACCCCATTGAGGTGATCTATCTCGTGCTGTAACACCACCGCGAACCGATCCTCAGCACTGAGCTGATGGTGCTCGCCATCGGGGGACTGGTAGCTCAGTTGAATTTTCTTGAACCGTTTTACTTGGGCGGTCAGCTCCGGTACACTGAGGCATCCTTCCTCGTCGAGCTGGCTGCCCTCATGCTCGATAATTTCCGGATTGACCATGGGGAGGAACTGCTTTTCCTCCTCACCCTTGCTGACATCAACCACGATAACCCGCTGTGAGACAGCTACCTGCGGTGCTGCCAAGCCGATCCCCGGGGCCGCGTACATGGTTTCGGCCATATCGGCGACGAGGGTCCGTAGAGATTCATCAAAAGTGCTTACGCTTTCCGCTGTATGCCTGAGAACGGGGTCGGGATACTCGATAATTTTTCTTACGGCCATTATATTACAACGCTGCTTGTATATTAATACTTTGTACGAATTTGCTACTAAACCCTTTGCCTGCGGGATGGTCGCTCTTGTAAAGGGTCGCAACAATCGGTACACTGCTCCATCATCACTATAACTGTCGGTAAATTATGAACATTTTTTTGCTGATTGCAAGTTATCTCATCGGCGCGATCCCTTTTGGTCTGCTGGTTGGCAGATGGGCGGGAGTCGATGTACGCGGCGGCGGCAGCGGCAATATCGGCGCCACCAATGTCGGCCGTCTGCTGGGTAAAAAATATGGAGCACTGACCCTGATTCTTGACGTGCTCAAGGGGTTCGTGCCCATCAGTCTGGCCGCCATAGTCGTGCCGGCGGGCGACACGCATGAGTTTATCCTTCTTGGCTGCGGAATCATGGCGGTGGTTGGCCATATGTTTCCCGTTTATCTGATGTTTCGCGGCGGTAAGGGGGTTGCCACCGCCCTGGGGGTGTTTTTGTTTCTATCGCCCGCGGCGGTGGTGATCAGCGTTGTTGTTTTTACCGGTGCGGTGGCACTTTCCGGCTATGTTTCCGCCGGCTCCCTGCTTGCTTCCGGGCTGTTTCCGTTATGGCTCATGGTTGTCGGGAAAAGCTGGGCAACGGTGGCGGCAGCACTGCTGATTGCAGCACTTATCTGGATTAAACATCGGGCAAATATCGGCAGACTGCTGAACGGCACCGAGCAAAGCTGGCGGCAAGGCAAGGACAACGCGATCTGAACCTGAACCCCTGTGAAAACTCCAAATAATCAAATAATTGAGCAGATAGAAGCGGCTGCCGGGATCAGTCACCGTCCGGACGGCTCAACATATCGCTTTTTGAGCCACGAAGCGGAATGCGCTATCGTCCACGGCGGCGCCGTCAGCCATCATAAAGTCCAGCACGCGGCCCTTATGGCGGAGATTGTTCCGGAGCGCTATGCCCGCAATCAACGGCAACTGTCCACCGCCGATCAGCTTAGGCTGTTAGGTGCCGGCGTTGCCGTTGTCGGCTTGGGTGGGCTTGGCGGCGCCGTGGTCGAGGTGCTGGCGAGAATTGGGGTGGGCCATCTTACCCTGATTGATGGTGATCATTTTGCCGACAGCAACCTCAATCGGCAACTGCTGAGCAGCCCCGCCGCACTGGGCCAAAACAAGGCGGAGGTGGCGGCACGGCGGGTAGCAGAGCTTAACCCGGCGGTGCTGACCGCAACTCATACCATTATGTTGACAGAGGATAACCGGCAAGGGCTGCTTACCGGCGTCGATGTGGTCATGGACTGCCTCGATTCGATCGGTGATCGTTTCGTGCTTGAAAAGGGATGCCGGCAATGTAGTGTGCCCCTTATCTCGGCCGCCATCGGCGGCTGTGCCGGCCAGGTGACCACTATCATGGCATCTGATCCAGGGTTACGATTGATTTACGGGGATCCCCAGCGACGCCTGCACCAGGGGGCCGAACGGACCATGGGTACCCTGCCGTTTGCGGCAATGGGAATTGCCAGTGCGGCCTGTGGTGAGCTGGTCAATATTGTTGCCTGGGGCTCGCCACGACTGCGTGGCCGCTTGCTGGTTATAGATTACGGCGGGTTTGATGCTGACGTGATAGAACTGGCGATTGCATCTCCGAACAATTAAGTCAGGACGGTTTTTTGGGAAAGCGATTGGTGATCAGCACCTCTTTTTTCCCCTCATCCTCCGCCTCTTTTTTCCCATCCGGGTCTTCGGTAAACTCTTCGATCAAAGAGACCGACTGCAGCGGCAGCATCAGCTGGCGAACATCGCCGAACAGCTTTCTGATATCGTCATCGGCGGGATTGATAAGCACCCCGCCACCACGCGGCAGCACCAGATCCTTTATCGCCACGAAATAGGGGTGGGTCATATCGAGGCTGTTCGCCTTCAGGCTGTACTCCTTCTCCTTCCAGGTAAAATGGACGCGGAACAGTGATTTCGGCACAGGCGGCATCGATTTGCCTAATTCCCCATCATATCGCGCAAAACAAAGGGCAGGATGCCGCCGTGCTGATAGTAGCGTACATCCACTTCGGTATCGAGCCGACTCACCACACTGAATTGGCGCTCTGAGCCGTCAGGCGCCAGCGCCGTAACCGTCAGGGTCTGGCCGGGCCTGATTTCATCCGGTTGCTCAATGGAAAAACTCTCTTCACCACTGAGCTGCAACGAGTCAACCGATTCACCGTTGCCGAACACCAGGGGCAGGATGCCCATTCCCACCAGGTTGTTGCGGTGAATGCGCTCAAAGGATTCGGCAATCACCGCCTTTACGCCGAGCAGGTTGGAACCCTTGGCCGCCCAGTCACGGGAAGAGCCCGAGCCATATTCCTTGCCGGCCAGAACGATAAGCGGTACCGTCTCACTCTGGTACTGCATGGCCGCATCGTAGACAAACTGCTCTTCATGGTTCGGAAAACTCCGGGTGTAGCCACCCTCCTTGGGGGCTACCAGTTTATTTTTGATGCGGATATTGGCAAAGGTGCCGCGCATCATCACCTCGTGATTGCCGCGCCGTGACCCGTAAGAGTTGAATTGCTCCGGCTCGACTCCTTGTTTTTTCAGATATTCGCCGGCCGGGTAATGGGCCGGAATGGCGCCGGCCGGGGAGATGTGATCGGTGGTGACGCTGTCGCCCAGAACCAGCAGCGCTCTGGCCCCGGCAATGGCGGCGGGCGGCTCAGGGCTTTGATCGAAGGTGTCGAAGTAGGGCGGTTTCTTAATATACGTTGAGTCTTGCTGCCAAGGGAAGGTGGTTGATTTTGTCACCGGCAATCCTTCCCAGAACGAATCGCCCATAAAAATAGTCTTATATTCACGGGCAAAGGCCTCAGTACCTACATGGGCGCGGACCAGGGCGGCAACATCTTTTTCATGTGGCCACAGCTCATTGAGGTAGACCGGCTGGCCGTTGGGATCAAGCCCCAGCGGCTCGCTGGTCATATCGATATTGACCCTGCCGGCCAGGGCGAAGGCCACCACCAGCATGGGTGAAGCGAGATAATTTGCCTTTACCTTCTGGTGAATACGGGCCTCGAAGTTGCGGTTGCCGGAGAGCACCGCGGCCACGTTCAGATGATGTTCATTGATGCTGTTTTCAATTACCGGGTGCAGCGGGCCGCTGTTGCCGATGCAGGTGGTGCAGCCAAAGGCGGCAATATGAAAGCCCAGCGCCTCAAAATAGGGCAGCAGCCCGGCTTTTTCCAGGTACGAGGTCACCACCCGGGAACCGGGCGCAAATGAGGTCTTGACGTACGCCGGTACGCGCAGGCCACGGCGCACCGCTTGTTTGGCGATAAGACCGGCGCCGATGAGCACGGATGGGTTGGAGGTGTTGGTACAGGAGGTAATGGCGGCGATCACCACGCTGCCGTCGCCGATTTTTTCCGTCTGTCCGTTGAGGTTGATCTCGATATCACGTTTGGCCACAGCCTCACAATCTTTGTTCGGTTCATCGGGGTGACCGGACTCCTCCACGAATGTTGCCAGCTTGGCTGGATCGGTTTCACGCTCATACACGCAGTCGAGCAGGTCGCCAAACGACTTTTTCATCTGTGAAAGACTAATGCGATCCTGCGGCCGGGCGGGACCGGCCAGTGAGGGCTCCACCGCGGCAAGATCAATGGTGACTGTGTCGGTGTACTGGATGTTATCACCATCGTTATAAAAGAGATGGTTGGCGGTGCAATAGGCCTCAGCCAGTGCCGCCTGGCGTTTCCGACCGGTCAACCGCAGATAATCTAGGGTCGCCCGGTCAACCGGAAAAAACCCCAGAGTGGCGCCATATTCAGGCGTCATATTGGCAATGGTGGCGCGATCGGGAATCGACAAGGCAGCCAGCCCCGGGCCGTGATATTCGACGAATTTTTCCACCACATTGCGGGCACGCAGGATCTGGGTGATGTAGAGCACCAGATCGGTGGCGGTAACGCCCTGGTTCAGTGAGCCGGTGAGATTAACCCCGATAACCTGGGGAATGGACATATAGTAGGGCTGCCCCAGCATGACCGCCTCAGCCTCGATGCCGCCCACGCCCCAGCCCATCACCCCGATACCATTGATCATCGGGGTGTGGGAATCGAGTCCGACCACCGTATCGGGGTAGGCCATGGTGCCCTGTGCATCGTTATCCTCGATGACGACTCGGCCCAGGTGTTCCAGATTTACCTGGTGGCAGATGCCGGAATTGGGGGGTACCACCTGAAAATTGGTAAAACTCTGCTGGGCCCATTTGAGCAGACCGTACCGTTCCGTATTTCGTTCATACTCTTTGGCGACGTTGTGCTCCAGGCTGCCGACGGTGCCGGAATAGTCAACCTGCACCGAATGGTCCACCACCAGTTCCACCGGCACGGTGGGGTTGACCTTTTCCGGATTGCCGCCCAGTTCTGCAACCGCATCGCGCATGGCGGCAAGATCAACCACCGCCGGTACCCCGGTAAAATCCTGCATGAGTACCCGGGCCGGGTGATAGGGTATCTCCACCGGTGTCTCGTAGCTCGGCTGCCAGGTGGCAATGGCACGCAGATCATCGGCTGTGACAATGGCGCCGTCCAGTTTCCTGAGTAGATTTTCAACCAGGATGCGGATGGAGTAGGGCAGGGTGGTGATCTCGACATCCAACTGCCGGGCGCATTCACCGATGGCAACGTAGCTCAGATTGGTTTGGTCGAGGTCTAGATGTTTAATGTAATCTTGTCGGTTCATGATGTTTGGTGACGATCTGTGATTTCTTAATGATTAACTATTCAATATAGGCCCAGTGCGATTCATGGTAACCTTGAAAAATGGCCTTTTCGCCCAATCTCCGCGTTGCTCAAAAAATTTTATCCTCGGTATATCAGCCATATGCCTGCGGTAAAATTTTTCTCGCGCCTTGATCTTGAACGAAAATTCTCATTTTTCAAGGCTCCCAGATGGTGTGTACCGTATCGGATATGACGTAGGCCAGTGTTTTCGGCTCTGTTATTGCTGCTCGGGCTCACTCTTTTCGGCTGGAAGAATAAGGTTGAGAACAAGTCCCAAAATGGCGGCCAGGCCGATCTTCTCGATGACGAAACTATCTCCGGCGGTGAATTTCATGCCGCCGATCCCGCAAACCAGAATAACCGAAATGATAATCAGGTTGCGCGGCCTGGTAAGGTCCTGGCCCGATTTAACCAGCGTATTGATGCCGATAACGGTAATCATGCCAAAGAGCATGATCATAATACCGCCCATGACCGGCACCGGTATGGTGGCCAGCAAGGCGCCGATTTTGCCGACAAAGGAAAGGACAATGGCGGTAATTGCCGCCCACGTCATGATGGCCGGGTTGAACGCCTTGGTCAGGGCGACGGCGCCGCTCACCTCGGAGTAGGTGGTGTTTGGCGGCCCACCCAGCATCGAGGCCAGCGATGTCGCCAGTCCGTCACCTAGCATGGTGTTTTGTATGCCCGGATCTTTCAGGTAATCCTTGCCGGTGATCGAACCGATGGCCAGCACATCGCCAAAATGCTCGATGGCCGGGGCGATGGCCACTGGTACGATGAATAAAATGGCGGCCCAACTCCACTCGGGAAAGACGAAATTCGGCAGGGCGAACCACGCCTTTTCGCCCACCGGCGCCATCGATATCAGGCTGGCCGCCGTCCAGTTCTGGAGTGAACCCGGATCGAAGGATGACTGGAGGGAACCGCTCAATCCGGTGAGGTCAAAGAGCAGCGCCGCCACATACCCGGCGCCGATGCCGCACAAGATAGGTATCAATTTGAACCAGCCGCGTCCGAGCAGGGCGACGATTACCGTGGTTGTCAGGGCGATGGCCGCCAGGATGATGGCGGTGGGCTCCGGTACCAGCCAGGCGGCGCCATCGCCGGTACGGCCCATGGCCATATGTACCGCTACCGGGGCCAGAACCAGACCAATTACCATGATCACCGGACCGGTTACGATAGGCGGCAACACCCGGTGCAGAATTTCGGTGCCGAACGCCCGGATCAGCAGGCTCAGTACCACGTAGAGCAGTCCTGCCGCGGCCAGTCCGCACATGGTGGCCGGGATGCCCAGGGTCTGCACGCCGTAGATGATCGGTGCGATAAAGGCGAACGATGAGGCCAGAAACACCGGCACCTTGCCGCGGGTGATGATCTGAAACAGCAAGGTACCGGCACCGGCGGTAAACAGAGCCACATTGGCGTCCAGACCGGTCAAAAGCGGTACCAGAACCAACGCGCCGAAAGCGACGAAGAGCATCTGGGCGCCGAGTAGACTGTCGGCGAGGCGAAACCGGTAGGTGGTGTTGGCAGTGTCATCGGGCATGAATAGTCTCCTTATAAAGTGGCGAGAGGGCAGGCTGAAGGATATCGGTTGTTGTTGCCGGCTGATGGTTCCGGGAAAAATCTGAAGTTGGTGTGATCACCATTCGGCTCATTGTATGCTGTAGCGGCAGTCTGATGAGTATCGGCTCTTTACGCGTATGTCCATACTATTTGGTTCCAAAAATTTTGTCGCCGGCATCACCCAGTCCCGGCAGGATATAGCCGATATCGTTGAGACGCTCGTCAATGGCGGCCACGTAAATTTCCACATCGGGATGCGCCTCGGTCACCCTTTTTAAACCCTCCGGGGCGGCCACCAGAAACAGCCCTTTGATGGATTGGCAACCGGCTTTCTTCAGGGTATCAATAGTGGCCAGCAGGGTGCCGCCGGTGGCCAGCATGGGATCAAGAATAAGGGCAATGCGTTTTTCCATTTCGCTGGCGGTTTTCACGTAATACTCCACCGGCTCCAGGGTCTCTTCATTGCGATAGTAGCCGACAACACTCACCTTGGCACTGGGGATCATATCCAACACTCCGTTCATCATCCCCAGACCGGCCCGCAGAATCGGGACGATGGTGATTTTTTTTCCCCGTATTTCATCAACCTCCACGTCACCGGCCCACCCCTGGATCGTTTTTTTCTGGGTAATCAAGTCCTTGGTGGCCTCATAGGTGAGTAGGCTGGCAACCTCCGAGGCGAGATCACGAAAGTCTTTGGTAGTGATGTCTTTTACCCGCATCAGGCCGAGTTTGTGTCTGATCAGGGGGTGATCGGCGTGGTGAATTGACATGACGGCTCCTTGGGACAGTACAATAGTCGGTGGATGGCGGCCAGTTGCGGATAACAAGCCGCCGCGATATTCGGATAATGGGAAACGCCTATCTTGTTAAAGAAAATCGGCTCAAAAGGCAAGATCAATTGTCGCCTTGCCGGCTCCGTTTCGCGTCATGTAAAATTCGTGAGCGGCGCTGTGCGTACGGCACCAGTTGCACCGCCAGCACCGCCGCCAGGATGATAACGGCGCCTGCGGTGCGCACGGCGCTCAAGCGCTCGCCGAGAATGATGAAACCGGCCATGGCGGCAAACACCGTCTCCAGGCTCAAGATGATGGCCGCGTCTGCCTCGTGGGTATAGCGCTGGCCGATGACCTGCAGGGTGAAGGCGATGCCGGTGGAAAATAGACCGGCGTAGAGAATGCCAAACCATGCTGAGTGAAAATCTGCTGCTCTGGGATGCTCAACAATGGCTCCGAGAACTAGTCCGCCTATCCCGCACACCATGAACTGGCCACAGGCAACCACCAGTGGCGCCCTTGTCCGGCCTGCCATGGTTCCCACCAGGATAACGTGAATGGCCCAGAAAAAGCTGGAGCCGACCACCCAGCTATCACCAAATTGCAGTGACAACCCGGTCGTGCCGCTCATGATATAGGTTCCGCCCACGCAGCACAACGCGGCCGGCCACACCACCCAGTGAATGGTGCGGCGCAGGACAAAAAAAGAGATTACCGGCACCAGCGGCACATAGAGGGCGGTAAGGAATCCGGCATTGGTCACGGTGGTGTGAAATATCCCAAATTGCTGCAAGGCGCCGGCGCTGAGCAGGACAAGCCCGGTTGCCGCAATGCCGTACCAGTCGGCGGAAGAGATGGAGGATCCCGATTTTTTCAGGGCGAAGTATTGGTGCAGGGCGAACGGCAGCACGAAAAAACCGCCGGCCAGCATCCGGGCGCCGGTAAAACTGATGGCCTGCAGTCCGCCGGTGCCTACCTGCTGCACGACAAAGGTGGTTCCCCAGATAAAGGCGGTGAGGACAAGAAGTCCGTTGGCGTGCAGACGTTTCATGGAAGTAGAGGCGGTGATGGTGAAAGGTTCCCTGAATATTTAACCAAATCCAAACATATTTACCGTAAAAAAAACTTGACGAAGTGGGCAGCCTCCTGGTTCTATGCGGGTACTATGCAGTACAGTTTTTTTTACTACGGAGGGTTTTTACTATGGAGGGTTTGTTATGAGAACAAAGCGGTACATACCTATCTCCACCGGCGCCATCACGGCTCTATGCATTGCCGGTCAGGCGTTTGCCGGTGGGACCGGGCCGATGAGTGAGGCGGATATGCTGGCCGAACTCAAGCGTATGATCCAGCAGCAACAGGCCCAGATCGACCAGCAGGCGGCAGAGATTGCCGCTTTAAAAGAGCAACTATCCGGTAGTGCGGCCGCTCTTCAGGCTGACGTCGCTAAATTGGAGGAAGAGAAGGCCGATAAAAGTGCCGTTGAAGATCTTGGAGTTGACAAGATGGTCGTCTCCAGCAATTCAAATATCGATGTGAATCTCTACGGCCAGTTGAACCGCGCTGTACTGTTTGCCGACAACGGTGATTCAAGTGATGTTTACTTTGTCGATAATACCAACTCAAATTCTCGTCTCGGCTTGCGGGCCGGTGGTGAGGTGGGTGGCTGGAAGATCGGCACCCGCTTTGAATACGGTATCGTTTCCAGCGCCTCTGATGACGTTAATCAGTTTGACAATAACAACGCCACTTCCGACAACTTCAAACTGCGCTGGGCGGAAATAAACTTTGCTAATGACACATTCGGTAAGTTTTCGCTTGGTAAGGGCGACAGCGCCTCCAATAGTGTGGCCGAAGTTGATTTATCCGGCACCGACGTAGTCACCTACTCAAGCATCAGCGACATGGCGGGCAACATTTTATGGAATGACAAAACCGCCAACGAGGTCAGCGATATCGCTATCGGTAATGTTTCCAGCAACTTTGACGGGTTGAGCCGGACGGATCGGATTCGCTACGATACGCCCTCCTTTGCCGGCTTCACGGGGGCCGCCAGCGCCAACGACGGCTCGGCTTATGACGGGGCACTGCGCTACAGCCGAATCTTCTCTGGAACCAAAGTGGCGGCTGCTTTCGGCTATGCCGATCCGGGTAGCACCGCCTCGTATAACAACCGCTACAGCGGCTCAATTTCAGTAATGCTTCCCATGGGGCTGAATGCTACCTTCGCGGGTGGCAGCCAGGATTTGGACACCTCCGGTCGGGATAATCCGGTTACCTGGTATGGTAAGCTCGGCTACCAGACCAAGTTCTATGATGCCGCCACCACCTCGTTCTCCGTTGACTACGCTCAGACCAAGGATCTGCAAGCCAATGACGATAAGTTCCAAACCTGGAGCTTGGCGGCGGTTCATAAAATTGACGACTGGGCAACCGAATTTTACGCGGCCTACCGTTTCCACAAGCTTGATCGTACCAATGTTGACTATGATAATATCAATGCCGTGATGGCGGGCGCCCGAATTAAATTCTAGTGAGATTATTTAATGCTGTTTTCTGGGCAGGCCTGTTGCTGGCCTGCCCATTGTTATTTTGTGGCTGTGGCGGTGAAGAATTCACCCCGGAAACAAACCGGGAGTTGATGCCGGGGCGTGGCCTTCTGTCGGGTGAAGACGGGGAATTAACCATTTGGGGAAAATCAGCCGCCGAACGCGAAGCCGATGAGGCTCAAGCAGAGCAAGAAAGTAACGGCGAAGAGCAAGAAAGTAGTGGTCGCGAAGAATAGCTGCATAGCCAGGCCTCTTCCCGGCAGGACCGTGCCGTAGAGTAATCAGATCGTTTATTTCAGATCGATCATCCCCCTAGCACTGGTTTTTTGTCTTTCCTTACACAATTCTAACCGACAATTTATTTGACCATAATATTTTGGGTCTAACGTGCCGCGCATGCGATATTTCTAAAACAGGGGAGAACCATGCAGCCGGTACACTTTCGAGCCATCTGGATTTCCGATACCCACCTGGGTGGACGCAACCTGCAGAGTAAGAAATTGCTCAACTTTCTCCAGGCCACCGAGTCGGAAAGTCTCTATCTGGTGGGCGATATCCTGGATTTGTGGAAACTGCGGCGGGACTGGCACTGGCCGGCCATCAACGACCGGATTATCGCAACGATTCTCAAAAAAGCAGCCGCCGGCACCAAGGTCTATTATCTGCCCGGCAACCATGACGAGATGATCCGTCCCTACTGCGGCTCGAACATCAACGGGGTGAAGGTGGTTGAGGAACTGGTGCATCGTGCCGCTGACGGGTCGCGCTATCTGGTGCTGCACGGTGATAGATTTGATTGCGTGATTCAAAAGAAAAAATGGCTCGCTGATCTGGGCAGTGTCCTGTACGATTCGCTTCTGGTGATAAACCGCTGGTACAATAAAATAAGCGGTGGGCTGGGTCGCCCCTATTACTCGATATCAGCGGATATCAAGCATCGGGTGAAAAAGGCGGTCAACTATATCGGCAACTTCGAGCAGACGGTGGTGGACGAAGCCCGTGCAAAACACGTGGACGGGCTCATCTGCGGACACATCCATCATGCCGCCATCCGCTATATCGACGGGGTTCTCTACAGCAACGCCGGGGACTGGGTGGAGAGTTGCACGGCCCTGGTGGAAAACAACAACGGTACCTTAGGCATCATCAATTGGCACGACGCATCCTCAACTCAAGAACTGGTATCGACCGAAGCGTATCATGAAGATCGTTATCGTGACCGATGCCTGGCGCCCACAAATTAACGGGGTCGTAAACACCTACCTGCACACTGCTGAACAGCTCCGTCGGCGGGGGTACGAGGTTACCCTCATCACCCCGAACCAGTTTTCCACCATCCCCTGCCCCACCTACCCGGAAATAAAACTCTCTTTCACCTCTCCGCGCCGCCTTTTTACCCTGCTTGCCGCAGCCGCCCCTCATGCCGTGCATCTGGCCACCGAAGGACCGCTCGGGTGGGCCGCAAGAGGAGCATGCAGAAAAGTCGGTTTTGGCTTTACCACAACGTATCACACCCGTTTCCCCGAGTATATCAGGGTACGTTTCCCTATCCCGCTTTCATTTACTTACTGGGTGGTGCGTACGTTTCACAACGGCGCCACCCGAACCATGGCGGCAACCTCCGAGCTTCGCGAGGAGTTGAACAGCCGCGGCTTTAAAAACGTCGTCCCGTGGGCGCGCGGGGTCGATACCGAAATGTTTCGGCCATGCCGGTCACCTGATGTACAAAACGAAGAGCCGATATTCACCTATATGGGCAGGGTTGCCCCGGAAAAAAACATCGAGGCTTTTTTACAGCTCGACCTGCCGGGCCGCAAGTGTGTGATCGGTGACGGACCGGCCCGTGCTGAGCTGCGTCGGATGTATCCCGATGCACACTTCGCCGGTTATCGGCAGGGTAAGGAGCTTGCCAGGCTGCTGGCAGCTTCCGCCGTCTTCGTCTTTCCCAGCCGCACCGATACATTCGGGGTGGTGCAGCTCGAGGCCATGGCCTGCGGCGTGCCGGTGGCCGCATATCCTGCCAGTGGCCCCAGGGAGTTGATCGAAAACGGGGTGAACGGCTGGATGGATGAGGATCTGCGTACTGCCGTACTGAAATGTCTTGATATCGATCGGAGCCGGTGCCGGGCATGTGCCGAGAAGTTTTCGTGGCAGGCCAGCACCGAGCAGTTTCTCGCCAATCTTGAGTTTAGCCAGACACCGTTTCCCGGATAAGCAGGGTTGATTGCATCTCTGGTGCATGCGGCTGGTGTCTTGCCCGCGGCCATCTATTTGCCATTTGGCAATCGTGACATTATATGAATGCGTGGGGTTTTTGATAAAACCCGGTTGTTCTTGAGTTACCCCTGTGTTATAACCCTCCGCCATGTTTTCGGATCCGGCTACGCAGCTTTTGTGTCTTGCTGCAAAAAAATGCGTAGAACGGTTTTCGGGGCGCGGGAGAGAGAAGAGACGGCGGCCACGTTGAAATCTTGCCACGAGGCTGCAACAACATCAAAGTAAATGGAGGAAGCAATGAAAAAGTTAGCCGTACTGTGTGCTTTTGTATTGGCGACCATGGTTGCCATGGCGGGAACCGTTTCGGCCAGTACCCTGGAAGAAATTCAAAAACGCGGCACCCTGCGGGTCGGTATGGAGCCGGGTTACATGCCCTTTGAGTTGACCAATCAGAAGGGTGAAATCATCGGTTTTGACGTGGATATGGCAAAGCGCATGGCCGCTTCCATGGGCGTTGAACTGGAACTGGTATCGATTGCCTGGGACGGTATTATCGCCGGCCTTCTGACCGATAAATTTGATATTATCATGTCAGGCATGACCCTTACCCAGGAGCGTAACCTGAGCATCAACTTTGCCCAGCCCTACATCATTATCGGTCAATCGATCCTGGTGGATAAGAGGCATGAGGGCACCATCAACAGCTACAGCGATCTCAATGACCCCAAGTACTCGGTGGGCTCCAAACTCGGCACCACCGGCGAGCAGGCGGTTAAAAGCAAAATTCGCAACGCCACCTACGTATCGTATGAGACCGAGCAGGAAGGCGTACTCGAGTTGATCAACGGCAAAATAGACGCCTTCGTCTACGATCTGCCCTACAATGCCATCGCTTTCGTCGAGCGAGGCGAAGGGAAAATCTTTCATCTGAGTGAACCCTTTACCTACGAACCGCTGGCCTGGGCCATCCGCCAGGGTGATGTGGATTTTCTCAACTGGCTCGATAATTTCATGTTCCAGGTGAAAAACGATGGTACCTACGAGCGGATCTTCAACAAGTGGTTCCGTGATGATGCCTGGCTGAAAGAAATCCAATAAGCCGCGTATCCGTCCATGCAAACCACCGAACGAGTCTGGCCCTGGCAGTTGCTTCTGGCCGTTATTCTGCTTCTTATGGCGGCCGGGATGTACGGGGCCACTCAGGCTCACGATTACACCTGGAAATGGTACCGGGGTGCCGCAGTACTTCGCCTATGAGGCCGAAGATGTGATCAAGGCGCCGTTTGACGGAACCGTTACCGCGATCGCCGAGAGTGGCTCCACCACAACCGTTACACTGCAGTCAGACGCTGGTGAGGTGCTCGACTTTAAGGTCGATACCGGTACGGTTCGGGTGAGCGAGAATGAGCTGCTCTTTGATGGCGATGCCCTGGGATTTGTCGCCTCATGGCGGATGGGGCCGCTGCTCGACGGGTTTTTTACGACCATCTGGATATCGGTGGTGGCGAGTGTTCTGGGGTTGATCATCGGCCTGATTGCCGGCTTGATGAAAATTTCCAAGAACTTTGCGGTGCGAAATCTCTCCACCATATACATCGAACTTATCCGCGGTACCCCGCTGCTGGTGCAGATTTACATCGCCTATTTTTTTATCGGCGCGGTTTTCGATCTGCATCGCAATGTCTGCGGCATCGGTGCCCTGGCCCTGTTTGCCGGGGCCTACGTGGCGGAGATTATCCGCGCCGGCATTCAGGCCATCCCGCGCGGCCAGATGGAGGCGGCGAGATCACTTGGCATGAGTATGCCGCAGGCGATGACCGAGATCATTTTGCCTCAGGCGTTCAGGCGCATCCTGCCGCCCCTGTCCGGCCAGTTTATCAGTCTCATCAAAGACTCGTCATTGGTTTCGGTGATTGCCATTACCGAGTTGACCAAGAGAACCAAGGAGGCCGTTTCCAGTTCCTTTCTGACCTTCGAGCTGTGGCTGGTGGCGGCCGCCATGTATCTGATAATTACGTCGGTGCTTTCTCAGTTCGTGTTCTATCTTGAACGGAGGGCCAGGGCCAGTGATTAGAGTGGAGAACGTCAGTAAGGTTTTTAAAAGCCGCGGCGCCGTGGTGCGGGCCGTAGACGATGTCTCCACCACCGTCGATAAAGGTGAGGTGGTGGTGGTGATCGGCCCGTCGGGTTCGGGTAAATCGACGCTGATTCGCTGTGTCAACGCCCTGGAGATGTTCGAAAAGGGCCATGTTTACATCGACGGGGTGGATATCGCCGATCGTAAAACAAATATTAACAAGATTCGTGCCGAGGTCGGCATGGTGTTTCAGCAGTTCAACCTCTTTCCCCACAAAACCGTGCTGGGCAATCTTACTCTGGCCCAGATGCGGGTGCGTAAGCGCAATACTGCCGAGGCCGAGGAAAAGGCTCGGATGCTGCTGAAAAAAGTGGGGATACCTGAGAAGGAGCAGGAGTATCCTTCCCGGCTGTCTGGCGGGCAGCAGCAACGGGTTGCCATTGCCCGGGCGCTGGCCATGGATCCCAAGGTGATGCTTTTTGATGAGCCCACTTCCGCTCTCGATCCCGAGATGGTGGGCGAGGTGCTCGATGTTATGAAGCAGCTGGCCAAAGAGGGTATGACCATGATGGTGGTAACCCATGAGATGGGCTTTGCCCGCGAGGTTGCCGACCGGGTGCTGTTCATGGATCAGGGCAAGATCGTTGAAATCGGCACCCCGGAGCATTTCTTCACCAACCCCCAGGAAGAGCGCACCAAGCTCTTCCTCAAGCAGGTCTTGTAGTGATGGCCTTTGGTTGATTCGTCTCAGTAATCTTTTAACAAGCAGGAGAGTAACTATGCGCAGAGTTTGCACAGGTATCGTTGCGGCGCTGGCCGTGTGTCTGTTCATGGGCCAGGCCGTTGCCGAGGATTTGCAGGTAGGTTTTGTCTACGTATCCCCGGTTGGCGACGCCGGTTGGTCATACGCCCATGATCAGGGGCGGCTGGCGGTGGAGGCAATGGACGGAGTGTCCACCTCCTTCGTCGAGGCGGTGGCCGAGGGACCGGATTCGGAACGGGTCATTCTCAACATGGCGCGCAAGGGGTATGACGTCATTTTTGCCACCAGTTTCGGCTATATGGATCCCATGCTCAAGGTTGCCGGTCAATTCCCTGACACTGTATTTATGCATTGTTCTGGTTTTAAGCTGGCCGACAACATGGGCAATTATTTCGGCCGCATGTACCAGGCCAGGTATCTCTCCGGCATGGTGGCCGGGGCGATGACCGAATCAAATACCCTGGGCTATGTTGCCGCCTTTCCCATCCCCGAAGTGATCCGTGGCATCAATGCCTTTACGCTAGGAGTGCGGGCGATGAACCCCGAGGCCACCGTGCGGGTGGTGTGGACGAAAACCTGGTATGACCCGGCCACCGAAAAAGAGGCGGCCAAGTCGCTGCTCGATGTGGGAGCGGATGTCATAGCCCAGCACCAGGATTCAGCCGGACCGCAGGAAGCGGCCCAGGAACGCGGCGTCTATTCGGTTGGCTACAACTCCGATATGAGCCAGTTCGCCCCCGAGGCGCACCTGACCGCGCCGATCTGGAACTGGGGGCCGTTTTATGTGGCCACCGTGGAGAAAGTTCGTAGCGGCGAGTGGCAGGCGGAGGCCACCTGGCCCGGTCTGGCGGAAGGTATTGTCGATCTCGCTCCTATCGGCGACATGGTGCCCCAAGAGGTCAAGGATCAGGTAATGGCAAAAATGGGTGCGATCAAAGGTGGTGAGCGGGTGTTTGTCGGTCCCATCAATGATCAGGACGGCGTACTCAAAGTGGCTGAGGGCGAGACCATGTCCGATGAGGAGCTGTTGGGAATGACGTGGTTCGTGGAAGGGGTTATCGGTACCACGCAATAGCAATTCGTACCGTCACCCGCTGTCTTGTCCGGCCTCCTGCTAGGCCGGATGACGACGGGCGATCATGCCGGGTATGCGGATAATCAAAAGGCAGGAGCCCCTCGGCTGGCGTTCCTGCCTTGTCTTATTGGTGGCCATCGGTTTCTCACTGGCCCTGGGCGGGGGGTTGTTGCTGGTGCGCGGCGTCGATCCGGTGGCTGCCATGGGCACCCTGTTTGTCGGTGCGTTCGGCTCGCGCTACGGTATCGAGGACTCGGCCCTGAAGGCGATTCCCATATTTTTGTGCTCATTAGGCGTTGCCCTGGCGTTTCGCCTGCGGGTCTGGAATATCGGGGCGGAGGGCCAGTATGCGCTGGGCGCCATCGGGGCAAGCTGGCTGCCGGTTGCCATGCCTGATCTTCCCGCCTATCTGCTGCTGCCGTCGATGATCACTATGGCAGTTGTTGCCGGGGGCATGTGGGGCGCCATTCCGGCGTTTTTTCGTCAGAAGATGCGCACCAACGAGATCATCGTCACCCTGATGATGAATTACATCGCTATTTCCCTGCTCGACTATATGGTCTACGGGCCGTGGAAGGATCCGGCCAGTTACGGCTTTCCCATGACGGCGACCTTTCCTCCCGCCGCCGTGGTCGGTAAAATCGGCACAACCGCCTATAGCTGGGGGTTGGTGCATGCGTTTGTTTTGGCCGTGTTGATCTGGGTATTTACCACCTACACCCGGCTCGGCTATGAAATAAAGGTGGGCGGGGCCAATGTCCGGGCGGCGCGGTATGCCGGTATCCCTTATGACCGGCTGGTCATCGGGGTGATGTTTCTCAGCGGCGCCCTGGCCGGTTGGGCCGGGTTTCTCGAGGCCTCGTCAACACTGAACCGGCTGCAGCCGAGCATCATGGCGAACTACGGATACACCGCCATCGTGGTGGCCTGGCTGGCCAGGCTCAATCCCTTTTATATCGCCGTTGCCTCATTTCTGCTGGCCGGTCTGCGGGTGGGGGTGGAATCGCTCCAGCTTGATATGCAGGTGCCGGCCGCCTTTGGCTTGATTATCGAAGGGCTGGTACTGCTCAGCGTGCTGGCCGGCGGCTTCTTCACTACATATCGGGTCACCCGGCGCTGATGGACATTGCCATACTGATACCGCTGCTGGCGGCGACGGTGCAGTCGGGTACCCCGATTCTCTATGCCACCCTGGGTGAGATCATCACCGAGCGATCCGGGGTGTTGAATCTTGGAGTAGAGGGGATCATGATCGTTGGTGCCCTTACCGGTTTTGTCGTTTCACTCACCACCGGCAACCCCTGGCTCGCCTTTTTCGCGGCAGGTGCGGCCGGGTGCCTGATGGCTGCCGTACATGGTGTGGTGGTGCTGCTGTTTCTCGGCAATCAGGTGGTTTCCGGGCTCGCCATTACGATTTTCGGGCTTGGTCTCGCCAACTATTTTGGGACGCCCTTTGTCGGCCAGGCGGCGCCCGGCTTCGATCCGTTTGCACTGCCTATTTTAGGTAATATTCCGGCGCTCGGCGAGATTTTTTTTCGCCATGACGTACTGGTCTATATCAGCTATCTTCTGCCGCTGGCTATCTGGCTGTTTCTTTATGTCACCAGGATCGGTCTCAATCTGCGTGCCACCGGAGAAGCCCCGGTGGCGGCCCGGGCAGCCGGTATCGGGGTGGTTGCCTACCGCTGGCTGGGCATCATTATGGGTGGGTTTTGCATGGGCTGCGGCGGCGCCTATCTGTCGCTGGCTTACACCCATCTGTGGACCAACAATCTCACCGGCGGTCGCGGCTGGATCGCCGTGGCGCTGGTCATCTTTTCGTTCTGGCGGCCACAGCGGGCCGTGTTCGGCGCCTATCTGTTCGGCGGCATCATGGCGGTGCAGCTCAGGTTGCAGGCCTCCGGCACCACCATTCCATCTTCGCTCCTGCTCATGCTGCCCTATACGCTGACCATTGCGGTTCTTGTTTTTTCCTCCTGGCGCCGGGGCTCGACGGGTGAGCCGGCGGCGCTCGGTACCACTATCGAACCACGTCAATAATCGATAAGGAGAGAGGTATGAATGATTATCGCCGCACCTATCCCGTTTCCTGGGAACAGATGCATCGCGACTCCAAGGCCCTGGCCTGGCGGCTCTTGGATATGCACTACTTTACCGGCATCATCGCCATTACCCGTGGCGGCCTGGTCCCGGCCGCGGTGGTTGCCCGCGAGCTGGGCATTCATCTGGTTGAGACCATCTGCATATCCAGCTACGACTGGCAGGACAAGAAATCAGAAGCTGAGGTCATCAAGGGGTTTTCCGGCGATGGTGAGGGGTGGCTGCTCATCGATGATCTGGTGGATACCGGTCGCACCGCGTCACTGGTACGGGAGACGGTGAGCAAGGCCCATTTTGCCACCGTCTACGCCAAACCTGCCGGCCGCCCCCTGGTGGATACCTTCATCACCGAGGTAAGCCAGGATACCTGGATTCTCTTTCCATGGGATACCGAGTCACAATTTGTCCAACCTCTGGCTGATCCACAGCGAAGCTGAGTCGATGGACGGGGCGCCGATCATCCGGCTCGAAGGAATCAGCAAATCCTTCGCCGAGCTCAAGGCCAACGGAGATATTTCCCTGAGTCTGCACCAGGGAAGGGTGCTGGCCCTGTTGGGTGAAAACGGCGCCGGTAAATCCACCCTGATGTCCATTCTGGCAGGTCAGCTACAGCCCGATGAGGGCGTCATCTATCTACACGAGAAACCGCTCAACATTTCATCCACCGACAAGGCCATCGAGGCCGGTATCGGTATGGTGTACCAGCATTTTACCCTGGTGGCGGCCATGAGTGTGGCGGAGAACATCTTCCTGGGACACCGGGCGCCTTTGTTTCACCGTCGTCGCACCCTGGAGAAACGGGTACGGGAACTGGCTGAAGCATATGCAATGGACATTAACCCGGCGGCACGTATAGCGGATCTCTCCATGGGCGAAAAACAGCAGGTAGAGATTCTCAAACTGCTCAGCCGTGATGCTGATGTGTTGATCTTTGATGAGCCCACCGCGGTGTTGACCCCGCTGGAGGTTGAGGGGTTGTTTACCACCATCGGCATGCTCAAAAAAGCAGGAAAGGCCATTGTCTTTATCTCTCACAAACTGGACGAGGTGATGGCCATAGCCGATGATATCGCCGTGTTGCGGCGCGGCCGGATCGTCGATGTGCGGCCGGCGCTACAGGTGAGTTCAACCGCTGAGCTTGCCTCTTTGATGGTGGGCCGCGAGGTACTGCTTACCGTTGAGCGGCAACCGATGCCGACCAGACAGCTGCTCCTCAGGGCCAGCGGGTTGAGTGCCGATGTTGCACGTAATGTCGACCTGCAGGTGCGCCAGGGAGAAATCGTTGCCATCGTCGGGGTTGCCGGCAATGGCCAGAAACCGCTGATCGAGGCCATATGCGGACTGCGCAGGCCGGATTCGGGTGATCTTGAACTGTTCGGCAAGCCATGGCGTGAGTTTTTCTCCAGGTATTGCCAGGACAATATCCTCAGCTATATTTCCGAGGATCGGCAGGGGCTGGCAAGTTGTCAGGAGCTTGATTTGCTTGACAACTTTTTACTGACCACCCGTTTTGATTTCTGTTCCGGTCCCTTTTTACTGAAACAGCGGGCCCGCCGCACTATCAGTGGTCTGCTGGAGGAATTTGGCGTAACGCCACCGGATCCCCAGGCCCAGGCGTGGCAGCTTTCCGGCGGGAACCTGCAGAAAATGGTGCTGAGCCGGGAGTTCTACCGGAAACCGCTGCTCATCGTCGCTGAACAGCCTACCCAGGGGCTTGACATTGGTGCTATCGAAGAAGTGTGGAAGCTGCTGCTTATGGCCCGTGAACAGGCCGGAATCCTGCTGATAACCAGCGATCTCGGCGAGGCCCTGAGCCTGGCTGACCGGGTTGCGGTGATGTATGGTGGCCTGGTGGTGGACACCTTCAGCCGTCATGATGATTATAAGGTAGAACAGATTCCTCAGATGATGGCGGGACTCTGGCCACCCAAATCAGACGAGCTGACCAGGATGGCCACCGCATGATTGCAAAAGATATGACTATAGAGACAAATTCAGGACAAGCGGGTTCCGGCTCAGAGCAGTTAAGCCGACTGCTGTTGCCGGTGGACTCGCTGGCCGCTTTTGAGCGCACCCTGCCGCTGGCCGAAGTTTTGATTCGTGCCATGGCGGTGGAAAGAAAGAAGGTTGCCCTTTTGCATGTGGTGTCGGGATCCTATCTACGTGACTATATGGAGGGAATCAGCGTCGACAGAGGTGATCTGCCCGATACCGAGCAGATGAAACAGCTGCGGCGCCGCCATGAAGAAAACGTAGTGAAACCTTTAATGCGTCAGGCAGGGGTGCTGCTTCACAAAACCAGCGGTATCGAGCAGGCGGCCACCATCATTGAGCATGGCGACCCCATTAAGGTGATCGGTGAAGTGTGCCGGGAGGGCAGCTTTTCAACGGTAGTGATGAGTCGGCAGAATGAAGCTGAGCGCGGCGGAAAACTGACCGGCAGTGTCACCGCCGGATTGCTGCATCGCTACGCCGGTTCCACCTTTTATCTGGCCGGCGATCGTCGGGCCGATGATGATATGTTCGCCCGCTGCCTCATTGGGGTGGATGATTCTTCCGCCAGCAGGAACGCGGTTATCGAGGCGGGCACCCTGCTCAGTAAAAACCTCGATGCCATTGACACCCTAAACCTGGTGCATGTACTGGATCAATCCTGTTATTACGAGGAGGATGGTAAAAGTTGCATGCAGACCAGCGTGGCCGGCCAGAAGGCATTGGAGGAGGCGGGCAACCGGTTGATCGACATGGGCATCCCGTCTGGGAAAATCACCGCGGTCATTCATTTCGGTCGCCCCGGAACGGTACTGGCCGAGGAGGCGCTGGCCTGCCAGGCGACCTCCATATTCATCGGGCGAAGAGATCGATCCCGACTGGCTCAGACCTTTCTCGGCTCAGTGTGCCTCGACATCATACAGAGTTGCCGGGAACGCACCCTGGTGCTGGCAAGTTAAGAATGGGTAGAACAATTGGGCGAGATGATGAGTAAAACCTTGCGTGGTTGGCTAGTGACGCTGGTCTTTATTGTGGCGAGTGTGGTACTCCCGGTAGCGCCGGTTCATGCCGAAAAAATGGTCTTTCGCTGGGCGATTCTGGTGGAACCCGAGCCGGGGGCCGCTATCGAGGCGCTAGCCGTAGTCTCGAGCCCGGTGGTGCGGACTGGAACCCCCATGCAGTTCTACGTGGAGCACTTATCAAACGCTCATGTTTATGTGTTTCTATATGACTCAAGTGGTGAACTGCTGCCCATGTATCCGCCGGCGGAGGGTTATTACAGCTATGGATTTACCCGTGGGCCAAATTTTATTCCTCCCGGTGAAGGTTATTTTTCCTTTGTGCCGCCGCCGGGCGCCGAAACGTTTTATATAATCGGCTCCATCCAGCGTCTCTTTAAACTGGAGCAACTCACCGAGATTTATGCACAGAACGCCACCAGCGAAGGCCAGAAAACACTGCTGCTCGAAGAAATAAAAACAATGCTCACCGATAACGAAAAGAAATCACGCCGGGCCGAAAACATAAAACGGGCGGAGGTACGCACCAAAATCGGCGATGAAATTATTACCCGCACCTTTGATGCGGTGGAAGTTTCCATTAACGATTTCTACGGACGCACCATCGTTATCAACCACCAATGATGGAATGACTCCAAGACCTAATACCGGCTTTGTTAGAGCAGATCAGCCGGAGTAGGGTCTCATCGTCTACCAAGTGCTTTGCCGCACCCGTCACGCTGCGCTGTGATCAAAACCTCCGTTGGCCAGAAAATAGATTGTCTGCCTGATGACCTCTTTGTCTTTCATCAGAAACGGGTGCGAGACGTGTACAATCAGATGGTCGGCAATCCCATCAAATTTGGTGTTCTCCACCGAGACCTTGCCGTCATCGGGATTGGGTAGGTAGAGTGAAAGAATGAGGTTGATCGATCTGGAACCGGCGATCACCCCAACTTCCCCTTGGGCTGGACCCAGTGCGAGGGGAACGCTGTCGGGCCCGGTGCCGAGTTGAAGACCGGCCGGCCCGTTCAAGAGCTTAAATCCCGGCACATCGCGCATGGCGTCCACCACCTGACTGCCCCTGTTGGGCGGCCCCAGCATGACCACCCGATGCAGATGTTCAATCTCCCGGGTCTGCTGGTATTGCCTGAGGACGATACCGCCCAGTGAATGGGTGACAAAGCTCACCGTTTCATGCTCGCCGCATCGTGCCAAGGCCCGCGGGATATAGCGTTCGGCAAGGGTTTCGATGGTATGTTTACGTGATGGGTAGGAAAAATTGACAACGCTGTACCCTTCCTCCGTCAAGGCGTCCGCCATCTTGTTCATAGACTTTTCAGTCCGCGCCAGCCCGTGCAGTAAGATTACGCACTCATTGGCTAGCGCGGTGCGGCAGATACAGAGCAGACAGAAAATCGGCAGGATGAAAAAAATAGGATTATTCATGGGTTTTGTTCCAGACGCTACCCGCTTGAGTGTGTTTGCTCCGGTACGCCTACTCATCAAGTATTATTTCAAAACCACCATATATCAACCGACTCGTGTCAAAGGGCATCTCCATCGCTGGTACCTCAGGGTCTTCAAAAAGCCCTTTCATTCCTCTATCCCATGCTTTTTTCGATGGCCACATCACCCAGGACAGGACTACGGTTTCCTCGTCGGTGCACTGCACTGCCCGCGGAAAAGAGGTGGGAGCCCTCTTGTATGTCATCGCCCCAGCACTCAACGAGTCTATCAGCGCCATATTTTTTCAAGAAGACAGCGGCTTCATTGACGTGGGCGATATACGCCTCTTTATTGTTTGTGGGTACCGCGGCGACAAATCCATCGATATATGCCATGTGTGGTTCCTCCGTGGGTGAGCATTGAGCTAAACATGTCGGCGGATGATTGTTTTACGGCCGGTTACAAGGCTATAGTTCATCAGTCGCACCGATTTTTATTCTGTTGAACTCCCGGCTGTCGAATTTCGCGAAGCTTGACAGAAAATCACGAACAGCGTACAAATATGCACCCGGGCGCCATTGCCCGCGCCAATATTCAAGTGGATAGGTTATGCACGACTGCTTGCATACATAGCAGTGCTGACAAATTAAACAAGGAGAACAAGATGGCTGACTGCTGCGACATGAAGGAAGGGGATATTTTTTATTGTGACGTCTGTGGCCTGGAACTCTCGGTGGCCAAAGCCTGCACCTGCACGCCGGGAAGCGACAGCAACACCTGCACGGTTCCGTTGCAGTGCTGTGGTCAGGAGATGAAAAAAAGATAGAGAGGCTGCGTTTTAGCTCAACCATTCGGAAAGCCGCAGCATGCCGTTGGTATGATGCGGCTTTCTTTTTCGTTACACCCCAAGATAATCAAGTATCGCCTCCGCCGCCTGACGGCCTTCGGCGATGGCGGTGACCACCAGATCGGCGCCGCGTACCGCATCGCCGCCGGCAAAAATCTTTTCCGAGCTGCTCTGAAAGGCAAATCGTCCCGATTCCGGGGCGACGATACGATTTTGATCATCGAGCTCAACACCCTGTTCACTCAGCCACGGCTCCGGGCGTGGCGAAAAACCAAAGGCAAGGATTACTATATCCGCCGGCAGGACGTGTTCGGAACCGGTGATGGTAACCGGTTTGCGCCGTCCCCGCGCATCAGGATCGCTCAATTCGGTGCGTGCCACGGTGATCCCGGTAACCCGGTTATCATCGTCTACCGTAATTGCCAGAGGTTGCCGGTTCCATAAGAACTCCACCCCTTCATCACGGGCGTTGGCCACTTCCCGTGCCGAGCCGGGCATATTGGCCTCGTCGCGGCGATAGACGCATTGCACCCGGGAGGCGCCGTGCCGCACCGAGGTGCGTACGCAGTCCATGGCGGTATCGCCACCACCCAGAACGATAACGGTTTTACCGGTGATCTCCGGGATCGGTTCCCGGGGCAGTTCATAGTCGTGCAGTTCGGCAATGGTGTTGACGAGAAAGGGCAAGGCATCGACAACCCCATGGGCATCATCGTTGGCAAGCTCTCCACGCAGTGCCAGATAAGCGCCGGTGCCCACAAAAACCGCGTCGTACTCTTCCATCAACTCAGCAAACTCGACATCGCGGCCCACTTCGGTGTTGAGCCGGAATTCGATACCCATATCGGTGAAGATCTTTCGTCGCCGCGCCATCACCTTTTTATCCAGTTTGAAGTTGGGAATTCCGAAGGTGAGCAGGCCGCCGATTTCAGGGTAGCGGTCAAACACCACCGGCTTGACTCCGTTTCTGATCAGCACGTCGGCGCACCCGAGCCCGGCCGGGCCGGCGCCGATCACCGCCACCTTGCGGCCGGTATCGGTTACCGCCGAGAGATCGGGACGCCAGCCCATTTCCAGGGCGGTATCGACGATATGTTTTTCCACCGCGCCGATGGTTACTGCCCCGTAATCGTAGTGCAAGGTGCAGGCCCCCTCACAGAGACGATCCTGGGGGCAGATGCGGCCGCAAACCTCGGGCAGGCTGTTGGTGAGGTGACAGAGTTCGGCGGCTTCAATAATTCGCCCTTCGCCGGCCAGTTTGAGCCAGTCCGGTATATAGTTGTGCACCGGGCAGGCCCATTCACAATAAGGGTTGCCGCAGGCCAGGCAGCGGTTGGCCTGCATACGGAGCTGGTTGTCGTTGAAATGATGGTAGATTTCCACGAAGCTGCCGCGCCGCTTACGCATGGAGCGCTTCTGAGGTTCGATACGGTCTACTTCCAAAAATTGAAATACGTTCTGATCCATAATTCTCTACTGGGTAGTCAAAAGCAGCTCCGAAGCCGAACGGCCGCGCCGGCCAAGCAGATCCTCAACCTGCATGCCGCGCGGTTTTACCAGTTTGAAGCGGTTGCAGAAACTGCCGAAATCTTCAAGAATCTGTTCCGCCCGGCTGCTGCCGGTGTGCTCGTAATGCTCGCTGATAATGCCGCGCAGGTGCTCCTTGAGCATGCCGTAATCGGCCATCGGCAGCACCTCCACCAGCTCCTGGTTGACCCGTACGGAGAACTTTTCATCCTCGTCCAGGACGTAGGCAAATCCGCCGGTCATCCCGGCTCCGAAATTGATGCCGGTACGACCCAGGATGGTGACGACGCCGCCGGTCATATATTCACAACCGTTATCGCCGATGCCCTCGATCACCGCCTTGGCCCCCGAATTACGTACCGCGAAACGCTCACCGGCGGTGCCGGCGGCAAAGAGACGGCCACCGGTGGCCCCATAGAGACAGGTATTGCCGATGATCGCCGCCTCATGGCTCAGATAACTGACCCCGTACGGCGGGCGCACCACCAGCATACCGCCGGCCATGCCTTTGCCCACATAATCGTTGGCATCGCCGGTAAGAATGAGATTGAGCCCGGAGACATTGAATACTCCGAAACTCTGCCCGGCGGTGCCGGTGAAATTGATGGTAATGGGATGGTCGGCCATGGCCTTGTTGCCGTGATGCTCGGCGATCAGCCCGGCAAGCCGTGCCCCCACGGAGCGATCGGTGTTGCGGATGGGGTAGGAGCCGATGCCGCCGGCCCGGTTGAGAGCGGCTTTGGCGAAGCGTTCAACCAGCTCCAGATTGAGCCTGCCCGGATCATGCGGGTCGTTGCGCCGCCGGTTGATCCGATCCGAGCCCGCCGGCGGTTCCGGGCTGTGAAGCAGCGGCGCCAGTCGCAAATCGGGTTCATCGGGGCGAGCATCACTCATGGCCAGCAGATCAGTTCGGCCGACGAGACCGGTTATGGTGGAGACTCCCAGGCCGGCCATCAGCAATCTGGTCTCCTTGGCGAGAAAACGGAAATAGTTCATCGCCCGTTCCGGCGGACCGTTGTAGTAATCCCGCCGCAGTGTCTCATCCTGGGTGGCCACCCCGGTGGCGCAGTTGTTGAGGTGACAGATGCGCAGGAATTTGCAGCCCAGGGCAATGAGCGGGGCGGTGCCGAAGCCGAAGCTCTCGGCCCCGAGGATTGCAGCCTTGACGATATCAAGACCGGTCTTCAGACCACCATCCACTTGCAACCGGATTTTATGGCGCAGCCCGTTTTCCACCAGGGCGGCATGGGTCTCGGCCAGTCCCAGTTCCCACGGACTGCCGGCGTAGAGTACCGAGGTAAGCGGGCTGGCGCCGGTGCCGCCGTCATGACCTGAGATGGTAATCATATCCGCATATCCCTTGGCAACACCCACGGCAATGGTCCCGACCCCGGGACCGGACACCAGCTTTACCGAGATCAGGGCGCGGGGATTGACCTGCTTGAGATCAAAAATCAGCTGCGCCAGATCCTCGATGGAATAGATGTCGTGGTGCGGCGGTGGTGAAATCAGGGTGACCCCGGGCAGGCAATAGCGCAGCCCGGCGATCATCGACGATACCTTGTACCCCGGCAACTGACCGCCTTCGCCGGGTTTGGCGCCCTGGGCGATCTTGATCTGGATTACATCGGCACTCATGAGATAACTTGTCGTTACCCCGAAGCGCCCGGAGGCAACCTGCTTGATGCGTGATACTTTCTCGGTGCGGTAACGCGCCTCATCCTCACCACCTTCACCGCTGTTGGAAAAGCCGCCCAGCCGGTTCATGGCGATGGCCAGCGCCTCGTGCGCCTCCGGGCTCAAGGCGCCGATGGACATGGCGGCGGTGTCAAAACGGGGGTAGAGTTTTTCCTCCGGTTCAACCTCGGCTAGATCGATGCCGGTATCGGGGGCATTGAGGGAAAACAGATCACGCAGGCTCAAGGTGGCACGTTCATTCACCTGGGCCGTGAAATCCAGATAATCTTCCCAGCGACCGCCGGCCACCGCCTTTTGCAGGGCAGTGACCACACCGGGGTTGAATCCGTGGCGCTCGCCGCCGTGGACATACTTGAACAAGCCCTGTGGACGGAGTGGCTTGTGCGGTTGCCAGGCGAGTCGTGCCCGTTTCTTGACGGCTTGTTCGAGATGGTTGAAATCGGCCCCGCCCATGCGGCTGGCAACACCGCTGAAACAGCACTCGATAACCGGTTCGGCCAGTCCCACCGCTTCGAACAACTGGGCACATCGATAGGAAGCGATGGTGGAGATGCCCATCTTCGAGAGGATCTTGAGCAGCCCCTTGTTGATGCCGGCCCGATAGTTGACCATCACCTCGCGTTGCGGCAGTTTGATGGTCTTGTCATCCACCATCTTGGCAAGCATCTCATAGGCCAGATAGGGATAAACGGCGGTGGCGCCGAGGCCCAGCAGCACCGCGAAGTGATGTGGGTCACGGGTCTCGGCGGTCTCGATGATTATGTTGGCATCGCAGCGCAGATTGTTTTCAGCAAGTGCCGCCTGCACCGCACCCACCGCCAGCGCCGAAGGAATCGGCAGGCGCTGCCGGTCAATGGCGCGATCAGAAAGGATAACCAGCACGGTGCCGTTTCGGACGGCGTCGACGCTCTGCTGCTTTAACCTGGCGATAGCCGCGGCCAGTCCCTCTTCCGGCGCATAGTTGAGATCAAAGACGGCGTGACCGTAATGTTCTTCATCGAGCTGCTTGAGTTGCTCGATATCACTATAGACCAGCACCGGCGACTGAAACAGGACTCGGTTGGCATGGCCCATGGTTTCGTCAAATACGTTGTGCTCCCGGCCGATGCAGGTGGCCAGAGACATGACGTGTTTTTCTCGCAGCGGATCTATGGGCGGATTGGTGACCTGAGCAAACTGCTGACGGAAATAATCAAAGAGCAGCCGGGGCTGGCTGGAAAGCACCGCAATGGGACTGTCGTCTCCCATGGAGGCCACCGCCTCGCGCCCGGTTTCCCCCAATACCCTGACGACCTGATCCACTTCGTCCGGGGCATAGCCAAAAAGTTTACGATAGGTAAGTAACTGCGCATCGGACAAGGCCCGGGCGCCGGACTTCTCCTCGTCTAGTTGTTCGGTGGGGATGAGGCAGCGGCAGTTGTGCTGCAGCCAGCTGCGATAGGGGTGGCGGGACTTGAGCTCGTTGTCGATTTCCCATGAGCGCCAGAGCTTACCGGTGCCGGTATCCACCACCAGCAGTTCGCCGGGCCCGACCCTGCCTTTTTCAACCACTTCATCGGGGGTGTAATCCCAGATACCCACTTCCGAGGCCAGGGTGATGAGGCGATCACGGGTGATCACGTAGCGGGCCGGGCGCAGTCCGTTACGATCCAGGCCACAGGCGGCAAAACGGCCATCACTCATAACGATGCCGGCGGGGCCGTCCCATGGCTCCATGTGCATGGAGTTGAAATCGTAAAACGAACGCAAATCCTCATCCATTTCCGGGTGGTTCTGCCAGGCCGGCGGGATGAGCAGCCGAAAGGCGCGAAACAGATCCATACCGCCGGCGAGAAAGGCCTCCAGCATGTTGTCCAGAGAGGCGGAGTCAGAGCCGCTGCTCAGCACGAATGGTGCCGCCTCCTGCAGGTCGGGCAGCAGCGGCGAGCGCAGTTTGTAGGTACGGTTGGCGGCCCACTTCCGGTTGCCGGAGATGGTGTTGATTTCGCCGTTATGGGCAAGATAGCGAAAGGGCTGGGCCAGCGGCCAGCGCGGCAGGGTGTTGGTGGAAAATCGCTGGTGAAACAGACAGATGGCCGACTGCATGCGTAAATCACCCAGATCCTGATAAAAGCGCGGCAGATCGCCGGGCCGGCACAACCCCTTGTAGACGGTGATCAGGTTGGAGAGACAGGCGACGTAAAAATCTGGGTCGGCGGTGATCTGTTTCTCCACCCGGCGCCGTACCATGAACAACCGCCGCTCGAAATCACGTGGGCCCCAGCCAAAGGGGGCATTGATGAATATCTGAACAATGTTGGGCAGGCAGCTACGCGCGATGTCGCCAAGGACCGTTGGGTTGATGGGTACCTCGCGCCAGCCGGCGATGGACATTGTTTCCCGTGCGCATTCGGCGGCAAAGGCGTTCTTTACCGCTTCTATGTGGTGTGATTCGTGGCCGGTGAATACCATCCCGACTCCGTATCTGCTGGCCAGATTCCATCCGGCATCGGCGGCGACGGCACGAAAGAAGCCGTCCGGTTTCCGCATAAGCAGCCCGCAGCCATCACCGGTCTTGCCGTCGGCGCCAATTGCACCGCGATGATCCATGCGGTCCAGAGCGATGATTGCGGTGCGCACCAGCCGATGGCTGGCATCACCATCCATATGGGCGATAAGACCGAAACCGCAATTATCGTGAATATCCTGTGGATTATACAAAGACATGAGTACCTCGGGAAAAAACTATATACAGCGGGTGCACCGTATTGGGACGATCACCTCACCGCCACCATACGATATCACGGGGCGTGGTGCCACAAGAATGATACGGGGAAATGATAAAAATGGAAAAGTTAATTGGCCGCATTACTGAATGTTGCAAAAATGTAATATTTTCCCTGTTTTCCTTCGCTCACCGGTTACGCATATTCGGCAGAACAGACATCGTGCCTGAATGCGTCAATCATCCTTTCCAGGGCGCAATGCACCCCTTCGACGTCCGGGCAGAGAAATGGTTTTTTCTTCCTCTTAATCAAATTCCGGAAAATCGGGGATATTATAGTGCAGGTTCTCAGCCACGTCGCTGGTTTCCTGGAATGCGCCATATCCCTTGCCTTGTAGCCAGCTAGCGACCTAAGTTGATCCCACCACGAGAAAAATCTACCTGTTGAGCCAGCCGGCGTACGGCGATCTGCCTGTTCAACGACGGCGATGGCGCGTTTTACCCCGGCACGGAAACCACCGGGATCGGCAAGAAGGGTTTTCACGGGGATCTATCCCATTGAGATGAAATTATCGGGGCAGGCGGCATGAGCAATCAACTATATCTTATTGCATGGCTTCGAGAAAGAAACTTTTTCGTTAACATGTCATCTAAAATATGGTTAACGGATTGACTATGAAAGATCACATACTTGCCTTGCTCAGCGATCCGCAAACATATGTTTCCGGCGAGGCCATGAGCCGCGTTCTCGGCATCAGCCGGGTGGCGGTCTGGAAGCACATCCAGGCGATGATCGCCGACGGTATTCCCATTTCCGCCGGGCCTACCGGTTATCGCCTTGATGATGACCCCGATGATCTGCGCCCTTTTCGGTTCAGGGAGAAGGCGTCGTTAATTCACCATTTTCCACTCACCGGTTCAACCATGGATGAGGCCGCGCAACTGGCACGGGATGGATGCCCCGCCTTTACCGTGGCGGTGGCGGAGCATCAGAGTGGGGGCCGGGGGCGGCTTTCGCGGGTGTGGGAGTCGGCCGCGGGAGGGCTTTATTTCACCATTGTCATCCGCCCCGAGGCGCCGACATCTTACGGTGGGTTGTTTAACCTGGCGGCGGCGGTGGAGATGGCTCAGTTGGTGCGTGAGCGTCATGGGGTTGATGCACTGGTGAAATGGCCAAACGATATTCTGGTTCAGGGTAAAAAGCTGTGCGGCATTCTCTCGCGGGTAGAGGCCGAGGCGGAACAGATACGTCATCTCTGCATCGGGATCGGCCTCAATGTGAACAACCCGGTTACTACGGTGAACGGATCGGCGGTTTCGTTGAAACAATTGGGCGGGAAGGCCGTGGCGCGGAGGCCGATTCTCATCGAATTTATCAACCGTTTTTCCGCCTGTGTCGATGGTTTTGATCCGGCAACGGTCCACCGGCGCTGGAAATCGATCAACCACACCCTTGGCCGCCGGGTCCGGGTTGCCACCGTAGGCGATGAGTATCAGGGGGTTGCCGAAGATCTGGACGAATATGGCGGGCTGATCCTGCGCGGTGATGATCAACGCCTGATGACCGTTACTCACGGAGACTGTTTTCATGAATCCTGAGTCTAGTAACAAAGGCGGTGAGATCGATTCGCTGGTTATCAGAAAAATGGTGTATGGCTCACTGATGGCGGCGCTTATTGCGGTCGGCGCCTTTATTGCCGTTCCCATTGGACCGGTGCCCATTGTTCTGCAAAATCTCTTTGTTATGTTGGCCGGCCTGCTGCTGGGCGGGCGCTGGGGATGTATCAGCGTTGCTATCTATCTGCTGGCGGGCGCCCTGGGGTTGCCGGTTTTTGCCGGTGGTTCCGGTGGAATTGCCCGACTGGTGGGGCCTACCGGCGGTTACCTGATAGGGTTTGCGCCGGCTGCTCTGGTTATCGGCTGGCTCAGCGGGCGCGGTGGTGGACGGTTTATAGTTGATGTGGCGGCCATGGTGGTGGGTACTGCCATAATCTATGCCATCGGCGTAACCTGGCTCGGCGTGGTGGCCGATCTTTCCCCGAAGTCTGCGCTGCTGGTGGGAATGGTTCCGTTTCTGCCCGGCGATGCGGTAAAGATTATCATTGCCGCCATCATTGCCCGTAAATTGCGTTTTCGTATCGGTTTGTTTCCTTCAGCCTCGGATGAGAGCGGTGCGGCAGCTTATCGAGATTGAGGGGGTGTCTCATCACTTTGCTGGTGGCGACCGTAGTCTGTACAATGTGTCTTTTGCTGTCGGTGCCGGTCAATTTGTGCTTTTAGCCGGGGCCAACGGTTCGGGTAAGACCACCTTGCTGCGCCATCTCAATGGGTTGCTGGCGCCCAGCCGCGGCGCTGTGCGCATCGATGGGCTGAGCACCGTGGAGGATGTCGGTGGCGTCCGGCGCCGGGTCGGTCTGGTATTCCAGGATGCCGACAGCCAGATTGTCGGTGAGACGGTCTGGGAGGACGTTGTGTTTGGCCCGGAAAATCTTGGCTTGCCGCCGACCGAGATTGCCGGCCGTGCCCGGCGGGCGCTGGCGGCGGTGGCGCTCACCGGTTTTGAACAGCGGCTGACCCACCAGCTCTCCGGCGGCGAAAAACGCCGCCTCGCTATTGCCGGGGCACTGGCCATGCAGCCTGCCGTTGTCGCCCTCGACGAACCCTTTGCCGGGCTCGATTATCCGGCTACTATCTTATTGCTCGATCATCTGAAACTGTTGCACCGGGAAGGCAAGACGATTCTGGTGGCCACCCATGAGGTGGAAAAGGTGATCAGTCTTGCCCAGCGCCTGCTTGTACTTGATCACGGCCGTCTTGTCGCCGATGGGAATCCGGCCGAGATTGCTCCCCTCCTGGGTCGCCACGGCGTGCGTCCGCCCTGCTCGGTGGTGCATGGTGGAACTATTGTTCCCTGGAACTGATGGAGAGGCTCGGCTATATTCCCGGTGATTCGTTTTTGCACCGCTTAGACCCTCGCACCAAACTTGGTCTTCTGGCCCTGCTGAGTGTTGTATCGATGCAGGGGAAGTTCCCGGTTTTACTGGCATTGACCGCCCTGCTCGTTGCCGCCTTTGCCGACATGAGGGTCTCTATGCGCGGTGTGTTTGGGGCAATCAGATATTTTCTTTATCTGTTGAGTGGAATATTTATCATCCGGCTGTTTGGCGAAGGTTCCGGGTGGCTGCCGCAATTAGATATATCCACCGCTGCCCCCGCGGCGCTGTTCTGCTGGCGTTTATTGATTGTGGTGCTGGGCGGTGCCGCATTGATTATCGCAACCTCCACCGCCGCCCTGCGCGGCGCCCTGGTCTGGCTTCTGGCCCCGATTCCGTTTATTAGCGGGGTGAGGGCGGCGGCCATGCTGGCCCTGCTGGTGCGATTTCTCCCCCTGATTCTGGATGAAGCCGCGCAGACCGGTGAGGCCTTGAAAAGCCGAAACATTGAGCAGCGCCGCAATCCGTTTATCCGTCCCATCTATTTTACCGGTGTGCTGTTTCGCCGCGTTTTTGCCCGTGCCGATGAGTTGAGCGATGCCCTGCAAAGCAGATGTTTCAGTGATAACCGAACACCCCCACCCTTGCGCTTCGGGGTGGCCGATGGCTGGGTGCTTGTATCATCGGTAATTTCTATGGTTATAGTCCTGCTGTATTTGTGATATAATTAGCGGGTAATGATCTAAAAAAACTCAATATGCGGTGCAGATGGCCTGATTGGCCACTGAGAACAAGTTGAAATTACAAGGTTCCCGCTGAATTCTGGTTGTCGGTGGCAAAATCGAGGCCGGCAGTGGCGGTGGCACGCGATTTTGAGGTTCTTGCGTATATATCAAATAAATAAGCTCGGAGTTATGTTCGAATAAGCGACACCTGGGGAATTTTCTTTGCATCTGACCATCGAGTTGAGTCCAGCATGAAATTGACCGAAACACCGAGAAAAGCCAAGCTGCTGGTGGTAGACGATGAGGCCGGCGCCAGGGAATCCCTGGAGGCAATCCTTGAAGATGAGTATGAGGTGGCCTTTGCCGTCAATGGCAACCACGCTGTCAGCGCCGTTGAAAAAGAGGAGTTCGATCTTGTCCTGCTTGATCTATCAATGCCTGAAATGGGCGGAATGGAGGCCCTCGAGCAGATCAGGAGGCGCGACAAAGACCTCGATATCATCATCGTGTCGGCAATTGACCGGGCCCTGGAGGCAACAACCGCAATTCAGCATGGCGCCTATGACTATATAACCAAACCGTTCGATCCGGAAACAATTTTGACCCGGGTGGAGCGTGCCATCCAGAAGCGGCATCTGGAAAAAGAGGTATCGTTCCTGCGCTCGGAGGTGGCCCACCAGTCGCAACAGGGCCAGATCATCAGCCAGTCACGCCAGATGCGTGATATCTCTCAGCTTATCGATAAGCTGGCCGGTACCCCCAGCAGTGTTTTGATAACCGGAGAGAGCGGTACCGGCAAGGAACTGATCGCCCGTGCCATTCATGCGGCCAGCGATCGGCATCATAAACCCTTTGTGGCGATAAACTGTGCCTCGATCCCCTCCGAGCTCATCGAAAGCGAGCTGTTCGGCCATGAAAAAGGCGCGTTCACCGGCGCTCATATCCGTGCCCCGGGAAAATTTGAATTTGTATTTCGGTGCCCTGGACAATTCCAGTAACTCTTCCACCAGAAGATTGATGCGCTGGGTTTCTCGTGGCACCGTCCGGTTGAATTTTTCAAGAAAGCCGGGGGTATCGATCTTTCGAGGCAAAAGCTGCACGAAGGTTTTGATTGCCGAAAGGGGATTGCGTATTTCATGGGCCATGCCCGCCGCCAGAGTGCCCAGTGCCGCCAGTCTTTCCGATTGCCGAATTCGCGCCTCCAGCCGCTTTAATTCGGTAATGTCATGAAGGTTTAAGATGATCTCCTGGGGCTTTTTTTCACTGTTTTATAAGATGCTTGAGCTGATCAGCAGGGTCTGGCCACTCGCACCACGCTCAAGGTCGAGTTCCTGCTGGTCGACCGGCTCAGAGCCTGTAATGATTGTGTCAATCAGACCAAGAAGTTCTGGTGAATCCGCACACACGGTCGCAATGGTTTGTCCGGTAACCGTGGCAGGCGAGGGAAGAGTAAGCAGCCGGCAGGCCGCCGGGTTAATCGCTGCTACCGTTCCGCTCACATCTACAGAAAGCAACCCATCGGCCATGGTGGTCATTAATTTGTCGGTGTAGTCCCGCAGACGTTGTATCTCTTCCAATTGCTGTTGCCGGCGCCTCTGGTGGGCGAGGATTTCCCGGGTCATCGTAGAAAAGCTCTCGGCAAGTACCTCCACCTCATCGCCGGTCTTCACCCTGATGTCCTGCTGGTAATTGCCCCTCGCCACATCCTCTGATGCCCGTACCAGATCACCCAGCGGGCGGGTAATCCGCTTTGCCCCTAAAATGGAAAACATGGTACCGAAACATAGTGCCGCACCCCCGATAACAATCACAATCCAGATAGTCTGGCGTAATTGCAGATACAGCGGGGCAAGAGAGAGGCAGACCCGGACGGTTCCCCATCGCTCGGTGGAATCGGGCAGCAAAACGGGTATAACCACCTCCAGGCCGGGTGGCCCGTCAGGGCCTGTTGTCGCCTTTTGCACCAGTGGCCCGGTGCTTGCGGTTGCCTTCCGGCTTATCTCATCAGACAGCTTTTGACCCTGCAGGTCAGGCCGGTTACTGAAGCCCGCTACGTAGTCTTCTTTGTCATGAACAACGACATAGAGAATATTTGGGTCTTGCGCGGCCTGATTGGCAAACTGCTCCAGGGAAATGTAGTCATAACCGAGCAGGGCCTTGATGGAGGTTGCCGCAATACTCCGACCGATTGCCTCACCACGCTGTTCAAGCTGTTCTCTGCTCGTGCGGCTCTGAAACCATACCAGGGTAAGCGCCAGCACTCCCAGCAAGACAATGAGCATGGCGCCGTTTGCCAGCACCAGTCGGTAGCGAAGCGGAATGAATCGAGGGCTTTTCAATATGTTTGGCCTGGCTGCCCATCTGTTCATAGCTGCCGGGGGGGGAGTTTCAATTTACCTGGATTTTTGGGCGTCCAGGTCGAACCAGACCTGATGCAGGGACATATAGTGTGCCCCCAGGGCACTGGGTTGTGCGTCCCGCACGTAAGGCTTGTAGACTCGATCTACACTGTTGAATATCAGGGGGATGATGGGGGTTTCGGCCATTATTGCCGCTTCGATCTCACCATACATCGCCGCGCGCTTGCCTGGATCGGTTTCTCCACGTGCGGATTGAAGCAGATCATCGATCCTCTGATCCTCAAAGCGCATGAAATTGACTAGGCCTTCTGAGCCGAAGAGTGGATCCAAAAAGCCATCAGGGTCGGGCATTTCGGCGGACCAGGATAAGCGATAAAGCTGAACGGAGTCAGAATTGATATAGGCCTCAAATTCGGACCAGTCGGTGATATATTTAATACTCAGATCAACTCCGATTTCCGCCCATGCCTCGCGGACAAGGCTCAGCTCGGTCTGAGCGAAGGAAGAGTTGGAGGTGGAAACGATCTCAAGTGAAATTCGTTTTGGGGCCGCCATTGTTGGAGAATCGTCGGTGTCGTTTTGCAGATGTCTAGTCTCTTCGTATTCATGGAAGTTTTTCTGGCTGACGCCCGGCATACCGGGGGGTAGGATTCTGGTGGCCGGATCAAACTGCCCACTATAGACCTGGTCGATAATTCTTTCTCGATCCAGGGTCGCGGATAGTCGCCGGCGAAACCCCGGATCATCAAGGGGCGGGTGATCCCCCCGAATCCCATAAAACATCAGCCATAAGGCGGGGCGATGAAACCACTGCAAGCCCTCGACCCCGCTCAGTTCCTGTCTAACCCCTCCTAAAACCGGCATCTCGTCAAGACCACCACCCTCGAAATCAGCTAATAGTTGGTCAACACCAACTCCCGGGAAAATAGCATACTCAACCTCGTCAAGGTAGGAAGATGCGCCAAAATATTCGGGATTGCGGGCAAGCGTGATCCGTGTGTTGGCCTCCCAGGAGACAAAACGAAACGGGCCGCTGCCCACCGGATTGCGGCCAAAATCATCCCCCAGACTGATCACTTCCGTTTCCGGGACGATTTTTGCCTGATACATGCCCAGAGCGGTGAGAAAGGGCGCATGCGGTTCATCCAATTCCACAAGCACTACCCCTTTATCCAATGCGCGTAACCCGGCTACCGTTTCACTTGTCTGTTCCCGATACGCACGAGCGCCGGTTATTTTCAGCAGATGGGGCAGTGCTGGCGGTGAGGGGTCAATGCGCAGCAAACGACTCAGCGAGAATACCACGTCCTCGGCGGTGACCGGAGCACCGTTGTGAAAACGGGCGCCCTCCTGAAGGACGAACCGATACCTCCTGCCGTTGTCTTCAATCCGCCAGCTTTCAGCCAGGGCCGGCAGCACCAGCAGATACGGGTCGAAGCGGACGAGACCGTCAAAAAGCTGCTGAACCACGGCGGCGCTATATTCATCCAGCACATAAGCGGGGTCAAGGGTGGCGGGGTTGTTCAGCAGAGGAGTGCGATAGATGCCGCCAGCCCTGCGCTGTTCTTTTGCTGTTGTGCCCGTGGCGGCTTGTTCCGCTGGTCGTTCTGGTTGTTCACACGAGCAAAGAAGCAGTGTTAAGAATAAACCGGCCCAAGCCAAAAGTTTCAGGGACGAGCGGCGGTGAATCATTGCCAAGCTCCTACTTTTTGGAGGTTCGCTAACGTGTATGGCACAACAAGGAAAAGCAATAACGTCGCCGCTATTTTCAGCGGGCATAAAACTCTATCTTATTAGGCGAGACATTGAAACCAATAAAAAAAGCAGCAGAACGGCAAAAAAAAACACGAACCAGCAGGTTCGTGTTTTGATCTTCGACCCCATTGTGGAGATCGAAGTATGTAACTCAGATCAATAAAATTGAGATCGGCTTACCAGCCACCTCCGGCAGCAGCTAATACGGGCAGAACAGAACCGGCAATAACCATGCTTGCGACAAAGAGTTGAACCATTACCTTTTTCATGTTTTCCTCCACATAGATTTTGTTATTAAATGACACATCCTCTCTTCTGGTTCGTACTGCGATGCATACGATGCTCAGATAACGCGACTGGAAGATGCAAGGTGAGTGCCAATTATCAATGATTGCGAAAATAAGGCTTAGACGCTGAGGATTACTGCAATAAAGTGAAAATGATCGGCAAGGAAGAATATCCGCTGAACTGCATAGCGATTTTTCAAAACATGAAGCATGTTACACGCAACTATATGAACAGAAATGAAAAAATCCTATTGCACATAAAGCCTGACGGTGCACAAAAAATTGTGCACGGATTCCATGGCAATTCCCTGAAATCAGCTGGTATGGTATAGAGTCGCCACGTATTTCGGCATCACCCGTGGGTAGTTACCACAACCTGATAGGGGAGCTTAGGCCGGAACATTACTGAAAAATTCGCAACCTCTCTTCCCATGGCGGTGAAATAGGTCTTTCTGCTTAACGGCTTTTGGCATCATTTTTGCCTTCAATACAATCCAGAGTTGGCGCCGACAGAAGAAGTGCTGGTGAAAAGAGACTGCGGTTATTGTGGCACGGATTCTGCGTCACATTGGAAGTGTCTGATTGGTTCACCAAAAAAGGAGTAACTATGCATACAGAGCCGATATTTATTGTCGATGACGACCAGGGTATTCTCGATTCGTTTGATGCCATGCTGGGTGAGGACTATCCCCTGCAGATGATTACCAACGGCGTTGACGCGCTTGCCTTGCTCGAGCGCCACCACCCCAGTCTGATGTTTTTAGATCTCAAGATGCCACGTATGAACGGCATGGAGCTTTTGGAAAGAATGGCTAGGAAACATCTTGCAACCAAGATTGTTGTGGTCACCGCCATGCCGCAGGATGAACTGGAAGAGCAGGCGTTTCATTACGGGGTATGCAGATACCTGCGCAAGCCCCTGGACGTGGACGAAGTAGAGGGCATTACGACCGAGATTATGCATTGATCGATCGCCGGGACAATACGGATCCATGCAAAACACGATTCTGTTCATAGATGACGAGCCCAGTGTGCTCGAGGCGTTGGAATGGACCTTCGCCGACGAGCCATATAGGTGCATTACCTGCCAGGACCCGTTTCACGCACTGGAGATAATGAGTGAAACCGATGTTGCCGTGGTGGTGTCGGATCAGCGAATGCCGGGTATGAACGGGGCTGACTTTTTGGCGGAGGTCAAGTCCAGATGGCCGGAAACCGAGCGCATCATGATGACGGCCTACCAGGAACTTGATATCGCCCTTATGGCCATCAACATGGGGCGGGTTAGCAATCTTATCTACAAACCCTGGGAGGAGGCGGAACTGAGGCGGGTAATACGGACAGCGGTGGAGGATTATACTCTTCGAGTTTCCATGAAGCAGCAGTCCGCTGTATTAACCGGCAGAAATGAAGCGTTGCAAAGAAATAATCAGTCCCTGGCCAAAATGCTCAGGCATGTCGAGAAAATGGCCTCACTTGATAATCTGGTGCTGCAGCTCACCGTAAATGAGAAGAAGTTTCATGACAAAAGTATCAGTGAAGAGGCGATTTTTGATCATTTTACTATGCTAACCAAGACCTCTAATTAACTGGGAATCTATAGAATTAGGGTTCCCAGTTCTCTTCACACAAGAAAATGGGTAACGTTCAGGTCCGTTAGCAATCATACCAGAAACCCTGACAATCCTGTTTTACCGCAATGCTTGTTTGATTACATCTGATCCGCCCTCCCCGGATGCACGGAGAAACAGTCAAGTAAAAGAAATCTTGAAAAATACGTTTTTTCGTTCAAGATTGAGGCACGGGACATTTTTCCGCGGGCTGAATATTTCTTCGACGATACCGGTGATGGCGTCGTAAAAGCTTCGCTCTCCGTCGTCATGGTGCCTTTTCTGATCATCGATCTACCACATGTACTACTTCGAACCAGAAAAGACCCTAACCCCTGGGAACACTGTGTTTTTATCCAGCCATCTTAGACTGCTAAGCAGACTTTTTGCGGGTTCATAACCGATACCCGTTATATTGTTTTGCATCGGTGTATTCTGAGGGAAGAGGTGATAATAGCAAAAATATATGGTGGCCTGGGTAACCAGTTGTTTCAGTATAGCTTTGCCCGGAAGATGGCCCTGAGCCTCCAGGCACCCCTAAAGCTTGATGTGGGTTTTTATCAGGTCCAGCGTCTTCGCAGGTTTCAGTTAGACGAGTTCAACATCTGTTTTGAGGGCTTTGCCGATTCCCACGATTGTCGACGGATAACCGGCTCTGATAATTGTGATCGCAACTCACCACGCCACTATTTCAGAGCTCGGCACAGGCGTCCGATTGTCCGGGAAAACAAAGGGGTGTATTTCAGTAAGGCCCACCAGGCCGTGGGTGATTTTGTGCTGGATGGCTATTGGCAGGATCTGCGCTATTTTCAGGCCATCGAGCCGACAATACGAAAGGAAATTACCCTTGTCGAACAGCCCCGGCATGCTATCTGGTCGGAGATAACGGAAAATCCGAACTCCGTTTCGGTGCATATCCGACGTGGTGACTATGTGGACATGGACAGGCACCTGCCAATGAAATATTATGACAGGGCAATTGAATATATGGTGAAGATTGTACCTGAGGCTGTTTTCTATGTATTCTCAGATGATATTTCGTGGTGCAAACAGAATGTTTCCGGTAGCAAAACGTATAGATTTATTGACCAACACTCATTGACTGATTGTCAGGAGATGGTTCTGATGAGCCGCTGCGCACATCATATTTGTGCCAACAGTACCTTTAGCTGGTGGGGCGCCTATCTGAATCCCGGCACATCGAAAATCGTGCTTTTTCCACAATCCGCTCTGAACCATTTAAATAAAGATCTATGGCTCAAGGAATGGAAATGTATAGAAAGCGGATAGTGGGGGCATAGTATCGGTTCACCATAGCACCATAAAATATCACTATATTACCACCATCTTATGGCCAATTTTTTGACAAAAATACGTGCTCAATTAAGAGCGATTAATCATGTACGTAAAGAACGAAGAGATTACAAAAGATGGCTGAGAAAAGGCAGGCCAAATCCGCCTCCCCATCGAGTAAAACAAGAAATTATCCAGAAATTTCAGCGTCGATCAAATTACACAACGTTTGTTGAGACAGGAACATTCAGGGGGGATATGGTTGAGGCCCAGAAAAGACAATTTGATACGATATATTCAATCGAGCTCAGTCAATACTATTATGAGAGAGCCGTAGAGCGGTTCAAGGGCATCCCTCATATCCACTTACTGTTTGGCGACAGTAGTGTTGTTTTACCCAGTATAATTGCAAAACTTGATTCACCGGCCATTTTCTGGCTTGATGGTCACTATTCAGCTGGCCAAACGGCAAAAGGGGACAAAGAGTGCCCGATCCTTGAAGAAATCGACGCCATTTTTTCAGGAAAACCACTTGACCACATAATCCTGATCGATGATGCCAGATGCTTTAACGGCGAGGGGGACTATCCGACCATTGAATCATTAACCGCCTCTATTCAAGAAAAAGATAATCGGTATCATATCGCGGTGGAAAACGATGTTATCAGGTGTATTGTAGTGCATTTATAGTCTCCAGACAAATTATCGGTATAAAGATGAAGCATAAAATTATCGCCTCTCAACATATTTCCAAGCATTGCATGGTGTGTGGCGTTGCCAATGCGAATGACAACCGAAAATTGACCACTTGTGATTACCTAAAACTGACCACCCTGAATTAAACAAAAAGAAGGGTGTTGGGTACCACCCCAGTGTGGTTGTTTCCGGGGGGCAGGAGAAACGGAGGGAGCCGTAGGCGACCGGAGTTTCTCCTGCCCCCCGGAGGTGTCCTCTGGTACCGATTCAATGTCGCAATAGAGCCTGCTTTCATAATTTCTCCCGCTTTTTACGGCTGCACTATGCCCTTTCTTGAGACATCATCAACAAATACGCCGCCCCCCTTGCGTCGAGCAAGATCTGCCGGCACGCGTTAAGATTAGTGGCCATAGGGACACGTGCAGAGATCCCGGAGGGTCTCACTATGGTGCTGATATCGTCCTTCATTGCTCTGTCTTTGATGGTCTCCCCCTGAGACTTTGTTTTAGACGAAAGCTATCCCACTGACAGGTGATGATATGGGCTCGATGCGTCAGGCGATCAAGAAGGGCCGCGGTCATCACCGGATCACCAAACACCTGTGTCCAGTCGGCAAATCCAAGGTTCGTGGTAATGATGACCGACCCTTTTTCCTGACGTTCGGCAAGAACCTGAAAGAGCAATTCCCCGCCTTCCTTGGAAAACGGGATATAGCCCAGCTCATCGAGAATCAACAGATCGTAGCGAGCGTAACGTCCAATAAGACGGCGAAGCTCTCTTTCCTGCCGGGCTTCTATAAGTTCGTTTACCAACCCATAACAACTGACGAACCTGGTCCGGTAATTGTTCCTGCAGGCCTCAATGCCCAGTGCCGTTGCAAGATGAGTCTTGCCGGTACCACTACGGCCAAGAAACATAACATTGCCACGCTCTGTAATATAGTCGCATCCCGCCAACTCTCGTATAACCCTGATGTCGAGCTCGGGTGCCGCGGCAAAATCAAACCCTTCCAGGGTCTTGAGCAAAGGAAACTTCGCCTCGCGCACTCGGCGGGTGAGTCTCTGTTCCGCTTTGGTTGCAAGCTCGGTTATCGTCAGATCCAGTAAAAACTCATCGTAGCCTGGACCGCTCTCTTTTGCCTGACGAATGCTGGTTTCCAGACCCCGGGCCGTGGCTGCAAGATTCAGCGCCTTCAGATTTTCACGCAATTCGACCATGAGTGCGCTGCTCATTGCACACCTCCCAATACTCCATAGACGCTTACATCAGGAGATGGCAGACTCGGCCAGTCTGGCAGTGGGGCACTCATGGTGTCCTTCTCTCGTGAAGATATCAACACATGCCGTACCCCTTCACTACCGTTAAGATTGCTCTCCAGGGCACGCTTCACCGCAGTCTCAACCTCGTCGACTCCATAGTGGCTGTACAGCATCAATACTGAAATAAAATCCTTGATCCCTTTGGTTTCTCCCTGGATACGGCAGAAATTTGCAAGCAATTGATGCAGCGATTGGGGCCACTGTTCCCGCCATTGCCGAATTACTCGAGCACTGGAAAACGACATCGGGCGTTGTTGGATCAGTTCCAGATAATGGGCGGGATTAAGACTCCACTTGTTGTTGGCGAACAATCGTTCATGGACAGCCAGTTTGGCGCCGTCCGCAAAAATCTCCACCTGGTCCACATACACCAGTGTTTTCAACCGCCGCCCCGCGTACTGCCAGGGCACTGAGTAACGGTTCTTGTCAATCATCACCGTGGCGTATTTGTCGACCCGGGCATCACCGGGAAGGGTAGTGCTAAACGCTGTTTCCGGGTGAGCAAGAAGATGTTGCTTCTCTGCCTCAAAGCGCTCATTTACGCTCTCTGAGTGACCAGCCATCTTGTGTGAACCATACGCCAGACAGTCTGCCAGAATCTTTTCATTGAGCTCTTCAAAGCTTTCCGCCACCGGCACGGGAACCATATAATTCCGGCGAGCAAATCCCACCAAGCCTTCAACTCCTCCTTTCTCATTGCCGCTATCCCGGTTGCAAAATCGTGCGGTAAAACTGTAATACCCTTTGAATCGACTGAAACTCTCCTGTTCAATACGCTTTTTACCCTGGAGAACTTTGCGTACCGCGGTAGTCAGGTTGTCGTAGATCAGAACCGGAAAAATCCCCCCAAAAAAATCGAAGGCCTTGATATGGGCGTCAAAGAAAGCCTGCTGCCGTTCACAGGGATAACAACGGACAAAGTGTTTGCCGGAATATTTGCTTCGCATGCAAAAAAACTTCAACCGGACTTTCTCTCCGCCCACAACTGCCGTTGCAGTGCCCCAGTCGATCTCCGCTTCCTCTCCCGCATCAGCTTCACATGCTATGAAAACCTCCCGGCCAGGGTCACTGCCCAATTCCATTCGTACCAGCCGCACATAGCGGCGAACATTCGATTCACTGCCCTGATATCCATGCTCTGTGCGGAGACGGTTGTAGACACGTCGGGCAGTATGGCGCTGTTTCTTCGGCACTTCTTTGTCCGCTCTCAACCATGCTTCGATCAGTGAACGATATGGCCCCAGGACAGGAAACGATTGCTGTTCACGCGCACGGTATCCCCACGATTCACCGCGAAGGGCCTTTCTGATGGTGTTTCGAGAATGGCCTGTCTGTCTTGCCAGCTCACTGATGTTCTTGCCGTAGACCCTTTGGGCCGTCCTGATGTATTCGTATTGATCCATTTTGAGCAACTCCTCACCTCCTGCTTGAATGACTAAAAATGCCATTCTAGCAGAAAATTGATTGCTCAGGGTGGTCAGTTTTCGGTAATCACTACCCTGTTTTGATGGTCAATTTTAGGTTAGCACAACCAGCAATGATTCCATCACCTGCCACACAAGGACGAATGATTGTGGCGCTGGATGATTCCATCAATCCCAAAAGTGGCAGGAAAATATTTGGCTGTGGCCATTTTCACGATCATGCAGCAAAGACAAACCGGAGTTCGTATCCGTGGTCACAGTGCATTGTGGCAATAGGGTTGTTAAAACAAGTGAAGTCACGATGGGCCTGCTTGCCCCTGGATTTCCGATTCTATATGATGCAAAAGGACATTAAGGCACAATCTGTTACAGCCAAACGACAAGGGAAGGTTCTTCCCTTTGAAAACAAGATGTCACAGGCTGCCACGATGATAGCAGGTATTCGAGAGTACTTTCAGCAATCGATACTGGTTGTGACTGATAGCTGGTTTGGAAACAATGGGCTCTGGTCAAGGATAGATCGTGGTGGTGAGGGGTGTGTCGATCTGCTTTCTCGCATGCGTACCAATAGTATGTTGTATGGCTTTCCACCTTTGTCTACCGCAAAGCGTCCGGCTGGTCGTCCACGAAAATATGGTGCCTGCTTGGGTTCAGTGGGTGACTGTGCAGTTAGGTGGAAGGACAAGGCCCAGACCTATACGGTTTTCCTATACGGCAAAACAAGGCATGTGCAGGCATATTCACAGGCCGTTATGGTCAAAACGATGAAGTGCCCGATCCGAGTTGTGTGGGTGTATCGAAAAACTCGATATGTTGCTTTGATGACCACCGACATGACGCTTTCTGTTGAGCAGATTATTGAGTATTACGGGGCACGATGGAAGATTGAAGCGGGATTCAAGGAGATCAAGCAGGAGATCGGCAGCTCACAATCTCAAGTGCGGAATGCTGATTCAGTAAGTAATCATCTCAACTTCTGTATGATGGCCACAACCTTGACATGGATCTATGCCGACCGGTTAAAAAACGTCCCGGATCGCAGGCATAAAATTAGAGGGCGAGCCGGATTTGCGTTTTCGGATGTGCGCAGGATAATTACGGAAGCAGCATTGAGACCGGATTTTCATACGGTTTGCCCGGCGCCAGCGAAAACACCACAAAAATCTTTCGTCAAAACACTGCTGCGCATGGTGGCGTAGGATGATGAACGGTCAATTTCTAGGAAACTTCAGTGGATAATACTTGCTGGTATAATAACCACTCAGTGTGATTGTTTGATCGCAACGGAGGCCTGTTGTTTTGTCGACCGTATGTGAATATCGCCTTTTGTATTGCGTATTTGCTTTGGCGCGAGTCACGAAAAAAGCAGGCACTCGGTTGAAGGTGTAGAGTCGTTGGAAATCCAGGTAACCTCGATCCATGACATAATATGCGCCTGTTTCCAACGGTAACAAATCGAGCGCGTTGACATCGTGCAGTTTGCCGTCGGAAATATGGATAAATGTGGGTATGTTTCCCCGTAGATCCAACAACGTGTGCAGTTTGACAGCACCTTTTTTCTTGCGGAAAACCGCCCAGGGAAACACTGACAAGCACAGATCGATGGTGGTTGAATCCAGAGCATATACCGTTTCGTCTAACTCTTCGAGAAACTGATCTTCCCGGTAGAGGTCTCTGGCAATAACGATGAGGTGTTGAGCAAGCTCGGCATAGATGCGCCAATCGCGCTTTTCGTTGGCATCGGCGAGCGTTGATCTGGAGACTCGTCCGCGTATACCCATGTGGTAGAGTTTCTTGTTTTGGGAGCGAAGGCAAATCTCGATATCTCGCAGACTTTCCCGGTGGGTGATCTGGGCAAACGCCATGCAGAGAAACTGATCGAGACACGTAAATGTTTTTACGTTGGAGTTGCCCTGGTACTTTGTAACGCAACGATGAAAGGTTGACAGCGGTATGAAGTCCATAACCTGCTTGAAAATCAATCGACCGGTAAACATCTGTGTCCCCCCCCAGGGTTTTACCGGGGATCATCCTCAGAAAAGGATGTGATTTCAAGTCGATTATGGCCATTTTGACGCGTATAGCATGTAATATTAAAAGGTTATACTGTGCTCAGAGAAAAACACCCGGACAGTAGTGGCATTATTCCCTAAAATACTTACTGTATAGGTTAATTCTTAGGGGTCCCTGTTTTTACACTTGATGGTATCGCAACTATCTAAACATTGCATTAATACCCTCTTCACCTCTTTTCCACATCCATCGGGACATTTTCACTGTTCCACTCTGAGCATTTCCATTACGTAAAATCTTTTACGTTGAACGGAAACCCAGAATAGGCACTACACGGACGGATAAAATTTGAGCCTAACTACTATTATCGGTTATTTTTCCAGCAAGGATGAAGCACGAAAAGCCCTGAAGTATCTGGCACGACAAGGACTCAGGTCAGCGGTTCTGATACAGAAAGGCCCGGATGGAGTTGCTCAGACAGTTGATCAGTTTACCTGGCGTCGCTCTTTTTGGGCAATTACTGCAGCCATTCTGGCTGGAGGAATTGGGGGAATTACAGCTCATTGTCTGCTCTGGCTGCAGTTGCTCCCTGGCGGGGCAATCGCCTATCCGCTAGCCGCTATATTGGCCTGTGGGACGCTCGGTGTAGCCATCGTTATCGCAATATTTCGACGCGAACGGTATGGCGTAAAGCTCAGTGCAATAAATAACCATAGTCGCTGGCTTGTACCTGGAGAATCCGTCCTGATCCTTGGCGCCCAGCTTGACATGCTGCCCCTGCCGATGAAGATTTTGCGGGAAAACTGCGATACCCCTCCAGCGCTTTTTGTCCTGCATACAAATCGTGAGGAGCACCTGGAAGCTCGAGGGACAGAGGAAAAACTTTCCCCCATCCAGGTCCACCAACGCGCCAGGCAGCAGGCCAGCGAGCAGCAAGTGGAGCAACGACCATCCTCTTCCACTAATTTGCTAAAGCGTCTCAAGCAGGCACGCAAAAGGCTGCGCCTGGTCTGCGCCGATCTCGTTGCTGCAAGCCGCCTGGAACAGAAAGCGACCCCTGCCGCCGACTGGATAATTGATAACGAATACATTCTGGAGGGAAATGCTCGTGATGTGCTGCTCAATCTACCCCGTCGATTTTATCAGCAACTGCCGAGCCTGGCCTCTGCTCCTTATCAAGGTCTGCCACGTGTCTACGTTGTTGCCAAAAATCTTGTTGCCCATATGGAATTGCATCTGGACCGGGAGAATATCATCGCCTATCTCGATGCCTACCAATCGGAGCAGAATCTGACCATCGGTGAACTCTGGGCAATACCTCAGATGTTACGAATCGCTCTTCTTGAAAGTATTCAAAGTCTGGCTGTTACAGCCTTGGACGATCTCTGCGATCGCCAGCTGGCTGACTTCTGGGCGAACCGGCTGATTGCTGCCAATCGCTGCGATGCCAACCAGCTTTTTGCCCTTCTCTCCGACCTTTCCATATCGGTACCGAATCCAAGCCCTTATTTCGGTGTGCAGTTGCTTGGCCTTCTTTATGATGAAGCCGCCGTCTTGTCGCCGGTCCAGAACTGGCTCGAACGCTCCCTCAACACCCCTCACCATGATCTCAATCTTCGCGAACTCAATCGCCAAACCAGTGAACAGCTGGCTTGCGGGAATGCTTTCAATAGCCTGCGTAATCTTTCCTTGTTTGACTGGCGTGAAATTTTCGAACAAATCAGCCGGGTGGAACAGATTTTACGTCTTGATCCGTCTGGTATTTATCCCGGCGTGGATTTTGCGACCCGGGATTCCTGTCGTGGGGCAATTGAAGAAATCGCTCTTGCGGCCGGCAAGAGTGAGGATGAAATTGCTGAGCAGGTCATTGATTTGGCGAAGCAGGCAGGAAGAGAAAATAGAAGAGATGAACGCCGCCGCCATGTCGGCACCTGGCTTGTCGGGGAGGGGCGGTTGGAACTGGCGCAATTGCTTACCTTTCGCGAAGCATTCCGTCAACGTATTCTGGTATGGATTTCAGCCCGGCATACTTGTGCGTACTTTCTCGGGATTGGTTTATTTTTCATTTCGTTCATGCTTTTGTTCACTTTCTTCGTTCCTCCCCCAAGTATAGGTTTGGTCGGATGGTCTTCAGCAACATATCTTGGATTGCTGTTGCTCCTGCTGATTCCAGTCAGTCAGCTGGCGATTGAAGTAGTCAATTATCTGATCATGCGCATTTTACCACCCAGGCCCTTGGCAAAAATGGATTTCGCTGCTTCGGGAATCCCCGACGATTTTCGCACTCTGGTGGTCGTCCCGATGATGCTGGTCAACAGGGAGACGATAATTGACGAGGTTGAGAAATTAGAGATCCGATATTTAGCAAACAAAGAAACAAATTTGCTATTTAGTTTGTTTTCGGACTACACCGATGCAACTACCCTTTCCTCTGAGGATGACAGCTCTCTGCTACACACAGCCCAGCATAGTCTTGACGCCCTCAACCAGCGTCACGGCGGTGAGCGCTTTTTTCTTCTTCATCGCGAGCGCATGTGGAGCGAATCCGAGCAAAAATTCATCGGCTGGGAGCGCAAACGAGGTAAACTTGAGGAACTGAACCGCCTGATCGACGGCACCCGGGTCGAGGCTGCACCGCCCCTGGTTTATGTTGGAAATCCGGACCATCTGACCAATGTTCGTTTCATCATCACCCTCGACAGTGACACCCAATTGCCGCACACGACGGCCCGAAGGATGGTCGAAACCCTGGCTCACCCTCTCAATCAGCCGCGCTTCGACGAGGCAGGTCGAATTATTGCCGGTTCATATACCATTATCCAACCGCGTATAAGCCCGACCCTGGCGAGCACCAGTTCCTCGGTATTTAGCCGCCTTTTTGCCGATGCAATTGGAATCGATCCCTACACCGCAGCTATCTCCAATGTCTATCAGGATCTCAGTGGCGAGGGATCGTATCAGGGAAAAGGCATTTATGATGTAAAGTCCTTCAGCCGCATCCTGTCGGGGCGGTTCCCTGAAGAATTGGTGCTGAGCCATGATCTGATCGAAGGTGCATATGCGGGCGTAGGACTGGCCAGCGATATCGAGCTTTTCGACGACTTTCCCCACGGCTACCAAAGTTATACCAATCGAGCCCACCGCTGGATTCGCGGAGACTGGCAGATTGCCGATTGGATTTTTTCTCGCGTTCCTCTGGCGGATGGTGGTCGGGGGCCAAATCCTTTGTCACCGCTCAATCGCTGGAAAATTGTCGATAATCTACGTCGCAGCCTGCTTCCGGCTGCCAGCGTGGCACTGCTGATAGCCTCATGGTTTATTTCCGAGCGGATGGGCGCCTGTGCACTAGTGCTGGTCGGCATTCAGCTGATCTTTCATCCGCTTGCCCAACCCTTCACCATGGCCACCACCCATAACGGTCTGAAGCATTTCGAATTCAAAAAGATAATCCACGATGTGCTCCGGGCCTTGGCTGATGCCGCCATGCTGCCGCACCAGGCGGCCGTAGCGCTCGATGCCATCGCCCGCGTGTGTTACCGGCGGATGATTTCAAAACGGCTATTGCTTGAGTGGACGGCGCAGGCGACCCATTGGAGCAGTTCCCGGCGCCAGTCATTTTTTGTCGCCGGCCTGACTTCCGTAAGTCTTTTGAGTATTGCTCTTGGGGTAACACTTTATTTCGTTAAACCAGAAATACTTCTTCTGGCCATTCCCTGGCTTACTCTCTGGCTCTTTTCTCCACTGATCGGCTGGCTTTTAAACCTGCGTCCTGTCACACAAAAGAGCAGCAGCCCGCTTCCAGAAGCGGATTATCGCCTGCTCCGGCAAGTTGCCCGTAGGACGTGGCACTATTTTGCCACATTCGTTAACGAAGATACGTCGTGGCTCCCCCCTGACAATTACCAGGTAGCCCATCAGGACCGCCTGGCCATGCGAACCAGCCCAACCAATATTGGTCTCTGGTTGACCAGCGCTCTGGGGGCCCACGATGCAGGCTACCTGACGACTGACCAGGTCTTTGACCGATTGACAAAAACCATTACAACCCTGGGGCGTCTTAATCGCTATCAAGGGCATCTTTATAACTGGTACGACATCCATACCTTGGCCCCCCTAGAGCCTCGCTACGTGTCCACTGTTGACAGCGGCAATCTGCTTGGTGCCCTCTGGACCCTGGAACAGGGGGTTAAAGAGCTGGTCCGGGCCCCTCTGCTTGACGGAAAAACTTTTGCCGGGCTTGCCGATACCGGAGAAATACTAAAACAGGTTGCAACCCAGAAAAATATAGCCAGCTTTTGCCATCAGACCCTTGATGCCCTCCTGGCCGACTGGCTTGCTGCTCCGTCCGCCGTCACCGAAATGCTTCATCTGCAGGAGCGGACGATGATCGACCTCACCTCGGTCGTTGCTGACGCAACTAACACGACCTGGGCAAAGGAACTGAACAAACAGGCAGCAGCCTTGGCAGAGATGGCTGAGCGCTATCTCACTTGGGCCCGAATCCTTGCTGAAAAATCTGAAGAAGAGCTTGCACCATTTGGTGAGCCTGTGGTGCGGGCCATTCGCAAAGACCTGGCCCGTGTGCCATCACTCAGCATACTCGCCGAAGGTAGAATTGAGTCGATTCTGCGCCTCCAAGTGATTCAGCAAAAGTCTCCTGCTACTTCCCCAACACTGAGCGCCTGGCTCGACCGTCTTCTTGCCGCCTTTGCCATGGCGCAATGGTTTGCCGGAGAAACCTTGGCGGTTGCAGAGCGATTGATCGCTGATATCCATGGATTGGCCGCGGCGGTGGATATGCGTTTTCTTTACAACCACAAACGCAAACTGTTTGCCATCGGCTATAACGTCTCGACCAACCGCCTGGATGATTCAAATTACGACCTGCTGGCCAGCGAATCGCGTCTGGGAAGTTTCATAGCTATTGCCAGAAACGATGTGCCGCTGGAGCATTGGTTCTCCTTGAACCGCCCATATGGGGCAATCGGCAGAAAGCGGGTGTTGCTCAGTTGGACCGGGACCATGTTCGAATATCTGATGCCTCTGCTGTTCCAGCACTCCTATCCCCATTCGCTTCTCGACAAGGCGGCGAGAGAAGCGGTGGCGGTGCAGATTGACTATGGCCAAACCCATGAAGTGCCGTGGGGAATTTCCGAGTCGGCCTTTGCCGATCTCGACCAGGACAAGACTTATCAATACAAGGCCTTTGGCGTACCGGCACTGGGGTTGAAAAGGGGGATGGATGAACAACCGGTCATTGCCCCCTATGCCACGCTGCTGGCACTCAACCTGGCGCCCAAGGCGGTACTGCAAAATCTGAAAAGACTGATCGACTTTGATTTGCTTGGCGATTACGGCTATTTCGAAGCGCTGGATTTCAGCCGTCGACCGCAGCGTGATGTTGTTGGAAAAGCTCGCAAACGCGGGGTAGTTATCGAAGCCTACATGGCTCATCACCAGGGCATGGCCTTCCTGGCTCTTACCAATTTTCTCCACGACAATCCGTTCCCGCGCCGTTTTCATAGTGACTCGCGGGTCCGGGCCTTTGAGGCTCTGCTGCAGGAGCGCATCCCGGTCCTGCCGCCGCTGCATCTCATCTCGACACGGCCCAAAGAAGCTGAACTCATTGACCACGACCTTGTCTCTCCAGCAGGCAGCGTCTTCACCACACCCCATACGCGAAGGCCCAGGAGCCTGTTACTCAGCAACGGCAGGTACGGTCTGATGATCACTAACAGCGGTGCCGGCTACAGTCAGTGGGGTGACCGGGAACTGAGCCGCTGGCGTTCCGATCCAACCTGTGATAGGCAGGGCATCTTCTGCTATATCCATGAGGTCGAACCGGACCGGCTCTGGTCGACCACCTATCATCCGGTCGGCGGGAATCCTGATGCCTATTCCGTCGAGTTTGACCTCGATCGAGCTCTGTTTAAGCGCACGGATAATTCCATTTCCTGTGAAACCGAGGTCATCGTTTCCCCGGAGGATGATGTGGAACTTCGGCGGATAACCCTGGTAAATCATTCCACCCATGCACGTCGCCTTAACCTTACCAGCTATGTCGAGCTGTCGCTGACCCCGCATAACGCTGATCGCCAGCACCCGGCCTTCAATAAACTCTTCATCCAGACCGAAGCACTTCCGCAGCAGGAGGCATTGCTTGCTTATCGGCGCGCCAGAAGCGAAAATGATCAGCCCCTCTATGTCGCCCACTGCCTGACGCTGCAAGAAAGTGCAACGGCAACCCGCGAGGTAAAAGGCTGGCAGTTTGAAACCGATAGGGGACGTTTCATCGGCCGCGGCCGAACTCTTGACCGGCCAATGGGAGCCATGCAAGCACTTGGCAACAGTCAGGGCTTTGTGCTTGACCCGATTCTCAGTCTGCGTCAGAGTATCACCATTGAATCGGGTGGGCGCCTCCAAGTGTGCCTGATACTCGCTGCGGGAGCAAGCCGGGAACAGGTCCTGCTGCTGCTTGATAAGTACAGTGATGCTCATGCCACTAAGCGGGCCATGGATTTTACCTGGCACTCAGCCCAGCAACAATTGCAGATGTTGCGCATCCAGCCGGACGAAGCCCGCCGTTTTCAGCAACTGGCAAGTCATCTGCTGTTTCCCAACATGCTCCTGCGTGCCTCTGCCAAGAACCTCGTGGAAAACCGCAAGGGACAATCCGGACTTTGGCCGTACGGCATTTCGGGAGATTTGCCGATAATCCTCATTAGTATCGTTGAGGAACGCGATCTCAACCTGGTTCGGCAGATGCTTAAGGCCCACACCTATCTGCGGATGCATGGTTTGTCGATCGATCTGGTGATTTTAAACGAGGAGGCGGAGAGCTATGAAAGACCCCTGCAGGAAAGGCTCGAACAGCTGATTCACCATCATAGTATTTCGGCAACTGTTGAAAAACAGGGGGCAATCTTTCTCAAAAACATCGCCCAGGTCCCGGAAGAGGATCAAAAACTTCTCAAAGCAATAGCCGCTGTCGTTCTCGTGGCGGCTCGCGGCAACCTACCCCAGCAATTGAGAGTTCCGGTGGAAGTGTCCGAACCGCTTGAACGCCTTATCCCCAAACACAGTCGCCCGGAACCCTCAGCACCGCTTCCTTTCATGGAGTTGAATTATTTCAATAGCCTCGGCGGCTTTACCCTGGATGGTCGGGAATATGTGATTTATCTCGGCCCAGGCATCAATACGCCGGCACCCTGGGTCAACGTTATTGCCGGGCCTACCTTTGGGACCATGGTCAGCGAAACGGGGTCCGGCTTCACCTGGTACGGCAACAGCCAGCGCAATCGCGTGACCGGCTGGTCGAACGATCCAGTGCTTGATCCTGCAACCGAGGCGATCTATATCCGTGATGAAGAGAGCGGCGTCTACTGGTCGCCGACCGCCTCACCAATCCGCGAGCAAACCGCCTATCGGGCCCGACATGGAGCTGGATACACGGTCTTTGAGCATAACAGCAGCGGTATCGAGCAGGAGCTGACCGTCTTTGTGCCGGTTGACGAGAATGGCGGTGCACCGATCAAACTACAGCGCCTGCAACTCACCAATGCATCCTCAAAAAACCGCAGGTTATCAATAACCTATTATAGTGAACTCACACTCGGAGAGAACCGGGAAACATCCCAGATGCATGTCAAAACCCGCTGGGATGAAAAGACCCAGGCCATACTGGCAGAAAACCATTACCACCCCGACTACAACGGGCGAGTCACCTTTGCCGCCATTACGCCGGATGCTGACAGCTACAGCGGCGACCGTACGGCCTTCATTGGCCGCAACCGTTCGCTGGCAAGTCCCGCCGCGATGGAATTGCTCCAGCTGTCAGAGCGCACCGGGGCAGGACTGGACCCATGCGCGGCACTCCGGGTCAGTTTCGATATGGCGCCTGGCGAACGGCGGGATATAATCTGCATGCTCGGCCAGGCCGAGACGGTGGATGAGGCCCGTGCACTGGTGCAGCGCTACCGAGAAAAACGGGCATTTGAAGATGCTTTTGACGAGACCAGGGGCTGGTGGGATGAACTGCTCGGTACTGTTGAGGTTCATACCCCTGAGCTGGCCGTTGATCTGCTGCTCAACCGCTGGCTCCAATACCAGTCGCTCAGCTGCCGGATATGGGGGCGTTCCGCTTTCTACCAGTCTGGCGGCGCTTTCGGCTTTCGCGACCAGCTGCAGGATGTCATGGCCTTTCTTTACACCAGGCCCCAAATTGCCCACGGCCAGATTCTGCGGGCAGCAAGTCGGCAGTTTCTGGAAGGGGATGTCCAGCACTGGTGGCATGAACCGGCCGGGGCCGGGATTCGCTCCCGCATCTCCGATGATCTGCTCTGGCTGCCTTACGTGGCAGCGCAATACGTCCGTACAACCGGTGATTCCAACATTCTCAAGGTGGAGATTCCCTTCCTCAGCGGCGCACTTCTGGCAGAAGATCAGCATGAGCAGCTATTTATCCCTGAAATCACTGTTGAACGGGCCACCCTTTTCGAACATTGCCGGCGGGCCGTCAGTTGCGGCTTGACGGCTGGCCCCCATGGCCTGCCTTTAATGGGCACGGGTGACTGGAACGACGGCATGAACCTCGTAGGTGCCAAAGGGAAGGGAGAGAGTGTCTGGCTCGGCTGGTTCCTGTGTGATGTTTTGCAAGGAATGGTCGAAATGGCGACGCTTGTGGGAGAGCCGGAACTGAGCCAACACTATCTGAGTGAAAAAATCGGCCTGATCGAGCGGATCGAAGGGGCCGGGTGGGACGGTGAGTGGTATCTGCGCGGGACATTCGATGACGGCACGCCGCTTGGATCGGCGACAAGCACTGAGGCAAGGATCGACTCACTGCCTCAATCGTGGGCCTGGCTCTCGGGTGCCGCTGAATCCGTGCGGGCCGAAAAGGCCATCGAGTCAGCCTGGCACCATCTCGTTCGCGAGGATGAGGGCCTGGCCCTGCTCTTTACGCCCCCTTTTGAGAAGTCCGAACCTTCTCCTGGGTATATCAAGGGATATCCCCCCGGTGTGCGAGAGAACGGCGGCCAGTACACCCACGCCGCACTGTGGATGGCCATGGCCCTCGCCCGCAAGGGAGATGGGGAGCGGGCGGTCAAACTGCTCCGCCTGCTCAACCCGATTGAGCACGCTCGTGATGCGGCAGAGGTCTGGCATTATGGGGTTGAGCCCTACGTGGTCGCCGGAGATGTCTATCGTCTGCCCGGCCGGATTGGCCAGGGGGGCTGGTCCTGGTATACCGGGGCCGCGGCCTGGATGTACCGGGCCTGGACCGAGGAGGTCCTGGGTCTCAAAGTGAGAGGTGACCAGCTCTGGATTGATCCGGTAATCCCCGCAGCCTGGCCGGGCTATAGCCTCCGCTACCGGCATGGCCAGACGATTTATGAGATTCAGGTGGAAAATCCGCACCACTGTGAGCGCGGGGTTGACTGGGTGGAGATGGATGGCAGACGTCTGGGCGGTAAGGTGATACAGCTTGAGCGGGAATTGGTGAAACACCGGGTTGTCGTCAGGATGGGAATGTAGCCAGTAGATGCCGAAGGGGGAGCAGCTTCCGAATCTCCAATGTCAAGCCTTGCTTCGAGCTCATGGCCCGCAGGTAAAAACGGTTCCTGACTCATATATTGCGTAGCATTCTGCACCATGCACATCGAGTTTCAGCCTCAGCCAGCTGCGAACCTTCTTGACGCATCGCTCTGGTTGATTTTATCTCGCAGTCAGAGAATTGGCCGATGTGCCCATCTATCAGTCCGATGCGAAATTCACCGGTTTATGGAATTTACGTCTTGATGTGCCCTTGGAGCTCTAGTATTTTTTGACAAAACCTAGATTAAGAAGACATTGAGGCCTGGTAGTCGGAGGCGAAGCTCTGGGTAAAGCTCGCTGAATATCAACAAGATACCAGAAGTTCGCCCACGCCGGGGCCGATTCCGGAGACGTTGACAAACGTTCATCGGTAAATCAATGATCTGGTGGAGTCTTGTACCTTTCTTGATTGAATTGTTGATAGCTCGCAATTTGGGGATAGCCCCGACGCCAGAGCGATTGCCAATTTTACGCAGGCTCATAACCTGCTGAGGTGGGTGGATGGAAAAAGTCTTTTTGAAATATTTTGATGATGTTTTTGGTTCGCTTCGTGAGCCGCTGGTGCTGCTCGATAACGACTTCAAAGTGGTGAAGGCCAACGGGGCTTTTTACCGGACCTTTGGGGTCAAGCCTGGGGATACTGAAGGCAAGGTGATTTACGATCTCGGTAATCGGCAGTGGGACATTCCCAGACTCAGGGAATTGCTCGAGACAATCCTGCCACAGAATACGGTGCTCAACGATTTTGAGGTGGAACATACATTCGAGAATATCGGCCTAAAAATTATGCATTTGAACGCCAGACGCATCTATCGGCAAAAAGACCAGACCAGATTTGTTCTCCTGGCCATTGAAGATGTGACCGAACGCGAATATTACAAACGACATCTTGAGGAACTTGTCGCCGAACGAACGGCCGAGCTCAGCACGGCACGTGAGATGGCAGAAGCGAATAGAAAGGTGGCGGAAAACGCTCTGATGGAAATCAAACAACTCAAGGACCAGCTTGAGGCCGAGAGAGCCTACCTCCAGGAAGAGATAAAACTGGAGTTCAGCCATGACAACATTGTTGGCAGAAGTGATGCGATTAAATACGTTTTTTATAAGATGGAGCAGATTGCGGAAACAAACACCACCGTCCTGGTGCTCGGTGAGACTGGCACTGGCAAGGAGCTGGTTGCCAGGGCTATTCATGGCATGAGCGGGAGAAAAGATCGGGCCCTGGTTAAAATGAACTGTGCGGCGTTGCCCGCCACGCTGATTGAAAGTGAGCTGTTCGGCCATGAGAGAGGTGCTTTTAGTGGAGCTCAGGCCAAAAGAATCGGGCGGTTTGAGGTTGCCAACGGCACCACGCTGTTTCTCGATGAAATTGGCGAGCTGCCGCTGGAACTGCAACCGAAATTGCTGCAAGTTATCGAGAGCGGCAGGTTTGAACGGTTGGGCAGCTCCATGACGATGAACAGCGATGCACGTATCATTGCCGCGACCAATCGTAACCTCGAAGAGGAGGTGCGCCAGGGGCGGTTCCGGGAGGATCTCTGGTATCGACTGAACATTTTTCCAATTACCATGCCGCCGCTGAGGGCTCGACCGGAAGACATAGCGCTTCTTCTCACATTTTTTGTCGAGAAGATAACCAAGCGGCTGGGCAAGACAATTGAAGTCATACCCACTGGAGTCATGGAAGCGCTGCAGAGATATCATTGGCCAGGCAATGTTCGAGAGCTTAAAAATGTCCTCGAACGGGCGGTGATCAATTCGTCCGGCCCAAAGCTTCACCTGGTTGATGAACTCAGAAAACCGTTCAAGGATTCAGCGGCTCCCCCCAAAACCCTGGAAACGGTGGAACGGGAGCACATTCTCAGGGTGCTTGAACAGACCCAATGGAAGGTAAGCGGGAAAGACAGCGCAGCTGAAATTCTAGGGCTTAACCGCAGCACTTTGCGTGCCCGTATGCGCAAACTCAATATTCGAAAATAAGAAGAAGCTTCCTGTCCTTTAACATCCGGGTTCCAGAAGCGTTTCGCAGGCCGCTATCGCAGACCTGAAAACCTGAGGTCTTCGGGATAAGAATCAAACCTCATTGCCTTACACCACAATAATTCCAGTACACACACCGAGCATTTCCTCAAAGAGACAAAATGACTGCAACGCTTGACAGTGGTTGTATATGACCACTTGGGCACATATGACCGCGAATGTGTTGCAAGCCTGACTCCCCCTGACAACTGAGCATGAGCAATTGTTGTCTGTTAACAAGCCGATCCTAAGACGTTTACTTATACCTGCCGAGCCTGGCATGAACCTTGCTAGTTAAATGGTTAAAGCATATCGGCACAACGTCCCGTTGCACGCCTTTCGGTGGAGTGACCTGTGGATACCTGTTTGGTTTGTACGATACGAGCATTAATGGTGTGATCAGTTCCATGGTGAAGGGCCATGGTGGGAGCCATCGTCCTGCTCTATTTAATCGAATTGTTGAGAAGAACAGAAAACCCAGCAATCCGGAAGAACAAGCGAGCAGGCGGCAGGCAGTATCCTGGGCAAAAGGACAATGACTTTTCAACCACGAAAAATGATTCTGGCGATACCGTACGTCTAGAATCGACTGGTTTGATTTGTTCTGAAATCCTCATCAATAGAGGAGCACGACCATGGGAGACAAAGGCGGCAAGAAGAACAGGGAAAAGAAACAGAGACAAAGCGACAACAAACTTCATCAAAAAAAACAAGAAAAGCGTGAAAAGCAACAGAAAAATGCACCTGTACTGTCCTCACTGATGAACAAGTACGCAGGAACGAGACCAAGCAGCCATTAGCTTGGATTATAAAGGCTGTGGAAAAGAATGCTAAGCAACACCTGGTTCAGTTTTGGGGTGAACGTCAACGTATTGGAGAAGTGAAATGAAAATCCGTCCATTGAATGATCGTATTCTCGTTCAGAGGGTTGAAGAGGAAAAGGAAACAGCTGGCGGTATTATTATTCCGGACAGCGCTAAAGAGAAACCGGCAGAAGGTAAAATAATCGCGGTAGGGCCCGGCAAACTAAATGATGCCGGAGAGCACGTTGCCCTGCAGGTAAAAAAGGGCGATACCGTTCTCTTTTCGAAATATGGTGGAACCGATATCAAGATTGACGGAGAAAATTATCTGATCATGCGTGAAGATGATGTTCTTGGAGTAATCAAGAAATAACGGTCGGTTTAACCGTTATTTCAACCGTGATAAATGGCTTTAAAAGGTAAAGGAGAAAATCCAATGGCTGGAAAAGATATTAGATATGGTGTGAAAGGCCGCGAGGCACTTCTTACTGGAGTTAACATTCTTGCAGACGCGGTAAAAGTGACCCTCGGTCCGAGGGGCGTAACGTCCTGATCGAAAAATCTTATGGCTCACCGACCATCACCAAAGATGGTGTCACTGTTGCCAAAGCGATCGAGATAAAGGACAAAATTGAGAACATGGGCGCCCAGATGGTCAAGGAAGTCGCTTCCAAGACATCGGATGTGGCTGGTGACGGTACCACCACTGCCACTGTCCTGGCCCAGTCCATCTACGCAGAAGGCGTCAAACTGGTAGCCGCCGGTAACGATCCGATGGAGCTTAAGCGCGGCCTTGATCGGTCCGTTGAGGTGGTAGTCGATCAGCTGAAGAAAATTGCCACTCCGACCAAAGAAAAGAAAGAAATCGCCCAGGTTGGAACAATCTCCGCAAACAGTGATGAGACGATTGGTAGCATAATTGCTGAAGCGATGGATAAGGTCGGTAAAGAAGGTGTTATCACCGTTGAGGAAGCAAAATCAATGGATACCACCCTTGATGTCGTTGAAGGTATGCAGTTTGACCGTGGTTACCTTTCTCCCTATTTCGTTACCGATCCCGATCGCATGGAAGTAAGAATGGATGATCCTTATCTGCTGTTTGTTGAGAAGAAAGTTTCCAGCATGAAGGATCTGCTTCCGGTTCTTGAGTCAGTTGTCAAGACGGGTAAAGGCCTTTTCATCATCGCTGAAGATGTTGATGGAGACGCGCTTGCGACACTCGTTGTTAATAAGCTGCGTGGTAATATAAACGTTGCGGCTGTTAAAGCTCCCGGTTTTGGTGATCGCAGGAAGGCAATGCTTGAAGACATAGCAACCCTTACCGGTGGCCAGGTAATTACCGAAGATCTCGGAATCAAGCTTGAGAACGTTACCCTTAAAGATCTTGGCACCGCAAAGCGCGTTGTGGTCGACAAAGACGACACCACCATCGTTGACGGTGCTGGGAACAAAGAGAAGATTGCTGCCCGTGTTAAGCAGATTCGTGCACAGATCGAGGATACCACATCTGATTACGATCGTGAGAAGCTCCAGGAGCGCCTTGCAAAGTTGATCGGTGGTGTTGCCGTTATCAATGTCGGTGCTGCTACCGAGATTGAGATGAAAGAGAAGAAAGCTCGTGTTGAAGATGCCCTGAACGCAACCCGAGCAGCGGTAGAAGAGGGGGTGGTTCCTGGTGGTGGTGTAGCTTACATCCGCTGCCTTGAAGCACTTGCAGCGCTTGAGGTTGAGGGTGAACAGTCACTTGGTAAAAACATCCTGCTGCGAGCCCTTGAGGAGCCAATCCGTCAGATCGCCAACAACGCCGGTCGTGAAGGTTCCGTTATCGTTGATAAGGTTAAAACACTTGAAGGTACTTTCGGTTTCAATGCTGTTACAGAAGAATATGAAGACCTGATTGTTTCCGGTGTTATTGATCCCGCCAAAGTAACGCGGATTGCGCTTCAGAACGCAGTATCCTTAGCCGCCATGCTGCTGACCACAGAGTGCGTCATTGCAGATCTTCCTGAGGACAAGAACGCTGGAGGCGGTTTGCCAGGCGGAATGGGTGGCATGGGCGGCATGATGTAATTATGAAGTTCTCCCTCGTCAGATCTGCCCTGCCCATGTGAGTTATCACATGTTTGAAAAAGTCCTTTTGGGCGAATCTCAGCGAGCAATGTCAGTGCCTCAGACAATCGATGATTAAAAAATGAAACCAGAACTAAAGATGGGGTTTCTCCCTATATCTTCCAAAATCTAAAGCAGCCAAACCGAGGGTGATTCAGCTTAATACTGGTTGGAGATAATGGGCCAGCAATACTCAAGCAGGACTGAGGGTGGTTTATAGTATTGATATTAAATGTTTTTTTGAAGATGTCAATATGGATATGTCTTTGCATCACTATTGGTTTCAATTTAATGGAGCCAAAACGGAATCATAGCCTATGGCTTTGCTTCGCTTTATTGAGGGGTATTCTATGAGAATCAGGAAAGCGGTATTTCCAGTCGCAGGTCTTGGTACAAGGTTCCTGCCAGCAACGAAGGCGATGCCTAAAGAAATGCTGCCGGTGGTTGACAAGCCAATCATCCAGTACGCTGTTGAAGAAGCACTCGCTTCCGGTATAGAGCAGATAATTTTCGTTTCCGGTTCTGGCAAAGGGGCACTCGAGGATCATTTCGATAATAACCAGAACCTGGACAAAATACTTCGTGATAAGGGCAAAACCGAACTATTGCGCACGGTCGAGTCTATCGTACCCAGCAGAGCGCAAATCGTCTATACCCGTCAGAGTGAGCCACTCGGTCTGGGGCATGCAATCTGGTGTGCAAGGGACATTGTTGGCGATGAACCGTTTGCCGTTCTGCTCGCTGATGATCTGATTCAGAGTGATGTGCCGGTGCTACACCAAATGATAGATGTATTTGACAGGTTACGTGCATCGATGATGGCGATCATAGAGGTTCCCCCCGATGAAACGGAAAAATACGGAATTATCAAAGCGGATAAAGCCTTCAACGGAGCTGTGCAGGTTCGATCAATGATAGAAAAACCAAAGCCGGAGGATGCCCCGTCAAATCTGGCGGTGATCGGCAGATACATACTGACGCCACGAATTTTCAAACATCTCGGAATGCACCAGAAGGGAGCAGGCAACGAAATCCAGCTAACCGATTCGATGTCAGCGCTGCTGAGTGAACAGCCGATATTTGGTTACAAATTCAAAGGCACAAGATATGACTGTGGCGACAAGGCTGGGTTTCAGCTGGCCAACATAGCTTTTGCCTTGGAACGGTCGGAAATCAGAGAAAAACTGATTCCGAGTCTCAAACTGTTGATAGATCAGGCAGAGAGTTTGACAAATTAACTTTACTGCTAAACCATGAGCGGAAGCTGTAATAAAGAGAGAAGCATGAATGGGAATGTGCCGATCTCAATTCTGCCGTAATCGTCCTCTAATTATACCGCCAATAACTGAAGATCACTGTCAGCATTAGGAATAAACGGTGCGTCAGCGATCCGTCCACCCGAAGATTATAGGGCACCTGTAAATCCGCACTTAAAGGCGTTTCTTATCCCACTGGAGAACAATCGGACACTCTGGCGGCGATGAACCGGCGGTCCCGATTGCCGAGTGTTCAATGGTTTTTTCTATCCTCTCAGAGCAGACAATTCGGACAAGTGGTCTTATCTGACCACATCGACCAATATAATCCTTCTGGTTTGGTTTTCTGACGGTTAAGCGAGCAATTTTGGCAAATGAAAACAAATAGTAAGCATTGGGTGAGTTGTTTTTGTGAGCTGGCGCAGAGATTGCACTGACAAGAGGTACATCGATACGCTTTTGGGTTTCTGGTGGAACATTTCAACAAGGTCCCAGATACTCCGGGCCGCTCATGGAGGAATGAGAAAATGGCATCTGAATCGAATAATAAGCCGCCGCGAATGTTTAAGGATAAGCTGCTTTCCCTGTTCGGCATAGGCAAACCTCAAAAAGACGAGAAGGGCTTGCCACCTAAGGCGCACTTCAGCATCTGGTACTTTGTTCTGGCCATGATTTTTTTTTCCTACCTGCAGCCACTATTCTTTTCTGCAAAGGTGGAGACAATTCCATACAGCAAATTCAAACAATACCTTAGCGACGGAAAATTGGATGAATTGACCATCGGACCGGATCATATCACCGGAACGCTTCGAGGTGTTCCTGATCAGGATATCTCCACCATCCGGGTGGATGATCCCAACCTGGTGAAGGAATTGAGCGACAGCAAGGTGAACTTTTCGGGACAATACCAGAACAAATTTTTTGGTGCCGTCCTCTCCTGGGTTCTGCCCCTTACTATTTTCTTCCTGATCTGGCGATTTGCCATGAGAAAGATGGGTCCAGGGATGGGAGTGATGTCATTCAGTAAAAGCAAGGCCAAGATTTTTGCCGAGAGTGATACCAACGTCACTTTCGAGGATGTTGCGGGAATCGATGAGGCGAAAGAAGAACTTGAAGAGGTGGTTGAATTCTTGAGCACGCCAGAAAAATCCCAGAAGCTGGGAGGCCGGATACCCAAAGGAGTGCTGCTGGTCGGTCCGCCGGGGACCGGGAAAACTTTGCTGGCCAGGGCCGTTGCCGGAGAGGCCCAGGTGCCTTTTTTCAGCATCAGCGGCTCTGAGTTTGTCGAGATGTTTGTCGGTGTGGGCGCGGCCCGGGTTCGCGATCTTTTCTCCCAGGCTGCGGCTCAGGCGCCCTGCATCATCTTCATCGATGAACTGGATGCTCTGGGCAAGGCCCGCGGCATGAACGCCATGGGGGGGCATGATGAAAGAGAGCAGACCCTGAATCAACTCCTGGTGGAGATGGATGGCTTCGAAACGAATAAGGGCGTCATTATCATGGCTGCCACCAATCGCCCGGAAATTCTCGATCCCGCCTTGCTGCGGCCAGGGCGGTTTGACCGGCAGGTTCTGGTAGACCGGCCTGATATCAATGGCCGCAAGGCCATCCTGGAAATTCATTCCCAAAATGTCCGGCTGGGGCCCGAGGTTGATCTCGGCAAAATAGCCGGCCTTACCCCTGGCTTTGTCGGGGCGGATCTGGCCAATATCGTCAATGAAGCCGCTTTGCTGGCGGCGCGAAACGATAAAGAGATGGTGGAGCCGACAGATTTCGATGAAGCCATCGACCGAGTTGTTGCCGGCCTGCAAAAAAAGAACCGAGTGATGAATGCACAGGAAAAAGAGATCGTCACCTATCATGAGTCCGGTCATGCGATCGTGGCGGAGTCTGTCGAACATGCCGACCCGGTGCATAAAATTTCCATTATTCCCCGTGGCGTCGCCGCCCTCGGCTACACCCAGCAGCAGCCAACCGAGGACCGTTACCTGATGACTCGTTCAGAGCTACTGGACCGGCTGGCCGTTCTTTTGGGCGGCAGAGTGGCGGAAGAGTTGGTTTTCCACGAAATATCGACCGGAGCCCAGAATGATCTGCAGCGGGCCTCGGATATCGCTCGTTCCATGGTCACCCAGTACGGTATGAGCGATCGCCTCGGATTGGTGAGCTATGAGCACCAACGCCAGGCGATGTTTTTACCGGAAGGTTTCAGCCCCGGTAAAAACTACAGCGAAGCGAAAGCCGCCGAAATTGACGAGGAGATTGCCCGATTAGTCGAAGAGACTCACCAGCGGGTGCAAAAAATACTCTCCGAACGGCGGACAGTATTGAATGAACTGGCTGCGCTTCTCTCCGAAAAGGAAAGCATCCATGGTGATGAGCTGAGAAAGATGTTGGCGGCAGCCAAACCTGCAGAGAAAGCGTCATCATCGGAACGACTGTCCCGAGAATAAACATTGGTAACAGATCAGCCGGTTTGTAAGACTATTGCGATTGGCTGATCCTCCACGGAGGCCAGGAAACAAGTGATGAGCTTCTGCAGCTTAACTATTTTGTCTTTCGGAATTCTCTTAATTGGCTTGGTATACGTAAAAGCCCCTGGTTTCAGGCGCTGCGTAGCAGGAGAAAATTTGGGTATATGAGCACGCATGGTGTAAAAGCTCTGAGTTCAACACTAAGAAGAGCAAGAAATCATGATAGTGCAAAGAATACGCTCGTTAGTGATTTTATTGCCGCCACTCACATTCTTCGGTTGCACGCCAGACCCAAATGGTCCGGGGGGCAACTGGGGGCACATGATGGGATACGGATATGGCGGAGTTTAAATGTGGATAATAGCCCTGGTATTGCTCGGCGCCATACTTCATTACCTGCTGCAGGCTTCAACGAAAAGCGGCTCCGATGGTTCACAAGGTGAAAATCCCTTGGATATTTTGAAGAAGCGTTGTGCAGGAGGAGAACTAGATAAGGAAGAATTCGACCGAATGAAAAAGGAATTGGAATCCTGACCCATTAATTATTTGTATGGTGAATGATTTTTATCCAACAAGAAGTGAGGAAAAGACGAACAGGATACCAAATGCCCTCCATCACTGCATGACACCCACCTCCAGGGGGGGAGATGATCTTGCAGACCGTGGATCTTCAAGCAGACCATCCGTAGACAAGGACATCGAACTGAACGTGTTCCAGAAAGTTAGCCAAAATCAGATCGCCCTGCTTCACAATGGCGAAGCGTACTTTCCATTGCTTGAAACAGCGCTTGACCAGGCAACGAAGGTAATATTTCTGGAAAGCTACATTTTCAGCAATGACCGGACCGGAAAACGTATTGCCGAGGCACTCAGACGGGCGGCCGCACGAGGCGTAAAAACCCACCTGCTGATCGATGGATTCGGCTCCAAGGACCTACCGAAAACCATGCGTGATCACCTTGAGGAGGCAGGTGTCATGGTACTGGTGTTTCGAGCCAATGTTTCGCCCTGGACTCTGAAGCGTCAGAGGTTGCGCCGTCTGCACCGTAAAATTGCTGTCGTCGACCTGAAAATCGCCTTTGTCGGCGGCATCAACATCATCGATGATACTGGGAAGGATGGCCAGACCTTGTGCCGCTATGATTTCGCCGTAAGCATTGCAGGACCGATGGTAAAAGAAATTCATGATTCAGCCCGCCACTTGTGGTCGCGGGTGGCCTGGTATCGCCGCCTGCGGTTTTTCCGGAATCAAAACATCAAAAGACCGCCTCCTTCGAAGGAATTAGAAGGCGGCATGCGATCAGCCTTTGTTGTACGAAACAATATCCGCCATCGCCGCGATATTGAAGATGCCTATTTACAAGCAATAGGACAGGCGAATACCGAAATCATACTGGTAAATGCCTACTTCTTGCCTGGTTTGACTTTTCGTCAGGCTCTTCTTGTGGCGGCCGGGCGCGGAATTCGTGTGGTTCTGCTGTTGCAAGGAAAAATGGATAAGCGCTTGTTCCAGAGGGCCTCCCGAGCCCTGTATGGCAGTTTTCTCGATGCCGGAATCGAGATCTATGAATATCACCACGGCCTTCTCCACGCAAAAGTTGCGGTGATTGATGAACACTGGGCAACGGTAGGTTCTTCAAATCTCGATCCTTTCAGCCTGCTGCTTGCGCTTGAGGCCAATGTGGTCGTCGATGATCGGAAATTTGCCGCAGAATTAAAGCGTAATCTTAACCAAGCGATCATCATGAAGGCAAGGAGGATATTTGAGAGTGACTTGAGGGCTCAGCCCTTTAGCATTCGTCTGATGAACTGGCTCAGTTACGGGATGGTCCGATTCATGATCGGTATTGCGGGGTACGCCCCGCAAAATCCAACTAAGAGACCTGAAAGTCTGTAGCTTCTCATGATATCACCGTGCTCAGCATAATGTAGTTATTCCTTAGTTGAGTTTTTCCTGCCCCGCCGGCTTTTGCCCCAATTTTTTCTCATGTCCGGAGTCTAAAGCGGCCATCTGCAGCTGTTGGTCATATATAGCCTTATGGGCAAATATGACCCCTTCATATAGCCGGAAACGTTTACTCTAAAATGGCCGCTTACGATAAATTGTTATTTCAATACAGCATGTTAGGAAGTTTTCTCTGAGACTGACAATCAGGCCCAGGAATTGCTCACTATCTAATTAGATGGCGATAGCCTTGCTGCACGCGACAAGGTCGGATGGCCAAGCACTTTGAAGAGGCTGTTAGAGGATGTTTTCGGGTTGATCTGATTTTTCACTGAGATCAAACGCTAAGTCTTCAAATCATAGGCGAAGGAGATTCCCTTGAGCGCTAAGGAAGACTACAGGAAGGAAATGGAAATCGAGATTGAACTTGTGCAGGTCAAATTAACAATGCTCAAAGCTCTGACCATGAGCCTGATGATAGAATTTCGAAATGAAAACACCAGAAAAATCGATGCACTGGCGTGTAAGGTTCATGAAATGAGAGCACAGTTGAGGGAGGTCGATCGAATCCATGAGAGCGCTTGGCTGCGACTCAGAGGTGGGATAGAGGAAACCTGGGCGGCCTTGCAGATTTCACTAAACGATGCAGTCATGGGTTTTAAATCTCAATAGCATGGCGGGAGAATAGAACATGATCATCGCCCGAACGTATCTTAATTCCCTGCATGAGAAACAGAAAGAAGTCCTGCAAACCCTTCTTTCGATGGTGGAGCCGCCCCCAGGCGGCAGCGGGCTGATCAGCTACGCCATCTACCGTGATATCGAGGATAAAAACGTATTCAACTTGATCTCGTCATGGGAAACCCGTGATCATTTGAACCACCATCTGAATTCTGAACAGTTCGGCGTGCTGCTCGGTATCAAAAGTCTGCTGCGTCTCCCGATTGAAATTGAAATACTCACCATTCTGGCAGTGGAGGGACTGGAGGCCGTCAAAGTGGCCAGGAAGAAGAAAACCTGATGCATTTGGACAACGCTGCTTCAATGGAACCTGATAAAATGAACGTTCTGCTTGTCTATCCCAAATTTCCGGAGACCTTCTGGTCGTTTACCTATGCCCTTAGTTTTATCGGCAAGAAAACAGCCTTTCCGCCCCTGGGCCTGCTCACCGTTGCCGCTCTGTTGCCGGATGGCTGGAATAAGCGCCTGGTGGATCTCAATGTTCAGGATCTGCTGGATGGCGAGGTGCAGTGGGCTGACATGGTCTTTATCAGCGGCATGGCTGTCCAGCGAACATCCGCCGAACAAACCATAGCCCGCTGCAGGGTGCTGGAGCGAACAGTTGTTGCCGGCGGGCCTCTTTTCTCGGCCGAACCAGAGGAGTTTGGTGAGGTTGACCATCTTGTTCTAGACGAAGCTGAAGTCACTCTGCCGATCTTTCTAGCGGACCTGGGCCGCGGCCAGCCGAAAAAAATTTATCGAGCCAATGGATTCAGCGCCATGAGCGCTATCCCGCCACCTAGGTGGAACCTGATACAGGTGAAGCACTACGCATCAATGAGCATTCAGTTCTCCCGAGGTTGTCCGTTCAATTGTGAATTCTGCAATGTCACGACGTTGTTTGGCCGGCAGACCCGGACAAAAACACCACTCCAGGTCATCACCGAACTCGATCGAATCTATGCCACTGGCTGGCGCGGCAGCATCTTTTTCGTGGATGATAATTTCATCGGCAACAAAGGCTATTTGAAAACCCGTTTACTGCCCGAGTTGATCGAATGGCGCAAGGGCAAAAAAGGCTGCGTATTCTTTACCGAATCATCGATCAATCTCGCCGATGATCCTGAGCTTCTCGCCTTGATGGTCGAGGCTGGCTTCGACTCGGTTTTTATAGGGATCGAATCGCCTGATGAAGAAAGTCTTACTGAATGTCACAAGCACCAGAATAAGAATCGCGATCTCCTGCACAGTGTCAAGTGCATACACCGCTCCGGCCTGCAGGTGATGGGCGGTTTCATTGTCGGTTTTGACAGCGACCTGCCGTCGATTTTTCAGAGGCAGATCGATTTCATTCAGAACAGCGGTATCGTCATTGCCATGGTCGGTATGCTCCAGGCTCCGCCTGGAACCAGCTTGTTCGAGCGGCTCCGGCGGGAAAGCCGAGTGGTCAAATTTTTTTCCGGAGACAATGTCGACGGTACGACGAACATCATTCCACGGATGGGCATGGACAACCTCCGCGATGGTTACCGATCGATCATGGAGCATATCTATTCCCCGGCAAACTATTACCGGCGGGTCAGAACGCTGCTCCGTGAGCTTAAGGCCCCTGGAAGCACTATGCCGCTTGACCTGCAACGCGTTCTGTCGTTTTTCCGAGCCGCCTTTCGGCTTGGTGTACTGGGCAGAGAGCGCTTTCACTATTGGTACCTGATGCTCTGGACACTGGTCCACCGTCCGAGACAACTGGCGTTGGCAGTTACTTTGTCGATCTATGGCCACCACTATCGAAAGATATGCGAACTCTACATTTTTGAAGATGGAAACGAGCGCGTGAAACGGCTCGCCTGAGCCGGTGGTGAGAACGGGCACGTTGAGACACGGCGATTTCTGCAAGGATTCGAAGCAGGCTGATGGACATTCGGACTTGAATAACGTGCACCATGAGTTGTGCTTATACATGGGAGGTGAACTGTGGCTGTATGGAATGAATCATTCGAGAAATCATTGAAACCGTTTCTTGAAGAACTGGAAAAACAGCGCTTGAAGCTGGGTGGCTTCAAGTCAGGCAAAGGCTTGATAATCATAGCGATCATCGCACTTGGAATTGTTCTCACCACTGCCTGGTTCACCGTACAGCCGGAAGAGACGGGGGTCGTGCAGCGATTTGGCAAGGTCATGCGCACGGCCGGCCCGGGCTTGCATTTTAAACTGCCGCTTGGCATTGAAACGGTGCGGCGGCTGCCGACCGCACGTGTACTTAAAGAGGAGTTCGGTTTCAGGACCATGTCCACCGTACCTGGCGAGAAGACGCGCTATGCGCCGAGCGGTTCGCATGAGGAAGAGTCCTTGATGCTTACCGGGGATTTGAACGTGATCGATGTTCAGTGGATTATCCAGTACCGCATCGAGGATCCGATCAGCTATCTGTTTCAGGTGCGCAATACGCAGAAATCTATTCGCGACACCAGCGAGGCGATCATGCGTCGCGCCGTCGGTAATCGATTGGGCAGCGATGTGCTGACGACCCGCCGGGTAGAAGTAGCGAGCGAAGCGAAGGTCGAGATCCAGAAAGTGCTGTCGGCTTATCAGACTGGAGTTCGTCTGGTTACCGTGGAGCTTCAGGACGTAACCCCGCCGGACACGGTAAAACCGGCCTTCAATGAGGTGAACGAATCGCGCCAGGACAAGGAACGGACAATCAATGTCGCTCAAGAACGGGCCAACCGGGAGATACCCAAGGCTCGGGGAGTTGCGAGCCAACGTATCAGCGAGGCTGAAGGATACGCGCTTGAACGCGTCAATCGGGCGGAAGGTGAGGCCAGTCGTTTCGCAGCAATACTGGCTGAATATCAGGAGGCGCCTCAGGTAACGCGCAGACGTCTCTACCTGGAGGCGATGAGCGGTTTCCTGGCGGACATGCGAGGCCTCTATATTGTAGACCGGGATCAGAAAGCCATGGTCCCCTGGCTGCCCCTTGAGTCAGCCGGAGGGGCGACAGTTCCCAAGGGGGTACAGCCATGAAAGGTATACTCAACGCGACCGGTGCCGTTGTTCTGGTACTGCTGCTCATAACCCTCACCAGTGCACTCTACACCCTGGAAGAAGGGTCTCAGGCCGTTATCGTGCAGTTCGGCCGGCCGGTTGGCGATTCGATAACCGAGGCAGGTCTGCACTTCAAACTGCCTTTTGTACAGGAGGTCAGACGATTTGAAAAGCGTCTGCTGGTCTGGGACGGTGATCCAAACCAGATTCCCACCAAAGGACGGGAATTCATTTGGGTTGACACCACGGCTCGCTGGCGTATTGAAGACGCCAAAAAATTCCTCGAGAATGTGGCCAGTGAGGAGGGTGCTCAATCACGGTTGAATGATATCCTTGACTCCGTAGTGCGGGATCAGGTGTCAAGCAGCGAACTCGTGGAACTCGTGCGCAGCGCGTCATGGGAGGTTCCCGAGAAAGAGGCGCTGAAAGACATACCAAAAGAAAGAGAAGCGGAGTTGAAGAGAGCGATCGCCCGGGGGAGGGAGGAAATTACCAGGACCATATTGACCGAAGCCCGGAGGATCATCCCCCAGTACGGAATCGAGCTGGTGGATGTTCGTATAAAACGCCTTGATTATGTAGAAAGCGTTCGCGAAAAAGTATACGAGCGGATGATTTCCGAGCGTAAACGCATCGCCGCACAGTTTCGCTCGGAAGGTGAAGGGCGCAGTGCCGAAATCCTTGGGGAGATGGAAAAGGAGTTGCGCCAGATCCGCTCAACCGCCTATCAGCAGGTCCAGGAGATCCAGGGTGTGGGTGATGCGAGTGCTGCGCGCATCTATGGGTCCGCATACAATAAAAATCCGGAATTTTATGCCTTCCAGCGAACCCTTGAAAGTTACGAGGAGGGCACCAACAAAAACTCTGTACTCATTCTCACTACAGACAGTGATTTCTATAAATACGTAAAAGAGGCGAATGCCGGTCTGGTGGTTGAAATTCCGTCAATTGGCGTGCTCAAGTCATCTGCCGCCAAGATGATTCCAGCAGCACCGCAAACCATGGTGAGAGACGATGGAAGTCATGTCCAGGATATCTCCTCTGCAGGGGAGGCGAGCGAGGCAAAGGAGTAGGATAGGGGTCGAGAAAAAGAGAATTAATGAGGTTTGACCACAATTAACGGCAAGAAACTCGCCTTTTTAAGGGAAAAAAATACATACGAGCGGCTGGGAAAGTTCATCGTCCATCTGATCAGAGATGACCCTTCGGCGCCCAAAAACCATTTCCACACAATTTTCTATCGTCTTAAGGACGAAACAAGGCTTATTGAGAAGATTGATAAAGAGAATAAAAATCTTCCTGGAAAAGCATCATCTGTTACCACGAAAAATTTCCAGGAACGTATCGGCGATCTCCTCGGCATCAGGCTAGTGTCCTGTCAAGCCTCATCTGTTGTATCTTGCTTGTCATTTTGGCTTCCTGGCTTCGTTGCTCAATCGGTCACATAACGCTGCTATGCTCCCTCTTTCGCGCCTTGCAGGAAACCAAAACTACGGCGCAATTTTACAACATTTGAAGCTTGACATGACACTGATATGGTCGACACTAGGCAAGAGCAAATACCTGTTTCATCCAACTTTTTACCAAGCGGTCCTTTTCGCGGGTAAATTTCACGGCATTCAAAGAGGCGGAACCGATGGAGCGACGATTGATCACTCTGATATTCGCGGGTTGGGTACCGCATGACTATGCTGCGTCGCGGAGCTGCCTCTATCTAGGTTCGCAAGTTCGGCTCAAAGCCTTATCCAATAGTGTCATCGAGGGTTCTCCTAACCGTGGTTGCGCCTCTTTGGATACCGTGAAAATGATGTCACTATGCTCTGTGATTGCCTCCTGTTGTGCCGTGCTATTTTATATTAGGTGGTGATAACAGGTACCTGTTCAGGTGGAAGACGGGATCTCGATTTCCCTGGCAATAGCCCACATAAACGCGCACAGCTCTCTGGCGATAGCCGTTACCACAACCTGTTTTGGTTTTCCTTTGGCCCACAGCTGTCTGAAGCGTGAACACAGCCGAACCTGGGCTTTCCATGAGATGGCACAGACCTTTTCAGGGAGTTCTTCCTGGCGCTTGAGGAGCCCGCGACCGACTTTAGCAGGCAATCGATACGACCACGCGGCTTCCGTCAGAACGCGACGCACATGGGTATTGCCGGATTTTGTGATCGAACCGCGTCGGGTCTTTTCGCCGCTGGAGTGCTCCGATGGAACCAACCCTAGATAGCACATCAGTTCGACAGGGCTTGTAAAACGATTCAGATCACCGATCTCGGCAACGGTGGTGGCCGCCACAATCAGCGAAACACCGCGAAGAGCCTGAAGCGCGGTAACGACCTCGGACATGCGCCAGTGAGCCACCATCTGCTGGATTTGATCGGTCAGTCTGTGGACGCGCCGGCTACATTCGCCGATGGCATCGATGTATTCCTGCAAGACAATTTGTTGGCCTGGATGATCCATCGTGATATCCGACAGCCAGCGCCAGTGGGCGGCACTCCAACTCGCGGCGCCCGCATAGCGAACGTCGTATCGCAGCAAAAAAGACTTCAAGCGTTGTTTGGCTCTTTTCTCGTCGGTTTTGGCATCCTCCCGTGCCCGAGTCAAATCTCTGATGGCCTCGTCTTCAGCACGAGGAACGTAAACCGGAGTCAGTTCACCGGCACGATCAAGTCGGGCAAGGTTACACGCATCCCGGCGATCGTTTTTTATCCGGTCGCCGCTTTTTCGAGGAACCATGGAAGGAGCAACCACGTCACAGTCGAAGCCCTGAGCGGTGAGGTGACGGTAGAGTCCATACCCACACGGCCCGGCTTCGTAAACGAAATGGAGCCGTCCGCCCGTGGAAACCAGTTTTCTGACAACCTTGTCCAAAGCAGTGAGGGTGTTGTCAATGGCGCCGTAACGGCGCACCTCACCAGTGCGGCCGCTCTCAGCAATGGCGATCTCTATGGAATTTTTATGAACATCCATACCGACAAATGTGCTATAGTTTTGCATGGTCTGCCTCCTTGTTTATGGCTCTGTGATGGGGTGCTTTTCAGCTCTTACCATAATCCACGTACCCAAGGATGGCAGGCCTATTGTGTTGGATAATCACCGCGGCAAGTGAACCATCATCAGGGGCGAGAATGGGCCTCACAACAGCTCGTCGGAGCCCCTGATGATGGTTCGCGGGTTACTACCACCGCGTTCCAATCAACACTATCGACCATTATATCTAGTTTGTCTACGCCTTGCCGATATTCAAATTGTTGAAGCGTACCTTGAAAACTTGGTGCAGGACAATATCCTGCATGCGAATGACAACCGAAAATTGACCACTTGTGATTACCTAAAACTGACCACCCTGAATTAAACAAAAAGAAGGGTGTTGGGTACCACCCCAGTGTGGTTGTTTCCGGGGGGCAGGAGAAACGGAGGGAGCCGTAGGCGACCGGAGTTTCTCCTGCCCCCCGGAGGTGTCCTCTGGTACCGATGTAACAATCACCCCTAGAAGGGGTGGAATAAAGGTGACCCTTCAAGGGTAAGTTAACCCTAGAGCTTCAGTTGTTCTGCACGCTCATCTTTTTTTTGCTGCCATTTTACAGAGCGACGGACCTTGCTCTCGTCCAGACCAACGGTGCTCACACAATATCCTTTCGCCCAAAAATGACGACCCCACTATCGCTTCTTCAATTCCAAGTGCTTGTCGAATATCTTGATGGCGCATTTTCCCTTCAAAAATCCAACTACTTCAGATACCGCAAACTTTGGCGGAATCGACACAACCAAATGGACATGGTCTTCCTGGACGTTCATCTCCAACACCTCAAGCTTCTTCCACTCGCAGAGCTGCCGCACTATCTCAGCAACTGATTCACGCAACGCTCCCTTCATGATCTTGAACCGATATTTCGGACACCAGATGATATGGTATTTGCATTGCCAGACCGCATGCGCTAGTTTTCTCAAGTCGCTCATTGAATACCTCCTCGTAGTATCCTTCGGGTCACCCTCTCGGAGGGTAAGGAGGTATTCAATATCTTTCACCACTATCCTGCCTGCTGAGCACAGCTGGGACCCACCAGTAAAACTGGTGGGTCACGTTAGGTATTCAATGTCGCAACAGAGCCTGCTTACATAATTCTCCCGCTTTTTACGGCTGCACTATGTCCTTTCTTGAGACATCATAAACAAATACGGCCCCCCTTACGTCGAGCAAGATCTGCCGGCAAGCGTCAAGATTAGTGGCCATACGGACATTTGCAGAGATCCCGGGGTGTCTCACTATGTTGTTGATATCGTCCTTCGTTTCCCTGTCTTTGATGGTTTCCCTCTGAGACTTTGTTTCAGACGAAAGCTATCCCACTGACAGGTGATGATATGGGCTCGATGCGTCAGTCGATCAAGAAGGGCCGCGGTCATCACCGGATCACCAAACACCTGTGTCCAGTCGGCAAATCCAAGGTTCGTGGTAATGATGACCGACCCTTTTTCCTGACGTTCGGCAAGAACCTGAAAGAGCAATTCCCCGCCTTCCTTAGAAAACGGGATATAGCCCAGCTCATCGAGAATCAACAGATCGTAGCGAGCGTAACGTCCAATAAGACGGCGAAGCTCTCTTTCCTGCCGGGCCTCTATAAGTTCGTTTACCAACCCATAACAACTGACGAACCTGGTCCGGTAATTGTTCCTGCAGGCCTCAATGCCCAGTGCCGTTGCAAGATGAGTCTTGCCGGTACCACTACGGCCAAGAAAAATAACATTGCCATGCTCTGTAATATAGTCGCATCCCGCCAACTCTCGTATAACCCTGATGTCGAGCTCGGGTGCCGCGGCACAATCAAACCCTTCAAGGGTCTTGAGCAAAGGAAACTTCGCCTCGCGCACTCGGCGGGTGAGTCTATGTTCCGCTTTGGTTGCAAGCTCGGTTGTGGTCAGATCCAGTAAAAACTCATCGTAGCCCGGACCGCTCTCTTTTGCCTGACGAATGCTGGTTTCCAGACCCCGGGCCGTGGCCGCAAGATTCAGCGCCTTCAGATTTTCACGCAATTCGACCATGAGTGCGCTGCTCATTGCACACCTCCCAATACTCCATAGACGCTTACATCAGGAGATGGCAGACTCGGCCAATCTGTCAGTGGGGCACGACTGGTATCCTTCTCTCTTGAAGATATCAGCACATGCCGTACCCCTTCACTGCCGTTAAGATTGCTCTCCAGGGCACGCTTCACCGCAGTCTCAACCTCGTCGACTCCATAGTGGCTGTACAGCATCAATACTGAAATAAAATCCTTGATCCCTTTGGTTTCTCCCTGGATACGGCAGAAATTTGCAAGCAATTGATGTAGCGATTGGGGCCACTGTTCCCGCCATTGCCGAATTACTCGAGCACTGGAAAACGACATCGGGCGTTGTTGGATCAGTTCCAGATAATGTGCGGGATTAAGACTCCACTTGTTGTTGGCGAACAATCGTTCATGGACAGCCAGTTTGGCGCCGTCCGCAAAAATCTCCACCCGATCCACATACACCAGTGTTTTCAACCGCCGCCCCGCGTACTGCCAGGGCACTGAGTAACGGTTCTTGTCAATCATCACCGTGGCGTATTTGTCGACCCGGGCATCACCGGGAAGGGTAGTGCTAAACGCTGTTTCCGGGTGAGCAAGAAGATGTTGCTTCTCTGCCTCAAAGCGCTCATTTACGCTCTCTGAGCGACCAGCCATCTTGTGTGAACCATACGCCAGACAGTCTGCCAGAATCTTCTCATTGAGATCCTCAAAGCTTTCCGCCACCGGCACGGGAACCATATAATTCCGGCGAGCAAATCCCACCAAGCCTTCAACCCCTCCTTTCTCATTGCCGCTATCCCGGTTGCAAAATCGTGCGGTAAAACTGTAATACCCTTTGAATCGACTGAAACTCTCCTGTTCAATACGCTTTTTACCCTGGAGAACTTTGCGTACCGCGGTAGTCAGGTTGTCGTAGATCAGAACCGGAAAAATCCCCCCAAAAAAATCGAAGGCCTTGATATGGGCGTCAAAGAAAGCCTGCTGCCGTTCACAGGGATAACAACGGACAAAGTGTTTGCCGGAATATTTGCTTCGCATGCAAAAAAACTTCAACCGGACTTTCTCTCCGCCCACAACTGCCGTTGCAGTGCCCCAGTCGATCTCCGCTTCCTCTCCCGCATCAGCTTCACATGCTATGAAAACCTCCCGGCCAGGGTCACTGCCCAATTCCATTCGTACCAGCCGCACATAGCGGCGAACATTCGATTCACTGCCCTGATATCCATGCTCTGTGCGGAGACGGTTGTAGACACGTCGGGCAGTATGGCGCTGTTTCTTCGGCACTTCTTTGTCCGCTCTCAACCATGCTTCGATCAGTGAACGATATGGCCCCAGGACAGGAAACGATTGCTGTTCACGCGCACGGTATCCCCACGATTCACCGCGAAGGGCCTTTCTGATGGTGTTTCGAGAATGGCCTGTCTGTCTTGCCAGCTCACTGATGTTCTTGCCGTAGACCCTTTGGGCCGTCCTGATGTATTCGTATTGATCCATTTTGAGCAACTCCTCACCTCCTGCTTGAATGACTAAAAATGCCATTCTAGCAGAAAATTGATTGCTCAGGGTGGTCAGTTTTCGGTAATCACTACCCTGTTTTGCTGGTCAATTTTAGGTTAGCACAACCATTGCCAACGACTATGGCCTTAAAACCACCTTTTATGAAACCGACAACAAAGAGCTGATCGCCCTGTTTACTCCACGGGCGTGCCACCAGAGTTATCCGCGCATCACCCACGGTGGTATAACGGCGGCGATTCTTGATGAAGCCATCGGACGCGCCATCATGATACACAGTGACTCCGCCACCTTTGGGGTGACCATTGAACTCACTATCACCTACAAAAAACCGGTGCCGTACGACTGCCGGCTCAAAGCACTGTGCCGTATCACCAGCAATCGAGGGCGCATCTTTGAGGGGACGGGAGAGTTGTATCTGCCGGACGGCACAATCGCGGCAACCGCCCGTGGTCGCTACCTCAAACGCACCCTCGGCCAGATAACCGACGAGAGCTTCACCGATGAGCAGTGGTTCGCGGTGGATGATCACCCCGAGGAAATTGATATCTGATCGCGGCGCCGCCGGCAAAAATCAATAGTCCCCCGGCCAGCAGGCGCCAGGTGACACTTTCACCAAGGAACAATACGCCCAGCAGTGCGGCAAAGACGACCTCGGATGTCATAAAGAGGCCGCCCTCCCAGCTTTTGCAATAGCTGAATCCCTGATTCATCAGGATCTGGGCCACAATTGATGACGCCAGGATGCCGCCGACGATCATTAGATCCGTGCCATGAAACGGAATTTGCGGGTTTTGCATGAACGGTACGATACAGATGCAACTGCCAATCACACAGAAATAAAAATAGATCATTACCGGACCGTGATCTCGTCGCAAATCCCTGATTATGGCCACGGTCAATCCCGCAAACACGGCGCCCAGAACCGCCATCGCCTGGCCGATCACATCTCCTTCCGGGCGAAAATCGAAAATTACCCCCACCCCCACCAGGGCTGCCAAAATACAGATGATTTCATACAGACTGAGCCGCTCTGGTGAGATACATGTTGAAAACAGCGCGGCAAAGGCCGGGAAGCTGTAAAAGAGCACCATGGCGGTAGAAAACGGGATGCTGCGAATGGCATAGGTAATAGAGAGAAACGCAATTGAGCCAACCACGCCACGCACCAGCATCAGCCTCGGCCGAGCGGGCCGCAAAAGATGGCGATTGAATCGAAACAGAGCGCCCAGGATCACCGCTCCGCCCACAAAGCGGTAGATGGCGATATCCCACACACGATACTCCGGCCCCAATAGTTTCATGAGAAGCCCCATAACGGCAAAAATACCCGCCGAAGCCAGCATGATGACCAACCCTTTACGGCGCGCGGACACGGTGATGGGGATAGACCTGAATCGAGACAAAGAGGGCATGGGGCGCGAAACCGTGCGGTGCGTAGCGGTTCAGTGGTCGATGCGGGGGGTGGCGCGTGCGAAGAACACCGATGTCTGCCAGTCAACCACCCTATCCTGCAGCTGGCGGCGGTACCGAGCCGCCGTCTCGGCGCACTGTTCATCAGAGAGGCCAAATTGTCGCAAACGGTCCTGATAGCTGGGCCGCTCGCCGGTGGCAGGAGAGAACCAACGCGCTACCAATTGGCTGGTGATCCGCTGTTTTTGTGGTATTGCCAGCAGTTGCCGGCTCTGCACGGTAAAAACGGTATTCAGTCGATGGATAATCTCATCTTCATCCCAGTTGACCAGTGGGTCGTCAGTCGCGTTGTAGATCTGCTCTTCAGCCGCGGCTACCAGCGTGCCCAATGCTTCGGCACCGGCCCAGTCAACCAGCCGGTACAATCGCTGCCCGTGGCGACTAACGGGCTGGGCGAAGGTAACCTGTCCGCCCACCTGCAACCGGGCATGCAGCAGCCGTAATATCGGTTCCTCACAGAGACCGGCAGGGTAGGGGTTACGGCTGATGATATGATCAAAAAGCAGTTTGTCAGGGAGCTGCTCGGCCAGCAGTCCATCCAGCTTTGACAGAGCCCCTACCAGAACCCTCGGACGATCGAGCTCGGCCAGATGCGTACTCTGCCGGCCCAGGTTTTCCGCGGCCTGAGCATCCGCCGTCACCACCCAGACGCCTCCTTCCGGGGTATGGCGCACCGCCTCCCAGGTCAACAGCCCACCATCATCACCAATAACCAGCACCACATGATGACGCCGGATGGCAGCCATCTTGAACAACGTATCCCGTTGCATGCTCAAGGTCTGGCCGGAGGTGCCGATGGTGCGCTCTAACCATTGCTCACGATCCCGGTCCGGTGGACTGGTGGAATAGATTTCACCAAGACCGCTTGCCGCCCCGGTCCCCTCCAGCATGGCGGCAAGCTGTGCCTCGCGGCGCCTGGCAACCTCGTCTTGCAATTGTTTTTCATAGCCCTGATCACTGGGCTGATAAAACAGCTTTCCTTGCAGGGCATCCGGCAGATACTGCTGGGCCACCCAATGGTCACGATAGGCGTGTGGATAGAGATACCCCTTGCCGTGGCCGAAGCCTTCCGCGTCGCGGTTGCCATCTTTGAGATGGGTGGGGACCTCATCGGCTATCTCTGTTTGCACCGCCTTTTTGGCATCGAAAAACGCCATGGTGCTGTTGGATTTGGGGGCGGTGGCCAGGTAAAGCGCCGCCTGCGCCAGCGGAAAGCGTCCCTCCGGCAGTCCCAGCCGTTCAAAGCTTTGCCAGCAGTTGATCACCACGGATACGGCATGCGGATCGGCCAGGCCGATATCCTCACTGGCCAGAATCGCCATGCGGCGCATCAGAAAACGGGGATCCTCGCCGGCGTAATCCATTTTTGCCAGCCAGTAGAGGGCGGCGTCGGGATCGGAGCCGCGGATACTTTTAATAAAGGCGGAGATCGTGTCATAATGGGCATCCCCATCTTTATCGTACAACACCGCCTTCTGCTGAATCGACTCCTCCGCTACCGTAAGGGTAATGTGGATAATGCCGGACTCGCCAGGAGCAGTGGTCTCCACCGCCAGCTCCAGCGCATTGAGCACCCCGCGGGCATCGCCGTTGGCGGTATCCACCAGGTGAGCAAGGGCGTCTGTGTCAATGTCCACCGCCAGATGGCCGTATCCGCGCTCCGGCGTTGCCAGGGCATGGCGGGCGATCCGGCTCAGATCGTCACCGCTGAGCGGCTTGAGCTGAAAAATCCGGCTCCTGGAGACCAGCGCCTTGTTTACCTCGAAGTAGGGGTTTTCGGTGGTGGCGCCAATCAGAATGATGGTGCCGTTTTCCACGTGGGGCAGCAGCGCATCCTGCTGGGCCTTGTTCCACCGATGCACCTCGTCCACGAACAGGGTTGTCCGCCGGCCCTGTTTGGTGCGCAGCTCAAGGGCGGTGTCGATGGCCTCGCGGATCTGCTTGACTCCGGCCAGCACCGCATTGATGGTGATGAAATGGCTGTGGGTAGTGTTGGCGATGACCATGGCCAGGGTGGTCTTACCGGTGCCGGGCGGGCCATGAAAAATCAGCGAGGAGAGCTGATCTGCCTCGATGGCGCGACGCAGCAGCCGGCCGGGTGCCAGAATGTGCTCCTGACCGATAAATTCTTCCAGGTGGCGCGGCCGCATGCGATGCGCCAGGGGCGACTCCTTGTTTCTGGAGGTGTCGTGTTTGAGAGCGGATGATCCCATCAGCGTATTGTAACAAATCGACTCACGGCTCACATGATTAACTCGTTGTCACCCGGACATTCGACGATTGGGTGAGGCACCATAGCCGTCGCCAAATATAGAGCCACTCATTTAATAGTTAGAATTGCAAGTGCAAAATCGTCAAGACCTGCAACCTGTTCTGAGAATATGGAACAGCGTTCAAGATTGGTGAGTATGTCGATCTGGTTTGTGTAGGTGACGCACAGGGTCAGACCGGCTCGGCTGCTCAGGTTGTCGGAGGACACCTCAATGGCATCTATTTTGTGTTTATTTTGCTGATTTTTGTCGGTGTGCTTTTTCATTGAGTCCTTCACCTGATGGGTTGCGCTTCAATTGCTATCATTAGTCAGATTTTAGCAATGATTATAGAAAATTACATCGCGGTTGGGGACTCTTTTTTTCAATGAATCGCTCAGCTTAGGCGAGTACAATAATTGCTTATTCTAACAAAAAAATAGACTCATTCGTTATCGCTGTGTCAGCCGTTGAACATCTAGCCCACCGGCGTTGCTTGCCTGCTACCTGATATTTTAACGCTGACAATAGCACCCGCGGTTTGTCGTAAAAGCCAATTCTGAATGAAGCGGGGAAGGGCACTGAAAAATGACTTCAAACCGGGTATTTCATCATCCTCGATTATCTGCTTGATTTGAGATTTTTCATAAATCATCCGATTGATGACCTTAAGGCCTTGTAACCCTTGCTCTTGGGCGGTTTTAATATATTTTTCCTCGGATATCGCTCCCGCTACGCATGCCGTTAAGAGTGGCCTGAACAGACGGAGAAACGGCGGAAACTTTTCTACCACGATATCTGATATGACAAATTGTCCTTCAGGCTTCAGTACTCGGTAAATTTCTTTAAATACCAATTGCTTTTGAGGTGATAAATTGATGACGCAATTTGAAAAAACCCAATCAACTGATGAGTCTTCGATGGGAAGATGTTCGATATAGCCTTTTCGCAATTCCACATTTGTGAGCTTTTCACTCTCTACGTTTTCCCGTGCCCGCGCCAACATCTCATCGGTCATGTCAACACCTATAACCAGGCCCTTTTCACCAACCCGTTTGGCTGCCAATATTACATCCAGTCCGGCGCCGCTTCCCAAGTCTAAAACAACATCACCCTCTTTGAGCTTTGAAAACGCCAGCGGGTTACCACACCCGAAAGACTGCGAAAGCAATTCGTCATCAGCATCCTCGGAACTGTACTCCGACATAACGGCTATATTGGTGTTATCTTTCTTATTAATGATAGCCTTGCCATAGCTTTGCTGTACTTTTCTTCTGGTTAGATCGTTCATCGGGCTATTTCATTTAGCAATTTAGAAGGAAAAAAAGACCGCAAGAACTAACAATGTAAGTATTTACGGCTGATGTTATATGCCTGAAAACTAAGCATTTCATTGATCTAGCGCAACATTTTCAAGCTTACAGCGTGCTTGCTCTCCGCGGATATATATCATGCTAATTTGAATGATGAGCTCGTAAAAACCTCTATTACTGTCATGGTGGAGCTGACCTGAAATCCATAATCATTTGAAATTACTGGATTCCCGCTTTCGCGGGAATGACGAAAGCAAGCAATATCAGGGTTTTTACGAGTACATCTTGAATAAGCCCTCGAAATATTCTGGGAATGCAGTACGCAACTTCCAGCATGCCCGAAGCAACCACCTCTGCGCCGAGCAGGGTTTATCAGCCAGCCAGGCGCCGGTGATAACGGCTGGAAAATCAGGGGGAGGGTGCGTTACAGAGTGCGGTACGAATCTATCGCATATAGCTTGCCGGCCTGAACCTGGTTAACGAACGCCCATGCTTAGGAACAGCAATATGGTGGTAAGCGTCAGCAGGCCGAGGAAGACAAGGCCGAAGACGGCGGCACGGCCGAGATTTGCTTCACTGTGTCGCAGCAGGATGGGCAGATTGTGCATGGAATTGAACACAAGATCCATATACCGTTCACATTGGTTTCGGATGGCTGTTGCAAGCCGGACGATGAGTTTCGGTAGCACCCGAAGCGGTCTTGTCAGCAGGAGAAAGACGGACAATATGTCACCCGGCGGCAGGGAGATAACAGCGCGAACCCTCCGGGCATATACGGCACCGATGCCAACGGCCAGTGCCACCGGCCAGACCGAACTCCATCGGGAAGCACCGCTCATTGCAAAGCTGAGTCCCGAATCGGGATACAGAGCCGGCAGCAGCAGCGGTGTCAAGGCCACCACCCCGGTAAGCGTCCCCCAGGCAAGATATGAGGCGCGGCCGGGGGTATGGTGCGGCCGGTGGGCTGTATTGAGTTGTTGCCAGGTGAAACGAACCATCAGCGCAGCTGTGATTAGGCCGCTTGCCGTGAACAGCAGCGACAGATTGGTGTAGGCCGCCGGACTGATGACGGCGGCCAGCTCCGTTTTAATCGCATATTTTGCCAGTGCCCCGCCGGTGAGTGCGAAATCGGCCAGACTCAGGGGCGGGATGAGCAGGAGCAGAATGACGAGCCATCTGCGCGGACCAGGCGTACTATCTCCCGGCCTGATGCCGACACTGAGGAAAAGCGCACCTTTGCAGAGCGCGTGGTGGGTTGCGTAGACGGCAATGGTGATCAGGATCGCCTCTTTGAAGTCGGGATATAGGAAAACCGTCCCCACCGCCATGGTCATCAGCCCCATTTTACTGATGCTTGAATAAGCGAGCAGCGCTTTTGGCTGAGATTGAAAACAGCCATAGACCGCCGCTGCTATCAAGGCGGCGGCGCCGAACCCGGTGCATAGTGCACCCCAGCCCGGCAGCGCCATTTCGCCCATGGGCAGAAAGCGCAGCCAGCCGAGCAGGCCGGCCTTGATCATTGCCCCTGACAAGACGGCACTTGCCGGAGTCGGCGCGGCGGGATGGGCAAGCGGCAACCAGACATGCAGGGGAAGCGCCCCCGCCTTGATGCCGAAACCCAGCAAGAGGGCCCCGAACAGCACGTTCCCCATCCCCGGTGTAACCCATTCCCCGCCGATTTCACCAAAGATGGTCGTCCCGGCGATGGTGGCAATTCCCGCCATACCGGAAAAGATGAGCACCTCGCCGAGCACCACAAGAATAATGTACACGGTGCCGGCGCGTCGCACCTCAGTGGTGCGGTCATGAATGACGAGACCATATGAGGCAAAACTCATGAGGGCGAAGAAAAGGTAGAAACTGATCATATCCTGGGCGAGCACGAGGCCGAAATTGCCCGTCATGGCAAGCAGGTAGTAAACCCCAAAGGAGCGGTGCCGCATCCTGATATATCCGATGGCGTGAAGAGCGGCGAGAGCCCAGATCAGGCTGGTGAAGAAGAGAAATCCCGCGCTGATCTGATCGAGGCCGAAGCGGGACCCGAGCAGCAGACTATGTATCTCGACCATACTTCCGGCGGGAACCAGCAGCGACGCGGCAAGCCCCGGTAGAGCCGCCATGGGCATTGCCTTCCAGGCACGGTGCGGGGCGAGAAGGAACAATGGGACCAGCATAAGCGGCGTGAGCCAGGCCAGGATAAGCAGGGCAGGGTGGATCATAAGCCGTACTCCCTTGTGGTGATCACCTCGGCCCAGAAGAGCGGACTTGCCGGCGCCCCGGCAAAGAGCCCGGCCAGCAGTGCCAGTAAACAGGTGATCAGGGGCGGCCAGAGCAGAAATGGGTGAATCTCGCCAAGTCGCCAGTCAATAGGATGGTCATCTCGCCCCTCGACCGGGGCAAACCAGGCCCGATAGATGATCGGCAGGAAGTAACCGGCATTGAGCACGCTGCTGGTGATGAGGACCAAGATTACCCACTGCTGCTGAGCCTCGACGGCGCCGCTGCCGATGTACCATTTGCTGATGAATCCGGCCATTGGCGGGACCCCGATCATGCCGAGGGCGGCAAGGCTGAATGCTACTGTCGTCCAGGGCATGCGCCGGCCGATCCCGTCCATCTCGCTGATCCGGTGAATATGGAGTTTTTCGGCAAAATTTCCGGCACAGAAAAACAGGGTAATTTTCATGAGTCCCTGATGAACCAGGTGGACGATCCCGCCGGTGGTTGCGATGGGGCCGAGGATGGAGATGCCGAGGGCGATATAGGAAACCTGGCTCACGGTGGAAAATGCCAACCGGCGCTTGAGGTCGTCCTGAAACAGCGCCCGTACCGATCCGTAGATGATGGTCAGGGTAGATGCCGCCGCCAGAAACGGCATCACCGATAATCGAGCGCACAATTCGATACCAAAAAGATCGTACACAACCCTGACCAGGCCGAACGCCCCGGCCTTGACCACGGCAACCGCATGCAGCAGGGCACTGACCGGGGCCGGGGCGACCATGGCGCTTGGCAGCCAGCCGTGCAGCGGTACCATTGCCGCCTTTACGCCAAGCCCCGCCACCAGCAGTGCGAATATTGCCGTCAACTCCGGGCCGTGCTGGGCCGCGACGTGAGCGAGGCTCCCCCGTTCGGCAAATTCGACGGGGCCGGCCAGACTGACAAGCCAGACAAAGCCAATGAGGATAAGCGAACCTCCCGGCAGGGTATAGGCCAGATAGAGCCGACCTGCCTTCAGGGAATCGACGGTTCCCCGGTGGATGACAAGCGGATAGGTGGACAGGGTCAGCAATTCGTACCAGATGATGAAGGTAATCAGATTGCCGGCCAGAGCGATACCGGTGGTAGCACTCACGCAGAAACTGAAGAAACCGAAGAACCTGCTCCGGTTCGGACTCCCCTCCAGATAGCCGATGGCGTATACCGTGGTGACCAGCCAGAGTACCGCCGACAGTGAAACGAAGAGCAGCGAGAGCGAGTCCGCATGGAGGACGAAATCGACATCGCCGAACATCGTCATACGAAACTCGTAAAAGCGGTTCTGGTAAACGCCGAGCACCATGATATGCACCAGGATGACCTTGATACCCGCCACCGCCAGATTGATAAAGGTTCGCATTTGGTGCTGTTCTTCCTTGAGGAAGAAGATGACGATGCCCGCAACCATCGAGGTGAGCGGAACGATAAACGGGAACCAGTAGTCGAATCCGTTCATGGCGCGCCACCAAAAGGGCTGCCGACAGCCAGCAAAGCAAACGGAAATTGGGAGAACACCCCGAGCAGCAGCGGCGCCATGGCAAGAATCAGCGCCAGCGCGGCCAGCGGCGCTATGTTCTGAGCCTGGGGGGGCGGTCCTTCAGGCGTCCGCAGAGCGACTCTGAGAACCCGGAATATATAGGCGGCGGCGAGCAGACTGCCGACGATCAGGGTCGCCACTATGAGCCATTGCCCGGCCTTGATAGCCCCCTGCAGCATAAGCCATTTGCCGATAAACCCGCCGCTTGGAGGCAGGCCGATAAGATTCACCCCCGCCAGGCCGAACGCCATGAGCACCATCGGCCAGTGGATCGCGGCGCCGCCGATGTGCGCGATGGAGTCGTGACCGAGAGCTTTTTTCAGCGTTCCGGCGGCAAGAAACGCCGCCGCCTTGGCACAGGCATGGCTGACCATGAAATAGAGTACGCCATACCAGACCAGAGAGACCGAATCAGGGTTTATGGTGACGATGGGAAACACCACAAACACATAGCCGAGCTGGGCGATGGTCGAATAGGCGATGACCATCTTGACCCGCTCCTGCATAAAGGCATGCAGTGACCCCCAGACCACGGCTAGTGCCCCGAGCAGGCCAAGCAGCATGGTCACCGGGGTGGTCAGCAGCGGCGCGAAAACGGTGAAGCCGAAGCGAACGATCATGTAGGCCGACGCGGTCACCACCAGCCCGGACAGCAGTGCGCTGACCGGCGTCGGTGCGCTCGCATGGGCCGGAGGGAGCCAGAAGTGCAGGGGAAACAGGGCGGTCTTGATCATCAAACCGATGAGCATGAGCACGGCGGCCAGGATAAAGGGTCCGTCTGCCACCGCCCGGTGGGCGAGAAGCTGAATGTCAAGTGTTCCCAGCGAGGTGTAAAGGATAGCCACGCCAAACAGATAGGAGAGTGAACCGAGAAAGGCAATGACCAGGTAGCCGAGAGCGGCTTTTACGGCCTCTTCCGTCCTCGGCAGGGCGACCATGGCAACCGCGGCGAGATTGATGATCTCCAGGGTAACGTAGAGATTGAAGGCATCGCCGGAGACGAACAGCCCGTTCAAGGCGGTCCAGGCGAGGAACCAGAGCGGCCAGAAAAATGCCAGTCGGCCTCGCTGAGCCTGTTTTCCGAAATAGGCTTCTGCAAAAAAGGTGATGCACGCCGCAATGAAGCCCGTCATCACCAGGAGCAGGGCGCTTAACCCGTCCACATGGAGCCGTATGCCAAGGGGCACTTGCCAGCCGCTCAGGACGATATCCACCACTTCCCCGGAGAGAGTAATCTCGTAGGCAACCAGGCTTGCGCAACAAAAAATCGTCAGCGCGGCAAGCCGGCGGCTTGCCAGCCGCACTATGTGGTTTGTCAAGAGAGCGCTAAATGATGCGGCGATGGGTATCACCAGGAGCGCAATCACCAGATACGGTGTCACGATCCTCTTTCTCCCTCATCGTTGCTGCTTTTCGATACTGATTGGTGTACGCCGATGAGAAAGAGCATCAGCGCCGTTGCACTGGCGCCGATGACGATACCGGTGAGCACCAAGCCATGGGGAACCGGATCCGGCGGTACGGTGTCTGATTTGTATGCCTGGGCCACGAGAAAAAGAAAAATTCCGGCCCCGGCGATATTGAGGGCGAGGGTTTGCCGCACCAGGGATCGATGAAACATCAGGCCGCAAATCCCCATAAAAAAGATGAGCAAACCGGTTATCGAATAGAGCAGGTTAACGGTCATGACGAAACCTTGCCTCTCGTATTCGACACAGACGGCGAGATCAATCTTTGGTCAATGGCGGCATAAAGGCCGGTGAACGTCAAGCCGATCGACAGGGTCGAGGCTGTTTCAGCAGCGAGAATGAAATATTTGGCACGGTGCGGCGGCCATTGCAGAAAGTCGAGGCCGGTGAGCATCACCACCACTCCGAGGACGCAGAAGCTCAAAAAGCCGGCAGCCAGCGTAAAGCGGGCGATGGTACCGCGCATATCAAGCAGCATCGCGGGGCGCGACAGGTATAGCATGATGCCGGCCCCGCCGAGCATTGCTCCCGCCTGGAAGGCCCCGCCGGGTCGAAAAGCGCCGGCCCAGAGCAGGTAGCCCGCGGCGAGCACCATGAGGGGGACAATTGCCCGGGCGTAGGAGCGGAGTATGGAATCGGTGTCGCCCGGCGGAGTAACAGGCCCTGTATCCTTATCTTGAAGCGCGAACACACTGAGCATCACCAGAAAGAGCACGCCGATTTCCAGGAAGGTGTCATACACTCGGTAATTGAGAATAACGGCGGTAACGGGGTTGGCCACCCCGCTCTTGGCAAGGGAATCGTAGGCGGGAAGCAGCAGTCCCTCTTCCGCCACCATCCAGGAGCTGAAGACGCCGGCGTATCCCGCGAAAGCGGCGAGTACCGCAAGCATGAGCAAGCTGCTTACCGTCACCCCGTTCACCATCAATCCTTTGGACATGTGCTCCGGTTTTGTTTCCCTGCCCCGCAAGGTTGCGAGAAACAGTACGCCCAGAACTCCGGCGCCAAGCGCTGCTTCGGCGAGGGCGAGGTCGGGGGCATGCAGACGGGTCCAGGCCAGTGCCATGACCAGACCGAAGACGATGAACATGACAACGCCGCGAAAGGGGTTTGCGACCCCGAGCGCCCCGAACGCCAGGATCATGATGAGCCCACACAGCAGTATATCGCTGGGCGTCGCGCCGTTCATCCCTGCTCCTCTTGTACATCCCGGTGACGATGGGCGTACCGGGCGATCAGGTAGCCGTTGATGGCGGCGCCGTAGAGGGCAAGCAGGTATATGGCGGCCAGTTTCAGCAGGATGATTGACCAGCCCGTTTGCAGGGCTACCGCCAGCACGATGAGGCCCAGACCAAGATTATCGGCTTTGGTAATGGCGTGCAGACGAGACAGGGTATCGGGAAACCTCCAGAGTGCAATGATGCCTGAGAGGAAAAAGAAGATCCCGAAACACAGCATGGTTCCGGAGGCGATGTCAAGTGCGGTTTGCATCGTCGCCTCCCTCGGTTTTATCGCTTTTATAGTGTACGAACGCAACGGTGGTCAGGGTTGCGAGCAGGGCGAAGAGCAGGGCAGCATCAAACAGGTAGGTTTTTCCCGAAACCTGTCCCGCCAGAAGAAGCCAACCCACCGAGACGGTGGCCAGGAACTGGGTTGCCATGATCCGGTCGGCCCGATCTTCCATGCGAAAGACGATGATAAGACCGATTGCCAGGATAAGGAGCAGGATGCCGGCAGCTATCGTGAACCCGACAACCATCAATCTCTCTCCGTAACGGCCGGTTTAATTCCGAACACCGCGCCGACTCGGGTCTCCAGACGGGCAAGTTCGAGCCTTACCGGCATGCGCTCGTCAAGGGCATGGACAAGTACGGTATCGCCCTGCACGAGGACGCTCAAGGTGCCCGGCATAAGGGTGATGCTGTTGACGAAGAGGTGGCGGGCCGGCCCTTCCGGGAGACCCAGCGGATAGCTCAGCAACCCCGGCTGCAGTCCCATGTCCGGCCGAAAGGCCCGCAGGGCGACATCAAAACCGCTGCGCACCGATTGCCGGAGAAAAAATGGCAGGTAGGCCGCTGCCCCAGCCATCGAAATCGATGGTCGATTATCATCTGTTTGCTCATCGGAGAGAAACATCACCACCAGGATGATGACGGGCAGGCCGACCAGCCAACTCCCCCCAATCCCCTCGGTCATCACCAGCCAGACCCCGGCAAGCATTGCCAGGCGGATCAGCGATCTAGTCGAGAAAAAGCTATGTATATGTCTTTGTAAGGTACTGTCGTGCATTGTCTCCATGGCAGCTAAGATAGCACTCCTTCTCCTAACTTTCATCACCTCATCGATCAATTAAAAAGTCAATAATATGCGGCATACAGGTAATCCCGGATTATTACGGGGGCACAACCATGTACGGGAGCCTTGAAAATGTGAATTTTCGTGATAGCTGTGCGGCAAAATTATATGTGGAGCAGCGGGTAAGGTGTCCGGGTAATTTCATTCAATCTCGGGCAGGGAAAGGCTCAGCAGTGCACCTGTCAGGCCAAGGATAAGCAGCAGGCCGAGCAGCCAGGTAATTGAGGCGAATTGAACGACGGCGCCCAGTGCGCTGAAGAGTAGTGGAAAAAAATAGCGGTGGCAATGTCAGCCGCTAGCGGGTGGCGTCGTGATGTTCTTCTTTCATCAGTTTGAAGTTGACGCTGTCCACCAGGGCCTGCCAGCTGGCCTCGATGATATTCACCGAAACCCCCACCGTGCGCCAGTGGCAGTCTTTGTCGGCGGACTCCACCAGCACCCGCACCTTGGCCTCGGTGCCGTGTTCGCCGGAGAGCACCCGCACCTTGTAGTCCATCAATTCCATCTCTTCAAGGCAGGGGTAAAACCTGGTCAGCGCCTTGCGCATGGCGCGATCCAGGGCGTTTACCGGGCCATCGCCCATGGACGCGGTGTGCACCTCGTTGCCGCCCACGTAAAGACGGATGGTAGCCTCGGTGAGGGGCGGCTGATCCATCCGGTATTTGTTATTCATCACCCGAAAACCGTCAACCCGAAAGAATTTACGCTGCAACCCCAGGGCGCCGCGCATGAGCAGCTCGAAGCTGGCCTCGGCCGCCTCGTAAGTGTACCCCTGGTTTTCCTTGTCCTTGAGTTCACTGATGATGGAGGCCAGCAGCGGGTCGTCCTGCTTGAGAGTAAGACCCCATTTTTGTGCCTTGTGCAGGATATTGGCGCGGCCCGACTGCTCGGAAACCAGGATGCGACGGTTGTTGCCCACCTGTTCGGGGGCGATGTGCTCATAGGTCAGGGGATTGCGCTGCACGGCGCTCACATGAATGCCGCCCTTGTGGGCAAAGGCGGATTCACCGACGTAGGGCTGGTAACGATTGTGCGGCAGGTTGGCCATCTCGTTGACCAGCCGGGAGGTTTTGTAGAGCTGCTCGATATGATCAGCCGCGGTGCAGGCCCGCTTCATCTTGAAGATCAGGGCGGGGATGATGGAGGTAAGGTTGGCGTTGCCGCACCGCTCGCCGAATCCGTTAATGGTGCCCTGGATGTGCTTAATACCGTGTTCCACCGCAATCAGGCTGTTGGCGACGGCGGATTCGGCATCGTTATGGGTATGGATGCCCAGCTTTAGCGCGTCGTTGTTTGCTGCCAGCCGCTTCTTGACCGTTTCGATAATCGGCGCCAGTTCATGGGGCAGGGTACCACCATTGGTATCGCACAGCACAATGGTTGTAGCGCCGCCGCGCACGGCATGCTCCAGGGTGGTGAGGGCATATTCCTGGTCGTGCTTGAAGCCGTCGAAGAAGTGTTCGGCGTCATAAATCAACCGATCCGCGTACTCTTTGAGGTAGCTGAGGGTGTCCTCGATGATTCCCAGATTTTCAGCAAGGGTGATCTGCAGGGCGTCGGTGACATGGATCGGCCAGCTTTTGCCAAAAATGGTGATGATCGGTGTCTCGGCGGCGATCAGCGCCTGCAGGTTTGGGTCTTTGTGGGGTTTGTGACGGATATGGCGGGTGGCGCCAAAGGCGGCGATGCGGGCGTGCCGGAGTGTTTTTCCTTTGATAAGGTTGAAGTAATCCGCCGATTTTGGGTTGGCCCCCGGCCAGCCGCCTTCGATGCAGTCGATGCCCAGCTCGTCCAGTGCGAATGTGATACGGATCTTATCCTCGGCGGAGAGATTGAAATTCTCCGCCTGAGTGCCGTCACGCAGGGTAGTATCGTAGATTTCAACGGAAGGTGTCATGGCAAATGTCCGTAAGTGTATGTGCCGAGCCGGTAGTGAAAACGGCAATACTACGAAATCTTTGTGAAAATGCAATGACTTTGCCGAAAATCACTGGTATCACGGTCTTTTAATCGTACCTTGCCAAGGTATCCAGCAGCGATTACATACATGGGAACCTTGGGAAATGGTCTTTTCGTTCAACCTCATTGTTGCTCAAAAACTTTTATGCTGTGAATATCGACTGTCAGCCTGCGGTAAAACGTAACTTGTGCCTCGATTGTGGCCGAAAAGTTTCATTTTCCGGGTTCCCTTGTGGTGGTGTGGTGCGCTTTGTTTTCAAGTTAGATCGTTGTTTTAATTTAGAATAACATGCTCAGACAGGGAGAAAATTATGAAACGATTGCTTGTCCTGATGTTTTCCGTTGTTGTTGTCTGCGGTGGTACCAGTGCTATGAGTCAGGAAAAAGTACGCTGGAAAATGGCCATGACCTGGACCTCCACCCTGACGCCGCTGGCCAATGCCGGCCCCATGCTGGCCGAAAAGATGGCTGAGCTGACCGACGGCAATTTCATCATCCGGGTCGATGGCGCCGAGAAGCACAAGGCTGCGCTTGGGATTTTGGATATGGTAAAGGGCGGCCAGTACGAACTGGGCCATACCGCCAGCTACTACTGGAAGGGCAAGGATGTTTCCTCGGTGTTTTTCACCACCGTACCCTTTGGCATGAACGCCACCGAGCAGTACGCCTGGTATTATTATGGCGGCGGCCTGGAGCTGATGCAGGAACTCTATGATACATTCGACGTCTATTCGTTTCCCGGCGGCAACACCGGGGTGCAGATGGGGGGCTGGTTTCGCAAGGAAATCAACTCACTCGATGATCTCAAAGGGCTGAAAATGCGGATTCCCGGTCTGGCCGGTGAGGTCTTTGCCAAGCTCGGCGTCAATGTCACCAATATCGCCCCGGGCGAGCTGTATACGGCGCTGGATCGCGGCGCTATCGATGCCCTGGAATGGGTGGGGCCGGGGATGGACATCAAGATGGGGTTTCATAAAATTGCCCCTTATTATTATACCGGCTGGCACGAGCCCGCTTCGGAGCTGCAGTACCTGGTAAACAAGGAGGAGTTCAATAAGCTGTCCCCGGAATATCAGGCGGCCTTGAAGACGGCCATACAGGCGGTGACGGCGGAGATGACCATGCAGAACTTTGACGCCAATGCCCGGGCATGGGCGCAGATAAAAACTGAGTATCCGGATATCAAGGTAATGAGCTTTCCCGAGCCGGTGTTACTAGCCATGCGGCAGGCTACCGATGAGGTGATGGCCGAATATGGCGCCACTAATGAGCTGTTTAAGAAAATCTACGAATCGCAGAAGGGTTATATGGCGATGGCCCGCGAGTGGACGAAAATCTCCGAATTTCATTATATCGAGGCCTCCGAGGTCAGCGGCGACCAGTAGGCGCCGTCTTTTTTCTATTCACGCGTCCGGCTGAGGCGGCGGCCGGACGCAATTTTTACAATCCCTAATCGTAATCGCATGACCCCGGGAGCTTTTAGGGCATGTTAGGAAATATCGACATAGTGTGTGACCGACTCAACCGGGTGGCTTCTAAATATCGTCTGGGGTGAGCGACCTCGGCATGGTATAATTGGGGAAAAGCGCTACACCAAAAGACCCGGTGCCATTTTGAATGACCGCGATATGCAATAAAGCCTTGCTTGTTGGGCAAACCGGTATCAAACTGACTGGTTAAGCGGTTCAGGAGTGTCGGGCACTACTTTTCTGAGCAAGATGATATGGGGCAATCGATGTTGGATGTATTATTGAGCAGGCGTGAGGAGCTGCTCATGGTTTCTGAAAAACACGGGGTGGCTTCAATTCGACTATTCGGTTCTGTTGCCAGAGGTGATGATCAGGCGGCGAGCGACATCGATTTTCTGGTAACCACCGGCCCGGAAGTGAGCGCGTGGTTTCCGGCACAACTGATTCATGATCTTGAGCAGATTCTCGGAAGACCGGTCGATGTAGTTACGGAAGCGGGTTTGAACCCACATTTTCGCGATCAAATAATCAGTGAATCAATCGCTCTGTGAATAAAGACGCAGCGTATGTTCGATATATCATTGACGTGATAGGGCGTATTGAGAACGCCGTGGCAATCGGCAAGGAAGCGTTTCTCAAATCACAGCTTCACCAGGATGCTGTTTTGAGAAATCTGCACACAATGACCGAGACGACTCAGCGTCTTTCAGCGGACCTCAAAAATCAGAACCCCGATGTGATGTGGGACACGCTATCGGCATTTCGTAACGTGCTTGTCCACGATTACCTGGGGATTGACATGCAACTGATATGGGTGGTTATAACCCGCGATCTGCCTGAATTTAAACGGCACATACTGCGTATGAATGAAAACCTTTGACTGGTTGCTGAAAATTTGGATGTTGAAATACTTCTCAATCCTACATTGTTTTTCCGCGTATTGCGAAGGCGATAAGATATGCTCCGCCGGCTATTGCCGTAACTGCTGACAATATCCTTTCAAACATCAGGTCATCCACTGGATGAATGATCATAATGCATGTACCAATAAGGATGAAAGTGCCAATCAATCCGCCAAGCACTCTAAAAATTGGAAGGCGGCTCATGGCTGCTTCCTACAAGATCGATTTGCCGAACAGCGAGCCGGTGAGGCTCACCGCCGTCTGGGCGGTGCGGTTGGCCACGTCGAGAATGGGGTTGGTCTCCATGATGTCCATGGAGCCCAGGCGGCCGGTATCGCAGATGGTCTCCATGATGAGCTGTGCCTCACGGTAGGTGAGTCCGCCCGGCACCGGGGTGCCGACGCCGGGCGCCTCATGCGGATCAAGGCAATCCATATCCAGGCTCAGGTGCAGTCGCGCACAGTGGGAAAGGGCCGCTACGGCCTGGGTGAGTACGGTGTGCATACCCACCTCGTCGATGTCGCGCATGGTATACACGGTGATGCCGGAATCCCTGATTCGCTCTTTTTCCAGCCGGTCAAGATCACGCACGCCCATCAGCACCACGTTTTCAGGGGGCAATTTGGCGCCGGTCCGGCCCACATTGACCAGCTCCGGCGGCCCCATGCCCAGCACGATGGCAAGGGCCATGCCGTGCACGTTACAGCTTTCGGAAATCTCCGGGGTATTGAAATCGCCATGGGCATCCACCCAGATAAGCCCGGTGGAGTGGGCCGCACTCACCCCGCCGATGGAGCCGATGGCGGCGGAATGATCACCCCCCAAAAAGATGGGAGTGGTATGTTCGACAATGGCCCGGTACGCCTCCTGATAGGCCTGTTCACAGGCTGCCCGGATCAGCGGCAACCGCTCGGAAAAGGTGCCCGCATTTAAGGTGTAATGGCCGGGTACGTTGATATCACCGCGATCTTCGGTCTGGTAGCCCAGTTTACGCAGGGTGGTGTGCAGTCCGGCGTAGCGGACGGCACTGGGGCCCATGTCGACGCCGCGATGGTTCTGCCCCAGGTCGATGGGAATGCCGATGATGCGAACGGTCTTGCTTTTCATTACATCTGCCTCAGGTTGTTCCATAACATCACGATAAAGTCCTGGGCGTTGGTAAGAATCGCCTGGGCCTGGGCTGAACCCCGGTTGGCCAGTTTGTCGGCGCTGAACTCGGCCATGTCGATGATGTAAAAGTAGACCGGGCGCACCGAGCCGTCGGCTTCGATGCGGTAGCTGGGTGTCATATTGCCGAAGGCAATGGAGTGGAGCTGGGTGGCCATGGCGACTACCGTGGTGGCACGGCGGGCCTGAACGCGCATGGCATCCTGGGCCTGGTACGCATCACCGATAACGCCGGGCAGGGGGCCGTCGTCGCGGATGGAGCCGGCCAGCACGTAGGGGATGGCGTGAGTTTCGCAGGCAAAGATAATGCCGTCGGTCACTCCCGCGTCTCTGATATAGTTGGGGATGGAGCCGGCAGCCCGCACCGCGCCGATGACATCGAGGTGGTTGTAGTGGCCCAGCGGCACCAGATGCTGGGAGTAGATATCCTGGCCCAGCCCGGTGCCGTACCGGGCCGCTTCCAGGTCGTGGGTGGCCAGGGCGTTGCCGGCCAGTAATGCGTGGCAGTAGCCATGTTCGATAAGACCCTGCATGGCGGTACGGCTGTCTTTATCAAAGGCCACGGCGGGACCCAGCACCCAGACGATGAAACCATGGTCGCGATCATGGCGCAAGACCTTGTAGAGTTCGTCGTAGGAGCGGGAAAACGGGGTTTCCCGGGTACCGCGTGAGCGGAAGGTGAACTTGTCGGAGCCGGTTGCGGCGCGGGTAAAGCCGTCGGCATGCACGAAGATGCCGTCTTCGCCGTTTTCGGTACGGCCGATTACCACCTGCTCCCCCTGCTTTACGGTGCGCGGCTCCACCACCCTGATTGTGCCGCTATCAACCACCATTATCGCGTCCATTCTGCTTTCAGGCGCCAACACCCAGCCATGATCGGCCAGTTTGACATATTCGGGAAAATTGGAAGTGGCGTGAAATCCCGGCGGGGCTATCCCGTCGGCCGGGGCGGGGCGGGTTGCGGCGGTGGGCGCGGTGGCAAGAGGCGGCGCGGTGAAAGCGGGCGGGCTATAGGGCAGTAGTGGGTTCATGGCGGGTCTGGTGGTTGAAATTGCAAAAAAGTGATTTTATGATGGCGTTATAGTGGTGAGTGTATCAGCTTGCCGTATAGTGCTGTTTTCTACCATACCCCGGCCTAAAAATCGTTATGGATTAAGCTGCCATGATGAATATTTTTGTAAGCTGATGGACAATGGTGAAAGCGGAAGCGAAGCCGTTTCGTGAAAGAACTAAATGGTAAATTATGATGATTTCGTAAAAACCTCAAAATTGTTTGCTACCGTCATTCCCGCCCTCGATAACAGCACTAAAGGGCAGGCTGCAGCGGGAATCCAGTGCTTTTAATTAATTATGGATGTCGGGTCACTTCCGGCATGAGAGGCATATGGGTTTTTACGAAAGCATCAATTATAACCCAAAAGCAAAGCTGACCAACGGCCTGCACAAGGAGAAAACATGCGCGTATTGACAATTACCCTTGGTGTAGTCCTGAGTATACTGACAGCTCACGCTTCTCTGGCGGCTGATCGGGTCACCCTGCGGCTAGCCCTGCTGCCCATTATCGATACCCTGCCGGTCTATATCGCCCAGTCAAAGGGCTATTTCGATGAGCATGGTATCGAGGTAAACATCCTGCCGGTGGGCTCCGCGGTCGAGCGCAACCAGTTGATGCAGGCCGGCCGGGCCGATGGGATGATCAACGAAATCTCCGGTGCGGCGCTTTTTAACCGTGATCAAAACAGGGTGAAAATCGTTGCCATTGCCCGCTCGCCGCGCGGTGAATCGCCGCTTTTCCGAGTGCTGGCCTTGCCTGGCAACGAGATCAGGGGGCCTGTCGATCTGGCCGGTCGTGAGATCGGCGTCTCCAAAAACACCATCATTGAATATGTCACCCAGCGGCTGCTGGTGGAGGCGGGGGTGGCTTCCGAAGACATCCGCTATCGCTCCGTTCCGGTCTTGCCGGAGCGGTTGCAGCTTCTGCTCGCCGGCAAAATCGAGGCGGTAACCCTGCCCGACCCGTTGGCCGCCAGTGCCATGGCGGCAGGCGCCATAGATGTGGTAAACGATCTTGAGTTGCCCGAGGCAAGCGCCAGCGTAATCACCTTTTCTACCCAGACAATCACCGCTCACCCTGAGGCGGTGCGCGGTTTTCTTGCGGCCTGGGATCAGGCGATAGGTGTACTTAATGAAAGTCCGGATAGTTACCGGGAACTGATGCTCTCCACTATTCGGGTGCCACCCAATGTTCGCGATAGTTTGCTGATCCCGGAATTCCCGAGCAAATCGCTGCCTAATAGCGAGCAATGGGATAATGTGATGGCATGGCTGGTGGAAAAGGGGCTGCTAGATGAGCCGTTGGCCTATGAAGATTCGGTAACCGGAGCATTTCTACCACCGTCGCAATGATTGAGATTCGCCTGCTCACCTTTCACTATCCCGGTACGCAACCGCTTTTTGCCGATTTTTCTCTTACCATCAATCGCGGCGAGGCATGGACCATTATCGGGCCGTCCGGCTGCGGTAAAACTACCCTGCTCTACATGCTGGCCGGACTGCGTGCTCCGGCCCAGGGCGGTATTTATATAGATGGTGAAGTCGTTACCCGGCCGCGCCCGGCCACCGGTCTGGTTCTGCAGGATCATGGCCTGCTGCCTTGGGAGACGGTGTGGGACAATGCCCGGCTCGGCCTGAAAATTCGCGCCTTTTACGGCCCGGACGGCACCCACAGCCCGGCTGACATGATCCGCGACCCGGAAGGTGATGACCAGCGGGTGCGCCATTGGCTGCGCTGGCTGGGGATTGACGGGTGCGCCGCCATGTACCCGGGCCAGCTTTCGCGCGGTCAGCGACAGCGTGCCGCCATTGCCCGAACCCTGGCGCTGGAGCCTGATTTTCTGCTGATGGATGAGCCGTTTTCGGCCCTCGATGCGCCCATCCGTGCCGAGCTGCAGAACGTGATGCATGGATTTCACCTCGAATCAGGGCTTACCTCGGTAACGGTCACCCATGACATTGAAGAAGCGCTGATCCTTGGCGAAAAGATCCTGGTGCTCGATACAAACACAAACAGCGTACCACGGGTGGTGAATAACGAGTTGGGTAACGCCGAAGAGCGGCGGCTACACCCGGAATTCGGCACAGCCCGGAAGAGGCTGCAAGAGCTTCTCGGGCAGCCGGCGCGCTCCATGGGAACATGAACGGACAACGCCCGGCCGCGGGTTTTCTCATCGGCACGGCGATGCTGCTGGTACTCTGGCAGGTGGCGGCATTGCTGGTGAACCGTCCCATTCTTCCCTCACCGCTGACCGTTGTACCGCTGTTTGTAAGAGATATCGGTGGTGAACTGGGCCTTCACTTTCTTGCCTCCACCGCCCGTGTATTGGCGGCGATTGCCCTGGCCACCATGTTTGCCACCCCGCTTGGGTTGATTCTTGGTCAATCAAAGATGCTGGACAGGTTGTGCGGGCCGTTGATCGCCATCATCTACCCCATTCCCAAGATCATCTTTCTGCCGGTGATCTACGTGCTGATCGGGATCAGCGATTTTTCCAAGATTCTGCTGATTGCCATCATTATCTTCTTTCAGATTCTGGTAGTGGTGCGTGACGAGGCGGCGGGTCTGCGTCCCGAGCTTATCTTATCAGTCAAATCTTTGGGGGCGGGGCGGCGGGCGCTGTTTCGCTACGTCTATCTGCCTGCCTCCCTGCCGGCGGTGCTCACCGCGCTGCGGGTGTCGGTGGGCACCGCCATCGCGGTGCTGTTTATCGCCGAGCAATCGCTGACCAATTACGGGCTGGGGTACTATATCGTCATCGAGACCTATCAGGTATTGCGCTACCCGCAGATGTATACCGGCATCATGGCCATGGGGCTGCTCGGGCTGGCGCTTTATCTGGTTATCCAGACCATTGAACGGCGCTTCTGCAAGCACCGGTTTGTATCGTAAGAAAAGAACAGGGTTTTTATGCGTCAGGAAATTTCGCTGTGGATGCTGGCCATTCGCCCCAAAACCCTGCCGGCGGCGGTTGGGCCCATCGCGGTGGGCAGTGCGTGCGCCTCCGCGGCGGGCGGCTTTTCCATCGTGCCGGCGGTGGCTTGTCTGGTGGGTGCGGTACTGTTGCAGATCGGGGTCAATCTGGCCAATGATTATTTTGACGCCCAGCGGGGTATCGATTCAGACGAGCGACTCGGGCCCACCCGGGTTACCCAGAGCGGCCTGATGAGCGGCACTCAGGTGCGCAGCGGAATAATCGTGACGCTTGGCGGCGCCGGGCTGATTTTCATCTATCTGGGACTTCTGGGCGGCTGGCCCATTGTCCTGGTGGGCGCGGCTTCAGTGCTTGCCGCCCTTGGTTACAGCGGCGGCCCGTACCCGCTGGCCTCGCACGGGCTGGGCGATTTGTTCGTCTTTATTTTTTTTGGTCTGGTAGCGGTGGGGGCCACCTTCTATATCCAGACCGGCTATCTCAGCTCCGTGGCCCTGATCGCCTCAATTCCCCCGGGGCTGTTGATTACCGCCATTCTGGTGGTAAACAATCTGCGCGATATCGATACCGATGCCACCGCCGGCAAGCGTACCCTGGCGGTACTGATCGGCAGGCGCCGGACAATTCTCCAGTATCGGGCCCTGGTGTGGGGAAGTTACCTGGTGGCGGGCGTGATGCTCTTTTTTGAAGGGGTCGGCTGGCCGGTGCTGGCACCGCTTGTCACCGCACCCATGGCCTGGAGTGTGTCGCAGCGGGTGGGCGTGGTCAGTGGCCGTGACCTCAACGAGCTGCTGGCAAAAACCGCCCAGCTTTCACTTTTTTTCAGTCTGCTCTTTGCTGCCGGCCTGGCGTGGGGCTGACGGCAGGGAACCCGAGTTGCTCACCTTTCTATGATGGTTGTGCCGGGTCGAATTGCCTGCAAGGCAGCGGCTACGGCATACATTTTAATGCATTAGAAAGATAGGTTTGAGCGATTTTCGAGTCGGTATTGATGACAATCTTTGCATTCTTGTGCTATGATCCACAATCGACCAGTCGTCCCGGTATCGGTATCGAGCTTGAAGCAGGTGGGGCTGCATATCCGTACCAGGCTATCCCCGGTCTTGGCAATGGTCCTCAGCATGGCCCTTACATCAAAAATATGATCATCTATTTCCAGTTATGCCCAGACTCACCAAAATAGTTGCCACTATCTCATCGCGTAAATGCTCGGTTGGCTTTATTGAAAACCTGTTTAAAGCCGGTATGAACGTCGCTCGGCTCAACACCGCCCATATGACTCATGCTGACGCGAAGACGGTTATCGACAATATTCGCGCGGTGTCCGACAAGATCGGCATTCTCCTTGACACCAAGGGACCGGAGATACGAACCGGTGAGGCAACGGAACCACTGAGTGTCAGATACGGGGACGGGGTGCGGATCATCAGCCGGCCGGGGGCGATATCCAGTGGCGATACCATCTGTGTGTCGTACCACGCTTTTGTCCGTGATGTCCCGGTGGGCAGCTCCATCCTCATCGATGACGGCCACATTGCCCTCGCCGTGCTCGAGAAAGATGAGAACTATCTCTACTGCTCGGCGGAAAACGACGGGGTGATCCACCAGCGAAAAAGCATCAATATCCCGGCGGTACACGTCAAACTTCCGGCCCTCAGTGAAAAAGACAAGGACTTTATCCGATTCGCCGCCGACCATGATCTCGACTTCATCGCCCACTCATTTGTCCGGAACAAAGAAGACGTCCGGGTAGTCCAGGAGATTTTAGATGAGAAGCACTCCCCCATCAAGATTATCGCAAAAATCGAAAACGCCGAAGGAGTGCAAAATCTCAGCGAGATTCTGGACGCGGTCTACGGCATCATGATTGCCCGCGGGGATCTTGCCGTGGAGATCCCCACAGAGCAGATTCCGCTCATTCAAAAACGCATTGTCAGAGAGTGCATCGAGCGGCGCAAGCCGGTGATTGTCGCCACCCAGATGCTGCATTCGATGATCGAATCACCCCGTCCCACCAGGGCGGAGGTCTCCGATGTGGCCAATGCCTGTCTCGATTACACCGATGCCCTCATGCTCTCCGGCGAGACCGCCAGCGGCAACTATCCCGACCTGGCGGTGCGAACCATGGCCAAAATAGCAGTTGAGGTGGAGAGTAAACGGCAGGGGTTTGTCGACGCGAGCTACGACGGCAAATACAAGGTTGCCGCCTATCTGGCTAAAGCCGCGGTCAAGGCGGCTCTTCGCCTCAACACCAAGGCCATCGTCGCCGACTCGCTCACCGGTATGGCAATACGGGCGTTATCGGCGTATCGCGGACCCAATGTTATCTATGCCCAGGTATATGACCCCCGGGTCATGAGGCTGCTGTCGCTCTCATACGGGGCCTATGCCGAGCATATCCCCATGGACCTGGGAACCGGCTCTCCGCTGCAGAATTCGGTCTGCCGGCTCATTGACGAAAACAAGTTTAACGACGATGATCTGATCGTCATTCTTGCCGGAAGTTTCGGCCCAAGGCAGGGGGTAAGCTATATTGAGATCAGTACCGCCGCGAATTTCAGGCAAAAGTGCCACGGCTTCCCGGCTCTGCATACCTGAACTTCGAATATGACCGACATCGAATTAGCACTTGTACCGCGGACCGTCGATATCGGCGGCTTTTCCTGCACCGGGCCCTACCGTCTCAACAGCAGCGCATGGTCGGGCCTTTTATCTTTTGGGATCAGATGGGGGCGGGAGCATTTGCCGCCGGCCATGGCGTTGACGTGCGGCCCCACCCACACATCGGCCTGTCCACCGTTACCTATCTTTTCGAAGGTACGCTGGATCACAAAGATTCACTGGGAAATGGCGTGCGTATCGTTCCCGGTGAGGTAAATCTGATGAGCGCCGGCAAGGGAATTGTCCACTCGGAACGCACCGGCGCCGATATCCGCCGGCAGCCGTCGCGGCTGTTCGGCATACAAAGCTGGCTGGCGCAGCCGAAAGATAAAGAACTGAGCGAGCCCGCCTTTTTCCATGTCGGCTGGGAACAGCTGCCGTCGTTTGCTACTACTCAGGTGTCCGGCAGGGTCATTCTGGGTGAATTTGAAGGCTGTGTGTCACCGGTACCCACCCAGTGGGAAACCCTCTACGTTGAATTGTCTCTTGCCGCGGGGGCGGTCGCCTTGGCGCCAAAGATGATTGAGGAGCGGGCTCTGTATCTGGTCAGCGGTACGGTTACCGTCAGCGGCGCCACCTATGAGAGCCCGCGGTTGCTGATCCTGCGCCCTGGGGTGGAGGTCACCGTTACTGCCACCGTCGCCGCCCATCTGCTTCTCTTCGGAGGCGCCGCCATGGATAGCCAGCGCTACATCTGGTGGAACTTTGTGGCATCGTCGGTAGAGCGCATCAAAGAGGCGGCGGATGACTGGCGACATAGCAGATTTGCACTCGTTGCCGGCGATGAAACGGAGTATATTCCGTTAACTGATCTGCCGTTTCCAGGGGAATCTTAGACTCATTAGCTCAAGGGGTATGCTTCTTCGCGGCCTGCCGCGGCTTCATCGTGAGAACAAAGGCCTCAGTAACACTATTCAATGGTGTGCAGGGTCCACTCGACGATGTTCTTGAGAACCTTGCCGGCGGCGATATCATAGGCGATGATAATTGCCTGGATGCCGCCGTTTTCGGCGACCGCCGCAACATGTTCGAAGCTCTGTGAGCCGATAATTGCCCGGTTGGGTTGGGCAACGATCTTGCCGTTGATTCTGACCCGGACCGCAAAGGCGCCGGTTGCCTTATCCGTTTCAACCTGAAACTCACGCAACTCGGTTTTCAAGATATAATCAGAGCGCAGGCCGATGGACTGGCGTCCCACTGCCACAATCTTGCCGGTGTTCTCAAAGCTCTCCACCAACAGGGTCTGCATCATCTTCGGGGCACGCTCGGTCCATCGTGAATCGGCGAGGAACTGTAGCCGGGTCGCATGCGGGCGCAGGGCAATACGGTTGGTATCCAGACCTCCCGCGGCAATCGGCTCTTCGATGATGAGCTGCGTGTCAACGGTCGGTAGGGTCTTGGAAAAGGTGGTTTTGGGAGTGAGGTTATATAACTCGGGCGGCTCTCCCGGCAGATCCACGACACTGCAGCCGGCTGCCGCCACGAGCATCATCAGCCCCAACAGCATGAGGCCGGCGGATGGTCGGTTGATCGGTGTTCGTTGCATAGGTGTCACTTAGTTGGGATCTATTTCTGGATGCTGCCGATCCAGCAGAAACCGTGCACCTGATGCTTCAAGCTGATCGACGACGCGAGTGATACTGGCAATAAGAAGCCGCGCCTCCTGGATAAACAGGGTAAACTCAAACAGTCCCTCATTGGAAAAATAGCCCAGTGATTCCTTATTCGCCGTCACCATGGTGTGCGCGGTTTCGGTGAGCTTAGTCAGCGATGCCGCCGCCAACCGCCACTCCCGCAGCAGTGCTGGTGTATCGTCGCGAAAGACGACGCGGGCGCTGGCTGCCGTCACCCCTACATCATCGATGACCGGTACCAGTCTGTCGGTAAGTTCCTGAAACCTGGTGGAGAGGTGCACCACTTCAGCCGCCGCCTCGTTGACGCCGATGATTGCCGCGGAGAGATTGTCGCGGTCGGCGGCAAGGGTGGTGGTGATGGTATTGATATTGGCGATGGTCTCAGTTATCTGCCGCCGATTTTCCTGGGTGAGCAGCGCTCCGGCCCGATTCACCAGAGCGTTGATCTGGGTGACCAGTTCCGGAACGCCCTGGGCAAGCTGCTCGAGTTCAGACGGTCTGGATGGAATCAGGCCCGGTCTGTCGGCGGTGGTTTCGACAGGCGTGCTTCCCGGCACCGCTCCTTCGATGGCGATATATGCGTTGCCGGTGATCCCTTCCAGCCCCAGTGAGGCAACATCACCGGTACGCAGGGCGAACTGCCGGAAAACGCTGATAAATATCTGCACGATTTGCGGGTTGTCGGCCTTGATCCCGATCCCGGTGACTGAACCGATACGAATGCCCCGGTAGCTGACCCGGCTGCCGACGCTCAAACCGGAAACTGAGCCTTCAAAACGTATTTCATAGAGAATCGTTTCCTCAGACCGATCCGCGCCGGCAAGCCAGAGGCCGGCGGCAAAGATTGAGACGACGCCGGCCACCACAAACAGTCCGATAAAAAAATGGGCGCCTCGCGCATTCATGAGCTGGTTTCAGGGTTTGTGTCTGATGAATTGTGGTGGTTGGTGCGCACCCTTCTGCTTGACGCCCGTGATCCGTGGAAATACTGCTGCACCCATGGATGAGCGAAACTGCTCACCTCCGGCAGGGTGCCGGCGACCAGCACCCGTCGTTCCCCCAATACGGCGACGCGATTGCTCACCGAGTAGATACTGTCGAGGTCGTGAGTAACCATAAAAACGGTGAGCCCCAGGTTGCGCTGCATCTCCAGAATGAGCTCGTCAAAGGCCGCCGCCCCGATGGGATCCAGTCCGGCGGTGGGTTCGTCGAGAAACAGCAGTTCCGGGTCAAGCGCCAGGGCGCGTGCCAATCCCGCCCGTTTGCGCATCCCGCCGGACAACTCGGATGGATACTTGTCGCCAACGGCGCCGTCAAGGCCGACCATGGCCAGTTTCAACGCGGCGATATCTTCGGACAGACGGGCCGGAAGACGGTAGTGTTCGTGCAGTGGCGTCTGGATGTTTTCACAGACGGTCAACGATGAAAAAAGTGCCCCATCCTGGAAAAGAACTCCACAGCGTCTGCGAATGCCCACAGATTCCCGGCGGGACATGGCGCAGATATTTTGTCCAAAAATCGAAATGCTGCCCCGTTGCGGTTTGATCAGGCCGACGATTGCCTGAAGCAGTACCGATTTTCCGGTGCCGGATGCGCCGACCACCGACAAGATTTCACCATTTGCGACACCAAGGCTCAAACCCTCGTGTACGGGTGTCTCGCCAAAGGTGATCCCTACATCCGTGATAGTGACTGCCTGAGTGTTTTCCGTGCTCATCAGATGCCCACAATGCCGAAAAATATCGAGAACAGTGCATCAAAGACAATAATGAGGAAAATCGACTCCACAACCGCTCGGGTGGTGTGTTTGCCCAGAGACTCGGAATTGCCCCGCACCTGCATGCCCTCGTAGCAGCCGATCACGGCGATGATGGCGGCAAACACCGGCGCCTTGATCATGCCGACCCAGAATGCCCAGGGGGGCAGGCCGCTGATAAACTGGTTGACGAAAAACGCAGCGGACATGTCCATGCTGAGCCAGAGCATGACACCGCCGCCGAGCACTCCGAAGAAATTGGCGAACAGGGTAAGAATAGGCAGTGAGATAACCAGGCCGAGCACCCGGGGAAGCACCAAAAGTTCAATGGGATCCATGCCGATGGTGCGCATGGCATCAATCTCCTGACGCAGCTTCATGGAGCCGATTTCAGCCGCGAAGGTAGAGCCGGAACGTCCGGCAATCACCACGGCGGCAAGCAAGACCCCCATTTCCCGCAGGATGGTGACGGCCAGCAGGTCAACCGTGTAGATATCGGCGCCGAGCTTACCCAACTGCAACGCTCCCTGGTAAGCCACGACGATGCCGATCAGAAACGAAATCAGTGAAATGATGGGGATCGCATTGAAGCCGCTCAGCTCGATCTGGGTGGCGGTCTGGCCCAGCCTGAATCGGGCCGGCTTGATCAGGGCTACCAGTAAACGGCTGGTAATTTCTCCGATAAAGACGACAAAGCAGGCAACCAGAACAATGGCATCGACGGTGGCCTTGCCGATATGGGTGAGCTTTTCGATCAGGAACGGACTTTTTTGCGGAAGTGCCACATCCAGGTTTTGATGCCGTTCCAGGGTTTTGAAAATCTGTTCAATGGCAGGATTGGTGATGACCGTATGGGGGGTGGAGTGAGCCAGCCGTCCAATCAGTTGCCTGGCAAGCAACGCCCCGGCGGTATCCATTATCTGTACTGCCTGAAAGTTGAATTCAATGCGGGCCGCATTTTCACAGGAAAAGGTATCGATGGCCTTGGCAAGCGTCCTTCCGTTAGCAAGCGTCCACTGCCCTGTAGCGTTTACCACCACGGTGTCACCTTTTTGCATGGCGCTGAGAAAGCCTGCATTTGTGCTCATCTATGTCCGACCCTTTTGTTAAATTTAGAGGCGGCCAGATTATACGCTTCCTTGATCAGCGGGAGGATATGGGTAAATTGAGCCCGGCTGGGATTGAGAATTTGCGCCCACCCCATCCATCCGTAGACCGGGTGCGGCATCAATGTATTCAGTTGAGAGAAGTCATGGCCGGTGGCGACAACGCCTCCTTTCGGCGGGCGGGCCGGTCTTGGGCCGAACAGCTCAGTATAGGTGGGTGGGGTAAGGCCGATGGCAAGTCGGAATACCAGCGCACGGTCAAGGTGCGATGTCTTATCGTAGGGGCCGTCTTTTTCCTTGAGCGTTACGAAGTAAACGCCGTTTGCAAGGAGCGCACCAGGATTGTAAAACAGGGCCGTTTCCCCCCAGCTTGGTTTTGCTGCAACCCCGGAAAAATCGTTACACAACGCTGCTATGATCTGCTCCGGAGTCATGGTGAAATCATTTATTCTGCTCTGGCGATGAGGTCTCATCCCAGATTCTCCCCTCTCGCTTGCCGTGCAGGGTAAAATGTTTGCGGGCGCCGAGGCTGCCGTAGGGGCCGGTTTTGCCAAAATAGCCATCCTCGGCCACATCGGGGTAGCGGCGCCAGTACGCCTCGGCCAAAACACGCTCGGCCTGGTAGTCAGGGCTGCTTTCGTGGGCGACATTCTGGCGAAAGATAGCCTCGTCACGTCGCTCGGGAAAACGCACCAGCGAATCAGACCAGCCGCGCAGCCACAATAGCGACGAGGCTACGATGACAAACACCGAAATACCAAGCTTCATGGCAGGTTTCATAGTCATATTTGATGTACCTATACTTTTTAATGCCTATATCCGAAAATATATAACTCAATAAAAAACAATCCGCGCCATAGTGCTGAACAGCGGATAGAGGGCAAGTGTCAATGCCGCCCAACTTATCGCGCCAACGCCGTGATGGTGCGGGCGGGGCAGCAGGAAGTACAGCACCAGAGCGGCCAGCAGAGGCATGACCGGCCACAGGGGCAGGGTCAATGACTTGTAAAAAAAGAGCGGCCATATCAGAGCGGCGACACCGATACCCAGCCAGAGCAGATACCATCGGGTAATCCCCGATAGTGGAAGATGCGGCACGCCCGGTCGCTGAAACAGACGCAGGCCATACCAGATCAATGCACCGCCTGCCGCCGCCAGCGCATTGACGCCAATATCACGCAGGCCAAATGTTCGCGAATCGACCATGCCCTGCAGCATTTCGTCGTGGACGCCCAGCAGGGAGGCAAAGTAGGCGCCGCTGAACAACAGGGAGCGGCCCTGCAAGTGGTGCGACATGGCCCAGTTTACCACCAGTGAAAGCAGCATATACTCCGCCACGTGGATGCGCTTTGCCGGATAGTGAGGATCGGGCAGGAGCAGGGCGCAGACACAGAGCACAAGGCCGGTAATGACGGTCGAATTGCCCATATCCTTTATCTTCAGACGCCGGGTCTGATACCAGCAGAGTGCGCCGGCCAGCCCGATTACGCTGACGCCGATGGGCAGCAGGGTAAGCATGGCGTCGCTGAGATGAACGCTGAGCAGCTTCCAGACCGGAAACATCGACACATACAGCGGCACCAGAACGATGCTGAGCAGATAGCCATACATGGCTGGGGTGCGGGGACGGCGAGGAAAAACCATGATCGGTGGCAACTAGTTTCAAGGAGTGCTCATTGTAGCCAATAAGTGTCTCTACAGTCACGAACATTTGCAAGAACCTTGACTGATGGCTTGGTAAAAACCCCAATTACGGTCATTGTGGAGTTGAACCGTAATCTATAATCATCTGAAATTACTGGATTCCCGCTTTCACGGGAATGACGTTAGCAAGCAAATTCAAGGTTTTTACGAGTTCATTTCGATTGATGCAGGCATAAAAAAACTCAAAATTGCCTGCTGATATCATGCCCGCCCTCGATTACCCTATCTAAGGGCAGGTTTCAGCGGGAATGCAGTAATTGTATTAACCTATGGGTGCTGAATCAATTCCTCCATGATCCAAAAGGGGCCTTTCCCACACAACCAGACAAACGGATGCGGGATGGCGGCCGGTATGGTATGCATAACGTACCCCTTTAGTGAGGTTGATCTTCGGTTAGATAGTGCCCATGAATCGCATCGCGTATCTCACCACCGAGCTTGCCATCTCCGCCGTTTCGCGCCTGATCAAGGCGAAGGCGCAATTTCATAACACCCAGGAGATTCCGTCCGGGCCCATCATTTTTGCGGCCAATCACTTCACCCGGCTGGAGACCCTGCTGCTGCCCTATTACCTCTATCAATTGACCAAAAAGCAGATCTGGTCGCTGGCCGCGGCAGACCTGTTCGTGGGTGGTTTGAAGAGTTATTTCGAGATGATGGGAGTAGTCTCCACCAGGGATCCGCAACGCGACCAGCTCATCATCAATACCCTGCTCAGCGATCAGGCGCACTGGATCATCTTTCCCGAAGGCCGCATGGTCAAGGATAAAAAACTGGTCGACGGCAAACAATTTGTTGTCGGCAGCGGCGCCGACGCCCGTGCTCCCCATACCGGCGCCGCCGTACTCGCCCTGCGCGCCGAGATATTGCGTCGCTTTGCCGGGCGCCGTGAAGGTAACCTGGAGGCGCCGCTACCGGTGGCTCAACACCTGCAAAGCGATGAAACGCTGAGTTCGGAAAGCGTTAAAATCGTGCCGCTCAACCTCACCTACTATCCCATTCGCACACGTGACAACGCGCTTTCCGCGCTTGTCTCACGATATGTGAAGGAGCCGTCAGAGCGGATGCGGGAGGAATTGATGACCGAGGGCACCATGCTGCTTTCCGGAGTCGATATCGATATCGATATAGGCAAGCCCATCGATATGGCCAACCAGTTGGATCACCCCATCCTGCAGTCCGTGCTGGCCGCCCCATTTGCCCCCGCATTTGACGAAGATCCGCCGGTGCGGAAGGTGCTGCAGGCCAAGGCAAAAGATATCATGCACACCTGCATGGCAAGAATCTACGCCATGACCACACTCAATCACGATCATCTCTTTGCCACCTTTCTCAAAAACAGTCGTTCCCACCATCTCACCCGTTACGATCTGGCGTTACGGGTATTCTGGGCGGCGGAGCAGGTGCGCGGCAATGACGGGGTGGTGAAAAACCTGCATCACAATCTGCACAAAAGTCAGATTCACCTGCTCACCGATGACCGGTACGGCAAGGGAAGTCGATTTTTTCAAACGGTTCTGGACAGCGGCTGCATCACCGAAACCGATGGGGTTATTCACAAGGAGCCATCCTTATGGCAGCCGGATTTATCCTATCATGAAATGCGGAGTCGCAATCCCGCCCTGGTGATGGCCAACGAGATCGAGCCGCTTCATTCCCTGCGCGGATGCCTGCGTCGTATCGCCCGCACCCCGTCGTGGTTGCTGCGCCTGCTGATTGCCCGCTATCTCTACCTTTGCGAGCTGAAACTGCTGCACCAGGAGCGGGCGGCGTATGAAACGAAGCCGGCAATTTCTCCGCGGGCGGCAAGACCGCGGCTACGTTTCGGTGGACCACGCCGGGTGGGGGTCCTGCTTATCCACAGCTATCTCGCCACCCCGGAAGAGATGGTTGATTGTGCCCGCATCCTGAGCAAGGCCGGGATATGGAGCTACTGCATCCGGCTGCCCGGCCATGGCGTCTCGCCCCATGCGCTGGCGGCCACCACCTGGCGCCAGTGGCGCGAAGCGGTGGAACGCGGCATTGTGCTGCTCACTATGGTGTGTCGGCAGCTCTTCCTGGTGGGTTTTTCCGCCTCCGGGGTGCTGGCGCTGGAGGTTGCCGCCGCCTTATCCCGGCCGGTGGCGGGGGTGGTGGCAATTTGTCCGCCCGCCGAGCTTGCTCACTACTCGCCGCGGTTCATGCCGCCTCAGCCGCGTTGGCATCAGATCCTGGTTCGGTGGCGGAAAAACTCCCGGAACTACGAGTTCGTCGAGTTTGAACCGGAAAACCCCACCATCAATTTTTATCAAAACCCGGTGGCCGGCGTCACTCAGGTAGAACAACTGCTGGCGGCCGGCAAAAGCTCTCAGCCAAAGGTGGACATCCCGGTATTGGTGATGGGTACAGAGAATGATCAGGTTATCGACCCGAACGGTGCACGTCAGGTCTTTGCCCGTATCGGTTCACCGGATAAGGAATTTTTCATGGCCGGCGGGACAAGGCACTCCATTATATACGGCCCAGACTCGGCCCGGCCGTGCCAGGTGATAGCCTCATTTATCACTGACCGGGCTCGCGCCTGAACCTCACCGTTATTATGGTTGTCAAGCAACCCAACTCAAAGTGAAAAAACTCTCAAGGCACCCATGTTCAATAAAGATACCGAACTGTTCCCGTCCACGCGATCCTCATACTTTCTCAGCCACTGTGCGGTATCGCCGCTCTATCGTGATGCCGCCCATGCCATGCATGAATTCAACGAGAAGATGGCTCATCTGGGATTGACCGCTCTTGATTCTTTTGCCGCCCTGTTGCCCCGGTATCGTCGGGGGTTCGGTACGCTTCTGAAAACAGAGGCAGGCAATATCTCTTACACCCATACCACTGCCGAGGCCATGAACCAGATCGCCTGGGGGTATCCGTTTGCCCCGGGTGATCGAATCATCAGCTACCGGCATGAATATCCAAGCAACCACTATCCCTGGCTGCTGCAGCACAAGCGCGGCGTAATCCTCGATCTGCTGCCCGATACAGCGCGGGCGCCCGGTTTTGCTCCAGGCGAAAAACCAAGCGGCTGGGATATGGATGACCTTGCCCGGTTGTGCACCGAGCGCACCAGGGTGGTGGCGCTAAGCCATGTCCAGTTTGCCAGCGGGTTTGCGGCCGATTTAGCTGCGCTGGGCGCCTTTTGCAAAGAGCGCGATATCGATCTGATCATCGACTGTGCCCAGAGCCTTGGCTGTCTGCCCGTCTATCCCGAAGAAATGGGGATCAGTGCGGTGGCCGCTTCCGGCTGGAAATGGTTGCTGGGACCGAAAGGTTCAGGAGTGCTGTACACCAGTCAGGCCCTGCGGGACAAGCTGAGCCCGCCGCTGGGCGGCCCCTCCATGATGCGGCAGCAGACTGACTATCTCGATCTGAACTGGCAGCCGTTCACCGATGGACGGATGTTTGAATATTCCACCATGCCGTGGGACCATATCGCTGCCCTGGTGAGCATTGTCGAGGATCTCTTTACCCGCTACGCAATGGAAGATATAAGAGACGAGGTGTTTCGTCTACAGGATCTGTTTCTTAACCACCTTGATCCGTCATTGTTTGCGGTGCAGCGGTTTGATGATACGCACCGCTCCGGCATTGTTTCCATGACAACCACGGGTGAGAGCAAAGAGATGGTCAGAAACCTTGGCGCCGCCGGGGTCGTTATCAGCGAGCGTGGCGGCTACCTGCGGCTGGCGCCTCATTTTTATCAGAGCGATGAACAGATAGTGGAGGCCGCCGCCATATGCAACCGGATCGCGGCTGGGCAGGCAGAGACGTAGTGCACCCGGAAGATAATACAGATCCCGTGAGCCGAAGGGCAGACTCTTGACGATGCAATCACACAAAGGAGGAACAGATGAAACCCATTATTGCACTGCTCGGCCTGTTGATTCTACTAGCCGGCTGCGCCACACCATCCATCCAGACCGCAAGCCAGTTCGACCCGGACGAGGATTTTGACCGTCTCAAGACCTTCGCCTGGTTCAGCGACGAAGACCATCCCAGCGAGGATCTGCGGGTAAACAACGAATTTGTTCGCACCACGGTACGTGCCGCTCTGGAGCAGGATCTACTGGCAAAAGGCTATAGCAAGACAGGGCGTGATCAGGCCGATTTTCTGGTAGCATGGTTCGGGGCCATTGATCGCAAAGTAAGAACCCAGAATATCAACCATTTTTACTCAACCTACGGCTACGGCACCCTCTATCGTGATCCATACTGGAACCGGCAGCAAGGGGTTATTGCCGAGCAGGAATATGAACAGGGCACCATCATCTTCGATTTTCTCGATCCACGCGACAACTCAATCCTATGGCGCGGTGCCGGCAGAGGTGAACTGCGGGAAAATGTCGATGAACAGACCCAGAGAAAAAATCTCACCATCGCGGTTGGTGACATCCTGGCCCGGTTTCCGCCGGAGAAATAATGGACAGCAAAGGATTTATAATCGTGCTTTTTGCTCCGTGGCTGCCTACACCAGATCACTACGACCTGCTGCCGGCTGGTGAGGGGGCCGGCAACGGTAAGAAAATAATTGACAGAGCCAAGAGGATAACTTTATAGTGCCCGGTTACAAATGCGGCAGGTACAACCGTATCCCATGGCTGGTCACGGGCCGCATATGTACCCACGATTCCTCGGTAGCTCAGTTGGTAGAGCAGGTGGCTGTTAACCACCCTGTCGGCGGTTCGAGTCCGTCCCGGGGAGCCAGAATCCAATCCGCTGATTTCAGCGGTTCTTGTGTAGCACAAAACCCTGTGGGTTGATCCCCACGGGGTTTTGTCGTTTTTGCCCTGTATTCGGCGACTTATGCCGCCGGCAACATTCCCCCGATTAGCCATTTTGACGATCTCCGTCTGGTGTTGCGACGCAACCGTGGGATGTCAGCCTCGATTTTCACAAATGTCCTTTCTTGATTCTCCCATTCTCCGTTTTTTGAATTCGGCTATGTAACAGGCAGGTTTCCCACAGCCCCTGCGCCGACACCAAACGCGATTCTCCTGTAGGTGTCAGCCGGAAGCCGGACCGGGAGGTTCGGCGGCAAGTTGATCACCAGAAAGTGGATGCGGGCCGTGAGAGGGGGTCTTTCCAGCGGTCTTCCGCGAAGCAGGAACGGAGGCAGGTCGAAGCAAACATCTCCGACACGATTGTGACGGTGACCGCCGAAGTCGTCTCAATCCTCGACCAGGGCTGCATGCGCTGCCGGAAAAGCCGAAGAGAGCGGTTGGCGGGAGATATCTGTTCCCTGTATGAGCATGATTGTGCTCAGGCAAGGAGTTCTCGAGATAGCCTCTTGATTCCATCGTCCAGGAAAAGAGGGGAAAGCGATAATTGCGGATTACTGACTTCTGATTGGGGATCGTGGATTATTTGCAGGCCCTTCGCATCGAACATCGGCTGCTCGCGTCCGGTTGTTGGTCCCAATAGAGTTTCTGCCGATCCCGCAAAAAACGTTTGATAATAACTGACAATAACTGAATAATACATCGCAAATATAACTTGTTCTATACCTAAACCATTTTTTGGCTAGAGAGGTGTGGCCGATGGATGAAAAACCGGGCGATGTCCTGACCATCGAAGAGCTGTCCGCATATCTGAAAATCCCAAGGTCAACGCTCTACAAACTTGTGCGGGAAGGCAGGATTCCTTCCCAAAAGGTCGGGCGTCATTGGCGTTTTCGAAAGGAAGCCATTGACCGGTGGTTGGACGAGACGCGGGCGGAAGAACCGAAACCCGAGGGAGAAAAGTGATGGCGGAACCACTTGCAGACCAGATCATACGGAAGGTCAAGCAAGCCGCTGAACTCTATCACCGGCTGCTGTTGGTCGTCGCACCGGCGGGCGCAGGCAAGACCACTGCGCTTCGCGATGTACGGGATCGTACCGGTGCGCCCCTGGTCAACATCAACCTCGAGCTTTCCCGTCAGATGCTGGAATTGACGGAGCGCCAGCATGCCCTGCAGCTGCCTCGTCTTCTCCGGGAGATCATCGGCAATGGCGGTGGTGAGATGATCCTGCTCGACAACATTGAAGTCATCTTCGATGTTGGTCTGAAGCAAGACCCGCTTCGCCTGCTCCAGGGACTCTCTCGCAACAAGACCGTGGTGGCCGCATGGAACGGCTCCATTGTTGAAGATTCTTTGACCTATGCCGCTCCGGACCACCCGGAGTACAGGCGCTATCCGATGCGCGATTTTCTGGTGGCAAGCCCGGCGGTGACGACATGAAAACGACTAATTCCATTGTAGGGAAGCATTTGCTATGAAATACGGAGACTTGATCCAGTTTGAATCCATCGAGTCCGTGGTTCAGCTCAGGGACGCCGACGAAGCGACCGCGGCCCGGCAGCTTGTCGAGACCTATGTCATCTCAGAGGAGATGGCGGAAAAGCTGGTGGGCCTGGTATTTTCCCAGCTGCAGTTCGAGCAGCCCACCGACAATAAAGGCCTCTTGGTGGTCGGCAACTACGGCACCGGTAAGTCCCATCTGATGTCGATGATCTCCGGGCTTGCGGAAAATCCAGATCTATCCTCCAGTCTAAGCAATTCAGACGTAGCGGATGGCGCCGGGAAAATCGGCGGCCGGTTCAAAGTGGTGCGCACCGAAATCGGAGCCACCACCATGTCATTGCGGGACATCCTTCTGGCCGAGCTGGAGGAGCATCTCGCGGACATGGGCGTGAGTTACAGCTTTCCCTCCGCGGATCAGGTCTCCAATAACAAGCGCTCCTTTGAAGAGATGATGACCGCGTTTCATCAGGAGTTTCCAGACCACGGGCTGCTCCTCGTGGTGGACGAGCTGCTTGATTATCTGCGCACCCGTAAAGACCAGGAACTCATCCTGGATCTGAATTTCCTCCGTGAAATCGGCGAGGTGTGCAAGGATTTGCGTTTCCGTTTCATGGCCGGCGTTCAGGAAGCGATCTTCGACAGCCCGCGCTTTTCCTTTGTGGCCGACAGCATCCGCCGGGTGAAGGACCGCTTCGAGCAGGTACTTATCGCCCGCAAGGACATCAAATTCGTGGTGGCAGAGCGGCTGCTCAAAAAGACCGGCGAGCAACAGGCCAAGATTCGCGAGTACCTGACGCCCTTCGGCACATTCTACGGCCACATGAACGAGAGGATGGACGAGTTCGTCCGCCTCTTCCCGGTGCATCCCGATTATATCGACACCTTTGAACGGGTGACCGCCGTAGAGAAGCGCGAAGTGCTGAAGACGCTCTCGCGGGCCATGAAAAAGATTCTCGACCAGGACATGCCGGACGACCGGCCGGGGCTTATTGCCTATGACACTTATTGGGCTAACCTCAGAGAGAACCCCTCGTTTCGTGCCGTTCCGGATATCAAGGCGGTGATCGACTGCAGCCAGGTGTTGGAATCCCGCATCCAGCAGGCCTTTACGCGCCCGGCATACAAGCCCATGGCATTGCGGCTCATCCATGCTTTGTCGGTTCACCGGCTCACCACCGGCGACATTTACGCCACCCTCGGTGCAACTGCCGCGGAGCTGCGTGACGGGCTCTGTCTCTATCAACCGGGCATTGAGGAACTCGGCGGCGATCCGGCCGACGACCTGCTTTCCCAGGTGGAGACGGTCCTGCGGGAAATCCACAAGACGGTCAGCGGGCAGTTCATTTCATGGAACCCGGACAATCGCCAGTTCTATCTGGACCTGAAGAAGACTGACGACTTCGACGCCCTGATTGAAAAGCGGGCCGAGAGCCTCGGCTCCTCGCATCTGAACCGTTACTACTACGAGGCCCTGAAGCGAGTCATGGAGTGCACGGACCAGACCTATGTGACCGGCTATAAGATCTGGCAGCACGAGTTGGAATGGCTGGAGCGCAAGGCCGCGCGTCAGGGATATCTTTTTTTCGGCGCGCCCAACGAACGATCCACCGCCGTGCCGCCGCGAGACTTTTACCTCTACTTCATCCAGCCCTTCGATCCACCGCACTTCAAGGATGAGAAGAACGCCGACGAGCTGTTCCTGCGGTTAATCAACACGGACGATGAGTTTCGCACCGCGCTCAGGAATTATGCTGCGGCCCTTGACCTGGCTTCCACCTCATCGGGGCTCGCCAAGTCCACTTACGAGTCCAAATCATCCCATTTTCTGCGAGAATTGGTGCAGTGGCTGCAAAAACACATGACCGACGCCTTTGAGGTCACCTATCAGGGGCGCGCCAAGTCGCTCACTGAATGGGCCAAGGGTAAATCGATCCGGGAGCTGTCCGGTATCGGCTCCCATGAGCGCATCAATTTCCGCGACCTGGTGAATACGATCTCCGGCATCTGTCTGGGCGCCCACTTCCAGGATCAAGCGCCCGAATATCCCTTCTTCTCGGTGCTCATCACCGGGACCAACCGAAACCAGGCCGCGCAGGATGCCCTGCGCGCCATCGCCGGCCAGAATCGCACCAAGCAGGCCACGGCGGTGCTCGATGCCCTGGATCTGCTCGACGGCGAGCGGCTCGACCCCTACAAATCAAAACACGCAAATCACATCCTCAGCCTGCTCAAGAAGAAAGGCCACGGCCAGGTGGTCAACCGCTCCGAGCTGATCCAGGACGACAAGGGCGTGGAGTACATGGACAAGGACCGGCAGCGGCTGGAGCCCGAATGGGTCGCGGTCGTCCTGGCCGTCCTAGTCTACTCGGGTGATCTGGTACTCGCCATTGTCGGCAAAAAATTCGATGCCACGGGCTTGCCGCAGCTGGCGGGAACCGGCGTGGATGAACTCACACAGTTCAAGCACATCGAGCGGCCCAAGGACTGGAACCTTCCGGCGCTCAAATCCCTGTTTGAACTGCTCGGTCTCACCCCCGGCATGGCCCAACTGGTTACCCAGAGCAAGGAAGAACCGGTTCAGCAGCTCCAGAAAGCCATTTCCGAATCAGTGGAAAAGCTGGTCGTCCTGCAGCAGAGCCTGCAAAGCGGCCTGCTTTTCTGGAGCCGGAATCTCCTGGCTGAGGAAGAAGCCCAGAAACTCCGTACCCGGCTCAATGAGACCAAGTGCTTCCTGGAATCGCTTCAAGCCTACAGCTCACCTGGAAAGCTCAAGAACTTCCGCCATGACGCCCTGGAGGTGACCGCCCATCGGGACGGGCTCAACTCCCTGGCCGAGATCGAATCCCTTCAGGAGATGGTAGCCGATCTCGGTTCCACTGCCTCATTCCTATCCACCGCAGAGGCGGTTCTGTCCGCCGAACACCCGTGGAGTGCGAAAGTGCGGAGTGCGAAGTGCGATGTGGTTAATAAGATAGTCGGTTCGGATCGCACCACGCACCACGCACTACGCACTCAAATCCGAAGGGAACTAACTGATTTGAAGAGGGCCTATGTGCAGACCTACCTGGGAATGCACACCAAGGCGCGATTGGGTGTAAACGAGGACAAGCGTAAGACCCGACTCATGGGTGATGAGCGCCTCAAGGTGCTGCAGAAGCTCTCCACCATCGAATTGATGCCGCGCCAGCACCTGAGCGACTTTCAAAACCGCCTGGCCGGATTGAAGAGTTGCTTTGCCCTCACCGAGCAGGAGCTGGACGCATCACCGGTATGCCCGCACTGCAATTACAAGCCGGGAGCAGAGCCGCCCACCGCACCCGCCGGAACAGTGCTGGATGGTTTGGACGACGAGTTGGACAAGCTGGTTGCCAACTGGACCCAGACGCTGCTAACCAACCTGGAAGACCCGACCACCAGGGGCAACCTGGACCTGCTCAAACCCGAACCCAAGAAGCTGGTGAACGGCTTTATCAAGAAGCGGGAGTTACCCGATGACCTGGGCCAGGATTTTATCCATGCCCTGAGCGAGGTGCTTTCCGGGCTTCAAAAGGTACCGGTCAAGACCGCGGACCTGCGTGCGGCGCTACTGTCGGGTGGTTCACCGGCAACACCGGCTGAGATGAAGAAACGATTCGAGGAGTACCTGGACAAGCTCACCAAAGGCAAGGAGCCCGGCAAGGTAAGGATTGTATTGGAATAGGCGCAACCAATGAACGCGAATGAAAAGCAGTTGATCGAATTGATCCGCAAGGGTGAAGGCATCGATCTCGAATTCAAGGCCTGCCGCAACCAGCTCAATCGGGATGTTTACCAGACGGTGTGCGCTTTCCTGAATCGGTATGGCGGCACTATTTTGTTGGGGGTTTCGGACTCCGGGATTGTTCAGGGAATTGAACAGAGCGCCGTTGCACAAATAAAAAAAGATTTTGTTACCGCCATCAACAATCCCAAAAAAATCCATCCGCCTGCTTATCTATCGGTAAACGAAGTGGCGGTCGAAGGAAGATTGATGCTTCGCATCTATGTGCCGGAGAGTTCGCAGGTACACAGGTGCAACGGCCGCATATTTGACCGCAATGAAGACGGCGACTTTGACATAACCGATCACACCCGGCAGGTAGCCGACCTTTACCAGCGCAAACATACCACTTATTCAGAGAACAAGATTTACCCGTATGCCGGGCTTGACGAACTGGAGCGGAAGTTGATTGGGCAGTGCCGCAAGATCGCGGTTTTGCGTCGGGAGGATTACCCATGGCGAAACATGGACGATATGGAGCTTCTCAAGAGCGCGCAGATCTATCAGACAGACCCGGAAACCGGCAAGAGCGGCGTGACTCTTGCCGGCTTGTTGCTGCTCGGAAAACGGTCTCCGTTGTTGTCAGCGGTGCCGCACCACCGCACCGACCTGATTTTGCGCAAGGTCAACCTGGACCGTTATGACGACCGGGATTTCGTGGACGTCAATCTGGTCGAGAGCTACGACCGCATTATGGCTTTCGTTGCCAAGCATCTGTCCGACCCTTTCTATCTCGAAGGTACGACCAGTATCAGCATCCGCGATGCCATCTTCCGCGAAGTCGCTTCAAACATCCTGATCCATCGGGAATACACCAACGCCTTCCCCGCCAAGTTGATCATTGAGCGTGGTCAGGTTCGGGCTGAAAACAGCAACAAACCTCACGGCTTTGGCGTTTTGAACCTGGAAACATTCACGCCATTCCCCAAAAATCCGGTCATCGCAGCTTTCTTCCGTCAGATAGGCCGCGCCGACGAGCTCGGTTCAGGTATGCGCAAGATGATGCGGTATGGAAAGGCGTATGGCGGTGCGGATCCCCAATTGATTGAAGGGGATATTTTCCGAATCATCGTTAAGGTGCCGGAGTTCAGCACAACAGGTGAAGAATCAGGCGCCCCCGAAATTACACCCCAAGTCACGGGGGAAGTCACGGGTGAAGTCACCCCGGAAGTCACCCCGGAAGTTACCCCGGAAGTTCGGATTTTAACGTTTATTTCAGGGGAAATGACAAGGCAAAGCCTGCAATCCGCTCTAAAGCTGAGGGACGATGAACACTTCCGCAAGTCTTATTTGTTACCTGCACTCCAGGCAGGGTTCATCGAAATGACCATCCCGGATAAACCTCGAAGCAGCAAGCAAAAATACAGGCTGACAGAGAAGGGGCGGAAGGTGCTGAAGGGGATCGCAAGCGGCAGCGAGTGACCAAGTTACTGCACAAGTCGTCCATGCCCATGTGCGAACTTGGTCAGTGGACAAGTGACTAAGTTGGTCGCGAGTCAAGCGGGTCGCGGGTCACGAGTCAAGCCAACCTGAGACCCGTGATACTGAACTTGAGACCTGAGCGGAGCGAATATGAATAAAAACATTCGGCCACCTCGCCAGCAGAAAATGTTTGAAACCGACCGACTCGTGACCCATGACTCGGGACCCGTGACCTGTTTAGGCATGACCTTCGAAAACGACGAAAAGCGCCGCGAGTATTTCCTGGAGAGGCTGCGCGAGAAGCTCAAGGACCCGGAGTTCCGCAAGATTGAGGGTTTTCCCATTGGCGAGGACGAGGACATCCTGGCTTTGTCTGATCCTCCGTATTATACGGCTTGCCCAAATCCGTTCATTGAGGATTTCATTACGCACTATGGGAAACCGTATGACTCGACCATTCCTTATAGCCGGGAGCCATTCGCGGCGGATGTGAGTGAGGGCAAGAATGATCCAATTTACAACGCTCATGCTTACCACACGAAAGTATCGTATTTAGCCATTAGACGGTATATATCTCACTTCACCAATCCAGGCGACCTTGTATTGGATTTTTTCTCCGGCACTGGCATGACCGGAGTTGCTGCTCAACGGTGTGAAGGTGGTGAGAGAAAATGCATTCTCAATGACCTTAGCTCAATCGCAACACATGTTGCTGGTGCCTTCACTTCTCCGTTTTCTCTGAACTGGATAGCCCCAGAGGCAAAACAAGCTCTCAACACCATTAGGTCACAATACGACTGGATGTATGAGACTCAGCATTGTGGCTGGCCTGCTGGTGAACGCGATCCGAAGAAACGAATTCACCAGATTCACGGACGCAACAACCAAAAAGGAACCATCAACTTCGTTGTTTGGTCAGATGTGTTTCTGTGTCCTGAATGTGGCTCAGATATCAATTTCTGGAAAACGGCCGTCGACTTCCAGAAAAAGCGCGTGGTTGATGACTTTAAATGTCCAAGCTGTCATGTGTTGCTTAAGAAGCGCGGAATGAATAAGGCAATGACTACAGTCTATGACTCAGCGTTAAAACAAACGCTGAGCGTCGCGAAACAAGAGCCTGTCCTCATAAACTATACATTCAACCGAAAACGGTTCGAAAAGGAACCGGATGAAGCAGACGCTGAAACGCTATCGAAAGTCGATAAGATTCCGTTCGACCAGTGGTTTCCAATAACGCGTATGCCCAAAGGCGATGAAAGCCGTAGAAATGATACTGCTGGCATAACACATGTTCATCATTTCTACACAAAACGCAATCTACTGGCGCTTTCGGCTTTAAGGGGGCTTGCTGAGAGCCATCGTGCTCTACTGTTCTGGTTCACCTCTACTCTGCCATGGTGTGGTCGTGAGAATCGTCTTCATATGTCGAATTACTTTGGCAAAAAAGGGGGGCAGATAACCAGCCTTAGAGGTACATGGTACGTGCCATCGCTCTCAATTGAGACCAATGTATTCGAACGATTTGATTTGAGAATAAAGAGTGCTTTGGTTGAGTGTGGTTCAAGAGCAAACGGGTGCCTTGTAAGCACAGGCTCTGCCACCAACCTCAAGGATCTCCCAAACAACACGGTTGATTACATATTTGTTGATCCTCCATTTGGAGACAACCTTATGTACTCCGAACTGAACTGCATATGGGAAGCATGGCTAAAGGTATATACAGGAATAGCCAGCGAAGCCATCATAAACAAGACCCAGCAAAAAGACCTATTTGCATATCAGGAGCTGATGTCCCGGTCTTTTCAAGAAGGATACCGTGTATTAAAATCTGGAAGATGGATTACAATAGAATTTCACAACTCAAAGAACAGCGTTTGGAATGCCATTCAGGAAGCCTTGCAGAATGCGGGATTTGTCATTGCAGATGTCCGCACGCTGGATAAAGGGAAAGGTAGTTTTAAGCAAGTCACATCTGCAGGTGCTGTCAAACAGGACCTCATTATCTCCGCGTACAAGCCCAATGGGGGGCTTGAGGGTCGTTTCAAGCTCGCTGCCGGGACTGAAGAAGGCGTCTGGGATTTTGTCCGCACCCACTTGAAACAGCTCCCAGTATTTGTCTCCAAGAACAGTCAGGCAGAGATGATTGCCGAGCGTCAACACTACCTGCTCTTCGACCGTATGGTGGCCTTCCACGTCCAACGTGGGGTGACGGTTCTCTTATCCGCCGCTGAGTTTTATGCTGGCCTCGAACAGCGGTTCCCTACGCGCGACGGTATGTATTTTCTGCCGGATCAGGCGGCCGAGTATGACAAAAAACGGATGACGGTCAAGGAAGTCTTCCAGCTTCAGCTCTTTGTTTCCGATGAGGCTTCTGCCATCCAGTGGCTCAAACAACAAATCACAAAGAAGCCGCAAACGGCAGGCGACCTGAAACCGCAATTCATGCAGGAGATCGGTGGCTGGCAGAAGAACGAAAAGATGCTTGAGCTTGATGTGTTGCTTGAGCAGAATTTCCTGCGCTACGACAGCAAGGGCGACGTGCCCAGCCAGATTCACAGCTACCTCTCCTCGAACTTTAAAGAACTGCGTAATCTGGAAAAGGACGGTCCGGCGCTCAAGGCCAAGGCCAAGGACCGCTGGTATGTGCCCGACCCGAACAAGGCCGGCGACCTGGAGAAGCTGCGCGAGCGGGCCCTGATGCGTGAGTTCGAGGAATACCGTGAATCCAAACAGAAACGCCTGAAGGTGTTCCGCCTGGAGGCTGTCCGGGCCGGATTCAAGAAGGCATGGCAAGAACGCGACTACGCCACGATCATCACCGTGGCCCGCAAGATACCCGAGAAAATTCTCCAGGAAGACCCCAAGCTCCTCATGTGGTACGACCAGGCACTCACCCGCTCGGGGGAGGAGTGAACCACGGATGAACACGGATACACACAGATTGGTTCATGAAGATGAGACGTAACGAATCATCGGCTGTGCGATGGAAGTGCTGAATACGCTCGGGCACGGGTTGTTGGAAAAACCCTATGAGAATGCTTGGGCTGTCGAATTTCAGCGTCAAGGAATTTCATACCAGCAACAGCCCCGATTCGATGTGGTCTATAAAGGCGTCAAAGTGGGCGAGTACGTGCCGGACTTGATCGTCTTCGATAAGGTCGTCGTAGAAACTAAGGTGATTGAGAAGATTACGGACCATGAAATAGGCCAGGTGCTCAATTACCTGAAGATCATAGGGCGGAAGCCCGGGTTCGTTACCTGCTGGCCGACGAGGTCGGACTCGGAAAAACCATCGAAGCCGGGCTCATTCTTCGTGTGCTGAACCTGCTTCGGCAGGGAGAACGCTCATGGCACGAGGAACTCGAACGTAAGGCCCAGGTTTACCCGGAAATGGCGCCTCTTTTGTCGTCCGGGTGGAACCGGAAAAGTGCGAGGTGCGAGGTGCGTAGTGCGAAAGTTGAAAAATTCGAGGATTTGGTTGCGTGGCAGAAAGCGCATGCCCTTGCCATAAAAATCTATCAACTTACGTCAAAAGAAAAAATTTCTCGGGACTTTGGGCTCAAAGACCAGATACAGCGAGCTGCTGTTTCAGTAATGTCAAATATCGCAGAAGGATTTGAACGATACAGCAGACCAGAATTTCGCCAATTCTTATCAATTGCACGGGGATCTGTTGCAGAAGTACGAAGCCAATTGCATATTGCCAAAAGCCTCAGTTACATATCGGGTCAAGAATTTACAAGCACTTATGCACTCTGTCGTGATGTAGGCAACTTAATTGGTGGTTTGAGAAAGTCTCTTGAAAAAGGAGATGCCTCATGACGCACCACGCACCACGCACGCCGCACTCCGAAGGATCCTGGCGAAGCCAAATCCTTCGGGAGTTCACTCCCAATGTCGCCCGGCTCACCCTGGCTGCCGATCCGGACGGCCTGCTTCTGGAAGAAGGCGTTCTGGCAGGCATACGCGAGCGTGGTTTTGAATTGATTCCATTTGAGGATCATGTCGCCTTTCGCTATGCCTACGAATCCAAGTTTCGCTCCCGCTGGGACCAGGGTGAGCAGACGGATTTGGTGGTCGTACTGCGCTCCGCGGCAAGCGACCTTAACTGCCTGCCATACGATCTGCTCCAGGCCGGCCGCCGCTTGTCATTCAACCTCGGGGAGATTTTTCCCAACCTGAGTTATCCCATCGTGACCGCCCTGGACCGTGGCGATCTGGATGCGCTCTACGAAGCCCAGAAGCGGCACGCTCCCGGTGTGCTGGGCGACAATCCTACAAAGGAATTCGTTCTGCGCCATGTATTTGAGATCGCCCCTGAACTCATCTGCAAACCGTCCGATCTACTGCGGGCACTGCTTCGCCGTCACTATCGGGAGCAACGCATCCCCGGTTTGCTTGATGAGCGATTTGTTCAGGTGCTGCGCCAACAGAGCGGTTTTGACCAATGGCCCCTCGAAACGATCATCCCGGATCGAGAAGCCTTTTTCGCCTTTCTCCAGGAACGCTGGCCCATCTTCTTAAATCGTTCGGCAACCCAGGACGCTACCGGCGTTCGCGAGAATGAGAAACCCTACGGGTTTGAGTATTCCGGTCCTTCGGACTTGCCCTTCGACCATGACGACATCCGTGTCTACATCGACAACCTGTTTGTCGAAGGGCTGCTTGAAGCGGTTCCTCATGAAAAAGCCGAGTCGCTCTCCAAGACCTGGCTCGCCATCGGCATCCGCACCGACGAGCAGGCGGATCGGACGAGGCGCGTCGAGGGGCTCCTCGATACCTTGGCGGCGGATATTCCCAACGAGGACACACGACACGACGACTGGTTCCACTTTGCCAAAACCTGGGCGGAGCTGATGGCTCTGGCTCTGGATTCGGATGCAGTGCTACCGGAACCGGCGCGGCAGAAGATAGAGGCGCTGCAAGCTCAGATCGATGCCGCACTCGTGTCGTGGCTGACCAAACGCTACGCAGGATTGGTCAATCTGCCCCCGGCTCCTCCGGTCATGCTCCACCATATTCCCCGTTTCCTCTCCCGCCATGTCAACGACGCCAAGCACCACAAGGCTGCGTTCGTCCTGGTGGACGGTCTTGCGCTGGATCAGTGGATCATCATCCGCGGGGAAATCGCTAAGCAAAGAGCCAATTACCGCTTCCGTGAGAACGCGGTGTTCGCCTGGATACCGACCATCACCTCTGTTTCACGCCAGGCGGCATTTGCGGGAAAGCCGCCGATCTATTTTCCGAACAGCATTTACACCACCGACAAAGAGCCGGCGCTGTGGTCGCAATTCTGGGTGGACCAGGGACTCACACAGCAGGAGGTCGCATATGCCAAGGGGCTGGGCAGCGGCGCCTTGGAAAGCGTGGAGGAGATTGTTGCCCGGCCCAGGGTGCGCGTGGTCGGTCTGGTTATCGACAAAGTGGACAAGATCATGCACGGCATGGAACTTGGCGCAGCGGGCATGCACAACCAGATCCGCCAGTGGGCGGCAGGACCGTTCTTGGCGCAATTGTTCGATCTGCTTCTGGAAAATGGATTTCGTGTCTACCTGTCGTCGGATCACGGTAATATCGAGGCGTCAGGTTGTGGTCGACCCGCTGAAGGTGCCGTGGCGGACCTGCGCGGGGAGCGCGCTCGAATCTATCCCGATTCCTCACTGCGCGGTCAGGTTAGGGAGCGATTCCCAGACGCTTTGGAATGGTTGCCTATCGGGCTGCCGGAGGACTATCTGCCCCTGCTTGCTCCGCATCGCGCCGCGTTTGTCGGCAAGACCGAAAGCCTTGTCGGACATGGCGGCGCTTCTCTTGAAGAGCTCATCGTCCCTCTGATTCAGATCGAGCGGAGGGACACATGAACGGACGGAGAGCACAGATCGGCTTCAGCCAACGCATCAGGCTCGAATGGTTCGAGCAGACAGCCAATCTGATACTGGCCGGGAACAACAATACCACAATCAACGACTCGCTCCAAGATCTGCTGCAGAACAAGGTGTCGGTCGGTGGAAAGTCCGTCAGGGGCAATCGTGAAAAGGTCATCACCATTCTCCTGAAGACCTGGCTCACCGTGCCTCGTGAACTGGAGAAGTTGCGGGACGAGGGTCTGGAGATACTCAGGGGACTTCCACGCAAAGACCGAATTGCCGTTCACTGGGGCATGACACTGGCTGCTTACCCATTTTGGGGTGCGGTTGCCGCTCACACCGGCAGGCTCTTGCGGCTTCAGGGAACAGCCGCTGCAGCACATGTTCAACGACGGGTGAAAGAAGATTACGGAGAAAGAGAAACCGCATCACGGGCCGCCCGGCGCGTACTTCGATCATTCATCGATTGGGGCGTTTTGAAAGAGACGGGCGACAAAGGCGTCTACGGCCAAGGGGATCAGTTTTCGGTTGAAGACCACAGGCTCATTGCCTGGATGGTGGAGGCATCCCTCCGCGCCAGGGTGAACGGGTCAGCCGCCATAAAAGACCTGCTCGACAGCCCGAGCATCTTCCCCTTCCGATTGGCCCATGTCTCAGCCGAACATGTGGCATCGCTCTCGTCTAGTCTGAATATCCTGCGGCACAGTCTGGATGACGATCTTGTGATGTTGCGTGAAAAGGGAGGGGTTACATGACCTTCCCACAGACATCGCGTGCTTTCAATCCTGATGGCGTCGTAAACTTCGCTCTGAGCCTCACAGGATCGTTTTGATTTGTCGACCTCAAACGGGCCTGCGAGTCAAATCGACCACCAATACTCTGAGCTGTGTTATTACTGCAAAGGTTCATCGAAAATCGGTTGGAGAGCATACACTGGTTGCGGAAACACCAAAAACGTCGGGGAAAACGTCGGGGAAAATTCTGAGTATACTAAAGCAGGAGAAACATTTAACCATACCGGAGCTGGCGCGTTTAATTGGCGTGACCGAACGTTCCATCGAAAGAAATATCCGTAAATTGCAGGACCAGGGCCTGCTCCGCCGCATCGGTCCGGCCAAAGGTGGTTACTGGGAAGTGATTAAATGAGGAAAACTGAACTGTTGGAACTCATTCGGCATGGTGGAAACCCATAAGTCGGAACAACGCCGGAATTGATTGAGGATGAAGAGCTGTTCATGGTAAGGCTCTGGAACAAATGATCGAACTCTTTACCAAAGAAATGTTCCTACTTTCTGTACTTTTTGTATGGCACTGAACCCATGAGCGAATACCAATACTATGAATTTCTGGCCATTGACCGGTCTCTGACGGAAGAGGAAATGGATGAACTGCGGGCGCTTTCGACCAGGGCCGCGATCACGCCGGTGAGCTTTACCAACGAGTACAATTGGGGAAACTTCAAGGGCGATCCATACAAGCTGATGCAGCGTCATTTCGATGCTCATGTCTATGTGGCCAACTGGATGACGGCCATTTTCATGGTGCGGCTGCCCATCGAGGCATTGACCCGGGAGGTCGCCAAAGCCGCGGCCGTGCCGTACCTGTTGGATATCAAGTCTACCTCGACCCATTGGATTATCACCTTGAGCCTGGAGGAGTCAGAAAATTACGACCGCTTCGGCATGGAGGACGGTCGGGGCTGGATGGCGCGGCTGGCCCCGGTGCGGGATGAACTGCTGCGTGGGGACCTGCGCAGCCTGTATATCGGCTGGCTGCCGGCCGTAGCCGAGGAACTGATGGATGACGATGAACTGGAGCCGCTGTCTGTTGTTGAGTTGGCAAATCTGACGGCGGCTCAGCAGGCTCTTGCTGAATTTCTGGAGGTGGACCCGGACTTGCTGGCGGGTGCCGGCATGGGCAGCCCGGCTGCACAAGAGCGGGAAGTTTCACAGCGGGAAATGGATAAATGGATTGATGCTTTGCCACGAGAAGAAACCCATTTGATCATGAAACAATTGCTGGAGGGCAACGGGCGGCAGGCCGAACTCTCCATCAGGAACCGGTTCGCATCATGGCGGCGCGGCTTGCAGACGGGTGATGCCGACGCACCCCGGCGAACGGTGGGAGCGTTGCGGCAGAACGCCCAAAGGGCCCGCTACATTAGGTTGGAGAAGCAAAAACGGGACCGCGATCAACTGGAGACCAAACGGTGCGAGAAACGCAAGGAGTACCTGAAAAACTTGTCCAGCGATTTTCCCAAGGCCTGGGCGTCGGTTAGAGAACTTGTCGAGCGCGGAACGGGGCGGGGATACGACGAGGCCTGCCGGATACTTGTCGACATCGCCGATGCCTATGCCTTGTATGTGACCAAGAAGGATTTTCAGCAAGAACTAGAGAAGTTCATGGCCGGCCACCCGCGGCGCAAGGCGCTGATCCAACGGCTGGTGAAGGCCGGTATCTGGAAGGATGGATAAAAGATGAGCACGCGAAGCCCCAAAGAGGGCAAGAAAATTCAAGAATTGGACAGCCTTGTTGCCGAAATCACCGTCGACGCATATGGCGATGACGAGCAACTCTGGGCCTTTCGGCAGGCCTTTGAGGATGACGTTACGCTGCCTCGATGCCCACTCGCACCTGGGCACTCTTGTTTTTGATGACTGGCCGCACCATGCCATCCGGCATTACGAAGTCGGCCTGCGCATCGGTGAGTTGTCTTTGGGTGACCACTTCACCGGCGTGCTGGCGTGGGGCTTTATCAACAACCGTCCGTTTCTGCGCTGCATGCACGGCTACGGATTGTGCCTCTGGCGTCTGGGACGCTTTGACGAGGCGGCGCAGATATTTGAGAAGATGCTCTGGCTGAACCCGTCCGACAACCAGGGCGTAAGGTTTCTCATCGACGAGGTGAAGAAAAAAACAGCCTGGAAGGATCGAGAAGTTGAGTGATCGAATGAGAAAAACCTTCAAACCGCAATTCACCATCACCAACCGGATCACTACCGGGCTGCCCCGCATCGAGCGTGCCCGGTGTTGGTGAGCGGAATTGCTCTTGGTTCGCGGGGAGGGAACCATCCTTCACTTGATTCTGGGCAACAATAGTGGTATCATTCATTTTTTTCGAAGGGCCGATAAACTGGTTTCGAAGTGACTCCACCACGGGGAGCCAGAATTGGTAAAGCCCGGTTTTCTAATCGGGTTTTTTTCTTTTTTTCGGTATCGGGGCGTAGCGCAGCCTGGTTAGCGCGCCTGCCTTGGGAGCAGGAGGTCGGAGGTTCGAATCCTCTCGCCCCGACCAGAACACATCCATTGCGTAATAGCTGGTTGTAATTACTGCACGGCAGTGTGTCTCTGTCGTTTCTGGGATGTTTTTGATTGTGCCCACCTTATGTCCACCTTGCTGGACTGCTGTGTTCTCCACCCGCTTGTTGAAGAATCCCGCCTGAGTCGATCCTCCCAACCCCCCTGAGTAGTCATCTTCGCCGGAATGATGCCATTGATTGTAAAGGTTTTCGTTTTGACCGTTACGTGCTGGTACTGTTTTGGATACTGTCACCGTGACTTCTATGAATAGCTTTCTATGGGCACTTGCTCCCTTTATTCCAAAGTTTTCTTCTCCTGCTGTTGTTGCTCATCTGCCTGCACGGCCAGGGCTGCGGCAGCTCCTGCTTCCAGAGCCTGTTGCCGGCCCTGTTCACTCTGGGTATCCATCTTGGCATCTTCGGGAAAATCGACGATCACCTTTCGGTGCGCATAGTATATTCCCTTGGCATTCAGGGCTTCGGTAATCCGGCGAAAGGCCTCACGCCTGATGACGAATTGCTTGCCCGGTTTGGCGGTGAACTTGACCCTGATCACCATTACCGAATTGGTAATTTCGTTGACGCCCTGGGATTTGACCGGCAGAATAAAATCGTCGCCGAGTTCCTCATCTTCGAGCATGGCGATGCCGACCTTCTTGATGATTTTGCGGACCTGGTCGATATTCGTGTCATACGGGAACTCCAGCGGGAACTTTATGACGATGCCACCACGCATGTAATTGGTGATGGCACCCAGATCGCTGTGCGGCACCACCTGCAACATGCCCCGATGATGCCTGAGCATCACGTTGCGCAGGGTGATTGCCTCGACCGTGCCCTTGATCGATCCCGCCTGCATGTATTCGCCAACCCTGAAGGCGTCATCGAGCAGGAAGAAGAACCCGGAGAGCACATCGGACACCAGTTTCTGGGCTCCGAAGCCGATCGCCAGACCAACTACGCCGGCACCGGCCAGTAGCGGTGCGATGTTTACTCCCAGAGAGGAGATGACGATCAGCAGTACCATGACCACCAGCACCGTGCCTATTAATTTGCGGAGCACGGGAAGCAGAGTGTGGCTCCGCCCCCGCTGGGCGGCACCGCCGAATTCGTCATCGAAATCCTCTTCTTTCTGCTCTTCTTCGGGCTCTGCCTCTTCCAGTTTTCTAGCGATGAAACTGCTGGCGAAGCGCCAGGCGGTCAGAGCCAGGGCGATGGCTACCAAGGAATCAAACACGGCATTGAGGGCGGCGCTGGCAAAGGGGATCGATATGCCCCAGAGCGAGAGAAACCAGATCAGCAGTACCGCCAACAGGATAAACTTGAAAATTTGGTGAATGCGATGTGAAAGTCGTTGTTTCTTTTGTTCACGTTCAGCCGCCTTGAATTCTTTATCGGCATTTTCGGGAAACTCATCTTCGGAAATCCGCCCGAGGCCCAGGGATTCAACCGAACCACTGATCAGATTTTTAGCCACATAGTTCAAGATGAAATAGAGTGGAATGATTGTTATGGAGACGATGAACGAACCGCTTCGTCCGCCTGTTCCGGTCACATGTTGTCCCAGCCAGAAAAACCAGACCAGCAGCAGGTAGATGAGCCCCAGAACATGCCAGTAACTGGCAAGTTGTTTCTTGACCGAACTGGCCTCCTGCTTTTCAAGCTGATCGAGGAGTCCATCCGCAATAGGCTGTCTGAGGGAGTAGACCAGGTATCCATAAATGAGCAGGACTGCTGAGCCCAGCACAATGATCACCCAAGAGACCGTCTGTGGAGCAGCCCCCAGTTGTTCAACGAAATAGACTACCAGGAGACCCGATAAGAGAGCCCCAATTGAGATATAGAAAGCCCGATACAGAGGTTTTGCCAGCGATTCAGCGATATCAAATGGGCGAGTCTCACGGTCGAACGGAGAGAAGATGATGCGCCCCAGCAGTGTGGCAATCATAAAGATCAAAAACGTGCCCAGAACGGCCTGGAACAACATTCGTCCTTTTATTCCCACATCTCCAGCGAAAAGCAGAAAAATAACTATGGAAAGCACTCCAAACAGGAGCAGCGCGACAAGGTCGGGCAAATTTCTCAGTAATCCAACCCATGCCCTTGACACCCCGTCGTCCTCAGATGGCACGACCCTTACCGACTGGGCCAGACGTTTTCGACAGAAAGCCAGCACTGACCTGATGAGCAGATAGGCGACACCGATGGCAAGGATAGTGCGCCACAGCACCGATATGAAGCTGACCGATTTACCCTCCACCACTGTTGACCTCAGGACACGAGCCAAATCGGCAGGAACTTTGGGAGCAAAGGTCAGCACACTGGCGCTGCTTGCATAGGCGTCGTCCGTAGAATCAAGCAGGTGCAGCCAGGTAACGAAAAATTTTTTGTTCTGAGCACTCGCCTCGGCAACTACTTCATGGGCCTGTTCAGCAGCCTTGTTGGTATCGATGATACTTTGTTCCTGCACCCCAGTCTCTTTTTCGTTAGCCATTGCTGCTATCGGCGAAAACAGAAACAGTGCACATACTACTAGGTTACGCCAGTAAAAGGTCTTGTTCATAGAATCTTCCCCAAAATGAGATCTATCTCATAGGATGAGTCCGAAAGACACGCTAGAAATAAAATCTAATACCGGCACCAACGCCGCTCAGGTCAAGATCACCCAGTGCCGCATTATCGTCAAAATCCCAGTACAAATAGCGATAACCGATGAGCACGTCAAAGCTCTTAAACCGATATCCCAGCCCGGCAAAGGCCTGCCAGGTAAAATCACTGTCGCCTGCTCCTATATCTAAATGATAGGGAACAAACCATTCGGAATTTAGAGATAATTCTCCTCTTACCCCGATCATAGCATCCCAATTACTGCCGGATTCAGACACGCCCATGTTGAAGGGTGCGCCACCCGGATCGGCATTGCGCAAATTAACATCGGTACTCAGAGAGAGATAACGTGTCCCGGCAACGAGGTTCATGAAAAAGATATCGGAATTAACTACCAGGTACCCCGCCATCGGATTGACAACCCAGCCATCCAACTCGACACCTACATTCACGCCGGTAGGGCCGACCATTGTGTTTTGGCTGTCACTGGCGTTGAGATAGAGAGCATCAACCATAATTCCCCAACGGTTTTTACGGGCGGCGATATTTCCCATGAAGGCCATATTGAGGCCATCTATCAGGTCATTTGCGTCAATCTCGAGATCGCCCCCAACCGCTGTACTACCTCCAATCGATGCATACCAGAGATAAAGCTCCGCTGCGAACTGCCAGTCCGAGTCAGTTTCTTGAGCTTCGGCCTGAATGGTTAATGGAAGAGTGAGAAAGACAATTGATAGTATACACAGCAGTACTAGGACTTTTTTGTGTCTCGACACATTATTGATATTTTTGGCTCTCCGTTTGTTCTCCATGATATCCTCTTTTTCAGGTGTAAAATCTGAACATTTGAACCTTTTAGATCTCATTTTTTTCACTTCACCAACCCTTGAGAGCGTCTTTCAAAGCGGCATAGAGGTAAACCAAGCAGGTACCAGCACCTTCTCCCTTAAACCAACAGCGTGAAAGCCGGCTGCCTATTGAGAAATTCCATCTGCTCCTCTTCTTACCTTATCTGCAAGTTCGACATTGACCAGTTCCGGCAGGTGCAGATCTCGCTGCGGAAATGCTATAACGATTCCATTCTCACGGAATCGTTTATCGATGTCGCGGTTCAGTTCATTTTTTATCGCCAGGCGTCTGCTTGCAGATACAAATACCCGCAGCTCAAAATCGAGTGTACTTTCACCAAAGTTCAAGAACAGGACTTGCGGACATTCCTCGGAAGATACCGAGTCATTGTCCTCGGCGCATGCCATCAGGGTCCTGGTCACCAGATCCAGGTCAGAACCATAGGCTACCCCTATCTTGATAGTCAACCGGACCTGCTGGCCACCGAGCGTCCAGTTTGTCACCCTGTTTACAATAAGGTCTGCGTTGGGAATGATTATGTCAGCATGATCGAAGTTGCGCACCAGAGTAGAACGTATTCCGATATGCTTTATTTCGGCCCACATCCCTTCAAACTCGACCATGTCGCCGACCCTGATAGGTTGTTCAAAGAGTAGAATCAGGCCGCTGACGAAATTGTTGATGATCTCCTTCAGGCCAAAACCGATGCCGACCCCAAGGGCACTGACCATAATCGTCAGCTTCGAAAGCTCGATACCCAGCGTGGCGATGGCAAGCAGAATGCCGACCAGGACGATGCAGTAGTGGACCAGCTTGGCTATCGATATGCGCGCCGCCCGCTCCATGCGCCGCTTGAAGAGCAAGTCTTCCACCAGTAGGTTCTGAACGACCCACGAAATCAGGAAAGAGCCATAGAGGATGGCTGCCGATACCAGAAACAGGGAAACGGTGATTCTGGCATCGCCTACCGTGACCCCGGCGGCCAACACCCCGAGAGTTGCCTCTTCGAGACTCGGGAAGATGCCCCAGATCATGAGAATCGCCGGAATGATAGCAATGACGATAATCAGCAGGTCGACGAAGCGTGTCAAGCGGTCCACCATAATATCTTTGAGCTGCAGGCCGAGTGAAGGCGCCTGCTTCATCAGCGCGGTAGAAAAGAGCCACTCAAACCAGCCCCGAACCAGGTACATGAGCAGGACAAAGACCATAATCGTAACAACCGAATCCAATAAGGAGATGAACAAGTAGGAAGCCAGGGCCTTTTTGCCCAATAGTTCGATGGCGGAGATCAGCACAAAGAAGACGATCCCGGCGCGAAAGAGCCAGACATAGACAGCAGGTTCCTTATCGGTCACCAGGTGTTTGACGAGCAGAGAACATAAAATCACCCCCGCGAAAGATACAACCAGTGTATAGAGGCGAAACACTGGTAGCGGAAAACCGAGCACGTCAACGAGACGGGTGACGAGGAGCGCCGCGACAAGCCCGACCACGAAGTGATACTTCCATCGCGCGCTGACAATACCTTGGGTGAGCTGCATGAGGGCAATACCCCCGGCCGCCGCCGCCCCGAGTTTCCACGAGCTCGGCACGCCCTGGTATTCGTAGATCAATGCGCAGACCATATAACTCAGGAATATGCCTGAGGTGATGGGGTGTTGGGCAATGCAGCGCCATTGCGTTACTTTCTCAAACACCTGTCTCGACCGGCTGAACCCCACCACCAGGAGTATGGCAAGCGTTGCATTGAGGAGTACGATCCAGCCATGCTGGTTGATGGTCTCACGCTCGGGGAGGCTGAACGCCTGAGATTGACCCATTGTCTCCCACCACAAAACAGCATCCTTGAGCTGTTCATAATATTGTCGCGATAACATCGACGGTGTATCGTTGAAGAGCGTTTTACGTCGTTCCTTGATGATCTGGTCATCGATATCGATGGCGAGAGTTTCGATCTGCTGCTCAAGAATGCCGGCTTGTTCCTGGATGGTAAGAGTGGCATCCAATTCAGAAAGAATCAGGTCGGCGGCACGAGAGATCGTGGCCGATGCATCGGTGAAGGTTGCGTTGAGCAGTTCAGGGCCCCCTTCGGTCAGCAGTTTGTCCCGCCAGTTATTCCAGCGTTGAGCCTCCTGCTGCCACTCTTCCCGCAGTGAGCCCAGCCTCTGCAACAATTCGGCAACCGGCCTGTTGACGGCTTCGAATGTTTCCTTCTTCTGTTTTACTAGTTCCCGAAGGTCGACAAGCCTATTGTAGATGTTCTTGTCAGATTCCTTGAGTAGTTCGAATTTTTCAGATAAGGGTGTAATAGAGGCTTCGAGCTCAGCATAGCGTGTCTTGAGCTGCTCTTGGTCTATACCAGCCTGCAGTTGTTTTTCGAGTTCCCGCAAACTCCTGGCAAGCTTGGTCTCGAGCGGGACAATATCGGCAAGCCCGGGGACCCACTTCTCCGCCTCCACAACTGTTTCTTCAGGCTGCTGTCCCGGAACTTCATCAGCGGCGAGTCCGGGACGGTTGACCAGCAGGAAAACGACCAGCGCAGCCAGGGCCATGCACAGATGCCTGAGATTCAGAAGCGAGCCCTGCTGTAGAGTGTCAGCTCGTGCGGGCGCCGCGGGCGAGCTCATTTTCTCACCATTGCTGCCCTGGCCTGAATGGCTCTCCGGGGACGTTGGTGGAAATAGCTGACTGTCAAGTATCATGAGATTCACCGATCTTCTTTCTGATTTCTGCTCGCCATAACGATGCGTTCTCCTGTTGTTGATTGAGGAGGATGCCGAGAATGTATGCGGTGACCGCTGCCCCGATCAGGGCCACGCCGATCTCAAAAACAACATCCACGGCAAACTCTCGGAGCGCTTCGGAAAGCACATAGACGATGGAGAATTTGAGATACTTGGAGAGGGCAACCAGAGCGACACCCAGTAACGCCCCCCACCAGAGAAAAAGCTTGTGGACGTTGACCGGGGCGGTCACTTCATCAATCTGGTCCGGGTGTTCCCGAAAATAGTCTATTTCCTCATCTGTAACCTCGCCGGGATGTGACTTGAGGTACAACTTGAGGAACATCTGATCACGTTTTTTGGTGTCATTGTCCATGACTCTTTCCATCAGTTGTTATACGATTCCTCCATTATTCGGGATGAGATGGAATCCATTACTCACCTCGTCCCCCTGTCTGATCATCACCCAGGAAGTCGTGTGGCTTCGGCGGTTTGGCCTTTTTATGAGTGCTTTGGCCTCGATACAAATTCGCGTTGCAGCAGGTATGGCCGCCCTGATTCTGGATTTGACCCGCTTGACGGCGCTATCAATCGCACCACAATCTTGATTGTCAACAACATTGACATCGATGTTGACCAGCATATCATTGGGTCCGAAGTAGACTCTGAGCGGTTTCCGGAAAGTGCTTATATGAGGTTCTTCGATCAATATTTCATGCCAACTCCTTCAGGTGCCGGGGCCATATCGACCAAGGATCGTTCCATGGCCCCGGCAGAGGGAGTCTATTTCAATGCTTCCGCCACCAGGTGCCCGGCCTGTTTGAGCTTTTCACTGCGCTGCGCAAGATCGGTCTTGAGGTCTTCACGGGCCTTTTCGTACTTGCTTTTTAAGTCTCCTTCGGCCTTGGCAATCTGCTGGTTCAGCTTCTCGACCTTGGCATCGTATTCCTTTCTCATCGTTTCTATTTTCTTTTCGATACGGTCATCCAGGGCCTTGAGTTTGGCCTCCGTCGCCTGGATCTTGGCTTTGAGCTTCTCTTTGGCATCACCCACCGCCTGATTCCACTCGTCTTTCAGTCCCTGGAGCTCGAGCCGGTTGGCCTGAATATTGCGTTCGAGCTGTTCATCCTCCACGTCGATCCGCCAGGTTCGAAATACCGTTCCACCGAGGGCTTCCATGCGGGTGTCCAGCGGAGTGGTCCAATGCTCGCCGATTTCCGCAACCAGGGCAAACTTACCGGGCGTGAGGGTCTCCATAACCTCCGCCAGGAAGTCGTCATTCACGCCAGCGCGGACCGTATCGCCTACCAAACCGACCAGAGAACCGGTGGCCGCACCCATCGCCACGCCGATCGGTCCGCCAAACACGCCGATCAGGCTGCCCAGCAGCATGCCGGCTAGGGTACCAAACGGGCCCTCTTCTTCCGCGTCGAGCACGCGGACTTTACCTTCTGCGTCTTTGGCCACGACCGCCCCTTCATACAGAGCGATGCTGGCATCGTTGTCGAGTTCCTGCAGGGCCAGTGCTCCTTTGTAGGCGGATTGTTCATCATTCAACACAACTACGATGTACTTACTCATGATCTTCTCCTGTTAATTAGGGTTTATGATTGAGCCGCAGCGACTGCCATTCATTCGGGGTTCTTTGTTGCTGCAGCCCTATTTCTTACTTTCCGTATTTTTCCCCCGGTTAAAGGCACTGATCAGGGGAATAACTGCATGAGGCAGCAAGACATCGACCGGGTTGCGGATCAATTTGTGGACATCTTTTTTCAACGACACCACCTCTGCTTCCATTCGGGCGACCTCATCGCCGATATTGGTCAATGCCATATCGCGCATCTCAATGACCATCTCGACCTCAGGCGCTGGTTTCAACGAACGGCCATAGATTACAAGAACACCGGCCAACCCCAGATCGATGCCGGCAACCGACAAGGCCGCCAAAGCCTGGCCCAGATAAGGCACCAGGGCAAAGAAGACTGCCAGCGTCAGCATCACGAGACCGAATATTGCCACGAAACCAGCCATTGCATTGCACTGGATCTTCTGGGACATCAGGTTGATTTCATTTTTTTTGAGAAGGCGTTCCGCTCGCCACCATACCTTGAGGTTTTGCACTAAACGTTCCATTGTACCCCCTATCTTCGAGAAAACATTTGCCCGACGATGATGCCCAGGGAAAATGCGGCAAGCAGCGCCAGTGCCGGCCGCTCAATCGCTGCCGCTTCAGCTTCTTTCATAAATGCTTCCACCTGCAGGGCAAACTCACCGATTGTCTGTTCGGTTTCGTCTTGTTTAAATTGGCGATCCTCTTGCTCCACTGTCTCCTTGCTTGAGTCCACAGGGTCTTCTGAATCTGTTTGTTTTTCTTGCTCTGCAAGATGGTTCTTTGCGGCCTTTACTTCCTCGACATCCTCCCGCAGACGCTGCAACTCCTGATCGCTGCTTCTCGAGCCCGGTTCAGGATTTCCCTTTTTTCCCTCTGGATCTGGAGAGAGCCCCTGTACATCCTTGTTTTCCATGTCATATCCCCTCTTTTTTTTCTGGGTTCAGATGTGCTGCTCGTTCTCTGGATTCTTCCTCAAACATGGTACCGCACAGTTTCCAGGCCGTCATATAGAGGGCGCCGATGATTGGTCCGAGCAAGATGCCGGTGGCGCCAAAAAGGGCGATGCCTCCGAAAGTGGTGAGCATAACGACGATATCCGGCATTTCGGTGTCTTTGCCGATGAGCAACGGGCGTAAGATATTGTCCGCGGAACCGACGATAAGCGCGCACCAGAGTCCCACGCCAACGGCCGCCCCGACCTGCCCGCTCAAGGCCAGAAAAGCAACCATAGGCACCCAGACCAAGGCAGTGCCGACGCTTGGTATGGCAGAGGAGACCGCCGTGACCGCAGCCCAGAACAGGGCGCCCTGCACCCCGGCAACCCAGAATACAAGACCACCCATCCCGCCCTGGACGATGCCGATGACAACCGTACCTTTCATGGTGGCCCGCCCAACCGATAACACGATGTTGAGCATCTGCTCCTTGTCCTCCTTCGTGAGCGGGGTAAAGCGCAGGGCCGCGTCAAGGAGGGTTCGACCTTCGGCAAGAAAATATGCCATCGCGATGAGCATGATAAAAATCATGAGAAAGAATTCAGCGGTTCCTTTGGCGGTTGCAGCCAGACCGTTGACAACAAGGGAACCGACTTTCGCTGCAACCTGACTTGCTTTGGCAATGATTTCGTCCTGGTAGGGTAGGAGCTTCTTGAGTTCCGCGTGACCCTCCAGCTGCTCTTGAAGCAGGTCGGGCTGCTCTTTGTACACCGCAAGCCACTGCCCAGCCGAATTGCTTATCTCAACCGCCTGCCCGGCAAGAATGGTGAGAAAAATCAGCATTGGTATGATGATCAGCACCAGGGAGAGCAGGACCGTCGCCGTAGAAGCCAGCCCCCTGCGACCGCCAAGCCATTTGCTAACCCGCAGATAGAAAGGGTGCAGCAGACCTGCCAGAATCGCGGATACGAGCAATGCCACGACAAAATCACTAATGACCCAGAAAAACACGCAGGTGATTGTCAGAGCGGTTAACAGCATAAAGGCCAGACGAGATCTCGTCTTGTTGTTATGTGTGGCATGCATAGAGATTCCTCCTGGTACTGTTCAGTCGTTCATTGCCCGTATCAGGCCATGTCGCGGATGCGTCAATTCGTTCCCCGTTCATCAGAGGCCTATTTCTAACTTTCCGGTTTTACATGTTGAGTGGCGCCTATCTGAAGAAAAGAATCATTTCTTCTCCTCGTCAGCAAAATGCTTCTTGGCATTTTCAAACGACTTCTTCATGGCCGTAATTGAGACCCTCAAACCTTTTTCGATATCCTTCAGGGATTTTTCAGAGGCCTCTTCAACCTGCTGCCACTGCTGCTTGGCTTCCTCGAATTCCTGCTCCAGTTTGTCAACATGGGGCTGCAGTTTATCCTGGGCATCTTTGGCGCCAAGATGCAGCTGCACCTTGGCTTCGTCCATTTTGGTCTGCCAGTTGGCCAGTTCTTCCGCAAGCTCTTCTTTTAGGGTCTTGTCTTCTTTTTGATCGCTCATGGTATACTCCTCTGTTGTTGCTTGTATGTTTGACCAGCGCTCTGAACTATTTCAGAAAGCTGACCTGCTGCGTATGTGTTACGAGTGTGTTATCCGTCAGTTCTTTTTCCTAAATTTCTTGTAACAGGGGCGTACAACGCAACGCCCCTGTCGCTCAGTAATCTCTATTTCATCCTCTCAATTTCACCCTGACGCCATGCCTTGTCGTACCAGACCTGCGTTGGGCTGTAGATTCTCCAGAGAACGTTCCACCCTTTATTCGGGATGGTTTGTATCCAGTTGACCTCGCCTTCAGGCTTTTCAGGACCGAAATAGACGTCGTAGGAGCCGTCACTATTCTGAACGATATCGCTTTGCATGCTGGTGACGCCTGGCAGACGCTGGTCGGTCTGCAGCATGGAACGGGTCTGGTTGTCATATACCGTGAGTTCCCAGAATCGTTTGGCCGGGACGTTGGCCGGAATATGCAGTTTGTAAGTCTCGGAACCGTTCAGGATTTCTCCATCTGCATCGCGCAGGCCGATTACGTACTGAGACCCGGCGCCGACCGGAGGCTTCACCATCACCGGTGTAATGCCGGTGGCGTAGTAGTGGAAGCGGGTGCGCTCATTGATGAGCCGAACGCCGTCATGATCAAAGGCATGGCTGCCGCCGGCAAAGCCGATTTCCCAGCTCTTGCTGTCCGGCCAGATCTTGATGTTCTCATTGCGGTTGCGCCAGATGATGGAGCGCTGCGCGGCGGTGCCGACCACGGCCGCTTCACTGAGGATCTTCTGCATGCGGGCATCGGGCTTGAACTCTTTACCTTTTTCAATACCGATGGAGGCGAGAATGCCAAGAACTTCCGGAGAGAACGCTGCATTGGGTTCTTCCTGAACGACTTCGTTGACCTCATTGAAGAAGGTCATGTCCTGGGCATGCAGCGTGTTGAGATATTTATTCGATATATCGTAATATTTGACCGGCGTTGGATTGTCCTTTTCGGATAGCGGATAGATCTTCAGATGGTCCTTGATATTCTGAACCACGCTTTCGTTGTCATCCCCGGTGGGGAATCCGCGCACGGCGAGCCAATTACCGTAGGTATTCGATTGTGTAACAAAATAGCCTTCCGGAACATCGCCCTCATAGCCCGGAGGAAGAATGAGGTATTTACCGCCTTTGCCACGGTCCGGTCCGGCATTGCCTATGTCTGTGACATAGTGGAACCAGAAATCATCCAGGATCGCCAGTACATTGGGAGGTGACTCGATGACGACCGGTCCGTCAGTGGTATTCACCCATGCAAAAAGATAAATAACAGAGGTGTTGCCGGTGAGCAGGAGGGCCTTTGAATCGAGGCGCTCCTCCCAGATGATGGCTGTCTCATTATCGGGACCGAATTCCCTTATCCCCCGGCGGAAGCCGCTCAAGGATGCTGCCGGCGTGGTCAGGATCATCGCTTCTACCGCCCGCGAGAAGTCGAGGTGATCCCATACTTTGTCAGCAGTTTCGGCAGTGGGCACCCCATCAAAAAATTCCAGGGTTCCCAGACGTGTTTCCACCTTATCCGGAATCAGTACGTTGTCCGGTACCTCGGTCGTCATTTTGTAGGTGCTTACCTGCGCAAACGGTGCAGTCAATAGGCAGAACATAGCCAAAGCCACCAAGGTGCTACTCAGGGTGATCATTCTCATGTGAATACCTCCTTGTTTTTTTGGTTCACTATTATTTGATTAATTCGTAAAAACCCTGATATTGATTGCTTTCGTCATTCCCGCGAAAGCGGGAATCCAGTAATTTCAATTAATTACGGATTTCTGAATAAAAGATTGACGTCCAGCGTTCAGCTTCCAATAAGGAATTCAATCGATCGTACGTCTATCGTTTGATGTTTAAATGTGGGCTGAGTGTTGCGCATGATTGCATTTCGTTCGACACCGAATGTTACATGCTGGACACTCGATTTCATTTTCCACTTCATTACGCCAAGAGGCGTTTACCTGCCCACCGCCTCTTGCCATCCAGGCGGTGTGTCCTCCCACGGGTATCCGCCCTGGGCCATGCGGTAGCCGTGCTCGAAAAGATTGTTCATATAGACCGTGTCAAACGGCTCTTCAGGGACTTCACCTAAATCGTCGGGGATGTAGGCCAGTTGATAGTTTGCCCCGTCGCGCCGGGTGAGCATGTAAATCAGGTACAAATCACCGATCCCCTGCGTGCGGATCAGCGAGGAGATCGACCGCCCGGCAATCGAGGTCAGCTTGGGCTCGACTGTTGTATGGTCCGGTTGCAGGGCCGAATTGCGGATGACGTATACATTCGGCGGGCCCGGCACCTCCAGCTTGTTCAACAATTTGCGCCAATTGATGGCAGCCGGATAGACGAATACCTGGGAGCACACCCCGCCGTCCACGTGCAATTCATCGTAGAACGAGCCGCCTGCCTCGACAGTGATGTATACCGGAGGGAAAACGCCGGGGATGGAAGCCGATGCGAGCATGATGCGATGGATCAGATCCTTGGCGCCGGCCTTTCCGCTGGAGGCAATGGCGCCAATATCCCAGATCCGGGGACGCATGTAATCCAGGTCGGAAGTGCCGATAAAAAGGCGCCGGCCGGTGCGGTGCGCCGCGGCGATGGCAGCGACGACCTCGTCTCCGACGTATCGCTGGATCAACGCCCACAGCGGCGTGGAATCGGCGACTGCGTCGGCCCCCAGGATCTTCAGCAGCGGTCTTTCGATTAAGATGTCTTTGGTGGATATGGTTGTGTAGACCGCTTTCAATATCGGGTCGTAGTCGGGGCCTAAAAAGGCAAAGGGGGCAATCAGCGCGCCGGTGCTGATGCCGGTGACCATCTGGAACATGGGCCGGTTGCCGGTGCGGGTCCAGCCCACCAGCAAACCAGCACCGAATGCACCGTCGGCGCCGCCCCCGGAAATGGCCAGGTAATGGTGCGGCTGGCCAAAAAGCGCTGGAAAATCCGCCTTGATCTCCTCTTTGCTCAGGGTTTGCAAGCGCCGCTCGATTTGGGGCGGGATGTCATCGCCCCAAAAACGGTAATCGGCGTTTCCTAGGACCCGCGGCTCCTCCTGGACGGAAAGCGGTGCCGGGTTGCGGATTTGTATCGTCCCGCAGCCGGCCAGCAGAAGGGCAATGGTCATCAAGGTGAGGAGCGTTAATCGATTAACCTTCAACATCGAACGTGCAACGATTAACTTTCTATAAGGATTCCTGCCGATTATACGTTTCATTGATTGTTTCACCTACAAGCATGCTTATCGGTCCGGTACTTAAGTGGTGGAGTGGTGGAGTATTGAGAGGATCCATTTTCCCGATCCATTACGCCATCAATCCATTCCCCCGTTATCCTAACTTCACCGGCTCAAAATCGTTCATCACCCAGGTCTTCTCGATGTAGCCCTCGAGCGTTCCGTAGAAACGGAAGACCACGAAAAAGCCCTTCCCGGAAACTGTTGGTACCCAGTTCGCTTCCTTGCCTTTCGGCGCCTCTTGACCGAAGTAGATGTCCACCGAGCCATCCGGGTTGATCTCCACCCCGCGCGTGCTGCTGACCGTGATGTCGCCGCCCGAGTTCAGCAGGGCACGGGGCACGCGATCGTAGGCCGTCACCGCCCAGAAACGCATGACCGGCGGGTTGGTCGGCACGCACAGCCGGTGGGTCTTGTCGCCCAGCCTGTTATAGATTGTCGTTCAACTGCTACTTTTCAGCTATGCTGATGGTGCCATGGTTTCCGTATCCGGTGAATTCCGAGTCCTCAAAGTCTTTGAACACCTTGCCAGATATCTGAGTAGCATCGTCTTTACCGACAAGGGTGGGTCAGTGTTCTCTTGCCGACCCCCCGCCGGCCAGTGTGGTCCGGCGGGGGTGGGTCAGGTGTCGTTTTCCGCTTAACCCTTATTTCTGGGGGGAATGCTAATCGTGACCTCGGTCACGTGTCCGGTGAACTCGGAGTCCTCGACGTCCTTGAAGACCTTGTCGGCGACCTGCGTGGCCTCATCCACGCCGACATCCGCAGTCTCGTCGGCGGAGTAGAGCGCGGGCTGGGTCTTCTCGATGCGGCCCGCGGCGACCTGCTTGCCGTTCACGTAGAGGGTCGCCTCGCCGCCTTTGCCGCGGCCTTCGCCGGCCTCGTCGTAGTCGAACTGCAACTTGATCTCCGCCTCGTTGCCACTGATGGCCTCTGTGGCGGCCACCGTGTAGCTATGCAGGCCAAACCAGTTGTAGGTGTAGGCTGGCTTGCCCTCATCCATGTACAGGGCCCAGCCGCCGAACTTGCCGCCCTGACAGAGGATGACGCCATGGTCGTTGCCCTCGAGCTGGACCGTGGCGGTGATCGTCTTGGAGGTGTTCTTCTCGTTGATAAAGGTGTTCTCCAGGATGCCGGTCATGCCCTGGGAGAGGGTCAGGCTGGTCCGGTCGCCCATCAAATCGGGCCGTCCGGCGATGGCCGCGTTAAAGCGCTCGTACGCACGGTCGTCCAAGGGATAGACGCTGTTGGCGATGGCTTCCTGCTCGAACAGATCCTTCATCGCGGCGAGCCGTTGCGGATACTCGCCCGCGAGGTTAGTCGTGAGGCTGAAGTCCTCCTTCGCATGGTAGAGCTCCCAAACGTCGTTCTGGAGCGTGTTGATCGGCAGGTTCTCCCACGGAACGCGGTGCACGACGCGCGCGTACCAGCCATCGTGATAGATCGCGCGGTTGGAAAAGATCTCGAAGTACTGGGTGTGGCGACGGTTGATCGCCTCGGCGTCACGTGCTGCGTAGAGCATGCTCTTGCCGGCCAACGGCATCTGCGGGACGCCGTTCACCATTATGGGTTGCGGGAGATTGGCCGCCTCGAGCACGGTGGCGGCCACGTCATTGACGTGATGCCACTGGGTGCGAATCTCACCCTTGGCCTTGAAGCCCGCCGGCCAGTGCATGACCATCGGGTTGCGGGTGCCGCCGTAATCCCCGGCCATCTGCTTGGTCCAGGTGAACGGCGCGTCGGTGGCGACCGCCCAGGCTGAGGAGAAGTGCGGGAAGGAGTCGGGGCCGCCCCAATCATCCGCACGCTCCAACATGCTCTCGGTGGTCTCGGCGTCGAAGATGCCGTTGAGGTGCACCAGCTCGTTGTAGGTGCCGGTCAGTCCGCCTTCACCACTCGAACCGTTGTCACCCATGATGTAGATGAACAGGGTGTTGTCCAGAGCGCCGATATCGTCGATGGCGCCAACCAGCCGGCCGATCTCGACGTCCGTGTGCTCCATGAAGCCGGCAAATGCTTCCATCTGCAGGGCGTAAAGCGCCTTCTTATTGTCGCTGAGCTTCTCCCAATCCTCGATGTCGTCGGGCATGGGTGCCAGCTTGGTGTTCTCGGGGATGATGCCCATCTTTTTCTGGCGGGCGAAGGTCTCCTCGCGGTACTTCAACCAGCCGGAATCGAACTTGCCCTTGTACTTCTCGATGAACTCCTTAGGGGCATGGTGCGGGGCGTGCACCGCACCAGGTGCGAAGTAGATAAAGAACGGCTTGTCCGGCGTCATCGCCTGCTGGAACTTCATCCAGGCGATGGCCTGATTGGTCATGTCCGCGGTGAAGTGATAGTCGGGGTCGTCCGTGTCGGCCTGGATCTTGGTCACGCCGTCGAAGATCACCGGGTCCCACTGGTTGGTCTCGCCACCGATGAAGCCGTAGAACTTGTCAAAACCCGAGTTCGTCGGCCAGCGATCGAAGGGGCCGGACACGGAGGTCTCCCAGGTCGGGGTCTCGTGCCACTTGCCGAACGCCGCCGTGCTGTAGCCGTTGAGGCGCAGGGTCTCGGCGAAGTACTGGCCTCGGGTGGTGCGCTCGCCCTGGTTGCCGGGGAAGCCGGTGGCGATCTCCATCACGCTGCCGACATTGACCTGGTGGTGGTTCCGCCCGGACAGCAGCGACGAACGAGTCGGCGAGCAGAGTGCCGTGGTGTGGAATTGGTTGAAGCGCAGTCCTTCGTCGGCCAGGCTATCAAAAGTCGGCGTTTCGATGCCGCCGCCGAAGCTGGTGACGGCGCCGAAGCCGATGTCATCGATCAGCACGATGACTACATTCGGGGCTCCTTCCGGAGGCGTGACCTCGAACCTCGGGGGCTTCTCGGCGTCCCGCGCGTCGAAGGTCGTGATCGGCTCGCGATACGGCGGGTAGATCGGGAGAATGGTTCGGTCCAGTTCCTGTGCCGACACGGTGGTCGAAAGACCGGTCAGCATAAACAGCGCCATGGTGAATGCAGTTAACTTCGGTTTTGTTTTCATTCTTCTCCTCCTTTGGTTTTCATGATGTTTCCTCCTTTTGGTTCCTGACCCGGCACCTACTCCTTGAACTTGGTCATGCTGAATCCCGGAGGATTCGGATATTCCTTCAGTGTTGCCCGATATTCACCTGTCAGCCTCAGGTACTCTCCGAGGATCCAGCCCTCGACGCCGACCACGTTCCACAGCTCGCGTGGGTCGCGCTCGATATTGAAGATGGCAGGAAAACCGACCCCATCAACGCGATGGGCGCTGAGCCCATACGCTGAAGGATTGCCGGAAGATCCTATGAATTGTTGTGGATAGATACGCCACCCTTTATAGCGTACCGCCGCAATCTGGCCCTCGATGAAGGTGATCAGGCTTTCGCGGGCCGACTGCTCGCTCGTGCCCAGAAAGAAATCACTCTGATCGACACCGTCGATGGGCCGATCGTTGGGCACCGGTGCCCCGATGATCGCTGCCAGCGTCGGCAGAAAGTCGTGGACGGACACCATTCCATTACTCTTGCGTGCCGGAATGCGAGCAGGCCAACGTATCATGCCCGGCACTCGAAGAGAGCCCTCCAGGGCGTCACCAACCTCGCCGCGGAACGGGCCGGGCGAGCTGCCCATGAAGTCGATGTTGTTGGCCTGGGTCTGTGCCGGACCATTATCGGAGAGCCAGATGACAATGGTGTTGTCTTCGATACCCGCATCGGCGATGGCGTCGAGCACCTGGCCGGTGCGATAGTCGAGCTCCATCACGCTGTCGCCAAACGGCCCGGCAGCTGATTTTTCCTCGAAGTCGGGATGAGGCAGTGCGGGATAGTGCACCTGTGACCAGCCGATATAGAGGAAAAACGGCTCCCCGGAAGCGGCTTGGCGCTTGATATAGTCTGCCGACGCCTGGGCGATATCACCCTCGATCTGCCGCCGGTACTCCAGGTCGTACGGCCGGACCTTCTTCAACTCATCGCTTCCCGCAACCGACTCCCAGATCCAGGGCTGCTTGGCTGCGACGGCCGATTCCGGCATGCCGCTGCGCCGCATGGACTCGGGATACAGGGTGCCATCCGTGGTCTCGAGGATGCCGACGTGGTACTCGTCGAAACCCTGGTTAACCGGCAGGCTCTGCTTCTCCCCACCGAGATGCCATTTGCCGACAATGCCGGTGGCGTAGCCTTTGGACTTGAAGAGCTCGGCGATCGTCACCTCTCCATCCTGAAGGGTCAGCGGCGTGCCTGCGATGATGATACTGCCCAGCCCGGCCCGCGGAGAGTGGCGACCGGTCATCAGTGCGGCACGTGTGGGCGTACAGCCAGGTTCCACAAGGAACTGGGTCATCATCAACCCTTCGCCGGCAAGTTGATCGATGCGCGGCGTCGGCATGCCTCGCATCTCACCACCGCTGCCGAAGGCGCCGAGGTCACCGTACCCCATGTTGTCGGCGAGCATGATGACCACGTTGGGCCTGTCGGTCGCCGTGGCGGTGGTTGCCGTCAGGGCAACCACAAGGCTGGTCAGCGCGAGGATCGTGAGCGATTTTATTTTCATGGTGTTCTCCTCTTCTCTGGGGTTCGGGTTTTCCTCGTTACTTCGCATACTGGAAGGCCGGCAGGGCCTTGAGCATCTCCTCGGTGGCCCCGGGTAAAACCACCTGGCCCTGGTCGTTGCTTTCAACCAGGGTGGCGGGTACCGCGACCAGCCGGCTGCCCATGCCCAGGAAACCGCCGACCGAGACCACGGCCACTGAGACTTCGGCCTCAGAGCCGACGATGAAGTCGTCGAGCTTGCCGATTTTCTGGCTTTGGTCGTTGTAAACGTCCGACCCCAGCAACTTGGATGCCCGATACCCGGTAGTTGCCACCACCTCCACATTCACCGCCACGATGGCGCCTCCCACTACCGGGGCCTCGACCTTTGCTTTCTCCGCCCAACCCTCGACCGCAATGCCAAGCGCCAGCAATAGAGCCACGACTGTCGTGATGATCGCTCTTCTTCTCATTGTTTTTCTCCTTTCGTTGTAAAATCGATGTTCTTACGTAGCGAGGTGTTCATCTTTGAATGCTTTTTAGTTTTACTCCACCAGCACCACATCATTGGGCACCCAGGACTTATCGTTGAACGGTTTAAGCGGGCCGTAGTAACGGATGTAGACAAAGAACCCCTGGTCAGGCAGGGTCGGGATCCAGTTCGAATCAGAAACGTTCTTCGGTTTTTCATTGGAAAAGTAGATATCTATGGTGCCGTCTGCGTTAACGACAGGAGGCTTTTCCTGCTGGCTGCTGATGCTTGGATAGGGCTGGCTCTGGATTTCACTGCGGGTCCACGGATCGTAAACCGTCACTGCCCAGAACAGCGCAACCGGCACCTTGGGCGGCATTGTCAACTTATAGGTCTTGCTGCCGTCAAGGTAGTTGCCGTTTCTATCCTTATAGGTCGTCTGGTATCTGGAACCCTTCCCTTCAGGCATCTGCATCGCCATGGCAGGGGTAATCCCGTCCGCAGTAAAGTGAAAGGTCGTTCGCGCCTCGAGATTGAAATAACCGTCAGGATCGAACGTTGAGCTGTTGCCGATAAAGGGGCTTTCCCATTTCAGACCGGGGTAAACCACCGCATCCGGCTGACGGCTGTCAAAGGCGATTACCCGGGACATGGCCACGCCCTCCTGCGCCGCCTGCTCGAAGATTTTCTGCATGCGCGCGTCAGGCTCAAACGGCTGACCCTGCACGATGCCCACTGAGGCCAACCGTCCGAGCAACTCCTTGCCAAAAGCCTCGGCCGGTTCGTAGTTGATTATCTCGTGCATCCACTGGAATGCCGACCCATCCTCGGGCACGAGCGAATTCCAGGCAATGTTGGAAACGTTTTTGACAACCGGCGCGCGGGGACCACTCTTCAGCGGATAGACCTTGGCATTGTCCTGGTAGTACTTGATGGCTTTGTCACCAAAACCGACCTAGGCGGCATTGGCCCGGATAAAGGAGAAGTTCATATAGGTCGATGATCGCACCACGAAGTAGCCCTCAGGCACCTCGCCCTCATAGCCCGGCGGCAGGAGCAGGTACTTGCCGCCCTGGCCCTTGTCCATGCCGGTGGGGCCGATGTCGGCCACGAAGAGAAAGTTGTGATCGTCCAGCGGCCCCATGACCCCCGGCGGCACCTCGAAGACGGTCGGGCCGTCCTTTTTCAGGTCGAACACGGCAAAGGCATAAAGGCTTTCGGTATTGCCGGTCAGAACCAGGGCGCTGGAGTCCAACCGGTCTGCGGTGACGTTGATGTATGAGCTGTCATCCATGCCGAGATCCCGCACCCAGCCCTTCATCAGTCCGTGCGCCGACAGGGCCGGGTACATATCGAGGTAAAGCTGGGTGGCCCGCTGCAAATCGAGCTCGTCGTAAACCTTCTGCGCTGTCTCTTCGGTCGGGAAACCGCCAGGGAATTCCAGGTTGCCGAAACGGGTCTCTATTTTCTCCGGTGCGGCCTTGAAATCTCCGGGCTTGTATGTGGCTTCACCGCGGGCCTGCTCGAAGAAGCCCTGCGACTCAGCTGCCGCCAGAGAACCCACGGAGCCAATGACCAGCAAACCGGCGGCCAGTGCGATAAAACGCTTTTGCTGTTTCATGACAATCTCCTTATTGCTTGACTATTTCGGGAACAGGAACTGGAGCTGCAGCCGCAAGGTCCAGTCCGGCCCATTGTCAGGCATCTCAACGTTGTAAAAAGCCTGAACCTGGGCATTCAGGGGCTGATTGCCGATATTGAAGATCTTGCCGACACCGCCGCCAAACGGTACCGTCCACTGATTGCCGCTTTCCGCCTCCCAGTTGGCGGTGATGATCGGCGCCGACGAGAGATACCAACCGTCTGCCATGTTGTAGTTGATGAAATATTGAAAGAGAAACTGGTTGACATCGGTCCGGTCGTCATCGCCGGCAAACGACCAGAGGTTGTTCACCAGACCACCGACAACCCAGGGTCCCTGTATGGTGAGGGCCACCCCCGATATTCCCGCACTCCACTTGTCGGTGCCGAGCACCTCATTGGTGGCGGTCGGAAAGGAAAACACCGGACCGACGCCCCAGGTAATCTTGCCGGCATCAGCGGGAGAAAAGAACAGGGTCGTGTTGATATCACCAAGACCAAACTCGCTGCCGGTACCTTCAAGAATCTCCGGTTGATAGATGACCGGGGCAATGGTGCGGGTGATGAGGTTCCAGTCATTACCCAGCTCAATGGGGTAGACCGGCTGGATATTCAGGATGTTCTGCGTGTCATCTCCGGGGCCGACTCCAAAGTTGGTATTGTTCTGGAGCGGCAAACTGATCATGTTGGCGATCGGGTTCTGGGCTGCCTTTGCCAATTCTTCTTTGTTTTCAGCATGAGCGCTATCAACATCGACGAGCAAGACCACCCCAACGCAGCCCAAAAAGAGCATCACATTTCCGTAACAGCTTTTCATGTCCACCTTCCTCTTTCGTGTATCATCTTTTGCTCACCCGCCGACTGGCAATACGACCTGCGGCGCTTCGTCCCCGGCCTGTTTCGAGCCAACCCGTGAAGAGTAGGCTGCGACGAGGGCTTCGAGGAACATTTTCGATGCAAGTTCCGTATCATCGACATAAAACCAGTAGCCTCGATGCTTGATGCGATAGGGGAAGGCAGGTTCTTCTGGCGAACTGTGGATGGTGATCGCCGGAAATCGAACTGACTCAGTTGCACGTGGTACCAGCGGTTGCACGATATCTTCGTGGTCAACCGGTATGTCCACAAATTGGGTGGCCAGGTTGATCACATCCGCCATCGACCGCGTTGTAACCCAGATATCGGCGGTGCTGAGCTCTCCCGGAGAGGCATGCAGAGGTGGCCTGAACACGTACCTGCTGTACCCGGGGTCAACACCGAGTGACTCGAGGGCAAGGCGCGTCTTCGGGTCATTGGACCGAGGAATGATAATGGCCAGCACAAGACGATAACGGGCGAGTCTGACGGTATCGCCTTCACCCTCTTCGATAAAGAACAAGCCCCACTTGAATGCCTCGATCTTGTCCTCAGCGGTTATTTTGTCCGTGGCAATGGCAATGCTGTCGTAATCCCAGTCGGGAACTTGCTGAAAAGAGGCATTGTTATCAAGCAGATAATCCAGCGCGGCGATTCGTTTTTCGTACACATCGTTTATCTGTCCGTTGACATAATCGCTGGCGCCGTTAATCGAGGCGACGGAATACCTCATGCTCAGATTCTGCCAGCCCTTATCCATGTTGGCATAGCGATAGGAGAGCCCAAAGCCGATAGTTTCGCCGACGTCAAAGGGTTCGTAAAAGGACTTGTAGAATCCGGCATCTGATTGGGGTACGAAGGTGATGGTCGGGGAATCTGAATAGCCGATTGATGTATCCAGGCCTCCCGCTGTACCAGCCGCGCCGATTCCGCCAATGTTTGCCCCCCCGCCGGCGTTTACCGAAAACTGGGCATTGATGGCACTGACCGCGATAAACTGCATCGGGTCTGAATAGCGGGACCGGACGATATTGGCCAGGACCTCTCGGACGACAGTCAGCTGCACTGCGTCGTTATAGGCGGTGTGACTTGACACGACCTTTTGTGGGCCGATAGTGGCGCATGAAGAGCAGAGGATAAACAAAAAAACGGGCACGATTCGGTTACACTTGTTTCTGTAAATCATCGTTTCCTCATCTGCGTCGTCTCGTCTGATAGTTACCGAACGAGACTTGTACGTGGTTACAGGGCTTCAGTGTTCTCAGGTTCTAGAGAGACGCATTCGACCGAGAGTATGGGCAGGTGCATCTCGGCCAAACCGTTCAAGACCCCGGTCAACTCAGATTGATCCACCAGACGCCCGGTCAGCGTAGTAAAGGATGTCTGGTCCTTCCTTGTCATCATCTCGATCCGCATTCCCCCAAACCGATCAGACCAGCTTTCGTCAAGTGCCCCCTCAACTCTGATTTGATAGGTTGCCGACGCCCAGGGTCTTAGATGTTTGATTCCAGATACGTCTGCCATGAAGGCTCACTTTTTGTTGTCTTCTAGGGAATGATTTTCTGGCTGTCTCGTAGTCTAAAGAATCAGGAGAAGCGGGCATCATCCTAAAAGGCGCACTAATGGCGTAAAAATGGTGGAGAAGGTTTTTTTTGGGGGGGAAAACGACGGGCTTTGACTACGCCCTTATGGTGTTTGTGCGCAATCTACGTGCTAGATGGTAGCCCCAGCATGGCAGCTTTTTCGGTGGCTTCCCGACGTGTGGCGACATCGAGTTTCCGGTAGATGTTTCTAAGATGAGTTTTGACGGTTGTCGCTGAGATGTTCAACTGCTCAGCAATCTCTTTGTTTTGCAGGCGCTTGGATAACAGCTCCAAAACATCCAGTTCTCGATGGCTAAGCGGCTCGATCAGGGACTGCTGAAGATGCGACGAGACGGGGGGATCGGTTAATGATGTATGGATGGGTGGAGCCTCTGGGGCTTGAGAAGTGATGGGCTCAAGAATCTCCACGTCCCGCCCCTCATCCTCGAACATTTGTAAAATGTGCTCAATGAAACCCGTGGTAGGCTTGGTTCCGGAAAAACCTCTGAGAAGGTTCTCCATGGGCCGGCCCCCTTCCAGAAAAGGCCGTACAAAGCCGCCGGGCCCTGCTAGCGATAAGACTTCTTCAAGCGCCTCAAAAGCCTCCCGGCGCTGACCTGTTTTGTCAAGGGCTAGTACCTGCAGGGTTCTCGCTTCGATCATATGGCAGGCAAAGCGGCACCTCTCGCTTTCATCCCAGATCGTCTGAAGCAAATCGACCGCTTCAGCAAGATTCTCCTCGGAGCCGCTGGCGATAAGAACTCTCGCCCGGGTAGTTGGGGGTGATTCCAGCCAAATGAATAAATTGGCGGCATTGGGAGTGTCGTCAATCAATTGTGCCTGTTCCACTGCTGTTTTCAGATCTTCCTGCAACACCGCAATCCGGGCGCGGCAGGAATGGACCATGGGTCTGTATTGAGGCATATTTTGCTCATCGACGAAGGTCTCCAGCAAACCGACCGTCTCCAGGGCATCATCGTTAAAGCCGAGAAGCTGTCGGGTCAGCGCCAGTCCAACCAGCCCATCAAGCACCGCCATTGTATCCAAAACATAGCGCTGCTCATAGGCAGCGGTAAATTGAGACAATGCAGCTTGTAACTCACAGGCGTGCAGATGTGAGCATGCCAACATGTAAGAGGCCCATGCAGCAGTCAGACGCATATCGGCCCTTTTTGCCAAACCCTCAAGCCGTTGTGTCTCGATGCGAGCACGTTCGAGATCAGCGCGGGTCAAGTGGATGAAAACCAGGCTGGCAATGAGTCGAGAGCGCAGGTACACCTCTGAGGAATCGGCCCCATTAATCTTGCGCTCCAATTCCCGAATTGCCAGACCATGCTGACCAGACATGGTGCGAGCAAGTCCGAGTACGATTTCAGCCTCTCCCAGAAATGGACTCTTCATGCCGGAAAGCCTTGCCACTGCTTCCTCAGTATATTCTTGAGATAGTTCAGCCTGACCTTCAAAGTAGAGGTAGTACCCATGAAAAAAGGCCACCTCACCACGTGAAGAAGAATCTTCCAGGTCGCCGGAGAGCAGTCTCTCCGCCTGTTCAAGAAGCGCCGGGACTCTCTCAAGTTTATGTTCACAGTTGGCAATCCATGCGCGAGTCAGAAGCAGCTTCGGTCGCTGCGTTATCATCTCTTCTGGGAGCATCGATAGCCACTGATTAACATTATACCACCGGTCAGCTAAGAACTCCTCGTCACGGTGTGTCTCGACAAGCCGCGCCGCGCGAGTCGGCTCTGTCACCTTCTGCAGGAGACCAATCGCCTCGGTGATCAAGCCTTGAGACTCAAACCACTCACTGGCATGATATTGCAGTCTGGCGATTTCTTTATCGTTCATGTCCGCCTTCAACTGCCGCTGCAGAAGAATTTGAAATAGTTGGTGATAGCGGAACCAGTGACTTTCCATATCGAGTGCGGTGGTGAACAGGTGATGCGACAAAAGCCATTCGATGAGTGCATCCCCATTAATTTCATTCACCGGTGACGATTCATCATCCTCAAGCAGCACATCCAAGAGAGGGGCGCAGAATCGATTGACAACGCAAGAGCGCAGAAGACCTTTACGAATACCCTCGGGCTGTCGATCAAGAATTTCGGTGACCAGGTAGTCTACCACGTACGCATACGTCCCCTTCAGTTCCATATATTTGCGGCCCGGATCATCCTGGCCCTGCATGGCAAGGACCGCCAGGTGCAAACCGGTCACCCAGCCCTCGGCCTTTTTCACCAGTGCTTCTGCTATGATGTTATCCAACTGCTGCCCCATGGAAGTGTGCAGAAATTGTTTCCCTTCATCAATCGTAAAACGCAGATCAATCATACGCACTTCTGTGAGGCGGTTTTTAGCACGCAATGAGGCGATCGGAAGGGTTGGATCACGCCGGCCGATCAGCACCAGCTGCATGGAGCGGCTCGGATGATCAAGGAGTAACTTCAGAAATTCGCAGATATTTTTGTCCTGAATATGTTGCACATCATCCAACACGATAATAAATTCATCCTCCAATTGGTCCAGTTCATTGATCACGGTCGTGGCCAGGGCAGGCAGAGGAGGGATAATCGGCGTGTCAAGCATAGCCAGGATATCATCGAGAACATCGGGGAAAATGGTCTGAACGGCGCCAATGAAATACAAGAGAAATTGAACCAGGTTGTTGTCATTCTCATCCAGGGACAACCAGCAACTCGACCGTTTTGACTCTCTTAGCCAAAAGCTGACCAGGGTACTTTTGCCATAACCGGCAGGTGCTGACACAAGAATCAACGGCACCTTGCTCTGCCGCTCTAACTTGCTGATCAAGCTGGGCCGTTGAATGTGGTTATTTGGGATCGGTGGCCGGTGAAACTTGGTGCGCAGCAAGGTGTTATGTGGGGAATCTATCTCCATGCTGAGATTGTCAATTACCAAATGTTTGTGACATCAGTTTCCGTGTAACCAGCTATTTGCGAGGGGACCCGATCAAGTTTTGGTGATTGACCAATCAACTTAACACGCTATGAAAATTAATCAGTAACAATTTCCCTGAAACATGAGATGGGCTTTATAGTGCTATTGTCACATGTATCACTTTTTCATCTAAATTAACTGGGAATGACCAGTGCGGCAGGCAAGTATAGATTTGCCGTACCTGTTAAGATGTTATGGTTCTTTCTGATTATCTGAGAATGGGGGAAGTGGGCAAAGCAAGAGCTTTCCACCGGCAGTCTGGAAGCGCCGGCTGGAGAGGCTCTATCCAGGTTCGTCGAATGCTCACCGGCTCAGTCCGGGCTTTTTTTCAACCAGTCATTGCTGTCCCATTTTTGGGGGCCACTACAGGGATCACCTTACCATCTATCTTAAGCAAAGCTCGAAAAACGCCTTGAAAACCATTCATAAAGAATATCAGCACTCTTACCTGGTAACGCTCAAACAGCCCTGAAGACGACGATGATAACCTGCTATCTTAAATACCGGATCGACCCCTATAAGACAAAAGAGTTTGAGAACTATGCCGGAATGTGGAATCCCCTGGTCAACAGATTTGGCGGAAATCATCATGGCTATTTTTTACCGCACGAAGGTGCAAACAACATTGCCTATGCCCTGTTCAGCCTTCCAAGTCTGGCGGATTATGAACGCTATCGGGAAAAGAGCAAAGTCGACGCCGAATGGGGGCCTTGAAAAATGAGAATTTTCGTTCAAGATCAAAGCGCGAGGAAAATTTTCCCGCAGGCATATGATTGATATTCCGAGGATAAAATTTTTTGAGCAACGATGAGATTGGGCGAAAAGGCCATTTTGCAAGGCTCCCGAATGTCTTGCGGCATTTGCATATGCGAAGCAGACAAGGTGCATAATCAGCCACGAGCGTAGCTTTATGAAACCAGTGTTTGGATAATTGAAATGAAAAGACTTCTTCTTATCATCCTGCTTGTTTTACCGCTCCCAGCCTTCGCCGAAGGTTGGATGGACCCCTATGGCTATCCTCTGCCAGATACGGAAAACAGGAAGACCATCGCTGGTTTTTCCGGCTGGCTGCTGATTACCTCCGATCCGGACTGGAAAGAGAAAATCGACTCCACGAAGAGTGTTCCGCCGCGATTGACCACGGTGAGTGAAATTGGCCTGGGAGAGAAAATCACCATTCTGACTCTCTACAAAAATCCGCAAACCGACACGAACAATAGAATTGATCTCACCTGTGATTTGAAAATAACCATGCCGGACGGCACCCTCTCCTCTGACGAAACTGACCTTACATGCGCCAGTGAAGAACTGATCGGTCCTGCCGACAATATTCGCAGGACATATCTGGTCATTGATTTTATCGCGGAGCTGAAAGACCCCTATGGGATATATACCATCGAGATCATCCTGAAAGACCGCAATGCAAAGATAGAAATCCCTTTGAAGGAACGCTTTGCATTGGTCAGCAGGGCGACCCTTACCTGAATTCGTGTGAAACCACCGACACACAGCTCAATTCACAAGTGCGCCGCCGGCCCGGATGCTGGAATTTGAACTCCGCCTGGAAGAGTGAGAAAGAAAACCTGGGGTAGACAGTCTGAGGTGGACCCCAAGTCAAGGACAATTTTCCCCTGAATTTAAGTTATTTCCCTTTCCTTTATTCGCAGCGGATTAGCGCTGCCCCAGTTCCTCTTTCCGGTACCATTTCGGTGGAGCGAAGCGGAGCCGAAATGGTACCGGAGCTATCCGTGTTGAAATGATCCTTTATTTCCGCACCCCCGCCCGTGCCCGCTCGATAGACTGATGTGGGCGTAAGATAGCCCAACGCCTGATGGGGGCGCTCGTCGTTATAATAGGTGAAATACGCTCGGAGGCCACGGTACAATTCGGCAAAGAACTCGTACCCCTTGAGGTAAATATCCTCATATTTGACGCTGCGCCACAACCGCTCGACGAAAATATTATCCAATGCCCTGCCCCGTCCATCCATGCTGATCGCAATCTTCGCATCCGTAAGCACCTTCGTAAAAGCCGTACTGGTAAATTGAGCCCCCTGGTCAGTGTTGAATATCTCAGGCGCACCATACGTACGGAGTGCTTCTTCCAGGCAGTCGATACAGAAGCCTGAATCAAGTGTATTTGACAACCGCCAGGCCAAGACCCGACGAGAATACCAGTCCATGATCGCCACCAGATAGGCAAACCCGTGGGCCAACCGGATATAGGTGATATCGGCGCTCCACACTTGGTCTGGTCGCGTAATGGCCACACCACGCAGCAGGTAAGGATAGATCTTATGGGTGGGATGCGGTTTGCTGGTATGAGGTCCGGGCAGCATGCCGGCAAGTCCGAGTACCTTCATCAAACGCTGTACCCGCTTACGGTTGACCTGATACCCAGCATCACGTAACGATAAGACCATTCTCCTGCTGCCGTAAAAGGGACGGCGGGTGTACTCGGCATCAATTAACCTCAGCAGTTTCAGATCCAGCTCGCTGACCGGAGTGTCACCCTTCCAGCACCGATAGACCCCTGAGCGGGTTACTCCGGCCAGTTCACACTGGCGACTCAGCGATAGAGCTGAGGATTCGCCTGCTGGAGCAGGCTCTATCCAGGTTTGTCGAACGCTCATCGGCTCAGTCCGGACTTTTTTTTCAACCAGTCCAGCTCCATGTTCAACCGGCCGATTTCCGTGTATAATCTATCCGGCTCAGTGGCTTCGTCGCGTTTTTTGCGTCCCCGCTTGGTTTCAAACAGTGTCCCGGCTTGTTCGGTGATCGCCTTTTTCCAGTGGCCGACTTGCACCGGATGGACACCGTATGCCTGGGCAATTTCGTTAGTAGTCTGTACCCCACGGATCGCCTCCAAGCCAACCTTTGCCTTGAATGCCGCGGTGTAGGTCCTGCGCCTTTTTTCTGTCATTTTTCAGTATCCCCGTTATGGTGAGGAAAATAACTTAATTTGCTGTCCCATTTTTGGGGTCCACTATAGTCACCCCAGCACAAAGACCAGAATAAAATAACGTGTTTGTCAAATATTGATGAGCCCGTAAAAACCTTGAATTTGCTTGCTAACGTCATTCCCGCGAAAGCGGGAATCCAGTAATTTCAAATGATTATGGGTTTCGATTCAACTCCACAATAACCGTAATTGGGGTTTTTACGATGCCATCAAATATTGACCCTCTTTTAAACCTCTTTTGCCACCGGCGTGGTGAAGTAGTACAGATGAGTCCGCATGAAGCGCAACGATACAAGGAACGCAGCTCAGTGGATTGTTTCAACGGACGGCTCAAAGAAGGTTTCGGCGGTCGTACTGTGATGGTTCGCGGTGCCGCCAAGGTGATGATGCACTTGATGTTTGGGATTGTCACATTGTTCGCGGATCGGTTTATAAAATTGACGGGGTACTGACGTCGACAAGACGTTAGATTACTTTTGCAAGAGGCTCTCCGATTCAAGATGTAAACTATTGGCTACAGTTGGATTGAACTTGCCCTGTTGTACATATAACGCTACACTCCGCAATACCGTGCATTTACGGGTTGCTTTCCTAACAAAATGTGGCGCACAAATGGAAATTGCTATGGAAGACGAAGATTACCGATATGTGGGTTTTTCGTCTTGTAGGAAATCGAACAGCTGTAAAGTAACAAGAACGATCAGACTGGCTATTGGGTGGACGTCGGCTAGGCTTGAGGGTATGGATTATGAATAACGGCATCCAGATTCCGCGCGAAAGGATTGAGGCTTTCTGTCGTGCCCACGGCATATGCCGTCTGGCACTGTTTGGGTCGGTGCTGCGTGAAGACTTTGGACCGGAGAGTGACGTTGACGTGCTCATTGAGTTTCATCCCGGCGTTCGGATCGGACTCGCCTTTATCCGGCTGCAGGACGAGTTGTCCGAGATTCTTGGCTACCCAGTTGACCTGAACACCCCGGGAAGCATAAGCAGATATTATCGGGATCAGGTACTCGACGAAGCGGAGGAACTCTATGTCGCGGCATGAGGATTCGGTATTCCTGTGCCAGATGATTGATCACATTGAGGAGGCTGCCGCGCTTGCCCAGGTCAGAACACGTGAGGATTTGGAATCTGACAGATTGTTTTTTCTTGCGCTCTTGAAACTGGTCGAGATTGTCGGTGAGGCGGCAACGCGTGTTTCCAGGGAGACGCAAGTCGCGTATTCCGAGATTCCCTGGCGAGAAATCATTGGGACCCGTAACCGGCTCATTCACGGATATGACGCCGTGGACTGCGACATCCTGTGGGAGATAGTGGTGACGGACTTTCCACCGTTGTGCGAACAGCTCAAAGCAGCAGTGGATGCAACTTCCGAAGCGAGACCGCAAGACAAGGGAGTTCCGCATTGAATGAGTAGTGAGCTTAAAGGAATTGCAGGTCCCATCTCATGGGCTTCCATGTCCGGTAAAGTCAAGAAGAAAAAGGGGGGCTCTCTAACCCAGGCGCACTATGGCCTTCGAGGTCGTGACATGGGCTTACGAGTGATCGGTGGGCGGACTATCGGTGGTCTGCGCCGTCTGCAGCCGGTTGTCGTCATCGTAGCTCCGTTTGGTGTCTTTGTCTTTTAAACATCAAAACAGAGTCGTAGCCTTTTGCACCGCCATTTGTTTTCCGTGATTTTTTCCGAGTTATTTCAATTATTTACCGTAACTGATCCCAGTCGACAACCGTGTTGAGTTGGACAAGTGGGTTAACGGCTTTATCGATGCGTGCCAGTCGTGTGCTGTAGTCGAAGAGCCCGTGTTGGAGTATGATAGAGTCCCTCACCTGGATTACATGGCATGATTTTTTATTTATCCATCTGAATTTACAATATTTTTATCAATCTTGCTCCATTGTTATTGGCCCTTTTGCGCTAGTTTGGTAATTTCCAAGGAACCATGTAGTTTTCCGGTTCATCGACTCATCACACGTACTGAGGGGTATGCCATGAATGAGCTTCCTTCCTACGAGCAGTTGGGGCTGTTTTATCTGGGCAAGCAGCGCTCAGCGGGCGGTGACGCTGAGAGCTCGGCGCCGCTGCTGTTTCGCAGCAAACATCTGACCACCCATGGGGTGATCATCGGGATGACCGGCAGCGGTAAGACCGGTCTGGGCATCGCCCTGATCGAGGAGGCGATTATGGACGATATCCCGGTGATCGTCATTGATCCCAAGGGCGATATGGCCAATCTGCTGCTCAGCTTTCCCGACCTTTCCGCCGCCGATTTCAAGCCCTGGGTGGATGAGGCCGAGGCGGCGCGTAAAGAGCTGAGTGTCGAGCAGCTGGCGGCGCGGACGGCGGCGCAGTGGCGCGACGGGCTGGCGGCATGGGGGCAGGGTGCGGCGCGACTGGCAAGGTTTAAGCAAAAAAGCGCGATAACGGTCTACACTCCCGGTTCCACCACCGGAGTACCGGTTTCGGTGGTTTCCGGTTTTGCCGCGCCTGATGATGCCACCATGGCGGACGGGGATGCAATCAACGCGCTGGTGGGTGGCCAGGTCTCGGGCCTGCTGCACCTGATCGGCGTGAACAGCGATCCACTCACCGGTCGCGAGCACATTCTTGTCTCATCAATTGTGCTGCATTATTGGCGGCGGGGCGAGGATGTGTCGCTGGAGCGGCTCATCGGGGCCATCGCCGATCCACCTTTTGACCGGGTAGGGGTGTTCGGCATGGCCCAGTTTTACCCGCAAAATGAGCGCATGAAGCTGGCCATGGCGCTCAACAACCTCATTGCCGGGCCATCGTTTGCCCCGTGGCTGGCGGGAGAACCACTCGACCCCCAACATCTTCTCTATGGGGCGGACGGCAAGCCGCGCACCGCCATTTTCTCAATTGCCCATCTCAGTGAAGAGCAGCGGATGTTTTTCGTAACCCTGCTGCTCAATCGCATGATCGGATGGATGCGCCGTCAGCCGGGCACCTCCTCGCTGCGGGCGCTGATCTACATGGATGAGATATTCGGCTATTTTCCGCCGGTGGGTAATCCACCCTCAAAACAGCCGATGCTGCTGCTGCTCAAGCAGGCACGGGCCTATGGGATCGGGGTGGCGCTGGCCACCCAGAACCCCGTTGATCTCGACTACAAGGGGCTGGCCAATATCGGCGGCTGGTTCATCGGTCGTCTGCAGACCAGTCAGGATCGGGACAGGGTGCTGGATGGACTTACCGGTGCCGGCATGGTGCGTGCCGAGGCGGCCACTATGCTTGCCGATATGAAAGGGCGCCATTTTCTATTGAATTCCGCCCATCTCGATACACCGCTGATTTTTGAGACCCGGTGGGTGATGTCGTATCTCAAGGGGCCGATAAGCCTCACGGAGATCGGCGCCTTGATGCAGGGCCATGTATCGCCTGAACCACCACCCGAAGCGTCCGACTTTAGCGGCGGGCCCGCGGCGACATCACCGATTCTCGACCACCCGCCGCCGCTCAATGAGGCCATCGAGCAGCGCTTTAGGTTCAGTCCCGCACCGCCGGAAGAGATGGTGTTTGCGCCCTGGCTGGTGGGCCGTGCCTCGGTGCGGTTTTTCAAGGAGCGTGCCGCTATCGATGAGATTAAACAGGTGGAACTGCGCCTTTATCTCGATGAAGTGAGTGCTGATTTCAACTGGCGCGAGGCGAAAGCCTCAGATGTACTGGCCACGGCGCAGCCCGGCTCGGGCCCTTCCGGCGCCCGGTTTTACACGCTTCCCGCCCAACTGAGCACGCTGCAATCGCTTTCTTCGGTGAACAAAACTTTTGCCGATTATCTCTACCAGCATGAGCGACTAGAGCTGTGGCACGCCCCCGCCTTGAAGCTTGAGGGAAAGCCGGGCGAGAGTGAAGCGGCGTTTCGGGTGCGTATATCGGAGGTATTGCGAGAGAAAAAAGAGGCGGAGGCACAAAAGCTGCTTAGCCGATTTGCCCGCCGTATGCAAACCCTGGAAAAACGTCGCGAAACCGCGTTTGCCAGGGTAGACAAGGAGAGACAAGATGTCAGCCTGAAGACCACCGACACCCTGATATCCTTTGGCAGCGCGGTTCTCGGCGCCTTTTTAGGGCACAAGACCATATCCTCGGCCACCATGACGAGAACGGCGGGCGGGCTGCGCAAGGCCGGGCAGTTGTCCCGAGAAAAAGCCGATGTGCGCCGCGCCGAAGAGCAACTGGCGCGGGTAGAAGACGATATCAGTGCACTGCTGGTCGAGCAGGATCAGGCGATCGCCGAATTGGGGCGTCGGTTCGATCCGGCCACGGTGGCGGTTGAAACAACAAGCGTCAAGCCGCGTCGCCGGGATATATTTGATCTTACCATGTGTCTGGTATGGGATATGGTGCACACCGGCAAGGAAACAGAGCGAAATCGGATTGCGGAAGATGTCTGATTCATACCTATCCGTCTCTATCGATGAGGCCCATGAGTTGTGTCGCGCCGCCCTGATCGAGGTGGGGGTGGCTGAGGAGCATGCCAAAATCGTCGCCGCCGCCCTGGTACGAAGTGAGATGGACGGCCAGGTGGGGCATGGCTTGTCGAGGATGCCTTCCTATGTGCTGCAGGTTCAGGCCGGCAAGGTCAACCGCCGGGCGCGGCCGCGGCTGGAGCGCGTCAAACCGGGGCTGTTGCGTGTTGATGCGGATTTTGGTTTTGCCTTTCCGGCCATTGCAATGGTGCTTCCCGAGTTGGCAACAATTGCCAAGGATAACGGTATCGGCGCCGCCTCTATCTATCATTCCCATCATTTCGGGGTGGCCGGGCACCCCTGTGAAGATCTGGCCACTATGGGGCTGGTTTCGTTTCTCTACGGTAATGCGCCCAAGGCAATCGCCCCCGTCGGCAGCAGCGAGAAGGTGCTTGGCACCAATCCCATTGCCTTTGCCGCACCCCATTCCCCCCACCCGCTGGTTGTCGATTTTGCCGTTTCCACCGTGGCCCGGGGTAAGATTTTGGCCGCCCGGCAACAGGGCAGGCAGATCCCGGCGGGCTGGGCACTGGGACCCGATGGCGAGCAGACAACCGCCCCGGAGATCGCCCTGCAGGGTTCGATGGTGCCCATCGGCGGCGCCAAGGGGGCCGCCCTAGCGCTGATCGTAGAGGTTATGTCGGCCTGTCTGGCCGGCGCCGCTCTGGGGGTGGAGGCCAGTTCATTGTTTGACGGCGAAGGCGGGCCGCCGGATCTGGGTCAGGTACTCATCGCCATCGATCCCGGGCCACTGTCGCGCCGGCTCTTTAGTGATCGTATGGCAGCCCTTGCCACGGTGTATGAGCATATCGACGGAGCCCGGTTTCCCGGCGAAAGCCGTCTGGCTAAGAGAGAGACGGCCAAGAAAAATGGACTGACACTCCCTGCCTCTCTGGTTCAAGCAATCAAAAACCTGACAAAACAACCATGATTGACTCCCATGACCTTGGGCTTTTGTTGGCCTCCAAGATACCGGTCATCGTTATCGAGAGCTACGAGGAAAGGCTGGTGCTTGATATGGTATCCGGCCTTGCCCACAAGAAAAGGCTGCCCTGTTTTGTCTGGACAGTCACCGAAGGGCTGACTGACAGCAACCTGCATCAGTTGGAAATGCAGAACGGGCCGGTATCAGACAATGTCCGGGATAACCAAGGCTTTCGAGATCCCAATAAGATCCTGTACGACATCAAAAAGTCCAGTAGGCCCGGAATTCACTTGCTATGTGACTTTCATCCCTACCTTGAGAACGAGCCCGGAAGAGTTCGGCTGATAAAAGATATCGCTCTTCGATACAGATATATTCGTCAGACCATCATCTTCGTCAGCCATGAGTTTCCGGTTCCACCGGAGTTCAAACATCTCACCGCTCGCCTGGAAATTGCTTTGCCCACAAGGGATCAGTTGGTCAATATGGTCAAGGATGAGTCGCTGCAGTGGGCGCGCGAAAATAGCGGGACTAAGATTAAAACCAATCCGGAATCCTTCAACTATTTTGTAAAAAATTTGCAAGGCCTCACCTTCACCGAGGCAAAGCGGCTCATTCGCAGGGCAATAGATGACGGCTCAATCACCAAGTCGGATGTGCCGGACCTCAACAAGACGAAGTTTCAGTTAATGAACCAGGAAGGTGTGCTCGCCTATGAGTATGACATCCCCTCTTTTCATGATGTTGGCGGACTGCACAACCTGAAACAATGGTTGGAGAAAAGATCGGTGGTCTTTCACTCAGCCGTCGGCCTCGACATTGATCACCCCAAAGGGATCCTTTTGATTGGTGTGCAGGGAAGCGGCAAAAGTCTTGCTGCCAAGGCTGTGGCCTCGCAGTGGGGACTGCCGCTGCTGCGCCTTGATTTCGGCACCCTGTATAATAAATACTTTGGTGAAACAGAGAAGAATCTGCGGGAATCCCTGAAGCTCGCCGAGGCCATGGCCCCCTGCGTGCTGTGGATGGATGAAATCGAAAAAGGGATAGGCCCGGATGACAGCGATCAGGGCGTCTCCAAGCGATTGCTGGCCTCGCTGTTAACCTGGATGGCGGAGCGAACCAGTTCCGTATTCATCGTGGCCACCGCCAACGACATCCGCAAACTGCCTCCCGAGTTGATTCGCAAGGGCAGGGTTGATGAGATCTTTTTTATCGACCTGCCTGACCATGAAACAAGACAAAAAATATTTTCCATCCATATGAAAAAGAGAGGCATTGACCCTAACAGCCAGAATCTGAGACTTCTGGCCGAGAATACGGAGGGGTTTTCCGGAGCTGAAATAGAGCAAAGTATCGTCTCGGCACTATACAGCAATGAAGGCAACAGAGAGGGAGTAACCCCGGCGCGGATTCTTTTGGAAATAAAAAACACGGTGCCTCTCTCCGAACTCATGGATGATGAGATACAACAATTGCGGAGTTGGGCGGCAACGCGCACGGTTTCGGCGCATTAGTACGCTATCGCTGAATCGGCTACTTCTTTTTATCTATGCGCCCCGGGTATGGCTGTATTCCGTGGGCTGAATACCCAGTTTTTTTATGCGATACTGCAGGGTTGAGCGCGGCATCCCAAGCAGGCCGGCGGCACCCTTTTTGCCGCCGACTATGCCTCTGGTCGCGGTCAGGGCACGCACGATATGGCCGCGTTCAGCCTCATCCAGGGTGGGGATACCCTGGTGCGGTGATTGTGAGGGCAGGGGAAACATGGCGGTGATGTCGTCGGCGTGTATTGTCGCACCCGGCTGCAGGATGATGAACCGCTTTACCATGTTCTTGAGTTCGCGGACGTTGCCTGGCCAGGCATGGTTCATCAGCATGTCCAGGGCGTCTGAGGTGTAGCGTGGGGCGCTGCGATGCATGTCGGCTGCTTCGCGGGTGTTGATGTTTTCTATCAGCAGCGGAATATCTTCGGCTCGCTCACGCAGCGGCGGCACGGTAATGGTCACCGTCTCAAGGCGGTAAAAGAGATCGTTTCTAAACCAGCCGTCTTCGACGCCGGCCCGCAAATCCTTGTTGGTGGCGGCAACGATCCGCGCATCTACTGGAATCGAGCTGCTCTCACCGACGCGCTCGAATTTTCCTTCCTGCAACACTTGGAGCAGTTTTGCCTGCTGGGCGATGGGCAACTCTCCGATTTCGTCTAGAAAGATGGTGCCTTTGTCGGCCAGTTCGAATCTTCCCATGCGTGCTTTTTCGGCGCCGGTAAAGGCGCCTCTGGCATGGCCGAAGAGTTCGCTTTCAAAAAGTGAGGCGGTAAGCCCCGGACAATTGGTCTTGATAAAGAGGTGATCGCCACGGCCGCTCATTTCATGAATGAGGCGGGCGAGGTAGTCCTTGCCCGTCCCGGTTTCGCCGGTGATCAGTATGGTCTCATCCGTAGCTGCTACCTGCCTCAGAACGTCCATGACCTGCTGCATGTTCCTGGAGGCGTAAAAGAAATCGGCCCTGCCTGTTTCCCGCGCATTGGCCAGCAGGTATTCCTTTTCTCCCTGCAGATGCTGGTTGGAATATTTCAGCATATTATAGGCCAGCATATTATCCACCGCGATGGCAATCTGCTGCGAGGTGTCGATCAGCACCTCGGTCAATTCGGTGAGTGCCGACGGTTTTTCTCGGTAGCTGAAATGAATGGTGCCCAGCACCCGATCCCGGACGATCAGGGGAAATACCATGGTTGAGGTCAGTCCCGCCTTGACCAGTTCGCCGACTGAGCGCAGATCGGTATATTTTCTGAGATCGTCGAAAATGGCCGGTTGTTTTGAGTTGATGGCGATCCGGGCGACGGCGCCGTTGGTGAGCGGTCGTGATTTATGGGCGATAACCCCGCCCGGCTGAATGCCGTCGGCGGCGGCGAAATAGGTGATTATCTGCCGGTCGGAATCATACAAGATGATTGAGAGCCGGTCATATTTGAAATAGCGGTGCAGTTCTTTGGCAAGAGAAGCAAACAACCCCTCGCGGCTCTTCTTGGTGGCAATGGCGTTATTTATTTCAAGCAGGAGCTTGTAACGGGTTTCGGTATTCCAGTTCATGCCGGTATCCGTGCAGTGGTTGATAGTGTCATCCATACCAATAAGTCGGGCAGGATTCAAGCCCATTATTGGGCACACCGCCCAATAATGGGCTTGAATCTTTCGGCACGTGGTTTGTTGATAGGTAATATAAGAAGTAATTATAAAAGGTTGCGGGATGCCCTTAGGGTGGCGCGGTTATTGCAAAAGTAAACCTCACACCAACGGGGGGAAAATGGGCATTGAGTTGAAATATGGTCGGGGGACTGTAGAGATCGACATACCCGAGCCGGCTTACGCGGATATTCTGGCGCCGGCCACGGCCGTCCCGGTTGCCTCGCCTGCCCAGGCGCTTGCCGCCGAGCTGGCCCGTCTGGAAATAGACGACCCAGATCTGATCCCGTTAATCAGAAACGGCGAGAAAGTGGCAATCGTCATTCCCGATGAGACGCGCCCGCTACCGGTGGCCCAGATTCTGCCGCCATTTCTGCAGTGGCTTTTTGCGAAAAATACTTCCCTGCTTCCCAACCACATCACCATCATTGTCGGCGGTGGCCTGCATCCGCCGGTTACCCAGACGGAGTTGAACCGCCTGGTCGCTCCGGAGATTGTCGGCGGCTGTGTGGTGCTCGCTCATGATGCGCTGCACAGTGCCATGATCGATTACGGCGTTACCAGCCGCGGGACTCCCGTGCAGGTAAATCGTGCCTTTGCCGAGGCCGATCACAAGATCGTCATCGGCCAGATCGATCCCCATCAGTTCGTCGGTTTTACCGGTGGTGCCAAGGGGGCGGTCATCGGCTGCGGCGGCAAGGCGACCATCGAACACAATCACAGCCTGATGTTCAGCGACAATGCGCTGGTGGGCAGGCTTGCCGGCAATCCGGTGCGTGAGGATCTCAACGAGGCGGGCGAGATGATCGGCATCGATCTGGCGGTCAATGTGGTGATGGCCCCGGACAACAGCATTGTCGCGGTGTTTGTTGGGCGGCCCCTTGCCGTCCTCAGCGAGGGGGTGAGGGTCTGCGCCGACATATACGGGGTTGAGATCACCGAGCCGTACGACATTATTGTCGCCAGTTGCGGCGGCTACCCCAAGGATATCTGTCTCTATCAGGCCCAGAAAGGACTCAACCTCGCCTCTCAGGCGCTCCGGGAAGGGGGCAATATCCTGCTGCTTGCCGCCTCTTCCCAGGGGGTCGGTGATGATGTCTACTTTGATTATGTTTCTCGCTTTGCCTCTCCCGGCGAGGTGATGGCGGAGTTTAAACGAGAGGGTTTCAGAATGGGCGCCCATAAGGCGTATCTGTTCGGCAGAACCCTGAGCCGTTTTGATGTGGCGGTGTTTTCCGATCTCGATCCGGCAATTCTTCGCACCTGCCACCTGCGTTCGGCGGAGCCGTCGGAGATTTTGCACGAATGGGTGGCCGGCGCCGCGTCGCCCCCGAGAATCGGTATCGTCCCCAATGCAAACACAACCTATTTTTATAAAACTGCATAAAGGGGGAAGGGGCAGTGGCTGATACACCACTGTCCATAAGCAACGCGAAGTATGAAAGCCGGCGGGAAGAAGCTGTGCCCGGTTGCGCACCGAATGAGAGAAGACGGTTCGTATCCCGGGCAAGATGAAGGGGAAATCCCCTGAAAACGAAGGCCTGTATGGATTCACATTAACCCACACAAAGAGGAGTAAGATATGGTACCGGATTTTCTCGTACACGAAGCCGCGGACGGGGTTGGTGTCGTGGTGGTGGAGGGGCTTGAGGCCAACCAGGAGATCACCGGCTGGGTGATGAAAGAGGATCAGACGATTACCGTGAAGATTCTCGATGCCATTCCAATCGGTCACAAGGTCGCCTTACAGGATTTCGCCGAAGGCGACACCGTAATCAAATACAATACCGACATCGGCAAGGTCGTCGCACCGATCAAAAAAGGCGAGCACCTGCATGTTCATAACGTCAAAACCAAGAGGTGGTAACAATGGACAAACAATTTTATGGATATCGCCGCGAAAACGGCCGGGTCGGGGTTCGCAACCACGTCATCATCCTTCCCCTGGACGACCTTTCCAATGCCGCCTGTGAAGCGGTTGCCAATAACGTCAAGGGAACCCTGGCCATTCCCCATGCCTATGGCCGGCTTCAGTTCGGCGAGGATCTCGAACTGCATTTCCGCACCCTGATCGGCGCCGGCTGTAACCCGAATGTGGCGGCGGTGGTCGTTATCGGCATTGAACCGCAGTGGACCGATCGTATTGTCCAGGGCATCGCCCAAACCGGCAAACCGGTACAAGGCTTTGCGATTGAAAAAAATGGCGATTTCAACACGATTTGCGCCGCTTCCCGGACGGCCATGGAATTTCTCCAGGCGGCCACCGAAAAACAGCGTGAACAATGTGATATCAGCGAGTTATGGGTCTCCACCAAATGCGGCGAGTCGGATACCACCTCGGGCATTGCCACCAACCCCACCGTCGGCAACGCCTATGACAAGCTCTATGAAATGGGTAATACCCTGCTCTTTGGTGAAACCACCGAGCTTACCGGCGGTGAGCATCTGGTGCTGGCCCGGTGCGCCAACGACCAGGTACGCAAGGACTTTCAGTTTTTCTTCGACCGCTACGCCAAAGTCGTTGACGATAACAAGACCAACGATCTTTCCGATTCTCAGCCCACCAAGGGCAATATCGAGGGCGGCCTGACCACTATCGAGGAAAAGGCCCTGGGCAATATTCAGAAAATCGGCACCAAACCGCCGGTTGTCGGGTGTCTGGAAAAAGCGGTTGAGCCCACCGGTCCGGGCCTCTGGTTTCAGGATTCATCCTCAGCCGCGGCGGAGCAGGTGACCTTGTGCGCCGCTTCCGGCTTTGTCGTTCATTTCTTTCCCACCGGGCAGGGTAACATCATCGGCAACCCGATCCTGCCGGTTATCAAGCTCTGCTCCAACCCGCGCACACTGAGAACCATGTCGGAGCACTTTGATGTGGATGTATCCGGTCTGGTGCGCCGCGAAATAAATCTCGATGAGGCCGGTGACAAGCTGCTTGACATGATGATGCGGACCGCAAATGGCCGCCTGACGGCGGCCGAAGCGCTGGGCCACCGTGAGTTTATCATGACCAAGCTGTATGAGAGCGCCTGATCGTTACACGGTATTGGTGGGCCGACGCGATACGGCCAATCCGGTTCGGCCCGCCGATTTATTTAAAGAGCCATCATCAATGAAAACACAATATGGTGTGGAGGAGACCATGAGAGTAAAAATCGACACACGTTTTTTGATTGGGCTGATCAGTGCCTTTCTGCTGTCGGTCGCTTCGTTCGTTCATGCCGATGATTACCCGACCAAGCCGGTCAGTTACGTGATTCCTTTCGGGCCGGGCGGGGAATCTGATATTACCGCCCGTCACCAGCAGCCGTATTTCAAGAAATTATATGGCCAAGATCTGGTCATTTCCTACAAGCCGGGGGGCGGCGGTGCGGTTGGCTGGGCGCAGTTGAACAAGATGAAGGGTGACGGCTACAACATCATGGGCATCAATCTCCCGCATATCATCATTCAACCGAATCAGAAAGACGTCGGGTTCAAGACGGAGGATATCACCGGGGTATTTATGTTCCACTACACCCCTGACGCCATTGTCGTCAACAACGACAGTGAGTTTCAGACACTGGCGGAGATGGTTGCCTATGCCAAGGAGAATCCGGGTAAATTAACCTTTTCCGGTTCCGGCAAAGGCACCGCCAATCATCTCGCCCAGCTGCGTTTTGACAAGATGGCGGGAATCAAGACCACCTATGTCGCCTTCAAGGGAACCGGCAAGGCGGTTGCCGCTCTGCTGGGTGATCAGGTACGAGCGGAATGGGGCTACACCTCGGTGGGCGCCCAACATGCCGAAAACGTCCGTATGCTCGCCGTGGCCATGGAAGAGCGTCATCCAAAATTCCCCGATGTCCCCACCTTCAAAGAGCTGGGCTATGACCTTGTCTCCGGCGCGTATCGCGGAATTGCCGTACCCCAGTCGACGCCGGAGCCGATTCGGAGGCAGCTTTCAGAGATGATCGGTGAGATCAATGCTGATCCCGAGTTTCGGGCGCGGATGGAAAACGACGGTATGGCACTGCTCGATGTGGATTACGACGGCTATACCGAATTTATCGAGAAGATGTCCGCTATCTATCTGGAAGCGGCGCGGGAAGCCAACATCATTCAGTAGTAACGGAAAAAACCTGTAGTACACTCCGGGCCGGTCTGTGACGGCCCGGAGGCTCGATCCAGTAAGGAGATAGACCAGTCGTTAACCTCTTAGGGAGGGTGTATGCCCGGATTTGAGTATCTTGTTGCCGCGCTGACCCTGTGGCACATCTTTCTCGCACTATCAGGGGTGATTGCGGGAACGGTGATCGGATCTCTGCCGGGATTGACCGCCACCATGGCTGTTGCCGTGCTGGTGCCCATCACCTTTTCCATGGCGCCCAGTTCGGCCTTGATCCTGATGGGGGCTATCTACACCGGGGCCATTTACGGTGGCGCCTATGCCGCTATTTTACTCAACACTCCGGGAACGCCGTCGGCAATCGCCACAACCTTCGACGGCTTTCCCATGGCCAGGCGCGGCGAAGGCGATCTGGCCATATCCATCGCCTGCCTCGCCTCGGTTACCGGCGGTTTTGTGGGGGCGGCGTTTCTGCTGATGTTGTCGCCACCGCTTGCCAAGGTGGCTCTGGCCTTTGGCCCGGTGGAATATTTCTGGCTGGCGGTGTTCGGTCTCACCCTGATTTCGGCGCTGTCGGAGGGAAATCTGCTCAAAGGGCTGATGGGGGCATGCTTTGGTTTACTGCTGGCCAGTGTCGGTATTGCCGAGATCAGCGCCGATGTGCGCTTTACCTTTGGCTCTCAGGTACTGCTGGGCGGAATCGAGACGGTATCGGCGCTGATCGGGCTTTATTGCATACCGGTGCTCATCGATCTGGTGGCCACCCCCGACAAACATCTCAAGGTAACCCATCAGCCCCGGGGATTCAGGTTTTTCGAGGCGCTGGCCATCTCCTGGAAGGCCAAGCTAAGCCTGCTGCGCAGCTCGGTGATCGGCACCCTGGTGGGTATTCTGCCTGGAGCGGGCGGCTCTATAGCCGGTCTGGTGGCCTATTCCGAGGCACGACGAACCTCATCGCGCCGGGAGCATTTCGGCAAAGGCGAGCCGGAGGGCATTCTTGCCACCGAATCGGCCAATAACGCCACCGTTGGCGGCGGGTTTATTCCCACCCTGGTGCTGGGTATTCCCGGCACCCCGCCCGACGCCGTTATTCTGGGGGCGCTGCTGATCCAAGGGGTTCGCACCGGGCCCAGCCTGTTCACCGAGGGCGGCTCGATTGTCTATACCTTCATTTATGGGCTCTTTATCGCCACCGCCCTGATGCTTCCGGTGGGTCTTGTTATCGGTCGCTACGCATACCGGACGATAATCACCGTGCCAAAGGCGGTGCTGGTGCCCACCGTGGCATTCATGACCATGATCGGAACGTATGCGATCAGAAACAGTGTTTCCGACATTATCATCATGATCGTGCTTGGCGTTATCGGCTGGATTCTAAACCGTTTCGGTTTCAGCCCCTCACCCATCGTTCTGGGCCTCATTCTGGGGCGTATCGCCGAACAGGGATTCGTCCAGGCGTGGACCATAGGGGCCGCCACCGGTGAGTTATGGAAGATGTTTTTCGGCCGGCCGATCAGCCTGGCAATTATCGTTTTCATTCTCTTTTCCCTGAGTTACCCGCTGCTCAGGGCACGCTGGTCACGCCGGGCCGGGAGAACATAGCCCATGACCACGCGCAGCCCCCAGCCCAAAAGAGATATCGGCGGTATGGCCACGGCCTGCGTGTTCATCGTCCTTTCCTGCATTGCGCTCTGGGACACCACCACGATGATGGACTCAGATTCCTATGTGTTTCCGCGAGCTATCGCCATCGCCCTGATTGTCTTCAGCCTTCTGCTGATCCTCTATAACCTGATCAGGCCCGGCGAACGGGCGCCAGTTACAGCGGGGGGTGAGTCGACACCACGGCGGGTTATGCTGGTGGCGGTGATGCTGTTGAGTTGTTTTGCCATGCCGTGGCTCGGTTTTCTGCTCTGCGGCATGGTGAGCTTTGGCTTGTTGATGATGGTATCCATGTATGAACCGTGGACAACGAAGCGGCGCCTGATCTATCCGGTGGTGGCGGTGGCCGTTGTCGCCGGGTTTTATACCCTGTTCAGCACGTTTCTCATGGTGCCGTTACCGGTTGGTTTTTTATTTGAATAATGGTGGTCGGCACGGGTCTGATAAGCCTTTTTTGGTAAAACCGGCAGTAACCAGGCAGCGTGTGCTGTTGTGGTTCCCCGGCAAGTGCGTAATTAAGAACAACGGAGGGATGCATGCCACATGGATATAACGGAAAAATCCTCGCGGTAAATCTCAGCGATGAAACCATCGAAGTCAGAGAGCTCGATGAACGGTGGTACCGCACCTACTTCGGTGGATCAGGAATCATCGGCAAGATTTTGTGCGATGAGGTGGCGGCCGATGTCGATCCGCTGGGGCCCGATAATGTTCTCGTTTTTGCCTGCAGTGTTGTTACCGGGGCGCCCCTGGCGGGATTCAACCGCTATGCAATCGGCGCCAAATCCCCCCTGACGGGTGGGTTCGCCCGCACCGAGGCGGCCGGCTTCTGGGGGCCGGAGCTCAAATTTGCCGGTTTTGATGCAATCATCATCAGGGGCACAGCCGCCAGACCGGTCTATCTGTGGATCACCGACGGTGAGGCTCAGATTCGCGACGCCGCCGGCTTGTGGGGACTTGATAACTGGCAGACCCTTGAACAACTCAAAGCCGATGTCGCCGAGCCCAAGGCGCGGATTGTCAGCATCGGTCCCGCCGGTGAAAATCTTGTTTCATATGCCTGCGTGCAGACCGATCTTGAGCATTTCAACGGGCGCACCGGCATGGGCGCCGTCATGGGCGCCAAAAACCTTAAGGCCATCGGTGTGCGCGGCACCGGCAAACTGAGCCTGGCGGACCCCGACAAGGTGAAGGAAATCGGCACGTGGCATCGGGAACGGATCAAGACCCATCCGCCGAATATCGGCCTGCACAAGGTTGGTACCCCCGGACTGGTAAAGGGGGTAAACGATGCCGGATTTTTCCCTACCCGAAATTTTCAGCAGGGGCAGTTTGAGGGTGCCCAGAAACTGGCCGCTGATGCTTATCACGACACCATTTTCGATTCCCGGGGTACCTGTTTTCAATGCACCGTTGCCTGTAAGCGCAGGGTTGCCCTGGATGACGAGACCTACCCGCTGGACAAGCGGTTTGGCGGCCCCGAATATGAATCCATCGCCGCGTTTGGTTCCATGCTGGCCATCGACGATCTGCCGGCGGTGGCCTATGCCAATCAGCGCTGTAACCTGCTGGGGCTTGACACCATCTCCACCGGCGGGGTGATCGCCTTTGCCATGGAGTGTTTTGAAAACGGGATTATCACCACCGAGGATACCGGTGGTAAATCCCTTGCCTTCGGTGACGCTGAGGCCCTGACCTGGCTGGTGGAAGAGATCGCGGCGAAACGAGGCCTCGGCGAGGTTCTCGCCATGGGCGTCAAACAAGCTGCCGCGAAAATCGGCAACGGCGCCGAACGCTACGCCTTTCACATCAAAGGCCAGGAACTGGGACTGCACGATGGTCGCGGCAAGTCGGGCATGGGACTCGGCTTTGCCCTTGGACCAACCGGTGGGGATCATATCGAGACGCCGCATGACGTTGCCTTCCAGGGGGAGGGGATCAGTAAGCTCAATCCTATGGGGCTGCTCGATCCCATTGACCCGGTAAAAATGGACGGCGCCAAGGTACGGTTTTTTTACGTTGGCCAGAAGGCGTGGGGAATCAACAACCTGCTTGGGCTCTGCAACTTCTGTTCGGTGCCGATCCACGCCATGACCTTCACCAGACTGGTTGAGGCGGTGCAGGCGATTACCGGTTGGGAGACCAGTCTGTATGAAATTGTCGACGGGGTCGAACGGGCAAATGTGCTGGCCCGGGTTTTCAATAACCGGTGCGGATTTACCCCGGATGACGACACCCTGATTCGCCGCTGGTTTGAGAAAATGGCGGATGGGCCGCTCAAGGGTGTACGCTTTGAGCCGGACCAATTCAGGCAATGGGTGAATCTCTATTATGAGATGAGTGGCTGGGACTCAGATGGCCGGCCCACCAGAGGAAAACTATTCCAACTTGGTCTTGACTGGCTGCCTGAGGCAAGTTTGTCGGTCTGATGATATGCGGCCTGATAACGCTTCTGATCAAGGTACCAACCCTGGTGGCGATAGATCAGCTATGGGCAGGGTTAAGTCTATAGAATCATATTAAAAATAATACAAGGGGGGGATGTGATGAAAATCGGTTTTATCGGCGTTGGTTTGATGGGTGGGCCGTTGGCCCGCAATCTCATCAGGGCTGGAAAAGAGGTATTGGTATACGATCTGAGCGAGGAAGCGGTACAGCGGACACTGGAAGCCGGCAGCAGTGGCGCCGCCGCCGCCGTGGCCGATCTGGCCGATTGTGGGCTTGTCTTTACATCTTTGCCGATGCCCGCCCATGTCCAGGGCGTCATGCTGGGGACGGACGGGCTCTACGAGAAGCTGGCCGGCGGTACCGTGCATGTGGAACTCAGCACCATAGATCCACAGACATCGGTGGCTCTGCGTGACAGTGCCGGCGCCAAGGGGATCGAGTTTTTGCAGTGCACCCTGGGCAAAACGCCCGCCCACGCGGAAAAGGCGGAGGAGCCGATGTTTATCGGCGGCGATAAGGCTGTTTTTGAGAAAATGGCCGATATCTGGCCGATTATCGGTGCACCGGCATATTACATGGGCGGGGTGGAGGCGGCCTGCGCCGTCAAGCTCATCAGTAATATGGTGGGCATGGGTAATCTGGCAATTCTCGCCGAAGGCATACGGGTCGGTGAGCAGGCCGGGATCGAGAAAAATCTCTTGATCGAACTGCTCCAGGATACCGGCGCCAGAAGCTTTCAGATGGATGTGCGGGGGCCGTGGATTGCCGCCGGTGATTTTAACAATCGCTTCGGTCTCGATCTGGCCCTCAAGGATGTTCGACTCGGCTGTGAGATGGCCCGGGCCTGGGGGCTGGATCTCGGCGCCATGGAAGCCGTGCTGGCGCTCTACAAATCCGCCTCGGAACAAGGATACGGCAAGGAAGACTGCAACGCGGTCTTCAAGGCCATCGGGACGACGAAACGCTCGTAGTCGAGCGCAGTGTGATGGGGATAACACCTCTAATGGGGATCTTGAAAAAGAAGCATTTTCGTTCAGGATCAAGGCGCAAGGGAAATGTTTCCGAAGGCATAGGTTGATATTGCCAGGATAACATTTTCAGAACAGCCATGAGATTGGGGGAAAGGCCATTCTGCATGGTTCCCTAATGCCATATGGAGATACCGAGAACATGAATACCGATGATACGAGAAATAACAATACTCCGGCAGCACGAATCGCACTGGCGGTATTTTTCTGCACGTTTGGGCTCTACCTGCTCAACGTATTGATTGGTAAGGCCAATATTGTCTATGGCTGGAAGATATTTCATTTTGGCAGCATCATGGAGTGCCTCATTTTATTCTCGGCTTCAGTGGCGTTCATCGCGGCCGCATTAATCAAAGAAGCGGCCTTTAATGCAGAACCACAACAATGAACCAAAAGAGGAGGGAAGTATCATGACGGAGAAAAAAGAAATACAAACATTGAAATCCGCTGATCGGCGCCGTTTCCTGGAGTTGAGCGGCAAGATCGGTTTCACCGCCGCGGCGGTGGCCCTCGCCCACGGCGCCCTGTGGTCCGATGAGGCGGCGGCAATGACCGCCAACGAGGAAAAAGAGCGGCAGGACAATGCCACATACACCATGAATGTGGCAACGGCATACATTCTTGGCGCCTCCCGCACCTATCCCATCATGCAGCTTGATTTCAAGGAAAACGTGCAAAATGCCACCAATGGGCAGGTATACGTCAAGCTCGCCCCGGGCGGCCAGCTCGGCGCCGGCAGCGCCCTTGTCCAGAAGGTGCAGGCGGGAACGATCCAGGCGGCGCAGCACTCCATCTCCAACTTTGCACCGTTTGCCCCGGCCGCGGATGTTATCAACATCCCCTACTGGTGTGGTGAAAACCAGCGCTTCATCAATCTGGTGACCTCGGATCAATGGAAGCAGGAGATCAATCCCAAGATTGAGGCAAAAGGGTTCAAGGCGCTCTGGTATGTCTGCATCGACCCGCGCACCTGTGCAGTCCGTAAGGGGGTTGATGGCCCCATTAAGACCCCTGATCAGTTGCAGGGCATCAAGTTCAGGGTGCCGGGTTCGAAGATTCTCCAGCAGTTCTACCAGCTGATCGGCGCCAACCCGACCCCGGTGGCCTGGGGCGAGACCTCATCGGCCATCAAGCAGGGCGTTGCCGATGCCCTTGACCCCTCAGTCCAGGCTCTGCTGGTCTTCGGCTTCAAGGATATCTTGTCCTCCATCACCTTCAACTCGGCGGTGCCCGATTCTCAGGTCTACTCCTGTAATCTGAAATGGTTCAAGAGTCTGCCGGGCGATGTTCAGGAAGGCATCGATTTTGCCAGCGAAATGACGAGCCGACAGAACCTTGCCAAGGTTCCCGCCGCCCGGGCCTACGCCATGGCCGAACTGGGCAAGGCCGGGGTTGAGTTCTACGTGCCCACCCCGGAAGAAAAGGAGCTATGGGTGGCTAAGGCCGGCGCCCAGCTTCCCGACTGGGATGACATCAAGGTAGAGCTGGTGGGCTCCCCGGCTAATTTCGATGCATTGGCGGAAGCCGCCAATACCTTCAACGGCTTCTACGTGCATGATATTTAACGGGTAGTGATATCCCGATAACCCAGGGGCGGCGGGTTGAAATAGATCCGCCGCCCGCTCAGCGGAACCGCAAAGGTGGATTATGACGTTTAAAAAGATATTGAAACTGATTGACCAGAACGGCGAGCGGTATCTGCTGCTCCCCCTGTACGCCATGGTCGTGAGTACCATCTTCATGGAGGTGGTGCGGCGAAGCGTGCTCTCTTATTCATCCATCTGGGCCGAGGAAATCGCCCGCTACGCATTTATATATATCGCCTGGATCGGGGCGTCCGCGGCCATCAAGGAGCGTGCCCATATCCGTATCGATATCCTGCTGCACGTCTTTCCGCAACGAATGAAGGCGATTGTCTTTCTCTTTGGCGATGTTATCACGCTGATTCTGGCGGTGTTGGTGATCTATATGTCGATGGAGCCGGTCATTATTTCCATTGAATACGGCTCCGTCACCCATGGCTTGCGGGTCAGCCAGGCCTTTTTCCTCGCCGCGGTACCGCTTGGCTTTACCATGATGGTATTTCGTCTGCTGCAGTCAATCAAACGGGACTGGAGCGATATGCGGGCCGGGCGTCCGGTGTTTGAAGGCAACAAGTTGTTTGATTAAGAAATACAACGGGGGACCGCATGTACCAATACCTCACGCAACCACAGGAGTTGTCGCTTGGCTGGGAATTTTACCTGCCCTTGGTCGGCATGGTCATTCTGATTTTACTGGCCGTTCGCATCTGGGTGGTGATCGGGCTCGGCTCGCTGGTGATGCTCTATACCACCGGCGTTCTTCCCACCACACTGGTCGGTGAGGCGCTCTTCGACGGGATTGATTCGTTTGCGCTCATTGCCGTACCGCTTTTCATCTTGACCGGCGACGTGCTGGTTCGTACCGGATTGTCCTTAAAGCTGCTGGAAGTGGCGGAGGCGACCATGGGCTGGCAGCGGGCCGGGCTGGGAACGTCAACGGTGCTCGGCTGCGGGTTCTTCGCCTGCATCTCGGGCTCCGATGCGGCCGATGCCGCTGCTATCAGCAGGATCACCATCGACCGCCTGGTTGAAAAAGGCTATCCCAAGGGCTATGCCTGCGCCCTGGTGGCCGCCGGCGCCTGTACGGGTATTCTTATTCCGCCGTCCATTGCCTACATTATTATCGGCCTGGTGCTGGGCATTTCAGCCTCCACCCTGTTTCTTGCCGCCGCCATTCCAGGGGTGCTGATTCTCGCCTCGGTGATGATTACCAACATTATTGTCAACCGGTTTAAAGGCTACGAGGCCTCCGACATCGGATTCAATTTCAAGCACTGGTATAAAACCGTCTATTCCGCCCGCTATGCCCTGCTCATCCCCTTTATCATTCTAGGCGGCATCTACTCGGGCATTTTCACCCCCACCGAATCAGCCGCGGTGGCGGTAATGACCACCATCATCATCGGTTTTTTCCAGGGTACACTCACCCTGAAGGATTTTCCGAAGATGCTGGAAAACTCAGCCAAGGTAAATGGTGTGATCGTCCCCATTATTGCGATGTCGCATCCCCTGGCGCAAACCCTGGCATCGCTTCAGGTGCCTCAGTTCTTCGTCTATTCCATAACCGCCTTCACCACCAACGAGTATCTCATTATCCTGCTCATGCTGCTGATTCTGATGATCGCCGGTTGCGTAATGGAGACCACCCCCAATATCGTTATTCTCTCGCCACTGCTGTTGCCGCTGGCTCTTGAAATCGGTATGAATGAGATCCACTTCTGTATCTTCATGATTACCTCGCTGGGTATCGGTTTTATCACTCCGCCTCTGGGGCTCAACCTTTTCGTGGTATCAGGCGTTACCGGCACCTCGGTGCTGGCTATCTCGCGCTATGCCGTGTTCTTTGTGCTGTCGATGCTTGTGGTGGTGCTGTTTCTGGCCTTTTTCCCGGCCCTCTCCCTGTGGCTGCTCTGAGCTGGGGGCAAGCCCGGAGAAGCTCTCACATAGCGGGCCGGCGAGCTTTTCATCGCCGGTCCGCTGGTGAATTTCGCCGAGCCGTAAAGCATTGAAAGAGAAGATGCATAGTGTAGGCAAGCAGCGGGACGGAGAACGCCTTATCACGGTTGAAGTTACCCTCTATCCTCCTTTGCGCAGGCATCGATCACGGCGGGAGTCGGTCTCATTGTCCGCCTCGGCAGACATCGATGCGCTTCTTGAGCTGCTGAGCATCAAACAGTATGAGGTGGGCGCCATCTATATAAACAGAGAGGCGGCCACCTTTACTACCAGAATGTGCGAGGGCGATGACATTCAACTTCTTCCCCTGATCGGCGGGGGGTAGCAGCGGCCAATTCCGGCCCTGTAAACAGTATCTCAACTATTCAGAGGATGTAAGCAAACATGAAGACATATAAAATTTACAGAGGCGGTGCATGGCATGATTCCAGCGAAAAAATCCAGGTACTGAACCCGGCCACGGGAGAGGTCGCGGCCGAGGTTGCCACAGTTGACGCGGCGCAGGTGAAACAGGCGATCGAGGACGCCGACAAGGCATTTATCGACTGGAAATCGCACACCGCGCTTGAGCGCGGCGACTACCTTCGGGCGGTGGCGGCTGAACTGCGCAGCCGTGGAGATGATATCGCCCATGCAATTGTTCTTGAAAACGGGAAGCCCCTTGCCCAGGCAAAAGGCGAGGTGGCCATGGCAGTCGATCATCTATTGTGGTTTGCCGAAGAGGGACGACGTGCCTATGGCCGGGTGGTACCGCATCAGGCAGAGGGCAAGCGTCATCTTGTTATTCGTCAGCCGCGTGGTGTTGTGGGCGCCATCGCGCCCTGGAATTTTCCATTGGTGCTGGCGGTGCGTAAAGTGGCGCCGGCCCTTGCCGCCGGCTGCACGGTGCTGCTGAAACCGGCAAGCGCCACGCCCATTTCCGCCTGCCTTTTTGCCGAGTGCGTCGAGACCGCCGGACTTCCCGGAAACGTTTTCCAACTGCTCGTGGGCAAGGCTTCCGATATCGCCCGGGAAATGTTGGCAAACCCGTTGTGTCGAAAGATCAGTTTCACCGGTTCAACGGAAGTGGGGAAGTCGCTGATCGCGGGCGCCGCTGAAACCTGCACGGAGTTGTCCCTGGAGTTGGGCGGTAATGCCCCGATAATCGTTTTTGACGATGCCGATTTTGAGCGGGCCGTTGAAGGGGTTATGATCACCAAATTCCGTAACAATGGCCAGTCATGTATTGCATCTAACCGGATCTATATCCAACGGGAGAAATATGACGCATATAAAGCGGCGTTGTCGCACCGTATCAGCGAGCTAAAGGTTGGTGACGGCCTGGAGGAAGGTGTGGATATCGGCCCGCTGGTGGATGATCGCGCCCTTGATTCCGCTTTGCACTACATCGATCAGGCGCGCACGGAAGGCGCCGAGGTGGTAGTGGGCGGTGGACGGCTGGGTGAGCGCGGTAATTTTCTCGTACCGACCCTGTTGGCAAACGTCTCCCGTGATGCCCGCTGCTATCGGGAAGAGATTTTTGCGCCAATTGCCGCCTTGTACCCGTTTGATACCGAAGAGGAGGTGGTTGGATGGGCCAACGATACCGAGTATGGACTCGCCGCCTATGTCTTCACCACCGATCTGAACCGGGCCTTTCGGGTAAGTGAGGCACTTGAGGCGGGTACGGTTGGCGTCAATGACCCGGTGCCCTCCACCTCGAACAGCCCCTTTGGCGGGTTCAAACAGAGCGGCTGGGGAAGAGAGCTGGGCAGCGAAGGCATTGATGCCTATCTGGAAACCAAGCATATCTCGTTGGCCGGTGTCGACGGTCTGTAAACAGATGGATCTGGTTTTGCGCTGTTTCTCGAAAAACAGTACACTGCCATCATGAAATCATATCTCGAGCTCTGCAGGCGGGTTATCGATGAAGGTGTCTGGGTAGAAAACGCGCGTACCGGCAAACGCTGTCTGACGGTGATCAACGCTGATCTTGTCTACGATGTCAGTGATCGTACCCTGCCGGTCCTGACCACCAAAAAGATGCAGTGGAAGGCGGCCATTGCCGAGATGCTCGGCTATCTGCGCGGCTACACAAGCGCCGCCCAGTTTCGCGCCATCGGCTGCAATACCTGGAATGCCAACGCCAACGACAACGAAGAGTGGCTCAACAATCCGTTTCGCACCGGCGAAGACGACATGGGCCGCTGCTACGGGGCGCAGGGGCGGGATTGGCGCAACCCCGAGGGTATGCGAATAGATCAGTTGCGCAACGTCTATGACGATCTGCGCCAGGGGATCGATAACCGCTGCGAGATCATGACCTTCATGAACCCCGGCGAACGCGACCGCGCCTGCCTCAATGCCTGCATGCATACCCATACCTTCAGTATCCTCGAAGATCGCCTGTATCTCACCTCCTATCAGCGCTCCGACGACCTGCCCCTGGGCCACGGCTTCAACCAGGTGCAGGTGGGCTGGCTGCTCATGGTCATGGCGAAGATCACCGGCCTGCGGGCGGCCACCGCCTACCACAAGATCGTCAACGTCCACATCTATGAGGATCAGGTTGAGCTGATGCGCGATGTGCAGCTCATCCGGGCGCCGTTTCCGCTGCCAAAACTGGTTATCAATCCCGCCATAAAAACCCTTGAAGATCTCGAAACCTGGGTGACGCCGGATGATTTCGAGCTGGAGGGGTATCGCCATCATCCAGGCATTAACTACCCCTTCAGCGTGTAAGAGATGGCGTCATCTGGTAATGGTCGGCGGCCGCAATTGGGACGGGTGGGGCATCGTCCTTATGCGGCGGTCTGGTTCAGTGTGTTGTGCCGGGCGGTACACCAGCTGGGCGCCGGGCTGTTACTGGCGGCGCTTATTTTTACGCCGATCGGTGCACCGCCGGGGTGGGTATGGTGGCTGACCGTGGTAAGCGGAGTAGTGCTGGTGGGGCTTGAATGGTGGCGTCATCGGGAATTGTATCGGGAGGTGGCGGGGGTGGCAACCGCTGCTAAGCTGCTTCTTGTGGCGGCCGCCATTCACGGCCTTATTCCCCAATTAGGCGGGCTGCTGGCAGTGTTTCTGCTGGCCGCGGTGGCTGCCCATGTGCCCAAAGATATCAGACACCGGGTGATAATCGGATCAAAAGCCGCCAGCAAAATGTGAAAGAGGCGGTGGCGACATCGCTGCCGCCACCGCCTCTTTGCCTAAACAACCGATATCTATTCAGCGACCATCTTCTGAATTTCTTCAACCACCTCAGGGTTTGCCAGCGTCATCACGTTGCCCACATCGCCCTTGTTGGAGATAGCCCCCAGGACCCGGCGCATGATTTTGCCGGAGCGGGTTTTGGGCATATCGGGTACCAGCCAGACGTTTTTGCACTTGGCGATCTTACCGATCTCAAAGACAATGGCATCGGCAATCTTCTGCTGCAGTTCCGGTGAGGGCTGGATGCCGGGTTTGAGCGAGACGTAGAGTTCCGGCTCCTTGCCCTTGATCTCGTGGGCCACCGGCACCACCGCCGCTTCCGCCACCTCCGGCACGGTCAGCGCCGCTGATTCGATCTCCTTGGTGCCGAGACGATGGCCGGAGACGTTGATTACATCATCGATACGGCCAAGAATCCGCACGTAGCCGTCCGCCGACTGCACCGCCGCATCACCGGTCATGTAGGGCCAGTCACGCCAGTCTTTGGAGTCCGGATTCTTGTTATACATGGAGAAATAGCTCTTGACGAAGCGGTCGCGGTCGCCCCAGACGGTCTGAAAACAGCCGGGCCAGGGATTCTGGATGCAGATGTTGCCGGCCTTGCCGGCGCCCGGCTCGATCACCTTGCCGTTCTCATCGAAGATAATCGGATGAATACCCGGCACCCCGGGACCGGCGGAGCCGGCTTTCATGGGGTTGATGCCCGGCACGGTGGAGCAGAGAAACCCGCCGGTCTCGGTCTGCCAGTAGGTGTCGACGATAACCGCTTCGCCACGGCCCACCACTTCGCGGTACCAGCGCCATACCTCCGGCTCGATGGGTTCACCCACCGTGGTCATATGCTTGAACGTGTAGTTGTACTTGGCCGGTTCATCGGGGCCGATCTTGCGCAGGGCGCGAATGGCGGTGGGAGCGGTGTGAAAGATATTGACGTCGAGTTGCTGGGCGATCCGCCATGAACGCCCGGCGTCGGGATAGGTCGGCACCCCCTCGTAGATAACGGTGGAGGCGGCCAGCGCCAGGGGGCCGTAGACGATGAATGAGTGGCCGGTGATCCAGCCGATATCGGCCATGCACCAGTAGACATCCTCCAGATGGATGTCCTGAATGTATTTTGACATGGCGGTGACATAGGAAAGATAGCCGCCGGTGCCGTGCTGGCATCCTTTCGGCTTGCCGGTGGTGCCGCTGGTGTACATCAGAAAGAGCGGTTCCTCGGCAAGCATCTTCTCAGGTTCGACCCGGACCCCGAAATAATTCTTCAACTCCTCGTTCACTACCACGTCGCGGCCGGGCACCGGCGGGCTGTCGGAGGAGTATTTGCCGGGATAACGCTGCCAGACCAGCAGCATGTCGACTTTCTGGCCACCCTCTTCGGCAATTGTGCAGGCTTCATCTTCAACCGCCTTGTGGTTGAGCAGATTGCCGCCGCGATAATAGGCATCCATGGTGATGAGGACGCGGCTGTTGGAGTCGATGATCCGATCGGCGCAAGCGTTGGCGGAAAAACCGCCGAAAACCACCGAATGAATTACCCCGAGCCGGGCGCAGGCGAGCATGGTGATGGGCAGTTCGGCCGACATCGGCATGTGAATGGTAACCCGGTCGCCTCGTTTGAGACCGGCGGTGTCGCGCAACAGGGCGGCGAATTCGTTGACCCGAACGTAGAGTTCCTGATAGGTGACGTGCTGCACCCGTTCTTCTTCCGGTTCAGGGACGAAATGGATGGCGGTCTTATTCTTGTGTTGAGCAAGATGGCGGTCGATGCAGTTAAAGCTGGCATTGAGCTTGCCGCCCTTGAACCATTTCCAGCACGGCGCGTCACTGGTGTCCAGGACTTCGTCCCAGTACTTATACCAGGTGAGCAACTGGGCGAACTCGGTGTAATAGTCGGGGAAATTGTCCAGGGAAAACCGGTCGTAGATGGCCGGGTCGGTCAGATTCGCCTGGCCGACGAAGGCCGGCGGCGGGGTGATGTATTCCTCTTCTTGCCAGTGGACGGCGATCTCGGCCTCAGAAGTTTCAACAACATTTTTTTGCTCACTCATCGCAACGCCTCCTCCAAAGCGGTTAGTGTAGGCGGCCGGTCAATTCCGGCCATCATCTCTTCTGGATTAATGGGTAAGGGATTTGACGGATGGCGTCTCCCTTAATAGTGTCATCTCTATGGCTAGCATAGTTTTCCTTGTAATGCAATTAATCTTAAATTAATTTTCAATTTAATTGATGTAAAGGAGGTTGTACATGGGTGAGACTCGCTATTTCCGGGCCGGCTGGGTAATTGACGGCACCGGCGCCGCACCGCGCCGCGATGTATTGATCACCGTCACCGACGGCGTATTTGCCGGTTTTGCCGATTTTTCAGAAGAAGACCGCTTACCCGAAGGCCTCTTAACCGATCTCTCGTATGCCATGATCCTCCCCCTGCTGGTGGACAGCCACACGCACCTGGGCATGTCCGGCACCATTGATCGAGCCGCCCGGGAGCAGCAGCTGGGTAACGATTATCAGGCCCGAAAAAAGATCGTCGGTGCGAACCTGCGCAACTATTTCGGCCACGGCGTGGGCGCCGTGCGCGACGCCGGTGACCGTCAGAACGCGGTACTCAGATATTGCCGGGAAGTGGCCCAGGATCAGCGCCCGCCGGTTATCGTCAAAGCGGTCGGCCGGGCCATCCACGCGCCGGATCGTTACGGCGCCTTGATTGGTGCATCGCTTTCAGATGACCCGCGCAAAAGTGCCGAAACTGAGCTTGATGGCGGCGCTGATTGCCTTAAAATCGTCAATTCCGGGCTTAACAGCCTGCGTGAATACGGTAAAACCACCGCCCCGCAATTCTCCCCGGAGCAGCTCAAAGCAATGGTAAACGCGGCGAAAAGCCGAGGAGCCCCGGTAATGGTCCATGCCAACGGTGAGGAGCCGGTACGCCGGGCCATCGAGGCGGGGTGCAGTTCCATCGAACACGGTTTTTTTATGGGCCGTGACAACATCGAATTGATGGCGGAGCGCGGCATATACTGGGTGCCGACCCTGTTCACCATGCATGCCATGCGGGTCTACTTCGAAGGGCTGGGCGGTCAGGCCGATAGGTCGGTGATTGAGCGAACCCTTGACAGCCAGTTTACCCAGGTGGCTCATGCCCGCCGCTGCGGGGTGCGTATTGCCTGCGGCAGCGACGCCGGCGGTTATGGGGTGCTACATGGCGAAGCGGTGGTGGAGGAGTTGAAACTGCTGAAAATGGCGGGGCTGAAAATCAGCGAGGCCATTTGCAGTGCCACCGAGCACGGCGCGCGGCTGCTTGGCGTAGACCATGAGCTTGGTTGTCTGGCGGTGGGCAAGCCGGCCCATTTCCTGGTGGCACGCGGCACCATCGGCCAACTGCCAAGAAAAATTCGCTTTCTCGACGCCATTTACCATAACGGCGCACCGAGCCCGTTGTATCGCAAGGAGCCGGAATATGATTTTTCTGCTTAGTGGGTCTGGACGTAGGCGTCGTACTTTTTCAGGTAGATATCAGCCAGGGTCATGAACGCGGTGACGATCAGCGGTCCGTAGATGATTCCTAAAATCCCATAGACGGCAAGCCCGCCGATAATCGAGAGAAAGACCAGCAGGGTATGCATTTTGACCTCGCTGCCCACCAGTTTCGGTTTGAGCAGGTTTTCCACGGTAAATGAGAGAATCACGTAAAAGACGAAGAGCACCACGGCAGTGACGAAGCGCTCGCTGATCAGTAAAATCGCGATGGCCGGGATCATCACGATACTGATCCCGACAATGGGCAGAAAGGCCAGAATCCCCATAATCGAGCCCCACAGCAGCGGTGAGCTGAAGCCGATCAGAGAGAAGGCGACTCCGCCCAGCACCCCCTGGATAATGCCGCATATGCCGTTGCCTTTGAGCACCGCGTTGGCGATTTGCTGGAATTTGTTGAGCAGTAGCCGATCCTCTTCATCCGGCAAGGGGGAGAGCTTGGTGAGATAATCGATGAGCTTGGGCAGATCCATGAGCAGGAAAAAAACCACCAGCATCAGGATAACGAACAAAAAGACTAGCCGGGCAATATTGGCGGCCCAGCGGTTTGCCTGATTGAACAGCTCGAGCCCGGCGGTTCGTACGAGAATGGAGAGTGAGTCGGAAATCTGGGTGGGATTGAACTCGATGCCGAGGTCGAGCAGGTATTGCTGGATCTCGGCGATGGTCTCGCTCTCCTGAATAAAGACCTGGAGCTTGATCCAGATATCACTGCTTCGCCCCCACTGATAGACGGTGAGCGCCTCATTGGAGAGGGCGGTGATGAAGAAGATGAGCGGAATGAAGACGATCAGCGTGATAATCATACAGGTGAGGATGGAACATACCGGCGCCGGCAGTTTGCGGTTGAAAAAGCTGTAGGCGGGCCGAAACAGCCCGGAAAGCAGAAAGGCGAGCACCAGGATCGACCAGAACGGGTAGAGGATTCTGCCGAGAAAGAAGATCGAGATAAAAAACACCAGCAGGAAATACTTCACCCGCATGGGGCTTGGCTTGCCCGGCGAGTACGAGTAAGGGGGCTGGGTGTTATCGCTCATAATTCGTGGATGGCGGCGCGAGCACGACGCCGCACTGATTGTGATTGCAATGGATTAACCGGCTCAGGTATGGTATCACCTCTTCCTGCCCGTGGGCGCAGAAAATGTCCGCCCGATTATATAGCGAAACGTTGTGATTGCAACGCTAAATGAGACGAATGCAACGAGGCTGTCATGTGGAAAGACCTTGATATATCATTTGAAAAATCAGATACGCTCAAACCAAAGCCTGATCCCACCAATCTGGGGTTCGGCGTCCATTTCACCGACCACATGTTTGTCATGAAGTGGGATAAGGAGCAGGGCTGGCACGATGCGCGGATCCTGCCCTATCATAGTTTCTCCATCGATCCGGCGGCGACCGTTCTGCATTACGGCCAGGCGATCTTTGAAGGGCTCAAGGCGTACCGCAAACATGACGGCCAGATTTACCTCTTTCGTCCCGCCGACAATTTTACCCGCATGAACGACGGCGCGGTGCGTATGAGTATGCCCCGCTTTCCCGCCGACAGTGCCCTTAAGGCGCTCAAAGCCCTGGTCTATCTTGATCGGAGCTGGGTGCCGGAGGAGGAGGGCTCGTCACTCTATCTGCGCCCCACCATGATTGGAACCGACCCCTATCTTGGCCTCAAACCAGCTGATTCTTACCTGTTTTACATCATCATGAGCCCGGTGGCGGCATATTACGCCGAAGGTTTCAGCCCAACCAGAATATATGTCTGCAAGGATTACGTGCGGGCCGTGCGCGGCGGGGTCGGGGCCGTCAAAACCGGCGGTAACTATGGCGCCGCCATGCTGGCGACGGTGGAGGCCCAGAGACAGGGCTATATCCAGGTGTTGTGGCTTGATGGCTGTGAACACCGCTACATCGAAGAGGTGGGAACCTCAAATATATTCTTCCATATCGGCGACACCCTGATCACCCCGGCCCTGACCGGCTCTATTTTGCCCGGCATCACCCGTGACTCGGTGCTTACTCTGGCGCGTTCCTGGGACATTGAGGTGGAGGAGCGTCCCATAACCATCGACGAGGCGCTGGCCGCATCCAGGGATGGCAGCCTGCGTGAGTGCTTTGCCACCGGCACGGCGGCGGTCATCTCGCCGGTGGGCGAGTTGCACTACGAAGATGTCTCGTATCCTATCAATGACGGCCAGTCAGGGCCGCTTGCCCTGCGCTTCTATAAGGAGCTCCAGGCAATCCAGTACGGCTGGGCCGATGACCCGCACAATTGGCGGGTTGCGGTTGGTTGATCCGGTCCCGGCTACCCCTCCTTTTCCGACCCCCGCCGCCGCCCATGGCGCGGCGGTGAAAAATCATCGCATTACCCTTGATTTTTAGTTGGGTGCTCCTATAGTTTCGCCCGGTTGATTAAAGGCCCGTTTGCGGGCCGTAAGAGAAGAGATGTCCACCCGGGCATGCTCACCATTAAAAACTAAAAATAGATGTTGAGGAGGAAGCAATGAACATTCGTCCCTTAAATGATCGCCTTCTGGTGCAAAGACTCGAAGAAGAGGAAAAAACCGCCGGCGGTATCATCATCCCCGACAGTGCCAAGGAAAAACCGGCCCAGGGCAAGGTCGTAGCCACCGGTCCCGGCAAAACCAACGATGCCGGTGAGCGTGTAGCTCTGCAGGTCAAGGAAGGAGATACCATCCTTTTTTCCAAGTATGGCGGCACCGACGTGAAGCTCGATGGCGAGGATTATCTGATTATGCGCGAAGATGACGTGCTGGGCGTTATCGAAGACTAGTCCGGCCGTATTGCCTTTGTCGCAACCCATATCGTGAAGTTAAATCGCTAAAATACATAACGAGAAGAAAGGAGAAGTAAGATGGCAGCAAAAGACATTAAATTCGGCGTGAAAGGCCGTGAGAAAATCCTCACCGGCGTCAACAAACTGGCTGATGCGGTAAAAGTGACCCTTGGCCCCAAGGGCCGCAATGTACTGATCGAGAAATCCTTTGGCGCCCCGACCATCACCAAGGACGGCGTCACCGTTGCCAAGGAAATCGAGGTGGAGGATAAATTCGAGAACATGGGCGCCCAGATGGTGAAAGAGGTCGCTTCCAAGACCTCCGATGTGGCCGGTGACGGCACCACCACCGCTACCGTGCTGGCGCAATCCATCTACACCGAGGGCGTCAAGCTGGTAGCCGCCGGCAACAATCCCATGGAGCTTAAGCGCGGCATCGATAAGGCAGTCGAGTGCGTGGTTGGAAAACTCAAGGATATTTCCACCCCCACCAAGGAGCAGAAAGAGATCGCCCAGGTCGGCACCATTTCCGCCAACAGTGACGAAACCATCGGCAACATCATCGCCGAGGCCATGGACAAGGTGGGCAAGGAAGGCGTTATCACTGTCGAGGAAGCCAAGTCCATGGAAACCACCCTGGACGTGGTGGAAGGTATGCAGTTTGACCGCGGCTATCTCTCCCCCTATTTCGTCACCGATCCGGATCGCATGGAAGCAGCCATGGACGACCCCTACCTGCTGCTGGTGGAGAAAAAGGTTTCCAGCATGAAAGACCTGCTGCCGATCTTGGAATCAGTTGCCAAGATGGGCAAGGGACTGTTCATTATTGCCGAGGATGTCGAGGGCGAGGCCCTGGCCACCCTGGTGGTCAACAAGTTGCGCGGTACCCTCAACGTTGCCGCCGTCAAGGCGCCCGGCTTTGGTGATCGGCGCAAGGCCATGCTGGAAGACATCGCGGTACTCACCGGCGGCCAGGTAGTTACCGAGGATCTGGGTATCAAGCTGGAGAATATCACCATTAACGATTTGGGTAATGCCAAGCGCATCGTGATGGACAAGGACAACACCACCATCATCGACGGGGCCGGCTCCAAAGAAAATATTGCCGCCCGGGTCAAGCAGATTCGCACCCAGATCGAGGACACCACCTCCGACTACGACCGTGAGAAGCTCCAGGAGCGGCTCGCCAAGCTGATCGGCGGTGTTGCGGTAATTAACGTCGGGGCTGCCACCGAGGTGGAGATGAAAGAGAAGAAGGCCCGCGTTGAAGATGCCCTGAACGCAACCCGCGCCGCCGTCGAAGAAGGCGTCGTGCCCGGTGGCGGGGTTGCCTATCTGCGCACCCTGGGTGAACTCGAAAAACTTGATCTGCCGGGCGAGCAGGGGCTTGGCAAGCGCATCCTGCTGCGTGCCCTGGAAGAGCCGATCCGCCAGATCGCCAATAACGCCGGCCATGAAGGCTCCGTCGTTGTCGAGGCGGTCAAGAAGCTCGAGGGCGCCAACGGTTTTAACGCCGCCACCGAAGAGTATGGTGATCTCATCGCCGCCGGTGTTATCGACCCGGCCAAGGTAGCCCGCACCGCACTGCAGAATGCCGCCTCCGTGGCCGGCATGCTGCTTACCACTGAGGCGGTGGTGGCGGAGTTGCCGGAGGATAAGGACAAGATGGGCGGCGGCATGCCTCCGGGCGGCGGCATGGGTGGTATGGGCGGCATGGGCGGCATGATGTAAGCCCAGATATCAGCCCGCTAGTATCGTTTCCCACAAGGGGGCTCGCATGCGGGCCCCCTTTTTTTATTGCCCGCGCCAAACGCGCATTAGACGAATAGGTTGACACCGGGGCACGAATCGGGTAACAAAATTTCCCATCATTGGCGATGTAGCTCAGTTGGTCAGAGCATGCGGCTCATATCCGCAGCGTCCGGGGTTCAAGTCCCTGCATCGCCACCATAATTTTTCATAACCTCCTGTAATCATTACAGGAGGTTATGTTATTTCTAAATGCTACCACCAGCTTCTTCTTTGACCCTTTCAGCTATCCAAACCTTGATAATTGATTGTCGAGTAACACCAATTCTACTTGCCTCTTTATCCAAGGTTTGGATCATCCAGTCAGGGAAGTCGACATTGACACGTCTTTGCTTAAGCCCAGGTCTATGTTTAGATGATACATCAAGGTGTTCAGTAATGTCTTCACCACTGTCGAACAACTTGTCCAATTCTTTAGCTTTCATAATATAAATCCTTTTCACCTTTTCTAGACCGACGAACAGATATCACTCTTCCTAATAAATCTCCAATGATTTTTGGTATTTGTTGTGAAGTTGCCCCACTTTCATGTTGCCTTTCACTTAAAATAGATGTCATTTGCTCAACAATCCCTTGAAATCCCCCCATAAGTTTTCCCTCTTTTATCAGGGTTTGTACCCGTTTCACATCTTTCCACAGTACCTCGTAGCACCCATCGATTCTATCCATCCTCCTGCTCTGCCTACGCATCCACCACCAGCATTGGGTGATGCTCTAGGCCTCGGAGCCAGCATTATGCGGAGAGCGTTGCCAGCGGCCAAGTGGCTAAGGACGAGAGCAGATCTTTGCGATCTTATCCGAACGAAATCGTTTGACAATCGACTTTTGGCTAAAATATGTTAGAGGGCATTGTAAAGTGGGGGAGTTGCGTCCGGCATCCCTGTTACCGCCTCAGATGTGGCAGTAACACCAATCGCCCATGAAGAACGAGAGAAATGGCCTATATGGAAGATCGCTGGTTATCACTACATGAGATAGGCAAGTACCTCGGTGTCAGCGGTTGCACCTTTTACTGCCGCGGCGACAAGCATACGATGCCCGCTCACCGCATTGGCCCTCTTTGGAAGTTCAAAAAATATGAAGTCGATGAGTGGGTCAAGGCGGGCGGTGCGGCGGATATTGCGGGGTCGGATAAATCGGAATGAGCGCAAGGAACGGGAAAAACAATTCAGTCGAACTGGATATCGGGACCCTCTCCGGACATCTCTGGGAGGCGGCCAATATCCTCCGTGGCCCTGTCGACGCGGCCGATTTCAAGACCTACATCTTTCCGCTGTTGTTCTTCAAGCGGCTCTCCGATGCCTATGACGAGGAATATGTTGTGGCCATGGAGGAGTCCGACGGCGACGTGGAATTTGCCCAGTTCCCCGAAAATCACCGATTCCAGGTTCCGGAGGGCTGCCACTGGAACGATGTTCGGGCGGGGAGCGCCAATATCGGCCATGCGCTCCAGAAGGCCATGCGCTGCATTGAGCAGGCCAACCCGGACACCCTGCACGGCATCTTCGGCGACGCTCAGTGGACAAACAAGGATCGCCTTTCGGACGCGCTGCTCAAGGACCTGATCGAACACTTCTCGGCGCTCAACCTGGGTAATGAGCACTGCAAGGCGGACATTCTCGGCCAGGCCTATGAATACCTGATCAGGAAATTTGCCGACCTGACCAACAAGAAGGCCGGTGAATTCTATACCCCGCGCTCCGTGGTCGCGCTGATGGTTCGCATCCTTGCGCCCAAGGCCGGGGAAACCATTTATGACCCGGCCTGCGGGACCGGTGGCATGCTCCTCGAGGCGCTGCATCATGTCAAAGAGCATGGCGGCGACGAGAACCTCATGCTGGGCAAGCTCTACGGCCAGGAAAAGAACCTGACCACATCCTCCATCGCCAGGATGAACCTCTTTCTCCACGGCGCGGAAGATTTCCATATCGAACGCGGCGACACCCTGCGCTTACCCGCCTTTTATTCAGGTGACAGCCTCGCCACCTTTGATTGCGTCATCGCCAATCCTCCCTTCTCCCTGGAAAAGTGGGGGGACGACGTCTGGATCAACGATCCCTACGGCCGCAACTTTGCCGGGCTACCGCCAGCCAAGTCAGGCGACTTCGCTTGGGTTCAGCACATGATCAAGTCTATGGCCCGCAAGACCGGCCGCATGGCAGTGGTAGTGCCCCATGGCGTGCTGTTCCGCATGTCCAAGGAAGGAAAAATTCGCCGCAAGCTGCTGGAAATGGACATGCTCGAAGCGGTGATCGGCCTCGGCCAGAACATTTTCTACGGCACCGGTCTCGCGCCTTGTATCCTGGTCTTTCACGACAGCAAGCCCAAGGCCCACCGCCAGAAGGTGCTGTTCATCGACGCTTCCAAGGAGTTCAAGGCCGGCCGCGCCCAAAACGAGCTGCTGCCGGAACATGTGGACAATATCCATCGCTGGTACGAGGGCTATCATGATGTGGAAGGGGTCTGCCGGGTGGTCACGCTGGGCGAGATCCGTGAGAACGATTTCAACCTGAATATCCCCCGCTACGTGGAGCCGGTGTTCCAGGAGGAAGCCATGACCATCGATCAGGCCATCGCCACCCTCAAGGAATCGATGCAGGCGGCGTATGCGGCCGAAGACCGCTTGAAAGCCCTGCTACAGAATGAGGGCTTACTTCAATGAATCCGCAGATTACGCAGATTACGCAGATGGACGCGGACTACGCGAAGAGAGATGAGCAGACTTACGTCATTATAGGCGCTGCTATGGCGGTTCATTCCGGATTGGGCAATGGATTCCTGGAGGCCGTTTATCAGGAGGCGCTGGAGTTGGAATTTCAATCGCGGGGCATTCCTTATGAACGGGAAAAAGAGTTACCGGTCAGCTATCGCGGTAAGCCGCTAAAAACCTTCTACAAGGCGGATTTTGTCTGCTTTGGTTCGGTCATCGTAGAACTGAAAGCGCTGGTTCGCCTCTCCGGTACGGAAGAAGCCCAGGCCATCAACTACCTCAAAGCCTCCGGCCTGCAAAAAGCCTTGCTTCTCAACTTTGGCGCCAGAAGCCTACAACAGAAAAGACTTGTCCTTAATCTGCGCGAATCTGCGCAATCTGCGGACAAGTCTTTTACGGGGTGACAATCATGATCTCCCAATCCCAACTCGAATCCTACCTCTGGGGCGCGGCCACCTTGCTGCGCGGCTACATCGACGCCGGGGACTACAAGCAGTTCATCTTCCCGTTGTTGTTCTACAAGCGGTTGTGCGACGTGTATGACGAGGAACTGGCCGATGCACTGGAGGAATCCGGGGGCGATCAGGAATACGCCGCGCTTCCCGAACAGCACCGCTTCCAGATCCCGGAGGACGCCCACTGGAAGGCCACCCGCACCAAGGTCAAGAACGTGGGCAAAGCTATCCAGGATGCCCTGCGGGCTATCGAAACAGCCAACCCCGACACCCTCTACGGGGTCTTCGGTGACGCCCAGTGGAGCAACAAGGACCGTCTGCCGGACCGCATGTTACGTGAATTGATCGAGCATTTCAGCTCGCGGACGCTTTCGCTTGCCAACTGCCCGGAGGATGAGCTGGGCGTGGGCTACGAGTTTCTGATCAAGAAATTCGCCGACGATTCCGGCCACACCGCCGCGGAGTTTTATACCAATCGCACTGTGGTTCATCTGATGACCGAGATGCTCGAACCCAAATCGGGTGAGTCGATCTATGACCCCACCTGCGGTTCAGCGGGCATGCTGCTCTCCGCCGTCGCCCATCTGAAGCGGCAGAATAAGGAATGGCGGAACCTGCGGCTGTTCGGCCAGGAGCGCAACCTGCTCACCTCGGCCATCGGCCGGATGAACCTGTTCCTCCACGGTATCGAAGATTTCCGCATTGTCCGAGGCGATACCCTGGCCATCCCCGCCTTTGTCGAGGGCGACCGACTCATGCAGTTCGATGTGGTCCTGGCTAATCCGCCGTACTCCATCAAGCAGTGGAACCGCGATGCCTGGTCCGCCGATCCGTGGGGCCGGAACCTTTACGGGACTCCGCCCCAGGGTCGCGCCGACTATGCCTTCTGGCAGCACATCATCACGAGCATGAAGGTGGGAAGCGGCCGCTGCGCCATCCTGTTTCCGCATGGCGTTCTCTTCCGCAACGAAGAGTCGGCCATGCGCGAAAAGCTGATCGCCCACGACGTGGTGGATTGTGTGCTGGGCCTTGGCCCCAACCTCTTTTACAACTCGCCCATGGAAGCCTGCGTTGTCATCTGCCGGATGAACAAACCCAGGGAACGCAGGAACAAGGTGCTTTTCATCAACGCGCTGAACGAGGTGACCCGTGAGCGGGCGCAGAGCTTCCTCACCGAAGATCACATCCAGCGCATTGTCACCGTCTACCAGGCCTTTGCTGACGAGGACGGCTTTGCCCGGGTGGTCAGCAATGACCAGATCCGGGAGCAAGCCGGCAACCTCAGCATCCCGCTCTACGTGCGGGCGGCCAGCGGAAACGGTAATGGCAATGGGGCGGCCGAAGCGGTCAGCCTGAAGCAGGCTATTTCGAACTGGCAACAAAGTTCAATTGCCTTGCGGGAGTCGATTGACGGCCTCTTCGAGGTGCTTGACGACACACGGGTGATGGAAGGTGGCAAATGAGTGAGCAATCCCTGAAGCCCGGCTGGAAGATGGTGAAGTTCGGCGACATCGCCCAGAACGTTGCGGTGCGGGTGGACCCCGCCGATGCCAAGACGGATGTTTATGTCGGGTTGGAACATCTCGATCCCAGCACGATTCACCTGCGCCAGTGGGGGCACCCTTCCGATGTCACTGGACAAAAGCTGGCCTTCAAAAAGGGCGATGTGATTTTCGGCCGCCGCCGTGCGTATCAGCGCAAACTCGCCGTGGCCGAGTTTGATGGTATCTGTTCGGCCCATGCCATGGTCGTCCGTGCAGAGCCCAAGATGATTCTGCCTGAGTTTTTTCCGTTCTTCCTGCAATCCGATATGTTCATGGAACGGGCCATCGAAATATCGGTGGGCTCGCTCTCGCCAACGATCAATTGGAAGACGCTGCGGGTACAGGAATTCCCGCTGCCGTCCCTTGATGAACAGAAGCGCATTGCCGAGATCCTGTGGGCGGCGGATGAGGCGGTGGAAAAATATGCATCGCTTACCAGCAATCTGAATACTTACGTGGAAACTCTGATTGAAAACAATATCACGTCAACGAACGTTACCAGTGTGCTGGGAGATTATTGTCCATCCGATGGAATAAAAATCGGGCCATTTGGAAGCCTTCTTCACTCTGAAGATTATCAATCTGAGGGTGTTCCTGTGGTAATGCCTGCCGATATCGAGAACGGTGTCATTCAGGAAGAAAAAGTTGCAAGAATAAGTGAGGAGAAGGCCCTCGAATTACAAAATTACCGCTTGTCCGAAAACGATATTCTATTCCCTCGTAGAGGAGATCTTAAAAAACGCGCTCTTGTTTTAGACCATCAAGAAAATTGGCTTTGCGGAACCGGGACAATAAGAGTTCGATTAAAAAAAGGAATAAATCCACTCGCCGTTTTTTGGGCGGTTACGAGTACATCAACAAATCGCTGGTTAGATCGATTTTCCGTCGGAACAACGATGCCAAATCTCAACGCTGCAACGATCAAGAAAATCCCGTTTCACCTTCCCGAAGGGTCTAAAGCGGAAGAATTCCTTCGATTGCTTGAGCGAACAAAGAGTTTGCATGCAAACGCTGTAGGGCATCACCAAAAACTTGTAGCACTCAAAAATCACCTCATAGGAAATTTAGTCTTGGAGGGAGCCGCCCATGTTTAACGAAGAAAACTCCGTAGAACCGATGGTTCTCAACACGCTCCGCGGCGGCGTGACTTCAAACATGGTGGCCGAAGAGCTCGCCTGCTTTTGGTGGGAGTCCATGCCATGGTAATGTTGAAAAAACTATCGCCATCTTTCATCGAGTTGACCCAAGATGCCTGTTTAAAAGCATTCTGGAGGAAGCGTGCTTTACGTGCATTTCTCAAACAGCACCAAATCTCAGATAATCAACTTGCTTCATGGGCAGAGGATGAATCAAAACGTGATTTTCTAGCGCGTCTTTTTGATGCGCTGATTGGTGTTAAAGACAATAGGGGCTTTGCCGTCATTCTCAATATGGCGCGGTCTCTTGCTGAAATGAAGCACTTTCCGGATCTGGAGAATTGGGAGGATTCCTCGGAAAAAATATCAAACGCTCACAAGGCCATTGCAAGACTCAAGAGCCAAGTGGATAAACTCAACGAACAGGTAAGAGACGAAAACGAATCCAGGGAATGGCGTAAACGGGCCGCCGAAGATCGAGAGCGTCAAGTGGCATCTCAGAAAACACTTCTGAGTCTTGAGGAGGAATTAAAGCAACTGCTGCCCAGGGTAGGAACTCAAGAGGGTGGCTACGCCTTCGAGGAGTGGTTCTACAAACTGGTGGCCTATGCGGAAATGGTTGCACGTCGCCCGTACAAAGACCCGAATGGACGACAAATCGATGGATCGGTCACGTTGGACGGCACGACATTTCTGGTGGAGGTAAAATTCACCGTTGATCCCATTGGTTCCCAGGATATTGATATCTTGCTGAGCAAGATCGCTCGCAAAGCGGACAATACCATGGGCATCATGATCTCTTTAGCGGGCTTCAACGAGAATGCCATCAAGAACGCCTCGCGTGACCGAACCCCTTTGCTTCTTATGGACTACAGCCATATTTTCAACGTCATTCTGCCCGGGATCATGCCGCTCCCCGAGGTAATCCAGCGCATCTGGCGTCATGCATCCCAAACTGGGGAGTCCTACCTGAGCGTGACGAATTTTTCGGGATAAAGTGGAGGAATTTTGAAATTGAAACTGGACGATCTGCTAAATCAAGTCTCCCTTGGCGAGGACAGCACGCGCCAGTTCAAAGTCGATGTGCGTAACGCCGATTCCCTCGCCTCAGAGATGGCCGCGTTCGCGAACTGCGAGGGTGGAACGATCTATCTGGGAGTGGCCGATGACGGCTCAGCGCCGGGACTCGGCAGGAACGACATTGCCCGGATCAACCAGCTCATCAGCAATGCCGCCAGCCAGCTTGTCAAAAGCCCGCTGACAGTCCGAACTGAAAATATTGCTCTGCAGAATGGCCGTGTTGTGATCGTGCTGACCGTTCCCAAGGGACTCGACAAACCTTACTTCGATAAGAACGGCGTGATATGGCTGAAGACCGGCGCGGACAAACGGCGGGTGAACTCCAAGGAGGAATTGCGTCGTCTGTATCAGATCACGGACCAGTTTCATGCCGACGAACTGCCGACCAAGGCCGGGATCGACAAACTGGATAAGCTGCGTTTCCGCGACTTCCTGCGGGACGTTTACAAACAAGACTATCCTGACGATTTGGAAAAGTTGACACGCCTGCTCCAGAACATGAATCTGGCCACCGACGACAGAAAGATGAACCTGGCTGGGTTGCTGATGTTTGCGGAACGACCGGAACTGATCAAGCCGCAGTTCGTGCTCAAGGCGATCCGGTATCCCGGCAACCGGATTCATGCGACTGATTATGTGGATACGGAAGACTTTGCCGGGCCATTGCCAAAAATTTTCGATGACGCCATCGCTTTTGTGATGCGCAACCTGCATAAGATCCAGGCGGGTCGAGGTGTGAATGCGCCCGGGCAACCGGAAATCCCCGAAAGCGTATTCGAGGAACTACTGGTCAACGCCCTGGTGCACCGTGATTATCTGGTGAGCGCGCCGGTCCGACTGTTCATCTTTGACAACCGTATCGAGATCGTCAGCCCCGGCCACCTGCCCAACAACCTGACCGTGGAGAAGATACGAACGGGGAACTCCAATATTCGCAATCCGATCCTGGTCTCCTATGTGGCCAAGGGGCTGCTGCCCTACCATGGGCTCGGTTCAGGCATCAAACGCGCCCTGTCGGAATGGCCAAAGATCGACTTCACCGATGACCGAGATGGTTGCCTGTTCACCGTGACGATCCATCGGAAGCCGGTGGAAGAGTTGATGCTGGCGGAGAAAGGCGCTTTAAAGGTCCCCATAAAAGGTCAGCCTGACCTTATAAATGACCTTTTAAATACACTCCGGGCCAACCCAACGGCTGACTACCTGAGCCTGGCGCACGCTCTGAGGGTGAGTGAGGCAACAGTCAAGCGTCATATCCAGAAACTAAAACAGCAGAATCGGTTGCGCCGGGTCGGCTCCAGAAAAACCGGTCATTGGAGGGTCCTGGAATGACCTACTTCAACGAGGAAAACACGGTTGAACAACTCGTGCTGGACACTCTGTCTGACCGGGACAATCAGTGGTGCGTTGCCGAGCCGCAAGCTGATTATCTTGATTCACATCTCACCCTTCAGCTTTCAAGTCTTAAATGGCGCTTCGTGGCCGCCGAGGAGCTGCCCCGTCAGCACTCCGACGTACTGGTGGAGTCGATGGTGCGCGAGGCCCTCATCCGCCTGAACCCTGAAATGGGGGCCCAGCCCGACCGCGCCGACGAAGTGCTCTACCGCCTGCGGACCATTCCGCTGTCGGTGCAGAGTGAAGGGTTGGTGCGGGCCAACGAACTGTTTGCCGAATGGTTGCGGGGCGAGAAGTCCATGCCCTTCGGCGAGCGCGGCGAACACACGCCGGTAAGGTTGATCGACTTCGAGAATCTTTCCAACAACGATTACGTGGTCACCAACCAATGGAGTTGTGAAGGGAGAAGGGTGAAGGGTGAAACTTCACCCCTCACCCCTCACACTTCACCCTTCCAGCAACACGAGTCGAACGCGAAGCGGCTCGACATTGTGTTGCTGGTCAACGGTATCCCGCTGGTGGTCGGCGAGGCCAAGACGCCGGTGCGCCCGGCGGTGACCTGGATGGACGGAGCCAGCGACATCGTTGGCGGCTATGAACAGAGTGTACCGCGGATGTTCGTGCCGGGCGTCTTCTCGTTTGCCACCGAGGGCAAGTGCTACCGCTACGGTTCGGTGCGCATGCCCATCGATATCTGGGGGCCATGGCACGAAGGCGGGATCAAGGCCGAAGGGACGATTGCGGACGTGCAGCGTTCCATCCGCTCCATTCTGCGCCCCCACGTGGTGCTGGACATCCTGCAGAACTTCACCCTGTTCGCCACCGACAAGAAACACCGGCGCATCAAGATCATCTGCCGCTATCAGCAGTACGAAGGCGCCAACCTGATGGTGGCCCGCGTGGTCAATGGCTACCCAAAGAAGGGGTTGATCTGGCACTTTCAGGGCTCGGGCAAGTCGCTGTTGATGGTGTTCGCGGCGCAGAAGCTGCGAATGCACCGCACGCTCGGCAACCCCACGGTGATGATCGTGGTGGACCGCATCGACCTGGACACCCAGATTACCGCCACCTTCAACGCCGCCGATATCCCGAACATGATCGGCGCCGCCACCCGGCAGGAGTTGCAAGCTCTGCTGGCGACCGATACCCGCAAGATCATCATCACCACCATTCACAAGTTCGGCGAGGCGGACGGCCGCCTGAATGAGCGCTCGAACATCATTGTCATGGTGGACGAGGCGCACCGCACCCAGGAAGGCGATCTGGGCCGCAAGATGCGCGACGCGCTGCCGGGCGCCTTTCTCTTTGGCATGACCGGCACGCCGATCAACAAGCGGGACCGCAACACCTTCTGGGCCTTCGGCGCGGACGAGGATGAGCAGGGCTATATGAGCCGCTACTCGTTCCAGGATTCGATCCGGGACAAGGCCACCCTGCCGCTGCACTTCGAGGCGGTGGACGTGAAGCTGCATATCAACAAGGAGGCCATCGACGAAGCCTACTCCCAGATGACCGATGAGCTGAGCGAGCTGGATCGTGACGACCTGGCCAAGCGGGCCGCCAAGATGGCGGTGCTGATCAAGGCCCCGGCGCGGTTGAACGCCATCTGCCGGCACATCGTCACGCACTTCCAGAAGAAAGTGGAGCCGAACGGTTTCAAGGCCCAGGTGGTGACCTTTGACCGGCAGTGCTGCGTGCTCTACAAGAAGGTCATGGACGAGCTGGTCGGTCCGGAGGCCAGCGTCATCGTCATGCACACCCAGGGCGGAAAGTCAGACGAGTACGCTTCATTCAAACTGGCCAAGGACGAGGAGGAAAAGCTCCTCGACCGGTTCCGTGATCCCAATGACCCGCTCACGTTCCTGATTGTCACTTCCAAGCTGCTGACCGGCTTTGACGCGCCCATTCTGCAGGTGATGTACCTCGATAAGCCGATGAAGGATCATAACCTGCTGCAGGCCATCTGCCGCACCAATCGTGTCTATCCCGGCAAGACCCACGGCCTGATCGTGGATTACCTGGGCATCTTCGATGACGTGGCCACGGCGCTTGATTTCGATGAAAAGGCGGTGCAGAAGGTCATTAGCAACCTGGACGAACTGAAGAAGGAATTGCCGGGCCAGGTTGCGAAATGCCTCGCATTCTTTCCAAATGTAGATCGGACTGTCGGTGGCTACGAGGGATTGATCGCGGCGCAGGACTGCCTGCCGGATAACAACGCCAGAGACAAGTTTGCAGCCGAATATTCGGTGCTCTCCGGGCTGTGGGAGGCGTTGTCCCCCGACCCCTGTCTCGGCCCTTATGAAAAGGAGTACAAGTGGCTGGCCCAGGTATATGAATCGGTAAAGCCGCCAAGCGGCACCGGCAAGCTGCTCTGGCACGCCCTGGGGGCCAAAACCATCGAGCTGGTGCATGAGAACGTGCACCTGGAGACGGTGCGTGACGACCTGGACACCCTGGTGATGGACGCCGAGATCCTCGAGGGGCTGCTTGATGCCAGGGACCCGAACAAGAAATCCAAGGAAATCGAGATCAAGCTCATCGCCCGTCTGCGCAGGCACAAGGACAATCCGAAGTTCGTCGCCCTGGGCGAACGCCTCGAAAAGCTCAAGGAACGGCACGAACAGGGACTGCTCCATAGCCTCGACTTCCTCAAGGAGCTGCTGACCCTGGCCAAGGAGGTCGTTCAGGCCGAGAAGCAGGTTGACCCGGTCGATGAACAGGCCAGGGCCAAAGCGGCCCTGACCGAGCTGTTCGCCGAGGTGAAGAACGGCAAGATGCCGATGGTGGTCGAGCGGATCGTCACCGACATCGACGAGATTGTCCGGCTGGTTCGCTTTCCCGGCTGGCAAAACACCAAAACCGGGGAACGTGAGGTTCAAAAAGCCCTGCGCAAGGTGATCTATGTGAAGTACAAGGTCAAGGATCAGGATCTGTTCGACAAGGCGTTCGGATATATCCGGCAGTATTACTGAGAATTTTCAAAAAATTCGGAGAAGAAGGATGCCTTGATGGCTGGTATGAATACAAAGTTAGAGTTTTGCATTGGCTAAGGCGCGGAGAATGTCAAGATAGTTGTCGTATTTTCATGCTGGTTTCTTATACCTGATTTTACTGTTTCCACGCTTGTCTTCCTCTGATGGATTCAGCCAGATACGCCCCACGCGCCATGCTTGCGGGCAGAGAAAAACGGATATTTAGCAACGGGGTACGAGGCTGGAAATAAAGCAGGCACCACGAATTGGTACGAAACGTTGATCTTTATCACTGATAGGCTTTGCGCCGATCACCGGGAGGAAATAGATAATTATGGCTATGTCATTTAACGTGCTCAAAGGCCAATTGCCCGAAGAACGAAAGGCAAAAATCGCCCAGCGCATTGAAGCGACTATGGCGACCATGCCGCTTGCCGAACTTCGTCAGGCTCGCCACTACACTCAAGAGCAGTTGGCGCGTTCGATGAACATCAAGCAGGCTTCCATATCCAAGATGGAAGGCCAGACGGATATGTATATCTCCACCCTGCGAAAATACGTAAAAGCCATGGGTGGAGAGTTGGAGATCGTGGCAACATTTCCAGAGGGCAGAGTCCGGATAGAAAAATTTGAGACCCTTTAGTGACATCAAATGCTAGATGATATAGTCTAGTCAAGTGGCTTGCGGGCCATTATTACAGCAAGGAGATTGAGCAATGACCAGAGAGAAAGAAGAAATTTCCATGCGCAGTACCAAGAAAGAGATGTTTGACCTCATAAAGGAGCTGCAAAAAGAGCGCGAAAAACAGGAAGAAGCGAAGCTCAACCCCGAAAAAATAAAGGAGCAGACGAAAAAAGAGGTGGTGGTGAAAAAGGCGGATGACACGTCTGAGAACGATCTGGCGGGTGATATCCATTCGCTGAAAACAGCAATCAGCCGGGAACTCACCGCCCTTTCCGACAAGATCGAGGGGGAAGCCGAGAAATATCGATCCATCAAGGCGGCCATTGCTCTCAAGGAGCGTGAGCTTGAAGAGATTTACGGCGTTGAAAAAGCGGCCACCGAGCTTGCCGTAATCATCGAGGCGCAAAACAGGGCAAAAGAGTTCTTTGAAACTGAATCAGCGGAGAAAAAAGAACGGCTGAGCCAAGAGCTGTCTGAAAAACGGGACAAGCTTGAAAATGAGATTGAGGCAGTAAAAGCCTCTTGGGACCAGCAGAAGGCTTCATATCTGGCCGCCCTCAAGGAGCAAAAAGACAAGGACGAAAAGGAACGTCTCCGCGAGCAGGAGGAGTACGACTATGAGACGGCTCGAACCAGACAGCTTGAAAAAAACAGATTTGGTGATGAGCTGGCTGCTTTGGAGAAGGAGATCGCACTTAAAAAAGAATCGTTTGCCAGGGAGCAGGAGCACAAAACCGCCGAATTGGAAGAGAGAGAAAAAGAGGTATCTCAACGTGAGCAAATGATGGCCGAGTTGCAGTCCAGAGTGGACGCCTTTCCGGCAGAGCTGGAAGCAGCTGTTGGCAAAGCGGTTGATGAGGCCACCACACGTCTGACCAGTGATTTTTCAAAAGCACAAGAGCTTTTACAAAAAGGCTTTGACGGTGAGAAAAATGTGCTGTTGGCGAAAGTCGCGGCCCTTGAAACGGTGGTAAACGACCAGAGAAAGCAGATTGAGAAATTGATACTGCAACAGGAAAAAGCGTACGAACAGGTGCAGGATATTGCCAGTAAGGCCGTTGCCGGCGCCGCCGAACGTCCTCAGAATATCGTGATCAGGCCGCCGGAGACGGTGAACAAAGGGGCCTGATATGGTGTCGTAAAAACTTCGCTCTCACGCCGCCGCCCGTTTAGGCCGGGTCTGAAGCGGGCTCGATGCGTTAGCCAGTACCTTCTTACACCAGCAGTACCTGCTTGCCGATCGTGGTTCCGCTTTCCTGCCTGATATGCATGGCACGGATGTTTTCCGGCGTCAGGCCATGCACCGTTTCTTGCCTGGTAGAGACGATGACGCCATTATCCACCAGCTGTGCGACGGCGGCAAGGATGCGGCCCTGTTCAGCCATGTCTGGTGTTGCATACATTGATCGGGCAAACATAAACTCCCAGGAGATGGTGGCGCATTTGAATTTCAGCGGCCGGATATCGGGGGACTCGGCCGGATCATCGATCAGCACGATGCGACCAAAGGGGCGGATGCACGCCACCATTGCCTGCCAGTGTCTCTCCATCTGAGTGGTGCAGAAGATACTATCCACCGATTCGGCGCCCGCCGCCTTGAGTTCTTCGTGGAGGTTGTTGCTATGATCCAGGATGACATGGGCGCCAAGTTTTGTGCACCACGCTCTGGTTTCCGGGCGCGATGCCGTGGCAAAGACCCGCAGGCCGGCCCAGCGGGCCAGCTGGATGGCCATGGAGCCCACCCCGCCGGCGCCGCCGATGATCAGAACGGTTGCGCCGTTGTTGACGTTTTCCGAAGCGGCATATCCGAGCCGCTCAAATAATCCTTCCCAGGCGGTAATGGTGGTCAACGGCAGGGCCGCACTGTCTTGAGGTGAGAGGGTGTGCGGAGCGCGCCCGGCAAGGCGTTCATCTACCAGATGATACTGGCTGTTGCACCCCGGCCGGGTGACGTCACCGGCGTAATAGAGTGGATCGCCTTGTTGAAACGCACTTACTTCCGCACCGGTTTTTTCGACGATGCCATAGGCATCCCAGCCCAGCACCTTGTCTTCCTGCATGCGTCGTCGTACCTTGGTGTCCACCGGATTCATGCCAACGGCCATAACGCGAACCAGCAGGTCCCGGGCACCGGGCTCAGGGATGGACAGGGCATGTTCCGAGAAGGCGTCATTATCGCGGGCCGCGCTGCCGTGTTTTGCAACGATTGCTTTCATGGTGTGTGGCATGGGAAAGGTCACTTAGCAAGGGTTTACGAACTCATCATTATACCGGTACCGTATACCACGGTGCCGTTACTATATATTGTGATTTGCGGATAAACTTCAAGAGGGTTGAACGTGTTTTGACATGATTAAGGCGGGGTATTAGTTGTTTCGTCAAAGGAAACGGTGAATTCATGTACCCTGATTTCAATAAGAACCATTCCAGGCAGTGGGGTGCCGCCAGGGCCGCGTGGGGTGACGCGGCGCAAGGCCGGTACGTTAACGCCATTCATAATTGCATGCTCAACCACCACATGGGCAGCCCGGGTGAACCTCCCGATGATATTGACCCGATAATCAAGACGGCTGAGCAGGCCGGTTTCTCGGCTAAAGTAGAAATGTTGCGTGCGGCAGTGAGTAGGAATGGTATCGGAGAATGTGGCAATTAATTCTCCATCGGTTGGTTCATGCCATGAAATTGATTTGTTTAACAGCAGTGCGGGAAAGGTGAAATAGTTCCAGAATGCATAGTTGGCGAAGTAGGCCATATCAAGATCGTCCCACCAGAGCAGACGCCGATTCCAGCCAAAATGTGAGCGAGCATCTTGGCGCCGAACCATGGTACCATCGCGATCATTTGCCAATGCTGCATCTTGGCCGTCGAGAATACCTGAAGTGGAGCCGTTTTTACCGACTGGCGAGATCACACCATACGGTCTGTGAATCTCCAATTCGAGTCGTGCCCAACCAAGAAAAGGTCGATTTTTAAGTACTAAAGCCAGTCCTCGAACACTAACAGTTGCAAATATTCGTTGAGCGCGCCGCCAAAATTGCGCGCCGCCATAAGCGGCGAGCGCGCGCCGTGCTGTTGTGGTCAGGGTGACTGCCATCAGCTTAATCGATTGATAAGCCAAACCGCCACAAACACTTCCAGCAAACTCAGCGGAATGGCAAGCGGAAGCAAACCAAACGGCAAGATTCCCATATTTCCGCTGCTCACCCACATAAGAACAAACACGGTGAACCAGGCCAGCGCGGTAGCCCGGGTCAGGGAAAATTTCTGCGCGATAAAGTAAATCGCAATGGCACAGAGCAGTGACCATACTCCCCACATGGCACCGTTAATGGGGGCTGAAGGGAAGGAAATGCCAAGGGATTGAAAATGATCAAGCCAATAGCTTTTCAGTAAAAATTCGTTTCGAAAAAAACTCTGACACACTGATCCATAGCGTAGCGGCGAGCACCGCAAGAGTGGGTTTGATTGCAGCGTGCATGGTGACTCCTCTTAGGTGTAATAGTTTACAGCACATTGGTGACACCAGAATCGGCATCCCCAATGTGGCTGTTGAGCAGTGCCCCTTCAATGAGCTCCCATAGGCGGTAACAGCAGAGTATTTCCAGTCTCCAGCAGGGTTTTGAGGCCGGAAAGAATACGCGACCAGCCTTCTCCTATCTGACCTCCGAGCTCGGTACTGGTATCGACGCCCTCGTGGATTATTGTTACCTTGCAGGCATCGCCTTCAGCTTCAATCAACCACGTTACTTGGGTTGCGGGTATCTCGACCGGCACAAAGTGTGGGGTAAAACTGGTTACTAACCGATGCGGTGGATCAATCTCAATAACTTCACCGGTAACAAGATCGCTGCCGTCTGGATTTACATAGCGGTATTTTCCACCTACCTTCCACTCCGCCTCAATACTGCTCCCGAAATAGTATTGCTTGGTCAAGGCCCCGTCGGTTAGTGCTTGCCATACTTTTTCCGCACTTGCCTGTACAAATATCATCTGTATGTGCTTTTCCATCTGTTCATTCTCCTCCACGTAACGTTTAAGAGCGCTTAAAGCGCCGGCCCATGGGCGTGCGTAATTGCTGACCCATCGTTCATAAACAAGTTGGATCGGTACGGAATTGAGGTGGTGATATTTTTCACGACCTACCCGCTCACAGGTAATCAACCCTGCCTTTTCAAGTACTCTCAGATGCTTCATTACGCCGTAGCGCGACATTGCAATGAGCTCACAGAGCTGCCCTAAGTTTTGGCCATCGCGGATCCTTAATGCATCAAGCAAGAGCCGACGGTTGGGGTCGGCAAGTGCCCTGAAGACTTCATCATGATCCATGTCTGCTCCGTGCGCAGCCAAAATATGTGACCGCAAGGTAACATGTCAAGTAGAAATTTTCTTTCTTGCTTTTGTAAAATAAAATAAGGAAGTTATAAGCTACAAAATGAATTGGTTGATGATGGTGTTGGCAAATGATTCGACCTGTGCGTCAATTTCCGGATTGTCTTGCACCGCGCCGCGCTCATCGACGCCTCTGATCAAACAGGCACCGCCGTAGGGGATATCGACTCCATCGAAAAACGATTTGGCCACCAGTTCGGATCCTTCGAACAATCGCTTGCCGTGTGTGGCGGCGGTGCAGAGCAGGTAGCCGGCGCGGGTGTCTCCCGTTCGAAACCGCTCTTTGCGCAGATACTTGCGGGACCAGCGTGCCTGGCCCCGGTCTATGAATGCCTTGAGCTGGGCCGATACCCCGTAGAAGTAGGTGGGACTGGCCAGAAAAAGCAGATCGGCGCGATCGATCTTGTCGTACAATGCTATCATATCATCTTTTACCACACACATGCCTGTCTTTTCGCAGCCGCCGCAGCCGATGCATGGTGCCACCGTAATTTTGCAGAGGCGTACGGTCTCTCCGTTGAAAGAAAACGCTTCACTAAGGCGGGCACGCACCATATCGGCGAGGGTTTCGCTGTTGCCACGACCACGCGGGCTACCGAGAACGGTGAGAATGTATGGCTGGTTCATGGTGATCTGATCCGGTTGAGTTTGTGTATAAGCCGGTTACTATGGCCGTGCAAAACGCTGCATGGCGTTAAACCGGGGCGCGAGTCTGCCGTTGAAGTAGCCACAAGCTTTATAGTAGCGCAGATCCTCGAGCAGCAGCTTGAAAAAAGTGGGCTCGCGAAACATCTTGCCGGCCAGCTTGATCGGGTGGGTGAATATCTCGGCAAAGGGGCCGAGCACGTCGGAGGGGTCGCGAAAACATTCCCATTCGCACAGGTCGCAGTCGCTGATTGTACCCAGTCTCTGGTTCAAGTCCGGCAGATCCCGGTGTGTCTCCGTGCGGTAGCCGCAGGGATGGATCGTCCCTTTTTCACACTCCACGAAAAAGAAATCAACCCCGCCCCGGCAGGGGAAGAGCACCGAATCGTGGCCCGAGAACTTGCGCATGAGGTTGTACAAGGCGCAACGTGGCGAGAAAATACGGAGCTTGTCGCGGAATTTTGGAATGGTGGTAAACAGGGCCTTGAAGATCAGCGCCTTTTCCGCCCTGCTGAAGTTGATCACGCTGTCTTGTGAGGCGGCACCGTAGAGTGCTGTGTCGATGGTGCCGGTGGCCGCCTGATGTTCGTCGCCGGTACCGTCACTCATGGGGTAGCAGGCGTTGACGATGGTAAAACCCAGCCCCATGGCCATGGTGTAGAATTTTTCAAACGAGTCGGTAAAGGCGGCGAAAAATCCTTGCTCGTCCATCTCACTCAGATATGGCTGCCGGCTTCTGCCGCCGGTGGCCCGGTTGATGCCGAGATTGACGGAGGGGTAGATGCCATGCTCATGGAAGATGGGAATGGCCTTTTCAATACCCTGTATCACCCCCTTGAGTCCTCTCATCGCCTCATGGTCGTCGGGCTCGGCTGAGTCAATACTGATCCAGAAGGTGTAGATGCTGGTGGCCGCCAGTTTTTCGGCAATCGACTTGACCCGGTCGAGGTAGCCCGGCGAATTACTGTCTCGAAACATGAAGCCGTTGGTTCCGGTGCGCACGTAAGGGATGCCGGCGGTGGCGGCGTAATGGGTCAATTCGACGACGTCATCGAGAAAAATGAGCGGTTCGCCGCCGGTGAAAGAGAGCGACTGTATTCCATTTTTGGCGGCGGTATCGATGAGTTCTTTGACCCGCTGCTGATCCAGGGTGGAGCGGTGGATCTGCTCTGAACGGCGCATGCCGCATTGCGGGCAGTCGGCGTTGCAATGGTTGCTGTACTGGATGATGAGCTGGCCGGGCAGCCGGCCCTTGAGCAGGGGCCTGAGGTTGGCCAGATTTCTAAATGGGGAGTGCATGGATGGCAAACAGCTACAGGGCTTTTATAGGATATCGCTGGCCAGCTCCGCCAGTTCCGATCGCTCTCCTTTGCGCAGATCGATGTGGGCATATATCTTCTGGCCCTGCATCTTGTCAATGAGATTGCTGAGCCCGTTGGAGTGAATGCCCAGATATGGGTGGTCGATCTGGTGTATATCGCCGGTAAAAACGACTTTGGTACCTTCTCCGGCCCGGGTGATGATGGTTTTTACCTCGTGCGGGGTAAGATTTTGCGCCTCGTCTACGATCATGTACATCCGCACCAGGCTGCGCCCGCGGATGTAGGCCAGTGGTTCGATGGCCAGCTTCTCTTCATCGAGCATCCGCTGCAGCCGCTGAGACATGTCGCTTTTCTCGGGAAACTGGCCGCGGATGACACCCAGGTTGTCATAGAGCGGCTGCATGTAGGGCTTGATTTTTGACTGGATATCACCGGGCAGGTAGCCGATGTCTTTGTTGGACAGGGGCATGACCGGCCGGGTCAACAGAATCTGGCGAAACTGGGAACGGGTCTCCAGGGCGGCGGCCAGCGCCAACAGGGTTTTACCGGTGCCTGCCTTGCCGGAGATGGTTACCAGTTTGACTTCGGGATTGAGCAGGGCGTGAACCGCGAATGACTGTTCGGCGTTGCGTGGGGTAATTCCGTAGACGCTCTGTTTCAGCACCCGCTTGATGACGAATTCGTTCTCCACCAGCGATTCGGTATAGGTGGCCAGGGCCGATTTCTTGCCGTTTCGTAACACCACATACTCGTTGGGGGTGAAGGCAACGCCGTTTTTGATGAGCTCGCCGGGAAACGCGCCATCCTGCTCGTAGAGCTGATCGATGAGTGCGGCGGCGACATCCTCCTCGTAGCGGCATCCGGAATAGAGCCGGTCCGGATCGCGGACATGATCGGTGGTATAATCCTCGGCACTGAGCTGGATGGAACGTGCCTTCATGCGCAGATTCACATCTTTGCTCACTAAAATGACCGCGTGTTCTTTGTCCTCCTGGGCGATGTGATAGGCCAGATTGAGGATGCGATGATCCGCCTTTTCGATATTGGGGAACAGCGTGACAAGATCGGGATGGACCTTTTTTTCAAACCGGATGGAGAGTTTGCCTTTGTCCTCTCCCAGGCGCAGCCCTCCGTTGACCAGCTTATCGGTGCTCAGGGTATCGAGGTCGCGAACGAATTTGCGGGCGTGGTAATTGATGATCTGGGAACCTTTCTTGAATTGATCGAGCTCCTCTAAAACGGTGATGGGGATGATGATGTCATGTTCATCGAAGTTATGGATGCAGGAAGAGTCGTGGAGAATAACGTTGGTGTCGAGGATAAATATCTTATGCGGTGGTGACATGTTCGGGCATGTGGTGAGAGGGTTACTCGTTTGATAAAAAAGTGCTCTGGACGTAGCGTTCCCGCTTGGCCGCCTTGAGCCTGGTGGTGTCAACGATGACCAGGCCGTCGACGCAATCCTTGAAGGCCGGATCGATATTGAAATCAAGAAAGACCACCCCGCCCGGCTCACACAGCTCGGTGTACTGTTTGTATAACGGCGGGACGGCGGTGCCGAGATTGCTTAAAAGCGTCTTTAGCTTGGTGAAATCGGCCTTGTAATCGTTGCCGTCAAAAAGTTGGGCAAGATCAGAGAGTGATTGTGAGAAGCTGAATGGGTTGCGCGAGCACGAAATCGAGGTATCGGCCGAAAAATAGAGCTTGTAAAAATAGACCAGAATCTCACGGGCCATCTCCGGTACCGCGTTGCTGATGGAAACCGGGCCGAACAGATAACGATAATGAGGGTTTTCCTTGAGAAAGGCGCCGATGCCGTACCACAGGTAGTCGAGGCTGCGCCGACCCCAGTAGCGCTGCTGTACGAAGCTACGGCCCAGCTCCAGACCGTTTTGCAAGAACCAGCACTTGCCGGTATCCAGCGTAAAGAGACTGGCCGAGTACAACCCCTCTGGGCCTTTTTCCGCAACCACCTTGCCGGCGTTTACGAAACGATAGGCGCCGGCGATTTCCAGGTCGTCTTCATCCCACAGCAGCAGGTGCTGATAATACCAGTCGAAATGATCGAGATCACGGCGGTTGCCGGTACCCTCGCCGACGGCGCGAAAGGCGTGTTCGCGCAGGCGGCCGATTTCCCGCATGACCGGTGATGATTGACTGGGCTCCAGCAGATAAATGGTCTTGCCGTCCGGGGTGCGGCCCAGTTTCGCGGCCGCGGTGACCGCCTTTTTCAGCTCTGGCTTGCGCTCCGGCCGGGCAATGGCGGTTTCCGTGGAAAAGAGCAGCTTTTTGTTAGCACCGACGCGGTAGACATGTTTACGAAAGAGCTTGACCTTGTCGGTACGCCGAATATCCACGTTGCGGTAGGACTCAAAGGGGATGATGGAGCCGATGGTCATCTTGATCTCTTTTTCCTGCTGATAAAACATCTGCCCCACCAGCAGCAGAGTGGAGAGCGGCCGCATGACAAAAGAGGCGAGATAAAATGAGGCGGAATTGCGCCCCTTGATATGGATTGGCAGGATCGGCGCCTTGGCCTGTTCGGAAATCTGCAGAAAACCGGCGTGCCAGCGGCCGTCGCGGATACCGCGCGGACCCAGGCGGGAGACCTGGCCCGAGGGAAAGGTGATGATCGCCTCCTCATTTTCCAGGGCCTCGCTGATTCGAAAAATATCGCGCCGGGGCACCGGTTTTGTGGAGAGCTTCACCGGCAGCAGGCAGGGGCGCAGGGGCGCGATGGACATGAGCAGGTCACTGGCGACGATGCGCACATCAGAGCGGATTTCGTGGACAAGTTTAAGCAGGGCGAGGCCATCCAGAGTGCCGATGGGATGGTTGGCGATAATCATCACCTTGCCCTCGGACGGAATGTTTTCCCGTTCGCGATCCGATACGGCGTAGGAAAACCCAAACGATTCAAGGATCTGCTCGACAAACTCGATACCCTGAAGATGCGGGTACTTTTCGGCAAATTCGATAAAGGAACTCTCGTGCAGTAATCGTCGAAGAATCGGCTTGATAATCGACGATACTATCTTGCGATCATTAAGCGCCGGATAGTATTCGTTGATAACCTGATCGACGGTAAACATAAGTGGTTCAGCCGGCTGCCGGGCGAGTTCCGTTTATCCGGCAGAGGGGTAATTGACCAGCCGGCGAACGGGTGGCGCCGGGTATCTCCACGGAACCCGTTACCACATCTTTTTCAGCAGGCACAGGGCGTCCGGAAAACGGAGCAGCGAAGACTGGTGAACCCCATGCCGCCGCCATGTCGTGAACGCTTTGTGTTAAAGCATCAAGACAGGCGGCACCGAGCCGGTAGCTGTGGAAGGAGGCAGTTGGAATGGTTGACGGTTGCATTGTGTATCCGAGCAAATATTGCATGGATTGGTTAAGGACGCAATAGGATCGGAATAGAACTTGATTAGGGAAGCGCTGGATACCACAGTCAGGCGGCGAGAATACGGGCAATGAATCCATAATCAAATCGTCAGCCAACCTTACCAGAGACCCGGTTTGATGGCAAAACAATAATTGAGGCACAATATTTCTATTGACAGGTCTCTGATATCTGATATATCAGACATCAGAATAGGGGTAAGGGGGAGAGTTGAGATGGCTGCTACTGTGCCGATGAGGACTGATCAATACATAAGCGAGGGAAAACGATGAAGATGACAACAGAAGAGGCCTTTATCAAGGTCTTGCAGATGCATGGAATTGAGGATGTGTTCGGCATTATCGGCTCGGCCATGATGCCGATATCGGATCTGTTTCCCACAGCCGGAATCACTTTCTGGGATTGTGGTCATGAGGGTAACGCCGGGATGATGGCGGACGGGTACAGTCGCGCCTCAGGCAAGATGTCCATGCTGGTGGCACAGAACGGCCCGGGTATCACCAACTTCGTTACCCCGGTCAAGACGGCGTACTGGAATCACACCCCGCTGCTGCTGGTCACGCCGCAGGCGGCCAATGCCACCATCGGACAGGGCGGATTTCAGGAGGTCGAGCAGCTGGCGGTATTCAAGGATATGGTTGCCTATCAGGAAGAGGTGCGCACGCCGGCCCGCATCGCCGAGGTCCTCAACAGGGTGATCATGAAGGCCAAACGGGCGTCGGCCCCGGCCCAGATAAATGTGCCGCGCGATTTCTGGACCCAGGTGATTGATATTGAGCTGCCCGCCATTATCGAGTTTGAGCGTCCGGCCGGCGGCGAAGAGGCCGTAAAACGGGCCGCGGAACTGCTTTCAGAAGCCCGTATGCCGGTCATCTTAAACGGAGCGGGAGTGGTTCTCGGCGGTGCCATCGAACCCGCCATGGCCCTGGCCGAACGGCTCGATGCTCCGGTTTGCTGCAACTATCAGCACAACGACGCCTTTCCCGGTAGTCACCCCCTGTTTGCCGGGCCGCTGGGCTATAACGGCTCCAAAGCGGCAATGGAGCTGATCGCTCAGGCGGATGTGGTGCTGGCGCTGGGCACCCGGCTTAACCCATTTTCTACCCTGCCCGGTTACGGGATCGATTACTGGCCCAAAGACGCGGCCCTGATCCAGGTGGATATCAATCCCGACCGGATCGGGCTCACCAAACCGGTTTCGGTGGGTATCGTCGGCGACGCGAAAAAAGTAGCCGCGGCCATCATGCAGCACCTCTCAGCCACTGCCGGCGACCACAACCGCGACCAACGCACCTCGCTGATTGCCAAGACCAAGGCCGACTGGGACAAGGAGCTGAAAACCCTGATCCATGAGCAGGACGATCCCGGCACCAGCTGGAATGAACGGGCCAGGACCGGCGCTCCCGACAAGATGTCGCCCCGGATGGCCTGGAACGCCATCAAAGCGGCCATGCCTGCTGATGTCATTATCAGCTCCGATATCGGCAACAACTGCGCCATCGGCAACGCGTACCCCACTTTCGAGGCGGGCCGCAAGTATCTTGCGCCGGGTCTGTTCGGACCGTGTGGATACGGGTTTCCATCGATTCTGGGGGCCAAGATCGCCCGTCCCGATACGCCGGTGATCGGCATGGCGGGGGACGGTGCTTTCGGCATTTCCATGAACGAGATGACCGTGTGCGGGCGTGACAACTGGCCGCCGATCACCATGATCATCTTTCGTAACTATCAGTGGGGAGCGGAAAAGCGCAATACCACCCTCTGGTATGCGGATAACTTTGTGGGTACTGAGCTGGACCAGGGGGTTTCTTACGCCGCCATTGCCGAGGCCTGTGGTATGAAAGGTGTTCAGGCAAAAAGCCCAGAAGAACTCACCCAGATCCTGGGGGCCGCCTTGAAAGCCCAGATGGAAGACAACACAACCACTTTTATTGAGGTGATCGTTAACCAGGAACTGGGCGAACCGTTCCGTCGTGACGCCATGAAGGCGCCGGTTTCCTGCGCGGGTATCGATCCGGCCGATATGCGGCCGCAAAAAGCTGTTTAACCGGTATACTTGGGTTATTTGAAAAGGAGACGAGCCATGGGAGCACCTGATATGCTGAACTACGATGTCGAAGAAATTGTCAAGGGAGATAAAGAGTATCTCTGGCATCATATCAAGCCGCACAAGCTCTTTGAGACCGCCGAGCAGCTTATTATGGTGGAGGGCAAGGGGCTTACCGTCACCGATATTCGCGGCCGGGAGTTTCTCGATGTTACCTCAGGCGGGGTGTGGAGCGTGATTGTCGGTTTTGGCCGCGAATCAATCGGTGATGCCATTGCCGCGCAGCTCAAAAAACTGCCCTATTTTGCCGGCGTCTACGGCACCGTCCCGGCTGTCCAGTGTGCCGAGAAAATCCTCGCTACACTGCCGCGGCTGGGCAAGATATATTTTGCCAACAGCGGTTCGGAGGCCAACGAAAAGGCCTTTAAGATCGTCCGTCAGGCGGCCCACTTCATCGAGCAGCGGAAAGGCAAGTTCAAGGTGCTCTATCGTAACCGTGACTATCACGGCACCACCATTGCCGCGGTAAGCGCCTCCGGCCAGAATGAGCGCAAGGAGCAGTTCGGCCCGTTCGTCGAGGGGTTTGTGGAATTTCCCCACTGCTGCTGCTATCGCTGCCCGTTCGATAAAACCTATCCGGGCTGCGATATCGAGTGTGCCCGTTGTATCGAAGATGTGGTGCAAAAAGAGGGGCCGGAAACGGTGGGCGGTCTGATTATCGAGCCTATTACCGCCGGCGGCGGCATCATCGTACCGGTGCCTGAGTATTTTCCCATCGTTCAGGACATCTGCAAAAAGCACGATATCTGGCTGATTATGGATGAGGTTGTCTGCGGGTTCGGCCGCACCGGTACATTCTGGGGGCATGATCATTTCGATGTCGATCCGGACATGGTTACCATGGCCAAGGGCATGGCGAGTTCCTATGAACCGCTCTCCGCCGTTGCCGTGAAACAGGAAATTTTTGATCTGTTTCTCAACGATCCGGCCGATCCGGACCAGCGGATGAATTTTTTCAGGGATATTTCCACCTACGGCGGCTGCACCGGACCGCTGGTTGCGGCCCTTGAGACCATGCGCATCATCGAAGATGAGAAGCTCATTGAAAATAGTAAGGAAATGGGGAGTTACCTGCTTGGCCGCCTGCAAGAGCTGAAAGATCTGCCGCTGGTGGGCGATGTCCGCGGGATGGGGCTGTTCTGCGGGGTGGAATTTGTCCGTGACAAGACCACCAGGGAGCCGGTTTCCGAGGCCGAGATGGCAAAAATTGTCGCCTCCATGCTCGCCCAGAACATTATCGTCGGGCGTACCAATACCTCCATTACCGGCCTGAACGTTACCATGAACTTTGCTCCGGCGCTTATCATCACCAAAGATGAGGTTGACCGGGTGGTCGGTGCTCTGCGGTATACGGTCGAGGCGGGGATTTAGGAGGAAAATCTGGAAAAGGGTTTTTCGCTCAATCTAGTCATTGGGCAACAATTGTTATTCCCGGGATATGATGGATATGCCTGTGGAACAATGTTCACGGTGGCTTGATTTTGAGCGAAATTTTCATTTTTTTAAGGTTTCCAGATAGAGTAATGATACAGTGTAACATCTCGCGGTTATCGTAAAATTTATCAAGGGGGAGCGCTCATGAAAGTCGGTATTCTGAAAGAAATCAAAGTGTTGGAAAATCGAGTATGCATGGTTCCAGGCGGTGTTGCCACCCTGGTGGGGGCCGGCCATGAGGTGATGGTGGAAACCGCGGCCGGTGTCGGCGCCGGTTTTTCAGACGATGAATATCGCGCCGCCGGTGCTGCTATCGCACCATCTCCAGAGGAAGTGTTTGGCGCCTGTGACATGGTGATGCATGTCAAAGAGCCGCAGCCCTCCGAGTATGATCTCATTCGCAAGGATCAGATCGTCTTCACCTACCTCCATCTGGCTGCTGATGAGCAGCAGACCAAGGCGTTGATCAAGGCCGGTTCGATAAATATCGCCTACGAGACCATCGAGAAGAAAGATGGTTCACTGCCGCTGCTGGTGCCCATGAGCGAGGTGGCGGGACGAATGGCCGCGCAGGAAGGGGCTAAATGTCTGGAGATGCCCGAAGGGGGCCGCGGTATTCTGCTGGGCGGCGTCAAGGGCGTGGCGCCGGCCACGGTAGTGGTGATCGGCGGCGGCGTGGTGGGAATCAACGCCGCGAAAATGGCATGCGGACTGGGCGCCCAGGTCTATATTCTCGATACCAATCTCGAGCGTCTGGCCTATCTCGACGATGTGATGCCGGCCAACTGCTTTCCCATCATGTCCAATCCGGCTATGCTGCGGGAATATGTCGCCAAGGCTGATCTGGTGATCGGCGCGGTACTGATTCCCGGCGCCAAGGCGCCCAAACTCATCACCAGGGAAATGCTCGGTACCATGAAGGACGGATCAGTGCTGGTCGACGTGGCCATCGATCAGGGTGGCTGTGCCGAGACCTCCAAGGCCACTACCCACGCCGAGCCCACCTATGTGGTTGACGGGGTGGTGCACTACTGTGTTGCCAACATGCCGGGAGCGGTGGCCAGAACCTCTACCATAGCCTTGACCAACGCCACCCTGCCTTATGCCCTTGCCATTGCCAATAAAGGCTGGCAGCGAGCCATGCAGGAGAGCGAGGAGATCAAAAAAGGCGCCAACGTGGTGCGCGGGGCGGTGACCTATGAAGCGGTGGCCGAGGCGTTCGGCCTTGCCTATACCGATATCGAAACCTTTCTGTAGTGGATGGAGGAAAAAACTTCCCTCTGTGTTGCGTGGGATCGTGTTGACTTCTTGAGGTTTTTTTCGGTTAGGACTTCATCATGAGTGAAACCCTCAACTACTCCTCGTTGAGTCAGCTGGTGTATGATTACCTGCGGCGCCAGATGCACGAGGGGCACCTGGCGCCGGGTTCAACGCTCAATATTGGTGAGATTGCCGGCCAGCTCGGAATCAGTAAAACGCCGCTCAGAGATGCGCTCATTCACCTCCAGCTGGAGGGGTTCGTCACCATCCTGCCGCGCCGCGGCGTGCTTGTGAATGCGCTTACCATGGCGCAGGTCGAACATGCCTATGACAGTGTCGGGCTCATCGAGGCCTTTATCGTCGAGACCTGTATCGATCGTATAACGCCCGCCCATATTGCCCGCCTCAAAGCACTTAACGACCAGATGATCAAGGCTATCGAGGCTGAAGACTTCTCATACTTTTTTGAGACCAATCTGCGGTTTCACAATACCTATGTGGATACATGTGAGAATGAACCGCTCAAGCAGTTCATCTTGCCGTTGAAACACCGGCTCTACGATTTCCCCAGAAAAAACTATATCCCCGCCTGGGAACTGCGCAACTGCGGCGAGCATCGCCAAATCATCGAGTGTATCGAGGCCGGTGACGGCGCCGCAGCGGGACGTATTCTCAAAGAGGTGCACTGGTCATTTAGTGCGCAAAGCGATTTCATCTACGCCTTTTACCAGGGATGAAGCCACCGGATTCAGTTAAACAACCAGCATGACAAGGGAGGAGTCCATGGAAACCTATCACGATATCCGCATAAAGAATTTTATTCATGGTGAGTGGGTGGAAGAGCGCGGGGCGAAGACGACACTACTGTTCAATCCTTCTACCGGTGAACAGATCGGCGAGGTACCGCTTTCTTCGGTGGCCGCATCTGAGCAGTGCACCGAATCCGCCTTTGCAGCCTATGACCCCTGGCGCAAATTGCCGCTGGCCAAGCGTATGGCCTATCTTTTTGATATGCGGCAGGAGATCATTAACAACGAGGAAACACTGGCCATGGCTATTGCCGTTGACCAGGCCAAGCACATCAGCGAGGCACGCGGTGAAGTGCGTCGGATCGTCGAGATTTTTGAGATTGCCTGCTCAATTCCCAGCCTCCTCCAGGGCGAGACCCTGCAGGGGATTTCCACCAATATCAGCGGCCGGGTGATCAAGGAGCCGCTGGGCGTGTACGGCGGAGTTGCCCCGTTCAACTTCCCGGCCCTGGTGTTTGCCTGGTTCGTGCCTTTTGCCATCGGCGTGGGTAATACCTTTATCTTCAAGCCATCCACCCAGTCGCCGCTGTTCATGCAGAAAACCGGCGAGATATTTCAGACCATCAAGCTGCCGCCCGGGGTAGTCAACATCATTCACGGCAACCGGACGATTCCCGGCACCTGGTATGACGATCGGCGCATCAGCGGCGTCTGCCTGGTGGGTTCCAGCCCCACTGCCACTGCCATGGCCGAGGCCTGTGGGCGCGGCGGCAAACGATCCATGCTGCTGGGCGGCGCCAAGAACATCCTGGTGGCGATGGAGGATGTGCAGCCCGATCTATTTATTGAGAATTTCATCCACTCCTGCTTTGGCTCCGCCGGGCAGCGCTGTCTGGCCGGCTCCATTGTCGCGGTGGTGCCGGAGGTCTACGACATGCTGCTTGAAAAGATGATCCAGGCGGGGAAAAACGTCAAAACCGGCGATGCCTGCGACCCCGATGTCTATATGGGGCCGGTGATCTCGGCCCAGGCCAAAGAAAAGATCGAAAATTACATCGAAATCGGCATCAAGGAAGGATCTACCCTCGTGCTTGACGGTCGTAACCCAGAGGTACCCGAGAAAAACAGAAACGGCTACTTTGTCGGCCCCACCATTTTCGCCGATGTCACTCCCTGCCGTACCATTGCCAAAGAGGAAATTTTCGGGCCGGTGGTATCGGTGATGCGGATCAAGGATATCGATGACGCCCTGGCAATTATCCGCGCCCAGCCGTTTGGCAACGGTGCCTGCATCTTTACCCAAAACCAGTATTATACCGAGCACTTCATCAGCGAGGCCAATGTCGGCATGGTGGGGATAAACGTGGGGATCTGCGCCCCCCATCCGTATCTGCCCTTTGGCGGCATAAAAGATTCCCATCTGGGAACAAATAAGGTACAAGGGAAAGACGGCATCGATTTCTTCACCCAGAACAAGATCGCCACCGTCCGGGTGGCGCCGCCCTCAGGCCACTATGTAGGCAGTGCGGGTGCTACCACGCAGGACAGCTCGGAGCAGCCCACAGTTCGGAGCTGCGTGGCCTCATAAACGGTGCCGCCATGCCGGATGTGAACCGGCAGTCAAAATATACCTGATTGGCTTTCATGCTGTATATGCATCGGCGAAAGTCAGTAGAGAGGTAGCAGCAGTTCGCAACAATTCCACGGCGCCGGCCACCGGTTCCGTGGAATGCCGTATTTTTCAAGCCAGGGAGATCTCGTGAGCATTGAACTGATCACACTATTGTACTTCGGGGTGCTGTTTTTCTCGCTGTTTCTGGGGCTGCCGGTGGCCCTTGGGCTGGGAGGTACCGCTGTTATCTTCGCGGCCATCTTCGAGCCCCGCTCGCTGCTGGCCATTCCCAGCGCCTTTTATTACACGCCGTGGAACCACGTGCTGGTGACGGTGCCGCTCTTTTTGTTCATGGGCAGCCTGATCCGCTTTTCCGGCATTGCCGAGGCCGCCTACGACGCGGTCTACAAGCTGATCGGCCATATTCCCGGTGGCCTCGCCATGGGTACGGTAAAAGTATGTACCATCTTTGCCGCCATTACCGGAATCACCCCGCCCGCCACCATTACCATGGGGCAGATCGCCTATCCCTCCATGATGAAATACAAATACCGCCGGGAGATCGCCATCGGCTCCATCGGCGCCGGCGGCGCCCTGGGAGCGCTGATTCCGCCCAGCGTCCCGTTTATCTTCTACGGGCTGCTGGCCAAGGTTTCCATCGGCGGCCTGTTTCTGGGCGGGGTACTGCCGGGGCTCATGCTCGCCTTTTTCTATATCGTCTACATCGGCATCCGCTGCCGGCTCCAGCCCCATATCGGTCCCGCCATCCCGGCTGACGAAAAATTTTCCACCCGCGAAAAGCTCCATGCCCTGCTCAACATCTGGCCCTTTCTGCTGTTGATTTTTATCGTGCTGGGGGCAATCTGGGGTGGGGTGGCGACGCCGGCCGAGGCCGCCGCCTTCGGCGCCACCGGCGCCTTTCTCATCAATGCCATCTATGGCAAACTCACCTGGCAAGTGCTGCGCGATTCCCTGATTACCACCCTGACCCTTACCGGCATGGGATTCTGGATCCTGATCGGGGCCAACATCTACCTTAATATCTTCAATTCCATGGGCTGTCAGGAGCTGGTCACCTCGCTGGTGTTGGGGATGCCGGGCGGCACCAACGGTATCCTGTTCATGATGATGTTCATCATTCTGCTGCTCGGCATGGTAATGGATGACTGGGCCATCATCATGTTGTGTACACCGCTCTATATCCCGATTATCAACGAACTGGGCATCGACAAGCTCTGGTTTGGCGTACTCTTTATCGTCAACATCCAGATCGCCTATCTTACCCCGCCCTTTGGGTTCGTGCTCTTCTGGATAAAGAGTGTCTTGCCGCCTGACGTGACTATGGGCGATGTCTACCGCTCGGTTGGGCCTTTTATTTTGTTGCAGTTGCTTGGCTTGGCGCTGGTCTTCATGTTTCCCCAGATCGCTCTGTGGCTGCCGAGTATGATGAACAACTGAGCCGGTGTCGTTGCCGGATAAGTAATATATGAGGAGTGTACGATGAAAGTGTGGCGAATGTATGAGTGGGTCATCGACATGGTCGTTGAAGGTATGGGGAGGATCGGCTGGGCGCTCATCCTCTATTGTATGATATCAGGGATCACCGATGTGTTTCTGCGTTATGTACTCAACAAGCCATCGCTCTGGATCGGCACCACCATTCAGGCCGCCCTGGTGCTGATCGCCTGCATGGGCGGCGCCTACGCCCTGAACAAGGACGCCTTCGTCAAACTCGATCTGTTTTACGCACGGTTTTCACCAAGAAAAAAGGCGGTTTGTGACATCATCACCGTTGTCTTCACCTTCCTATTTCTGGGAGTGCTGATCTGGAAGGGGTACAGCGCCGCCCAGCTCTCCTGGAAGCTCAAGCAGGTGACGCCGACGGCGGTGCCCATCCCACTCTATCCCATTAAGACGCTTATCCCATTAAGCGCGATCATGGTGCTGCTGGTGGCCGTTAAAAAACTGGGCAACGATATTTTGACGATTATCGGAGTCAACCATCAAAGCTGATGTCGTCGTAAAAACCCCTATTACCGTCATACTGGAATTGACCTGAGACCCGTAGTTAATTGAAATTACTGGATTCCCGCTTTCGCGGGAATGACGAAAGTAAGCAATATCAGGAGTATTGCGAATTACTCAAACCTGACGAACCCCGTAAAACTGAAATTATTTTCCCCGTCTTAGCTGCCCTCGATTCTACCATTCAAGGACAGGCTTCGGCGGGGATCCAGATCCACATAATTTCTGAATGCCGAATCAAGCCCTGCGTGGCGGATATCGGGGTTTTCTTGAAAGGGTCAAACCTCATCAATAATCTTTGCAAATTGCACAATGATTACTAAGTTTGCAGATCGTGGCGGTTTATAGTGGCTCCACGCCTTGTCTCCGCCGCCTCTGCCAACCATTAACAACAGGAGGAAGACACTATGATGAAGCTTGCAACCGCGGTAATTAGCGCGGCCAGTCTGCTTGTTTTGCCGGTCTCGATGATGGCCCAAGAAAACGGCCCCCCGGATAAAGTAACGGAATGGGTGTTTCAGCCCTGTTTTGACTCCTCCGACGCCGGCTGGGCCAATGGTGTAGTACCGTGGATCGAGGCGGTGGAAGCGGCAACCGAAGGCACCGTCAAAATCCAGCTTGAACCTTCCGGCGCCATCACCAGCGGCTCCGAGGCCTTCGGCGCCACCATCGCCGGGATGATCGACGGTACCGCCTGCTGGGCCACCGTCTATGGCGGCGATATGCCCGAGGGTATGCTGGCATTTGGCCTGGCCATGGGTGCCAGCAACTATCGTGATGCCTGGGCGGCCATGTGGGGTGATCCCAAGTATCGCATCGGTGAGTTGGTGGAGGAAGCGGCCAACGAGCGCAACCTGCACTGGATCGGTTGGTCCAGCCAGGGGCCCAACGCCATGTTCACCAAATTTCCGGTAACCAAAATGGAAGATCTGGCCGGTAAGAAAATGCGTGCCGGCGGCCCCCATGCCCTGTTCCACGAGGCCATGGGCGGCGCCCCGGTATCTATGGGCGCCGGTGATATTTACACCGCCATCAAGCTCGGCACCATCGACGGTACCTACTGGGATACTGGCGGAATTGACGATATGGCCTTTCATGAGGTTATTCAGTATGCCATCATGCCGGGCTGGTGTCCTTCTCAGCACCAGGAAATTTTTGTCAACCTGGATAAGTGGAACGAATTGACCCAGTGGCAGCGTGACCGCATCGACGAGGTCTTCATGACCACCTATTTTGAAACCAGCCGCATGCACATGGAGGGGGTTGCAGAGGCGTTGGCCACATTGGAAGCGGCCGGCGGCGAGGTGGTGCATCTTTCCGAAGAGGAAGTGAAGCGGATGCGTGAAAAGTCAGTGAGTGATATCTGGCCGAAAGTTGCCGAGAAATCCGAGCGTAACGCCAAGGGTGTTGAGCTCTGGAAACAGTTTCTCACCGATATCGGCGAACTGTAAATAACACCCTTTTCGATAGCTGTTTCACTCGGCGCGTCTCCTGCGGGATGCGCCGTTTTTCGTGGTGTAATTTCAACCAGTAAGGAGCAGGCATGGAAAGCATGAAACTGGGCTGGATCGGCACGGGGGTAATGGGCAATTCGATGTGCTCTCATCTGCTGGCGGCGGGTCACGCGATAGCAGTCTATAACCGTACCAGGGAAAAAGCGGCGAGCCTCATCGCCGGTGGCGCCACCTGGTGCGACTCGCCCCGTGCGGTGGCCGAGCAGAGCGAGATTGTCTTTACCATCGTCGGTTTCCCCGCCGACGTCGAGGCCGTTACCTTGGGCGAGCAGGGCACCTTGGCGGGAGCGGGAGCCGGCGCGGTGCTGGTGGATATGACCACCTCGAGCCCCGAGCTTGCCCAGCGCATCCACCTGGCCGCCAATGAGCGCGGCGTAGATGCACTGGATGCGCCGGTCTCAGGGGGTGATGTGGGCGCCCGGGAGGCAACCCTGGCAATTATGGTGGGTGGAGAGCAGCAGGTCTTTGACACGGTAAAACCGCTGTTTGAAATCATGGGGAAAAACATCGCCTTCATGGGGGCGCCGGGGGCGGGCCAGCACACCAAGATGTGTAATCAGATCCTGGTGGCGGGCACCATGATCGGCACCGTTGAATCGCTGCTCTACGCCCAGCGTATGGGGATGAGCCTTGACGCGGTGATCGATGTGATCGGTCAGGGCGCGGCCCGTTCCTGGCTGATCAATAATCTGGGCCGCCGGATTGCCGCCGGTGATTATGAGCCCGGCTTTTATATTAAACATTTCGTCAAGGATATGGGCATCGCCCTGGACGAGGCGCACCGCGGCAATCTTGCTTTGCCCGGCCTCAGTCTGGTCAACCAGTTTTACCTGGCCGCGCAGGCTTTGGGCCTGGAAAACCTCGGTACCCAGGGACTCTACAAGGTACTTGCCCATCTCAATGATATGCGGGGAGAAGAAAGCTGACTGGTGTGGCCGAGTTTTCGCGTATAGCCAAAGAGGTGCGGTAAGATGCTTCAAAATAGAGTTCTTTTTGGTCTCCTCCTGGTTTGTTTGTCCCCGTTGTTGTTACTTGCGAGTTGCACGCCTTTCAGAGCCGTGGAGATAGTAGGCGGTGGTAAGCCGGTGCAAGACGGCGCCTTCGAGAGTACCGTGTCGTTTACCCGTCATTCTCATCCAATTCTTATTGAGGTGCGCCTCAACAACCTGGCGGACCCGTATGTATTTGTCTTTGATACGGGCGCCCTCACCGCGGTAAGTAAGCAGGTGGCGGCAGAGATCGGCCTTTCCCAGGGGATATACGTCGAAGGGCGCGGCTCGGGAGGAAAGGCTGAGACGGTTGAACTCGTTCAGTTGGACAGTATCATGGTCGGCGATATGGCGGTCAAGGGATGTGGCGCCGCCATTATCGATCTTCGACGCCTTTCTCCCGACATTGACGGGATACTGGGATCCAACTTTCTCAAACACTTCATGGTGAGTATCGATTATCAGCGTGAAGAAATTACTCTGGCACATGGGTCACGCCCCATATCCGGACAAACTGAAGTCGATAGGCTGTCGTTTACCACCGACATGAGATACGGTTTCGCACCCGTTGTTTCATGCACCGTCGATGGATCCATACAAGCCGGCTGTCTTGTTGACACTGGTGCGTACGATTTCGCCCTGCCCGATGCCATGATCAAAAAAACACGGGCTTTTAGCGATGGAAATATACGGGAGGCACGCGGAAGTATGGGGGGCGGCATGTTTGGTGATGTGGGAAAAAGTTATGCGGTGCGTGTGCACACGATACGTATCGGCTCAGAAAACTATAGCGATATCGTTGCTCAATCCCACACAGGTGGAGACTATGTGCTGCTGGGAAACTCATTTCTGGAAAACTTTGCGGTAACGCTCAGTTATCCCTCACAGGAAATGGTGCTAACCCCAATTCGGCCATTTTCTGGAGACAAGAGGACCTCTTTTGGACTGGGGCTCACCAAGAAAGGTGATGCTACTGTTGTTTCCGGTGTCTGGCGGAACTCGGGTGCGGCCCGCGCTGGCCTCGAGCCTGGAGACAGGGTGGTGACGATTAACGAGGAGGATGCTTCCGCATTGTCGCTTATGGAATTGATGTCATTATTTTTGGGCGATAAAAGCGAGAGTATTACACTTGAGTATGTGGACAAGTCAGGTAACGTGAAATCTGCCGTGCTCTACAGAGAGATGCTTCTTCCCCCCGCTGATCGATAGGGGTGCGGCCATATATCAATGAAGCTTCCGCACTGGTAAGGCAGAAGGCAACCTTGAATAATGGCCTTTTCGCCCGACCTCCGCGTTGTTCAAAACATGTTATTCTGGCACTATCAATAAGCTCTCGGTGAGATTTCTCTCTCGCCTTGATTTTGATCGAAAATTATGATTTTTCAAGGCTCCCGGAAGATACATTGACTTGTATCTAGTACCCTGTAATGCTTTAAATATCGCCTATAGCTTGCTCTTTTGTGCTTTATGCTTCGTTACTCTTTCACTCACATAGCGCTGCTATGCTCCTTCAATCGTGCTATCCGCGCCTAAAACAAAAATAGCGGCGCTAGAATGCGACATTTTAAACTTTACATGGTACTAGCCGATTGTGGTTACAATGAAGCGGGCTCGTTGTTCATCACTGTGAAATGCTCTGATGAACCGGCTTCCGCGGGCGGCGATACGCTCTCTTTGATGTTCATGGGTAAGATAATACTGAATGCGTTCATTGAGATCTTCCAGATTGTCAGCGCAATAGATCAGGTGCTTTTCATGGATCGGCTGGTGCGGAATACGAATCCGCGGCTCACCGCTGATTATGAACGAGCCCATCGCCATAGTTTCCCAGTAGCGCATGGTGTCCCAGCCGCCCCCGCGGAAGTTGAGGACAATCCGGCACCGCTGTAACTCCTTGAGATAATTCACCCCTTTTCGTTTGATGGGGTCAAATGTCTGGTGCAGGGTAGTACCGTTTTGGGCGCAATCATATTTATCGACGATCAAGCGAAGCACCTGATCACGGATGGGGACATTGTTGGAGGCCCAGAATGCGACATCATATCGCTTTTCGGCGGCCACCCGTCGGGGTAGACGGGTAAAATTGAAGCTGAAGGGAAGTGGAAATACCTTCGCACCATGGTCATGCTCGCGTAGATATTCGCGCTTGAACACGTAATCAAAGGGCCGTATCGCCATCGCTTTGTGATACAGCTCTCCCGCTCCCAGCCGCACCAGATCGCCGCCGATCTCAGCACGGTCGCCACCGTCGATAAAGACTGCCTTCGCTTGTGCCGGGATGTGTGCGGCGATGCGCAGATAGGTGTGAAAGGCATCGGGCTTGGCGGCCCCAACTATCACGACATCGGCATCTTTGAGGCGTACCCGGGGGTGCGGCGGCGTCCATGAAAAGCCGAGATTTTTTGGGTAGCGTTTGAGTGGCAGATGATAAGGCGGGCGCCATGGGTATTCTGTAATGTTTGTGCCAAGAATCTTTTTCAGCCCGCTGTAACTCAAATCCTGCAGATAATCGAATCCCTGGTGGACAATGAAAACGATCTTCATCTTGTTTTGAGGAGCATGAGGTTCCCTACCCCTTCATCATGTCGGGCAAGATGGTCACAATAGTGGGGAACATGGTGATCAGCAGCAAGGCAACCAGCAGCAGCAGGAAAAACGGGATGGCGGCGGCGGCCACCCGCAAAATATTGATGCCGGTCTGGCCCTGGATGACAAAGAGGTTAAATCCCACCGGCGGGGTGATCTGCGCCATTTCCACCACCAGTACAATAAAGATGCCGAACCAGAGCGGGTCGATACCGGCTTGCTCCACCATGGGCATGATCACCGAGGTGGTCAGCACCACCACTGAAATGCCGTCGAGAAAGCAGCCAAGCACGATGAAAAAGACGCTGAGCACCGCCAGCAGCGCGTGAGGCGAGAGATTGAGCGTGGCGATCCAGGTTGCCAGCAAACGCGGGATGCCGGTAAATCCCATGGCCACGGTGAGAAAGGCGGCACCGGCCAGGATAAAGGCAATCATGCATGAGGTGATGGTGGCGCCACGCAGCCCGTCCAGAAAACTCGTACGGGTCAGGGTGCCGCTGCTCCATGACAGGAGTAGGGCGAGCAGGACCCCCACGGCGGCGGCATCGGTGGGTGATGCAATGCCCGCGTAGATGGAGCCGATTACCCCCAGAATAAGCAGAACAATGGGTATCAGTCGCCGAGATCGCTTTATTTTTTGGGCGAAACTGGTGGTTTCATGGTCGGCTGGAATTGCCGCCTTGTGCAGCAGCGACCAGATTATCACGTAGCCCATAAACAGGCCGACCAGCAGCAGGCCGGGCAGAATACCGGCGATAAACAGCCGGGCAATTGATTGTTCGGTGGCAACCCCGTAGACAATGAGGATGATCGAGGGGGGAATCAGCAGCCCCAGGGTGGCTGATCCGGCCAGGGTGCCGACCATCATTGTGGTTGGGTAGGAGCGACGGGAGAGCTCAGGCATCGAAATCTTGCCGATGGTGGCGGCGGTGGCCGCCGAGGAGCCGGAGACGGCGGCAAAGATGGCACAACCAAAGACATTGACGTGCAGCAGCCGGCCCGGCAGATGGCTGAGCCACGGTGAGAGCCCGGTGAACATATCCTCGGAGAGACGGGAGCGAAATAAAATCTCCCCCATCCAGATAAACAGCGGCAAGGCGGCCAGGGCCCAGCTGTTGCTTGCCCCCCAGATGGTGGTTGCCATCACACTGCCAAGGGGCGCCGACGAGAAAAAAAAGATACCCGCCATCCCCACCGCCAGCAGGGAAAAGGCCACCCACAGCCCGCCTGCCAACAGAGCAAGCAGGGCCACCAGCAGCAGCGCGGTCATGGCCAGCTCAGACATTGTCCTCCCCGCTGGTATGGTCGGTCCGGCTCTCGTCCCAGTAGTGTGGCCGGTTGCCCCGTATTACCCAGATCAACTCGTCGATCAGGGCGATGGAGACAATGATGAGCCCCGCCAGCATGGCGGATTGGGGAATCCACAAGGGTACCGCGATCATCCCCGGCGAGAGATCCTGATAACGATATGATTCGAGGCAGAGCAGTAAGGTATAGTAGCTGAAATAGCAGGCAATGGCTGCTGCCGTCAGCAGGCAGAACCACTCAAATACCAGGGCCACACGCCGGGGGAGATGGGAAACGAGCAGCGTAACCCGGATATGTCCGCCCTGGCGCAGCGTGTAGGCGAGGGCGAGAAATGAGGCGGCGGCCAGGAAAAAGCCGGTAAAATCGGCGTAGGAGGGAATGGTCAGACCGATTGCCCGACCGGTAATCAGACTGCTGATCCGGTCTAAGGAGTTGAGGCCGACCTGCGCCACCACCAGGGCGCAGATCAGCCCAATGCAAAGTGCCGCCAGCCAGCCGCTTGCCAGATAGATCGTGTCAAGAATACGCCGCACAACGAGCATCTCCGCGGCAGCCGGTTTGGTTAAGCAATTGCTCCCTAGTTGGCAAAGGTATTGAGCAGGGTGGCGCCGTGTTCACCGGCGTCTTCTTTCCACTCTTCCAGCATACCGGCGCCGATCTCCTTGAGTTCGGCCATAAGCTGGTCGCTGGGTGTGGCGATGACCATCCCGTTATCCTCGAGGATGGCGATCTTGGCGGCGGTCTCCTCGCGGCTCATCTGCCAGCCCCGTTCTTCGGCGGCAGCGGCGGCGGCAAGCACCGCTTCCTGAACCTCATCGGGCAGCGCGGCGAAGGCCTTGCGGTTGACCACGACAATATTTTTCGGCACCCAGGCCTGGATATCGGTAAAATAATCGACGAAATCCCAGGCCTTGGAGTTGGCTCCGGTGGACGGCGAGGTAATCATCGCCTCCACCCGGCCGGTGGCAAATGCCTGCGGGATATCGGGCACCTCCACCTGAGTGGGGGCGGCGCCGACGGCGTCCGCGAATTTTTCCAGTGTGGCGTTATAGGCCCGAAACTTGATACCGCTGAGATCGCCGGCGTAGGCAATGGGCTTTTTGGTATAGAGTCCCTGGGGCGGCCATGGCACCGAAAACAGGGGCATCAGATTCTGCTGCTCAAGCAGGGCGGTGACGATTGGTTTCTGCGCTTTCCAGAGCTTCATGGCCTCTTCGTAGTTAGTGGCCAGAAAGGGCTGGGAGTCGGCCCCGAATACGGCGTTCTCGTTTGAGATCAGGGAGAGGAAAAATTCACCGATAGGCACCTGGCCGCCCCGGACGGCATTCTTGATCTCCGGATGCTTGAACAGCGATCCTGCCGAATGGATGGTGATTTTCAGTCTGCCGCCAGTGGCTTCTTCCACATCCTCGGCAAACTGGGCGATGTTTACCGTGTGAAAGGTCTTGTCGGGATAGGGGGTGGGCATATCCCAATTAATCGTATCGGCGGTGACGGCGGGTGATGCGGCCAGCATGATTGCAATGGATGCGGCGATACAACCAAATACTCGTTTCATGATACCTCCTCATCGTCCAAAGGGGAAAAACAGCTTGAAAAGCACTACAAAAAAGCGTAGCAACATACCGAATAAACCTTGGGTTTCGTTTCACTCGGTACAAAACTATATACTAATTTCGTCTCTGACGCTTTACCAGAAAAAAGTTATAACCAGACTATGACAACATTGTGGAATATATGGATTGATCGCGGCGGCACCTTTACCGATGTGGTGGGCCGGCGCCCGGATGGCGTGATTGTCAGTCACAAGCTGCTTTCCGAGAATCCGGAGCGATACGATGATGCCGCCCTCCAGGGCATCCGGGAAATCATGGGGCTTGATGAGGCTACCCTACTGGAAAAGGTGCCGATAGATCAGATCAAAATGGGCACCACGGTAGCCACCAATGCTCTTCTTGAACGTTCCGGTGACCGCACCCTGCTGGCGATAACCAAAGGGTTCGGCGATGCATTGCGGATCGGTTATCAGAATCGGCCGGATCTATTCAAGCTGCACATCGAATTACCCGAGCTGCTGCATGAGGCGGTGGTCGAGGTGGATGAGCGGCTCAGCGCCGACGGTGAAATTATCACCCCGCTTGAGGAAGCGGGCGTCCGGCGTGATCTTGAATACCATTTTGCCCGTGGTATTCGCGGACTGGCCATCGTCTTCATGCACGGCTATCGCTACCCGGAACATGAGAAGCGGGTGGCCGATATTGCCCGGCGGATCGGTTTTACCCAGATCTCCATGAGTCATGTGGTCAGCCCTCTCATGAAGCTGGTGGGGCGGGGCGACACCACCGTGGTGGACGCCTATCTTTCGCCCATCTTGCGCCGCTATGTGGAGCGGGTGGCGGCTCGGCTGGGCAGCGGCGCCGGAACAGGCCCCCGGCTGATGTTCATGCAATCGAGCGGCGGACTTACCGATGCCGGCCGTTTTCAGGGCAAAGATGCCATCTTATCAGGACCGGCCGGCGGCGTGGTGGGCATGGTGAAAACGGGTGAGGCGGCCGGATTTAACCGACTGATCGGCTTTGATATGGGCGGTACCTCCACCGACGTAGCACATTATGACGGTACCTACGAGCGCAGCTTCGAGACCCAGGTAGCCGGGGTCCGCATGCGTGCCCCCATGATGCGTATTCATACGGTGGCGGCGGGCGGCGGTTCCATTGTCCAATTTGATGGAGCCCGCTTCCGGGTCGGCCCCGGTTCGGCCGGGGCCAATCCGGGGCCGCTCTGCTATCGGCGCGGCGGCCCGCTCACCGTTACGGACTGCAATGTCATGCTGGGAAAGATCCAACCCGAATTTTTCCCGCACATTTTCGGCCTTGGTGGCGATCAGCCCCTGGATTATCCGGCTGTTGCCGATGCCTTTGCCGATCTTGCCGCGGAGATCGGCGCTGCTGTTGCCTCTGAGCCGACCGTGGAGATGGTGGCGGAGGGATTTCTCAGAATTGCCGTAGAGAAGATGGCCCATGCCATTAAGAAAATATCCGTTCAGCGCGGCCATGACGTTACCGCCTATACACTGAACTGTTTTGGCGGGGCAGGCGGCCAGCATGCCTGTCTGGTTGCCGATGCCCTGGGCATGCAGACGATATTGATTCACCCTCTGGCCGGGGTGCTCTCCGCCTATGGCATCGGGCTGGCTGATGTGAGCGCCATGCGCCAGTTTCAGGTGGAAACCGATCTTGACGACGAATCCTTGGCGGCAGCAGCCGATCGGTGTCTGACGGTGGAGCGGCAGGCACAGGCCGAGGTGGCTGAGCAGGGGATAGCGGCAGACGAGGTGAAGGTTGTTCGCACCGTCCATCTTCGCTATAGCGGAACCGATACCGCGTTGCCGGTCGAGTGGGCGGATGGTGCCGCGATGCGGGAGGAATTTGAAATACTTCACCGGCAACGGTTTGGCTTTATTGCTCCGGAACGTTCCCTGGTGATTGAATCGGTCTCAATCGAAGCGATCGGTACCAGTGAGGTGATCGCCGAAAAGTCAGCGGTCACGACACCGGTGCTGTCGCCTGCGACCCCGATTGCCTACCGCCAGGTGTATATGGCAGGTGCTTTTAACGCAACTCCCTTCTTCCACTGCCATGATCTCACCATCGATCATCCAGTGGTGGGCCCGGCGGTGATTCTCGATACTATCGGCACCATCGTGGTGGAGCCCGGCTGGCAGGCGTTACGGCACCAGGCCGGCCATATTCTGCTCACCAGGCACCAGCCCAGAGCCTATACCGAGGCAATCGGGACGACGGTTGATCCGGTGATGCTCGAAGTGTTCAACAATCTCTTTATGTCGATTGCCGAACAGATGGGGGTGAGTCTGGCCAACACCGCCTATTCGGTAAATATCAAGGAACGACTTGATTTCTCCTGCGCTCTGTTCAACAGCCATGGCGATCTGGTGGCCAACGCCCCGCATGTGCCGGTGCATCTGGGATCCATGAGTGAGTCGGTGAGAACCATCATTCGTGAAAACGAGGGCCGGATACGGCCCGGTTCGGTGTACATGCTCAACGCCCCCTACAACGGGGCACCCATCTACCCGACGTGACGGTGGTGACCCCGGTATTTGATGAGCATGGCGAGGATATTATTTTTTACCTGGGTTCTCGTGGCCATCATGCCGATATCGGCGGCCGCACGCCCGGCTCCTGCCCCCCGGACTCCACTCATATCGAGGAAGAGGGAGTACTGATTGACAACTTTTTACTGGTTGAACATGGTCGTTTGCGTGAGGCCGAGGTGCGTGCGCTGCTGAGCTCGGGGCCGTTTCCGTGCAGAAATATCGAGCAGAACCTGGCCGATCTGACCGCCCAGATCGCCGCCAACGAGACCGGCGCCCATGAACTGCGCAAGATGGTTGCCCAGTTTGGCCTTGCCACCGTGCACGCGTATATGGAGCACGTGCAGGACAATGGCGAGGAATCGGTACGGCGGGTGCTGGATGTGCTGCACGATGGTGAGTTTTGTAACGAACTGGACAATGGCAAACAGATTCGGGTGCGAATCACGGTGGATAAAATCAAGCGTGAAGCGCTGCTCGATTTTTCCGGCACCTCGCCGCAGGATGGTGGTAATTTCAACGCCCCTGTCGCGGTGTGCCGGGCGGCGGTGCTCTACGTGTTTCGCACCCTGGTCGATGATGATATCCCCCTCAACGAAGGGTGCCTCAAGCCGCTTAAGGTGCACGTACCCGAAGGTACCATACTCAATCCCCGCTATCCGGCCGCGGTGATCGCCGGTAACACCGAAGTCTCCCAGGCCGTCTGTGATACCCTGTATGGGGCACTGGGGCGACTGGCGGCAAGCCAGGGTACCATGAATAATTTTGTTTTTGGCAACGAGTACTACCAGAACTATGAAACCATCTGCGGCGGTACCGGCGCCGGGCCTGCTCATCCGGGTGCGAGTGGTGTCCACAGCCATATGACCAACACCCGGATGACCGACGCGGAGGTAATAGAGCACCGCTTTCCGGTGCGTATCGAGTCATTTCGGTTACGTACCGGCTCGGGCGGGGCCGGGAAATTCAGCGGCGGCGAGGGGGTGGTCCGGGAGATGCGGTTTTTGCAGCCGATGGAGGCGACCATACTCTCATCACGGCGTCTCACGCAGCCCTTTGGTTTGGGCGGTGGCCGGTCGGGGGCATCGGGGCGCAACTACGTGGTCCGCGTAAATGGTGAGGTGGTTGAGCTTGATGGTAACGATGAAATCACCATGCAGGCGGGCGACCTTTTTGTCATCGAGACCCCGGGCGGCGGCGGCTTTGGCGATGGTTGAAGGAGATGGGGAGAACAATCTTTTCGCCAATTCATGGCTGGATGTTTTTCGGGTTTTTGATAGTCACCGTTTTTGCTTTTGATTCTGAAATGTTCGTTTGATAGCATCAGAGTGCGGAAAAATGCATGGCCATTGAGCCGATTCTGGAATATGGTGGCCACGGGTTTTTTAAGGGTGTGACGATCTCAATTTTTCAATTACCATCGCCTAGAGGGAGTGTATGAAATTTCCCATCGATTTAACCGGCTATCATCCCCTTTCATTTGATATTTCCAAACAGGCCCTGACTGTTGAAGAGCACCGGGTACTGGCAGACAATATCGCTCTTACCCGTGACTCCATTATCTTTTTTACCGCCCTGGCTCGGGTGAAGGGGTTGGGCGGCCACACCGGCGGCGCCTACGATATCGTGCCTGAGCTGCTCATCGTGGATGGCTTCATGAAGGGTAATGATCATTTACATCCGGTCTATTTCGATGAGGCCGGGCACCGGGTGGCGATTCAGTATCTGATGGCGGCCCTGAACGGCCATCGGCCCATCGATGATCTGCTGCACTATCGGGAGTTTGGTAAAGGGTTGTACGGTCATCCCGAGCGTGACGAACAGGGTGGGGTCTTTTTCAGTTCGGGGCGGCTCGGCCATCTGTGGAGTTATGTGAACGGGGTGGCCGAAGCGGATCGAGAGAAGGTGCTCTTTTTATTTGGCAGCGACGGTTCCCAGCAGGAGGGCGGTGATGCCGAGGCGGCCCGTTACGCGGTGGCCCGCGGCCTCAATGTGAAGCTGCTGATCGATGATAACGATGTAACCATTGCCGGCCACCCCAGCCGGTATCTGCCGGGCTTCAGTGTTGCCAAGACCCTGGCCGGGCATGGGCTGAGCGTTGATGTGGGCGACGGTGAGCAACTCGATGAACTCTATGGCCGCATCCAGCGGGCCATCACCACCTCCGGCCCGGTGGCAATGGTCAACAGGCGCAAGATGGCGCCCGGAGTTCCGGGGATAGAGGGGTCGCCCAAGGGACACGACGTCATTCCGGTGGAGTTTGCCATTGAGTATCTGACCAGCCGGGGACACGATGAGGCGGTTTCGATGCTGCGGGAGGGCAGTGGCGGCACGGCCGCAATACGTTATCGCGGCAGCAGCGAACAACGCGCCAAGTGCCGCGATGATTTCGGTAAACTGGTGTGCAATCAGCTGGATGCCATGGCTGATCCCGCCGCCTCGGTGCTGGTGGTAGATTCAGATCTGGAGGGCTCCTGCGGCCTGCATCATATCCGCAAACGGCACCCGGATGTCTATGTATTGGGCGGGATCATGGAGCGCAATAATTTTTCAGTGGCGGCGGGCTTTGGCTCGGAGCCGGGCCGTCAGGGAGTTTTCGGCACCTTTTCCGCCTTTCTTGAAATGGTAGTGTCTGAAATCAGCATGGCGAGGCTCAACCATGCCACTGTGCTGGCCCATTTTTCCCATGCCGGTGTCGATGATATGGCCGATAATACCTGCCATTTCGGTATCAACAACTTCTTTGCCGCCGGTGGGCTGGCCGATGATGCCACCACCATGCTCTATTTTCCGGCCGATGGTTCGCAATTGGCGGCCATGGTGCCACGCATTTTTGGCGACCCGGGGCTGCGTTTCATCTTTTCCACCCGCTCGGCGACACCGTTCATCGAGAATGAGGACGGCAGCAGGTTCTACGGTGAGGGGTACGAATTTATACCGGGTAAGGACGAGGTAATTCGAGCGGGCACGGCCGGCTATATCGTCTCTTACGGTGAGATTCTCTACCGCTGCCTGGATGTGGTTGAGCGGTTGCGTGAGGAAGGCATTGACCTTGGCTTGATCAATAAGCCGACACTTAATGTTGTTGATGAGGAGATGGTTGCCATGGCAGGCGCCAGCCCATTCGTCCTGGTGGTGGAGAGCCAGAATGTGAATACCGGATTGGGCAGTCGCTTCGGCAGCTGGCTGCTCAGCTCAGGCTATAGTCCGCGCTATGATAATATCGGCGTGAGCCGGGAGGGACGCGGCGGCCTCAGCGAGCAGATACCCCATCAGGAACTCGATCCGGACTCCATCACCATGCGTGTGCGGACACTGCTTGACGGGTGATCACCTCTGCGGTGAGCCCGTTTCATCTGGCTCTGACAGGCGGAGTCGAGGCGGTTGTTCAGAAAGCGACTTAAGGGCTCCGATAAGCTCATCAATATTCATCAGCGGTGCCAGGTGCTTGTGCTGTGCTGTGAGCACCGGTATGGCCTTGGCGCCGATCTTGGCGGCTCGCTGACGATAGCCAAGCTCGAGATTGATATAGACGCCGGCTGCCCGGATAAGCGCCTGCAACAATCGCTTTTCATCGCCCGTGGCCGTCATCCAGGCCGTTTCAAGAACCTCGTGCACCTCAAAATAGCAGCCCAGATCCCATAAAACTACGGCCTGCCGTACAACAGAAGCCTGGCTACCGGCGAGGGTGTCGGCGGCCTGTCGGTAACACTTCAGGCGATGTTGAATGTAGCGTCGATAGTGGGGCGCCAAGTCACCATGGATAAATGGTGAGGCGGCCTGTTCGGCGGCGGCAAGCGACCCGCTGGCGAGCACTTCGCTGATAGTATGGGACAATGTATTGCGGATGTCACGACTGAGCCGGTCGGTGAAGGGATTGAACTGAGCCATAGGAAAGGGTGATATCGATGGTGATAAAAAATGGTATTGACCGGGCTGATCGATTTTCAGTCATATGAATAAAACGATACAGCAGGTAGGGTCGGGACGCCCGCGATATTTCATTGTGCTGGCGGGAATCATTGGGTTGTTTGCCAGCCTCGGTATCGGCCGATTTGCCTTGGGCATGCTGCTGCCCTCCATGGGCGAGGCGCTGGATCTGAGCTACGCGCAGATGGGGGCGGTGGGAACCGTCAATTTCTGCGGGTATCTGGTCGCTGTTCTTGTCTGCGGGAAGCTGAGCGATATGTTCGGCGCCCGCACCCTTATTTCGCTGGCCCTTGCCGCGGTGGGTCTTTCCATGATGGCGGTCGGTTTGGTTAACCATGTCTACCCGGTCCTGGTGCTCTATTTTCTTACCGGTGTGGGGAGCGGGCTATCCAACGTACCGATCATGGCCCTGGTTGCCGCCTGGTTTCCTCCGGCCCAGCGGGGCAGGGCGGCCGGGCTGGTGGTGACCGGCAACGGCATGGGCATTATAATGGCAGCCTATCTGGTGCCAGTGCTCACCGGGGCCGGTTTTTCCTGGCGTCTGGGATGGCTCAGCCTGGGGGCAACGGCGACGATCTGTGCGGTTATCTGCTGGCTGTTGATCGGTAATGCAGTCGTTTCGGGGCGAGACCAACATGTTGCAAGTGGCTGGTCCCAGCGGCGTGATGGGATCGAAGTGCCGGTCGCCCGGCTGGTACAATGTGGTGTGCTCTATTTCTTATTTGGTTTTTCCTACGTTATCTACGTCACTTTTTTTGTCACCTCACTCATTCAAGAGCGTGGTTTTTCGCCGGAGCGCGCCGGCATGTTGTGGTCGTGGGTTGGGGTTTGCAGCCTTGCCTCAGGCTTTCTTTTCGGGGTGTTCTCGGATCGGTTTGGCCGACGGCTTGGCCTGGCGGCCATATTTTCTTTGCAGGCCTTCGCATATCTCGGTGCTTCCGCGGTGCTGCCGGTTCTTTTTATCTACCCGTCGCTTGTCTGTTTCGGCCTCGCTGCCTGGAGTTTGCCCGCGGTTATGGCAGCGTTGGTGGGGGATCTGGTGGGGGCGGCGCGGGCCACGGCCGTTTTTGGCTATATCACCTTTGTATTCGGTATTGGCCAGATTGCCGGGCCGGCGGTTGTCGGCGTGGCAGCGCAGAGTACGGGGAGTTTTTCAACAGGGTTTCTACTGGCCGCCGCCTGTGCTGTCGGCGGGGTGATAGTGGCATTGTTGCTGCCGAAAAAAACCGTTTCAGGAGGTTGACTCAGTTTTTCCCGCAGCGCCATGGAGCAAAGCGTTTCTTCAGGGGTTGTTATTTCGGCGCTTCGTTGGTTATTTTACGGGCTCCGCGGCTTCTGCATCGTCGTTTTTATGACTGTTTTCTTGTGAGGGTGGTTCTTTTGGCGCGGCGGCGGGTTCATTTTTGGCGCGTGCCGCTTTGGGAATCTTTGTTTCCGGCAGGACAAAGGCGGCGATCTGCTCAATCTCGGCTTTGAGATCTGGATCCTGACGGCATACCGGACAATTGGCGGCATGGTTTTTTATGAACTGGACCATGCGTGCCGGCGCCATGGTTTCGTCCTGAACGTTGAGGTACCAGGTCTTGATCAGTTTAACGAGCCGTTCGCACTGCATCGATTATTGGCGGAAAAGTATGGGCAGGATTGCCGACCTGTTGCTAAAACATCCTATTATAATAAACAGTTGCGCAAACGGTCAAGAGCAATTACACTGAAAATGAAAAGTAATCCAGATCGGAAGTGGATAGGGCACTGGTGGCTCTCCCGGACTTCAAATCCGGTGTAGCGGGTTAACAGCCTGCTGGGTGGGTTCGATTCCCATGCACTTCCGCCATATCACGCAGTCACCGTTTTTTTGAGAAGTGGGTATCCCATGTCTTCGCGTTGGGCGACGTATTTCTCTGCAACCAGACGGGCAAGTCTACGGATGCGGCCGATGTAGCGGGTTCGTTCAGCCACGCTGATCGCCTTGCGGGCATCAAGCAGGTTGAAGGTGTGGGAACATTTCAGGCAGAAATCATAGGTTGGGAGAATCAGACCCCGCTCAATGATACGTTTTGCCTGGGCCTCGCAGGTGTTGAAATAGTCGATAAGAACGGCTACGTCCGCTTCCTCGAAGTTAAAGGTCGAATGCTCTATTTCGGCCTGATGGAAGATTTCGCCATAGCTCACTTCGTTATTCCAGGCGATATCATAGACGCTGTCTACCCCCTGCAGGTACATGGCGATGCGCTCCAGCCCATAGGTGAGTTCGACGGTGATTGGGTGCAGGTCGATGGAACCGGCCTGCTGGAAGTAGGTAAACTGGGTGATTTCCATGCCGTCCAGCCAGATTTCCCAGCCCAGCCCCCAGGCGCCCAGAGTGGGGGACTCCCAGTCATCCTCGACGAAACGAATATCATGGTCGAGCAGGTCAAGGCCGAATTTTCTGAGGCTGTCAAGGTAGAGTTCCTGCACATCCGATGGTGAGGGCTTGAGCACCACCTGGTACTGATAATAGTGCTGCAGCCGATTCGGGTTTTCACCATATCTGCCGTCGGTGGGGCGGCGTGACGGCTGCGGGTAGGCGGCCCGCCATGGTTCCGGTCCCAGGGCACGCAGCAGAGTAGCGGGGTGAAAGGTACCGGCGCCTACTTCCATGTCGTAGGGTTGTTGGATAACGCAGCCGCGTTCCGCCCAGAAGCTGTCCAGGGCAAATATAATATCTTGAAAATACATGTGATTCACATTTTCCAAAGGGTGTGTTGGATGCTTCTTATTATTTTCCGTACAGCCTTATAATTGTTGCTCTCGTAAAAAGTCGAACTTGCAGCTAAAGATGGCTAAGTAAAAACACAGCTACACTAGGAGTGGTGGTCATTTTGATCTCGCAGGCGTACATGTGGTACGTCGAGAAGTCAAAATGATCCCACGACGACGTAGAGCGAAGTTTTTACGACGCCATCATAATTGTTGCCTTGACTTTTGTCCAGTGGCTCAGTTCAATGGCACCTTTTGTGCAATCGCTCCCTTTTTGGTTGACGGTATGAAATCTGATGGCGTCGTTGTGGGGTCGCTCTGACTTTTCACAGATTATTCTATTAAGACGCCAGACATTGGTGAAAGTGAGTCGGGGCGCAATTTTTAAAAGACAATGGAACCGAAATTAATAAAAATCCGCGGCGCGCGGATGCACAATCTCAGAAATGTCGATGTAGATCTGCCGCGCAATGCCCTGGTGGTGTTTACCGGCCTGTCGGGTTCGGGAAAGTCGACGCTTGCCTTCGATACTCTTTACGCTGAGGGCCAGCGTCGCTACGTCGAGTCCCTTTCCACCTATGCCCGCCAGTTTCTCGGGCAGATGGATAAACCGGACGTGGACTCACTGGAAGGGCTTTCTCCTGCCGTATCCATTGAGCAAAAAACCACCAGCAAGAATCCGCGATCAACGGTGGGCACGGTAACCGAGATTTACGATCACCTCAGGCTTCTTTTTGCCCGCTGCGGCCGGCCGTACTGCCCGCAATGCGGTGATGAGATTAAATCGCAATCCATCGAGGATATGGTCAACACCCTACTTGCCGAACCGGAGGGGACAAAGGTGGTATTGCTGGCGCCCATGGTGGAGAAACGCAAAGGTCGTCACGAGCAATTGTTGGCGCGGATTCGTAAGGAAGGGTTCGTGCGAGCCAGGGTTAATGGTGACATCGTTCATACCGAAGATGTGCAACCTCTCGATAAAAACAAGAAGCACACCATTGAAATTGTTGTTGATCGTCTTGTATTGAAAGACTCGATCAGACGGCGTCTTTCAGACTCGGTGACCACCGCTGTTACCGTCACCGAGGGCTATCTGCTGGCCCTGTTCCCTGATGACGGTAGAGAGCAGCTCTTCAGTGAACTGGCCGCCTGTCACAAGTGCGGTATATCGCTGCCGTCGCTTTCCACCCAGCTTTTTTCTTTTAACAGCCCACAGGGGGCGTGCACTGAATGCGCCGGACTTGGCGTGAAACAGTTCTTCGACTCCTCTCTGATCGTTCCGGATACAAAGCGCTCCATCCTCGATGGCGCCATTGCCCCGTGGGGATGGCGCAATGAAGCGACCTATACCGGTCAGATGCTGGCCGCGGTTGCTAAACATTACGGGTTTTCGCTGGCCACCGCTTTTTGTAAACTGTCCCCGGAGAATCAAGATGTGGTGTTGTTTGGTTCTGGTGATGAGGAGATTGAGTTTGAGTACCAGAAGGGGAAGCGATGGCTGAAGGCGGTGAAGCGCTATGAGGGGGTTATTCCTCAGCTGAATCGGCGTTTTCATGAGACCCAGTCGGCGATGATCCGCGAGGAACTGGCCCGATTCATGAATGAGCAGCAGTGTCCGGCCTGCGGGGGCGCCCGGCTCAAGCCGGAAGCGCTGGCGGTACGGGTCGGTGCGTTCACTATCTACGAGCTGACCTGCCTCTCGGTTGAGCAATTGTTGATGGATCTCAGGGAGTTGCCGCTTAATGCCCGAGAACGTGCCATCGGAGAACCGGTGCTCAAGGAAATTGTCGACCGGCTTTCATTTCTTGAATCGGTGGGGCTTGGCTACCTCACCCTGGCGCGAACCTCGGGAACATTGTCCGGCGGTGAGGCGCAGCGCATCAGACTGGCCTCACAGATCGGCTCCCGGCTGGCCGGGGTGTTGTATATCCTCGATGAGCCCAGCATTGGGCTGCATCAGCGTGATAACCGCAAGCTCATTCACACTCTTGAAGAGTTGCGTGATCTGGGCAACACGGTCATCGTCGTTGAACATGATACCGACACGATTCTGGCTGCCGATCATGTGCTTGATATGGGGCCCGGCGCCGGTATACACGGCGGTGAGGTGGTCTTCAGCGGTACGGTAGCAAACCTGCTCGGAGCCAAAGATTCGGAAACGGGAGCATATCTTGCCGGCATCAAGTCGATCGCCATTCCGTCGAAGCGGAGGGTGGTAAAAAAAAGATCGCCACGGGCACTTGCCGTTTCCAAAGCACGGATAAACAACCTCAAAAACCTTACGGTGCGGTTTCCCCTGGGGGTAATGACGGCGGTAACCGGGGTGTCGGGTTCGGGTAAATCGAGCCTCGTCATGGAAACCCTCTATGGCCTGGCAAAAAAGGCGAAAGAGTCACGAAAACGGGAGATCGAGCGTGACGGGACAACCCTGCGCGGATTGGAACGAATTGATAAGATTATCGATATCGACCAGAGCCCGATCGGGCGGACACCGCGCTCCAACCCGGCCACTTACACCGGGGTGTTTACCCCGATCCGAGAGCTGTTTGCCCGCCTGCCCGAATCCCGGGCACGTGGCTATGCGCCGGGGCGTTTCAGCTTTAACGTGAAGGGAGGGCGGTGCGCCGCCTGCGATGGCGACGGGGTGCTGCGCATTTCCATGCACTTTCTGCCCGATGTCTACGTGCAATGCGAGGTGTGCAAAGGAAAACGCTATAACCAGCAGACCCTGGAGATTGCCTATAAGGACCGCTCAATCTATGATGTGCTCATGCTCAGTGTTGCCGAGGCCCTAGAGTTTTTTGAGGCGATCCCACCCATCCGGCAGCGTCTGCAGACCCTGTTTGATGTTGGCCTTTCCTATATAAAACTGGGGCAGGCGTCGACCACCTTGTCAGGTGGTGAGGCGCAGCGTGTCAAGCTGGCGCGCGAGTTGTCGGCACGCGGCAGCGGCAAAACCCTCTATATTCTCGATGAGCCCACCACCGGTCTGCATCCGGCCGATATTCAGCATCTGCTGGCGGTCTTGAATCGCCTGGTGGATCAGGGTAATACGGTGGTGGTAATCGAGCACAATCTCGACGTGATCAAAACCGCCGACTGGATCATCGATATCGGTCCCGAGGGGGGGGCGCGGGGCGGAGAAATTGTCGCCCAGGGAACCCCCGAGCAGGTTGCCGGTCAATCATCCTCATACACCGGCATGTTTTTGAAACAGGTATTGTCGGAGTGAGGGAATGTCGTATCCGCGGCAACCTTTAAAAGAACCTTGCAACATGGCCTTTTCGCACAACCCCTTCATTGCTCAAAAAATGTTATCCTGGCAATATCAGCTCGGCCTGCGGTAACATGTCCTGGCGCAATGATCTTGAGCTAAAATTCTCATTATTCAAGGTTCCCTTAATGTGGAACGATAGATAAAAATATCACAACGGAGTCATCATGACTGAAACCACCGGCAGCAGCGAACAGAAGAGTGCCGAGAACCCGGTATTCCGAATGCAGAAGATGTACGTCAAGGATTTTTCATTCGAGAATCCAAATGCCCCTGAAGTTTTCTTAAGTGGCCAGGGCAAGGAACCGCATGTTGAGCTGAACATGAAGCTCAATAACCGAAAGATTGATGAGGCGCACTATGAGGTGGCAATTGAGATTTCGGCGAAAGTAACCAACAAGGAAGAAGCGGATAAGGTATTGTTTTTACTTGAAGTTGAGCACGCCGGTGCGTTTCTTATTAAAAATGTTCCGGAAAAGCACCTTCCCGCTGTGCTGGGGGTTGAGTGTCCTACTTTGCTGTTTCCCTTTACCAGGCAGATTGTCAGCCAGATTTCGGTGGATGGGGGATTTATCCCTTTTCTGATGGAGCCCATTAATTTCATGGCCTTGTTCCACAATGCCAGAAAGCAGGCCGGCGAGTCGGCTGAGCATTAAAAAAGGCGGGCACCGCGGTGGTGCGGACCCACCTTTCAGCTTAGATGTCAAAGCGTGGCTATAGAGTGTTGGTAACGAAACTGTCGATAAGCGCCGTCACCCCTTTTTCGATCGCCTGATCAAACAGCACGTCATACTGGGAGTCTGAAAAAACGGTTTGAGGCGATACCTGTACCCGCACCCGGTTCGTCCAGACGACGTTGCCGGAAGATGCCTCCTGTACCCAGATGCGCATCTGAACGACGGCCTGATCCAGGCGACCGCTGTGCGTTGAAAGTTGACCCAGCCAGCCGCCGGCAAAGCCCCAGAAGATGGCGTTTGAAGCGGAACTGCTCATACCCAGGATGGTATTGCCGGGGTCGTTTTCAAATGGCCAGATGATGTTATCCGAAGAGCCGATCAAGGCGCCATAGCCGGCCCCGACAGTTGTCTGATTCCACCGGTCATACTGATCCGACTCGGCAAAACCGTACACCACCTGGCTGGTGCCGCCCACCACAAAGGGCAGCACGCCCTTGCGCCACGGCGCCCAGGATGGGTCTTCTCTGGTTTTATACTCGAGCAGGCGGCCCCTGACGATATAGTCGGCGTTAAAGCGTCGGCCGATCTTGCGTACCGTGTTTTCGGAAAGGCCATGGGTGCCGGGGCTTGAGACAAGACGGTTGTCGCGGCTGACCTGCTGCTCGACGATGTAGCGGCGGATTTCGGTTTTCATCTCATTTGACCATTCACCGGAAAGCTCGTTGGTGAGCGATGATGAGTGGCTTTCCTCGTAGGCCACCAGGCTGATCAGGTTCTGGTTGATCATGTAGCGCACCACGTCTTCCTGAATCGGCATGGCAAAGCCGTTGGCGATGAGCCGATCGGTAACCGACTCGGTCACCTGCAGGTTGCGTCGGTGGGCGGATGCCAAATTGTCTGAAAAGGTGTAATCGGCGAACGGCAGCACCACGATGCTGCGTCCGGCGCCCGGTGCATTCGGACCCACCGGTTCGGAAACCTTGAGCGTTTCCACCACCTTTTGCCCACATCCGGTTAGGCTCAGTACCGCAACTCCAAGAATGAAAACTTTGAGCAGTTTCATGTGGCTCTCCCTGCCATGTAAAATAGTTGAGTATACAGCTAAATAATCACCGGCCTCAGCAGTATAATAAGCTCTCGCTTTTCTTTGATTTTTTCTTCAACGCCAAAGAGGTAGCGGACAATGGGAATTTTGCCCACCAGTGGCACAAAGTCGCTGGTGGTTTGCTCCACCTCGGAGATCAGCCCGCCGATTACCAGCATTTCACCGTCTCTGACTCGCACCGTGGTGCTGATCTGGCGTATGTTTACCACCGGCAACCCCACCTGGGCGGCCTCGCCGCCAAAGAAGCGATACTCTATGGGCTCTTCAAGTTCGGAGGTAACCGGAACCAGATTCATGACGATCTCATTGTTTTCCATGACGTTTGCGGTGAGGGACAGGCCGACGCCGGAGAGAATGCGGGCTGTCTCCACCGTGATGGTAGTAGTTGGAAATGTTGCGGAGGTATCGATATCGGTTTCAACGCTGTCCACGTAGGTGACATTACGGCCCACCGTGATCAGTGCCGGCTGGCCGTTAAGCACACTTATCTTTGGATTTGAGAGAATTCTTGTGTTTCCCTGTTCCTCCAGAGCGTTGAGCAATACACTAAAATCCGTCGGATCCAGCAGTATCTGCGATATAAAAGCGGTGGGATCAAGGAGATTGCCTTTTACAGTTCCGTCGTTAAAGGAGTCGTTAACCGTTTGGATCTTCGGATATACCTGCCCTCCCCGGGATAAATCGCCAAAAACCACCGTACCGGTAACGTTGAAATCTTTCAGAACCTGGCTCCAGTCAAGGCCTATCTTGGAATTATCCTTGAGTTGTACTTCGAGGATTTTTGCTTCTATGGAGACCTGTTTATACAGCGAGTTGGTGAGGTTGGTAAAATATTTGTCGAGTTCCTGCAGCAGCGGGCGAGGGGCGGTAACGGTGATGATACCAACGGGTTTATCGATAAAATAGGCAACATCGCTGGATGAGACTCGTCTGGTCGCAAGATTTTCCATTGTCGACTGATTCTCTTCGCCACCCTCGGCTGTATCGGTGCCTGCGGTCGGCGTTACCGTGGTGGTGCTCCACAGCGCAATAATCTTATCCATGTTTGCCTGGATATTTTCCCAAATGTCAAAGGTGTTGCCGGTGGAATCGAGCTGGATGGTGCCTTTGACATTGGTGGACAACTCCGGACTCCCCAGTAAATTGCCGCCTGATTCAGTGGTATACTGCGATGCGATAAACGGCATGGCAATCTTGAATTGCCGGGTTTCCTTGTATTTGATGACAATGGTGTTGCCCTGCACTTCGTGAAAATAGTCAACCTGCCTGAGCAGGTTATCTATGGCGTTGAAAAAATCATCGGCGGCATTGATATCCACATCCACCAGAACGTTCTGGTCAACATCGCTGGCCCAGGAGACATTCATTTCCTTAAGGGCAACCAACCGTCTCATGATATCCCAAAGCGGCTGGGGACCGCGGGTTGATCTGATGGTGGCGCCGACCCTGACAACCGCCTCATCGGTGATGGCCAGATCTTCATCAAAATCATTGCCCACCACGTAGGTGGGCAATTGGTAGGCAGTGGGCAGGACTATTGGCGGCGACGATGTTGGCTGGGGCGGATTGTTTTCTTGTGCCGTTTGCTGGGGAGCGGGGCTCTCCGATACCTCCGGTACCGGTTGATTCTTTGAACAGGATAGGCTCAAAGAGATGAGCGTTACCATGATTGTGCTGTACAGCAGGATGCGAAACCGTCTCATATGTTCACCCCGGGGCAAGGTTGAAATGATATCTTCATTGATGATTGGCTCCATTCAGTTATTCTGGGCCAGTCTGTTCTGAATATAATCTCTGAGATTCACCGGTATTGAATATCCAGAAGCAAGCAGGGTACGATATTGTGACAAGGCTCTCTGCTCATCTCCCATCTTGTCATAAATACGTGCCTTGCTGATCATTGTCTGAAGATTTGCGCCATAGTAATTCTCAAATATATCGAGCAGTTCAAGGGCAAGGGCAAAGCTTTGCTGGATCTCACTGAAGGCGGCGTAGCTGATCAGGGCCTCTTCGGATGGCGGGATATCGCTTACACTTTGGGTGAAAAACTCGGTGGCATTTTCGATATCGTTCATGTTTGCCGAGCTGATGGCGGCATAGAGTGCGGCTCGGGTATCGCCGGGATCGTTATTCAGGGTAATTTTTGCGTAATAGAGGGCGCGGGCATTTATGTTTAATCTACCCAGGTAAAGATTGGCCAGCTTGTTTGATATTTTGGTGTTCTCCGGCCACAGCTCAAAGGCCTGTTCATAGAGTTGTACGCTCAATTCATAATCTTCTGATTTTTCATATCGTGCCGCCTGGACAAGCAATTCTTTTGCCTGAACGACCTCAGGGGGCAGACTTGCGGTTTCCTGGATCATGATTGTCTCTTCTTCAATCACTTCCGTATCGGCTTCAAAGCTGAGATTGTCCATGGCATCTTCCGGCCAGAAAAAATCACGGCCGGCGGGAAAGATAACGATGGTGTTGTAGCGCTCTTCTTTTCTGAGGTTTGCCAGATTCAGGATAATATCCATGGCGAAGTCCCACGGTACATCGTTGAGGGCGATGGTAATGGTACCGTTGACGGCTTCATCAACCACGATGTTTTTGTCAGATATCTGTCGGAACAGTCTGAAGACGTTGTGAAGGTCAATCTTGAAAAAATCGACGCTGATTCGCTCTTTGTCATAACCGGTAAGAGCAAATCGATCGGCCAGATTGCTCTGCGCAGTGCTCGCTGACTGGTTCATTTGGTTGAGATTTCCGCCGCCTACCCCCGGTTGCGGGTCCGATATGATGGAATCGATGGTGATCTCGTCGGGCGAATCAGAAGCGGCACCGGCTTGTGGGGATTGCTCCGCCACTGATGAGTCGGGGGCCTCGATGGTGACAATGAGATTGTTGTTCACCGACTGGATATCGTAACTGCTCAAGTCCGGTACGGAAAACTCCAGACGCAACAGTGGGGACTCTGAATCTCCCGAGTTTGATACGCTGAATCCAACAAAGCTATCTGGTGGAACAATCCCCATGGTGTCTATGGAATCAACTATTGCACCGCCCGCTACGTTCACAATAATCCGGTGCGGATCGAAATTTTCCAGAACGGTAAATAACGGTTCCCGTGAACCGACAAAGGTCATGGTGAAGGATGACTGACCTATATTGGTTTGGATCGAATTGATCAGATAGGTTTGATCATCTTCTTGAGCAGACAATGCCCAGGGAGTAGCCCAACAGGTGAGAACAGCAAGAGTTATGGAAAAGAATCGTTTCATATTGTTTCCGAGCATGGCGGTTATTGCACCTCTCGTTCAAATAGCATGGATATTTCATTGGTAAGCGTTCGGCCTCGCCTGGTTTGCATTACCTCTTCGATGAGTACCCCGTTATTTGAGATATCGACGATCGTCCCATGCTTGCCGATGAGCATGCCTTCTTTGATTATATATCCCTGGCCTGATGAATCCTGAACCATGGCGATGTTCTCTGTTCCCGAAAACATCACCGCCACAAGGGTGAGTTGGCTCGGCTCGAACAGCTGCATACCGGTTAACCTGGTACTTTCAATGATCTCGTCAGGTTCTTCTTGGATAGGCCTGGGTGCGGGTTGCGGTGTCCGCTCTGTTATAAAAGGCATGAACGGGTCCGCCCGATCAATCGACTCGTATTGGAATTCTTCTCTCTGCCCGGTGTCACCATTTGTTTGCATGGTCTCGGTTGCTGAGCTTCCTTCATCGGCCGAAACGGGTGCTTCCTGGGATACAGCAATCGCGTTGAACAGAAATAAAGCGATTACAATGGCATGAGAGAGAAAAATCTTTTTCATGAAAATGGTAATACAGTCATATGCTGTAAATTTGATCGGGGTACATAAGAGAGTAGATCTGGTGTTTTGATCAAATAACCTTGTTATTGCTGTACAACCTGATTGGTAAACCGGTACGTGACCAGATCAACGTTTGCGGTAAGCAATATTTCTCCGTTTTCCGACTGAGGAGCGCTCATTTTATTTCCGGTAACGACCACAACCCGGTCCATCTCAGCTACCTGCTGGAAAAAATACCCTATTGAGTGGTAAGGACCGCGGACGATGATATCTATTGGTATTTCGTTGTAATAGTTTCTCTTTATCTCCTGTCCCGGTGTGAAGCTCATGATATCAAGGCCGCTTTCTCGGCCAAGGGTGGATATGTCCCGGAGCAGTTGGGGGATTTCCTGCTCGGTGGGTAATTTCATGGTGGTCTTTTCATACGTGAGTTCCAACTCTTTTACCTGCTGCTCAACCTTCGGGAGGTCCCGTGCCTGGGTTCTTAATTTGTTGGTTTCTTGAGTCAGCGTGACAATTTGTGATTCCAGTCCTGAAATTTTAACGGTATTAGGTTTGAAATACAAAAAATAGAAAGCCACGATCGGCAGGGCTATAATTGCGGCACCAATCAGAATTTTGAATTTAGGATCAAGCGGGATATAGCGCTCGTCCAGAAACGATACAAATTTAGAAGTATCAATTTTCATGTAACACCGGGGTAACTAATTCAAGCAATCTTTTGATCTTTATCCACTTATTGATCACTCTTTTCTTATTTTTCAGCGGCAGGAATACCAACTGCACACGAAAGGCTGAAATTGGTCAGTTCCGCGCCCTGATAATTGGCTAAAGTCGATCGCGTCAAATCAACTGATTCGATAAATTGTGACTCTAGTTTCAACCGATCCATGAACTCCGCCACGCTCTGATTGTCAACGGCATACCCACTGAGGAGTAGACGGTTGTTTTCATTGGATAAAGAGGTGAGCCACATACGATCATTGTCGACAAATGTGGCAATATCATCAAGAACATGCACGGCAAGCAGCAGATTTTCCGTAAGCTGCTCAATTAAATCTATCTTAAACTCGATATCTTTTACTTTTTTCTGCAGCGCCGTGAGTTCCCGTACTTTTATTTGGGCAGCACTTTTTTCCGCCTGTTTCGCCGCGGCCTGCTGTTCCAGCGCGGAAATGTTTATCCGCTGCACGGTGCCGATTATGGTAAAGACGGCCAGGACGCCGAGCAGCACTATGCCGATGGCAATAATCTGGTTGCGGGCGGCGGCACGCCTTCTGAGGGTTCTAACCGGGAGGAGATTGATCTGCAGCATTGGATGCGCCTCTTCCGCGGCGGCTATACCGGCGTCGGTCGGATGGCGATACCGGTGGCTATCGCCATTTCAGGGGCAACGGTACCGAGGTAACTGGGATCGATTTTCTTATCAACAGACACCATACTGCCAAATGTATTGAACAGTTCCACGGCAACCCCAGTTTCAGCGTGGATATAGGCGTCAAGGCCCGAAACTTTCGAGCCGCCGCCGCTGAGCAGTATCTTTTCAAGGGGTTGATCAGGATAGTTGGCCTGATAAAGATCAAGAGATTTCTTTATTTCAAGAATCCACTGGGTGCACACACTGGTAAAAATCTCTTCAACTGTCTTCTTATGTTTTTCCACTGGTGTGTGACCGAGCTTGATATTTTCCGCTTCTTCAAACTCCAGGTCACACTTTCTCATTATCTGCTCAGTTAATTGCCCGCTTCCCACCACGATATCGCGAGCCACCACCGATACCCCCGTTTGCTAGAATATTGATATTGATTTTAGAGGCGCCGATATCGATCAACGCCACATTTCTTTTTTCCCCCGCGTTGTACTCATAGGTGTTTTCCAGGGCAAACCCGTCTATATCCACCACGGTCGCCTGCAAGCCAATGCCGGCCAGCATTTCGAGATATTCGTCAACAACTTCTTTTTTCGCGGCCACCAGCATGACATCGGTCTTTTCATCTTCTTCCGTTGTTGTTACCAGATCTTGAAAGTCCAGGTAAATATCATCGAGATCAAACGGGACGTATTGTTCAGCCTCTTCCATGATGTGGCTCTCCATCTCGTCAGGTTCCATAACCGTGACCTGGATCTTTTTGACAATCACGGAATAGCCGGAAATGGAAAACCCCACCTTCTTCTTTTTTATCTTTAATTGTTTGAACAACTCCTTGATGGCCGCGGCGACGACCTCTGGTTCGTTGAGGGCGCCGTCATCGACAACACCTTCGGGAAGCCTGGCAATGCCGGCAGTTACTACCGAGTAGCCTTTGTCGGCTCGTTTCAACTGGCACACCTTGACGCTGTGTGAGCCGATATCTACCCCCACCACCAGGTCTTTTGCCGGTAAAAATGACAATTTCATCGTAATGATATACCCAACTTATGATGCCATGCGGCACTAACTACCACAATCTTCGTATAATTACAACTAAATAGAGGACACAAAAAACAGTGCTTGTCAAGGAAAACTTGTTCAATCCCTATAACAAAACAAGAATTATGAGGGATATTTTTTACCGAATATAGTTATGAAGAGATTCTTGTAGATGAACAATAGCGTTCTCATATGACAACAGATAATCATTTTAATGTTGTATTGAGATTAATTATTTTGCAAGACCGTGTAACATACTTTACCAAAATACTATCTATGTGGTAGTTTCGGCGATAGCAACACTGCTGCTTGTATACCCAATCCATGATGTGCAAAATTCAAAGGGAAATATGGTCAAGATAAAACAACGGATAGAGGATTAAGGGAGCCTTGCAAAAGGAGAATGTTCGTTCAGAATCAAGGCGCGACAAACATGTTACCGCACCCATATGCCTGCTATTGCCGGGATAACATGTTTTGTGCAACGATGAGGTTGGGCGAAAAGGCCATTTTCCACGGTTCACATATAGCTGATTCAAAAGATCCTATTCCAGCGACCCATCGTGTCCTGAATCCTTGATAGTCATATGGGCACTATTGGACTGTCTAATTGAGCATCCAACCAGTCTGTTTTTGGGTGTTGTTTATCCGGTAATTCATCGTTTGCCGCTTTTATGGAATTTTCTTGCCAGGATTCATGCCTGCCGATTTGTATTGAATAAAATATACCTATATATTAGACATCTTCCCTCGCGTGCCGGCTGTACTCGGCACCAGCGTTCCCCTAGCTAAGGTGACAGCCGGGCACACTCACTCAAAAAATATAACACGTTCTGATGACGAACACACAAAAGAAGAAGTCTACCTTTCGCGAATATGCCGAGGCGATTGTTATCGCGGTGCTGATTGCCCTGTTTATCAGGACTTTTATCGTTCAGGCATTCAAGATCCCCTCCGGTTCCATGATCCCCACCCTGCTGGTTGGTGATCACCTGTTTGTCAATAAGTTCATCTACGGGGTGCGGGTGCCGTTTCGCGGTACCATGCTGATACCGGTGAAGGAGCCGGAACGATTTGATGTCATTGTCTTTCGCTACCCGGGTGACCGCTCAATTGATTATATTAAAAGAGTCGTGGGACTGCCCGGCGATTCCGTGAAGATGAAAAACAGGCAACTGCTTATCAACGGCGCCGCGGTTGATGATGAGCATGCCTACTACGGCACTGCTCTCGGCAGTCTTGATCAGGACAGTTTTGGGCCGCGGAAAGTACCCGAGGGCAAATATTTTGTCATGGGAGATAACCGTCATAACAGCTCCGACAGCAGGGTGTGGGGATTTGTCGATCAATCAGATATCCTGGGTAAGGCGATGATCATCTACTGGTCATGGAATTCTCAATACGACCTGCTTTCCTGGCAGCGTTTTTCCTCCATTCGCTGGCAGCGGCTGGGTGATATCATTGATTAGAAGGCGATAGAGCCTCTGCCGGCTGACTGACCATGACCGAGCCTTCGATTTTTATCCACAAGCACATTCTCGGTATCAAAGAGCTGTCGCCTCAGGATATTCATCACATTATTACCACGGCTCGCTCATTTCGTGAAATCTCAAACCGCCCCATAAAAAAAGTACCCACCCTGCGCGGCAAAACGGTGGTCAACCTCTTTCTCGAGCCGTCCACCCGAACCAGGCTCTCCTTTGAGATCGCCGCCAAGCGGATGAGCGCCGATACCTTCAACCTCTCCGGTTCATCCAGCTCAACGAGAAAAGGGGAAACCCTCATCGATACCGCCCGCAATATTCAGGCGATGAATCCAGATGTCATCATCATGCGCCATGGTCGGTCTGGAGCACCCCATCTGCTTGGTCGATACGTCGACTGTTCGATCATCAACGCCGGCGACGGCGCCCACGAACATCCCAGCCAGGCCCTGCTCGACGCCATGACCATTCTTGATCACAAGCAGAGCCTTGCCGGCTTGAAAATCGCCATTGTCGGCGATATTGCCCACAGTAGGGTGGCGCATTCCAATATTTTCAGTTTCACCAAACTTGGCGCCCAGGTCTGCCTGGCCGGCCCGGCCACCTTTATGCCTGCCGATATCACATCGCTGGGCGCCCATGTCTGCACCTCGGTGGGCGAGGCGGTAACAGGCGCCGATGTGGTGATGGCGCTGCGTATCCAGATAGAGAGGCAGCATGATCCGCTCATTCCGTCGCTGCGTGAGTATGCCGTCCATTACGGCATTAACAGGGCCCTGCTGAAACTGGCAAAGCCTGATGTTCTGGTGATGCATCCCGGCCCGATCAACCGGGGCGTTGAGATGAATCCCGATGTTGCCGATGGGCCCTGGTCGGTGATCCTTGATCAGGTGACCAATGGTGTTGCCGTCCGCATGGCCCTGCTCTATCTGGTGCTTGGTGGAGATAAATCCGCATGATCTGAACACGAGGAAAGAAAATGGATTCACTGATAGTTCTGAAAAACGGCAGAGTGCTGGATCCCGCCGCCGGCCGTGATGAGATAGCTGATTTGTGGATAGAGGACGGGCGCATCATCGTCCCCGATTCACGCCCAATTGCCGAGCAAAATTGTATCGATGTATCCGGTTTCTGGGTGGTGCCGGGCCTCATCGACATGCATGTTCACCTGCGCGAGCCGGGCGAAGAGTACAAGGAGACCATCGCTACCGGTACCGCCGCCGCCGCCGCCGGGGGTTTCACCGCGGTCGCCTGTATGCCAAACACCAAGCCGGTCAATGACGGCAGTGCCGTGACCCGCCTGATTAAGGAGAAAAGCACCTCCGCCTCGGCCCATGTCTACCCAGTGGGGGCAATCAGCAAAAACAGCGATGGCGTCGAGCTTGCCGAATATGGCGAGATGAAAGCGCACGGCGTCGCCGCCGTCAGTGACGACGGGCTGCCGGTGATGAGCGCTCAGCTCATGCGGCGTGCTCTTGAATACGCTCACAGCCACGGCCTGCCGGTAATTACTCATGCCGAAGACGCCGCCCTTTCGAAAAACGGCTGCATGCATGAAGGAGTGGTCTCCACCAGACTCGGCCTGCCTGGTATTCCGGCGGCAGCGGAGGCGGTTATGGTATGTCGCGATATTGCCCTTGCCGCTCTGACCGGGGCTCACCTGCATATCGCCCACGTCAGCACGGCGGCGTCCATCGCTCACCTTAGGCAGGCCAAGCGGGAAGGGGTACCAGTCAGTGCGGAAACGGCGCCGCACTACTTCACCTTAACCGACGAAGCGGTGGCGGATTACGACACCAATGCTAAGATGAATCCACCACTGCGCTCCGAAGCGGACCGACTGGAAATCCGCCGGGCGTTGTCGGACGGCACCCTGGACGTTATCGCCACCGACCATGCGCCTCACTCGGTGCTGGAGAAGGAGTGTGAATTTGAGTTGGCGGCCAACGGTATCATCGGCCTGGAATCGGCTGTCTCCCTGGGCCTTGCCCTTGTTCGTGACAAGGTGATTAATGAGACCCGCCTTATCGAGCTGATGAGCGTCAACCCGGCCCGTATTCTGGGCGTTCCCGGCGGCAGCCTGGCGGCAGGTAAACAGGCCGATGTCACCGTTATCGATCCCCACCACCATTTTATTCTCACCGAAGATACGCTTGTCAGCAAAAGCGCTAACAGCCCGTTTCTGCACCAGCCTCTCACCGGTCGAGCGGTGCTCACCATCTGTGCCGGCCGCATAACCCATATGCTGCTACAAAGCATGAAGGGCTGACTTGTTTACGAGGCCATTATCACCGGCACCATTTCCTGAACCGTTATCTCTTCAGGCGTTACCCGGGCTGTATAGGCAATGCTCCTGACACCGGCGGCTCTTGCCGCCGCCAGTGAATCGGCGTAGGTCGGATCAATATCGGCCGCGGGTGCAAAACTTTGTGCGTCATCACGCTGAATGAGAAAGATCACCGCCGCCTCATTGCCCTCTTTACGAAGTTTCATGAGTTCGGCCAGATGTTTGGTGCCGCGACTGGTGACGGCGTCGGGGAAAAGGGCCCTCCCATCTCTTACCAGAGTGCAGTTTTTGACTTCAATATAGGTGCGGATCTTTTCAGAGCTCAGCATCAGGTCGAGCCTGGTGCCGGGCGATGTCTTGATCTCCCTCATCATGGAATCAAAATGGCCAAGTTCGTCGATGACACCGTTTTCGAGCGCCTCTGCCACCAGTGCATTGGTTCGCATAGTATTTACCCCGATCCAGGTTACACCGTTATGCACCATCTCAAGGGTGTGCGGATATCTTCGTCTCTGGTTGTCAGATCGTGAAAAGCAGGCCGGGCTGCCCGGTGCCGAGCAGGTGAGCATGGCCCCGGAGTTCGGGCAGTGGATGGTGAGTATTTCTCCGGTAGGGAGTTCAACCTCGGCCAGAAACCGGTTATATCGCCGGATGAGGGTGCCACGGGAAAGGGTTTGGTTAAAGCGCATGAATTGAGGCTGGAATTTTAGTAAAGCGGGTGCTATTACTTACTTCATAATCTCATCTGAGAGGGAGAATGAACATTATGAAATTAGGGGTAAACGGTTTAGGCAGAATCGGCAAGCTCTTGTTGTGGAATCACGTCGCCCGTGGCCATTTCAATGAACTCGTGGTCAATATCGGGCGCGACGTGGGCACCAGCATGAACGACCTGGCGGCCTCTATTGAACGTGATTCAACGTATGGCAGGTTGACCACCTATCTCAATGGTTTCCGCGGTGGTCGGGTGATCGAGGAGCTGGATGAGCAGACCGGCCGAATGCAGATCAACGGTATCCCGGTCACCATCTTGCGCACCGCCCGCAACCCTAAAGAGATCGGCTGGCGTGACCATGAGGTCAACCTGGTGGTGGATACCACCGGCGCGTTCAGGGATCCCGGCAGCGATGCGGATGAGCCCAGGGGTTCTTTGCGCGGCCACATTGCGGCGGGGGCGAGCAAGGTTATTTTGTCAGCGCCGTTCAAGATTAAAGCAAAGGGACTGGAGATGCCCGATGACGCTATTACCACGGTAATGGGCATCAACGACGATGAGTTTCTGCCAACCGTTCATAGCATTGTCTCGGCCGCCTCATGTACCACCACCTGCCTCTCTTATATGATGAAGCCGCTGCTGGAGAGAATCGGCGCCGATAATCTGCTCAGTGCGTCGATGGTAACGGTTCATGCCGCCACCGGTTCACAGCAGGTGCTCGATAGGCTGCCAGGGGCCGGCGCCTCTGATTTAAGAAAGAACCGCTCCATTTTAAACAATATCATCCTTACCACCACCGGTGCCGCCAAGGCGCTTGGTCAGGTTATTCCGGAAATGCGCAACATCGGCTTCATCGCCGAGTCGGTGCGCATCCCCACCGCAACGGGGTCGCTGATTATCCTGGTGATAAATATTCACGATGAACCGGGACTGCCGACCCAGCGCGACTATATCAATTCGATTTATCGTGAATACAGTCGGCACAATCCATATCTGGTGTTCAGTGACGAACAGAACGTCTCTTCCGATATGATCGGCTATCCCAAGGCGGCAACCGTTATTGAGGGCAGTGAGACGCATACCCGTACCGCTTCGATCCGCGTGAACATAGCCAAGGCAACCAACGCTGATATCAGTGGCGATCACGACCCCATTATTGAGGTGCCGGTTACCCAGGCGGTGATTTACGGGTGGTACGACAATGAGTTGGGAAGCTACACCCACATGCTGACCGACTTGACTTGGAAGATTGCCGAAACCATGGTGTGATTGTTTGGTATTAACATTGCGTTACGTTGTCGTGGCAGTTTCACTAATTAATTAACAAAATCGGCACCAAGGCTTCCAGAATCCCAACAAAGCATCAGGATATACTCATAAGAAATATGCGTCGCGCCGATTGCGCGGCGCTTGCCGAGATTGAGAGCAGTTACCCGTCGCCGTGGTCAGCTTCGCGGATTGTTTCGGAACTGATTTGTCCGCGCGGTATCGCCCTTGTCGCTGAGAAGAAGGGGATGGTAGTCGGTTGGTGCTGTGCACGTTTTATCGATACTGAGGCTGAGCTGCTCAAAATTGCCGTTGACCCATCATATCGCCGCATCCATGTGGGAACACGGCTGATGGCTGAAATTATTTCTTGTTTGACGCGGTGGGGCGTCGTGACAATTTTTCTTGAGGTGCGGGCCGCCAATTACCCGGCAATACATTTCTATGGAACAATGGGGTTCGTCCAGGCGGGGGTGAGGCGTGGCTACTACCGGGAACCGGTTGAAGATGGGTTGTTGCTTGGGCTGAACGTGACGGAGCATGCCAAAGCAGATGATGAGAGGGAACCATGAAACATCTAAAGGATGTAGCTCTAGCCGGAAAACGGGTTTTGGTGCGGGTGGATATCAATGTACCCTTTGCCGAAAACGGCCACATATCTGATGACAGTCGCATCCAGCAGGTGTTGCCCACCCTTGAATATATCAGAAAAGAGGGCGGGCGCCTGATACTTGCCGCGCACCGAGGCCGGCCGCAAGGGCAGGTACGGGAGGAGTATCGGCTTGCCCCGGTGGCGGCCCATCTTGCCGGCTTGATTGATGCCCCGGTAGCAGTGGCGCCTGATTGCGTAGGGACTGAGGTTGAGGGCATGGTTGCCGAACTGGCTCCAGGGGCGGTGCTGATGCTTGAAAATCTGCGCTTTCATCCGGAAGAAACAGCCAATGATCCTGATTTTTCCGCTGCCCTCGGTCGCCTTGCTGATGTTTATGTAAATGATGCCTTTGCGGCCTCCCATCGGGCCCATGCCTCAGTGGTGGGGGTGGTTTCTCATGTCGCTGAGAGGGCAGCCGGGTTTTTACTGGCAAAAGAGCTCGATTTCTTCAACCGGGCCATGGAAAATCCGGCCCGGCCCCTTGTCGCCATTGTCGGCGGTGCCAAGGTCTCCACGAAGATCGGCGCCCTGGAGCATATGCTGGAACGAGTAGATAAGATGATTATCGGCGGGGCAATGGCCAACACCTTTCTCAAGAGTCATGGCGCCGATATGGGCGGCTCTCTTGTTGAAGACGATCTGCTCGATACCGCCCGCACCTTTCTTACGAAAGCCGGGGAAAAAGGAGTTAAGGTATATCTGCCGGTGGACTTTGTGGCGGCTTCGCATTTCGGGGCGGATGCGGCTACCAAAACGGTTACCTGTCAGGATATGGTGCCGCAATGGCTGGCCCTAGATATCGGTCCCGCCACCGCAATCTATTTCACCGAAGCCCTGGCCGATGCCCGCACCATTGTCTGGAACGGACCGCTGGGCGCCTTCGAAATGGCGCCATTCGCGCGCGGCACCATGGCCGTGTGCCACGCCGTGGCTGCTGCCCACGCCCTCACCGTTACCGGTGGCGGTGACATCAACGCGGCCATCCAGCAGGCTGGGGTGGCGGCGCAGATCAGCTATATGTCCACCGGCGGCGGTGCCTTTTTACGCCTCATGGAGGGTAAGTCCCTGCCGGGCGTAGATGCTCTGCTGCACTGATTAACTGATGGCGTCGTAAAAACTTCGCTCTACGTCGTCGTGGGATCGTTTTGGCTTCTCGGCGTACCAGTTGTATGCCTGCGAGGTTAAAACGACCACCACTCCTAGTAGACTTATTACTTAGCCATCTTAGCCTGCAAATCTGACTTTTTACGGCTTCATTAATTAAGGAGTGACGATCATGAGAAAACCAATTATTGCCGGCAACTGGAAGATGCATACGACCCGCGCTCAGGCCCGCGAACTGGCCGCGGCCATCGTTTCGGGCTGCGTTGGTCTGAGTGATCGCGATGTGCTGCTGGCGCCGCCTTTTACCGCGCTTTCTCAGGTAAGCCGTGAAGTCTCAGGCAGCTCCATTATCGTGGCTGGACAAAACGTGTGCTGGCAGGAGCAGGGTGCCTTTACCGGCGAAATCTCACCTGCCATGCTCTTTGATTGTGGGGCGACCGCGGTTATCATCGGTCATTCCGAGCGGCGGCAACTCTTCGGCGAGGATGACAAGCTCATCAATCGCCGCATCCACGGCGCCTTGGCGGCTGGCCTTCTAGTGGTCTTTTGTATCGGTGAAACTCTGGCGCACAGAGAAGCTGAAAAGACTCTGGATATACTCAAGAGCCAGCTGCACTGGGGGCTTACCGATCTTGTCGGAGACTCGTTGGCATCCGTGATCATCGCGTATGAACCAGTGTGGGCTATCGGCACCGGCAAAACCGCAAGCAGCGGCCAGGCCCAGGAGGTACATGGTTTTATCCGGGCGGAGATTGGTCGGATGTATAAAAAAGAGATTGCCGAGAACCTAAGAATCCTGTACGGTGGCTCGGTTAAGCCCGATAATATCGATGATTTGATGGCACAACCCGATATTGACGGCGCCCTGGTCGGTGGTGCGGCCCTTGATGCCGAATCATTTAACCGGATTATTAATTTTACTCAACAAATCTGAACGGATGGAAACGTTGATCATTATCATCCATGTAGTTGTCTGTATATTTCTCATCGGTATCGTGTTGCTTCAGCATGGCAAAGGGGCCGATATCGGGGCGACCTTCGGTGGCTCCAGCCAGTCTCTGTTTGGTACTGAGGGGCCGTTGCCGCTGCTCAACAAGATTACCACCCTGTCGGCGGTGATTTTTATGGCCACCTCGGTAGCCCTGGCCTATTTCTCCGCGCAAAGCGGTACCGGGTCGGTGATGAGTCAGCGTGGCGTCGAGCAGCAGGCGGTTGCGCCCGAAGCTGATGCCTCAGCGGAGCTTGTTGTGCCGGAGGCAGCGGAACCTGTCGCACCGGGCCAAAGTGAGTAGAGCAAAGACAGGTGGTTTCTCCATCGCCTAACTATCAAATATGCCGAAGTGGTGGAACCGGTAGACACGCTATCTTGAGGGGGTAGTGGGCCACGCCCGTGCGAGTTCGAATCTCGCCTTCGGCACCAATCTTTATCACAAAAGTGCACGGCATTTGCACGCCGGCAGCACAAACTGTTGTCAGGGAGGCTCCAGTATTTTCTCCGCTTCCTCTCCCATCTCTTTTGCAAAAGACCAGGGTTCCACAGTGCCGCATATCATGTGGGAACCTTACAGAATGGCCTTTTCGCCCAACCTCATCGTTGCTCCAAAAATTTTATCCTGGCAATATCAATCCGGTCTGCGGTAACATGTTCCTCACGCCTTGATCTTGAACGAAAATTCTCATTTTCCAAGGTTTTTTTGTTAGTTAATTTATTTGAGAAGGAACGATGGCACAGCCGTTTCTGAAGTAATTCCCATCCGTTTTTCTTTTATTTAGAGCCAGCCAGGCTAATCCGCCCACAATCATGGGTGAGGGTATCAATTTCTTCGCTTGTAAACCTTAGAGGAAGTAGAGTATCATTTATTGTATAGATATCTCTTCGATTTTTGGATACCTCTGTCTTTTCATTGCATATCGGGTACTGGCCTGGTACCCGAGGTGTTGCATAAAGTTATACCTGACTGGTTCATTGTTTTGCTTTCACGTCCCTCCGACACGCTCAATGTACGATATGCTCATGCAGGGAGCACACGGTTGTGCGGCGCCGTTGTGGCCGTGTTTATTCTGCTCATGGCATCCTCTGGTGCGGCAACCGGCGAGCCGAGGCATTGGTGGGAAAATATCCAGTTGCACGGCTTTTTGAGCCAGGGACTGGTATGGACCAGTGATAACCGCTGGTATGGTGACAGTCCGGATACATCCTCTGAGTTTACCGAGGTTGGGATCAACGCGTCCATTCGTCCCGTGCCGAAGTTGTTGATCTCCGCCCAAGTCCTCTCCCGGATAGCCGGCGACATGTATGACGGCACGCCGGAGCTGGATTACGGGCATGTTGATATTACCGTCAACACAACCGATACGAACCGGTTCGGAATCATGGTCGGCCGCAATAAAAATCCTCTGGGACTCTACAACGAGACCCGAGATGTGCCGTTCACCCGGCCAGGTATTTTTCTTCCTCAGACGGTCTATTTCGATAAGGTGCGCAATCTCATCCATTCTTCTGATGGGTTGATACTGTATGCCGATGTCTATCGTGATTTCGGCACCATATCGGCAGTGGTCGGAGGGGGGCGGATTGTTAGCGATGAAAATGTCGAATGGGCTCTGCTGGGCGGGGACGTGCCCGGTGATTTTGGTGAAGACACTGTCGCCTTGTTCGGCAACCTCTGGTACAAGAGCCCCACCGAGCGCATCGAGCTCGGCTTTAGTATTGCCTCCATGCGGCTTGAATTGGATGACGCCCCGGCCGATACTCAACCAGATCTGGTGTCCGGCTACACCGATGTTTTATACAATCTGGCTTCATTTCAATATAACCTGGAAAAAACTGAGCGTTTCAGTAGAATATCTTCTCTTTCCCCTCAAATACCGAGACTATGGCCCGTCGCTTCCGTATGAGGATTCCACCGTTGAGTCCTTCTATGTCCAGGCGAGCTATCGTTTTGATCCGCGCTGGGAGGTAATGATGCGCTACGATTACGGCGTGGCCGACCGTGATGATCGAGACGGCACCAAGTTTTCTGAAAGTACCGGTGGTTTCTTTCCGGCTCATTACGGATTCAGTAAAATACTCACCGCCGGGCTTCGCTGGGATATCAGTTCCCACTGGATGGTTCGGCTGGAGTATTCCTACAACCAGGGTACCTATATCCTTTCGGAACGGGAAAATCCGCTGATGCAAAATACTCAGACATATTGGAACATGGTAGCCGCGCAACTTTCATTTCGTTTTTGAGGGCATGATCAGGGAAAGGTGAAAAATGAGTAATGGGAGCTTTGAAGAATGAGACTTTTCTTTGAAGACCAAGGCGTTAGAGAAATTTTACCGCTGGCATATGTCCTATATTGCCAGGATAAATTTTCTTGCCCAACGCAGCGGGTGGGTGCAAAGGTCTCTTTATGCATGTTCGTCATGTCTTTTACCATCAATGAGCTGAAATGAACTGGCTGGTAATTATCGACCCCCAGGAAGCCCTCAAACCACAAACCGATACCAGTCTGGCGGTGATCGAAGCGGCCCGGGCCCTGGAGATCAGGGTGGACACGGCAACGATCGGCGAGCTGTTTTTTGATAGCCGGGCGATGGTTATGGCGCGCAAGGTGGATGACGGGATTGAAGTGCGACCGCTTGATAGCTATGAGCTAATTTTCATGCGCAAGGAACCGCCCTACGACCTCTCATTTCATTATGCCACCCATCTACTCTCTTTAGCTGATACCTTGGTGGTTAACAACCCCCAGGCGTTGCGAGATTTCAACGAAAAGTTGATCGCCCTTAATTTTACCCGCCACATGCCGCCGACCCTGGTCAGCTCCGATCCGAAACTGCTGAGTGCGTTCGTAGGCCGTTACGGTGAAGCGGTGATTAAAGAGCTCGATAGCTTTCAGGGAAAATCGGTGCGGAAAATAGGTGATACCGACATCCATGTGATTGACGAGTTTACCGATGGTGGCCGCCGTCCAGTCATGGTGCAACAGTTTCTGGAGGCGGTGTATGACGGCGACAAACGGGTGATGATGCTGGGTGCTGAATGTATCGGCGCCTCATTGCGCCGGCCCAGGCACGGATATCATGCCAATTTTGCCAACAGTGAGGCGCTGGCCGCGACGCTTTCCGAGAGGGAAGAGGTAATTCTGGCTGAGCTGGGTCCATGGCTGGTGGCCCATAAAATTTATTTTACCGGGCTCGATCTGATCGGTGGATATCTCACCGAGATCAACATTACCTGTCCCACCGGGATCAAGCAGATCGGTGCACTCAATGGCGAAGATCTGGCCGCCCGCACGGTGCGCTACTTCCTCTCACTTATCAAAACCCACAGCTCCTAACCGTAATGGATGCGCTGACCATTGGGGGGCTCACAAAACAATACCGGAGCGGCGTGCAGGCTTTAAACGGTATCTCGCTGTGCGTCAAAGAGGGGGATTTTTATGGACTGCTTGGTCCAAATGGAGCGGGAAAAACCACCACCATCGGGATCATTACATCACTGATTACCAAGACCAGTGGGACGGTAAAGATATTCGGCATCGACATTGACGATGATTTTCCCGCCGCCAAAAAACTCATTGGGGTAGTGCCTCAGGAATACAATTTTTCCATCTTTGAAAAGGTCATCGATATCGTCTGCCAGCAGGCCGGCTACTACGGCATGAGCCGGGCCGAAGCGCTCGTCAGCGCCGAGAAATATCTGCGCCGGCTGGGGTTGTGGGACAAGCGGCAGGTGGCCGCGCGGGAACTCTCCGGTGGTATGAAGCGGCGCTTGATGATTGCCCGCGGATTGGTCCATGAACCGCGCCTGCTTATCCTCGATGAGCCCACCGCCGGGGTGGATGTGGAGCTTCGCCGCGGCATGTGGGACTTTCTTGAAAAGCTCAATGGTGACGGGCGCACCATTATACTGACTACTCATTACCTGGAAGAAGCTGAACAGCTGTGTGAGCGCATTGCCATTATCGCCCACGGCGAAATCGTCATCGATACTGGCAAACGGGAGCTGTTGCGCCGTCTCGACACCGAGACCTTCGTCCTCGATACCCGTGCCCCGGTGCACACCATCAGACCTCTGGACTTGGTCAGTTTCACCATCGTTGATGAAACGACCATCGAATTAACCATGCCCCATACCCTTTCGTTGAATACTATATTCGCGCACCTGGCCGAACACGGAATCATCGTGGAGTCCATGCGCAACAAGACCAACCGGCTCGAAGAGCTGTTCATGGAACTGGTGGAAGCGTGAAAGACGCCCTCATTGCCCTGTCTTGCATCTCCCGCAAGGAGACCACCCGCATTTTTCGCATCTGGATACAGACCCTGGTGCCGCCGGTAATTACCATGACCCTCTATTTTATTATTTTCGGGCGCCTGATCGGTTCACAATTGCGTGATATCGGCGGGTATAACTACATGGCCTTCATTGCTCCAGGCCTCATTATGATGTCGATTATCACCAACTCCTACACCAATACCGTATCGAGTTTTTTCAGCGCCAAATTTCAGCGCAATGTGGAAGAGTTACTGGTGAGCCCAACCCCTGACTGGGCGATTGTCCTGGGCTATGTCTCAGGCGGGATGGTACGTGGTCTGTGTGTCGGTGTACTGGTAACCGTGGTCAGCATTTTTTTCGCCGGGCTGTCTGTGTATAACCTGTTTTTCATCGTTATATTCGGGTTGCTTACCAGTTTTGTTTTTTCATTGGCCGGTATGATCAACGGCATCTTTGCCAAAAAATTTGATGATGTCTCTATCATCCCCACCTTTGTCATTACCCCATTGACCTATCTGGGCGGAGTGTTTTACTCCATCAGCCTGCTGCCCGATTTCTGGCGTACGGTGTCGAAAATCAACCCGATTATCTACATGGTTGATGGCTTTCGCTACGGTTTTCTGGGGATTCACGATATCAGCGTCTACGGAGGGGTGTCCATCCTGGTGGTTTTTGCCGTCATCCTCTTTGGCGCCAATCTCTACCTTTTGAAAAAAGGTGTCGGTATACGTAGTTAGGAGAAAGCTGATGATTGAACTCTATCTTTCACCCGAATGTCCCTTTTGCCGGAAGGTGGAGCGGGCCACCGCCGAACTTGGTCTTATTGAAGGGACCGATTTTTCGGTAATTGATGCGTCGCCTGGAAGTGTCGGCAGAATGACGGTGAAGAATCTGGGCGGCAGGTCAATGGTACCGTTTTTGGTGGATGGTGACAGCCGCATGTATGAAAGCGATGATATCATCGCCTATCTTAAAGAACGCACAGGAACCTGAAATTACTTCGTGGAGGAATCGGAGCTCGTCGATACCAGGGCTAGAAACTCTTCTTCGCTCAGAATTGTTTTGCCGCTCTGTTCGGCCTGAGCGAGCTTGCCGCCGGCTTTCTCACCGGCTACCACATGGGTTACCTGTCTGCTGATCGATGAGCTGATTTTGGCGCCGTGCTCCTTGGCCAGTTTCTTAGCCTCATCCCGGGATAGTCCGGCAAGCGAGCCGGTGAATACTACCACCATACCCGATAGTGTCTGGTGAGAAGGTGACAATGACGGAGCAGCCGGCCGTACTCCCAGCGTATCAAGTTGTTCCAGCATGTCGATAAGCTCCGGCTCCTGAAAAAAATTGGTGAGCTGGTCGGCGGTACGCTCGCCGATTCCATCTATTGCTATAAAATCTTCCGTTCCCGCCGCCCGCAGGGCAGCAAGAGAGCCAAAGTGGTTCATCAGCAGGGTGGCGGTAGTCTCGCCCACATAGCGGATGCCGATGGCGCTGAGAAAGCGATCCAATGGCGGTTGCCGTGCCTTCTCAATCGCACTGAGCAATAGTGCAGCGGAACGCTCGCCCCAGCCGGGCAACGCCGCCACTTCGCTGCTGGTCAGCCGGTAGATGTCGGGTATTGTCCGGAGTAGACCGGACTCGTAGAGTTGCTCAACGCTTTTTTTACCCAGCCCCTCAATGTCGAGCCCCGCCTTGGAACCAAAGTGGATCAGGGCGCGCAGCCGTTGCGCCGGGCACAACGGGTTGCGGCAGCGGGTGGCGGCCTCGCCCGGTTCACGGTGGAGGTCATGATCACAGGCGGGACAGCGCTGAGGCATCGTGATGGGCAACTCGGTGCCGGTTCGGTTTTCGGTTACCGGCCTGACGATTTCAGGTATGACATCACCGGCCCGCTGCACCAGTACGGTATCGCCGATTCGTAGATCCTTTTTGCTGATCTCGTCCTCGTTATGCAGGGTGGCCCGGCCGACTATGACCCCGCCCACCGGCACCGGCTCCAGTACGGCTACCGGGGTAACGGCGCCGGTGCGACCGACCTGAAAGATGACATCGTTGAGTGTGGTAGAGGCCTGCGGGGGGGCAAGCTTATAGGCAATTGCCCAGCGCGGTGCCCGGGTTTTCACGCCGAGACGCTGTTGCAGGGAAAAATCATTCACCTTGATCACCAGCCCGTCGATTTCATAGGGCAGCAGGTCACGCTTGTCCCGTAACTCCGCATATCGTCTAAGCACCGCCTCCGGGTCGGGACAGAACGCAACTTCCGGTGAAACCGGCACCCCACGTTCGCTGAGCCAGCGCAACAATCCATATTGGTGCGTACAGCCGGTAATGGCGGGATCGGCTACTCCATAGGCGAAAAAACGCAGCGGCCGGGAGGCGGTAACGGCGGGATCAAGCTGCCGTAATGAGCCGGCCGCGCCATTGCGGGGATTGGCGAGAAGCGGCTTGCCTTCGGCCAGTTGCTTTTCGTTGAACCGGGCAAAATCATCGCGCCGCATGTAGACTTCACCGCGCACCTCCAGACGTTCGGGGAATGGCTCGATCAGCCTGAGCGGGATGGCCCGCACCGTTTTCAACTGACCGGTTATATCTTCACCGCTGCGACCGTCGCCACGAGTGGCGCCAAGGCTGAAAACGCCGTGCACATAGACCAACTCCACCGCCAGGCCGTCGAGTTTGGGCTCGACGCTGTAGCCCGAGATGACCGGTTCATTGAGATAGCGCTGCAACCGTTCATGAAAGTCCGTCAGTTCCGACTCCGTGAAACAATTGTCCAGGCTGAGCATGGCAATTCGATGTTCAACCTGGGTGAAGCCGGCAAGGGGTGCACCGCCCACCCGTCGGCTCGGCGAATCGGCGGTAATCAGTTCCGGGTGGGCCTCCTCCAGGGCGAGCAGTTCCTGGAACAGACCATCATACTGCTGGTCTGAGATCCGCGGATCATCCAGGACGTGGTACCGATAGTTGTGCTGGTGAATCAGCGCCCTGAGTTCCGCAAGGCGACTGGAGGCGTCCATAAAATGCTACGACTGGCTCAACAATTTCCCGGCTTTGGCCACGTTATCGCGCGTGGCCTCATCGATGAAGATGAGCACTGATTCGGGCGGTTTGCCCGCCGCCTGGCTGATTACCTCGGTAACCCCCTTGCTGATGGTCGCTTTCTGGGCGGTGGTCAGGGTACCGGCTACCCGGATATTCACGTAAGGCATCTATTCCTCCATAATTTAGAGTTACGTCCATTGATCAAGGCGAGTCAAGAGCGACTTTCCCGTCTGGGTCTAATCTGGACAGATGTTCACCTGGGACTCTTTATCATACCGTTTTGCCCTTGTATAGGGTATTACCTTGGGCATAAAACATAAATACTGATGGGGGCATAATGCATCTTTTAGTGACCGGGGGAGCGGGCTATATCGGCAGCCATACCTGTGTTGAATTGCTGGCGGCGGGACACCGGGTAACGGTGGTGGACAACCTGAGCAACGGTAAGCTCGACGCGGTGCGCCGGGTCGAGCAGATTACCGGAGAGGACGTTCCTTTTGCCGCTGTTGATCTGCGCGACCGGGAGCGGTTGCGCGAGGTTTTCGCCCATACCGGCGCCGCCTTCGACGCGGTTATCCATTTTGCCGGCCTAAAAGCGGTGGGAGAGTCGGTGAGCGAACCGCTCACCTACTATCATAACAACCTTCTCTCAACCATTGTCCTGTGTCAGCTCATGCGCGAATTCGGCGTTACCAGGATCATTTTCAGCTCCTCCGCCACCGTCTACGGCAACCCGGCTTCGGTGCCGATCAAAGAGGACTTCCCCCTTTCATGCGTCAATCCCTATGGTCGCGGCAAGTTGATGGTCGAGCAGATTCTCACCGATATGCACACCGCCGATCCCTCCTTCAAGGTTGTCTTGCTTCGCTATTTCAACCCGGTCGGCGCCCATGCAAGCGGCTTGATCGGCGAAGATCCGGGTGGCATCCCAAACAACCTGATGCCATACATCAGTCAGGTCGCGGTGGGGACATTGCCGCACCTCAACGTATTCGGCGATGATTATCCCACCGCCGACGGCACCGGCGTGCGTGACTACATCCATGTAGTCGATCTGGCCCGGGGGCATATTGACGCCCTGCGGGCGTTTAGCGAAAAGGAGACGGTTTCCACCTACAACCTCGGCACCGGGCAAGGCTATTCGGTTCTGGAGATGGTACGCACCTTTGAAATGGTCTCGGGCCGTCCGATTCCCTACCAGATTGCTCCCCGGCGACCAGGTGATGTCGCCGTCTGTTACGCCGACCCGAGCCTGGCCGAGCAGGAACTTGGCTGGCGGGCCCGGCACGGTCTGGAAGATATGTGCCGGGACAGCTGGCGCTGGCAGCAGAACAATCCCAACGGATACTGATTAACCTCCTATCGGTGGGCAGGAACTTATATCTTCTTCACCTTGGCCGAAATATAAGGGTGAGGGTATCAATTCCTGTCCCTATTCCATACAACCAGTAGAAAAACTGAGTATCTACAACGTCGCTCGCACAGGCTGTTTGGCGGCGTCGTTCAAGTTTGTGCAAATGGTTCAAGGATGGGCAACAAAAACTGTTGAAATCTCTACATTGTGGTGGTAGTGTGGGTGAAATTAACGAAAATTTCGAAACCGCGCACAATTTGAACACCAGCTATTCGACCGTAATTTTTGGCTGCGGCAACCTTCTCATGGGGGACGACGGCTTCGGCCCCAAGGTGGTGGAGGCTCTGCTCCAGAAGGGTGATCTGCCGCCCACGGTCACGGCCATCGACGCCATGACCGGGGTGCGGGAATACCTTTTTGATTATCTCCTCAGTGAGGAGGGGCGTCCGTCCCACATCATCATACTCGATGCGGTTGACTTTGCGGATAAGACCCCGGGAGAGGTATTCTTTATCAATTCCGCCGCCATTCCCGCCAAGAAGATTCATGATTTTTCCCTCCATCAGTTTCCCACCGTCAATCTCCTCAAGGAGCTTGAGGAACACACCGGTATCAAGGTGACCATAATTGCCGCGCAGATAGAATATATTCCCAATGAAATTGAGCCGGGACTCTCGGCTACCATGGAAAACGCCGTTTCAGAAGCATGTCAGTTGTGCATGCAGATCATTTAAACTCAGCCACATGAGGTGACCGCAGATGATGTATGAATTTCGAGTCAGCGAAATGGCGGAGGAGTTTGGCGTCCATCGCAACACCATAAGAAACTGGATCAATGCCGGCACCCTTCCCGCCAAGGAAGGTCCCGGCCGCAAGTATCTTATGAGGTTCGAGGATTACCATGCCCTCTGCGAAAAATTCGGTCGTGAGCCGCACTACCGGACCACCAGCCATGTTGACCTGCAAGAGGTAAAGCGTTACGCTGATAACAAGGAGCAACCGAAGCCGATGCAAGTCGGCTTTATGGAAAAGACCATCTACGCCGATGCCGATTGGGCCGATACCTGTCTGACCTGCGGCACCTGCGCCAGCGCTTGCCCCATCGCCGGTGTTGACGGGCTCGATCCGCGCAAGATCGTGCGCATGGCGGTGCTCGGTATGGAGGATGAGCTTAAGAAAACCAACTGGCCCTGGAAGTGCACCATGTGCGGCAAGTGCGAAAACGCCTGCCCGGCCGGCGTCAAAATTCTTGCCCTGATGCGCAGACTGCGCGGCCTGCGCGAGCGCGACCTGGTTCCCGGCCCCATCCATAAAGGTGTGGCGGTCTGCCTGGAGCGCGGCAACAACCTGGGTATCCCCAAGGACGATTTTATTTATCTCTGCGAAGAGTTGGGTGATGAACTGGTGGAGGAGGGTTTGGAAGGTTTCAAGACCCCCATCGATAAGGTCGGCGCCCGCGTGCTGGTAACGGTCAATTCCAAGGAACCCTTCGCCGAGCCTGACGATATGAAGTACTGGTGGCGGATTTTTCACGCCGCCGGCGAATCCTGGACCATCCCGTCTGAATATTGGGAGGGGGTCAATTGGGGACTGTTCTCCGGTGATGACGAGGCCATGAAGACGGTGGTCGGACGATTGGTCGACAACATGCGGCGGCTCAAGTGCGAGGTGCTGCTCCTGCCAGAATGAGGCCACGCCTATTATGCAACCCGGTTCGGGTTGAACAAGTGGTTTCCCGAAGCACTCAACGAGTTCAAGATCATGTCGGTATTTGATCTGCTCACTGAATATATTAATGAGGGCAAAATAAAGCTCGACAACACCAAACACCCCATGCGGACCACCTACCATGATCCGTGCAATTATGGCCGGAAGTCCATGAACGCCTTTGGCGTTGCCTATTACGAAGAAGGGCGTGACATCACTAAAGCGGTGTGCCCTGACTTCAAGGATATGGAGCCTAATCGCGAGAGCAATTACTGCTGTGGTGCCGGCGGCGGCGCCTGGGCCATGCCCTTTGGCCCCGAGCGGGTGTTCTATGGCCGGATCAAGGCCCGGCAGATTAAAGAGACCGGTGCTGAGATGGTGATCGCGCCGTGCCATAATTGCCGTGACCAGTTATTGAAATCGCTCAACAAGGAATATGATCTCGGCATCGAGATTAAGTATATCTGGGAGCTTGTTGCCGATTGTCTCATTTACCCCGGCCAGGAGCAAAGCGCCGAGGTGGAGACAGTCGAGCAATCGTAGCGCTGCTGTACTGATTCTTGAATGAGGATCACACGCTTCGAGTGCTCCCATATTTTTGAGAGAACTATTTAGAAAAGGAGAAACCAGTGATGCTGGATACCAAAAAACTCGGCTCGGTAATGGTTGTGGGCGGTGGTATAACCGGAATACAGACGGCCCTGGATCTGGCCGATTCCGGTTATTACGTCTACTTGGTGGAACGAAGTGGGGCGATCGGCGGCGCCATGGCGCAGCTCGACAAGACCTTTCCCACCAACGACTGCTCGATGTGAATTATCGCGCCAAAATTGGTTGAGTGCGGTCGGCACTTAAATATCAAGTTAATGACGCTTAGTGAAGTTACCGGTATTGCCGGTGAGGCGGGTAACTTCCAGGTAACCGTAAAAGAACATCCACGTTATGTGGATATGGACAAGTGCATAGCCTGCGGCGAGTGTACCACTAAATGTCCCAAAAAAGTCCCCAGTGAATACGATGCGGCCACCGGCAAGCGCAAGGCGATATACGTCAAATACGCCCAGGCGGTGCCGCTCAAGTATCAGATCGACCCGGTAAACTGTATCCGGCTGAACAAGCCTGGTGCCTGCGGGTTCTGCGAAAAAGTCTGTCCCGCCGATGCGGTCAATTTCGATGATACCGAAAAGATGCATCAGCTCAACGTCGGCGCCGTCGTGTTGGCGCCTGGCTTTGAGACGTTTGATCCGGCTAAAAACTGGACCTGGGGGTATGGGCGCTATCCAAACGTGGTAACGGCCATGCAGTTCGAGCGCTACCTCTCCGCCTCCGGTCCCACCGAGGGCCATCTTAACCGTCCATCAGACGGCAAGGAGGTTACCAAGGTCGCCTTTCTGCAATGCGTCGGCTCACGTGATGAGCATAAATGCGGTAACGGCTACTGCTCGTCAGTCTGCTGTATGTACGCCATCAAGGAAGCGGTGATGGCCAAGGATCACGTGGCCGGACTGCAGACCTCCATTTTCATGATGGATATGCGAACCCACGGCAAGGAATTTGACCGCTACTATGTCAATGCCGAACGTGATGCCGGGGTACGCTTTGTCCGCTGCCGGGTACACGGAGTTGAACCCGAGGGCGATAGCGGCGATCTACGGCTCCACTACATCAATGAAGAAGGCCGCCAGGTCGAGGAGTATTTCGATATGGTGGTGCTTTCCGTCGGCCTGCAGATTCCCGACTACGTGAAAGAACTCGGTGCCATCGCCGGTATCCGCCTGACTCATGACGGATTTGCCTCGACATCTGATTTCAGCCCGGTCTCAACCTCGAAACCGGGGATTTTTACCTGCGGTGTATTTTCCGGCCCCAAGGATATCCCGCAATCGGTCATGGAAGGTTCCGCTGCCGCCGCCGCGGTGGCCGACAGCCTGGCCCCGGCCCGGGGTGAATTGACTGCTGAGAAAACCTTTCCCAAGCAACGCGAAGTCGGCGGCGAAGCCCCCAATACCGGGGTATTCGTATGCCATTGCGGATCAAATATAGCAGGCGTTGTCGATGTTGAGGCGGTGGCGGCATATGCCGAAACCCTGCCAGGAGTCGGCCATGTCGAGCGTAACCTGTTCAGCTGCTCCCAGGATACCCAGGAGCAGATGACCCAGATCATCAAGGAAAAGAAGCTCAACCGCGTGGTTGTAGCCGCCTGTACACCGCGAACCCACGAGCCGCTCTTCCGCGAGACGCTCAAATCAGCAGGCCTCAATGAGTACCTGGTGGAGATGGCCAATATCAGAAACCAGAACTCATGGGTGCATTCCAATGATCCCACCACCGCTACCGCCAAGGCCAAGGATCTGGTTCGTATGGCGGTGGCCAAGGTCAATCAGCAGGAATCGCTGGAGCCGATTTCGGTGCCGATTACCCAGAAAGCCCTCGTGGTCGGTGGCGGCATTGCCGGCATGAGCGCGGCGCTGAACATGGCCGAGCAGGGATTTGCCGTCAATCTCGTGGAAAAAACCGACAAGCTGGGCGGCAATGCCCTGTTGCTGGGCCATAGCTGGTCTGGTGAGTCGATTCAGGATCGTACCAGAAAACTCATCGATACGGTTCACAAAAACGAAAATATCGTTGTCCACCACGGTTTTGAGGTCACTGATGCAAAAGGCTTTGTGGGCAATTTCACATCCACCATCGCCACCAAGGACGGGCTGGAGAAAACCATTGAACACGGTGTCGGCGTAATCGCCACCGGCGGCGGCGCCCTGCGTCCCAGTGAATATGGCTACGGCTCAATCCCCAATGTGGTGACGGCACTGGAGTTCGACCGTCTGTTCGAGCTTAAGGAGCATCGGGCCGCCAATGCCAAATCGGTGGTCTTCATTCAATGTGTCGGCTCCCGTGAGGGCAATCGCCTCTATTGCTCCAAGGTGTGCTGCACACACTCAGTGCAATCGGCAATTTCACTGAAACAGGAAGACCCGACCCGGATGGTATACATCCTCTACCGCGACATGCGTACCTATGGTCAGCGTGAGGAGCTCTACAAGAAAGCACGGGCACTGGGCGTTATCTTCATCAACTATGAGTTGCACGGCAAACCCAGTGTAAGTGTCGAGAACAAGCGGCTCTCCGTTGAAGTGTGGGATCATATTCTGCATCGGCCGCTTGCCATTAAGGCTGATATGGTGGTGCTGGCTACGGCCATCGTCCCCAATCCCGACGGCGAAAAGCTCAACAAGCTGTACAAGATATCTCTGGACGGCGACGGTTTTTTCCAGGAGGCACATGCCAAGCTGCGTCCGGTAGACTGCGCCACCGATGGTATGTTTCTCGCCGGTCTGGCTCATTATCCCAAACCTGTAGAAGAATCCGTCAACCAAGCACTAGCCGCCTCGGCCCGGGCCGCCACCCTGCTTTCCAAAACCTCGGTAAGCCTTGACGCGGTCAAGGCCCAGCCGATTCTGGAGAATTGTGACGGCTGTGCCCTGTGTATCGATGTCTGCCCCTACCACGCCATTGATCTGGCCGAACATCCGGTGGGAGAGGATGGCATGGTGCACAAGTACATCACCGTCAACAAGGCCCAGTGTAAAGGGTGTGGACTCTGCCAGGGGACCTGTCCCAAGCGCGGGGTCGCGGTGCAGGGCTATACCATGGAACAAATCGCCAGCCAGGTGGAAGCGGCGCTTGCCGTCTGAGCCGGCACTTATAATAAGGAGATAATCAATGAGTTATGAACCGAAGATAATCGCGTTCTGCTGCAACTGGTGTTCCTATGCGGCAGCCGATCTCGCCGGCACGGCGCGGATGCAGTATCCGCCAAATGTGCGGATTATCCGGGTGATGTGCTCCGGGATGGTACATCCGGAGTTTGTCCTCAACGCCTTCAGCCAGGGGGCGGACGGTGTCCTCGTCCTGGGCTGACACCTGGGCGAATGCCATTACCTGGATGGTAATTACAAAGCAATGAGCCGCTCCAACATGATCGTCGAGCTGCTGGAAGATTTTGGATATGATAATGACCGCTTCGGGATTTCCTGGGTTTCTTCCGCCGAGCCGGACAAGTTCGTCAAGGCGGTTACCGAAATGACCGAGCGGGTACGTAAACTTGGTCCCATCAACGAAGCGCAGGCAGCGTAAAGGAGGATGACATGGGAGTTACCACGGCATTAGAATGGCTGAGTTCATGCTCCGGCTGTGAGATCGCAATATTGAATATCGGTGAGGACCTGGTTCCGATTATCACCGAGCATCTCGATATCGTGCATGCACCGGTGATCATGGATCACAAATATTATGGTCAATGCGGGGATGAAGGTGAGCATCTCAATATCCCCGAGGCCGTCGTCGGCATTATCAGCGGCGGGGTTTCCAATGACGAGCACATGGAGGTGCTCGAAGAGATGCGCAAAAAATGCAAGGTGCTGATCGCCCTTGGCTCCTGCGCCACCCAGGGGGGGATCCCGGCCCTGATGAACGGCCAGGATTCAGCCGCGAGTTTTGATGAAATCTATCAGACTTCCTCCACCGATGCCGGCGCCACCCGGCCCGATGAGGTGGTGCCGAAGATGCTGGATCGCACCTACGCCCTGGATGAAAAGGTCAAAATTGATTTACGGTTGCCCGGCTGTCCGCCCAACCCGGCCCACATCGCCGAGGCCATCATGGCCCTGCTGGAGAACCGCGATCCGGTGCTGCCCACCAAGAGTGTCTGCGATACCTGTCCCACCAAACGGGAGGGCAAAGGGGCGGTAAATACGGTCAAGCGGTTTGTGGAAAATGCCGTGTTCGATCCGGATAAGCCGATCAGTGAAATGCGCTGCCTGCTCGAGCAGGGCTATATGTGCATGGGCCCGGTGACCGCGGCCGGCTGCGCCAAACGGGGCGCACCTTCCTGCATCGAGGCGCGGGTACCGTGCCGGGGCTGTTTCGGTTCGGTACGTCCGCATGGCAATCAATTGCTTGATATGATGAACGCCCTGGCAAGTAACGGCATCGATTTCACTTCCGTGGTCGATCGTCGTTCCATTCAACGGTTCAGCGGCGCACACGGTAATTTACGACCCAAGAAGGTCGCCGCGAAGGAGGAGGCATAAGATGGGTAAGATACTAAATATACAACCGGTAACCCGCATTGAGGGGCACGCTCGTATCACCGTGCATCTTGACGAGAGTGGTAACGTCGAAGATGCACGGATGAACCTGATGTCGCTGCGCGGGTTCGAAAAATTTATCGAGGGCAGACCGGCCGAAGAGGTTCCCCGGATCGTCAACCGCATTTGCGGAATCTGCCCGTGGATGCATCACCTTGCCTCCAACAAGGCGGTGGATGGCTGCTTTGACGTTACTCCGACGCCCACCGGCCATAAGCTGCGGGAACTGCTGCAGGTGATGGCCCACATCAACGACAAGATTCTGCACTTCTTTTTCCTGGCGGCGCCCGATTTCGTTCTGGGGCCCGACAGCGATTACTCGGTGCGCAACGTCATCGGCGTGGTGAAGGCGGCGCCGGAGCTTGCCACTCAGGTAGTGAAGATGCGGCAATTGGGGCAGATGATGCTGGATCGGTTTGCCGGCAAGGCGATTCACCCCATCGCCGCGGTTACCGGCGGCTTTTCCAAGCCCATGCGCGAAGCGGAGCGGGTAGAACTGCTCAAGGATACCCAGACCCTGCTTGATTTCTCTCTTTTTGCCCTGGATTTTGCCAAGAACAACGTGTTCAGCAAGTACCTCGATGTCATCAGCGAGTTGGGCGTTATCAAGACCGGGTTCCTGGGCACCGTTGATCGTGCCGATGGATCGTTTCGGATCTATGACGGCAAGCAGCGGTTGATGAAGGCCGACGGCTCATACGTTGACTTTGAGGGTGTTGACTATCTTGATTATCTGGGCGAGCATGTGGAGTCCTGGAGTTACGGCAAGATGCCGTACGCTAAATCCTGGAACGAAGGGTTCTCCATGGATCTGAGCGAACCCAAAGGCATCTACCGGGCCAATACCCTGGCCCGCATCAACGTCTGCGACCAGATGGCAACGCCCAAGGCGCAGGAGGCCCTGGAAGAGTTTCGCGCCGCCTTCGGACGACCCGCCCAGGCGACCCTGCTCTATCACTATGCCCGGTTGATTGAATTGATTTATGCCTGTGAGCGCACCATCGAGTTGCTTAACTGGGAAGGCATTACCGATACCGATGTCCGCGCCAAGGTTACACCTCAGGCCGGCCGCGGTGTTGGTGTGCTGGAGGCACCGCGCGGTACACTGATTCACGATTACACTACCGATGCCAACGGTTGTATCGAGAGTGCCAATCTCATCGTCGGTACCACCCATAACATCGGGCCCATGAACATGAGCGTCAAACAGGCGGCCACCGCCCTGATCAAAGATGGCGTTTATGACCAGGGAATACTCAACAAGGTGGAGATGGCCGTACGCGCCTATGACCCGTGAATGTCATGCGCCACGCACCGCCTGGATGGCGGAATCCCCTTGGCAGTTGAAATCGTTGACGCCGATGGTAAACTAGTTGATGTCATCAAAAACTGATTTGAACTGGTTGATCCGGCTATCTTGCTAGAGGCATCGGGAAGATGGCCGGATTGAGACGTCCATATCCACTATGGAGGAATACCATGAGTGAAGCGGAAAAACACCCGAACCGGATAAAAGTCAGGGCCGAAAATCCCAGTGGTGCCTGCGGCCATATGGACCACATGACCATTGATGAGTTGCGTGCCCGCGCCGTGGGCGACACCTTCGACGGCTCGTGTCCGGCCTGTGGTTTGTATCATCTTACTAGAGCCGATATTGAAGCGGTCGAGGCGGAGAAAGTACGTGAGACCGAGCAGTACAAAGAAATGCAAAAACAGGCTGAAGCATGATGGAGTAAGATTCGAGGCAGCCTTGACAGTTACTGCAACCATGGCGCCGCCGGGTAGATTCCCGGTGGCGTACTTCCCTGGGCATGAAAGGGCCTGATTTACATATGGGGCAGCAGGCCGATGAGGCCTTACTTGCCCGTCTGTCCACCCTCATCGACCGCCCGGTACGAGTGATGGTGGTCTGCGGTACGCAGATCCGTACCATACTGAAGTTCGGTATCAGTGAAATGGTGCCGGAACAGCTGGAACTGGTACCAGGACCCGGCTGTTCGGTGTGCGTTATGCCGGAAGGCCACATCGACGCCTATGTCAAAATCGCCATGCAGCCAGACGTTATTACCGCCACCTGCGACGATCTGCTGCGGGTGCCGGGCAGCACCAGTTCATTAGAAGAATTGCGGGATGCCGGGGTATGGGTGGAGGTGGTGGACGCCCCCATGGAGGCCCTGGATCTGGCCCGGCGTTACCCCGATAAAATCGTGGTCTTTACCGCGGTGGGTTTTGAGGGCGCCGCCCCCGATGTGGCTGAAGCAATTCTGGAAGCGGCCTCAGAGGGGATCGAGAACTTTTGTGTAATCCCCTCCATCAGGCTGCTGCCGCCATCGCTTGACAATCTTTTCAAAGATCCGGAGCTCAACATCCGCGGTCTGCTCTGCTCCGCCCATGTGGAGGCCATTACCGACACCGAGGCGTACGCCCAACTGGCGCGCCGGCACCATCTTGCCTGCGCGGTCACCGGTTTTGGGGTCAACGACATCTTAAAGGGGTTGATCACCATTGTCGACCAACTGCGATCGGCCCAACCGGACCGGGATAATCCGTTTGCCGGTATCACCTCGAACGCGGAAACAACGCGCGTGCAGAAAATGCTTTCCGAGGTGTTTTTTGCCACCGACAGCGACTGGCGCGGCTTGGGCAGTATTGCCGGCAGCGGCTTTGTCATTCGTGATGAACTTTCCCTCTACGATGCCACCAAGCGGTTCAATATCCGGATTCAGCAGGGTGAGGAGCCTCTCGAGTGCCGCTGCGCCGAGATCATATCGGGCAAATGTCTGCCCACCGAATGTCCCGCCTTCGGCATCTCCTGCTCCACCAGAAACCCCATCGGCCCCTGCATGGTGGCCCAGGAAGGGATCTGCGCCTCCTACCTGCGCTACACCTTCGGACAAACGTAGCCGACTGGGAATACCTGTCTCTGAGCGGGGAGCCCATCTGGCTTCTTGAGCACTTCAGGTGATCGGGCTATTCGTAGCGCAACGCTTCGATGGGATCCAGCGATGCCGCTTTTTTTGCCGGGAAAAAGCCGAACACGATGCCGACCCCGCTTGATACCAGCAGGGATGCGCCGACGATATCGGCCCGGAACATGAACGGTACTCCGATCAGATCACAAAAAAGCACGGCGGTGGATAGTCCCACCGCGATGCCGAGCACTCCCCCCAGTGAGGTGAGTACCGTGGCCTCAACCAGAAACTGAAGCAGTACATCTCGTTCCAGCGCACCGATGGCCAGCCGGGTACCAATCTCTCTGGTGCGCTCGGTCACCGAAACCATCATGATATTCATGATACCGATACCGCCCACCAGCAGGCTGACCCCGGCCACCGCACTGAGCAGGGCGGTGAGGATGGCGGTGGTGCCTGACAAGGTGTCGCTGATCTCGGTAAGATCGCGAACATGAAAGTCGTTGGCATCATCTGTCCTCAAGCCACGCCGCTCACGCATGAGGGCAGTGATGTCGCGTTGCGCCTGGCTGGTTTCGATGGCCGGATTGACGGCCACCAGAATGGTCTGCACGTCCGTGTTGCCGGCCATGCGGCGCTGCAGGGTGCGCAGCGGGATAATGACCAGGTCATCCTGGTCGGTACCGAAGCTGGACTGTCCCTTTGGCGCCAGCACGCCGACTACCCGAAACGATAGTTTTCCTAATCGGATATTTCTGCCGATGGCGGATTGCTCGTCAAAGAGTTCTCTTTGTAAGGTGTTGCCGAGGATGCAGACATCGGCGCCTGCCTTTTCTTCACCGCTGGTAAATACCCGGCCCGCGGCCAGATACCAGTTGCGCACCGTAAGGTACCCGTTGGTGGAGCCGATGATCGTTGTTGACCAGTTGGCGCCGCCGTAGATGGCCTGCCGGCCGGTCTGTGAGACCGGCGCCACCGCCGTAAGACCGGCAACGTTGGTTATGATCGACTGGGCATCGGCGATAGAAAAACGATCTTCCACCCCGCGGGCACCGCCGGGGCCATGCCGCCGTTGTCCGGGACGGATCACCAGCATATTGCCGCCCAGCTCGGAAATCTCGTTGGTGACCTGGGTGGTGGCGCCGCTGCCCACCGTCACCATATTGATCACCGCCGCCACTCCGATGACGATGCCCAAGATGGTAAGGGCCGAACGCAGGACATTGCGGCGAATGGCGCGAATCGCCAGGATGATCGCCTCTTTCAGCATCAGCTCGCCTGGTCAGCCGAGTCACTGATCACACAGCCGTCCTGGAACACGATCCGGCGCTGGGCATAGTGCGCCATTTCCTGCTCATGGGTGACCATGATGATGGTGATGCCTTCTTCGCGGTTAAAGCCCGTGAGCATCTCCATGATCTCCATGCTGCGGGCTGAATCGAGATTGCCGGTAGGCTCATCGGCCAGCAGTACGCGTGGTTTGCCGACAATGGCGCGGGCCACTGCAACGCGCTGCTGCTGTCCGCCGGAAAGTTCACTGGGACGGTGATTCGCCCATTTCTCCAACCCCACGGAGGCGAGTGCCTGCTGCGCCAGCAGGCGTCTTTTCTTGCTCGGCACCTGCTGGTAAATCAGCGGTAACTCAACGTTTTCAATGGCCGAGGTGCGGTTCAGCAGGTTAAAGCCCTGGAAGATGAAACCGATAAAATGGCGGCGGACGATGGCCCGTTGATTGCGGGTAAGTGACTCAATTCGGACGTCTTCAAAGAGGTAGCTGCCGGTTGTCGGTACATCGATGCAGCCGAGAATGTTGAGGCAGGTTGATTTCCCCGAGCCGCTCGAACCCATCATGGCGACGAATTCACCCTGCTGCACATTCAGGCTCACGTCGTCTAAGGCGCGCACCGCGGCCGCACCCTCGCCGTAAATCTTGGATATTCCGGCAAGCGATATGAAGGGCGTGGACATGGGGCGGGGCAGAAAGGGCTACCGGTTCGTCTTTATCCGACTGACAATGACTTCCATACCTTCCCGCAGCCTTTCCGAGACCACCGCGGTCATTACGTCGTCGGTACCGATGGTGGTGACGACAATCGGCTCGGCCATTCCCTCAGGGCCGACGATCCACAGATTTTGTTGGCCTAACTGGATGGGCCGGGTGCTCTGCGCACTTTTTTTCTGGGTGCGGGACGGGCCGCCGAAAATGGAGCCGAGAAATCCTCGTTTTTGCTGCTGCGAGTCGGTTTCATCGGGGTTGAAGCGCAGGGCAATATTGGGCACCAGCAGACTGTTTTCGATCTTCTCTACGACGATCTCGGCGGTGGCCGTCATACCCGGACGCAACAGCAGTTTAGGGTTGGCCACATCGAGCACGGCGGTGTAGGTGACCACTCCGTCGGTGGTTTGTGAACCGAATCGTACCTGGCTGATCTTGGCCGTGAAGCTGCGTTCCGGATAGGCGTCAACGGTAAAGGTCGCCTGCTGGCCTTCTTCTACTCGACCGATATCGGCCTCATCCACGTCGACCTGCAGCTCCATGGTGCGCAGATCTTCGGCCAGCATGAAGAGCACCGGCGCCTGTAGAGAGGCTGCCACCGTCTGGCCCGGCTCAATGGCCCGGTCAAGGACGATGCCGCCGATGGGTGAATAGATCACGGTTTTTTCAAGATCGGTCTGATTGGCGTCAAGCGCCGCCTGGGCGACCTCGATGGCGGCCTCGGCGCCGCTTACCGCGGCGATGGAGCGGGCAAGATCGGCCTCGGCTTGTTCCATACTCTCCAGAGAGGGGAGTTTACCGCCGGTCAACTCACGGGTAACCCGGTATCGCTCCACCTGTTTTTCAACGGCCTCGCGGGTGGCGATTGCCTCCTGAAGACCGGCCCGGGCTGAATTGAGCTCGGCTTGGGAGCGCCGCACGGCTGCCTTGAACTTGGTATCGTCAAGGGCGGCAAGGGGCTGGTTGACGGTTATCGTATCGTTGAAATCAACCAGCACTTCTCTGATGATCCCAGACAATTCACTGCCTACTTCCACCTGATTGGTCGCTTCGAGATTGCCGGTGGCGGTGACCGTGATGGTTATATCGCCTTGTTGCACCGGTCTGGTCTGATAGCGGATCTCGTTTGCCTGTTGCCGGGGGTTGACGATCAGCACGGCAACCGCCGCGATACCTGCCACCAGCACAAGCAGAAAGAGACGGCGCCGGCGGGAGCGGCGTCTGGTTCGCTCATGGGTGGAGATGGTTTCCCGTACGGTTGGCCGATGGTTCTCACTCATTGTCTATCCATGTCGGCGGTGTCTACCTGAGAAATGGTTCGATACGGTTGCCAGCCGCCGCCCAGGGCCTTGTAGAGGCGAACTAAATCGATCACCACGGCACCGCCGCTCTGGGCCGCCTGATCCTCGAAGGAGAGCTGGGAGCGTTGTGCGTCCAGGACATCGCTGAAGCCGGTAAGCCCGGTACTGTATTGAAACTCGGCAAGCTGCACCGCCAGGCGCGCGGCGGTAACCGCCTCGTTCAGGCTCTGCAGTCGTTGCTGCTCGTTTGCGTAAGAAATCAACGCGTTTTCGACCTCCTCAAGAGCAGATAAGATGGTGTCCTGGTAGCTGAGAAATGCCTGGGTGCGCAGCTCTTTTTGGGTGGCGATATTGGCATCGATCCGGCCTCCTTCAAAGATCGGCCAGAAAAAGGATGGGCCGTACGCCCAGAGTCTGGTTGGATTGGAGAACAGCGAGCCGGCGTCAATGGAATCGATACCGATTGAGCCGGTCAGTGAAAAACGCGGATAGCGATCCGCTTCGGCTTCGCCGATGCGAGCGGTCTGTGCTGCCAGTCTCCGTTCGGCCTCGCGGATATCGGGGCGCTGGCGAATGGTGTCGGCGGGCACGCCGATGGCCAGATCCGGCCGTACCGATGGTATTGGTTCGGCAGCATCGAGTCGTGCTTGCAATGCACCGGGCGGTTCATTGATCAGAATAGCCAACCGATTGCGGGTCTGTTCCAGGCTGGTCCGCAACTCCGGGATGCGCGCCCTTGAACTCTCAAGGTTGTAGCGCGCCTGGGTGACGGCCAGTTCGTCACCGCGTCCAGCGGTGGAGAGCGCGGAGAGCAGCTCCCAGGTTTCCTGCTGGGCGGCGACGTTTGACTCCGCCACCGACAGCCGTTTTTGCAGGGTGCGCATATCGATGTAATTGATGGCGATCTCGGCCAGCAGAGTCACAATCACATCATGCAGTGTTTCAATCTCAGCCTCGACATCGGCTGAGGCCGCTTCAACCGAGCGTCTGGTGCCGCCAAAGATGTCAAGTTCCCAGTCGGCATCGAAGGAGGCCGAATAGAGTTCGGTATTCAGTGAGATACCATCGTTTCCACTCCTGTTGCTGATCCGGGCCGTACCATCAGAGGAAACAGAGGGGAAAAGTGTGGCGCCGGCGACGATGCGCTGCTGCCTCGCCACCCGCACCCGCGATACCGCCTGTTTGATATCGAGGTTGCGATCAATCGCCGCCTCAATAAGCCGGCTCAATTCAGGGTCATCAAATACCTGCCACCAGCGACCTATTTCATCAAGGTCGTAGCTGGGCGGGCCGTGTTGGTCGCCCACCCAGTGATCCGGCACATCGGGTTGGGGCTCCTGGTAGTCGGGGCCCACCGGTGCACAGGCAACAAGAAAACAGAGAGTAAGGTAGAAAGGGGCGAGCCTTATCGCTGTTCTGGAAATAATGGTAGTAGAAGGCGCCATGATGGTTCTGTTGTTATCGGTTACTTGTACCGTCTCATACCGATTTTGTCCATGATATCGTTATGAAAGTGTTGTTGCCCTGGAAAACGGCATCTGTTTATAAAAACCGGCTTTTTTTGCTGTATCTGGTAGGATGTGTGGCCGCGGTTGACTCGAACAGAAGATTTTCCCTCTCACCAGTGTAAAACATGGAAACGAATTTTGGGGTTAAAGATATCTTACGGCTGGAAGTGGCCCCGGCTCTGGGCTGTACCGAGCCGGTCGCGGTGGCCCTGGCAACCGCCTCCGCCGCCTCTCTGCTGCCGTCCCGCCTCGACATTGACGCGATTGAGGTGTGGGTGGATCCAAACACCTATAAAAACGGCATGGCGGTGGTGATTCCCGGTACCGGAGGGATGATCGGCCTTGAATGCGCCGCCGCCGTCGGCGCCTTCGGCGGCGACCCGAACCTTGGTTTGGAAGTTCTTAAAACCCTTGGTGAAGAATCACTTGATCTGGCGAGGCAGCTGCTCGCCGGAAATGCGATCACTACTCATCTCTACCAGGAGACCGGCCTGCATGTCAGCGCCGTCGTCACCAGCGGCGAGAACACGGCGTGCAGCGAAATAAAGGACGCCCACACCAACATCATCAAACTTACCCTCAATGACGAGCCGGTAAGCAGCGAAATGTTGCTCGGCCGGCCCGCCTCGCCCACCGGCCAGTCACCGCTTGCCGAACTCGAAGACTGGCTGGTCAGTCTCAGCCTATCAGACATCTATGATATGGTTGATGATCTCGACGATGAAGACCTGGCCTTTTTACGACTTGGCGTGGACTATAATCTCGCCCTTGCCCAGCATGGGCTGAAATACGGCAGCGGCCTTGGTATCGGCAAGGCCATCGACCGGCTGGTCAAGCAGAAACTGCTGGTTAAAGATATTGCCGCTTCCGCCCGTCTGCTCACCTCCGCCGCTGCTGATGCACGGATGAGCGGGGTCAATCTGCCGGCCATGAGTTCGGCCGGCAGCGGCAATCATGGTCTCACCGCCATCCTGCCCATCTGGGCCTGCAAGGATTTCATCGATACCGATGAGCAGACCCTGCTCAAGGCCATTGGTCTCAGTCACATCATCACCGCCTACGTCAAGGCCCACACCGGTCGCCTCTCTGCCGTCTGCGGTTGTGCCGTGGCGGCCGGCGCCGGGGCGACGGCGGGCATTACCTACCTGGTGGGCGGCAATGTCGAACACATGGCCGGGGCAATCAAAAACATCCTCGAGGATCTTGCCGGCGTCATCTGCGACGGGGCCAAGGCCGGTTGCGCCCTGAAACTCAACACCGCCGCCGGCGCCGCCGTACAGGCGGCGCTGTTCTCCCTGCAGGGGGTCAACGTCAAGGACACCGATGGGATTATCGGGGCCTCCACCGAACAGACTGTGAGGAACCTCGGCACCCTGAGCCACAAGGGGATGATGGAGACGGATCGGATTATCATCGAGATCATGCGCGATAAGCTGGAAAAAAAGAAATCCTCCCCATAGAGGCGCTCTGCCGTTTGTCGCTCATCTCATTGTGGCATACGCGGAAGGGCTTTGATGAGCATGACGGCGGCAGCAAGTTAAAGGCTCTAAGACGCCACCAGCAATGGTTCAGGGCAATTTCTGCGACCCCGACTCCTGTTGCTGGTTGGCCTCGGCGGCAAGAGCCGAGGCGGCGCCGGCCTGCAGCGCCTTTTTTTTGTCCTCTTCAAGGGGTGCTTCCGTGGCAGCGGACTCAGGAAAATCGACGATCACCTTGCGGTGCGCGTAGTGAATGCCTTTTCCCGCAAGGGCCTCGGTTATTCTTCGATACGCCTCGCGTCTGATCAAAAAATGGGTTCCCGGTTTGGCCGTAAATTTTGCCCTGATCGTCAAAACCGAGTCTCCCACTTCTCTGATTCCCTGTGATTTCAGCTGCTTGATGAAGTTGTTGCCAAGTTCCGGATCGTCCAGCATCTCGATACCCACCCGTTTGATCACCTTGCGGACGAGGTCGACATCGGTGTCGTAGGGGAATTGCAGGTTGAATTTGACGACGATGCCGCCTCTCATATAGTTGGTGATCGAGCCCAGGGAACTGTAGGGGATTATCTGCAACATGCCCCGGTGATGTCTGAGCATCAGGTTGCGCAGGGTGATTTTTTCCACCGTTCCCTTGATTGGTTCCGCTTCGATGTATTCTCCCACCCGAAAGGCATCGTCCACCAGAAAGAAAAATCCTGACAGCAGGTCACTCACCAGTTTTTGGGCGCCAAACCCGATGGCAATGCCCATGACCCCGGCGCCGGCCAACAGCGGCCCGATATCCACCCCAATGGCGGAGAGGGTAAAGAGGCTCAGCATTACCAGCATGACGATACCCATGAATTTGCGCACGATGGGCAAAAGCGTCTGGCTCCTGTTGAGCAGCCGACCGCCGCCCCATTCGCTCTCTTCACCCTCATCGTCTTCCTGCTCTGTTTCTTGTTCGCGCAGGAGATACGAGTTGATCGATTTATCGACAATCTGCCAGATGATGAAAAAGACGATGAAAATAAGGATGACCTTCTGAATACCAGCTACCAGCGTATCGGTATAGGCAAAACGGATGTTGTAGAGATGCAGCACCCAGATGAACAGCAGGGCCAGCAGCACCAACCGGCTCAACAATCTCAGATATGAGGAAATAGTCCCGGATGGCGGTTCGTCTCTGTGTCCCTCATGGACCTCTTCTTCTCCCGTTAGGTCTTCACTGGAGAGTGCTTTTCGGGCAAAAAAGAAGAGCCAGCCGATCAGCCCGTCCAGCAACAGAAATATCGGAATGATCAGTATGCTTAGAGCAAATGCCACGGTGAGCTGGGACTCAGAGAGGATGAGCTTGCTGCTCCATATCAGCCACAGCAGTACGAGATAGATGATTGCGAAAATAAGCCATGCCTGAAAACCGCGATCCGCCGGATGCGATTGGGTGTCTGCTTGTTGCTGCTGTCGCCGTATCCAGCTGGAAATGGTGGCGCGGTTGAGAACCAATACCAGACCGGCCGCCATCAGAAAGAGCGTGCCGAAGAAGAGCTTCACCAGCAGCATGCTATCCCCATCCAGACCACCGTACTTTAACAGGCTGGTGAGCAATACCCCGATAGTAATGATCGATACGAACACGATGCTGCTGCGATAGGTCAGTCGGGCGGTTTGATCGGTGCCGCCGGCAAGCCTAATCGATCCATTGCTCGGAGCAAGAATGAACCTGGACAAGATTGCCGCCACGCGGATGAAAACGATGGTCACCAGGGCCATCAGAAAGGTCGGACAGATATCTGAAAAATGGGAGGCATAGATGAAAACGTAGGCCGCGTAAAAGGCAAGGGTGAAAATGAACAGCGACAAAATTTCCGGCACGGCATAAAGCAGGGCCAACCGCAAACGATGCGAAAACAGCAGCGGGCAGGCGTCCGTTCGCTTTAGATAGGGGCGCAGCAGGGTAAATCGAACGAGAAATTCCACAAACAGGGCACCAAGACTTACCTGAACCAGAGAAAACAGCAGCGAGGAAAATGTCGTAGTTCCGCTCACCGTTGCCAGGCTTTGCAAGGTCTGGCCAAGATCGTGAAACAGCCGTCCTGAGTTTATTTTCAAAATTGCCAGTCGCCAGTAGGAGCGCAGCGAGAAATTCTCGATAAAGATCTGCAGTTCGGCCAGGGTGTTTTGTGAGAAAAATGAGTCCTGCCCGCCGGTGGCGGCGGAGTTCAGCGTCCCATTCGCGGCCTGCTCCGTGGTGCTGGCATCGGAGACAATCTGTGTATCGCTTTCTTGCTCGGCCTGGAGCAGCGCCGGCGCCATGATGAGGGCAGAAAAACAAAGCCCCAGAAGGAGCAGAAAGGACAACTGAACCCATGTATTATGTGTGAAGCGTAGCCAGGGTAGTTTCATCTGATCTCTGTTTTGGCTGAGCATAGTCGGTTATCTCCCTTCATACCAGCAGATGCGCGAAGCGTCGACATTATAGTGAGGGATAGTTATTAGGTGGCATCATCACCCGTGGTTTTTGCTTCATGCCGCTCTTATGGCTGGGCCTGGCCCGTCTTCTCGGCATCCTTCCGTTGATCGGCCAAAACCTGAAGTGGTTCGTTGAGTTGCTCACCTCGTTGGCAATGATTGGGGGTACACCCCACATCCTGATGAACATGCCCTGCGATATGATGGATGGTTGATGCCGAAACCTTATGGATGGCGCTGCCGGTCAGTTGTTCATCGATAAATTATATTGGAGCGTGAGCAACACATCTAACTTACCGATTGGACATCACAGGCTACTTACGGTTAATTGGCACAATGGCTACGGATTATTCCCTACCAAATGATGCCACCGGAAATCTAGTGACCCGCTATCGTCCCACCAAAACCCAGATAGTCTGGGTTGTTCGTCTGTGCTGCTGGGTGGTAGCGGTGGTTTTTCTGCGTGCATCGTTGCCCAAACTTGCCGCACCCTACGAGTTTGGCGCGGTGATCAGCATGTATGGATTGGTGCCGCTCTGGTTGATCATGCCCACCGCATACATTCTGCCGGCGGCGGAGTTTGTCACCGCCTGCGGACTCTTCTGCATCCGCCGCTGGGCGATGATTCTGGCCGGGCTTCAGCTGCTGCTCTTTATTGGTGTACTGAGCTACGGCATAGCCCTTGGCCTGGACGTGGACTGCGGCTGTTTTGATCCCGGCGATCCCCAGGGCGAGGCGATACATGGCCTGCGTTCCGCCCTGATCCGTGATCTGGTGCTGCTCGTGGTGCTGGCCATCGGGTGGTGGGGAAAACGACTTACCACTAATAACCAAGGAGAATAACTATGAAGACGTATCGAACAATGCTGGCTGTGGTCGCCTCTTTCACGCTTATCATGGCTGCCGGGCAGGCGCATGCCCTGTTTGGCGGCAACAAGTTTGAGCAGGAGGTCGAAATCGAAACAGGCTCAGTCAAGCTGGTGCGCGAGGTGCAGCGCGGCGGCTATGACGTGATTACCACCGAAGAGCTGAAAAAGGCGATGGATGGTGGCGAGGAAATGGTGATCATCGACACCATGCCGTATGAGGACAGTTACCGAAAAAACCATATCCCCGGCGCAACCCAGTTTCTATTTCCCATCCCGGAGATGGAGACTTGGAGCACCGCTGAGACGGACGGCAAGACGGAGGCCGATTTTATCGAAATGCTCGGTCCCGACAAGGACAAAAAAATCGTAATCTACTGTGGGTTCGTCAAATGCACCAGAAGCCACAACGGTGCCATGTGGGCGGTAAAGCTTGGCTATACCAACGTCTATCGTCACCCGGGCGGGATCTTTGCCTGGAAAGGCGCCGGCTATGAGGCGGCGACTGAATAGGCGCCAATGCGCAAAAACCGCCGCTGCACATCAGCTGGCAGCGGCGGGGCGGCTGTTCAGCACCTTTTTCAGGTTTTTCATCTCTTCCAGCCGGCCGAACATGGTGAGGACATCGCCCGGCTCCAGTTGATGACGGCCGCGAGGCACGATGATATTGCCCTCCCGCTTGATGGAAACGAGGTTGACGTGGGGCGGCAGGGCAAGATCCTTCACCTGGCTGTAGCAGCAGGGATCCTCCTCGTTGAGGACAAATTCGACAAAACCGGTACCCTGTGAAGAGCGCAGGGTGGTCTGCTGATCCTCCAGCCGGCCCCGCTGTTTGCGGACAACCCCGACATCGTATGCACGCAGGACGTCGCTGCGGCTGATCATCCCCACCAGCCGCATGGAACCATCCCGGGCCACCACCGGCAGGCGGGCCAGATCACGCGGCGACATCTTTTGAATAGCCACCCAGACAGGCTCGTCGGGATAGACCGCGATGGGCCCTTCGGTGGCCAGATCAGCCACCTTCATTTCCCTGGGATTAAAGGAGTCAAGCGCCTGCGAACGATGTACGTCCTGCAGGGTAATGATACCCCACAAACTGTTTTCACCGGTGACCACCGGAAACCCCAGCAGGTTTGTTTCCTGAAACAGGGCCATAAGTTCGGCCACCGAACGATCCTTGTTGATCGACACAAAACGGGTTCGCATCACCTCTTCCACCTTGACCCCCTGCATCACATCCATATCCCGGCCCTCAAAAAAACGAATGCCCCGCTTGGCCAGTTTGATGGTATAAATAGATTCCGGATGCAGCCACTGGGCGAAATATGAGGCGGTGATCGTGGCCACCATGAGCGGCAGGATCATATGGTAATCGTTGCTCATTTCAAAGACGATGAGCATGGCGGTGAGCGGCGCCCGCGCGGTGGCGGCAAACAGCGCCGCCATTCCCACCAGGGCATAGGCGCCGGCGCTGCCGGTTATGTCGGGGAGGTATTGCTCAAAGAGGATGCCGAGACAGCCGCCAAGCATGGCGCCGATAAACAGTGATGGTGCGAACACCCCGCCGGAATTGCCGGAGCCCAGGGTAAACGAGGTTGCCAGCGGCTTGAGAAAGACGAGTAGGAGCAGCAGATAAAAAGAACCGCCACCCTGCACCACCTCTTCGATAAATTCGAAACCGGAGCCGTACATGAAGGGCATCGGCGAATGGTGGGCGGCCGGCAAATACATGAACCCCATGCCGATAATTCCCAGCAGCACCGCGCCGATGGCCGGTTTGTAGATCTGCGGGAAAGACCAGTTGTCAAAAACAATCTCGGCCCGGTTCAGCATGCGGATGAACATGATCCCCACCAGGGCGGAAAGAATCCCCAGCAGCAGATAGAAAATCAACTCAGTGGGCGATTCCAGCCGGTAGATGGGCACCGAAAAGGCCGGCTCCGCGCCAAGCATCAAGCGGCTGACGATGGAGGAGGAAACGGCGGCGATCACCACGTTGCCGAACGAGCGCACCTGCAGGTTGCCCATCAACACCTCGATGGCAAACACCACCCCGGCGATGGGTGCGTTGAAGGTGGCGGCAATCCCCGCCGCCGCCCCGCAGCCCACCAGGTTACGGATACGGTCGTCCGAGAGACGGAGAATCTGGCCAAGACTGGAACCAAGCGCCGAGCCTACCTGAACGATCGGACCCTCGCGCCCGGCCGAACCGCCGGTGCCGATGCACAAGGCCGAGGCAACGATCTTGGCAGCCGCCACCCGCGCCCGAATGCGGCCGCCGCGCACGATAAGCGCCTGCATTACCTCGGGCACCCCGTGTCCCTTGGCCTCCTGGGCAAACAGGATAAGCGGCCCCACCAGCAACCCACCGATCACCGGAACGATGAGATACACCCATGTGCCCAGCACCGGAAGCAATTCGGGCAACACGGTGTAGCCCAGGTTCTGGATGGCGGCAATCAGCTTGATAAACACCACCGCGGCAAAACCGGTACCGGCACCGATTGCCACCGACATAAGCAGCAGCAACAGGCCCACCGGCGGCGACAGGCGGTCGAGAATTTCACTGATCCGGGTTTGCATGGCGGTTTAGTCGTGATACTGCTCTTCTTCCATCTGAAATAGACTCGTTAAAGTCTTTCACGGTAATGCGCCTGCACCGACCACGCTATGATTATTTCGGAAGTGTGGGGTCAGGTCTTTTATTTTGGTGTTTTTGTAGACTTGTTAACTTGCTGGTACAATCTGAGATAAAACACCAAAACAAAAGACCTGACTCTATTACCCTGACCCTATTACCCTAGAGTGTGGGATATGCCAATCAGCCGCTACACCGGGCGTACCGGAGAGTTCTTGTTGTGTGTCAAGGAAAAAGATTTGACCCCCTGCCCTTGGAATTCTCATTTTCAAGGCTCCCTCATATCTGCCTTGTCCCATGCTCAACCCATCGATTCTCGAAAGCGGAGATCTGCTCGGCAGAGTAAAAATGGTGTGTATATGTCGATGAGTACATCAGTTCCACGTATTGTTTCGGCAACTGCAAGCCTTCTTTCATCTCTTTGTATGGGTCAGCATACCATTTATCATGAGACATGTTTGCCGAACTCTTTGAGCCTAAACAAAAAGTAGGGTCACCGAGAAATTCTTGAATCACCTGTTCAAGCCCATTCAACTTCTCCAGCTGGATAATCAAAATCGAGACATTCGAATCATCGATAATCGTATAACCTTCCGATTTGTTGAACGGATGTTTGTACACGTCTACATGTAAATTCCTTTTGAACTCGATGTCAAACCACAACAAAGGCACAAAGTGATTCGTAAATACAAAAAAATCGTCTTCAAGATATTCTCTTTCTGGAAGCTGAGAGAGGCTGAGAGTCTCAAAATATGCAGATACATTTCTTGCTATCGGATCTCTTACAATTGTAATTATTTTTCTCTTGTTGCAATCAACCGTACGGCGTGAAAAGGCCCAGTGCAAGAGCTTCCACCGAGCCATTTCAGCACTTTGTCTTAAAATACTTCGAGAATACCGGGACGCAAAATATTTTGACGGCGATTCCATGTCTAGGTTATGAGTCTGGTAAGCTCTATTTAGATTATTAAAGATCGAACTTGACCCGACTTTTCCCATCGTATAAACTAGGATATCTCCATCACCAATCTTGCGATATCTTTCTATGTTTTCAAGGAAAAAATTCCATATTCTTACCATTATAGATCCTTTGAAAATTTATCAGATTTTTTACTACAAAGAGCCTTGAAAATGAAAATTTTCGTTCTTTTTCAAGGCATGAGAGAAGTTTTAATGAATGCCTGGCTGATATAGTCAGGATAAAACTTCCTGAACAACACCGAAGGTGGATGGAAAAGCCATTTTTCAAAGTTCTCTACAATAATTTACGTAGCTCGCGGCGTCTGACTACAAAAAACGCGTGGGTACGTATCCCCTCGACTTTATACAGGAAAATGTTTGATGCGAGATTCTGCGCCACCCACGCCATCGCTATCACCAGGGCCACGGCCTCGGGCCCGAGGTGCTGCGCCGCGAAGACACACATCACAATTGCCACGAAGGTTGTTACAAACGAAATAACCATTCTAACTTTCGCATACCCCATAAGATTCATCGCATAACTGCCGGAACCCAAAAAAGAACTAAAAAGAAGGCCCACTCCCAGAATAACCAGAATGCTTGATCCCGCCGTATAAAAGTCACCATAGATCAGTTGCAGCAATTTTTCCGCAAAAAAGATGAACACAAATGACACTATAAGTGAGGAGTACGTAGCCAAAGTTGCCGATCCTCGCATAACCGCTTCGAGCCGAGATTTTCTGTTCTGCGTGTTGAACTGGACTATCAACGGTGCCACTACTTCATTTACTACCATTACGACTAAAAACGCCAGCTTCGCGATGCGTGAAGTGGCGGCATATACTGCAACCTCGTCGTTTGTTCCATACACGCCCAAAATGATTACGTCCACATGCATCAAACTGTAGCTTGCCAGTATCGCAATAAACAATGGCAATCCATTCTTCAGCAGATCAATTGAGGTAAATTTCTCAGATGATTCCTGGGGCCCATCAAACACCAGTGTATGCAGTAATCGCCTTATGATGACCAGCTCGGTAAGAAGAGAAATAAAGATCACAAAAATTACCGAAGATATAAGAATAGAGAGCGAGAGAGGAAAGCCTAATATATATAGTGCCGCAAAAATCATAGGGATAGAAAGACTGCCCAGGAACCCTCCGAACGCAGTACCTCCTGAGTAGATGCTGGCCAGCTTTATATTGTGAAAAGCTCGAAATATCTCGGCAAAGAGAAGCTGCAAGGCAAAAACAGGAAGCCAGAGCGCAATGAGTAGCTTAAGCCGTGCGTGGGCGATACCATCGAAAACAGCGAGGTGCTCAACCATTGATGCAAGCACCAAGGAGAGCACCAGTGATACTGTCAAGACATGGGCGATGGATTTAAGTGTAATGGACGTTATTCTTTGCCTGTCTTTTTGTACGAGCGCTTCTCCGATGAGTTTAATAGCAAGCTGATCCAGTCCTAATCGTGCAAAAAGAGACAGTATGGCAACCACGCTGAACGAGAAAAAGAAGATACCCACTTCTTCCGGCGGCAGATGCTTGGCAATATACCCTGTGAGGGCGATAGTAAGAAAACCGGTGAGCAATTTAGAAGAGAAAGACCACGCGCCCCCCCCGACCAGCCTGCTCACAAGAGTTTTCTCTTCCATCTTCAAATAGTGTGGATTAGGAGGTATGGGGTCAGGTCTTTTATTTTGGTGTTTTTTCTCAACATGTACCAGCAAGTCACCAAGTCGGCAAAAACACCAAAATAAAAGACCTGACCCCCATTAACTCTGGCTAGGTAGCGGGCTGAGTGCGCGGCGTGCTTCTTGGCGCATAATCATGTCGATGATTACCAGGGCCGCCATCGATTCGACGATCGGCACTGCCCGCGGCACCACGCACGGGTCGTGGCGGCCCCGAGCTTCGAGTACCACCTCATCACCCTGGTAGGTTACGGTCTGCTGGGGATGGGCGATGGTCGCCGGCGGTTTGAAGGCAACCCGAAAGAGGATCGGCTCGCCATTTGCAATGCCGCCCTGAATACCGCCCGAGTTGTTGGTCAGCGTTCCCATCCTTCCGTTTTTATGGGCAAATGGGTCGTTGTGGGCGGAGCCGCGCATGGTGGCGCCGGCAAAACCGGAGCCGATTTCAAACCCCTTGGTGGCCGGAATGGCGAGCATCGCCTGGGCCAGTTTGGCCTCGAGTTTTTCATACACCGGCTCGCCAATGCCGGGCGGCACACCGCGGGCAACACAGGAGACCACGCCGCCGGTGGAGTCGCCCGCCTCCTTGAGCGAGCTTACCAGTTCACGCATATCGTCGATTACCTGTTCATCGGGGCAGCGGATATCGTTGCCATCCACCATCTCTCTGGTGATGATCTCGGGGTCCACCGCGCCGGCCTGGTAGTTTCCCACCGCGCTCACCCAGGCAACAATCTCGATACCGTAGCGCTGCCGCAGGATCTTGTCGGCCACCGCGCCGGAGGCAACCGTGCCGATGGTCTCACGGGCGCTTGAGCGGCCGCCGCCGGAGGCCGCCTTGATGCCGTATTTGGCCATGTAGGTATAGTCGGCATGGGACGGACGCGGGATGTCGCTCATGGCCTGATAGTCGCCGGGGCGCTGATCACGGTTGTTTACCATGAGGCCGATGGGGCTGCCCAGGGTAATGCCGTTTTCGGTGCCGGAGAGAATGGTGACCGAATCCTGTTCCTTTCGGTCAGTGGTAAGTGCTGACTGACCGGGGCGTCGCCGGTCAAGCTGTGCCTGGATATCGCTCTCGACCAGGGGAATGCCGGGCGGGCAGCCGTCGATGACAACGCCCACCGCCTTGCAATGTGATTCGCCGAAGGTGGCAATACGATAGATGGTGCCGAACTGACTGGACATTTAATTATCCTCTGGTGTGTGGTGATTGGTCATCGGTGCTTTGCCGGAAATTTGCGCCAACAGCGATTCGGCACGGGCAATAACCGCTTCGGTATCATCTCCTATGGCGGCGATTTTTGCCAATTCCGTGCGGCGATAGTCGGTATCGGCGGCAATCGAGTCGTCTACCGCAAGTGGCTGGTAGGTTCTCATCCAGTCAAACATCGCCTCATCGGCGTTTTCCAGCTCGACCAACACCTCGGTGATGGCGCGTTGCTGCTCCGGTGGGCTATGTTCCAGCCGACCCCTCAGCCGGATACGCAGATCATAGAGTTCGCCGCTTTTCGCCATGGCCTCGTCATGCACCTCATTGACCTGCTTGTGCAGGGCTCTGTTCTCTTGTTCCAGCCTGCTTTCGCACCCCGCTGCACCAAGGATCATGAGCAGACAAAGGGCTGCCGCCCAGATTCGGCCCGGCCGGGTCAGGGTACGCATGCCTTACGAAACGCCGCCACCGCCGCGGGCGACAGTGGATTGCTTGTGTTGTCGGCCACCGCCCACCGGTCAGAAAGATAGCCGACCAGATCGCTCAACTGAGCGTCGTCCAGGCGGGTAATGGCGGGCATCAATACATTATAGTCACCGTCAGCAGTGATGATATCGCCGCGCACTCCGTTGGTAATCAGACAAATCAACTCACCCGGCGCACCGCGCAGATAGCCGCTGCCCGCAAGCGGCGGATAGAGGTTTTTGAATCCCTGGCCGTCGGCCCCGTGACAGGCCTGGCAATGCTCACGGTACAAGGCGGCCCCGGCCTCATTTGCCGGATTGTCGCAACTGCTCAGCAGCAGAGCGGCCACCAGAAGTGCCGCGGCTCTGGCAGGTGTCGCCTTAGGCCGGTTCATCGAGCAGGCGACGGATGTCGGCGATCAATCGGTCCACCGCCTCCTGCTCGGTGCCGCGGTAATAGCCGCGAATTCTGCCGAGTCGGTCCACCAAAACAAAAGAGCCGGAATGGATATAGCCCCCCGGCGCCTGTTCGTCTTCGCGTACGCCGAGGCCAAAACGTCTGGCGGTATCGTAAATCTCATCCTTTACGCCGGTAACCAGACGCCAGCGCTCAGCAGATATTCCTAACCTCTCACCATAGGCCGCCAGCACCTCCACCGTGTCATGGGTGGGGTCCACAGTGTGGGAAAAGAGCACGATATCGTCATCGTCCGTGAATGCTTCGTATATGCGCACCATCTGGGTTTTCATGATAGGACAGATGGTGGGGCACGAGGTAAAAAAGAAATCGGTTACATATACGGTGCCCCGCAGCTCCTTCACCGAGGCCGATGCACCGGTCTGGTCAAAAAATGAATAGGGAATATCCGGGGTGTTGAGAATCGGCAGTGGTTCCGGGGGCGATTGACAGCCGGTCACCGTCATCGCCAGCAGGATGGCGGCGCCACCAATCAAGCAGCCGCGAAGACGGCGCACCAACTGGGAAAGGCAATACATCATCTCAATGGTAGTAGAGGCTTGAGCTTCCCATGGTAAGCAGGGATTTGTGCAGGTTGCGGCGAAAATCGCGGCGATCCCAGATCCCCTGAATATGTCCGCGCCTCAGGGCATTACGGGCCGAGTGGTAATTCGGCGCGATGTTGATGCCGGTGGTTTCGCGGATGACCCGGGGCCCGGCAAAGCCGATCCGTGACGAGCGGATGGCGAACTGATAGGGCGAACATCCTAAAAACGAGGCCACCGGGCCGGCGTAGGAGTTGTTGTCATACACCACGATGTAGAGGCCGCCGGAGTCGATATATTCCCGCACCGCCATGGTACACTTGGGCATCTGCACCACGCCCAGGGTTCCCTCCTGGATGCGGATGCCGCCGGTGGTGTGGACATAGGCAAGCAGCGGACGTTTTTTACGCTGGGCAAGCTTGCACGCCTGAACGAATTTTTCTCCTTCGGCTGAGCCCACCGTGCCGTTGCGAAAATCGGAGTAGAGCACGGCGGCCACGATGTTGATGCCGTCAATGCTGCCGGTAAAGGTGATATTGCTGCTTTTTCGACCGGTTTTTTGTTTGGCCGCCTCGAGGCGCTCGGAAAACCCGCTGTAGCTCAGTGGATTTCTTGCCTCGATATGGTCGTTGAAAAACTCAATCGAGCCGGGATCAAAGACATTTTGCAGATACCACTGATATTCCAGAGGAAAATGATGTCCGCAGGTCTCGCAGGCGCCGCCGAATTCACCGTACAGATCGGGCACCCAGAGATCTTTGCAGCCATGGCGCTCGGCATTGGGACACGATACGGTGCGATCTTCATTGGCCATGGGGCTGGTATAGGTGTCGCTTATCTCCAGAACATCGACGCGCTGGTTGGCGGACGTGCCGTTACCGGTATAGGTGAGCAGCCGCGGGGTGTTGTATTCAGCCTCCGGGGTGAGGAATTTGATGATCGACTGCAGCGGCGAGGTAAGTGTTCTCACCAGGGCCGAACCCTCGGCTGAGACGTCGTTGAGTACCTTGCTTAATTGTTTCTTATGGTTTTTCAGAACGTCGTAACGCAGGGTGTAGTAGAGATGCTCGGCCTGGGTTTTTGTCTGGGTGGCGACGCTCTGCTGGCTTTCAGGTTGGCCGATATACCCATGGGCGGCCATGGCCAGGTATTTTTTCGAGCGGTTCTGGAGCAGTCTGTTGGTTTCCTCATTGCTCAGGTCCCAAACGATCTTGTCGGCTGTTTCGGGTTGATTCTTCTGGGCCTCACCGGCAACCATGGCATGGCTGCGAAAAAGCTTGAAACTCTTGGTGGAGAGCACAATCAGATCGGTGGCGTTGATCATCTCTTTGCGCAGGGTCGCGAAAAAGGAGAAATCATCGCGCCGTGCTCCCAGCGGCGGTTCCTGGACAATCCGGTCGATGGTACCGTGGTTGAGGTTGTCAAGGGCGGTGAGACGCATGCGGTGGGCGCATGATTCCACCAGCTCGCGGGGCACCTTGCCTCCTTCCCTGATCCGGCCCTCGATGGCGGCCGCGCCTTCCGGTGAAATCACCGAGTAGTAGCCGTGGCTGGCCATCATCCGATAATCGCTCAAGCCGATCGCCTCGGCCCCGCCTGAGCCGCCCTCCGAAATGAACGAGACCATCGGCACCCGCAGCTTGGTCATGGCGTAAAGATTACGGGCAATCTGCTGGGCGGCGCCGGGATATTCCTCCACCGGGTAGGAGCCGGGGGTAAAGACGTAAAAGTGAATGGGGATGTGTTCGGTTTCGGCAACTTTCATGTAGCGCAGAGCCTTCTCGTTGCCCTCCGGACGGCATGATCCACCGTTGCGAAACTCCTCGCCGTGGCCCGATTCCTGGCCGATCACCATGACGGTGGCGACATACGATTTCTTCTTACCCCGCCTGGTCAGGGTTGCCTTGGCGCAGATCATCGCCGGATCGATATTGGCATCGTCTTCGCCGCCCAGTTCGGTGTAGTCGTCGTAACAGTTTTCCAGGATATCACGCAGACTGAAGCGCTGAATGGAGCGAACAATGCGCACCCGCTCCATGGGGGTAAGCTGTTCCTCGGCCCGCTCTTCGAGAAAGCTGATGGACTCATCGAGACTGCGGATCTCCCCATCTATCTCGTGCTCGGAGTATTCATAGATATCTCTGCGCAACTGCTGACAACCGGCCTGAAAACCGGCCAGGTTCCCCCAGTTGGGCGTTTGTTTAATCTGCAGCAGATAGTCGAGACGGGTCTCGAGCTGATGCAGTTGCTGGAGTTGTTCTTTCATATCGACAGAGGCTAAAACTGCAGTAGCCGGTGGAGATTTTCCTTGAGGTACGCGACGTTGGTGATAATCGGTTCACCTTTTGAATCGGTGCCTCTGATGGTGGTCTCATCGATAAAATGGGCGGCCCGATTTTTTGCCTCATCCATGGTATCGGCCCAGACCAGCGCCAGCGCCAGATTGGGATCGAAATCGCTGGGGATGGAGTAGGGCCGATCCGTCGGCACATGGGTGTAGACCGCGGACCAGTCGTAGGAGGGCAGGGAGAAGGTGTCGATGGTTCCAATCCACGGGGCAAAACCGCGTTTGGTATCTTCGGCGACGATGCGCAGTTCGATGGCGGCGCCTTTGAAGGTGATGTCTTTCTGGGCAAAGCCGAGACGCTCGCCCAAACCCAGACGGATCTGCTCTCTAATGAGATTGAACTGGCGATTGTTGTGGTAGCTGATCCGGGCGGAGATATCGTTTTCAACCTGAATGCGGGTGTTTACCTCCAGCAGATACGGTTGGCCCGAGCGATCCACAATCCATTCCCAGGTGCCGATATTGTCATAATTTACCGCTTCGGCCAGCTTGAGCGAGTAGGATACGATCTGATCCAGCACCTTCTGCTCGTCAAAATCATAGGAAAAACAGGAGCGATGAAATCCCGGCGCCGCCTCCACCCGCTTCTGTCTGCCGGTGGACTGGATAGTGCAGTTACGCGAGCTGAAATGAACCCGCTCGCCATAATGGGAGCAGAGAAGCTGGACTTCCAGGTGATTATAGTCGCGCAGGCACTGCTCGATAAGTACGCCGCCGTCGCCAAACTGTCGTTTCGCATAGTTTTGCAACTGCCGGTAGGAGCGACGAAACGGCTCGATCTCGAAGACCTCTTCAATGCCCATGCCGCCGCCGCCGGCGGCGGCCTTGATTAAAATAGAGGGGTTCTCGACGCCTGATTGTCTCTGCTGCTCAAGCAGGTGGAAGGCGAACTCTTCGGCCTCCATCTCGTTGTAGATCGGGCCATCGGTGCCGGGAATGGTGGGGATCTTGAGCTGGTTGGCCACCCGCTTGGTGTTGATTTTATCGCCCAGATCCTTGATCACCTGCCAGTTGGGGCCGATAAAACTCAGCGGCCGCGAGCGGCTTACCACCCGGCGGGCAAACCGGTAATCCTCCGAGAAAAACCCGTAACCGGGATGAATGGCGGTGCAGCCGGTATGATCGGCAACGGCGAAGATGTCGTTGGGTTCGGTGTAGCTGGAAATCCGCCAGGCGTTCTGGTCGGGGCCGGATCTCTGGTTGCGCTGGACATGCTCGGAATCAACATCCGCATCGGTATAGACCACCACATACTCAAGTTCCAACTCTTCACATGCCCCCATGATGCGCAGGGCGATTTCGCCACGATTGGCAATGAGCACCTTACCTTCCACTACCGCCTCTTGCAGAATTTAACAAAAATTTAATGTGCGATACGATGAACCGCGGACCACGCAACAAAATGGTCGATTTGGTTCAACGAAAACCCTCAGTATAATGGTTCGAGGATGTAAAGCCAAGCAAAATGGAAATCACGGCATCCGGTGATGAGCTGTCCGGGTTGCATCGGTGCTTGACTTTCACCGCAATCGTATCTAAATCAAGGCTTAGCTAATTGCGGCGGTTTACCTGAATCACTCCAATCTCATTTTACACATTTTTGTCATCGTGCCATGAGCAGCGAAAAAGACGCTGACCCTGAACCCGAATCGACCAACTCCCCATCAATTTTCAGGCGTTTGCGGGAATTGATCCCGTTTGGCCGTGCTCCCGAGACCACCGAGGCCCTTGAACACGAGATTCAGGAGCTTCTCGAAGAGGGGGAAGAACATGGGTTGATCACCCCCCTGGAAGAGAAGATGATCTCGTCTATCTTCGACTTCCGTGACACCCTTACCTCCGAGGTAATGACACCGGTTTCCGAGATCTGCAGCTTCGAGGCCTCCGCCCCGGTCAGCGAGATTATCAAGGGGGTCATTGAAGAGGGTTACACCAGGTTTCCCATCTATCGCGAACGCAGCGACCGAATCATCGGCATTATCCACGCCAGGGATTTGCTGCGCATGTGCGCCATGGGGGCAAACGGCAGTAGTGATCTTGAAAAATTCTTAATGACGCCGACCTTCGTTCCCGAGAACAAGCCGATTGTCGATCTGCTGCTCGAGTTTCAGAAGCAGAAAAGCCACATGGCCATCGTCATGGATGAATTCGGCGCGGTGCGCGGGTTGATCACCCTGGAGGACATCCTCGAGGAGATCGTCGGCGAGATCGAAGATGAATATGATATCGACGGTGAGGATGATTTTGAAGAAATCGATGAGCAGGCCGCTCTCGTCAGCGGCAAGGTGGATATCGAGGATGTCGAAGAGCGGCTCGGTATGATGTTTCCGGAAGGGCCGTATGAATCCATCGGCGGCTATGTCATTCACCAACTGGGGCGGCTCGGTGCGGAGGGCGACAGGGTCGAGGTCGATGGACACACCCTTGTTGTGCAGGTGGCCGGAAAACGGCGCATCAAAAAGGTGAAGATAATCCGGGATACGGTCGGCGCCGATAGCTAATGGCAGTGCTTCGGCCCACACTGCTGACGCTTTGCTATGTTCTAACGCCGGTGCTGGCGTGGCTGGCCTTGCCGGACACGATTGCTTTCTGGCCGCTGCTTTTGATCTGTCTGGTGCCGCTGTTTTTTCTGCTGCACGGTTCCCCGTCACCGCGTGCGGCGGCCTGGCGCGGCCTGCTCTGTGGGATACTTTTCCAGGCGTGCCTGTTGTACTGGATCAGTCCGGTGCTGGTCCGTTTCGGCGGGTTGCCGTGGATTCTCGCCATCGGCGCCCAGGCCTTGCTGGTTATCTATATGGCCGGCTATCTGGCAATTTTCTCGGCGGGTTTCGCCATTCTTTTACGGGGTGGGTTTTTCATCTGGCTGATGGTCTTTCCGGCTTTGTGGGTAGGGCTGGACTGGGTGCGCGGCTGGCTGTTCAGCGGCTTTCCCTGGCTTGATCTGGGCTATGGGTTGTGGCAGGTGCCGCAGTTGCTGCAGGTCGCCGATCTGGTTGGCCACCATGGGCTCACCTATCTGGTGCTGCTCATCAATGGGGTGGTGTTTTCCTGGCTTCACCCGGATTTCATCAAAAAAACGCGGATAACCGGGCTGGTGACGGGTACGGTGGCCATCGCTGTGGTGGCCGGCTATGGCTCGTTGCGCTGGGATGAGCTGGCGCCTCGTGTTATCACCGCGCCGGCGCCCACCGTTTCGATCGTTCAGGGCAATGTCGCGCAGGAAATTAAATGGTCGGCGGGGCAAAGCTACGATGCGGTGCTGAAATATCTCACCATGAGTGAGCGGCTACAGGCCAATGATAATCCCGGCCTCATCGTCTGGCCGGAGACCGCCCTGCCTTTTTTCCCCACCCATGATGAGCTTTTTATACCGGTAGCCCACTTTGCCCGCGACTCGGGCCGGTTTGTGCTTACCGGAGCGCCCTGGGTAGAGAGAGACGCACAAGGTGACGCCGAGGATCGAAAGTATTATAACGCGGCGCTTCTGATTGCACCTACCGGTGAGATTACCCACAGCTATTATAAGAGCCACCTGGTGCCCTTCGGAGAGTATGTGCCGCTGCAGCGCTATCTGTGGTTCCTGCAGCCGCTGGTGGAGGCGGCCGGCAACTTCAGTCCCGGTGTTGTAGAAGCCCCGCTGGTGGCGGGAGAAATCAAGGCGGGGGTGCTCATCTGTTTTGAATCGATCTTCCCCGAGATCGGCCGCGCCTGGGTCAACCAGGGCGCCAATATGCTGGTGAATATCACCAACGACGCCTGGTACGGCAGATCCAGCGCCCCGCATCAGAGCTGGGCGATGAGTGTGCTGCGCGCCGTGGAGACCAGGCGTACCCTTGTACGCGCCGCCAATACCGGGATTTCCGGGGTGGTCAACCCGCTGGGACTCATCGTTCGCCAGTCCGATATCTTTGTGGACTGGGCGGATTCGGCCCCGGCGCCGCTGATGATCGAGCGCACCGTTTTCGTTAGGGGCGGCTATCTGTTCGCCCCGGCATGTGCCCTGGTTGCCCTGGTGAGTCTTGTCCTCATCGCCATTGCCAGACGCACCGGTCGGCATTATAAAACAGCAAATTAATACGTGCATTTTGGATAGACTCATTCAAGATGCTTTCGTAAAAACCCATATGCCCGTCATACCGGAATTGACCCGACAACCATGATAAATTGAAATCACTGGATTCCCGCTGAAGCCTGCCCTTGAGTGTTGTTATCGAGGGCGGGAATGACGGTAGCAAGCAATTTTGAGGTTTTTACAAAGTCATCATTGAAGGTTTCCTCAAATTTCAAAAATAGAGAAACGGTGAATCACTATGGCGGAACAATCCAGTTCAGCGTTGTGTTTCGAGCAGCTCAACGACATGAAAACCCGCATGCTGGCGCTCAAGGAGCATCTTTGACCTGGATGCCCAAAAAGAGCAGATAGCCATCCTCGAACGTCAGGTCCTGGCCCCGGATTTCTGGAACGACACCGATAGTGCCCAGAAAGTGAAGAAACAGCTGGGCGCCGCCCAAGAGGTGGTGAACAGCTGGGAACACTCCTGGAACCAGATCGAAGAGGCGAGTTTGCTCCTGCAGATGGCGGTTGAGGAGCATGACGCCGAAGCGGAGCAGGAGGTTGCCGCCAACCTCGTGGAAATAGCCCGCGAGCTTGAGCAGACCGAGCTGGAGTGCATGTTCAGCGGCGAACATGACGCCAACAACGCAATTCTCACCATCCATGCCGGAGCCGGCGGCACCGAGGCGCAGGACTGGGTGGATATGCTGCTGCGCCTGTATCTGCGCTGGGCTGAAAACAAATCCTTCAAGACCTCTATTCTCGATCTGCTGCCTGGCGACGAGGCCGGGGTGAAATCGGTATCGGTGTTCGTGGAGGGGCGCCACGCCTTTGGTTATCTGCGTTCCGAGGTGGGTATCCATCGGCTGGTGCGGATTTCTCCTTTTGACGCCAGCGGCCGCCGCCACACATCCTTTGCCTCGGTGATGGTACTGCCGGAGCTGGATGACTCGATCAGTGTGGACATCAGCGATAAGGATCTGCGTATCGACACCTATCGGGCCAGCGGCGCGGGCGGCCAGCACGTCAACAAGACCGATTCGGCCATCCGCATCACCCATCTGCCCACCGGCATCGTGGTCCAGTGCCAGAACGAGCGCTCCCAGCACCGCAACAAGGATATGGCCATGAAGATGCTGGCCGCCCAGCTCTACGAAGAAGAGAAAAAAAAGAAGGACGAGCAGCAGCAGAGCCTGCTGGGTGAAAAAAAAGAGATCGGCTGGGGCTCGCAGATCAGATCTTACGTGCTGCAGCCGTATCGGCTGGTAAAAGATCACCGTACCGAGCATGAAATCGGCAACGTCGACGCGGTGCTGGACGGCGCCATCGACCCGTTTATCAAGGCTTATCTGCTATGGGACAAGTGATGGCAACCACCACCCCCACAGCCGTCGATCCGCTTAGCCAGTGTGCCAAATGCGGCGCCTGCACCGCCGTCTGCCCGGTCTACAAGGTCAGCGGCAACGAGGCCTACAGCGCCCGTGGCAAGCGTCATCTCAAGGAAGTGTATGGTGACGATACACCAAGCCCGGTGGTGGAAGATATTTTCTCAAAATGTCTGCTCTGCGGCGCCTGCGCTTCGGTGTGCCCGCGCCATCTTGATATTACCGACGATGTGCAACAGGCCCGGCAGGATTTTTCGGCCTTCTATGGCGAGCACGGCTATCAGAAATTTCTCGCCAGACAGGCCCTGAACCGGCCATACCTGCTGGGCGCCGCCCGGGTGCTCGGCAAGCAGGCGGCCCGTCTGCTCTTTGATAGGCTCCCGATAGACAGCGGACTGCGACTGCGGCTGGCCATGTTTGCCGAAGATCAACCTGAGGGAGCCGATAAAAACGTAACCCTGCCCCGGCCGGCCCGGTCAACCGATGCTACCCAGATTTACTATTTTCCCGGCTGTGCGGCCACCTATCTCTATCCAGAAATCAGCCGCTCGGTGGTGGAGCTGCTGGACACCTACGGCTACCGCCTCACCGTCCCCGACGGGCTTGCCTGCTGCGGTCTGGCGATGGGCGCCAGTGGTGATAAGGACGCGGCACGCCGGGCCGCCCGACAAAACATCAGGATACTTGAAGCGGGGGAGGGGCCGATTCTAGTCTCGTGCGGTTCCTGCTATGCGCAACTCATCGAAATGGCTGATCAGTTTGCCGAAGATGACCCGTGGCGCCTGCGGGCAACCCTGGTGGCTGAGCGCTTTGTGGAAATCAGCCGGTTTGTGGAGGAAATACAGCGCGAATCTGAAACCACACCCGACAAGACCCTGGAAGGACAAACCATCTTTTATCACGATCCCTGCCACATGCGTTTTGCCGTCTCCGTCACCGACGAGCCGCGAACACTGTTGCGTAACGCCGGGGCAACCCTGCTGGAGCTGCCCGGTGGCCCACAATGCTGTGGCCAGGGCGGCTTGTTTCACGTGGGTGCGCCGGAGCTGGCCGCCTCCATTCGTGACGATCTTATGGAAAAGATCGTGGCGCTCAACCCGGATATCATCACCACCAACTGCTCAGGCTGTATTATGCAGCTTAAAATGGCCGCCGCCGCAAGCCGGTCGAACATCCCCGTCGTCCACCTCGCAACCCTGCTGAAAACAGCCGATCAAGGAGCATAAGGGAGCCTTGAAAAATGAGAATGTTTGTTCAAGATTGATGATTTCGTAAAAACCTCAAAATTGCTTGATACCGTTATTCCCGCCCTCGATAACAACACTCAAGGGCAGGCTTCAGCGGGAATCCAGTGATTTCAATTAATTATGGATGTTGGGTTAATTCCGGAATGACGCGCATAGGGGTTTTTACGAAATCATCAAGATTAAGGCACGAACCAAATCTTACCGCGGGCATATTTTCTCCACGGACGCACTCACATAAAACACCATGCAGCCACTGGCGCAATTTCCACGGGCAGCCCGGCAGCGCATTACCTGCCTGCTGACCGATATTGACGACACCATAACCACCGCCGGCAGACTGCCCGGCGCCAGCATCACCGGTATGGAGCGCCTTGCCGCCGTGGGTATCGACGTTATTCCGGTAACCGGCCGGCCGGCCGGCTGGTGCGATCACATGGCCCGGATGTGGCCGGTGGCAGCGGTGGTGGGTGAAAACGGGGCATTTTACTTTTCCTACGACGAAAACAAACGCCGGGTGAATCGAGTCTTTGCCCGCTCCCGAGAGCAGCGTATCGCTGATCGTCTGCGCCTGGATGAACTGAGAACCACGATCCTTGCGGCAGTGCCGGAAGCAGCCATCGCCTCCGATCAGGACTATCGGATTGCCGATCTTGCCATTGACGTTTGTGAGGATGTCGCCCCACTCAGTGCCGACCACATCGATGAGATTGTCGCACTATTTAAGGCGGCGGGGGCAACCGCCAAGCTCAGCTCGATCCACGTCAACGGCTGGTTCGGTTCCTACGATAAACGTGGGATGAGCATACGCTGTCTGCGTGAAGTGTGCGGCATCGATGCTGAAAAAGAGGCCGAGAAGGTAGTGTTTGTGGGCGATTCGCCCAACGACGCGCCGATGTTCGACTTGTTTCCCCAATCGGTGGGCGTTGCCAATGTCGCCGATTTCGTTATGGACACGCCACCGGCCTGGGTAACCAGAAAGCGCAGCGCCGCCGGATTTCAAGAGGTGGTGGAAGCATTACTGGCGGTTCACTAAGGCCGCGAAGTGCAACTCAGATTAGATCGAACGACTGGTTGTGTAATTTTTTATTCATAGTGGGTCCAAAGTCTTATAACTTTGACGATCTTTTCATTGTCATAAACTTGGTAAACCAGTCTATGTTGAATAGTTATTCTACGAGAATATACCCCTCGCAAATCACCCACCAATTTTTCGTATGGGGGAGGATTTTGGAAAGGATTTTCTTTGAGTATTTCCAAAAGTTTTTTTGTCTTGTTCTTTAGACCAGCAGAAGAGAGTTTTTTTGCATCTTTTTGAGTTTTTTTTGTAAATACCAATTCCCAACTCACCAATCAAGCTCCTTTGAACAATCGGAAATATTTTCTTCTAATCCTTCTCGTATTGATTCTCTCATTCCAGGAATAGAGAGTAAGTATATTGTTTCAGAAATTGCATTCCAATCTTCTTCTGAAAGTAACACAGCATTTTTTCTCTTCCCTGTAATAACAATAGGTTCATGGGTTTCTGCTGTTTCGTCAATCAATCTATAAAGTTTAGACCTTGCTTCTGTTGCATTAATTATATTCATAATGGTACCTCCTGTTGTAAGCGTACGTCATAGCGAACGTAAGGTCAATATATGATTTTCACACAAGGTGCGCTTCTCCCGCCGAGGTACGAGTTCGGGAGCAAGAGCCTTGTGTACGCCCGGCATGGGCATGATCTTATGAGGCGCAAGTGCCTCAAAAATCTCTGGGTAATCATCCATTACCAGCCACGGTTCGGTAGCCTCTGGGAACCGCCTCGTGCGAACTGCGTGCCCGGTGGTGTGGGAGCTGGGGGAGAGATTCCCACAGCTACCAGATTACACCTGTTTTTTTGTTCGTTTCATATACCATCAGCACATCCCGAATCTCGCCGGGGTTCTGGACAACCGCAGCGTGCCATTGCCCGAAGCCTCCGTGCGTATTCACGGCCTGCGTCCATTCGTCAAGATAGCGGCGTTTCACCTTGTCCTGTTCGGTCTCCTTACCTTTCGTTTCAAGGACTATCATGTCACCGTTTCTCATGCGGATCAGGAAGTCCGGTCTGTATTTCCGAACAACACCGCGATAGACGTAGAGTATCTCGAAGGCCAGATGATCGTTCTTGACCCAGGCAGCCACCGCGTCCGTGTTCTCCAGCACAAAGGCATCGGAAGCCTCCCAGGTGCTGTCATACACGCAGACATTGATATGTGATTTTCGCGTCCGCTCACATGGTTTTCCGGTATGCCACGGCCGCATGTCGCCGGTCGCCCGTATCGGATGATCGCGGTCGAACACCGGCGTCAGTCGCTCGGTGTTCTCCTGTCGAATCGCCTCCCACACATGCTGCACCACGCGCGACATGTTCAGGATGATGATCAGCCTGCGCCGCAACTCGTCCTGATAGAAGAGCGGCGGAGAGATGTTGATCCGGTTAGCGGCGATGAATTGCTCGACGATCCTGACTAGCTGCGCCAGCAGCACTTCGCGGCTTCCCTGCCAGGTGTGCTTCATCTGATCGAACACATCCCGCGCCGTCTCAAAAATGATCCGCTGCATGCGGAACTCGCGCGCCAGCCGCTCCAATTCGATACGGCTGACCCTGGTAACATCCGGCTTGCCTTCCAATATCGGCGCCAGTTCCGCCACCTGCGCAGTCCGGGCGGCATCCAGCCCCAACGGGCGTACTCGTTCCCAATCGAGTGTCAAGGCAGGCTGGAATACCCGGTCAATGCGCACCACGTTCGGCCAGCGGATCGCATAATCAGCCTTTGATGGGTCTGCATGAACGCCCACCTTGGTGTCATTCTTCTTTTCGACTACTTCGCCCGGGTCTTCGTGGGGCAGGAAGGTGAACGGAACGCCGAAGATGTTCACATACTCAGGATCAAACAGTCCGGTTTCCGGGTTCAACTCGTAGGAGGTGCGGCGCAAGCCCCGTCCGACCACCTGCTCGCACAGCAGTTGCGAAGAAAACGCCCGCAGCCCCATGATATGGGTTACGGTCTTGGCGTCCCAGCCTTCGGAGAGCATACCCACGGAGATCACCTTCTGAATGTGCTCGCCCGGCTTCCCCGCCTTGCCCACCGTGTCCACGGTGCGACGCAAAAGCTCCGCCTGTTCGGCCTTGGTCAACTTAGGTTTGACCGGAACCTCATTCCCGTTTTCGTCGTCGCTTTCCTCGCCCGTCACCTCCAGCTCGGCGGTATCCTCCTGAGCCTCCGCCTGATCCAGCACCTTCGAGTCAATGTGCAGCACCCGGTCGGGATCGCACAATTCGTCAATATGAACCCGCCGCGAGTCAAAGGCATGTTTAACCCGCGCCGCCGTCTCGGTGCGGTTCGCCACGGTGATCATGACCGGCGGCGTAGGCAATCCCGCCTTGTCCCACGCCTTCCACGCTTCCCGCCAGTCATAGCCCAGCAGATTGTAGGCGTTCAGCACCAGGTCGGGCAACGGCTCTTCCGGCTGCGCCCGCCGGTTCAGGTCGTCTTTCACATCCGGGTCGTTGTAGATGTGGTAGAGGCGCGGCTTGTAGGTCCTGGCGTCCGGCACGGCATCGTCGCGCACCACCACGCGCGGGGTCTTCACCAGTCCCGATTCGATGGCGTCGTTCAGCCCGAAATCGCTGACGATCCAGCCGAACAATGCCTCTTCGCTGCTCTTCTTGCCCGACGGGGTAAATGGTGTAGCGGAAAAATCGTAGCAGGTCAGAATGGACCGCGACCGCTGTAACCGGTCCAGTCCGCCGATCCAGACGGTCGCTTCCGCGGCGCTGTCCTTCAGGTCGCGGGTGCGTAAATATTTGCCCTCCGCCTCCCAGTTCACCCGCCAGGCATGGTGCGCCTCGTCATTGATCACCAACAGGTTACGGGCGCTCGCCATCTCGCCCAGCACCTCGCGGGTGTAGGCCTCGTCGCTTTTGACGCCGCGCTTGTCCACGCTGCGCCGCTTCTTGATCTGCTCGGCGCTGTCCCAGGCCAGCGCATGCCAGTTGCGGATCAGCACCTTGCCCTGGCGCAGACCGTCCAGCAGCGCCGACGGCACGATGTTGAACGCCTCGAAATAGTTGTCCGTCCCCGCCGGTTCCAGCACCGCCAGACGGCTTTTGACCGTCAGCCCCGGCGCAATGACCAACACATTCTTGGAAAACCGCGCATCTTGCGCACTGGCCACCTTGTTGAGCACCTGCCAGGCGATTACCATCGCCATGACGATGGTCTTGCCCGAACCGGTCGCCATCTTGCAGCACTGCCGCACAAACGCGCCACCGTCACCGGGAATCTCGATGCCCACCCGCTCCGCCGCCGGGGCCTCGGCCAGCCAGATCAGCGTCTCAACCGCCTCCAACTGGCAGAAGAAGAACCGCCTCACGTCGAACTCCTCCGGGTCGTTCCAATGATCCAGCAACCGCTTGGTGATGCTGGTCACGCCCGGATACCCCATCGCCCGCCACGCCGCCACGCGCGGGCGGATTTGATTCACCAGCGGAATCTCCACGAAGATGCCCGGATCGTCGAAGGCCTTGGAGTCCCCCGAGGCCACCACGTACCCGGCCGGACGCCGCCCCTCGGCCAGATCGAAGCTGCGCGTTTCACGTTCGTAGCGCCAGTGCCGCGCCGGTTGCTCGTAAGGTGAGTTGATGATCAACCGGTCAATGGTGGTGCGGGCCATCAGACATCCTCCTCCGGGGGAACCAGCGGTTCGAGCACGGCGATCAAGGCCGGAACATCCGTGGTCGCAATCTCCCACACCCGCAGAATATCCAGCCGGAGGTAGTCATGGGCGATCCGATGTCGCAGGCCTGTGATCTTTCGCCAGGGAATCTCCTGGTGGCCTTCCCGGTATTCCTCACTGACCTTGCCCGCCGCTTCACCGATATTTTCCAATGCCTTGGCAATGGCATGCTGATGCAGGCTGCTGTCGCGAAATCGCTCCCACGTGAGGCCCATGCTGAACTCGTTGGCGCGCCGGGCCGCAATCAACATATCCAGCACGTTGGCATCGTCACGCCACATAGAGAGGCTCCACGTGCTTGAGGATGTGCCGGCGGCGGATGTAGTTCTCACTTTGCTCTACCGCCCGTCGTTCGACCAGGTCGACTTCACGGCCAAACAGCGCTTCCAGATCCCCGCGCATCGCGGCAAGTTGTTCGAAGCCCGGCGAGTCATCGTCCGCGAAGACTACCAGCACGTCCACGTCGCTGTCCGGACTGAAATCGTCCCGCAACACCGACCCGAACAAGGCGAACTCCGTCACCTTCCATCGGCGGCAGAAATCGCGGATCGCTTCCCTGGGAATGGCGATTCGTGCCTTCATTGTTTCACCTCCATCACCTTCAGGCTCTCGATGCCCCGGTCGTCCACGATCTTGACCGCGATGCGCTGGTGATCGCCCGCCGTAAAGGGCAGTGATACCGTGCCGCGATACGCTTCGATCAACTCCTCGTCAATCTCCGCCTTGAGGTTTTTCGCCAGTCGCGCCCACCCCTGCTTCGCGCCGGCCATCGGAAAGAAGACCTGGCGCGGATAGAGACTGCGCCCGTCGTAATCGGTATCCAGCAGCCAGACCGCGATCCTGTCCTCGCCGCCCGACTCGATGCCACCGGTCTTGGTATTGTAGTAGTCGAAACCGTGCACCGATACCCGCACCTTGTTCTTGTCCTCGCCCGTGGCGATGCGCTCGATCTGCACGTCCGGCTGGCCGATGAGCCAGAAGGACTCGTTGCTGGCCCGCTTCTTCTTGAGATCGTCGGTGAGCAGGTCGGCATTCACCTGCGCCTTAAGCAGGGTGACACCCGGCCAGTTGGTTTCGTCAATGTCCTTGGCCGCCTCCGGGTCGAACTGGAAGGCGGCGAACACGATCAGTTTCGGTTTGGGCACCAGCGTCTGCGCTTCCTCGATGGCCTGGGCCACCTGGCGCTGTTCCAGAGGCGCGTGCTCGGGGCCGAAGGAAATCACGATGCGCTGGGCGGCATAGGCCGCGCCTGTATCCCGCACCTGATTCCTGCCCTCATCATTAGGGCGGCTCTCGCCGTCGGCGTGCAGCCAGCGGCAGCCGGGCAGCGGTTCCAGCCGGGCGAAGCGGATATGCTGGCCCGCCTTGCCGCGAATCCCGGTTCGCAGAAGTTCGTCGCGCCACTCGCCCTGGCGCAGGGTCTCGCCGGAACGGGAAATGGAGGCGTCCGCCGGGTGCCTGCCTGCCGAAGCTCCGTAAGGTGGCGTGTCATCGAGCACATCCTCGATGGCTTTCACCGTCGGGGCGGGCACCGCCTCGACCGTAAACGGCCCACTGATGCGGGTCTTCTTCTTGTCCATAAACGGCTGGTCGTAGAGCGTCTCCTGCGGGGCGTGGCGGGCAATGGCCGCATCGATCTGCGCCCGTGTCATGCCTTCGCGGATATCGGGGTTGTTGGCGATGGATTTCAGCGTCACATGCGGCACGGTCTTGTACCTGAAGCCGCTGCCCACGCCCTCGCTCGGATGGGCCAGCTCGTAATAGTCGAAGACTGCCGTCATGAGCCGCTGCTTGGCCAGGGTCAGCGCCACCCGCGAGGTGTCGCAGGTGATCCAGCGCCGCCCCCACTGCTCGGCCACATAAGCGGTGGTGCCGCTGCCGCAGGTCGGGTCGAAGACCAGGTCACCGGGATCGGTGGTCATCAAGAGGCAGCGTTCGATGGCGCGCCATGCGGTCTGGACAACATATTCGGGGTTCTCCTCGCCCTTAAGGTCGTCCCACACATTTGACATCGCCGTATACGGCCAGTCGTCCCAGAAAACGATGCCGCCTAGAGATTCACCGCCACCATCAAATAGCCGCTTTGCCAGAGCGAGCCGGTCAAGCCCGACAGGGACATCAAAGCTCCATTGTCGGTTGCTCCCACAGACCTTCTTCTTCCCTTTGAATTCGTATGACGCACTTCTGGTCGGACTCGGGTGTTGACTAACTATGGGGTAGTTGACGCGCGCCCAGCGCCAACCTTCATTCTGCCGTTCAACGAGTTGTGACTGTGAGATGCTTTTAACGCGTAATTGCTTACCCTCCGAGGAGATCAATGTATTGAACTTAGGATCGTCTTCAGGATTTCGGCGCTCCTGATAGAGTCTACTTAAAGCACTGCGAACTCGGTCTCGCTCTTTACCATACCAAAGAATGAAATCATTTACCGGATCGGTAGGTGTAGTCGCCCCCTTCTTCTTCAAGACAATTGTGACTATCATATTCCCCGCCCCAAATACCTCATCCATCAATTCCCGCACATGGTGCACATTCTCATCGCTGATCTGCACGAAGATGCTGCCGCTTTCGGTGAGCAGTTCGCGGGCCAGCAGCAGCCGGTCGCGCAGGTAAGTAAGGTAGGAGTGGATGCCCAGCTCCCAGGTGTCGCGAAAAGCCCGGATCTGCTCGGGCTCGGCGGTGAGGTCGTCGTCCTTGCCGTCTTTCACGTCGCGCTTGTTGACGAAGGGCTGAAAGTTGGAGCCGTAGCGGATGCCGTAGGGCGGGTCGAGATAGACCATCTGCACCTTGCCCGCCATACCCTCCTTTTCCAGCAGCGAGTTCATCACCAGCAGGCTATCGCCCGCCACCAGCCGGTTGGACCAGCCATGGGCGTGCTTGTAGAAATCAATCGCCTGGCGCAGCGGTTCCTCGCGCTCGACATCGAAGAGCGTCATCTGCTGCGGGCCGCCGCCGGTGCGCTTTCGCACCGCCTCGATGATGGTGCGTGAGTCGATGCGCTCGTGGACGTGCAGGGACACGGTCGGCACCGCAAACGAGGTATGCTCCGCCTTGCCGGCCCAGACCAGCTGCGGGTCCAGATGCGGATCGTAGGCGTAGTGCTTCTGTACCCCCGCGTCAGGGTCGGTATCAGGCGTCACCAGTCCGACCGGTGGATTGTTCACCCGCTGCTTGTCCTTGTGCTCATACGACTCGATCGGTCGTTTCATCCCAGCCTTCTTTTTTCGAGCCATAATCCTCTTCCTTTCCGCCACGTGGCGTTCTATGCATAGGGCTAAGCGGGCGGGTGGGCTGCCAGGTAAGCGCGGCGCACTCAGGCAGTTCCCCCACTGGTTCTGTGTCTGTGTCTCCTTCAATCAACGCACCGCTCTCCATAAAGCTCCCCAATCTTTCTCCGACGTTTGTTCATTCAATACTCGCCCTGTTGAGCACTTCCATACGTCATGGTTGAAGGCCGCACCACGTCGAAAAGTCAGTCACAACAAAACCTCGATACGCATTGGCTTGAGACCTATGGACAAACCGATACCTATGCTTCCCGACTCCATCGCCCGCGTAATAGTAGTATCGATAATCCTGGCCATAAATCCACCGTTCACCTGATCCATTATTCATCTATATCGGCTCAAATGTGAATATTGAGGAGTCCATCGGAATAAAGTAACCTCTCCCTGTCAATAGCAGCTAGGCATTGCCAAGTAAAGGGGAAATAAGGAGCGCAGCAAGAATCATCGCAAGAAAGGTGTACGCAATCATCCGAACAGCTGTTTTGGACAACATATTCCGAGCAGACCGTTCTAAAGATTGCGCCATCTAGTTTTGATGAACCCGTAAAAACCTTGAATTTGCTCGCTAACGTCATTCCCGCCCTCGATAACAACACTCAAGGACAGGCTTCAGCGGGAATCCGGTAATTTCAAATGATTATGGATTTCGATTCAACTCCACAATGACCGTAATTGGGGTTTTTACGAAGCCATCTGTTTTAAGATCATTAGAAAAAGTATAGCTGCCCCTTAACTTTGTCCGAAGCGGCACGAACGTTGAGTTAACCGGCGGAAAATAGCAACAGAGCTATGTTGCGTCCAGTTCAGCGGAAGTTATGCACAGAGCAAGATGTTAACTATGCATGTGGCGGGTGTTCTGGTCCCGAATATGGACGAATGGTTTTTAGCTATTTGGCTTCAACGTGGTTCGCCTTGTACATATCCCATCGAATAAGCATGTTCATCCAGAAATCGGCAGACATCCCAAAGAACTGTGCGAGTCGTAAAGAGGTACTCGGTGTCACTCCCCGTCTACACTTTCGTCGTCGGGTTTTTCCCGCGCGACCATCCGCCGTTTGATGGTGCCGTTCTCATAGGTAACCAGCGGGGTGTGGGTGCGTTCGGCATCGCGACGCGCCCGAAGAGCGGCCCGCTTAAGCGCCTCCGCACTGCACGCCATGTCCGGATCGGATGTGCGAACATCTTCTTTTTTCATGGTGTTTCATCTAAAAGGATCGGGCTCTCGCCCGAATTTTGCGTCCCCGTTTGGTTTCAAACAGTGTCCCGGCCTGCTCGGTAATTGCCTTTTTCCAATGGCCGACCTGCAGCGGATGGACACCCTATGTCTGGGCAATTTCGTTAGTAGTCTGCACCCCACGGATCGCCTCTAAGCCAACCTTCGCTTAAAACGCCGCAGTGTACGCCCTGCGCCTTTTTTCTGTCATTTTTCAGTGTCCCCGTTATGGTGAGAAAAATAACTTACATTGCTGTCCCATTTTTGGGGTCCACTATCTACGGTACCGAAAAGAACTGAGGAGACGGATCGTTTTGTGGGTCGGCTACAATTACCTGGTTATGCGCAATTTACGCAAGAAAACTATCATTATTGTCACTTCCCGAAATGATTATTAATTCCAGATCCTTTTCTTCAAGATATATTCTTTCGAAGTCTAGGTTATTTCTCTCACATTCGCTTTCATAATCATCGCCCGCTACTGAAAGGGTATCTTGGTCCCAAACAATGGTATATAACCATGAGCCATCTTCTATTAAATCCACTTCTTCTACCTTTCCTGACCAACCACCTATATTGGCCTGAAAATCAGGATCTCTTACTCCATTCAAAACTCGAACGATATCCCCAGGTCTAAATTTGCTGGTTTTGTTGCTCATTAGTCTACTCTATTGCGACGATTTGTGTTTTTTTGAAAACATAACGTCAAGTTATACGGCATGATTGGGAACTTAAATATTAAATAATATGCAGTAAGGCGCGTTCACTTGAATGACTTGTTGTGGAACATTAATTTTATCAATATAATATACAAATTATGGAGTAAGAAAAATCACTAAAAAAACTAACACAAAGAACATAGCAAAAATAAAAGTACAGAATTGCATAGTCTTTTTTAAAGAATCAATTCTTTCCTGTTTTGAGGCCCTAATTAAATCAGAAATAATCTTGTATATAATCCAATTGAGAACACCTAAAAAAGCGATGAAAGCTAGAGGGCTTGATAGTACCAGGTTTACGATACCTTGCGTTCGCATACATTCTCCGTATAAAAAAGGCTTACCACAAATTACTCACATATTTACTTGATTTCACTGAACAATATTATTCTTTTGCCCTCCACCTTTCTCATGCAGTCCTGGAGTAGTTATCTGGTTTGATGATTTTCCAAACCAGTATAGAAGGAATAAAAAACTGATGGTAATCAAAAAAAGCGTGAGTTTGTAGCAATCAACAGGAAAAAATGATCTCATGAAGAGAATACCCCAAATTACCGTTACAAAAACACTTAATATTTGGTTGATTTTGCTGACTGAAAATTGACCTGGAGAGTTTAGAATATTACCCGAAATAGTTTCGACTGCTATCACCTTATATAGCGGGCCAAGAGTTATGTCTTCTAAAAGGTCAACGTGTCGTTCCCAATTGTTCTGCCAAAACTTACTACCGCGATTTGCCAAATACCAAGCAAAAGAAAATACGAAGCCAAGGGCGGAAAACAGCAAAGAAAGCCAAGGATCATTATCGGTAGATTTCCTGTAGGTTAATGCGTACCCAGCAAATGCTGATGCAATGAAAGCCCAAAAGTATGTGGCACGTTTCCAGTAGAGTTCAATTTCAAACTTTCTGATGTCTAAAGCATATGCTAACGCTCTTCCGGCACGTGTATCAGCTTCCTTGAGTTCATTCTTAGGGCAAATGGACTTTGGTTCGGCAAAACGTGAGTTATATTCAACCTCGTTCAATATCATTTCCTCCTGCAGGTGTAGTTTTTGTAATTGCTTTTATTCGCCTTTTTATTTCATGCAGTAAGCAGGCCGAAGGCCTTCAATCCACAACGCTCCGTTTCACCGGGCGGGCGGCGTAAAACGAAAACCAACGAAAAAGCGGAAAAGATTAAATAGAAAACACAGTTATAAATCGCCCCAATGTAGCCCAATCAGTTTGCAAGCGTTTGTTATCAAATAATAAATAAAATTAGATACAGCTGAGAACAATCACTCCGGCTATTGTGATCAATATACTTGAAATCCAAATTTTTAACGCAATATTGATATTCATTTCTTTTCGAAGATCACTTGTAAAAGCATATATCGGTGTCACAAGTAAACAAAATAATCCTGCTGAGAATCTAAGCCTAAAGGCACTGAATATAATGTAAATTTGACTAAGAACAGCAAAAATAAATCCACCAAACATTAAAATCAATCCGATTATTTTCATAAGATTCAGTTACTCAATTTAAGATGATAACGTATAATATCACGCAGAGGTTTTTCTTGGGAATTTACCTGTGGCTTCCCATATAAGCCTGAACGTGTTCTTTTCCGTCTACTGCTGTAATCACGAGAGCTTTATTGCCCTTCTAGTTTACAACTAGCCGAAATGTCGTGTGAAAGTTGGGAGCCTGTGACATTGTAAATGACCAACAGATTCTTGACAAGATTAAAAATCCAGCGGTCGCGGCGCGGCTTTTTTCGGAAATACCCATGTCATACACTGCCGTATAACTTGGGAATTCAGTTCTCCAGTGCTTACAACGAAGGGCTGTTTTCGTGCGTGGCAGTAGGTCTGCATGCGTCTTTTTGCGAAATATCACACCTTATACGGACGACTGTATAACTGCAATTTATTGGTTGTATTTGTAAAAAAGTGAATAAATACAGATATTTAAGCGCTCCTGATTTAGGGGCTCAGGTGCTTGGTGCACGTGATGTGCCGGCCGACATGCGGGAGGCGTACTTTTCACGATAGGCAGGGAAACCGACTATGCCTGGAGCAAACGACTGCCTGGCGCCGGTTGCCGGCTGGGAAAGATCAGGGGGATGTTCTCGAGGAGACTGTGCCGTGGAGTTCTGGCCGATAAGTGGCTTTTGTCTATGCGTCTAAGAGGTGTTGGAGAGGCTGGGAATATCTTGCTGCAGGCGGGGGCGCAGCCGCACCCGGCTTCCGTTCCGTGGGAGGCACAGGAGATACCCCGGGTGTGGCGCACCTTTTCCATTCGTATGCGGGCGAAATTTACCAGCAGCACCGCGCCGATAAAAAGCGGCGCGGTGAACAGCAGGGTAAGCAGAAGGGAGTTGATCATGGCAGGCTGCTCCTAGCCGCCAAAGTCGTCGTAGCGCACGTTTTCCGGCTCTACGCCCAGGTTGTCCAGCAATTCCCGCACCGATGCGAGCATCATCGGCGGGCCGCACACGTAATACTCGATATCCTCCGGGGCCGGATGATCCTTCAGGTACTGCTCATAGAGCACCAGGTGGATAAAGCCGGTATATCCCTCCCAATTGTCCTCGGGCAGCGGCGCCGACAGCGCCAGGTGAAAGGTGAAGTTGTCGTGTTCGGCGGCCAGTTGTTCGAAATCGTCCTGGTAAAAGATTTCCTTGAGGGAGCGGCCGCCGTACCAGAATGACACCTTGCGTTTGGTGTGGCGTCTTTTGAAGAGATCGAAGATATGGCTGCGCAGCGGGGCCATGCCGGCGCCGCCGCCGATATAGATCATCTCGGCATCACTTTCGTGGATGAGAAAGTCGCCGAACGGACCGGATATGGTTACCTCATCTCCTGCTTTCAGATTGAAGATGTAGGATGATGCCTGACCGGGAGGGGCGGCCTCTTTGCCGGGCGGCGGCGGGGCAATCCGCACGTTGAGCATGATCAGCCCCTTTTCATTGGGGTAGTTGGCCATGGAGTAGGCCCGGGTGACCGGCACGTAGACGTGGGATTTGAATTGAAACATCTTGAACTTGCGCCAGTCCGCCAGAAACCGGTTGTCGATATCAAAACTCTTGTAATCGAGTTCGTGCGGTGGCACCTCGATCTGGATATACTCGCCCGCCTCAAATCCCACATCCTCATCGGCCGGAAGTTCAAGCACCAGCTCTTTGATGAAGGTGGCGACGTTCTCGTTTGATTTGACCATGCACTGCCATTTTTTCGTCTCCAGGGCCTCCTGCGGTACCACGATATCCATATCGCGCTTCACCGGCACCTGGCAGGAGAGGCGATAACCCTGCTTGATTTCCCGCCTGGTAAAGGCTGATATCTCGGTGGGCAGAATAGAACCACCCCCGTCATTGACGATACATTTGCACTGGGCGCAGCTGCCGCCGCCGCCGCAGGCGGAAGACAAGATAATCCCATCGTCGGCAAGTTTGGTGAGCAGTTTGCCACCCGGTTTTGCCGACACCTGTTTGTCATCATTAACCGTGATGGTGATGTCGCCGCTGGGCAGCAGCGAGCGCTTTGCCAGAACAATTAGGGAAACAAGCACAAACTGGATGGCCAGAAAAATGCCCACCCCGTAATAAATTTCGCCCATGATTACACCGCTATGTTGATAAATCTTTTATGTCCATATGGTAAGCATTTCCGGCGTATTAGGAAACGGCCTCCGTTACAGATCCATTCCCGCCAACCCCATAAAGGCCACGGCCATCAGACCGGCGGTGACGAAGGTAAGGCCAAGACCGCGCAGGCCGCCGGGCGGATCGGCATATTCCATCCGTTCACGGATACCGGCCAGGGCAACCACCGCCAGGAAAAAGCCGAGTCCGGCGCCGAATCCATAGGCCGCCGACTCGGTAAAGTTATAGTCGCGCTCCACCATAAACAGGGTGGCGCCGAGAATCGCGCAGTTTACCGTGAGCAGCGGCAGGAAGATGCCCAGGGTGTTGTACAGGGTCGGTACGAACCGATCCAGCACCATCTCCAGAATCTGCACAACGGTGGCAATGGTGGCGATATAGATAAGCAGCCCCAGAAAGGTGAGATCCACATTGGGCGCGCCCAGCCAGGCCAGCGCGCCGGGTTCCAGCATGGTGGCGAGGATGAAGTTGTTGAGCGGCACCGTGATCGAGGTCAGCACCAGAACCGCCAGCCCCAGCCCGATGGCCGCCTGCACCTTCTTGGAGATCGCCAGAAAGGTGCACATCCCCAGGAAAAAGGCGAGGGGAAGGTTCTCGATAAAAACCGAGCGATAAATGATATCGAGATAATGCATCAGTCTTTCTCCTGTTGCTCGGGATCGATGGTGCGCATCACCCAGATGATGATGGCGATCAGAAAAAAGGCGCTGGCCGGCAGGATGAGCATGCCGTTTGCCGTGTACCAGCCGCCGTTGGTGGTGAGCTTGAGCACCTCATAGCCAAACACCGAGCCCGATCCGAACAGTTCGCGGACAAAGGCCACTAGCATCAAGATCAGGCTGTATCCCAACCCGTTGGCAATGCCGTCGACAAAGCTGGGGATCGGCGGGTTGGACATGGCGAACCCCTCGGCCCGTCCCATGATGATGCAATTGGTGATGATCAGCCCCACGAAGATGGAAAGCTGCTTGGAAAGCTCAAAATAAAAGGCCTTGAGAATCTGATCTACCAGAATAACCAGGGTGGCGATCACCATGATCTGCAGGCCGATACGTACCGAGTTGGGGATGCGTTTACGCACGAGGGAGATGGTCAGATTGGAAAAACCGGTCACCAGGGTGACGCACACGCACATAACAAAGGCGGTGGCCATCTGGCCGGTGACCGCCAGGGCCGAGCAGATGCCCAGCACCAGCAGGGCAATGGGATTGCGTTTGAAAACGGAGTTGAAGAGCAACTCCTTAGCCGATTCAGCCATTAAATCCTCCTTCTTGCTTGATGCGTGCGATAAAGGGTTCGTAGCCATGCTCACCGAACCAGAAACGCATCAGATTATCGACGCCCTGGGTGGTAAGGGTGGCCCCCGATAGACCATCGACGCTGTAGGGCTGTTGCTCCTCGCTCACCTGGGCGCCGCCTTTTACCACGGAAAGCTCCATCTCGCCGTCCGGGCCGAACAGCTTTTTCCCCTGCCAGCCGGCCTGCCAGCGGGGATTTTCTATCTCACCCCCCAGGCCGGGAGTCTCACCATGTTCATAAAAGGAGATGCCTTCAATGGTGGACAGATCGCTGTCCAGTGCGACATAGGCGTACATGGTGGACCAGAGACCTTTGCCGCGTACCGGCAGCACCACTTTGTCTATCCTGTCCTGATCCGAGAAGAGATAAATTTTCGCATAGTTTTCCAGCCCGCGCAGGCCGGCAATGTTTTCCTCGCTGCTCAGCTCTCTGCTCAGTTCAGGGGAGAGCAGCGCGGCCTGTTGGTCGTAGGAGTTGGGATCGATCTTTTCATCGGCGACATAGGCGCCGCTTTGCAGGTCCACCAGGCGGGTCTGGACGGCGCCGAACTGCTCGTCTACCGGTATGCCCGCCTCATATACGCCGGCGGCCCGGAGGATATTTCTTTTCTGATCAAGCAGCCGGTTGGCATCCTGCTGAGGACGCAACCCGATGGCGGCGGAGGCCACCAAGAGGGAACAACCGAAGGCCAGAACAAGTACCGTATAAAAGGGTCTCAATGGATGTTCTTCAGCCATGGCGCAGCACCCTCCTTCTGACGTTGGCCCGCAGCACAAAATAGTCAAACAGCGGTGCAAAAACATTGCCGAGCAGGATGGCAAGCATTACCCCCTCGGGGTAGGCGGGATTGGCCACCCGGATAAGAATGACGATAAAGCCGATCAGCAGCCCATACATCCATTGTCCGGTTTTGGTGTGGGCGGCGGAGACCGGGTCGGTGGCCATGAAGACCAGGCCGAAGGCAAAACCTCCCAGGACCAGGTGCCAGTGAATGGGAATGGAGTAGAGGGGATGACTGGCGTCGGCCATGGTGTTGAACAGCAATGTCGTAACCACCGCGCCCAGCAGCATGGCGGCCATGATCCGCCAGGATGCCACCCCGGTGATGAGCAGTAGTCCGGCGCCAAACAGACAGGCAAGGGTTGAAGTTTCTCCCATGGAGCCGGGCATGACGCCCAAGAAGGCATTACCCCAACTTACATCGATCTGGCTGATTGGGTTGGGGGCGGAGGAACTTACCATGGCGGTGAGCGGGGTGGCGCTGGAGAGGCCGTCCACCGCCGTCCAGATGGAGTCACCGCTCATCTGGGCGGGATAGGCAAAATAGATGAAGGCACGCGATGAGAGGGCCGGATTCATGAAGTTGCGGCCCACCCCGCCAAACACCTCTTTGGCCAGAACAACCCCGAAACTGACGCCCACCGCTACCTGCCAGAGCGGGATGGTGGGCGGCAGGGTCAATGGCAGAAGCAGGGAAGTGACCAGAAAGGCCTCGGAAAATTCATGACCGCGAAGCAGGTTGAACAGCGTCTCCCAGATGGAGCCCACCACCACGGTAACGATATAGATCGGCATGAAGTAGAGCGCCCCGTGCATCATGTTGGAGATCAGCGAGGATGGATTGATGCCGATGATCTGCATCACCGCGCCCCGCCAGCCGTCCGGTACGGCGCCCAGATCAGCCAGGGCGCTGTTTGCCTGGTAGCCGGTGTTCCACAGGGCCATGACGGTACAGGGGATGAGCGCGATGATCACGGTGATCATGATCCGCTTGTAATCGATGGCGTCGCGGCTGTGTGGCGCAATCGGGGCGCTTTTCGTGGTGGAGAACAGAAACGAGTCGGTAGCCTCGTACAGCGGATACCAGCGCTCGAACTTGCCTCCCTTGTCAAAGAGCGGTTTTATGTCGAGAAAATATTTGTCGAGTTTTTTTAGCATGGCGAAAAACTGTTGTTAGTTAGCCCTCCAGTTCTATTGAGGTCAAAACTTCCCGTAATTTCGGGCCGAATTCGTTTTTTCCCGGGCACACGTAGGAACAGAGTGCGATGTCTTCTTCGATCAGTTCCAGACAGCCCAGATCTTTTGCTTTTTCGGTATTGCCGGACATCAGACTGCGCAGCAGATAGACCGGGATAATATCCAGCGGCATTACCTTTTCATAGGTGAAAGCCGGGTAGATCGCCCGATCACCACCCCACACCGCCGTGTTCAGCGGCAGGGTGGCCGGTTTGGTGAAGGCCGAGAGAAACGCCCTGGTTACCGAAAACCGGTCGCCCCCCGGCATCAGCCAGCCGAAAAACTGCCGGCCGGTATCTTCGTGAATGACACTTACTTGTTGATGATATCTGCCGAGAAACTGATGCGTCTCACTGAGTTTGCGCCCATCAAGCACGGAGCCGGAGATGACGCGAAACTCGCCTTCATGGCGTTCGCCGTCGCTCAGATCAACCAGCGATGCTCCCACCTGGGTGCGGATATGACGCGGTGTGGCAATACCCGGCCCGGCCAGGGCGACAATTCGATTAACCGGCAGGGTGCCGGTGCGTAGCAGCGTGCCCACCGCGATAACGTCCTGGGCGCCGATATGCCATACCGTTTTGCCCTCACCCACCGGGTCGAGGAAATGGATGTGGGTGGAGGGCAGGCCGGCTGGATGCGGGCCGCTGAAGCCAACCATCTCGACGCCTTGCGGGGCCTGGTCAAACAGGGTCTGGTCGGCGGCAACACAGAGATAGACGGGACAATCAATCAAGGTTTGCAGGGCGGTAAGACCCGCCAGAAAATCCTCGCGGCCACCATCGATGATGAGCGCCATGTCGGCGCCTAGCGGGTTGGTGTCGATGGCGGTGATAAAGAGCGCCCGCGGGCTGGTGTCAATGGCTGGTATTTTGCCGTAGGGACGGGTGCGCAGGGCGCACCAGAGTCCTGATTTTATGAGCAGCTCCCGCAGTGCCTGGGCATCGAAACTCGCCGGGCTGCTGCCGGCCTCACAGAAGTGTTCTGCCTCATCGCCGTCGAGCCTGATGGAAAGTGATTCAAATTTGCGCTTGGCGCCCCGGACAATGGAGGTCACTTCGCCGCAGCCGGGTGAGGTGAAGGTGACGCCTTCGTTTTTCTTGTCGGTAAACAGCGCTTGGCCGCGGATGACGCGGTCGCCCACGTTGACCAGCATGGTTGGTTTCATGCCGGGATAGTCGTCGCCGATGATGCCGACGTTTTTTACCGCTTTATCGTCAATGGTGCGCTCGGCAACGCCGCCGAGGGGCAGATCAAGCCCTTTGGAGATGGTGATGTGTTTCATTTTAGGTGAAAAAACCCTCAGTGTGGTGAGTGTTCATTGATTTATCGATAAAATAGCCCTCGCAGTCAGGCAATGAGCCGATCAGTTCCAGCGATTTGGCGGCCCCCATCACCATGGTTGCGGTGGCCATACCGTCGGCCTGTACCACTGAAGGTGCAACGATTGAGCTGCTGGCCAGCTCAATGGGTGAAAAACCTGACCGTGGATCGATGATGTGATGGACGGTCTTGTCATCGCTGAAATAACGCAGGTAATCCCCCGATGTGGCGATGGCCTTGTCACTAAGCCCGATGCTTTTCATCTGGGTAAGATTGTCGCTCCGGGGATTACGGATGCCGATGCGCCAATCGGTGCCGTCCTGGCGGTGGCCGCGTACCATCAGGTCACCACCCGCCTCCAGGTAAAAGTCGGTAAGTCCAGCCGCTTCCATGGCACCAACCCCGGCATCGACGATGTATCCCTTGGCCAACCCATCAAGAGTTACCTGCATACCCGGCAGGGTGTACCTGATTGTGGTCTGATTCTCAACAACAATCTTGCGGTAATCAACCAATTTGAGGGCCTTATCGATCATCGATTGCGGGGGCAGCGTAGCCGTTTCACGATAGCTTTGATACAGATGAAGCAGCGGCATGACGGTGGGATCGAAGGCGCCGTCGGTCAGTTCACTGAGGCGGCGCGACCGGGTGAATACATCCAGCAAAGATTGTGGTGCATTGCGCAGTATCCCTTCTCGATTGAGCATCGAAATCGGACTGTTCTCATCGTAGGTGGAGAGCTCGTCGGCGAGCGCGCCCATTTTTACAAATGCCGTGTCAATGGCGGTGTGGGCATTATCTTCATGGTCCGTCACGACGATCACGTTGACAATGGTGCCCATCAGCGGCCGACTGAGCTTGATGGTTCGGGTCTGCCGCCATGGAATGATCCCGAAATAAAAGCCCGCTCCGAGCAGGGCGGCGCCGGCGCCTAATTGCAGAAGCCGTCGCCTGCTCAGGACGGATTGCTTCGTTGGCGACTGCTCGGGCGAACTGGTTGGTGACTGTGGGGGCAAAGCGGGGGAGTCTGGGACGAATCAAATAATGGGTAGTGGGTCACGTAGCGATCTATTATTCTAAAACTTTTCCACTGTAACAGTTTTCCAATGGAAGGGCAAATAAAGTTGATGAGCCCTTAAAAACCTTGAATTTGCTTGCTACCGTCATTCCCGCCCTCGATAACAACACTCAAGGGCAGGCTTCAGCGGGAATCCAGTAATTTCGAATGATTATGGATTTCGATTCAACTCCACAATGACCGTAATTGGGGTTTTTACGACGCCATCAAAGTTGATCCCTGACTCGGACGATCAAAACACTTTCTCAATTCATGAAGGCTGCCTCATAGGGGGCAGGTTCGGCCGGGCATTCCTCGCAGTGGTGGGGATCAAATCCGGCGTCTTCAACCGGTGAAACCAGATGCAGAGTATAATTGATCGAGCGTTTGCCGGGATTGGTGCGGTGATAAATGCGCAAAATGCCAAGGATAGGGTGATCGCGGCACTGGGCGAAACAGTCATCCGGCTTGATCGTTATTTTTCTTCGTTTGAGTTCGTTGTGTAGCTGGCGGTTGAGCTCCTCGAACGAGAAGGTGGCAAACTCGCCAAAGGCGCCGATGCCTAAAATCCTCGTCAGTCCCGCATAGGCGTTTTCCCGGTGCCGGGTGGTATGGCATACTACGATGTACGGGGGGTAGAGAGTCGGGCCGTCGGAGGCGCGAACCGGTTCGCGGGCGCAATCGATATCAAGGGTGAGTCGTTTTGCCTGTTTGGTGGTGAGGTTGAGTTCCATCCGGTTATAGGCGTAAAACATGGGCGGGTCGATAAGCCCCACCGCAATGCAGCTGCTGATCCTGGTGCGTGCCCCGTAGGGCGGCTTCATGTAGGTTGGGCAATGGCTTTTGATGATTGCCTCGGAGCTGATTTCGATGGGGATATGGTTGCCGATCTTTTTTACCCGCCGATATGCCGCCCGCTTGTAGGTGAGGATGCGGCGTGCCGCCTTGGAGAAAAAGCCGCCGTCGAGGTTGATGCCGGCGGCAACCCCGTCGGGATAAAGCAGGGTGGCGTTGTCGGTCTGCATGGCACCAAGCAACTGCTCGCGAAACATGGCTGAGCTGAGCTGGCCGTGCGACTGATAGCGGATGAATTTTTCATCCACGTCCTGGTAAATCAGGCCGCCGGGGATGAGAATGGCCCCTTTGTTGTCGTACTTGCCGGTGGCGCCCTCTTCGGTGGTGCCGGGCAGCAGCCCCATGGTACGGCGCGTCAGCATACGCTGCAGGGTATCGTAGCGGATGCGGATAATCTCACGCATCAATGCATTGTCCAGCAGCGCTTTCTTGCTAACCATAGGATGGGGAGGGGATGCTTGTTCCTGCTTTTTTCATTATTTCATCACTATATACCATTTCATGACTAATGTTAGATTTTCATAATGTTGATGGGCTCGTAACAACCTCCAAATTTCTTGCTGCCGTCATTCCCGCGAAAGCGGGAATCCAGTAATTTCAAATGATTATGGATGATGGCGTCGTAAAAACTTCGCACTACGTCGTCGTAGGATCATTTTGACTTCTCGACGTACCACCTGTACGCCTGCGAGGTCAAAATGACCACCACTCCTACTTGGGTTTGCGGTCTGTAAGTACATGAATCACCGCAAACCATTGCTGTTGGTGGTTATGCGATGCATAGCAAGATTCGGCGTGTGTCTACAAATTCAAGCTGTTTTTTCCGCGTGTATGAGCTGCTTTGGTACCTTTATCTTTAATGATTTTAATATGTTTCTTGCCTCTGTTGTCACTTCGTTGCGCATAAGCACACGATACTTTAAATCAAAAAATTCTGTGATCTGCAGTGTCTCCAAATTTCGCTGGATATGGTGCCACGACATGCCGCAGGTCATTTCAGCGATCCGTTCGATAAGCAAGGCCAGTACGCAAATTTTGACATGACTCACAATCCTTCGGGAGGCCCAGTGGTACATCGGCACCATCTTTATCTGGGTACGTTTCAACGAGCGGAAACAACGCTCGATCACCATCAGACTCTTGTAACCGCACGCCGCATCCTCGAGACTAATGGTATCGTCGTTGGTTTCAATTACCCATTTTCCATCATACTTTGCCGCCTTACCAACGGCAGCCCGGTCAATACGAATGAGGCCACCTTTGGTGGTTCGCAGATATTTCTTGAAACGGCGTGATGCCAACAATTCAATAGCCCACTGGGCAGTTGCTGAGTGATCCTTGTGCGTGGCCAACTCAGCTTCAAGCAGCTCGATTATTAGCTGTCTGTGGCTCCGCTGCCTTTGCGCTTGTTTGGGGTTATAACAGAGGATGTAACGCCTCCGCCTCTCACCATCGCCGACGATGATCTCCTTGGCATAGAGGTTATCCTTAAATTTGGTGTAGCGGCCACGTTTACTGAGAACCTTCAAATTGATTTCAGAGATACTGGCCATACGACAGGCCAGAAGATATTTCCCACAAGCTTTGGCCAGTTCAACGCGGTTATCTTCGGAGTTCATCCCCGCATCGGCGACAAACATTGCCCGACCCAAGTTCCAGCCTCTGAGATCGGCGCGAACTTTTTCTACCGTTGTGACATCGGCGGTATTACCCGGCAACACCCAACTACGCACCGGGATACCATCGCGGGTCACCGCCAGAGCAACGACGACCTGCGGTGCCCAACCGCCTTCTTTACAACGGCCAAATTTACGTAATGTGGCGTTGGGGTCGGCTTCAGAATGGTCTTCAGCATCGACCTGGAAAGAAGCGGTCGTCGTATCGTAAAAGATCAGATCGACCTCCAGGTTGAAAAGGTTGGCCGTGTTGAAAAACACGGTTTGTTCAATGGTATCGATATTGGCGTGAAGCAGGTCCATCGCTTCATACATATGCCTGAGCCTGAGGCTTGCACAAGAAGGCAGGTAGACGGTGGACAGCCAGCGGTCCCATACCCCGAGTTTGGATTCGGGGTCACATAATCGGTTAGCGACCATGGCCAGAATTGCTCGTTCGTAAGGAACTTGACTACCGGTTGCCTGTTCAATACTATTGAGCGTCTTTTTCAAACCGAGCCGTTCCCATAGGGTCTCAATGACCAACGGGCACCCCAGAGCAAACGTTTGCTTGATCTTCAGATCAGGCGGTATACCTATTGCTTCTCCCTCTGGTAGCAACACGTCTTCAGCCAATGGATCAGAGATATGCAACCCACAGACCCTGGCGATAGATCGACACAGTCGTACCAGTTCAAGACGGTCAAGTTGGTCGGCTCTACCAAAGTTATGGATGATTTTGGCGACCGGTTTGCGAGTCTTTGGATGGCGCTCGTTGTGGGCAATCTGAAAGTACTCGACGACCGAGCCATCTTTGTTGGTGCGTTTTGTTGTTCTCAGGTACATGCTTACGTAAATAGCATGTATAGACAGCTAATGCAAGGAAATAAATACAATTCGTGTGCCTACATATTTCAGCTCACACCTGACATTTGGCTCGATATATGTTGTTGAAATTTAGCGATTTTGACTTATCTAATGGAGTGAATTCGACCGATTTTGTGCCTACTGACCGCAAACCCAAGTCCTAGTAGAGCTTTGTTTTTACTTAGCCATCTTAAACTGCTAGATTGAGTTTTTACGAGTTCATCATGGATGTTTGGTCAACTCCGGTATGACGGGAATATGGGTTTTTTCGACGCGATCAAGATGTTAATAAGCGGTTATTTCTTTTAAGGATGAGTGAACCATGGCATGGGTATATCTGATCGTTGCGGGAATGTTTGAATGGGGCTGGCCCCTTGGCCTCAAACTGGGCTGGACCGATAAAGGTGCTCATTTTGGCTGGCTTGCCGTCGGCATCTTCAGTATGGCCGCCAGCGGCGCCCTGCTGCTCATCGCCCAGCGCACCATTCCCATGGGCACCGCCTATGCAGTCTGGACCGGGACCGGGGCGGTGGGCACCTTTCTGATCGGTATTGCGGTATTCAGCGAACCGGCCACCTTTATGCGCTTTTTCTTTGTGGGGCTTATCATTACCGGCATCCTGGGACTAAAACTTGCATCGGTCTCATGATTGGTGGAAGATCATGTGAGTGGTATAGTGAGGTGATGGCATGGAGACATTGATGGATATATCAAAAGAGACAATCGCAGAGTTTTGCGGCCGTTGGGGGATAGCGGAATTTGCCTTGTTCGGCTCGGTACTGCGTGATGATTTCGGGCCTGATAGTGATATTGATGTTTTGGTAAAATTTGATCCTGAGGCCGCTCATTCATTGTTTGATTTAGTTCGTATGGAGGATGAACTATCCGAATTGATTGGAAGAAAAGTGGATATCGTCAGTCGTGGGGGTATTGAGGCGAGCCGGAATCCTCTACGAAGAGATGCAATTCTTGCCTCGGCGAAGGTGATTTATGCAGCGTGACTAGTGTCCTGTCAAGTTTCAGATGTTTAAAAATTGCGCCGTAATTTTGGTTTCCCGCAAGGCGCGAAAGAGGGCGCATAGCAGCGCTATGTAACTGACTGAGTAACGAAGTCGGGAAGCCAAAAGGACAAGCAAGATTGAAGAGATGAGGCTTGACAGGACACTAGGCTTACTTGAGAGATATGGTGGAAGCAGCTACATTGGCAATCTCCTATCTGGATCATGTAGACAAGTCAGCGTTGCTGGCAGACGTTCAACTACAAGATGCGGTAATTCGCCGCTTGGAAATCATTGGTGAAGCGGCTCGGCGTATTTCTGAGCAAACCCGAACTGAATATGAAACTATTCCGTGGCAGGAAATCATTGGTATGCGAAACCACATTGTTCATGTGTACGATGGTATTGACATGGAAATTGTTTGGCATACGGTCAAAAATGATTTGCCGGCCCTTTTGCAAACACTCACCAGATAATTGGCAGTGCGGAGTTACGATATGGAACCCATCGGCATCATCCTTACCCCATTCAGCAATCTCCAAGACATGCCCATCCAGCCCGGTGGCGGCGAGGGTGTAGAGGGGACGGTTGTGATCGACCCCGACTATGTGGAAGGACTACAAGACCTGGAAGGGTTCAGCCACATTTACCTGATCTACCTCTTTCATCGGGCCCGGCGGGTGGAGCTTACCGTGGTGCCGTTTATGGACAGCGAAGAACGTGGCGTGTTCGCCACTCGTTCACCGCTGCGGCCCAGCCATATCGGGCTCTCCATCGTCGAGTTGGTGGGGGTTGCGGGAAACATCCTCACCGTCCGTAACCTAGATATTCTCAATTCCACCCCATTGCTCGACATAAAGCCCTATATCGCCGCCTTTGACCATGTTGATAAGAGCCGCTCAGGCTGGCTCACCGCCAAAGAAGAGCAAATCCGCACCACCCGCGCCGACGACCGGTTTGTTTGATTGTCTTACCTGCATACTTTTTACTTGCCCAAGAGCGCCTTTTGTAGTAAAGTTGCTACATGGTGTGCGGGTGCAGAGTAACAACCGGTACATACCAGATATTGCTTGTCGTCGTCATTCTGGATAGCGGGGTTGTTACGAGGCCATCACGGAAAGAGGTGCGAGATGTCAATCAACACAATATCAAGCCGGGAATTTAATCAAAATGTCAGCAAGGCTAAACGGGCGGCAAAGAACGGCCCGGTATTCATTACCGATCGAGGTCAGCCGGCCCATGTCCTGCTGAGCATCAGAGACTATCAGCAGCTTTTTGATAACAGCGGTAAGATTGCCGATCTTCTCGCCATGCCCGGTACGGAAGATATTGAACTGGAAATTCCCCGGATGGCTGATCTCGCCCGTCCCGCTCAGCTGAGCTGATGTTTCTTCTCGATACTAATGTGGTTTCCGAGCTGAGAAAAGTCCGTCTCGGCAGGGCCGACAAGAATGTGGCGGCGTGGGCGGATAGCACGGAGACAGCAGAGCTTTTTCTTTCGGTGATTACCCTTCAGGAACTGGAAATCGGGGTACTTCTTGCCGAAAGACAAGACGCTGAACAAGGGGCAATGTTCAGGCAGTGGATGAATAACCAAGTCCTGCCCGCCTTTGCGGGTCGCATCCTGCCCGTTGACCAGGCGGTTGCGCGGCAGAGTGCAACATTACACGTCCCTGATCCTCAACCGATCCGCGATGGGCTGATCGCGGCCACGGCGCTTGTTCACAAAATGGTCGTTGTCACTCGCAATAGACTTGATTTCGAAAGAACAGGCGTCACCATATTCAATCCATGGGAGCCGGCCTGATCGGCTGGCTGTTTTAGGTAGTAGCCGTCCTATTTTATTTCTCCCGCCCTGGCCGGTGCCGGCGGCTTCACCACCGTTGCCTCGCCAAATACCACGGCACCAGTTTGATGTACCAGGCCGCCGACTGAATCTGGAACACATAGGCCATGGTCATTGTTTCCCGTTTGGCGATGGGTTTAGGGGTGGGCAACCACGTCAAAACATCAACTGTCTCAGCGTCGGCACGGGATATGCTTATACTATCAAGTGTTGACACTATCCGTTTGGAACATGAGCAGATGGATAGATTAGAAGCAAACCCGCCAAACGGCGGCTTCACTGAATGACAACCCTCAACCACAACTATAAAAAGGATGTTATTATGCGCTCACTGATCGTCTATTCAAGCAAGGGCGGCAATACCGAAAAACTGGCAGAAACCGTTCGTGATGCTTTGCCCGGCAAAACACATCTGGCTCTGGTTCAGGACGATCCTGATCCATCCGGCTTCGCTCTGATCTGTGTCGGTTTCTGGCTGCAAAAAGGAGCGCCTGATGCCGCTGCCGCCGCCTATCTGGAAAAATTACAGGGACACAAGCTCTTTTTGTTTGCCAGCCATGGCGCGGCGGTACACTCAACCCATGCCGAACAGGCGATGCAGGCGGCCCGTGATCTTGCCAAAGGCAACGAGGTGGTGGGTGTTTTCAGTTGCCAGGGCGAGGTTGATCCGGAGTTTCTTGCCGAGGTGAGCACGCGGCCCACCCCGCCGCCATGGGCGGCGGATGCGGTTACTGCCGTCGGCCATCCTGATGCGGCCGATCTGCAATCACTTTCCGAACAGCTCGCCGCGGCGGTTGCGAAGATCTCCGTTTAGCTGGGCTGGTTCGCCGGCGGCCGGGTAAGGGGGATCGCATGTTTTTTCATCTGTTTCCAGATGGCGGTGCCGCTCTCGCCCTGGATGAGAACGGTGGCGTCACCGGCGACGGCAGGTGTTGTGTGGTCATAGCCGGCAGTGGAAACATATGAAAGGCGGTGCGGTTGGCCAGAGCCCTGCCATCAGCGCTGGCCAGAGCACTGCCATCAGCGCAGTCGCAAGCCGGTGTCCGGATCAAAAAAGAGTGCCTTTTCCATGTCCATAAGCAGCTCAACCGTCTCACCGGGGCGGGCGGCAATATCTGGATGGAGGCGACAGGTGACTTCGGTGTCGTTGATGGTGACCACCACATGGGTGTCGGGGCCGGTGGGTTCGCTTAACTTGACGCCGCAGGGTACCGGCGACAGCCACTGGTTTTCGACGGACGGCTGGGCAGTGTCGGTGATTTGTTCGGGGCGGATGCCGAGAATTACCCGCTGATCGAGGTAGGCGCCAAAATCGGTGGATGTCTGTGGCAGAGGCACCAATTGTTTCTCCCCGGCGCCGGTATCGAGCACCACCACCGGTGCATCGTTGTGACGGGCAATGGCGGTGGGAATAAAATTCATCGCGGGTGAGCCGATAAAACCCGCCACGAATTGGTTGGCCGGGTTACGGTACACCTCGCGCGGGGTATCGAATTGCTGCAATTCGCCGTCTTTCATGATGGCGATGCGATCGGCCAGGGTCATGGCCTCGATCTGGTCATGGGTCACGTAGACGATGGTGGTCTTGATGCGCTGATGGAGCAGCTTGATCTCGGTGCGCATCTCCACCCGCAGCTTGGCGTCCAGGTTGCTGAGTGGTTCATCGAAAAGAAATACCTTGGGATTTCTCGCCAGGGCCCGGCCCATGGCCACGCGCTGCCGCTGGCCGCCGGAAAGCTGCGAGGGCTTGCGATCCAGCAGGTTCTCGATCTGCAGCATGGCGGCGACTTTTTCGATAATCTCGGCAATCTCCTGCTTTGGTACCTTGCGGGTCTCCAGGCCAAAGGAGAGATTCTTGCGCACGTTCATGTTCGGATAGAGTGCGTAGGACTGAAATACCATGGCGATATCACGATCCTTCGGGCTGATATCGTTAACCACCTTGTCGTCGATAAGGATCTGTCCGGAGGTGATGGTTTCAAGTCCCGCGATCAGGTTTAGCAGGGTAGACTTGCCGCAGCCGGACGGACCCACCAGGACGAGGAATTCACCGGAATCGATGGCCAGGTCGATGCCCTTGAGAATCTCAACCGAACCAAAAGCCTTGCGGGCCTGTTCTACTCGTAACGAAGCCATGATATCTACCCCTTCACCGCTCCCGCGGTGAGCCCGCGGACAAAGTATTTACCGGCCACCACGTAGACGATCAGGGTCGGCAGGGCGGCAATGATCGCCGCCGCCATATCGACGTTATAGGCCTTCACCCCGGTGGAGGTGTTGACCAGGTTGTTCAAAGCCACCGTAACCGGTTGGGTGGCGCCGCCGGTAAAGGCCACGCCGAAGAGAAAATCGTTCCAGATCATGGTTGTCTGCCAGATGACGCAGACCACGAAGATCGGCGTAGAGACCGGCAGCATGATGCGCCAGAAAATGCGGAAAAAACCGGCGCCGTCAATGCGTGCCGCCTTAACCAGTTCGTCCGGGATGGTCACGTAGAAATTTCTGAAAAAAAGCGTGGTAAAGGCCAGACCGTACACCACATGCACCATGATGAGGCCGGGCAGGCTCTGGGCCAGACCGAATTGGCCAAGGGTGCGTGCCATTGGTAGCAGGACTACCTGAAAGGGGATGAAACAGCCGATCAGCAGCAGCGAAAAGAGCACCTCGCTGCCCTTAAAACGCCACTTGGAAAAGACGTAACCGTTGGCCGCACCGATAATGGTGGAGATGAGCACGGCCGGCACCACCATCTTTATGGAGTTCCAGAAATAGGGTTTGATTCCCTCGCAGGACACCCCGATGCAGGCGCTGTCCCAGGCCGTTGACCACGCTTCCAGGGTAATCTGGCGGGGCAGTGAGATCAGGTTGCCGGTGCGGATATCATCCATCGTTTTCAGCGAAGTGGACAGCATCACAAAAAACGGCAGCAGGTAGTAGATCACGAAAATAGCCAGCAGCGCATAGATGAAGATGCGTCCGGCAATCGCGCTTCTGCCGCTGGCGGCTACGATACCGTCACGATTAGCCATGCCGTTTGCTCCGCAGCTCGGAATAGAGATAGGGGACGATAATCGCCATCACCCCGAAAAACATCATCATCGCCGAAGCGGCGCCGAAACCCAGCCGGTTACGGTTGAACGAAAAGGCGTACATAAAGGTGGCCGGCAGATCCGATGAATAGCCCGGCCCGCCGCTGGTGAGCGCGACCACCAGATCGAAGCTCTTGATGGCCACGTGGGAAAGCAGGATTATGGCGCTGAAGAACACCGGGCGCAGGCTGGGGATGATGATCCGCCGGTAGATGCGGGGCAGACCGGCGCCGTCCACCTGGGCGGCGTGGATGATCGAGTCGTCGATGCCGCGCAGTCCGGCCAGGAACAGGGCCATGACAAACCCCGATGATTGCCAGACCCCGGCGATGACAATGGTATAGATAGCCATCTCCGAGTTCACCAGCCAGTCGAAGGTGAAGTTTTCAAACCCCCATTGCTGCACCAGCCGCTCCAGGCCGAGACTGGGATTGAGCATCCATTTCCAGGCGGTACCGGTAACGATGAAGGAGAGCGCCATGGGATACAGGTAGACGGCCCGGATGGCGCCTTCCAGCCGGATTCGCTGATCCAGCAAAATGGCGAGAAGCAGCCCGATTACCGTGCAGAAGAAGATGAACAGGCTACCGAAGATAACCAGGTTCTTGCAGGCTACCCACCAGCGATCGTTTTGAAACAGGGTAATATATTGTTGAAAACCGGCCAGATCGTAGCGCGGCAGCAGTTTTGAGCGGGTCAGCGAAATCCATCCGGTCCAGAAGATAAAGCCGTAGACGAACACCAGTATGGCCACCGTGGTGGGGGCCAGAACCAGTTGCGGCAGAAACCTCTGCAGACGATCAAGCACTGCTGACAAAAGTCCTCCTCCGAATGGTGATAAACGGCGTGGGCGACTGAGAACCGTTTATCGCGACTGAGGCGGCGCCGTCAGGTGGACGGCGCCGCCCATCTAGTGGTTATCAGTACGCCGCTGCCTGTACTTCCTGTGCCAGTTGCTCGGCTGCCTTGGTGGCGCTCACATCTGAATTGTAGAAGTTGGTGACAACGTCGAAAATGGCGCCGCGCACGGCCGGAAAAACCGCCATCTCATGGGCCATGCTGGGCAGCAGATTGCCGCTGGCCGCGGCCGAGGAAAACTCGTCCATGGAGCGCAGGGCGGGGTCATCGAAGGCGCCGCGCACCATCCCGAGTCGACAGGGGATGGAACCTTTGTTGACGTTGAAAACCTGCTGGAACTGCTCACCCATGATGAGCCGGGCCATGGCCTGCTGGGCTTCCTGGGCGTCCTCATCTTTTACGTCGAACATGATGAAACTGTCCACGTTGAACAAAAACGCGCCACTGGTCTGCGGGGCGGGCACGGCTACGTAGTCAACGCCCGGGCGTTTGCCGGCGGCGGTGAATTCACCCTTGGCCCAGTCGCCCATGAATTGCATGGCGGCTTTACCCTGGATGACCATGGCGGTGGCGAGGTTCCAGTCACGCCCCGGGGCATTTGCGTCGGTGTAGGGTTTGATCGCCTTGAATGTTTCCAGACACTTGATCATGGTGGGGCTGTTGAGCGCGGCGGGATCGGCCTTGACCAGCGCCTGCTCGTAAAAATCGGGGCCGCCGACGCCGAGCACGACAATCTCAAATACCGTCGCTTCCTGCCAGTCCTGCCCACCGAATGCAACCGGGATAAAGCCCGCTTCCTTGATTTTTTCAGCGGCAACGGTGAATTCCTCCCAGGTAGTGGGAATCATCGCCCCAGCCTGACGAAAGACCTCAGGGTTGACCCACATCCAGTTCACCCGGTGCACGTTGACCGGTACGGCAACATAGGAGCCGTCATACTTCATGACATCAGCAACCACCTTGGGCAGCAGGTCGTCCCACGAACCGGCGGCGGCCACCTCGTCGAGATTGGCGAGCACGCCTTCGTCACCCCATTGTTGAATCTGGGGGCCTTTCACCTGCGCCGCGGTGGGCGGATTGCCGGAAACAGCCCGGGAACGCAGCACCGTCATGGCCGTGTCACCACCACCGCCGGCCACGGCAAAATCCTTCCAGGTGTGGCCTTCTTCCTCAAGCAATTGCTTGAGTACAGCCACCGATTTGGCCTCGCCGCCCGAGGTCCACCAGTGCAGAACTTCGACCTCGCCGGCAATAAGCATCGCCGGCGACAGCGTCAGACAAAAAATCAGTGCCAGAACACGAGCTTTCATGAGAACCCCTCCCTGAAGGATATTATTGATGAGAAATGGGTTGCATGGACCCACGGACAACCCAATAATCAGCATTTCTTATGTCTGTCATAACCAAATGTCAAGCACTACATGGGCTACGCCTGGGGTCAGGTCTTTTATTTTGGTGTTTTTTCAATCTCATGAACTACTAATCAAAACTATAGGAAAACACCAAAATAAAAGACCTGACCCCAGTTCCAGGTTGACCCCAGATCCAGGTTCACTTAAACGGCTGTCTGATCACCGTTTTCCAGTTGGCGGGTGCCGCCTTTCTGATATCGCTGAGGTATATCTCATGATGTTTGCCGCGCCGCACCCCACGCGCATCGATAAACCGGTGCACCTTATCAATGGTAGGCCCCTCTTCCGAGAAAGGCCCGATGTGCAGAATCTGGGCGCATTGGCCCTGGGTAAATGTCTCAAAACGCAGCCCATCAAGGACAAGCTTCTTCTTTTTCTCAACCTCCGCCATGGCCTCGTCAATCAGTTCACTGGTGACGAATTCAGGCTGCATGATCATCAGCGTCCAATACCACGCCGATTTGTCCTCAACCGTAAAGGCAGACATATCATCAGCCCACCATAATCCCTCCAGCGGCATCACCCCGTAGTCGATGGCAAGCGACCCCTTTTTGATCATGAACTTGACTGCATACGACACCGAGAAGAGCATGGTGACCGCTTCGGAAAAGGTCTCTGAATTGTTTGGATCACCGGCTCCATCGATCATCAGAAAATTCATTGGAGGCACCTCCACCACCGAAACCTCCCTGGCGGACGGCTTGTACAGATGCTTAAGTTCCTTCTTCAGGTCACGTTTTTCCATCGTGTATAAGAGGTTTTTTTAAGGTTCTCGGCCTGTTCATCGGTTTTACGATCGGTATTGCTGATTTCGGATCAATTGCTGCTTATTTTAATGTTGTAAATCAAATATAACTTTATCAAGGTAAACGTATTACCTGTTATATTTCCCTTTTTCCATGGAGTTATAAAAGATGTCCCGCTCACCGTTTTTTCCAGATTTCGCGTCCTTGCCCGACTCACTTCCCGTATTTCCACTGGCCGGGGTGGTGGTTATGCCGGGCACGCAGTTGCCGCTCAACATTTTCGAACCGCGCTATCTCAACATGGTTGAAGATGCGCTGGCCAGCAATCACATCATCGGCATGATCCAGCCGGTTCGCAATGATGAGGAGTTTGAGCCGGAGCTGCAGCGGGTGGGCAGTGCCGGCCGCATCACCTCATACAGTGAGTCAAACGATGGGCGAATCGTTATGGTGCTGACCGGAGTGTGTCGCTTTACCGTTTCCGAAGAGGTCGAAGGACAGAGGGGGTACCGCCGCGTTGCCGCCGATTGGGGACGATTTGCCACCGACTATGATGAAACCGGGGGCGAGTTGTCCAACCGTGAAACCTTTCTCGATACCCTGCGAACCTACACGGAGCTGCGGCAACTGGATATTTCCTGGAAAGATCTGAATAAACTTGGTGAAACCGATCTGGTCAATCTGCTGTGCACCCATCTGCCGCTTGAACCGGAGGAAAAGCAGGCCCTCATAGAGACCGTCGGCCTTGACGAGCGGGCCGAACTCTTGCGCGGGCTTCTGAGCCTCAGCGTGGCCGCCCGCCAGGCGGTCAGTGATAAGCCCCACTGATTTTTTAGAAACCTTGAGAAATGGCCGTATCGAATATGCCATTTCTCAAGGCTTCCTTCCTTTTTTACCTGGTCGGTATTCTGGAACACCTTTTTTTCCAGTAGGCGATCAGCGCGATCACCGGAACGAGAATAAGAATCTCGATCATAGCTGTGACGAAGTTGTAACCGTCGGTCAGTCCGGCGATAAAGGAGTCGGTGGTCTGTCCTTTATGAATGTCGCGAAAGATCGATACCGGCGAGATGAAATAGTCATGAGAGAAGGGCCATAAGAGCTGCACGCCGTAGGGTGGGGTGGGATCCATGGTAAAGAAATCGAGCACAATGTGGGAGAAATACACCGCCGTGAACAGCGCTATGAATGTGATCCGGTCGGCAGTTGTGCGCCGACTGAACAAAAAACCACCGACCAGCCCGGCAACCAGGGCAAAAACAATGCTGTGCGTCATCCCATGATGAAACGCATTCGGGGCACCGATGAAAAACCCGGGCAGATAGTCAAGATCGGCGAGATTGGCAAATACCATAACCCACAGGGCCAGTTTCCAGTCAAATCTGCTGCTGCCTGGACCGGCGGTTCGGTAGCAGGCATAGCCGCACAAGGTGTGAGCGATGGGGGTGGGCATTGGAAAAGGGGTGATCTGTTCTGGTTGCTTTTAAGTTTTTGTCAGGGTAACGTCACGCCCTTGATTGATGAAATCGGAGAAACCTTGAATTTGTGTGCTAGTGTCCTGTCAAGCCTCATCTGTTCAATCTTGCTTGTCCTTTTGGCTACCCGAATTCGTTGCTCAGTCGGTTACATAGCGCTGCTATGCGCCCTCTTTCGCGCCTTGCGGGAAACCAAAATTACGGCGCAATGTTAGAACATCTGAAACTTGACATGACACTAACGTCATTCCCGCCCTCGATTACACCCTTCAAGGGCAGGCTTCAGCGTGAATCCAGTAATTTCAGATGATTATTGCTTTGAGTCAACCCCACTATGACGGTAATTGGGGTTTTTACGGTTCCATCTTGATGGTTTCTTTCGGTACATATGTTAAGAGATAAACTGTATACCAGTGGATCGGCTTTAGGCGCAAGAATAGACAATCAACCAGCTTGAGCAGCAAAAAATATACCCCTTTATCCCGATGCTCGGCATTCATGATTTTGGCGTCTTTGTAGTGGCGGCGATTGTCCTCAATCTGACCCCGGGCCAGGACACCCTATACATCACCGGGCGCACCATGGCCCAAGGCAGAGGCGCGGGGATTGCCTCGGTGCTGGGGATATCCAGCGGATGCCTTATCCACACCCTGCTCGCCGCGGCGGGAATATCAGCGGTTCTTGCCCATTCAGCGGCGGCCTTTTTCTATCTCAAGGCAGGGGGAGCCATCTATCTTATCTATCTTGGTCTTCGCCTGCTGGTGGGGGCGCCGGCGGTGCCGGCTTCCGTTCATGGGATTGAGGCGCCGCGATTTGTTACCATCTACCGGCAAGGGGTGCTCACCAATCTGCTCAACCCAAAGGTCGCACTCTTTTTTCTCGCCTTCATGCCGCAGTTTATTGGCGCCGACAGCACCGCGCCGTTTTGGGCGTTTATAACCCTTGGCCTGGTATTTGTCACTACCGGTACGATCTGGTGTTTCGTCCTGGTCTGGCTGTCCGGCCTGATGGTGCGGAGGTTGCATGGTTCCCGGCGCATTATGGGTATGCTCAATTACAGCGCCGGGTTATTGTTTATCTGGCTGGGAATCAGGCTGGTACGATCAGCGTAATCGTAAGATGAGAAGATATGAAGAGGATGATTCCATTATGAAAGCAGCACCATTTACCGGGGCCGAGCGTTATGTACTGGATGCGGAACTGGCGAAGATCGTCAATATTTCCATGGCTCTGGAGATGCCCCTGCTGCTTAAGGGGGAGCCGGGTACCGGCAAGACTATGCTCGCCCACGCCATTGCCGAGAGCCTCGCCATGAAGCTGATTGTGCTCAACGTCAAATCAAGCATGAAGCTGGTGGACGCGCTCTATCATTATGATGCCCTGACCCGCCTCAACGACAGCCGTTTCGGCGATTCCGGCCGCGACGTCGGCACTATCGGCGACTACATCCGTATGGGCAAGATCGGTCAGGCCTTTGTCTCGCCTGAGCGCTGCGTGCTGCTCATTGACGAAATCGACAAGGCGGACACAGACTTTCAGGACGACATGCTGGACGTGCTCGATCAGATGCAGTTTGACATCAGTGAAACGGATGAGACGATCAGGGCCAGGGTACGCCCGGTAATAATCATTACCTCCAACGCCAAACGCGACCTTTCCGACCCCTTTCTGGGGCGCTGTAATTTCCACTATATTGCCTTCCCCGAACCTCATCTGATGGGTGATATCGTTGCCGCTCATTTCCCAGATCTGGACAAAATCCTGGCCGAGCAGGTGATATCTGCATTTTACCGGCTACGCAGAGTGGACGGCGTCGAGAAAAAACCGGCGACCCGGGAGTTACTCAACTGGATTCGCGCCCTTTCAGCCGATCCCGATTTCACGGCGGATGCGCTGATGGCGGAGCAGATCCCCTATCCTGGGGTGTTGTTTAAAAAGGGCGGGGACCTGCAGCGCCTCCAGCGGCGCCGCTGAATCGGTGTTCGTCCGCTTTTTCTATCTGCTGCGGGAGCATGGCGTCCCCGTTACGCCAACCTCATTTCTGCGTCTTCAGCAGGCCCTGGCGGTCGGCCAGATCGCCAGTCTCGATGAACTCTATGTGGCGGCCCGGACTATCCTGGTAAAATCTGAGCTCTATTTTGATCGTTACGACCAGGTCTTCGCTCATCTCTTTGCAGGCGTTGAGATGGTGCTTTGCGAAGATGAGGACGATCTCTTTGCTCATGCACTGCTGGAACAGTGGCTGCTTGAGCCTGAGACGGCGGCCGCCCTGTTGGGAATTGATGAGGATGAGTTGAGCCGGATGAGCAGAGAAGAGTTATTGGCATATTTCAAGGCCCGGCTGGAGGAGCAGCAGGGCGCGCATCACGGCGGCAACACCTGGATCGGCACCGGCGGCACTTCGCCCACCGGTCATTCCGGTCGCTATTACGGCGGTTTGCGGGTCGGCGGAGGCGGACTCAATCAGTCGGCCCTGCTGGTGGCGCGTGATCGTCGGTATAAAGATTACGATATCGATTCTCCGTTGAACACCGCAACCTGGAGTGAGGGGCTTACCCGTCTGCGCCATCTGGTTGCCGCCGGTGCGGCTACCCGTCTCGACGTGGAGGCGTCGGTAGCGGCCACCGTCAACAACGGCGGCGATATCGAGGTGGTCTTCCGCCGCGCCCGGTTGACCGGCTGGAGGTAGTGCTTGCCATTGACAACGGTGGCTGGTCGATGGATCCTTACGTTGAACTTGTGCAGGCCCTCTTCGATCAGGCCGGCGCCCGTTTCAAGCGACTCACCACCTACTACTTTCACAACACTATCTACGATGTGGTGTGGCGCGATCCCGCCCGGCGTCGTCATCCCGTGCGCATCGAGGATATGCATGACCATAGCCGCGATAGCAGACTGCTTATCGTCGGCGATGCCCACATGGCGCCGTATGAGCTGATGATCAGCGAAGGTTCCATCCATGCCGGGGAGCGTAGCGGTCAGCCCAGCACCATGCGCCTACGTCTGCTCGCCGAACGTTTTCCCCGGCGGGTCTGGCTCAATCCGCTACCCGCCTGGCGGTGGGCGGCCAGCCCCACCATCTCCCATATTTCTTCTTTGTTTCCAATGTTTGCCTGCACGCTGGAAGGGCTTGCGGCGGCGGTCAATTCATTGAATGCACCGCCGGTCTCGAAAATGCCCGCTGAGATCTAGCCGGCTCAGATTACCATGCCGTCAAACGCACCACCATATTCCGCCTTGCTCTGCGCATTTTTTTCCGCCGTGCTGATGGCAACCATCGGCGTGTTTTCAAAGCTTACCGGGTTGCCGGCGGAAATAATCACCTTTTTCCGGCTCTTTCTGGGTGCCGCCTTCATGGGCGCCTTTGCGGCGGCCACCGGCGCCGGCAGCTCATTGAAGGGATGGCCGTGTGCGGCGGTGCTGATAAACGGTGCCTTTCTGGCCGGATTTATCATCTTCTACGTGCAGGCGATGAATCATACCACCATGGCCAACGCCATCATGCTCATCTACCTGGCGCCACCGGTGGCCTCGGTGGTGGCCCATTTTTTTATGGGAGAGCGACTGACGCCTCTATCGGTCTCTCTGATTCTGCTCGCTCTGCTGGGGTTTGGCATGATGATGGAATTCAATATTGAGATTTCCAGCAAGAGCCGCGAGTTTATCGGGGTAGGCCTCGGTCTTGCGGCCATGACCTGCTATGCCGGGTTTATTCTCAACAACCGTCTCATCTCAGCCTCGGTGCATGTCTACAACCGGACCTTTTATGCGATGCTGGCCGGTGCCTGCCTGATGCTGCCGTGGGCCGCCGGTTCGTTTTCCACAATTGGCACTGATGAGATTCCCTGGCTGTTCGGAATCGGCCTGTTTCCCGGCTTTCTCGCCATCCTGCTGGCGGTTGTTGCCCTGAGCCGGTTGTCCGCCGCCACCTTCGGCACCATCGCCTACACCGAACCGGTGGCGGTGGTTGTCTTTGGCTGGACCCTGTTCGGCCAGCATCTGAACACCATGCAGGCGGCCGGCTGCGCGCTGATCATTATCAGCGGGATTGCCAAGACCTTGCTCAGCACCACCGAGTCGGGCGACGCCGGTGCTCTCACTGATCGGAGTTGTTGACAATTTCGTGCAACACCTCAAAGAGTTGCATGGGTTCCATTTCGGCGCCGGCGGCGATGTCTTTAATGGCCATGTCGGCGTTAGCATCAATGTTGCGGGCGGCAAACGCGGCGACTATCTCGTTTACATCAAGGTCATATTCGGCGCACACATCAGCGAGAATTTTCTTGCCCCAGCCGGCTTGCGGGGCGTCCGGGAAAGGGATCGGTTCACCGGGTGCTGGTGCAGCAGCCTGGATGGTGGCGGGTTTGATCGCTTCATAGATCACCTGTGGCGCCACCTCGTTGGTAGCTGCTATTTCCTTGATAGTGTCTTTTTCATCACCAAATTGAAACCCGGCCGATTTCAGCAAAACCAGAGATGTTTCAAGGTCGAGCCCCTCGCGTTTGGTGAACATCGCAAGTGATGAAGATTCGGCGTGGCCATAGGGTGGCTCGCCGTATTTTTCAGAGGCGGCGTTTTTAAAATGTCCGGAGATTTCCAGTATGGTGCTCATCGGTGGGATATGAAAATAGGTACCCACCACGAAGATCACGGTGATCGCCAGAGCGACGTTGAAAGGGCCGGTAAAGACCTTGATCTGGCGTGCCTTGTTTTTCATATAGGCGAGGATAGGATTCCAGTTGTAATAAAGATGCAGCAGACCGGCAAAGACGAAGAGAAAGCCGACGGTGGTGTGCTGTGCCCCCCAGTCCTCCTTGGTCAGGCCCAGAAAACGCCAGTCAGCCCAGTACGCCACCCGTCCTTCGGGCACCACGTAGAGGACAATGGAGTTGATGATCAGCACAATCAGCGACAGCAGCATGGTCATCGAGGTAATTTTACGCATGTTCATTGGCTTACTCCGTATGGTGTATGATGAGATATAAAAACCATGAGTCCGAGAAAAGGCAAAAAATGTGCCTAAAATGTAAATTTCTTAATGTATCGTACAGGCCCGTGTTGATGGAGGCATTCTGATAATCACTATGCGTTGGCGGGCAAGGAGCGAGAGGGGGAGCCGGGTAGAAATTACCCGGAACCGGAAACTACATGGGTAGCTTTTACCCGTTTCTCTCATAATCTGTAAGGCGAATTTGCTGACGACACATTCAGGTCTGGTTGACAGGCAGGCGGTGAAGCCGTAAGTATTAAGAAATTTGGGTAGCGGGCATGAGGGTAGCTATCGCCCGCGAAAATCAAGTGATTGAACGGTTTCCGCGATTGATGAAAGGGTTCATATGGCTGCAGATTCACCTACTGTCGAAGACGTTATCGCCCGGTGGCCGGCTGATTCCGGGCAGGCCCTGCGGGCCTTCACAACGCTGAAAGATCATCTTGGCGGAATCCCTGAGGTCTTGACGGAATTTCAAGCCCGACCGGGTATTTCATATTCTCTGCGGGGAATCTCGCAAAAAAGCGCGGATGACCGTCCCCTCTTTGTGATGATCGATATCATTGTCGATGAGCCGCGCTGGCTTTCCGTCTGTTTTTATCAGGACATGATCAGCGATCCGGAGGAGCGCGGTGATTTTGTCCCCGGCGGTCTGCTTGGTGAAAACGGCCTCTGTTTTGATGTGGAGGACGACAACCAGATGCTGCTCGACTATGTCATCGCACGCATCGATGAGGCGTGTCAGGCTGCCGGAAGCGTCTGAGCTACCGCAATTATCGCTATGAGTGCAGTGTCAATCCTCGTTGTCGTCGTGGTAATGCTCGGCTTTGGCCTTATCTGGTTTCTGTTGAGCTATCTGCTCGGCGGCTCATCTGTGGTCGGCGCTGACGGCCATGCACGGGTCACCGGCAACTGCGGGGATACCATGGAATTGTCGTTCAAAATGGAGGGTGACCGGGTGGCCCGCACCCATTTCTGGACCGACGGCTGCGCCACCAGCCGCACCTGTATCGAGGCGGCGGCTCTGCTGGCGTATGGGAAAACCGCGGCGGAACTCAAAGCCATCAGCATGATGGATATTATCGACCACATTGGGTCACTACCGGACAGTCATCTGCACTGTGCCCAGCTTGCCGAGACCACCCTGCATCAGGCGGTACGTGAGTATTACAAAAATCCCGCCGCGACCGGAGCTCATGCCTGACTCCGCATCATTTGCAGCTATTCGCCGCCCGCTTGGCGCAACCGGTGTTGCGGTCAGCCGAATCGGCATCTCTTCCAGTTTCGGCGCCGATGAACGGGTCTTTTCAGCGGCGTTTGAGCGGGGTTGCAACTATTTTACCTGGGGCACCTTCATTCGCGGCAGATCACGCCCTTTTGTGGACTTTTTCAAAAACACCATAACCGCTGACCGGCGGCAGGACATTGTGGTCGGGCTCTTGAGCTACTCGCATCTGAAGCTGTGGAGCAACTATTTTCTCCACACCGCCCTGCGCCGCCTGGGCACCGAATATATCGATGTCCTGCTGCTGGGCTACTATCCGAAACGCCCGCCCAAGCGGATTTTGGATTGGGCCGCGGAGGCCAAACAGCGCGGTCTTATCCGGGCGGTGGGGCTAACCACCCACAACCGGGCTTTGGTCGCCGAACTGGCCCTTGATCCGCTGGTAGACGTGATCCATTTCCGCTACAACGCGGTGCATCGGGGCGCCGAGCAGGATATTTTCCCTTATGTTGCCGATACAGATATCGGGTTGATTTCTTTTACCGCCACCTGCTGGGGTAAACTGGTAAGGTCTGGCAAGGCAAAACCTGATACTCCTCCCGCCAGCGCCGGCGATTGTTATCGCTTTGTGTTGAGCCGTCCCGAGATAGATTGCTGTATGATGGGGGTGAAAAACCTCGCCATGCTCAACGAGAACCTGGACGAACTCGACAAGGGTGAGATGAGTGAACCGGAGCGCAGACGCATGTGCGCGCTGGGTGATCATCTGCGCGGCGCATGAGTAGAGGTTGTGTTCTTCTGGCCGGCGGCGCCGAGTTCGGCGGCGCCATGGCGGCGGCTGATGAGCGGGCCGTCTTATTGGCCGGTGGCGCTGAGGCGCGGGTTGTTATTATTGTTGCGGCGGCGGCCCCGGACAATAACCATGAACGGGCCGGCGCCCGGGCAGTGGCCTGGTTCAAGTCGGTGGGTGCAAAAGAGGTGCGGTGTTCACCGGTGATCGATCAATCCTCGGCCAACGATGAGCGCCTTGCCACAGGCGTTGCCGAGGGTACGCTTATCTATCTGCTGGGAGGGTTTCCCGGTTATTTATTGGATGTATTACAAAAATCTCTGGTATGGCGGGCGATACTGGCGGCCTGGTCGGGCGGGGCGGTAATCGGCGGCAGCAGCGCCGGGGCGATGGTGCTGTGCGAGCATCTCTTCGACCCCCGAACCGATTCGGTAAGGCCCGGCCTGGCACTGGTTGCCGGAACCTGCTTCATCCCTCACCTCAACACCTTCGGCAATAGATGGCGGGCGCCGCTGCGCAAGGCCCTGCCGAACACTACCTTACTTGGGGTTGACGAAGAGACGGCACTGATCAACGACGGCGATACCGGCGACTGGCGGGTATACGGCGGTGGCGGCGTACTGCTTGAGGATGAATCGGGCCTGATTACGGCATCCTCCGGTGAGACTATCCCGGCGGCCTGGCTCCGGGTTAACCTCGGCCACGGATGAAAGCGTTGATGGATGTAGCTGCCACTGATAACCAGCACCGGCCCGGCACTATCGCCCTGATGGGCTCCGGCGAACTCACCGCTTCCATGGTGGAGGTCCATAAGGGACTTTTGCGTGGTCTTGGAGAGCGGCCGATGGCCACTTTTCTCGATACGCCGGCGGGGTTTCAACTCAATGCCGATCAGATTGGCGCCACTGCCGTTGACTATTTCCGTAACCGGGTTGGCTACCCGCTACACGTCGCCTCCTTCAAATCCAATGAATCCATCTCCGAAACCAACCGCCATGCCGCCTACGCCCAGTTGCGCCAGGCGGATTATCTCTTGCTGGGGCCGGGCAGCCCTACCTATACGGTGGAACAGCTCCGGCCAACCGCCATTCCCGCCATTATCACCGACCTGGTGAAGCGCGGCGGTTGCCTTGCCGCCGCCAGTGCCGCCGCCATTACCATGGGACGATACACCCTGCCGGTGTATGAGATATACAAGGTCGGCCAAAAACCTCACTGGATAGACGGGCTTGACATTCTTGGCGAGTTCGGCCTTGATCTCATCGTTGTCCCACACTGGAACAATGCCGAGGGCGGCACCCACGACACCCGCCGTTGCTATATGGGGACTATTCGTTTTGCTGGGATGGTTGCTGGCCTTGCCCAGCCGCTTGCCGTTCTCGGCCTGGATGAACACACCGCCTGCCTTATCGATCTGGATCGGGATTGTTTCAGCGTGCGCGGCGTCGGCACGGTGAGTCTGGTGACCGGCGGTGAAACGGCAGTGTTCAACCCGGGAACATCGTATCCTCTGGGATTGTTGCGGGGTGAAAGGGCGACAGCGCTGCCCGTTGCACCGGCAAATACCGAAGTTATAGAACCTCAGGAGAGAGAGGATTTCTGGACCGTTTTTCACCGCTTAGAACGTGACTTCAATGACCGCTCTGCAGCCGCCGAGATGGAGCCGGCGGCAGCCGCCCTGCTGGAGATTGACCGTTTACTCTGGCAGGGACAAGAGCAGGGCGTGGATGCGCAGAGCATCGCCCAGGCCCGGGATCTGTTCCGCGAGCTGCTGGTTTCATTGGCGATGCGCCCGGTCTTGACTCAGGCTGTTCGTGCTGAGCTGGTGAAACCCCTGGTAGAAGAGATGCTGGCAATCAGACAGCGGTGCCGTAACGATGGGGATTATGCAATGGCCGATAGTCTGCGCGACATCCTCAGTGATGCGGGTATCGTGGTGGAAGATACGGTGGGGGAGACCACCTGGCGGTTTACCGAACCAGCTGAGCTGTCATGACCAATTATCAATCTCCAAACCGGTGCCGGGAGCATGACGATGGCATCTGAGCTACGCTGGGGGATCATCGGCAATGCGCTGATTGGCCGCAAATGCATGTTGCCGGCCATCGCCAAGACGCCCGGCTGCATCATTCATGCGCTGGCCACCAGCCGCCCCCACGAGGCCGCCGAACTGGTCACCCAGTATGGTATCGCGCGTCTTTATGAGGATTACCGCGATCTTCTGGTCGATCCCGAGGTAGATGCAGTGTATCTGCCGCTACCCAACCATCTGCATCTTCCCGTCACCCTGGCCGCTGTGGCGGCGGGCAAGCATGTATTGTGTGAAAAACCGCTGGCCGGCAATGCCTCCCAGGCGCGTACCATGGCCGATGCGGCGGCGGCAGCGGAGGTGGTGCTCATGGAGGCGATGATGTACCGCTTTCACCCCCGTTCCCGGCGCGTCAAGGCGCTGGTTGATGAGGGGGCAATCGGTGCGGCAAAACTGGTGCGGGCCGCCTTTTGTTTCAGCATGGATGAGCATCTGCTGGATAGCACCGATAATTACCGGCTGATTCGGGAACAGGGCGGCGGCGCGCTGCTCGATGTGGGGTGCTATTGTGTCAGCGCGGCCCGCTGGCTGCTGGGTGCGGAACCCGATATCGTCCAGGCGGCCGCCTTGTATCATAATGTCGGTGGGGCTGATATTCACCTGGTGGGCAACCTGCGATTCGGCAGCGATGCACTGGCCTCCATAGAGGTGAGTTTTGGCGCCGGACTGCAACAGAGTTTTACCGTGGTCGGCGGCAAGGGCGCCATTGAACTGCCGCACAACACCTTTATTCCCTGGGAGCAGGACGCATACCTGACGATCCGCCGTGGTGATCAGGAAGAGGGGGAACGGCTTCGTATACCGGGGGCGGATGAATATCAGCTGCTTGTCGAGCATTTTCGTGATGTGGTTTGTGATGGGGCGATCAACGAGCAGCCCGTGTCCGAATCCATTGCCAATCTGCTGGTACTGGATGCGATGGATAAGGCCGCCCGGACCATGACGTCGGTGCTGGTACCACGTACGGGTGGTTGATGGGGTCAACGCGAAAAAATCGGGACAGGCATCTGAATCTTACCGCGCTTGACGCCGCTGAACTTGCCCGGCTGTACCACACGAATCAGCACCTGTGGCAAGGGAGCGGACCGTTTGTAAGTGAGCCGTGGCTGCGGGCCTGGTGGGATAGTCTCGGGGAGCCGTACTCCTGGTTGGTTGTGCGGGTCGATAAGGGCGCTGAACCGGTTGCCGTGGTGCCGCTGATGGTGCGGGGAGATACCGCCGCAATGATCGGTTCCGACGATCTGTGTGATCATGTGGATATTGCCGTGGCGACCGGTTATGAAAAAGATGCAGCCGAGGCAGTCCTGAATTTTCTGGGTGAGCGGGAACTGCAAGAGTTTAGTGCACATGCGGTGCGGCCCGGCTCAGTGCTGTTGAACCACCTGGTGCCAACTGCCAAAGCAGCTGGCGCTACAGTGGCGGTGGAGTCCGCCGGGGTGGCCGCGCCCCTTGCCCTGCCGCGCAGTTGGGATGAGTATCTGGGGATGCTCAGCACCAAGCAGCGCCACGAGGTTCGCCGCAAATTCAGGCGGCTTCACGAGGCCGGCGTGGTGAGCCGGCGGCTGATTGACGGCGGCGCTGAGGTGGACACGGCGCTTGATCTGTTTTTCATGCAGTTCAGGGCGAGCCGTACCGATAAGCAGGGCTTTATGACTCCCGCCCGGGAAATTTTTTTCAGGCGCCTTGCCCATAACCTGGCGACGGCGGGGATGCTGGTTCTGCAGGTGGTGGAGATTGACGGCGTGCCTGCTGCCACCACCTTCTGCATGAAGGACGGCACTACCCTCTATCTCTACAACAATGGCTTTAATGTCGATTTCAAAGTGCTCTCCATCGGCACCATTAGTAAGGTAATGATGATTGACCACGCCATTGAATCCGGGTGCACGGTATTTGATTTTCTCAATGGTGCTGAGCCATACAAATTTCGGCTTGGCGCCGGTACGGTGGCATTGGCAAAGGTCGTGATTAAATGGCGGTAGAACAGTGTGGCGCTACCTGCAACGTGGCGATGCTCAGCGTCCACTCAAGCCCGTTCGGCCGGCTGGGTACACAAGACACCGGCGGAATGAGTGTGTACGTGCGAGAGATGGCAAAGCAATTGGGTGAGAGCGGCCACCAGGTGGATATCTTCACCTGGCGACCGAGTCCGGATGAACCCACCGTACAGGTGGTGAGTAAAAACGTCCTGCTAGTGCTGATCCAGCCTCTCGGGGTGCACGATAAACCGGAAAAGGAGCAGTTGTGGCATTATGGTAATGGCTGTGCCCATGAAATTGACAGCTATCGGCAGCAAAACGGCCGTGAGTACCAGGTAATTCACAGCAATTACTGGATCTCAGCTCTGCTGGGAAACCTGCTCGCAAGGCGCTGGCGCTGCCCCCATGTGGTGAGTTTTCATACTCTGGCGGCGGCTAAAACAGCGGTTGTAAAGAATCACCGCGAATCAGAGGTGCGGCTTGCTGCCGAGCACCGGCTGATGACCGGCGGTGATCTGCTGCTGGCCCCGACCGCTGCCGAGGAGGCTCGATACCGGCAGCTTGGCGCCACAAATATCGTGCGGGTGCCGTGTGGGGTTGATATCGCGCACTTTATACCGGCGACCGATAGAAAAAAGAAAGAGACGGCGGAGCTGCTGTTCGTCGGCAGGTTCGATGGTATGAAGGGCGTGGAGGTGCTGCTGGCGGCGCTGCGCACCCTCTTGAAGCGGCGGCCGGCCCGTCTGACCCTGATCGGTGGCGACGGCATCGACAGCGCATCGCACTGGCGGCTGCAAAACATGGCGGAAGAATTCGGTGTGCATGAGTCGCTTCGGTATCTCGGGCCGGTACCTCACGAATCCATGGCCGATCACTACGGGCGGGCTGATTGTCTGGTGATCTCCTCGCACTACGAGAGCTTTGGCCTGACCGTGCTCGAGGCTTTGGCCTGTGGAGTGCCGGTGGCGGCCACCCGGGTTGGCATCAGTGCCGAGATACTTGCGCCCGGCCGCAATGGCTGGCTTGCCGAACCTGGTGACCATGATGGTCTAGCCGAGGCCGTTGACCAGTGTCTTGCGATCGCACAACGGGCTGAGCCCGCCACGATTCGTGCCACGGTGACGGGCTTTGCCTGGCCGGTGGTGGCTGAGCGGCTCCTGGATGCTTATCTTCAGGCCTTACAACAACGTGAAGGAAACCAAGAAACATAAGAAAGCGAGCTCGAAACCATGACCACCCATAGCATCGATGTATTGGTAATAATCGCCCACCCTGATGACGCCGAATTTGGCGCGGCGGGAACCATCGGCGGCTGGATAGAGGAGGGTAGATCGGTAGGGTACGTGGTCTGCACCAACGGCGACAAGGGCAGTGGCGACCGCTCCGTCGATCCGGTCGAACTTGCCCGCATCCGCCAGGAGGAACAACGGGCCGCCGCCCGCACCTTGGGGGTGTCATTCGTCGATTTTCTCGGATTGCCGGATCAGCAGCTTGAAGAGACAGCTGAATTTCGTGAGTTGATCGTGCGCCAGATTCGCACCTATCGTCCCGATATCGTGGTGAGCACTGACCCCTATCGTCGCTATGTCTGGCATCGTGACCATCGTATCCTTGGCCAGGTGGTGGTGGATGCAAGTTTCCCCTATGCCCGCGATCACCTGGCATATCCGGATATGCTGGCCGAGGGGCTCGAGCCGCACAAGGTAAAGGAGCTCTATTTCTTTGGCACTGAGGATGTCAATCATCAGGTTGACATCGCCGAAACCTTCGATCTCAAGCTTGCCGCCCTGCGCTGTCATGTAAGCCAGATAGAAGGGATTGGCGGCGGCAATCTGGAAGAGTGGCTGCGCCAGCGATGCCGGAAACATGCCCAGGGCAGTTCGTTCGAGCTGGCCGAGGCCTTCCATACCGTGGTGATGCCGGGATGAAGCAGGGAGCACATGATGAATACCGTTAAAATCGCCGTTGTCGGGGTCGGCAATTGCGCCAGCGCCTTGATCCAGGGAATTCACTACTATCGCAATCAGTCTGAGAATGAGGCCATCGGCCTGATGCATTGGCGGATTGGCGACTACCGGCCCGGCGATATCGAGGTGGCGGCGGCCTTTGATGTGGATCGGCGCAAGGTTGGCAGAGATCTAAGCGAGGCGATTTTCCAGCCGCCCAATTGCACAACGGTGTTTCAGAGGTACCTGCCTGCATCCGGAGTTGCGGTGAGTATGGGAGCTACTCTGGATGGGGTTGCCGCACACATGAGCGACTATGATGTGGAGCGACGATTTGATCCGGCTCTGAGCGATGATCGGGAACAAGAGGCAATTATCGATGAGCTGCGGCGAAGCGGCGCCCGCGTTATGGTCAATTTTCTGCCGGTAGGCGCCCAGCGGGCCACCGAGTTCTACATGGAATGCGCGCTGGCGGCGGGCCTTGCGGTGGTAAACTGTATTCCCGTGTTCATCGCCAGTGATGAACAGTGGGCGGCCAGGTTCAGCGAGCGGGGGCTGCCGCTGATCGGTGATGATGTCAAGTCGCAGCTGGGCGCCACCATTGTCCATCGCGCCCTTACCGATCTATTCAGACGGCGCGGCGTCAAACTGGACCGTACCTATCAGCTCAACACCGGCGGCAACACCGATTTTCTCAACATGCTGGACAGAGGCCGTCTCTCTTCTAAAAAAGAGTCCAAAACCGAGGCGGTGCAGGCGGTGGCGAAAAAACGTCTCAATGCAGCCGACATTCACATCGGCCCCAGTGACTACGTACCCTGGCAGGGAGACAACAAGATCGGCTTTATCCGCATGGAGGGAAGACTCTTTGGTGACGTTGCCATGAACCTGGAACTGCGCCTTTCGGTGGAGGATTCACCCAACTCCGCCGGCGTGGTGATAGATGCCATCCGCTGCGCCCAACTGGCCCTGGATCGTGGTTTATCAGGAGTCCTGGAAGGACCATCAGCTTATTTCTGCAAACATCCGCCTCGCCAGGTGCCGGACGACGAAGCGCATCGTATGGTGGATCGTTTCATCGACGGCACCATGCGCAATTAAGCGGCCTGCCCTGTGCCAGGAGTTGTGATCAAGGCGCTGATCTTCGACTTTGGCCGGGTAATCTCCGCCTGGAAGCCGCCGGAGCTGTTTCGCGCCTATGAGCGCGATCTGGGGCTGGCGCCGGACACCATCAACGCCATTATGTTCGACTCTCCCCACTGGCACCGCGCATTGGTGGGAGAGCTCAGTATGGATCAATACTGGCAGGCGGTCGGCCCTGCTCTCAACCTGCGTACAGCGGCTGAGATCGAGAATTTTCAGAAACGCTACTACGAGGCCGAACGCATCAACGAGGCGGTTCGTGAGTTGCTTCACGTATATCATGGCCGACTGATGCTGGCGCTGCTTTCCAATCACCCGCCGGGACTGAGGGGCTGGCTTGTGGAGTGGGAAATCGATTCACTTTTTGATGTAATTATCTGTTCCGCTGAAGTGGGGCGTGCCAAGCCGGACCCACGCATCTACCGACTAACCCTTGAAAGACTTGGCGTCCGCGCGGCAGAAGCGATTTTTATCGATGACACGGCCGGCCACGTTGCCGCCGCCCGGGCGGTGGGCATGCATGGACTGGTATTTACCGGGGCGGCAGAGCTTGAAACGGATATATCCAGTTTGCTTGACACTTATGGACAGATAGCTACCATCTCTTACAGAGCTCGTGTTGACGATGGTGTCGGCGCGGTCAAAACATAAGGGAGCCTTGAAAAATGAGATTTTTGGTTCAAGGTCAAGGCGCGAGGAAAATTCTACCGCAGGCAGGGCTGATATTGCCAGGATAAAATTTTTTGAGCAACGCGGAGATTGGGGGAAAAGGCCATTTTTCAAGGTTCCCATAACATGTAACGAGCTATCCATTATGAGTGACACCGAACAGAAAACCTTATGCGCTCACGTCGCGGACGAACTACATGTAAAAAATCCGCCGGCCTATATAGCTCTGATTGAACCAGCCACCCACTATTGCCAGAATTGCGGACGCAGCGTCGCCAAAGCCGAAAATGTCTGCAACCCGCGAAAAATGAGCTGATTTCACCCAACCCCGCTGGCCCGCCCGGCGGGGTTTTTGCTGTTGCCCGTCCTTCTTTCACTCCAAATTTTTTCTGCTTGCCAATGGACTTTTCGGATAACTGATGTAAGAATTGCCTGTTTTTAAGCGAGTGAGAGGTGAGGTCATTCGTTGCCACCATTCGTGTCGTGATCGTCTCTTTCACATAGGGGGAAACGAGAGGTTATGAAGAGCTTGTGTTTTTATCTGTCAGTGGTTTTGTTGATCCTTCCGACAATGGGGCATGGAGTGCAGGGCGATGACATCCTCGGTGAATGGGTGGTCGAGGGAGGGCTTGCAATCATTGAGATCGCCAAAAAGGATGATCGCTATTTCGGGGCGATCGTGGCGCTCAAAGAGCCCAACTATCTGCCGTCTGAAAGAGAAGAACTGGCGGGTACGCCGCGACTTGATTTAAACAATCAATCGGAATCACTGCGCTCTCGGCCACTGATGGGAATGGAGCTGATGTCTGGTTTCAGGTTCAGTGAAGGAGAATGGGTGGATGGGGAGATATATGATCCGGAAAACGGCAGCACCTACAGCTGCAAGATCTCTCTGGCCGAAGACGGCACCCTGCACGTACGCGGCTATGTTGGGGTTTCTCTGTTAGGGCGCACTACCATATGGGAACCGGTGCAGTCCTATCGCAAGCGAGAGCTTGCATTTTTGGGGCTGTCCGATTGTGCTGCCGATACGAATTTATGAGTGCCTCTGACCTGAAACAAAAAGAGATCAGTCACCTTTGGTGGCGTTGCAAAAACTTCGCTCTATATGGTCGTGGGATCGTTTTGACTTTTCGACCTCACAGAAGCTTGCGAGTCGAAACGGACACCACTTCCAGGAGCTGTTTTTTGCGTAGCCATCTTACATTGCTTGGCAGACTTTTCACGAGTACATTCTGTTTAAAGGTTCCCGTAATGTACCGAATAGATTGAGCAGAGGTGACGATAATGCTGGAATTACGACCAGGCTGTGAGTGTTGTGATAAAGATCTGCCGCCTAATTCAACAGAGGCAGTGATTTGCACTTTTGAGTGTACATTTTGCACTACCTGCGCAGCTGAGCTATTGAACTGGGTTTGTCCCAACTGTGGTGGTAACCTGGTTGAGCGCCCGATTCGCCCCGTATCCGAGTTGAGAGTTCATCCGGCATCGACGGATCGTATCGTAAAAGCAGGCGGGTGTTAAAGTAAAAACAGGCGTAAAACCGGCAAAGTTAGCTTCGCCTCCGCCCGTTTGCCAGACTGTTCTTCGATGACAAACAAATACTCGGGTGCAAACCCCACCCAGCACTATTGTCGCGCCTATCCCGGTTGCAACCGGCAAGAAAAATGTCCCGTTCGTGCAGACAATTCTTTGCAGCGGTTTTGGCCTCCAGCAAAAAACTATTTCCTCTTCCCGATTGCATCAATAACCATATCGTTGAGCTGCGGGTAGTATAGCTTTCTGGTTGCGGCGTCTTTAATGCGCTCTTCCCAAAGGGAAAACGAATCCACGTTCCTTAGGGTGTGATCGGCACTTTTGGGGTTGCCTTTTTCGGCTATTTCCCGGATTCCCTCAAGAGCATGATCATCGGTTGGAAAATAGAGCGGTATGATGCCCTTGCGTTCTATCACCGATGCAAAGATCGTTTGATCGCGCCGTTCCCGTTCGCAGTCCTGGACAAACTTTTCCAGGCTGAAGAAATTGAGGCTGTCCAGCGCGCCCAGGGCATGGCGCACGATATGCACTCCATATTTGCGCAAAAGGTTACGGCTGAGTTCCGAATCAACCAGCGCCTGCTCTGCTACTTCGGTCATGCTGGTGCTGCCGCCGGTCTGGGCGGTGGGCAGGCCGGTAATCCAGGTGTTAAGCCTGGCCATGGCGGCGTTTATCATGCTCTGGTGAGCGGAGGAGTAGGCCAGCGTGCCGTCACCTCCGACGATGCTTGGAATTCCGCAGTGCACGCAGGATATGCCGGGAGTGACAGTCTGGGCGACGACGATCATGAAGATGATGTGGGCATGGACTAGGGTAAGGATGGCCTCCGGGCTGCCGGGGCCTGACAGCCCCACAAGGCTCTGGTCGACCAGTAAGAGGTTATTGCCGGCGCGGGCGCTGCGCATAAAGGCACCCACCATAGTGTTCATGGGGGTCAGCGAGGTAAGCAGGCTGGTGCCGTCGAGCCACTCTTCTTTTCCACTGAGAAACGAAACCTCGTCATCATGCATGGTATTGGTTGGTATCATTTTCAGCCCGTGATACCGATCTTCCATCATCTGAGCGATGTCAAACAACGTGGCGCTCTTGTCGCAGGCAACCGGCAGACTGAAAATTCCTACGATATCGCTGTTGTCACTGACCACCTGGACAATCTCTTGGTACTCACGGCGAGAAGCAGGGCGCAGTTCGTCATCACCGGTTCGGGCGAGAAACGGTGAGGTGGCGCCGGTGCCAAAGGTGTTCATACCGGGATCCGCGCCTAAGGTACGGGGTGTTTGCTCCAGACAGGCGTCAATGTAGTGCCGTTTAAGTGGAATGAACAGCGCCGTCTGGTTGTCGAAATCAACGGCGTTCACCTGGACCAGAAGATCGAGAATACTCTGATTGTCGACGATATTTACGCCGATATCGGTGAGTACTCTTTTTGCGTTTTCATCAATTCGCCGGTATATGGCTTTTTCGGCGATCAGCTCGTCCATATCTTCCAGCCGATCTTGAACTCTCTGCAGGACACTCTTCTCCGGGCAATGTCGCAGAAGGTCTTCATACAGAGCTTTGGCCGTGTTGAACCGCGCCTGTTTTTCCAGTGCCAAAGCCCGATCGAAGGCATGATGCGTCCGGTTGTCCATCATCTCTTCACCATTTGGGGTCAGGTCTTTTATTTTGGTGTTTTTTCGATCTCATGACCTGCTAATCAAAACTAAAGAAAAACACCAAAATAAAAGACCTGACCCCAAACATGACCCCAAACACGACCCCAAACACCAAAAATTCATAAGGTGCTAAAATAGTTGCGCAATGTATGCGTACCATGCTCAGGTGCACACATGTCCATCGCCATGACCGTCATGAAAAACTCAACCGGCCCATACACCTTGCTGCTGGTGCATAACCTCACCAATGTAAGGGCTGTGCCGCGGATAAGATCAGGAATATAGGTGATTTTGGGCTTCTTGTTCAGAACTTCAAAGGCAATGGATGCAATCTCGTTATGGGTAAATGTTTCAGGGCCACCGATGTCAACTTCCTTAGTAGATGCATCGATGGCATCGACACAAAAAGCGGCCAAATCAGCACCATGAATTGGGTTTGATTTGAATGAGCCATTTCCGAAGAGATATACCCTTCCTTTTTTTGCCATAGTATACAACTCGGTCATATCGGAGAAAAATCCATTTGGCCGGATGATACTATACTCCATGCCCGATGACTTGAGCTGATCGACAAACATCTCTTTTGCGTCACAACCTTTTAAATGCCGCAGTTTCTCACCATTGAGAACTGAAAGGTAAATAAACTTTTTGACGCCGCTTTTTAGTGCTTCATTAAGAAGGTTTACATTGGCTTGATAATCTACATCCATATAGGTCAGGCCATCTTTTTGCCGGGTAATGCCGATGGTTGAGATGACTACATCGATGTCTCTGCAACAACCACGGATTGAATCCGGATCGGTAACCTCCGCATGCAATACTTCACTGGCTTCAATGCCATTGTCCCGAAGTCTTTCCGGGTTTCTAGCAATAGCTCTGAAAAACCATGATCGATGTTGAAGTTCCTTGGCGATATAGTTCCCCAGGTAACCCGTTGAACCTGCTAAGAGAATTTTTCTCATGGGTTTTTCAAGCCCCCTTGACCCCAAAAATTACTGGTGCCGATACGCCTTAATCCAGTCAATTTCCAGCCTAAACGAACCCTCCTGTTTGTCTGCTATCAAAAATCCAATCTGTTGAATCTGTTGTGGTACAAGCGGGCCAACGTCAGATAAGATCCGCCCGCGAAACACCGGGACGCATTGTGCAAATGGAATACGGACGTCCATCCACCGGTCCAGTGTTGTCTCAAATAAAGAGCGATAGGCGTATCCGTCGAACCGTTCATCGGTGCGCAGCCGGAACTGATATGTTCTCCCGTCACCTTTGACTCTGAGTACAATTCCGCTATAGCCATCGAGATTGTAGGGGGACGGCCTTGTCCGCACAGAAGAAAATCCGCCGTTGTTTTCAAGCGACAGGGCTCCGCTGAAAACGGCCGTGTTGTCATCACTCCAAGTCATCTCACTGCGAGAAAGACCGCCCATTACTCCATCGTTGACGATAACCCAATCGGCGAGCTCATCAGCGGATCGAAAATCAAATAACATGGTGTGCTCCGGTATTTCAGTGTGTGCGTTTTTACTGGCGGCAACCAGTGCAAACAGGACAACGAATTGAATAGACAATAACCGAATCATTCCTCTCTGGTTCATTATTGATACCTTATAGTGGACCCCAAAAATGGGACAGCAAATTAAGTTATTTTCCTCACCATAACGGGGATACTGAAAAATGACAGAAAAAAGGCGCAGGACCTACACCGCGGCATTCAAGGCAAAGGTTGGCTTGGAGGCGATCCGTGGGGTACAGACTACTAACGAAATTGCCCAGGCATACGGTGTCCATCCGGTGCAAGTCGGCCACTGGAAAAAGGCGATCACCGAACAAGCCGGGACACTGTTTGAAACCAAGCGGGGACGCAAAAAACGCGACGAAGCCACTGAGCCGGATAGATTATACACGGAAATCGGCCGGTTGAACATGGAGCTGGACTGGTTGAAAAAAAAGTCCGGACTGAGCCGGTGAGCGTTCGACAAACCTGGATAGAGCCTGCTCCAGCAGGCCAATCCTCAGCTCCATCGCTGAGTCGCCAGTGTGAACTGGCCGGAGTAACCCGCTCAGGGGTCTATCGGTGCTGGAAGGGTGACACTCCGGTCAGCGAGCTGGATCTGAAACTGCTGAGGTTAATTGATGCCGAGTACACTCGCCGTCCCTTTTACGGCAGCAGGAGAATGGTCTTATCGTTACGTGATGCTGGGTATCAGGTCAACCGTAAACGGGTACAGCGTTTGATGAAGGTGCTCGGACTTGCCGGCATGCTGCCCGGACCTCATACCAGTAAACCGCATCCCACCCATAAGATCTATCCTTACCTGCTGCGTGGTGTGGCCATTACTCGACCAGACCAGGTGTGGAGCGCCGATATCACCTATATCCGGTTGGCCCGCGGGTTTGCCTATCTGGTGGCGATCATGGACTGGTACTCGCGTCGAGTCTTGGCCTGGCGGTTGTCCAATACACTTGATTCAGGTTTCTGTATCGACTGTCTGGAAGAGGCGCTCCGTACGTATAGTGCGCCGGAGATATTCAACACCGACCAGGGGGCTCAATTTACCAGTACGGCTTTTACGAAGGTACTCACGGATGCAAAGATTGCGATCAGCATGGATGGACGGGGCAGGGCATTGGATAATATTTTCGTCGAGCGGTTGTGGCGTAGCGTCAAATATGAGGATATTTACCTTAAGGGGTACGAGTTCTTTGCCGAGTTGTACCGTGGCCTCCGAGCGTATTTCACCTTTTATAACGATGAGCGGCCCCATCAGGCGTTGGGCTACCTTACGCCCGCATCAGTCTATCGAGCGGGCACGGGCGGGGGTGCGGAAATAAAGGATCATTTCAACACGGATAGCTCCGGTACCATTTCGGCTCCGCTTCGCTCCACCGAAATGGTACCGGAAAGAGGAACTGGGGCAGCGCTAATCCGCTGCGAATAAAGGAAAGGGAAATAACTTAAATTCAGGGGAAAATTGTCCTTGACTTGGGGTCCACCTCACCTCGTGCCGGGCCTTTTCAGATCGCGGGCCGGCACTGTATGTCGATAAGACAAGACATCTTGAGAGCTGAAGAACGAGGTTTTTCCACCGCCATCACATTAGCTCTTTCTTTTTTAAACTGTCGGTGTTTACTATACGAAATCATCGGCAGCAATACAATGGCACCGCTCACTGCCGCTTCCGCGCCCAACGCAGCGGGATCATGACGAGAAGAGGCATGAGCGAACGCGGGCGCCTGTTGGCTGATGCGGCCCGGCGCAATTCAGAGGTAACACCACAAGGAGGACAGCATGAACGTGAAGAAAACCCTTTCCATCATCTGTGCGGGTGCGTTTTTGGCCATCGGCAGTCAGGCGGTCGCGGCCGACGACTATAAGCTTACCCTGAAACTGAGCCACGTTTTCAGTCCCGCCGAGCAGCTTACCAAGTCCATGGATGCGGTGGCTGAAGCGATTCTCGAGAGGACTGACGGGGCCATCGTCATCCAGACCTTCCCGCAGGCGCAGTTACCGGCCTACAAGGAAGGGGTTGAGCAGGTGGTTCGGGGCGCCAAATTCATCTCCGTCGAGGATCCCTCTTTTATCGGCGATTATGTGCCCGATTTCAAGGCCCTCTACGCACCGATGCTCTATCGCAGCTTCGATGAATATGTCACCCTCACCGAAACTCAACTGGTGGCGGACATGAAAGCTCAGGCCGAGGAGCAGGGGATCAAGATTCTCGCCCTGCACTATATCTACGGTTTCAGAAATCTGATCACCCAGAAAGTCATCACCACCCCCGCCGACCTCAGCGGCATGAAGATCAGAACCCCCGGTTCAAAGTCCTACATTGACACCCTCAACGCCATGGGCGCCGTCGCTACCCCACTGCCCTGGGGCGAGACGCTTTCCGCCGTTCAGCAGGGTGTCGTCGACGGGCTTGAAGGCTCCGAGTTCACCAATATCGGCACCAAGGTCTACGAAGGCCCCACCAAGAATGTCGCCAACACCCGCCACATCCTGGGCACCTGCGGCGTCTATATTTCCCCGCAGGTCTGGGCTGAGATTCCCGAGAACTATCAGGTCATCATTCAGGAAGAGTTCAGCAAGGGCGAGGACGAGATGGTGGCCCTGTTGAAGTCACAACACGGTGGTGTGGTGGAAGAGCTTGAGTCATATGGTGTTGTGTTCAACGAAGTTGACGGCGACGCCTTCCGTCAGGCCCTGGCGCCGCTCTATAACGAGCAGGAAGGGATGACGCCGGGTATTTTTGAGGCGATCTTCACCGAACTGGACGCCATGCGGTAAAGTGCTCCAATGGTGCATGGGAGTCCGTCTCCCATGCACCCGTTTGGCAACGGCACCAGATGTCTTTTTCTTCCAAAACGCTGATCAGCAATCTCGACCTGATCCTCGCCGGCTTCTTCCTCTGTATTACCGTCCTCGTCGTCATCGTCAACGTTGCCCTGCGATACCTCTTTCACGGTGGTATCTACTGGGCTGAGGAGGTGGCGACAACCGCATTTATCTGGTCTGTTTTCGTGGGCGCCGCGGCTGCCTACCGCTATAAGATGCATATCGGTATCGACTTCATCACCAAGATCGGACCGCACCCCTGGCGCGCCTTGATTGCCGTGATCATCGATGCTCTGATGCTTGCCATCAACGGCTATATCGTCTATCTCAGTATCTTTTTCATCCAGTCAAACAAGCTCAAGCGCACGCCTGTTCTGGATATTCCCGCGTTCTACGTAAACCTGGCACTGACCGTCGGATTTACCCTGATGACCCTGTATGCCCTGATGTTCCTGTACCGGGATATCCGCAAACTGTTCTCCGGACAGCACGGCTGATAAGGGGCACCGAAGAGGAAAAGCATGCTGACGTTCCCCGTTATCATTGTGATGGCCCTCTATTTCACCAGTATCCCCATTGCCTTTGCCCTGCTTGCCGCCGGGCTCTCTTATTTTACCTTCGCGGACGTGGGGACGCCGCCGGATCTAATCCTGCAGAAATTCATCACCTCGGCGGCCTCGTTTCCGCTGTTGGCCATCCCATTTTTTATCATGGCCGGGGAGATCATGAATTATTCAGGCATCAGTGCCAGCCTCATGAAGATGGCCGATGTCCTCACCGGCCATTTGCGTGGCGGGCTGGCCCAGGTAAACGTTTTGCTCTCGACCCTGATGGGGGGCATCTCCGGCTCGGCCAATGCCGATGCGGCCATGCAGTCAAAAATCCTCGTGCCGCAGATGACCAAACGCGGCTACAGTGCCCCCTTTGCCACCGCGATTACGGCCGCCTCTTCGGCCATCGCCCCGGTTATCCCGCCGGGCATCAATCTGATTATCTATGCGTTGATCGCCCAGGTCTCGGTGGCAAAGATGTTTATCGGCGGCTACACGCCGGGTATTCTAATGTGTGTGGGGCTGATGCTCACCGTCCACCTTATCGCCAGACGAAGAGGCTATCAGCCGACCCGGGAAAAAAAGGCGACGCCGAAAGAGATATTAAAACAACTTAAAGAGTCGATCTGGGGGCTGCTGCTGCCCCTTGGCATCATATTCGGTATTCGTTTCGGTATCTTCACGCCCACCGAAGCGGGCGCAATGGCCGTTCTGTTCTGCATAGTTATCGGGGTGTTCCTCTATAAGGAGTTGAAATGGGCGCATGTCCCGATCATCCTGAAAAACACCGTGCTGTCCACCAGCGCGGTGATGCTGATCATTATCGCGGCATCCGTTTTCGGGCAATATATGAGTTGGGAGCGAATCCCCCACCAACTCACCACAAGCATTTTGGCCATCTCCGACTCCGCCTGGGTTATCCTGATAGTCATCAACATCCTTCTGCTGGTACTCGGCATGTTTCTCGAGGGCGGCGCCCTGTTGATTATCGTTGCCCCGCTTTTGGTGCCGCTGGTCAAAACCATGAACATCGATCTGATTCATTTCGGCCTGATCATGATCGTCAATATCATGATCGGCGGTATCACCCCGCCATTTGGCTCGATGATGTTTACCACCTGCGCAATCACCGGCGCCACCGTGGGCCAGTTCGTCCGCGAGATCTGGCCGTTTATCCTGGCTCTGCTCCTGGTACTCGGGGTGGTTACCTACATGCCTGCCGTGGTGATGTTTCTCCCCAACATCCTTTGATGTCAATCAGGCACATAAATCCACATGAAAATAACCGAACTTCAAACCCCATGCCTTGTCCTTGATCTAGACATTTTGATGCGCAATATCAATAAAATGCAGGCTTCGGTAATGGGCGCCGGCAAGCAGCTCCGCCCCCACGTCAAATCCCACAAATGCTCGGCGCTGGCCAGAGTCCAGCGCGAGGCGGGAGCGGTTGGTCTCTGTGTGGCAAAACTCTCTGAAGCCCAGTCGCTGATCGATAATGACCTGGACAATATCCTGATTACCGGCCCGGTGGCGGGCCACGGCAAAATGGAGCTTCTCGCCGAGCTGGTGGAAAAATCACCTTCGCTGATGGCGACTGTCGATCACCGAGTCTCCATCGATCGGCTCGATACTTTGCTTGCCGCCCGGAACACTGCCATGGATGTCCTGCTCGATATTGACGTGGGGCTGGGGCGCACCGGTGTTCGTTGTGAGCACGCCTATGAACTGGCTGATTATATCGATCGGTGCACATCCCTGCGCCTTCGAGGCATTCAGGCCTACGCCGGCCAGGTGCAACATATTGTCTCGTTTGATGAACGAAAACAGGCCTCACGGGCATCCCTTCAGGGGGCGGTAGACGTCTTCACACGGGTACGCAAACGGGTGCCGGGCTGCACGATTTTCAGTGCATCAGGTACCGGTACCTTCAACATCGACACCGATATCGAAGAGATTACCGAATTGCAGACAGGCTCCTACGTTCTGATGGATGCCGAATACCTGCACGTCCAATCGGCACCAGACGCACCGGGATTTGAGGAGTTTGCCCCGGCCCTGAAGCTGTTGACCAGCGTCGTCAGTGCCAACCAGACTGGATTTGTGACGGTGGATGCGGGCTTGAAAGCCCTCTATCAACACGGCGCCGTTCCCAAGGTTGTCGGCCCGTCCGGTTTTGATCTGGTATACGACTGGTTCGGTGATGAGTACGGCAAGGTTTCCGCTCAAAACGGCTCAGCGGTGCCGCCGCTCAACTCAGTTCTTGAAATCGTCGTGTCGCATTGCGATCCGACGGTCAACCTCTTTGATGAATTTAATCTGGTCCGCGGCGATGAAGTGGTCGGCACCTGGCCCATAGACCTGCGCGGATGCTGTAGGTGAGTCGATCGATGAAACCGTCTACCTTAAACTACCCGGCTGAGGCCCGGTAACCTTATTGAAACGCCCTGTGCGGACCCGCACGCCGGGTGTTGTGGGGAGGGCTGGTTTACCTTTCGTCATTTCCCGTTCAGGCTTGTTCTGTCTCATATTTCGAGGGCAAACCGGATTGCCCACCCGACCTTGTGCATCTTTGCCGGAGGTAGGGAGGTGATCAGGGCACCCATTTTTCCCTTAGAAACCGTCTGCAAGTGGTCACAATTAATTGCGCAGTCTCTGGGCATACCGTCGTTTTTCGATAGGGATACCTCCGATGTATGCTGCGAATCCTACTTGTAATGGGGGCAACGGTTACTTCACCAAGATATTCCAATACAGAATCACGTGTTAGAATGAGTACCGGTCTCTTTTTGTCGGGTCTTGCGAATTTTTACCAACGGATTTCGCCGCGTTTCATTCGTCTTCCCAAACCTGCTCAGATTCCCAAACTGAAAATTCAGCGGCACCAACAGGGCTCCGTTCATAGCCTTGGCGGTGTTCACGCTCAAGCTGTTCTATGTGATGGCGGGCAAGTGCTTCACGAAGAGCCTTTCTGGTGAAAGCAGAGCGACTTATTCGAAGTTTCTTGGAAACGCGATCAACCGCTTGCACAAGATCTTCATCAAGGGTCATTTGTATAGTTCTCATATCACAACACATCTATGTTGATTAGTATAGCTATATAAACCAACATATTGAGCCTTGTCAAATCACTTCAGTCGTACTGTAGGGAACAAACAAACTGTCCGGTGTTGAAGCACGTAAGCTGTCCGGTGGTAAGAGGTTGGTCTTTTTTAAAACGGCTGGCCGAACAGTGCCCGGCTGTTGAACCCTTCGTCGGAGGCGGCCACCGCGATCTTGAGATGGGGATAGTGCTTGCGCGCCAGGGTGACGAGTTCCCGGGCAGCTTCATGCTCGCCCAGGCAGATAATGATCAGTGTGGCCTCGGCGGCGCCGGCTGATTCCAGCAGGTCCAGCCGGGTGGCGTCGCCGTAATATACCTCGAAGCCGAAGTTACGCGGGAGTTCGACGCTGGTCCCTTCAAAGGCCAATCATACGTGCAGGTCAACAATACTCATGTATCCTTGCTGCACTGTTCCAGCAGCGCCTGCCAGTTTATTGAACAATACATAGGATTTCATTTCATCAGCGTGAGGTACAACACCTTATTGGCCAAAGAGGTCATCTGTTCGGAAAGGTTTATCCGCGCCGGCAACCGTTGATTTCTCATCTCCAAAGACTGATTGGTTTCAACAAGCTCGAGCACTTTCTAATAAAATGAATCAGGTGCCTCTTTGGACCAAAGCCGTATTCTGTATTCGTCTACCGCGCTCTTTATGACTCGCCGCAACTCGGCCTCATCTCACGGCTTGTTGATAAAATATCCGACCCTTTCTTTGCTGAAGTTTCCTAGAAATTGACAACTTATCATCCTACGCCACCATGCGCAGCAGGGTTTTGACGAAAGATTTTTGTGGTGTTTTCGCTGGCGCCGGGCAAACTCTATGAAAATCCGGGCTCAATGCCGCTTCCGCAATTATCCTGCGCACATCCGAGAATGCAAATCCGGCTCGCCCTCTAATTTTATGCCTGCGATCCGGGACGTTTGCCAACCGGTCGGCATAGATCCATGTCAAGGTTGTGGCCATCATACAGAAGTTGAGATGATTAATTACTGAATCAGCATTTCGCACTTGAGATTGAGAACTGCCGATCTCCTGCTTGATCTCCTTGAATCCTGCTTCAATCTTCCAGCGTGCCCCGTAATACTCAATAATCTGCTCAACAGAAAGCGTCATATCGGTGGTCATCAAAGCAACATATCGAGTCTTTCGATACACCCACACAACTCGCACCGGGCACTTCATCGTTTTTACCATAACGGCCTGGGAGTACGCCTGCACCTCTCTGTTCTTGCCATACAGGAAAACACCATAGGTTCGAGCTTTGTCCTTCCACCTGGCTGCACAATCACCCACGGAACCGAAACAGGTGCCATATTTTCGTGGCCGACCAGCCCTGCGCCGTACTGGTGGTGCAGGGGGAAAATCATACAGCGTATTATTTGAACGCATCCGAGAAAGCAGATGGATACCCCCGTTGCCCCCACCATCTATCCTGGACCACAGACCATTGTTGCCAAACCAGCTATCCGTCACCACCACCACCGGTTGCTGAAAATGATCTCGAATAGCTGCGATCATCGCGGCTGCCTGTGACATCTTGCTTGCAAAACGAACCGCTTTGCCCGGTCGCGTGACCGGTGCCGACCGTAACTCGATATCTTTTCGCTTCAGGTAAAATCGAAAATCAAGGGGCAACCAGGCCCATCGTGAGTGTATTTGTTTCAACAACCCGATTGCCACAATGCACTGTGACCATGGATACGAGCTCTGATTTATCTGTGCTGCATGATCGTGAAAATGGGCGCAGCCAAAGACTTGGGTTTGCGGTCTGTAAGTACATGAATCACCGCAAACCATTGCTGTTGGTGGTTATGCGATGCATAGCAAGATTCGGCGTGTGTCTACAAATTCAAGCTGTTTTTTCCGCGTGTATGAGCTGCTTTGGTACCTTTATCTTTAATGATTTTAATATGTTTCTTGCCTCTGTTGTCACTTCGTTGCGCATAAGCACACGATACTTTAAATCAAAAAATTCTGTGATCTGCAGTGTCTCCAAATTTCGCTGGATATGGTGCCACGACATGCCGCAGGTCATTTCAGCGATCCGTTCGATAAGCAAGGCCAGTACGCAAATTTTGACATGACTCACAATCCTTCGGGAGGCCCAGTGGTACATCGGCACCATCTTTATCTGGGTACGTTTCAACGAGCGGAAACAACGCTCGATCACCATCAGACTCTTGTAACCGCACGCCGCATCCTCGAGACTAATGGTATCGTCGTTGGTTTCAATTACCCATTTTCCATCATACTTTGCCGCCTTACCAACGGCAGCCCGGTCAATACGAATGAGGCCACCTTTGGTGGTTCGCAGATATTTCTTGAAACGGCGTGATGCCAACAATTCAATAGCCCACTGGGCAGTTGCTGAGTGATCCTTGTGCGTGGCCAACTCAGCTTCAAGCAGCTCGATTATTAGCTGTCTGTGGCTCCGCTGCCTTTGCGCTTGTTTGGGGTTATAACAGAGGATGTAACGCCTCCGCCTCTCACCATCGCCGACGATGATCTCCTTGGCATAGAGGTTATCCTTAAATTTGGTGTAGCGGCCACGTTTACTGAGAACCTTCAAATTGATTTCAGAGATACTGGCCATACGACAGGCCAGAAGATATTTCCCACAAGCTTTGGCCAGTTCAACGCGGTTATCTTCGGAGTTCATCCCCGCATCGGCGACAAACATTGCCCGACCCAAGTTCCAGCCTCTGAGATCGGCGCGAACTTTTTCTACCGTTGTGACATCGGCGGTATTACCCGGCAACACCCAACTACGCACCGGGATACCATCGCGGGTCACCGCCAGAGCAACGACGACCTGCGGTGCCCAACCGCCTTCTTTACAACGGCCAAATTTACGTAATGTGGCGTTGGGGTCGGCTTCAGAATGGTCTTCAGCATCGACCTGGAAAGAAGCGGTCGTCGTATCGTAAAAGATCAGATCGACCTCCAGGTTGAAAAGGTTGGCCGTGTTGAAAAACACGGTTTGTTCAATGGTATCGATATTGGCGTGAAGCAGGTCCATCGCTTCATACATATGCCTGAGCCTGAGGCTTGCACAAGAAGGCAGGTAGACGGTGGACAGCCAGCGGTCCCATACCCCGAGTTTGGATTCGGGGTCACATAATCGGTTAGTGACCATGGCCAGAATTGCTCGTTCGTAAGGAACTTGACTACCGGTTGCCTGTTCAATACTATTGAGCGTCTTTTTCAAACCGAGCCGTTCCCATAGGGTCTCAATGACCAACGGGCACCCCAGAGCAAACGTTTGCTTGATCTTCAGATCAGGCGGTATACCTATTGCTTCTCCCTCTGGTAGCAACACGTCTTCAGCCAATGGATCAGAGATATGCAACCCACAGACCCTGGCGATAGATCGACACAGTCGTACCAGTTCAAGACGGTGTTGATTCTCACATTAAATGCACAGCATTTGTCTGAATATCTTACCAGTGATATCAGAATATTTTGCAGGCGTCCCCCCCGGGCGTGCGTCGCGTAGCGCCGCCCGGGGGGAGCATCTCGGCACGACTAGAGTACAGATTTACTCAGAACAATGCATCATATTCTGAGTCCTTCTTCTCTGCGTAGTGTCCGTGTCCAGATTGATCAGTGGTTACGAGTCGGCAATACTGTTTGACGATACGGTTTAGTTCTTCAGCCAGTTCAAGCAATTCGGCAAGAAACTGGATGGTCTGTTCAGGTTTCATGATGTGCTCCTTGTGTTTGATGGTTGAATTACAGCAGCTCCGAGTCGGCACACCGAACATGCTCCGCTGTTACCTCTTGTGTTTTTTCGGCGGCAGCGGCGATCATGGCGCCGCGGGCAAGATGGTTGGCTTTGCGAAAGAGCCCGCCGGAGCCCTGATGAATGGCGGTTACCGCCTGTTCGGTAAAGGGTGAGTTTTTTATTCCGACAATGGTGAGATGATGGTCCAGATACTCACCCATCGCCTGGCGGGTGACCGCCGGCAGATGACTTCTGGCAACAATGCGAGAAGCCAGCGGTATGGCGGTACGGTAGAGCAGGTTTTCCGCCAGGTTATTCTGGCCGGCCAGCACCATGGGCAGCCACGGTTTGGAGTCGGCTTCGAACTGGGTGATGGTATGGAGCTCGGCAAAGACATCGAGGCGCAGCAGTGAGGCCTCATCGATAATCAGCAGGGGTTGCTGCTTTTTACCGGCGACCAGGCTGTCGATCTGTGCTCTGATCAGCCGGGTCAATACGGCCCGTGAGGACGATGCGGTAGCGATGTCAAGCTCGGCCAGGAGCTGGCGGTAGAGTTCGAGAATAGAGCCGGCTGAAGCGGTGACCCACAGGGTCTTGTACCGAGAGTGATGAAGCGTTCCACAGCTGTAGCGCACGGCGGTTGATTTGCCGGCGCCGACTTCGCCGGTGACGAGCATGATGGCGCCCAGGCGCAGGACATAGTCGAGGCGCTGCTGGACGCCGAGCAATTCCGGGGTGGTGAGCACCTGCTCAAGGGCGAGATCAGCCCTGAAGGGCTCCGCACTGAGACCGAAGAAACTTCGATAGCTCATGATCCACCTCCGTCGGCGCCAGGATCAAAGGGCAGCCGTCCCGGCCGGCATGTCGTGGTCTTGGCGAGCATCTCTTCACCGCCGTTTTTGGTTCGTTTCACCAGGGTGTTGACCACCAGATCAACCGGCCTGAGCAGACCACACGACTGCCCCTTACAGAAGATTTCGACCCGTTCCGGCCGATCATCGTTGAACAAGAGCGTGACCCGTTCACCGATCAATTGAACCGGGGCTTCGAAGAGTCGTCCGTCGATGGTGACGACCCGGTCTTTGCTGACCCGGCGCCGCACTTCTTTACGGAAGTGATCAGCAAGCTCAGCGGGTGCTTCGCGAATCATTTCAAGATGAGCGGCAAAGCGGTTGAACGGGGTCATCGCGGTAACCGAATGAACCCGATGCAGATAGTCCGTTTCCAGCCAGTGCTGGAACCGGTCATTGAGCTGAGCAAGGGTGTCGGGTTGGTCATCGAGGCGCGAGATAAACCGGGATCTGACGGTGCGAAAGAACCGCTCGATTTTGCCGCGCCCCTGTGGGGTATAGGGGCGGCTGTGGATCAGGGCGATGCCGAGCGAGGCACAGATTCGTTCGAGATGGCGTGAGCGAAAGGCGGCGCCGTTGTCCACGTAGAGTTTACGCGGCAGTCCTCTGGTAAGCAGGGCCTGGCGAAAGACCTGGAGCCAGGATTCGAGTTTTTCCGAACAGAAGAACTCGCCGTGGGTAATGAGCCGGGAATGATCGTCAAGAATGGCGATCAGATATGCTTTGCGCCGCTTGCCGGTGCCTTTTACCAAGGGGCCGTGCATGATATCTGATTGCCAGATATCGTTGGGAAATTCGGCCTCGTAACGCCGTCGATCCACCGGGGCTCGCTTGTGCAGAGCGGCGCTGTCAAGCTTTTCCTGGGTGAGGATGCGATAGGCGGTGGAGAGACTCAGGGTCGTGCCGGGTGTGATTACTTGTTTTTCAGCAAGTGCTTGCACCAGCCGCCAGACCGGCCAGCCTGGTTGTTCTTTGCGCAACCGGATCAGGGCGCCGCGAGTCTCATCATCGACCGTGCGAGAGCATCCCCGGTCGCACCGCCTGGCCGGCATCAAGGCACTGAGCTCGCGGCCGCCCCGCTCATAGAGTCGCAGCCAGCGCCTGACGGTGGCCGCCGACACCCGGGTGCGATGAGAGCCGGGGATGTTCCAGTGCTGCTCACTTTTTTGATAGATGAGTTCGGTCAACTCACCGGGTTCGAGTCGTGATGCAACCAACTCGCTGATGACTCCGAAGCGAAACAGGGCAACTTCGGTACGCAAGGCTTCGTCTTCCATGGGCGTCCTCCTGGGTATGGGGTATCAGAGTCGGGTTATCCGAGTCTGTCTGCCGATACCATGCTCAGAGGCCGCCGGGCAGAGCTACAATACGGTAGGGTGGGTCATGGATGTGTCGATTGTCATGGTGTATTGCTTGGGTAACCGGGATGATGTTTCGTGCAATGAGTCGAGTGAATCCTTCCCGGTGGGTAAGCTGAGCGGACATCCCGAAGACCAGCCGAATCATCCGACCTAGCCGACGCCACCACTGGCGTTGGCGCGAACGCGGCAGATCGGGCCGCCAGCGTTTTGTGCTCTGTCGGTGGGTAATTGCCTGCTGGATCTCAGCACTGGAACTGCGATACCGGGGCCAATATCCCCGTGGTTTCAACCGATGAACGGCGCGGCACTGCGAACAGAACAGACGTCGAAGATAGACACAATGAGAAAAGCAGCTAAACCAGGCGACAACAAATCCATGCCACCACAACCGTCCACCGCACCGGGGACAGCACGATGGTTTATTCCAGGGGTAGGCGGTGCCGAGACGAGCAATTTCCTTGACGGATGCGGCAACAAACAGTACCACAAGGCAACTCCTTTCAGGAAGTAGGTTTCCTGCCTGGAGGGCTGCCGGGGCCGTGTCCACGGCCCCGGCAGCCACCACTCACGAGGGGTGTACAATAACGTTACGAGAATTCAAGATAATCTGCAGTGTCACCACCCACTGCTAACAGATTCTGACAAAAAAGGCTGGTTTTATTTTAGATAATCTGGGATTCAACAGAGTCAAGTTGGTCGGCTCTACCAAAGTTATGGATGATTTTGGCGACCGGTTTGCGAGTCTTTGGATGGCGCTCGTTGTGGGCAATCTGAAAGTACTCGACGACCGAGCCATCTTTGTTGGTGCGTTTTGTTGTTCTCAGGTACATGCTTACGTAAATAGCATGTATAGACAGCTAATGCAAGGAAATAAATACAATTCGTGTGCCTACATATTTCAGCTCACACCTGACATTTGGCTCGATATATGTTGTTGAAATTTAGCGATTTTGACTTATCTAATGGAGTGAATTCGACCGATTTTGTGCCTACTGACCGCAAACCCAAGATTAAGCATGTTACTGATTTTATATCATTTGTGAGGAAAGATTGGGTGAAAAAAGGAGGGGCTTACAGCGTTGACGTGCTTAGAGTGATGATATTACACAACTTATTCTAAAAATTGCCGTTTATCTCTTAAACTCCTGCCCATCTTTTTGAAAACGCTGCCCCTTTTTTTCAACGACAATTATTGTTCCCGGAAAAAGCCACGTAGCCGCGGGCTCAATAAAAGCACTTCAGAGAAAGATTCCGTAGTGGTCATCCCGCTCTATTCAGCTTTTTGGCGGGAGCCGAGATTTGACTTGGAAATAACCCTGCTGTTTATTACTGAAGTTTCCCGAAAAGTCCTCAAGCCGCAAGCCTCATAAACAGAGCGGCAACGATATTTTCCCGTGGTTTGGGTGGAGGTGAGCAACCCATATGAAAATCCTTATCCACTACCTGTTGCGCAATCACTCTGCGGACATCGGAAAAGGCATAATGGGCACGTCCTTTTACCGCATGTCGGCGGTGGGGAGTTTTGTCTAGATGGATGGCATACACCCACGCAAGTGAGACGGCCATCATGCATAAGTTCAGATGATTGTAAACCGCCACCGGTTTCCGATTCTGGGCCTCGGCACTGCCGATATCCTGTTTGAGCTCTTTGAAGCTTGCCTCGATCTTCCACCTGGCGCCATAATACTCAATGATCTGGGCAACAGACAAGCTGAGATCGGTAGTAAACAGAGCAACCCACCGTGTCCGGCGATATACCCACACCACCCGAATAGGGCATTTGAGCGTTTTCTGCATGACAATGGATGTAGCGAACAGTACCGTGCGCGTTGTGCCGTAAAGATTCACTGCTATCTCCGTGGCATGCTCTTGGTGAGCAATGGCAAGCGAGGTTGTCGTACCGAGGTAATCACCATACTTTTTTGGCCGGCCAACCCGCCTGCCTTGTGGCTGTTCAGGCATGGCATACAGATTATTGTTGGCGCGCAGGCGAGACAACAGATGGCCTCGTGAATCAAGCGATTGGCGCAGCGGTTTGAAGAGCCCCTGATTACCAAACCAAGAGTCGGCCACCACCAGGATCGGGTGCTCGGGAAAATGTCTTCCCACCTCATCGAGCATCTCTACCGCCTGCTGGTATTTGTTTTGAAACACGATGCGCTCGCCCTTGAACGTTGGCTTACTGGTGGTGATGTGTTTTGTGCTGAAATAGTAACGCTGGCTGAGGGGAAGACAGGCCCATCGTCCCTTGATCACCGTAATCAGACCGATGGCAACAACCAGTTGCGCCCATGGATAGCGTGACTGGTTTTTCTTGGCGGCATTATCGAAGACCTTCGCGCAGCCAAAGATATTCTTACCGGTCTTGGGATTGACATAATCGTCCAGGGCAACCAGCAGGCGGCCGTCGGTGCACGGATCCGGGATCATGTTCCAGAGCGTGGGCCACAGCCTGCCCCAGGGAATCTTCGGCGAGGCGATAAAACTATAGTATGGTTTCTTGCCAACTGTTGTGAGACCAAAGAGCACGTGGAGTACCCGAAACAGATGTGAGGTTTTTGCCGAGGTGCCGGGCAGGATAATGGCGAGCAGGGTATAGACAAACCAGGCGCCGCGTTCTTTGCCTTTTTCTGATTGAATAAATTGGTCTTTGAGTTCGGTGAGCAGGCGGTGTAGTATAGACATGCGGGGTCCCTCCGGTTTCTTGTTGGTGATAAAACATAGTATACCATGAGTGGGCCTCGCATTCACTACTAACTTGCTGTTATCGTTTATTATTCTGACATTCAGGTGAAAATTTTGTTAATTTTTATCGAGTAATATCAAGTAGTTAGCGGTCTCAAAATTTCTCCTCATAAGTTATTGATATTAAAACATAAATATGTCCTTCCTGGGATCTTCCAAACCATATTACTGCTCTGATATTGTCAGGATTGTGTCGTCCTCGCTTCAAAAATGGGAAACTTTAGTTATTTTCTGTTATCATATTTTATCACGAAATGTATGTATATGGGGCTTTGTATGAACCCACAAGACAAATGGCTGACCATCGGGGATCTTTCCGGCTATCTGAAAATGAGCCGCAGTAAGCTCTACCAGATGGCCCAAAAAGGTGAGATGCCCGGTTCCAAGATCGGAACCCAGTGGCGGTTCGACCGGGACCGGATTGATGCGTGGATGAACGAAAAAATGAGCCCATCTTGTCAAGGAAGAACGGGGGCACACCATGCCTGAAGGTTTGTTGAAAGAACCGCTCAATCTTTTATCTCGGGCGGATGCTACGAGAAGAATTGCGAACAGCAAGCTCGAGATTGAAACCAAAAGCGCCTTTGGCCAATATATGACCCCGGCGTCGGTTGCCTCTTTTATGGCGTCGTTATTTCCCACCCCATCATATGAAAATATCCGCCTTTTGGATCCCGGAGCAGGTGTCGGTAGCCTGACATCCGCTTTTGTCGAACATCTCTGCCGCTCCACATCCGGCTATCATATTGAGTTGGACGCTTACGAAATAGACCCGGTAATGCGTTCATATCTAGAGAAGAACCTCAATCTGTGCGAAACAACCGCGGCGAAAGGCGGCAGTTCGGTGGCGTGGCGGGTAGTTGCTGAAGACTTCATAACCGAAGCATCACGGAAAGCGGCCTCACTCAATAGCCTGTGGCCTGAAGATGTGGATAGGTACACGCACTGCATTATGAATCCGCCATATAAAAAGATTTCCAGTGCTTCACGCCACCGAAAATGCCTTCGCGCCGCCGGCATTGAAACGGTCAATCTGTATTCGGCTTTCGTGGCCCTGTCCCTGCTGCTCCTGAAAAAGGGCGGCTATCTGGTTGCAATCATCCCGCGGAGTTTTTGTAATGGTCCGTATTATCGTCCTTTTCGGGAATGTCTGTTGAAACACGCTGCTATTCGGCGTATTCACCTGTTCGGTTCCAGAGACAAGGCGTTTAAAGAAGACAAGGTTCTTCAGGAAAATATTATCGTGGTGCTTGAAAAAGGCGGTCTGCCTAACGGTGTCACTGTCTCGACTTCTACGGACGATACATTTTCCGATATATCACTATCTGATTATCAATTGAGCGACCTTGTCCGTGTGGATGACAAAGAACGTTTCATTCACATTCCGGCAACACCAGGAGCTGATTTTCTGGATGATGCGATAGCATTTAACCACTCACTTTCGCAACTTGGGATACAGGTTTCAACCGGCCCCGTGGTAGATTTTCGTATGAAGACTCACTTGAAGGCCATGCCTGAAGCGGGAACCGTGCCGTTGTTATACCCATGTCACTTCAAGGGGTCGCTCATGCAATGGCCGATAGAGGGAGGGAAAAAGCCCAACGCGATGCTTTGCAACAAGGAAACGCACAAGTGGCTTTATCCAAATGGCTTTTATACCGTGGTACGCCGTTTTTCATCAAAGGAAGAGCGGCGGAGAATTGTGGCGAGCGTCGTAGACCCCTCCATGTTTGGTGCAACGGAGAAGCTTGGCGTGGAAAATCATCTCAATGTTTTCCACAACAATAAAGAGCCGCTTTTGGAGAGGCTTGCAAGAGGTCTTTGCGTTTTTCTCAATTCGACGGCTGTAGATGACAACTTCAGGCGGTTCAGCGGCCACACACAAGTCAATGCAACCGACCTCAAACTTATGAAGTACCCAAGCCGTAAGACCCTCATTAAACTTGGAAACTGGGCAATCAAGACAGGTGATGTGACTCAGGAAATGATCGACGAAGAAATAAGAAAAATTGCGAAATGAGCCATCCTGACAACCACAAGAAAATCAATGAGGCAATCACTATCCTGGCAGCTCTTGAGATGCCGAAGGCGCAGCAGAACGAGCGTTCGGCGCTCTGTCTTCTGGCTTTGCTGAATCTTTCTCCCGGCAAGGAGTGGAAATCGTCTGAAAATCCGCTGATGGGAATAACGCCCATCATGGATTGGGCGCGTGAGCACTATCACAAGGACTATGCCCCAAATACTCGGGAAACGATCAGGCGGCATACCATGCATCAGTTCGTAGAGGCGGGGATCGCGCTCTGCAATCCAGACAAACCCGACCGGCCGGTAAACAGCCCCAAGACTGTTTACCAGGTTGAGGATACCGCTTTGGAGTTGCCGCGTTCCTTCCGTACTTCGGCGTGGCATGGCAAGGTGACTTCTTACCTTGTCGACCGAGAGACCCTTGTGGCGCGTTATGCAATGGTGCGGGAGCAGAACCTGGTTCCCGTGAAAGTCCCTACCGGCGAGAGAATTACTCTGAGTCCAGGAGAGCATAGCGAACTGATACGAGATATCATTGAGGAGTTCGGCGCCCGATTCGTTCCCGGTGGTGTCCTCATTTATGCCGGTGATACCGGTGACAAATGGGGATATTTTGATACGGCTTTACTTTCCAATCTTGGCGTCAGGGTCGATTCTCATGGGAAAATGCCTGATGTGGTCCTGTTCTGCCCGCACAGAAATTGGCTTTTACTTGTTGAATCCGTAACCAGCCACGGCACCGTGGACGGGAAGAGGCATGCGGAACTGTCACGGCTTTTCGCTACTTCCACGGCCGGTCTTGTTTATCCTGAGTTCCCGGAAAGATATAACGAGGAAGTACAACTAAGCCTATGAAAAAGTGATAAATAAGGACGATTTCCCTTGCCATTATTCTCGTTACATGTATAATAGTGTAACGAGGAACAAGGAGGGGAAATCGCCATGGCAGCCATCGTCTATCAAACGAACAAGAAAACAGGTATCACCTACGCTTACGAGTCAGTTTCTCACTGGGATAAGCAAAAGCAACAATCCCGGGCAAAGCGCAAATGTATTGGCAGGGTTGATCCGCAAACCCACAAGATTGTTCCGACCCGGAAAAGAAAGGCACCGACAGTCGAGCCGAAAGGTAAACGAGGACCCGTGCCATCGATCAAGACGACAAGGAGCTTTTTCGGAGCAACATACTTGTTTGACCACATTGGCAAACTGATGGGAGTAACCGATGATTTGAAGACCTGTTTTCCGCATTCTTACAAGCACCTACTCTCGATTGCTTACTACTTGATCCTTGAAGACAGGAATCCCTTAAGTCGTTTTCCCCACTGGGCGACACTGCATCATCACCCCGCTGGTGAAGTTATTGCTTCCCAGAGGAGCAGTGAGCTTTTTGCCTCTATCAGCGAGGAAGCGAGACAACGTTTTTTCAAACTCCAAGGCAAGCGCCAGGTGGAGCGGGAATACCTGGTCTATGACAGCACCTCTATTTCCAGCTACTCAAAATGTTTGAAGCAGGTGCGTTATGGCAAGAACAAGGACCATGAACATCTTCCCCAGATCAACGTGAGCATGGTATTCGGGCAGCAGTCGCGTCTGCCGTTTTATTACCGGAAACTCACCGGGAACATTGTTGATGTAAAAACGCTAAAAAAGCTGCTGGGAGACATGAATGCATTGGGATACAAGAAGATCAAGGTTGTCTTGGATCGGGGCTTTTTCAGTGCCTCTAACGTGAACGAGTTGTACAAGCACCATATGAAGTTTCTCATTGCCGGCAAGCTGTCGTTGAAACTGGTGCGAACGCATGTGGATAGCGTGCGGGAGACGATGAGAAATTGGGTTCACTACGATCAAACATACCAACTGTACGCGTATTGCTTGCCGATTACCTGGAACTATGTTCAGGACCGCCCCTACAAGGGCGATACTATCAGAGCGGATCGTAGAATGTATCTCCACCTGTATTTTTCTCCAGACTTAGCACTTGAAAATGAAAAAGCCTTTAACAACCGATTGGCTCAATTGCAGGAAGAACTCGTCAGTGGAACGCGCCACCCGGATCATGAGAAGCAGTATGACAAGTATTTTGAGGTAAAAACGACACCGGTACGAGGAACACGAGTAATAGCCAAAGAGGAAACACTGGCAGAGGCAAAACGGTACTATGGCTATTTTGCTCTGTTGAGCAACGATGTTAAAAACGCGGTGGAGGCGCTTGAGATTTATCGGAACAAAGATCTGGTGGAGAAAGCATTTGAGAATTTGAAGGAGCGACTTAATCTGCGCAGGCTGGCTGTGTCTTCAGAGCAAAGCTTGGATGGCAAGCTTTTTGTTCAGTTTGTCGCCCTTATTTACCTGTCTTATATCACCAAAAAAATGCAGGATGAGAAATTGTTCAAAGACTTTACCATGCATGAAGTTCTGGATGAGTTGGATGTGATTGAATGTTTTGAGCGTCCTGGTAAGCGACTTGAAGTTGGCGAGATGACGATTCGGCAAAAAGAACTCTATGCTAAGCTAGGCGTCGAGCCGCCTGCCTCGTTACAATAACTCGGGAATTCAGGGTTTATGTTACAGCTTTTCCGAACCGCTCTCTTATGGCCCGGTACCTTGCCGATATCGCATGGGAAACGGAAGTCTGGGTGTCTGATGCTCCATCCCATTTAATTCATTTCAATGGCGAACGGTTCCTCGGGCCCTATGCAGAATGAAACGCGTGCCCAAGATCAACGACAGCTATGCCTACATGCCTGAAGACGCGGTTCACTACGTGGTGCTGCTGGGCTATAATCCGGCCTTTGAGGTAATCGAGCCGATCGGGGTGGGTCGGCGGGTTGGTGGTGGGTGGGGAGCGGTCCGACTTTGCTGTCGAAAAATTCCATCTTCAACCCATCTTCAGGCATACCGCTGCCGCCGAGAAAGACTGTCCTCTAAACGATCTTACTCACATTTCTGCAATGCTGACCACATCGTCAAGGATGATAATCTCAATCGACGGGATGGCGGGCAATCGGGCGTCGTTGGTAAGAAAATGCGTTGCTCCGGCCTGCATTGCCGCGGCGATCTGGATGGCGTCCGGTGTTCGAATATTATGGCGTGATCTCAGTTGCGCCGCTGCTTCCGCAATCGGTGCTGAAACCTCGGAGGTGATCACTTTTGAGTGGAGTAAGATATCCCGGTACTCCGCTGCAAGGGTATCATTATTGTTTCGAAACGGGTGAACCAGTACTTACAGCAAGGTCACCGTGGAGGTGACCGCCGTGACTTCACCTCTTTCGACTGCTTCGAAAAAGCTTAAGATCGCCTCAAGATAGGTGGGATGCTCCTGAACAAAATAGATCAAGGGGGCTGTATCAAGCCCGATGGTCTTCCCCTTTAAATTTGTTACCCATTCCAAGACGCCCTTTCCTCATCGATATATTTCTGCACACCAATTCTCTGCCAGAGTTGCTTCCCCTTACCCCGAAGTTCAAGAATACTTCGCGAATGGTCGTCTGTCGTTCTCCGGCGAATTAAGCCGGCCATCTCTTCCAATAGCCGCAACTGGTCGGCCATGCTCAACTCTTTTATTTCGGAGACTACCCGATCATAGCTGACTGTCGTCATGGCATCCTCGCTGTTCTATGCATCTTCACTCAATAGATTAAGCCTCTTTCCTTTCTTAGCCGCTTTATATTTTGCCCGAAGTGCTTCATTGTGGTGCCTCCGTGATCAAGAAATAACCCGACAGGGCAAACAAATCAAATTTATAGCCTCTGGTGGCGATTTATTGTTAACCAGGCGAGGGTATGGGGGGCACCCATTAAAAGGCCGCTTTCACCTGCCGTATCGTCCATTGGCAGGTCGGATGATCGGTGACATTGAAATGAACAACTTTTCTTCGGTCATGGCTGAGAATTACCAGGACATACAGCAGACGAAGATGGTAGGCGAGCGGTGCATGAGATGGGAGTAGTGGAGTATGAATGTTGATTTCTGTTGGTGTTGAGTGAGGATTTATAATGGAGTATGAACTTTTTGTCGAATAGATGTAGGCTATACCCCTGTATCGGCGATTTGTTGAAGGCCCCGTCCATGTGCAGTTTCTCAGCTATTCCGAGATCGGCGTCGAGTCAAGGGGGTACGATTAACCACCCTGTTGAAGATGATTTTGGACGTATCTATTTAAAATGTAGTGAAAATTGCTGCCTGATTTTCAAGTTTTTTATGACAGAGACTCAGGAGTAAGTCACTAAATACCCTGACGGGGTGTCTTTAAATGTTCCGTTTCCGCTCGCATCTGCCCGTGGCAGACCACCGGCATCAAGAGGGGGGACGAGCTTTTCATGATGCAACGGTAAAAAAACGCTATAATGCAATGAAATGATGTGTACGGATGGCGGCGGCTATTGCAATAAAAGAAACAGTCGGTGGTTGTGAGAATAGCTGGAAACCCTCACTCCCTGGCGATTGTCTAGCCTAGCATGGTGGTGTTGTGCCCGTCTATGAATATGAAGCGCTGCTGAAAAGCGGCAGGAAAAAGAAAGGCGTTGTCGAAGCGGAGAGCGAAGCGGCGCTTCGTGCCCGTCTGCGCTCGGAAGGTCAATATCCGGTCTCTATCCGGGTAGCCGCCCGGCAGGCAAAACGGTCGGGCTCTTCCGGGCTGGGCCGGAAGGTGGTGTTTGAACGGGTAAAGAGCTCTGAAATTCATCTGTTTGCCAGACACCTGTCTACCCTGCTGGGTGCCGGCATCCCGTTGGATGCCGCCCTGGCGTCAATCATCGAGCAGGCCGATAACCAGTCATACCGGCGGGTGGTCGCCCAAATCAAGGAGTCGGTAAAAGAGGGTGAGTCGTTCAGCGGGGCCATACAGCGTTTTCCAAAGCTGTTTTCCAACATGTTCGTCAATATGGTGCGGGCCGGTGAGGCCTCCGGTGCCTTGGACAGGGTGCTTTCCCGGCTGGCCGATTTTGGTGAGAAACAGACCGAACTGAAAAATCGGCTGCGTGCCGCCATGGTTTACCCGTTCTTCATGGCGCTGATCGGTGTTGCCATTCTCTTCGTACTGGTGACTTATGTGGTACCTAAGATAACCCAGGTGTTCGACACCATGGAGCGGGCCCTGCCGCTGCCCACCGTGGTGCTGCTTTCGATCAGTTCCTTTTTTGAGAATTATTGGTGGGTGCTGCTTGTTGGTGTGGCCGGTGTGGTGGTTGGCGTGCGCATGGCGATACGTCGCGGCCCCGGCCGGGAGGTCTGGGATCTGCTGATGCTGCGTGCTCCGGTCTTTGGCATTGTCATGCGCAAATCGATTATGGCCCGTTTTTCATCGACCATGGAAAGTCTTTTGGTAAGCGGGGTGGGGCTCATTGATGCCCTCGAGATCACCAAGCGGATCATCGATAATGTCCAGGTCAGCCGGGTGATCGATAAGGCTATCGAGGATGTGCGTAAGGGACGGACTCTGGCTCACGGGCTATCCGGTTCGCCCTGGTTTACCCCACTTTTTCTGCAGATGATCTCGGTTGGTGAAACCAGTGGTCACCTGGAGCAGATGCTCGAGAAAATGGCGCATGCCAACGAGCGGGAGGTGGAATCGGCGGTTTTTGCCATGACATCGCTAATCGAACCTGTTATGATTGTGTGTATGGGCGGCGTGGTCGGCTTCATTGTCCTGGCCATCATGCTGCCAATTCTTGAAACAAGTCAGATGATCGGCTGACAGCGGGGAATCGCATGGCGAACACAAAGGTGTTTTACCGCGGCTGGACGCTTTGTACGCTCATGATATGTTTAGCAGCGTTACCGGCAGTGGGTATCGCCGCCTGGGAACTCAACGACGAGTTCGGCGATAGTGGGGTGGTCATTACCCCTCTCAGTGTCTTTGACGATGGGATCGAAGACATTACGCTTTTTGATGATGGCCGCATCCTGGCCGTCGGTTTTAGTGACACCGGGTCCTACCGTAATGCCGCAATGGTGCGCTACAACACCGATGGTTCGGTGGATCCGAGTTTTGTCTTTAATTACGGAATTGACTTTGCCGTGGGTGATAACGCTCTGCATGATCTGACCATACAGTCAGATGGGGCATCTCTGGTGGCCGGTTTTGCTACCCAGGGGCGGCGCAAAGTTGGCATGTTGATCCGTGTTCTTGAAAATGGCGAGCTTGATCAAGCATTTGCTACAGATGGGATAACAGAGTATTCCGAGGATGGTGCAGATGTGGTGTTTAACAGCGTCATTGAATTGACCGCCAATCTCTTCGTCGCCGCCGGCAGTCTTTCCGAGGGTGATCGAACATATCCTATTCTTGTCGCGTTTGATAGTAGCGGATCGCTCTTTACGGAGTTTGGTGAGCAGGGCGTCATTGTCGAGAATGAAATGTCCGGCACTATTTCTTCTCTTGTTACGCAAGCCGGGTTTGGCCGCCTGGTTGCCGCTGGAACATATACCGATACTGATGAGCGAGACGGGGTGTTGCTCCTTGGTTACAATTATCTAGGTGCCAGGTCGGCGGGATTTGGCTCGGCCGGCGTCGTCAGATACATTAATCAGGAAGAAGAAATCTTCGTATCTGATTGTGTTGTTGGGGAGGAGGAAAAAATCGTTATCGCGGGAAGGGTGTGGGGCAGCGGCGGCGGCAGACGCATGATGATGGGCAGGTATCTTGCCAATGGTGTTGCTGATGATGGCTTTGGCTCCAATGGTATTGTTGTCTATGACAATGGTATAGATGGTGGCCTCAACGCCGTCGCCATGCGAGTGGATGGCTCACTCGTCGCGGCGGGCTTCCAGAACGGTGAATCTGACCGTGAAGGGGCATATTTGGTGCCTGATAATGATGACGAAGTCGATATAATCACTACCCAGATCAGCGATAGCGATGATACGTTCGCGACGATTGCCGTCGCTTCCGACGATTCAGTATTCACGGCAGGCTCTTCTGTGTACAACGGTGATGGCAGCTTCCTGGTTGCCAATTTCATCGATGCCCCCGACCCTGAGACGAAGCCGAAGCCGAAGCCGAAGCCGAAGCCGAAGCCGGACAATGATCCCGACTACACCATTCAGACCGCGCCACTGGCCGATATCAGCCGGGTGGGTGCCATGACCGGCGGTGCCATTGTCGCCCTTGATGCCGACGCCGGCCAATGTATTTCCGAGTGTGAGGCGCAATGCAGCGGCACCGAAGAAGAGATTGCCGCATGTAAAGATGAATGCCCGGCCGGTTGTGAGATACCATCCGTCACTAAGCGTGGGGTGGTTTTTTCAATCGATCCGGAGCCGAAATATCAGGTTGCGGATTCTACAGACCCTGCCGCTGATAATGATAATACCTCGGGGATCGGGGATTTCTGGGACTATGAAGCATACCGGGTCACCGGCGGCCAGACCGAGGATGGCTCGGGTGTTGGCGATTTTACCAGCGAGATTGACGGTGTCAACCCACAGACATCTTACTACGTGCGTTCCTATGCACTGCTGTCTGATGACACGGTAATCTACGGCAATGAGCGCCGTTTTGAAACCAACGACGCCTGCTTTATCGCTACCGCCGCCTTTGGTTCCGAACGCTCTATGGAAGTTCGGCTGCTTCGCCGTTTCCGTGATGTTTTTCTGGCCCCACACGACTGGGGACGCCACCTCATAGGTTGGTATTATCATTATTCGCCGCACCTGGCCGCGACAATAGAGGCCAACGTATTGCTGCGACTTGCAGCCGCACTGTGTTTGCTGCCGATTACGGCGATGGTCTTTTTGCTGCTCAACCCTCTTGTGGCCGTGCAGATGCTGGCTGCATTCGCGGGGATTTACTGGTGTAAAGGAAATTTCTATCCACGATCACGGTATGAATAGATACACGAACGGAAACCACCAACACGGCCAGGCCGGTTTTACCCTTATCGAGCTCCTGGTGGTGCTGGTTATTATCGGTATCCTCGTGGGTTATGTCGGCCCTAAGATCATCGGTCGCGACGAGGATGCACGGCGGACCAGTGCCGAATTACAGATAAAGGGGCTGGAAACCGCGATAAAGATGTACAAGCTCGACAACGGTATGTTTCCCTCCTCGGAACAGGGGCTGCAAGCCCTGGTGGAGCCGCCCTCGGCGGGAAGACTGCCCCCCAAATGGCGCGAGGGCGGTTATCTGGAAAGCCGCAAAGTGCCCCTCGACCCATGGGCCAACGAGTTTGTCTATCTCAGCCCCGGGCTCAACGGTGATTTCGACATCAGCTCCTACGGCGCCGACGGCGAACCGGGAGGAGAAGGCAGTGACGCTGATATCAACAATTGGGATCTGGAGTAAAACCGGTCACTGCCGATGGCCCCGGCAGCGCCGGTGCGGTGCTGGTTTTTTCGGCAAGAGTAGCGATGCATTCACCCTGTTGGAGCTTCTTGTAGTCCTTGTCCTGATCGTTATCATTGTTGGGGTAACGGTCCCCCGTTTTGGTATGGATCTGCTCAATGATCCCTTGAAAAAATCCACCCGTGATCTTGTCTACCTGATCAAGGGGGCGCGGGAACGTGCGTTGACGGTTGCGGGGGGCGCCATGCTAAGTATCGATATTTCCGCCGGCGAGTTTTCGCTCACCAACCCCGACCCACAGGCGGGAGCTACTGGGCAGCCGGATGAGCCTGTCTCCCGGACCATCGAATTACCCGATACCATCACCATACTGTCGGTTTTTGTTGGCGACGGCGATCGTCCGGCCACCGGCCCCGTCGAGATCTGGTTTTCCCCTCAGGGCATGGCCGGGCCGTTCATTGTCAACCTTACCGACGGCAGTTCGGTGATGGGGGTGGATTATTCACCGTTTTTGACCGATATACGCATAGCAGATGAACAACTGGAGCCAACCACCTATGAACTGGACGGATAATTGGTACGGCAGGACAGCCGGTTTTACCCTTCTCGAGGTCATGGTCGCCCTTGCCATTCTCGCTATCGGGTTATCGGCTATTCTGGGCAGTCAGCAGCAATCCGTCTTTACCGCTCAGGCGGCCGATTTCATGTTTACCGCCGCCACCCTGGCGGATGAAAGAATGGCCGAAATCGAGCAGTCCGGCAGTGAGCCGTTCGGCGGCACGGGAGCATTCGAAGACCATCCCGGTTACACCTGGGAACTCATTGTCGATTACCCCCAGTTTGACGATGTAACTCATCTTGCCGACGCCCGGGAAATGCTACGCCGGATTGAACTGAGGGTGAGTGATTCGGAGAACGTCTTCACCCTGAATCGCTATCTGCTTGTCGGGCTGGAGCAGTAATCATGTGTACTAAAGGTTTTACGCTGCTTGAGATTCTCATTGCCCTGGTGCTCTTTTCCATCACCCTGGGACTGGTGTATACGCTTTCCAGCACTGTCGTGTCCACCACCACCCATGTCGAGCAGCAGATTATGCGGGGTGGCCAGGCTAGACGACTTATCGAGAGGATGCAGGAAGATCTCAAGGGACTTGTTATCCATCCCGATGCCGGCTTTACCGCCAGAGAGCCGCTGAGTTCAGTGAACTCACAGCCGTTTCTGAGTTTTGGTTCAACCTCACAAGCCCGTTTTAGCCCCGACGTCATTGCCGACTCGGATGTGACCATCGGCTATTACCTGCTTGAAGATGAACGGTATCCTGACTCATTCACTCTGGTTCGCACCCAGAAACCCCTCTATCCCGGCATGGAGCCGGTGCCGCGGGAAGCCACCATGGCGCTGCCGCTGGCTGAGGGCCTCTCGTTTTTTCAGATGAGCTATCAGGGCGCCCAGGATCAGGACTCCGAGCAGTGGGACTCTTCCGCCGACCCGGATGAGGAGCAGGTATATCCCCGTGCGGTGTATCTGTCGTTTTCGTTTGCAGACGACTCAGAAGGCGGGCGATCATCTGCCCAATACAACGCCGTCGTCTCTCTTGCTCCGGCGGAGTTGAAATTTAAATAGCATACCGATTCCCGGAAAACACAACTACATGATGAAATTGCCAAGCATCGCCGGCCATAAACAAAAGGATTCATCCTCACGGTGCGCCGGTGGGCAGCAAGGTCTGGCCCTGTTGCTGGTGTTGAGTATGATTACCCTGCTGGTTGCCGCGGTGGTTTCCTTTAATCAAGCCATGAGCAGTGGCTATGCGGAAACAAATATCTACAAAAATCAAAGCATCATGCGGGCCATGACCGAATCTGGAATGGACATCGCGATGGCCGTGCTCCATACCGATGGTACATCGAACCAGTACGACCATGGTTTTGATTCATGGTCGCTGCTCGGCGAGCAACCGATTCCCGGAGAATTCAGTCAGGGGGTGGTAGAGGCTGTGATCGTTGATCATGATGGGAAATTTCCGATCAACGCGCTGGCGGACGAAGATACACCGTGGCGCGATGTCCTCTATCGGCTGCTTACCAGCGGCCTCTTTGTGGTTGAGGATGAGGTGGCAGCACGCGAAATCGTTGACAGCCTTGCCGACTGGCTTGACGAAGACGATAATGAATTGCCCTATGGCGCGGAAAGCGGTTATTATCTGTCCCGAGAAAACGGCATTGAACCGAGAAACGGGCCCTTTGTCTCTCTTGCCGAGCTTTCCCTGGTAAAGGGAGTAACCACCGAATTGTTATATGGCACTGATGAGCATCTGGGGCTGCGTGAAGTCGTTACTATTCTCGATACCGGCGGCACGGTAAATCTAAATACCGTGCGGGCGCCGGTGCTGATGGCCATCGACCCCAGGATTAATGCTGAACATGTCGAAAAACTTGAAGAATTTAGAGCTGATGAGAACAACGCCCCGGCTTTTTCGGGGGTCTCATGGTATCGCCGGGTAAGCGGCTGGCCCGCTGACATAGAGTTGCCGGGCGATATGCTGAAGACCGACTCGCAAACATTTACGGTGACGGTAAACAGCCGCTATCTGGGGAGCCGGATGAGTCTTATTGCCGATCTTGTACGCGACTCTGATAGCAGTCTGCGCATTGTCCGGCGGACGTATCGGTACCTATGAGTAACGAACCAAACCTCGCCATTTCAATCGGCTGCAATATTGTGGCTGCCATTTCCTATGTTCGACGAAAGCGGACATACGTCCTTGAATCGGCTCACTGCGCACTTTACCGAAACCATAGTGAGCTTGATTATGCCCTCACCGAGGTAGTACAGCGCTGCAATGGTGGCGGGGCATCATGCGCGGTGTCGCTGGGCGCCGAGTATTTCCATGTCCGTCATTTTCAATTACCTTTCAGCCAGCCGGGCAAGATTCGTAAGGTATTGCCGTTTGAGATCGAGGACAGCTTATCGTTTCACATCGATGAACTGGTTTTTGACTATGTTGCGCAAACCAATGAGGCGGGCGGCTCGGAGGTTTTTACGGTGCTGCTGGAAAAAGAAATTCTAGATGAGATGGTGGGCAGATTGACCGCCTGCGATCTTCGGCCGCTCTCACTTACCGTATCCGGTCTGCGCGAGGCTGCTCACCGCACCACAATGGTGAACGACGGCGTCGGCAGCTTTTGTCAGCTGGGGGCGGGAGCTGGCGCGGCGAATCTGGTTCTTGTCGTAAATGGCAGGGTGCGTACGGTGCGATCATTGCCGTACGGAGAAAATGCCAGCTGTGTGAGCCTTGATGGAAAAAATAAAAAAATCGTCATCGAGGCTGTTTCGCAATGGCGCCGCTGGGTCGCCGATATTGGCGGGGAGATGATGCTCACCATCCGCGCCGCTGCTCCGGAACTGAAGTCACTTGCGGAGATGGCCTGTTATGTGAGCGGTCCGCTGCGAAGCTGTGCGGAATTCATCGACCCGCTTGAGTCTTGTTTACAGACCGAGGTGAAAAGCGATACGGTGATGCTTGGCGCCGAGATAGCAAATCTTGATTCCGTCGTTCGAGCCTGGCAGCCGGGCTTGCTGGATGATGCCCTTGCCCTTGTTTGTCGGGCTGGTACGGGCAAAGACGGTATCGATTTTTACCCGGGCGGGTTGCCGCCCGGCGCCGGAACTTCGCTCCTGAGTCCACGCAGCGTCAAGCTTGCCGCTTTAGCGGCTTGCCTGATCGGGACCCTCGTTTTGGGCTATCAGGTCTATGAGATGCAACGATTGCGGGACAGTCGCGATCAACTTGAATTGCGCCTCAAGGAACTCTACCGGGAAACCGTTGGCGGTGAGAATCCGGGGCCGGAGCCTTATCGGCAGTTACAGGCAAAAATAGCGGCGCGTGGCAGCAGTGACGGCTCCCCTAGTCTGCTGGTGCCGGAGACCACGGTGGTGCGGTTGCTGGCGGAGATATCGGCACGCCTGCCGGATTCGCTGTCGGTTACCTTCGAGCGTGTCATCTACGACCAGAAATCCTTGCGTATACGAGGCGTTACCGATACATTCCTAACTGTAGACCAGCTCACCAAGGCGCTGGAGGGGTCGATCTACTTCAGCGCCGTCGATATTGGTTCAGCAAATCTTGCACCAAATGACGAAGGGGTTCGTTTTGAACTCATGTTGGAATTGTAGGAATTGAACATGGCAGCTGCGCGGACCACCATCATTGCCCGGATTTTTGATAAGCTGGGGCTGGATCGACTTGCCCGGCGGGAAAAGATAGTGCTTGCGGCGGGCTGTATCTTTGTCGGTGGTTTCTTATTTATCCAACTGGTGGCTGAACCATTTTTCTCATCCAAGGAGACCGTGCGGCGGCTTGTGGATCGCCGTCAGTTTGAATTAACCGATATGCTGATGCTCCGCCAGCAATACATCGGTCTGGTGGAACAGCAATCAGACATCGCTCAGCTCGTCCTGGCACGGAGCGGAGATTTCAGCCTCTTCAGCTTTCTTGAACAGCAGGCCGCCGCTGCCGGTATCAAAGGTCGGGTTGCCTTTATGAGGCCTTCATCGCAGGAGTTGGAAGGTGAATTCAGCGAGTCTTCGGTGGAGATGAAAATAGAGCGATTGACAACCGAAAACCTGGTGGATTTTCTGCAGCGGATTGAAGACAGGGAGCAACTGGTGTTTATCCGCCGGATGGCCATTCAAAAAAACAGCGACGAGGCCGGCCTGCTTGATATAACCCTAAATGTGCTGACCTATGAGCAGGCGGCGCCCCGCGAGGTATAGGAGCAGATGGGCGCCAGGCTGACATATCTATTAATTGTACTGGGTATCACGGTTGGCGCCATCGGCGGGGTGGAGTTGTTTTATGCGTGGCTCGGACGCTATTTTGCCGGGGACATTCGTGTTGATTCTTCGGATGTGGCTGGGCGGCCGCCGGTTGCTGTCCAGCCAACCGCCCAATACGATGTCGAAGAGGATCGGCGGCGGATTATTGAGCGTAATCTGTTTGCCACGCAAAAAAATGAACCGATTATCGAAGAAGTCGAGCAGCCTATTGAAGTGGTGCCGCCTTCTACCCTTGCCATGGTGTTGATGGGGACAATTGTCGGGCCGGACGGTCTCGAACGGGCGATCATTTATGATAAGACCCAGCGCAAGCAGCAGATATATCAGCAGGGTGATGCCATCGAACAAACCTTGATAAAACAGATTTCGCGCGGCAAAGTGGTCTTAAACCGGGGCGGCAAGGATGAAATGCTCGATATGAGTGAGGCGCGTGAGATCACGGTGGCGAGACGACCTCCGGTTACGCCGACCACCAGTGTTGAACGAGTGGCACCCCGCCCGGTGGGGCAGATGGTCAATCCGGCCCAGCAGCAGCCGACCATAGTCGTACCGGCTGCCCCGCAAACAAGGGGGCTCTCCGAAGCGCCAGGACAGCCGGTACAGCCGGGGGAGTTGCCCGAAAATATTCGTTCGTTTCGCGGCGGCATCAATGTTGAGCAACCGCTCCCGCAGCCTCCAGAGAGTTAGAAATATGGACAATGGTGAAGCCAGGGAAAAAAGGCGAAGCTCTTAAGATACCATCATGATTGATGAATTCTTAAAAACCTAAAAATTGTTTGCTACCGTCATTCCCGCCCTCGATTACACCCTTCAAGGGCAGGCTTCAGCGGGAATCAAGTGATTTCAATTAATTATGAATGATGAAGTCGTAAAAAGTCAGACTTGCAGGTTAAGATGGCTAAGTAAAAACACAGCTCTACTAGGAGTGGTGGTCGTTTTGACCTCGCAGGCGTACAACTGGTACGTCGAGAAGTCAAAACGATCCCACGACGACGTAGAGCGAAGTTTTTACGACGCCATCATGATTATGCGGTTTGAAACAATTGTATCAGTGCTGCTCCTCTCGATAGTGCTGGCGCTCAGCGGATGCACGAATCACGGCCCTCTAGAAAGCAACTCGGTGGTTTCTCCACAGCAGCCGACCGTGCAGCTGCCCCTGCCGGCCACCTTCACCGGCGCCATCCCTTGCGATGACTGTGAATACGTCGAAATAGCACTTACCCTGCGGCCCGATTTTTTGTATCAGCTCCGCAAGACCTACCACAATGTGGACGAAGCTCCCCGTATCGAGGCGCAGATGGAGCGCTGGCGTTATTCATCGGGCGGCAGTCTGATCGTTCTGGGCAAAGAACGGGGACGGCTGAAAACCTACCGGATTATGAGCAAAAACCGGCTCCGCTTTGTCAATTGGGAGGGTGCCTTACCGGAAGATCAGATCCGCTATGATCTCACCATTGCTGATCTGGTCGATCCTTTTCCGGATGTGGTCAGGGCCAGGGGGATGTTCTTTTTTGATGGCGAGAGCGCCAGTATTACCGAGTGTGCCGGCGAGCAGAAGTTTGCGGTTGCCCGTGACGGTGCCTATGACGAACTCGTGCAACGCTACCTCAATACCCCTCTGAGTCAGGGGCAGCCGCTTCTGATCTCCTTTTTTGGGTCATTGCGGCCCAGCTTTGATGGTTTGTCGGGATCCGGGGAGGAAATCGTCGTCGATAGACTGCGCCGCGTATACCCCAATCTTGACTGCCAGGGAAATCAGCTTGAGGCAAACCTCACCGGTACCTTCTGGCGCCTGGTTGAGCTCAACGATCAGCCTGTTGAGGCTCCAGAAGGCAGGGCACGCGCCTTTCTGAGCATGGCGGCTGATCGTACCCTGACCGGCTATGGGGGGTGCAACCGGTTCAGCGGCACCTATCTGGTCAAGGGCGATGTCTTTCTCATCAACCGCCACCAGGCCAGCCGAATCGTCTGTAACGGAGCCATGGCCGCGGAAAATGATTTTCTCACCGCCCTCGACGAGACCGAGACCTATCGTCTGGATCAGTCCACCCTGGACCTCCTTGACCAGAACGACCGGAGACGGGCGAGGTTCACGGTTGATACCTCGATGTTACAAGAAGAAGCACAGTGATCCCATGAAGAAACGATTTACCCTGTTTATATGTTGTCTGTTGAGTTTTTTGGCGAGTAACCACTCGGTGCTTGCCCAGTCCCCTGAGTTCACCGATGGTGTCGACCAACCCTCTGATGAACGCTACATCACCATTGATTTCGACAATGTCGATATCCAGCTTTTCATCAAGTATATCAGTGAATTGACCGGCACCAATTTTATTGTTGACCCGTCCGTTCAGGGTAATGTCACCATCGTTTCACCGACACGCATTTCCGAGCGCGACGCCTATCGGGTTTTCGAATCTGTTCTCGAGGTGCACGGTCTTACCACCGTTAAGGCCGGTTCGGTGGTCAAGGTCATTCCAACGGTGGAGGCCCGCTCTCGCCCCATCGACACCCTGATTGGAGAGGCCGGTATCCAGCCTGATGACCGGGTGGTGACGCAATTGATTCCGCTTAGCTACACCAGCCCCCTGGAGATGCAGAAGGTGCTGCAACCGCTGGTTTCGAAAACCTCGGTGATGATTGCCCATACCCAGTCGGGCATGCTCATTATCACCGATACCCTCTCCAATATCGATCGTTTGTTGGAAATCGTCAGGATGCTGGACGTAGAGCGAACCCGTGAGGAAATCGAGGTGATTCTGCTGGAGTACGCCAATTCCCAGAAGATATCTCAAGTGATTACCTCCATCTATCAGAAATCACTGCGGCCGCAGGCCCAGGGTGGAGCCGCCTCTCAGGAGATGTTCGCGGTGGTGCCCTACGAGCGCATCAATGCGTTGATCATTATGGCACTTCCGGAAGACAGTATGCGGATCAAGGAATTGATCGCCCAGCTCGACACCGAGGCGCAACGGGGAGAAGGCAACATCCACGTCTATTATCTGCAGAACGCCACCGCCGCTGAACTCTCCAAGGTGCTGACCGCACTGCCCAAACAGCAGGAAACAGCTGTAGAAGAGGGCAAGGTGCCGGCTATATCCAGCGATGTCACCATCATGCCGGATGCCGAGACCAATGCCCTTATCATTACCGCCTCCCGCACCGAGTATGCGGTGCTCAGAGAGGTGATCGAAAAACTCGATATTCCCCGTCGCATGGTTTACCTGGAGGCCCTTATCATGGAAGTGAACATGGATAAATCACTTGATATCGGTGTCGAATGGCTGGCCGGCGGTACGTTTGACGACGGCACCGGACAGATTGCCACCGGGTTTTCCGGCGACCCGCCCTACGGCGTTCTTTCCGGAATTCGCAGCGATCCCCCATCCCTGCCCACCGGCTATACCCTTGGCATCCTCAAACAGGGGATCCAGATCGGCGGGGTAACCTTTCCCAATATCGCTGCCGTTCTTCGTGCCTATGAGAGCGACTCCACCATCAATATTATCTCTACCCCGCAGATTCTCACCACCGATAACAAGGAGGCGGAGATCACGGTGGGTGAAAATGTCCCTTTTCTGGTGAGCGAAAACACCACCGACGCCCTGCAGGATTACTCTAACTATGAATATCGGGATGTGGCCACCACCCTCAGCATAACGCCCCATATCAGCCAGGCTGACACCCTGCGTCTGGAGATTAGCACGGAAGTCTCAAAGCTCAAGAGTGCACCGGAGATACGAACTCCCACCACCTTTACCCGGCGCGCCAGTACCTCGGTAATCGTCAACGACCGCGACACCGTGGTTATTGGGGGGATTATCGGCCAGGATGTGACTGATAATGAATTCAAAATTCCCCTGCTGGGAGATATTCCGCTGCTCGGCTGGCTCTTCAAGACCAAGGGGACTTCTGATCAACGCACCAATATGTTTATCTTCATTACCCCGCACATCGTTCGCAACCCCGCTGAAATCGCCCGGGTGACCCTGGAAAAGGAAGATCAGCTGGGCAACGTTATGCCCCAGGTGGAAAAAGAACTGCGTCGTCCGGAAAACCCGGATAACGCCATTGTGCTGGCCGATATCGGCTACGAAAAGCTGCGCGACGGCAACTATACCGAGGCCAAGGCCTACCTGAGCCAGGCCCTGGCTATTACTCCTGATGATCCCTATGCCCTGATCAACCTCGGTGTCGCCCATGAAAAGGAGGGCAACTATCAGGCCGCCAGACAGTTTTACCAGCAGGTTGTGGAGACCGGCACCGATCAGAGTGTGCTGGGGCCGGACCGCACAACCCAGACCACTATCCCATTGCTCCAGATCGCCAGTGAGAACATCCGCAACGTAGATCAGTTGATGCGCCAGGGTGAAGCCTCTGGCGCCGGCTCCCGGCCATAGCCGGTGTCGCCATGTTGAGAAGGTTTCATAGACTGGCGGCGTGGCTGGTCTGGTTGGGGCTGGCGGTTTTTTGTGCGCCGGTATGCGGTGCGGAGGCGGGGGGACATATCATTTTTGAGGACAACCGCCTCACCCTAAGGGTCACCCAAACTCCGCTTTCCAAAATTCTGGGTGAAATCTCCCGCAGGGGGGTTCGTATCTCTCGCGATCCAACTATCGATCCACCGATCAGCGCCGATTTCAGTGAGCGTCCCATCGATATCGCCCTTGCCGCCATCATCAAAGATTACAGCTACAGTCTGACCTGGCGGGCAGGTGCTGGGGGGCGCCAGAGCCTGGAGCGCATAGAAATATTCAGGGGGGCTTCCCGACGTTCGCCCGGAAGGGTCGCGGCGCCGGTGAATCTTGCCGTGCAGCAAACCGAAGATGGCGGCTATATCGTCAAAAATTATGTGCTGGTGCAACTACTTCCCGGAGTTGAGATTGAGCGCATCAGCACCGTGCTTTCCGCGTACGGCGCCGCTATCAGTGGGGGTTTTGCGCCAGCCGGGATTATCCGAGTTATCCTGCCGGCGGATATGAGTACAGCACGACGCGCCGAATTAATCGCCGCACTTGAGGATATCGCTCCGGTTGCACCGGACACAGCCTATCTCCTCAATACCGAGCACGGGAACCTTTTGCCGGAGCCGGCCGCAACAAACGCATTTCAGGCTTTTACCGGTAGTCAGCCGGCAGTCATCGCGGTGTTGGATAGCGGTCTGCACGCCGCCATGGATGACGCGCCCTATATTGCCGGGGTCTATGACGCAGTGGCGGATAGCTCCACCATTCACGATGGTATCGGCCACGGCACCCACATGTCGCTGCTTGCCGCCGGCGCCGTCAGGCCGCTCGGCGTTGCCGATGATAGCACGGACACCACTTCGGTGCTGGCGATCAGGGCCTTTGATGATAACGGCTTTACCTCAGATTTTACCCTTATGCGCGGCCTTCACTACGCCCTTGCCAATAATGCCCGGGTTGTCAGCATGAGCTGGGGTACCGAGACACCAAGCCCCCTGCTGGAACAGGCCATGGAATTTGCCGATCAGAACGGTCTGTTGCTTATCGGCGCGGCCGGAAACGAACCCTCGGGCAACAAGGTATATCCTGCCGCCTACAATACCGTCATCGGGGTTGGCGCCCTGGATGAGTTGGGCGGTCGTTGGGAGTCGTCCAACCATGGTGATTTTGTCTCGCTGTACGCCCCGGGTATGGCGGAGTTTTCTGAACAGTACAGCGGTGTGTCCCAGCGTTTTGCCGGCACCTCCATCGCCACCGCCCATGTGGCCGGCCGGGCCGCACGAATCATTGCCGCCGACCCCGATATAGATAAAGACGAACTACTGCAATTATTGATGGCCGAGGAAAAATGATTTGTTGAGATGGGGAACGAAATTTGAATCGTCCATTACGGGAGCATTGGAAAATCAGATTTTCTATAAAGATCGGGGCGCGAGGAATATCTTAACGCACGCGCGAGGGTACTATTGCCCGGATAACATTTTTTGACCAACAAGGGGAAAAAAACCTGTTTCCGTCGTGCGAAGTTAATTTCAGAACTCTTTACTTCTGGGAAGTTTAGGTGACACTCAAGTTAGCTTTTTAACAAACTAATTTCCCCTTTCATAGACAAGCCGCATTCCGGTTCCGGGATAAATCATCTCAGAATCGTTGAGCTGATCAAAGAGACCTTGCAATGATCTATTAGCTGCTGGTCTAGACGCGGAGTGAACCCGTATTCGAAGTATTTTATTATCAACATCAGGAAAGATATCCGCTTCGGTCATAAACAAATCCTGGAGCAATCGTCTGGCTGCCGGTGTATCTACGGTAGGCCCTTTCAACATAGTAGCCATTGCAGTCTCCGCTCGGTATGCGATCATTTTAACCGTATCCAGCAGCCGCTTACGGCCGGGAACTAATTGCTGGAATGCTTCAGTCCCTTCAAGGGCATCCCAGGTGATATAGTGTGGTGTTTTTTTGAGTTTGGCTTTGCGTTCCCCAATCTCATGCTCAAGATGCTGAATTTGCTCCAACAGATCAGCTTTTTTTCGTATCCAATTGCGGTATCTTTTGGTGTCTTCTGCAGCCTTTGGATGTATCGTCATTTCGGCAAAACGAGCCTGACGGTATCGAAGTTTACTTACCAGAGAATGTTTCTGTTTCGTCAAATCCCTCCAGGTCGGATTGATCACTTTTTCATCAGTGGGTAAATCGTCGACGCCATATTCCGCAAGCAGGTCTATGGCAAAGTGACGCATCATGTAACCGAAGAAGTTTTCCTGACACCACCGGCTAAACATCTGCGCCGCTAGCTGTATATGTGGTAAGGCATAGGCCGTACTGATCAGGCTGGTTTGGTGACCGGAATCGGTCAACTTTCGAACCTCACGCATCCAAACGGCATCTTTGCCGGAGCCGACCAGGCTTCCCATTTCTGCAAGACGCATAGTGAGTGTTTCTCCTTGCGGCATGGTAACCTCTTGCTCATCAAACCATTCTTCCGGCCATGCACCGCCGGGGAATTTGTGATAGGTAATGCAGCTGATCCTGTATTCTCGCCACATGCGCTTAAAAAAGGCGGGACTGTATCCTTCACGGTCAAAAACAATGGTGATCCTGCCGAGGTGGGGATCTGCTTCTCGTTCCTCCGGGCTGGGCTGCCCAGGAACATCCCGCAACAGGCGGGGGATAATATCGCTTTCCAAAGTCGTGAGCATCCCCGGGTCGACAGTCTTTTCCACAACAAAGAAAGGATTGCCGACGGCATCGTTGACCCAGTAATCACAAACACCGCGAAGACAAAGACGGTCTCGGGATACGTATTTTCTCGGTAATTTTGTTTTGTTGCCATGATATACCCGCACATGGCCGTCAATATAAAGTGTGCCGGCAGCTTCGGGGTCGGCCTCCATCCACTGCCGGCTGAGATGTGCACCCCATTTTTCAGCCGAATCATCCAGACTGAGTTGGTCCAATTTCTCTCGTAGACAGCGAACCTCCGGTACACGATCCAGCCCGACCAACTTGCCGAACTCCCCGGGAGAATATCCACGCAGTTGCTCAACTGTTTTGATCCGGCACAACGACATAAAAGCGAGTAACAAAAGAATATGTACGCTGCGATAATATCCTTTTACCTCACCCAGCAGGGATTGAGCACCTTGAAGCAGACCGTTTGCAAGCAGTGCGGGAAGGCCGCAAAGAACTCCACCTTTAGGCACATCCAGGCAGGGCTCAAAACGGATAATTGCTCCGCTACTTTCCCCAAAGGCAGCAGCGAGACGATCATCTACTCTGGTACAGGCTGTCCCCAATTGCTCCGCGGCTTTGGTATCTAACGTATCACGGGATGATTTGGTTGAAACTGCAGGTGCGGGGGTGGGTTCTTTGAGCCGCCCGTCATTTATTGCTTTTCGGAGAGTGTCATATTTCACCCCAAGTTCTTTGGCGACTTCTGATCTGCTGTGGTGTTCGTCTAGTAACGATTGTGCCTTCGCAAGAACAGGCGGAGTGAGTACTGTCCCGCCTTGGCGGGCTGGACGAGGCTTGAAAAAACCTTCCACTCCTTCTTGACGAAGTTTGTTGACGGCTCGGATTACGTTTCTTTTAGGTACTCCGAAGGTTCGTATGATATCGACTTGCCGGCATCCTCCTGATTCAATAAGCTGGGCAGTAACGAGCCTGAACATACGTCGGTCATCAGCTCGATGTGAATAAACAGGGTGACCTCCCAAAAAATAGGTCCACTGCTGATCATCACGCCAAACTCCGACACGGCTGTTGATTTCTGTAGCGCCCATCGGAATACATGGTAAAATAATTTGCTGTTTCGTGGCACCTTCCTCCTCTTTGTTTTTTGGTAATTTCTATGAGAAAGGTGCCATTTTTCTTTTCCTTGGGCAAGTGTTTAGGTTCTGAGATTGTTCGGTGTTTTTCCCTTTGCATTTAAGGCAGTTGAGTCATAAACCCTGATATTAGGTTCAGAGCCCAGATCAAGAGTCCTGAATTTTGCTTCCATAATTGCTTGAGATTACTGGATTCTCGCTTTCGCGGGAATGACGGTAGAAAGGAATTCCAAGGTTCCCTGAGGCGTTCACTTTTTATGGCTAGATCTATATAGTGGACCCCAAAAATGGGACAGCAAATTAAGTTATTTTCCTCACCATAACGGGGATACTGAAAAATGACAGAAAAAAGGCGCAGGACCTACACCGCGGCATTCAAGGCAAAGGTTGGCTTGGAGGCGATCCGTGGGGTACAGACTACTAACGAAATTGCCCAGGCATACGGTGTCCATCCGGTGCAAGTCGGCCACTGGAAAAAGGCGATCACCGAACAAGCCGGGACACTGTTTGAAACCAAGCGGGGACGCAAAAAACGCGACGAAGCCACTGAGCCGGATAGATTATACACGGAAATCGGCCGGTTGAACATGGAGCTGGACTGGTTGAAAAAAAAGTCCGGACTGAGCCGATGAGCGTTCGACAAACCTGGATAGAGCCTGCTCCAGCAGGCGAATCCTCAGCTCTATCGCTGAGTCGCCAGTGTGAACTGGCCGGAGTAACCCGCTCAGGGGTCTATCGGTGCTGGAAGGGTGACACTCCGGTCAGCGAGCTGGATCTGAAACTGCTGAGGTTAATTGATGCCGAGTACACCCGCCGTCCCTTTTACGGCAGCAGGAGAATGGTCTTATCGTTACGTGATGCTGGGTATCAGGTCAACCGTAAGCGGGTACAGCGTTTGATGAAGGTACTCGGACTTGCCGGCATGCTGCCCGGACCTCATACCAGCAAACCGCATCCCACCCATAAGATCTATCCTTACCTGCTGCGTGGTGTGGCCATTACGCGACCAGACCAAGTGTGGAGCGCCGATATCACCTATATCCGGTTGGCCCACGGGTTTGCCTATCTGGTGGCGATCATGGACTGGTATTCTCGTCGGGTCTTGGCCTGGCGGTTGTCAAATACACTTGATTCAGGCTTCTGTATCGACTGCCTGGAAGAAGCACTCCGTACGTATGGTGCGCCTGAGATATTCAACACTGACCAGGGGGCTCAATTTACCAGTACGGCTTTTACGAAGGTGCTTACGGATGCGAAGATTGCGATCAGCATGGATGGACGGGGCAGGGCATTGGATAATATTTTCGTCGAGCGGTTGTGGCGCAGCGTCAAATATGAGGATATTTACCTCAAGGGGTACGAGTTCTTTGCCGAATTGTACCGTGGCCTCCGAGCGTATTTCACCTATTATAACGACGAGCGCCCCCATCAGGCGTTGGGCTATCTTACGCCCACATCAGTCTATCGAGCGGGCACGGGCGGGGGTGCGGAAATAAAGGATCATTTCAACACGGATAGCTCCGGTACCATTTCGGCTCCGCTTCGCTCCACCGAAATGGTACCGGAAAGAGGAACTGGGGCAGCGCTAATCCGCTGCGAATAAAGGAAAGGGAAATAACTTAAATTCAGGGGAAAATTGTCCTTGACTTGGGGTCCACCTCACTAGTACCCTGTAATGCTTTAAATATCGGCTATAGCTTGCTCTTTTGTGTTTTATGCTTCGTTACTCTTTCAGTCACATAGCGCTGCTATGCTCCCTCAATCGTGTCTCGCCTAAAACAAAAATAGCGGCGCTCTATTGCGACATTTTAAACTTTACATGGTACTAGCGAAACAGAATGCAGATTTCCCTGAAGCCTAAGTCGCTAAGTGGGCAACGTGAAATTCATTGTATTTGTATTTCCTCTCTTGCTTTCCTTGTCGTTTTTCTGGGTGAAGCTGGCTTTTCCGGATATCTATATTCGTCTTATACAGGAAGACTCAATTTTTGAGTACACCCAGAGCCTCTTATACTTTGCCTCAGCTGTGCCGGCTTTGTTATTATCGGCAACATTTTTTAGGCAGAGAATGTTTTTGCATTGTGTGTTGTATATTGTGCTGGCTGCCGCTCTTTTATTTGTTGCGGTTGAGGAAGTAAGCTGGGGGCAGAGGATTTTCGGTATAGAGAATCCTGCTTTTTTCAGCCAACACAACGTGCAGGGTGAAATAACAGTACATAATCTCAAAGCAGTGCAGCCGGTACTGCACAGATTTTATATCTTTGTGGGAGCTTACGGGGTGCTGGCATGGATTGCGTGGAGTGTACTGATGCCGAAATCACGGATGCAATGGGATCATATCGCTAATTTTATTGCGCCCGGCTGGTATGTCAGCTCCTATTTTCTTCCTGTCACACTCATCTATGTCTTGTTTGATTATATTGCACAACCACATGCTGGTGGGTTTCTCGCCTGGAGGGATCAGGAACCCGCTGAGTTCTTGTTGTCTCTGGGGTTTTTCATTTTTGTGGTGGACAGATATCTCAATGTACGAGAAAACCTTACTAATTAAGATTTCTTAATAATGATGAAGTCCGCTCAAAATCGGTGCGACATGAAGATTTTCCTCAGGCTGAGCTTATAGTTTTGGGTAACGTATTTCAAGCAACTAAGAAGGTCGACAAAAAGCGGGGGGAGCCAGAAGGCGGCTCTATCGTCTCGATAGCCTCGTAACAACCCATATTCCCGCCATACCGGAGTTGACTCGAAATTCGTAACTATTTGAAACTACTGGATTCCTGCTAGAGCATGTCTTGCAGGGGGGTAATCGAGAGTGGGAATGACGGTAGCGAGCAATTTCAAGCTTTAGGTGAGAGCATTGTTTGATACATATCGGGGTAGCCACCCTCATTCTTTTGCCATTCACAAAATCGCGCTCATGCCTATTATAGGCCATATTGTGCATACTATTGCTGATTCCTGGTTTTAACGGGGTGCGAGCCAATTATGACGACCACGTCTTCCACTATTTCCAAACAGAACTTCTATCTCGGCCTGCTGGTGGCGCTGATCATCGGTTTTCTAGCCGGTGTGGGGTTTACCGTATTTAAGACCGGGGACGAGGTGGCGACCAGTACACCGTCTCAGCAGCGCAGCCAGACGGACGTGCAGAATGAGGCCATCGCGACCCTTGAGGCCGAGGTGGCCGCCAACCCCGAGGATTTTCAGAGCTGGACCAGGCTTGGCCACCTCTATTTCGATACCAACCAGTATCAGAAGGCAATAGCGGCCTACAACAAGTCGCTGTCCCTGCACAGCGGTTCGGCCGATTTGTGGACGGATCTCGGTGTCATGTACCGGCGCGCGGGGCAGCCGCAAAAAGCGCTGGAAAGCTTTACCAGGGCGCAGACCATGGACAGTTCGCATCTGCCCTCTAGATTCAACATGGGGGTGGTGCTGCACTTCGATCTGGATCGTACCGAAGAGGCCCTTGCCTCATGGCGCCAGGTCGTAGCAATAAATCCCGATTATCGTACCGCCAACGGCATACTGCTGGCCGAGTTTATCGAGAGCGTCGAACAGCAGCGTGCAACAGAGACTAACCAAGCCGGTCCGGGCGGCACTGCCAAACCGGACAATCAGGCCGCATCGGACTAAATGCGGCCGTAATCAATGGAGAGAGATGACCATGAAATTTGAAACTGCCGCCCTGCACGCCGGGCAAACCGCCGAGCAGACCACCCTTTCCCGGGCGGTGCCGATCTATCGCACCAGTTCCTACGTCTTCAAAAGCACCGAACATGCCGCCAACCTGTTTGCCCTCAAGGAGCTGGGCAACATCTACACGCGCATTGGCAACCCCACCCAGGACGTGCTGGAACAGCGGCTTGCCGCGCTGGAAGGCGGTGCCGCGGCGCTGGCCCTGGCCTCCGGCACCTCGGCAATTTTCTACACCATCATCAATATCTGCGCCCAGGGCGATGAGATCGTCTCAGCCAACAACCTCTACGGCGGTACCTTTATCCAGTTCGACTCCATTCTCCCGCAGTTGGGGATCACGGTACGCATGGTCGACCCGCATGATCCGGCCAATTTCGCGGCCGCCATAACAGAGAAAACCAGGGCGATCTACGTGGAGACGGTGGGCAATCCCACCCTTTCGGTAGTGGATCTGGAGGCGGTGGCGGCGATTGCCAGGGAGCATCACCTGCCGCTGGTCGTCGATTCCACCTTTACCCCGCCCTGCATGCTGCGTCCCTTCGAACATGGAGCCGATGTGGTGATTCACTCGCTCACCAAATGGATGGGCGGCCACGGCGTCGGGATCGGTGGTATCGTGGTGGACAGCGGCCGATTCGACTGGACCGATCCGAAATTCACCCTCTTCAACGAACCCGATTCCTCTTATCACGGCTTGCGTTACGCCCATGACCTGGGTGATCTGAATCCGGTAGCTTTTGCCCTGCGGATGCGGCTGGTACCGCTGAGAAACCTGGGTGCCTGCATTTCGCCGGATAATTGCTGGCAGTTTCTCCAGGGGGTGGAGACTCTTGCCCTGCGCATGGAGCGCCATTGTGCCAACGCCGCCCAGGTGGCCGATTTTCTTGCCGGTCATAACGCCGTTGAGTGGGTCTATTTCCCCGGCCTGCCGGAATCTCCTGGTCATGAGCATGCCAAAAAATATCTGCGCAACGGCTATGGCGGGATGGTGACATTCGGCATCAAGGGAGGGCTTGCCGCCGGCAGCAGGTTTATCGAGGCGTTGAACCTTTTTTCTCATCTGGCCAACGTCGGTGATGCCAAATCGCTGGCCATTCACCCCGCCTCCACCACCCATTCGCAATTGTCAGCCGAACAACTCAAGGAGACCGGTATTACCGAGTCGATGGTGCGGCTCTCCATCGGCATTGAGCACATCGACGACATTGTCGGTGATCTTGATCAGGCCTTGGCCGCCGCCTTAGGATAGATGACTGGGCCGGCCGCCACAGCGTCTGAAGCCGGTTCGGCAGGGGTGGGTGACAGGCGGTTTTTCACCTGGGCCGAGCCGCCCGACGAGTTTATACTGGAAAACGGCGCGTCTTTGGGCCCTGTTACCATCGCTTACGAGACCTGGGGCGAGCTATCGCCCCGTCGCGATAATGCGGTGCTGGTAGCCCATGCCTTTTCCGGCGATTCGCACGCGGCCGGTTTTTTCCCAGACGATCCGCCCGGTGCGAAGCCGGGTTGGTGGGATTTCATGATCGGCCCCGGCAAGGGGCTGGACACCAGTAGATATTTCGTTATCTGCGCCAACATGCTGGGCGGCTGCCGTGGCTCCACCGGGCCAAGCTCCGTCAATCCGGAAACCGGCGCTCCCTACGGTCTGACTTTTCCGATGATGACCATCGGTGATGTGGTGCGCACCCAGAAACGGCTGCTGGATCATCTGGGCATCTCGAAGCTGCATGGTGTCATCGGCGGATCGGTGGGCGGGATGCAGGTGCTGGAGTGGTGCGTGCGCTATCCGGACATGGTGCGGGCCGCCATCCCCATTGCCACCACCCTGCGCCATTCCGCTCTGGCCATCGCCTTTAACGAGATCGCCCGCCAGGCCATCATGGCCGATCCCAACTGGCATCGCGGCAACTATTACGACGGTCAATCGCCCGACCTGGGGCTGGCGGTGGCACGCATGGTCGGCCATGTCACCTATCTTTCCGACGAGGCCATGCGCCGCAAGTTTGGTCGCAGGCTGCAGAACAAGCAGTCGTTTTCCTATGGATTTGATGTCGATTTTCAGGTGGAAAGCTATCTGCGCTATCAGGGCTCCAAATTTGTCCAGCGTTTCGATGCCAACTCGCTGCTCTATATCACCAAAGCGGCCGATTACTTCGATCTGGCCCAGCGTGAACCGCCGGCCCCCACCCTTGCCGATATCGGCGGCGTCGCCATCAAATTTCTCGTTATCAGCTACTCTTCGGACTGGCTCTATCCCACCTATCAGGCAAAAGAGATCGTTCGCGCCCTCAAGCGCAGTGGGCTCAACGTCAGTTCGTGCGAAATCGAGGCGGATCTCGGCCATGACGCCTTTCTCGTTGATGACCCCCGCCTCAGCCGCCTCGTTGCAGGATTTCTCGATGGTATCGACGGCGCCTGAACCAATCCGTTTTGATCTTCGGGTGATCGGTTCTCTCATCGAACCGGGCTCGACGGTGCTCGATCTGGGCTGCGGAACCGGCGATCTGCTTGGCTGGCTGGCTGAGACGAAACAGGTTGTCGGCACTGGTATCGAACAGGACAAGGAGAAAGCGGCGCATTGCATCAGCCGGGGATTGAGCGTGCTGCAGGGTGATCTCAACGAAGAGGTGGAGGATTACCCCGACCAGAGTTTTGACTACGTCATCCTCAGTCAGACCCTGCAGCAGGTGATGGAGCCGGCCCGGCTGCTCCATTCACTGTCGCGCATCGGCAAACGGTTTGTGGTGAGTTTTCCTAATTTTTCTCACCTCGGCGTCAGGCTGCAGCTGCTGCTGAAGGGATGCGCGCCGATGAGCCGGGAATTGCCGTACAACTGGTATGATACTCCCAATATCCGGGTGGTTACGATCAAAGATTTTCGACGTTTCGCCATGAAATTCGGCTATCGGATCGTTACCGAAATTGCCGTTAAAACCGATTACCAAAGCAAACAGGGCACCGTCGTCAACTGGTTTCCCACGATGCGTGCCACCTATGGGATTTTCGTTATCGAAAAGCGCAGAAAACAACCAATCACAGGGCAAAGTCATGAGTAGCGTCAGAACCATCATTGATATCGAGAAGTTGGAGGGCGTCGCTGAGATCTGCGAGCATGAGGAAATCACCAGTACCTCCAAACATCATCTGCTGCCCGCCGTGGTCAAGCGGCTCATGCAGTCATGGTCCACCAAGGAGTGTTATGAGCACATCAGCCCGGTGGCCATTCCTTCTCATCACGCCGTGATCGATATCATCAAGCAGGCGCGGCGCATTCTCTTTCCCGGCTTCTTTACCACCGCCAAGCTGTACAGCTCCAACCTGGAGTATTACATCGGCAAGGAGACCACCGAACTCTACGACAAGCTGGTGGAACAGATCACCATGGCCATCCGCCACGACTGCAGACGCCATGGCGAGCCCTGCACCAATTGCGAAAAGCGGGCCCATACCATCAGCTACCGGTTCATCGAGACCCTGCCGGGGGTGGCCTCGGCTCTGGCCCATGATATCCGTGCCACCCTGGAGGGGGATCCGGCCAGCAAGAGCCCGGATGAGGTGATTTTCAGCTATCCCGGCCTGCATGCCATGACCGTCTACCGGCTGGCACATGAGCTGCACCACCTGGCGGTGCCCATCATTCCCCGGATTATGACGGAATGGGCGCACGGTGAAACCGGGATCGACATCAATCCCGGCGCCCATATCGAGCCGGGTCTGTTCATCGATCACGGCACCGGCGTGGTGATCGGCGAGACCACGATAATCGGCAAAAATGTCAGAATCTATCAGGGCGTTACCCTGGGCGCTCTGTCGCTGCCGCGTGATGCCGGCGACACCCTCAAAAACACCAAACGACACCCCACCATCGAGGATAACGTCATCATCTATTCCAACACCACCATTCTGGGCGGCGACACGGTGATCGGCACCGGTGCGGTGATCGGCGGCAATATCTGGCTTACCGAAAGCGTCAGTCCCGGCACCAAGGTGCTGGCCAAAAAACCTGAGTTGATTTACCGTAATCCAGGCATGTCCTGACCCCTTGGAGCACACCATGGCCCTCTCTATTTCCCAGACCTACGGCTGCACACCGCTTCTCCGACTGCACCGGTTCGGTGTCGACAACGGCGCCACCATCCTCGTCAAACAGGAATCCCGCAATCCCCTGGGCAGTGTCAAGTGCCGGATTGCGGTGGCGATGATCGAGGCCGGGATTGCCGACGGGAGCATCGATCAGGATACCATGATCGTCGAACCCACCAGCGGCAACACCGGCCTCGGGCTGGCCTTTGTCTGCGCCTCCAAAGGGCTTCGGCTGATCCTTACGATGCCTGAAAGTATGAGTATCGAGCGCCGCATGATGCTCAAACACCTCGGCGCTGAACTGGTCCTTACCCCGGCCGCCGGCGGTATGAAAGGGGCCATCGAAACGGCCAGAGGGCTGCTTGCCGAATACCCCAACAGTTTTATGCCGAATCAGTTCGGTAATCCCGCCAATCCAGAGGTGCACCGTCGGACAACCGCCGAGGAAATCTGGTACGATACCGACGGCGCCGTCGATATCTTCGTGGCCGGAGTGGGTACCGGCGGTACCATTACCGGGGTCGGCGAGGTACTGAAAAAACGCAAGCCGGGACTTCAGGTGGTGGCGGTGGAGCCGGCCGACTCGCCGGTGCTCTCCGGGGGCAGTCCGGGCCCACACAAGATTCAGGGGATCGGTGCCGGTTTCGTACCCGAAATTCTCAACACGGGAATTATTGACGAGATTGTCACCGTGAGCAACGATGACGCCCTGCGGACGGCCCGTGAACTGGCCCGCACCGAAGGTATTTTATGCGGGATTTCATCGGGCGCCGCCGCCTGGGCGGCGCGGCAAGTGGCGGCCCGACCGGAACATGAGGGGAAAACAATGGTGGTGATCCTGCCCGACACCGGCGAGCGCTATCTGAGCACTGATCTGGTTGAGTAGAACAGATTCACTCGTGATTTTGTTGTAAAAACCTCTCTGTCAACAATATATGGGAGCCTTGAAAAATGAGAATTTTCGTTCAAGATCAAGGCGCGAGGAAAATTTTACCGCAGGCATATGATTGATATTCCGAGGATAAAATTTTCGGAGCAACGATGAGGTTGGGCGAAAAGGCCATTTTGCAAGGTTCCCATATTTTTTGGCTAGGTTGCCAAGCCGCCAAAAGCTCTGGATTCCCGCTGCAGCCTGCCCTTGAGTGTTGTTATCGAGGGCGGGAGTGACGGTAGCAAGCAATTTTAGGGTTTTTGCGTATTTATCACTCATAGCGTGACCATTTCTTTTCGCTTGATGCAGTATGCAGGCAGATAACACTCCAGCCCGGGGAGAGTGATGGCGAGGCTCCTTCGCCGTTTACCAGCACCCGTCCCTTGGGATCGATAAAAAAGAGCACCATTTTGCCTTTCTGGCCAAATTGTTTGACATCCTCCGGGCGTTCGATACGCTGCGTCTGGAGCACCCCGCCCATTCTCAGGATTGCCTCCAGCCCGCCATAGGTATAGGCGCCGCCAAACAGTGCGGCGCCATAAACGGCGCTCTCATCGACGACAGGTCCTTCAAACTCCTTGTCGTCGCGGGCGGGCAGCAGGTAGATGTTTTCGCGGCCCAGTTCGTTGCGGTAGTGGGTGGCGGCGGCGATGTTGATGCTTTCATAGGGTGCCAGACCCAGCATTCGGCCGATTCCGGCCAGAACCATGTGCCGGTCGGCGGGCTCAGAAATCGGTGAGCCCTGATACACCTCCAAGCCAAGGGCCTCGGCCCGGTTCAATTTTTCCCAGCCGCTGTCAACCAGCAGCACCCGCACCCCGTTTTCGCGCAGGGCTCTGCCGATGGAGCGGGCCACCAGATTGGCGCCAATAATGAGAAAACCGCGTGGTTCCGGCTCCGCAACCTTGAGCCACCGGGCCAGCGGCAGGGCGGTAAAACTCTGCAACAGGACGGTGCCGATAATGATGGTGAAGGTGAGCGGGGCCAGTAGCCGGGCATCACCATAGCCCGCTTCCAGCAGCCTAATGGCAAAGAGCGACGAGATGGCGGCGGCGACAATACCGCGCGGCGCAATCCAGGCCAAAAAGATGCGCTCGGCATAAGAGAGCTGCGATCCGATTGTCGAGACGAATACGTTTAGTGGCCGGCCCACCGCCTGCACGGCAATAAATATCAACAATGCACCACCGCCGAGTTCGGCGATGGCGGCTACATCGAGCCGCACGGTAAGCACCAGAAAGAGAAGCGAGATGAGCAGGATAGAGAGACTCTCCTTGAAGTGTAGAATCTCTTCGAGATACACCCCGCGCATATTGCCCAGCCACATTCCCAGCACCGTCACCGCCACCAGGCCCGATTCATGTTGAAGCTGATCAGCCCCCACAAAGGCAGCGAAAATCACCGCCAGAGTGGCGACGTTTTGTAAAAAACCGGGCAGAATCCGATGCCGCAACACCAACCCAAACAGATAACCGGCGCCACCCCCCACCACCATGCCGGCCAGCACAATCTGGCCGAAGACGAGAAATATCTGGCTCCAGGCCTGCTGGATGGTCTCGGCCAGGATAAATTCAAATACCAGCACGGCCAGGGCGACGCCGATGGGATCGATGACGATTCCCTCCCAGCGCAGGATATTTGCCACCGCCGGGGTGGGGCGCACCACCCGAAGCAGCGGGGCAATGACGGTGGGACCGGTAACCACGGTGATGGCGCCGAAGAGAAAGGCGATCTCCCAGCCTACCCCGGCAAACAGCTTGGCGGCAACGGTACTGACCAGCCAGGTGGCAAGCAGGCCGACACTGAGCATGTTTCGCACCACCGCGCCAAGGCCCATGATCTGCCTGAATTTGAGGGTAAGGCTGCCTTCAAAGAGGATGATGGCTACACTGAGTTGAATAAAGGGAAAAAAGAGATCACCCAGCAGCAGCTCCGGGTCGAACATGCCGAGGACCGGTCCGGCAACGATGCCCGCCGCCAGCAGAAAGATGATGGCGGGCAAATTTACCCGCCAGGCGAGCCATTGGCAGAGCACGCAGACGCAAATCGCGCCGGCCAGAATCACCATGATCTGCCCGCCCTGCATCTATTTCCCGTGCCTCAGTGGTGCGGCGCCTTTTTTCCGGGCCTGGAGCTCCCCGGCGTATGCTTTGTGGTGCTGTTTTACCTCTTCTGGTATAGCCAGCCAGTCGCAGTCGCGAATGGCGCCCTCCAGGGCATAGAGGTAGGCGGCGTTAAAGTCACCATAGCCATCGCCCGTAGTGTACATCAAATCAAAGGCGCGAACAGCGCCAAGCTCACGAAGTTTTTCCGGGCTGTCGATGCCCGCCGCAATCATCCTGGCCGCAAGTTTCGGGCCGACATTGCGAAGCTGTTTTGCCAGGTGCGCCGCGGTTGTCATCGGATGTGAAGTGCTGAGTGGGGATCAGGGAACATCGGTGGCAATGGTTCCCAGTGTTGTAAAGCCGTCCGCGGTGCGACGTACCACCACGATTTCCCCCGAAGATGGAAACACCCCGGTAAAGGCGGTGATATTGACCTGGTGGGTAACCAGGACCAGTGGCGCCTGAAGATCTCGACTGGACAGCCATTGACGCAGGGCCTCGGTTTGCGGTTCACGTCTGCTGAAATCCTGGAAAAACGAATTGATCGGCGGCAGTTCAGTGACCTCCCCAAGACCAAGCAACCGGGCCGTCTCCAGACAACGGCACCATTGGCTGGAATAGACCTGGGCGGCGGTAATGCCGCGCGCCCGAAACTGCTCGCCGATGGCCCGCGCCTGGGCGCGTCCGGCATCGTCTAGATTGCGCTGGGTGGTGCAATCCTTCACCTGGAAGTTGGCGGGGTCGCCGGTGCCGGGCGCTAGGGCATGGCGCATGATGGCGAAATGGCCGGCACGATTGAGGGCCTCCCAGAGTTTTTCATCCGCCCTGGCAGGTGGTGCGCAGGCCATCAGCAGCGCGATGGCGATAGCTGAGAAGCGGGCGATGCGGCCCGATAGATGGATAAGTGGATTTGTCATGCTGATTTTCATAATCTGTCGTCCTTGGTAATCATTGGTTTTCTGATCCGCTCTGCATCCTTGTCCGCAGGCCGATATCGTAGGTTTCATGACATGAGGGGCAGCGCAGCAGCCAGCTGATGTCGGGGCCGGTACCCTGCCTGAATATAGAGTGGAATCCGCCGCTGTACCCGCAGGCGGGGCAGGTCTCGAATTCGTTCTGAAACTCGGTGACAATGGTGTGTTTCGTCATGCTACCCTCCGCTGGTCATATGTTAATTCATACATCCTCTTGACCACAATGAATGATTCGGTAACCCCTTGCAATGCTAAACTATGATGACAATGATTGGAGGGCTTTTCAATCAAACATTACATCATACTTGGAGGAGGGACTACTATGGAAGCAATACAGATAGACAAGTGGCAGGAGCTTGCCATAAGTTGGGGCACCAAGGCGATATTTGCCATCCTTATCCTGATTATCGGTCACTGGCTGGCCAAGTTCATTGCCCGGATGGTCATCAGGGCCATGGAAAAACAAGGGGTTGACGTTACCCTGACCCGGTTTTTCCGTGCCGTTATCTATTACGTGTTGCTGGTGGCGGTGGTGGTGGCGGCGGCCGGCAGCCTGGGAGTCAACACCGGTTCATTTCTTGCCATTCTCGGTACCATGGGGCTGGCAATCGGCCTCGCCCTGAAAGATTCGCTGGGTAATTTCGCTTCCGGGGTAATGTTGATCCTGCTGCGCCCCTTCAAGGTAGGTGACTGGGTGACGGTAGGCGGACAGTCGGGATCGGTGGAAGAGATTTCCATGTTCGCCACCGTGGTCAACACCGGTGACAATCAGCGTATCATCGTGCCCAACGGCATGGTGGCAAGCGATGTAATCGTCAACACCAACGCCAATGAAACACGGCGCATTGATCTGCTCATCGGGATTGGCTACGGCGCCGATATCGGCGAGGCCAAGGCCGTGCTCAACCGGATTATCAGTGAGGAAGAGCGAGTCCTTGCCGACCCGGCCCCGCAGATCGCGGTATCCGATCTTGCCGACAGCAGCGTCAACCTGGTGGTACGCCCCTGGGTGAAGCCGGCCGATTATTGGGCGGTACGCTTCGAACTCACTGAAAAAATCAAGCAGCGCCTCGATGCCGCCGGCATTTCCATTCCCTTTCCCCAGCGTGACGTCCACGTATACCGCGCCGATGACGCTGCCGCCGCGGCGGAATCAGTCAGCTAGATAAGATTGCAGACCTCAGATGGCGATGGAGCCGCCTGTGCAAATTTTGAGAAACATCCACAATAGTATATGATGGCGTCGTAAAAACCTCAAAATTGATAGCTGTCGTCATTCCCGCCCTCGATAACAACACTCAAGGGCAGGCTGCTGCGGGAATCCAGTGATTTCAGTTAATTATGGGTTTCAGGTCAATTCCGGTATGACGGGAATATTGGTTATTTCGAGTCCATAGTATATAGTGGTAGCCTAAAATTTCAGGACTTGCCGGTCAGATTTGTGTAATGGTGGGGTGAGCAAAATTACCGGTTCATTGTGCCCGAGATGCAAATGACGAACTCTTAATCCAGGGGAGAAGAGCCATGTCTGTCAGAAAAGCAGTAACGACTGTCCTTGCGGCAGTTGTATTGTCGCTGTTCAGTGTGGTGTGGGTAGGCGCTCAAGAGACGGGAGCAAAACCGGCGGTGCCTGCCGCTGAGCCGACTGCGGCCACTGCGGGCGATACGGCGGATACGGCTGCGGTGGCCGATCAGGGCGACGGAGAACCAGCGGCGACTGCGCCGAAAAAGGACTCCCTGTCTAAAAAATGGCTCTACCTGCTTGGTTCCGGCCAGGAGAGCGCGATCAAAGATTCCAACATGCTCAACTATGCTCCACGGGTACCCGGCAATTTCGGCAGCACCCTGGGATCAATCGGCGCCGATCATGACGGCCCCGGTTTCTGGGGGACGTTTTTTCGCTCGCTGATTGCCATCGGCCTTGGTTTTGTCGTGATGCTTGGTTGCAAGTGGTTCGGTCGGAAACGACTGGCCTCTCTTGCTACCATAAGTCCGCCGGAACATGAGGCCCTCAGCGGCATCTGGGTGGGTTTTTTCCGCAGTCTGCCCGCTTTGCTAAGTTTAGTGGTACTGGCCATTTCCGCCACCCTCATCTTTCTGCTGTTGGCGGGTGATGTCGGCTTCAAGGGACGTATGCTTTTTCAGGCGCTGCTCGGCGCGGTGTTGATCTTTTGGCTGTCGGCAATCATCAGCCGCATCATATTTTCGCCAGACGATGGTTCGATCCGGCCGTTTGAGATTTCCGATGCACTGGCCAAGCCCATCTATGAGGCGGCATTCATTTCGTTTGCGGTACTCATGGTGGGCAAGATGTGGGTTATCCTGCTGGCTCAGCTCGGTGCCCACCCGCAAACGGTAAACTGGGCCATTTTTATTTTGAGTTCTCTGGTAATTCTGATTTATGCCGTTCTGGTATATGCCCTGAAAAAACCGGTGAACGTTGCTTTGTCGGCGGCTCTTGAGCGACGCGAGGCCGGCTGGGTGCGCAAACAGATCGCCTCTTACTGGCATATGCTGGCCTACATCTACCTGTTCGTTGTCTGGTTGATATGGATCGGTCAACTGATAACCGGGGAGGCGCGCCAGAGTGGTGAATTCATTATCAGTATGCTCATCGTCCCCATCTACTTTGCCATCAGCATGGTGGGCAAGCAGGTGGTGGCGGCGGTGGTGGATTCGCTCGGTCTTGGCCGGGTGGAGCGTGCCGAGGACGACGAGCGGGATGAGGCGGAACTGGAGCAGGAGGCGCTGGAGCGCAAACAGGCCATCGTTTCCAAGGTGCAATCTATCTTCAACCTGGTAGTCGTGGCCGTTCTTGCAATCTGGCTCTTTTCCCTGTGGGGATCGCCCCTGCCGTTTGCCGAAATAGCCGTCCAGGCCCTGTTTGAATCGTTAGTAGCGCTTATTCTCGCTCTGGTAGTCTGGCGTCTGGCCAGCTCCTACATCGAGCGCAAGCTGGACGATGAGGTCCCTCACAAGGAGGAGCAGGAAGAAGACGATGACAGTGAGTTCGGCGGCGCCGTCGCCCGGGGACGCTCCTATACCCTGCTGCCCATGCTACGCAAGGTGATCGGTTCGGTACTGGTGGTCATGGTGGCGCTGATCGTCATTTCCTCGCTTGGGGTCAACATCGGGCCGCTGCTGGCCGGTGCCGGGGTTCTCGGGCTGGCCATCGGCTTTGGTGCCCAGAAGCTGGTGTCGGATGTGTTGTCGGGGTTCTTCTTCCTGCTCGATGACGCCTTTCGGGTGGGTGAATACATTCAGGCCGGCTCTAGCCGCGGCACAGTGGAGGCGATTACGCTCAGAAACGTGATGCTCAGGCATCATCTGGGCATGCTGCAGGTGGTACCACATAGTGATCTGGGGGCGATCACCAACTACATGCGAGGGGGCATCGTCATCAAATTTCCCCTGGAATTTCCCTACGACACCAACATCGATTTGGTCCGCAAGATTATCAAAAAAGTGGGCGTCGCCATGCTCGAAGACCCTGAAATCGGCGAGGATTTTATTCAGCCGGTAAAATCCCAGGGGGTAAATGAGATCACCAATTCGGTGATGGTTATCAGGGTGAAGTTCACCGCCAAACCGGGTAAACAGTTCGTTATAAAGCGGGAGGCGTTTCGCCGGATCACCGAGGCCCTGAATGCCAAGGGCATCTACTACGCCCATCGCAAGGTGATAGTTGATTTTCCCGAGGAGAGTTCGGCTAGAAACCTCGATAGTGCGGCTAGGCAAAAGGCAATCCAGGCGGGCGCGGCGGCTGCCATTGCCGCCGAGGACCAGCAAAAACAAGAGCAAGCCGCCACAAAACCGCAAATGGGAATGGACTAAAGAGCAGCGCCGAATCTCAGCAACTACGCGCCACTATGGCCGGGTTGCCATAATATGAACTTACGTGCCATTATCGCGGTGCTCGGCACCCTGCTGCTGGTTACCGGATGCTCCATGGTGTTGCCGGTGGTCTGTGCCCTGCTTTTCGGTGAGGATGACTGGCGCGCCTTGACGCTTTCCGCCACCATCATCATCTTCGGCGGCCTTCTTGTCCGCCGTTTTTTCAGGTTTCACGGGGCGATCCAGGTTAAAGACGGGGTGCTCGTGGCTGTGGCCGGCTGGGTCGTGATATCGGCGGTTTCCACCCTGCCATTTCTTGTTTCAGGTTATATCCCGTCGTTCACCGATGCATTTTTCGAGATGATGTCGGGTTATACCACCACCGGAGCGACGATTCTTGAAGATATCGAGGCGCTACCCCACGGCCTGCTCTTCTGGCGCAGCCAGACCCACCTGCTTGGCGGTATGGGATTTCTCACCCTGACCCTGATTTTTTTGCCCCATGGTGTGGGTGGGGTGCGGGTCTTCCGGGCCGAGTCCAGCCCCGGCCAGGTGATCACCAGAGAAAAGTTCATGGCTCGCAACAGAGATACGATGATCTGGCTGTGGATTATTTATCTGGGACTCAACGCGCTCCAGACCCTGCTTTTATGCGGCGGCGGCATGGCCGTCTTCGATGCGCTCTGCACCGCCTTCGGGACCATTTCCACCTCCGGTTATTCGCCGAGAAATCTCAGTATCGGCGCTTACGACAGCGGCTACGTTGACTGGGTGACGACGTGTTTCATGTGGTGCGGCGGGGTGAGCTTCGTGCTCTACTATTTACTGCTCAAGGGCGATATTGCCACCGTGTTGAGAAACACCGAGCTGCGCTGGTACGTGCTGCTTACCCTGTTGTTCTGCCTGTTCGTTTCCTGTGGCCTGTGGTTCGGCGGAGCCTACTCTGGTTTCTGGACGGCCCTGCGCTATGGCAGTTTTCAGGTGGTCTCGCTGCTGACCACCACCGGCTTCACCACCGCCGATTACGAGTTGTGGCCGGCGGCCGCCCAGATGGGGCTGTTTGTGGTCTGTTTCGTCGGCGCCTGTGCCGGTTCCACCACCAGCGGCATAAAAATTGTTCACTATGTGGTGCTGGCACACTATTTTTATGGGGCGGTGGTGCGGATGTTCGTGCAGCCGCTGGCGGTGTTCAGTGTCCGCCTCAACGGCAAGCCGGTGGAGCAGGCGGTGATTGATCTGAGTGTATGCTATTTCGTCATCAACATCTTTATGGTGGCGGTGGGAGCGATGATTCTCTGCGTTTCCGATCATCTTGACATGCTCACCTCGATGTCGGCGGTGATTTCGGCTCTGATGAACATCGGTCCGGGCTTTGGCGGGGTGGGGCCGGCCGAGAATTTTGCCTTCTTGTCAATCTTCGGTAAATGGTTTCTGGCTTTCAATATGCTTGTCGGCCGGCTGGAGATGTTCACCGCCCTGATCGTTCTGTTGCCCATATTCTGGCGCGGCGTCTCTGTGCGGAAGAGTTGATTCATCAGCTCCCAAAAAGGGTGCGTACCGTTTTCAGCATGGTTGAGTGGCAGACAACAATGGCTCGTTCACCCGGTTCGATTCTGGTCTGGCCCAGGGCCACATGATAATGACCATCACGCCGAACCGCTCCGACCAGCAGCTTTCCCCGGTAAGTGGGATCGAGCTGGGCCAGCGGTTTGCGGGTGATGGGCGCACCGGCACCGGCCCGCAGTTCCACCACCTCGGCGTCGAAACCATGCAGGTGAGCCACTGAGATCAGTTCACTGCGGCGAATGAATTTGAGGATCTCGGTGGCGGCGAATATCTTGGGGTTGAGGGCGAGATCGAGGCCGATGGTGGCGGCCAGTACCTGATAATCGTTCTTGTAGACCATGGCGATGACCTTTTCCGCGCCGCCGGATCGTGGCGTCATGAGATTCTTGGCCAGCAGTGAACTCATGATGTTGGTTTCGTTATCGCCGGTGGCGGCGATAAAGGTGTCCATCGATTCGATTGCGGCCCGGTGCAAGACCGAACTGCTGGTGCCGTCGCCGTGCAAAATCTCGGTTTTGAAGAGTTCCTGGGATAGCTTTTCGGCGATAAGCTGGTTGTGCTCGATGATCGTAACCGAGACCGTTTTTTGCAGCAGCTCGGCTACCCGGTTGCCAATCAGCCCACCGCCGACGATCAGCACCCGCTGTTGCCTGCCGAGACGCTGGCCGGTCATGGCCATAGCCTCTTGCAGTGAAGTGGCGCCGACCATAATGAAGAGCCGGTCGTTGGCCAGCAGTTTTACGTCGCCATAGGGTATCATGGTTTCGATGCCGCGGGCGATGGCGACAATACGAAAGGCAAAGGTGCGGTGGCGACTAGTGATTTCCCGCATGGTCAGGTTTACCAGCGGTGAATCGGCGGTTACCTTGGCCGCCAGCATTTGCACCTGATCCTCGGCAATGGGGATGATTTCATGGCCACCACGCAGCTTGATTACCCGAACGATCTCCTGGGCCACCAGTTCTTCGGGATGAACCAGCAGATCGAGCATCAACTCCTGGTTGCCGAGCAGTGAATCGGGACGGCCGTACTGGAGGGACCGAACCCGGGCGATCTTATTGGCAATGCCGAATTTATCACCGATCCGGGCGGCAAAGATGTTGACCGCATCGGAGTCGGTGGCGCCGATTACAGTGTCCATGGCGGCCCCGTCCGCCTGTCGCCATGCATCAATATCCATGGCGTCGCCTTGCACGACCCTGATATCCAGCTCATCATCGGCGTAATGACACCGCTCACGGTCTGACTCGATAGCGGTAACCGCATACTCCTCTTCCTGCAGCCTTCGGGCGAGGTGGTACCCCATACCGCCGAGGCCGAGGATCAGGATGCGAGGGGAAGTCTTTTTAGCCACCGGTTTTTACTGTTTGAGGGTGGTTCTGCTATGCGTTCTCATCCACCACTTCAAAGCCGGCGGCCTCGATGGCGGCTCTTACATCGGCGAGGGCCGGTTCACCGGCAAAGCGTGCCTCACCTTTTTCAAGATCAACGGAAACCTTGCTGATCGTATCCAGACGCTCAAGCGCCTGAATGACCGCGGCAACGCAGTGGCCGCAGCTCATTCCCTTTATTTTTACGGTAGTCATCCTTATTTCCTCTCTAGTATGGATGCAAGATCAATTCCGGCATGACGGAAAAAGGGGTTGTAACGGGCTCATCATGGTTCAGCCGTTCAGATCGATTGTAAACCCATCTTGGGTGCCGTGCAAGTAGCCGAAAACGACAACAATATGGATGTACCCGCACCTTCAGTGAAAGAAATTCGCACCGGCGTTAAAGGCATGCACTGCGCCTCGTGCTCCAGCCGCATTGAGCGCGTACTTGTCAAGATGGATGGGGTCGAGCGTGCCGAGGTCAACCTTGCCGCCGAGACCATCGAGCTGAGCTTTGCTGAAACACGGATATCATTTGAGCAGCTGCGCACCCGTGTCCAGGCCCTTGGTTTTGAGCTGGAAGCCCCAAAGGATACCGGTGCGGCAACCATTGATCTGGCAATTGACGGCATGCATTGCGCCTCGTGTTCCAGCCGTATTGAGAAGGTGGTGGGCAAGATGGCCGGGGTTGAGGATATCGGCGTCAACCTCGCCGGGGCCAGCGCCCGGGTGATCTGTGACCCGGCCCGTATCGGCGTTGCCGAGATCCGCGCGGCCATTGAAAAGCTTGGTTTCAGCGCTGAGGTGAAAGCGGGCCGGGCGTCGGAGATCGCGGAAAAACAGGCCGCTGTTCAAAATGAGTTGCGGGAGATGCGCGCCCGTTTTGTCGGCATGGTACTCATGGCCGTTCCCCTGCTCTACGTGAGCATGGGCGAGATGATCGGTCTGCCGCTGCCGGGGGCCTTGTCGCCGCACCATCATCCGGTACTTTTCGGGCTTACCCAGCTGATATTCACCGCACCCATCGTCTGGCTGGGCAGAGATTTCTACCGGCGCGGCATCCCCGCCCTGCTGCGCGGTATTCCCACCATGGATTCGCTGATTGCTATCGGCACCGGCGCCGCCCTGATCTATTCTTTGTGGAATCTGGTGGAGATATTCATGGGGATCTCGCCCATGGCCAGGGCCATGGATCTCTATTTCGAGTCGGCCGGGGTGTTGATCACCATGGTGTATCTCGGCAAGTATCTCGAAAGCCGCTCCAAGTCGCGGGCATCGGCGGCCATCATGGGCCTGCTCGAACTCGCCCCGGAAACGGCCACCCTCGTGGAGGGTGAAAACTACCGGACGGTTGCCGCTTCCTCGATCAAACCGGACGACATCGTTCTGGTGCGGATGGGCGAGCGGATCCCCGTGGATGGGGTAATTGTGCATGGTGACGGGGCCATTGACGAGTCGATGCTCACCGGCGAATCAATGCCGGTGCGCCGGCGTGTTGGTGATGCGGTGGTGGGCGGTACCGTCAACAGAGACGGGTTGCTGAAGGTGCGCTGCACGAAGACCGGGGCCGATACGGTGCTGGCCAGGATCGTCGAGATGGTGCGTTCGGCCCAAGGGTCAAAGGCGCCGATTGCCGCTCTTGCTGATCGGATCAGCCTCTACTTCGTCCCGGCGGTAATCGTGATCGCCACCTGTGCCGGCCTCTTGTGGCTGGCGATCGGCGGGGTGGAATTTTCCACGTCGCTGCGCTTTTTCATCGCCGTGCTGGTCATTGCCTGTCCCTGCGCCATGGGGCTGGCGACCCCCATTTCATTGATGGTGGGGATGGGACGAGGGGCGCAGATTGGCGTGCTGATAAAAAACGGCGCCGCTCTGCAGCGCGCCGAGGCGGTGGACACCGTGGTGTTCGATAAAACCGGTACCATCACCGAGGGCGCCCCGCACCTCGTCGATGTGATCGTGGTAGATCCCGATAGCGATCCTGATGAGATCGTTCGGCTGGCCGCCTCGGCGGAACAGAACTCGGAACATCCGCTGGCTGGGGCGGTGGTTGAAGGCGCCCGTGAGCGTGGCCTGGCCCTGACTCAACCGGATACATTCACTTCCTATACCGGCAGGGGAATCGAGGCGCAGGTGGCGGGCAGCCTGGTGCAGATCGGTAACCGTGGGTTTCTGGCTGATGTACAGCTCAGTAAAGATCAGGCTACCACGGTTGATCTGCTCGCACGGCAGGGCAAGAGTGTTATTTTTGCCGCCGTCGATGGTGCTCTTGCAGCGCTTCTGATCATTGCCGATCCACTCAAAGCGCACAGCAAACATGGTGTTGCCGGGCTGGCCGCCCGTGGTATCCGCCTGGTCATGCTTACCGGCGATCAGCGCCATACCGCCGCCGCCATTGGCGAAGAGGCGGGTATCAAGGAGATTATCGCCGAGGTGATGCCCGAAGACAAGCTCAAGAAGGTGCGGGACCTGCAGGCGGAAGGGGCCGTGGTCGCCATGGTGGGTGACGGGGTCAATGATGCCCCGGCGCTGGCCGGTGCCGATGTGGGCATCGCCATGGGCAGCGGCATCGATGTTGCCATCGAATCCGGCGATATTGTCCTGATGCGCGGCGATCTCAGGGGCGTTGCCGATGCCCTCGCTTTGTCGGCGGCGGTGATGCGCAATATCAGGCAAAACCTGTTCTGGGCCTTTGCCTTCAACATCACCGGTATTCCCATTGCGGCCGGGGTGCTCACCATCTTCGGCGGCCCTGCCCTCAACCCGATGCTGGCCGGCACCGCCATGGCCCTGAGTTCGGTGGCGGTGGTAACCAACGCCCTCAGATTGCGTGCGTTCAAGCCGGCTCGCTCCACTTAAATGGTATCGGTGTCGAGATGGCGCATCATGCAGGCACCTTTAGGCGCCTCCATATGGCGGTGAAACATATAGACGGCGTTGCTATCGTGGACGATGCCAATGGTTGAGACCCTTACGTGCATCCCCGCAAACTGCCCAAAATCAATGGTGGCGCAGCAGCGCGGAAAAATGGAGGAAGGTGTGGTGATCTAATCATTTTTGGGAAAATACTTCACCTTGTTCAGGTGTTTAAAATCTGAATCTTGTGTCCAGATGGTAGCCTCATATTTTTTTGCTGTTGCTACTCTGCCGTCATTCCCGCCCTCGATAACAACACCCAAGGGCAGGCTGCAGCGGGAATCCAGTGATTTCAATTAATTATGGGTGTCGGGTCAATTCCGGTATGACGGGAATATGGGTTTTTACGACGCCATCATGATAATACTGTCTGCCATCGGGATCCCATCCAGCATTGGGTTCGTCAGCAAAATAGGCGAGCCAGGCTGAAGAGTCGACGATATTCATACCCTGTCTTGCTCTCGTTTAAATTCCGTGTTTATCCCCCTGATAAATCCACGCAATGCGGTGATCTCTTTTTCTGGAATTAGTTCAATTCGGCCATTGTATTCCACAACCTGCATTTTCTGGCCGGGGCGAATCCGCAGTGCTTGCCTGACTGCTTTTGGTATTACAACTTGATATTTCGGCGATACTGTTACCGTTAACATTACAATTCCCCCATCGATAATATGTTGTGATAAGCTATCTCCATCGATAGGCACTGTCAATGTTACTCGTTTCGCTACAACAATCGATGATCAACTTCGTTCAACCGGGTTCCGCAATATTCCTATGTTCTCAATCTCAACCTCAACCAGATCACCCTGCCTCAGCGGGCCAACCCCTTTGGGGGTGCCGGTGACAATCAGATCTCCTTCAGTGAGGGTAAAGTATTTCGAGATATAGGCTACGATCTGGCGGATAGAAAAGATCATCAGATTGGTATTGGCATCCTGGACGACTGCACCGTTCAGTCTTGTTTGCATGGTGAGATTTTGCGGATCACCAATGTCTTGATGGGTGACGATTGTTGGCCCGACCGGGCCGAAGGTGTCCAGCGATTTGCCGCGGAACCAGCCTGAGGTGTCATGTTTCTGGAAGTTGCGCTGACTCACATCGTTGAAGCAGGTGTAACCGAGAATATGGTCATAGGCTTCGGCTTCGCTGATATGCTTGCCTCCCGTGCCGATAATCAGGGCCAGCTCCCCCTCATAATCGGTGCGGCAGTCTCTGAAGCCCAGATCATCGAGGAAGGCGGGAATGACAATCGGCTCGCCCGGGCCGATCAGGGTGTTCACTGTTTTTGGGAAAAGAATTGGCTCGGCGGGTATTTCATCGGTGAATCGCTTGCTGTCGGCCGTAACACTCTCCTTGATATGTTCACGGTAGTTGAGGCCCAGGCAAATGATCTTCTGGGGCTGAAGCCGATACGTTTTACCACTGCTCATGGGCAGATCAATACTCATCTCTTTCCCTCTTCTTTGATGTTTTACGGTTGATGGACTCGTAAAAACCCATATTCCCGTTATACCGGAATTGACCCGACACCCATAATTGATTGAAATCACTGGATTCCCGCTGCAGCCTGCCCTTGAGTGTTGTTATCGAGGGCGGGAATGACGTTAACGAGCAAATGCAAGGTTTTTACGAGTTCATTACGGTTAATTGTTGGGCTTTATCCGGAAATATCGAGTTTTGTCTGGATATTGAAGCGTTTCATCCGGTTCCACACGGTTACCCTGGAGATACCCAACAGCTTGGCGGCCTGAGACTGATTGCCGCCGGTTTTTTCCAGGGCATCGAGCAGTTCCCGCCGTTCGATCTCAGAAAGATTGAGCCCGGTTCTTTTCGGCGGCGGCGGGGTGCTCTGTTTTCTGAAAATGGTCTCAGGCAGATGATTTGGCCGGATCGGTCCCGAGTGGCAGGTCACGAAGGCGTATTCAAGGGCGCCCTTGAGTTCTCTCACATTGCCCGGCCAGCGGTGGTGCATCAGCAATTCCATGGTTTCTTCGTGCACCCCCTCGATGGTCTTGGCGCTTTTCAGCGACATGGTCTGGAAGAAGTGATCGATCAGCAGGGGGATGTCTTCGGGCCGTTCCCTGAGGGGGGGCAGAACAATCGGGATGACGTTGATTCGGAAATAGAAATCATTGCGAAAGCTGCCGTTTTCCACCAATCGGGGTAGATCCTGGTTGGTGGCGGAGATGATCCTCACATCGATTGTAATCGGGGTTGAGGAGCCCACCCGTTCGATCACCTTTTCTTCGAGGACCCGAAGAAGTTTGATCTGGGTTGCCAGGGGCAAATCACCGATCTCGTCAAGAAAAAGGTCACCGCTGTTGGCTTTTTCGAATCTGCCTTTGCGATCCTTGTAGGCGCCGGTGTAGGCGCCGCGGACGTGACCGAAAAGCTCGCTTTCCAGCAGTGATTCGGTGAGGCTGGCACAGTTTACCTTGATAAACGGTTTGTCGCTTCTGGCGCCCAGCTGGTGAATCGCCCTGCTTACCAGCTCTTTACCGGTACCGCTTTCGCCATAGATGATGACCGGTGCCTCTGATTGGGCGGCATTTTCTATGATATCGAACACCTTCCGCATGACCGGCGAGTCGCCGATGATGCCGTGGAAATCGTGCTCGGCGTCGAGCTGTTTACGATACGCCGCAAGCTGGTTCTCTTTTTCGACGATTTCGGTGAGATCGGTGATGGTGTATACCCTGCCAAGGGCATTGCCCGCCCCGTCATCCAGAACGGCGGTGGTCTTCAGGGTATGTACCAGGGAGCCGTCTTTTCGCTTGACCAGACACTGGTGCTGGTCTGAGTCGTTTGGGGAATTGCTGGAACCAGCCGGAGACTCACTGAATCTGCGACTATTATGGTCAGGTTCAGTGTCGAGAATGGAACAATGGGTACCGATCAGCTCTTCCCGGCCGTAGCCGGTTATCCGTTCAACCGCCGTGTTTACGGAGACGATGGTGCCGCCTGGGTTAATGATCATGACGCCATCACGGATGGTGTTGACCACCGTTTTCCAGTATCCGTCAAGTTCGCGTCCGATCATATTCATCCCTGTTTAGGTTGAACAATTATTAAAGACACCTGTATAGTGCTTTAACACCCGTTGAGCACAGTGTTCAACAGTAGAGCCCATCATACCAGACTTGGCGCCGATCCGAAACGGTTCTGATTGTCATCCTATGTATGATAAAAACCTGTAATTATTGGTTAATATCTGATTTCAGTAATTTATTCAGCAGAACTTATTAAACTGGCCCGCCTTTTGAAGGTAAATATTGCGGTAACAAGAACATTATCAAGGTGAGCACAGGTGTCTAAGCAGTCTCATATCGTCATGGATTTACGGAATTTTGTTTCCTGGTTCTCGCTGTTGAAGATTACCCAGGTTTTTGAGGGCATGAACACATCGGAGATATTGGAGATACAGGGAGCGGATTTTGAGATGCGGCGCGATCTGTTCAAGATTCTGCCTCCATCATCTTATCGAGTCATCCAATCCGGCGAGATTGAAGATGAGGGTGGATTTTGCCAGGTGCTCATCCAGAAAACCGAAACATCAGCCGAAGTATTTGAGAAGTAGCGGCCACCGCCCACCGCGGTTAAACCGGAAATCTTTACGATTGTCAGGGAAACGAACATGACTACAACCACAATCGAAGTAAAAGGCAGGAAAAAATCTTCTTTCAAGGATAAGGTCCGGCACATTATCCCGGGTGGCGGCAATCTTGATCTCTGTCTCACCTGTGGGGCCTGTGCCGCCGGCTGTCCGGCGACCGGGCTGGAGGATATGGACCCCCGGAAGTTTCTGCGCATGTGCGCGATGGGGCTCGATGAAGAGGTGACGACCCATCCCTGGGTATGGATGTGCACCATGTGTCAGCGCTGCATCTATGTATGCCCGATGCGGATCGACATCCCGCAGCTGGTCTACAATGCCCGGGCCGAATGGCCGCGGGAGCAGCGGCCGAAAGGAATCCGGGATTCCTGCGATATGGCGCTGAGAAACGACTCGAACAGCGCCATGGGAACCGCTCCCGATGATTTCGTGTTCGTGGTCGAGGACGTTCTGGCGGAGTACCAGGAATCCCAGCCCGAGTTCAAGGATATGGCGGCGCCCATCGACAAACCGGGCGCCTATTTCTTTTTAAATCAGAACTCACGGGAACCCAACACCGAACCCGATGAGCTGGTGCCGCTCTGGAAAATCCTCCATCTGGCCGGGGTTGACTGGACCTACGGCAGCCGTGGCTGGGCCGCTGAGAATTACTGCTTGTTTCTCGCTGACGACAAATGCTGGGAGCATGTGACCCGGGTTTCGGCCCAGCAGGCCGATGAGTTGGGGTGCAAGGTCTTTCTCAATACCGAATGAGGGCACATCACCTTCTCAGTCCGGGCCGGACTGAAAAAATTCAACATCGATCACAACTTCGAGGTTGCCTCAATCTACTCCTACTACGCCAAGTGGATCAGAGAAGGCAGGCTCAAACCCAGCTCCGAGTGGAATCGCGAGCGCAAGATCACCTTTACCATCCAGGATCCCTGCCAGATCGTCCGCAAGAGCTATGGGGATGAGGTGGCAAATGATCTGCGCTTTGTGGTCAAGTCCATCGTCGGTGAGGAAAATGTCATCGAAATGACCCCGAACAAGTCCAACAACTACTGCTGCGGTGGTGGCGGCGGTTTTCTCCAGTCGGGTTTCACTGATGCCAGAAGGGACTACGGGCAGCTCAAGTATGACCAGATTATTGCCACCGGGGCCGACTACTGCATTACCGGCTGTCATAATTGTCATGCCCAGGTGCATGATCTTGCCCATCACCACGGCGCCACATACAACACGGTGCACATCTGGACATTGCTCTGTCTGTCGCTGGGGATACTGGGGCCGAACGAGCGTGCCTATCTGGGCGACGACCTTAAGGATGTCGATGTCTTTCACCCCGAAACGTCACTATACTAGCCCATTCACTGAGTCTATCGGAGGAAAAGTGAGATGAGTTTCGCAAAACGATTAGCGGCACGGGAGTTCGTCGTACTGGCCGAGATGCATACCCCCAAGGGAGTAAACATTACCAGGCTGGTGAACGACGCCCGCCGGATAAAGGGCAGGGTGGATGCGGTGGTCATTCCCGATATGGATAACGGCATCATGCGCATGAGCAGCCTGGCGGGCGGTGTCCTGATGCAGCAGCAGGGGGTGGAACCGATTATCCATCTCTATTGTCGTGACAGAAATCGCCTCGCCCTGCAGGGCGATATTCTGGCCGCCCATGTGATGGGTATTCAGAATCTGCTGGTTACCCACAGTGAACCGATGGATCAGAGCGATCATCGCGAGGCCAGGGAAGTCTATGACCTCGATGAACTCGCCCTGGTTCAGGCCATCGATGGGCTCACCAGAGGCGTCGATCTGGGTGGGTTTGAACTTGACGGCGCTCCCGCCTTCACCACCGGCTGTACGATCGGCTCTTATGCCGATGAGGCGGCGTTGGACAATGAACTGACCGCGGCACGGGCCAAGATCGAAGCCGGTGCCCGGTTCATCATTGCGCCCGCGGTGTTTGATCTTGCCGGGTTCAAGAGCTTCATGGAAAAGGCGTCGGCGCTGGCGGTGCCGATAATTCCCACCGTGTTCCTGATCAAGTCGCTGGCTATTGCCCAGTATATCGCCGCCAGTGAACCAGAGGCGGGTATCTCCGATGAGCTGATTCGCCGTATCCGTAAATCCTCGGATCGTGAACTGGAAGGGATAAAGATTGCCGGTGAGATGCTGGTGGGAGTCAGGGAGCTGGCTCAGGGAGTGATGCTGCAGACCCTTGGCTGGGAGCATAAGCTCCCCGATATTCTCGATGCGGCGTCCATGTAGATTGCCGACTTACCTCTTATGGAAAGAAGATAATCATGCAAAAAACAGATAGATCTCAGACAAGTAATCGAGTTCTCGTGGTCGGCGCTGGCCTTGGCGGCATCCGTACCGCTCTTGATCTGGCGGAAGCCGAAAAAGATGTGGTGCTGGTGGATCGCGCCAACAATATCGGCGGCCTGATGACCCAGCTTGACCGGACCTTTCCGACAAATAATTGCGACCTCTGTACCCTGGCCCCCAATCTGTCCGAGTCGAATCGTCAGGAGCATATCAGTCTGATGGCCATGACCGAGGTGCGCGGGGTACGTGGTGAGAAGGGCAATTTCACCGTGTCGCTGGCCACCCGGCCGCGCTATATAAATCTGGATAAATGTACCGGCTGCGGTGAATGTCTCAAACAATTTCCCCACTGTGTCACCTTCACTCCCGGTCTCGATCATCGGGCCCCCACCTGTATGCGTTATCCGCAGGCCACCCCCTACGCTTATGCCGTCGATCTGAGTAAATGCGACGATGTGGCGGCACTGGTGCAGTGCTGTCCGGCCGGTGCTATCAATCCCGACGAGCTGGGGAGCACCGGTGATATTGCCTGCAGCTCCATTGTCCTCTCCCCCGGCGCCTCGCTCTTCGATCCCTCGGGACTTGACTATCTGGGGTATTCCGACAATCCCGATGTGGTGACCAGCCTCGAGTACGAACGCATTCTGTCGGCCTCGGGCCCCACCCAGGGACGCCTTCTCTGTCCGTCCAGCGGCAAACAGCCGAAAAAAGTGGCCTGGATTCAGTGCATCGGCTCACGGGGGTTGCAGAAAGGGGCCGCCCCATACTGCTCGGGCGCCTGCTGCATGTTCGCCTTGAAGGAGGCCATGGTCACCAAGGAACGGTTCCAGGAGGATATCGAGACCACCATTTTCTATATGGACATGCGCACCTTCGGCAAGGATTACGAGCGCTATTATCAACGGGCCAAGAACGAGTTTGGTGTGCGTTTCATCCACAGCCGTCCGCACAGTGTGCTGCGTGCCCCCGGTGCCGAACGGATGGAACTGGGCTACACCACCGACGACAGCTCCAGGCTGCTCACCGAAGAATTTGACATGGTCGTCTTGTCCACCGGTTTCAGAATCGGTGACGAGGTGCGGGAGCTGGCGTCCGTGTTTGATCTGGAAATAAATGATTCCAATTTCCCGGTGAACCCGGGCCTCAACCAGGTGGAGACCTCGAGGCCGGGTATCTACGTCGCCGGCACCTTTCAGGGGCCCAAAGATATTCCTGAAACCATGGTTCAGGCCAGTGCCGCCGCCTGCATGGCCGGCAAAGACGTAACCGTCCCGGAAATTGAACGGGAACGCGAGCCGGCCCTGCCACCTGAAAAAAATGTGGTGGGCGAGGAGCCCCGGGTCGGGGTCTTTATCTGTGACTGCGGCGAAAATATCGGCGGTGTGATCGATGTTACCACCCTGGTAGAGCGGGTTTCCAAGCTGGCGGGGGTGGCGGTGGCCGAGGGTGTCGGGCACGGCTGCAGCCGCGAGTCGATGGCTCACATCCGCCAGACCATAGAGGAGCAGAACATCAACCGGGTGGTAATCGGCGGCTGTTCACCGCGCACCCATGAATCGAAATTTCAGGATCTGATCAGAAAAGCGGGCCTCAATAAATATCTGCTGGAATTCGCCAATATCCGCGATCAGGTAACCTGGGTACACTCCCATCAGCCGGTGCGGGCCATAGACAAGGCCGAGGAGTTGCTCAAGATGGCCGTCGGCGCGGTCCGCAAGTCCCACCCGCTGGCCGAACACAGTCTGCCGATAAACAAAAATGTCCTGGTGGTCGGCGGCGGGGTGGCCGGCATGACCTCGGCCCTGGAGATCGCCGATCAGGGGTTCAAGGTATATCTGGTGGAGCAGGGCGTCCGGCTCGGCGGCATCGCCGCACAGCTTCATCGCACCCTGGAAGGCGACGATATCAAAAGTTTCGTAAACGATTTGATCGAGCGCACCAGAGCACACGAACTCATAGAGGTAATAACCGGCGGGATCATCGTCGATCACACCGGTATGCCCGGGATGTTTACCACCGGCATGCAGGTGGGCAGGCAAATGTTCTATCGCCGGATTGAGCATGGAGTCACCATTCTGGCCACCGGGGCCGTGCCCAATCGCCCCGATCTCTTCGGGCTGGGCAAAAGTGAGAAGGTGGTAACCCAGCTGGAGCTGCAAAACCTCATCCATGAAGGTCCTGAGCGGGTCCAGGCATGGGACAACGTGGTCATGATCCAGTGTGTCGGCTCACGCACCGAGGAGAACCCGAACTGCTCGCGGATCTGCTGCCAAAACGCGGTGAAAAATGCGCTGCATATTCTCGAAGTGAATCCGGAGGCCCGGATTTTCGTGCTTTATCGCGATATGCGTACCTATGGCTTTCAGGAAGAGTATTTCCAGAAGGCGAGAGAAAAGGGGGTCATCTTCGTTCGCTATCATCAGGATGAGCCGCCGCGGGTGGAAATTTCCGACGACCAGGTTGCGGTCACCTACCACGATATCATTCTCGAGCGCCGGATTCAGGTCAATGCCGACTGCGTCGGTTTGAGCACGGGGCTGGTTGCCCCCGACGATAGCAGCGAGGAACTGGCCATGATCTTCAAACTGCCGCGCACCCACGACGGCTATTTTCTCGAAGATCACGTCAAGCTGCGGCCGGTGGATCTGCCGACGCCGGGCTTTTTTGTCGCCGGCACCGCCCATGCCCCGAAGACCATCGGCGAAAGTTTGACCCAGGCACGGGCGGTGGCGTCCCGGGCAATGACCATTCTCGCCCGCGAGGCGATCAATCTCGGCGCGGTCACGGCAAAAGTCGATTCCACCCGGTGTGCATCCTGTCTGATCTGTGTCAGAGCCTGCCCCTTCGATGTGCCGTTTATCAATGCCGACGGTTACTCCGAAATCGATCCGGCCAGGTGTCACGGTTGCGGCATGTGCGCCGCCGAATGTCCGGCTAAGGCCATTGAACTGCTGCAGTTCGAAGACGACCAGGTGCTTGCCAAAATAGAACAACTCTTTGCGAAGGCGGTGGCATAATGGAACACTTTGAACCTGTAATCGTGGCGTTCTGCTGCCACTATTGTGCCTACACGGCTGCCGATATGGCCGGCAGTCAGCGGCTTGTCTATCCGGCCAACGTCAAAATTATCCGGGTACCGTGTTCCGGCAAGGTCGATTCCCTGCATATTGCCAAGGCCTTTGAGAAAGGGGCGGACGGCGTCTATGTGGCCGGCTGTCTCGATGGTGACTGCCACTTCAAGAACGGCAACGACAAGGCTGCCAGAAAGGTTGCCCATATGCGCGGCTATCTCGAGGAAATCGGCATCGAGCCGGAGCGGCTCGAGATGGTCAAAATGTCGGCCGGCATGGGTGAGCGATTTGCCCGGGTGGCCACGGAAATGACGGAAAAGATACGCAAGCTGGGGCCGAGTCCAATCAAGGCCGCGGCTGCCTGATCCAGCAATGATGATTGACATTGAACTTATAACGGAGAGTAGAAAACGATGATAACAGCCGAACGAAAACCACTTGACGAGATACTGTCTTACATCAAACCGTTCAAACGCATTCTCCTGCTTGGCTGCAACGAGTGCGTCACGGTCTGTGCGGCAGGTGGCAGAAAGGAGGTCGGGGTGCTCGCTTCCGGCATTCAGATGAGTATGCTGAAAAACGGCGCCAGCATCGAGATCCGGGAACATACCCTGGAGCGGCAGTGCGACCCCGAGTACGTCGAAGAGCTTGTCCCCATCATCGATAGTGCCGATGCGGTGCTGTCCATGGCATGTGGCTGCGGTGTTCAGCAATTGGCCACCAGATTTAAGGACAAGCCGGTGTTTCCCGCCGTCAACACCAAATTCATGGGCGGCTCTGATCGGCACGGGGTCTGGACCGAACGGTGCCAGGGCTGCGGCGACTGTCTGCTGGGGGTGACCGGCGGCATCTGTCCCATTGCCAAGTGCGCCAAACAATTGATGAATGGTCCCTGCGGCGGTTCGGTCAGCGGGGTCTGTGAGATCGGAGATGAGGTCGAATGTGCCTGGCACCTCATCTGGGAGCGGCTCAAGGCGCTTGGGCTCACCGACCAATACCTCGAGATTATGCCCGCCAAAGACTGGCGGGCAGGTGGCGGCAGCGGACCGCGCAAGATAGTCAGGGAGGATTTAGCGGAATGAAAACTCAAAGCAATCTGGAAAAAGTATTGTCCGGCGGTCACCTTGCCGTCACTTCCGAGTGCGGCCCTCCCCGCGGCGCCTCGGCCCAGACGGTGGTGGATAAGGCGAAGTATCTCGAAGGCGTCGTCGATGCGGTCAATATCACCGACAATCAGACGGCGGTGGTGCGGATGTCCAGTTTGGCCGGCTCGGTGCTGGTCAAGCAGCAGGGAATGAACCCATTGTTGCAGATGGTGACCCGGGATCGGAACCGGCTGGCGATGCAGGCCGATATCCTTGGCGCCTATGCCCTGGGTATCGACACCATGCTCTGTCTGTCCGGCGATCACACCAAGTTCGGCGATCACGCCATGGCTGCCAATGTGCATGACATCGATTCCATCCAGCTGATTCAGATGGTCAAAGGCATGCGCGACGAGGGTAAATTTCAGGGCGGCGCCGAAATCAAGGGCGTGGTGCCGAAGATGTATATCGGGGCGGCCGCCAATCCGTTTGCCGATCCCTTTGAACTGCGCGTCATGAGACTGGCGAAAAAAATAGCCGCCGGCGCCGATTTCATTCAGACTCAGTGCATTTTCAACATTGAGAAGTTTGAGAAGTGGATGGAAGGGGTCCGGAAGATGGGGCTGCATGAGAAGTGTTATATACTGGCCGGCATTACTCCGATGAAATCGGTGGGGGCGGCAAAGTACATGAAAAACAGGGTACCCGGCATGGACGTTCCCCAGGAGCTGGTGGATCGGATGAGCGGTGTCGCCAAAGAGGATCAGCCGGCTGAGGGAATCAAGATCTGCCTGGAGACCATGGAACGGTTGAAGGAGGTTGAGGGGGTGGCCGGGTTCCACATCATGGCCATTGACTGGGAAGAAAAGGTCGAGGAAATCGTCAAACAGGCGGGGCTCTATCCAAGACCACAGGTGTAGGCCCGCGGAAAATACAGGATGTTAACTGACAACGGTTACGGAACAATCAAGAGGAGTTCACCCATGAGCGATCAGCAATTGATACTTGTCGTCGACGACGATACCGACCTGGTGGAAGCGCTTGCCATGAAACTGGAGAGTGAAAACTTCAGGGTAGCCAAGGCCTACGATGGGGTCGAGGGATTTGAAAAGATAAAAGAACAGCGCCCCGCCCTGATGATTCTCGATGTCATGATGCCGAGAAAAGACGGTTTCCAGCTCTGCGATGAGCTCAAGAACGATGATGCGTACAAGGATATTCCCATCATCCTTCTTACCGCCGTCGCCGATGCGGTAAATTCCACCAATTATACCCACATGGGGGGAAAGACCACCCTGGCCGATGACTATATCCCCAAACCGATAGACCTCAACAAGCTCATTGAAATAGTCCGGGATACTATCTGAGTTTTTCGCCCGGTTCTTCACTGTCGGCGGGAACCGGGCCGTTTTCTCTTCGCTGATCCGTGACTGATGGCCGCCCATCTTCCAGCTAATCCTGATCTCGGCGATCAGATGATGCTGGGCGGCATTAAGTTCAGCGAGCCCCAGACCCGGGTAGCATTTGCAGCAGATGGTGGCGAACCTGCCGGGGCGCGGGTTCTGGGAACCCTGGCCGCCAACAATATCAATCTGACCCAGCTCTTTATGGGAGGTCCGCCCGTGTTTGACGGTGATTTTTGTATCGAAGAGCGGGATCATCGTCTTGTCTCTCTCCTGCTCGCTTCCAGCTCTTCTCCGATGGATGATGGCATGACGGCGCCCGGCACGGTGGGGAGTGTGACCCTCTTTCCCCATCGCTCCGACCTCCGGGTAGTCTTTGCCGCGCTCAGCCGGCTGGCCCAGGTCAATCTGCCCATCTACAGCGCCTATACATCGTTGTCGGCACTCTGTATAACCACCGACTACCGGTTGATGGACGCGGTGGCGGAGTCCTTGCTGCGGATATTTGTTTTGCCGGCGGGACACAGCCCCTTCAGATATGAGCCCTCGGAGTTCGACGCTCAGGTTGCCGGTGCACAAGGCCGAAAAGTGGAGACCGCGGCCAGATACCGGGAATCGGTCATCAAAATTTATGGCTCCCATCTGCAAACCGGAGTGCGCTCGCTCAGCCTCTCATTTCCCGCTGCCACCCTTTCGCGAGTAGCCTCGCGGCTGGCCGAGGCTGAATCCATGGGGTCATTCGTCATGGTGGCGCTGACTTCTTGTCGGCCTCAACGTTATGCTCTTCAGTTGCTGGTAGCGCCGCCGGAGGCGGGATCGTTCAGCACCGAAGTCGTGAACGAATTGGCCCGGATACCAGGGGTGGAGGTTGTTGAGCAATCCGTACTGGAAGTATTGTATTTCCACGGCCCCCATTTCCAGGATCGCCACGGCGTCGCCAACACGGTGGTGACGACCCTTGCCGGCGACGAGGTGGGGTTTATCTGCTTGAACTGCTCGGGAACGAGCATTTATCTGGTAACCAGTGAAGGTGTCGGCTGCCTTGCCGGCCGGGCGCTGGCAAAGGTTTTTGTGGTGCCTTCCGGCGATCCCGGATCTTCGTGTCGAACCACCCGGAATCAACCTTCATCCACTGTTGAGCAAACCTGATTGTATGAGTAGTCCTGCAACGTACAAATCCGACTGGCGTCTCCGGGTTTTTGACAGCCTCTCTTTTCCCACCCGCATCCTTACACCGGACGGAACCATTATTGCGGTCAACCGCCGCTTTCTTGACAGGCACGGCGAGCTCGAAGAGGAGGTGGTCGGTGCTACCTGCCGGGAAATCAACCAGCTCCATTTTCCCCATCAAAGTTTTCCCTGCACCAAGGGTGAAGAGTGCCCGCTTTGTCAGGTGGTTACCCGTAAAGATGGCCAGACGGTGCTGCTGCATGCGACGGTCGAAGACGGTGAACAGCACTGGGAAGAACGGGTATTCTCGCCGATTTTGGATGATCGCGGTGAGGTTGATTTCATCATCGAAAGCATCCGGGACGTGACCAATGTCAAACGTCTGGAAAAGATGTACAGCGATATGCGCCAGCTTATCGATAATGTTGTACAAAGTTCGGTAAGCGGCATAATCGCGGCCGATCGAAACGGTGATATTATCCTGGCCAATGAAGCGGCGGAGGAGCTCTTCGGCTATTCGAGCACGGAAATACGCAAGGTCAACATCGAAGATTTTTACCCGCCCGGCGTGGCCCGCGACATTATGAGTATGCTGCGCGATGAAAAACTTGGCCGCCGGGGAAAACTGCCCATCACTCAGCTTGAGATTATTTCCAAACATGGTGAAAAAATACCGGTGGAAATGACCGCCGCCATCATCTACGAAGGCGGCGAAGAGGTTGCCACCGCCGGGATCTTCAACGATCTCAGAGAAAAACTGGCGGTGGAGCGGAAACTGCGGGAAAGCCAGATGAAGATCGGGCAGACCGAGAAGATGGCCTCGCTGGGCCGGCTTGCCGCCGGCGTGGCGCACGAGATCAACAACCCGCTTACCTCCATACTGATGTATGGCAGCATCATCAGGGAAAAACTCGAACGGGATCATCCCCTCAGTAAAAATCTCGATTACGTGCTCGAAGACGCCAACCGCTGCAAGGACATCGTTAAAAATCTGCTGGCCTACAGCCGCCAGTCGAGCCCTTCGCGGGAGGTTTTCCCGCTCAATATGCTGGTTTCCGAAAGTCTTCGTCTGCTGCACGATCAAAGGCTTTTTCAAAACGTCAGGATCGTGCCGGACTTGGTCGATCACGAGGTGCTGATCAAGGCGGACAAGAACCAGATCTGCCAGGTGGTAATCAACCTGATTATGAATTCGGTGGATGCCATGGAAGAGCAGGGAACCCTGACCCTGGCGACCTCCATTACCAAGGACAGAAAAACGGCGATCCTCTCGGTGACCGATACCGGCAGCGGTATACCCGAGAGTGATGTCTTAAAAATTTTTGACCCGTTCTTTACCACCAAGGAACCCGGCAAGGGGACGGGGCTGGGCCTCTCCATGGCCTATGGCGTTTTGGAAGAAAATCAGGGCCGGATATATGTGCGGGAGACCTCAGAGCAGGGAACGACGATTTGCCTGGAACTGCCGGTGGTCACCTTGTCCAACGAGATACTGTTTGATTCCATCGGCTGAACAAAAAATAGAGAGCAACGGATATGACACCGTTTGAAAGTACGGAACAGGCGAAAATCCTCGTGGTCGACGATGAATCCCGGATACGGGATGCGTGCACCCTGGTCCTCAGTGAGCAGGGGGCCGAAGTGGCGACGGCGGTCGACGGCGACCAGGGGGTGGCGATGATCCAGCGGGAGCATTTTGACGTCATCCTGGTGGATCTGATGATGCCGGGGCTGTCGGGCATGGAAGTTCTCTCCTTTGTTCGCGAAAAGCATCCACATACGGTGGTTATCGTCATTACCGGTTATGCGACGTTGGAGCACTCCATCGAAGCGATGAAAAAGGGGGCGTTTGACTTCATCCCCAAACCGTTCACCCCCGATCAGCTTCGCACCGTGGTGGCCAAGGCGATCAGGTATAACCGCGCTCTGCAGGATATCGCCGACACTAATTCACGGCTGAAAACGCTGGTCAACAGCCTCATTGACGGTGTTCTCGTCCTTGACCGGGATCGTCGGGTGGTGCTTGCCAATCCCGCCTTTCTGCACATGATCGACTACCATGGCGAATCGGTTATCGGTCAACGCATCGATGAGCTGCCGGTGGGCGACACCCTGCCTTCGATGATCGACGAGGCACTGGGTATGGACTCTGATGCGCTCACTGAACTGGTAGAGGAACTGAGTTGGGGAGAGGGCGAGCAGAAGAGATTTTTCCGGACGAAGTGCACCCCGTTTCGCAATCGCACCCGGGTCAATATCGGCGCCATAATGGTGCTCAACGATATCACCGCGCTCAAGGAGCTTGATCAGCTCAAATCTGATTTCGTCTCCCTGGTCTGCCACGAAGTGCGCAGCCCGATGAACAGCCTGATGATGCAGATGCAAGTGCTGCTTGACGGACTGGCCGGGGAGGTGACTGAAAAACAGCGGGAGATCCTTTCCCGGGCCATGGCGAAGATGGGGGGGCTGAGCGATATGGTCTCGGAACTGCTTGATCTCTCCAGGATCGAATCCGGGCTGATCACCAGGGAGAAGGAACAGCTCGATTTTGCGGCCTTACTCAACGATCAGGTCACCTTCCATCGTCCCGGGGCGGCTGAACGGCAAAGCTCAATTGAGTTACATGTCGACTCTCCCTTGCCGTGGGTCTTTGCCAATAAACGCGGCATGGAAGAGGTGCTCACCAATTTGATCACCAACGGTATCAAATATTCTCCCGGAGGCAGTACCATCGATGTCACCTGCCGGGTGGAAAATGAGTATCTGCACACCACGGTGGCCGACAACGGCTATGGTATTCCGGCGGAAGATCTGGAGCGTATTTTCAACCGGTTCTACCGGGTCAAGGACGAAAACACCAGAACCCAGCAGGGAACCGGACTGGGCCTTGCTCTGGTCAAGTCAATTGTCGAAAGCCACCACGGAATCGTCAAGGTCGACAGCACCCTCGGCAAAGGCACAACTTTCACCTTCCTCATCCCGCTCAATGAGATAGTGTCCGCGTGAGGGACAGGGTCAATTGAGCATTGAAAACATCACAAACAAAGGAAAGATGCTACGCTCAGCGCAACTCTAAGTACTTCCAGTGTTGCCAACTACAGTTGGCAGTGTTATTCAATAAGATGAATAAACGTGACTCAACCGGTAAAGCCGAAGCAGGTGGTCTTGATAAACTCGTAAAGTGCTCAAAATTGCTTGCAGCCGTCATTCCCGCCCTCGATAACAACACTCAAGGGCAGGCTTCAGCGGGAATCCAGTAGTTTCAATTGATTATATATTTTGGTTCAACTCCACAATGACCATAATTGGGGTTTTTACGAAGCAATCAGTCTTATTTGCTGACCAAAAGGGCAAACAGCCTTTAGTCAGTAAAAAGGCATCGAGCAAGCCAAAGCGTATTGGCTGGAATACGTGGCCCAAAACAAGGAAATCCAGTAAGAATCAAGCAGGAGCACATGAACCATGGCAAAACATACAACGCTAGACGAGCTTGAAGGAACCTACTTCCAGGATCACTCAGAAGAAGTCGATAGCTATATCAAACTCATCTTTGAGGATTATGCTAAGGATGGGGATACCGGCGCTCTATTGTCCTCGCTGCGGGTCTTAAGCCGCGTCAAGGGGGTAAGTAAGATCGCGCAGGAGGCCGGCCTGAGCCGTATGGGCGTCCAAAAAGCCTTGTCTGAGGACGGCAACCCTAAGCTTGCCAGTATCAACGCCATTGTGCATGCCATGGGCTACCGCCTATCACTGGAAAAGCTGAATGTGTAACACAATTGAAGCTCATAAGCGACAATCTCGAATGGCGTGCTCTATCGTTGCGCGGGTGCCGGCGGCGCCCGCGATTCCTGTTCTGCTCAAAAACCCCCAGATGGGTGAGATTCTTCTGTAGTACCGCTTTATCGATAATGAAACTGATGATGCGCATCTCGGTGCCGCATTTCGGCCACGTCAGAGGATCAACTTCCCATACTTTCTTGATACATTCCCGCCACCCAAGGCGTGGAATGCGCTTGGGTTTGTCGTCGCCAATGTCAATAAGGCGCACACCCTTGATCACTTCTGTCGCTGCTGTGTTCTGCTCTTGTTCCCGCTTGTGCTGCTTGTTCCTATCGCCGCGCATTCGGTTGCTCTACCACCCGTACTACCTCACCAGTTGAAATGACGCATCAGGAATGTGTTATCGCCGCGATGCACTCACGCGGAGAAAACACCTGGAAAGTTCTTCTTGTGCGGCCCATGCGTCATCTTCGAGCGATGGATAGATACCGTAATAGTATGATGAAATTGAAAATACCCTTACGTTGTGTGCTACCGCCACTGCTCCTTTCCTGTCTTGCTTAAATCGTGTCGGAGTCGTGATAAACCTCGAACTGCCCCACCATGCTTCTTCCCATTCCCCTGTCGTTTCCCCATGACATGGTCTCCATGACAATGACAGGGTCGTTGAGCGGGGCGCGGCCCTGGATGATGAGTCCGGCGCCGGGCACCAGCCCCATATCGCGGATTCACTGGCCCAAGACGCCGAAGCATTTAAAGCTCAAAGCATTAATTGTTGGTACCTGGGAATTATAATAGTTCCTGATCAACATCAAATGCGGTGATCTCCACGAAGGCTTCGCACGGATAAGATGCCCTGATTGCCATCAAAATCACATCTTGGCGTTTTCTTGTCGAGGAAGATGGTTTTTTCCCTCCTGCCATGCCAAGAAGGTGGCCCAGTTCCGCCACCATCTCAGGGAAACGGTTCTTTACCCTGTTGCTCACCGTCACTATGCCTTCTCCATCCCCAACATTCTGCGCAGATTCTTTGTTTATAGTAAGAAATCTCCATTTATCTTGAATTTGCTGGGGAGCACCGTTGGGAAAGGTCAAATTTCTTGAAACGGCGGTTGGAGCAAGGTAGGTTCTCTGTAATCGAGGCATGATGGGTGGAAATCTCTGGAAAAGTTAGGGGCTCGAAACAAAACGAGGACTTATCACCTAAGGCGTTCATGTTGAATTTCAGGTATAATACCGGTGCATGTACGATTTTACATTGATCCTCAGACCGCGCTTCCGCATATTTATGGGCATGATGTGGACGAAGAGGAAGTCGAGCAAATACTCGCACATCCGCTGGAAGACCGACCAGGTAAGGATGGCTCAAGGGTAGCCCTTGGCAGAACGTATGACGGAAGATACCTTAGGGTTGTTTATGTGCCGGATTCTCTGCCAAATAGCGTTTTTGTGGTAACGGCTTATGAGCTTCGTGGTAAGCCGTTGCTTGCCCTGAGGCGTCGAATAAGGAGAAAATGAAGATGAAGCAAAGTACATTTCCCAAAGGCTGGGACGAAGCGCGTGTCAACAAACTTCTTGCGCATTACGAGACGCAGTCCGAAGCTCAGGCAGTTGCCGAAGATGAAGCGGCTTTTGAGGCTGCCGGTCAAACCTTCATGGAAGTACCCACTGAACTGGTTCCCGCAATTCGGGAATTGATCGCCAGGCACAGCGAGGCGTAGCGGCTAACCTGCGCTGCGCCGGCACATCGCCCCATAATCAGGCCTCTGGAGGAGCCCACCGCGCCGCGTCATTCGCAACAGCCAACGGAGCCGGCCAATGGGGCCAGGTCTTGGAATGCTATATTTTTTGCCGCCGCTTCAAGGAGTTTGATTTCGCCAATGGATTTCACGGCAAAAGCCACCATGTAGACCCATTTCTCAACAGTTATGGGGGCACCGATCTGGTGGCGGTCTGAAGATTTTTTACCATCCAAACATCGGTTCATCAGAGCCGGGCCACTCATCTTCATACGCGACAATCTCGAATGGCTTGCTCTATCGTTGCGCGGGTGCCGGCGGCGCCGGCTGATTCCGGTTCTTTTCAAAAACCTCCGGATGGGTGAGAATTTTCTCTATTACCGCTTTATCGATAATGAAACTGATGGCGAGCAGGAATGCGTGTTTGCAATCAGCACAGGTGTTTACGGGCAAACCCTTAGTGCGGGGCGCCGCACACCAGATAGTTTCGCACAACCCGTGAAATTACCGGCCGAAAAAACCGTATTGGCCCCTGAAACACTCATCATACGTCGCTTCCAACTCATCGAAATGATCGCTTATGAGTTTGAACAGTGAGGTCTCATACGGCTTCATGCGCTTGTAGACGCCGGTAATATCGCCGCACTTCATTCCACCGCCCATTTTGTTGCGAAGGGGACAGCATAGCAGTGAGGTACTACTTTCCCACGCAACTTGTCTTCGTAACCCATCGCAAACAGACTATGATTTTTGCTTTGAAGAAACCGCTTGACCCTATGCTTGTTTAGGATAAAATCACCTACACAAATCAATTACTAAAGTTTCCCATTTTTGAAGCGAGGACGACACAATCCTGACAATATCAGAGCAGTAATATGGTTTGGAAGATCCCAGGAAGGACATATTTATGTATTAATATCAATAACTTATGAGGAGAAATTTTGAGACCGCTAACTACTTGATATTACTCGATAAAAATTAACAAAATTTTCACCTGAATGTCAGAATAATAAACGATAACAGCAAGTTAGTAGTGAATGCGAGGCCCACTCATGGTATACTATGTTTTATCACCAACAAGAAACCGGAGGGACCCCGCATGTCTATACTACACCGCCTGCTCACCGAACTCAAAGACCAATTTATTCAATCAGAAAAAGGCAAAGAACGCGGCGCCTGGTTTGTCTATACCCTGCTCGCCATTATCCTGCCCGGCACCTCGGCAAAAACCTCACATCTGTTTCGGGTACTCCACGTGCTCTTTGGTCTCACAACAGTTGGCAAGAAACCATACTATAGTTTTATCGCCTCGCCGAAGATTCCCTGGGGCAGGCTGTGGCCCACGCTCTGGAACATGATCCCGGATCCGTGCACCGACGGCCGCCTGCTGGTTGCCCTGGACGATTATGTCAATCCCAAGACCGGTAAGAATATCTTTGGCTGCGCGAAGGTCTTCGATAATGCCGCCAAGAAAAACCAGTCACGCTATCCATGGGCGCAACTGGTTGTTGCCATCGGTCTGATTACGGTGATCAAGGGACGATGGGCCTGTCTTCCCCTCAGCCAGCGTTACTATTTCAGCACAAAACACATCACCACCAGTAAGCCAACGTTCAAGGGCGAGCGCATCGTGTTTCAAAACAAATACCAGCAGGCGGTAGAGATGCTCGATGAGGTGGGAAGACATTTTCCCGAGCACCCGATCCTGGTGGTGGCCGACTCTTGGTTTGGTAATCAGGGGCTCTTCAAACCGCTGCGCCAATCGCTTGATTCACGAGGCCATCTGTTGTCTCGCCTGCGCGCCAACAATAATCTGTATGCCATGCCTGAACAGCCACAAGGCAGGCGGGTTGGCCGGCCAAAAAAGTATGGTGATTACCTCGGTACGACAACCTCGCTTGCCATTGCTCACCAAGAGCATGCCACGGAGATAGCAGTGAATCTTTACGGCACAACGCGCACGGTACTGTTCGCTACATCCATTGTCATGCAGAAAACGCTCAAATGCCCTATTCGGGTGGTGTGGGTATATCGCCGTACACGGTGGGTTGCTCTGTTTACTACCGATCTCAGCTTGTCTGTTGCCCAGATCATTGAGTATTATGGCGCCAGGTGGAAGATCGAGGCAAGCTTCAAAGAGCTCAAACAGGATATCGGCAGTGCCGAGGCCCAGAATCGGAAACCGGTGGCGGTTTACAATCATCTGAACTTATGCATGATGGCCGTCTCACTTGCGTGGGTGTATGCCATCCATCTAGACAAAACTCCCCACCGCCGACATGCGGTAAAAGGACGTGCCCATTATGCCTTTTCCGATGTCCGCAGAGTGATTGCGCAACAGGTAGTGGATAAGGATTTTCATATGGGTTGCTCACCTCCACCCAAACCACGGAAAAATATCGTTGCCGCTCTGTTTATGAGGCTTGCGGCTTGAGGACTTTTCGGGAAACTTCAGATAGTTGATAGTACCGTGAGAAATTGCGTGAGCAACGCAGAGGTGGACGAAAAGGCCATTTTCCACGGTTCCCATAATTCGTATCTTCATGTTCATTCTCCGCTCAACGGTGCGCGACTCTGGACCACGGTACCGGTGCTACTCATATGGGTTGCCGCCGGCCCACGCCTTGTCCAACTCATCCATATCGGTCTGCTGGTCTTTTACCATTAACTCGGCCAGTTCGTGGTTGTGTTGCCGGTACATGGATATGTAGCCGTCCCCATCCTCAGTGAAAATGCGATAGCGCTCCGGCAGGGTGTCTTCATCTTTTTTGCGGAACAGCCGCATCAGCCGGTACGCCTCGTAGCGATCATAGCCCAGCAATTGCAGGGCATCTTGTCCCAGGGCAAGGGCGCTGTCGAAGGTCTTGCGGCGCATGGTGACAACCCCCAGATCCATGAATTCGTAAACCGCCCGCCGGTCTTCGGCGGCCACCGCGATCTCGAGATGGGGATAGTGCTTGCGCGCCAGGGTGACAAGTTCCCGGGCAGGTTCATGCTCGCCCAGGCAGATAATGATCAGTTTTGCCTCGGCGGCGCCGGTTGATTCCAGCAATTCGCCGGGGCCGGTGAGCCACCCTACATTTTCAGGATACTCCGGCGGTAAGGTATCGCCTCGCCCGGCCCATGGCCATAAGGGGAAAATAGTGCCGGTACATGTTGTAATTGAGCATGAATCCGCGTGACAATTCGCTGCCCTGGTTCATGGTGTCGCTTTTAACGGTAAGATCGATACGCTCGCCCACCCCATAGCCTGGAAATCCGGTTCCGGTAAAATATGGTTCATCCCAGGTTCCGTCCTGATTTTGCGTTTTCTTAAGAAATTCGAGTCCCTGCTTGATAGGTCTGGCAAACTCGTCGGAATCCAGGGCGATAAGAGCCATGAGCGCCCATCCCGTCTGGGATGCGGTTGATACCCCTCGCCCTCTGAACTGCTCATCCATGTAGGAAGCACAGCTTTCGCCCCAGCCGCCATCAAGGTTTTGGCGGCTAACCAGCCATCGTCCCGCGGCAACAATTTTTTCAGCCGACATATCAACACCCGCGGCTTCCAAGGCGGGTAACACAGCACCTGTCCCATAAATATAGTTTACCCCCCAGCGGCCGAACCACGAACCATCAGGTTCTTGCTCGTCAAGCATGTACCGGCAGGCCCGCGTCATGACCTCGTCATCTCTGGTCATCCCATAGAGGGCCAATGCCTCCACAACGTGGCCGGTTACGTCGACACTGGGCGGGTCGAGTAATTCACCGAAATCGGCAAACGGGATCAGGGTGAGGATGGCGCTGGTGCAGTCCCGGTCAAACGCGGCCCAGCCGCCGTTATCGTTTTGCATGGCGATTAACCATGCCACCGCCTTCTCCACTGCCTCGCGCATTGCCCGTTTAAGCCCCTCGTCAGCCATCAATGGTTCGAGCCGCAGCAAAACGATGACGGCAACGGCGGTGTCATCCACGTCAGGGTATTTGTCGTTTTCATACTCAAACGCCCAGCCGCCTGGTTCCGTGTCCTTCACAAACACCTGCCAGTCGCCTCCCACCAGGACCTGTTGGCTCAGTAAATAGCGAACGGCTTTTTCAACGCTGACGGTCTGTAAGTGAGCCACCGAACAGTCCAAAAGGGCGAGCAGGACCAGCACCGTATCCCAGATCGGTGACACGCTGGGCTGGAGGTAAATGCGCCCGTCGCGTTCATACGACCAGGGCGGGTCAAAGGCGGTGAGCCCGCTGGTCAGCACCGGGTGATGGAGAGCATAGCCTTCTTCGTGCAGGGCCATGAGCGAGTAGATCCAGGGTGGCTGAATGCCGCCCCAGGCCCCGTCCCCATCCTGGTGGGCGACAATCCATTCGCGGCAGAGCCGGATCGCCGTTTCACGGCCGGGACGAAGCGGCGCGTTTACATACCGGTTGAGGATGCGATCGGTTGCCAGAAAAAAACCTTCCCAGGAAATCCACCGTTTTTTTCGCGGCAACCGGTAGTTGAAATGTTCCCTGCCTTCGGGAAACAACTCATCCATACGCAAATTATCAGGGAGCCGATGCACCGGACGGCGGGCGGTCAGAATCGACAGGGGCAGCATGGTCGCCCGCGCCCAGGTGGCGAACTTGTAGATGTTAAACGGCGCCCAGCGCGGGATGAAGAAGATTTCCGGGGGGAGTGCCGGGGTACGATCCCACGGCCATTCGCCGATGAGGGCCAGCCAATACTTGGTGAACACCCGCACACCACCGAGACCGCCGTGAGCAAAAATCCACTCTCTCGCCCTGATCATCGGATCACTGTTTTTGTCCACTCCAGCAACCCTCAGTGCCGCATACGATTCCACCGTCGCGTTGATATCGCCGGCCGGCGCATCGTAATAAATTTCCCAGGAGCCGTCGGCCCGCTGGTCGTGAAGGATTGCTTTGACGACCCCATCGTATTTGGGATCGGCGAGAACGCCGAGGATATACATGGCAAGAACCCACTCCGCCTCCATGCAGGAGTTGGATTGCAGGTTACCCACCCAATATCCGTCCTGGTGTTGCGCACCCATCAACCAGGCAATGGCTTGTTCGATTGCATTATTAAGGGTTGTAGCGTCCATGCTGTGTGCCGTGCGGAAGAGCTGAAAAAAGTGGTAGGGTCGAGTATGGTATTCAAAACAGATAAAAGCACAAGAGCGTTTACCCGGTATGTGGCTGAGCGCATAAACACGGTATCTTTTTTCACAGATTCATGCAACCTGATCGCTCACTTCTTGTCGTGCTCACCGCCCTGGCCGCCGAGGCCAAAGCGATCAAGTCTACCGCAGGTGCCGATGTGGCCGGCCGTCATACCCAACTTGGGCATGGTCCGCAAGAATATCGAGCGGCCCGGCGAGCCCTCCATATCCGCACTGTCCAGTGCGGCATGGGACGCGAGCGGGTGTTTCACGGCACCGCCTTAGCTGACGCCTGGGGGGTGGGCAGTATTGGCATCAGTGGCGGCCTGGCGCCGGGCCTGCCGCGTGGAGCCATCGTTTTAGCGGAACGGATCATTGAGTCCGTAGCGGGGAAAAATACCAAGTATCACAAATATTTACCTGATGAGAAATTACTGGAAAAGCTCGAAACGGCCCTACGAGTAAGCGGTATCACCTATCGACGCGGCGCCATTTTGTGCAGCGCTAAACCGCTGCTCACTGCTTCTGAAAAAGCGGCGGCGCATGGTACAACCGGCGCCATCGCGGTGGATATGGAAAGCGGTGGAGCGGCCGCCGCGGCGGCTGCCCAATCGCTCCCCTTCTTTTCAGTCAGGGTAATATGCGATCCCGCCGAACGCTCCCTTGACGGGAGGTTACTGAAAGGAGTCGATCCTGAAGGAAACGGTCGGCCGCTCCGAATGCTCGTCGCTGTTCTCAAGAATCCATGGCTTATTGTCGGCGCCGTGCGGGTGGCCAGGGATTTTTCCGTGGCAATGGCTTCCCTGAGAAGGACGTGGCCCATAATTCAGGCGCCGTTAGACGATTTTTATAGAAATCGGCTTACTTCCGTCCCGGACCACGCAGAGCAAGCATAGCCGCCTTCCACGGTTTTCTCATGGTCTCAACCACGGCGCTGGGCTCGAACCCGCAGTGGAGCATACAATGCGCGCAGCGGGGGTTGTTACCCTGGCCGTAATTGCTCCAGTCAGTGTCCTCCATGAGTTCCCGGTAACTCGATACATATCCGTCATTGAGAAGATAGCAGGGGCGTTGCCACCCCAACACGCTTCGGGTCGGGTTGCCCCACGGTGTGCAGGCCAGGTTTTGATTGCCGGCAAGAAAGTCGAGGTACATGGCAGAATGGTTAAATGTCCATGATGGTTTTTTTCTCTGTAATATCTCGCGGAAGAGTTTTCTGGTGCCTTCGCGGCCGAGAAAGTTATCCTGGTCGGCGGCGTTTTCGTAATTGAACCCGGCGGCAACGGTCATTGCTTCCACTCCCAGCGAGGTGAGATGGTCAAAAAGCGCGGCAGCGTCTTCAAAGGTTTGGCCCTTGAAGAAAGTCGTGTTGGTTGTCACCCGAAAACCGGCCGAAACCAGCATGGAAATTGCTTTTGAGGCACGCTCGAAAGCGCCCTCCAGGCAGACGGCCGCGTCATGGCGTTCGGCCAGGCCGTCGAAATGGATATTGAAACTTAGATAAGGGCTGGGGCGAAATCCGGGCGTACCCTCCATTTTTTTTTCAAGCAGCAAACTGTTGGTACACAAGTAGACAAAACGCTTGCGTTCGACTAGTTGCTCTACAATCGTTTCAATATCAGGGTGAAGCAGTGGTTCTCCTCCGGCAATACTGACCACCGGCGCCCCGCACTCCTCCGCGGCATCGACGCATTCCTGGACGGAGAGATGTTTGGCCAGTATCTCTGGCGGCTGGCTGATCTTGCCGCAACCCTTACACTTGAGGTTGCAGCGAAAAAGTGGTTCAAGCATGAGAACCAGTGGGAACCGTGATTGGCCACGGAGCAGTTGGCCGGCGATATACATACCGATACGCCGTTGTTGGAGAAGGGGAATGCCCATGATCTGATACGCGGATTATTGTGGCTGGCTAAGAGACGAAAGATCTGATTATGCGGCGCTCGCCACCGACGCCTGCTGCTTCATGTCGGCGTCTTGGCCGCCGGGTAAGAAGGCGGGGTCCATAAACTTGTGTATGGCGGCCTCAAGGCCTGCCTTGGCAACCGTGGTGTCAAGACAAGGACCATGGGGGCGGGCGTTGAGCACGCCGTATACGGGGATTGGATAGGTATCCTGAATGCCGCTTGCCAAGTCACGCTCACAGGCTACCGCGATGATCATTTTCGGCCGCCTCTGGACGACGATTCTTCTGGCAATCGTACCGCCGGTGGCAACCGCCAGGTGAATACCATACTCCTCGCTGATAGTGAGCAGCTCATCAATGGGGCAGAGCCCGCAGCGTTTACAGTTGTCCATCGAATAGGTAAGGCGCATTTTGCACCGCGAGTTCTGTAAACAATGCGGCATCAGCATCAGCAACTCTTCCGGCTTATATTTCTTGGTGGATATGCTCACCAGGTCATTGTTGACCTTGACAAACGACGAGCGGACCCGGTCCTTTGATATACCAAGGGATTTTCCCACCAGTACCACGAGCGGTAGATAGAGTTTGATGGTTAATCCCCTGATTTTGCTGAAAAACAGCAGAGAATGGCCGAACATGATGTTGAGCACAAGGCCAAGGGTCGCCCAGATTACCACCAGCGCCATTCCCAAAACGCCGATGGTAAAGATATAGGGCGCCCACGGATGCAGCGATTTGAGGCCTACCAGTGGAAGGATAAGGGTCGTAAACAGAAAGGCCACGACACCGGCGCCCGCTCCCACGACCAGGCCGACGAACAGCCGTTTTTTGGCTTTGCCTACTTGGCGGTCCTCAAGGTCAAACGTGTCTAAGGTGGTGAGATCGAGCGGCTTCATAGGTATCGCTTGTCATTTTGCAATTTCAACGAGATCAGGGAAGGTGAACAGGGTATGTTCGGTGATCCCATCTATTTCTTCCATGCTGATGTCACATCTTTGCCGCAGCCATACCACAACCTCTTCCACCAGCGATTCCGGCGCCGATGCACCCGCCGTCACGCCAATAACCTCCGCGCCTGAAAGCCAGACGGGATCAATGTCTTTGACACTGTCGATGAGATATGCCGTGGTCCCGTTTTTTTCAGCGACTTCACGCAGTCTATTGGAATTGGAGCTGTTTTTCGAACCCACCACGAGAAAAAGATCTACCTGAGGGGCGAGGCTGCGTACCGCTAGCTGACGGTTCTGAGTGGCATAACAAATGTCGGTGTGGGCAGGTGCGTTTATATCGGGAAACCTCTTCTTGAAGAGGGTGATGATTTCGGCCGCGTCATCCATACTCAGGGTTGTCTGAGTGACATATCCGACCCGTGAGGTGTTATCGATCGGCAGTTGGTGCACATCTTCGGATCGTGAAATCACGTGAATCCGTCCGGTGGCGCGTCCGCATGTCCCTTCAATTTCCGGATGATTTTTATGACCGATGATGAGCACGTCAAATCCTTCTTCGCTCAGTCGGGCGACCCGGCGATGCACCTTTTGCACCAGCGGACACGTGGCATCTATGGTGTTTAGAGCCAGCTCTGCCGCCTTTTCCTCAACGGCCTTGGAAACTCCATGGGCGCTGAAAATGGTCACTGAACCGGGCGGTATTTCTTCCAGCGTCTCCACAAACAGCGCACCTTTTTCGGCGAGTGTGTTTACGACATGGGTGTTATGGACAATTTCGTGCAAGACGTAAACCGGGGCGCCGTATTTTTTTAAGGACTCTTCAACGATAGCGATGGCCCGTTTTACCCCGGCGCAGAAACCGCGGGGATTGGCAAGAAGGACTTTCACACGGATGTACTCGAAAAACAGTGAACTCTTGAAAAAATGTTTAGATTAAATATTAACTATACCCTACAATGTAGAAAAGTTAAAGTAAAGTATTACCCGTTAGGCGCACCCTTTTGAAAGGCAGCGAAGCGGGAGGTCCCACAATAACAAACATAGGCAGATCTTTTCCAACCCCGCCAAAGGTTTAATCATCATACTATGAGTTGTCCCGCATTCCGGCTCTGCCCAGCATGGCTATTGAGAACAGTGTGGTTCACTATTCTGCTGTTGTGCTGCGGTGCCAGTCCATACTCCGCAACAGCCGAGCCGGTGACGGCGAATCCGGTTGAAACCGTCATCCGGGAGACCAATGCGGCCTTGCTGGAGATCATGAAACGTTCCTCGGAACTCACTTTTGAACAACGTTACGAGATTCTTGAACCGGTCATGCGGAACGCCTTTTATTTCTTATTCATGCTGCGAAAATCATCTGGGAGTTACTGGCTGGAAATGGATGAGGCCGAGCGCGCCGCGCTACTGGAAAAGTATATTGAGTGGTCGGTGGGCACCTATGTGGCTCGCTTTGATAAGTACAACAATCATCGCTTTACGATTGATACGACCGAGATATATCGAGAGAAGTATCGGCGGGTAACGAGCACCCTGGAAAACGATAAAAAATCCACCACCTTCCACTACATCCTGGTGAATGCTTCGGATCGGTGGCGGATTATCGATATTCAGATCGGTGGCGTAAGCCAGCTATCGCAGTCCCGTGCGCAGATCAAAGCAGTCCTGAAAGCAGAGGGGCCGCAAGGGCTGCTGCGTAACCTGGATGAAAAGATTCAGGGGCTCCGTGACGAGGAATAATGATTCAGCGGTTTATGGCGGCAGGTGAGCGGAGCCGGTCAAACAGCCTTTCAAACTGCTCGAGAAAAGCGGGCAATACAACAAGCGTGCAGAAAATCATCGTTAGCACGCTGATCGTTAAAAGCTTGCCCATGCTCGCTGTGCCGGCATGTCCGATAAACGACAGCGAGCCAAAACTCATAACCGTCGTCAGCCCGCTAAAAAGGATACCGCGGGCTGTGCTGGTGGTGAGAACTCCGAAGGGAGAGCGGCCGGAGTTATCACCACTTCCCTCCTCTTTCAACCGGTGCAGAACATGCAGGCTATAATCGACACCGATGCCCAGCAATAGAGGAATTGCGATGATGTTGGCGAAATTTAACGGTATGTTCAGCAGCACCGTTGCCGCCATGGCATAGCCAATTCCCAGGATGAGCGGCGCGAGAACAAGGACAACCTCGAGTGGTCGACGTGTTATCGCCAGCAAAAACAAAGCAATCAGAACGATAGCGGTGATCAGGGCGCTGGTGAAGGCGGTGTAGATCGTATCGGCTGATCCCAGGATATTTACCGGCTGGCCGGTGGCGCGCGGCGCAACATCTTGCAACGCCGTAACAAATTGCCGCAGGGCGGCCGGATCACGCAGATCATCTTTTGGAAACACCTGGATTCGATAGCGGCCGTTTGCCGAAACATATTGCCGGTACAGGTTTTGCGGCAATTGGTCGGTGCCGATCTGGTCGGCCCCCGTCTGCTGTTGTAAAGTCCGGGTCAGAACCTTCAGATTGGGGATCAGGGCCTCGTTCAGTCGGGCATAATCTTGTCGGCCGGTGGGGGGTTCCAGAAACCTGTCGATTGATTCGGCAAGAAGGTGTGCCGCCGACTGCATGGACGTATCGCCGTTGTCATCGACCTTCAGGGCTATCAGCACCTCGCTCAGTTTTTCCAGTGCGGCTCTGGTCTCATCCGGCACATTTCGGGATCGGGCCGAAATGTCATCAGAGAATTCCGGTAAGCTCAGCGCGATGTATTCAATCTGATCAAGTTTGATGTCCTGGTCGGCTGGAATAAAATCATCAAGGGTCAAGGCTAAATCAACCTCGGGGAGTTCTTCAAGTTTTCCAGCCAGCTTTTGCGCGTGCTCTCTGGAATCCGTCACCACGCTAATGGTCCATAGTGAATTTCGATTGTCGGCGAAAAGGCGCATGGCGGTGCGCACCGCTTCTGACTTCGGGTCTGAGAGATTGAGGGGGTTGGTGTCAAAGGTAAAATGAGGCAGAAGGAGTGCCGACCACACTCCCATGATGACGGCGCCACTGAGGATAACGCGGCTGTAGCGGCGCAGTAGCGAGGGGAGAAAGGCGCCGATCCGCACCGGCGCGGCTTTACTGTTTCTGGGAGCAAACAGATTAAGCATGGCCGGGAGTACCGAAACGCTGATAAAAAGAATTATCAGCATGGCCGTTCCGGAAATCAGACCCAGTTCCGAGGCGCCGACATAGTCGGTGGGAACGAAGGCGTAAAAGCCAATGGCGGTTGAAATGGAACAGATGATCAAGGCATTGCCGGTTTTTGTAACCGCCGATTTAATCGCCTCCGTGCGAGTATGGCCGGCATCTAGGAATTCGAGGTAGCGCAGGGTTATCTGGATGGCATAATCGATGCCCAGCCCGATAAACAGTACGATGAAGGTTACCGAGATCATGTTGAGCCTGCCCACCAGCAGGATCGCGAATCCGACGCTCCAGGCAAGGCCAATGGTCAGGGTCGCCAGGCTGATGGTCACCAGCCTGAGCGACCCGAGGCCGCAGTAAAGGGTTATGCCGACAAGCAGCAGTGAGAGGGCCGATGCAAAACCGATGTCGACGCGAACGCTGCGCAGATCCTCGTAATTTATCGCGGGGTTACCGGTGATGCCGATGGTAACCTCAAAATACTGAGGTATCTCGAGATCGGCTGCCAGACTTCGAATAAGACTGATTTCCCGCTTGTATGGATTCGCGGTACCCGTGCCGGCGGCGGCCTGGACGATAATTAATTGGGTGAAAGTGCTCCTGGCGGTGTCGTTGTCGCGGATAAGGTTTTGCCATGAGACAGGCTCGATGCGTCCTGCTCGCGCGGCATCAAAGCTGACGCGAAGGGCATTGAGCAAACGTGTCAAGTCTCCGCTGCCGGCCATCTGAGCGTCTTCGTTTTCCACGATGGATGCAAGCACGGAAAAAAGGCGAGGCAGTGAAATATCATCGGCCAGCATTGCCAGAAACGGCTGTATTCCGGCGATAACATCTCCATATTCCTCTAACTCCTCAACGCTCAGATAGAGAAGCCCGTTGGTATCGAAAAACTCTCCGCCGCCCGGCATGTAAACGGATGTGAAGGCGTCGGGATGCTCTTCGAGACGTCTGCCGAGTTGTTGTCTGACTTCGCGTACCTGCTCGGCAATGTCACCTTCGATTACCACTACCAGCGGATTGACCAGTTCTGGAAATTCGGCTTGATAGGCTTTGGCGATCTGCCGAAAGAGGAGATCGTCGGCGACCATGTCGGCGAGATCCGCGTTTATCTTGAAATTGGTGACGGTAAAATATACCACGACTATGGTCACCAGAACCATCGCCGTGAGAAACCCGGCGGAATGATTCAGAACCCATGCTATCCACCATGATGGCAGGTATGGTTCTGAGTGTCTCATATTTTTGAAGCCTCTCATCTTCGGGCGCCCTCAAGACGTATCCACCATACTATCCCCGGTACCCCGATCAGGAGTTCTCTCAATCTCTTGGCAACAGCCAGTGCCATTACACTGGCTGAATCAAGGCCAAGAAGAGATCCGATAACCACCAATCCGCCATCTTGCACGCCAAGACCGCCCGGTACGAAAAAGGCGGCGCTGCGCAGGGCGCCGCTCAGGCTCTCGAGAATAAGTATCGTCTGAAGATTAACCTCGACTCCGGCGAAATAAAAAAAAATCCAGTTTTCCCCCGATTTCGCCATCCAGCCGATCAAACGCCAGAAACCGGCGTGTAAACAATCGCGCCTGCGGGCGTACAGTTCCCTGATTTTTTGATCAAGCTCCAGAGCCCTGTTACCCATGCCTTCGGTGCGGCCGGCGCCAAGAAATAAGCCGAGTCCTCTGGCCCCGAAGGAGAACAACCCACCTTTTTGCACGAGTACGAAACCGCCGACCGCTAGAATTGCTACGCTCACGCCGTAGATCATACTCGCCATATCGCGGTACTGCCCGGTGTTTGCGACGAGGAGCCCCAGACCGATGATAATAAAAATTATCTGGGTCCACAGACCGATCGTGAAATCCACCGTTACCGTGGCGCTTGGGTCATCTTTTCCCGTGTAACGCTCGGCAACAACTCGAGCCCTGACGAAATGGCCGCCAACCTGCCCCACGGGAAGCAGGGTGTTAACCGATTCACCAAGCCACCGGGCCATGGATACCAGCCTAAGGCCGGGTCGTGCCCCGCCGCTGAAGAGCAGCCTCCACCCGGCACCATCGATAACGATGGGAACGACGCGGTAGAGAACCATCCAGATAATGTTTATCCCGACCAGAGAAAAAACAGCACCGATGGTGCTGACCCCTTCTTTGTGCAGCAGCCAGAAGATCAGACACAAACCGGCCACTCCAAAAATTATTGATACAGATCGAATAGTGTTCATAAACGGTGCTGGTCTTGCAATAAATGATGAACTCGTAAGGGGGCTTTGAAAAATGAGAATGTTCGTTCACGATCAAGCGTGCGAGAAATTTCACCGCGGGCCGGAGTCATATTTCGTGGCCCAAACGTTTCCCCAACATCATCACCATGTGGGTATTTGATAATTCCACCGGCGCAGATACGCGCCCCAATGGGTGCGGACCAGCCCGAGGTTCTGGGCCGAGTAGTGCAACTTGTTTTTGCGGTAATCTTTTATCCGCTCAAGATATGCGGTAATATTTTTACGTGTTTCATGCCGCGACCCGAGTTGGAAGATATGCATGATTTCCTCAATGGCGTCTAACGGGTTTTCTTCCAGATCTTCAAAGCGAATTTCTATCACCCTGTCTGCCGGCAGTCCTTCGACATCTGAATAAAAACGGTCCAGTAATCGAGGGTAACAGTGAAGCACTGTTTCCTGAATGTCTTGCCAGGCGAATGTCTGCAGTGAGAGCTCCGGCAAGAGCTTCCGGTAGTAGTGAAGCGTCGATTGATATACGGTGTATGGGTTGCGATAGATATGAATGAAGCGTGCCCGCGGCCAAATCTTCAGCAGGTGTCTCACCCGGGCGGTGTGGGCTGGATTTTTTATTAACGGGACTTTGCCGTTTTGATGCTTTCTGACTTTGCCGAAAAAATAGAGCATGCTCTGACGCCAGTGAGCAACTTCCGTTTCGGTGGCACCTTCGAAAAACACCGTTTTTTCGAAAATTCGCCGAAAGTTCCCGGGGTAGTAAAGGGCGTGGAAGACTGAAAGCAATTGCATACTGGCCAGCGGTATCTCATCTTCCTGTGGAGAATCAATCGTTACGGCAACGTTGTCGACCCCCCGGTTTTCCGGCAGCGACCTGGTCAGCAGCGGTTGCAGCCACCTGGCCAGGGTTAACAACTCCCATGGGAGACCGGAGGCCAATGGGGTAATAATGCCAAACTCCGGTGAGCAGGCCAGCAGGTTGTGCAGGTGGGTCGTTCCCGAGCGCCAGTGTCCGACGATAAAGATTGGTCTACAACCCTCATCCTCCTCTTGTTTGAGATTGGCCGCACTAATGCGTTCAAGCAGGGTGAAAGGCAGACGAGCAACCGCTGCTCCGGCAAAACAAGCCGCGTACGGCCAGTATTTTCTATCTACCCCTCCATAGGTGCGCATGGAGGCAAAAAGGGTAGCAATGTTTGCCCCCATCAAGGGATGTTTCAGATCAGGCATCGAATTCGTCTGATCCTTGCACGTTACGTGCTCTTGACGTATTGTATCTGGTGTTCATTCATTCGTTTTTAGTTCTGGATAATCATCATGAACATAACAGAAACTCAAAAATTTGACCTGAAAAAGCTGGTGCAAGACCGGCGGAGCGAACAGTTTGACCTGTTCGAAAAATTCGTCAACCCCAAACTGATGAAAGTGTTGCGCACGATCGGTTTCGACAGGCAATACGTGCGCGCCGAGGGCGCCTATCTCTGGGATTCCGCCGGTAATCGTTATCTTGATTTTCTCTCAGCCTATGGAGTCTTCAACATCGGGCGAAATCACCCCGTCATTGGCAAGACGATCCAGGATTATCTTGACTTGCTTGATCCCTGGAAAGTGCAGTTAGGGGCTTCGCTTCTGCCCGGTTTGCTCGCCGAAAGGCTGCTCGGTTTTGCCCCGCATTTATCGAAAGTGCAATTCACCAACTCCGGTGCGGAGTGTACCGAGGCCGCCATGAAGTTTGTTCGCTGTGCAACTGGACGGCAGCGTATCCTCTACTTTGACCGGGCCTTTCATGGCCTGAGCTATGGTTCACTATCCATGAATGGGTGTAACAGCTTTCGCGAGGGATTTGGTTCTTTTCTTCCGGGCGTGGACTGTATTCCTTTCGGGGACCTTGAAGTGATGGAAAAGGAACTTGCCAAAGGGGATGTGGCAGCGATTTTTGTTGAACCGATCCAGGGCAAGGGTGTTTTCCCGGCGACCGATGAATACCTGCTCGCTACCCAGGATTTATGCCGAAAATTTGGTGCGTATGTGGTGCTTGACGAAGTGCAGACAGGTATGGGCCGCACCGGGAAGATGTTTGCGTTTCATGATATTGAAGGGCTGAAGCCTGACTTGTTACTGGTTTCAAAATCGCTTTCCGGCGGGATGGTGCCGGTGGGCGCGGTTCTGATGCGCGATGAGATCTACCATCGTGTCTTTTCCAGCCTTGACCGCTGCGTTGTCCATTCCTCGACTTTTGGTCAGGGAGGGTTGGCCATGGCTTGCGGACTGGCGACCCTGGACATCCTCGAATCTGAAAGGCTACCTGAAAATGCCGCCAAACAAGGCGCTGCGTTACTTTCAGGTCTGCGGGCAATGGCCGAGAGGTTTGAGCTCGTTAAAGAAGTACGAGGACGTGGACTGATGATTGGCATTGAACTGTGTCAGCCGAAATCTTTCGGACTTAAGTCTTCCTGGAAGCTCATTCATGCCGCTGACGGCGGTCTTTTCCCGCAGTCAATTATCATGCCGTTGATGGATGATTACCGGATTCTCACGCAGGTGGCAGGCCATAACATGGATATTATCAAATTGCTGCCCCCACTGACAATTTCCGACCAGGACACATCCTATTTCCTCGAGGCCTTCGGTTCCGTGTTAGAGGCCTGTCACCGGTTTCTCGGGCCTGCCTGGACGACAGCCAGTCGTCTGGTGAAGTTTTCCGTCACGTCGCGCTAGTGTTCGGTCAAGCCTCATCCGGCCTATCCTGCTTCTCTTTGTGGCTTTGAGGCGTCAAGGATCAGGTGGTTGGAGAGCACTGCGATGCCCCCTTTTTCACGACGTGCGAACAACCACCATGACGGCGCCGTGCAGCATCAGGCAATCGACATGAGATGCGCAGGCTTCTACCACCTCACGCAACGAATCAGCGAGCTTCATACAACTCTACCTAGGGAGCTCCATCAGGGTTTTAAAACACCCCCTATTACACCCCACAATACCCCGGATTGGGGGATGTATTCATTGATTGAATCGCGTAGATTTTTAAGAGATTCTAACTTTTCAGCGTTTATGTAATTCCTGAGAAGTGGACTTTTGCCATCACAATGAAGAAAATTGAAGCAGGCAACTATTGATGGCGTCGTAAAAACCTTGAAATTGCTTGCTTTCGTCATTCCCGCGAAAGCGGGAATCCAGTAATTTCAATTGATTATGGATTTCGGGTCAACTCCACCATAACGGTAATAGAGGTTTTTACGAGTTTATCAACTATTAAAAATGGCACAATAATTTTCAACCACTTAGCCCCTCGTGGGATGCTAGATAATAGTCGGCGGCACCTGTTGTCGTCGATAGCACCATGCTTTCATGTTGAACCTCAATAGATTAACCAATTCTGCCGTTACCGCCGGTCTGCAGGTGGTCAAAAAGTCAACTGCGCGATTGCCGGCACGCCTGCGGCCCAGGTTTAGTGAATCGTCTGAAAACCTGCTCGAATTGGCCTCAAAGGCTAGCGGTTTGGATGATTTTGGCGACCCTGAGTTTCTACCGCATTATCATTCACTGATTGAAGCATTCCGGAAAGAAGCGGAACTAAACGTATGTGGCGTAGCAGCGGCAAAAAGAGACGTACTGAACCTTTTGAGCGGGCGTTTGCGTTTGCAAGAGCAGCTTACCAGCTATCCTGAGATACATGAAGAGCCGATTGAGCAGCCGCTGATCATCATCGGCCTGCCGCGGGCAGCAACCACATATTTGCACGGTTTGCTGGCGCTTGACGCGGCGAACCGGGCACCACGCAACTGGGAAATTATGTGCCCTTTTCCGCGACCCGGGAGCAATGCTCGAACGGATAGAGCAAACATTGGTAAAGCGGCACGTGGGCTGTGGTTTTTCCATCGTCTGACCGGAAACCTTCACGGCAAGCACCGCCTGGCAGCCAGATCGCCGCAGGAGGACATTGTGATCATGAGCTATGCGTTTCAAAGTATTCGCTTTGACTCAGTGTACCGGCTGCCGCAATTTCAAGCGCAGCAGGAAAAGCTCGATAACACTCAGGCTTATCGTTGGCATAAGAAATTCCTGCAACACTTGCAATTTGGTCGTCCGGTTAAACGTTGGGTGTTAAAGGCGCCGGCTCACTTACTCTCGCTGGAGTCATTGCTGCGGGTTTATCCTGATGCCAGGCTAGTTCAGATCAACCGAGACCCCGCGGAGTTTTTGCCATCGTTGATTGGTTTGACGGCAACGATGCAAAGTTCGTTTAGTATCACGCGGGCGCGGGAGCCTCTTATCCATCAGGTGATTTCACGGTGGCAGAATACCCTGAATGAATTGACAGCCAAGCGCTCGCGGCTCGGGCTCAGCGACAACCGCATTCTTGACCTAAGCTATCGGGAGGTGACTGACAAACCGATTGCTACTCTGGAAAAAATTTATAGCTGGATGGGATGGGAGCTTTCAGGGGATATCAAAAATACCCCGGTACTCCAGCAGTCCAAGCGGTATACATTTCAGCACTCACTCTCTGAGATCGGCATTGAAGTTGATGATCTTCATGAACGGTTCAGCGATTATATCAAAACCTACCTCGATAGTTCGTGTAGCTCCACCGGCAAACACCTCGTCGAGCGGTAAACACTCAGCGCCCATTAACCGCAAACCTAACTTGGGGAAGTAGCTCGATGAACTCAATGTCGCAGCAATTTCGTTGGAGAAGGGCGAAGAGAGAAAACGGTGGTATAAAGCCTCAAGCGTTTCAAGGACAGGGTCAGAGAAGTGACCAGCCGCGGTCGCGGCAAGAGTCTGGAAACAGGTCATCGATTAATTGAACCAATACGTCCGTGGCTCTAACAGAGTGTGCCTGAGAAGAGGAGGATGGTTGCGAGTAGATATCGAGTGCGTTTCATGATGAACTCCTATAGTTTATCCGAGGAGTCTTTCTTCGACTTACAAAATGGCATGATGTGATTCCTTAAGCAAAGGTCCGGGGTCAGGCAAGGAGCGGAGCGACCTTGCCTGCACCGTCTTGTTTCGCTTGGTCGGTTCACGGATTGGTGTGCTTTTCCAGTGGAAACAGCACAATTACTCGAGAGCCGCTGCTATCGCCTCTAACATCAGGAGGGTGTCGCCGCCCTTTTCGACATCCACCGCATCGGGCCAACTTGAAAACTTGGCGATGACAACACCGGCCGTTGGATCTATCCAAAGAAGCTGGCCATAGACCCCTACCGCGAAGTAGCAGCCGTGTTTGTTGCCCGTCATCCACCACTGGTTGCGGTAGAAGCCATTAGGAGAATTGAAAATCTTCGCATATTTTGTATCTTTGAACTGGTCGTTGTTGCCATTTAGGACGGTGTCGATCACCTGGCCGGATGGCAAGATCTGCCTTCCAGCAAGCTGGCCGTTGTTCCGCATCATCTCGCCAAATCGGGCAAAGTCCCGAGTCGTCATAGCAAAACCGCCGCTACCGGCGCCGAATCCGTTGATGTCAACCGAGATGCTGGCGTCATGCTCAGCGCCAAGCTGTGACCAGACGCGCTGCGTGAAGAACTCAGTAAACCGTTGACCTGACGCCCGTTCAATCAGCCACCCAACGACGTCGGTGTTGCCAGTGGCATAGTGGAATTTCACACCGTGATCGTGCTCATCCTTCTTCAGCGTCTGTAAAAATGCATATGTGCCCTTTTTAGCGATTTCCGTGTAATCCTCCCACAGGTTGGCCTGCTCGAAACGCTTGATTTCCGAGTTTGGGTCGGTGTACTCTTCCCGCCAAACTATTGAGTTTGACATGTCGAGGACCTGGCGAACCGTCACATCCCCATACGCGCTATCAGCCAGCTCTGGGATGTATTTCGTCACGAGGGCGTTTGGATCGAGTCGCCCCTCATGAATTAAAATGGTTGCGGCTGATCCCGTGAGTGACTTGGAAGTTGATTGAATGATATGCCGCTTGTCGCGTGACATTCCATTGAAGTAGGCCTCGAAAGCGATCCTACCGTCCTTAAGGACGATGAAACTATCCGTGTAAGTGGAATTCAACATCTCGTTTACTGAGCTGTGCTCCCCCTTTTTCGTCTTGAATGTCAGGCGTGAAATATCGCGGAGTTCCAGAGGAAGTTCGGCAATCGGGCCTGAACCACGGCTAAGGTGTGCAGTACGAAGCACCTGATCCATGTGTTGAAAAGCCCAGCGATTGAAGGGCGGGTTCTGCCAGTTCTTGCGCGTCACCAATTTGTCGGCTGGGGGTGGGAAGCCCCGCATCAGACCCAGTTCAGCCCACGTCAAGGGTGGTTGTTGCGCCTGAAGGCTCTTCGCCTCATCATTGGGGCTCGCGGCGAATACCTGCGTAGCAGCTATTATGGATAGGCCAATTATTAATTTATTCATATTAATAGGTCCTCTCTGGTTTTTGTCATTTAGTTAATTCTCAATATATTTTTTTCCGCTAAGCCACCGCCTGCCGGTGTCCCAGCGTCTTGTTTACTTCCGGTTCCGTACTCGATTCAGAGCGTCCTCACCTGTTTGATGATCCAAGCGAGATCAGGAATACCTTGATTAGAGTTAGAGCTAGTGTGATAGGTGGAGAATTTGGCGATAGCCACCCCTGTGGCGCGGTTAAATGCAATAAACTGTCCGTAGGAACCAATCCCCACCGCAATATTGTCGTCCACTACATACCACTGGTTTGAGTAAAACTTGAACTCAGACATGGGCTTCGCGTAAGGGCCCTTCGACCAAGCGCTCCGTTTTTCTTCATCGGCACTGAACACGTCCTGGATGTAAGCTTCCGATAAAACCTGACGGTCTCCCGCACGACCGTTATTGGCCATAACGAACGGCAGTTTGACCGCATCCCGAAGCGTCATGTACTGATCACCACTGGCCCCGTATTGGCCGTGAAGGTTCGCAACGCTGCCGGAAATATGTTCCATTCCAATCGCCTCTACAAATCTTCGTATTCCTTCGTAGGCATGGACACCAGCGAGTTTTGGTCCCAGCAGACCCATCACGTTGGTATTGGAACTCACATAATACCAGTCACCGTTCTCGAGCTCAGGATTTCTTTTGAGTCCATTGAGAAAGGCAACAACGTCGTAGGTCGGGTTTTTGTATTCCAGGCCTGTAGCAGCAAACCCCAGCACCACCGGGCTTTCGGGATCGTTAAAATCCTCCCCCCAATAGACGGGAACCCGCATGTCCACCACAGCCCTGACCGTTTGGTCTCCATAGATCGATTCGGCAAGTTCAGGCATGAGTTCGCCTACGGTCTTGTCCATGACCGGCAGCAAAACGTCGTGCCAGATCGCCGACGTCCAATTCTTTCCCGTGGAGTGGATCTTATGCTTCGTCGTGGGGTGCATGCCTTTCGCATAATACTCACGCACAATGATTCCGTCTTTTACGACGATGAAACCGTCTGTATGCGTGCTCTCGAGATGGGCACGGTCTGCGGCAGACATCGGCGGGACAGGCCCTCTTGCGAAGTGCAGCGGGGTTGTTGACGGTGCCCAATTGTAGGCCACGGTGCTAAATTCGGAGGCATTGCGGTTCGCATAGACTGCACCATCTGCCGCTGTTGCTATAGCCTCGCTCAGATTCTCCACCTCGGGGGCCTCTGTGCCCATCTGGTCTTCGAACTGACGATGGTAGGTGAAGTCTTCACCTTGGCCGTAACAGAGTGTTCCTGAAAAGAGGAGGATGGTTGCGAGGATATGCTTGGAGTATTTCACATGTGTACCTTTTTTTTTGAGTCTACATAGGTTGTTTTTTCTCTTTTGTGTTGGATTCTAAGTATTTCATTTCCGGTTCCGTACTCGATTCAGAGCGTTCTTGCCTGTTTGATGATCCAAGCGAGATCGGGAACACCTTGAGCGAAGTTCTGACCTGTGTGGTAGGTAGAAAACTTGGCGATAGACACCCCTGTGGCGCGGTTAAATGCAAGATACTGCCCGTAGGAACCAATCCCCACCGCAATATTGTCGTCAACAACATACCATTGGTTTGAGTAGAACTTGATTCCAGGCAGCGCTTTGCCGTAGGGGCCCTTCTCCCAGACGGTCATCTTGTCTTCGCCGGCATCAAACACGTCGTTGATGTAGTCCAAGGAAAGAACTTGTCGATCGGCAATTTTGCCGCCATTTGCCATTGCATAGGACAGTTTCACTGCATCCCGAAGCGTCATGTATTGACCACCTCCCGCATCATACTGCCCGTGTAAGTTGGCGGCACTCCCCGAGATATACTCCATGCCAATCGCTTCGAGAAACTGCCTTGTACCTTCGTAAGCATGGACATCAGCGAGCTTTGGGCCAAGCAGTCCCATGACGTTGGTGTTGCCGCTCACATAGTACCAATCGCCATCTTTGAGCTTTGGATTGAGTTGAAGTCCTTTAACGAATGCAACGGTTTCGTATGTTGGATTCTTGTATTCAAGACCAACCGCGGGAAATGAGAGTACCACCGGGCTCTGAGGATCGCCATAATCCTCCGACCATTTGACTGGAACACGCATATCCACGACAGACCTGACCGTTTGGTCTCCATAGATCGATTCGGCAAGTTCAGGCATGAGTTCGCCCACGGTCTTGTCCATGACCGGCAGCAAAACCTTATGCCAAATGGCGGATGTCCAACTTTTGCCCGTGGAGTGTATGGAATGCTTCGTCGTGGGGTGCATACCTTTCGCATAATACTCACGCACAATGATTCCGTCTTTTACGACAATGAATCCGTCTGTGTGAGTACTCTCGAGATGGGCACGGTCTGCGGCAGACATCGGCGGGACAGGCCCTCTTGCGAAGTGCAGCGGGGTTGTTGACGGCGCCCAATTATAGGCCACGGTGCTAAATTCGGAGGCATTGCGGTTCGCATAGACTGCACCACCTGCCGCGGTTGCGTTAGCCTCCGTCAGATTCCGCGCCTCGGGAGCCTCTGTGCCCATCTGGTCTTCGAACTGAGGATGGTAGGTAAAGTCTTCACCTTGACCATAACAGAGTGTACCTGAAAAGAGGAGGATGGTTGCGAGGACATGCTTGGAATATTTCATATGTACCTTCCTTTTTATTAGTGAACGTCGTGCTCATGGGAAACCAGGGCTTCCATTGAATGTTAAAACAACTGATAATTTGAAGCCTAATGCTATATCCCAAATGTGCCCAGCCCTGGATTTTCCATGAAGTGCATTGTTATAGGATTAATGTGTTTTGTTGAACCATAGTAAATACTACTTTTTTTATCTTTTCATATATTTCATCATCATTGAGGTTGATGGAGTCGTAAAAACATCTATTACTGCCATGGTGGAGCTGACTCGGAATTTATAACAGCTTGAAATTACTGGATTCCCGCTTTCGCGGGAATGACGAAAACAAGTAATATCAGGGTTTTTACGAATTCATCATGATTCTTATTTTCATGTTTATTTGCCGCGCAACGGTGCGCGACTCTGGACCACTTAACCACGGTACCGGTGCTATTCATGCGGGTTGCCGCCGGCCCACGCCTTGTCCAGCTCATCCATATCGGTCTGCTGGTCTTTTACCATTAACTCGGCCAGTTCATGGTTGTGTTGCCGGTACATGGATATGTAGCTGTCCCGGTCCTCGGTGAAAATGCGATAGAGCTCCGGCAGGGTGTCTTCATCTTTTTTGCGGAACAGGCGCATCAGCCGGTAGGCCTCATAGCGGTCATAGCCCAGCAATTGCAAGGCGTCTTGTCCCAGGGCAAGGGCGCTGTCGAAGGTCTTGCGGCGCATGGTGACAACCCCCAGATCCATGAACTCGTAGACCGCCCGCCGGTCTTCGGCGGCCACCGCGATCTTGAGATGGGGATAGTGCTTGCGCACCAGGGTGACGAGTTGCCGGGCAGGCTCATGCTCGCCCAGGCAGATAATGATCAGAGTGGCCTCGGCGGCGCCGGCTGATTCCAGCAGGTCCAGCCGGGTGGCGTCGCCGTAATAGACCTCGAAGCCGAAGTTACGCAGCAGTTCGACGCTGGTCTCGTTGTGATCGAGAATAACCGGCTTAATGCCCGCTGAAATCAGGAAACGGCCAAGATCGGTGCCCAGTTTGCCAAATCCGGCGAGAATCACGCTGTGGTCGTGGCCGTCGATATGATCATGTTCACGGCTCAGGGCAGCGTGTGAAATACGTGGACCGATGAATCGCTCATATACCAGAAAGAGTAGCGGGGCGATAAACATGGACAGCGCCACCGCTGAAATCAGGGTTTCGGTAAGGGGCTGCGGCAGCACTCCGTTAACCCGGGCAAACTGAAACAGGACAAAGGCAAACTCACCACCCTGGCACAGGGCGATACCAAACAGCCAGCGCTCCGCCTTGGGCATTTTGAAGACGACGCTGACCAGAAACAGCACTGCGAATTTGCCCGCCACCAATCCCAGCACGATTCCCTCGATCAGCCAGATCTGCTCGCCGATCAGGGTGAAATTGAGGCTTGCCCCGATGGATATGAAAAAGATGCCCAGCAACAATCCCTTGAAGGGTTCGATATCACTCTCCAGTTCATGCCGGTATTCGCTGTCGGCCAGCACTACCCCGGCCAGAAATGCACCCAAAGCGGGGGAGAGACCGACGGCGATCATCAGCAGGGAGATCCCGATGACCAGGGCCAGGGCGGCGGCGACGAAAATTTCCCGCATACGGGTGGCGGCGATCCGGCGAAACAGCGGCCGCGAGATGTATCTGCCGAGAATGTAGATAAAGCCGATGGCAACCAGCACCACCAGCAGCCGCGCATAGCCGGGCAACGCGGTCAGATCGAAAAAGGCGCCGTGATGCGCTTCGCCATGGACGCCTGCGACGGCCAGCAGCGGTAAGACGGCCAGGATGGGGATGACGGCCAGATCCTGAAAAAGAAGCACCGAAAAAATGGAGCGACCCGGCCCGGTGTTGAGCAGCCCTTTTTCCCGCAGGGTCTGCAGGACGATGGCGGTGGAGGAAAGCGCCAGAGTGAGGCCGATGGCCAGCGCCTGTTGCCAGGGGATAAACAATATCCCGATCAGGGTGATCAGCACGGTGCTGAAAAACACCTGTGAACCGCCGATACCGAGAATCGGGGTGCGCATCTGCCAGAGCAGCGACGGCTTGAGTTCGAGGCCCACCAGAAAGAGCATCATCACCACCCCGAATTCGGTAAAGTGCATGATCTCTTCGGTTTCGGCAATCAGCGAGAGACCAAACGGGCCGATAACGATACCGGCGATAAGATAGCCAAGAACCGAGCCGAGCCGGCAGGTACGGGCCAGGGGGACGGCAATGGTGGCGGCGATCAGAAAAATGAAGAGTTGCAGCAGAAAATGTTCCACGGCTATGGCTCCCTGATGATGGCTTTGAGGTTACTGTTCAAATATTCGTGGCGGGCCGCTTCTTGGTAATTCACCCGACCGTCGCGCAGCGCAATAATGGCCTGCCGGTACCGTTCGACATGGCCGTTGACAATTACCCCGGGAAGTCCCCGGTGCACGCCAAGCACCACAAAAGGAGGCAGCCAGTGCATCCCGCACAACGAGGCGGTGGCTCGGTATGGTGAGATGAGTTCGCCGATGGTGTGGCCGTTGGTGCCTCCGGTGCGATACGAGGCGCCATCGCCTCCGGCGGTAATCGCCTGCAGGGTGTATTTGCCGGCCAGAGCGTTGCCCTGTGAGCCATAGGCCCAGCCATGCTCCAACACCAGATCCAGCCACTCCTTGAGGATGGCGGGAGTTGAGTACCAGTAGAACGGGTGCTGGAAGATGATGATGTCATGGGCCTCGCACAGTCTCTGTTCATAATCGACATCGATGAAAAAGTCGGGATAGGCGCCGTATAAATCGTGAATAGTGATCCCGTCCTCTCCCTCGATACCATCCCGCAGCGCGGCGTTGATGGTGGAGCGTTTGAAGGCCGGGTGGGCAAACAGAATGAGGATTTTGTTCATGGCGGAGTGTAAAATGGAAACGAATGGAGGTTGGTAAACAGGATATGCTGCCTTACTATATCATGCTACGAAGGTTCATAGTGAAAAAAGATATCCACGGGAGGATGTATCATGGCCCTTACCCCTTCAACCATGCTGGAACTGGGCACCGCTGCCCCATCATTCAACCTGAAGAGCGCCGACGGTACGCGGCACGATCTGGCTGAGAAACACATCGATGCCGGCCTTTTGGTTATCTTTATGTGCAACCATTGCCCATATGTGAAACATATCCGGGAGCGACTCGCCCAGAACTGCCGTCGCTATCAGCAGCAGGGTATACAGGTGTATGCAATCAACAGCAACAATGCCGATGCGTATCCTGATGACGGCCCGTCCCAGATGGCCGAGGAGGCCCGCCTTTACGACTACCCTTTCGCCTATCTGGTTGATGGGGATCAGCGCGTGGCCAAGGCGTATCGAGCGGCCTGTACCCCCGATTTTTTCCTGTTTGACAAAAGCAAACGACTTGTCTACCGCGGTCAGTTTGACGATGCCCGGCCCGGCAACGAGGTGGAGGTAACCGGTGCTGATTTGAGTGCGGCCGTCGATGCACTGGTGGCCGGTGGGCCAATTTCAGATGAGCAGAAACCGAGCATGGGGTGCAACATCAAGTGGAAGCCGGGTAATGAGCCCGATTATTTTGGAACACAACAGGACACTTCCTCTTTGTAGTTATTGCTTGAAAGTGCCTCTGGCGGCCCTTTTCCCTGACAATTGGACGTCCTTTCCGCTGTTACTTGTCTTTTCTACGGGATCTTGGCAAATCGTAACACCGGGGTGTCGCGGAACGGTGGCGTTCAGGAGATGATGAGTTGATGTGCCGCGGACATCGACAATTTCACCATACAGGTGGCATTGTTTCGGTTAAAATCACAATTCTCCGCGTATAGCACTTGCGTTTTGCCAAGTAGTGGTGTATCATTGCCGTCTTAGCATTCACTCAGCATTTTCTTTTTTGATATCCAGCGTCTCCGCTACCGTATCCTTTGATACCTGAAAAGTTCTTGCTACAACCTCAGGGGATACGTATGAAACTTTTTCTCGGCAGCCTCCCGTATAACATCACCGAGACAGAACTTGCCCAGTTGTGCGAGCCGCACGGCGAGGTGGTGAGCGCCAAGCTGATCGTTGATCAATTTACCGGTAAATCAAAAGGGTTTGGCTTTGTCGAGATGTCCAACCGTTCAGAGGGGCATAAGGTGATGGAGGGACTCAACGGCACCGTCTACAATCACAGTACCCTTGTCTGCAACGAGGCAAAGCCGAAGGCCAAAAAAGGCCGGAGACATCGGTAGAATAGTATCCTGCCAGGTCGCCTCCTTGACGATTGTCAGGCGACTTACGTCACGCCGCACGCAGGCGAAACCACTTCCACAATCACCCAATTCGCAAACAATTGTCGCCGATCGCACTGGTATACCGGCGTTGTGCCATCATATTGATGGTGCGGCGGTGTCCGTTGATTGCAGGAGCATGAATGAAATTTAGCGATTTTTCTTTTACCACACCCATTGCCACCGCTATCCGGCAGTGTGGATTCACTGAACCCACCCCTATCCAGCAAGAGGCTATTCCTCCACTGCTCGCCCGTCGGGACCTTCTCGGGCTGGCTCAGACCGGCACCGGCAAGACGGCGGCCTTTATTCTGCCGACGGTGCAGCATCTTTTGCGCACTCCGGGCAGGGGCACCGTCCGCGCCCTGATTATTGCCCCCACCAGAGAACTGGCGGAACAGATAAACGAATTCACCCGGCAGATTATTCGCCATACCCGGCTGCGCAGTATCGCCGTCTACGGCGGTGTCGGCAAGCAGGGTCAGATAAACAGAATCAGCGCCGGCGTTGACATTGTCGTGGCGTGCCCGGGCCGACTGCTGGACATCCTCAACGATGGGGCAATCGATCTCAAGAGTGTTGACACCCTGATCCTTGACGAGGCCGACCACATGTTTGATAAAGGCTTTCTGCCCGATATCAGGCGCATCCTCCGGGCGCTGCCCGCCACCCGGCAAAACCTGGTCTTCTCCGCTACCATGCCCGGTGAAATCAGGCATCTGGCCGAAGATATTCTCAATCGGCCGGAGACCGTGCAGATCAATGCAAGCCGGCCGGTTTCATCTGTTTCACATTGCCTCTACACCGTGGAGCAGGGCCACAAGGCCGGGCTGCTGATGCACCTGCTCACCAGTGAGGCGATGGACGCCACCCTGGTTTTTACCCGCACCAAGCATCGGGCCAAGAGCCTGGCCAGAAAGCTGGCACAATCGGGATTTAAGGCAACCTCTCTGCAGGGCAATTTATCGCAGAGTAAACGGCAGCAGGCGCTGGATGGATTCAAACGCGGTGAATACAAGGTCCTGGTGGCCACCGACATCGCCGCCCGGGGGATTGACGTAAGAGCCATCTCTCATGTTGTTAATTTTGATCTGCCGGATACCGCCGAAGCGTACATTCATCGCACCGGACGTACCGGCAGGGCATCATGCACCGGGGACGCCCTGAGCTTCGGCACCCGCGAAGACAATCGCCTCATCCGCTTGATCGAACAATCCCTCGATGGCCGGATGAGCCGCCGAAACACCCCGGTTAACTCCCGGCTGCACGCCGAGACACATGGATTTTCTGGCAGTGATGAGCGGCCCGGCCGCGGCGCCAGAGCCGGGAGATCATCACGACCACGAAGTAACAAGCCCGGTAAGCGTCAGGTTTTTGGCCTATGAAGACACTGCCGGGTATGTACACCGCGGACTCATCTGGTGAGTTCGTCATATACACCAATAGCCCCGTATCGGGGCAAATCACCAAATGGTGCGCGGTGCGCACCACTTTAAGAGGAGCAGGAACATGGCAGAAGGAACGGTAAAATGGTTCAATGATTCTAAGGGCTTTGGATTTATCGAGCAGGATGGCGGTAAAGACGTGTTTGTCCATCATTCAGCGATTCAGGCTGAGGGGTTCAAGTCGCTGCAGGAAGGTGAGCGGGTCAGTTTCGATGTCGTGGACGGCGCCAAAGGTCTGGCGGCTGAAAACGTCAAGACACTGCGCTAAACAAGCGGTTGTACAATGAACCCCGCCAGTGCGGGGTTCATTGTTGAACGTCACCCGGCAACCTGAGATGAGATGAGGGATTGTTGTGAGCAAACGGATAAACTACAAGCAGGAAAAACGGCTGAAGGAACTGGAACGGCAGCAGAAAAAGAAAAAAAAGGAGGCCAGGAAGAAGCTCAAAGCCGAGGAGAACGGGACAGCCGGAGAGAATAGTAATGATACGGTGGCGCCCCGGCCCGCCGATGACTGATCTCGCAATCACATTGCGGTTCGCATCTTGTATACCCCGCATGCTCCCGACAACGCGGCGGCCTGGTTAGCTGCCACTGTCGCACAATCTTCAGCCACGCCTGTCCCGCGGGAACTAATACTTAATCATCCCGTCTCAAGCACGACCACCTTTTCCACGTTTTATTTATTCAACCATGAAAACGGGCACATTGTAGACGGCAAGAATGGTTTTCCACCTTCCGGAATCCCCGGATTACTCTTTCATGATGTAATCCTTGAGTTTTTCCAGCAGTTCATCGGGCAGTTCTTCGCCGTAGAGGAAGGCGCGGGCTTCTTTGCCGCTGAGCTGTTGTTTGATGTCCACCGGCAGGGAGCGCAGTACGCTCATGCGTTCCGGCAGAATCCGTTCCGGGTCGAGGGGGGCATGGTCATCCATTTTGGGTTCCACGGTTAGGGGGTGGGGGTCTGTTTTATAAAACGGGTAAAAGCAAATCCGCGCATCTGGCGCGGATTCGCATCATTCGCTTCACCTTATCGTTTCCAATAGTGGCGGGCCTCGCGGCCAAGCTCACGTTCAATCTCCAGCAGCCGGTTATATTTGGCGATGCGATCACTGCGCGAAGCCGATCCGGTCTTGATCTGGCCGCCGTCCATGGCCACCGCGAAGTCAGCAATAAAGGTGTCTTCGGTCTCTCCCGAGCGGTGTGAGATAACATAGGTCCAGCCGGCATCGCGGCACATCCGGATGGCCTCCATGGTCTCGGTTACGGTACCGATCTGATTGAGCTTGATAAGCACCGAGTTCGCCGTTTTCCAGTCGATGCCCTGCTGAATGTAGCGGGTGTTGGTGACAAAGACGTCATCGCCGACAACCTGCAGACGCTCGCCCACCTGCCCGGTAAGGGCGGCAAAACCGTCCCAGTCGCCTTCCGCCAGCGGGTCTTCCCAGGAGATGATGGGATACGCATCCACCCATTTCTTTACCATCGCCACCATTTCAGCGCTGGTCAGGGTGCCGCCACCGGACCACGTGAGCTCATAGGTCGATTTGAGATCGGGTGAAAATGAGCTGGCGGCACTGTCCAGGGCAAGGGCAATGTCGGTGCCCGTCTGGTAACCCGCCGCGGTGATTGCTTCCATGATAATTTCCACCGCCTCCTCGTTAGAGCCGAGATTCGGGGCGAACCCGCCCTCATCACCGACGCCGGTGGCCAGGTTTTTGCTGTTGAGGATCTTTTTCAAGGCGTGAAAGACTTCGGCAACCGCCCGCAACCCATCGGAGAATCGATCAAAACCAATGGGCATGGCCATGAATTCCTGGAAATCAACACTATTGTCGGCATGTTCGCCGCCGTTGAGAATATTCATCATCGGTACCGGCAGCCGACAGGCGCCGCTGCCGCCCAGATAGCGGTAAAGCGGGATACCGATGGACTGAGCGGCGGCCCGGGCCACCGCCATGGAGACGCCCAGGATGGCGTTGGCGCCGAGAGCGGCCTTATTCTCGGTGCCATCCAGGTCGATCATCAGCCGGTCGATGGTGGCCTGATGATCGGCCGGCAACCCGATAAGTTCGGGCGCGATGATTTTTTCCACATTATCGGCGGCGGTACGCACCCCTTTTCCGTTGTACCGTCCGGTGTTGTGGTCGCGCAGTTCGATGGCCTCGTTTTCGCCGGTACTGGCGCCGGAGGGAACCGAGGCGGTCGCCCTGGTGCCGTCGTCCAGGCCGACAAAGGCCCTGATGGTCGGGTTGCCTCGTGAGTCAAGAATTTCAAGGGCCTCTATGGAAGAGATTCGTGCCGTCATATGGGGCCTCCAATGGCTAATGGGAAATCAATTATGTGAAGTCTGATTTGTACCAACAGTGGCTTAACAAGGCAACCCGTCCTTTTCAGTAGCCATCATTTTTCCTGGGCGCCGTGATCGCCATACAGCACATGGCCGAGCAGAAACTCCAGTTCATCAAGGGGCGGCTGTTCGCAGTGCACGGCGTTAAAGCGGGCGTTGAGCAGTGCACCGCAGGCCCCGGCAACCGGTGAGAGATAGAGATCAACCCCATCTTCGCTGGATGAGCGCCACAGCGAAAATCCTTCCGGTGCTCCCCGGGCGAGCCAGATTTCCTCCATCTCCGCCCGGATAATGTCGGCGAAACCAAACTCAAGCTGTTCAGGGCTCACATGTATGCGATACCAGTCCATAAGAAGAAAAGTAATGTGCCACGGCTCACCGCTGACACCGTGTGCAGTAGTAGGTTGCCCGGCCGGCCAGGACAATTCTTTTGATGGGGCGGGTGCAATGCGGGCACGGGTGGCCGGCTTTTCCGTAAACACAGAAGGCCAGCTGGAAATACCCGCCGTCGCCGTCAACGCCCAAAAAATTGCTGATCGTTGAGCCGCCCTGTGAAATAGCCTCGGCTAACACCACTCTGATTGCATCGGCCAAACGCTGCCAGCGCACCAGGCTGATTGACCCGGCTGGCCGCGTTGGCCGAATGCCGGCGAGAAAGAGGCTTTCGTTGGCGTAGATATTGCCGACCCCCGATACGATACGTCCGTCCATGATGAAATTTTTAACGGGCACAATCCGGTTTTTAGCCCGTTTGCGCAGGTAGCGACCATCGAATTGATCGCTGAACGGCTCGACCCCGGCTGCGGAAAAGAAATCGCGTTCCTGTTGCGCCACGTTTTCTCCATGCAGCAGGTAGATGGCGCCGAATCGGCGGCTGTCATTAAATCGCAGGTGACGGCCGTCAGCAAAGATCCAGGAGATATGATCGTGACGAAGCGGAGCGGTGGTGCCGGCAAACAGTCCCAGTTTGCCGGTCATGCCCAGGTGAATGATAAGCACGGCGCCGTTGTCCAGATCGATCAGCAGGTATTTGGCCCGCCGCCGCACCTGCTCAATAGTAGCGCCGATTGTGTAGTGGCGCATGGCGTGAAGCGGTATGGGACGGCGCAGTGAAACATCGCCGGCGCTAACCTCCGTAATGGTGTTTCCAGCAATGCGGTCGCTGAGGCCGCGCCGCACCACTTCAACTTCGGGCAGTTCAGGCATGGAGCCGGTCAGATCCGATCACACAGGCGGCCAGGGAGTAGTTGTCGACAATGGTGGTAACGGCCGATATGAAACCGTTGCCCACAATCGGCTTGTCCAGGCGAAACAGCAGGCAATAAACCACATCATGCTGGGTGACCCGAACCAGGTTTATCTCGCTGAAGCCAAGCAGGGAGCGAACGCTCAGACATTTGCGGATGGATTCCTTGGCGCTCCACAGGTGGCCGAGATGGCGGATCTCATCGGCGTCGATGTCAAACAGCATGGCGGTCTCGACATCGTTGCAGAACCGGTATTTTACCTTGAACAGGGTGTTGGAAAGATACTGCAGATCAATGCCGCAACGGCTGCGGCAGGCCAGACAAATCGCCTTGTCATGGGAGTGCGAGATGGAAAAGTCTACATCTTTGAATACTTCTTTATGTTTTTCCGTGTGCAAGACGGGTTTTCCAGACATCGTCGCCTCGATGACCAGTTCATCCGGGGAGATATCTTCTTTTCTGGTATGGCGGTACAGTTCCACAAATGCCCGTTTGGCGCTGACCCGCCCGGCGAGCCATTCAAGCCGCCTTTTCTCGAAGGAGAATCGATCAAATTGAATCTGTTCGCTGGCGTTCAGCCATGTGATGCAAAAATCCGCTTCGGCGCCATTTCGAAGCTGTTCGATATCCATCTCCGCCATGAAGATTTCGGTAGCCGCCAGGGCGGAAAGCTGTTTTGTGAAGGCAGGGTTGGCAAGTACGGGAGTTTGGCTGGGTGACATCGGATGATATGTGTAGTAGGGTGATTTTTCTTTGCAAATTCAGGTCGTTTTGCTATCACATGGAACCATCTGCTACGGTAAAGCGTCCCGCGACGATAAGCAAGAGGTCAATATGGAGACTACTCAGCTAAACCCATATGATGTGGTGGTCATCGGTATTGTTGCCGCAATGGCGCTGCGTGGACTGTGGCTGGGCATGCTCCGTCAGGTCGTTCCACTTATCTCCCTGGTGGCCGGTTTCCTGGTGGCAAGCCGCTATCATGACCAACTGCTTCCGTTTCTTCGTGATCTCTCCGACAACCCCAAGGTGGTGTTTCTCAGTGCCTATCTGCTGCTCTTTATTGTCACGTTTGTGGCCTGCTCATTGCTTGGGCTTGCCCTGCGAAAGGTAATGCAGATTATTGTGGCGGGCTGGTTCGACAGGATTGTCGGCGGTGTGGTGGGGGCAGTTCAGGGGGTGATTATCGTGGTGCTGATTCATCTGCTGATCGGCTCCTTTATTGCTCCTGAAAATGATATACTGGATCAATGCCGGACCTGTCCAACCCTGCACGAGTTGAGTGAACAGGCTCGGGCGCTGATCAAAGACGAGGATATCCGGGAGGCCATGCGCCGTGTCCAGCCCGCCATCGGCCTGGATCAGATTCCGCTCTTCGAGCAGAGTCCCGGCCTCGATGAACAGCCGGCCGATGAACCGGGAGAGCAAACGTCCACCAGTTCCCGGGAAGACTCATTTTTTCCCGATCAGCCCGCGCCGGTAGAGTAAAGCCAGCTTATCCGTCGACACCCCCATGTTATAGCCGATAACCACTAGCTGGTTGATGATTGTTGTTCGTAAAATCCCCACCCTGTGCCAGCGTCGTGCCGAGGTGCGCGCCCGCTGCGGCAGGGTGACGACCGCTCCCAGCCGGGCCGCGCGTCTGACGAATTCGTAGTCTTCCATGATCGCCATATCGGCAAAGCCGCCGAGCCTGTTGAACAATGGCGCCCGAATCGCCAGACACTGGTCGCCGTAGGGAAGCTGCAGCCACCGGCTGCGCAGGGTGGCGCCCCAACCAATCAGCCTGAGCAGCGGAGATGCGCCGTCAATTGCCAGGGAAAACGCGCAGAGTGCGGTATCAGGACGGTTGAGATTACTCAATAGCGGGGCGGCAAAATTCTCCGGAAGCCGGGTGTCGGCATGCATAAACAGGAGGATGGCGCCGGCGGCATGGGCGGCGCCGTGATTCATCTGAGCGGCCCGACCCCGCACCCCGGCAAGGGTCATAAAGCCATGGTTTTGGGCCAGCGCTACGGTGTCGTCGGTACTACCGCCGTCCACCAGAATAATCTCACCGTCATGGTCGGCACACGAGGCTGCCAGGGGAGAAATGTTGTCGGCCTCGTTAAGGGCGGCGATAATGATGGAGATGTCGGAGGTCTTCAGGGGTGTCGATGTCATGGAGATGGGGCAGCAGATGATATGATTTGTCACCCCTTCTGATCCGGGTGATTGTTTCCGCCAGGACGGTGTCGCTTCCCCAGCTTACTCCGGAAAAAAGAGAAGCGACAAAGGAGGTGTCGAGCCCGGCAGCGGCGCCAATGAGATAGTATCCCCCGTCATAGCTGGGCCCGAGCACCACGTCTACCCGGCCCAGCGAGGAGAATGCCTGATCGATAATGCCATTGTCCAGTCCCGGGCTGTCGGCGCCGATCAGACAGCACATGTTCCCGCGTCCCAGATGGCAGGCAAGGGCATCGCCCATTTTTTCGCCGAGATCACCCTCTTTTTGTCGATGAAAGCGGTATTGGTCGCCCAGCCAGTCGAACATCTCCTTACGGCTGGCGCCGGTGTACCATATTTCCGGGGCGGGCCGTGAGGGTGAGTTGACGGCGGCAAGCACCCGTTCGGTAAGCAGGCGGTGCATCCCGGCGGCGCCGGCCGGACCAAGGGCCTCGATGAGCCTGGTCTTGGCCTGCCCGGGGGTAGGGTACCGGGTCAACATGGCCACGATTTCGTCCATGTTCATCGTCATTGCATGATGGCTTCGTAAAAATCCCAATTACGGTCATTGTGGAGTTGAACCGAAATCCATAATCATTCGAAAATACTGGATTCCCGCTGAAGCCTGCCCTTGAAGGGTGTAATCGAGGGCGGGAATGACGTTTGCAAGCAAATTCAAGGTTTTTATGTGTTCATCATTGCAGGTGAACCTTTAAAATACTCTTTTTCTCAATCCTCTTTGCTGGTAATAGAAGCGCACCCTCTATGATACTTCACTTACCTGGATGAAAAAAGGTAAGAAGGAAGCGGAACATGGTTTCGTCGGCAGCCCGTGAGTAAAACATCACGCCGCCATAAATCGCCGACCCGTTATCGGAGCCGCATCTACCGGGAACAGGCGGATACCGTTGAGCTTATCTCGTCTTTTTTTCGGCTGCGGGAGACCGATCTGCACATCCTGGCAGCCAGGGACGTCACCAGGCAGGTGGCGGAACTGGCGACGCGATTTCGTTTGCAGGTGGAGGGGTATGCGGTGGCACATCCCCATTTTTTCTCGGCCCTCGCCCCCCTGCCGCCTGACCCGCTTGCTCCGCCGATAATCCGCGCCATGCTGGCCGCCGCCGATCAGGCCGGGGTCGGACCGATGGCGGCGGTGGCCGGGGCGATCGCTGACTATGTGGGCCAGGGTCTGGTTGACGGAGGCAGTGATGAGGTTATCGTTGAAAATGGAGGGGATCTGTTCATTCATCGAAACAAGACGTGTACGGTGGGAATCTTTGCGGCATTATCTCCGTTGAGCGGAAAGGTGGGTATGAAGCTTGCAGCCGATCTCCTGCCGGCGGGTGTCTGCACCTCCTCGGCTACGGTGGGGCATTCCACCAGTTTTGGCCGGGCCGATGCGGTCAGCGTGGTTGCCGAGACGGCGGCGCTGGCCGATGCCTTTGCCACCCGTCTGGGCAATGAAGCGAAAAGTACCCAGAATCAGAAGGCGACGGAACAGGTCCTTACGGTTGCCAGGCAATTCGATGCGGTTAAGGCAACCGTGGTGATCTGCGGTGAATCCCTGGGTGCGGCGGGTTCGATAGAACTGGTTCCCCTGTGAGAAAGAGATATGGGTAAGAGTAATCCACCAACCGAACGACGCGGCACGGTGCGGCGACAATTACGCACCTATCTGCGGGTATTTGAATCCGGCGGCACCATCCTGTATGGGCATGTGGTCAACATCGCTCCCGGTGGCTTGATGCTGGTAATGAGCAAACCGGCAACACCCGGCACCACTGTCCGCATGCGGATATCGCTGCCCTATGAGGTGGGTGGCGCCTCGGAAATAAAGATAGAGGCGTTGTGCCGGTGGTGCCGACCTGACGTCAATCCAAATTTTTACGTTGCCGGCTTTGTGGATACGAAGCCACTTCCGGCCACCGTAAAACACATTGAGGTGGTGATGGCTGAACTTGGTCTTACTGAACCCCGCAATGAGACAACCGGGGCATGTTCCTGAACGCCGCTTATCTCATGATGAACTCGTAAAACTCATTCTAGCAGTTTAAGATGGCTAAGTAAAAACACAGTTCTACTAGGAGTGGTGGTCATTTTGATCTCGCAGGCGTACAGGTAGTACGTCGAGAAGTCAAAATGATCCCACGACGACGTAGAGCGAAGTTTTTACGACGCCATCATCTCATTAAAGCAGCGCTTTTGCCTGCCGGATAAGCTCAGAGCCATGGGCGGCGACAATGCGGTCGACATCGTCCTGCCAATGCTCGAAGACCGAGCAGTTCGCCTTCTCCAATACCGCGTTCTGGAGAATTGAGTTGGCCGGTCTGTGGGCCGGGGTAGGGTAGTCCCGGGTGGTACAAGGCACGAAGGCGTGCGGGACTTCCATCTGACCAAGAAAATAGCAGGCCGCCTCGTACCAGGTAGAATACCCCTGCGAGGTGGTGTGGACGATACCGGTTAGATCAGTATCAAGGATTCGTTCGATCTGGCGGGCAAGGGTGTGCGACCAGGTCAGTGAACCGTATTGATCGTCGACTATGGTGAAGTTTCGTTTCGGATCGCTCAAGGCCAGGCGCAGCATGGTTTTCAAAAAGTTGGCGCCATGCGCCGAATAGAGCCAGGCGGTTCGCAGAATGAGGCTGTCCGGAGCGGTTTCGGCGACACCTTGTTCGCCCATGAGCTTGCTCTTGCCGTACACCGAGAGCGGGTTCACCGGGTCATGCTCGAGGTAGGGCTGAGGAACCGGCCGCATACCGTCAAATACGTAATCGGTGGAGATATGGATCAACCGGCAGCCACGCTCCACGGCAGCCTCGGCCAGCAGGCGGGGACCTTCGCCGTTGATCCGATAGGCGGTCTCCTGGTTGGTTTCGCAGCCATCCACCGCCGTGTAGGCGGCACAGTTGATGATCAACTCCGGCTCGGTTTCGGCAAGTACCCGCGCTATGGAGGCGCCATCGCCGATATCTATCTGGGGTACGTCGACCCCGGCGACCTCGTGATGCTCCGCTAAAACGATTGTGCAGTCAAGGCCGAGCTGGCCGCCGCTGCCGACGATAAGTATCTTCATTACATGCCCCGCGGGGGTTCGCTGTCTTCCCTGAGTAGTTCCATAATATACTGGCCATATTGATTCTTGAGCATGTCGGCGGCAAGCCGTTCTAATTGTTCTCGGTCAATGTAGCCAAGCTGGTAGGCAATCTCTTCGATGCAGGCTATTTTCAGTCCCTGCCGTTCCTGCACCGCCTGGACGTAGCTGGCTGCCTGCTGCATGGATTCGTGGGTGCCGGTGTCCAGCCAGCAGAAGCCGCGGCCAAGGGGCTGTACTTTCAGATCACCGCGACGCAGATAGGCCAGGTTGACGTCGGTGATCTCCAACTCGCCACGATGTGAAGGTTTGATCCCGGCGGCAATATCGACCACGTCGGCATCATAAAAATAGAGCCCGGGCACGGCATAGCGCGATTTCGGCGCGGTCGGCTTTTCCTCGATTGATACCACCCTGAACGACTCATCAAATTCCACCACCCCGTAGCGCTTCGGATCTTTGACCAGATATCCGAAGATAAGGCCGCCGCTGGTGAGTTTGGCGCTCTGTTTGAGCAGTGCGGTGAACCCCGGCCCGAAGAAGATGTTGTCGCCAAGGATCAGACAGACCGGATCAGAGCCGATGAAATCGCCGCCGATGACAAACGCCTGGGCGAGACCCTCCGGCCGGGGCTGCTCGGCATAGCTGATAGCAAGGCCAAGGTGTGATCCGTCACCGAAAAGTTCCTGAAAATAGGGGAGATGGTGCGGGGTGGAAATGATGAGAATTTCTCTGATACCAGCCAGCATGAGAACCGAGAGCGGATAGTAGACCATCGGCTTGTCATAGACGGGGATGAGCTGTTTACTGATTACCTTGGTAAGTGGATAAAGCCTGGTGCCGGAGCCGCCGGCCAGAATAATGCCTTTCATTGATGTGTAAATAGGGTTAAAACCCGAAAAATTGTGGTTAATAAGGTTGGTGCCATGATCCTAAAGAGCCGGGGACTATACCAAGATCGGTTAAAATTAACATGAAAAACGAACCCACTCCTCCATCCTGCTTTAAGTCCTACGATATTCGTGGACGCGTTCCCGACCAGCTCGATACCGCCCTGGCGCACCGTATCGGGCGGGGGTTTGCCCATCTGTTTACCCCCCGTGCGGTGGTGATCGGCCACGACTGCCGGCTCACCAGCCCGGAGCTGGCCGAGGCGGCGGCGGCCGGCCTTGTTGAAGGCGGCGTCGAGGTGCTGCACCTTGGGCTGGTCGGCACCGAAGAGGTATATCATGCCGCTTTCAGCATGGCGGATTCGGGCGTTGATGGTGGTATAATGATTACCGCCAGCCATAATCCCGCCGATGAAAACGGCTTTAAGCTGGTGACCAGAGGAGCGGTGCCGGTGACCGCCCAGAGTGGCCTTGCCCGCCTGGGAGAGCTTGTCCGCGGGAAGGAATTGCCCGTGCTTGAGCCAGCCGGCAGGCGGCGTGTCGTCCAGACCCGGGAGTCCTACATCGACCATCTTTTGAGTTATGTAAATCCCGCATCACTGCGGCCACTTACGATCGTGGCCAACAGCGGCAACGGTTGTGCCGGCGCTATTGTCGATCTGCTTGCCGAGAAGCTGCCGTTTACCGTTATCCGCATGCACCACCAGCCGGACGGCTCCTTCCCGCACGGGGTGCCCAATCCGCTGCTGGCTGCAAACCGGGCTGAGACGTCCGCCATGGTGCGCAAAAGCGGTGCCGATATGGGTATTGCCTGGGATGGTGACTTCGATCGCTGTTTTTTCTGGGACGAGCAGGGCGAATTTATCGAGAGCTACTATATCGTCGGCTTACTGGCTGAAACCCTGCTGGCCGATCACCCGGGCCAGACGATTTTACATGATGCCCGGCTTGTCTGGAACACCCAGGATTGTGTGGCCCGGGCCGGGGGAGTGGCGCGGGAGACCAAAGCCGGGCATGCCCTGATAAAAGAACATATGCGCCGGGAAAATAGTCTATATGGCGGCGAGATGTCCGGCCATCATTATTTTCGCTCATTTGGCTATTGTGATTCCGGGATGATTCCCTGGTTGCTCGTCAGTTCATTGCTGAGCGCGGCGGATACGAACCTCTCCGAACTGATCAACCACCGCCGCCGTGCCTATCCCGCTTCAGGTGAAATAAATATGGCGGTCGCCGACCCGGGGACGGTGTTAGCCACGCTGGCTGAGCATTATCGCGATGGAGCAATGAGCAGGGTCGACGGCCTCAGTGTTGCCTATCCCTCGTTTCGTTTTAACGTGCGTGCATCGACCACGGAGCCGCTGCTTCGGCTCAATATTGAAACCAGAGGCGATGTTGCGCTGCTGCAAGAAAAAACCGCCGAATTGACGGCGCTTATCAAGGCGGTGTAGAAACAATCGCCGGCAACGAAAAATTTCCTTTTAATCGAGATTCACACACATGACCCTACCCATTCAACCAATTATCCTCGCCGGCGGTGCCGGTTCACGATTGTGGCCGCTGTCACGTGAACTCTACCCCAAGCAGCTGCTGCGGCTGACGAACCATCTTTCACTGCTGCAGAACACCCTGATGCGGGTAGGCGGTGTCATGCCGGCCCCTCTCATCGTGGTGGGCGAAGAGCATCGTTTCATTACCAAGAGCCAGGTGGAAGAACTTGGCTTTGCTGAGTTCACCATCCTGCTCGAACCGCTGGGCCGCAATACCGCACCCGCCATTGCCGGAGCGGTTGAATATCTGAGCTCTATGGGCGCGGGCGCCGAGCAGATAGTGATGGTGCTGCCCGCCGATCATCTCATCACCGATACCGAGTCATTTATCGGTGCCGCCGCCAAGGCGGCTGTTCTCGCCGGTGAAGGCTCTATCGTCACCTTCGGCATCCCACCGGCCTGGGCCGAGACCGGCTACGGGTATATCGAGCGGGGTGAAGGCGATCAGGTCGCCTCGTTTACCGAGAAACCTAGCCGTGCGCGGGCCGAGCAGTATCTGCGGGCGGGGAACTACTTCTGGAATAGCGGTATGTTCACCTTCAGCCTTGCCACCATGCAGGACCAATGTAAACAACATGCCCCCGATATCCTTGCCACCATGGCGGATGCGGTGCGAGACGGCAGCCGGGACGGTTGCTTTTACCGGTTCGGCGGTGAGGCGATGCGGCGCTGCCCGGCTGAGTCCATCGATTACGCGGTGATGGAAAAAACCAGCCATGCCGCGGTGGTGAGTGCCGATCTGGGGTGGAGCGATATCGGCTCCTGGCAGGCGCTGTACCAGGTGCTGGATAAAGACGACCGGGACAACGTGAATGTGGGGGATGTGGTCAGTGAGGATGTTAGCCGGTGTCTGCTCCGCGCCGAAGACAGGCTGGTGGCGGCAGTGGGACTGGAGGACACCCTCGTGGTGGAGACTGCCGACGCGGTATTGGTTGCTCCTCTTGATCGTGCCCAGGACGTCAAGCAGCTGGTTACAACCCTCAAAAAAGGCAACCGCGATGCGTATCGCCACCATCGTACCCAGTACCGGCCATGGGGGTCTTATACGGTGCTGGAAAAAGAAGATCGCTACCAGATCAAACGGATCAGCGTGGCGCCGGCGAAAAAGCTCTCATTGCAGATGCACCACCACCGCAACGAGCATTGGGTGGTGGTCAGCGGTACTGCCCGAATCGTCAAGGGAGAAAAAGAAATCATCCTGCATGAAAATGAGTCGGTCTACGTGGCCGCCGGCACCACCCACCGGCTGGAAAACCCCGGTGTCATCCCCCTGGAATTGATCGAGGTGCAGATCGGCAGCTATCTGGGCGAAGACGATATCGTCCGTTTCGAAGATGACTATGGCCGGGAAAAGAATGGATGAGCTTTTTCTAGCGGCCAAATAACCTGGCAATGGCTTGTTTCTCCGGTGCCACCACCCCGCGCTCGGTAATCAGGCCGGTAACCAGTCGCGCCGGGGTGATGTCGAAGCCGTAATTCAGTGCTGCCGTGCCGGGGGCGCAGAGATGCACCGTGTGTAATATGCCCGCATCGTCGGGGCCGGTAATCTGGGTGATTTCGGTGCCGGAGCGCTCTTCGATGGGAATGTCCTTGCCCCGATCGATCTCCCAGTCAATGGTCGAAGAGGGTAGAGCAACGTAGAAAGGCACCATGTTGTCTTTGGCCGCCAGTGCCTTGAGATAGGTGCCGATTTTGTTGGCCACGTCGCCGGTGTGGGTGGTGCGATCGGAACCGACAATCACCATATCCACCAGGCCCTGCTGCATGAGGTGGCCGCCGGCATTGTCGGTAATCAGGGTGTGGGCAATGTTTTCATGCGCCAGCTCCCAGCAGGTGAGCCGGGCGCCCTGATTCCACGGTCTGGTCTCGTCCACCCAGACGTGGATATCGATGCCCTCGTCGCGGGCCGCGTAGATGGGCGCGGTGGCACTGCCGTAGTCGACGAAGGCAAGCCAGCCGGCATTGCAATGGGTGAGAATATTCACCCGTCCGCCGCTTTTGCGCGCGGCGATATGTTTGATCAGTTGGGCGCCGTGCTCACCGATTCGCCGGCAAAATCCGGCGTCTTCATCAGCGACGGCGGTGGCTGTTGCAAAGGTGCGCTGCTGAATGACGGCCGGATCAGTCATTCCGGCTACCGCGGCCTGCACCCGCTCCACCGCCCAGGCCAGATTGCGCGCGGTGGGCCGGGTTGCGGTCAGCAGGGCGGCGGCCCTTGCCATATCTTCGGTTAGCCTTTTTGGGTGGGCGGCCAGGGCGGCGAGATACATGCCGTAAGCGGCGGTTGCCCCGATGAGCCCGGCGCCACGCACCACCATGTCACTGATTGCCCCGGCCGTCTCTTCTACCGTGACGAGCTCATTAATGATAAACTGGTGGGGCAGCAGCCGCTGGTCGATGACCTTGATCCGGCGGCGGTTATCGGGGTCGACCCAGATGGTACGATAGTGGGTGCCGTTGATTTTCATGTAATGATATGAAGGTGTGATGGTTTATGGGAGCCTTGCAAAATGAGAATTTTCGTTCAAGATCAAGGCGCGAGAAAAATTTTACCACAGGCATATACCTAATATTCCGAGGATAAAATTTTTCGCGCAACGAAGAGGTTGGGCGAAAAGGCCATTTTTCAAGGTTCCCTTATGTTGTCTGTTCAGTTTCTCATCTATAGTATCACTATTTTCATATCTCTGAAAAGGGTGTCTTACCATCGGTGAGAAATGATTGGAGGCGCGCAATGAAAATCTATTTTGACCCGCTTTTTTACCAGGAGTATACCTCTGATCCGGCCGCCGAATCGGGCCGGATGGAGGCAATTGTCCAGGCAATCGGCCCCTATGTCGAGTTCGCCGATTGTTTTCCACCGTCCGAGGAAGAACTGTTGGCCGCACATACCAGAAATCATCTGGAACAGGTGCGCCGCATCGGCCTGTACGAGATTGCCGCATTGGCCGCGGGCGGCGCCATTGGCGCGGCCAAAACCGGGATGGATGAACCCAGCTTCGCCCTGATCAGTCCACCTGGCCACCACGCTTCAGCAGGCAGCTGCTGGGGCTTTTGCTATTTCAACAATATGGCGGTATCGCTCTATCACTTGAAACGATCAAATCTGGTGGACCGGGCCTTTGTTCTGGACTTTGATCTTCACTACGGTGATGGCAACGTCAATATCCTCGGCGATGAGCCGTGGGTTGAGATTCTCAACCCAAAGTCCCAGAGTCGGGATGCATACCTCGACGAGGTGGAGACAGCACTGGCCGGTACCAGCGCCGATGTCATTGCCGTTTCAGCAGGGTTCGACCACCATATCAATGATTGGGGCGGACTGCTCTATACCGAAGACTACCAGGCAATGGGCGCCATGGTTCGGGCCGCCGCCCGGCGAAACAGCGGCGGTTGCTACGGTATCCTGGAGGGAGGATATAACCACAACGTTCTCGGGGCCAATGTCCGTGCCTTTATTACCGGTCTGCGGGGAACATAGCCACGGCCTCATCGTTTCGTTGGTACCCGCCAACTATCTGTCTATGTCCACCGTTATAACCTTCTATACAGCCTGGATCGCCGCAAGCCTGCTGATGCTGGCAGTGGGCAGATGGGTTCCGCCGGCCGCGGTCGGCGCCTTTTCTTCGCTTTTCATCGTCGGCTCACTGCTGATTATGACGGCGCTGTCGCACCGCTATCAATTGTATCTCGAACCGTCACTGCGCTACCACCTGGCGCACCGTCTCTGCCTGTTGGCTGCTGCCGGGATGATATTTGCCGTCTCCTATATAGCGGTACGTCACCTAGGGGTACGTTCCATCGCGCTTGATGCCCTGCACACGGCGAACCTGCTGTTTTTTGCCTGTCTGCTCGGGCACTGGCTGGTGATGCCGCTGAAACGTGCCGCCGAGCTTGTTCCGCTCTGTTTTGTGATGTCTCTGGTTGATATCTACAGCGTCTTTCGTGGTATCTCAAAGGAGCTTACCGAAACCCTGGCGATGCACTACACAAGCCCCGAGCCGACATTGACGCCGACGGTTGATTTTCTTCTGATCAAATTGCCGCTGCCGTATCATTCGTCTCTGATGCCGGTGTTCGGGGTTGCCGACTGGATCATCATCGTCATGCTCTCCGCGGCGGCGGCAAAATTCAGCCTTGATGACAATCTGATCCCCCGGCTTGGCGCCGGTTATGTTCCCGTCGCCATTTTCGGTTTGCTGGTAACGATTTTTGCCGCACGCGAACTGGGTATTTACCTGCCCGCCCTGCCGATGATCGCGCTTTGTTTCCTTGCCGTTATGGGTCTCAGGGCGCCGGAAATTCTCAAACTCAGCCGGGCCGAGCGTCCCGCCCTGCTACTCTGCGCCGGGTTGGCTACCGCCCTTGGCGCGCTGGTGCTGCTCTAGCTGCCGGGCAAGACGGCGACTGACCGATCCGGGCATACTGGATTTTTTTGCCAGCACGCTGTAGGCCACCGGCACCACGAAGAGGGTGAACAGGGTTGCCGATAAAACACCCGCCAGCACCACGACCCCAATCACCATGCGCGTTTCGGCGCCGGCGCCGGAGGAGAGAATAAGCGGCACCGAACCGGCGGCGGTGGTGATACCGGTCATTACGATGGGCCGCAACCGGATCTCCGATGCCGAGAGGATGGCATGATAGAAAGAGAGACCTCGATTGCGAAGCTGGTTGATGAACTCGACGATGAGAATTCCGTTTTTGGCGGCAAGGCCGACCAGCATGACCAGACCAATCTGGCTGTAAAGATTCAGGGTATTGCCGCTCAGATAGAGCCCGAGCAACCCTCCGGCAAGGGCCAGCGGGACGCTCAGCATAATGACAAGGGGATGTATCCAGCTCTCAAATTGGGCGGCAAGCACCAGAAAGACAACGACGACTCCCAGCAGGAAGACGAACATCACCGACTGTGAAGAGTTGACGTAATCCCGCGATATTCCTTTGTAGTCGATAATAACCTGTTCAGGGAGATGTTCGCGCACCAGATTTTCCATGTATTCCAGGGCGTCGCCCAAGATGAGTCCATCGTCTAGATTTGCCTGCAGGGTGATGGCCCTTACCCGGTTGTAACGATTCAGTGAACTGGAATCGGCGAATTCCTCCAGGCTGACCAGATTGGCCAGGGGAATCAGGGCGTCGCTTCGCTCTGATCTCACATAGAGCGCCTTGAGATCGTTCGGGGTACGCTGCAGGTCGCGCTCCGCCTCAAGAATTACGTCGTATTGCTGGCCATCTTCGATAAAGGTGGTGACTCTTCGAGAGCCGAGCATTGTCTCCAGGGTTCTGCCGATGGTGCCGATAGTCACTCCCAATTCCGCTGCCCGGTCGTAGTCTATGGTAACCTTGATCTGCGGTTTGGTCTCTTTGTAATCCCAGTCGAGCCCCTGCAGGCCGGGGTTGTCGGCCTCGATTTTTTCCACCAGAATATCACGCCACTGCGCCAGTTCCTCATAGGTGCCGCCGCCAATCACGAACTGCAGCGGTTTTTGAATGGAGGCGCCGAAACCCTGACGCATAACGGGAAAGGCCCGAACGCCCGGCAGTCCGGCGACGAGACCGCGTACCTCGGCCATGATATCCCAGGCCGGACGTCTGCTGTGCCAAGAGTTAAGCACCACAATGACGATGCCGGAATTGAAGCTCTCGTAGTTTCCGAAGCTGCGCGGCGCCCGAACGAGCAGCCGGGTTACCTCGCCGCTCTTAACCAGCGGCATCATGCGCCGCTCAATCTCATCCATATACTCCTCCATGTAGGCATAGGTCGCTCCTTCCGGCCCGTTTACCAGCACGAAAAAGGCGCCGCGATCCTCCTTGGGGGCGTATTCGGTGGGAATCGTCTTGTAGAGCAGGGCAGCGCAAGCCAGGCTGAGTACGTAGAGGCCGAGAATAAGAAGGGGCACCCGCAGGGCAGTCTTCAAGGCTTTGCGGTAGCTTCTGCGTATCCATCGGTAGAACCGGTCGATACGGGGAATGTGGATGGATCCTGTTTTCTTCCGAGTAAGTAGGTTGGCCGCGAGCATTGGCGAGAGGCTGAGTGCCACCAGGCTGGAGAAGCAGACCGCTGCCGCCATGGTCAGGGCAAATTCGGCAAACAGCCGGCCCACATCGCCCTGCAGAAAGGCGATGGGAACGAACACCGAAACCAGCACAAGGGTTGTTGCCACCACCGCAAAGGCGACCTGACGAGTTCCGTAATAGGCGGCCACAAGCGGAGTCTCGCCGTATTCATCGATGCGTCGATGGATGTTTTCCAGCACTACGATGCCGTCATCCACCAGCAACCCGATGGCCAGCACCAACGCCAGCAAGGTTAACAGGTTGACGGAAAAGCCGAAGACGCTCAGCGCGATAAACGAAGCGATGATCGATACCGGTACGGTAATCGCCGGGACCAGGGTGGCGCGGATGTCGGCCAGAAATAAAAAAATCGTAATAGTGACCAGGGCGATGGCGATGGCCAGGGTCTTGTACACTTCGTTAATTGCCTCTTCGATGAAAACCGAGGTGTCGAAGCTCTGTTTGATCTGCATGCCCTCGGGCAGGCTCGTATTGAGGCGCATCATCTCCTGCTTGGCGCCGCGCGCAACATCGATGGTGTTGGCGGTGGACTGCTTGATAATGCCCAGGCCTACCATTGCCTCGCCGTTGCCTCGGAAAAAGGTGCGGTCCTCTTCGGTGCCGCGTTCCACCCGGGCGATGTCGCCAAGCCTCACCAGATAGCCGTTTTCACTTTGTTTCAGGGCAAGCTGTGAGAAATCCTCGGCATTTTGAAAGGAGCGGTTGAGGCGCACGGTGAAACTTCTGGTGGCCGATTCGATGGTTCCCGCCGGTACTTCCAGGTTTTCCGCCCGCAGAGCTGCCTCTACATCAGCCACGGTAAGGTTTCTGGCGGCGAGGTTGACGCGATCGAGCCATATCCGTATGGCAAAACTCTGGCCGCCGCCGATCCGTACCCGTGAAACTCCGTCAAGCACGGCAAACCGGTCAACGAGATACCGGTCTGCGTAGTCGGTTAGTTCCGGCACACTGAGGCGATCGCTGACCAGATTGAGCCACATGATCACGTCATCGTTACCGTCCACTTTCTGAATTTCCGGTGGATCAGCCTCCTGCGGCAGGTCGTCGATGATGGCCGATACACGATCGCGAATATCGTTTGCCGCCCCGTCGATGTCCCGGCTGGTGGAAAATTCCACGCTTACCTGCGAACGGCCATCGACACTGGATGATTCGATGAAGCGGATGCCTTCGATACCGGCGATGCGTTCTTCGATAATCTGGGTAATCTGGGTCTCAACTACGTTGGCGCCGGCGCCGGGATAGATGGTGTCGATGGTGACCACCGGCGGATCGATATCCGGGTATTCTCTGAGCGGCAGCCGGGAAAAGGCCACCAGGCCAAACACTACCAGCAGCAGAGAGAGGACGGTGGCGAACACCGGCCGCTTGACGGAGGTGTCGGAGAGGATCATTTATCTCATCTCCACAACCGCACCGTTGAGGATGTCGCTCAGCGGCTCGTTGCCGTCCTCCCGCAGGACGGCGACATCTTGACCGGGGCGAACCCTGGTTGTGCCGTGGGTCACCACCAATTCGCCGCCGTCAAGTCCGGAGACGATTTCCACCCGGCCGAACATTCTGGAGCCAATCTGCACTTCCTGCTGACGGACAACTGGTGAGGGTTGAGAATTATCAACCACAAATACCATATTTGACCGGCCGGTGGGCACCAGGGCCTCTTCGGCTATGGTGACGGCCTGACGCGTTTCACCACGCAGCGTAACACGCATCAGCAACCCCGGTTTTAACAGTCCATCAGGGTTGTCGATTGTTGCCCGGACAACGATGGAGCGGGTAATCGGGTCTATTCTGCTGTCGATGCCGGAAATGATGCCGGTAAATACCTTTTCGCCAAATGCGGCGGAACGGGCCTCGATGGGTGCGCCGGTTCTGAGGAGTGTCAACTTGACCGCGGGAACGCTGAAGTCAAGCTTCATAACGCTGATGTCATCCAGGGTGGTGATGACATCGCCCGGCGCCACCAGGGCGCCCACGCTGATGGAGCGCAGTCCCACCACCCCGCTGAACGGGGCGATGATCAACCGGTCGCGCAACCGTGACTCAATTGCTTTAAGGCGGGCCCGAGCGGCGGCGAGTTCTTTTTGGCGCTGGTCGAGAAGAGACTGTGAAGCGGCCCCCCGTTCCACCAATGGTGCAACCCTGTTGAATTGTTTCTCAGCTTCGGCAAGATTGGAGATCTCTTCCTCGAGTAGGGCATGCTCCTCGGTGCTGGTCATTTCCGCCAGAATTTTTCCCTTTTCGACAAACTGACCATCGTCAAAATGGATAAGGGTGATCGTATCGGCAACGGTAGCCGATATTTCAACCGTCTCATTTGCCCGCAGGGTGCCGAGCAGTTCAATATCATCGGAAAGCGTTTCCAGCCGTGCTGCCGCCGCAATAACGGTTGCCGGCTGACCGGCAAACCCTGGCAACGGTGTAAGGAGGGTCAGAAGAAGGGTCCAGAGACAGCGCCGGGACATGTCCAGGTATATGTTCATATGTAGTTTTCTCATGGCGCACTAAGTCTGCTCGGAACCGAGGCTGCCGCCAAGGGCACGATGCAGTTGAATGCGAAAGCTCAGCAGGGCTCGTTCCTGCTGGACGATGACTCTTTCCAGGCGCTGCAATTCATTTACAGCCGCCAGTACGGGCAGAAAATCGGTAAGGCCGCCGGTGTATCGTTCAGTTGTTTTTTCCAGGGTCTCTTCAAGAAACGCTCTTCTGCGCTCCAGCCGCTTGAGAAATTCGCGCTGCTGTCGCTCCAGATAGAGTGAGTTTTCCACATCTTCCACCGCTTCCAGAAATGTCTGGGTAAACCGTGCCAGCCGCTCAACGTACAGGGCCTGGTTACGCTCAACTTCGGCCTTGCGTGCACCCCAGTCGATCAATGGCTGAATGAAGGTGCCGACCAGTGAAAAGACCACCCCGCCAGGTTCCAGACCGTCTTCGTAGAGAAACGAACCATCCAGGGTAATTTGAGGAAATCGATCGGCAATGGCCGCCCCGATCTCGGCATCCGCGGCCACCAGTTCACTCCGAAGAGCACGCAGATCCGGGCGGTCAAGGAGCAGATCGGCCGGTACGCCGACGAAGGGCAGGGCCCCGATATCGACAAACGATGAGGATGCCGGTACCCGGTCGCGGCCATCGGGGGATTCTCCCAAAAGAACATCCAGCCGGTTTTCAGATACGCGCAGCGCCCCTTCCACCGGCGGTACCAGACTTTGCGCTTCGGCCAGCTGGCTTGATTGCTGAAGCACATCCACCGAGGCGGTCAAACCACTGTCGAATCGCAGCTGGGTGAGTTCCAGAAGATCGAGATCGGTGGCAATCTGGTTGTTCAGCAGGGCCAGTTGCAAGTGCCATCCTACGGCGTCGAAGTATGCCTCGGCGATCTCGGCACTCAGCCGCAAACGGACGGCTTCTACCTCCTCCCGGCGGGCCTGTTGCTCGCTCTGTCGGGCAAGGGCCTGTGAACCGAGGCGGTTGAAAATATCGACCTCCCAGGTGAATTCAACACCTGCCCAGTTGAGACGCCGCTCTTCTCCTCCCTCAAACCAGCGCTGTCCCGATTCGCCGACGATATCGACCTGGGGGAGCCGTGCCGCACGGGACTGAACAGTCAGCGCCCTCGCCTGGTCAAGTCGGGCAACAGCCTCTTGAATAGAATAGTTTTGGGCAAAGCCGCGCTTTATCAACTCGTTGAGCTGTGGATCGGAAAAAGCCATCCACCAGGCCTCAGTCGTTGGCTCTTTAAAATCCTGGATCTCGGTGGTGCTGGGAAAGACAGGCTGAACGGCTAGTGGCGGCTCGGGATTCGGGTCGACGGTGTGGACGGAGCAACCGGTAAAAGATAGCGCCATACAACAGAAGATGAGCATACCGGCAGTAGAAAGGAGTCCGCTGCACGGAACTGCTCGGATCTGTTGCATGGAGTGGTGTTGCATGTGGCCCTCACGGTTGACTCTGGATCGGGTGGTGACTCGATAGGCAAGATTCGGTTTGGAAAAAATCGGACACCAGAAGAATACGCACCGCCGCGTAATTGTCCAGTCTCGCCCTTTCCGCCTCCTCAGCGGCAGCCTGCAAGCCTGATGGCGTCGTAAAAAACCCAATTACGGTCATTGTGGAGTTGGGCCAAAACCCATAATCATTTGAAATTACTGGATTCCCGCTTTCGCGGGAATGACGGCAGCAAGCAAATTCAAGGTTTTTACGAGTTCATCAAGTGTAACCGTCTGAGATTATCGGTGAGGCCCCCGGAAATGGTCGCAAAACCACTAAAATGGTGTTGCCATGTTTGTCTATCTTGTTATATTACCGAAATACTGTAAAATATAAATTACAATATTGTAAACAAATGCTCTTGCTATCGCGCAGGTGGTGTTGGGGAACAACAGCAGGGAGTAACAATGAAGAAGGTTGAAGCGATTATCAAACCGTTCAAGCTTGAGGAAGTCAGAGAGGCCCTCACCGATGCCGGCATCAGCGGCATGACGGTTACCGAGGTCAAAGGCTATGGGCGTCAGAAGGGGCATACGGAATTGTATCGCGGTGCTGAATATCCCATCGACTTCATACCGAAAATAAAAATCGAAGTAGTTGTCACTGATGATATCTCGGCTTTTGTGGTGAACGCGATTCTTAAAAGCGCCAATACCGGGCGCATCGGCGACGGTAAAATCTTCGTGGAGCCGGTAGAGCACGCCGTAGGGATTCGCACCGGCGCTGCCGAATGCTGAAAAACCGGTAATCGATACACCCAATAAGAAGCCATGGCACTTACTACCCAACGTCAGACCCTGGAGCAGCTCTGGGCCGACGGGCTGAGCGGGACGGCGCTGCTCGCCCGGCACAGCGACCTCGTGGATGATTTTATCGTCGAGTGTTGTGAGGCGCTGACATGTGCCACCAAAAACACCGATCTTGCCGTGGTTGCGTTGGGAGGATACGGGCGGCGCGAGCTCTTTCCCTATTCCGACATCGATGTGATGATCCTCTATCAGGAGCGGTTGGCCGATGAGGTTCAGAGGGTTGCCGATGCTATCTTGTACCCCTTGTGGGATACCGGCTATGAGATCGGCCACGGAGTACGCACGATAGCCGAATCGCTGAGCCATGCCGAGGGTGATTTCATTTTTCAGGTGGCCCTGCTCGACGGCCGGTTGGTGGCCGGCTCGCGTCCGCTCTTTGCTGAGCTGATGGCTGAGTTCCGAGGCCGATTTATTGACGGCAGGAGATCCCAGTTCGTTGGTCAACTGGTCGAACACGCCCGCGTGCGGCGGGCCAAATTCGGCAATCACGGGTACATGCTGGAGCCCAACATCAAGGAGTCGCGGGGCGGCATGCGCGATATTCAATCAACCCTGTGGGCGGCAACCGCCGTCTTCGGGCTTACCGACATCGATGCCCTGATTGGCGCCGGGATGTTGCTTCCCGCCGAAGGCCAACGCTTTCGTGAGGCCCACGATATGCTGGTGCGGGTGCGAAACAGGTTGCACTACGTGAGCGGTCGCAAGAATGACCAGCTGTTTTTTGAGCTGCAGGAAGAGATTGCCGAAGCATTTGGTTATCGCAACGATGGTCAGGTGCTGGCGGTGGAGCACTTTATGCGCGATGTCTACGGCTATCTGCGAACCAGCACGGTAACCACCGATCTGCTTTTTGAACGCGCCCAGGAAGTTGTCGGTTTGACTAGTGATGTGCGGGCGCCTTCCCGGCCTTTTGAGAAGGGTATCGAGATACGTGGTAATCGGATCCATCTTATTGCCACAACAGAGCAGATTCGCGCTCGCCCCTATGTGTTGATGCGGGTGTTTCGGGCCGCCGCCCATACCGGTCTGGCGCCACATTACCGGACGATGGCGAGGGTGAGTGAGCATCGTGGGCTGATCACCGCCAAGGTGCGCGCTTCGCCCCGGATGGCGCGGGCTTTTTTCTCGGTTTTGCTCGAAAGCGTCGAAGTGCTGCCGGTATTGGAGGCGCTCAACGATACCGGTCTGCTGGAGGCTTATATCCCGGAGTTTGCCCGGATAAAAGCCCTGGCTCAGCATGACATCTACCACGTCTTCACCGTCGATCAGCATCTTCTCCAGGCGGTGGAGAGCCTGCATCAGGTGGTCCGGGAACGAGCCGATGTCTATGAAAAGGTAACGGCCAGACGACCGCTCTTTCTCGCCGCCCTGCTCCACGATATTGGCAAACGTTCAGGACATGATCACTCCGAATACGGGGCCAAACTGGCCGAGGAGGCTGGAAGGCGGATGGGCTTTTCTGAAAGTGAGAGCGAACTGCTGAGCTTTTGTATCCGCTATCACCTCTTCGTTCCGGAAAATGCACTCAGGCGTGATCTGGGCGATGGCGACTTTATCGCTCAATGTGGTGCGATTATCGGTGATGAAGAGCGGTTGGCGATGCTCTACCTGCTTTCCGTGGCCGATTCCCGGGCAACCGGACCCTCCGCCTGGTCCGCCTGGAAATCACAACTTATCGATGAGTTCTACACGAAAGTGGCGGCGATATTCTCTCAGCCGGAGCATCTCGCCGCAGCCGAACCGGCAGCAGGTGATCAAGTGGCAGTTGACGCTGAACTGATGCGCACCACGCTGCTTGCCGAGCTTGGCGATGAAAATGATCTGAAGATAGCGGTGAGACTGCTGCCGGATGATTATCTGAGTTCTTTTGATCCCGCCACTATCGTCACTCATCTTCGCTACCATCGTGATGAACATCGGCGCATCAGGCAGAAGTCGCTGCTGCGGGCGGTGGCGGATGGTGAAACATGGTCGGTGCTGGTAATGGCGCCGGATAAGCAGGGGTTGCTGGCAAAAATATGCGGCGTGCTCACCCTGCACAATCTCATTGCAATCAACGCCAAGATCTTCACCTGGCCGGACGGCACCGCTGTTGATATGCTTGATGTGCGGCCGGTCAACGGGCGGCTCTTTGAAGAATATGACTGGCGGGCCATCGAGGCTGATCTTGACTTGGCGGTGAACCATCGGCTGGGGCTTGGTTACCGGCTTCACGAAAAACTGGCGCGTGATTATGGCCACCACTCCGAGTTGACGGGTGCATACAAGACCGAGGTGGTAATTGACAACGAGTCATCTTCCCAATACAGCGTCATCGAGGTATATGCCGCCGATTTCCCCGGTCAGCTCTATCGAATCACCCAAACCCTTGCCGATATGGGTATACATATCCACAAGGCGCTTATCGCCACCGAGGTGGAGCAGTTGATCGATGTCTTCTACGTGCTTGATGCGGGGGGGGAGCGCCTAGAACAGCCCACGGCGCAGAGAAAAATCCGGGATATCCTGCTTCAGGTCGTGGCCGACGAAACCATCACGATATAACAATTTTGTAATATATATACTTTTTTGAATTTTACGCTTGCGTTATTTGTAATGAGTTGTTAATGGGTGTAGTGCTGGTTTGCATTACAATCAGGTGTGGTATTTCAATCTAACAATAAGCAAGGAGAAGAAGGAGATGACCAGAGACGACATCATGAAAACCATTCAGGAAGAAAACATTCATTTCTTCCGTCTGCAGTTCGTCGATATTTTCGGCTTTATGAAAAACGTGGCGATTCCGCGCAGCCAGATCGAAAAGGCGCTGGACGGTAAAATCATGTTTGACGGCTCATCCATTGACGGATTTGTCCGCATCAACGAATCGGACATGTACCTCAAGCCCGACTATTCCACCTTTGTGGTACTGCCCTGGCGTAACAAACAGGGGGTGGCCGCGGCCCGGTTGGTGTGTGATGTCTACAAGTCCGACGGGGTGACCCCGTTTGAGGGGTGCCCGCGGGTGAACCTGCAGCGGGTGTTGGCCGAGGCCCGTGATATGGGCTATACCATGAACGTCGGCGCTGAAGCGGAATTCTTCCTCTTTGAGTATGACGAGGACGGGATGCCGTCCACCATGACCCAGGATGTGGCCGGATACTTCTCGCTCGATCCCGAAGACAAGGCCAATGACTGCCGGCGTGAGATCATCGAGACCCTGGAGATGATGAATTTCGAGATCGAGGCGTCCCACCATGAGGTGGCCGAGGGGCAGCATGAAATAAACTTCAAGTATGCCGATGCACTGGGCGCCGCCGACAACATCGTTACCTTTAAGTGGGCGGTTAAATCGATTGCCGCCAAGTACGGCCTGCACGCCACCTTCATGCCCAAGCCGATCTTCGGAATCAACGGTTCCGGTATGCATACCAACCAGTCACTCTTTAACCTGGACGGCACCAACGCCTTTTTTGATGAAGGCGGCGATCTGCAGCTTTCCAGTGTGGCCTATAAGTATATTGCCGGTGTTCTCAAAAATGCCCGCAGTTTCGTGGCGGTAACCAACCCGCTGGTCAACTCTTACAAGCGGCTGGTTCCCGGCTATGAGGCGCCGGTCTACGCTGCCTGGTCGGCCTCCAACCGTTCCGCCCTGGTGCGCATTCCGGCGGCCCGCGGACTTTCCACGAGAACTGAGGTGCGTTGCCCCGATCCCAGCACCAACCCCTATCTCGCCCTTGCCATGATGCTCAATGCCGGGCTTGACGGGATCAAAAACGATCTGACGGCGCCGCCGCCGGTGGACAAAGATATCTTCGAGATGGACGGCGCTACCATGGCGGCCGAGGGTATCACCGTACTGCCCGGCAGCCTCAGTGAAGCCATTGATGAGTTCAAGGCGAATCCATTGTCGAAAGAGACCCTTGGAGAGCATATTTTCACAAAATATGTGGAGGCCAAGGAGGCCGAGTGGGACGAGTATCGCTGCGTCGTTACCGAATGGGAGCTCGATAAATACCTCAGAGTCTACTAGGTGCTTCTGCCAACCCCTCCCGGCGGAGCAAGCCCGCTTACCTCTCGAGGTAAGCGGGCTTTTTTTATGGTGGTGTGCTTGCCATGGCTAGGTGAACGCGTTACAAGAGTCCGTGGAGACCAATGCTATGCACCGTTCACGAAAAAAGCAGGAAACCTCGCCATTAGCCGCATGTTTGCCGGGGCTCATCGATGCCAAGGGGTGGCGCAAAAAGCTGGATAAATATCGCATTTTCCAGTGTTGGGAGGTGGTGATGGAGCCCGATGTGGCACACCATGTCCGGCCACGCAGGGTGGCGGGTTCGGTGTTATGGCTGGAGGTGGAAAACTCCGCCTGGATGCAGCTTATGCACTATCGCAAACCAGAGCTGCTGGTGCGGATCAACCGATGTGGCCACAGTTTCAGCGATTTGCGTTTCATGGTGGCGGAGAAGCCTTTTGCACCAGACAAAAAAACCAACCTCGACGAACACTTAAAACCCCTGCCGCCGGAGCAGATTGAGCGATTTTCTAATATGGTGGCGGCTATTGAAAATGAGTCCATGCGGGCAATGCTGACCCGTTTGTGGCTGGCCTCGCAATTGTCCCGGCAAGGATAGCACCCATGATTTACCCCGATATCCTCTCCGTTATCGGCAATACCCCGCTGGTGCGGATTAACCGGCTCAACACGAACAAAGCGGTAACCATGGTGGGCAAGATCGAATCGCGCAATCCCGGCGGATCGGTGAAGGAGCGCATCTCGTTGTCGATGATCGAAGCGGGCGAACGCGACGGCACCCTCACCCGCGATAAAATCGTCCTGGAGGCGACCAGCGGCAACACCGGTATCGGTCTGGCCATGGTGTGCGCCGCCAAGGGGTATCGCTGCACCCTGGTAATGCCCGAATCCGCTTCCATTGAGCGGCGCCGGATCATGCAGGCGTATGGCGCCGAAATCCTGCTCACCCCCGCCGCCCGGGCCACCGACGGGGCCATTGAAAAATGTTATGCCCTGGCTCTGGAATACCCCGATCGCTACTTTCTTACCGATCAGTTCAACAACGAGGCCAACTGGCAGGCCCATTACCACGCCACCGCCCCGGAAATATGGGCCCAGACCGAGGGGGCGGTAACCCATGTGGTGGCGACCCTCGGCACCTCCGGAACGGTGATGGGCTTATGCGCCTGGTTCAGGGAGTTTCAACCCCATGTTCAGGTTATCGCGGTGGAGCCGCTCATGGGCCACCACATTCAGGGCCTCAAGAACATGAAGGAGTCCTACAAACCCGGCATATTCGATAAATCCCGGCCCGACCACATCGTTCCCATCGAAGATGACGACGCCTTCACCACCGCCCGCGCCCTGGCCCGCCACGAAGGCATTATGGTGGGGATGAGCAGTGGCGCGGCCATGCACGCCGCCCTCAAGTACGCTCATGGGTTGACCGAGGGCCTCATCGTCACCCTGTTGCCCGATGGCGGGGAACGATATCTCAGCACCGTGCTGTTTAACGAGGGTCAGTCGGTCACCGAGGAGAAACAGCCGCCGATCCGGTTTTTCAACACCATTACCAAGAAAAAAGAGGTTTTCACTCCCCGGGATGAGAGAAAGATCACCTTTTACGCGTGCGGGCCCACCGCGTATGAGCCGGCCAATCTCTCCCACTGTCGCCGCTTCGTGGTCGCCGATCTGATCATCCGTTTCCTGGAGGCGCGCGGCTTTGACGTTGCCTCCTATATGAATTTTACCGATCTTGATGACAATACCATCCAGGGCGCCCAGCGGGCCGGACAGCCGCTGGCCGAATTTACCGGCCGCTTTATCGACTCGTTTCACTCTGATATGCAGACTCTGGGGGTCAAACCGGCGACCGCCTATCCCAAGGCCTCCGAGCATGTCGGCGAGATGATCGAAATCGCCCACCAGCTGCTGCACAAGGGGTTTGCCTATGAGAAGCACGGCTCCATCTATTTTGATATCTCAAAATTTCCCCGTTACGGCAGGCTTTCGGGCATTGATCTGTCTAAGATTCAGGTGGGCAAGACGGTAGATCTGGATAATTACGAAAAGGACAACCCGCGCGATTTTACCCTGCTCAAGCGTTCAACGCTGGCTGAGCTCAAAAACGGCATTTTCTATGAAACCGACTGGGGCAATGTCCGGCCCAGCTGGCATGTGGAGTGCTCCACCATGGCCACCGGTTTCTTAGGTGAGACCCTCGACATTCATACCGCCAGCCGTGATCTGATTTTTCCCCACCATGAAAACGAGGTTGCCATTGCCGAGGCGCTCACCGGCAAACCGCTGGCCAATTACTGGCTGCATTCGGAGCTGCTGCTGGTGGACGGCAAGAAAATGAGTTCCGAAAACGGCAATGCGGTTACCCTCAAAGATCTGCTGGCCCTGGGATTCACCGGCAGAGAGGTTCGCTTTCTACTGCTCTCGGTGCATTACCGCAAGCCCATCAACTTTTCGTTGCGGCGGTTGCAGACGGTGCGCACCGCGCTCAACAGGTTTGATGAATTTACCTGCAAACTCCTGTGCCTGCCGCCGGGCCGGCCGCACCCCCAGATCGCCGCCTATGTGTCGGCCATGGAAAAACAGTTTTTCGCCGCCCTGGACGATGATCTCAACGTCTCTCAGGCGATGGCGGCGCTCTATACCTTTATCAAGAAGACCAATCCCATCCTGCAGATGAACCATCTGGACCGGGATCAGAAAAACTATATCCTGGAACGGCTCAAACACCTCAATCAGGTACTCAACATTTTTAAGTTGCAGGGCTGCCCGCTGGAGCCGGAGATCGATGCCCTCATCCAACTTCGCGAAAAAGCCCGCGTCGAGCAGGACTGGCAGACCGCCGATCATGCCCGCAACGAGCTTGCCGAACGTGGCATCGCGGTGATCGACACGGCCAACGGGCCGGTCTGGAAACGGGTATCAGAAGATGAGGAGCAACGCTGAGCGAACAATTTCTCGCATCACACTTCTTCGCCACTTGGGTGCACCGTCTCGCCGATGCCCCCTGGCTCCGCACCGGCCAACTCAGAGACATTACGAATATCATTGATTGAACCCCCTTTTTTGGTAAGATAGCGCCGGAAGTGGTGAGCTTCCCATTACCGTTATACGCACGCGCCCGTAGCTCAGCTGGATAGAGCAACGGCCTTCTAAGCCGTGGGTCGCAGGTTCGAATCCTGCCGGGCGCGCCAATATCAGGACTCTTGATCTGGGCTCTGAACCTAATATCAGGGTTTATGACTCAACTGCCTTAAATGCAAAGGGAAAAACACCGAACAATCTCAGAACCTAAACACTTGCCCAAGGAAAAGAAAAATGGCACCTTTCTCATAGAAATTACCAAAAAACAAAGAGGAGGAAGGTGCCACGAAACAGCAAATTATTTTACCATGTATTCCGATGGGCGCTACAGAAATCAACAGCCGTGTCGGAGTTTGGCGTGATGATCAGCAGTGGACCTATTTTTTGGGAGGTCACCCTGTTTATTCACATCGAGCTGATGACCGACGTATGTTCAGGCTCGTTACTGCCCAGCTTATTGAATCAGGAGGATGCCGGCAAGTCGATATCATACGAACCTTCGGAGTACCTAAAAGAAACGTAATCCGAGCCGTCAACAAACTTCGTCAAGAAGGAGTGGAAGGTTTTTTCAAGCCTCGTCCAGCCCGCCAAGGCGGGACAGTACTCACTCCGCCTGTTCTTGCGAAGGCACAATCGTTACTAGACGAACACCACAGCAGATCAGAAGTCGCCAAAGAACTTGGGGTGAAATATGACACTCTCCGAAAAGCAATAAATGACGGGCGGCTCAAAGAACCCACCCCCGCACCTGCAGTTTCAACCAAATCATCCCGTGATACGTTAGATACCAAAGCCGCGGAGCAATTGGGGACAGCCTGTACCAGAGTAGATGATCGTCTCGCTGCTGCCTTTGGGGAAAGTAGCGGAGCAATTATCCGTTTTGAGCCCTGCCTGGATGTGCCTAAAGGTGGAGTTCTTTGCGGCCTTCCCGCACTGCTTGCAAACGGTCTGCTTCAAGGTGCTCAATCCCTGCTGGGTGAGGTAAAAGGATATTATCGCAGCGTACATATTCTTTTGTTACTCGCTTTTATGTCGTTGTGCCGGATCAAAACAGTTGAGCAACTGCGTGGATATTCTCCCGGGGAGTTCGGCAAGTTGGTCGGGCTGGATCGTGTACCGGAGGTTCGCTGTCTACGAGAGAAATTGGACCAACTCAGTCTGGATGATTCGGCTGAAAAATGGGGTGCACATCTCAGCCGGCAGTGGATGGAGGCCGACCCCGAAGCTGCCGGCACACTTTATATTGACGGCCATGTGCGGGTATATCATGGCAACAAAACAAAATTACCGAGAAAATACGTATCCCGAGACCGTCTTTGTCTTCGCGGTGTTTGTGATTACTGGGTCAACGATGCCGTCGGCAATCCTTTCTTTGTTGTGGAAAAGACTGTCGACCCGGGGATGCTCACGACTTTGGAAAGCGATATTATCCCCCGCCTGTTGCGGGATGTTCCTGGGCAGCCCAGCCCGGAGGAACGAGAAGCAGATCCCCACCTCGGCAGGATCACCATTGTTTTTGACCGTGAAGGATACAGTCCCGCCTTTTTTAAGCGCATGTGGCGAGAATACAGGATCAGCTGCATTACCTATCACAAATTCCCCGGCGGTGCATGGCCGGAAGAATGGTTTGATGAGCAAGAGGTTACCATGCCGCAAGGAGAAACACTCACTATGCGTCTTGCAGAAATGGGAAGCCTGGTCGGCTCCGGCAAAGATGCCGTTTGGATGCGTGAGGTTCGAAAGTTGACCGATTCCGGTCACCAAACCAGCCTGATCAGTACGGCCTATGCCTTACCACATATACAGCTAGCGGCGCAGATGTTTAGCCGGTGGTGTCAGGAAAACTTCTTCGGTTACATGATGCGTCACTTTGCCATAGACCTGCTTGCGGAATATGGCGTCGACGATTTACCCACTGATGAAAAAGTGATCAATCCGACCTGGAGGGATTTGACGAAACAGAAACATTCTCTGGTAAGTAAACTTCGATACCGTCAGGCTCGTTTTGCCGAAATGACGATACATCCAAAGGCTGCAGAAGACACCAAAAGATACCGCAATTGGATACGAAAAAAAGCTGATCTGTTGGAGCAAATTCAGCATCTTGAGCATGAGATTGGGGAACGCAAAGCCAAACTCAAAAAAACACCACACTATATCACCTGGGATGCCCTTGAAGGGACTGAAGCATTCCAGCAATTAGTTCCCGGCCGTAAGCGGCTGCTGGATACGGTTAAAATGATCGCATACCGAGCGGAGACTGCAATGGCTACTATGTTGAAAGGGCCTACCGTAGATACACCGGCAGCCAGACGATTGCTCCAGGATTTGTTTATGACCGAAGCGGATATCTTTCCTGATGTTGATAATAAAATACTTCGAATACGGGTTCACTCCGCGTCTAGACCAGCAGCTAATAGATCATTGCAAGGTCTCTTTGATCAGCTCAACGATTCTGAGATGATTTATCCCGGAACCGGAATGCGGCTTGTCTATGAAAGGGGAAATTAGTTTGTTAAAAAGCTAACTTGAGTGTCACCTAAACTTCCCAGAAGTAAAGAGTTCTGAATATAGTCAGGCGGTTACGCGATGCATGGGTGCATGCGTGACCGCCTTTTCTGTCTTTTGCGCCGTTTGACCATTTTCAAGGTTCCCGGAAGCAGTGGCTAATGCATATATATGCAACCACTCCATCAAAGAGTTTCTGCTTGCTCCGCCGAACCATATCCTGTAGGGTTGTTGGAGTTATAATGGGGCATTGAAGAATAGGCCGGTGCTGATTGTAACAACCCAAGAGCACATGCAATTATCAAGGAAAATTGCATCATTAACTCATTTATTATGTTATCAGGGCATAACGCAGGTAATAAGTGGTTTACGCCGCTCCGTGCCGCAAAAGGACGTGTTGCCGTGACCCAATGATCGGTTTGCTCAGCTGCGCCGCGAAAACCAATCGTTGGACATGCGGAACGCCCAAATAATCAGCAGTTGCCACTGCCATGATTAACCCAGTTGGCACGTCAACTCAAGTGTTAGGTGTTGGAGATAGGATCATGCAAAGCTATGACCCGCTAACACCGGCGGAGAGAAGCGAACGTATGTCTCTCATCCGAAACGCCGATACGAAACCGGAAATGATTGTGAGAAGGCTGATTCACGGAATGGGGTATCGATACCGCCTACATTCGAAAGATTTGCCGGGTCACCCTGATTTAGTTTTTCGGCCTAGAAAAAAGGTAGTTTTTGTTCATGGTTGCTTTTGGCACCAGCACGGTTGTCGACAATACCGCCAACCACGCTCGAAGCGCACTTTTTGGTTGCCGAAGCTGGAAGGGAACAAGGAGCGTGACAAGATAAATCAAGAGAAACTTAGATTGATGGGGTGGAAATTTCTTGTCATTTGGGAATGTGAGCTTCAAAATACGGATAAGTTAGAAAAACGTATAACCGAATTCTTAGGAGAGAAAGAAAAATGAAATCGGTTGAGCTTTTTGCCGGCGCTGGAGGCCTGGGCATGGGATTAGGTCTGTCTGGATTTGAACCTGAAACGGTAATTGAATGGGACAAATGGGCCTGCGACACCCTAAGGGAAAACAAATCACGTGGATATCCTTTGGTAAAGGATTGGAATATATTCGAGGGAGACGCAAGACAATTTGATTTTTCCTCAATTGCCTCGGAAATTGATTTGGTTTCAGGGGGTCCTCCTTGTCAACCTTTCTCATTGGGTGGAAAGCATAAAGCGTTTAGGGATAGAAGAGACATGTTTCCCATTGCCGTTGAGGCAGTTCGAAAACTGGCCCCGAGAGCTTTCATCTTTGAGAATGTGAAGGGCATTTCAAGAACATCTTTTGCAAACTATTTTCAATATATAATGCTCCAATTATCCTACCCCGGAATCGTGAGAAATAAGGACGAAGACTGGCTGGGACATTTGGCAAGGCTTGAACGCCGGAAAACAAGTGGGAGAGAAGATGGATTGGCCTACAATGTAATTGCGCGCCTATTGAATGCGGCCAATTATGGTGTACCACAAAACCGCGAGAGAGTTTTCATAGTTGGCTTTCGAAGCGATCTAAACCAAGAATGGTCTTTCCCCGAAGAAACGCATTCCTTCGATTCTCTGTTGAAAGAGCAATGGTTATCCGGCGATTACTGGGAACGTCACGAAATTTCCCGCAAGCAACGTCCCGAAATTCCGGCTCGGTACGCCAAAAGGGTTCGTAAATTCAAACAAACAAACCTTTTTACACCACCACTCAAGCCTTGGAAGACGGTAAGAGATGCGCTTCATGATTTGCCGTACCCATTATCAAAAGAGGCCAACAATCATTTTTATCATGACCATATTTTTCAGGCAGGTGCCAGAGTCTATCCGGGGCATACCGGCAGTCCGATGGATTTTCCAGCCAAGACGCTGAAGGCAGGGGACCATGGCGTGCCGGGTGGAGAAAATATGATGGTGGATTTAGATGGATCTGTCCGATACTTTACCATCAGGGAATCAGCACGTCTACAAACGTTTCCGGACGGTTATAAATTTCATGGTTCATGGACTGAAACCATGAGACAGCTTGGGAATGCCGTACCTTTAGTCCTGGCTCGCATTGTTGGCGCGAGTGTGGCGGGTCAGTTGCTAAAGGCCAAGGAGTCGGAAATGAGACGAAAGATATCGAATATTGCCGTATGAAGAACGAAATCCCATATAATCCATTGGACAAAAATAATCTGGGTGCCAGTGTCGCGGATGCCTTATTGGAACGTGGTAAAATACACCTCGAAAAAATCGAGCAATTCATTGGAGCTGGTATTTATGCCATTTACTATGTCGGGGATCATCAGCCTTACCAACGCCTTGGCGTAAATGAAATCCCAATTTACGTGGGAAAGGCTGTTCCGCCAGGCGCTCGAAAGGGCAATTTCGGCTTAAACATAGATCCAGGACTAGCCCTTTATAGGCGTCTAAAGGAACATACGGAAAGCATCAAACAGGCTTCAAATTTGGATATCAGAAGTTTTCAATGTCGCTATCTTGTCGTGGATGACATATGGATACCACTTGGCGAAGCGCTCCTGATCGCGAAGTTTTCGCCGATCTGGAACAAAGTAGTAGATGGATTTGGAAATCACGACCCCGGAAAAGGACGGTATCAACAATTTAGATCCCGATGGGATACTTTGCATCCAGGACGTTCATGGGCGCATAAATGCCAGGAACGTGAGGAAACAGCAGAACAAATTGAGAAAGAGGTTGTCGCTTACCTGGAAACCATCTGATATGCGGCTATCGTTATAAAGTTCGCTCCTCACGCATTTACAATTTTATTCTATCTTGGCAATGCTGACTCTGGGACACCACTGGCAAGAACTTAAAAGCACTTTTGAAGCCTTCTATTCGATCCATCCGATGAATTCCTTAACAGCAAGATAAAGTTAACATAATGAACACAGATATTGAAAAGGAAGTGAAACATACTGAAAAATTACTCAAAGGGAAAACTGTTAAAACGGTATGGCGTCACCGTGAGAAAGAAGTCGGGATCGAATTCACGGATGGTACACGGTTGTTTGTTGATCATAACGAACATGGATTAGAGCTTTCAATTACCAGCGGTTCGGACCGCAGTTGAGCCATCCAACTTGTACAATAAGCTATGGAGAATGTTTATGACAGAAGATAACATTTACGCAGCACCGCAAGCTAATCTAGCAATCGATCCTCAAAATATTTCAGTCATCTCTGACCTAAAGAAGCAAAGTACTTTGCTTTTATTTTTTTATCATTCATTACTTTAGGAATCTATCTTGCCCACTACATAAAAAGGCAAACAATAATTCTAAATAACTATCTGGATGAAGGATATAGATTGTCAGTAAGCTTCGTTTATGTTTTGTTGATATTAGCATATAGTTCAGTTATTCTAATTATCCCATATATCATGCTTGATGAAACTCATATTATTTCGATAATCAGTGATCAATTAGATAGAGTTTTTGGCCTTTTTACTATTATTTTGGCATTTATGGCGAGAAAAAGAATTCACAATCTTTTAAGCTCAACTAAGGGTAGTGTGACATGATTTCACGGATTTTTTACTTTCTTTTTTACTGCCTTATACTTTAACTATAAAATTAATAAAATTTATGAAAGTGAAATTACAGTGGAAAACTTTAAAGAATGAGAATTGTCGTTCAAGATTGAGGCGCTAGAAAAATTTCACTGCGTACATTTACCAAATATTTTAGAGTTAACATTTTTTGGCAACAAAGAGGTCGGATGAAACGACCATTGTGCAATTTCTTTAAGGATAGATCTTGAAACCTGAATTCCCGAGTTATTGTAACGAGGCAGGCGGCTCGACGCCTAGCTTAGCATAGAGTTCTTTTTGCCGAATCGTCATCTCGCCAACTTCAAGTCGCTTACCAGGACGCTCAAAACATTCAATCACATCCAACTCATCCAGAACTTCATGCATGGTAAAGTCTTTGAACAATTTCTCATCCTGCATTTTTTTGGTGATATAAGACAGGTAAATAAGGGCGACAAACTGAACAAAAAGCTTGCCATCCAAGCTTTGCTCTGAAGACACAGCCAGCCTGCGCAGATTAAGTCGCTCCTTCAAATTCTCAAATGCTTTCTCCACCAGATCTTTGTTCCGATAAATCTCAAGCGCCTCCACCGCGTTTTTAACATCGTTGCTCAACAGAGCAAAATAGCCATAGTACCGTTTTGCCTCTGCCAGTGTTTCCTCTTTGGCTATTACTCGTGTTCCTCGTACCGGTGTCGTTTTTACCTCAAAATACTTGTCATACTGCTTCTCATGATCCGGGTGGCGCGTTCCACTGACGAGTTCTTCCTGCAATTGAGCCAATCGGTTGTTAAAGGCTTTTTCATTTTCAAGTGCTAAGTCTGGAGAAAAATACAGGTGGAGATACATTCTACCGATCCGCTCTGATAGTATCGCCTTGTAGGGGCGGTCCTGAACATAGTTCCAGGTAATCGGCAAGCAATACGCGTACAGTTGGTATGTTTGATCGTAGTGAACCCAATTTCTCATCGTCTCCCGCACGCTATCCACATGCGTTCGCACCAGTTTTCAACGACAGCTTGCCGGCAATGAGAAACTTCATATGGTGCTTGTACAACTCGTTCACGTTAGAGGCACTGAAAAAGCCCCGATCCAAGACAACCTTGATCTTCTTGTATCCCAATGCATTCATGTCTCCCAGCAGCTTTTTTAGCGTTTTTACATCAACAATGTTCCCGGTGAGTTTCCGGTAATAAAACGGCAGACGCGACTGCTGCCCGAATACCATGCTCACGTTGATCTGGGGAAGATGTTCATGGTCCTTGTTCTTGCCATAACGCACCTGCTTCAAACATTTTGAGTAGCTGGAAATAGAGGTGCTGTCATAGACCAGGTATTCCCGCTCCACCTGGCGCTTGCCTTGGAGTTTGAAAAAACGTTGTCTCGCTTCCTCGCTGATAGAGGCAAAAAGCTCACTGCTCCTCTGGGAAGCAATAACTTCACCAGCGGTGATGATGCAGTGTCGCCCAGTGGGGAAAACGACTTAAGGGATTCCTGTCTTCAAGGATCAAGTAGTAAGCAATCGAGAGTAGGTGCTTGTAAGAATGCGGAAAACAGGTCTTCAAATCATCGGTTACTCCCATCAGTTTGCCAATGTGGTCAAACAAGTATGTTGCTCCGAAAAAGCTCCTTGTCGTCTTGATCGATGGCACGGGTCCTCGTTTACCTTTCGGCTCGACTGTCGGTGCCTTTCTTTTCCGGGTCGGAACAATCTTGTGGGTTTGCGGATCAACCCTGCCAATACATTTGCGCTTTGCCCGGGATTGTTGCTTTTGCTTATCCCAGTGAGAAACTGACTCGTAAGCGTAGGTGATACCTGTTTTCTTGTTCGTTTGATAGACGATGGCTGCCATGGCGATTTCCCCTCCTTGTTCCTCGTTACACTATTATACATGTAACGAGAATAATGGCAAGGGAAATCGTCCTTATTTATCACTTTTTCATAGGCTTAGTTGTACTTCCTCGTTATATCTTTCCGGGAACTCAGGTTGATAGCCCCCTGTGTCAGAGTAGTTGTCGCCTCCACTGATGAGCGACAATTATAATTCCCGAGTAACGACAATTAAAATTCCCGGTTAAACGAGGTTAGATTATTCAAATCCACGGAAGGAGGATTTGAATGATCACAGACAACCAGGTGAAGAAATTGAAAAGGGAATTACACCAAGATGCCAGTCTGGAGACAGCGGCGGCACAAGCAGGTATGGATCCTAAAACGGCACGGAAATACCGTGCCCTGGACACACTCCCCAGTGAAATCAAGGCGGCGCGGGTACGAGAGTGGCGCACCAGGGATGACCCCTTTGAAGAGGTATGGGGTGCGGTCGAAGGATTTCTGGAGATTAATCCCGGCCTGAAGGCAAAGACGCTGTTTGATCATTTGCAAAGAAGTGATCCCGGCAGATTCAGTGACGGCCAGTTACGCCTTTCAACGTAAGATGAAGTTCTGGCGGGCAACCAAAGGCCCCAGCAAAGAGATCTATTTTCCCCAGACGCACCACCCCGGCCTTTTGAGCCAATCCGATTTCACCTGCATGAATTCACTGGGGTGTGACGATCGCCGGCCAGCCGTTCAACCATCTGATTTATCATTACGTGTTGAGTTACTCGAACTGGGAAACGGGCACGATCTGTTTTTCCGAGAGCTTCGAGAGCCTCAGTGAGGATTGCAACATGCTTTGTGGACGCTGGGGGGCGTTCCCCAGGCGCATCAAACTGATCGTCTTACGGCGGCGGTCAATAAGCCGGATAATCCCGAGCAATTCACTCGGATGTATCAAGGATTATTAGATCATTACGGGCTCATCGGACGGCGCATCAATAGTAGGTGTGCCCATGAGAACGGCGATGTCGAGCAGCGCCACTACCGGTTTAAGGATGCGGTGGATCAAGCGTTGATGCTCCGGGGGAGCCGCGACTTTGCCACTCGTGCAGCCTATGAGGAGTTTCTCACGAAGCTGTTTTCCCAGCTCAACAGTGGCCGCACCGAGCGCTTCAGGCAAGAGGTGAAAGTGCTCAAAGCACTGCCGCCGACCCGCATGGATTCATGTACGAAGCTCGTGGTCAGGGTTGGTCCGAGCAGCACCATCCGGGTAAAGCACAAAGTATACTCGGTACCCAGCCGTCTGGTGGGTGAGCGGGTATGCATACGGCTGTATGCCGAACGGCTCGAAGTGTGGTACGGCCAGCGTCACTAGAGACTATCGCCCGCCTGCGTGGCTCTGATCGGCACCGTATCGACTACCGACATATGATCGACTGGCTGATCCGTAAGCCTGGTGCGTTTGCGGCGTATCGTTTTCGCGACGACCTGTTTCCCACCAGCCGTTTCCGGATGGTCTATGATGCACTTGGTACGCAGCAGCAACCAAAGCGTCGCGAGAATATTTACAGATCCTGCACCTTGCGGCCAGAGAAAACGAGGCCGCCGTGATGACGTTCTGCAAACGCTGCTCGATGATCACCACGATCAGTGCACCGGTTGTTGCAAAGCATCTTCAGGAGCGTACCGCCCAGCTCCGATGCCCTCCGTGGAAGTCGCCGCCGTGTCGTTGCACGGCTACGATCAATTGCTTGCACATACCCGGGCGCGCACATGAAACCAGGTACTGAGGCGGTAGACAAACAGCTCGATCGCTCGCTCAAACAATTGCACCTGAGCATGGTCAAGTCGTGCTACCGGGATGAAGCCGCGCTTGCCCGCCGGGAATCATTGAGTTATGAGAGCTATCTCAACGAATTGATACACCGCGAATGTGAGCACCCACAACCGTATCGCCAGATATCTGCGGGAGTCGAAACTGCCGGCGGAAAAGAATCTCACCTCGTTTGACCGCTCACGCCTGCCGGCCAAAGTCAACGCGGTGGTGCCGGTGCTTCTGGAAGGATCATTTTTAGCGCGTCATGAGAATGTGCTTGCCTTCGGCAATCCGGCAGCGGCAAGACCCACCTGCTGTGTGCCATTGCCCGGGAGCTCATTGAACAGGGCAGACGGATTCTCTTTATCCCCTGCAGTCTGCTGGTGCAGCGGCTGCTGGTGGCCAAGCGGGATCTGGAGTTGCATAAGCTGATCAACAAGCTTGGCTGTTACGATGCCATAGTGATTGATGATATCGGCTATATCCAGCACAGCAGAGACGAGATGGAAGTATTGTTTACCCTGCTTGCCGATCGGTACGAGCGGGCCTCGGTGATGCTTACCAGCAATCTGCCGTTCTCGCAGTGGGAAAAGATTTTTAAAGATCCGATGACGACGGCCGCGGCCATCGACCGGCTGGTGCACCATAGCATTATCCTTGAGCTCAATGTTGAGAGTTATCGATTAACCGCGGCGCGGGGAAAAACTTCTGATCAGAGCGATACACCCCGGAACCGGGCGCCGGTGAAGAAAAGGCGCCGGATCACAAGACACCATGAGCAAGGCATGCCCATACATCGCGGCGCCACTCGTGAGTAATGATGCCGTGTGGTGTGAGGGGAGTCATAACCAGTGGTGCGCTCAGTTCGGTGGCAGGTGTGAGAGCAGCGTCTACGTGTGCACATACCGGATTATGCCCGGCGGCGGCTCGGGATAGTGGACCCCCAAACAGGGGACAGCAATGTAAGGTGTTTTTCTCACCATAACGGGGATACTGAAAAATGACAGAAACAAGGCGCAGGACGTACACCGCACCATTCAAGGCGAAGGTTGGCCTCGAGGCGAGCCGCAAGGTGCAGACGACGAACGAAGTTGCCCAGGCATATCGGGCACACCCGCCGCCCCTTTTACGGCAGAAGGAGAATGGTGAATGGTCTTATCGTTGCGTGATGCTGGGTATCAGGTCAACCGTAAACGGGTACAGTGTTTGATGAAGGTACTCAGACTTGCCGGCATGCTGCCCGGACCTCATACCAGCACACCGCATCCCACCCAT